>CAWCAB010000001.1:0-1424674 GCA_963793485.1 uncultured Bacteroidota bacterium
CACCTGCACAGTTTGCCCAAAGGAGTTGGCCATTTTTGTCATATTTAGCGATAAAGATGTCAGCCGTGCCGTTACTTTCTAGAACTACACCTCCGAACTCTTCATGACCTCTGAATGTTCCAGTGATGTACGTGTTTAAATGTTCATCTGTTACAATTGCATAGGAATAATTATCTCCAAAGCTTCCAATTTGCGTTGCCCAGTCAAAACAACGATCCTGACAGAAAATATTGATTGTCAGTAATAAAATATTAAATATTAAAAATATGGGCTTCATTTTATTCTAATCGAGATATTTTTTTCTTATTTATGTTTGCCAACGGTCGGGGCTATGGCGCATATCCTGTTCTATTGTATAAAATTACTCCCAATTCTCATGCGCTATAGCTTATGTTGTGTACTGTAATTATTCATTCTTTTTCTCATCCACTTCTTCTAAGATGCTCTGCAATTCTTTATCAGATAATTCAGATAGTATTTGGTAGACTTTTTTATGCTGATAAGCATTCGCCCGTAAGGACCACCTTGCTGCTTCACCAATCTGATTCTCATAATAATCATTTGAACCAAGCTTTTTTAAACCGGAAACAATTTTGATAACAGCCTCTTTATTTCCGGTTGCAAAGAAATCTGCCCAACACATGTCGAGATGCGAAGGATCCTTTATAGGATCGGTAAAAATGTTAAAAGGCTGGGATAATAATAGGGAGTCTATCAATAATATATCTTCCTTATTTCTTTCTAAATCTCTACAATTATTTATCATTTCAATACAATAATCTTTGTTTGCTAACCATAGAGATGAAACAATTCCAAGTCTAACATCTCTACTTTTACTATTTCCTAATTCTTTATAAACCTTAGAAGTAATGATAGGATCTTGACGGAATATGCCTGCAAAAAATGACCAAACAAGAAAAGTACTTCCTGCTTCTCTTATTTCACTATTACTTACTCCATATTCAAATGCATCAGATAATGTTTCTTTGTCGGGATTTAGGTAGTAAAATGTCATCCATTCTGTAAATTCATCAGTATTATTAAATGAGCTTTTTTGACCACATCCGTGAAATACAATACTTGATAATATTAATAATAAATAAATACGTTTCATAATATCTCATTATAGTACACAACGGATTGCAAGTATGGCACGTAGCCGTTCCTTTCTCTGATTTATGTTGATTTGTACTACTTTCAAATTTACAATTCTTTGTCTTAATAACCGCTACGCGGCTATGTGATATACTTGCTGTTGTAGCAAGTTATTACTTAATCTTATTAATCATTACTGAATTGTGTCTTCTAGAATTTCAACTTCTCTTGCTTTTGATTCATTCAAGTTTTTCTCAGTCGTGTAACCATATTTTATCCATGAATTATGTGCTCGATTTTCAAACTGTTTATAGAATAGAGTAAAGGTTGAATCATTAAAATTTGTAATTGTATGATATGTCGTTATAGAGTTTGGAAGTCGAGTTAAAGTATCTGTTTCTCCACTAGTTGTCAATGTAAATTGGTTTTCTGAAATTATTTCTAACTTCAATTCCGCTCCATTAAAAAATAAAGTGTCTTCTGCAATTTTATATTCTCTGAGACCCCCATTACCACCATAGTGCGAAAAAGAACCAATAGTCTTTTCGTTAATGTCTAATTCAAAATACTCATTATCAGAAATGTTATATCCTTTCCATTTACCTAAAATTATATCTTTTTCACCAGTATTATTTTGACATGAAAGTAAATTGGTCAAGAAGATAATGGATAATATTTTAATGTAGATTTTCATTTCTTTATAATTGGCTACAACGGTAAATTGTATGAGTAGTGGCAGATTGCGTGGCACTTTCCTGTCAAACCGCTACGCAGTTTGAGCGGGCTACAAACCTTGATATTTACCACATTACCTGCCATTACTTATACAAAATGTTAGGCACTGGCTTTATATAGCTCCATATCCTTTTAAAAGCTTCAATAATTTTTCTAATTTTTCAGGATCCATAGAAGGATCAACATCTATGTTTACATTGATATTTGAATTTCCTTGTTTTTTTCTAGAAAAAGATTGAGACTTCCTTTCTTCTGATTCTTCATTTACATTTTCAGTAACATCTTCATTCTTTGAATGGTTTTCGTCTTCATTTATATTGTCATCTGTTTCTTCTATTACTTCTTGTTCATCAATTATATCTGGCTTTTGTACGAATGACACAGACTGTCCATCAATGGTGCACAAATTAGCTTCTTCACATGACTCTACAAAAACCTTTACGAAATCATCGCGTAGATCAGGATGTACTTTTAATGTAGAAACCGCATATTGTCCAATCTTTGCTTTCTCTATTGTTGAATTCTGAAAAGTTTTAATTGCATCAGCAAATGGTTTGACTCTCTGTAAAGATTTTTGCAAGTTTTCAATCTTTGCATCTCCATCATTCATAGCGATACCTGAGCATAATTCAGTTGAATTTATCACTTTGTAATCTCCATCTGCTAATCCAAATTGTTTTAACGCTGAAAATTTAGTTTTACCAGCTGGTGAATTAGCTCCAACATTGAAAACACCAGCATTCAATTGCTCAATATTGATCGAGGAAGTGTGAGTTTTACCAAGAAAACTATCTAAATAACTTGCTAAATGTTTTAGACTATAGCGAGGGAAACGAGTTCCACCCTTTTTGCCTCTTTTACCTTTTAAATGTTCTGCACCCATAATATTTTATTTTATTGCTTTTAATAATTCATTAAGACCTTTATCGTATGATTTAGTGAAATCAGCATATTTCTTGTCCTTAATAAGTTTTGGAAACTCACATTGAGATAATTTGATAGGTAGAACCTTTACCTTTCGTTCTTCAATTTCATCTATTAATGCCGAATTTAATTCACGTGTTACCCATTCAGAACTTACTGAGTTTTCACTTAGTGCCATGACGAAATAGTCGGATTCAGCAAGCCCTTGATTTATTGAAGTGTTAATTGAATCACCAACTTTTATTTGCTGTTCATCTAGCCAAACTAATACTCCTTCACTTTCTAAGTCTGCAGCAAGCTGACGAATGAATGGTTTATCTTTAGAACTATGCGAAAGAACTACTTTGGATCCCTTTTCTGTTTGGTGTCTCTCTTCTTTTTGTTTTAAACCTTCATTTTCAAAATCTCCAATTTGAATCTCTAAGGAAAGCAGCATTTAGCTGGGCTGCCCATTTCATTAATGGGTCAAAAGCCTTCTTGTCATAATTTGATATTTTTTGAACTGTGGCAGCCTTTCGTAAGGAAACCTCTAAATCATCTCCTAGTTTTAAAAACTGTCTTAAACTTACAATTAATGGCATTTTGAATATTGCCTCTTTTAATACTGATTTCTTTTGTTCTAGTGACCCTTTATATGGGTAAGGAATTATTAGAGTATGAAATCCAGGGGCAATTTCTTTAATTAATCCAATCTGAGAACAGTTCTTAATAACTTTTCCAGCTGTTCGAGGATCAATCCCTGAAAATTGTGCAATATCTCTCATGTCAGGCTCATCAAGCCATGCATTTGTGCCAAGGACACTATAAACAGAATCTATTTTTACAGATTCAAATCTTATTGTACATTTATTTTCTGTTTTTGCCATATCTTTTCAAGCTTGTGCCCTAACTTGTTTATACTGATATATATGTTATCATTAGCTGCAATCATCTGTTGGCTAATGGTGTATTTATGTATTCTTTATATATCAAAGTCCTCTATCGGGTTTTTAACGTTGCGCAGGCTCTTTGTACTTACATGAGTATAAATCTCCGTGGTCCTGCTCGACTTATGCCCAAGCATCTCCTGTATGTATCGCAAATCAGTGCCGGCCTCTAATAAATGCGTGGCAAAACTGTGTCGTAAACAATGCAATGTAAAGTTATGGTTTTTAATTACTCTACCCAAGTATCGGTGAAATATTTTCCCCAAACTGCCTGAAGAATAGGGCTGTCCGGCCTTATTGCCCTCAAACAACCATACCTCTGGCCTGTATGCACGATAATAGGTGATGATCAAATTCATCAGCTTTTTCGGCACCGGCAATACCCTGTCCTTTCTTCCTTTTGCATTTCTTACCGATATACTTAAATCACGGGAACTCAGATCAAGTAAGCGTATATTGATCAATTCCCCTCTCCGCAAACCAAGTGAATATATCATCATTAATGCGCACCGATGCTTTAAGTTCCCTATGCTTTGCAACATCTCTTTTACTGTTTCTTTTGGAATGACCTTCGGTAAGGGACGAGCCCTCCTCGGTCGCTCCAACTCCCTTAACTCAAAATTGATTCCAAGCATCTTCAAATAAAACAACTTGATCGCATTGATCATCTGGTTTTGGTAGCTGGCCGAAAATCCTTTACCAATAACATGATAATAGTTGAACTCTTCAATGTCTCTAAGACTGATATCCGACATTTTCCTTTCAGGGAAATGCGAAAGAAATGTTTCAAGCATTGATGTATAGGTCCGTATCGTCTGATCGGCATATCGGCGCTGCATCATCCACTGTCGGAAGTTTTGTATAGTCTCTGGTTTATTAGGTTTATTCCTTTGTTTCATCCTGTCCTGTTTTGAATCCAATCTTTTTTCGATCATTTTGCGTATGTTCTTGCAAATCTTTCTGAATTAAATAATTAAGTGCCTGGTATATATCCTTAAAATGCTAATTGTATCTTTTTTCCAGTTCCGATAGCTTGTCTGAAAGTTCTTTGTGACTTATGGAGTATTGTCGCAAATACACAAAAGTTCGCATTATGGCAATGTTTGCTTCAATTGCTTTTGTAGAATTTAAGATGCCACTCAACATAGCCAATCCCTGCCTGTGAAGGCATGTGGCGCGTATCTTGAACCACCGCGTTGCTTTGAGGTTGCAAATTGAAACCTCAAAGCTTCCCATTCTTTAATACTGAGTTTGAACATGAAATCCTCCGGGAATCGATGGATATTTCGTTTTACTGCCAGATTTAGGTTTTTTGTTTCAACCTGGTATAGTATTGCCAGGTCATAGTCCAGCATCACTTTTTTACCTCTGATCTTATAAATTTTTGTTTTAATCTTTTCAATTTTCATAGCATGGATATTTGAGTATTAGTGATATGCTCCTAATACTTAATACCCATATTTTGAAAATGTCCCACCCAGTATCTCGCCGGACAAAGGAATTGCTCATTGTGAGTTGCTCATGTTTAATGAGTCATGTGGCATTTGGTTCAAAAATGTATACTGTCCAAAAATTATCAGCCAAATAAAGAATGCTACAATAGAAATGTAGAGTTCACAATGCAAAATATTTCACAAAAAACGCATTTACTTCTGAATTCAGATATCAGATATCAAGTATCAGATATCTAAAAATTCCATTTCAACCTGCCATAGGCCAGCGTACCATAATCCCCAAACTCTGTTCCCGGATCACCAAAGAACATTTGTGCTGTAAGCAGGAAGGAAATGTTGCTGGTCAGTGAGATATCGAAGGTTGGGCCGGCAAATACCGATTTGTCGGAGGGATTGAAGATGCTTGCAATACTGGCGGTGAACAATGGTGTTATTGGGTAGGAGATGCTGCCAAAAGTTGAAAAGCGCGCCAGGCTCAGCGTTTTTGGCGTTATTTCCTGTGCTACGAAAAATGCGGCCCCCATCCCGGCAGGACCAGTGGTCCCATTGCTGTTATACAGCCCTGCAAATTGCAGCATCAGGCTGTTTTTAAATGTATAGTTTACGCCCAGGGATCCCACGAATACTCCGCAGGTATCACCAAAATTCTCTTCCGGGTGGAAATAGCTCATCTCGCCATTAAACCCGGCCCCTTTGATGTTCCCCGACCATCCGGCACCAATCACATAATCTCCGGTCATATAGCCTCCCAATAGCTGGAAATCATAATTCCATTTATTAAAGCGGTACATCCCTGCCAGGGTAAGCTCTTCATCGGAGTCGATCTTAACAGCTACTTCTACAGATGAAGTTGCCCCGGTATAATATTGAAGGTGCACAGCATCGCATCCGGGCCTTTCAACATAGTCAAAGTCGAAGTAGTCGAAGGTGTTGAAGATATCGTTGGGATTCCAAACGTAGTTGATACCCCAGTTGATGCGTTGCCGCCCGACAGTAGCCTGGAAATCCCCGGCTGTGTAGCGCAAATTAAAACGGTCAAAATTTGTAGTAAGGAAATAAGATGTATCCTTTGCGATCAGCCGGGTCATGTCGAGAAAACCGGGATCTTGCACGGCCAGGTCAGCCATATACGGATAATAAAGCCTGGGGATCATCCCAAAAGAGAAATTGTTTCTCATGCCAATGTGCATGGCAAAATTACCGGGGTACCATTTAAAGTCTAAACGGTTTTTAATATCGGTCTGGGTTTGCCATGTGCCATCCCAGTCCTGCACCCACACAGTACCAAGGCTTTGCAGGTGCCCGTTCAGGGTCCAGTTTCGCTGTTTTTTAGTGTCCTGTGCCTGTATGGACGAAACGGCCATAAGTAACAAGATCACCAGGCCTGTTTTATGAAATTCTTTCATCTGATGATACTTTTCCGTCGTCGATGGTGATGATCCTGCGGGCTTTGTCAACCACCCGCTGATCATGTGTTGAAAAGAGGAAGGTGATATTCGATTCCTCGTTCATCTTTTGCATAATATCAAGTAACTCCCTGGTTGAGCTGGAGTCGAGATTGGCAGTAGGTTCATCTGCCAGGATAAATTTTGGTTCAGAAGCCAGTGCACGTGCCACGGCTACGCGCTGCTGTTGTCCTCCTGAGAGGTTCCCTGGTCGCTGGTCTGCTTTGTCAGCGATTCCTACGGCTTCCAACAGCTCTTTTGCACGCCGGTGCCGCTTGTCCTTGGGCTGTCCCTGCAACTGCATAATGAAGGCTACATTTTCTATGGCTGTGAGTACTGGAATAAGGTTGTAGGCCTGAAACACAAAGCCGATGTTATGCAACCTGAAGTCGATGAGCTTCCTGGGCTTTAGTGAGCCTACCTCAGTCCCGCCAATAAACACGCTGCCACTGGTGGGATTGTCAAGACCGCCGATCATATTCAGCAAGGTGGTCTTGCCTGAGCCTGAAGGACCCACTATAGCTGTAAATTCGCCTTCTTCTATTGACAAATTCACTCCGTTCAGGGCGTAAACCGGTACTTTGGTCTCGTCATAAACTTTATGCAAATCGCTAATCTGAATTATTGACATGATTTGAATTTTAAAAGGGTTGTATGATTATTTTATTTGTTATTATATTCTCGTAATTATCTGATATCCTGATGATATACATGCCCGGAGATAGATTTGTAAGGCCTATGCTGCCCATCTCTAGATACTCGTCCTTTCTTCATGAGCCTTCCATCCATTCCATGGATTGTAAAATCATACGCTTTTTCTGAAACAATCCTGATCACATCACGGCAAGGATTGGGGTAGAAGGAAATATGTTTATGCTGCAGTTCCTCTCCGCCAACAGATCCATCATACAGCAAAGTGTACATATTGTAATAAATCATATAATCCAATCCATTGTAGTTCCCGGGGAAGGCATTATTTGTTTCCCCGCGGCGGCCGGGCTGAATGGTCCGGGAGGTGGAGCTCCATTCCCATTCCGGATATAATCCATTCCCATAATTGAATGGCCCCTCAGCGGGTGCAAGGTCCAGCAGGTAATCATAGTATCCAAATGGATCATCATAATAGAGTGTGTCGGGCGGAACTTCGTTCATCAGGTAGTTGTTTGTTCCTCCAAATACAAGCTGATGCAACATGGGAATCCATTCATACCCCTGGAATTGTGATCTTGGTCCCAGAACCCTGGCATTATATTCTGTATTGATGGTGTCTTCCTGCAATCCATTTGGCCAGTAATTCGACATGGCATCCAGATTGATCACCTTGAAATCCTGATCGTTGGGGATGATAAAGCTTTCAAAAGCTTTGAATAAAGTGTCGGCAATGGTATCCATTTTAAAGTCAGTAGTTGGAGAGTCGATGCCGGTAAAATGATACTTTGCTGAGGTGAAACCTTTTGACAGGAGGAATGCATTTTCTCCACGTAAAACAGGCTCATAACTTACCGGGTTCTTGATGATGAAATCCCATGCTTCCCCCTGTATACCGAAAAGATTTGGGTCGAGAAGGTTGAGTTCTACCCTCGTCGAGTCACCTTCTTTCATATAATTGACAATACGTGTAATGATATTCCTGGCTTCCAGTTGAATAGAGGTCTCGAAATCCTGGAATTCCTGAACGCTCTTGTCAGAGGAATATACGACATCTTCGGGTACACATCGTGTTACCAGGCCAAGGCCGGTGATAAGCAGTATAGCCTGGTCGAGGCTTTCTTCATTGTTTTGTGGGATCGGATCCATGTAGTCAGAATCCAGTCCGCTGATCTTAGGGGAGGGGAGGCCCTGGTTCAGGTGTTCCAGGACGTCGTCCATATCCAGTGAATCTTCAGTGATATCGTCCCGGATGAAAAAGCCATTCAGGCTTGGGGCACCTCCAAAAAAGGATTCAGCATAATAATCGAGTCTGTTCAAGGCATAAAGTGCATAGAACAATTCTTCTATGGTTTCCTCGGTATTGGCATTCTTGCCCTCAAGGATGCGGTATTCCATGGCCAGCACAGCAATATACTCTCCCAGCGACATCGTAGCATCCGTCCATTGAAGAATGCCTGAATTGGTATCTCGTACCCCTGCCGGGATGCTCATTCCCATCTCAGGCCCAATAGCGATCATGAACTCACTTTGTAGCTTATCACGGTAATCCCAATACTTTTCTTCATTCAATTCCGGGGTTTGTGCATAGGCATGACCTTCCAGACTTAAAATAAGAGCCATTGTAATTAGCGTGTATTTAATTGTTGTCGTCATTTGCTTGCTATCCCAATAAGCATTTAACCGTTTAGCCATTTAACCATTTATTAAGTCTCATCCCTCACTGCATCAGCCGGTTGCAGTTTTAATGCTTTCCTGGCCGGCCAGATAGAGGCAAGCATGGCCGCCATGATCACCATGATGCCCAGGAAGATGTAAAAGGTGGTTTCAATGACAGGGAATACATGGGCATTGTATCCCAGTGCCTCAAAGCCTTCACTCCAACCCGCAAAATTGATCCCTTTGCGACTCGTTAAAGCGATGGTGCCCACCGAAAGGGCCACACCAAATAATGCCCCCGTTATCGACATGAATATGGTTTCCAGCATGATCATCTTAAACACCCGTAAACGATTCATGCCAATAGCCATGAGCATACCCAGTTCCCTGGTTCGTTCAATGATTACCATCAGCATCACATTGATGATGCCGAAAGTAAGGGCAAGTAAGATGATCATAATAAGGATAAACCCGAACTGATCCATCATACCCACAATAGCCATCAGGGTAGGGGCCAGCTCTTTCCATGTTTGTACGCTCAGCTGTGGGAAAGCTGTTTCAAGCTCCGCCTTTGCCTGCATGATATCGATGTCTTCATTATACCGGATAGCTATTTCAGATACTATTTCCCGTTCCGGTGCTACCATGTTCTGTAGTTGTCCGGCAAGAACAAATACATTAAGCTCATCAAATACGGTATTTGAGGTTCTATAGATGCCTTCCACCCTGTAAAGGGCCTGCGCTGTTTCTCCATTCAGGGCTGCGGTGGTCAGCACCACTTTTTTCCCAAGTCCGGTTTTTAAGTGCTCTGCCAGCTTGTACGAGATGACAATAGAAGGTATTCGTGATTCCTTTTCGAAATAGCTTCCTTCGACCAGTTTGTTGTGGATGGCGGTTACCTTTTGTTCCTGTACCGGATCAATGCCATTGATCATGACTCCATTTCCTGAATGGGCAGTACTGGCCATCCCGGTGGCCTTAGATCGGAAACAGTATGCTTCAAGCTGCTCATTCTTATCCAGAAAATCCGAAATTCTTTCCGGCTCCGGGATGTTGTATTCAATGGATTCATCCTCCAGGAATTTGCGGCTATGTATTTGCATATCGGAGATCTCATTCTCGATGGTGGCATCAACCTTTTGCTGCATCATGCCATTCATCAGGGCAACCATAAATAAGCTGCCATATAGCCCAATGGCTGTGGCCAGGATCACCACCAGGCTGCGGAGTTTATTCCTCCAAACATTTCTCCATGCTACGGACCAAATCATAACTTTTTACTTTATCAATTAATATCAAACTTTATATTCAAAAACTCCAAACTCCAAACAAATTCCAAAGACAAATTTTTCAATGATTCAAACACTGTTTATTGTACACTTTATACTGTAAATTGTACATTTTATCTTCCTCTGATTGCCTGTAAAACTTTAAATCTATGAATCACGATCAAAGGATACAGTACAGCCAGGATCGTTAACACAAGTACTACAATGGCCTGGTTATAAAAGATTGGCAGGTCCATGGCAAACGGCATAACCGGCTCAACGTTCATATCGAGCATGGCTTTTGCTGCTTCACCATGGAGTTGAATAGGGTTAAGGTGAAAATAGTACATCAGGGGTGTTGCCCCCAATATTCCTGCAATCACACCAATCAGTGCTATATAGATGGTTTCCAGGAATACAATGATCGCCAGTTTATGCCTTTGCATGCCAACGGAGACCATCACACCAAATTCCCTTTTTCTTTCGAGGGTCATCATCATCATTGTGCCGAGAATGCCAAAACCTACGACAACGTATAATATTCCGAGCATGAACATCCCACTAATATTATCGCTTTCAATGCCCTGGACCACTTCAGGATTCATCTCACGCCACTCCATAATTTCATAAGCGGGGCCGATCTTTGTCCTGATGGTTGTAGTATCTGATGAAAGATTTTTGGGTTTATGGAGCATGATGGAAATGGAGGTCAGCATGTTTGGAGCACCATATAAATATTGTGCCTGGCCGAGATCCATAAACAGCAGTTTATTATTCATTACGGTAGAAGGAAAGCTAATGATCCCTTTTACAGGATATACACCGGCAGCAGTTACACCATGATAACCCTGGCTGATAAGGGTAATCGTATCGCCGATTCCCAGTTTCAGGAATTTGGCCAGGTTAACCACAACTAGCACACCATCATCACCTTTCTCCAGGTATTCTCCTTCGATTAATCTTTTTTCAAGACCACTGGCTTTGTTTTCAATCTCTGGGTCAGTGCCGATCACTGCAATTCCCTTGGTGTTCGACCCTGTCGATCCCAAAGCAAAAGATTCAAGCCTTGGAACACTCAGACTGATATTGGGCATATCATTCAATATACTTGAAATCCCATCATCGCTGAAAATGTTATTGATGGTCTTGTCGTCCCAATATCCATGTTGATGGATCTGGATATATCCCGTAGTGTTTTTAATGGTATTTTCCTCCATGGCATCGTAGGATCCCAGTTGCATGGACCGCATTAACAGGGCCAGGAATACTGCGAAGAATACCGAAGCCACCGTGATCAGAGTACGCTTCTTATTCCTCCAGAGGTTTCGCCAGGCAATTTTGATGTATTCGTTCATTTTAAACTAGTGTTGAGTGTTGGGTGTTGATTGTTGAGTTGATTTTATATGTTAAATGTTAAATGCTCAACGCTCAATGTTATATGTTGATTAATGCCGCCTCAAGCCCCAGGCTCCAGGCCTCATGTCTACCTTATCTTCTTCATGTTCTGTTGTGAGAAAAATGATTCCTTGATATCAATGTTGAAGTCACTTTCAATAATCTCAATAATGGTTTGATTACCCGGTTCATCAACTGGTGTCATTACCATCCTGGATGGCAGCTTCCTGTCGCTGAACTGCTTGATATCAGAGCTTTCCTGCTTGTTGACCAGGTACATGTCTTCATCAAAGAACTCAAGCCTGAGCTGGTAAAACTCCTCTTTCGAGATCCAGCAGATCACTTTGCCCCAAACCACTGCTGCATCCGGTTTTGGGATCAGTTCAATCATATAGCAGTTCATCCCTTCTACCTCTTCCTCGCCAATGATCTTATGGGTGTATTGATTCACGTAGGAATTCATCTTCACAAGGTCATCATTAGTAAAGTCGGATCCCATCCACGACTGGCTCATCATCGACGGCGGAATCTTGATCATCTTGCTGATACTTGGCATCCAGTTCCACATATCAGTGTGTCTCTTCAGGAAGGTCTGCCCCTTATCTTTTACAGGTGCTGTGATGAGGATAAGGTAATATTCATCAGTCATCGACCAGCTCTCCATTGTCACCTCACGCGACCATGAAGGCCTTACCACGGTCATTTTCATGGTTCCCTGGTTGGATTCACCATTCAGTTTGTCAATCGACTTTTGAACGATCTCAATAGCTGTCAGTTCCTGGGCCATTGTCATTTGGATACTGCCTGCGAATATTAACAGGATGATAATAATGTTAATTTTTTTCATTTTTCTATTGTTTCACTGTTTCACTGATTCACTGTTTCCTTGTTCCACTGTTCTTATTCTTATCCCGATAAAACGCAAATCTTTGATTTGCTTTTTTATCGAGGATCCACGAAAAACGATGAAATCATAGATTTCTGGTTTTTCGGGATTCCTTGTTCCATGTTCGTTATTCTTTATTCTCTTTGTGTCCAAACTTATCAATGATCCTTTGTTTAAATTCTTCCAGGGGGAACATTTCCGGATTCAACAGGTAATTCAAGCTTATTCCATCCATCACAGCTCCAAAAAGTAAAGCTTCATCGAGAGGATCTTTAACACCTCTCTTTTCGTAATAGTCAACAAGCAGTTTCATAGTATGCTCCAATACTGACTGATACATGTGCTTCACCAGATCGTAAATGCCGGCCTGCATCAAGATACCGAAATATAATCTCCAATAGGTTGGATTTTCGATCACTGCATCAAAAGACCTCTCTACCATATAATCAAATTCATCTTCGGTGAGTACACCATCTTTGTTAGGGTCGAAGAATTCAGCCAGTTGTTTCATTCCATGCTCTAAAATGCTGAGCATGAGGCTTTCCTTGCTATTAAAATAGTTGTATATCAGTCCTTTGGAGATACCGGCTGAGGAAGCTATCTTGCTGATGGAGGTGCTATGATATCCTTCAGTGGAGAATAGCTGAAGCGCAGCATCCATGATCTGCTGCCGCTTTTCTATCCTGATCTTCTCGAATTGTTCCGGTGTTCTTGGCATCTTTTATTGATTGAACGGTCGGTCAAAGATAAAGTAATTAAATATCGCTTGTCAAGTTTTTTTTGCTTTTTTTTTATTTTAAGGTGGAGAAAGAGTGTTGGATTTTGGGTGTTGGGTGTTGGATAGTCTTGATTTACAGTTTTTTGCATGTTCTCAGCCCAGTGTTCTTTATTGGCTTTTTATTTTTCATTCAATTAATTCAATTTTAATTCCCTCCTCTTTTCCGTTCTCTTGTGCAATACACCTCATTCCCAAATCTCAAACCCCAAACTCCAAACCCCAAACTCCAAACCTCCAAACCTCAAACCCCAAACCTCAAACCCCAAACCTCAAACCCCAAACCCCAAACCCCAAACCTCAAACCTCAAACCTCAAAACCCAAACCTCAAACCCCAAACTCCAAACCTCAAAACCCAAACCTCAAACCCCAAAACCCACCCAAACCCCAAACCCAAACTCCAAACCTCAAAACCCAAACCTCAAACCCCAAAACCACTCCAAACCTCAACCCAAACCTCACCCCAAAACCCAAAACCCAAACTCCAAACTCCTTCTCTTTTCCCTTCTCCAGTGCAATGCACCTCATCCCCAAACCCCTTCTCCTCAAGGAGAAGGGGCTTTAATGTTTGAAGGGGTTTTGGGTTATGAAGCTTTTGATCTTTTCTGTGACTTCGGGTAAGTTGTTCATGACTTCTTCATTGGTGAATCTGATAATTCTGATGCCAAGTCTGGATAATTCATCCTCTCTGTTTTTGTCTTGCATCTTGATTCTCGGGTTTAGGTGAATTTTACCATCTACTTCGACAATCAGCCTTTCTTCATGGCAATAAAAGTCAGCGATGTAGAAATGGATAGGGTGCTGCCTGCGGAACTTAAATCCCATCAGCTTTCTCCCCTTTAATTCTTGCCAGAGCTGTTTTTCCGCCTCGGTATTGGCCTTTCGTAATCTTTTAGCAAACTTATAAGCTCCGTCTTCGGCATCTAAGTGCAATAAAAACTCAAAATTTCTTCTTTTGTAAACCATAGTTGATTCCTTTAGTATTCTAATTATTAATACCTCTTTTTCAAAAATGTCACACTTTTTTGCTCCCCTTCTCCTTGAGGAGAAGGGGCCGGGGGATGAGGTGCTTCGAGGAGAGTAAGCCTCCTTGCAGAGCCGGAGCTTGGATGAGGTGCTTCGAGGAGAGTAAGCCTCCTTGCAGAGCCGGAGCTTGGATGAGGTGCTTCGAGGAGAGTAAGCCTCCTTGCAGAGCCGGAGCTTGGATGAGGTGCTTCGAGGAGAGTAAGCCTCCTTGCAGAGCCGGAGCTTGGATGAGGTGCTTCGAGGAGAGTAAGCCTCCTTGCAGAGCCGGAGCTTGGATGAGGTGCTTCGAGGAGAGTAAGCCTCCTTGCAGAGCCGGAGCTTGGATGAGGTGCTTCGAGGAGAGTAAGCCTCCTTGCAGAGCCGGAGCTTGGGAGTGGTGCTTCGAGGAGAGTAAGCCTCCTTGCAGAGCCGGAGCTTGGATGAGGTGCTTCGAGGAGAGTGAGCCTCCTTGCAGAGCCGGAGCTTGGATGCGGTGCTTCGAGGAGAGTAAGCCTCCTTGCAGAGCCGGAGCTTGGAGTGGTGCATCGAGGAGAATAGGTCTCCTTGAGGAGAAGGGGCCGGGGGATGAGGTCCATTGTGTTCTTTATAGTAAAAGAATTATTTTTGCTTTCTGATTTTAAATATTATGGCTGAAGAGAGAGTGATATTGGTAGATGAACGCGACAATGAAATAGGTTCGATGGAGAAGATCGAAGCTCATGAAAAGGCTATGTTGCATAGGGCATTTTCTATTTTTGTTTTCAATGATGAGGGGCAGATGATGCTACAAAGAAGGGCTTTGTCGAAATACCACTCACCCGGACTGTGGACCAACACCTGTTGCAGCCATCCCCGACCTGGGGAAAGCCTTGAGGAAGCTACCAAACGCAGGATTGTGGAGGAAATGGGCTTTGAATGCCAGATGAGGGAAGTATTCAACTTCATTTATACTGCACCCTTTGACCATGGCCTTACAGAGCATGAACTTGATCACGTTTTCATGGCCATCCATAATGATGATCCGCTAATCAATCCTGAAGAAGTAGATGAATGGAAATGGGTGGATGTGGATGAATTACTGGAAGATGTGAAAGAAAACCCTGATCAGTATACTGTATGGTTTAAGATCGCCCTGGCGGAAATGGAGCAGAAAGGGATGCTAGATGCTAGATGCTAGATCCTGGATACTGGATCCTGGATACTGGATCCTGGATACTGGATACTTGATACTGGATACTTGATACTGTCAACTGTCAACTTCCATCATAGCCGCCATCGCCTTCTCTACTTCCCTTGGTTTTTGTGTACCGATCAATAGCTTCTTGCCGTTGTCCAGATAAAGTTGCAAGCCCATATTCCCTGATACATTATAAGCCTTGCCGTATTTTTTACCTCCGGCTCTAATGCCCCAGCCTCCATATTCTGCCAGGGGTCTGTATTGTCTGACTTCATAGGTCTTGATCTCTTCCGGTCTGATGTGCTTTTCTTTCAGTTGCAATGGTTTAAAGCGGACATACACGCCATCATTGCGTATTCGGGTGACAAGGCTCAGGCTGATAAGCAGAAGGATCAAAGCCAATGGGATAATGCTTGTCAGGATCAGTACATAATCACCTGATACCTTTTGTGATTCTTCTTCCATCAGGGAAGATATCACGGCATATCCCCAGGATACAATGGTAAAAATGACAATCAGGTATATCCACCATTGTCTGAACTTTTGTGTTTCGTTAAAATATGCGCGTGCCATGATCAACTGGGTTTATTAAGGTTTGAGAAATCCCGACCTGTTGGCTGTTGGAATACAGTTAGATCAAAGGCAGGAACAACAGCCAGGATATGATCAAAAATATCAGCTTGAATATCCTCATAGTTTGCCCATTCCTGATCTCTTGAGAATACATATACTTCCATTGGCAGCCCTTCGCTGCCGGGCTCCAGCTGTCGTACCAGGAAAGTCATCTTCGGATTCACCTTTGGATGGTTATGCAGATATCCTTTGAGATATGCCCTGAAAACACCAATATTGGTTTGTCTCCTGCCATTTACCAGTATCTCGCTGTCGATATTTTTCTTTTTGTTGTATTCTTCCATGACCTTTTCAGTCTTCTCAACATATTCTGATACATATTCGATCTTCCTAAATCGTTCAAGCATCTCTGGGGTACAGAATTTAATGCTGTTCATGTCAATATTAATGGATCGCTTTATCCTCCTGCCGCCGCTTTCATCCATTCCACGCCAATTCTTGAAATAATCAGTTACCAGCGTATAAGTTGGGATAGTGGTGATGGTCTTGTTCCAGTTCTGCACCTTTACAGTAGTAAGTGAAATATCGATCACGGTCCCGTTGGCACCATACTTCGGCATTTCAATCCAGTCGCCAATCTTTACCATATTATTGGCCGAAAGCTGAATACCACCCACGAATCCCAGTATAGGATCTTTGAATATCAATAGCAGTACAGCGGAGAATGCACCGAAGCCGGCTACCCATCCGAGGCTATTATCTCCAAGTATTATTGTGATGATAAAAACAACTGCCAGTACATATGAAATAATCTTAGCTACCTGGGCATAACCTTTAATGGGTTTTTCTTTGGAAATTTCAAAATCATTATAAATTTCCATCAGAGCATTGATCACAGCCAGCAATACATTCAGGAAAACGATCACCATATAAATAGAGGTGACCACCTCTATGATCCTGATCAATATCGGGAAATCTGTTAAGAAATAAGGAGTAAGGTAGTTGATGATAAAGGCCGGGGCCAGGTATGCCAACTTAATAAACACCCGCTTTTTTGCAAGGACATCATCCCATTTGTTTTTGCTTTTGGCAACCAGCAGGTGAACGCCCCTCAGCAATAAATACCTGGCAATAAAAAATCCGATAATAGCTATAAGCAGGATGACTGCTACTCCAATCAATTCCCTGATAAGGCTTGCAGTACCTTCGCTGAGCCCAAAGTCAGTAAGCCAGCCAAATAAAAATTCCTTGAGTCTGTTGATCATCTGAATACGGTTTATTTTTCAAAATTACAATCTTTATGGATACCGGGTACAGATGCTGGATCCTAGATACTAGATACTAGATACTGGATCCTAGATCCTAGATCCTGGATCCTGGATGCTGGAGGCTGGAGGCTGGATACTGGATGTCTAAATTATTTCATGAAAGCTATTCCATGAATACATCCTATGCGAAATGTGAAATGCTCAACGCTAAATGCTAAATGAGAGGTGTCTATTTGCCCATATACTTTTTGATCTCCTGCACGTACTTCTTACGGATCTTGTTCAGGGTTTCCATGCCGCAGCTCTGGTCGTTGTAGATACGGATATAATCTTCAATACCTGTTTTCCGGTAAATGGTTGCCAGGGCACCATCCCAGTTGGTGTCATCAATATTCCGCTTGACATGTTTGGTCATTTCCTCAAACTCATCCCAGTCAAGTTTTACCGGCACCTGGAAATATTTCATCGCTTCCATTTCTGTATCAACGAGTGTACAATCAGTAATTGGGTTCAGGAGGAAATACTTGGTTACCCTGATTAAACCGTAATAAGGTTTGACTTTCTTCCCGGGTAAAAAGGCAATGCCTTCTTCATTGAAAGCTTTCAATAGCTCTGGCACCTTCTCATAACTGTCGAGATCCCTGATCCTGACGCTTTGCACCATGCTGTTCTGGAAGTATACTTTTGCCGGCGATCCATCAAATTTGAATTTGTGCTTCTTCTTTACTGCTTTCACCGACCTTATAATGAACTCATCAGCGTATTTGGTTTTGGTAAGCAGAAACAATGACTTTGGATTGTCCTGATCAGGAACGGTGGTCCCATGATAACCCGGAAAGGGATGTTCTGATTCCAAAACCAGGTTGCTATAACCGAGGCTCTGGAGATTTTCTTTTTTCTCTATATGACCAATGGTCTCTATAATTTGTTGTGCCATAGGATTGTAAGTTAATTGTTCGTGACTAATTCTATTGTGCTGTTAATAATTAACAATCAACTTTAAAAAATGTTTATTCGCTTCGCGGGGCTTTGGGCGTTAGGCGTTGGGCATTGGGCGTTGGGCGTTAGGTGTGATATATTTCATCATTAGCTGTGACAATTTGTATTTTTTGGTATTAATAGATAAAGACATTTTTATAATTATGGGAGATATTACAAAAGTTGAAGTATGGAGAAAGTCACTCAAGTTTACAGCATATGTGTACGAATTGACGAAGATTGGTGATATAGCAAGGGATTTTTCATTCAGGGATCAGACCAGAAGAGCAGCATTGAGCATCCCCTCTAATATTGCAGAAGGCCTCGAATCCGGATTTGATAAATTGGGAGTACGATATTTTTATAATGCAAAGGGATCAATTGCTGAGTTAAGAACACAGTTGATGATAGCATCCATGATCAACTACATCACAGATGAGGAACACAAAAAACTATCAAGCGAACTGGAAATTATTGCGAAAATGCTTAACAAACTAATTTCCTACAGAAAGAACTTTCTCAGTACTCAAAATAAATAATCACCCCAACACCTAACGCCCAAAGCCTAATGCCCAACGCCCAACATCTACTCTTCCTCTGCAAACATCGGATCCCACGGTGGCAGGAAGATCGGCTCAGTATCGAGGATTTCCAGTGTCTTGCTGTTAATGAAGTCTTTATGGATTACCAGACGGAACATATATTCGCTAAACCACTCATCTGTCATGATGAGGAAGCCCTGCTGCCCGGTCATGCCCCAGCTGTTTTCCAGCAGCCATTTGTCAGTGCTTTCATCCGGCAGCACATTCACACCTACCAGGCTCATGCCATGAGATGATCCACTGTCATAGGACCTGATTCGCCCTGCTTTGTCCATCGAAAAATCAACGCCAAAAAGCTCATCATAATTAAAGTTATTCAGGTCGAGTATGCCTTTTTCGCGTTCAAGCTGTTTGCCTACATCACAGGAAAAATACATGGCCTCATTGGCGATGATGGATGCTCTTGCAAAATCCTTGATCTCATTGATTGGCAGGTTGATATATTTCCAGTTTCCGCCTTCCTGCATGTGCCGGTCATATTCAATCTCGTAAAGCCTATTGTACTCCCGTGTCGGGTCATTCATAAACATAACATATTCCCGCAGGTCGATGCCAACCATCTCATCATAAAATGAATTTGGTGTATAGGTTTTCATTTCACTGATCTTGCCATCATTATCTTCATATTGCCAGTCGAATTCTGCTGGTGGCTCACCCAGGCAAAGCACCAGTATCCTGTATACCTCACCCAACATATTGATCTTCTCCTCCCTTAACTGTTTTTCTGATGAGCCACGGGCAGCCATTTCCCTAAGAACAAGTGCATTTTCCCTGAGTTTTCTCCTGAGGAAACGTGACATCAATCGCGTATTTTCGCTGTTCTGGCTTTCAGGCATCACTTCAGCCGGTACGGCACCATACTTCTCCAGTATATCAACAACGCCGGTCCATTGGCCACCATCACCGATAGGGTTTTTAAACAGCCAATCAACTTTACGGTCATCATCATCTAGTTTTGCTGTCGCGATGATGGCCTCAAGGAAAAGATTGGATTTTTCTACCTGGTCCCAGAAAAAGCCATAATTCTCTGAAAATTCGAAGTTTTTCATATTATACTTCTCAATCACCTTTGGACGGAGTACATTCAGGCCGGTAAACAGCCAGCAGCGTCCGGATGATTTCTGGTTGGTGATACCCTTAACTTCAACTTTGTTGGAGAAATAAGGATTGACTTTGCCCAGGTTTTCGCGATTCACAGCCAGCTTGCTTATGTCGTTCGAACTGATGGCATTCATCAGTGCACGGGTATCGTCATCCATGCTGATGGATGATTTGATCTGATCGAGGTCCTCTGTGTCCAGGCTACCCTGTGCAAAAGCAATAGAGGAAGTGATTAGCAGAATTGCTGATAAGGCAATCTTGAATAAATTTTTCATAACTTTCTGATTAAATATACTTTTTCAGTATTGTTCCTAATTCTTCATAATTCCTGCACACTGGTAGTTGTGGAAAGTCTGCTATGACATTGTCCGGAGGACAGAATAAAATGCCAACATCAGCCTGAAGGAGCATAGTGGTATCATTGTATGAGTCGCCAAAGGCAACGACTTTGTATTCCAGGCTTTGCAGTGCCTGCGTAACTTTCTTTTTCGGGTCAGGCTGCCTTAATTTATAACCCACAATACGGTCATCATCATCAACGATGAGGTTATGACAGAAGATGGTTGGCCGGTCGAGTTGTTCCATCAATGGCTCGGCAAACTGCGCAAAGGTATCGGATACAATAATGGCCTGCGTACGCTTCCTGATCCACCAGAGGAACTCCAGGGCACCATCAAGAGGTTTGATCGTAGCGATCACATCCTGTATGTCCTTCAGCTTAAGCCCGTGTTTATCAAGGATCTTGATCCTTTGATTCATAAGCTTGTCATAATCAGGTTCGTCCCGTGTGGTCATCCTGAGTTCTTCTATACCGGTTCGTTCGGCAACGTTGATCCATACTTCCGGAACAAAAACACCTTCCAGGTCGGAGCAGATTATATGCATATCAGAAATTTAGGCTTTAGGCTTTGGGCCCTGGGCTTTGGGCAGCCTTGTACCGCCAAATGCCTAAGGCCTATCGCCGAATGCCGATTAATAATTATCAACGAGGTACCGCTTGAAGTCCTCGTAACTATTTTCTATATGGTCAAAATTTTCTTCTTTGTCTTCCAATCCTTCCAAGCTGGGTGGCAAGGCAGGGTCAAAGCCCAGCAACTTTTCAATTTCCTCCGGGAACTTGGCAGGATGTGCGGTTTCCAATGATACACAAAGCTGATCTTCACTGCATTCATTGTCATCGCAATATTCCCACAAGCCGGCCCAACCCACTGAACCATGCGGCTCAAGAAGCAATTCATGTGCCTTCCATGCCTTTTGGATGGTATCCCGGGTTTTTTTATCACTGATGCTGGTCGACCACAGCTCTTTCCGCATTACCTCCATATCGGCAGGTGTAAAGATCTTGCCGCTTTCGTCCATCATGCCGCCATACAGAGATACCAGGCGGGCCAGGTTGCTCGGATGTCCAACATTCATGGCGCTTGAAATACAATTCTTCGACGGGACGATCTTATCGTAATTCCCTGTTGCCAGGTATGTTGGGAATTCATCATTATCATTGGTTGCAATAATAAACTTCTTTACCGGAAGGCCCATTTTCATGGCCAGCACTCCACCCATCATATCTCCGAAATTGCCTGAAGGAACCGAGAAGATGATCTCCTCATCTTCCGACTTCCTGAGCTTTGCATAAGCATAGAAATAATATACGATCTGTGGTACCAGACGACCAATATTAATCGAGTTTGCTGATGAAAGCTTCAGATAATCCAACTCATGATCAGAGAAGGCCTCCTTCACCAATGCCTGGCAATCGTCGAATTTTCCATCGATGGCAATGATCTTTACATTTTTACCCAATGTGGTCATCTGCTTTCGCTGCCTGTCGGTGACTTCTGTTTCCGGGAATAACACAGCCACATTGATATTATCGAGGCCATAAAAGGCGTTTGCAATGGCACTTCCTGTATCACCCGAGGTGGCTGTGAGGATGAGCAGCTTTTGCTGATTTTGTTTCAGGTAATAATTCATGAGTCTGCCCATCATACGCGCTGCGAAATCCTTAAAAGATGCCGTAGGCCCCTGGTCGAGGCGCATCACATATTTCCTGTTCACTACATGTTCCAGTGGCACGCTATAGTCATAGGCATCATTGGTGATGGCCAGCAGATCCTCATCAGAGATTACTCCTTTAAGGAACTTTTGCGCAATGCGAAACGCAATTTCCGGATATTCCATCCCGGTAAATGCTAGGATCTCATCCTTTTCTATTCGCGGGATATACTCTGGCATAAACAGCCCCTTGTCGGGGGCCAGTCCCTTGAGCAGGGCCTCATTAAACGGCACCGGGGCGGCAATGAGGTTTGTCGAATAAAATAAAATCGGTTTTTCCATAAAAATTTGCTTACCAGCCAAGGCGCGCAGAGGATGCTCCTCCGGCAGAATATTCAGGCGCCGATTTGCTCACTTTCTTTCCATCAAGAACACCGAGTGCCTGTTCGATATCGGCAATGATGTCATCAGGATGCTCACCACCAACACATAACCTGATCAGGGTAGGTGGTATGTCGGCGATCTTACGGCCTTCTTCACCTTGCTGTGAATGGGTTGAAATGGCCGGGATGGTGGCTACTGACTTGATACGTCCCAGGTCGGTAGCGCGCCAGATCCTTTCGAAGGCATCAAAAACGTCACGGGTATCCTGAGCACTGCCTTTGATCCTGAATGACATGAGGTGCCCGAAGCGGTTCACTTGTTTCCCTCCGTATTGTTCATCATATTCCGAATCGACGAGCACCATGTATTTCTTGGCCAGCATCGTGCAGCGGATGGCTCTCCAGACCGAGGTAGTCAACCTTTTCGATATGCTTATGTCCTTCAAGGAACTTGGCAATTTTCATTGTGCTGCGGCTGAGCCTGTCCATCCTTGGGCGAAGGGTTCGGATATCATTCACTGCCATGATGGCGTTCATGGGTGATATATTGGGTCCATTGTCCCTGTTGGGAAGGGTCTTAAGATACATGGCAAAGTTGGCTTTCATCTCAGGACTGCCATAGCGGGCACGCATATTATGCCTTGCGATTACGGCTCCACTAATACCAAATCCGCTGGTGCTAAGTGATTTGGTGACAGATTGTATCACTATATCGGCACCAAAAGCCAGTGGACGCATCAGTGCCGGGCTTGCGACGGTTGCATCTACAATCACCGGTAAATTGTATTTTTCTCCGAGATCACACACCTTCTTCAGGTCAAAAAAGGCTTGCCCGGGATTGCTGGGCATCTCTCCATAAAGGAACCTGGTATCATCATCGATCAGGGATTCCCATTCAGATATATCAGCTGAATTGATCACCTTGCGCCATTCTACATTCCTTTCTTCATTTTTACGTATGGCAAATTGCTGAAATGTTCCTCCATAGACCTGGCAGGTGGCCACAAAGTTCATTTTTTGATCTGGTTTGTCCGGATCGAAACACAGCAGGTTGTCCGCTGCGCTGGCGATGGCTGCCATGCCCGATGAAGTAGCAATACACGAAGCATCCACGCCGCTGCCATAGCTTTCAATTAGTGCCAGCACACCTTCAAGGTAGTACATAGATGGGTTTGCAATACGGGAATAGCACCAGGTAGGGATCTCATAACCCAGAGCGGCTTCCATCTCGTCAGAATCCCGATAAGCCTGCGAAGTTGACATATAGATTGGCTCTATGATGGAACCCTGGTTGAAGTCCATGGCTTCCTGCATAGAGTAGATGCCGTGAACAGCAATGGTATCGAAACGGCAGGATTTCATCTTGTTGATGTTCTCTTCATGCCATTTCATCGCCCGCTTTGCGGCATCTATATAAAAGTTTTTTCCTTTGGAACTCATTCAAGTATCTCCTTTCTATAATTGTTGTTTGCAAATTTGTTTGCCCAAATTTAAATAAAAAACAAAGGCCGACAAAAGCCGGCCTTTGATAGCAATAAATTATTTATTCACTATTGCTTTGTCATTACAATGGTAGAAGGATTATAATTTGCGTCGCAATTATCATCCCATTGTAAAGCATAGTTTATCGTCATGGTCTTATTGAAGCCCTCCCAGGTTCCTTCACCCGAAAAATTGTAATCCCATGGTCCGGGCAATGTTTGTCCCATATACTGGCAATTAATGTCGATAGCCCCTGAATTCAGGTTGACGATTGCAGATATATTTCCATAGGGTTCAATAGTAGACTGGAAGGCTTCGCCCCAGTCAAGAAACAGTCCTGACATCAGAGCGGGAATCCCTTCAGCGCTCACCGCGAAAATCAGCTCATTTGTCCCTGGTCCGGCAGCTAGATCAAGATTGAACTCAAAGACATTGCCACCTTCATCAGTTTCTACACATGCCCATGTGCCAAGAAACTCATCAAAAGTCATAGGTTTGAATTTGGTGAGTTGTACATCCATGATATAGGGATCGGAGACTTTTCCAGCGCTTGTGGTTTCAATGCATTTCAGCTGTACAGTTTTATCCACATCAGACTGGTCAAAGGTGATATTAGCTGTGTAGGATGGGCTAAGGACATCGATGCTTGCTCCATGTCCAATGACTTCCCATGAGTAGGTTGACCCGCCACGGGGCGTGGCCAAATAAGTAACCGGTGCCAGCCCTGAAGCTGAAGTGGTAGCAGGCCCGCTAATGCTGTAAATGATCGGCACAATGGCATTGTAGTCATAGCCTTCCTGGGCTTTTTCCACATCTGATTTTTTACAGGCTGTGGCAATCATCGCCAGGATGATCAATAAACCAAGAATTTTAAATATGTTTTTCATAATGATTGTGTTTTAAATGAACATAGATTACTTAAACCATCCTCCATTTGAGGTGTTGATGCCATCTGCATTTGCTTCACCTCCGAAAGTGTAATTAGGTAACTGAAGTACCAGCAGTTCCTGCGCCGGCAAGGGCCAGTTAAGCAGTGATCCTTTTTGCAGCATATCTCTTCTTCTCATGTCAAAATATCCTACGCCATAGCCTGCACCTATCAGCTCAATATCTCTTTCATAGAAGATAGCATTAAGCACATCTTCTTCGGATGCGCCCCCGTCGAGAGGATCAAGCATACCCCTGGTAGTTCTGGTTCCATCATTGATTATAGTGATGGCTCCACCAAGGTTACCCTGTCGTGCATAAGCTTCAGCAAGCATAAGGTCGTTTTCAGCCTGACGCATGTCCATCAACTCACCAACGCCAACCATGGCGGTAGCGGTGTACCTGTCATACCGGTAATGAGAATAGTGGTAATAGCCCCGGTCTGGTTTGAAGTTGTTGGATGGAAGGAATTCGAAATCACTTTCGAGCCTGGCATCATCAGAGAAAGCCTGGCCATCGCCATTATGTACAGTAGGCAAGGATCCATCAGCAGGATATCTGGCCGGGTATTCCGGATCCATAAGATGAATGATACGACAATCGATCCTGGCCCATGTGGGCAGGTTCAGGTATTCTTTGGGTTCGTCATACCAGGTTGCTCCATCTTCAAACAAGCCATTGGCAATCACGTAAAAATCGAAATCGATTCCTTTTTCAGCATAAGTCTGTATTTTGCCCCAGTCGAGCGACTGGTTCATTGCTGCTGTTCTTGGACTCTGAAGGAGCATTCTTGCTGCATAGGAATTGGCCAGTTTTCCCAATTCCACATTTGTAAAAGTAATGCCATTCAGCCAGCCATCATCAAAAGTAAATGTGTTCGCCTCACAGAGCGCTATACAGTCATCTAGTTTAGTAATGGCTTTTTCTAATACATCTTCCGGAGCAAGTAATACAAGCTGTTCAACCGGAGTTTTTTCATCTGAGTAAAACGCCTGATCGAATGTATTGGCAACAGTAGCGTGTGTTGCACCCTGGATAAAGTAACAAATAGCCCTTATCATAGGCTCATCGTCAACGATAAGGCCCCCATCCATGACGGATAATACTGAATTAGCCTGGAAATTAGCCCTGTACATACCGTACCATATGCTTTCAGTAATATCTTTATCTGGAGCGGAGGAACTGTTATTCCATGCTTTCCTTGGTTCATTGGACATGTCTCTCTGGGCAAAGTTACCCCATGAACATGTGTACTGGTCAGCCATAACAAGCAATGCGTATTGCAGGCTGTTATAATAAGGGCCTGTTCCCCAGGCTCTTGTGCCGACCCACCAGGTATTCAATGCTCCTCCGGCTAGTGCACTTGCGTCTTCAGGACTCGAAAGCACTGATTCTGTATCTGGAGAATCTAGGTTTTCTATTTCATCCATCTTTTTACATCCCGTCCCCACCACAAACATGGCCAGTATGAACAGGAAGATTATTTTATATGTCTTTTTCATATCTGAAGAGTTTTAGGAGTTAAAAATTGATTTGAATGGATCCCGTAAAAGTTCGGAAGTTAGGATATCCGTATCCGTCGAAAGCATACAAAGAGAGGTCGTTGCCTGGTTCTTTATAATTATTGTCTCCTTGCCTTACTTCCGGATCATACCCTGTATAGTTTGATATGGTCCAGAGATTCCTTCCAATAACACCAACTTTAATAAGTTTGATAAAACCTTTCGTTTTTTCTTTCCAGAATTTTTCACCTATGGTATAATAGATCGCAAGCTCGCGAAGTTTGACATAGGTTCCATCTTCCACGAAGTGAGAGTTAACATTGTTCACATCGTATAGTTTCTGGTAATAATCGTAGGATTTCTTCTCATTTGCTGCTTTCCCACTTTGATCTACATCGCCATGCAAACCTTCTCGGTACATCCATTGTTTTGTCATGTTATAGATGTCACCTCCTTGTTTCCATGATACCAGTGCATAGAGTGAAAGATTCTTCCAGCTGACCATTGTCGAAAAGGAAATTCTGAAGTCAGGATTCATGTCGGCGATCTGAACATCAGTATCAACAATACCGTCATTATCCCCATCAAAACCAATAGGAGATTCATTTGTTGTTCCTTCAGTTCCGGCAAGGATGACATAACCATCACTGTTAACTACATAAGAGCTTATGAGTCTGTCATCAACAGGTGTTGAGGGGTCGTCATTATCAGGCAATTGACTGGCCATAACATCGAGACTTCTGACCCAGGTCTTACCTTCTACGATTCCAAAGGTCTCACCTTCCCTGAACCAGAAGACATCTGTGTTATTGGAACCCGGGCCATGGGTAAAGGGTGGTGCATTCAATTCTAGAATCTTTTGTCTGATGTTGTCGAATGTAACAAGTAGATCCCAGCGAAGGTTTTTCTTGTCGAAAATGTTTACACCAAGTGTAGCTTCCCAGACCTTGGCTTCCAGTGTACCGGCATTTTGCCATTGGTATGCAAAGCCTGCAGGTGCAGGAAGTTTCACTCTTACAAACTGATCTTCAGTCCTTGTGTAAGAATAGATTAATTCGAGACTGAACCTTTTCAGGAAATCCATATTGATAGCAAATTCGGTTTCCTTCGAAAGAGAAGGTTTGAGATCTTTGTTCCCAATAGTATTGGGACTGATAGTTCCATTGTTAAGGTACCAGGTCTCATATTGCATATCCCATATGTGAGGACGCTGACCTGCAGTACCATAGGATGCACGCAACTTGATTTCCTGAAAACCGGGAACATTCACGTCCTGTGTAAGACGATATGCCCCAGAAAACCTGTAGTAATTATGCCATCTTTCATTTTCGCCAAATAGTGAAGAACCATCTCTTCTATAGAGCACGGAAAGGATATATTTTTCTCTGTAATCAACATCTCCAATTATGAAGAAATCCTGTGCAATTTCTTCCCTTTCGTATGAACTGGTAAGTTTTTCTCCTGTGACAGCATCCAGTGAAGTAACATCGGCAGCAGCCAGGTCAAAACCTGTTACCTGCATTGATTTAACTATCTGGTGTTCATGTAGGTAGCTTAGTTTTCCTCTCGTGGTGAAGTCGCCAAATTTATGATTTAAATTGGCTGTAATCTGTGCGTTTTGTGAGTTTATGCCCCATGTTTCTTTAAACAGCACCCCCCCATAATTTGCTAATTCTTTAGCAAGGTAACCTTTCGGTAGCGTTACGAAGAAATCATTGGTTCTCCATTCCAGGCTGTAATTACCATCGAAAGTTAGCCAGTTTGTTGGATAGTAGTGTCCGACAAAATTAGCAAATACGCCTTTCCTGTAACCTTTGCGATCTGCATATTTAGGTGCATAATACGGGTTTTCTTCGTTCGACCATTGGTCGGGTTTGATCATGTAATCTTGTCCCAGGCCAATGCCGTCGTATATACCATTAGGTAAATCAAAGTTAAGATCGGGATTCAGCATAAGTACATTAAAGAATACCGTTCCTTGTCCTCCACCAGGGTCGGAAGACAGGTTGTTGCTTGCATCTGCGTAATCTGAATTTGATGTGAATATGAATGTACTGGCACTGAATGAAATTTTATCAGATAAGCGATGATCCAGGTTTACCCTGAAATTTTGCCTTTTATATCCCTCTGTTGAGAAAATAATGCCTTCCTGACTGTTGTTCTCGAAAGATGCCATGAAGTTTGTTCTCTTCTGGTTGCTGGCAAGCGATATGTAGTTTGTGTAGAATAATCCATTCTCGAATACATCTTGCTGGTGGTCCTTAACAAAAGCAAAGGGATTGTCAGCGTAATGGTCATCAGAAAAAGCCCTGTTTCCTATTATATCGCTGTTGAAACCACCAATATAGTCCTCAGGGTAAATCACATCGTTATATTTTGTAAAACGGCTTTCACTGGCCCAGTCATCAGCCAGTTCATATGGATGGTGTGTTGCCCTTGGAACTTCACCGGCCAGGGTTGAGAATCCGATCTCGTTCCTGGTGATAACTCGTGTTACCCCCAGAGGAAGGTCGCTACCCCTTTTGGTAGTAATTGAAATCACACCATTTCCGGCGCGTGAACCGTATAAGGCCGATCCTGCAGCACCTTTCACAACTTCCATGTTTGCAATATCATCGACATTTACATCAGAGAGATTTCCACTCATGATTACACCGTCCATAATATAAAGCGGCTCTTGTGACCCGGTGAGGGAAGTGGACCCGCGTAACCTTACGGATGGCGTACTGCCAGGGTTACCATCTGCATTGACAACACTCACACCGGCTATTTTGCCCTGCAGTGCTCCGCCAGCAGAAAGTGCAGGAACTTCCTTAATTCGGCCTTCGTCGATCCGGTCAACTGTGATCGACAAGACTTTCTTTGGCGTTTTAGATGCTACACCGCTGACAACGACTTCGTCGAGGCCGAAAATATCACGGTCCAGCGTTACATTGATCTCAGTTTGATTACCGATTTCAATTTCTTTTGTGGTCATCCCGATAAAGGAAAATACGAGATACCTGGCATCAGCCGATACAGCAATGGCATAATTACCGTTAACGTCAGTAGTTGTCCCAATGGCAGTACCCTTTACCAAGATAGTTGCACCAGGAATGCCCATTTGATCTTCGGAACTGATTATTTTTCCGGAAATAGGCCTGTCCTGTGCCTGCAATGCCTGTGCTCCAGCGAACAAGAGGATTGCAAGAAAAACGGAAAGTTTTCTCATAATTTTTGAATTTGGTTTATAAAATATATGAAAAGTATGCTTGGTGATCGAAATCTTTTTTCGCTAATTATTTTATCAAGTCTTTGCATGTTTCAGTAATACAGTACTTAAATAACTTTGCTACATAGGTCCTAAATATATATATAATAAAACTTAAAAAAAAATATATGACTAAAAAAAATTAACAAAATGTCAAAGGCATCGGGGAAGTATGTTAACACATATTTAAATCGAAATAGTTATATAATTCATTACAACTTGATGTTGATTGTCGTCAAAATATAACCTTATTTTATATAAGTACGACTCTGGTTAAACCAATCAACATTTAAGTGTTGATTTTTCGTATTTTTGCAAATCATTTTAAAATCATCAGTATATGAACTTTGATCTTATCGTTATAGGCAGCGGACCGGGAGGCTATGTAGCTGCCATCAGGGCCAGCCAGCTTGGCCTGAAAACTGCTGTTGTTGAGAAGTCTGAATTGGGTGGTGTTTGCCTCAACTGGGGATGTATCCCTACCAAGGCATTGCTGAAAAGTGCCCAGGTTTACAATTATGTCAGTCATGCTGAAAATTATGGCGTTAAAGTTGACGGTTCTGTCAGTGCCGACTTTGAAGGTATGGTGAAGAGAAGCCGTGATGTTGCCAGTGGTATGAGCAATGGCATTCAGTTCCTTTTCAAAAAGAATAAGATCGAACACCTTTCCGGTACAGGGAAGGTGCTTCCGGGCAAAAAGGTAGAAGTGACCGATGCCGAAGGGAAGAAAACAGAATATACAGCTGAAAATATTATTATCGCAACAGGTGCCAGGTCGAGAGAACTTCCATTCCTGAAACAGGATGGCAAGAAAGTGATCGGATACCGCGAAGCGATGACCCTGCCCAAACAGCCAAAATCTATGGTTGTGGTTGGCTCTGGTGCCATTGGATCTGAATTTGCTTACTTCTATAACAGCATTGGAACTGAAGTGACGCTTATTGAGGTGCTGCCCGAGATCGTCCCCCTGGAGGATGTCGAAGTGTCCAAGCAACTTGGAAGGTCATTTAAAAAAGCCGGTATCAAGGTGATGACAGGTGTTTCTGTTGAAGATGTAGATTCAAAAGGAAAAACCTGTAAGGTAAGCGTGAAAACAAAAAAGGGTGAGGAAGTCATTGAGGCGGAAGTGGTACTTTCTGCGGTTGGAATTGCTCCTAACCTGGAAGGCATTGGCCTGGAAGAATGTGGGATAGAACTGGAGAATGGCAAGATAAAAGTGGATGATTATTACAAAACAAATGTGCCGGGCTATTATGCAATTGGTGATATTGTGAATGGGCCGGCATTGGCTCATGTAGCTTCACACGAAGGCATCACCTGTGTGGAAAAGATCGCAGGGCTGGATCCGGACCCCATCGATTACGGAAACATCCCGGGATGTACCTATACCAGCCCTGAAGTGGCTTCAGTAGGGATGACCGAACAGCAGGCAAAAGATGCCGGTTATGAGATCAAAATAGGTAAGTTTCCATTTACAGCATCGGGAAAAGCCAGTGCAGGTGGAAATAAAGACGGCTTTGTAAAGGTGATCTTTGATGCCAAATATGGAGAGTGGCTGGGATGTCATATGATCGGTGATAATGTGACTGAGATGATCGCTGAGGCAGTTGCCGCCAGGAAACTGGAAACTACCGGACATGAGATCATCAAGACCATCCACCCGCACCCAACCATGTCAGAAGCCGTGATGGAAGCTGTTGCAGCCGCATACGGAGAAGTTATTCACCTTTAAAAGTTTTGAGTATTGAGGGTTGGGTGTTGAGTTATTGTTCAATTTCAACTGTCCATTGCCCACCACCCAAAGCCTAACGCCTAATGCCCAACGCCCAAAGAATAATAAAATGAACATAACCCAATCTGAACTTTCCGGCCTTCTGATCATCGATCCAAAAGTATTTGGTGATAAGCGCGGATATTTTTTTGAATCATATAATGCGGAAGTATTTAAGGGAGCCGGACTTGAGATAAATTTTGTCCAGGATAACGAATCCCGTTCAGGAAAGGGAGTGCTTCGTGGTCTGCACTTTCAGGAACCACCATTCGAGCAAGGAAAGCTGGTGCGTGTGGCAAGAGGTGCAGTGATGGATGTTTCTGTCGATATCAGGAAAGATTCACCCACATTTGGGAAATGGGCTGCCTTTGAATTGTCGGAACAGAATAAACGAATGTTGTGGATACCGCCAGGCTTTGCACATGGCTTCGCTACCCTTGAGGATGACACCATCTTCATTTATAAATGTACCGGTCTTTATAACAAGGAATCTGAGAATTCAATTCGTTGGGACGACCCGGAAATTGGTATCGACTGGGGCGTCGAGAACCCAATTATCTCCGATAAGGACAGGATTGCACCATTTTTTAAGGAGCTTAAAAGTCCTTATTAACAAAATATATAGATACTTAAGACAGCATGGTGAAGAGAATTTTTGTTTTTGGACTGATACTAGTCCTTTGCCTTTCGGCAGCAGGACTATTTTATTTTTTTACGATCGATGATGGTGTCAGCGATCGTACATACAGGGATGCTTTCCGCAGAAATTACAAGATCTTTGCCGTTCAGGTGCCTGAAGAAATCACTTTTTCAGGTGAGGCAGTACCGATGAACGTCTTCTATGTGCATGAAAGTCTCGACAGGGAATTGCTTGTAAACACATACTGGCACAACAGGACCGTTTTGATGTTTAAGCGTGCGCATAGATGGTTCCCCCTTATGGAACCTATCCTGGCTGAATACGGGATCCCGGATGATTTCAAATACCTGGCCGTGATAGAAAGTGGCCTGTCGAATGTAGTATCCCCTTCCGGGGCTGCAGGGTTCTGGCAGTTTCTGAAAGGGACAGCCAAAGATTATGGACTCGAGGTGGATAATGATGTTGATGAGCGTTATCATGTGCAAAAAAGTACGGAAGCTGCCTGTAAGTATTTTCGCGAATCTTTTCAGAAATTCAATGATTGGACTCTTGTCGCAGCAGCTTACAATGCCGGGAAGAGGAGAATCAGCGAAGCTGTTGAAGAGCAAAAGTCGGATTCTTATTATGATCTCTTGCTCAGCGAAGAAACGAGCAGATACGTGTTCAGGGCCCTGGCACTGAAAACAATCTTCGAGTCACCTACAGATTATGGCATTTTCCTTCGTGAAAAAGATTTCTATCCTGGCATTCCTGTGAAAACAGTCACAGTAGATAAAGATATTAAAGACTTCGTAGCTTTTGCTGCGGAGCATAATATCTCTTACAAGGTGCTAAAAATGTTCAACCCCTGGCTTCGCGATACAAAGCTGAAGGTGAAAAGGGGCAAAACATATACGATCACCATCCCTGAAGACGATTACATGAATTATGAAGGCCTGATCGACGGCCTCAATGATGAGCCTGTTGTATTCAGGGATACCCTGAACTTTGAAGAACTATAAATCTATTGATGGCAAACGGGAATAACAATCAAAAGCTTGTTGTAGAGGGAGCACGGGTGCATAACCTGAAGAATGTTGATCTCACAATCCCACGCAACAAGTTGGTTGTATTTACCGGCCTCAGCGGATCGGGAAAGTCGTCCCTGGCCTTCGATACCATTTATGCCGAAGGGCAACGTCGTTACATGGAAACCTTCTCTGCTTATGCAAGGCAGTTTATTGGAAATCTGGAAAGGCCTGATGTGGATAAGATTACAGGCCTGAGTCCCGTGGTTTCGATCGAGCAGAAATCTGTAAACAAGAATCCAAGGTCAACGGTGGGAACAGTCACTGAAGTTTACGATTTCCTTCGCTTGCTCTATGCCCGCGTAGCGGATGCCTATTCCTACGTCAGTGGAGAAAAGATGGTCAAGCATACTGAAGAGCAGATCATCGGCTTGCTCCAACAGGACTATATGGATGAAAACATTATGATCCTGGCACCCATTGTAAGAGGCCGTAAAGGGCATTACAGGGAAAACTTCGAGCAGATGCGCAGGCAGGGCTACCTCAAGGTAAGGGTTGACGGTGAGATCAGGGACCTGGAATTCGGTATGCAACTCGATCGTTTCAAGGTGCATGATATAGAATTGCTGGTTGATACAATTAAAGTATCGACTGGGGATAAGTCACGTCAAAGGCTCAGTCGTACATTGCAGGCCGCCATGAAGGTCGGGAAAGGTTCCATCATGGTGATGAAGCCGGGTGATCCGGACCCCAGGCATTACAGCAAACTGCTGATGTGCCCCAGCTCAGGCATATCTTATGATGAGCCTGAACCAAATACTTTTTCATTTAACTCACCTTATGGAGCCTGTCCCAGGTGCAGCGGCCTGGGGACTGTAACGGAGGTGAACCTTGAAAAGATCATTCCCGACAGGGGAAACAGCATCAAAAAAGGAGGCATTGCACCTATCGGGGAATACCGGTCCAACTGGATATTTAACCAGCTGGAGATGATTGGACAGAAGTTTGGTTTCGACCTTTCAACACCTATCAACGAAATCCCTGATGAGGCGATATCAACGATACTTTACGGATCAAACGAGACCTTTATCATCAAGAAAGAGTTTGCCGGGGTGACATCGTCCTATACGCTGAACTTCGAAGGCATCATCAACTTCATCAGCAACCAGTTTTCTGATTCCAACTCCCGCGGCATTCAGAAGTGGGCCAGCAGCTTCATGAATCGCATTCCCTGCCCGGAATGCCATGGAAACAGGCTTAAGAAGGAATCCCTGCATTTCAGGATAGGGGATAAGAATATTTCCGATCTGGCCAATATGGATCTGGTGCATTTCGATGAGTGGATAGATGAAGTGGAGGGTAACCTGGATAAAAAGAAAAAGACCATCGCCCACGAGATATTAAGAGAGATCAAGACACGAGCTGGCTTTTTGCTTGAGGTTGGCCTCGACTATCTTTCACTGAACAGGCCTGCAAAAAGCCTATCCGGAGGTGAGTCGCAGCGTATCAGGCTGGCCACACAGATCGGCTCCCGCCTGGTGGATGTACTCTATATCCTTGATGAGCCCAGTATCGGGCTTCATCACAGGGATAACCTTAAGCTTATAACCGCCCTCAAAGATCTGCGTGACCTGGGAAACTCGATCATAGTTGTTGAGCATGATAAGGAAATGATACTTGCAGCTGATGAGGTTGTTGATATTGGACCGGGTGCCGGATTGCATGGTGGAGAGATCGTAGGGCAGGGATCACCCAAGGAAATGAAGGATTGTGATACTATCACCTGCGACTACCTTTCGGGTAAGAAAGAGATCGCCATACCTGCTGAACGCAGAAAGGGCAATGGAGCCAGTATGATGCTCAAAGGTGCTGCAGGAAACAACCTGAAAGAGGTCGACCTCAAGATCCCATTGGGTACACTCATTTGCGTGACAGGTGTGTCGGGAAGCGGAAAGTCTTCACTGATCAACGAAACCCTTTATCCAATACTGAGCAACCGTTTCTATCGTTCCGATAAAAAGCCTCTTGCATATAAAAGCATCATTGGACTGGAGCATATCGACAAGGTGATAGAGATCGACCAGTCACCTATTGGCCGTACACCCAGGTCCAACCCCGTGACTTACACCAAGGCTTTTGATGAGATCAGAAAGCTTTTTGTACAGCTGCCGGAAGCCAAGATACGTGGATATAAGCCCGGACGCTTTTCTTTTAACGTGAAGGGTGGACGCTGCGAGACCTGCAAAGGAGCAGGATTAAAGCTGATAGAAATGAATTTCCTGCCGGACGTATATGTACAGTGTGAGGTATGTAACGGCAAACGCTATAATCGGGAAACCCTGGAGATCAGGTATAAAGGTAAATCTGTCAATGATGTACTTAATATGACCATCAACCAGGCAGTGGAATTTTTTGATAATATCCCATCCATCATACAAAAGATCAGAACCCTGAAAGAAGTTGGGCTTGGGTATATCACCCTCGGACAACAATCTACAACCCTTTCGGGTGGTGAGGCACAGCGCGTCAAGCTGGCTTCCGAGCTATCGAAAAGGGATACAGGGAAGACCCTTTATATCCTGGATGAGCCTACCACAGGACTGCACTTCGAGGATGTGAAAGTCCTGCTGGATGTGCTGACAAAGCTTGTGAATAAAGGAAATACTGTTTTAATCATAGAACATAACATGGATGTGATTAAATTTGCTGATCACATTATCGATCTCGGACCTGAAGGTGGCGATCGGGGAGGGGAGGTCATTTGTGAAGGGAGCCCGGAGGAGATTATTATGAATGAAGCCAGCTATACTGCGAAATATTTGAAGGAAGAACTCAGCAAATAGTGTTGAGTTTTGAGGGTTGAGTGTGGAGTTAATTATCAATGTTAAATGTTAAATGCTCAAGGCTCAATGTTATATGTTGAATTTATTTGCCCTGTGCCTCGCACCTGTTAATAAACATAGATAACATATCTTTAACGACCACGTTAATTAGATGACAAATACGAATCGAAACAAGCATTATGAATAAATCAGAAGAAGACAAGATACGAAAAGCCATAAAAGCCAGGGACTGGAACGAAATCAAGACCTATGATTCATGGCAGATCTTTAAGATCATGGCTGAATTCGTCCAGAGTTTTGAAAAGCTGGCGAAAATAGGCCCATGTGTATCCGTATTTGGGTCGGCAAGGACAACACCATCCGACAGGCACTATAAAATGGCCGAAGAAGTTTCCTACCTGCTTACCAAGAAAGGATTTGGGATCATTACCGGCGGTGGTGCAGGTATCATGGAAGCAGCCAACAAAGGGGCTCACTTTGCGGGTGGCAAGTCGGTTGGATTGAACATTAAACTTCCTTTTGAGCAAAAGGCCAATCCATTTATCGACCCTGAAAACCTGATCGAGTTCGATTTCTTCTTCGTGCGTAAGGTTATCTTTATGAAATATGCGCAGGGTTATATCGTGCTTCCCGGGGGCTTTGGTACCCTGGATGAACTATTTGAAGCGCTGACGCTGGTGCAGACGGATAAACTGGTTCATTTCCCTATCATCCTTGTTGATACAGAATATTGGGGAGGACTGATCGATTGGATAAAAGAACGCCTGCTTGCTGAAGGCAACATCAGCCCGGAAGATCTCGACATTTTCCACCTTGTTGATACTGCTGAAGAAGCAGTTTCTGTTATAGATGAGTTTTATACGAAATATTCACTGCAACCCAACTTTTAAAGTTTGGAGTGCCTAAAGTGCACTGGAGTTTGGAGTTTTTTTGAATCTTGTAGTTATCCACATGCCTAGTTTTATACCATTAGAAATTGCTGCGATTGAAGAAGATGGTTTTCACCTGATGATCACTGCCAGGGTGAATGGTGTGCAGGCACGTATGCTGGTGGATACGGGTGCTTCCCGATCAGTATTTGATAAGGACAGGATTTTGCGATTCTTCACGGATTCGCCTGATCTTGAGGAGAATATGCAAAAGTCTACAGGTTTGGGTACCAGGGATATGACAAGTCAGGCCCTTTACCTCGATGAACTGGCAATAGGCGAGCTGAAAGTCAGGAATTATCCTGCGGTGGTGCTTGATATGAGCCATGTAAACGAATCATATGCAGAGCTTGGGATGGAAGCCATTGATGGTGTGATCGGTAGCGACATACTATTGAAATACGGTGCGATTATCGATTATGGTAAAGGCATAATGCGTATCAATATGCGTAGGAAAAGAATGACGAAAAAGAAATCTAATGGCTGATCAGCAGCCTGGCTGAAGCCGTCCTCACATTATTTCCACCTACACTGATCAGATAGATCCCTTCAGGCAGTTCACTAACAGGCATCGAATAAGGCATATTCACATTTCTATATGATGCAAGCATGTTTCCCAGCATATTAAACACTTTGATGTCAACAGGCCCGCTGAAGTGTTTAGTATTAGCATTGATATTTACTACATCCCCGGCCGGGTTAGGGAAAATATGCAAGCTGAGGTTCTCTCTCATGTTGACATCGGCAATGTCCATGCTCACTGCAGGATCATTCATCGTGCTATATAAGGATAGCCCACCGGAAAAGTTTCCCATCATCATATCCAGGTAAGCATCCCCGTTGAGGTTGGCTATGGCGGCGGAGGTCCTGTATCCTTTGCCTATGTCGAAGCTGACACTGTCCACTTCTTTCCAGAGCTCATCCGATGGCGTAAATTCATTCGTCAGATTACCCTCAATGTTTGTGTAATAATAAATAATACCCTGCTCCGAACCGCTGATCAAACGCATCTTTCCGTCCGATGCTCTGAAAATATAAGGGGTACTGTAACCATCCCATGAAAGATTGTAATCGGTTACATCTACCTTACCGAGACTATCAGTTACAAAAGTAAAAACCGGCTCATACTGGTCACCGGTATTCTTGTAAAAGTTCAGGTTTCCATCGCGTTCACCGATGATGAGATCAAGTAGGCCATCCTCATCAATGTCGAAGATGAAAGGTGTGCTGAAATCGCCCACATCAATTCCCTGGTAATTGACGAGTTCAAGGTCGAAATCTTCAGGGTTTCCCAGGCAGGAACAGTTGCGGTAGAACATCAGTGTGCCATCGTCGCGGCCCACGATCATGTCGGCGTCATCATCAGAGTCGATATCACCAAAAGCCGGATAGGGTCCAAGGATATTCATCTCATTGATATGCCCGAAATTGTCAGTCACTATATCGAAGACAGGACTATCTGCTTCGCCAACGTTAAAGAAAACGGCCATCCGCCCCGCGTAATCCGAGTGCAATGCCATAGATGCATCATACCAGGAACCCTTATAAAAGCCATAGTTGCCAATGATGAGGTCTTGAAGTCCATCGAGGTTGATATCGGCAAATACCGGGTAGGCGCCCGAGCCCATGTCGATCATATTCTTTTGCAAAAAGCCTTTAGTATTAAGCTTCCATTCAGGGTATTCATTGCTGCCCTCATTCAGGTAAAGCCACACGCTGCGGTGGTTCTGAACCACGAAAGGGTTAGGGTCGAAAGGAGAAGCCAGCAGATCTTTGAAACCGTCATTGTTCACATCGATCAGTGCTGCAGCCGGCATGGAATAGATCCATGAGGGATTGTCTTCATTGGGGAATGCATGATTGTAAGAACCGATATATGCATCTTCCTGAGTGCCATCGTTCAGCAGACTTATCAATTGTGGATAGTCTACATCACCCAGCAAAAGCTCTTTGGTATCATCATTGTTCAGGTCGGTGAGCAGGAGGGTAGAGCCTGTATGCCTGTCCCTGCCGGGAAGGTCTTCCGGAAAAAAGTATTTATTTCCGAAGCAGGTGTCAAGGTATAGATCATTGGATTCTTCACTTTCTGCAAACTCCCCCCAGCACCATGTAGTGCGCTCATAGATAAGTGAATCGGCATGCCCATAGGTTTCCATGGAAAGGTTTTTGTGCATCTCCACAAAGGATCCCAGGGCCCAGAATGTGAGTATGTCGAGGTCGCCATCCCCATCGAGGTCGCTGATGCCCGGATAATCGGCATATGTCACCAGGATGTTTACATAACCACTGCCGTACCATGATGTCAGGTAGGGGCTGATGACCAGTTCGAAGCGCAATTGATCGCTAGAGGTATTTTTGTATACGATGATGCCCGGAAACTGGGGGTTATAGGTAAAGATATCTTCTTTCCCATCCATGTTGTAATCGAGAAAGATGACCCAGTGATAAAATTCAGGGAATTCAGGCACATATTCCGGGGCAAAGGTGTAATCTATCTCATTGGATGTGCCTCCGTTGATGAAAGGCATCAGTCGGTTCCCATGCCGGTCGAAGGCCAGCAGGTCTTTGATCCCGTCCATATCAATATCAAGCTCCCCAAACTGAATGGCATTCATACCCCCGGCAAAAGGGTAGAGGTAGTTTTCTCCATTGAGGCCTTTAACCATTGGGCGTTGATCATTTTGAGCAAATGCGTATCCGGTAAAAAGGAGAAGCAGGAACAAAAAAACGAATATGTTGAGATAAACTTTCATAGGGGTTTATATAATAGACAAAGTTAGGGATAAAAAGTTGTTTCTGTTGGTTGTTTGCTGGTAGCTGTTGGCTGATAGCTTGCGTTATTGCTCCTTACTCGATATTCGTTACTCGTTACTCGTTACTCTAAATCTTCCTATCTTTGAAAACCAATTAATATAACACCCATGGCAAAGATCCTGGTCATCGACGATGAGAAAAGTATTCGGAATACATTACGTGAAATCCTTGAATATGAAAAGTTTACGGTGGCTGATGCAGCCGATGGACCTTCAGCCATTGAACTTACTGACAAGGACACCTTCGATGTGATCCTATGCGATATTAAGATGCCGGGCATGGATGGTATGGAGGTTTTGGATCAGCTTTTGTCGAAAACAGACACCCCGGTGATCATGATCTCCGGTCATGGAAACATCGATACTGCCGTAGAAGCCATCAAGAAAGGAGCTTACGATTACATTGCCAAGCCGCTCGACCTCAACCGGCTGCTGGTGACCATACGGAATGCCATGGATAAGGCCAGCCTGATCACTGAAACCAAGACTTTGAAGCGGAAGGTTAGCAAGACCTACGATATGGTCGGCGATTCGGGAAGCATGGTAGACATCAGGGATATGATAGAGCGTGTGGCCCCTTCGGGAGCACGTGTATTGATTACCGGCGAAAATGGAACGGGGAAAGAACTGGTGGCCCGATGGCTGCACGAGAAGAGTGAAAGAGCAAAGTCTCCATTTGTAGAAGTGAATTGTGCCGCCATTCCTTCGGAATTGATCGAAAGCAAGCTTTTTGGTCATGAAAAGGGATCATTTACATCAGCCATCAAGCAGCGTAAAGGTGATTTCGAGCTTGCTCATGGCGGAACCCTTTTCCTGGATGAGATAGGAGATATGAGTCTTTCGGCCCAGGCCAAGGTGCTTCGTGCCTTGCAGGAAAACAAGATCATGCGAGTAGGAGGGGAGAAAGATATTAAGGTGGATGTACGTATTATCGCTGCCACCAACAAAAACCTGAGAGAGGAGATCGACAGGGGTAATTTTCGTGAAGATCTATACCACCGGCTCAGTGTAATTTTGATTCATGTGCCAGCCTTGCGTGAACGTCAGGATGACATTCCTTCATTGGCGGACCATTTTGCTGCTGAAATCTGTGAAGGCGCCGGAAAGCCTATCAGCGTTTTTACTGACGATGCTTACAAGGAATTAAAAGCCATGCCATGGACCGGCAATGTGCGTGAGCTACGTAATGTGATCGAACGACTTATTATTCTTTGTGATCAGGATATTACCGGGGCCGACGTGAAGAAGTATGCGCAACCGCTTGGGCAATAAGAAGTAGGCAGTAAGTAGTAGGCAGTAGGCAGTAGGCAGTAGGCAGTAGGTATTGGGCTTTAGGTTATTTACTTCTTCTCAATCTTCTGAATCACTCCCTTTTATTCGGAATAGTCATTAATCAACATAAAAAAAGCCTGTCAATTCTGACAGGCTTATAACTTGCTTAGATGTCAAAAAAGTAATTTTATATTAATCAACTCTGACATTTACAGCGTTCAATCCTTTTGGACTTTCCTCAACATCAAAGCTTACTTTGTCTCCTTCGTTAATCTCATCTGTTAATCCATTTTGATGAACAAATACATCTTTTCCACCATCATCAGGTGTGATGAATCCAAATCCTTTAGATCTGTTAAAAAACTTTACTGTTCCGCTACTCATAATCAATAATTTAAATTTAAATAAAGCACAAAGGTAGTATTAAATTCTTTAATTGAATGTTTTATGCACTATTTTACTTTTATTATACTGCATAACCTGCTGATATGTTAAGCTTTTGTTGCCTAAAACTCAATAATGACACTTTGTATTTATTGCCTTCCTCGTCCTTATTTCTTGTTTTTTCTTCTGAAGTCCGAAGTACGAAAGAAGGTTCCTATATTCCCTGGTCCTACCGTAGTTTTCTGATCAATTCATTGGCATCTATTCCGATAACTGAAAAAGCAAACCATTTTCTTCCTAGATCTTTCAGTGATGCACCGATATGATAAACTGTTTTATCATCAATTATTAAGAATCGGTCGTGTGATTTTATAAAAGTCTTCACTATAATTCTGGGGTATTGCTGATTATACTTGTGAAGGTCAGCTTTAAATTGCCTTGATGGCTTTACTGTGAAAATGATTGCTTGTACTCCTGGTTCTCGTTTTGCCAATATTGATAGCACCGTTTCGTCAATGTAATTATCAATCAGGATTATTGATTTTCGAGCTGTTTTAATAATGTTTGTTACGAACACATACGCATCAAATACTTGTCCATTGAAAAAGATTCCTTCGTTCGGTGGAAGGCTGGTTTTGATCTGTAGATCAAATTCATTCACTTTCTCCTTGAGGTAATGAATATCATTCTCAATCCTTTCCATATGTTGCTTAACAGCATATCCCCTTATTAAATAATCTTTAAGTATTTTATTCGCCCATATTCGGAATTTTGTTCCGCGAATTGAATTTACCCTGTATCCGATAGATATGATCATGTCAAGGTTATAATGTGTTAAATCCCTTGAGACTGATCTGTTACCTTCATTTTGAACTATTCGGATTTTCCGAACTGTTGATTGTTTTTCCAGTTCACCAGATTGGAAAATGTGTTTTATATGCTCACTTATATTTGCTTTACTAGAGTCGAAGAGGCTGACGATCTGTGATTGAGTTAGCCAGATCGTTTCTTCCTCTATTCGGACTTCTAATCTTGTGGAGAGTTCATGAGCTTGGTATATGATTATTTCATCCATCAATTATAAGTTCCTTTACTTATTAATACGGTAATTGTTAAAAAGTCACACCTGGGAGAAGAAACATTCCCCGGCAATGTTGAAACAAATCAAAAATTGCAAATACAGAATACAGAATTGTAAATAAAAAAAGTTGCCGCATGGAGCGGCAACTTTTTTTGTGGAGCTGGCGGGACTCGAACCCGCGTCCAAACAAGGAACAAACGTGCTTTCTACATGCTTATCCTTTTATTGATTGTCGGGAGTGGCCCGGGAAGAGGCACCCAAACCAAACCTTATTCCTTTTATCTCATTCGGAAACCAGGACCTTCTCCGAACCAGCCTAAAGTTATCTTGCGCCCCGTGATCAGACCGGAATCAGGCATCTCCATCTGCGGAACGTCTCGTCCTGCGCCTGGCGCGGGATTAAGCCAATCTACTAAACTTCGATTAAGCTGCGAGTGCGAATTTGTTATCGCCAATTGATAGTTGTGTGAAACCTTTTTACGGGAGTTTGCACATTGCCCGGCATGCTTACAGGTCTACTCATCTTGCTGTCAAAACCAAAGCAGCCCCTGTTTTATTAAGTTCCAAGCTCCAAGCTCCAAATTCTAAACAAATTCAAATGATCCAAATTCAAAACTCGAAACAGGAATTAATCTTCTGCAAAGATACAGTGTTTTAGCATGTTTCACAAATACAGTGCCAGGAGAGGGAAGTTTGGAGTTTGGAGTTTGGAGTTGGGAGTTGGGAGTTGGGAGTTATCCAGTATCCAGCATCCAGTATCCAGCATCTAGTATCCAGTATCCAGCATCCAGCATCCAGTATCCAGTATCCAGTATCTAGTATCCAGTATCCAGTTTCCAGCATCCAGTATCCAGTATCTAGTATCCAGTATCCAGTATCTAGTATCCAGTATCTAGTATCCAGCATCCAGTATCCAGTATCCAGTTTCCAGTCCCCATCCAAATTCATAATCCATAACCCATAACCTTGACTATCCCTCCCCAATTTATTATTTTTATATCTCCAACCGAATCTTTGCCTGATCAAAAGTCCTGATTTAAGGATTGGAGTGATGATAGCAAATGATAAATATCTTTTTCGAGCATCTCTTCTTGCGTTTCTGGTATCGATCACCTTTTATTATTCCTGCCAGAAAGACAGTGATACGCCCATGATAGTCCCCCAGGTTCAGGAAAGGGTGCTTGAGATCACGGGACTGAAAGGTGGACTTGGTGACTATAAGGAGATATATTCTTATGATGGGAATCGACTTTCCGGATACTACACATATCTCAATACACCAAATGATGAGTTGAAAGAATGGATGAGATTTTCCTTTGAATATCCGGCAGAAAATATGATCATTGAAACACGCGAAGGGGTATCTGATTCAGTGTGGTACTTTACGAATAAATACGAAAGGTGGTTGTCGGGCGATCATCTGGAAGAGATCATATTCTATGACTATGATGAGGGCTACCCTGATCACTGGCGGCCCATTAAAAACATCATCTGGACATACGAGGAGGATCGCCTTCTGGAGCGGATGACATACAAATATTCAGAGGTAGATTGGACTGAATACAGCAAGGCAGAATATGGGTATACCGGGAGCCTGTGGACAGAATTGACGAGTTATAAATATAATGGTGAGCAGTGGGATACACTTGCTTGCATGATATTGATCTACCAGAATGCACACCTGGCGAAAGTCAATGAATATGAATGTCATGATCCGGGTGTATGGATCTTAAACGAACAATATCTGCTTGGATATGAAGGCAATAGATTAGCAGAGATGATCATCAATGAAAGCTCCGGTGATACCCTGGAATGGGATCGCACGCTATCTGTCACATATGATCAGTACGGTCATCCGGAGTCTTATAAAACAACCTATGCTTGCTGTCCTCCCGAAGAAATCATCATTTCCTATGAAGAAGGAACAGGAAACCTTCGGCAGGCTACACAGGGGGTCTCTAATTATATGAACTGGCCGTGGTTTCCTGCTCCGGTGAAGAAAAAGTAAGTTTGGAGTTGGGAGTTATCCAGTATCCAGTATCCAGCATCTAGTATCCAGTATCCAGTATCCAGGATCTATCATCCAGCCCCAGTCCACAATTTTTCGTATCTTTATAAAGTAAATACTTAATCACATCGAGCCATGACCGCCATTCCCATTAAAACCCTTGCTTTTACAACTGCCCCTGAACGATTGCATAAGGATGCTATTGATGTCCTGATGCTGAAATATGGCCTTGAAACTGAATTGTCATCCGAAAAGGTCCGCATACTATATTTTCTCACCGGAGGTTCGGAGGCGGAAGCCATAAAATGCCTGGAGAAAAACAGATTCCAATTGCTTGTGGCCTCAGGAAAGACGAATGCCCTGGCTTCGGCCATGGAGGTGAAGGCCTACAGCAATCAGCATGGATTTCGCAATGTATTGTTATGTCTCGATGATGATGGGGATAAACAATTGTTTGCAAAATACCTGGAAGTATTTGGCGCACTTGATCAGCTTCAGGGCAAAAGACTGGGACTGATCGGGGAAGTTTCTGACTGGCTGGTAGCCAGCAGTATTGAGTCAAGCCTGCTGAAGGATAAGTTAGGTATTGATCTGATCAATATCCCATGGAAAGAAATGGGGGATTTCAGAGAGTTTGAAGCAGATAAAGATTTCATGGAATGCTATCATGCCGGCAGGCAATACAATATCGAGGATGCAGGAAAAGTAGAAAGCATGCTCAAAAAAATGATTGACGAGCAGCAACTGGATGCCATTACAGTTGAATGCTTTTCATTGGTGCAGGAAAACGGTGTTACCGCATGCCTGGGTTTATCATTCCTGAACGACCTGGGCATCCCTGCCGGATGCGAAGGTGACCTTTGCAGCATTACCGGCCTGATGATGATCAAAGAACTCATCGGAGAACTGCCCTGGATGGCCAACGTGGCCGGGATCAATGGAAATCAAGTCTTGTTTGCGCATTGTACAGCTCCAACAAATGTCCTCTCGGAGTACCACATCAATACTCACTTCGAAACAGGTAAAGGAACTGCCATTCACGGTCGATATAAAGAGCGTGAAGTCAGCATTTTCAGGCTGAACAATAATCTTGATAAGGTCTTCCATGCCCATGGAAAAGTAGTTGATGGCATGTTCGAGAAAAACGCCTGTCGCACCCAGCTTCATGTCGAATTTCCGGAAGATGTTGTTGCTGAATTGAAAAATAACCCGCTGGGGAATCATCATCTTGTCCTTCCTGGAAATTGGAGCTTGGATTTGTCAATCATGGACAAGATCTTCAGCCAATAAATGCATTTTGTTATCCTGACGAACGAAGTGAGGAAGGAAGAGTTTCGATTTATAGATTCAAATGTAGACGTAGATGCCAGCACTCTGCAAAACGCATGCAGGATGTACCTGTTCAACTTATTGCAATACCATTATTTATTCTTCGTCGGCCGCCTGTGGCGGCTCTCCTCAGAATGACAAATTTTATCTAATTACTGATCCGATTAGGTGACAATTCCCAGCGGTTCTGTTGATTTCCACACACCACGTGTAAAGTCAGGCACTTTCACTGAATTGCTCTTGCCTTTGGTGGAAATTTCGCTGAGTTCTACTACGGACGACCAGGCTGCGGCATCATATACATTCTGATCCAACGGAAGGCCTTCGCGCAGGCATTGTATCAAACGCCAGTCCATGATGAAGTCCATGCCGCCATGTCCGCCTACTTCTCTGGCCTTTTCGCCTACTTTTATGGCCAGAGGGTGCTCATACTTATTGATGAGCTCATCATATTTCGCTTCATCAAGCCATGAGTGTGCATCGGGCTCCAAAGCTATCTTCCGGGCAGGCCACTTCTGCGCAATGCCTTTGGTGCCGCTGAGCAGATGGATGCGGCTGTAAGGTCTTGGGCTCGTCGTATCATGTTGTACCATGATTGTTTTTCCTTTGCTGGTCTTGATCAGGGTGGTGCTCATGTCGCCAAGATCGTATTCCTGCATCGCCTCCGGCGAATCTTTTCCGAACTTATTTTCAGCATAAGCTGTCATACCCGCCTGATCTGTCGACATGGAAGAAAGATATTCGAACCTGTCGCCACGGTTTATGCCCATGATCTGAGCTACCGGGCCAAGTCCGTGGGTAGGGTAGAGGTTACCTGTATGATCCTTGCTCCAGTTGAGGCGCCACATGCCCTGGTAACCGGTTTCTTTATCGAATTTGAGCCATCGCAGGTCATGAATATAAGCGCATTCGGCATGCATAAGCTCACCAAAAACACCATTCCTGGCCATATTTAATGTGGCCAGCTCGAAAAAGTCGTAGCAGCAGTTTTCCAGCATCATGCAGTGGCGCTGGGTCTGTTCAGCAGTGTCGACCAGTTGCCAGCACTCATCCAGTGTCATGGCAGCGGGAACTTCAACGGCTGCATGCTTACCCTGCTTCATGGCATATACCGCATTGGGTGTGTGATATCTCCATGGTGTACAGGCATAGATGAGATCAACATCATCACGCTCACACATCTTCATCCAGTGATCGTCGCTTTCACCATATCCGGCCGGCTCCGGCCTTCCTTTGTCGATCACGATCTGCTGTGCTTTCTTTACCCTGGCGGGAAGGATATCGCATACGGCGGTGATCTCCACGCCTTCCACATTCAGGAGCCTGCTCACAGCACCCATGCCACGCATACCGAGGCCAATCAGCCCAATGCGAACGGTGGCGAGGGGCTCTGTACGCAATCCCATCACACTTTTTTGCCCCGGCAGCGGGATAGGATTGTTCAGGTGGTTCTCAATCTCTTTGCTGATGTTTGAAAGCCCGGGAAGGGCGATTCCCAGTCCTGCCAGTCCGGCAGCGGTGCTTTTAAGGAAATTTCTGCGGTTGCTCATGTTAGTTGTTTTTATTGGGATAAAGTTAAAAAAAGATTGAGGTCCCTCGACTCCGCTCAGGTTGACAATATGTTTTTTTTATAAAGAGGGGACGCGGCGCAAAAAATAATATTCTTGGAGCGCCGCGCCCCCTATCGTTATTGTTAAGATTGTCATCCCGAGCGGAGCCGAGAGATAGTCAGCATTTAAACCTTCTTCAACTTCCACTTCCCTCTTCTGAAAAGGATCACAGCGATGACGGTCAGGACGGTTTCAGCGCTGAGGATGGCAAAGTACACACCATATTCGTGGAAACCCATTCCAATAGCCAGGCTGTAGGCGAGTGGTATCTCTAAAAGCCAGAAACAGAAGAAATTGATCCAGGTAGGAGTGTTGGTATCCCCGGCTCCATTAAAGGCCTGTATCAGGACCATACCCATCCCGTAGGCCATAAAACCGAAACTGACGATATGCAAGGCATTGGCACCGAAACTGACAACAGCAGCTTCATCGGTGAACAAGCCCAGAAAGAATTCCGGAAACAGGATAAAGATGGTACCTATCCCACCCAATAAGAATACATTAACTAGCCCGGTAAACCAAACTGCTTTTTCGGCACGCTCAGGCTTGCCGGCACCAAGGTTTTGGCCAACCAGTGTGGCTGCAGCATTGCTGATACCCCATGAAGGCAGCAGGGCAAAAATGAGAATGCGTATGGCAATGGTATACCCTGCCAGAACTTCATTCCCGTATAAAGACAGAATACGGATCAGGCCAATCCAGCTGGATGTGGCGATCAGGTTTTGCATGATACCTCCGGTGGAGATACGCAGTATTTCCCTGATGACCTTGAAATCAATTTTGATGCTGGCCAGGCTTAGTTTAACCCGGTGTCTCTTGCCAAAAAGCAGGTATAACTGGAAGATCACAGCAATGCCTCTCCCTGTATTGGTGGCAATGGCTGCCCCTGCGACGCCCATCTCAGGAAAAGGCCCGATGCCAAAGATGAGGCATGGGTCAAGCACGATGTTTAGCGTATTGGCAAGGATGAGTACCCGCATGGAGATGGCGGCATCGCCGGCACTCCTGAACACTGCATTGATGATGAATAGAAGCATGATCACTGCATTGCCGCCTATCATCCATGCTGTGTAGCCCGACATATCCCTGGCAATTTCATTCGACATACCCATCAGTCTTAGCAACTCAGGTGCATAGAACCATCCCAGCCAGGCAATCATAAAGGAGATGCCCAGCCCGGTGATGATGGCCTGAAAGGCTACACCGGCAGCTTTATCGGGCTTCTTCTCACCTATGCGCCTTGAAACAAGTGCGGTAGTTGCCATACTGAGGCCTACTGCAATGGCATATACAATGGTGATCAGTGATTCAGTGATACCTACCGTGGCAACGGCATCTGGTCCCAGTTTTGATACAAAGAAAATATCGACTACGGCAAAAATGGATTCCATCACCATTTCCAATACCATCGGTACGGACAATAGAAGGATAGCCCTGCCGAGTTTCCCGGTAGTAAAATCCTGTTCAGTGCCGCTTATGGCTTCCCATATGTCGCGTAAAAATTTTTTCAAACGTTTTCTTCTTGATTCCTTGTGCGAAGATATAATTGTTGAAGCATATAAAAGTTTACTCATGTTGTTTTCGTTTAAAATGTTGATGTCTCAATCTGTAATTGTTCTTATTGATTCCTCCGCTAAACGGAAAACATGCGGCAACTAAAGTCACAGCATCGGCTTGTGTTTGAATTCTTGTTTTCATGATTTTTTGTTTTTGATGAATAAATAAAATGATAATAGTGCACAGGAATATCACCTGTTGAATACTGTCAAAGGGGGAAATGATTCACGGATCAGGAAGAAACGCGGACGCTTACCCCTGGCAGGGCGGCACTGTATAAATGAAGAGTGTTGTTGTGTTCATAGGTCTCTTCCTGTTTTGAATCAGGACAAATATATTTATTTTTTGTAAAATTGCACAGCCTAGAACATTATTGTAGTAATTTTGTTAGGTATTTTGTTAGAAATCAATAGTAATGGCAGAACAACATAAGATCTCATTTTTCAAGAAGTGGTGGATTTCCCTTCGGCCCTTTTCTTTTCCGGCATCAACAATGCCGGTAATTTTTGGAACAGTATTGGCATACGCTTACGGCGGACAGTCTATCAATATTTGGTATTTCCTGCTTGCTTTTTTTGGTATGGTCTTCCTGCATGCAGGAGCCAATGTACTTAACGATATTATCGATTTCAGTAAAGGACTCGACAAGGTGCCTGCACCTGTCAGTGGTGGCGTGGTCAGAAGGCTGATCTCCATCCCTGAAGCAAGGATCGCCAGTGCAATACTTTTTAGTATTGGTACGCTCATGGGAGTGATGCTTGCCTCGATGACCAGCTGGTGGTTATTGTTGATTGGCGTACCGGGCATTTTTATTGGTATCTTTTATTCGCTGGGTGGAAAAATCGCACTCAAGTATCATGCCCTTGGCGACCTGGCCGTATTTCTTAATTTCGGTACCCTTGGTGCACTTGGTGCATGGTTTGTGCAAACTGGAACATTCTCATGGATCCCTGTGATCTGGGCCTTGCCCATGTCTATGCTCGTGATCGGTATCCTTCATGCAAACAACTGGCGCGATATTAAATCCGACAGGCAGGGGAACATTAATACAATTGCCAGTATGCTTGGCGATAAAGCATCTTTGAGGTATTATGGTTACCTGATCTTCGGACCATTCTTTGTGGTGCTGGCATTGATCCTCATCCCTTACTTTGCTTTTCCTAACGTACCCTTTATGCCCTTCACCTTTGGCATTGTGATCCTTTCATTGCCCATGGCACTCAAGCTCTGGCAGAAGGCCCTCCGCAGGAAAGAACCTAAAAATCCGATCGATTTCGTTGCACTGGATGGGGCTACAGCACAATTTAACCTTGTTTTTGGCTTACTTTGTACTATTGCAGTTGTTCTTGAGGCTGTCATCAGGATCTGGGCCTAGCATGAAGCAAACAAAAAATATTAGCGGGGGTAGTCAGCTGTGGTTGATTACCCTTTTTGCTGTCTGCCTTTTTGTTGTCATGTTTATCTTTAAGCAGGTCGAAGGATTCGATTTCTGGTATTGGATGAGCAGTAACCTTTTGATCCTCCTGTCGCTTGTATTTATGCTTGATAAAAGCAATGGACAGGAACTCAGGGATGACCTTTCGGAGGGTGTCCTGCAAAAAGTTTTCATCGGTATTGTGGCAGCAGTTGCATTGTTTGCTGTATTCTACGTGGGCAACATGCTGATCAGGCTGTTGTTCGAAATGGCCGGTGAGGGGATTGAGAATGTTTATTCCTTCAAGCAGGAGGCTGCCCCACTGCGGATCGGACTGCTAATGCTCCTGATCATAGGTCCGGGAGAAGAACTCTTCTGGCGTGGCTACCTGCAACGGAGACTTGGATTAAAATTTGGCAAGATGAGCGGATTCATCCTGGCCACAGTCTTATATACCGCGGTTCATATCGCTACCGGAAACTTTGTGCTTGTCCTCGCCGCACTCATTTGCGGACTCTTCTGGGGGTGGCTTTATATGAGGTATAAGAGTATGACAATCAATATTATCAGCCACACCGTGTGGGATATCGGCGTCTTCCTCCTTCTCCCATTCAATTAAAAACTTCTAACTTCTGGTATCTGACATCTACTGCTTGATAACAATCACACCCTCAGATATTCCTGCTGATGTATCAATGATCCTCAGAATATATTGACCGGCAGGAAGAGATGTGATATCAAGTTTTTGATTGCCAATTACATTTCCTTCAAGCAGTTTCCGGCCCATCATGTCAGTAATGTAGTAGCCAAGTTGTGACTCATTCCGTTTATCTATGAACAGGAAATCTCCAGCCGGGTTGGGGTAAACTGATACTGGTTCTTCTTTTGTGAACTCATTAACCGAAGTCATAGTACCGGTGGCCATTCCGCTCAGGAAGTTGGTATAATCATTTTCAGATTCTATAATAATATCGCCGAAGGCGAGCTGTAGCTGAAACATGCCTGCTACGAAGAGTTCATCATTGGCATTTTTGCACATGGCTTCAGCCATGGCTCTTTCACCGGTGATCTGATCTCCCCATGCTGCATTACCATCTTCAGTATAGCGGACCAGGAATATCTCAGCTGAGCCACAGCATAGCGTGTACGTCAGCATCAGGTTGCCAAAATAAATATCATGCAGGTAGTGCCCGGTGATGTAGAAATCATTCAATGGCCCGACGGAGACCGATATCAGCTGATCGCTGCCCAAACCATAACCATGATCAGCCCAGGCCAATTCGCCACCGGCACTGTATTTTGTGACAAAGATGTCGATATTGAAGGCACCTGCATCGAAATTATTATTGCCGAAGCTTACCTGGTCGGTGAAATTACCGGTAAAGAATATGTCACCATTGTTATCGAAGGCAGCGAAAGATTGTGCTATCAATCCGTTTCCGTTCACCTGGAAAGCATAATGCAGTTCACCATCATTATCCATTTTTGCCAGGAACACACCTGTGGGGTCCTGTGTTGTGAGCGTTGTGTCTTTAATCGTGATATCATCGAAAAACGAACCTGTGAAAACGATGTTCCCGTCATTATCACATGAAATGCTGTACGATTGGTCGCTGGAGGAGCCGCCTGCCTGTTGTACCCAGATCAGATCACCTGTCGCACTATATTTTGCAATAAAAATGTCGGATATCCCGGCAGCATAAATGCTGGTATCTCCGAATGAAATGGAATCGTAATAATGACCTGTGATAAAGATGTTGCCTGCAGGATCAGTACATAAGGCGTTGACATAGTCAGTTTTAAGACTTCCTATGTGCTTCGCCCATGAGAAGTTGCCATCCAGATCGTATCCTGCCAGGAAAATATCCTGACTCCCCATGCTTGGAAAGATTTCACTTCCAATATTTGTTGTCCCATAAAAAGTACCACAGATGAAAATCCCATCATCACTAAGCGATATGCCGGTCAATTTTTCATAATCCTCTCCGCCATCGCCTGTCAGCCAGAGGGTTTCACCCTCAGCATTGTGTTTTGCTATAAAAAAGTCAGTCCCGCCTGCAGAAGTAATGGTCTCCAGCCCAAATTCAGCTGTTTCAAGGAAACCTCCTGCCATGAATATATTTCCATCATCGTCTGCCGCGAGGCGCGTGGTGGTCTCACCATAGAAAGGATGCCCGCATGCCTGGGCCCATTCAAATCCGGCCTGAGAAAAGCTTGAAAAAGAAGAAAATAGCAGGATGATAACAAAGATAAATTTATTCATAGCGACAAAGATAACAATTAGAACACAGATGTAAAATCTTAGATATTAAATTATAAATAACAAATAAGCCAACACCCATCACCCAAGCCCCAACACTTTTATGTACTTTTATTAAACAATAGAGCACACTGAATGTTTATTCCCGAAATATTGAACCCATGAGCAATAGTGAATTTCAGCATAATCTCGATATGTACCAGGTAAAGGTGGAAAGCAATCTTGAAATTGCTATGGGTGTGTATGTGCTTTCGTATCCACGCCAACATGCTTTTGTGGCCGGTCAGGTGGTTGGGATTTGCATTGAGGAAAGAAACAAGCCAAGGTTATATAGTATTGCAAGCGGTAACACTGACGATATGATCCGTTTGCTGTATAATGTAAAGCCCGATGGTGAAATGAGTCCAGGCCTGGCGGAGCTGAAAGCCGGTGATACCCTGTTTGTTTCAGCACCTTTCGGGAGCTTTTACGGTACAGCAAAACCAGCGGTATTTATCGCGTCCGGCACCGGGGTGGCCCCCTTTGCATCTATGCTGAGGTCAGGGCTTAATAAGGATAAAATCCTGATCCATGGTGGACGCACACTGGATTCCTTTTATTTTAAGGATGAGCTTACAGAAACCCTGGGTACAGAAAACTACATTCGCTGCTGCTCGCGGGAAAAAGGGGATGGGGTGTATGAAGGACGCCTAACCACTTATATAAGAGAACATACTTCACTCGACCCTGAAAGGAAATACTATCTTTGTGGTCTGGCGGAGATGGTGGTTGAAACCAGAGACCTGCTCATCAATAAGGGCATACCTTACGAAAATATCATAGCCGAAATATATTTCTGATGAAGAAAGAAGCATTACTGGGGAAAACCCTTACCGAACTGCAGGAAATTATCGTATCCCTGGGATTGCCGCGTTTTACAGCTGCTCAGATTGCCGACTGGATCTACAAGAAAAAGGAAGGCGATTTTGAGAACATGAGCAATCTTTCCAAAAAGGCCAGGGAACTGCTCTCGGAAAAATATTGCATAGGCAGTATTGACCATAGCAATGTTCAGGACTCGGTTGACGGAACAAAGAAGTACCTTTTTCCCTCCGGGAAGGAAAATTTCATTGAAGCAGCCTATATCCCTGAAGAAAAAAGAAATACACTCTGTATATCCTCTCAGGCAGGTTGTAAGATGGGATGCCTTTTCTGCATGACAGGTAAGCAGGGTTTTCAGGCCAACCTGAGCCCACTTGAGATCATCAATCAATTATGGAACCTCCCTGAAAGGGATGAAGTAAGCAACCTGGTGTTCATGGGCATGGGAGAACCATTTGATAATATGGATAACCTCATGAAAGCCTTGGAGATCCTCACTGCACCCTGGGGGATGGAGATGAGCCCTAAAAGGATTACGGTATCGACAATAGGCATCATTCCTGCCATGAGCAGGTTTATTGAAGAGAGCGAGTGCCACCTGGCAGTGAGCCTGCATACCCCTTTCGACGAAGAGCGTAAACAGATCATGCCAATAGAAAATGTCTATCCGATAGACGAGATATTTGGTATGCTAAAGTCATTTGATTTTCCGCGGCAGCGAAAAATATCTTTCGAGTACATCATGTTTAAAGGGTTCAATGACAGCCGCCGCCACGTGAATGAACTCGTCAGGCTGATGCACGGACTGAAAGCAAAGATCAACCTCATCCGCTTTCATCCTGTTCCCGATACCCCGCTGGAAGGTTCTGACGACCAGGCCATCCAGGAGTTCAAAGATGCTTTGAATGCAAAAGGGGTGACTACCACTATCCGTGCCAGCAGAGGATTGGATATAGCTGCTGCCTGCGGATTGCTTTCCACAAAGGAGCTTCTAAAGAACGAAGAAAAGGACTATTGATAAACTTTCAAGGGGATTTCTCACTCCACTCCATTTCGACCGAAGGGAGAAATCCCCATCGTCTTTAAAATCACTTCAGATTTCAAAGTTCAGATTTCTACTCCGGCTGATGCCCGAACTTATACGCTAATCCAAGTCCGAAGGTTTGTTTGAACTGTGTCCTGGGGCCGGTGTTGCCGTCCTTATCGGTGATGTTAATATCGTGATCGTAGATCAGGCTCGTAGTCAGGTTGGCAGTTAACCATTTGTTAATCGTAAAAGTGAAGTAGTTGTCCCAGTAAACGTCGATGTTCTGAGGATTCTCAAGATAATTGGAGAAGAGTTCGAGGTTGGTCTGGAAATCTACATTTTTCCATATAGTTACCTTGTACATGAATTTAAGGTTAAACCCGAATTCATGCCTGACTTTCCTTCCATTTTTTGTTAAGACTTCAGTGCTGTCATTGATCATGGTATATTCGGCAGGATCAACACCATATTCTCCCATGTCGGCAAGTCTCTGATCATTCACTACAGTCAACCTGTAAGTAGCAGGCGAAAGTATCAGCTGCAGATTTTCATTGGGCCTGTATGTGAGACCAAGACCGAGGGAAACATAAGCCGGTGCAAGAAAGTTTGAACTATAAATGGAATCATTGTCATCAGGATAACCTTTATCAAACTGTGACTTGAACCCGGCGGTCAATGAATAGTACCAGTTTTTAGTCATTTCAAAACCAAAGTTGGATGTGAAATCTATCTTATCATCGTTTTTCTTGCGTACGTCATCTTTCTCCTTGTACATTCCGTAAGCCGCGATCAGATTGTTGGTCCAGAGATATTTGTTTTTCTGGTAATCGGCATGGAAGTTAAGTAAACTATTGAGAGAGAGTGAGTTTATACCGCCGGATGACCAGTTTACAAAAGCTGTCTGTCCGAAGGTGAGGGAAACATCACCACCTACTTTCCAGTATTTGACTGTATCGGCAGGTGACTGGGCATTCACAAAAATGCTGCCTGCAAAAAGCATGGCAATCATGAGGGTAATAAGTTTCTTCATACTAAATGATATTGGTTTAAATTGGTTCTTTGTGTTCTAACAATTAAAATGCTATTTGGTTTGCAAAAATAAAAAAAATAGGCACTAGGCACTGGGCACTAGTACCTTGATATTATTTTTTATGAATAAGTATATCAATAGCTCCTTGCCCGTACTCGGCAAGGCTTGCGCTCTTATCTTCCAGGCCTTCGTATTCTTTTAGTTTTTTCACAATAGCATTTTTGAGTATGCCATTCCCTATACCATGAATATAAGTAACCTTGCGAAAGTTATGCAGCATGGCACTTTCCAGGGTTTTTACAAAATAATTGAGCTGTAAAAGGAACATGTCGTGGCTGCTAAGGCCGGCAATATTATCTACGATCTCCCCAATATGGAGATCCACCACGGCGGCATGCGGCCCTACTGCATGCTTGCCGATAAGGGTTTCTTTTTTCTGTTCCCTGGCTTCAATTACTACAGGCTCTTCTTCGACCTGCACACTTTCATGCTTAGCGGGAACGTATTTTAGGGATTTAAAATCGGCCAATCGGTATATGATGGCCTTTTCATTGATCAATCCCGATTCCTGGTAGCTGCCTTCGCTGCTGAATTTGCTTGCCTTAATATGGAAGCTGGCCTGTAGAGGCATGTAGGCCTTTTCCTCCGAATGCACCAGTATTTGCACAATGCCATCGGTCCATCCCGGCAGGCCTTCGCGGTCTATATTTTCAATTTCTACCGACGACCCTGCTTCAACTGAGCCATAATCAAAAGCAAAGTACTGTCCTTCATCATCCTGAAGAAGAAGGTTGTACAATATGTCTTGCCTTGTATGATTGATCAGGCTCACTTTAAGGTCACCGGTGATAAACCATTGCTGGTCGGCGGGTATAAAAGCAAGAAAGTAAGCGGAGCTTTCTTCTGCTCCTGATCTTACTCTGGCAGATGTACCGGCAATGGGCTCATGTGATCTTTCTTCAAGAGTTTTGTCCAGATCCACATTAAAGTCTTCCGAAAACATTTTCTCAGCCTTTGTTTCTGCTTCCATCCTGATTATATCCCCGGTGGAAGTGGGAAGCTCAAAACCATCCTCCGTAGCCACGTACACCAGGCTCCCGCTTATGATTCTGCTTACCACACCACCACCTGTCTCATTTAGGAACTTAACCTTATCGCCAACTTTGAATTTCATATTTAAATTTTTAGCAAAGGTAGTTTGAAAACCCTTATCAATGCCACATGGGCACAAAGGCTTCGAGATCAACAGTTTTATTTACTTTATTCTGAGTCAAGCCTGTGTTCTCTGTGCTTTAGTGGTTGTTTTAATCTATCTAATTCTAAATCCTCTCTAAATAACGTATTGCCTTATATTAAATATTAAAAAAATCTACCTTTGCTAAAGCGAATAAAGAATGTTATGAGAAAAGAAATCAGTTTAGCAATTATTTTTGCAGTATTACTCACAAGCGCTCTGATGGCGCAGGAGCAAGCACCGGATACGCTTGTGAGCCTAAAGGCGGTGGAGATCATTGGTGTTGAAGTGACTGAACAAGCCTACACTATTAGTGATGTTAATCGCCTGCAGATCGAGGTGCTGCCTTCCAAGGATGTGGGCTCTTTGATGCGCCACATTCCCAATGTGAATGGGATCAGGAAGGGAGGCGCGGTCCTCGACCCCGTAGTGAGGGGCTTTAAATACAGCCAGTTGAATGTGCAGCTGAATGGTGGTCAAAAGATTGAAGGCGGTTGCCCTAACCGCATGGACCCGGCTACAGCACATGTGGATGTGGATGATATTCGTTCCCTTGAAGTGATCAAAGGACCCTTCGCACTGAGGTATGGGCCTAACTTTGGTGGGGTGGTGAATATGAAGACCATACAACCTCTTCCACAGCATAAATTCAAGATCAATGTAGGGGCCATGATGGGTTATGAGAGTAATTGGCAGGGATTTAAGCAAAGGTTGTCAGTGGATGGGGGCAATGATAAGATATTCTTCTCCCTATCCGGAAACATGAAGAAGTACGGCGATTATGAAGATGGGAATGGCAATGAGGTGCAATCTTCTTTCGATAGGTACAATTATACAGCTCAGCTTGGTTTCAGCCCACTCAAGAACAACTACCTGATCGTTTCTTATGACCGCTCGTACGGGAAAAATGTGAATTTCCCGGCATTACCCATGGATGAAAGAGAGGACAACACACATCTTGCATCACTCGACTATAAAGCCATAAATATTTCCCGGACTTTTGAAGAATTCAATGCTAAATTTTATTTTTCAGACGTGAGCCATCTGATGGATAACAAGGAAAGACCATTCTCCGACACTGTGGTGGCTGTTTCTGATATCCAGGCACGGAATTACGGTTTCAGACTGGATGGAAGCTTTGCTTTTGGAGAGAATACATTGGTGTTTGGAACAGATTATGAGCATATCCTGAAAGATGGTGATAGAAACAAGACAAAGATACTGGAGCCCACCATGCCAGCTATGAATGAAAAGCTCTGGAACGATGCACAGATACAGAATAATGGTCTGTTTGTTCTTTATAGAAGAGAATTTGGAAAGTTAATGCTGGATGCTGCCCTTCGTACCGACTTTAACAGGGCGAATTCAGGAGAAATGAAGCTTGTTAAAATGGGCAATGTGGTTTATTCGGATACAGATGTTGAATCAAACTTTACAAACATCAGCGCAAGTGTTGGAGGGCAGTTTCATTTCAGTAAAAAGTTTGTTCTTAAGCTTGCCCTTGGCCGGGGAGTACGTAGCCCTGACATGAATGAGCGCTTTATCATGTTCCTGCCTATTGGTTACGATAACTATGATTATCTGGGGAACCCGAAGCTCAAACCTGAGGCCAATAATGAAGTCGATATTTCCGCCAGGTATATATTTCCGAAAGCCGGTATTCTTGAAGGTGGTTTCTTCTTCTCCTATGTGACTGATTATATCACCGGACAACTTGTTCCTGAGTCTGTTGCCAAGCCACAGACCAAAGGTGTGTATGGCGTGAAGCAGTTTTATAATGAGGATGATGTCTATCTCCGGGGATTTGAGCTGTCATACCAGACTCCTGAATCCAAAAAATGGGGTGTCAGGGCACGCGCTGCCTGCACACGAGGAATAAATCCTGAAGTGACGAAATATATTATTGAAAATGGTGAAGTGACAGGAGAGGAGACAGTGAAGAATGATCCCCTTCCCGAGATTCCACCATTGGAAGGGGCTGTGGATGTTTATTATCGCTTTTTTGATGGGAAACTGATACCTAATATCAATGTCAGGATGGTGGCAGCACAAAACCAGATATCAGAAGCATATATGGAAGAAAAAAGCCCGGGCTTTGTCCTGCTCAACTTCAATTTCTCTTACGAATTTAACACTTATCTGAAACTTAGCGGGGGGGTATCCAATATTCTGGACAAGGCCTATTACGAACACCTGAACAGAAGGATCATTGGAGGTAAGGGTAACCTTTATGAACCCGGCAGGGTATTTTACCTCAATGTTTATTTTAATATTTAAGAAGATGAAAAAAATACTTTATATCCTTCCCCTCATATTGGTTTTGTTCTCCTGCCAGAAAACACAGGAGAAACAGGTATCCTATATTATTACTAAATCAGTTTCGGGTTTTGATGTGAACTACCGCGTAGCGGATGGCTCATTGATCAAAGAAAGTATTGAAACAGCCAGTGCTCAAGACCGCTGGCAGTACTCATTCACTGCTGAAGAAGGGGATATTGTTTTTGTATCGGCCATTTATAAAGACATCAGCTCCGCGATAACAGTTCAGGTCCTCGTTGACGGAAAAATATACAAGCAAGGCTCCAGTTCACAGGATACCGTCAAATATGTGACCGTGTCCGGAACAGTCCCCTTTGAATAAAGAATAACGAACAAGGAATCCCGAAAACCCAGAAATCTATGATTTCATTGTTTTTCGTGGATCCTCGATAAAAAAGCAAATCAAAGATTTGTTTTTTATCGGGACAAGGAACAAGGAACAAGGAATTATGAAGATAGGGTAGGCAACCTAATTATCGGTATTTTTGTCTTTCAAATGATGAAGATAAAGATCAGTCGAATATTAGCTTTTATATTTCTAGCATCTCTGATGGCATGTGTAGGTAAAGATCCTGAGCCTGTCCCACCTCCGCTTAAGGGGAATATTCTCATTAAATTCTATCATTACTGTGATGGTGAACCGCTGGACTTTGATCAGAGAAAGTATATAAACCAGGCTGGGAATGAGTACATGGTAAATGAGATACAGTATTTTATTTCAGATGTTGTCCTGCACGCTTATGCACCCGGTCAGGATTATATGATCGATGCCTGGAAGGATATTCATTATGTCGATACAGACATACCAGCAACGATGGAATGGCAGGTCTTTGATGATATATCACCCGGCAACTATATGCGGATCAGTTTCACATTCGGGATCAGGGAAGAAAAAAATGTAAGTTTGATGTACACCGATCCGCCGGAATCATTGATGTTCTGGCCAGAATACCTCGGTGGTGGATATCACTATATGAAATTGAATGGCAAGTGGCTGGACACTAATAATTTGGAGCGACCTTATAATTTTCATCTTGGCATTGGACAAATATATAATCCCAATTCCGGCGATATCACCGGCTTCATCCAGAATTATTTTGAAATTGAGGTGCCGGCATCCGGCTTTGAAATCATCAATGATCAAACAACGGTCATTTCTCTTGTCATGCATGTAGATCGCTGGTTCAAGGGCCCGCATACTTATGATCATAATTACTGGGGCGGGGATATTATGCAGAAACAGGATGCCATGAAGGTAGGTTGTGAAAATGGGTATGATGTTTTTGAAGTGTTGGGTGTTGGGTTTTGAGTGTTGAGTTGGTTTGAGATATAAAGTTTAGGGTTTGAAGTTTTTTGAAATTTGAGATTTGATATTTGAAGTTTTAAGTGTTGGATGAAACGGAACATGGGAAATGGGCAATGCAGAATGGAAAATGAAAAAAACCGCGTCCCCCACACCGCGTCCCACGTCCCGCTGAATGAATTGAGTTAATGAATAAAGGAGTTACATACAGCTTGTTGATTATACTCCTGCTTGTATCCTGCAAGCAAGAAGAGGACCCCGTGCCCATTCCTGCAGCAGCAACACCATATGTAATAGAGGTGCCTTTTGGCTTTCCTAATAAGATGAATATCCCTGAAAATAATCCCATGACAGTGGAGGGTGTTGAGCTTGGCCGCTACCTGTTTTATGACGGAAGGCTTTCAGGCCGCACTCATCCTGATTCATTGATGAGTTGTGCCACATGCCACCTGCAGGAGAACTCATTCGAATGTGGTATCGATCATCCGGAGTTTACGAATGGCCACCCACATGGACTGTCAGGCGTGGAAACCCCTCACCTGATGCTTCCACTGATCAACCTGGTGTGGAACCCGAATGGCTACCTGTGGAATGGCTGGGTTTCGGAGGATAACCCTAACGAATCTATGCGAAGGCTTGAAGATATCGTATGGATGACTGTGATGGATCCTCATGAGATAAATGGAGATTCGAACAGGACCAAAGAGCTCATTGGCTCGATCCCAGAATACCGGGAGATGTTTAAAAGTGCATTCGGGACTGAGAAGGTGACCATGGAAAGGATCAACATGGCCGTGGCCCAGTTTGTAAGGACCTTTATCTCTGCTAATTCCAAATTTGACCGATATATGAGAGGGGAGGAGCAATTGTCTGCCTCAGAACTTAATGGATTTGTCCTGTTTACAACAGAAGAGGGAGCGGATTGTTTCCACTGCCACGGCGGTTTCGGGAATCCCCTGTTTACTACCAATCTTTTCTATAATAATGGCAAGGATACCCTTTTCCCGGGCCATGACGACCGTTTCTATATTACGGGTGATCCTATGGACAAAGGAGCTTATAAGGCTACCACACTGAGGAATATTGAGCTGACCGGTCCATATATGCACGACGGGCGTTTCTCAACACTGGAAGAAGTAGTTGACTATTATGCCCATGGCCTGCTCTGGTCGCCCTATATAGATCCTCTCATGCACCATATTGCCACGGGAGGAAATCAGCTTACACCTACAGAAAAAACCGATTTGATCGCTTTTATTAAGTCTCTAAAGGATGAAGAATTCCTGGTAAATCCTCAGTTCGGCCCTCCGGCATCATTCCCCGAATAAAAAAACCGGCAGAAACAATTTGCTACTGCCGGTCATGGTTTGTAAACGTAATTTATAGTTATTGTAGAATAACTTTCTTTATAATATTTATTTTTGCGTTGTATATCCTGATGAAGTACATTCCTTTCGGTAGGTCTTCCAGGCTGAAATCCATGTTTGCAGTTCCGGCTTGAACCACTGATCGGGTTTCGATCAGGCTGCCGTCGGAACCGAACAGTACCAGAGTAAGTTCACTTTCTATTCCGTCAATGTTCACTTTGAAGTGGCCATTGTTCGGGTTAGGCATGATATTAACGCTCAACTGCTCGTTGTCATGATTCTTTAAGCCTACACTATTATACACGTTGATCTCCAATGAGTCAGAGGCAACAGATCCACATGCGTTCACAGCGAATACCTTGAGATAGGCAAAACCGTGATAAGCCGGGTTCCATGCTACTGAAACACTGATCCCACCTGTAGTCAGATCTCCGGCTTCGACCGGGAAAAGTGACCAGTCGTATGTGATCGCTCCAGGTGTAGGCGGGGTAACTTCATAAACTGTTGATGGTGTGATGTGTACATCTACTTCAGTTGGCCCTTCTGGCGTGGCGGGTGTATCAGGCAGCCCATCAATTGTCAGTGTCATACCGTCAATCATGCTTATTGTGCACGGAGAGATGGCGAATGCCGTAAGGCTCAGGATTACTGATCCGTTATTGATATCCTGAGGACCGGGCGTGTATGTAGCATTCAGTAAGATGGGGTTGTTGAAAGTCCCATCACCCGAAGTGCTCCAACTCACTGATGAATAATAGAGTGCTGTCCCTTCAAGTCCATAAGATTCTCCCTCGCAGATGTTTGCATCAGGTCCGGCCAGGGCTACTGGTAGTCTCCTGATCACCAGTACCATGAAATCGGATGCATCTGTACCACAGGGTGACATTGCAGATGCTGTCAGTGTAAGTGTAGCTGTTCCGTTGTTAATGTCACCGGTACCCGGAGTATAGGTTGCATCCAGCATGCTGGGATCATCAAAAGAGCCATCACCGGAGCTTGTCCATAACACCGAACTATAATTTGTAGCAATACCCGAAAGAGTATAGGGTGTGTTTTGACAAACCACAAAATCAGGGCCCGCATCAGCAGTTGGTAATGAAATAATACTCAGTATCATCTCATCTACCGAATCATTAGCACATGGAAGAATAGCACTGGCAGTGAGTGTCAGTGTTGCCTCACCAGTTCCGATATCTCCGGTGCCAGGTGTATAAGTAGCATTAAGCAGGCTGGCGTCATCAAAGGTGCCGTCACCTGATGTTGTCCACAACACTGTACCATAGCCTGCGGCTGTTCCGGAAAGCGTATAGATACCATCTTCACAAATAGCATCATCAGCTCCAGCATCGGCAACAGGAACTCCCTGTACTAAAAGTACCATGTCATCGCTGGCATCTTCTCCACAAGGGCTTACTGCATAGGCGCTGAGTGTCAGCATAACAATTCCGCTACCTACATCGCTTGTTCCTGGTGTATAAGTTGCCGTAAGTGAAGTAGCATCATCAAATGTTCCGTCACCACTGCTAACCCAAAGGACTGATTCCTGATTTGTAGCACTTCCTGATAGTGTATAGGGTGTGTCTTCACAGGTTTCGTCATCAGCACCTGCATTAGCAGTAGCACTGTAAATCCCGTCAAGGCTTCCCAGGGCAGTGCCCAATGAGACAAAAACCTCATCGAAACCCGGCACATAAGTAGGGAATACGCAAATCAGTTCCAATGATGCACTGTTATCCCAGAATCTGTATAATATAACGTTACCATGGAATAAATCCATCCTGGTCCGTGGTTAGCGGATCATCTGTACCGGCCACAATGGGTAGTGGTATTCCGGCCACGATGGGTCCGGTGAGGACAATGGATCCTACGCAGATCTCATCGCCGCTAATTGTCGTATCGAAAATTCCTATTTCATCACCTGCTTCCAGGTCAGTTCCGCCAATTGTTCCCGCATTCACAATAATGTTCATGGGCTGGTATAAACTTTCGTATACCGGGACGAAATGCTGTCCTGAAAGGGACACTGAGTATAGCAAGGCTAGACCCAGTGTCACTATTAGTGTTTGGATCTTCTTCATTTTAAATCCAATTAATGAACGATCATCTTCCTGGTTTCACTCCATACTTTACCGTTGCTGTTAAGCTCTAACTGGTAATAGTAAACACCTGGTTCGAGGGAAGCATTGTCGAAATGCACTGTATACCTTCCTCTGGTCTTGTTGGCGTCTTCAAGAATGTGAATCCTTCGGCCTGACACATCAAAGATGCTCATCAAAACTGTGCCGTCTTCATATATGCCATAATTGATCGTCGTGTTATTAGAAAATGGGTTAGGATAGTTCTGTCCAAGGAATCCATGGGCAGACTGATCGTATTCTGACACACCAAGCGCAGAGATCTTGAGGTCGCCGGCATATGTGCCAAGGCCTGCAAATTCTTTGTCACCATAGTAATGTGTCGATTGGATGTTTTCATATACCATGTTGTGGCTCTTATCCCAGTAGCTGAATGTAATCGTATTGCCCGGGGTATAACCATCTATTTCTTCAGTAGCCGGATCATCACCTGCAGCAATGATCACCTGCAAACCACCATATCCCTGGTGGATTACAGAACTACCTACTTCAATGTCACCATCATAAACAGCAATCTCATCACCATCTTCAATCTGGAATCCGTCAGCAATGATATTCTGTACTACGATATTCATTGGGCTAAATGGGTTACCATTGAATGAGAAGAAATGCTGTGTTTGTGGGACTTCAGTAACAATTCCCGGTGACGAAGCCTTTGTAGGCTGGGCATAAGTCAACTGATCGTCGGCACTGACATTGATATAATAACCTTCACCCGGATCAAAGTTGACGATGGTATTCAACCATCCGTAAGGAGGAATGTTCTGTATGAAGTTACCTGCTTCATCCATCACCTTAACAAGTGTAGTATTGGTCATCAGATCATTGAGAATGGTCATCGCATCCTGCGATTGTTTAACAGGATATCCTGCCATGTTCCATCCTGTACTCAGCGCAACATCATATGGGAAGAGCACATATGTGCCATCCGCATCCAGGCTGGTATTTGCATTCACCTTGACATAATAACCTTCAGTGTTGGCCATGTTGCCAATGGTGTTGCTCCAACCCGGTCCCGGGATGAACTGTACGTAGTTCCCATCTTCATCCTGCACTTTGATCAAGGTTGTATTGTCGATCAGTGGCTGGAAGATGTTCTGCATGTCCAGGTCGGTGGGTTGTACATAGAATGAAACGATATTCCACCCAAGGCTCAGGTTAGTAGTCTGAGTGAATGAGAAGAACAGCGTCATATCGTCAGCATCATCTACGCTACAAGGTGCAGTAGCATTGGCAGTCAGTGTAAGCACAACAGAACCAAAATCAAGGTCAGCAGTACCCGGTGTATAAGTTGCTGCAAGCAGTGAGGCATCATCGAAGGTACCATCACCTGCTGTTGTCCAGGTTACAGAGGCCTGATTGGTGGCTGCACCGCTCAGGGTGTAATCGGATCCTGAGGCGACTGTTGCGTCAGCTCCTGCATCGGCAGTTGAGTTCCCCTGGATTGACAGTGTCATATTATCAGGTACATCAGTTGCACAAGGAGCAGTTGAAGATGCAGTCAGGGTCAGGACAACTGATCCATTTGCAATATCATTTGTTCCCGGTGTATAGGTGGCACCAAGAATGGCGTCATCATCAAATGTACCATCGCCAGCTGTAGTCCAGAGCACAGAGCTTTGATTGGTAGCAGATCCGGAGAGGAGGTAGTCCAAACCGTCACACACTGAAGCGTCAGTACCTGCATTAGCAGTTGGCAGATCTTGTATTGTAATGATGATATCATCAGTTGCATCAGTGCCACAAGGTGCAACAGCATAGGCAGTAAGCGTCAATGTTACTGTTCCTGCGGTGATGTCTCCTGCCCCTGGTGTATAAGTAGCAGCCAGGATAGCATCATCATCAAATGTTCCGTCACCAGCTGTTGTCCATTGGATAGATCCATCGTTGGTGGCTGCTCCGGATAAGGTATAATCACCAGTCTCACATGCAGTACCATCTGTACCTGCATCAGCAGTTGGCTGGCCATAAATACCAATAACGATATCATCGCTTGCATCCGCACAAGGAGCCGTAGAGTAAGCAGTAAGGGTCAGAGTTACAGTCCCGGCTGTGATATCCGCCCCACTTGGTGTGTATGTAGCAGCTAAAATGCCGTCATCGTCGAAGGTACCCGTTCCTGAACTTGTCCAAAGTACCGAAGTCTGGTTTGTTGCAGCACCAGATAAGAGATAGGTGTCAGTTTCACAGATATTAGCATCCGTACCAGCATCAGCTGTTGCAGAGAGCTGTATGCTCAGAGTCATGTTATCGGCAGCATCTGTACAAGGTGCTGTAGCTGTAGCAGTCAGCGTAAGTACTACTGAACCTGCTGTGATATCGGCAGCACTTGGAGTATATTCTGCACCAAGTATGGCGTCATCATCAAAAGTACCTGTACCTGATGTTGTCCAGAGTACAGCGGTATGATTAGTAGCTGCACCTGATAAAATATATGTGTCCGTTTCACAAATTCCTGCATCACTACCGGCATCAGCAGTAGCAGCATCCTGGAATGACAATGTCATGTTATCAGCAGCATCTGTACAAGGTGCTGTAGCTGTTGCGGTCAGTGTAAGTACAACTGAACCTGCAGTGATATCTGCAGCACTTGGGGTATATTCTGCACCGAGTATGGCATCATCATCAAATGTACCTGTACCTGATGTTGTCCAGAGTACAGCTGTTTGGTTTGTCGCCGCACCTGATAGTATATATGTATCATTTGAACAGATGGTGGCATCGCTACCTGCGTCAGCAGTAGCAGCATCCTGGAATGACAATGTCATGTTATCGGCAGCATCTGTACAAGGTGCTGTAGCTGTAGCAGTCAGCGTAAGTACTACTGAACCTGCTGTGATATCGGCAGCACTTGGAGTATATTCTGCACCAAGTATGGCATCATCATCAAAAGTACCTGTACCTGATGTTGTCCAGAGTACAGCGGTATGATTAGTAGCTGCACCGGATAAAATATATGTGTCCGTTTCACAAATTCCTGCATCACTACCGGCATCAGCAGTAGCAGCATCCTGGAATGACAATGTCATGTTATCAGCAGCATCTGTACAAGGTGCTGTAGCTGTTGCGGTCAGTGTAAGTACAACTGAACCTGCTGTGATATCTGCAGCACTTGGAGTATATTCTGCACCGAGTATGGCATCATCATCAAATGTACCTGTACCTGATGTTGTCCAGAGTACAGCTGTTTGGTTTGTCGCCGCACCTGACAGTATATATGTATCATTTGAACAGATGGTGGCATCGCTACCTGCGTCAGCAGTAGCCGCATCCTGGAAGGACAATGTCATATTATCGGCAGCATCTGTACAAGGTGCTGTAGCTGTAGCAGTCAGCGTAAGTACTACTGAACCTGCTGTGATATCGGCAGCACTTGGAGTATATTCTGCACCAAGTATGGCATCATCATCAAAAGTACCTGTACCTGATGTTGTCCAGAGTACAGCGGTATGATTAGTAGCTGCACCGGATAAAATATATGTGTCCGTTTCACAAATTCCTGCATCACTACCGGCATCAGCAGTAGCAGCATCCTGGAATGACAATGTCATGTTATCAGCAGCATCTGTACAAGGTGCTGTAGCTGTTGCGGTCAGTGTAAGTACAACTGAACCTGCTGTGATATCTGCAGCACTTGGGGTATATTCTGCACCGAGTATGGCATCATCATCAAAAGTACCTGTACCTGATGTTGTCCAGAGTACAGCTGTTTGGTTTGTGGCCGCACCTGACAGTATATATGTATCATTTGAACAGATGGTGGCATCGCTACCTGCGTCAGCAGTAGCAGCATCCTGGAATGACAATGTCATGTTATCGGCAGCATCTGTACAAGGTGCTGTAGCTGTAGCAGTCAGCGTAAGTACTACTGAACCTGCTGTGATATCGGCAGCACTTGGAGTATATTCTGCACCAAGTATGGCATCATCATCAAAAGTACCTGTACCTGATGTTGTCCAGAGTACAGCGGTATGATTAGTAGCTGCACCGGATAAAATATATGTGTCCGTTTCACAAATTCCTGCATCACTACCGGCATCAGCAGTAGCAGCATCCTGGAATGACAATGTCATGTTATCAGCAGCATCTGTACAAGGTGCTGTAGCTGTTGCGGTCAGTGTAAGTACAACTGAACCTGCTGTGATATCTGCAGCACTTGGAGTATATTCTGCACCGAGTATGGCATCATCATCAAATGTACCTGTACCTGATGTTGTCCAGAGTACAGCTGTTTGGTTTGTCGCCGCACCTGATAGTATATATGTATCATTTGAACAGATGGTGGCATCGCTACCTGCATCAGCAGTAGCAGCATCCTGGAATGACAATGTCATGTTATCGGCAGCATCTGTACAAGGTGCTGTAGCGGTAGCAGTCAGCGTAAGTACTACTGAACCTGCTGTGATATCGGCAGCACTTGGAGTATATTCTGCACCAAGTATGGCATCATCATCAAAAGTACCTGTACCTGATGTTGTCCAGAGTACAGCGGTATGATTAGTAGCTGCACCGGATAAAATATATGAGTCCGTTTCACAAATTCCTGCATCACTACCGGCATCAGCAGTAGCAGCATCCTGGAATGACAATGTCATGTTATCAGCAGCATCTGTACAAGGAGCCGTAGCGGTAGCAGTCAGCGTTAGTACAACTGAACCTGCTGTGATATCTGCAGCACTTGGAGTATATTCTGCTCCGAGTATAGCATCATCATCAAAAGTACCAGTTCCGGACGTGGTCCATAGGACGGCAGACTGATTTGTTGCAGATCCTGACAGGGTATATGAATCTGTTTCACAGATCGTGGCATCAGCTCCTGCATCTGCAGTCGCGGCTGACTGTATAAAAAGTGTCATTACGTCTGTAGCATCATCTGTACAGGGAGCAATCGCATAGGCAGTCAGAGTCAGAGCCACTGATCCGGCTGTAATATCGGCAGCACTGGGCGTATAGGTTGCACCAAGAATGGCATCATCATCAAATGTACCTGTTCCGGACGTTGTCCAGAGTACTGAAGCCTGGTTTGTAGCTGCTCCGGAGAGTGTATAGGAGTCTGTTTCACAAACATCTGCATTAGCACCGGCAGCCGCTGTGGGGCTGGTAATACCTGCTAAGGAAACTGAAGCAGTCCCCAAAGAAGTATATACATTGTTTAAAGGAGGTACACTTGCATAAGTTGGTGTTAAGCAAACAACTTCAACGCCTGCACTGTTATCCCAATACCGGAAAATAATTGTATTTCCAGCAGTAAAACCATCAATAGGAACTGTTAGTGGATCATCCGTTGCTGCGGAAAATACTACTGGAGTACCACCTATAGGACCGGTTAGTACAACTGATCCAACGCAGATCTCGTTGCTGGCGCCGTCAAGATCGAAGACAGCTATTTCATCTCCAGCAACCAATCCACTTCCATTAAGGTTGGCAGCAGAGATAACAAATGTCATAGGTTGATAAGGGAATCCGGTATAAACCGGTGTAAAATGTTGGCCAAATGAAGGCTTAATTGCGAACATAAATATGCCCAGCAATGCAATGATTAAGTAAACTCTTTTCATTGGTTTTGAATATTTGGTTTTGTTAATTAAGTTAGGTTTGTCTATTTAATAAATCTATCCTTGCCGGATACCTTATGGCCGGCAAGGACAGATGGTTATTTCCTAATAAAGAATCATTTTTCGTGTTTCACTGAAGCTTGTGCTGCTTACCGCGAACTTCCAGTCTGTAGTAGTAAATGCCTGCTTCAAGTGATGCCTTATTCATTTCGATATTATATTTACCGGCAGCCTGATGGCTGTTTTTTAATATCATTACTGTACGACCTGATACATCGTGAATGCTCATGACCACATCTGCATCCTCCGATATACCATAGTTTATACGTGTAGTTTCATTAAATGGGTTCGGGAAGTTTTGTCCGAGGAATGAATTGGCAGGTAATCCATATTCACCTTGTCCGAGATCACTGATCTTCAGATCACCCACAAATGTGCCAAGCGGATTAAATGTCTGGTCACCCTGGATGTGGGTCACTTCAATATTGGAATACAGTATGTCTTCACTCTTGTCCCAGAGTTTGAAAGTGATCTCATTGCCTTTGGTAAAACCGTCTGTCATCTCTGTGAGCGGATCATCTGTACGTGTAATGATGCCATGATATCCTTTTCCATTTATAATTACTGCCGATCCAACCTCCAGGTCTCCGTCATAAACAGCGATCTCATCTCCATCTTCAATCTCGAATCCATCAGTATGGATATCGCGAATCAGAATATTCATGGGTGAGAACGGATTAGCAGTGTATCCTGCAAAGTAATCCGTAGCAGGTACTGGCTCAGGAGATCCTGCCGGAACACTTGATTTCGATGGGTCGTTATGGGTCAGTGTACAGTCTGTGTTCACGTTGATATAATAACCTTCACCTGGATTAAATGTACCGATGGTATTCAGTAGACCAAGGCCGGGAATATCCTGAATGATTCCACCGGATTGACTTAATACTTTCACAAGGTATCCTGCATCAATCAATGGTTGTAGGACTGTTATAGCATTCTGCGAAACTTCACATGGATAGCCCATAATATTCCACCCGTTATACAGTGGGATATCAAAAGGATATGTTACGGGTGATCCGTTTAGGCTAATGCTTCCTGCTGTAGTCATGTTAATATAATAACCCTCGGTGTTGCTCATGTCTCCAATAGTGTTCAACCAGCCCAGACCGGGAATGAATTGTACAATCCCTCCGGCTTCATCAGTCACCTTTACAAGGGTGCCATCATCGATCAATGGTTGAAAAAGATCGATCATGTTGGTTGAACTGGGCGTTACGAGGAATGAAATAATATTCCATCCTCCTGCCAGGTTTGTAAGCTTGGTTCACGCTTGTACCGCCTTCAACACCTGTGATACTAATGATCATCGACCATGAAATAATAGCCCCAGGTGCCGGTGTAATTCCATTTGAATTTCACAGATGATTGTCCGGCAACCTGAGAAGTGATATCCTGGTTATATGTTACTGCATTGGCTGTTGTTGCCGACCATGATTGAAGTACTGTCCAGTTGTTGCCTCCATCAAGACTGTATTCTACTGAGGCTGATTCAGTCTGGTAATCACGGTAATAATATTCAAACTGCAGATTAACAGAAACATATCCTGAAAAATCGAACTCCGGTGTTACAAGATCTGCATCCTGAGTATTCCCGCTACCATAAGCATCACTATCGACGATAGCAAAACCATTGGATGAAGTGGTTGAATTAAATACCCTGCCAAGCGGATTGGTAAATGTCCATACTTGTCCACCTCCATCATTATCTATGCTTGTCCAGCAACTTGGTAAAGCTCCGCTGCTGAAATCCTGAGCAAATGGGAGTGTACTGATTACGCCACAGGAGGTTGTAAATATTTCTACGCTGCCATAGCCTGTACCACCAACGCTAATGGCATAAGCCCTTACAAAATAGGATGTTGCAGGACTCAGGCCGGTGATTGGCTCAGCATATGTTCCTGAAGTTACTGTGGGTGAAGTTTGGATTTGTGTAACACCAGGGCCTCCTATAACAGGGTTGGCGCTTGTGCTGTATACAAAACCACTTTCAGTGATGGTATTACCAAAATCATTTTGAACATCACCGTTCAATGTTGCGCCGGTTTGGGTAATGGATGTTGCCGGGTTGGTAGCTACTGCAGGTGGGTTGCAAGCCCCAACAAGGTTCAGGTCAGCAACATAAGGCTTATGGTTGGTCATTGAGATGGTCAGCTTAACGATGCTCCCGGATCCTGTAATTGAATAATTTATAGTTCCGGCACCTGATCCGTCAAGTACTGTTTCTCCAAGTAATTCATCATCAAAAACAAGGGTTGCCAAAGCTCCGGGAGTTGATCCGCTAACACTGAATGTGTTCACGGAGCAATCAATATCGGCTGCATGAGTTGCTGCAATTGGATTGCTGTTCGGGTTTTCGGTCCAGATCTTCATGGCCGGATCTCCAAAATACATAAAGAGCTCATATTCATATTGGTCATATGTGGAGGAACCGTTAAAGTTTTGCTCCATAGCATAGAGTCCCTGTTGCAATACATCACCCATTGTATATATCTCGTTTCCACTGCCAATGGTGTAATTGGCACCGGTACCGCCTGAACCAAATACAGGATAAACACCTGGTGTTGCCCAGATGGCATCGATCATACCAACGGAGATCGCATCATTCCATCCACTGAGGCTGAAGTAAGAAGCCCCAACAACTCCAACAGCTCCTTTATTTTCCATTCGCATTAGTTTTTCGCTAAAGCAATTAGATAGCTGATATTCTCCGGTATGGCAGTTAATACTGAATACAATCGGTAGGAGTTCCCCATTGTTCAGGCTGTTCATGGAGGTTGTCGTGTAATACGGACGGTGCCATCCTGAGCCACCTACATATCCATGGTCCCTGTGGAACACTATGAATTTCCCGTCATCAATTTCGCTTGTGATCTCTGTTGCTCCCCCGGCCCAATTAAATGAAGAACTTCTTAATTCGGAGGGAAGTAATTGGCCATTGGAGTATGTAGTGTTGTTATATCTCCTTGTACTCAGTGTTGTGGTTGCATCAGTGTAATACACTCTGGTAGAGGTGTAACCATGACTTCCCTGCAAATAATCCCTGATGTTTTCACTGGTATGGCAAAAACGCCTGTCGGCATAGCCATTGTTATCGTCATCCTGGTATTGAGCACAGTTTAGAATATTGTCATAGAAAGATTGTGTAGTAGGTGGAGCATATTCATAATTAATGATCTTGTTTACCACCACGTTGGCTTCTGCCAGGCTGGAAATCGAGATTCGGCCCCAGGCAATGTCGGGGTGCCAGTCACTTCCTCCATCCATACAAGCGTGGTAGAGGTCGGTGGCAAATGGACCGTCATCAGGAGGGGTGTAAGGTGTATAGACCACCTTGCCAGGAACTGCATAAGATCCGTCATGATCACCGAAAATCACGAAATAATCCGGCTTCGGAGTCCATGAATCATAACGTGTTTGTATAGCTGACTGAACCTGTGATTCTGTCCAGGAAGATTGTGAAACCACTTCAACGCTATACCCCAGCTGACGTTTCCAGTTGGCCAGAGTGTTGGCTGCTGTCAGGTATTGATCATGCGTAATGATGATGTATTCTTTTTCACCCGCATCGGTATTGCTGCGGTCACGCTCGATACCATCGGGGATATTATCTGAGTTAATTACAAGCCGCTTTAACCTGTCGGTGAAATGACGTGAATTATCATTGGCAATAATACCATATGGGGAAGCATTGCCCTGATAATCTATTTTGAATTCGACCTGTGTATATACCCTGATCTTTCTTGTTACGGGGTTAAACTGTACCGGCCTGATCTCTGTATATGCCAGGGGGATCCCCCTCACCAGGGCTATATTGGTAATCTCAACAATGTTTTCAGGGAAGAAGGCATCTGTGTTATATATGGCCTCATCGATCTTGAATTCCGGTTCCGGTGAACCGTAGGTGTCCCTTGCTGGTTCCAGTGCAGGATGGATCATATAACCATCATATTCCTGGTATATTGCATTGATCATCACAATGTTCCCTTCAGCACCCGGAGGCATGGCTATTACTTCTCTATGAGCCGGAAGTGCAGGAGCTCCAGCCTGGTTCATCTTATCAAAGCCTTTAATATGCAGGAATTGATACTCATCTCCATTCACTGATGTGAAGGCAATTGTAGCACCCGGGAACGTAAATCCTATACTGTAGAACTGCTCGCCACCATTGGTGGTTTCTCTGTCAGGAAGGGTGCTGCTGTGATCAGTATTATCAAGGAGCCCGTTTTCAAAGGATAAATACGGGTTAATTTGTTGACTATTTGCACTTAAATTGAAGGCAAATAGCATCAAAAATGAGATTGCAATAGCGTAAAAATCGTGTCTTTTCATGGTTATTAGGTTTGTTGTATCGCTTTAAAAGTCTGAAATCCAATACATTAATGGTCATTTAGTATTTTTCAAACTCACGCTAATATAAAACAAATTTGAAAATACAACTATATATATACTCGTTTAAGTACAAATGCCTGTATAAAATTCAGTAAAATCACGTACTCCAACCCATTATACTCGGAAAAACTCAATATGTTGCCTTTTCTTGTGAAAAGAATAACTTTGTTTGAGTAAGTCTGTATTTTGAAAATGAAAAAAAAGAAGCTAAAGCGCGAAATTCCGCATGGACAGATCAATGAGAAAACTGTGATGTTTTCGCGCAAATTATATGAGCCCGGATCTGATAGATACAGAGAATATTACAAAGAGTTTCCGGAGCATGAAGCTGCTGATAATCAATTTAGATCGAAACCAGGCCTGTTAAGTGAAAATGCAAGCCTCTATGAGTCTTTCACCTTCAATACTTCAAAGGCAATATTTGAATCGATCACAGCCTTTCACAGTATCGTAGATGGGGAGCCTGCTCCAAAGAAGGCAGAATTGGATTCTCATGCCCTGGCTTTGTCTGTCCAAAAATGGATAATGAAAGAGGGTGCCGTGTCTGTGGGAATTACTGAGACTCATGATTATCACTGGTACAGTGTGGTTGGCAGGGGTGCTGATTTTGGTAAGAAGGCGCAATTGCCACATAGTCATGCTATTGTCTTTACTGTTGAGATGGATAAGGAGATGATGGATACGGCGCCTCACGGGCCAACGGTATTGGAATCAGCGAGGCAGTATATGCATGCGGCCGTGATCGCTACGGAGGTGGCTATGTATATCCGGGAACTTGGGTACCATGCACGGGCCCATATCGATGGGAATTATCGTGTAGTTTGCCCGCTGGTAGCCCGTGATGCCGGCCTGGGTGAAATTGGAAGGATGGGCTTGCTGATGACGCCTGAATTGGGACCCCGGGTGAGGATTGGTGTTGTGACCACAGACCTGCCATTACCCGTTTCCAAAAAAAGAGGGTTTCCTGATATGATTGAGTTCTGCCGCATTTGCAAGAAATGTGCAGACGTATGCCCCTCCAAGGCCATCCCACATGATGACCGCCAGGATATTGATGGTGTGAAACGCTGGCAGATAAACCAGGAAGCCTGCTACACGTTCTGGTGTATTGCTGGTACTGATTGCGGAAAATGTATGAGCGATTGTCCTTACTCACACCCCGATAATCTTTTTCACAACAGCATCCGTTACCTGATCAGGAATTTCGCCTATTTAAGGCCGCTGGCAGTGAAAATGGATGATCTTTTCTATGGTCGCAAGCCAAAATCAAAACCCTTCCCTGACTGGCTTAAATCCCGGCAGAAGAGGGAGTAGCGAGTAACGAGTAACGAGCAACGAATATCGAGTATCGAATATCGGATATTAGTATTTTGGGGTTACATCCATGTTGTAAAACATAAACGCCCATTGGTCGGCCACACCTTCGATGAGCTTGGCAATAGGCGTTCCTGCCCCATGCCCTGCTTTGCTTTCAATGCGGATCAACATTGGATTGGGACCTGTATTTTTCTCCTGTAGTGTTGCTGCAAATTTGAAGGAGTGTGCCGGAACCACCCTGTCGTCATGGTCGGCCGTAAAGATCATTGTGGCCGGATAGTTAACGTCACTTTTGATGTTGTGCAGAGGTGAATATCCGAGCAAGTAGTTAAACATTGTGGAGTCTTCTTCGCTGGTACCATAATCAGTGGCCCATGCCCATCCTATGGTGAATTTGTGATAGCGAAGCATATCCAGCACACCCACCTGAGGGAAGGCAACCTTGAACAATTCCGGCCTTTGGGTCATACAGGCACCAACAAGGAGCCCACCATTGGAGCCACCCATAATTGCCAGCTTATCACTTGAAGTATAGCCTTCGCTGATCAGGTATTCGGCAGCGCCGATGAAATCATCGAAAACATTTTGTTTTTGCAGCTTGGTTCCGGCTTCATGCCATTCTTCTCCGTATTCTCCGCCCCCGCGGATATTGGCCAGTGCATAAACACCCCCGTTTTCAAGCAGGATAAGGTTACTTGTGCTGAAATAAGGGGTCAGGCTGATATTAAATCCGCCATAACCATAGAGCAGTGTTGGGTTTGTTCCATCGAGTTCAACACCTTTCTTGTGGATAATGAACATGGGCACCCTGGTGCCGTCTTTGCTTGTGTAAAATTCCTGCTTGGTCACATATTGAGAAGCATCGAAATCTACGCCTGAATCAAAGAATACTTCACTTTTATTTTCCTCAATATTTAGCTTGAAAATAGTGGCCGGGAAGGTGAATGATGTAAATGTATAGAAGGCAGTCTGATCATCGGCTTTGCCCGACAAGCCGCCAAACGAACCTATGCCCGGCAATTCAAGTTCTGCTATCTTTTCGCCATCCAGCATATGAATATAGGCTTTTGATGAGGCATCTTTCATATAGGTGGTGATAAGTTTTCCGCCAATAATTGCTACTGATCCAAGTACATTTTCCTGTTCAGGGATGATGACTACCCTGCCTTTTTTCTTGCGGGTTTCGGCCAGGTAAACCATGCCTTTTGGTGCCCCTTCATTGGTTTTGATCAGGAGTTGGTCATTGATGTTCCCAATGACGCTGTAGTCATATTCAAAGCCTTCGGCCAGTTTGATAAAATTACCCTTATTTCTTGTCAGGTCTTTGTACCAGAGAGCATTGCCACTTGTCGATTCTACTTCATACATGATCAGGAAGCGTTCATCTTCAGTGGTACCTACATAATAGTTCCTGCGTGGCTGATCAGGGTTTTCATATATCAGCTCATCATCAGCCTGGGAGGTTCCAATCTTATGGTAATATACCTTGTGGTATTCATTCACATCACTGAGTTCATCACCTGCTTCAGGCTCGTCATAGCAGCTGTAAAAGAATCCATCGTCTTTCCAACTTACACCTGAGAATTTGACCCATTTGATAGGATCACCTACAACTTCCCTTGTTTCCAGGTCGAGGACATGGATCTCATTCCAGTCGCTGCCAGCCCTGGCAATCATGTAGCCCATATATTTGCCATCTTTTGAAAGGTTCCAGCTGCTCAGGGCCACGGTGCCATCTTCAGAAAATGTGTTAGGGTCGAGCAGGACTTCCGCTTCGCCATCTTCTCCCTTTTTTACATACAAGACATCCTGGTTCTGCAAACCATCGTTCTTTCTGAAATAGTAGAGATCGCCTTTTTTCTCCGGGGTTCTGTACCTGGGATAATTCCATATCTCTGTGAGACGATCGATAATGCCTTGGCGGAAAGGTATTTCAGCCAGATATTTCTGAGTAAGTTCGTTTTCGGCTTTGACCCATTCCGCAGTTTCTGCTGAATTGTCGTCCTCGAGCCAGCGGTAAGGATCCGCTACCTGGGTGCCAAAATATTCGTCAAGCTGGTCAACTTTCTTTGCGACCGGATAATTGATCTTTTCCTGCTTTTCGCAGCATGAATTGATAGTCATAACGATAAGAACGCTTAGTAGGAGTGGAATAATTCTTTTCATGATTATGGAATATTGATTATGAATGCTGTTAGATAATAATGCTGTAAATTTAGACAATTTTAAAAGATAATGTACTATGAATAAGATCAAAACCATCAGCCTCTATAAATATGATTACGTATTGAAAGATATAAATTCAGAGGATTTTGAGTTAAAGGGAGGGATATATAATAAATCTACCTATGATCAGGATGGACGAACCCTCAGTGAGATCAAATATGATGCGCAAGGTGAAATTGAGCAGAATTATGGTTATGCCTACAATGAACAAGGTGCCAAAATAGCTGAGCGCTCCTGGGATGAGAACGGTGACCTGATCGATGATATGGAATACGATGTAGATGCAAATGGGAAAACACTGTTTGCTTATAAAAACTATCTCGATGGCTCGAAAGATACCATTACTTACACCTACAATGATGAGGGTAAGCTAATAGAGAAGGCTGTAAGGACAGATGAGGATGAATTAGAACTTGTTGATACTTTCTCATACGAAAGAAATAATCTTGTCCTTCATGAGACCAGAAACGAGGATGATGAAGTTGTTTATCGCGAGGAAACGATTTACGACAGTAAAGGACAGGTTTTGGAAACTTCAAGCTGGAATATTGAGGGTGATTCCACCACAAGGGTGGTGAATGAGTATGATGACGAGGGAGAATTGCTCTGTGTAAGTTCTTTTTCAGAAGATGATAGCCTTTTATTCAAGGTTTCCTATGTTCGTAAAGGTGATCTGATCACCGCTGTAACAGAAGAAACTCCCAACCGTAAGGTGTTGACAAGCATAGAGTACGATGAAAAAGGAAATGCTGTGGCCCAGGAAGATCGCAATGAAAAAGGCGAAATCAATTCCCGTACCGAACGTAAATTCGATGAAAACGCAAATGTTATCGAATCAGAAACTATCATCGATATGCATGGACAGGGAAGAAACCAGCACTATCTGCTTAAGTATGAGTATGAGTTTTTTGAATAAAAAAAGATACTAGATCCTGGATGCTGGATCCTGGATAACTCCTAACTTTCCTTGTCATCCCGAGCGAAGTCGAGGGGCCGCACTTCCCTGTCTACTCTTCTATTGCATACCTGTATGCTTCAGCACCGCCTACAATAGGAAGTGATAGCATTGTTCCATCCAGGTCGATGGTCAATTCTGTTCCGGGATCAGGCCTCAGGGTAAAGTCCTTGTCACTGGAAAATATCAGCAGACCGATCTTTTGCCCCGCTTTGATGACCTGGTCATCCGGCTGAAAGTTGAATGTTAAACTATAAAATTGCCCGGGCACAAGTGCTTCACTTTCATACAGTGATTTGTAATTTTGAATGTCAGCCCATGTACGGTTGATCAGGTTGTCGGTGAGCTTCGATCGCCGTCCTTCTGTCCATGGCAGAGATACCAGCCATACGGATAGGTTTGCAGCGGGTTTGCTACTTGCTACTCTTATCATAATACTTGGAATGCCTGATATGTGGAGGTCTTCCTGCAACACAGGACTCACATACAGGAGGCGGTGATTGGTGATCTCCGCCTGGGCCAGCATCTCTCCTGAGAAGGAAAAGTTATCCACAAGGGTTTCCATGCTTTCAGTTGCAGTATTTTCTAATTTAAGTGATCCTGTTCCCGGTGCCCCGGGGAAGAGTAACAGATTAACGGTTTTAGCTTCGGGGTTTGGATAATCTTCATATGATGTGGGTTCAGACATCTTATCATCTTCACGAACGATCCACGCTTTGGGGTCGTCTTCAACTCCGTTTTCCACTCCGTGGAGGTAACGGGTAAACCATTTATTCATCATGCTCATTGGTGGAGGTCCTCCATGGCCTGATTGGTGGTAATATATCTGGCAGGGGACACCTTTTTCCCTCGCTGCATTGTAGATCCTGTAGCTATGCTCAGGCTGAACATTCCAATCATTGAAACCATGCGACATCAGCAGAGCTGCTTTAAACCCGTCCATCTGGTTCAGGTAATCACGGCTGTCCCAGAACTCATTCAAGTCGCCGGTGATCCTGTCCTGCCCGGCAGCCATCTCACCATCGCGGTATACCCTGTTTCCATATTCTCTTTTCGATTCTTCACCGCTGTGGATAAAATCGTATAAAACATCAATGTCTTCACCTTTCCATCCGCCAGGATACACCACCAGGCCATTGGAACGGTAATAATGATAATATGAAGTATTCGGAGCAATAGGGATAATGGCCTCCAGTCCATCAACACCGGTAGTGGCTGCCGCCACCGGGATGGTTCCATTATATGAGGTTCCTGTCATGCCTACCTTGCCTGTGCACCAGTAAGCTTCTACTTCTTCATCTCCTTCGCGCTCAGTATATCCTTTAGCCCGTCCACAAAGCCAGTCAATGACAGCTTTGGGAGCCAGTGATTCATTCAGGCCGCCTACAGTGGGTGAACCATCCGACAATCCCGTTCCGGGAGAGGAGGAATGAACAACAATATAGCCACGTGGGACCCAGGTATTGATATGTGAATTGGATATGATAGGACGTTCACCTGAACGCTTGATCTCCGGAGGATGGATCCTTGCCTGTGGTTCTTCACCTATTTCTTGTCTGATGTTCCAGAAATATTCATATGAACCGGATGCAACACCGGCAAAATATGGACTGGAAACATACACAACAGGAAGCTTAAGTCCTTCCGATTCAGTTTGTTCGGGTCTGGTCACATCCACATGCATGCGGTCGGGATTCCCATCGCCATCGGTATCGAATTCGGTTTCAACCCAGAGATCATGTCTGATCCAGCTGTCGGCATCCTTAAAAGCTTCCACGATCTGTGCTTCGCCGTCTTCAAATACAGGGACTGCTTTTTCCTGTGCAAGCAAAGAAACTGAAAATAGAAATGAAATGATGAGCAATAATGTGTGTTTTGTCTTCATGATCGTATATTTTTCATTTTAATGTTAGCTGCAATATCTTTTGCTAAGTTAGTGTTTTGCCTTTTTATTTAATTATTTTTTTGATACCAATAACAAAGAAATGTATCGTCGAATATGTTTTATTTATCTTCTAGCGGTAGTTTCACCAGTGTTTTCGATTTCCACTTTCCTGTCAGGTAATATATGAATGAAAGAAGAGCCCCGGTAAACCAGGCCATAGGGATGCCCCACCAGATTCCCAGCACACCCATATCGAGGGAGAGGTAGTAGCACAGAGGTATCCGCACTACCCAGAGGGCGATGAAGGTGATGAGCATTGGGATCATGGTATCGCCGGCACCACGCATCACTCCGCCAATAGTAAACATAATCGTAAACACTACATAGAACGGACTCACGATGTAGAGATAGTCCATGCCAATTGAAATCACTTCGGGGTCATTGGTGAATAAGCGCATCAGCGGACCTGCCAGCAGCAGAGCGATGGCGGTGATGGTAAAAGCAAAGACCGAGGTCATCACGGCAGTGGATATCAGTCCGGTTCGCACCCGCTCAGGCTTATTGGCTCCGAGGTTCTGTCCCACGAAAGTTGATAAAGCGGCAGCGAAATTCATGGCAGGCATGGCAGCGAAGGAATCTATTCGGAAAACTACTGAGTATGCAGCTACGGAGTTAGTGCCGAAGGGATTCACCAGCCAGTACATCACCATCATACTCAGGGCCACAAAAGATTGCTGCAATCCTATCGGTATCCCGATACGGATATTCGCTCTGAAAAGCTCTTTGTCGAAGACCATCTTCCGCCAGGAAAGATTGATGATCTCATGCGTTCTGTTCAGATAAATGATGGCAGTAATAAATGCTCCTCCCTGGGCCACGATGGTGGCAAGTGCAGCACCTTCAATACCCCAGCTGAAAACTACTACAAAGAGCAGGTCGAGCCCGATATTCATGAGGGTGGCTACAATCATGAAATATAGCGGTGTCTTGGAATCGCCAAGACCGCGAAGAATAGCGCTGGTAGCATTAAAGCCAAAGAACAGGACGAGCCCTGAGAGGTATATTTTAAGGTAGGTGCTGGCCTGGGGAATGATATCCTCCGGGAGACCAATCAATTTGAAGATATCAGTGCTGAAGTAGATCCCGAGGAAACTAACAAAAAGGGAGGCGAAGAAGATAAAGATGTACAGGGTATCGATGGCCCTTTTTACCTTTTCATAATCCTTGGCGCCGAAATACTGTGAAATGATCACGGTGGAACCGATGGCGATCCCAATAATGAAGGAAATCAGGGTGAAAATGATGGGGAAAGAGGAACCGACAGCGGCCAGGGCTTCCTTGCCAATATAGTTACCAACGATGATGCTGTCTACCACATTGTATAGCTGCTGGAACATGTTTCCAAGCAGCATAGGGGTGGCAAACTGGAAGATCAGCCTGCTTTCTTTACCAACACTCAGGTCTTTCATCTAACGGATCATTATGCCCGGACCGGGATAATCACCAAAGCTAAGAAAAAAAAATGCGGTTTGATGATAATTGTCAATGATTGAAAAACAAAGAAAGCCTATTTTTGTTCCTGCTATATGCTTGCTTTGCAAAATCGAATAAAGACTCTTGTTCCGGGATTCGTTCTGGCCATCATGCTCATTCCGGTATGGATGAACGCTCAAACAGTATATCCACAGGATTATTTCCGGTCACCTGTTGATTTCAGGATACTCCTCTCGGGTACCTTTGGCGAATTGCGTGCCGGACATTTCCACTCAGGTATGGACATAAAGACCGGTGGTGTTTCCGGTAAAAAGATCCATGCGGTAGCTGATGGCTATGTTTCACGCATCAAAGTTTCAGCAACAGGATTTGGCAAAACCCTCTATGTGACTCATGCTAATGGTTACGTTTCTGTATATGCCCATCTCAGCCGTTTTAAAAAGAATATTGCCTCTTATGTAAAAGCGAAACATTATCAGTATGAATCCTACGAACTGAATGTTTACCCAAAAAAAGGTGAGTTTCATGTCAGGAAAGGAGAGGTGATCGCATATTCAGGTAATACGGGTGGTTCAAATGGGCCGCACCTTCATTTTGAAATGCGCCTGGAAGCTACACAAACGCCGGTTAATCCCATGCTTTTTGGGTTTGAAGTAAAGGACTATGTGCGTCCGGAAATAAACTGGCTGAAAGTTTATGCTCTTGATCATGGTGGCCGAATCGATGGGAAAGCCGGGTCAAAAGTGTTTGAAATTGATGGTTGGGGAGAACAGCACAGGATCAAAAACAATGATACCATCCATATCAGTGGTAAATTCTCACTGGGGCTTAATGCCTGGGATAAACTTAACGATGCCTCAAATAAGAATGGGGTTTATAGTGTTGAAATTTATGCCGATAGTACCCTGGTTTATAGCCATGACCTGGAGAAATTTGATTTTTCTGAAACACGATACATCAACAGTTTTATAGATTATCATGATTATGTGGATCTAAAGAGAAGGTACCAGCGGACCGAGATCGATCCCAATAACCGGCTCAGCATTTACGAACTTGTGCAAGACCATGGCATTCTTCAGTTTGATGAGCCTGGTATACATCATCTCGAATATGTGGTGAAAGATTTTCAGGGAAATACTTCAAGGCTTCCCATTGTGATCATGTATTATGATGATGTTTTACATATCAAGGAATTACCGCCACCTGGAGCGGTACAGTTCAGCATAGATACGAATAATGAATACTTAGCTGATAATTTTGAGATGAGCCTGGCGGGCAGTGCACTTTACAGGGATATCTGGTTTGTATATGATACGCTTGCCGGGCCGGAAGCATCATTCTCACGCGTACATCGTATCCACAACGACCGAACAGCCCTGCATAAAGCTTATGAACTTAAGATCGTCCCTGACTCGCTTCCACCTGATACAGATAAATTGCTTCTTGCCCGGCTTACCGATGAGGGTGCCTATATCCCTTACGGAGGTGAGTTTAAAGATGGTGCCCTGAATGCCAGCATTCGTTCTTTCGGCGACTTTGTGGTATTGATAGATACTCTTCCCCCTGAAATCAGCTCAGTAAATATTGCCTCAGGAAATATTAAGTCCGACAGGAAAACAGTGAAAGTTAAGATCAAGGATGACCTTTCCGGTATTAAAAAGTTCAGGGCAACCCTGAATGCTTCTTGGCTGTTGATGGAATATGATGCCAAGAACAGTTTACTAACCTACAATATCGACGATCGTCTAAAGAAAGGACCAAACACATTCGTAATTGAACTCACTGATCAGAGAGATAACAAAGCAATATTCGAAAAAACGCTGATAAGGGAATAATCTAAAGGTTTAAGAGGCTGGCCTCATACAGGAAATATTCAGCCAATGCCTTCCGTGTATAATTTGTCAGCCTTTTGGTTACACTGATGGTTGAGTTTTCGCATTTGATAAAATGCTTGATCTCATGCAGGCAGCGTTCCCGGAAATTCTCCTCCGGAAAGATCTTATTCACCAGGCCAAGGTCCAATGCTTCTTCTACACTGAATGATTCCCTGAATTGGATCTCCAGAGCTCTGGAGTGATGAAAATATTGCGACAGGAAGAATGGCAGTGCACCTGATGGATGGAGTCCATACTTGTTGTGTGCCATAATAAAGCGTGAGCCCTCGGTCGCATAACGGATGTCCATGCTGAGAGCTGCTCCTATGAAAGGTGTAACAATATCCCCATTGATTCCTGAAAAGATTAGTTTCCTGTATTCTGACAATACCTTAACGATCTTGTTCAGTATGTTGATCTCCCTGAAGCGGATATCCTTATGGGCAAATTTTGGCGGGCTGTTATCATCGCATTCTTCTTGAGGCCCGAGTATTTTACTGATGAATTCATGGTACCCCTTTTCGCTGTACGTTCCTGCTTCGTTAATGATAAGAAGTGCCTTAACTTCAGAATTTCCTTCAGTTTCTTTGATATAATCTATCAGAAGATTACTTTCATTGATGTTGGTCACCATATGAAATACCCCTCCTTTGATGGTGATTATGGCTACGCTGTTCTCGATGCTGGTTTCAAAGCTGCTTCTTTCAATGTTATCCATGATATTTTGATTTTATGAATCCGAATTTATGAATAAATATCCTAAAATGATCATTTGATATACTCTTTCTTTAATAAACCAAACCTGAGCAGGTCTTTGTAGTTCCCATTTACAAACTTGGCTTCACGCAATCGTCCTTCCTCAATAAATCCCGTTTTTTGGATCAGCCTCAGTGATGGTGTGTTTGTTTCAACTGCTTCAGCTTCAAGCCTGTACAGGTTTAGGCGCCTGAAAGCATAGTCAATAATGGCTTTCAGAGCTGCATATCCATGGCCATGGCCCTGTTCCTCTGTTTTGATAAAAAGGCTGATCTCTGCTTTGTGGTTGATCCATTTGATGTTTTTCAAACACACCTGTCCTATGGTTTTATTGTCCTTGTCAATCCTGAAGCAGATATTGACAGGCATTGGAGCGGTATAAGATCTGGCTTCAGATAAATTTTCGAGAATGCCTGGATCATGCAGTATCTCTGATATCTCCGGATCCGGTCCTTCATGCCTGATGAAATCTAAGCCATTTTGAGATATGATCATACGTTTGTAATAAAGTGATTATAGAGCTTAAATTTACGCATAAAAATCAAATAAAAACCCAATTATTATATCGAAAATCACCCTTCGGCTATCTCCCAATTTACTTATCTTTGCCACATGGAAGAAACGATTCTGATCCTTGATTTTGGTTCCCAGTACACCCAACTTATCGCTCGCCGTGTGCGTGAACTGAATGTTTATTGCGAGATACATCCTTTTAATAAAGTCCCTGAGATCACAGAATATATCAAAGGTGTGATCCTTTCCGGAAGCCCTTTCTCAGTGAGAGGGGAGGATGTACCTAACCCTGACCTGAGTATATTCAGGGGAATTATGCCTACGCTGGGTGTTTGTTATGGTGCCCAGCTTATGGCTCAGCAAAATGGGGGAGAAGTCGCGCCTACAGCAGTAAGAGAATATGGAAGGGCTAAGCTTGCATATATAAATAAGGAGAGTGAATTAATGAAAGGCATGAGCGATGGTAGCCAGGTATGGATGTCGCATGGAGATACTATTCTAAACCTGCCTGATGGCTTTGAGGTGATCAGCAGTACACATGATGTGAATGTGGCAGGCTTTAAAATAGAAGGTGAAGATACATATGGGATACAGTTTCATCCTGAAGTATATCATTCTACCGAAGGAGAAATCCTATTAAAGAATTATGTTGTTGATATCTGTGGATGTGAGCAGTCATGGACCCCTGATTCATTTATAGAAACGACAATTGAAAATATTCGTCAGACCGTTGGAGATGAGAAGGTTGTGCTTGGACTTTCGGGAGGTGTTGACTCATCGGTGGCTGCAGTGCTATTGCATCGTGCCATCGGTTTGAACCTGCATTGCATATTTGTAGATAATGGCTTGCTCAGGAAATATGAGTTCGAGCGGGTACTGGAATCATACCAAGGAATGGGGCTGAATGTGTTGGGAGTTGATTCGAAGCAGAGATTTTACGATGCCCTGACTGGAATATCAGAGCCAGAAGCCAAGCGCAAGGCTATTGGACGCACATTTATTGAAGTCTTCGATGAGGAGGCACATAAGATAAAGAATGTCGACTGGCTTGCCCAGGGTACCATTTACCCGGATGTGATCGAATCTGTTTCTGTGAAGGGGCCTTCAGCTACGATTAAATCCCATCATAATGTGGGCGGGCTGCCGGATGTTATGAAACTAAAAATAATCGAGCCCCTGAATTCGTTATTTAAGGACGAAGTGCGGCGCATTGGCAAGGCCATGGACATGCCACAGCACATTCTGGGCAGGCACCCATTCCCCGGTCCCGGATTGGGAATCAGGATCATAGGGGAAGTGACAGCCGAGAAGATCAGGGTGCTGCAGGATGTGGATGACCTATTTGTTGAGGGTTTGAAAAAGAACGGACTTTATGACGATGTGTGGCAAGCCCTGGCAGTATTGCTGCCGGTACAATCGGTTGGAGTTATGGGGGATGAGCGTACCTATGAGAATGTAGTAGTGCTGAGGGCAGTGGGCTCGACCGATGGCATGACTGCCGACTGGTCGCACCTGCCCTACGAGTTCCTGTCGAAGGTGTCAAACGACATTATCAACAGGGTGAAAGGCGTGAACAGGGTTGTATATGATATCAGTTCTAAACCGCCTTCAACAATTGAATGGGAATAATAAACTTTAGTATGACCAGATACCTGCTATTCTTCTTAATCGCTTTTCTTGCCCTGATCACTCCGCAAGAATTATTCTCTCAGGAAATTGCTAAGTCTGAGGTGATCGAAAATATTGATGGGAAGAACTATTATATCCATACCGTGGAGCAGGGACAAACCCTGTATTCCATCTCAAAAGTATATGATGTTCCTGTTGATGAACTGGAATATGAGAATCCTGACGCCCGCCAGGGGCTGGCCATAGGACAGCATCTGCGCATTCCAGTTACCAGCAGGGAAAAGATCATCACCGATGACCTTAGAAAAGGGGAATTCAGGTATATCTTCCACATTGTAAAAAGTGGTGAGACCCTGTACGGAATATCGAGAATTTATGATGTAAAGGTCGATGAACTTAAAGGAGCCAATCCCGGATGGGAGGCAGGACTGAGCCCGGGACAATATGTCAAGATCCCGATGAAGGACATGGTCGTAAAGAAAAAGGATGAACAGCACACTCCAACAACTGTTGATCAGCCACAGGAAGAGAAGAAGTTTTACGAACACATTGTTAAGGAAAAGGAAACATTATACGGTATTGCCAGGAAGTACCGCATGAGTATCGATAGCTTGAGCTTGTTTAATCCCGGCCTGACGGAAAATATTTTCCCCGGTGAAGTGATCCGGATTCCAGTTAGCATTAACCAGGATAACTTTATCACTCATAAGGTGCGGGAAAAAACAAAGTTGAAAAAGATCGCCGGAAAATATGCCGTCTCTGTCGATGCCGTGAAAGATGCTAACCCTGCATATCGATCAAAAGTTTATCCGGGTGATATGCTGCTGATCCCTGTTGGACCACCAACAGCTGTTCCTCCGGGTGGCGATATTGTGGTGGTAAGCCCGCCGGATGATACTCCACCCCGTATTATTAAGTCTGACAGCATAATATGTTACGAGAAGATGTATAGTAACAACAAGGAATTTAAAGTGGCACTCATGATGCCATTGTATGAAGAAGAAGTACGGAATATCAATGTAAATACCAATGATGGAGAACCAGATCCAGGCGAGTATAAATCCTTTAATTTTATCCAGTTTTATGAGGGTTTTAGGATGGCTATGGAGGATTTGGAGCAGGAAGGTCTTATGATCCGACTGTATGTTTATGATGTAGATGAAAAGGTGTCGAAGACCATACAGGTGCTGCAGCAGCCCGAACTCTCTGATATGGACCTGATCATAGGTCCATTCTTCAGCAGGAATTTTAAACTGGTCTCGAATTTTGCAGAAATGTTTGGGATCAAGATCGTAAACCCTCTCACTCGACGCACGGAGGTGCTGACCCATGACAATGTATATAAATTTAAACCTTCGAGGGAGGCGCAGACAGCTGTGCTTCCCCAATTTGTGGAGCAGTATCACCCAGATGCGAATATTATCCTGGTAAGAAACAATAAATTTCAATATGCTGAGCAGATCGCGGAGATCAGACAATCAATGGAAAAGACAGCCCCGTATGGTGTAAAGGTTTCCAATCAGGATATTTACAAGCTTATTACCGAATATTCGGAGGCTGATACCAACCTAATGCCGGGAGAATTATACAGCGAGATCAACATTGAAAACAGGGTGATACAGACATCTCAAATAGAAGCTGCCCTCGAAGACAGTACTTTCATCTCCAATGGCATTTCAGAGGTTGTATATGCCATTGACAGTGTATATGGCATCATCAGGAATGCATCTACAGTTCGAAGGAACCTGGTTATCGTACTCACCAATAATGAAATATATACGCCGGAGATACTGACACGCCTGAATGACCTGAAAGATACTTTCGAAATAACGGTAGTGGGTATGCCTGAGTGGGCTCTCCTGGATAACCTGGAAACGGATTACCTGCTCGACCTGGATGTGCACTTCTTTACAGAGTCATACCTGGATGAGGAGGATTCAGAGGTGCAGGAATTTATCATGGACTTCAGGGAGACTTATAAGACTCAACCCACTCAGTATGCCTTTGATGGTTATGATCTGGCCACATATTTCCTTGGCGCCCTGATGCGTTTCGGTTCTAACTGTGAAGACTGCCTGCCTTATTACAGACAAAAAGGCTTGCAGGGCAATATTCAGTTCGGCCCTGCAAATCCGGCAGGATACGAAAACAAATTATGGAACTTCTGCCGCTACAGGAATTTTAAAATAGAAAAAGTTCCCTTACAGGGAAGTCATTAAGTAACAATTGTTGTCCCGAGCGAAGCGAGGGAAAGTATCAAGATATAAAATGATGAGAAAAATATACAAAATATTAGTTCCACTTAGCCTTTTGATCCTCCTCACCTCCTGCTCCAAAACCGATAAAACCTACTGGGAAAACGGAAATTTAAAATCCGAGCTTCCATATGAGGGCGGGAAGTTAAATGGTACAGCCATCTGGTATTATGAGGATGGTACAATACAGCAACAGGTACCCTATGTCGATGATATGATAGAGGGCACCCTGAAAAGATTTCACGATAATGGCCGTAAGGAAACTGAAGAAACGTATGTAGAATAATGTCAGAAACGGTGTTTCTGTCGAATATAGCTATCCAGGTTTACGGATTGAGCAAAAGTATTATGTGAACGACACCTTGCACGGTATTTATCGTAAATGGCACGGTAATGGAGAACTCCAGATCTATGGTGAGTTTGTGCATGGCTTATACGAGGGAAACTGGCTTTATTATGATGATTATGGCATCCTGATCGGGGAGGGGAAATACAAGGCCGGCAGTGGTGAGCAACGCTTCTGGAATCCGGATGGTTCATTGTTCACCCGTACCCAGTATGTGAATAACCTCAAGCATGGTAAAGAGTTTTACTATCATCCTGATGGTGAACTGGAATACATTATTAGATATGAGTATGGTGAGCCGGTGGAAGATTAGGGAATAATGAACAATGAACAAGGAACAAGGAATCCCGAAAAACCAGAAATCTATGATTTCATCGTTTTTCGGGATTCCTTGTTCCTTGTTCCTCTGTTCTCTATTCTACTGTTCAAAAAAAATCTCTGATTTTTTTGTTTTTGTATTTCTAATACCTGTACATTTGCACTGTGAAATTATTCACACTGTGAATTAATAACAAATTACCGGGTATCAATATTTTAAATTATCAGGCAATGGATTTAGAAAGAATTATGAATGATCTCGCAAAGAAACATCCGGGGGAATCTGAGTATCTCCAGGCTGTGCGCGAAGTGTTGGAATCAATCGAAGAAACAGTAAATGAAAACCCTCATTTCGAATCAGCGGGTATTATCAACAGGCTGATCGAACCTGACAGGATCTTAACCTTTAAGGTTTCCTGGATGGGCGATGATGGCAAGGTGAACGTAAACCTTGGTTACAGGGTACAGTTTAACAATGCGATCGGACCTTATAAAGGCGGACTGCGTTTTCACCCGAGTGTGAACCTCAGTATTCTGAAGTTTTTGGGTTTTGAACAAATCTTTAAGAACAGTCTTACTACCTTGCCTATGGGCGGTGGCAAAGGTGGCTCTGATTTCGATCCTAAAGGAAAATCTGATGCAGAGATCATGCGTTTCTGTCAGGGCTTCATGATGGAACTCTGGCACCTCATTGGACCTGATACTGACGTACCTGCCGGTGATATTGGTGTGGGTGGCCGTGAGATCGGCTTCCTGTATGGTATGTACAAGAAACTTGCCCGCGAACACACAGGTGTACTCACAGGTAAAGGCATAAACTGGGGTGGAAGCCTCATCCGTCCGGAAGCTACCGGTTATGGATCAGTTTATTTTGCTAAAGAGATGCTGGCAACCAAAGGCGAAACATTTGAAGGAAAAACAGTTTGTCTCTCAGGCTTCGGTAACGTAGCATGGGGTGCTGCCATTAAGATCAACGAACTGGGTGGTAAAGTGGTTACGCTTTCCGGCCCTGACGGATATATCTACGATCCGGAAGGAATCTCAGACGAAAAGATCGAATATATGCTCGAGCTCCGCGCCTCTAACCAGGACATCGTGAAGCCTTATTCATATGAATTCCCAGAAGCACAATTCCACCAGGGAAAACACCCCTGGGAAGTAAAATGTGATGTAGCCATTCCATGTGCTACACAGAATGAGTTGAATAAGGAAGATGCCGAGGCACTTGTGAAAAATGGATGTATCTGTGTTGCAGAAGGTGCTAACATGCCTTCTACACCTGAAGCTATTGAAGTATTCCTCGAAAATAAGATCCTTTTCGGACCAGGAAAAGCGGTAAATGCCGGTGGTGTTGCTACCTCAGGGCTGGAAATGTCGCAGAACTCCATGAAAATTGGCTGGCGTGAAGAAGAAGTAGATGAAAAACTACACCATATCATGAGCAGCATACACGATGCATGTGTGACACATGGTACAGAAGAAGACGGATATATCAATTACGTAAAAGGCGCGAATATCGCAGGCTTCCTTAAGGTTGCGAATTCAATGCTTGATCAAGGAGTTATATAGAAGAACAAAGAACGAAGACCGAAGACCGAAGAGCGAGAAAATCGCTTTTCGGTCTTTTTTTTGGATTTAATTTTGATTGAGAGTTGTCATTAAAAGTTGGTAAAACAAGATGCGATCATTCAGCAATTACAGCTAAGGGTTTGGCTAAGCTTCATTTCAATGCAGCTTAGTTTTTGTGGAGGTCTTGTGTTTTTTCTTTCCGATCAATAAGAGGGAATCTTCCTCATCAAATTCAGCATAAAGTTCAAGTAATACAATTTCGAAATACCCCTCAAAAAATTCTCTCAATGTGTTCTCTGAATGATAGTTCACGAAAAGACCTTTGAAAACTTCTGAGCCTTCTCCTTTCCAAAAGGAATGGCATACAATTCCATCAGTGTTTAATACATCATACTGTCTTTTAATAGAATCAATAAGTTCATTGCCTTTAAGATGATGCAATACTTTATTTGAATAGATCCCATCAAACATTTCATCGGTACTTAGTGTAATGGCATCTAGTTTAAGAAAACGACCTTTTGGATTGGCAGAAATGAGATGATTTAGAAACTCATGTGAATTATCAGAGCCTACAACTTCGTAATCTTCCTTCAGGATATTCCAATCAGTTCCCGGTCCTGTGCCAAGTTCAAGTAATGTCGAGTTTGATGGTAAAAATCTCTTAAGCTTTTTAATCAATTCACTTCCATTTACATCCTTTGCTAATCTGATGTATTCCTCTACTGATTCTCTGGTTCTATAGTAATCTTTTGTCATTATTATTTTCTGTTTAAACAGCGGACACTGCTACATCACATATCTTATGCGTTTGTATAAAATTACTAAAATTTCTGTTGCGATATAGAAAGCGTTGAGCCCTTCGACTCCACTCAGGACAAGTCGTTGATTGAGAGTATTGAGTACTGAGTATTGAGTATTGAGTTATTTGGAAGTTGAAAAAAATCAATGCTAAATGCTAAACGCTCAATGCTCAATGTTAAATGAAAGGGGTCTCTAAGATACCAACTGCAAGTTCAGCCCAAACGAGAAAGAGTAGTACCAAAAGAGCTACACAGATAGCGATTCGATAATTGATATTTTTCACCCTCCTTATTACAAGTTCACACATAATACCAGTTCCAAACAGGAGAGCTCCTGCGATAACAAAATCGCCCAGAGTCCAATTTACTTCGTCTGTGAACTGCATCACGATTAATGGGATGAGTAAAAGAATTGATGAAACGAGAATAATTATATATAGCCTTTTGTTTTTCATGATTATATTTTCTAAGAAGTCTTGCATTGCTGACAACCACTTCTTTTATGACGTGTTATCTTATGGGTTTGTATAAAAATACGAAAATATCCGTTGCGCCTTAGTTCGTGTTGAGCCCTTCGGCAATGTTATTCCCTTCGGTCGGTTTGCTCAGGACAGGTCGTTGGGTGTTGGGTTATAACTAAGTACAATAATCCCTGCTTGATATTATAGAGTCCGATCTTCGATTTTCGGTCTTCGTTGCTCGTTCCTTGGTCTTTGGTCTTTCTTTGGCTGCGCCCAGTGGGGAAAATGCTTCACAATTGTTTTATTTCCTCGTCCCGCGCCCCTCGTCCCGCATCCCCCATCTTCGCTGCTGAAGACTTACAATATGCTCCATTCCCCTTTTCCTCTTAATTTGGGTTGTGCTCTATAAAAAACTCTAAAAAATCCTTATGAATGTAATCTATTAAATTTGTAGTATCATATTCTTCAAGGGTTTTTCCCATGTAATGCCCTATAAGCCCATGGTAATAGCCATCGACCGCATCTAAAAAAATCTCAAGTTCAGATGTAGAACAACTTAAATTATAAAACTCCGACATTACGAATGGCTTCTCACTTTGATTGTTAATTACATAATTAATGCTGGACATTAGATTATTTGTGTTTGGATAAATGTGGGTGCTCAAAATATCGAAATGAGAGGCAATTGAGTTTATCGGTCCAAGAGGTAAAAGCCCTACTGTGACCATAGTAACATCATCTTCAGTTCTGATTGCGGCTGTCATCTGGTCTGTCCACAAACCAATTGTTTCCCAATAAGCATTATTAGGATCTATTGAAATATTCTGTACAAATTGATATCCCCCAAATTGGCCATTTGCAGGATACCAGCTACAACTACTTGAGTCTGGATGGCATCCTGAAGCGACAACAGGTTCGTTTATCAGATCATATGCAAATACGCAGGAATAATCCTTCAAGGTAGCAGCCACTGTTTTCCAGAAGAGCTTTTGGGTTTGCCACCGGTGAAAATCATCCAGTTCATCATACCATGGCAGCGCATCAGTCAGCCTATAGGCCCCTAATCCTGTCACGTAAAGGTAAATGTCATTGGCTTCCGATATTTTAGCCAATCTTTCCAATCGCTCAAATGCCAGATCATTTGGTGTTGTGGTATTTTCCATGAACTTAATATATTGCAAATGAATGCGAGCAGTATTGGCACCATATTTTCTCATCTCCCTGAAATCTTTCTCAATTATTTCCCAGGCCTCCTCCATCATCCAGTAATCTTCAACCAGATGAACCAGGGCAGGATTGCAATAATTTAATCCCCAGGGGAAAAATGGGCTCCCGTTTTCATCTATAAATGTATTGTTTACAAACCCGGTGATCTTTGGAAGAGGGACCGTATCCGGTGTAAAATGTGCATCATAAAAAATAATACTGTCGATATCATTTACAGCATATTGCCAAAGCACGCTATCGTCTTGAATTACATACATTGTATCATGTTGAGATTTTGAAACAACGCTAAGTAGCAGTACGAATACAGTTAAGAGTAGATATCTTTTCATTTGTTGTGCTTCTTTCGTTATTGCTTGATTATTTTGAATGATCTAATTTCTGCCTCGCTAATGAACTGGCAGAAGTATATACCCCTGGGCAAACGACTCATATCAACTGAAATGATGTTTGAACCGGATATTTCTTGTGTTTTTATCAATTTACCTTCGATACTTAAAATATTTAATGTCCCAATCGGGCAGGCAGTATTGGATAAATCAATTTTGAGCTCTCTGCTTACCGGATTTGGATAGGCTTTCAGGGAATGACTTAGCGTATTTTTCGGGCCATTGCTTACTAATGTAGAATCTGAAAAGCTAAGGTATCGCACACTATCCAGGGCATATGTTGCACTGCTACTGTCGCTTTGGAAAATAGTAAGCTTGCCTGAACAGAAACTAATCTTACTTATATTGGATAAAGAATAAGTGGTTTGTGTACCAACACTCTCTTCAACATACATGTATTGCGCTTGTAAATCAGTTCGTCCAAGCCCAATTATTATAATGACAATTAAAACTATTTCTTTGAGTCGCATTTGAAGTTCGCTTTTTAATCCAGCTATAAGCATTTCAGTATCTTACTGAAATTCTAGTGCAAGTACATTACGAGAATAACGCTCAATCATAGAGTACTAAGGCTAGTATTGTTCTGCTAAGTATAAAAATACAAAAATATCTGATGCGCTATAGATAGTGTTAGGTGCTAGGTGTTAGGTTATTACTAAGTTCAATAATCCCTATCCGAGATTTTAGTGCTCTATCTGCGATTTTCGGTCTTCGTTGCTCGTTCCCTGGTCTTCGGTCTTTCTTTGGCTGCGCCCAGGGGGAAAATGCTTTGCATTTATAATATTCCCGCGTCCCCCGTCCCTCGAACCCCTTCTTCGCAGCTGAAGACGTACAATATGTTCCATGTAAAATCCTATGAGAAATGCTAAACGCTAAATGCTAAATGTTAAATGAAGTAGGGCATCACTTTGGCTGTCGTATTGCGGAATCTGCCTACAGCTTCTGGTTATACTGAAGCACAAAGCTTCCAGGTCTGTGTTTTACCCCACAAGCTTCTGGAGTTTAATCAGATCAAGCACCGGAGCTTTAACCTTTACCTTTTTTTTACGAAAGGCCTTGAAGCCGTCAATAGTTCCCCTGCTGAGCCCTATAAATACGTTTGTAGTAAGGATGTAATGGATATCCGGCTTTTCTATGCTGCCCTCCTGCAGGGGGCCCGGGATGCCTTTAACGATTTCGTAATGCCAGGATTCTCCCAGGTCGGTAAAATCATAAAGCATGGTTTTGTTCCATTTTTTAAAGACTTTATGCAGTTCGGGGCGCAGGAATTTCTGACGCGTCTCTTCCATTACTTCCATTGCACCCTCTCGGTTGGGCACCTCTGTTTTTTCATCAATTTCCTGATCATCCTGCATCTTTGCCATCAGCTCTGCCGGTGGTTCAATACGGGCATGCTCACGCCCAAGCATGGGAAGAAATACCACCCTGTGGTCGTCCTTTAAAAGCACAGCATCGTACTCGCAGTGGTGCCGGCACTGGCCGCAACCAATGCAGAGCCCATCATTAATAGAAGCGACATCATCCATCGTAATGACACCCACAGGACATTTATCAGCACAAATACCACAGGCAGTACAGTTTTCGCTAACTATTTCAGCGCGGTAATAAGCAGTGACAGTCAATGGCAGGTATCCGCGGTTATAATTTCCGATCACTCCGCAGCAATCCCAGCAGCAGTTGCAGATCACATCCACTGGATACTTCGATTTGAAATTTTTCAAAGGGATTGTTCTCCCTGTTTGATGGACACATCCCATGTCCTGGAATTTTTGCACCATACTTATGGCTTCATCCTTTGAAATCTTCCGTGAAATTCCCTGCTCGATAAGGTGCTCGGCTGCAGGCCCTATCGACATGCAGGTCTCCATAGGCATATTAACCCGGCAGGGGTCGTTGATCAGCTCTTTTTCGAAGCGGCAGAGACAGTGGCCCACACTGATGAACTCATCATCATCCAGGCCGGCAAAGAGTCCGGTGATACTCGCCGCCTCATAAACGTGGTTCTCCGGAGTCAGGGTATGATCCAGGGTAATGCTTTCCGGCTTTGATGTGGGTGCAACAGAGAGGTGAGGGCCCACATCTTTCACCAGTTCATTGATGACCTCTTCATTGCCGAACTCATAAGCAGCGGTATACATCATCTCGATGCGTCGTGCGAATTCCCGGTGTTCGGAATCATCAATTCCGCGCATCATGTAAAATTCAAACCATCCCGGGTAAATGGTCATGATGTGGTAGCTTTTCTTATCATCAGCGTCGCGGATGACAGCCACCGGTCCTTTGTACAGCAGCGACTGCAGGATGCGATCAAACTCCTTTTCTTCAAGGCCGATCTTTTCACACAGATCCTGCCGGGAATGCGTGCCACCTCCCATGCTGAGCAGAAAATCAATTTCTTCCATACTCAGGGCTGCATCAAAGATGTAGAATAGTTCATCACTCGTCTGCAAGGGATGAACCGACTGTTCATTCATCAGGTCTGCAAGTTGTTCGATTTTGTCTTTTGGGGTTTTCCATTGCCGCTTTTCAGGGCCTTTTTCGATATAAGTCATATAGAGTGTAAATATAAAATTTATTCCTTTTGCAGTTGGACACAAATGGAGTCCTTTTTACTATTTGTTCATTTCTTTGCTTATTTATTAAAAGGTATTACGTATTAGGACTTGTGGACTCAGGCATATGGCAATCGATTCTATATCCCCCGTCCCCCGCGTCGCATCTATTGCTGCTGAAGATTGCTATATGTTTAATGAATAATCCAATGCTAAATGCTAAACGTTAAATGCTAAATGAAGGAGCCTCCATCACTATGCTGTAGGGCTTCAGAATGGCACATAGCTGCACCGATCCTTGAAATGGTCTTCATGTCATTAAAATAAAGGGAACGGACTTTTTGGCAATTTTTTAACACTTTTTATTGAACAATTTTGAGGATTTGAGGTTTATAGAGTAAAATGTATAAGAAATTAAATAAAAAGTTAAACAAAACTAATTTAAAATAACCTTGATATGAAAACAACAATGATATTTAAAACAGGAGTGTCACTTTTACTGGTGATAGGATTATCAGTGAATACTTTTGCAAGTAATGACCCGACCTCCGCTACTGTAACAACACTGGACGAAACGACTGCCGGATCCATGCAGATCAATGTTCCATCTAATATGGAAACCTTTGTTTCTGTAATTGATGAGGAAGGTGAGAAGATCTATACAGACTTGGTAGCCGAAGATGATAATGCCGGTAAAATGTATGATTTTTCCGAAGTCGAGGAGGGTGTTTATATTTTTAATACCCTTACAGAGCACAAAAAAGTTGAAACGACCTTTGTGTTGGATAAGAATGAACTAAGGATATTGACAGAAGCAATCAGTTATCGACCGGTATTTGGTATTGAAGACGATATCCTGACAATTAGTTACATGAACTTAGGCCAGGACGATATTTACATTTCACTTGACGATGCATCCTATCTCTATTACGAAGAGATTGAAGGAAGCGATATGTCGTATGAAAAAGTGTTTGATATTAAAAATTTAAGCAGGGGTGAGTATTCGATTACCCTTAAATCAGGTGAAAACACGTTCAATTATTTTTTCAACAAGTAGATAGAAGTAAGTGTAATTTGAGAAGGGGCTTATTGCCCCTTTTTTTATTTCCAATATATCTTAGCTTGTCTTCAATGGGGCCTTGTTACCCCTTTGTTTTCTTCTAAGGTAATCCCGACCAGGTATTTGCCTGTGGGCCTTCTGCAGCTTCAATTGTTATATCGATGGCTGTTAGTCGTGACATGCCACTCAGCGGGTCAATAGAATCATGTCCTGAACCGGCAAGGATGTTTACATTCACACCCTTTGTTTTATTTGCAACATTAAGACCTTTAGCGTGCTGATGACCCCAGCCATGCGGTATGGCTACAGATCCGGGCATAAGGGCATCTGAGTATTGAACAGGGATCCTGATCTTGCCGTATTTTGTAGAAACATCTGCCAGTTCGCCCTCTTTTATCTTCAAACTTTCAGCGTCACCCGGGTGCATGTAGGCATAGTTAGTATGTCCGGTCCCTTTGATCATGCGCTCCGTATTATGTGTCCATGAATTATGAGTCCTGACCGATCGCTTGATGATAAGCCTGAAGCCTGCTTTCCTGTTTAGTTCTGTCTCAAATAGTTGTTTCAGAACCTCCCCGGTAGCGAGAAATTCCGCAGGAGCGAGATTTACTTTTTTGTCAACGGTATAAACCCTTTTGCTTAGAAAATCATTTTCTTTATGGTCTTTCATTAACACACCATGTGGATTTTTCAACAGCTTTTTATATCCGGGTTGCCTGCAAAGCTTTAGCAAGACATTCAGCATAGATCTTTGAGGAAGGGCGCGTTGCCCGTTTTCCAGCTTGTTGAATCGCAAAAGGCTTTCAAAAAACTTTTGTCCTGCTTTTGAACCCCATAACGGAAACCCGCTTGCTTTCGCCAGCTCAACATATATGCTGGCTTCATCTCTTTGCTCTCCTTTTGGAGGGACTACTACATCGGTGGCCTGCAAATATGGTTTGATCTGTAAGCCAAGCATTAACGGAAATACAAAAGGCAGGTCGGGACGCTGGAAAGGATCGGTGCATGGCAACACATAATCGGCTTCACTACATGTTTCATTAAGCTGAATATCGAGACTAACCAGGAGGTCAAGTTTGTTAAATGCCGATTTGAGCTTTTCTGAATCCGACATGGTGATCAAGGGATTGCCTCCACTCACGAACAGTGCTTTGATTTGCTTTTCACCGGGTGAGAGGATCTCATCAGCCAGGATCCCTCCAGGGAATGCATCATTTACGGTATTGTAATTCCCTACCCTTGATTTCACATCTTTTATAAGCAGTCCCTTTTTTACACCGAATTTCGGGAAATCCATGATCCCGCGGCCAACCAGGGTTCCGCCTTTTCGATCAAGGTTTCCCGTAATGGCGTTGATCACCTCCTGGACCCAGAAGGCCAGTGTTCCTTCGCTACCCATGTTTACCCCGGTTGAGCAAAACAGCGAGGCTCCCCTGGCATTGAGATAGGTGCTGACCAGTTGTTTTAATTGCTCCGCCGGAATACCGGTGACCGGAGCTGTTTTCTCAGCAGTCCAGCCGGCAGCATAATCCAACACTTCCTCAAGGCCTGTCATATGGTGCTGGACATGATCATGTTTGATACCGTTTTGGCTTATTACTTCATTCAGAAAAGAGAGGTAGAAAAACACATCTGTACCAGGTTTGATAAAAATGTGCTCACCGGCCACCTTTGCGGTTTCTGTTTTTCGGGGGTCGATAACGATTACCCGGCCACCTCTTTCTTTAATGCCCTTAATTTGTTTGATAGGGTCAGGTGCCTGCAGAAAGCTGAATTGCGAAATGACCAGGTTGGAGCCCACAATGATCAGGCATTCGGTATTTAGCAGGTCGGGAAAGGGCTGTGTGAAGGGGAAACCAAACATCTGCCTTGATACGGCAAATTTGTTGCTGCAATCCTGTGTGGCGCTGGCATACATATTGTTCGAGCCAACACCTTCCATAAAGCCCTGGGCAAAGGCAGGATGCAGAACACCAAATCCGGCAGCAGTTCCGATATACATGGCAATTGAATCCCTGCTGAACTCTTTGGTGATCGAATTCACTTTTTGCCCAATTTCACGAATGGCCTGCTCCCAGCTGATACGCTCGTGCTTGCCGTTAACTTTTTTTAAAGGGTAAAGCAGACGGTCAGGCGAATTGTATATTTCATATTGTTGCCTGCCCTTTACACAACTATATCCTTTTGTGGAAACATGCCTTTCATCGGGTTTCAGCTGAACGATCTGTTTGTTTTCAACTATAGCTTCAAATCCACAAAGTGTTTCACAGATCCTGCAAAATGTATGTTTGCTTTCGGGCATGATAAGGATGGTTTTGGCTGGTTATTTCTTTTTCGATTTCTTTATCATGAATCCGATGCATAGAATTATTACGATGATATAAATAATGGCCAATGCAGGGTTTTCAAAGTTATAGTCTTGAAAGTCGAATTGATTATATAGTGCTACACCCACGATAATGGCTATAATCACTAAGAAGAAGTTTAGTGCGATCTTATACTTCATGATTTTGGTTATACGAGTTGGTTTTGTAAAATTACAAAAATACCCGAGCTGTTCTAAATGGTGTTTTGAAAGGGTGAGTCTGGCTGTTGGCTATGCACGATGGATGGTATTGGCGCAGAGTTTCTTTATCTGTTCATTTCCTTGCTTGCCCAATTAAAAGGTATCACGTACAATGTATTACGTATTACGACTTGAATATTTTGGCTTTTAGTTTCAGGTTCTGCGAAATCAATCCGGCAATCAGCTAACCGCCTCCCCATGACACATATATTGCTGTTGAAGATTTACAGTATGTTCCATGCAAAATCACATGAGAAATGCTAAAAGTTAAATGTTCGATGAGAAATGTTTTGGGGCGGATTATATTTTATACCTTGTGAGTTACTTTTCTTATTATTTGTTTGCTTTCATATTTCGTCTTAAACCAATTAAAACAGCTGCACAAGCTACCAACATTGCAATTGACAATGATACTAATGAAAACGTTACAATTCCTTCAACAATTGGTGTGCCTTCTTGTCCATTTGCTGAAATATCTAACATTTTACCAGCATTGAAAATCGCAGCTATTAGAATTCCAAAACAATTTGCAAAAGTCCCATAAATAGCAGACCAAAAAGTAATCTTTAACCATTGGTTTGATAAATCAACTTTATACCAAATTAAACCAAGGACAATAAGGAACATTCCATTAAGTACTCCCTCAATATGACTCGATACTCCCATTCTCGGGTTTGCAAAAATTGGAACTATTAATCCAATTATTAATCCAATAAAAAATAGGACAGCCCCAAAGTAAATGAGTTTATCCGATTGTCGTTTTTTTGATTCTAAATTTTCCATTTTTAGTTCTTCTTTAATTGCAGCTAACGGTCAGCGGTATGGTTTACTTGGTGGCAACGCGTGTCAGAACGTTGTGGCGCGTATTTGCCTTGCTTCTTCATACTATGATCGTGAACCGTTATCTTATGTATTTATTGCACTTAAAGGATTTAATTATTACTAAGATGCTAATTATTGGGTGAATTTCCTATCGTTTTGGTAGTTATGTAATTGCGGTGATAAACCAATTAACAATACCGCATGTTGTGGGTAGTTTCTTGTTTTTAAAGAATAAAGTCTTCCAATAATTAATAATTTTCTATTTAGCTTCATTTTACTGTGATACCAGCCATTTAATACGATCATAAGATATCAAATAATGAAGAACTACAATAATACCAAAAGCTAAACTTAGTGTATTAAATCCCATATCGTACAATGACAATATAGCACAGACAAAGAATCCAATTTCAAGTAGAAGACGAATAATCCCTGGGGTTTTAATTGGAGCTTTACCCGAGCGGCTAGGGTCATCAGGTACCGCAAATATTCCCCATATCGTTGCGAAAACAATGGGTATACCAATTGCGAGGACGAAACGAAGCCATCCGTCACTTTGTTTCCAACCCCAAATACCTAAAGACACAAGCCCGGACATTTCAAGTAGAAATCGAACTGCCAAATTAACAGGATGTGATCCCATAAGATCCTATTTTACATACTAATGATTCTGAGCTTTCTATATTACACACAACGGCCTTTGTTGTCGCGTGTTACCATATTGGTTTGTATAAAAATACAAAATTATTTTGTGCGCTATCGCTTGTGTTATGGAAACGTGGGTCCGCCTGAGGGTCATGCGCCAAAGTATTGGAGCAGAATTTTCTTTTTTTTGTCCTTTCTTTAGAAGAAAGGACGAAAGAATCAAAGTCTTCAAAGGCAATTTTTGTCCTCCTTAAGTCGAACAAAACCGCTGACATTTTTTCGCATCATGCGCATTCCGCCTTCGGCGGACGCAATTCCCGCTCAAAATGCAGCTATTGCTGCTGAAGACTTACAATATGTTCAAAGTAAAATCCCATGAGAAATGCTAAAAGTTAAACGCTAAATATTAAATGTAGGTGCCCCTCCCTGTCACTTTGGCTTCAGGCCATTAAAGACCACTTGCTACTGATGCTGTTCTAGTAAGTTTCTCATATTCCTAATGTTGGCAATTGTTTAACCTTATGATAGGTCAATGTCGCTTGAATGCATTTCTTTAGTTCTGGCTTTGGAATCTTGTCATTCATCTGAAAGACAATTGCTCTGTTTCCCTCGAAGTGAAAGGTATCTTTATATACTAGCCTGAAGGTCTCAACAAGTCGGCTGGTACACTTGAAGTAAATTGCATATTGATCTGGCTTTTTTGACTTCCAGTCTATTCTAAGCGTACTTCCAATTTTAGTCAAATAACTTGGCTCACCCCACTTGAGAGTCTCTTCAATTGTTGTGACCTCCGGGAGTTCTTTCGCGGTTTCTAAGATCAATTCTCTTAGTGCTAATATTTTAGCCCTTACATTATCAGGATAATTGGCAATAACCAACTCTAGCTCAGGGTTTGTCTTTACTTCGAGTTTTTTCATGTCCCACAAAAAGTTTGATAATGTGCATCGAAGCCTTCAGGTATTTGTTGAAATTGCAATTCGTCGGGATGACTGTCATATGGTTTTGAGAGCGTACTCAACAATTGGCTGAAGGGTGTAAGGTTGCCTATGACAGCAGCTTTCAGCGCATCTTCTACCCAATGGTTGCGGGGGATAAGCTTAGGATTATGTTTATTCATCAGTTCAAAGGCAGACTTTTTAGCTGCATCCCTCAACTGTGCATTTCCCCATTTTTGCTTCCAATGTTTAAACTCTTCTTGCTCAAAAAAGGAGATGCCCGCGACCTTATCTTGTTGTATGGCTATAAACACCTGCGTATAATCGGCTCTGTTTGCTTCCATTAACGAAAGAAGTTCATCTACAAGGTCTTTATCCTTGTCTGAGGGATGCAGTATACCAAGCTTAGCAAACATCATGGCGTAGTACTTTTCAGTAAATGTATGCTCAAACCCGTCTATCACTTCCCGGGCTAGTTGTATGGCCCTTTCCTGTTTATCTGAAATTATAGGCAGCAGGGCATTGGCAAAGGCGGTTAGGTTCCATTGAGCAATGCTTGATTGGTTGCCAAAAGCATAACGGCCGTAGCGATCAATTGAGCTGTAAACGGTTTTAGGATCGTAGGCATTCATAAATGCGCAGGGGCCATAATCAATCGTCTCACCCGCTATGCTCATATTGTCGGTGTTCATAACCCCGTGAATAAACCCCACCCGCATCCAGGTAACAACCAGGTCTATCTGTTTGTGCATAACTGCTTTCAGCAGTTCAAGAGGCGGGTTGTCCGAATCTGTTATTTCAGGATAATGCCTTTGTATGGTATAGCTTGTAAGGGCATGTAAATCTTCTGTAGAACAAAAATTACGCGCATACTCAAAGGTGCCTACTCGTATATGGCTAGCTGCTACACGCGTTAGTAAAGCGCCATTGTGTATCTCTTCACGAAATACCTTCTCCCCGGTAGAAACTACGGCCAGGCTCCGGGTGGTGGGTATACCCAAATGGTACATGGATTCGCTAATGAGGTATTCGCGCAGCATAGAATACAGGGTCGCCCTGCCATCGCCACGCCGGGAGTAAGGCGTTTGGCCGGAGCCCTTTAATTGTATGTCGAATCTATTACCAGATGGGTCAATCTGTTCGCCCAATAAAATTGCACGTCCATCGCCAAGCATGGTAAAGTGTCCAAACTGGTGCCCGGCATATGCCTGTGCCAGAGGCTCGGCTCCATCGGGAATATCGTTTCCTGAAAAGTAAGCGGCAATGGCATCTTTTTCATTCTTTAAAAACCCGAGGCCTAGATCATTCGCCAAAATTTCATTATAACATACAGTTTCTGGTTTTGCAACCGGCACAGGCGATAGACGTGTAAAAAAGCCTGCCGGCAAACTCGCGTAGGTTTGTTCTAACTGCCAGCTATGTTTCCTCACGTTTGTATGCATATTTACTCAGTGCATTAGTGCTATTATCTTCCATGGCAATTTTAGGCAGGCCTCTGGCACAAACTGTTGTACCATGCCATTTGCATATACCTTTACTAAACAAGAACAAGAAACTACTTCATTTGTTTGCCAGGACATGAGCTAAATGATCACAAAGCCCATTCAAAAAATGATTTTCAACAAATTCGCTACTGCTGATGTTGTTTTTTAGCTTGCTGCTAACGGTTTGTGTATGCTGCGTAACCCGCAGAGTATGCACTATGCACTTTGTTGACGGCAGTTATTTTTTATTGATTCCAAATTCAAGTTGTCGCATGTATTCTTCTTCATCAAAATAACCTTTTGATTCTTGGATTAGCCCATCTATATTCAAAATCCATTCTTCAAATCCGTTAATTTTAACCTTATTTCCAGTTCCATTGGGTCCATTATTTGTTCCAGTAAGTGTCCAATAAAATCGTATTTTATCAAATTTAGTAACTAGACTATCCATTGAAACAATCATATCCGGAAAAGAGTCCATAAATCCTTTTGCGACATTTGTTATCGCTTCAGTACCTTTTGCTGGTGAGCCATCATTTATCTGTAGAACGCCATCTTCAGAGAAAAAGGATGAGACAAAATTTGGTCTTTGACTGCACCACACTTGTGCATAACTCTTGGCAAAAACTTCCAAATTAAATTTTTTCAACTCTTCTGGCAAGGGTGTATTTGTGAATGAGATGTTAATGAATTTCCATTCACCATCTTCCTTGATAAGGGTGAAATTGTCGATGTTATTGGTCCGTGGAACACCATATGAATGTAGGGTAGCATCAGCCCAAACAAAGGCGATTTGCCCTTTGTTTATAAGGATTTTGTATTCATTCACGGGTTCGTAAAAGGGCTTCCGTTCTCGATGTTTTTGTGATTCAAAATATTCGCCAATCGTAATGACGGAATTTTTAGAGGTCCCATCTCGAATTATTGCACTTGCCAGATTTGCTTTGTCCGAAATTATGGAATCCAACCCCTGAAAATCAGAATTACCTGCAAGCATCAATAATTTTTCTACAATGGCTTTTATTTCTTGTTCCTCTGGATTCAATATTTTTTCTTCTTCAACAAGCTTTTCAGTTGATTTATTTTTGTCTTGATTTGACTCACAACTGATAAATATGCTGGATAGTACTACTAGAGATAATGTTACATTTCTCAATGTTCTTTTCATAATTGAGTTTTTTAATTGCTGCCAACGTTCCGCGGCTATACCGTGTGCGGCCACTTTCGGCCTCAATGCTAAAGGTATAAAAATTCCTGGCGCATGCGGTATAAGGAACTGCTATGGAAGCGTGGGACCACCTGTGGGCCATGCACTATGGTATTAGCGCCGCATTTGTTTTTCTATTCATTTCTTTATTTGCCCAAAGAAACAGCCTGTCCCGAGCGGAGCCGAGGGAAACCAAAGAAAGGGCACTCCGGACAAGGCCTTCGATCAACATTAGTACAAAAATTATCTGGATCTCTCAGGCTGCGCCCGGGGGGATTTGCTTCGCGTTTGTAATATTTCCGCGTCCCGCGACCCGCATCCCTCGACCCGCATCCCTCGTCCTGCACCCCAACACTTTGCTTCCATACTTGACACTCGCTTTTGAATGTTGTAAATTTGTATAATCAATTAATTATTAAAAAGTTAACATTATGAATAAAATTACTCTATTTAAATGTTTCCTTATTTTGATCATTTTTCCTATCTTGATGTTGAATTGTTCAAAAGACAAAAATGATGAAGTTGAAATTATTATCAATAATAATGACTCTGCTCTTGTTGATCTTTTTACTGATATATCCCAAAACTATAATACGGTTTTAGACATAGCTCCCATACCTATTTTTGATGATTTAACCAATTTGAATAATGAATATGTTGACCAGATATTAGAATCAATTTCTAAATTCAATGATCTTCTTAAGAATCCTCAAGATATACCAGAGTTAATAGAAAAATCGGGTACATTATCTTTGGATTATGATACTTGTGTAACTTCCGGTAATTATACAGAGTGTACTTATTTCAGAGATAAAGGAGACTATTCAATAACTATTAAACAGGAAATTTCTCCAACATATACTACCTATAAAGTTTATTATTCTGGCATTTTTGAAGGTGTAGATTATGGTAGTATGTATTTGCTTCAGGATCAATTTATTGGTTTTGGGGGAATATCTTTTTATTGGGATTTTTATCGGCCTCCTTCTCCTCCTGAATTTGCTAATCAGAAACACCTTTCTATCACTTACCTTCTTCAAGATGATGAAACTACAATATATACACCATGGGGGGCAGTTGGCAGCCGTGAGTCATATTTAAATATGACATTTTATGTGTGGGATTATATTTTGGACGCTAATCGTCCAACTATGTGTAATGAAATGATTTTAGATGGCAACATTCTCAATTTGAAGATTTGGGCTTGGAGTTTCAACAAAGAGGCATTATTTATCTCTTGGATAGCAACTTGGGATTTCGAATCAAAATCAGGAATTTGGGCATCTTTTGATGAAGATGGTATCCTCCAAAATACGGGTCCGATGTAATTGGGTGATATTCTTAAGTGACCAATTATTGAGCCCCTGCATTTATACATTTTCAAATTTCTTCATTTTCCAAACTATTCACTTTTGTAAATGCAAATTTTGGAGCAATTCTAGAAATTATATATAGCATTTTTGCTCCAGCTACTCTTATCTCTTTTTTATTTCTTTCTAATCCTTTAATCATTTCATTTACTGCTTTTTCAGTAGAAATTGCAATTTTTGGAGGTTTCCCTTTATGCCAGGGAGTTTTAACTGCCGGAAACATTACTTCAACAATATTGATATTTGAGTTTTCTGTTTGTTTCCTGAATACTTGCGTGAAAGAATGAAGAGCAGCCTTTGTTGCATTATAAAAAGGGTAATCAGCACGTGGTGTATACACAAGCCCTGTTGTAATGTTTATAATTGCTGGCTTATTGTTTTTCTGTAAAATTGGGCATAAGAAGTGAATTAGTCTTAAAGGTGCCATAAAGTTTGTTTCCAACTCATTTTCAGCCATTTCAATTATTTCGTCCGTGTTTAAAAAGTTAGTCCTATTAACGATTGCAGCGTTGTTTATCAAAATGTTTAAGTCAGGGTGATTTTCAGATATCATTTTCGAAAAATCAGTACATTCCTGACTATTAGATAGGTCACATTGATATGTGATCAGTTTAGGTTCTATACTTTTAGCTTTACACAGTTTTTTATTTGATCTGCCACAAATAATAACTTTGTTGCCTTTTTGAATTAATATTTTGCTTAATTCTAGACCAATACCGGAACTTCCACCGGTAATCAGGACAGTATTGTTTTCTAGATTCATAATGGTATTTTTTAGTTTAACAATACTGCAAAATTATATTGCTGATAACTCGTTTGCATTGACATAGGTCAAAAAGAGATTTTGCTTCTAATTCGGCTTAATGTTTCGGGCTTTATACCTAAATAAGATGCAATTATTCCTTGCCTTATTCTTTGATCCATTCCAGGATACTCAGTAAGGAAGTTTTTATATCTTGTTTCTGCATCAAGTAGAAGTAAGTCCCTTTCTCTTTTTTCCTTTATCATGAATCCCTTTTCAATAAATTTCAACAGGAATTTGATCCAAAAAATATCATTCTCCATTAGCAGAATAAAATCCTTCCATGAAATTTCCATTATTATTGAATCCTCTAGCGCTTCAATTGAGAAATAAGAAGGCTTCCCCATTATCATTGCGGAGTATGAGCTAAGGAATAAGTTTTCTACTATTATTCCCTTTGTAAATTCATCTCCTTTGTCATTTATGTATACATATCTGAAAAGTCCTGAAACAACAAATGCAATTTTAATAGGAACTTCTCCGGCTCTAATAAAATAATCTGAAGCTTCAATTGATTTATCCCTACTTATAGATAAAAACTCATCAATTTTGTTTTCTGGCAGTATGTTTTTTAGTTGCTCGTTCATTCGTAATTATTGCCAACGGTTTGAATATGATGCGTGCCGTATTTTATTTATTAAGTTTCTTTGATTAATTAATTGCCATTTTACAAGTTCATTTTCTAAGTAGGATTAACAGCGTCAAACACTATATTTTTTGAGGTGCCCCGTTTTTCTAATTTATCATCATTAATTCATTAACTCCTATTACAATTAGTACTGTAAAAACTCCCAAGACAACATAGTATCCTATTGCTTTCAATTTAAATTTCATAATCTGAGTACATTTCCACAAAATCAGGAAAAGTATCGTTAACACAGTCACTGCAATTAGGTATTTATTTACTCCTAACATTGATGCGATCCTTGCTTCGTCTTGCAGGTTTATTCCACCAAAAACGATTGAGAAAAAACGCGAAAAAGCAGCAAAAAAAACAAATGAAAAAGCAATACTTGATTTAGTTTTCCAAGTAATCAATAGAAATATTAGTCCTTGAAATATCGTAAAAACAGGTCCGCCAATTGCTGACCATAAGGCCCCTGATTCACTAATAAATTGCCCGCTTTGAGGAGCCGAATTATTTAAACTTAGTGTCATATCATTCCCAAATAACTCACCAAAAGTCCAATGTCCAAATTCGTGGAAGAGATAGGTCGAAAATGCGATTGGAATAAAAGCAATGATAACTTTCCAATTAATCTGACTTTTTTCAAATCATAATTTATTTTCGTGCTTAAAGTCATATTCATCTCCTGCATTCTTTATGGATAAAGAGTTTTTCTTCAATGGGGCACTAACGGTTAGTATAAGAATAGTAGCCGACTGCGTGACAATTTCCTATCAAGTTGCAAGTAAGTTGAAGCGGGCTGCAACCCTTTGATTTACCACTATCTCGGCTATTATTTTTATACATTGTTATGTGGCGTAATTATTTATTGTTAGATATATGGTGATTTATTAGTTTTATATTTAATGATAATTCAGTAGTTATTCTTTTTTTAATGAACAATTTGTTCGAATGCTTTTTCAAGAAAAACATCTTGGTGATTAAGAAAAACATCAAGAGTTTCATTGACATAAATATCAGGCATAATTGCTGTTTTAGGGATATTCTTTACTGCTACGGCATAGGTACTACGTCCTATGGTAATAATCATTTGGGAATTTTGCAAACGAAATTCTGTGTTCTTGCCTGCATTACATTTATAGGAAGCCCCGCTTGGTGTGCCAATAAATTTGCCAATTTTATGATATTTTAATAAAGCACAGAAGTGTCCGTTGGTTGAGCCGCAACTTCCATCTATCAGCGTATAGAGATTCCCTTTAAAGTTATTATTTGGAAGAGGAATAGGATTGGCAAGGGTTTCATAATTTGAATAAGGCTCTGAATAGTATGGTTCAGGTTTTTTTAGGAGATATGAAAATAATATCGAACCACAAAATGGGTCACCACCTCCATTCCCCCTTAGGTCTAAAATTAAATTCCTTATTTCGTTTTCGTTAATCAAAAGAAAACATGAATCCATGAAATTTCTAAAACAATCAACTTTGTCGTAATAGACAAAAGTACTTATGGTCATTATCGCTGTACTATTATTAGTATCCAAATCAAATTCCAATTTGGGATTATTAAAATGTGAAAATACTTCTTGATGAACTGATTCATGACTTGTAGGAGTTATGTTTTTCACCTCAGCCACTAAACTATTCGGTTTAAAGTATTTAATTTCATATTCTTCTGGTAGACCATAAATATTGGCATAACTTAGAGAAAAACGCTTTATTAATTGAGCCTCTACAAAATATGGATTATTTGCATCGGCAGAAATAGTCTCCTTTATTTTTTCAAGGATAATCCCAATGGGCTTTCCATTAATTTCGGATATAATACTACCGAATGGAACTTCCAAATTTTTCAAATAACTACCACATACAACAACTTGTTCATTAATTAATTTCAATTTAAGTGGGAACAGTTTATTTGGTTTAGTAATATAAAACCTTCCCGGCATCCATGTTGCAGTATGCATACATCCAATTCTTGCTGTAATGGGTGCAAGTAGTATAAAAAAATCATCACGTGTCATTTCGCAGTCAATGAGTTGATAATGTGCGTCAAACAAACTGTCTAATTCTGCTTTTGATGTATATTCGTACAAACAACAATGCTCATTCTCAAGAATTTCTCTGAATCTTACAAAATCCTCTTGAAGTAAAGTTGGAGAAAATGAATTAGTTTGTGCGTGAAGTGATTGAATAACTCCAGCCAGACTATTAATGATTACCATACAGGCTATTATTCTTTTCATAACTTATATAATTATTATGAGTCAAGACTTCTCTCAAAAGCAGGTTTTATGCCACATAACTCGTTTATAACGTATTGTTTTGTTATCATTTATCCTCGTATGGGGCGGTAAACGAAAAAAAACACCTTTTATCTGGTGCCATTATATTTTTATAAATCATCAAAAAATTTTATAGTTTTCTCGTTAGTCGTTACTCGTTACTCGTTACTCGTTGTTCGGTCTTCGTTGTTCGGTCTTCATCCAAGAAAGCCCCGAATCTTATCTGCCCAAAGCCTATAGCCATCCTCGGATAAATGCCCTCCATCCGTAGTATATTCCCTTTTCATTTCCTTCCCTTCCAGGAAAGCAGGGTAGAGGTCGAGATAGGTGAGCTTGCGGGCATAGCAATGTGATCTGAGCTCTTTGTTGATATACCGTATCACCTGGTTAAGGTAGCCCGGTGAGCCCATCATGCTTTCGTTTACAGGCAGGAGGCTTTGTACAACTACTCTGGTCTCATTTACATGGGTGAGGATGTGTTCGATGATCAGTTCCTGGTTCTCTATAATGTCATCTTTGTGAAAACCATTAAATACATCATTTATCCCTATCATGAGGAAGATCATATCTACCGGAGCAGAAATGGTTCCTTCCAGCCGCTCCAGAACTCCATAGGTCGTATCTCCGGCAATGCCTTCATTGATGATCTTTTGATCCGGGAAATATTTTTCCAGTTCAAACCACTCGGTAAGGCTGTCGCCAATGAAAAGGACCCTTAGTTTTCCGGCCATAGCTTGATGCTTATTCGTGATGCGATTCACATATATCTTTAACGAATATAACCAAAACTCTCAATCACTTCAAATTAACCATCACATTTCTTATCTTTGTTATATCTCTTGGCCTGAAAATGGCTTATAGATGATGATAGAAAATTTGCAGTTCCATGATCATAATGTCCATATTTTCTGCTAACCGGCATGCAAAGGGTTCACATGAAGAATTTGTGAACAGAAAGGCCTATGCCGCAGGGAAGTTCTATGCCGGCGACAGGTCTGAGCTCAGATCGGATATGAAAGATCTTTTCGAAAAGGCAATAGACAGGGAGCTTGATCATGTGCAGGCCATCATTGTGCCGCATGCCGGTTATCCCTATTCGGGCATCGTGGCAGCCTCAGGCTACAATCAGGTGGATACTGAAAGGGAATATGAACATATTTTTGTAATCGCTTCCAGCCATACAGCCCACTATGAAGGCGCATCCATCTACAGTAAAGGAAATTACGAAACCCCTCTTGGGGAATTAGAGGTAGACCGGGAATTGGCCGAAAAGCTGATTCGGGAGAACAAGATATTTTCTTACGAGGCAAGAGCACATCTCAAGGAACATAGCCTGGAAGTACAATTGCCTTTTCTGCAATACCACCTGACAAAAGCCTTTAAGATCATTCCCATTGTGATCGGAACACAGGATAAGGCTGCCTGCCGGGAAATTGCAGTGGCCCTAAAGCCCTATTTTACACAAAAAAACCTTTTTGTGATCAGCACTGACCTGTCGCATTTTCCCAGGTATGAAGATGCTAATGTAGTGGACCGAAAGACAACCGATGCAGTGACAAGCAATTTAATAGAAGAATTTCTGAAGGTGCTCAAAGCAAATGAAGCGGACAATATTCCGAATCTTGCAACATCAATGTGTGGATGGACTTCTGTTCTCACCCTCATGAACCTGACGGAAGATCAGGGCCGGTATCAATATCAGCAAATACAGTACATGAATTCGGGCGATGCAGTAAATTTTACTGACAAGGGTAGGGTTGTTGGTTATGTTGCCATTGCTGTGACCACTAGTGATGCAGCGCAGACTGCTGAAGGTTTTTTACTGACTGAAAAAGATAAGGCAGACTTGCTGGGTATTGCCCGGCTGAGCATGGAAACATATGTTAACAAAGGGATAACGCCAAAGCTGAAGACAGATGCTTTCTCCGATACTCTTAAAACTCCATGCGGTGCCTTTGTTACCCTGAATAAGGAAGGCGAACTCCGGGGTTGTATTGGAACCTTTGACCCTCACGAACCACTCTATGATGTTGTGCAGCAGATGGCTGTGGCTGCTTCCAGCAGGGATTACCGTTTCTCAAAAGTAAAGAAAGAGGAATTCGATAGTATTGAACTTGAAATCTCTGTTCTGACTCCCATGAGAAAAATCAGCTCTATTGATGAGATTGAACTTGGAAAGCATGGCATTTACATTAAAAAAGGATCATCCAATGGTACTTTTCTGCCCCAGGTAGCCACTGAAACCGGCTGGTCCCTGGAAGAGTTCCTCGGCTATTGTTCCCGCGAAAAAGCAAGGATCGGCTGGGATGGCTGGAAAGAAGCCGATATTTATATTTACGATGCTTTAGTATTTCACGAATAAACATACAACCATTTAAAGAGATCGTTTGTCTTCTATTAAACTGCTTAACATAAACTCCAAACTCCAACTTCAAACTCCAAACTATAAATACATAATCCAACCTCATGAATAAAAAAACAACCCTATTTCTGACCTTCATCCTTGGCTTTGGCATCTCGGCCTTCACACAGTCAGTTGTTATTCCGGAAAAGATCAAACAACATAACGAGATCCCTGACGAGAGATCGGTATACATGCCTCTGGAAGAGGTAAAAACTTCTCCAGGATATATTTTCGAATCATCCGGCATCTTTACCATTCAAGCCAATGTAGATGAATATGGCGACAACATCCTTGGTGATGCTGCCAATGAGCCTTCTATTGCTGTAGATCCAACTAATCCGAACAGGATCATGATAGGATGGAGGCAATTTGATAATGTGGGTAGTTCTTTCCGCCAGGCTGGTTATGCATATTCTGAAGATGCAGGACAAAGCTGGACCTTCCCGGGATCGATTGATCCCGGAGTATTTCGTTCCGACCCTGTCCTTGACTGCAATAATCAGGGGATCTTTTTTTATAACAGTCTAACTCTTGATGCGAACGATGATTATGTATGTACTGTATACAGGACAGGCGAAGGAAACATGGAATGGGATGATGGCACCTTTGCACAGGGAGGTGACAAACAGTGGATGCGAATTGATAAAACCGGAGGCATTGGTGAAGGGAATATCTATTCCAACTGGACCAAGCAATACAGCTATTGTTACCCCATGTATTTCACGCGTTCAACAGATGACGGTAACAGCTATGAGTATTGCACTGCCGTTGATGGGGAACCATACTGGGGAACAGAGAATGTTGGACCTGCAGGAGAGTTGTATGTGGTCGGTGCCGGCGATATGGATGATGTCATGGTTGCGAAATCTATGAATGCCCGTGAAACGGGTTCTTATGTATTATGGGAGCAATATACAGCTGTTGATCTTGACGGGGAACTTACCGGCTGGACAGATGTGAATCCTGCCGGCTTGTTAGGACAGGCCTGGGTTGATTGCGACAGGTCAGATGGCCCTGGCAGGGGCAATGTATACGTTTGTGCCGCTGTTGATCGCTATGGCAGTGTTGATCCCGGTGATGTGATGTTTGCCAGGAGTACCAATGGCGGAATGAGTTTCGAAGACCCCATTCGTATCAATGATGATCTTTCCGTATACAACTATCAATGGTTTGCTACCATGTCGGTGGCGCCAAATGGCCGCATCGATGTTGTATGGCTTGATACCCGTGCAGATCCTTCCGGTCTATTTAAGTCGGTCTTATATTATTCCTATTCGGTGGACCAGGGAGTGAGTTGGTCAGTAAATGAACAAATGTCTGACATTTTCGATCCCCACCTTGGATGGCCTATGCAGAATAAAATGGGTGATTATTTCGATATGGTTTCCGACGATGGTGGCGCACACCTGGCATGGGCAAATACCCTGAACGGCGAACAGGATGTATATTATTCATATATCACCCCGGATGGGGTAGGAATGGAGGATGATGAATTCATGAGCTCGACTGGAATAATGACCTTTCCCAATCCATTCACAGAGAAGACCAATATACGTTATGCGCTTACAGATAAGTCATATGTGAGCCTTAAAGTTTATGATATGCTTGGTAATCAAATTGCCATACTTGTTGATGAACAACAGGCTGAGGGCATTCATACTGTATTATTTAATTCCAGGGACCTTTCCGGCGGGATCTATATCGTTTCACTGAAGGTGGATGGAAAGATGGAAAGGAAAAGAATGATCAAAGCAGCTTCCATTAATTAATTTGTAGTAAATTAGCATATAAGCTATTCTTAGCTAACGAGATCAATAACTTATTCAATTGCTGTGTTTTAAGATACATCAGCATGCACTTTTGTGCCTTGATGTAGAAAAATGAGGAATGAGTTAGGTTGTGTTAATATTGATCTCTATGAAGAGAATTATTGTTGTTTCAATTGTCCTGTTATTGTGTCAACCCACACTCTCCATTGCCCAACACGGTCTTCAGAAAAAAACTTTCTTTCATAATGAAATTCCGGATGATCATTCGGTTTATATGCCTCTTGAGGTTAAAAATACCTCTTCTGGATTTATATATGAGTCATCTGATATATTCACGACCCAGGTAAATATAAATGACTATAGAGAGAACATACTGGGTGATGCTGCAAATGAGCCTTCTATTGCAATAGATCCTACAAATCCAGACCGAATCATGATAGGGTGGAGACAGTTTGAAAATGTTGAAAGCTCTTTTCGACAAGCAGGGTACGCTTATTCATTGGATAGGGGGAAGACCTGGCTATTCCCCGGATGTATAGATCCGGGTGTTTTTCGATCCGACCCTGTACTGGAGTGTGATAAAAATGGAGTTTTTCATTATAACAGCCTGAGTTGTGATGGTATTGATTATCAATGTAAGGTTTTTAAAACCAGGGGGGAAATGGAATGGGACAATGGGACCTTTGCTCAGGGTGGAGATAAACAATGGATGTGTATCGACAATACTGATGGCTTTGGGGAGGGACATGTTTATTCCAACTGGACAAGAGATCTGAGTTATTGTTACCCCGGTTTTTTTACCAGGTCAACAGACAATTGCACTTCTTTTGATGATTGTATCCCAATATCGGGTTCCCCCAGATGGGGAACAAATTGCATTGGGCCAAATGGAGAGCTTTATGTTGTGGGCGCAGGCGAACATGTTGATATCCTTGTGGTTAAAAGCAAAGATGCGATGGTGTCAGGTTCTTCTGTCAATTGGATAATAAGTACATCCGTAAACCTGGAAGGTGGCCTTGGTGGATGGAAGGATGTAAACCCGGAAGGATTGCTCGGGCAAGCATGGATCGATTGCGATCGATCGGATGGCCCCGGTCGCGGGAATGTATATGTTTGTGCATCCGTTGATCGACATTGCAGTATGGATGAAGGTGATGTTATGTTTGCCCGGAGTACGGATGGTGGACTTTCTTTTGAGGACCCGATAAGAATTAACACTGATTTGTCGACTTCAAATATTCAATGGTTTGCCACTATGTCGGTAGCTCCGAATGGACGTATTGATATAGTATGGCTTGACACCCGGGTAAATCCTTTCGGATTATACGAATCTGCCTTATTCTATTCATTTTCATGTGACGAGGGTGTAAGCTGGTCACAGAACAAACAAATGTCACCGGTATTTGATTCGCATCTTGGATGGCCTGTTCAGAAAAAAATGGGTGATTATTTCGATATGGTATCCGATAATAATGGAGTTCATCTGGCATGGGCCAACACACTGAACGGCGAGCAGGATGTGTACTATTCATATATCCAACCAAAAGATTTAAGTGTTGGCGATATTTCTTCAAGAGAGGATATGAAAGTCTTCAACAGCTGGCCCAATCCATTCATTCGCCACGCTACATTGTGCTATAAAATGGACAAGCCTGCACACGTCAAACTTACTGTATTTGATGTTCTGGGAAATCAAATAGAAGTACTTATCGATAAATATCAATCCAGTGGACGACATCATACGACCTTCAGGGGAACAAACCTTCCTGATGGGATGTATATTGCCTTGCTTAGTGTAGATGGAGTATATTACAGAAGCAAGATGCTTAAGGTAACAGCAACTCTTTAGGCTGTCAACCGTCAACTGTCAACTTCCCCCTGCCTATTCCACTTCAAGCAGGACCGGCTTCCCAAAACCAAGGTTATTCAGTGCTTGCATCTGTGTAGCTGCATCGCCGGCGATCACATAGTACATCTTTGTTGGATCGATAAACTCTTGAGCCAGCATCTTATGCTGATCGAGATTCATGCCGATAACAATCTCTTCTTCTCCTTTAACATAGTCGAAAGGAAGATCATACATGCTGATATTTTGCAGCATGCCAAGCAGAGATCTCAGGGTTTCGAATTCAAGCGCATTGGATTTGACGAGGGCGTTCTTTGTAAATTCCAGTTCATCCTCTGTGATCCCATCACGATATGCTGACATCAGATCTTTGAATATTTGTACAGATTCTTCAGTCGCCGATGAACGTACACTGGAAGAAGCCAGGAAATATCCAGGAACATAACTTCCGCTGAAATAGGTCCGTGCGCCATAGGTGTATCCTTTTTCTTCTCTGAGCACCATATTCACATGGCTGTTGAATGAACCGCCTAATTTATGGTTCATCACCGTTGCCGGATAGAAATCAACATCCGTACGGGCCATAGAAGGAGCTCCGATATATATAACAGATTGCTTGGCACCTGGAACATCGGCAAAGTAAATTACTGATGACTCAACTGCTTTAGGATCGGCGTAAACGGGGAAAGCCACTTCTTTTTCAGCCCATTTTTCACTGAGTCCCTTCAATGACTTGATAACTTTTGTTTTATCAATATCCCCTGCTACATGGAATGATGCAACAGAAGGAGAAAAGTTAGCAGCATAGTAGTCTTTCAGATCATCCATGCTCAATCCTTCTACACTCTCTTCAGTACCCTGCGATCCGGTTGAGAAAATATGATCATCACCATAAATAAGCTCATTAAATGTATTTCTGGCAATAGAATTAGGGTCGGCTTTTGATCTCTTCAGCCTGTTCATTACAGCTGTTTTAGCCAGGCCAAACTCTTCTTCATCCCAACGGGGCTCAAGAAGGATCTCTTCAACCAGGGCCAGAGTTTTATCATAGTTCCTGGCCAGGGTGTTCACCCTGATGCTGATCGATCCTCCCGAAGCATACATGTTAATGGATGCCCCCAGCTTTTCAATAGCTTCTTCCAGTTCCTGAGGGGTTTTGTTCTGTGTTCCTTCCATCATCATCGTGGATAAAAGCGAAGCAGTACCGGATTTATCGAGTTTGTCGAGGTAATGACCACCTTTCAGAACAACAGAATATTGAACCAATGGAAGTTCATTGTTTGCTATTCCATATACCTTCATCCCATTTGAAAGTTCATCTGACCAAACTTCAGGCAGTGCCAATAGTGGGTCGGGTCCATCCTGAGGTTGTTTTGAACGGTCAAATTTTGTGGGAGTCATTACGATCTCAACTTCTTCAATCCCTTCCAGGTCTACCTCTGTGGCATTCATCACATCTTCTTCTTCGACTCCGGCAGATACTGAACCCTCTGCGATCATTTCGACCTGTCCTTTGGGCACAAAGCTTGTGGCAAAGTATGGTTTGTCTTTTATATACTTGTTATAAACCCTCAGTATGTCTTCTTTGGTTACGGCTTTCACCTTTTCAATATCCGTTTTATAATAATCCGGGCTCCCGGCATATTCGTTGTAATTGGCTAATTGAAAGGCTTTATAAAGAACACTGCTAATCCCGTTGTAGAAATTGGTTTCCAGACTGGCTTTGATCCTGTCTACATCCTCTTCTGTAAATCCTTCCGCTTCAAACATCTGGAATGCCTCAAATACGGCCTCTTCCACATCTTTTAGGCTAACGCCTTCGTTGGCAGTTACACCAATGTTAAAGGTGCCGGCAATCTCCTGGCTCCCATTATAAGCATACTGGCTCGATGAGAGTTTCTTTTCTTTTTCGAGTACTATGTACAGGGGAGCTTTTTTCCCCCTGGAAAATAGTTCACCAAGATAGGAGAGGGGATAAGCATCCTCATTGTATTCTTCCACGGTGGGCCAGAGCATCCTGAACTGTGCTGCACGTGCAAAGTTATCTTCATGGTATAGTTTTTTTGTTTCTTCAAGAACGACAGGAATGGGTGTTGGATCCGGGACATCTGCTCCTTTTGGGATTTCTCCGAAATACTGGTCAATGAGTTTTTTTACATCCTCGACCTCAAAATCACCGGCAAGAACAAGAGTTGCATTGTTTGGCACATACCATTTTGAATGAAATTCTTTTACATCCTCTATGGTGGCATTGGTAAGGTCTTCCATCTCGCCGATCACCGTCCAGCTATATGGGTGTCCGGAGGGATAGAGATTATGCGCAATCACGGCACCCGTATGTCCGTAAGGACGATTATCAACTCTTTGTCGCTTTTCGTTTTGAACAACATTTTGCTGGGTTGCAAAAGCCAGAGGCGTAACAGTATTGATCATGTAACCCATCCGGTCGGATTCGAGCCATAAGATCAATTCCAATGCATTTTTTGGTACCACTTCATAATAGGTAGTGGCATCATTGCCTGTCCCTCCATTGAGGGTTCCTCCTGCATTTTGTATCAGTTGAAAGAACTGATCCTGTCCAACGTTTTCGGATTGCTGGAACATCATATGTTCGAACAGGTGGGCAAAGCCCGTCCTGCCGGGAACCTCACGGTTTGATCCTACATGATATTGCACTGCAAGGGCAACGATAGGATCCGACTTGTCAACATGTAAGATCACCTCCAATCCATTGGAAAGGGTATACTTTTCATAATCAATGTGGAGTTCTGCTTCCTGTTGCTGATTACAGCCCATCATAAACAGGAGGCTGAGAGAGAATAGAAGATAAAATAACTTTTTCATGGTTTTAGTATTGTTTGATAACAGATTTATTGAAGATTATGCAATATAGGAATCTTTTATATATGTGAGAGGGTGTGTTGATAAATGGTAGTATTTGATGTACCGCTAGTTGATTCCAATGCACGAAGAAGATTTTATATAGTATGCAGTATGCAGTAAGCAGTAGGCAGTGGGTAAATAATTTTCTTTTGTTCAGGGGGACATTTTGTAGAATTTGGTATTAATAGATAGAATAACTGAACTAGATTTTTTCTACATGTATAGAGAATTAAAAGCGTACAAATTAGCTTTCAGACAAGCAATGGACATTTATAACATAAGCAAATTGTTTCCAAAAGAGGAGAAATACTCCTTAACTGATCAGGTCAGAAGATCGTCACGTTCAGTTTGTGCAAATATCGGAGAAGCCTATCGTAAAAGACAGTATAAACCCTACTTTATCAATAAGCTTTCAGACTCTGATATGGAAAATACTGAAACAATAATTTGGATTGATTTCGCTTTCAACTGCGATTATATAAATTCTAAACAACATAAAGAGTTGATTGATAAGGGATTCGAAATTGGCAGGATCTTAAATTTTATGATCAGGTTCCCGGAAAAATTTCTTCCAAAAAATAGCAAATAGAACCACCCTCACAATATGCCTACTGCCTACTGCGTACTGCTTACTGACGATACAGTACACCTATTTCTACTGAAGGAATTCACGTACCGCCTGGGAAAACGCCCCAGGCTGCTCTGCATGGATCGAATGGGCGGCATTTTCGATTAGCTTGAAAGTAGTTGGTCCGCTAATGGATTCGAGTGTCTGTGATTCTTCAGACGGAATGAGAATGTCTTCCACTCCGCTCATGATCAGTGTATTATGTGTGATGTTGTGAATGCGTGAGCTTGCATCAAAACTACTGATAGCATCTACCTGTCCTTTAAAGCCTTGTAATGTTTGAGGATAGGGGTAGGCAAGGGTGAAGATGATGGCGGCATCGATAAATTTCTTATTGCTCAAGGCTTCTTTTGTAAATAACCATTGGAACATGATCCTGAACCACTCGGCCATGTCATAGCCGTTAAGCCATTTATTATAAAGTTCATTCAGAATACCCCTGGCTTTCCGGGAAAGCTGCTGGCTACTGCTGGCTAGCACGAGCTTGTCGATGCGTTCAGGAAACATCAAGGCCATCTCCTGGGCTATCATCCCACCCATTGAGTGCCCCAGCACGTGGACCTTTTCGAGGTCGAGAAAATCCAGCAGCTCGATGGCATCCTTTGCCAGGTCTTTCAAACTAAAGGGCTTCCCATCAGTCTCTGTCCTGCCACATCCCCTGTTGTCGAAAACGATAAGACGGTATTGTCTCATCATTCTGTCGAGGATGAACTGCCAGCTCTTGGAATCGCTTGACATACCGGCCACCATTAAGATTACCGGGCCGGATCCATGGAGTTCATAATAGATATTGGCGTTGCTGCTTTTAAATTTAGGCATTAGGCATTAGGCATTAGACGTTAGGCGTTAGGCGGTGGGCATTAGATTATTTTAGAACGATAAGCTTTTTAGTCTGGATCAAACCACCCGTACTTATACCAACATTGTATATGCCACCAGCTAGCTTGTGTTCCCATTCTATGTGATTGTGCCCTGTATTTAGATTTCCTGTATATACCTGATCAATTAATTTACCTCCACAATCGTATATCTCAATCCTGACATTTGAAGTTTCTTCAAGCTCAATATTGATATTCAGTATCCCCTGAGATGGATTCGGGAATATTGAGAACTCAGGTGTTTTTACCTCTATGGGCTGATGAATGCCTACATGTGAAACACCGATATCCATGATGGCGCCTTCAACAATGGTGAGGTTGTATGGGATCTCATCCGGGATCAGGTACCAGCCATTATAGCTTCCTCCCCAACCAAAGTTCATGTGGTAGTAATCGTCGGTATTATATCCGTCGGTCACCACATTATGTCCTCCTCCGGCCCCATCCACAAGAAGAGCAAGGTGTACGGGGATGCCTTCTTTCATATTGTTTTTCATATGGGTATAGAAAGAGGTGTCGCTATCGTAGATAAGCATGGCATCATCATAAGCAAAGCGCATATAGGCATCGTATGCCTGATCAACCCCAAAGGTGCCTGAAACTTCTGATGTATAAACCTGTTTTGCAGCAATTCCGCAGGCGAAGACCAGGGCGGCCATCTCATCGGTATTCAAAGCTTCGTAAGAAAGGAATTTTGCTGAGATGGAATCGAAGTATTGATTCAGTTCAGGAAAAGACGGAAATTCCATTGGATGTGAATCATCATCGATCCAATATTGCCGGCCGGCATAGTTATGGTAATAGTCATCAGCATCAGAAAATTGAATGCCATGCAGGGATTTCTGATAATTGATGATCATGGCCAGTGCAACGGCCGGGCATCCTGCAATGCTTCGATTTCCTGTAACCTCATCGAGCGGACAAAAGTTATTGTAGGGTGCAGATTGCTTCCAATTGGTTTCAATCCAGCCACCGCTTATCGTTGAACCGGCCGGAGGCCACTGCTCAAAGCTATTTCTATCTCCGGCTCCACTCAAAAGTGCGTCCCATTCTTCCCTGTTTTGATCTTTTTGTTCTGCATTCATGCCTGGAATGTAGTCAATGCGTGCTTTCAGGTCGGCGATGAGTATTTCCTGTAATGGATTTAAACCTTCCTCAGGATAAGTATAATCTGAAGTGAACGAATAAGCAATCACCGGTGGGAGGCTCAGGTCGTTTGTAACAATGATATAGCCTTTAGGATAAAGATTGTACTGATAAGCCAGAATATTGCCTTTATCATCAATGATCGTTTGTTGGCCTATGATTTGATTATCATTGAACTGTTTGATCTGTATCCAGTTTTTGGCAAGCCTATGGGCGGCTGAAGGTCCTGCCTGCTGAGCCATTGTTATGCTGAAGGATGCCAGCAATGCAAGGCAAAGGCTTATAGTCAGTTTTTTCATGCTCTTCTCTATTGTATTTTTACTAAAAGTCGTTCTTTCCCAGTGATTTATTGCATATCTCCCTGAAGTTGCAATATTTGCAGCGATCTTCATCCCCCGTTTGCTCAAAGGGCACTGATGGATCGAGGATATCTTGAATAAGCCCGATCAGCTTTTCCTCAAAATTTTTAAGCATCTGCTCATCAATAATACTGCTTGATCCTTTTGAGATGATCATGGCAGGTCCATTCCCTGGCATCTTTAAGGAGATGATTCCGGCAGACAAACTTGTAGTTTCGGGATGTTCTTTATGATATAACCAGGCATACATCATAAGTTGAAAGGCCTGGCTATGTTCCGGATCTGAAAATAACTTATCCAGGTCGCCGGCTTTCAATTTAGCAGTGTCCACACCACCTGTCTTATAGTCGAGTATCCTGATCAATCCATCCATTCTGTCTATCCGGTCAACAGTCCCTCTGAATTTTACCTGTCCCGAATTACCCAGTTTTAAAAGGGTGCTGAACTCTTGTTCGAGGGCGGAAACGACCAGTTCATCCCCAACACTCAGCCATTGGGCTTCCCTGTCGAAAATCTGATCCAGCATATGTACTGCTACATTCACCACGAGATAATTCTTTCCGTAGCTGATATCGTCTTCATGATAAAACCTTGAGAACTGGCGCCCAACTTCAGCCTTCGTTTCTTTTTTGAATTCCCTGAACACCTCTTTGTTCAGCTTTTGCCCAAGATGTTCTCCTATCAGCTTCCGCAGGGTTTCGTGAACAACAATACCCAGGGTTTTGGCATCAATGGTCTCTTCAAGTTCATCACTGTCTCTGATCCCTGCCAGCCGGGCCATGTAAAACTGCAACGGACATTTAATATACATGCTGAGCGAACTGGGATGGAAGCCTTTTTCAGCCTCTTTGCGTAGCTGATATAATACACTTTCATCCTTTTCGACAGCAATACTCGTATTTCTGATTACAGCCGGAGGCGAGATAGATAAAAGCTCCTCCGTGATCTCCAGTCCGGGATTATATTTTGGCCCTTCATGCTGCAGCTGGGTAATAAAACGGCTTTTTTCTCCTCCGCCCAGGGCACCTGATTCTGCATTGTAGAGCAGATATGCATTAGAAGACCTTTGAAGCAAGCGATAAAAGTGATAAGCAAATACCTGGTTGTTATGCCGGTATGTAGGCAATTTAAAATAGTTTTTGATCTCGAATGGGATAAATGAATTTGGCATTCTGGCTGATGGCAGCGTACCCTCATTCACCGAAAGCATGATCACGGTATCGAAATCCAGGGTTCGTGTTTCTAAAGTACCCATTACCTGCAGGCCCTGCAAGGGTTCTCCCCTGAACGCAATACGCTCCTGTTGAGCCAGCTGGCGGAATACCATTTGCAGTGTCCTGAGGGTGCTAATGGTCTTATAAGTCTTCATCAGATCCTGCAAACGTTGAAACAGATTGCTGAAGCGGAAGAGATATTCTAGTTCAAGGCCAAAATCCCGGCCTCCTTTTTCCCGTAAGCCGATGAATCGGTTCCGTAAAATGCTTACTAAATTGCTGAGTGTCTCGAGCATATTATCCGGGCTGGCATGCTCGGGGAAGAGGAGTGTTATCTGCTCTGATTCCGTTTCACCGAAGAGATCTTTTATGCTGCCTGCTGGGAAGAAGATCCTGTTACTATCCCGTATTCTTCCATTGATAGAATTCACCTGATCTTCCTGGTCTTCAGGCAAGAGCATCCTGAACCAGGGATGGCAAACCAGTCTGAGCAGGTCTTTGCTGTAGTAGGCCCTTTGTTTGCCGGATTTGACTTCCTCAAAACGCTCAGTATTGCGTTGCATGCTCAGGATGGTATCGATAAGGGAATACAGAGGGGTATGTTTCAACGCCAGCCCCATGGTTACATTGAATTTCCCTGCTTCTTCCGGAATGCTGTTTAGCATGGGCAAGAGGAGGCTTTCATCCGAAAGGACAAGTGCCGTCCTGTCAAGAGAGCCTTTTTCTTTGACTAACTTTTGAAGGATCTCCCCGGCATATTTGATCTGCCCGGTATTTCCGGGTACTCCGACTATATGAACTCTTTTATTTGTGTAATTATCCTCTAGCCACTTTGGATCTTCTTTGTCCAGATCTCTGAAATATTTCCTGAGAAAATGGCCGGCTTCCTGATCTTTATTGTTTACGTAATAAGCATCGGCATCCCAGTATGTTTCTGCTTTCCCGATTTTTAAAAGATGTTCTGTGATCTTTTCTTCTGAAGGTGTGAGTGCATTGAAACCGGCAAAGATCACCTTATCCCATGACCAGCCTTTTGCTTTTTCTTCAATGTTCTCAGCCAGTTGCCTGAAAGCTTGTCCCTGGTATGCCATCCCCCTGTCAGAGTTCATCCTGTTCAAACCATCATAATATTGCTGGATAGATCTGTAAAACTCCAGGTACTGCTTCTCAAAATCGGTGAGTGGCCTGCCATCGGGATTCCACAATTTCAGAGCCCTGTCATCCGTCAGGTGGGTATAAAGAGATTCCCTGTTAACAAGGTACTGGTCCACTTCATTGAAATCAGAGAGCATCCATGCGGCATAAGGGAAAAACTCTTCAATGTTGCGTGCATTTTCTCCCTCCAGTTCACAATGCAGGGCATACAGACTGAATTGGTCACCAAGAGGATCGGTAATGATCAGCCCGGAGCTTTTGGATACGAAATCTTCTATAGAATAAAACTCCGGCAGGAAAGTGGTTTTTTTCAGGATACCGGCAAGATAGCTTTTGATATATAGTATTGCACGCCGGTTTGGAAGAACTATGCAAGTGTTGCCCAGGCCATCCTTATGGGTGGAATAAATATGTTCGGTAAGTTTCTCAAGAAATGCCGGCATTGGGGTATCATCTTTTACCGGACTAAAATTAACAAATTAAAACCAATAAACCACTTCTAACTTCTGGTATCTGGTATCTGACATCAAAGATTTCCCAACAGCATATTTGCCACCTTTAATCCTTCTGGTTTCCCGGCATCGATCCAAAGGCCATCATCGTGCTTAAATGCACGGATAGGGTAGTCTTTGCAAAGCCTCAGGTAGGTTTCGATGATACTGAATTTTCCGCTTTCAGTGAAAAGGGGAAAGATGGCAGGGCTGATCACATGGATGCCGCTGAAGGCGAGGGGAGAGAGATTATGAGGATTCCCGGGGATGATTCTTTCTCCGGTTTTCTGGTTTTCCCACCCCTGCATGCTCATATTCTCATCGAAGAGAAGATATCGGGATGTTTTCCTGTTTTTTACTGCCAGTGTGGCCAGGGCATTGTTGGCTATATGGTCTTGATATAATTTACGGAGATCGAGGTCGGAAAGCACATCTACGTTATGGACGATGAATGGCTCATCGTTTCCAAGTAGCCGGGCTGCCTTCATGATCCCGCCGCCGGTCTCCAGTAGGCTGTCACTTTCATCTGAAATGCTGATAGGGATGCCGAAATTATCTTTTTCCTCAAGGAAGGATATGATCTGATCGGCAAAATGGTGCACATTGATCACTATGCTGCTCACCCCCTGTACTTTCATCTTGAAAATTAGCCGCTCCAGCATGCTCATGCCACCGGCTTTGATCAGCGCCTTGGGTGTGGTTTCAGTTAGTGATTGCAGGCGGGTACCTCTTCCTGCAGCCAGGATCATTGCTTTCATGCGCTTTTGGCTTTCTTGGGCTTACAAAGTTCCTTCTCTTTTACTGATACTGCATTACAAGTTTTGCAGAGGTATTTTGGCTTCTCATACTGCTTTATTTCTTCGCCTTCCTTAAGCTTTTTACATATCTTCTTACTCATGTGAACCGGTCTTGCTTTCTGTTATTTTTTGTTCCCTGTGATTAAGTTTGATATGTATAACATATTTGTTTGCTAAATGTTCAGCCAATTTATCAGCACAATATACCGATCGGTGTTGACCTCCGGTACAACCAAAGCTGATGCTGAGGTTTTCAAAACCACGCTCAATATAATTTTCCACTGCACTGTCGGTAATTTCAAAAACATTAAAAAGGAATTTATCTACTTCACGGTATCTCTTCAGATAGTTGATCACCTCTGTGTCCCGGCCTGTTTGTTCACGGTATTTTTCCTGCCTGCCTGGATTGGGCAGGGCCCTGCAATCAAATATAAATCCACCACCATTTCCTGATGTGTCATCCGGTAGCCCGGCCTTATATGAAAAGCTGCTAATATTGATGGTCAGATTGGACTCCTGATGGTGCACTGGCAGGTACCTGCTGCTCTGAGTAAGCTTTCTCAGAGTGGTCTTCAACTCAGTCAGTTCCGGCTCCAGGGGGTGGGTATTCAATAGCCTGGCCAGCACGGCCATGGCAGGCTCAAGGCTCTCAGCAAAGTGTGGACGCTTTTCAAACAAGCCCCTGAATCCATAAGCGCCAAGCACCTGGAAGAGGCGGAGATAAACAAATGGATAGAAGTACTTCATGAATACATCCCTGTCAACGGCATTCATTGTTTCGAGTTCATCAAGGTATGCATTGATAAGTTGTTCCCTGGTCTCTTCCGGCAACCTGGCCTTCACCTGGTAGAGAAAGGATGCCAGGTCATATTGCAAGGGGCCTTTCCTGCCGCCCTGATAATCAATAAAGAAGGTTTTGCCTTCCTTTATCATCACATTACGTGACTGAAAATCGCGGTACATGAAGTGTTCCTGTCCTGCCTGGCAAAGGAACTCTGCAAAGCGCTGGAAGTCATTTTCCAACAGTTGTTCGTTAAATGTGATGCCAGAAGTCTTGAGTATGTAATACTTAAAATAATTCAGGTCCCACAGCATCGACTGCTGATCAAACACGCTCCTGGGATAGCAAACATCGTAATCCAGCCCTTGTCCACCTTTGATCTGAAAATGGGGCAGCATGCGTACAGTAGCATCCAGATGTGAATAGAGCTTTTCATGAATGCTGTCCAGTCTGTCCCGGCCAATGATCATTTCAAAGAGATCCTTGCTACCCAGGTCGGAGAGCAGGTACACCCCTTTTTCATTATCGCTGACCAGCAAGTCCGGAACGGGAAGCCCCAACGAATGGAAATGCTTCGTGAAACTTACAAAAGCCTCATTTTCCTTCAGGTCCGGATTGTAGGCCCCAATCACTGAAGTGCCCTCCGACAGTATCCTGAAATATTTTCTCGGTGAGCCCGAGGCTGCAATCTGTTGAATGCTGTCAGGCTCTTTTCCCGACCATGCAGTAAATAAATTTACGATATCTCTTTCCGGTTGAACTATCACTTCTTATCTTTGTTGTTTATACAAAGTTATAGATTTAATTTAAGGAAAAATGAGTAAAAGCGCAGAAGACATTCTCAAGACCGCTATCCTGCTCGAACGCAGGGGCAAAGCATTTTATACAACAGCAGCCAGGCAATCGGAAAGTGAAGCTGCACGCAAGATCTTTACCATGATGGCAGAGGAGGAAGACGAGCACATCAACTTTCTTTCTACACAGTTTGCCGAATATGTGAAGAGTGGGAAATTTGCTTCCAATGATGTAGAGCAGCCTGTAGATGATACAGAAGTGGTGATGATCCTGACCGAACAGGTGAAGAAGGAGATCAGCGCCGCCGGCTTCGAAGCAGCAGCCATTTCAGCAGCGATCGACTTTGAAAACCGTGCCATTGAAGTATATCAGGGCAGGGCAGACGAAGCCACTGATAAGAATGAAAAGGAAATGTACCAGATGCTGGCCGACTGGGAACGTACCCATCACCATCTTTTACACAAACTCAATGAAGATCTGAAAGAACAGATCTGGAATGATAATAATTTTTGGCCGTTTTAGTGTAGGCTTGGGGTATGGGGTATGAGGCCCTGGATAAGTCCATAATAAAAGTCATTTCGACCGTAGGAGAAATCTAATAATGCAAAACAGATTTACTCGTTGCGCTCGAAATGACTTTTTTTGTTTCTATCCTTACTTAAGGACTACTTTTTCTAAGTATACTTCAGTTTCAGTCCTTATTTCTACAAAATATAATCCAGCTTGCAATGAGCTCAGATCGAGGGTCTGGATGAGATTCTTATCCGGCTGTTGTGATTGAAGCAACTGCCCGTTCACATTCCTGATCTGGATTTCCTTAATGATCTCATTAGCTCGCGATTCGATAAATACTTTCCCACCGCTCGGATTTGGGTAAATAGAGAACGTACTTTCGTTTTCTTCAGCAATGCCAAGTCCTCCAACCATGATAAAGTCCTCGATCAGCAGAGTATCTTCCCCATAATCATTCATGGCTACCAACTGCACATCATAGGTACCTACAGTATTATAAAATATCTCTTCAGGATTTTGATCATTGGATACTGGTGGTGTTCCACCTTCAAATACCCATGACCAGCCAGTAGGATCCTGGGTTGAGAGATCGCTGAAGATTACGCCTTCGCCTGCGAGAATCATAGTTTGATTGGCTTGCAAATCTGCTATCGGAGCATAGTCAACATCCACAAAATTTGTCATGGTCATGGTGTTTGTCCCCGCTGGATTGGTTACAGTCAGGCTAACATCATATTCACCGGGAGCATTGTATGTGATCGGTCCCGGGTTGGGCCAGGTAGAACTTGCAGGATCTCCTCCTTCAAAAGTCCATTCCCATGCTGTGGGAACACCACTGGATTCATCAGTGAATATTGCCTGCCCTCCAACACCAACAGTATTATCTTCAACTGAGAAGCTTGCCGTTGGCTCAATGTAAGTTTGCCCACCAACATCAACACCAACACCGGTGATGATCTCACCAGTGGTCTGGTTTTCGATAAATGCCAGAACCTCACAATTGCTTATGATATAGCCTGATCCGGCTGTACTCCATTCAAATTCGAGGGTTACCAGGCTGCCTTGTGTAGTGGGCTCTGTGATCAGGTCGCCCCACTGGCCAACAAAGGCCTCTCTGAAAGTGTGTTTATGGGTATACGTTCCCGATGCACCCGATTGTTGTGATGTCAGGTTATTTTCAGAAAGATAGACATATATATGATTGTCATCGGTCATGTCTTCTGTGTAATAGATCTCCACTGTGATGTACAACATCTGATTCATCAGGCTGTAGGAGGTTGCCATACCCATATTAGCAGGTGACGGTTCTGCCATAATTGCATCAGCATAGCTTGCCCACACGCTTCGACTCTGGATACGCTCGCCACCATATTGTCTGCGTTGAATGAAAGCACTTGGCATAAACCGGCTTGAGCCACAATAAGGTGTTGAGTAAAATGCATTAGCATAAGTCCTCCTGAAATCCGGATCCCCGGAATAAGGCTCTGTATAACTGGAATTCGACGGATGGTATGCTACTGCAAATGCCGTGTTTGGATTTGCTGACAGGATGTTGGCGAGGGTAGTGTGCCCGGCAGGACAGTTGGGACATCTCACACCGGTAAACTCCTCAAGGATCGCATTCTTGTTCTGAGGTTCAGTACTGACGTAGTTTTGAGCCATCAGGGATGTTGCGATCAGGATCATGAATAATGAAAGGGTAGTTTTTAGTTTCATAGGTTTGGTTTTAGGTATATCAATACAAATATAACATTTGTAAGTTAGAAAATAAATTCTTTTAGTAAGAATAATTTCCTGCTAAAGTCCTTATAAATCTAATTTATCTCAATATATTTGCAATTGAACTGAATTTATCAATTTAACATCAATAAGCATGGATACAAAGGATAAGGGGATAAACTCCAAAATGATACATGCCGGCGGTTTCAAGGACCCCCTGGGCAGTGCAACAACACCGATTTACCAATCATCAACTTTTTCTTTCGAAAATGCAGAACATGGCGCTGCCTGCTTTGCCGGAGATAGCGACGGATATATATATACCCGCCTGGGGAATCCCACTATCAGGGAACTGGAAAAAAGTGTTGCTGAACTGGAGGGTGGATTTGATGGCATTGCTACCTCATCAGGTATGGGCGCTATCACAACAGTGTATATGGCTTACCTCGGAGCAGGTTCACACATCCTTAGCCATGATGCCCTTTATGGTCCGGCCCGTGCCGTGGTTGAAACCCTCTTTTCGAAATTTGGGGTAGAATATACTTATATCGACACTGCTAACCTGGAACTGGTAAAAGCATCCATCAAGCCCAATACGAAACTTATTTATACTGAAACACCCGCTAATCCAACCATGGGTATCACCGATCTGCGTGCTCTTGCAAATATTGCCCATGAGCATAATATCCCTCTTTGTGTGGATAATACATTCTGCAGTCCTTACCTCCAGCGTCCACTGGAACTGGGTGCCGATGTTGTTGTTCACTCCATGACGAAGTTCATAAATGGACATGCTGATATTGTTGCAGGGATGATCGTAACCAAAACAGAAGAAGATTATAAGACTATCCGCCCTGTAATGACCAACATGGGATGCAATATGGACCCGCATCAGGCGTTTATGACAAGAAGGGGTTTGAAAACTCTTGGGATCAGGATAGACCGTGCACAGGAAAGTGCTGCAAAGGTGGCCGAATATCTTGAACAGCATCCAAAGATCGAATGGATCAAGTATCCCGGTTTGAAATCACATCCGCAATATGAACTTGCCAGGCAGCAGATGGACGGACCAGGGGCAATGATGAGCTTCGGTGTTAAAGGTGGATATGAAGCAGGAAAAAAATTAATGGATCATGTTAAACTCGCCCTTCTGGCTGTATCACTGGGCGGAATTGAAACTTTGATCCAGCATCCGGCATCCATGACCCATGCCAAATTAACAAGAGATGCCAAACTTAATGCCGGCATCACAGATGAACTTGTCAGACTCTCTATCGGCATTGAAGATCTTGAAGATATTATTGCCGACCTTGAGCAGGCCCTTGAATATGTTTAGGCGGTCTTACAAACAAATCCCTTTATTGAGTGTCGGTACCTGAACCGAATTTTGTAACTTTATCCTTGGTTTAACCCTGATGATAAGACGGATTCTGCATAGGTTATTTATATTCATTTTGCTCGTCATGCTGGCAGAACAGGCAATGCCGCAACGCGTAGCATTGGTTCTGAGTGGGGGGGGAGCGAAGGGACTTGCTCATGTGGGTGTACTGAAAGCCTTAGAAGAATACGAAATCCCAATCGATTACATCGTAGGGACTTCTATGGGTGCAATTGTTGGTGGACTCTATGCCAGCGGGTATTCCCCTGATTCCATCGCCACCATACTTTCTTCCGATAAATTCCAAAGATGGTCTTCAGGCGTGTTGGAGGATAAATATACCTACTATTTTAAGCAGCCTGATCCTGATGCCTCATGGATCAATATCAAGTTCAATTATAATGATGTTACCAGGAAACTCAACCCCCGGGTAAACATGAACCTGGTACTTCCATACGAGATGGATTTCGACCTGCTCGAACTCTATGCCAGTGCCAGTGCAGTATCCGCTTATGATTTTAATAATCTTTTCGTCCCCTTTAGATGTGTGGCAGCTGATATTGCTTCAAACACAGCAGTCATCCTGGATAAGGGCCAGTTGGGTACAGCCATCAGGGCCTCAATGACACTCCCCTTTTACTTCAAGCCTATTGAGATTGATGGGAAGTTGATGTTTGATGGCGGGATGTACAACAACTTCCCGTCAGATGTGGCAGATGAAGCATTCTTTCCTGATGTGATTATAGGAAGTAAAGCAGCGGGAAACTACTCGTCGCCGGATGAGGGTGATCTTATCTCACAGATGCAGAATATGCTGATGACCCCGGCTAATTTCGACCTCGACACACAAAGTGGCATCCTGCTCGAGCATGATCTGGGTAACAAATCCGTATTTGATTTCAGCCATGCAAAGGAGGCCTATGCTATAGGCTACCAAACTGTATTGGATAATCTGGGCGGGATATTTGATCTGGTAAAAAGAAGAGTATCTGCCGAAATAGTCAGTGACCGCCGGCGCACTTTCGGGGCCCAGAAACCCCATATACTTGTCGATTCTATTCAAATTGAGGGACTGAGCAGGAATCAGTCAGAATATGTAAGACGAATGTTTAAGCATAAGGACGAACTGATCGATATTGAAACGGTCAAAATGCAGTATTTTAAATTGATCGCAGATGATAAGATCAGCTCCATATTTCCGGAGCTCATTTATAACACCTCTACTGGTTACTATGACCTCCTACTCAAGGTGAAGAAGTCTGAAAACTTTATAGGTTCCCTTGGAGGAAATATAAGCTCCAGTGCTGCAAATTCGGCTTTTGTAAGCCTGGAATACCGCTACTTAAGTCGGCAGGCAATGAGCGTTAAAGCCAATGTGTCATTCGGTCGATTCTACAGCAGCTTCGCCGGTTCCGGCAGGATAGACTTCCCAACCAGGACTCCCATCTTCATGGAGCTGGGATATATCTATAATGATAAAAATTATTTTAGAAACACCACATATTTCTTTGATGATGAAACCCCTAATTTCCTGATTCACAAGGAAAGTTATGGATATTTTTCCATGGGAATACCTGCCACACACCGTGGCAAACTGGCCTTAGGACTGAACTATGGGGCAACAAAAGATGATTATTATCAGAGCAATGTGTTCGCCAGGGAGGATACTGCCGATATAACAACATTTGATGAAATTGTTCCGAAGTTGACATTTGAATTGAACTCACTGAACAGGAAGCAATACGCTGATGCCGGAGCGAGATTACTAATTGAAGCACGCTATGTGTATGGTCATGAAACCCATACCCCTGGCAGCACATCAACGGATTCCATCAAGACAGAGAAAGATCACTCCTGGGTGCAACTGCGACTGTTATACGATAATTATTTCGATCACATTGGCCCTCTGTCACTGGGTTTTTATGGCGAGTTATTGCTTTCGAACCAGGATTTCTTTACAAATTATACTTCCAGTATCCTTGCAGCTCCTGCCTTTGAACCAATTCTCGAAAGCAAGACTTTGTTTTTACCAAAATACAGGGCATATAATTATGGGGCCATTGGTTTGAAATTTGTTCTCAAACTATACCGAAAGATCGATTTCCGCCTGGAAGGTTACCTGTTCCAACCCTACCAGGAAATCCTCTCGGATGAGAATATGAATGCTGTATACGGTAAGGAGTTTTCATACAGGTCTGTAATTGCTTCATCATCAGTAGTATGGCATAGTCCGTTAGGCCCGCTAAGCATAAGCCTGAATTACTACGACCGCAGCAATGATAATTTGTCAGTCTTTTTTAATTTCGGGTATATCATCTTTAATAAGTCAATAAGCGACTAAACCTTTCCTAAACACTGTTAATCTGAGCATTTTACCTCATGAAAAAGATTTTGCCTGATATAAAATATTGTTATTTTTGCAGTCCTTATAATTAAGCGACCCTATGTAGTCTTTCATTAGACACTGTTAGAAACTTTAAGTTGATTATGGAAACCAAGAAAACTGTTGATCAAAATCCGGAAGAAGCCATCTCTCCGGAGGAGAAAACCAAAGCTGTTATAGTAACAGCAAAAGAGACTGATGGAAAACCTGAGGATTTAGAAGCCAGTAGCCAGAAACCAGTAGCCACTGAAGAGAAGCCGGAAGCCACTGTCGAACAACCAGCCTCCAGCGACCAGCCTCCAGCCACCAGCGACCAGCAACCAGTAGCTAGTGACCAGGAAGCAGTAGCCTCTGAGGAGCCTCCAGCCTCCAGCGACCAGCCTCCAGCAACCAGCGACCAGCAACCAGCAGCTGAGGAGGTAGCTGAGGATGCAGACGAAGCAGACGAATCAGACGAAGCAGACGAATCAGACGAATCAGACGAAGCTTTCGAGGAGTTCAACCCTGAACAGCTTATTACCAGGCTTGAAGAACTTGTACAGGCGGAGGATATCATTGCCATCAAAACAAAGATAGCCCTAATCAAGGTGGCTTTTATGAGGATCCTGAAGGAAGAGAAACAGCTTGCCCTGGATAAATTCCTGGAAGAAGGCGGAAATAAGGATGATTATAAACCTCAGGATAATCCACTGGAAAAGAGGTTTAACAAGGCATTTGAAATATATCGCAGCAACAAGATAAAGTATAATGCGCAGCAGGATAAGGTAAAGATCGAAAACCTTGAGAAGAAGAAAGATATCCTGGAAAAGCTTAAGCTGCTCATAAACTCTGAGGAATCGCTCAAAAAAACCTATGATGAGTTCCGTGAATTGCAAACGGAATGGAAAGAGGTTGGCATGGTTCCCTCGGGGGAAGTATCAAACCTCTGGCAGAGTTATCATTTCCTGGTAGAGAAGTTTTTCGATAAGGTTAAGATCAACAAGGAGCTCCGCGACCTTGATATGAAGAAAAACCTGGAGCTGAAGATTGAACTTTGCGAGAAGACCGAGGAGCTTTTGTTAGAAACGTCAGTTATAAAATCCTTTAAAGAACTGCAAAAGTTCCATGATGAATGGAAGGATGTAGGTCCTGTTCCCCAGGAGCAGAGCGATGAGATATGGGAACGCTTTAAGACAGCAACCGATAAGATTAATGAACGCAGGCGGGAGCACTATGGCAAACTACAGGAAGAGCAGGAGCAGAATCTTTTGGCCAAAACCGGTTTATGTGAGCAGGTAGAAGAGCTAATTTCGACCATCCCTGACAGCATGAAAGGCTGGCAAGAGCAGACCAATAAGATGAATGAACTCTTTAGTGTCTGGAAAAGTATAGGGCGTGCACCAAAGAAAGAGAATGTGGAGGTTTGGGACCGCTTCAAAGGAAGCATGAACACCTTCTATGCCAACAAGAAAGAGTTCCTGAATACCATCAAACAGGAACAGATGAATAACTATAACCTGAAGGTGGATCTCTGTGTGGAAGCAGAAAATCTGAAAGATAGCACAGACTGGAAAAAGACTACCCAGGAATTAATCAGGCTGCAGCAGGAATGGAAGAAGATCGGACCCATCCCCAGGAAACATTCAGACAAAATATGGAAGCGTTTCAGGGCTGCATGCGATGAGTTTTTCAATAATAAGTCATCACATTTTTCCAGTGTTCATGAAAATGAACAAGAAAATCTGGATAAAAAACTGGCGATTATTGAAAAGATCAAAAGCCACAAATTTACAGATGATAAGGCAAAGAATCTTGACCTTTTGAAAGATTTTCAGCGTGAATGGATGGAGATTGGCTATGTGCCCATGAAGGAGAAAGAAAAGCTGCAAAAGCAATTCCGCGAGGCAATTGATTCAAGACTTGATGGACTTAAGATCAGTTCTACAGAGTTGAGTAATGCCAGCTATGCAACCCGTATGGAAGCAGTAAAGGATTCACCTGATGCCGGCAGGGTATATCGCCAGGAGATCATCTTCCTCACCAACAAGGTGAATAAAATGAGGGACGATATCATCCTCTGGGAAAACAACCTTGGATTTTTTGCCAATTCAAAAAAAGCCGATGTCCTGAAACAAGAGTTTGAGCAAAAGATTGATAAAGCCAAACAAGAAGTGGCTGCTATGGAAGCCAAGGTAAAGTACCTGCGGAAAATGGCCAGTGAATAGCTGTTGACTGTTGACTGTTGACTGTTTGCTGTTAGCTGTCAGCTGTCAGCTGTTTTTTAATCAGCCTGCAGTATCCAGCATCCAGCATCCAGCATCCAGCATCTAGCATCCAGCATCTAGTATCCAGCATCCAGTATCTAGTATCCAGCATCCAGCATCCAGCGTCAATTTTTCGTATCTTTGAAATATGGCCGGTAATACTTTTGGAACCATATTTCGTTTCACCTCCTTTGGAGAATCCCATGGAAAAGTTATTGGAGGGGTGATAGATGGTTGCCCCGCAGGCATCACAATTGACCTGGAATCCATATTATTGGATATGGAACGTCGTCGTCCCGGAAGAAGAACAGCAAGTAAGCGGAAAGAGTCCGACATTCCCCGATTCCTGTCAGGTTTGCTTGACGATACTACCACCGGTGCACCCATTGCCTTTGTTATTCCGAATGAAGATGCAAAGCCTGGCGACTATGATTATCTGAAAGAACTTTATCGGCCATCGCATGGTGATTTCACCTATCATAAGAAATATGGGCTTAATGATCATCGCCTGGTGCACAGGGCATCGGCAAGGGAGACTGCCGTAAGGGTGGTTGCAGGCGGTGTAGCCAAACAACTCCTGGCCAGATCGGGCATCTTTGTGTCAGGCATTACCAGTTGTATAGGCCCATATTGCATCGATCGTGATTATACCTTCGAGGAGATGGAACAGGCAGCCATCACCTCTATGCAATGCCCGGATAAGAGCCTGTCGAGGAAGATGAAGAGCTTCCTGACTGTCACCCGCAAGGAAGGCGATAGCATCGGCTGCGAGGTACAGGCCATGATCACCGGTGTTCCGGCCGGAATAGGCGATCCCATTTTTAATAAGCTTCAGGCTTCACTGGCCTCTGCCATGTTGAGCATCAATGCTGCTGTGGCCTTTGATTTTGGAAGTGGCCGCCATGCAGCTGCAATGAGAGGCTCAGAATACAATGATCTTTTCACTGTGCATAATGGACACATACGCACTGCCACAAACAATAGCGGAGGTATTCAGGCAGGCATCTCCAACGGAGAAGATATTAGCTTCAGGGTGGTCTTTAAGCCCATTCCAACCATATCAAAGAAGCAACAAACCGTTGACCGCGACGGCAAACCAACAACCATTCAAGGCAAAGGCAGACATGATGTTTGTGTTGCACCACGGGTTGTTCCCGTTGTAGAAGCCATGGGAGCGTTGGTTATTCTTGATCAGCTGTTATTATCTAAAAGCGTTCGCCTGTAAATTTACTTCCGTTTTATTATCATTATTTGAGTACAGAGTACAGAGTAACGAGTAACGAATATCTAGTATCGAATAACGAGTATTGAGAGTGAATTTATTTAGCATTCATTTTATTTCTTACGGTTTGTATTGATTTCACGAAGATTGAAATCAGTTGATTGTTTTCATCAAATGCCTTATTCAGCAAAGCAGCATTCTTACATAGAGAATTCATTTTAATTAACTTAAGATTGATATAACTTTCCCTTAGTTCTTTCACTATTATGCTGAATTTATGAATCAGGTCTTTAGGAGACTCTGAACTTCTTGCTTCTCCAAAATTCAAGGCTGTGCTTGTGGCTGAACGAATCAATTGGGATCTAAGGTGCTTACCTGATTCCGTATATTTTAATTGATCACAAACAGATAAAGCCAAACTAGCAAAGGTGATTAATCGGTTTTCAAGATTTAAAGCCATATACTAATTAATACCCGAAAACAAGAAATGTCACACCTTCAAGACAAGAATTTTCGTTATTCGATACTCGATATTCGTTACTCTATGGTTTCAGCATCTCCTCAACATTCCCAAACTCTCCATCAACCTCTGCCGGTACTAGTCCCAGTATATGGGCCATAAGCGGATAAAGATCCACATTGTTAAAGGTAGGGTGGAGGTGACCTTTTTTGAAGGCCGGTCCGGTGGCATAAAAGATGGCATGCATGTCGGTGTTCCGGTTATCATAACCATGATCGCCTAAGCTGCCTCGGCGCTCATCGCGTTTCATCTTAATGCGCCAGGCACTGTCGGCGCATACAACCAGGTCCATGCATCGTGGGTTACTTCCATAGTGAAGGCGTTCAGGTACCTCTTCGGCCTTCCATACTTTGAAATTTTCAGCAAGTAGCAGGGCATTGTAGAGTGAATCAAGGCAAGCTTCTGCTGCCAGGATATTGTAATTTGGGTTATATCCCTGAATCTCTGCAATCCAACTTTCTTTGATGTAATCTTCCAGGTATTCGGTCCGGTCAGGAGATGAGGCCTGCATCCCATGGTCGGAGGTGATGATAAGGTTAATCTCATCGGCATTGGGTAAAGCCGAAATCCTTTCAATGTAAACACCAAGAAGGCTGTCCTGGTACATGATCACCTCATTGGTTTCTCTGGCAAATGGACCATAATCATGACCGGAATGGTCAGGCTCGTTCATGTACCACATAATAAGATGTGGACGTTGTCCTTCAGGTAGTTGTAACCATGTAAGAACAGAATCAATGCGATCCTCATAAGGAACCCGCCAATCATATCTTTTTGTGATGGACGGCTGATAGCCATCAATTACGGCTTCCGAACCAACCCAGAAAAAGGACGCACTTTTCACCCCTTGTTTTTCAGCAGTATTCCAGATGGGCTCCCCACCGTAAAAATAGCCATTCTCCACAGCTTCTCTTTTGGAGATTGCATAGTAAATGTTGCTGTCCGGGTCCCAAAATGAATTTAAAACGATCCCATGATTATTGGGGTACAGTCCAGTTGCCATGGTATAATGGTTAGGGAAGGTCTTGGTGGGAAATGCCGGCATAAGCGAAACTGCCTTCACTCCTGTAGCTGCAATCGCATCCAGGTTTGGTGTGGGAATACTGTCGGGGTAATCCCAGCGGAATCCATCCATGGAGAGCACAACGAGGTAGGGGCGGCTTTCTTCCTTATTACAGCAGGAGCTTACAGCAAAAGTGATTGCACTAAAAAATAAGATATATATCAGGCCTTTTTTCATTTGAGGAGTCTTTATGTTCACGTACAAAAGTAAAAAAAAGCCGCCCAATCCGGACGGCTTTTGTTAGTATTAACAAATGCTTATTGTTTCTGTTAGCTCCTAGAAGAAGAGTTTCCAACCGAAGTTGAAGGTACGACCAAAACCGTAAAATCCTCTAACACTGGCTTCGTCATGTCCACTTCCATCGTGAGCATCTGCCCAATATACCTGGTCAAATACATTGTAAATGTTGAAGGTAAATTGTGAGCCGAGGCCTGCAATTTTAAAGTCATATGCTGCATAGAAGTTAACCATCACCCAGGAAGGAACTTTGTAAGCTTGCTCCCTGTCATTTGGGTCATCCCTGTCAGCAGGATCAAAATCAGCATAGAAGTTATCATAATAGATGATGTCTGTACCAAGATGGATCTTGTGGAATGGGTTGTATTGCAGTTTCAGACCAAGCTGAGTCTGTGGTGCATCACCAACCTTCAGGCCTTTGGCATATACATTGGTTGTATCCTGCTCAAAAGTCTGGTCGTCAGTAACAATAGCTTGTACATCATTGGTCCATTCCCAGCTGCCGATTGAGGCAAGGATCCCAATATCAAATACATCAGTTACATGCGCCATTGCTTCAATTTCTATACCCATGTGGGTAGCATCCAAGCCTGTGATGAATGAACGTGTGTCTTCACCGCCCTGGCTGAATGACCTTGAAAGCAATGATTTGTCTTTCCACATGGTATAATATCCATTCACATGTGCATTGAAATACCTGCTAATGAACCCATAACCGAGTTCGAATCCAAGAATTGTTTCATTCTGGAGGTCCTTGGTACTTAACTGGTTGGTATAGTTGGGCCATAAGAAGTTAAAGTCAGGAGCTTTTGAATAATATCCGAGATTAGCGAAGATATTATGTTTCTCATTGATGTTATAGTTGGCACCTGCTTTTGCATTATAACCAATCTGGGTTAATGTTTCACTTTTCTGATCAGCTTCATTTACATAGTTGTAACGGTCAATCCTTTTATACCAGGTGTTGGACAGTGTACCGGCAACAAATGCGGCAAAGTTTCCTGAAGTATACTCGAACTGAGCAAACGCCCCTCCATATCTTACAAGTCCGTCATTGTCATAAGCGATCTTGTCGCCAACCATCATGATCTGGTTTCTTCCGGCAACACCATCAACAGCATATTTATACTCCTCGAAGTAGAAATCGCCACCCATGAGGTCACGTACTTCCCTATAGTGTTCACCTTTATATGAACGTCCATCGATACCCACCATGAGGTTCATGTTATCGTTGAGTTCAATTTTCAAGGTTGAAAGAACGCCATACCAGAAGTGATTATTTACAGAGTTACGCAGGATGGTCTGGCTTTGGCTCATGGTGTCTCCATCAACTACATAGTTGGTATCAATGCCTGTATTATTGGAGTTCCAGTCAACAGCTGCATCCCAGTTAATTTGTCCTAATGAAGTATATGGAGCATAGTCGCCTAAGGGGCCTGTTCCACCGCCATTACCTGTTGAAATGTAAGCTGATGTAGCAAGGAATAGTTTTTCGTTGATGTCGTAGTACCAGTTTGCTGCAAACTGAGGTTTGTGATAGTAATTTTTACGCTGGTTCAGTGGTTCGCCAGCCCTGTATCCCCAGTCACTGTTGTATTTGGCACCCCATTTGTCAATCTGCTCTTTAGAGAGCCATGATGAGCGCTGTCCATGCTTTTGGGGAGCACCAATAGCTGTAAATGCCAGTTTGTGTTTTTTACCGATGTCCTGGCTAACTGAGAGATAATAGCTCCATGCATCAACTGAAGTAGCATCAATGTATCCATTACCCCATGTGCGTGAGCCAACAAAGAAGATGGCTGTCCCAGTGCTCATTTTTCCTGTTGAGAGGCTGAGTGTCATTTTTTGAAGTCCATAATCAGATACTTCATATTTTAATGAACCGCCTTTTTCAGCATCTGTTGTTTTGGTAATGATGTTCATCGTACCCCCAACAGAATTGATAGCAAGCTTTGAAGCACCAAGACCACGTTGTACCTGAACCTGGCTTGCGGCATCTCCCAGGCCTGCCCAGTTCGACCAATATACCCATCCGTTTTCCATGTCATTAACAGGAATACCATTGATAAGCACAGCAACATTTCTTTGGTTAAAACCGCGGATGTTCACACGGGCGTCACCGTATCCTCCACCTGATGATGAAGCATACACACTGGGTGTGAAATCGAGGATCGCAGGAAGGTCGCGACCGCCAAGTCGTTCTTCAATAGTCTTAGATTTAACTGTTGAAACAGCAACAGGGGTTTTCCTGTCAACAGCCACAGAAGCGATCACTTTCACTTCATCCAGACCGATGGATGTTGATTTCATTGGCAGGTCTCCAAGATCAGTCACCTGGCCATTCTTAATGGTCACGTTCATGGTGATCTCTTCGTAACCTACAAAACGAAGTAACAACACTTGAGTGCCTGCCGGAGCAGAAAACTCGAAACTACCGTTAATACCGGCTGTTGTTCCAATCGTTGTCCCTTCAATGGCCGCGGTTGCACCCAGGAGTGCTTCATCGGTGTCAGCATCTTTTATGACACCCTTAACCGTACCTTGCGCAACTATTGCGCCGGATAGCAGCACGAAGGCTGCTAACATGATAATTTGGTAAACTTTTTTCATAGCAAATGAATTTTGGTTTAAAGATTTTACGCTAATGTAAATACTATTATTTATCGTACGGTTAAAAAATTGTTAATAATGGAAAGTGTCAAATTGGGCTACAAACTTTATCCATTTAGAATGAAGATTTTAGAAGTTGATATGTTGTTGATAAGATCAGAATTTAGAATAATTCTAAATAATATTTAGAATTTGGCACGGGCAATATGAAGGCTGCTTGCTGTTGGCTGTTTGCTATTTGCTTGTTTAACAGCTATCAGCCCCGAGCTCCCAGCCTCCAGCCTCAAAATCTCACTTTGATCCCAACACTCATTGTCCTGCCAAATCCCCAGAAACCGCTGAAACTATTTATGCTGTGGTCTGCTCCATCGAGGCCCCTCATAATATGATTTGACCCTAATATATTGAGTATGCTAAGATGGGCCATCGCATCCTGCCCAAACATGCTGAAATTTATCTTAAAGTGGCCATCCAGCAGGTGGTAGGAGGGGATGAGGTAAGACTGCTCACGGTCTGAAGGGTCATTTCTGTTTACAGGATTGAAATCTGCATAAATATGGTCGTAATATACCCAGTTGAGTCCGAGCGAAAAATGTTCCAGGAAATGGTAATTGCCACTTATTCCGATTTGAAGTTGTGGTGCATCCCCCACATAAAGTCCGTCGGCATATACTTTTATTGTGTCCTGGAGTACATTATTATTATCATAAATTTCTGCCTGAACATCATTTTTCCAGGTCCATTTCCCGATGGATGCGAGGCCTGCGATGCTGATGTTTTTATTGATCCTCTGGCTGAATTCAAGTTCAATGCCCATGTGTTCTGCGTCAAGCCCGCGGATAAGGACCGGGTCCAGGAACTGATTATATTCATTGGCAAGAAATGCTTTGTCTTTCCAGTAGGTATAGTACCCGTTTATACGTACCCTGGTCTTTAAATAACTTATACCATATCCGGCCTCAACAGAACTGATCCTTTCATTGCTGAGTTCATCAGAAATCTTGTTGGTGAAGTTTCCAAAAACGAATTTATAATAAGGTACGCGCGAAAAATATCCGACATTGGCATAGAGGTGATGGAATTCATTGATGTTGAAGTTTATTCCTCCCTTGATGTCAAATCCAGCCAATTTCACAAGATCGCTCCAGGGATCATCTGTATAGTTGTAATAATCGACTCTCCGGTACCAGTTTTGCGAGATTGAACCGGCAAGGAATGCATGCCAGTTTCCAGCAGTGTATTCTGCCTGCGTAAAGAGGTTGAGATAATTAATCAGCGCTCCATTATCGACCTTGATAATATCGCCTGTGTATTTTACTTCATCTCTTCCGGCTACTCCTGCCAGTGACCATGCATAGTCATCAATGTAAAATTCTCCACCCAGGAGGTCACGGACTTTTTGTTGCAAGCTAGATTTGAAATACCTGTAATGTATCCCGAAACTTAGTTTGAAAGATTCATTAAATTGATGGTCGAGAGTTGATAGAAGACCGGTCCAGATATGCGATGCCAGAAAATTGCTTTGAATGTTTTTTGAGAATCCTGTTACCGGCTCGCCTGTAGCCAAGGTGAAGGTGTCTGTATGGTTTGCATTATTGTCGTAGATCGCATTCCAGTCGATCTGGCCGGAAGGATTTCGGTAATCCCAGATACTTTGCCCTGTCATAAAGCTGTCCGACCATTTTCCACCACCATATCCATAAGAGAAATAAGCTGCTGTGGCAAGAAATGTCTTTTTATTGATATTCCAATAATGACTCATGCTGAGGTGCGGCTTATGATAAAAATTCTCTGAGCTATTATTGATTTCCCCGTTATAGCTACCCCAATCCTTATTAAACCGGAGCCCATGATTGTCAGTTTCTTCCTGTGTGAGCATAAAATTACGTTGCCCGTGTTTCTCAGGCGACCCCAGGCCGATAAATACGAGTTTATGTTTCTCATTGAATTCCTTGCTCACTGAAAGAAAATATCCCCATGCACGTACGTAAGTTGCATCAACATAACCGGCTCCCCGGGTATGGGAGGCCATCAGTGATACAGCTATTCCATTGTCTAATTTGCCTGTGTTATAGCTAAATGCTGCCCTTAAATTTCCATAGTTCGTGACTGAAAATACTAAAGCGCCACCTTGATGTGCTTCAGTAGTCTTTGTAATGATATTGATGGTTCCTCCAACAGAGTTCATGGCAGCAGGGGAGGCCCCCAGGCCTCGCTGTATCTGAATCCGGGCGGTTGCATCAGATAGCCCCAGCCAGTTGTTCCAGTACACAAGACCATTCTCTACCGAAGAAATAGGTATGCCGTTTAGCATCAATGTGATATTTTCCTGCTTAAAACCTCGGATGTTTACGGCAGCATCACCACTTCCACCTCCTGTTCTGCTGGCATATACGCCGGGAACTGTTTTCATGATCACCGGCAGGGGTTCATCTCCCAAACGGGTCTCAATGGTTTCAGCTTTTATGGTCGAAGCAGTTAGTGGGGATTTCCTGTCAACGGCCAGCGAACTGATCACCGTGATCTCACTCAAGCCGATCACCTCAGGGGTCAGGAGTATTCTGCCCAGGGATGTAGTTTTGCCTTCTGCTATTTCCACTTCCAGCAATGCTGATGTATATCCAATCATACTGATCTTAATATCTTGCATTCCGGGTTCCAGCTCCAGTATAAATGTACCATCCACTGCCGTGGAGGTGCCGGTCAATATTTGCTGATTCGAAATATTCACACCGACTAAGGTTTCTCCACTGCTTTGATCTAATACGGTTCCTGTAAGTAAGCCCTGGCCGGAAGATTGCATTACACTTAAGCAAAATGCAACTACCAATACACTCTTCAATCTTTTACTCATCATTCCTACCTCCTAATGTTCATTCATCATTAGCTTGTAAACATCTGTTTATTTTAGTCATTTCGACCAGAGGGAGAAATCCATAATGTACGGCATTGTTCAAGATTTACTCCGCTCATGAGAGCGCTTCGCTAAGTCCCCGCAGACACTCGAAACGACACTTTCAGGGGTAAGATAATTTCTGGGATGGTAAATATATCTACGAATTGCATTGCCGTAACAGAGACGACTATGCACTTTTTCTTCTACCATCCAGACTATACTGTCGGTACCGGAATTTCACCGGTTCAACCCCGATTGCTCGGGGGTCGCGGACTTTCACCGCCGGTCGGGAATTTCACCCTGCCCCGAAGAAAGTTTGTTCCTGAGAACGCGGCAAATTTACTTGAAAAATAATTAGCGGCAAATGGATTTTTCTATTTAGATTGAGAATGAATATCAAGCTGATATATGTGAATACCCAGGTATTGATACTTGCGTAACAAATTTGTGTAATTTTTCGAATTTGAAGGGTTTTATTACATAAACAGTCACTTTTTCCACAATTATCAGGTAATTGTTAATAATTTTCCAGTTTAGCTTGACCTAGCCCATTGTTTTCACTTACCTTTGTTTTAGATTTCTAACCCAAATCTGATACAACCGTTGAGACCTAGAACGATTATATCACTTCTATTTGTGATCATGAGTTTCATGATGCAAGGACAGGATTTCCCTGACCGGATAATTACTAAGGATGGAGATACAATTAATTGCTGCATCACCCTGGTAAATGATCAGGCGGTATTTTATTATTATTTAAATCGTGATATCAGACGTCCCGACAGGCTCAACCTGAGCGACATTAAAGATTATAACTGGACAGGACAATGTTCCTTTAATTCTGATGAAGGGCAACCCATTGAACCGAAAAAAAAAGGATCTAAAAAATGGGGATATGGCGTAAAGCTTGTCCAGCAATTCAATATGCCGATCAAACACACTATCCTTGCATTCAATGTAAATAAGGGTAACCATCACTTATACGCGGGGCCTCACTATACCCATATTGCGAAAAGGAGGATCAATGCCGATACAGATGTGAGCTACAGCCAGAGTACATACGGCATCAACATGGGATATCAGATCGTGATCAAAACCCGTAATGAAGTATTCGATATATTTATGCAGCTTGATGTTTCCCTTTATGAGGCTCAATTCTGGTATTTCAACGGACCTTATTCAGATGTCAAATCTGAAACACGCCTGGTGGCAGAAAATTGTATCAGCGTTGGTGTCAAATACAACATCTCTAAGAAATTGCAAACTTATGCCGGCTATGGCTTTGGAGCAACAGATGGGTTTTTCTTTGAGTTCGAAGAGGTCATTCCTCAAATCTACATCGGACTACAATACAACTTTAAATAAGTGAATAGTGCCTGCTTCCTGGTGCCTATTTGAAGCTATTAAAAACTAACTTCATCATTCTTATTCTTATTCCTTATTCCTTATTCCCCTGTTCCTTATTCCCCTGTTTTACAGAATTTTCTTGATCAGCCTCAACTTATGGCTGTATTTTCCGGTTTCATTGTTGAAGATCCCCTGGTGATCAACATGGTCTATGCGGACATATCCTGATGCATGAATGATCTTCCCGTTTGGTAAGAGTATGCCAACATGAGTGATTGTACCTTCTTCATCATCAAAAAACATGAGATCGCCGGGCCGGGCATCGCTGATAAAGTTGATGGTTTCTCCCTGGCTGGCTTGTTGGGTAGAGTCACGAAGGAGTTGAACGCCTGCAAGTTTATATGTCATCTGTGATAAGCCTGAGCAATCGATTCCGAAAGGTGAACGTCCGCCCCAGCTATATGGCGCATGGAGATACATCATAGCCATTTCCAGAACTTTCTTTCTTTGCCCGGGCTGCGGAATGTCTTCTGTCATCCCTTCGAAGAAATATTCATATTCACCGGCTGAAAAGGCTTTTTTGCTGAGTCCATGAAAAGAACTGCCAAGCAAGATGGGAAACCAGGCTTGCAGGCTTCTGTTCTCGATCAGTTGCACCACTTCGGTACTTACGGAGCATGCCAGTTCATGTAAGCGCCTGAACTCATACTCACCAATCTCATAGAATGATGACTTATGCATCCACCCTTCATAATTATCAAAGATGATCCTGATATGTAACCAGTCTTCAAAGCTTTCCAGGATGGTATAGAGCTCACCAAAAAGCAATTCTGTACACTTCTCTGAACGGTGTGATGGCTCCATGCGTACAGGTACCAGGCTGTGGTTGCAGAAACCAAAGCTTTTTAAGCCATCTTTGTAAAGTGTTTCCAAAATATATATCTATTAATGCAACTAATCTCTTAATAAATTGTTTATTAAACGAATATATGAAATAATTATGTATTCGGAGTGGAAAGGCTCATATTTGAGAAATTCATAAATTCGCCTCAGATTCAGATCACGATGAAAAACATTTTTCTTTTTATTAGGAACCATTATCATCAGATATTCAAAGGATTCCTTTTTGTTCTTGCGGTGGCTATCCTAGTTTGGATATTCCCACAGGAAGGGAAGTTCAAGTATGAGTTCAGCAAAGGTAAACCATGGTTGCATGAAGCTCTTTATGCACCCTTTGATTTCCCCATCTACAAACTCGATGATGAGCTTGCCAGGGAAAAGGAAGAAGCATTGCAGGGCTTGCCCTATTATTTCCTTTTTGTGAATACCGACAGCCTGCAGATTGAAGAACAATTAGAGCCGGAATTTATTAAATACTGGGAAAGCGCAGTGCCGGATTCTCTTGATAACGCAGGATATAGAAAAAAGAACCTTGATACCTTCAGGGAGATCTATTATGGCTTCCTTAATCAGGGCATCCTGGATATGGTGCCGGAAATAGAAGGCCTTCCTGGAGAGTATCCCATTGTTGTGATCCGTAACAACGTCGCAGAAGAACATGATCTGGAAGACCTCTTAACATTGAACTCAGCTTATGAGCAGCTTCAGCAAGACTTGTCAGAGCGGGAGGGAGTGGCAAAGGATATACTGTCAACTCTATTGGTCCGCTTTATAGAACAGAACATAATATATGATGCTGAAAAAACTACCCTTGAACGGGACGCTGTCATTTCAAGTATCTCACCGGCCTATGGGCTGGTACAACAAGGTGAAAAGATCATCAGCAAAGGTGAACTGGTGAATGTAGAAAGGTATATGGTACTGCAATCACTCCGTGATAATTATGAGCAAAATCTCGGAGGCTCTGAAACTTACTATGTGATCTTGCTGGGGCAAATACTGCTTATTGCCATATCAATCTCGGTCTTGCTGCTCTTCTTTCTTGTATTCAGAAAAGGGATACTGACGGATAATCGTAAAATCGTTCTTATCCTCCTGATTATTATCCTGATTACCCTCCTCACAAGCATGACATTGAGCATAGACCCGGCATTCCTTTACCTGGTTCCCATATGCCTTGTGCCTATCATTATCAGTGCTTTTTTCGATACCAGGATGGCACTTTACGTGTTCATTATCACCATTATAATTCTTGGTTTCCTGGTCCCAAACAGTTTTGAGTTTATCTTCCTTCAGCTTATTACCGGGATCATCACGATTTTCAATGTTGCCAGCTTACAGCGTCGCGGGCAGTTTTTTATCACCTCCGTATGGATATTTATAACCTATTCCATCCTTTATTTTGGATTAACGCTCATACAGGATGGTACGGTTGAGGAGATCGACCCGGTGATGTTCGCTATGTTTGGGGGCAGTGCAGTACTGACTCTTTTCTCGTATCCGTTGATTTATATTTTTGAGAAGATATTTGGTTTCATAACTGATGTTACCCTTGTTGAGCTGTCGAATACCAATAACAAACTTCTTCGAGAGCTTTCACTGAAGGCCCCGGGCACTTTTCAGCATTCTTTACAGGTAGCGAACCTTGCTGAAGATGCCGTTTATGAAGTGGGAGGAAATGCATTGATGGTAAGAACAGGTGCACTTTATCATGATATTGGAAAGATGGACAATCCCATGTTCTTCATCGAGAATCAGGCCACCGGTGTCAACCCGCATGATGATCTGACCAATGCGGAAAGTGCCAGGATCATAGTGGGGCATGTGATCAAAGGGATAGAAAAGGCCAAAAAATATAAACTCCCAGAACAGCTCATAGATTTTATCAGAACACATCACGGAACCCGCAAGGTTGAATATTTTTATACGCTGTATAAAAATGAAAATCCTGAAGATGAGATCGATGAGAGCGAATTTACCTATCCGGGTCCTATTCCGTTCTCAAAAGAAACAGCTATTGTGATGATGGCTGATGCCGTTGAAGCTGCTTCCCGCAGCCTGAAGGAGCACAATACCCAGAATATCGATGGACTGGTGGAGAAGATCATCAACCGCCAGATGGAGACCGGCCAGTTTGTTAATGCCGACATAACCTTTAAGGATATTAGCAGGATTAAAAAGATCTTCAAGAAAAAGTTGATGACGATATTTCATGTCAGGATAGAGTACCCGGAATAGTGCCTAGTGCCTGGTGCCTAATGAGTTTAATGTTGCCGGGCCTTCATTGAAGAGCAGGTCGATTATGCATAAATCAGCTCGAAATCCAAACCTTTCTTCAAATACCTGCGGATAGCGAGGGAATTGAGCCTCATCAATCGGGAGTTTTGGAGAAATGCTATTTCGAAGGTCTTCCATCCCCTCCGGGCTGTGCTCAAATTCCGTTGTTAATTCTAAATCTATACTTTTTCCAAAAATACCGAAGATCGTTTGGGTGATCTCCATATTCAGGTCGAGTAGAAAACGGTATTTTTTTTGATAGAAGCGCTCCAGTTCATCCCTGTAATAAAGGTAAAAAGGTGAATTGCTATATGCAGCATCGATGCTTTTCCAATGCAGCCTTTGCCATGGTTCCTCATAAAAAACTTCTATGTCTTTTGTCCGCGTATTTTTACCATCAACTTTGCTAACCGGAATGCTTAAGGGCAGGACACCGTTGGCCGCCAGGATACGACAACGGTTGCGATAGGTCTGTTTGGGATAGGTCTCATGGGCTTCAATACAGACCTTTTCAGCACTCAATGCTGCCCTGATCCATGAAATGGGAGGTAGATATGCTGTTGACAGTAAGATTGTACCCATGGGACAAAAATAAAAAAAGGGACTGAATCAGCCCCTTTTTGATATTCGATACTCGATATTCGATATTCGATACTCGTATACTCGATACTCGTTATTCGCTTAGTTTTCTTTCGCTTGACCAAGAAGCACATCGTCGATCACCTGTTTGAAGGTTTCCTTGGGAAGTGCTCCCTGTGCCATCTGTGGTTGCCCGTCTTTGGGGCAGAAGAGGATTGAAGGGATGCTGCGGATGCCGAATGCACCGGCGAGCTCACGCTCTACCTCTGTGTCGATCTTGTAAATGTTGATCTTCCCGGCATATTCTTCTGAAAGTTCTTCCAGGACAGGGGCCACCATCTTACAAGGTTGACACCAGTCTGCATAGAAATCGATCAGGCAAGGCAGTTCGCCTTCATATTTCCACTCTTTGTTTTCTTCGAAATTAAATACCTTCTTGAGGAAGGTTTCTTTTGTTAAAAGTTCCATTGATTTTATCCTTTCATTAATTGTTTACGTTGTTAGTATTGTCTGCAGCTGATTTCAGGAGGAAATCGTCAATAGCAGTCTTAAATGTTTCTTTTGGCAGGGCACCTGTTGACATCTGTGGCTGGCCTTCCATAGGAATGAAAAGTACTGCCGGTATACTCCTGATCCCAAATACGGAAGCAAGTTCGCGTTCAACCTGTGTGTCTACCTTGTATATATATATCTGTCCTTTGTATTCTTCTGCCAACTCATCCATAATAGGAGCTATCAACTTACATGGTTTACACCAATCAGCATAAAAGTCGATGATGGCAGGTTTGTCGCCAAGATAAACCCATTCTTCCTTATTGGTTTCGAAATCCATTACACGTTCGATGAACATAGCTTTATCCATGTGTATGGTTTTTCCGTCTGCGGCTTTTACATCACTGGCCTGAGTCGATTTATCCGACTGGGCTTTTGTCTCTGTTGAATTGCTACAGCTTACTGCCACTATGGCTGCAAGTAGAAATAAGATGGTTCTGAAGTTCTTCATTATTATTTTATATTTAATTGATTTGCAAAGGTAATGATTAAAAAATAAATCGCAATAGTATCACTTTTTTTTATCTTTGTCAATAATTGTTCCAAAACGTGGAACTGACAAAATTGTCATGAAAAACTTATTCAAACATATTGCTCCGGTCCAATTTCACAATGATTTTACAACGGAAGAACAGTGCCTTGCCTTCCTGTCGGACACAAAATGGAGTAAGGGTTTTGTTTGCCGAAAATGTGGAAACACCAATTATTGTAGCGGAAAGAAGCCCTTTTCGAGAAGGTGTACAAGATGCAAGAGCGAAGAATCAGCAAGAGCGCATACCGTTTTTCATGCATGCAAGTTCCCACTGCCATCAGCCTTCGAACTTATGTACAAAGTCTGCCATCGGCCTGACATTTCTTCATACGAACTCTCTCGCATGCTTGAAACAAGACAGATGACATGCTGGCGCTTTAAGAAGAAATTGATGGAGTGCCTTGAAAACAATAACAGCCTCTTACTGAATGATTAGTTTTCTGTAAGCTCGATTCTCCCGAATTATTCCAGTTTGAGCAGGTAAATGCCTGCATCCAGATCGTGAACATCGATGCTGTTGTATTCAAACCCGCATTCAGGCTCAAATTTCTTGTTTAACCATTTCCTGCCACTTATATTACTATATGCTAATATTGACTGTTTCCTGACTATCAGATAGAAAGGATAAGCTGACATGCTCTGTGGCAGGGTTTGGGAACATCTTCAGGCTTTCCTCAAGTAAGAATTCTCCAAGACTTACCAGGTCGGTTTCATAGTATGCATCCCAGCCGGGAGCTGTAATGGTAGCATTTGTAGTGAACCTTACTGCCATTTTCCCTGAAGGAGATGTAATGGGGTCAGGGTTGATATCGCCAAACAGCAATGCAAGAACCTCATTCGTTTCTGAATTGAAGACCTTCACACCATCATTTCCTTCCTCTGTATGGAAATCAGTGAAATAGATGGTGACCTCGCTGGCTCCGGGTGGTTCGATGATCCAGAAGCAGTTCGTATTATTATGGTAATCCCTTGGGCCGCTGCCATCAGTGAGATATCCGGATTGTTCATCAATTATGCTTATGCCAGGGCAATATACGGGTATTGCACATTCATAACTTAACAGCCATCCCGGAGCTTCACCTGATGCATCAGAAGTAAAGGTGATCAAAACCTTGTCTGATGTTGAGACGACATTCTCCGGTATATCAGTGCCCTGGAAAGTGCCCAGAACAGGTGCAGAGGTATTATCGCCATCATAGACAGTAAGGATATCTCCATTGTCAGTGTTAAAATTCAAAAATTCCAGTGCAATATAGTCTACTGAATCCTCCGGAGCAATCAGCCAGCTGCAGCTGGCATCTGAGGTATAATCATAAACCGGGCCGCTGCCGTCATCGATGGTTCCCTCCAGGCAGTCTAGCCAGAATTTGTCACCCATGCAATAATAAGGATAACTGTATGCATTGGTGTCGGGAAATCCGTTAATGATCACTTCCTGGGCAAGGTTGAAGTTGGATCCGCCGGGGGAGAGGTTATCGGTATAGAAATATCCGTCGTAAGAACCACTCCAGCCCCAGTTGAAGTGGTAGTAGTTGCCTGTCTGATAGCCATCACAAACAAAGGCATGCCCATTGATATTCGGTACTGACCAGCCTGCATAATACAAGGGTATTTCTCTGTCGAGATGTGTGATCAGCAAACTGTCCCAGTCGAGGGTCGTGCTGTCGCGATAAACGTAAACAGTTTCCGGTGAATACTTGAAAAAGGTCCGCAAGTGCATAGGCTGCCTTATGATTATACATACCTGATCCGTCCGGCCCGTAAACCATATCACAGGCTATGCCCAGGTGATAAAGAAGCAATGCAATAGGTAGGTTGCTTTTGTTCAGGCTGGTGGCCATTTTGTCCCATTCATATGTAGTTTCGCCGTAATTTGCTGTGAGTGTTCCGTAGGGAGGACATTCATATGAATATGATCCGGTGCCTGTTTCCGGCCAGCGGAAGTAATTTACCACCTGCCCCAGGGCTGTGGCCACACATCCTGCATAGCAATGACCTCCGAGCCCCTGTGGGTCCTCCGGACACATCTCATTGTAATAGGAGCCCTGATCCCAGGTCGTTGTAAGCATGGGCTCTACTTCTTTCTCAAATTTCAGAGATCTTAGTTCAGATGGATCATCAGTTTTTAATCTCTTCCACATCTCATTGATCTCATTATTGGCCGGGAATTGGTTTTCGATGGCTTCGTTGATCTGAAGTTTATATTGATGGATGAGGTCTTCCAGTTGAGGAGGCAATCCCAGGTTGGTGTATCTTCCGGTGAGGGAATAACCCGCTACAGGTCTCAGCTTATCGTTGGCAGAAACCAGGACAAATCCTCCTCTACTGATATTTATAGCATAGATCATGGTCTTTCCATTCAAATTTAATGAATAGACCTCATCGCTTGCTAAATTTGAATAATCAGTTTTTGACTGGTCGATTCGTTCATAGAAGAAATTCACGGCTACCTTTTTAGCAGTGGATTTATCTATTTCTCCTGCAAAGAGGAGGGAAGCAACAGCCAGAAAGGAGATGACTAGTAGGATTTTTTTCATGGGTTGGATTGTTTGTGTACCTAACAAAAGTAAGAAAATCAATGGGGAAATGAAAAAAGGAGAAAGCTGTTGCCAGATTTCTCCTTTGATTGCGATGTGGCCTCTTCTGCCACAATCAATATTTTATTTATTTGATAATGATCTTCTTGTTTACAGTTCCTGCGCTTGATGTGAGGTTCAGGATATAGATGCCTTTGGCAAAGCTGCTGACATCGATCTTGTGGTTCACAGTACCGGAAACATTGGTAAGTTTATCAGTATAGATGGCCTCTCCCGTAACATTAACCAGGCGTACTTCAATGCTCTGGCTGTTTTCCAGGTGGAAGTTTACGTTAAGAGCATCTGTAGCAGGGTTCGGGAATACTTCTACCTCAGCAAAGGCTTCTGGCTCTTCTACTCCTACATTGCCTATTTCATAGCTGATTTCCCATCCCGGCATTTGAACGAAAGCATTGGTTTGCCATCTGAGAACAGCATTGCCTGATGGTACTACTATTGCGTCAGGTATAACATTACCACTAAATGTTTCCATCAGGCTGCCGCCATTATATACCTTCAGAATATCGCCGTCAGCTTCAGTTTCAAATGAGTTAAATGTGATGGTGATCTCAGTAGCATCAGGTGGTTGGATCTGGTACAGGCAAATATCACCGGGATTGTAGTGGAATGATCCACTGCCATCATCGAAAGTACCTATAGGGTCAGTAAAGATGTCCATGCCGCAATAAACCGGGCGGTGGGCATCAAACTCAGCTTTAAAGCCCGGGCCATTGCCGCTGCCATCTGTGCTCAGTGTGATCAGCAATTGGTTCCCCGAAGAAGTAAGTTCGTCAGGCAATGTGCTTCCTGTGTATTCACCCAGCATAGTGGCTGATGTTGTTCCACCATCATATATTCTCAGGAAGTCCCCTGATCCAAGTTCAAAATCAACAAAATACAGGGTAATGTCTGAAATTGAATCCACATCTGTTTGTGGGTCCAGGAGCCAGCTGGCTTCATTATTAGGAAGACAATCTTCAACAGGGCCGCTTCCATCTGTAAACTGTCCAGATAATTGTGTGATCACCTTTTGACTGGTGTTGTAATAAGGATATGCAGGATCAGTTGGAATGAAGTTTGCCACCATCTGCTGCTGCAGGCTATAGCTATTCACGTCGTAAAGAGAATAATAACCGTTACCGGATCCACTCCATCCAAAGTTAAAATGGAAGTCTGTTCCCTGGTAACCATCCAGAACAAAGGCATGTCCGCCGCCTGAAGATGATACACCAGAATAATAAATAGGGTATGACTGGTCAATATCATTATAGATCATGTTATGCCAGTTTGTTAAGCTATAATCTTCTTTCTTATAATATACCGGAGCATCATACCTCAGGAAATAAGCCAATCTGTTTGCTACTAAATAACTGTATGTACCCGATCCGTCAGGACCAAAGTTCATATTCGTGGCAACGGCACAATGATATCCGATTTCAGCAATGGGATATGGGTTTTTGGTGTCAATATCATCCTGCATGCCATCCCAGGCATAATATGTGTCTTCGAAATTAGCATACTGTGGTCCGTACTCTGGGTGATCTTCAGGAGTATAAGTATGTTCATTCTCACCGTGAATAGGATATCCCCAATAGTGCATGATCAACGACATTGCGGTGGCTACACATCCAACATAAGCATGTCCGCCTTGGCCTGAGTTGTCTTCAGGACACATGAAGTTATATGGGTCATCCTGGTTCCACATAGCTGTTAGCAGTGGGTCAACATCTTTAGGATCCTTCATGATGTTCAGGTTTGCCACATCATTGGTAAGCAAATGCTTCCATTCGGCTGAAATGGCATCTTCAACAATAATATTGTTTTCACGGATGAAGCTTACCTGGTCCACGTAGGTCTGCAGGAAACTGCTGTATACGTATGCATGCTCGCCTTTTGGGAATTCACCTTCAAAAGAATAACCCAGGACCGGGTTAAGTACATCTTCAGCAGATACGATCACAAAACCGCCGGTCGCAAAGTCGAATGCATAAAAAGCAGCTGTGCCATCCAGGTACCTGGTGTACTCATCAATAATGGAAACCTCAGCAAATGAAATTCCATTGTCATACTGGTTGATTTTTTCAAAGTAGGCATTAAGCGCAACTTTTTGGGCATCCTTCTTGGTTACTTCACCTGCCATTCCGCTCGAAAAGGTCAGAACAACCAGGCTAAGGGTCAGTAGTAGAATCTTTTTCATAGTATAAATTAATTTGTTTTGTTTCAATCGATCGCAAATATATATATAATACTTTATTTGTGCTTGATAATCTTAATAATTATTAAAGAACGTTTCCTATTTATACAGACATGACAATACCTCGATTGGTTGCACTGAGAAGACACTTAAATCTTCTGTCGTAATAGCTAAGTGTTCCGCGATTTTTATTATTTTCGCTGCTCAATTGATCATGCACAAGCTCCTGCTTTATGTCATTACTAATCAAGAATATAAAATCTATCCTCCAGCTTCGTGATGAAGGTGTTATTAAGGTAGAAGGCAAGAATATGGCTGAGCTTCCTCAGATCAACAATGCCTGGTTGCTTACCGAAGGTGATCGTATCCTGGATTTTGGGAGTATGGATACCCTGGAAGGAAGCCTCGGAAATGCTCTAGATGGCCTTACTGAGATAGATGGTGGAGGAAAATTCCTGATGCCGGCCTTTTGTGATTCACACACACATCTTGTATACCCTGCCAGCAGGGAGATTGAATATATCGATAAGATCAAAGGCCTGTCGTATGAAGAGATTGCCAAAAGAGGTGGGGGGATATTGAATTCTGCCAGAAAAATGCATGAGGCCACTGAAGAAGAACTCGTTGAGTCGGCCCTATTGCGTTTAAATGAGATCATGGGACAAGGCACGGGTGCCGTAGAGATCAAAAGCGGCTACGGTTTGAATACTGAAGATGAACTGAAGATGCTGAGGGTGATCAGGAAGCTGAAAGAGCTTTCTCCTCTCAGGATCATTTCTACTTTCCTGGGTGCACATGCCATCCCTGAAGAGTATAAGGGAAGGCAGGAAATATATGTGGATGTTGTGATCAATGAGATGATTCCACGTGTGGCTGCAGAAGAACTTGCCGAATATATAGATGTATTCTGTGACCGTGGATTCTTCACTGTTGAAGATACTGACCGCATCCTGAATGCCGGGATGAAATACGGCCTCCGGCCAAAGATACATGCCAATGAGCTCGATTTCTCAGGAGGGGTGCAGGTGGGAGTAAAATATAATGCACTATCTGTTGATCACCTTGAATATACGGGTGATGATGAGATCAATGCATTGCTGGGGTCAGAGACTATGCCAACACTGCTTCCGGGGGCATCTTTTTTCCTCGGATTGATTTATGCTCCTGCCCGCAAGATGATCGATGCAGGCCTGCCTGTAGCCATGGCCAGTGATTTTAACCCCGGTTCTTCCCCTTCAGGTAATATGCAATTGATCCTCTCCTTAGGAAGCATTGCCTACAGGATGCTGCCGGAAGAGGCTATCAACGCAGTGACCATTAACGGGGCTTATGCCATGGGCTTGAGTGAAGAATATGGAAGCATTGGTAAAGGAAAGAAGGCAAACCTCATTCTCACTAACGAGATGCCCTCATATGAATACCTTCCCTATGCTTATGGCAGTAATAAAGTGGAGAAAGTTATTTTGAATGGGGAAGTGGTAGTAGAGAGAAGTGCCTAGAGTGCCTAGAGTGACTAGAGTTTGGAGTTGCCCCATACCTCAAGCCCCAAGCCCCAAACCTTATATAAGTGTAAATAAATCAATGAATTAAAAAATAATATGAAACAATTAATCGAATGTGTGCCTAACTTTAGTGAAGGCAGGGATATGGCAGTGATCAAACAGATCACAGATGAAATTGAACGCTCTGAGGGTGTTAAACTGCTTGATGTGGATCCGGGTGCTGCCACAAACCGTACTGTGGTTACACTGGTAGGCGAGCCTGAATATGTTATTGAAGCAGCATTCAGAGCAGTGAAGAAAGCCGCAGAGGTGATTGATATGAGCAAGCATAAAGGAGAACATCCCCGTATGGGGGCCACAGATGTATGCCCTCTGGTACCGGTAGCCAATATCAGTATGGAAGAAACCGTCGAATATGCACGAAAGCTTGCTGAAAGGATTGGGAATGAGCTTAATATTCCGATTTATTGTTATGAAAATGCTGCTTTTACTGAGGAGCGCCGCAACCTGGCCAATTGTCGCTCGGGTGAGTATGAAGGCATGCCAGAGAAGCTGAAAGACCCGCATTGGAAACCTGATTTCGGTCCCGCCAAGTTTAATGCCGGAGCAGGGGTGACGGCCGTAGGTGCCCGTGACTTCCTGGTGGCTTTTAACGTGAACCTGAATACCACTTCCACACGCAGGGCAAACGCAATTGCTTACGATATTCGTGAGCGTGGTCGCCCGAAAAGAGAGGGAGACTCTCTGCTTGGAAAGGCCATCAAAGACGAGCATGGCAATAACGTCATGATCCCGGGTACACTGAAATCAGTGAAAGCCATAGGTTGGTTTATCGAGGAATATGGTGTTGCGCAGATCTCAATGAACCTAACGAATATCAATATTACACCGGTACATGTAGCTTTCGATGAAACCTGCAATAAGGCAGAAGCTCGTGGCATCAGGGTTACAGGATCTGAACTGGTGGGACTTATCCCGCTGCAAGCCATGCTGGATGCTGGTAAATATTTCCTCCAAAAGCAAAAACGTTCTATAGGGGTATCAGATAAGGAATTGCTGAAGATCGCCATCCTGTCGATGGGATTGGATGACCTAAAAGTTTTTAATCCTAAAGAGAAGATCATCGAATACATGATCAGTGATGAAGATGGGGATAAACTTGTTGATATGGACCTCTGTGATTTTGCAGATGAGACTGCCAGCGAATCACCGGCTCCGGGTGGAGGTTCTATCTCTGCTTACGTTGGTGCGCTTGGAGTATCGCTCGGAACTATGGTAGCTAATCTATCGGCGCATAAACGTGGCTGGGATGATCGTTGGGAAGAATATTCGGACTGGGCCGAAAAAGGACAGGCCTTGAAAGATGAGCTCTTGTTCCTGGTAGATGAAGACACACGGGCATTCAATAAGATCATGGAAGGCTTTGGCCTGCCAAAGAAAACTGAAGACGAAAAGGCCGCCCGGCATGCCGCTATACAGGATGCATCAAAATATGCCATGGAGATCCCATTCAGGGTGATGGAACGTTCACTGGCTTCCATGGAGGTAATGAAAGCCATGGCTGAAAATGGCCTGGAAGCATCAGTCTCTGATGCAGGCGTTGGAACACTATGTGCTCGAACTGCCGTGATGGGTGCTTACCTCAATGTGAAGATCAATGCCGATGGCGTGGATGATAAAGAATTTGTAAATGACCTGCTTTCACGCGGAGCGGAAGTTGAGAAAAAAGCACTGCAAACAGAAAAAGAAATTTTAGATATCGTTAATACGAAGATAAAATGATCAAACATATTGTCATGATCCGGCTTAGCGAGGCAGGAAGTCCGGAAGAAAAACATTCAAATGCAGAAAAGCTGAGATCTGCCATCGAAGGACTGATGGGCAAAATACCAGAACTTTTGAGCATGGAGGTGGGAATGAATCTGAGCACGAAAGCATCAGCATATGACCTGGTTCTCACCTCAGAATTTGATTCCATGGAAACCCTTGAGATATACCGGGTGCATCCGGAACATAAAAAGGTTCTTGAACTCCTGTATGAGGTCATGGAAAGCACCGCAGTAGTAGATTATGAACTTTAAGTACTCTAGGCATTCTAAGTATTTTAGGCACTTTTAGAACCCTTTCCGTTTATATAGAGTATAATGAAATAAATCAGTTTTGACGGACCTATTTATCACCGGTTTTATTCAGATCAGGTGGATTGATATCATCGATATCTTCCTGGTGGCTGTGCTTTTGTATGAGTTATACAAACTGCTCAAGGGAACTGTTGCCATTAATATTTTCTTTGGTATCGTAGCCGTGGTACTGATCTGGCAGGTGGTAAATGCCCTGCAAATGGAATTGCTGAGCCAGATACTGGGTGCTTTCATCAGCGTGGGTTTTATTGCGTTGATCGTGATCTTTCAGCCTGAGATCAGACGATTCCTGCTGGCTCTGGGCACATCGACTTTCATGCGCAGAAAAGGCAAAAGGTTCCTGTTCTGGCGACTGAATTTAGACAGTCAGCCTGGAATAGATGCCAATGCTATCGTATTGGCTTGCAACAGCATGTCGGAAATGAAGCAAGGTGCCCTGCTGATCCTGACAAGGAAAAATGAACTTAAACAGTATGTCAATACAGGGGAGGTGATAGAAGCTCGCCTTTCGACCCCATTGTTAGAAAATATCTTTTACGGACAGGGACCATTGCATGATGGAGCAGTAATCATCAGTGGGAATACCATAGTGGCGGCTACATGCATCCTTCCGGTATCAGGGAATACAGATATACCCAAACGGCTTGGCCTGCGTCACAGGGCTGCAGTTGGTATAACCGAAGTTTCCGACGCCATTGCTGTTGTGGTTTCAGAAGAAACAGGAAAAATCTCATATTCTGTAGACGGAAAACTGGTTTCCAAAGCAACAGTTGCTGAGTTGAAATCATTCCTGGAAACAGAATTTGGTGAAAATCCCCTTCCAAAAGAAGAAAAAGAAGAAAAATCAGAATAAACCAGCATCCAGTATCCAGCATCCAGGATCCAGTATCCAGGAACCAGCATCCAGCATCTAGTATCCAGAATCCAGCATCCCAACAAGCTTAACCACTTCCACCGCTTCCTTCACATCATGCACCCTCAGTATTTTTGCTCCATTCAACACTGCAATGGTATTTAAAACAGTGCTTCCGTTCAAAGCCTCATCCGGATTGGTCCCAAGGACCTTGTTGATCATCGACTTCCTGCGATATTCCTGCCAGAACGGGATATTCAAAGGTTCCGCAAAAAGCGTTGAAGATTATTAAGCAGGGAATAATTATGTTCATGGTTTTTCCAAATCCGAAACCCGGATCGATGATGAATTTTGATGCCCCATGCTTCTGAAAGGTTTTGATTTGATTCTCAAAAAAGTAGTTGATCTCTTCAACTACATCATCATATATGGTTTTTTTTGCATGTTTCCGGGTCTGGCCCTGAATATGCATGATCACAAATGGCACATTCCATTTCCCTATTAAGGCTTGCATTTGGTATCAAAGGTTCCTCCTGAAATGTCGTTGACCATGTCCGCACCTGCATCAAGTGCTTTTTCGGCTACGCCGGAATGAAATGTATCAACAGAAAGACAGATATCCGGATAATCTTTTCTTACTGCAGTCAAGCACTGAATCGATACGAGTCCATTCATCTTCCGGACTGATTTCTTCAGCTCCCGGCCTTGTTGACACCCCACCGATATCGATGATGGATGCTCCCGGCATTTGATCATATGTCCTACTCTGTCGAGGGCTCGCTGTTACGTCAGAGTAGCTACCGCCATCAAAAAATGAATCAGGCGTTACATTGAGGATACCCATCACTACAGGGTGGGTAAGATCGGGAAAATTTGCTGTTGTATTCATCGAGATGATTCCTGAAAATGATGTACCTTTATCGCTTTGTCGGGACAGGCCCGAACTGTCTGCTAATTTACTAAAATGATGGACAAAACCACGCAACAATTTGAAAATGTAGTGATTCTCTGCAGGGAGGTTTTTACAAAGAAGATGAAGGATTATGGCTTTGCATGGCGCATACTGCGCACACCTTCTCTAACCGATCAGATCTACATCAAAGCCAGCAGGATCAGAAGTATAGAAAGCAAAGGGGTGAGCAAAGTAGATGAAGGCTCGATACCTGAATTCATTGGGATCATCAATTATTCTGTTATGGCCCTGATACAACTCGACCTGGGTGTTGCCGATGAGGAGGATCTTGATGAAAAGACCGGTATAGAATTGTATGATAAATATATTTATGCTGCACAAGACCTTATGCTCAATAAAAATCATGATTATGATGAAGCATGGCGTAATATGCGGGTGAGTTCACTGACCGATATCATCCTTATGAAACTGCTCAGAATAAAGCAGATAGAGGATAACGACGGAAAGACATATGTGTCTGAAGGTCTGGATGCCAACTACTACGACATCATTAATTACGCTGTTTTCGCACTCATTCAACTTCAAGAAGAATAAGTATGAAATTTCTAAGGAATTTCAGCCGGCTGCTGGTCGGTCTGGTATTTATATTTTCAGGCATTGTTAAAGGGGTGGACCCCCTTGGCACGGCCTATCGTATAGAAGATTATTTTATTGCCTACGGCACTGAATGGGCCATCCCATTGGCTTTGTTCCTTTCAGTTTTCCTTTCCACCATTGAGTTTATTCTTGGTATTTCATTGCTCTTTAATGCAGCCATAAAGAAAACGTCCTGGATATTGTTCCCATTGATGATATTTTTTACACTGCTAACCATGGTAGATGCCATCTGGGAACCTGTGCCTGATTGCGGTTGTTTTGGCGATGCTATTAAGCTCACCAACTGGGAGACCTTTTATAAAAATATTGTCCTTATCATTCTTACAGCCATCATCTTTTTTGGAAGGAAGAAATTCAAACCACCCAGTGCTTTTCTATACAGCTTTACCGTTCTTACCGTCTCCGTCATTGGCTTTGTATGGTTCTCCAATTATAATATCAACCACCTTCCCGTGATCGATTTCAGGGAATGGAAGGTTGGTAATGATATGGTGCCTGAAGGTGGCGGAGAAGCCAAAGTGTACCTCACCTATAAGAATAATATTACAGGCGAGGAGCAGGAGCTTATTTCGTCAGATCTTCCCTGGCAGGATACCGTTTGGATGGCTGAGTGGGAATTTGTTGATCAGCGGATCGATGATTCTGAGGTATTGAAAGCACATGAGTTGATGCTTGAGAGCAGTGAGGGTGAAGACCAGACTGAAGTTTTTATTGAAAACCCTGACTTTCAGTTTTTACTGATCGCATATGACATGGATAAGGCCGACAAAGATGCTTTTGATAAGGCAAAATCTCTATTCATCGAAGCTGATACAGAAGGCTATTCCTTTATTGTGGTCACCAGCAGCCTGCCGGAAGTGGTTGAAATGTACAGGGAAGAGCTCCTGCTTGATGAGCACCTTGAATTTTACTATGCTGATGATATCGTATTAAAAACTATGGTCAGAGCCAACCCCGGCCTCATCCTGATGAAAGACGGGATTGTAATTGAAAAATGGCATTACAATGATTTTCCTGATTATCAGGAAGTAAAAGAAATATTCATGAATGAATAAGCCTCATGCTGCGCTTCATCATTAAACGATTATGGTATGGCCTCCTGGTCCTGCTGGGTGTGGTCACGGTTGTGTTCATTCTCTTTAACATTCTGCCCGGCGACCCGGCCCGCATGATGCTGGGCCAGCGTGCCGACATTGCATCGGTGGAGGCCATCAATAAGGACCTGGGCCGGGATAAAGCATTGCATGTACAGTATTTCAATTTTTTGAACGACATTTCCCCAATTTCTATTCATAATGCCAGGAATACAGATAGTTATTGGTATTACGATGAAGAAAAATATACGGGCAATAAGCTGATCCCGCTTGGTACCTCTGCCGTCTACCTGAAAAAACCATATCTGCGGCGCTCATACCAGTCGCAACGTAAGGTGTCGGAAATACTGACTGAGGCCTTTCCGAAAACCATGCTGCTGGCAGGGGTCTCAATACTCTTTGCCCTGATATTTGGGGTAGGGATAGGAGTGCTGTTGGCCGTAAAGAAAAATATCATTCTCGACAGGGTGGCATTGGTCTTTTCAGTGCTGGGGATGTCGATACCTTCATTTTTTGCGGCTATCCTGAATGCCTGGATCTTTGCATTTGTGCTGGTTGAATTTACCGGTTTGAATATGTTTGGCAGTCTGTACTCTGTTGATGATTATGGGCGGGGTGAATACCTCGACCTGAAGAATCTTATCCTGCCTGCATTGACCCTGGGCATCCGTCCGCTGGCGATAGTTGTTGAACTCACCCGATCATCACTGCTCGATGTACTGGGCCAGGATTATATACGCACCGCCAGGGCCAAGGGCCTGACAAAGTTCAGGGTCATAGCTAAGCATGCCCTTAAAAATGCCATGAACCCTGTGATCACAGCTGTTTCAGGATGGTTTGCTTCGCTCATGGCAGGGGCTGTATTTGTTGAATATGTTTTCGACTGGAAAGGTGTTGGTGTGGTGATCGTGGATGCACTGGAAAAGTATGATTTCCCGGTGATCATGGGGGCGGTGCTGTTTATTTCCGTCATCCTGGTTTTAATTAATATTTTTGTGGACATTATTTACGGCATGCTCGACCCACGGGTCAGGATAGCATGATATACATTATTTATAAATTTAGAAAAAATGAGAAGAAAGATAGTTGCAGGAAACTGGAAGATGAATATGACCTTTGGCGAAGCCGATGACCTCCTGGCCGGTATCCTGGAAGAAATAGGGAATAATGGCATTCCGGCTCATGTCGATGCAGTGGTTTGCCCACCCGCCTTATACCTGGAACTGGCCACTGATATGGCCTCAGGAAAGTCTTTGTTTGTGGGAGCACAGAATGTAAGTGAGCATGAAAAAGGTGCCTTTACCGGAGAGATCTCTGCTGCCATGCTTCAGTCAGTAGAGGTTGATTATTGCATCATTGGCCATTCTGAAAGAAGGCAATACTTTCATGAATCAAACCAGGAGCTGGCGGATAAGACTGATATCCTGCTGAAACACAATATTAAGCCTATCTTTTGCTGTGGCGAATTGCTCGACGATCGTGAAGATGACCTCCATATGGACGTGGTCAGTACACAATTGGAGGAAGGGCTCTTCCACCTGGAAGAAGATGATTTCAGGAAGCTGGTCATTGCTTATGAACCAGTATGGGCCATTGGCACAGGAAAAACTGCCAGCCCTGAACAGGCACAGGAAATGCATGCTTTTATCAGGGCATTGGTGGCTAAAAAATACTCTAAAGAAATTGCTGATGAGTGTATCATCCTTTATGGTGGAAGCTGCAATGCAGATAATGCCAAAGTGCTTTTCTCACAGGCAGATGTTGATGGCGGATTGATTGGTGGTGCTTCCCTCAAAGTTGACGATTTCCTTTCAATCCTCAGATCAGCCTGATGCCAGTGAAAAAATTTATTGAACTTCGGGTCATCACCTCTGCGGAAGGATCCAGTGCCGATATGATCATTGCTCAGCTGGATGGCCTGGGATTTGATGGCTTCTTGGAAGAGGAAGGCTATGTGTTGGCCTACAAGGAAATGGGTAACGAGGGTTCCGGGGACATAGAAGAAATGCTCCGGAAAGAAGGCATCCCGGCAGAGGTGGTCAGCATTATAGAGGATAAAAACTGGAATGAGGCCTGGGAGTCGGATTATCAGCCGGTTGTCATCGGCAAAAAACTCATCGTCAGGGCTCCCTTTCATCCTGCCATGGCAGGTGTTGAATATGATCTGATCATTGAACCTCGCATGGCCTTTGGTACAGCACATCATGAGACGACGGAGCAGATGTTGATGCTGATCGCAGAAATGGATTTAGAAGGTAAAAGGGTGCTGGATATGGGATGCGGAACAGCAGTTCTTGCCATTCTTGCCTTAAAAATGGGCGCTGCCAGTGTTCTTGCCATCGACAATGATGAATGGGCTTACCGGAATTCGCTCGACAATATCAGCCTGAATGCCGCAGCAGAGATAGAAGTGCTGCAGGGAGATGCCTCTTTGTTGGAAAACAGGGAGTTTGATATAATATTTGCTAATATTAACCGTAATATACTACTACAGGATATCCCGAACTATGCCAATGTGCTTGTAAAACAGGGAACCCTGATGATGAGCGGGTTTTATTTAGATGACCTCCCGCTGATCGAGGAAAAGGCAAAGGCATCGGGTCTCCAACTGGAGAGTACCTGTGTGAAAAACAATTGGATGGCCGCAACTTTTATCAGTCAATGAGCCAATGGGTGTGAGGAAAACGATACATAAATCTGTTTTCGTGCTTCTGCTGATCGTGGGGCCACTCTTTGCTCATGCTCAGATGATCAAGGAAGTTCATTCTAATAAGAATGACTATTTCCTCGACATTAGCACGATTCTTCAGTACACAAGTAATAAGGATTACCTTGCTGAAGGGGAAGCATTGCTGGAAAATTTTTCCGGTGTCTGGGAATCGGGCTATTTCAAGCCACATCACCGGGATAAGATCTATGAGGTCAGCAATACAATGCTCAGCAAAGGCATGCGGTCTTATCCGCATTTCTATGATTTTGTCAGCACCCTGGTAATGTTTGTCAGATCAAAGCAATCTGATGAAAGCCTGGAAACCTGGCTCAGCGAACTCGATACAATCGCCACTCAGCGATCATCAAAGCCTGTATCTGACTTCCTTGAGTACACGCAAAACTTATTCGCAAAGTCTATTCTTTTTGAATCTAGATCCAGGGCATGGTATTTCAGGAATGGAAAGTTTTCATTCGCCTACGACAGCCTTCTGTACATCGAATTTCCTGAACTAGACCTGGTCTGCTCTACAGGCAAGGACAGCACTGTTATTGAAAATACTAAAGGAAGATATTACATCTCCAATCAATACTTTAGTGGCCATGAAGGTAAGATCTCATGGCAGAGGGCAGGTTTCGATGAAGATGAAGTATATGCAGATATCAGATCCTATGATGTGGACTTGAAGACACTCTCCTTTACTGCAGATTCTGCCGTGTTTCATGATAAGAGATTCTTTGATTTCCCAATTCCCGGATCTATTACGGAGAAGGTCCTTTCCAGTCCACCTGGGGACAGGGCATCCTATCCACGTTTCGATTCTTATTTAAAAGATTATGAAGTAATTGGGCTCTATGAGAATATCAATTTTTATGGAGGGATTGGCATGTATGGCCGCAAGGTGGTCTTTACAGGAGAAGGAGAGCAGCCGGCACGATTTATATTTAAGAAGGGTGGCGAATATTTTGCTGTGATCCGTTCCCTGCTTTTCGAACTGGAGGAAGATGAGATCGTATCTGCACCGGCTTCATTTTCTATCTATTTTGGAACTGATTCCATTTATCATCCAGGGCTGCAGATGCGTTATGATAACATCAGCAAGGTGCTTAGCCTGGTAAGGCTGAACAGGGGTATAGCCCAGAGTCCTTTTTTTGATGCTTATCACGATGTAGATATGTACAGCGAGGCCCTTTATTGGGTGATGGATTCTGAGGAAATCAGTTTTGAGATGGTCAGGGGGATTAGCCAGACTAGCAAAATCACCTTTGAATCAGATAAATATTATTCAGAATACGAATACTATAAGCTTCAGGGAATCGATGAGATCAGCCCGCTGGTGCAGGTGAAGAAATATTCTGAGCGTTATTCTACTGATATTGTGAAGGTTGGTGCCTTTGCCGATTTCATTAAAAAACCTGCTGAACAGGCCGTATCCATGCTGCTTCTGCTTGAGGCTCGGGGGCTTGTAGTATACAACTCCGACAGGAGAGAGGCACAGATCAAGCCTCGCCTGTATGATTACCTGCTTGCTCATAATAAGGCGAAAGATTACGATGTGATCCACTTCACGTCTGAAACTGTGGATAAGAGAAATGCTATTGTAGAACTGGCCACTTTCGACATGGTGATCAGTGGGGTTCCTGAAATTTCACTGAGCGACTCCCAGGGTGTATATATCTACCCGTACAATGAGGAGATCATATTGCGAAAAAATAAGGATTTTTCTTTCTCAGGAAAGGTCAGGGCAGGCCTGTTCGAGTTCTATGGACATGATTGTTCATTTGTTTACGACACATTTATGATCAGTTTGCCTCAGATCGACTCCATGAGCTTTTTTGTTCGTATCCCTGATACCACGGGCAAACTAAAAGAGCCCAGATATTACCGGGTTCAGGCCATGGTGGAAAATATGAATGGCTATATGATGATCGATAAGCCAGGTAATAAATCCGGAATAAAAACATATCCCCAGTACCCTATCTTCACCAGCATGGACTATTCATATGTGTTTTATGATAATAAAACCATGGGTAACGGCACCTACGACCGGGAAAAGTTTTATTATGAACTTGAACCCTTTACTCTCGACAGCCTGGATAACTTTTCAACCACGGGCCTGAGTTTTAAAGGTTATCTTGCCAGCGGTGGGATCATGCCGCCTATTGAGGAATCCCTCAAAGTTATGCCTGATAATTCGCTTGGTTTTGAAAGCATTACAGCGGAAGAGGGTCTGCCACTATATGATGGTAAAGCAACATTTTATGATACTGTCATCATGGACAACAGTGGCTTGCATGGAGCCGGCACGCTTGATTTTCTGAGCTCTCAAACAAAGTCGTTGCAGATGGATTTCTACACTGATTCTGTGGTTGCTGTTACTGAGAATTTTTCGATTGAAGAAGCGATGGGAGATGTCGAATATGCCGATGTTTCGATTGGAAAGGCTAATCAGATGTGGTTCCCTGATTCAAACCTGATGGAAATAAGCGTACTTGATGAGCCATTCCGGATGTATGATAGTACTGCTTTATTGAGCGGGATGATATCGGTAACACCGGAAGGCTTGACCGGGGAAGGTGAATTTATTTTTGAACGTGCAATGATTGAATCGTCTGACTTTAATTTCGGGCATCATAGTATGTGGGCTGATACCTCCGACTTTAGCCTCTATTCCGATACATCCTTCAACACACTGGCTTTCTTTACAAACGATTATCGCACCGACCTGGACTTTGATCAGCGTAATGGCAAATTTATTTCTACAGGGATCTCATCACTGGTCGATATTCCTTTCAATAAGTTTGTTTGCTATATGGATGAGATCGAATGGGAGATGGATGAGCAGCTAATGAAGCTGAAGAACAATATCGTGGAAGAGATCCCCGACATCAACAATATGTCGATGACCCAGTTGATGGATCTGAACCTGGCAGGTTCGGAGTTCATTTCAACGCATCCCATGCAGGATTCATTGCGCTTTTTCAGTACAAGTGCCAGCTATGATCTGCAAAAAAACATTATTTATGCTGAAGATGTAAAGATCATCAGGGTTGCTGATGCTGCAGTTTTTCCAGGTGATGGAAAGTTGAACATCCTGCAGGATGCGCAGATCGAGACCCTGAGATATGCCGATATCATTACAGATACAGCAACACGGTATCACCATATTTATAATGCCAATGTAAATATTTATAGCAGTCACCAGTATTTAGCAAATGGTGAGATTGATTATATCGATGCCCTGGGTGACGCAAACCCGGTATTCATGAGTAGCATCACTGTAGATACCATGGGCAGAACCTATGCTGCAGGAATTGTTTCTGATAGTGCACAGTTTATGCTGAGTCCATGGTATTCTTTCCAGGGCCAGGTCACCATGAGATCATGGCAGGAGTTTATGCAGTTTGATGGTTCGTTCAGCGTGATCCAGGATTGCTTTGAAAACTATGATTTCCGCGCTTCAATGGATACGCTCATCGATCCGAAGAATATTCTCATTCCGGTGCCCGACAGTTTGTGGAGCCCCGATGGAGAACCTGTCAAGACGGCTATCATGTATGCCCCTGAAACAGAACGATTCTATCCGGCCTTCTTTACCAAACAAAAGAGAGATAACGATATTACTGCATTGCAGGCTAAAGGAATACTTTCTTATGATATGCAGGAGGAAATATTCAGGATCTCAGGCGGGGAAGGAAGTGATCTCACAAACTATCTTGCCCTGCATAAGAGCAATTGTACATTGGAAGGTGTAGGGGAGATAGATTTGGGCATGGAACTGCCTCTGGTGGAGCTGGATCTATATGGCCATGCTGCACATTATATTATTCCGGATTCAACCCGATTTGAGCTGGTGATGGGATTTGATTTCTTTTTTGATGCGAATGTACTAAAGAGGTTTACGAGGGCATTGGGTGAAACCAACCTTCCGGGGACAGAAACGAGTTCACCTGCATTCCTGACATTTCTGAAACAACGAATTCCTGCCGGCGAGGTTGATAAGATCATCACCGATCTTACGAACTTTGGTACGGTCAGGAAGTTACCTGAAAATATCAATTATACTCTATTCCTGAACCATCTGAAATTTCATTGGAATCGCGGGACAAGCTCCCTGGTCTCGTATGGCGACATTGGAATATTCAGTGTGGGTGAAGAAGTAGTGAACCGAATGGTGCCGGGATATGTAGAGATTGAACGCAAAGCAAGCGGATTTGGCGTTGTAAACATTTATTTTGAATTACCCGACGGACAGTGGTATTTCTTCAGCTACAGGAATTATATCCTCCAGGCTATTTCATCGGATGAAGGATTCAACAATGAAATACTGAACCTGAGTGAAGACAAACGGATCATCTATTCAAAGGACGATGAAATACCTTACGAATTTGTGATCTCCAGCAGGAGGAAAATGATCGACTTCAAACGTAAGATGGATGAGATTTATGGAATAAGATAGTAATGGATTATACCTGGCTATATATCGCACTGATACTTTTCCTGGCATACGTGCTGGGCTCAATCCCCTTCTCCCTTTGGATCGGCTTGGCCTTTTTTAATAAGGATATCCGCACGGAGGGAAGCGGTAATGCCGGTACAACCAATACATTTCGTGTCCTTGGCTGGAAAGCAGGATTGCCGGTATTCCTCATGGATGCTTTTAAGGGCTGGGTTGCTGTGAAACTTATATATCTCCTGCCGGATAGTTATATTACACAAGAATATTTTTATTACCTGGCAATAGCGCAGGCTGTGGCAGTAGTTCTGGGACATGTATATCCGATCTTCGCCGGCTTTAAGGGAGGAAAAGGGGTAGCTACACTGCTTGGGGTGGGAGTGGCTATATATCCATTGAGTGGTCTCGCTGCCTTTGGTGTGTTTCTCGTTATTTTTCTTCTATCGGGCTATGTATCCCTGGCATCCATCATTGCATGCATCTCATTTCCATTCCTTTCATACTATCTGTTTGGGAACACTGAAATTCCACTTGTTCTGCTATCAGCTGGCGTTGCCGTTTTCATCCCTGTCATGCACCTGAAAAACATCAGGCGCCTGATGACTGGCACAGAGTCGCGCTTTTTATACAAACGAAGGACTTAAGGCAGTTCATTATTTTAAGTAAATTGCACACTTTCCAAAATTATTTCCTATTTTTACATAGCGAAATAAGAATTAATTATAACTGAAAAACAATACATATGAGATTCATCGTTTCAAGTTCATTGTTGTCTAAAAACCTGACTGCATTGAGCGGGGTGTTGAATACAAGTAACACCTTACCCATCCTCGACGATTTCCTTTTTGAGCTGAAGGAGGACACGCTGATGATCACGGCATCTGACCTGGAAACAACTATGACTGTTAGTATTCCCCTGGATAAGGCTGAGGATCCCGGTGCCGTTACCATACCTGCCAAGATTCTGATTGATACCCTGAAGACCTTTTCGGATATTCCGGTTCAGTTTACGATCAATAAAGAAACCCTGGGCGTGGAGATGTCAGCCGGTGACGGAAAATACAAGTTGAGTGGACATAAGAGTGATGAGTTTCCGCAAGCACCTGAACTTGAGGGGACTACATCAGTCTCTATCGAGACTGAATTGATGGTGAATGCGATCAATAAGACTTTATTTGCAGCTGGTAATGATGAGCTCAGACCTGTGATGTCGGGTATCTTTATGGAACTCACACCTGATGATATCACCTGGGTTGCTACCGATGCGCATAAATTGGTCAGGTATAGAAGAACAGACTTTAGTGCCGGTGAGGCTGCATCTTTTATCATGCCCAGAAAGCCACTTAACCAGTTGAAGAATATTTTATCATTGGCTGAAGGTGCTGTAAATATCGAGTATAATCAGACCAATGCAGAATTCATCTTTGCCAATGTCAAGATGACCTGTCGTTTGATTGATGGTAAATATCCAAACTATGAGGCTGTTATTCCTACTGATAATCCCAATAAACTTACTGTTGACAGGGTTTCCCTGCTGAATGCTATTCGTAGGGTGGCAATTTTTGCCAATCAATCGACTCATCAGGTTAGGTTTAAGGTCTCTGGCAAAGAACTGGTTCTTTCAGCTGAAGATATCGACTTTGCAAATGAAGCCAAGGAAAGGCTTACATGCAGTTTCGAAGGAGAAGATATTGAGATTGGCTTCAATTCACGTTTCCTGCAGGAAATGCTTACCAATATAGATACTGAAGAGATCATTATTGAAATGTCAGCTCCAAACAGGGCAGGCATCCTGCATCCTGTGGTCAAAGAGAATGAAGCTGAAGACTTGCTTATGCTCGTCATGCCGGTTATGCTGAACCAGTAAAGAGTAACGAATAACGAGTAATGAATAACGAGTAACGAATATCGAATATAAAAAAAGGCTCCCGATGGGAGCCTTTTTTTATAGTTTGGGACCTGCAGCTACAAGCCGCATTCCTTCTTCGCTGTCAGTGAATTCCTCAAAGTTATCGATGAACTTCTGAGCCAGCTTACGGGCAGCCGTATCCCAGCCTTCCTTATCTTCCCATGCATTTTTAGGATTACAGATGCCGGCAGGACAACCGGGAACTCCTTTTGGAATATATAATTGGAAATAAGTTGTTTGTTCGTATGCAACATCGTCGAGAACCCCATTGATGATGGAGTCGATGATCTTTCTTGTTGAGGGCAGATCCATTCGTGCTCCAACTCCCGGAGGGCCTCCAACCCAGCCTGTGTTTACCAGGTAGGCAGTAGAGCCATGCTCTTTCATTTTCTTTACCAGTTCGCGGGCGTAAACAGTTGGGTGATGCAACAAAAATGCTGCGCCGAAGCAAGCTGAAAATGAGGGTACGGGGTCTTTAATTCCCAGTTCCGTACCGGCAACCTTAGCCGTATATCCGCTCAGGAAATGATACATCGTCTGGTCTTCAGTGAGCTTGGATACCGGTGGCAATACACCGAATGCATCAGCCGTGAGAAAGATCACATGCTTGGGATGTCCGCCTTTGGATACCGGCTTGACAATATTATCGATATGGTATATCGGATAACTTACACGGGTGTTCTCCGTCTTGCTGTTATCATCAAAGTCGATTACGCCATTAGCATCGAAAACCACATTTTCCAGCGAGAGCATCTTTCCTGATAGCCCTGTAAATGTCCGGCTCAGTTTCTTCGCGGAGCTTGATGCATTTTGCATAGCATCCTCCTTCGAAATTAAAGATGCCATCATCGTCCCATCCGTGCTCATCATCACCGATCAACGCACGTTTCGGATCTGCTGAAAGGGTTGTTTTTCCGGTTCCCGACAGGCCAAAGAAGATGGCTGTGTCACCCTGAGCGCCCATATTAGCAGAGCAATGCATGGCTGCAATACCCTTCAGTGGCAGGTAGTAATTCATGATGGAGAAAAAGCCCTTCTTGATCTCACCTCCATACCAGGTACCGCCCACAACAGCTCTTTTTTCTTTGAGGTTGAAAACAGCAAATACCTTGGAATGTAATCCATGCTCCTTCCAGTCAGGATCGTCGGTTTTGCAGGCATTCAACATGACAAAATCAGGTTCGAAATCAACCAGTTCCATTTCGCTTGGGCGGATAAACATATTCTTGACAAAATGCGCCATCCAGGCTACCTCAGTTACAACGCGGATCTTCATCCGGGTATCTTTATTAGCTCCTGCATAACCATCCTGAATGTACAGCTTCTTTCCTGTCAATTCTTTGGCACCTATGGCATATACTTTTTTCCAGTTCTCTTCACTGAGTGGCTTGTTATCAGATGCTTTTCTGCTTGGATTCTTCCACCAGATATGTTCCCTGGAGGTTTCTTCATCCACGATGTGCTTATCCTTCGGTGAACGACCGGTAAATACCCCGGTATCGACTGATACTGCACCAGAATTAGTTACATAGCCACGTTCATATCCTTCCAGCGAAGGATCAGTTTCGTGCTTGTAAAGTTCATCATAAGAAAGGTTATAATATATTTCTTCTACTTCAGGAATACCATAAGAAGAAAGTGCCGCTTTGATCTTACTAATATCTGCTGCCATGGTTAAGAACGAATTAATGGTTTTACATAGGTGATATAACAAATATAAGGAAAAATCCCCACTGTGAAAAACAAACAATGGGGATTTATTAACGTATGGCTGTTAGCTTTAAGCCTGTTTTTGCTTTATAGCGCCATGTGCTGCCGAAAGCCGTGCTATGGGCACACGGAAAGGTGAACAGCTTACATAGTTGAAACCAAGCGTGTTGCAAAATTCAACTGAGGAAGGTTCGCCACCATGCTCACCACAGATACCAATTTTAATGTCGGGTCGGGTCTGACGGCCTTTTTCAACTGCCATTTTAACCAGTTGTCCAACACCTTCCTGGTCAAGAACCTGGAATGGATCATGTTTCAGGATGCCCTTTTCCAGATATACCGGCAGGAATTTTCCGGCATCATCCCTTGAATATCCGAAGGTCATCTGGGTAAGGTCATTGGTTCCAAAGCTGAAGAATTCAGCAGATTTAGCAATCTCGTCAGCGGTCAGGGCAGCTCTGGGAACTTCAATCATGGTACCTACCATGTAGTCCATGCGCTCGCCACGTTCTTCAAATACTCTTTCAACAGTATTACGAACCAGGTCTTCCTGCATTTTCATTTCCTTCAGGGTCCCAGTTAATGGGATCATGATCTCAGGCTTGGCATTCACACCTTTTGCTTTCAGGTTGAGGGCAGCTTCGATAATAGCTCTTGCCTGCATCTCAGAGATCTCAGGGTAAGTGTTTCCAAGACGGCAACCACGATGGCCGAGCATAGGATTGAACTCTGAAAGATCTTCAACTTTTTGTTTTACTTCTTCTACGCTGATGCCCATCTCTTCGGCCATCTCTTTCTGGTTTTCTTCCTCGTGAGGAACAAACTCATGCAGTGGAGGATCAAGTAAACGTACAGTTACCGGCAGATCATGCATTGCTTCAAAGATGCCTTCAAAATCTTCCCTTTGAATGGGGAGGAGCTTCTCAAGTCCTTGCCTTCTTCCTGCTTCATCAGAAGCGAGGATCATCTCACGCATGGCTTTTATACGGTCGCCTTCAAAGAACATATGTTCAGTGCGGCAGAGTCCGATGCCCTGGGCACCAAAGTTTCTGGCCACCTGGCTGTCGTGCGGGCTGTCGGCATTGGTGCGTACAAGCATAGTAGCATGTTTATCTGCCAGTGTCATGAGTTCACCGAAGTTTCCACTCAGTTCAGGATCGATAGTGGCAATCTTGCCATCATACACTTCCCCTGTAGATCCGTTCAGCGAGATCCAGTCACCTTCCTGGTAAACTTTTCCATCCACTGTCATGGTGCGGGTTTTATAATCAATTTTTACCGTACCTGCACCGGAAACACAGCATTTTCCCATTCCACGAGCAACAACAGCTGCGTGAGAGGTCATCCCACCGCGGGCGGTAAGGATACCGTTGGCAGTGTTCATTCCTTTAAGGTCTTCAGGAGATGTTTCAATACGAACAAGGATCACATTTTTCCCCTCAGCAGCCCAGGCTTCGGCATCATCAGCATGATACACGATCTGGCCGGTAGCAGCTCCCGGTGAGGCGGGAAGTCCTTTGGCTACAACCTTTGCAGCAGTGATAGCTTCCTGGTCGAAAACAGGGTGGAGGAGTTCATCCAGCTTGTTGGGTTCAACCCGCAACAAAGCAGTTTCTTCGTCCAATTTGCCTTCGGCAAGCATTTCCATAGCAATGCGAACCATAGCCCCACCGGTACGTTTACCGTTACGGGTCTGGAGCAGCCATAGACGGCCATCCTGAATGGTAAATTCCAGGTCCTGCATATCAGCATAATGGTCTTCGAGTTTTTGCTGTGTAGCATCAAGTTCTGCATACATTTCAGGCATGATCTCTTCCAGTGATGGGAAGTTGGCTGCGCGATCCTCTTCAGTCACGTTGGCAAGAACGGCCCACCTTTGTGAACCTTCTTTGGTGATCTGCTGTGGGGTACGGATACCGGCTACAACATCTTCGCCCTGTGCATTGATGAGGTACTCACCATTGAAAATATCTTCGCCTGAACCGGCATCGCGGGTAAAGGCAACACCAGTTGCGGAATTGTCGCCCATATTCCCAAATACCATCGCCTGTACATTGACAGCAGTACCCCACTCATCAGGAATACCATTGAGTCTCCTGTAATAAACGGCGCGATCATTGCCCCATGAATCAAAAACAGCAAGCACAGAACCCCAGAGTTGTTCCCATGGATCGGTTGGGAAGTCTTTCCCGGTCTTTTCTTTTACAGCAGCTTTAAAGCGAAGAACCATCTCTTTCAGATCATCAGTGCTGAGATCAGTATCGAGTTCTACACCTTTTTCTTCTTTCAACTGATCAATGATGACTTCAAACGGATCATGGTCTTCTTTTGTGGCAGGTTTCATATCCATAACCACGTCGCCGTACATCTGTACGAAACGGCGGTATGAGTCCCATGCAAACCTTTCGTTGCCGGATTTTTTTGCAATACCTTCCACTGCTTCGTCATTGAGCCCAAGGTTCAATACAGTATCCATCATGCCCGGCATGGAAGCCCTGGCACCTGACCTTACAGAAAGGAGGAGTGGATTTTCGTCGCTACCAAAGGTGGTTCCCATCACTTCTTCCAGGAATCTAACACCGTCTTCCACTTCAGCCTTAATGGCTTCAATGGTATTTTCACGACCTTTAATATAATAGTCGTTACATACTTCCGTGGTGATAGTGAATCCGGCAGGTACCGGTACACCGATCAGGTTCATCTCAGCCAGGTTGGCCCCTTTGCCACCCAGGAGGTTTTTCATCTTCGCATCGCCCTCTGCAGTGCGGTTCCCAAATTTGTAAACGTGCTTTTGATTGCTCATTATCCTTGTTTGTTTATATATGTTTCTGATATTTAGCTACTTGTGGATTCAGAATAGAATCAACAAAATTACATAAAAATATCATTCAAACTGATGTCTTACTTTAAAATTATGCAGGTAAATTGCATTGGGCTATAGGCGATGGGCTGTAGGCAGTTTTAAGTTTTGAGTTTTGAATTATAAATTATTCACTTCAGATAGGCACCAGGAACTAGGCACTAGACACTCGGAACTATTAAGTTTTTTTATTATATTTAGGTTTTAAAACCAACGAGATTTAATCATACTATGCTCCGTATTCTGATCATCGACGATGAGACCAATATCCGCATGATGATCGCAGAGATCATAAAAGGCCATTGCCACAGTGCAGAGGTTATTGGCCAGGCTGGCAGTGTGAAGGTTGGAAAGGAAAAGATCGAAAGTCTTCATCCTGACCTGGTGCTGCTAGATATCAAGATGGATGACGGCACCGGTTTCGACCTGCTCGATCAACTTGACCGCATCGATTTCAAGGTCATCTTCATCACTGCTTACCAGGAATTCGCCCTGAAGGCTATAAAGTTCTCTGCCCTTGATTATATTGTAAAACCAATCGATCCTGAAGAGTTGATCTCAGCCGTGAATAATGCCAAAACACAGCTTTCTTTAGCACAGGAAACCCAGCTAACTCTTTTAAAGGAAGGCCTTTCCAATAAAGATAGGCATGACAGGAAAATACTGCTGAAGACAGCTGAAAGCATTCATCTCGTCATGCTAAGCAATGTGTGCTTTTGTGAAGCGGATGGGGGCTATACAAGGTTTTATACCGATGGCGGTCATAAGGTGCTGGTATCTAAACCACTTTCGGAGTACGAGGCTTTGTTTAGGGAATATAGTTTTTTCAGGGTACACAAATCCTTCCTGGTGAACCTGCAGAAGGTGCAGCGTTTTGATAAAGAGGACGGGGGGTATTTGGTATTGAAAGAAGACTTAAAAGTGCCGGTTGCGTCTCGAAAAAGAGAACAACTGATCAATTTGCTGGGTAAACTCACAGAATAGATTTGAGATATATAATAAATATTCTTTCCTTCCTTCATAGCGCTGCGCTTAAAGGACTTAGCATATTGCTTGTCTTGACATTCCTGCAGTCTTCAGCGCCCATGGCACAAACCCCCCGGGATATTGCAATCATTGATAGTATGCAATACATTGTTGATACCTCCACCGGCCGGCAAAAAATAATGGCTCTGCGAAGTTTTGCATCGCATTTTGCTATAAATGGAATGACTGGATCAAATGATCTGTACTGGTCATTGATACAAGAGGCTCTTGAATTATCAAAGGAATTGGGTGATACCGAATCAATAGCCTCCTGCAGCCATAATATCGGACGTGAACTTGCGGAGGCAGGTTTATTCAGGGAGGCCATGCCTTATGCAGCGGAGGCTTTTAAATTTTCCAAGGAACTTCCATCACCGCGGGATTCTGTTTTGATGGTAGCTAGCATGCGTGTTTATTCAATAGCATACAGGGGACTTGAAATGTATGATTCGGCCATGTGGTACTTCAAAGAAGCCATGAAGCTGACTCCCCGTTCGATCAACTGTGATAACCTGGCTAGTGCCTACAACGACCTTGGACAGCTCTATATGCAGATGGGGAACCAGGGAGCCTCCATGAGTGCCTTTAAGGATGCATATCTTATCATAGAAAATTGCCCGGAAGGCAGATCAGCGTCACTTGCTGCATATGCCCGTGTACTCGCTTATGCTTATATGACAGGTGGGGAATACAAATTAGCCTTATCATATTATCGCGAAGCTGATTCAATATATAAAGCCATAAAGATGGAGCCCGGAAAATTTAAGATATATCATGCACAACAGGCTTCAAATATCGCCCGCGTATACCAGCACTGGGGTAAACTTGATTCTGCTTTGTTTTACAGGCAGCTTGCCCTGAAGCGTTTTTCTGATTACGGGATTACGGAACTGAACATAAATGTCCCCAACCAGTACTGTTATATAGGTACTATCCATCGCGAACAGGGGGATTTCAAGCAAGCGATGGAGTATTTTGAAAAGTCATTAAAACTACGCAAGCGTATTGCTGATTCACTGGGTGTTGGAATGTGTCTCGACGAAATGGCTGAAATGGAACGCTTAAAGGGGAATTACCTGAAAGCCATTAATATACTGCAGGAAGCTCTGCAATGGAAACATACTTTCAGTGACGGTAAGAGAGATCCCAGGCGCCGGGTACAATATACAGAAAGCAGATCAGAAACCTACCTCATCCTGGGCAAAGTGTTTGCCGATTGGGATAAATATAGTGACGCATTTTTGTATTATGATTCCGCATGGCAATTGTGTGAAAATGTATCCTACAATAGGGGGAAGACAATAATAGAGTACTACCGGGGGATGGCTTTTCAGCGTACAGGTAATCCTGATTCGGCATTATGGTATTACCGGCAATCGCAATCGCTGGCGCATGAAATTGATAACAGGCCACTCATGGCGAAAGCCAAAGAAGGCCTTGGCCTTCTCTATTTTCGGGAGGGGCAATACGATCAAGCAAGGAACGAACTTGAAACGGCCCTCGACATATATATCGATGACGGGTTTACACAGGAGCTTCCGGAAATATATTTGCAACTAGGGCATGTTTATGCCATGGTTGGCGAGACCGAAAATGCATTGGCGACTTATAAAGAATCTTACTCACATGCTTCCTCAATGGGGATGCTCCAAATTCAGTCGGATGCAGCCCTTTCCATGGCAGGAATCTATGAAAAGCAGGGGAATAGTGCCAGTGCAAATCAATACCTGAATGAATATATTCTCCTGCACGACGTTGTTTTTTCTCTTGAAGCACACCACCAGCTGGCAGAGATGCAGGCCTTACACGAATATCAGCAACAGCAGCTTCAAATTATCCAGCTAGGACAGGAAAATGAATTAAACATTCTAAGAGCAGCCCGTTCACAATATGTGATCGTCAGCCTGGGCGGGATCGTGATTATTATACTACTTTTTGCGGTCCTCTTCTTACGGCAGATACGAATACGTAATGAACAAAAAGCCTTGATCAACCAGCAGCAGTTATTCCGGTCCCAGATGAACCCACACTTTATTTTTAACAGCCTTACCAACATACAGCATTACATTTTCAGCAAGGATTCTTTGTCGGCCGGTAAATATCTCGCAGTTTTTGCCAAACTCATGCGCAGCATTCTCAATAATTCCCGCAAGGAACTCATTTCTCTCCGGGATGAGATCGCTACAATCAGCCAGTATCTCGAATTGCAGCAATTGCGCATGGAAGAAAAGCTGAAATATATACTGGAGGTTGATCATAGGCTAGACATAGAACTAACCGAAATTCCTCCCATGTTGGCCCAGCCCTTTATCGAAAATGCCATCGAGCATGGCATAAGAAATAAGGAAAATGGCGGAAAGGTCATGGTCAGGATCAGAAAAGAAGCGGGGTATATCCTTTATGAGATTGAAGACAATGGCGTTGGCAGGCAGAAAGCAGCTGAATTTCAGTCCAGCAAACCAAAAGACCATGAATCAATGGCGGTCTCCCTCACACGTTCCCGCCTGCAAAGCCTCTGGGGCCGGAAAAGGTCGGGGAAAGAGTTTGAGATCATAGATTTGAAGAATGAGGTTGGTGTTCCAGCAGGAACCTTAGTGCGCTTCAAAGTGCCACTTTGAGTTCCGAGTGCCTTCCTTCGGCTCCGCTCAGGATGACAAGTGAACCTCAATGACTGTCAACTGTCAACCGTTAACTGTAATCCAATCCATCATCCATAATTCATAATCCATAATTATTTCTTGCGTTCGCAAGAAATTCCCCGGCGTTCAGCCCTGATTTTCCAACGTTCATACATTTCACTCATATCGGATCCGTCACTGATATATATTTACGCTGAGTTAAACCTAAAAACCAATAGCAATGAAAACACAATTTTCTTTTTTAGTCGCATGCATATTTTCAGTCTGCCTTATGGGGCAAACCACAATCCCGGCAGGGGATGTTTATGGTAACTGGACTACCAATGGATCCCCTTATCTTGTCGAAGGTGATATAACGCTGCCGGCGGATTGCACACTGATCATCGATCCCGGGGTGACAGTGGAGTATCAGGGCGCCTATAAGTTTATGGTCTACGGAATCGTTAATTGCCAGGGAACCCAGACTGACTCTATCATTTTTTGCTCAGGAACTTATGCCGGGCATAGGGGTATGACAATCATGACCGATACAAACGTACTCGATAGCATCCACTTTGCATATTGCCGTTTTGAAGATGCTCGTTGCTCTGGGGTGTGGCCTTACAATTGCGGAGGTGGGGTGGCAATACAGGACTTCGACAGGGTCAGGATAGAGCATTGCATATTTGAAAATAACCATGCTTATATTGGAGCGCAAGCAGCAGGTGGGGCCATCGCCGTAGCTGGTTTTAATGGGATTATCCGAAATAATAGTTTTATAGATAATAGAAGCTTTTATGGAGGAGCAATGATTATATGGGAAAATTCAAATCCCGATATTAGTAACAATTACTTTCTGAATAACCGTGCATCATACGAAGGTGGTGCCATCATCTTCTGGGGCCAATGTAGTGGCCCGGTTCAGAACAATACTTTTATTGGCAACAGGGTAAACTTAAACGGAGGTGCCCTTTGCATTTATAACGAATGTAATCCCCTGATTTCCCATAACCTGTTTTATGACAATTTTGCTTTTAATGCAGGGGGGGCTGCCGTTATTCAATTAGGCAGCAATCCGATTTTTCTGAATAATACTTTTGTTGACAACCTGGCTAATACCAGTGGTGGTGCTATTCATAGCGAGGATGAATCTTGCCCAAGACTGATCAACAATATCTTATGGGGTAATATGGCGTCTCTTGGTAGTCAATTTTGTAATGATGATGATGAATGCATCCCCGATTTTTTTAACAACGATATTCAATATGGAAAAGATTCCATCACCGGCTTTCATGACCTTTGCGAATGGAAAAACAATATCGATGCTTATCCGGAGTTTGAGGATATCATAGTAAGCAATTTCCACCTCAGCTGGCTTTCACCCTGCCTTGATGCAGGTGTTGACACTATCTGGGACCCGGACCTCACTATCAGCGACCTGGGAGCATTTTGGTTTGACCAGACAAGTATAGGGGTAGAAGAATCGGAGGGGGCTGACGTTGAATTCCTTGTATATCCGAATCCAGCAGAGACGGTGATAAATATCACCTTGAGTTCCGAGTGCCGAGTGATGAGTGCCGAATGTAGAATGATGCTGATGGATATTTCTGGTCGGATTGTTAAAGAAATGCATATATACAATGAAACGAGTATTGATATTTCTGATCTTCAGTCAGGAATATATATCATTAACGTAAAGATTGGTGATCAATCAGAATCAAAAAAACTAATAAAAAAATAATCCATAAATCGGCAGGCAGCACTCCTCACCCGGCACTCAATGGATATGTTTGAAGAGACAAAATATCAATATGAAGAACCTTATCTGCTCCACGAGCTCATCCTCGGGGTGGCAGTGGCCATCGGGATGTTGCTGACGGGAGTGAGTGAGGTGCCTGGCATATTACTTGTTCTTCTGTCTACTTTATCACTATCCTGGATATATGTTTACCGCATAATAAAAACCATAGATAAGAGGAGTGAGGTAGTTTTTTGCAGCTTCACATGCTTAAATAATGGAGCTATGATACTGGCAGTGGCGGGCATACTTACACTCATGCTAATGGATGCCTTCCACCGCCAGGTATTTTTTACAGGACTCGGAATTCTCTGCCTGGCATTGCTCAGTAACGGCCTCTTCCTGCGATATGGTCTAAAGGGAATGACACATATCACTGCACAGTTGCGCCTGGTGATTGCTATGGTTATGCTTCTTGTATTCTTCTTAATATAAATAGGGTTGATGTTTAATGTTGGGTTTTGAGTTAGTTTCAAGTCTCAAGTCTCGAGTCTGTTACCCCCCCCATCCCCCGCCCCTCGAACCGCATACCTCACCCTCCATCTTTGCGAGTTTTCCCTCCTTGACATAGAGCCAATACTGTTGTAATTTTGATATTAGTTGTCGATGTAAAAACCATTCTCAATTTGTCAGCCTCATGAAAGCAATCCTTTCTTTTCTGTTTATATTCTTTTTAATAGTATCCGTATCCCATTCACAGCAAGTCACACCGAATGAACGTGTGCAAAGCCGATTGAATGTACGTGATATGCCCTCTGCTGCCGGAAATGTGCTTGGGACCCTGGACCCCGGTGAGACGGCATTGCTGCTCACAGATACGATCCCATACTGGTACCAGATCCATTACGATGATCAAGACACCGGGTATGTGCATAAAGGATGGTCGGAAATTGTAGAGCAATCTGTAGCCAATGTCAAAGGTGATCTGGTTATTGGTTCATGGAACATCAAATGGTTTGGAAGTTCAACCACCGATAAGCATGATTATAAGGCCATGGCAGATATTGTCCAGGACATGGATGTGCTTGCCATACAAGAGGTGAAGGGTGATCACTTTACGGACAGACTTGATTCCCTCAAAGCTGAACTGACGAGAAGGGGATATGAGTATAATTATATTTATAGCGAAGAAACCGGTTATGATAATAATCCCGGTGAAGATATGAACGACTATGTTGAGCGATATGCCTACTTCTGGGATGCGGACAGGGTAGAGATCCTAAATCCGGATACTCCATATTATTTTATTAGTTCGCCAATCATCAATAATCCGCATTTTCGTGCTGTACCTATCGTGTCCGATTTCAAGGTAAAGAGCGATGAGGGCTTTGATTTCACTATGGTCACCATACATACCGTATATAATGAAAAAATAGAAGAGGTGAGGGCGGCGGAAATCACTTTTCTGCATGAATGGATGAATGAGCAGATATTTGACCTGGATGTCCGGGAAAAAGATATTTTCATCATCGGCGATTTTAATGCCAATCCTGAGGGTCAAACAGCCTTCTTCGACAGCATTGTTACGGATACTACGGGCTACAGGGTGATTTTCAATGAGCCTGTGCTCGCAGGGGAAAACTCGAAACGAACCACCATCCTGAAAAAACAAAATATCACTCAGAAGGACCATCAATTGCCTGCTTACGATCATTTGCTTTTATCAAAGCATACTACATATGCCATTCCGATATACCCTGTTACCTGGGCATCCGGGATCATCGGGGTCGTTGAGTTTGATCAGGAACCCAAGTTTCAGGCCATGGCAGACAGGTTTAAGATTATTGCAGCCATGTCGGACCACCGCCCGATATGGATCAAGCTGGATTATAATACGGAAGACCGAGATTGATTGTGGGCATTAGGCATTGGGCTTTGGGCGTTAGCTTGATTATGGATAATGGATGAACTGTTAATTACAGATAGGCACTAGCCACTAGGAACTAGGCACTAGGCACTTCCAATACACGATTTCAAGAATCTCTATTTCGTTAATATTATTCCCCCATATTGTTGGCTATATCAAAACGATTTTTTGTATGTTTGTTTGCTCTAAACAATATGAATATTTCCAATCTTAAGCCCTTGAAAATGAAGCATATCATAGGAATTCGCCACGAAGATAAATACCTGATGGAACGCAGGGTGGCACTCATCCCAAAACATATAAAGAAACTTATTAAGGAGCAGGGGCTGGAATTCATCGTTGAAGAATCGCCCAAACGCATATTTACACATAAAGAGTTTGAAGATGCGGGGGCAAAGATCGTGACTGACCTCAGCCCTGCTGATGTGGTCTTCGGTGTGAAGGAAATGCCCATCGAATTCTTCGAGACGGGAAAGACCTACATTTTCTTCTCCCATGTGATCAAGGGACAACCCTACAATATGCCCATGCTGAAAGCCATGATGGAGAAGGGTGTGAACCTGATCGATTATGAAAAGGTGACCGATGAGATGGGTCGCAGACTGATCTTTTTTGGTAAGTTCGCCGGCCTCGCAGGTATGATCAATTCACTTTGGTCGCTGGGGCAAAGGTTAAAGGTACAGGGACTGGAAACCCCATTTGCCAAACTCAGGCAATCTCATACCTATGATTCACTTGACGAGGCGAAGGAAGAAATTCGTAAGGTAGGACTGGAGATTGCTGCCAATGGTTTACCTGAAGAGATTTGTCCGCTTACTATAGGGTTTACCGGCTATGGAAATGTATCTATCGGTGCCCAGGAGATCGCCGGACTGCTTCCATCCATGGAAGTTACTCCGGAGGAGCTAATAACACTGAAAGACCGCAAAGACCTTCCGAATAATGTAATTTATAAAACGGTATTCAAAGAATGGGACCTGTCTCAACCAAATGATGCTGCTAAAGACTTTGATTTGCAGCATTATTATGGGCATCCTGAGGAATACCACAACGTATTTGAGCAATATGTGCCCCATCTGAGCATCCTCATGAACTGCATGTACTGGGCAGAACAATATCCTCGCATCCTCACCAATGATTATCTAAAAAAACTTTTTAGCGAAGGGAAAACCAAGCTTAAGGTAATTGGCGATGTAACCTGCGACCCTGATGGCTCTATTCAGTGCACACATAAGGGTACTGAAATTGAAGATCCTGTATTTGTTTATAACCCTATGACAGGAGAAGCTACTATGGGCTTCGAAGGGGAAGGAATATTAGATATGGCAGTAGACATCCTGCCCAGCGAATTGCCCCGCGAATCATCCATTGCCTTCAGCGATGCACTTGTAGGCTATGTGAAAGCCATCGCGGCAGCGAATTATGATGTGCCATTTGCTGATCTCGACATCCCGGGACCGGTAAAAAGGGCCATGATCCTTCATCAGGGAAAACTTACTCCTGATTTTGAATATATTTCAGAACATCTTGATAATTAATTATATACCTAGTACAAAATTTGACCCACTTATGAAAAAAGTTTTGATCCTCGGCGCAGGAATGGTGGTGAAGCCCATCGTGACTTACCTCCTTGAAAAAGGCTACCAGGTTACCGTAGCCACACGCACAAAATCTAAGGCAGATGCCATGATCGGCGACCACCCGAATGGTACATCTCTGGAATGGACCGTTGATGATGAGGCTACCCTCGACCGTCTGGTAAAGGAACACGACCTTTCTGTCAGCCTGCTTCCATATGCATACCATGTAATGGTGGCTAAACTTTGTATTAAGCACAAGAAAAATATGGTCACCACCTCATATGTGAAGCCGGAGATGATGGCCCTCGATGCTGAAGCAAAAGCTGCCGGTATTATCATTCTTAATGAGCTTGGCCTTGATCCGGGCATCGACCATATGTCGGCTATGAGGATCATTGACCATGTACATGACAAAGGTGGAAAAATAGAGGAATTCTATTCATTCTGTGGTGCGCTGGTTGCACCGGAAGTGGAAAAGAATCCATTTAATTATAAATTCACCTGGGCACCCAAGGGCGTGGTGATGGCTTCCAACAATGATGGTAAATACCTTCGCAAGGGCGTGGAAAAATATATCCCCACAGAAGATTTGTTCAAAGATCCCATTCAGGTTGATATTGACACCGTTGGCCCACTGGAAGTATATCCAAACAGGGATTCGTTGCCATATGTAGAGCTTTATGGTATACCAGAAACGAGCACGATGTTCCGTGGTACTTTCCGTTACGACAAATGGTGCGAAGTGCTGGATGGTATGAAGGCGCTGAACCTGCTTTCCTATGATAAGATCAACATGGAAGGCATGACTTATGCAGAATTACTGGCCAAAGTGGCCGGGGTGCCGGATATCAATAACCTTAATAAAGCAATTTCTGATAAAGTTGGTGGAGATGAGAGCGGCAATATCCGAGCTGCCCTCGAATGGCTTGGATTCTTCAGCGATGATGCTGTTGAAAGATCAGAAGATTCTCCTTTTGAGGTCACTTCAGATGTGATGATCAGTAAGATGATGATCAGCAAAGAAGAACGCGATATGGTTGTGCTTCAGCACACTTTTGTTGCCGATTATAACGGAGATAAGGAAGTGATCCGCTCTACCATGGTCGATTACGGAACCCAGCAGACTGATACTTCTATTGCCCGTACCGTGGCCCTTCCGGCTGCCTGTGGTGTAGATATGATCCTGCAGGGACAAATCGCAGCAACGGGTGTATATATCCCGGTCATCCCTGAGATCTACAATCCGATCCTCGACCAACTTGAAACCATGGATATTAAAATGGTAGAAGAGTTTGGATTGGACATGGATAAAAACATTAAATAGTCACTGGTTACAGATCACTGGTTGCTGGTACAAACAAACTTTAAAATCTAGTGCTTCAATGCACCTCACCCCCTAAATCCCCCTCTTCCCTCGCCTTCGCTCGGGACAGGCTCTAAAGGAGAAGGGGACTGATTTAGTTTGGGATTTTGAGTTTGTTTAAAATTTGGAGCCTGGATTTTGAAGTTTCCTTAAATCGGCCTCTGCCATATTAGCAGTATCTCGCCATTGGCATTATTCTTGACAATCATATCAAAAGCAGATAAATGGATATTGCCTTGACAATTCTACTTGTAGTAATCGTTGGTTATTACATGTTCTTTTACAAAAATAGACGGAAGGCATCATCAGGCAATACTAAAAATCAACAAAAAGTAAGTAGTATGAAGTATGGAAAATGGGTAGGTGGTGGCCTTGGCTGGGCATTTGGAGGTCCCATAGGGGCGATACTTGGATTTGCATTTGGATCGATGTTCGATGGCATGCAAAGTGGCAAGTATGCTTATGAAGGAGGTGCCACCGGTAGGGGAGATTTTAATGTAAGTTTATTGATCCTCTCGGCAGCCGTAATGAAGGCCGACAACAGGGTGACGAAGTCTGAATTGGAATATGTGAAAGCCTTTCTTATCAGGCAGTTTGGCCCCCAGGTGGGGAAGGAGCAACTAACTGCATTACGTGAAATACTTAAGCAGGATTTTAGTATTGCTGATGTGAGCAGGCAGATAGGAAAATATATGGATTATTCTGCACGTCTGCAGCTTTTACATTATCTCTTTGGACTATCAGGAGCGGATGGCCATACACATCCTAGGGAAGTTGAACTTATCGAAACCATCAGCTCCTACCTGGGCATTCGTATGCCTGACCTGAAGTCGATCAAGGCAATGTTTGTGAAAGACATCAACAGTGCTTACCAGATCCTTGAGACCACGCCTGATGCAAATGAGGAAGAGCTAAAAAAAGCTTACCGCAAGATGGCTGTAAAATACCACCCCGATAAAGTAGCCCACCTGGGTGAAGATGTGAAAAATGCCGCCACAGAAAAATTTCAGAAAGTGCAGGCCGCCTATGAGGAGATTAAGAAGCAGCGGGGAATTAAATAGGTTGACAGTTGACGGTTGACAGTTGACAGTTGACGGTTGACAGTGACCAGTATCCAGTATCCAGTATCCAGTATCCAGTATCCAGTATCCAGTATCCAGTATCCAATATCCAGTATCTAGTAGCCAGCCCCCAGCTCCCATTTTAACATGTACTTGATCTGAATTTGAAAAAGCTTTCTTATCTTGTGGCGTGATTAACCTAAAACCACAGATATGAAATTTACCAAACACATTAAATGGCTGCCCATTGCATTGATAGCAATGCTATTCCTGACTTCCTGTGCAGCAGGGAACACTAAATTTGATATGGATCCTGCCGGCTTCTGGATGGGCCTCTGGCATGGATTGATCTCACTGGTAACTTTTGTCATTAGTATTTTTAATGATAATGTGACTATTTATGAGGTCAACAATACCGGCTGGTCATACAACCTGGGATTTATACTCGGCATCATGATCTTCTATGGCGGCTCATCAAAGGGTACATGTAAGATGCGATAATATTTCTGAGTATTGAGTATTGAGTACTGAGTATTGAGTACTGAGTATTGAGTACTGAGTTAGTTGATAGTGACCAGTAAGCAGGATCTAGGATCTAGGAACCAGCATCTAGGAACCAGCATTTAGTCAAAAAACTTCCAGCTGATCCCAAACCTGAAACCTGCATCCATCATGGGATAGGAGGGAACCATGTAGTAATTATTAGGACTGAAGAGGGCGTTGAAATGTGAGTATTTCAGGAACATCCGCGCCCGCTTAATCCGGAAGTTGAAGAAGAAGTCTGCATATACAAAATTCCCTATTTCCTTGTCGCTTTGGGCGTAAAAGCTTCTTAGGGCAGGCATATAGGCATCGGCATAGTAGCTTGTGTTATAAAATACCCTGAAACCGGGTTGTATTATAGCCGCGCTATTGAAGATAGGAATCGTTACAAAGATCGACACATCGGCCAGGAAATCCGGCACGGCAATAAAGTTTGCATCTGAAGCTGATTGATAGGCCAGTTTGGTGTCGATGCCCACAATACTGAATCTGAAATCCTTGAATACAACTGCCTTGATCACATTAATACCTTTGTCTGACTGATGAGGGATTGCTTCTGAATCAAGTGCTACATAATTGCTAAGTTGTTGATATTCAATTCCAGCTGTCAGTTTGTCCCTTTTGTAATACAGGGATAGAACGTTCATTCCTACAGCCTTGAAATCATTTACCCATCGGAAATTATTGGCTGAATAATTTTGATAAAACCAGCCTGGTTTTTGATTAGCCAGGTCGTATCCAAATTCAATCCTGCCATATTTTTTTTCTGTTTTTCCGGGGATATAAGCAAAGCGTGCTTTAATCTTATAATCACCCCCATTGTAGTCGCCGGTTACAAACTCGGCCGTCCCGCTTATCAAATATGTTTTTTTAATAAGCCAGTAAATCCCGGCTGATGGGATGATCTGGTTAAAGTATTGTCTTTCACCATATCCGCCAAGTTCATGGTATTCCTGCCTGACTGCAGCATAAATATAAAATGGCTTTCTTTCCGTTGAATCCAGATAGCCCAGGTTAGACCACATTAGTTTGTTCACGATCTGGAAATGATACACAGAGTCGTGTGTAAGTACAGAGTCCTGGAAAATGTTATCATAGAAGCCGGCATTCGGATCGCTATCCAGGTATTCCTGTGTTTGTTTGCTATAAAAGAATGAGTGTGTTATCCTGCCAGCGTGAATATTTCTTCTGACATAAGTGCTGTCATTCAGCTTTTTATGTTTTTTCTGGATATTAAAAAACTGGTTAGCGTAAAAGGAGTACTCCCTTATCTGGTTTTCGGCCGAATAGAGTTTAACCGGGTAAACACTTGGGTCAGATTCAATTTTGTTTTCAAAGAGGCTGTCGGATGCAAGTCCACCATTTTCGTACACATAAACCTTATTGTACAGGAAATTTCCGATGATGCCATACCTCCTGTTTTTAGTAAAGTACTGAGTGGTGAGTGACAGGCTTTTGTCGTCAGCTTTCTGCCGCTGGTACTTCCCCGGTGCAAAGATATACCTGAAGTCGGCACCGATGGTTACGGTAGGGAAGATACGCGTATGGAATTTTGCCCCCACCATTTGTTCCTTCTTAGGTCCAAGAATATAGATCAATTCAGAGTATGGTTCCTTCAGTTGATAATATTCAGTGTTCTCTTTGTTAAATAGATATGCATCGAAGCTGCGAATTCCGAAGTTGAACCCATTTTTGTATATTGAGCTGAATAATAAGTCCTTATATGCTAATCCAGGATTGCCAAGGCTGGCAAAGAAAGGTGTTACCCTGAAGATCTGGTCATAGTTTTGTATACCTGATATTTGCATACGGTAGTTATGCAGGCGACCGAGGGCCAGGCTATCCACGCTATGGTAATAGAAATGGACCTGTGAGGTGTCTTTAGATTCTATGATAGTATCGCATTCCTGTGCAGATGCATTTCCCATTAACAGGCTAAAAAGGATGATTAATGAAATGGAAAGTCTTAATCTCATCTCAGGATAAACGAAGAATTACTGACATTAATATTCAAAGATATGAATAATCGTCTTGCATAAGATGTTGAGTGTTGGGTTTTGGGTGTTGGATGAATTATTTATACTCATTACTCAATACTCAATACTCAATACTCATTACTCATTACTCAATACTCAATACTCATTACTCATTACTCATTACTCAATATTCGAAGGGGATAGAAGATAGAAGAAGTAAGCAGTAGCTTCGGGGCACAAAAAAAAGCCCATTCTTGCGAACGGGCTTTTAGAAAAGTTGGCAACGACATACTTTCCCACAATAGCAGTATCATCTGCGCGGGCAGGCTTAACTTCTCTGTTCGGAATGGGAAGAGGTGGGCTCTGCCGCTATAGTCACCATAAGGTCTTAAATATTATTAGACATAGAGGAAAAAGAAAATACAACGAGAATTATGAAGTAAAAAGTCATTCTGGTAGAAAGCTTACGGGTAATTAGTACTACTCGGCTTTGACATTACTGCCTTTACACCTGTAGCCTATCAACGTCATAGTCTATAACGACCCTTAAAGGAAACCTCATCTTAAACTGAGTTTCGTGCTTAGATGCTTTCAGCACTTATCTCATCCAAACATAGCTACCCTGCGGTGCAGCTGGCGCCACAACAGGTACACTAGAGGTTTGTCCAACCCGGTCCTCTCGTACTAGGGTCAGGTGTCTTCAAGTTTCCAACGCCCACAACAGATAGGGACCGAACTGTCTCGCGACGTTCTGAACCCAGCTCGCGTGCCACTTTAATGGGCGAACAGCCCAACCCTTGGGACCTTCTCCAGCCCCAGGATGTGACGAGCCGACATCGAGGTGCCAAACCACTCCGTCGATGTGAGCTCTTGGGAGTGATAAGCCTGTTATCCCCGGAGTACCTTTTATCCTTTGAGCGATGGCCCTTCCATGCGGAACCACCGGATCACTATGTCCTACTTTCGTACCTGGTCGACTTGTTGGTCTCACAGTCAAGCACCCTTATGTCATTACACTCTACGCACGATTACCAAACGTGCTGAGGGTACCTTTGAAAGCCTCCGTTACTCTTTTGGAGGCGACCACCCCAGTCAAACTACCCACCAAACACTGTTTCCCCATAGGGGATTAGGCATCAAGCAAGCGAAGGGTGGTATTTCAAGGTTGACTCCACCAGACCTAGCGGCCCAGCTTCACAGTCTCCCACCTATCCTACACATCGCTTACCCGATGTCAATGTTAAGTTGTAGTGAAGGTTCACGGGGTCTTTCCGTCCCGTTGCGGGTATCCGGCATCTTCACCGGAACTACAATTTCACCGAGCTCATGGCCGAGACAGTACCCAGATCGTTGCACCATTCGTGCAGGTCGGAACTTACCCGACAAGGAATTTCGCTACCTTAGGACCGTTATAGTTACGGCCGCCGTTTACCGGGGCTTCAATTAAGACCTTCTCCAAACATAAGTATGGATAAGCCCTCCTCTTAACCTTCCGGCACCGGGCAGGTGTCAGGCCTTATACGTCATCTTTCAATTTAGCAAAGCCATGTGTTTTTGATAAACAGTCGCCTGGGTCATTTCTCTGCGGCCCACCTTGCGGTGGGCGTCCTTTCTCCCGAAGTTACAGGACAATTTTGCCTAGTTCCTTAGCCATGAATCACTCGAGCACCTTTGGATTCTCTCCTCGACTACCTGTGTCGGTTTACGGTACGGGCAGCATGTATCTGAAGCTTAGAGGTTTTTCTTGGAAGCAAGATTAGGATCACTATCCGCTTGTCCGAAGACGCACGGTACTATCGTATTTCAGCACACTCAGCGGATTTGCCTACCGAATGTATACCTACGTACTTCAACGTACTATTCCGTCAGTACGCGGATCTTTCACTACTCCGTCACCCCATCGCAATACATGCCGGTACAGGAATATTAACCTGTTGTCCATCGACTACCCCTTTCGGGTTCGCCTTAGGTCCCGACTAACCCTGATCCGATTAGCGTTGATCAGGAAACCTTAGTCTTACGGTGAGCGGGTTTCTCGCCCGCTTTATCGTTACTTATGCCTACATTTGCTTTTCCAGCCGCTCCAGCAAACCTCGCGGTCCACCTTCAATGCAACTGGAATGCTCTCCTACCACTCATTGCTGAGTCTATAGCTTCGGTAGTATACTTATGCCCGATTATCATCCATGCCCGATCGCTCGACTAGTGAGCTGTTACGCACTCTTTAAATGAATGGCTGCTTCCAAGCCAACATCCTAGCTGTCTGTGCAATCAGACCTCGTTAGAACAACTTAGTATACATTTAGGGACCTTAGCTGATAGTCTGGGTTCTTTCCCTCTTGGCGCCGGACCTTAGCACCCAACGCCTCACTCCCGAGGAACATGTCATAGCATTCGGAGTTTGTCAGGGTTTGGTAGGCGGTGAAGCCCCCTAGCCCAATCAGTAGCTCTACCTCTATGACACTTATACTCGAGGCTGCTCCTAAAAGCATTTCGGAGAGTACGAGCTATCTCTTAGTTTGATTAGCCTTTCACCCCTACCCACAGCTCATCCAAACACTTTTCAACGTGTACTGGTTCGGTCCTTCACGACGTTTTACCGTCGCTTCAACCTGGCCATGGGTAGATCACAAAGTTTCGCGTCTACCCCCTCTAACTAAAACGCCCTATTCAGACTTGCTTTCGCTTCGGCTGCTCCCGTAAACGGGATTAACCTTGCTAGAGAGGAGTAACTCGTAGGCTCATTATGCAAAAGGCACGCCGTCAGTCTAGTCCTGATAAATCAGGGTTGAACCTCCGACCGCTTGTAAGCGTATGGTTTCAGGATCTATTTCACTCTTCTGTTCGAAGTACTTTTCACCTTTCCCTCACGGTACTTGTTCACTATCGGTCTCTCAGGAGTATTTAGCCTTACCAGATGGTGCTGGCAGATTCCCACAGGATTTCACCGGTCCCGCGGTACTCAGGATACTACTAGGTATTGGAATTGTTTCGCTTACAGGACTGTCACCTTCTATGGTTCAACTTTCCAGAAGAATTCTGCTACAAATCCAAAGTCCACATCGTAGTCCTACAACCCCTACATTGCCGTAACAACGTAGGTTTGGGCTATTCCCCGTTCGCTCGCCACTACTTAGGGAATCACTATTGTTTTCTCTTCCTCCGGGTACTTAGATGTTTCAGTTCCCCGGGTTCGCCTTCCTGCAAGCAGGAATCCCTGGTCTTCAACCAGGGGGGTTGCCCCATTCGGAAATCTCCGGATCGAAGGTTATTTGCACCTCCCCGAAGCTTATCGCAGCTTGTCACGTCCTTCATCGCCTCTGAGAGCCAAGGCATCCGCCATACGCTCTTAATTACTTTCTTACCAAAGGTTATTGTATTGATGATTAAAATTAATCACTAATTCAACATTGTTTTGAATGTCATTTCGACATTCATAATAACTTGATGTATTCTCTTTCTTTCCAATATGTCAAAGAACTTGAAATCCGCCTTGATCGTACAAAACAATCGGGCTGGATGCGTTCGTCTTAACGGAAGTTTAGACGAACAGTGTGGAGAATATCGGATTCGAACCGATGACCCCCTGCGTGCAAGGCAGGTGCTCTAGCCAACTGAGCTAATTCCCCAAAACGAGTAGTCCCGCGCAGATTTGAACTGCGGACCCCTACATTATCAGTGTAGTGCTCTAACCAACTGAGCTACGGGACTTAATCACCTGTTTACTCCAGGTTTAAACTTCCCTAACTCAGGAAGAAAACAGCATACGCTGCTCGTTTTGGATGTTAAAAATGAAATCAGCTGAAGCAACAAATATCAATCCCGATTACTCGGGACCTTAATAGATCACTCTAGAAAGGAGGTATTCCAGCCACACCTTCCGGTACGGCTACCTTGTTACGACTTAGCCCCAGTTACTAGTTTTACCCTAGGCCGCTCCTTGCGGTTACGGACTTTAGGTACCCCCAGCTTCCATGGCTTGACGGGCGGTGTGTACAAGGCCCGGGAACGTATTCACCGCGCCATGGCTGATGTGCGATTACTAGCGAATCCGACTTCACGAAGTCGAGTTGCAGACTTCGATCCGAACTGAGACCGGTTTTCGAGATTAGCATCCTGTCACCAGGTAGCTGCCCTCTGTACCGGCCATTGTAGCACGTGTGTAGCCCTGGACATAAGGGCCGTGCTGATTTGACGTCATCCCCACCTTCCTCACTACTTGCGTAGGCAGTTTCCTTAGAGTCCCCAGCATTATCTGATGGCAACTAAGGATAGGGGTTGCGCTCGTTATGGGACTTAACCCGACACCTCACGGCACGAGCTGACGACAACCATGCAGCACCTTGTAGGACGTCCCGAAGGAAAATCCCCTTTCGGGGACGATCGTCTTACATTTAAGCCCAGGTAAGGTTCCTCGCGTATCATCGAATTAAACCACATGCTCCTCCGCTTGTGCGGGCCCCCGTCAATTCCTTTGAGTTTCAATCTTGCGACCGTACTCCCCAGGTGGATCACTTAATGGTTTCCCTAAGCCGCTGACTGTGTATCGCCAACAGCGAGTGATCATCGTTTACGGCGTGGACTACCAGGGTATCTAATCCTGTTTGCTCCCCACGCTTTCGTGCCTGAGCGTCAGTTATAGTTTAGCAAGCTGCCTACGCTATCGGTGTTCTGTATCATATCTAAGCATTTCACCGCTACATGATACATTCCGCCCACTTCAACTATACTCAAGAATGACAGTTTTAATGGCAGTTCCCCGGTTGAGCCGGGGGCTTTCACCACTAACTTATCATTCCGCCTACGCACCCTTTAAACCCAATGAATCCGGATAACGCTTGGATCCTCCGTATTACCGCGGCTGCTGGCACGGAGTTAGCCGATCCTTATTCGTACGGTACCGTCAACCCTGTACACGTACAGGGAGTTCTTCCCGTATAAAAGCAGTTTACAACCCATAGGGCTGTCATCCTGCACGCGGCATGGCTGGTTCAGACTTTCGTCCATTGACCAATATTCCTTACTGCTGCCTCCCGTAGGAGTCTGGTCCGTGTCTCAGTACCAGTGTGGGGGAAAATCCTCTCAGAACCCCTAGACATCGTAGTCTTGGTGAGCCGTTACCTCACCAACAAACTAATGTCACGCATGCCCATCTTCAACTGTCGGGACTTTAATCCAGCTAACATGCGAAAGCTGGATATTATGGAGTATTAATCCCGATTTCTCGGGGCTATTCTCCGGTTGAAGGTAGGTTGCATACGCGTTACTCACCCGTGCGCCACTCGTGTATCTCGCAAGCGAGATCTTACCGTTCGACTTGCATGTATTAGGCCTGCCGCTAGCGTTCATCCTGAGCCAGGATCAAACTCTTCATTGTAAAAAGTCTGTTAATGTTCTCAAGATCTATTAATTCTCAAAATAAATTGAGGGATATTTGCTACTTCTTAGGCTGATTTCAATATTTTCAAAGAACTTATCTTTTCTCTTTATTCAAAAAGGGATTGCAAAAGTAATACTTTTTATTGAATTGCAAAAATATTTAATACATTTTTTTTATTCAAATTTCCCTTGATTTCTTAAAGAACGTTCGCTCTAAAGCGGCTGCAAAAATACAAACATTAATTTTAATAAAACAAGAAATATTTTAAAAAAAATGTAAGTTTGTTTTAAGGGCTTGAAAATCCATTAATTACAGCAAAATATTTTTTTTCTATCTCGTGAATATCCACTCACTCTCTCCCGATAAAGGAGCATTAAATGAATAAGCCTCGCTGTCAAACAACTTCATTTCCTCAGGATTCACGATCCTGTTTTCGATGATAAATCTTGCCATTAAGCCCCTTGCCCGCTTACCTAACATACTGAAGAAACGGTACTCACCGTTGCGGAATTCCTTGAAGACAGGAGTAATGACTTGAAAACCGGTAGATGCAAGATCAATGGCTTTGTAATATTCTGCCGAGGCAAGGTTCACCAGTACGTGGCTTCCTTCTGTGTTTTTTAAATTAAGTAATGAACGATTAATATGATCATTCCAAAAGGAATACAGCTCCTTATACTGCCCCACTTTCAATTTGGTTGCAAATTCAAGGCGATAAGGCATAATTAAATCCAACGGACGAAGGACCCCGTACATTCCGCTGAGTATCCTGAGGCGATCCTGTGCCCAAATCAAATCATCCTCTGCAAACGTATTCGCATCTAATCCTCGATAGGCATCTCCCTGGTATGCCAGTATGGCCTGCTTGGCATAGGGAAGCTGATCACTGAAGCTCCATTTCTGGAACCGATCATAGTTCAAATAGGCCAGCTTTGGCGAGATCTTCATCAATCTACCCAGGTCTGTAGCAGAAAACTTGCGCATTTCAGTCGCAATAGTTGATGCCTCCTTGCCGAATTCAGGCATTGAAACAAGGCCTGCAGGTCCAGCATCTTTAAAATTGAGTGATTTGGCCGGCGATAATACAATAATCATTGAGATGAGAATTAGGGATTATACAATATTATATATAAAGGAAGTTTGGAGTTTGAAGTTTGGAGTTTGGAGTTAGGACTTGGTTTACCACCGTGGGCTGAATGGCCTGTTGTATGGATTATATACCCCGCTGCGCCATGGATTGTTGCCTTGATAAATCTCGGCACCTACCTCAATCATAGTATGCTCATTTGGCATAAAACGAAGATTCATGATCATTCCTTTTCCATCATAAGCCGGATTAAAAGCATTATCGGGGCTACCATGATTGATCGAAAACTCCTTGTATGCTGTTCCTGAAAGCATCACCTTCGGACTGATCATGTAATCGCCGCTGACATAAACTAAACCCTGTGTTACGTTACCTGTAAAATGAGTATAACCATAAGGAGAATAAACAAGAGTGTTCCCATACTCTGTATTGGAAATACTCACACCTCCCCTAAGCGTAAAACGATCATTTACCCGATATCTGAGCTCTGGCGCTACAGAAGTAGAAAATGCGTGTCCACCATTGAAATCAGTCGAAAAAGAGGTGCCAAGTTGTACTCCTACATCCATCTTCTTATCACTGGTATAGGATATGGGCACACCCAGGCTCCCAAAGCCCCCGGGCCGGTACATGGGATTTTGGCTATTCGATAAACTGCCATCATAAAAAGGATCCTCCTGGGATAATAACACCAGGCCGGTGAGCAATAATATAATACTAAGCAAAATCCTTTTCATATTGCAAAATTAGTAAAAATATGGCTACATGCTTAAATGGTTACATGGCTATATGCTTACTGCATACTGCGTACCGCCTACTGCATACAATTATCATACCTTATCCTCGCTCAAGCGATAATAAGTTTGCTTTTCTGTGATATCCATATAAATAATGCCCAAAAGGATGAAGTTTACAAGGATCTTCTCTGCCAGGAAGCTAGGGATGCCGGCAAGCTTGGTAAATCCTGATACAGTTATGTGAGCATTTTCCTGAAGATGATGCAACAATAACTCCTCCTGCTCTCTGTACCTTATCTGCACCCCTTTGCCACTTTTTTTGTGCTTCCAAAGCATTAGCAAGACTTTGTTTCCTGGCAAATTCTGATCTTTTACCCTGACAAAAACCTTCCATTTTCCATCTTTATCGGGGGCAGAATGAGGCTTCTCCCTGCTTTTCTCCACTATAATCTCCAGTACCAGCTTTCCTTCTATTCTCCATTCCCTGGTGCTAAAGCTGATTTCCGGTTTGCAATACATGCTGGCCGCCCCCTCTACCATATAATACTCTTCTTCGGACCTTACCCCGGCAATGGTGCCATTGTCCTTTACACCAACAAGCAAACGCCCTCCGTCGGTATTGGCAAAAGCCACCAGGGAACGGGCGATCTTCTTCGAATCCGAGATCTCGAACTTAAAATCGAGCTGCTGGTGTTCGCCTTCAGTAATAAGGTCTTTGATGTAGGTGCCCATCTGCTTTGTTTTTTGGGCCGGGGATATTATATCCTAAATAAAGGTAAAGTTATCCTGTGCCGTTGATTTTTCACAATACTGGCATTGCAGTTTTACATTCTTTTTGTTGATCACATTGAACTTGGTGACCACGTTTTCATGATTGGTGATACAGTTTGGGTTTACGCACTTTACAAAGGTGCTTACCTCGTCAGGAATTGAAACATTCTTTTTTCCAACCACTTTAAAGTTTTTGATTTCAATAAAGGTTGCAGTGGGGGCTACCAGTGCGATCTTGTTTACATCCTGAGGGTCGAAAAAACGCCCGCTCACCTTAATGATACCTTTCTTTCCGTACTTCTTACTATCAAGGTTGGTCCCGAAGAGAATCTGGTTCTCACAGTCCTGCAGGTTGAGGATGTGGATTGCCTGGAATACACTTTGTGTGGGAATATGATCGATCACTGTACCGTTCTCGATGGCGTTTACCTTTAGTTCTTTTCTTTCTTCCATGATAAAGTTTTTTATTATTAAACCACTCCGAGAATAGATGCAAGCAAAGCCATTCTGACATAAACACCGTTCCGCGCTTGCTGGAAATAGTAAGCCTGCGGACTGTTATCCACTGCTTCGTCGATTTCATTCACACGCGGTAGCGGATGCAGCACTTTCATATTTTCTTTTGCATTCTCAAGCATGGGAAGCCTGAGGGTATAAGCATCTTTAACCCTTTCATATTCGATGGGATCCGAAAAACGTTCCTTTTGTATCCTTGTCATGTAAAGGATATCAACCTCAGGGATCACTTCATTCATCTCGGTATACTGATGATACGTCAGCTTTTTATCCTTGATATGCTGTTTCACATAACTTGGTAGCTTTAGTTCAGCAGGTGATACCAGGTGAAAGGTGGTGTTGAACTGACATAGTGCTTCCACCAGAGAGTGAACAGTACGTCCGTATTTAAGATCTCCTACAAAGGCAATATTTAGATTGTCGATCCTGTCCTGTGTCTTCATAATGGAATACAAGTCGAGCAGTGTCTGGGTCGGGTGCTGATGGGCTCCGTCACCGGCATTAATGATAGGCACAGGTGCTACCTCATCGGCATACTTGGCGCTACCTTCCCTGGGGTGGCGCATAACAATGATATCGGAATAATTAGAAACCGTGAGGATGGTATCTTTCAGCGATTCTCCCTTCGATACGCTTGAGGACCCTGCTTCGCTGAAACCAACGATCTTGGCACTCAATTGTGATGCTGCACTCTCAAAGCTGAGGCGTGTACGCGTTGAAGGTTCAAAGAACAGCGATGCTACTACATATTTCTCCAGGATCTTCTGCCTGGGGTTTTTTTCAAACTCTGCAGCGAGTTTCAGGATATCGAGCTGCTCTTCAATGGTATAATCGCCAATGGATACTAAGCTTCTGTCTTTCATTTTCATTGTAGCGGGTTTTGCGGATAAAATTATTAAAAATGATCTCAGCTGATGTGCAATGTTAAAAACTAGTAAAAAAAAAGCGGCTCCAATGAGCCGCTTTTAATAATTATTTCAGATTGTGTTTTTTTACAAAATCGTCGACGAGACCCTTCAGGTCGGGATAACCGATCTCTTGCAGGTCATAATATACCCTGGTATTGGGTTTTTTAATATTTATGATCCTGTTCAGGTCGATGGGTGTTCCGATCACGATGGCGTCACATTCAACATTATTCACAGTTGTTTCAAGGTCTTTGAGTTGTTCTTTACCATATCCCATTGCCGGAAGTAGGGTTCCAATGTTAGGATAGATTTCGAAAGTTTCGCTCAATTTACCAACAGTGTAAGGGCGTGGGTCAACCAGTTCGGCAGCACCGAATTTCTTAGCTGCAACTGTTCCGGCGCCGATCTTCATCTCACCATGTGTGAGCGTTGGGCCGTCTTCAATAACCAGTACCTTTTTGCCTTTGATGATAGATGGATCATCAACCTTGATCGGTGATGCGCCATCGATAACAATTGCGTTGGGATTAACCTTAGCAATGTTATCTCTTACTTCCTGAATACCCTCTGGGCCTGCAGTGTCCATCTTGTTAATGACAACTGCATCCGCCAGACGAAGGGTTACTTCTCCCGGATAGTAAGTGAGTTCATGTCCTGCACGGTGTGGGTCAACCACAGTAATGTTTAGGTCAGGGGCGTAGAATGGGAAATCATTATTTCCACCGTCCCAGATCACGACGTCACATCCATCAGGATCCTGCTCTGCTGCACGCAGAATGGCTTCATAATCAACACCAGCATAAATCACATTTCCGCGAACTACATGGGGTTCATATTCTTCCATTTCTTCTACGGTGCATTTGTGTTTTGCCAGATCATCTACAGTAGCAAAGCGCTGTACTTTCTGTTCAACCAGGTCGCCATAAGGCATCGGGTGACGAATAGCAACAACCTTCAAACCTTGCTCCATAAGGAGTTCAATCACCTTCCTGGAAGTCTGGCTTTTTCCACAGCCTGTCCTGACAGCGCCAACGGCGATCACAGGTTTGGTGGATTTTACCATGGTGTCTTTTGGACCCAGGAGCATGAAGTTTGCACCGGCAGCATTCACGATGGCACTCATGCTCATTACTTTCTGATAAGTAACATCGCTGTATGAGAATACACATTCGTCAGCTTTAAGTTCTTTAATGAGTTTTGGGAGGTCTTCCTCTGCAAAAATCGGGATACCATCAGGGTAAAGGTCTCCGGCAAGTTCAGCCGGGTATTTTCTACCGTCGATATCGGGAATTTGCGCAGCAGTGAAGGCAACAACGTTGAAGTCTCCATTACCACGAAAATAAGTGTTGAAATTGTGAAAATCTCTTCCCGCAGCACCGATAATGATTACATTACGTTTCATATCGAATTCCTCTTTTTTTGTTTTTGGTTAATAAACCAGGTGAATTTAATTTTTTGCAAAAGTAGTACTTTAAGTTGAAAATCAGAGGGAATGAACTGAAAAATTTTTATAGTAATTTTACACCCAGAAACCACCCAACGAAATGATAGAAACCAATATACGAGAATCAGCCTTAAGGGCATTAAAAGAAATTTATGATGCTGATCTGATTGCCGGCGATATCATCATTCAGAAAACCAGGAAGGAGTTTAAAGGTGATTATACCATCAATGTTTTTCCTTTCCTGAGAATAACAAGGGAGAAACCGGATATTTCTGCTGAAAAGATTGGCAATTTCATAGTTGAAAATACTCCTGAAGCGGAAGAATTCAATGTGATCAAAGGCTTCCTGAATATAATTGTGTCAGGGCATTTCTGGACAGATTTCCTGGCCAGACATTATGCCGACAGCTCGTTTGGTATAAAGACAGAGCCTTCAGGCAAACCAGTTGTAATTGAATATTCATCCCCGAATACGAATAAGCCGCTTCATCTTGGGCATATCAGGAATAATCTCCTGGGATGGTCTGTTGCAGAGATTCTGAAAGCGAGCGGTAAAAATGTGGAGAAGGTCAACCTGGTAAACGACCGGGGTATCCATATCTGCAAGTCCATGTTGGCATGGCAAAAATGGTTCAAGGACCAATCCCCTGATTCAATAGGACTCAAGGGTGATAAGCTTGTAGGGGATTGTTATGTAAGATTTGATCAGGAGCTGAAGAAAGAAACAGCAAAGATGATCGAGGGCGGCATGGATAAGGAGGAAGCTGAAAAGAATGCTCCCCTCATGGCGGAAGCCAGGGAGATGTTGCAAAAGTGGGAGAATAATAACCCTGAGGTGAGGGAATTGTGGAAGACTATGAATGCATGGGTGTATGCTGGTTTTGATATAACCTATGATCGTCTGGGGGTTGATTTTGATAAGATCTATTACGAATCAGATACTTACCTGCTTGGCAGGGAGATCGTAAGGCAGGGACTGACAGATGGCATCCTCTTTCAAAAGGAGGATGGCTCGATATGGGCCGACCTTACAAATGATGGACTGGACGAGAAGTTACTGCTGCGTGCCGATAGCACCTCTGTTTATATGACGCAGGATCTCGGTACCGCTCAGCTCAGGTACGATGACTACCATCCCGAAAGCTTGCTTTATGTGGTTGGCAACGAACAGAACTATCATTTTGATGTATTAAAGATTGTCCTGCGAAAACTCGGGCGAAAATGGGCCGAAAGCATTAAGCATGTATCCTATGGCATGGTTGAACTTCCACACGGAAAAATGAAGTCGCGGGAAGGTACAGTGGTAGATGCTGATGACCTCATGACCCAGATGTTTGATACGGCAGAGAGTATGGCCAGGGAACTCGGTAAAGCAGATGAACTGAGTGTTGAGGAAGCTTCGGGTTTGTTTGAAATGATCAGTCTGGGAGCGCTGAAATATTTTATCCTGAGGGTAGATCCTAAAAAGAATATGCTCTTCAACCCTGAGGAGTCTATCGATTTCAACGGGCACACCGGTCCATTTATTCAATATACTTATGCCAGGATACAGTCAGTGCTGAAAAAGGCTGAAGGATTGGGCCTTACTCCGGCCGAAATAGCTTTCGAAGGGGAGATGCTGCCTAAGGAGAAGGAGATCATCAAGATCATTTATACTTATGCTTCAGTTATCGAAGAGGCTGCCCGTGAACTGAGCCCAGCTACCGTTGCCAATTTTGTTTACGAACTGGCTAAAGAATATAACCAGTTCTACCAGGAGATCAGTATACTGAAAGAGGCAGATACAGCTAAAGCAAGATTCCGCCTTTCTCTATCGCTGCTTACTTCATCAGTGATCCGATCAGGCATGGGTCTGCTGGGAATTAAAGTTCCCGACAGGATGTAATCAATCCTATCTTACAAGTAATTTGAAAACTCCGGAGTTTTCACCTGAAGTAATCTTCAGCAGGTAAAGTCCGGCATCTAAAGTGCTAACATCCAGTTTGACCTGATATCCCGGCTGTTCAATGATCATTACTTTTCGGCCATCCATACCCATGAGCATCACAGAGGTCATATACTCTGAAGATTCAAGAATCACATGATCTTTAGCAGGATTTGGGTATATTCTGGCTTCGATCAGGGTCTGTTCCCCGATACCGAGATAATATCTGACATTCACATCATTTGAAAAAGCCGATTCACCCTCATCGTAGACTGCTGATACATTATATACATAGTTTCCCCAGCCCGGTAAAACATCCTCCGCGCTGGTGCCTGTGATCGGGGTGGTGTTCATCCTGACATTATTTCTATAGAGGTAATAGCCCTGCAAACCTTTTCCGCCAAGTTCTGCTTTTGTGCCATCGCTATACAATACTACTGCCCTGATGATGTAGGCTTCGTCCCATGTAGTCCAGATGCCCGTTGACTCTTCCCAATCCCATGACCTGCCATTATTCAGGTTGGCATCATAACCAAGATATGCCATGGTGTCAACGGATCCGAATCCAACCACAAAGTCTCCGTTAACATTAAGTCCCGCTTCACTGAGATCTACAATGACCCAGCCTCCGTCAATTGCTGTTTGAGAACTCTTGTAAAGAACATTTGTTCCAGGTTGCCCATCATACCAGTCATATATCTTGGCGTCAAAGTGGTTGGCACCTATATTTGTCGTATAATATTTAATTGTAATAAGCTGGCATGGACCTGAGGGAGACATATGGGTTGACATCGTAAAACCTGGAAATCTGTATGATGTAGTTGTTACTCCATTATCATAGACCAGCTCTTCCTCTGAGCTTCCGGGTGCAACCCAGTTCAGACTTGCGGTCTGCTCTGCAACTGATGCCGTAAGATTTACAGGTGCATCCAGACCCAGATTATTGACGCTTACATCGACAGGTCCTGCAATACTTGATTCCCCTTCATTATATACGGTGGTTACGCCATAAGAATAGGTGCCGTTCGGACGATTTAAATCAGTATAGCCTGTGGAGGTCCAGGTTTTGGTATTGATCTTCGTACCGTTGCGATAAATATTATAACCCTGCACGGCCTTTATGTTTTGCGGATAGCTGGCCGACAAAGCTACCTTCTCATGGTGTACTGCAGGAACATTAGTCTGAGTACTTCCACCTGGTTTGATCCATTCACTCTTTCCACGGCTTGATTTAGAATCATATAATATCCTGGCTTCATGACTTCCAATAAACTCATATCCAGCGGATTGTGAAAGTTCTGTGAAGCCTGTAATGTGATTTCCGAAATATAGCGTTTCATTAAAGAAGCTGTCATCGGCACCTACATAGGGACCACCTGCATTGTCATTATATGTGGCGATCATGAAATGATATTGATTGATGCTAACTGATACAGGAATGCTGACCCAGCCATTTTGTACTCCATTTGCTGAGTATGGCCCACCGAGTATTGTAGAGCCATCTTCACTCAGAACATAAACACTCATGGATTGCTCCCATTGCTGGAAATCGGTTGTAAAGAACCTGATCTCTTCCAGAGTAACCGGAGAACTGCTCAGTGTAAACAGCTGTGCTAATCCTGCCTCCCCTTCTGTTGAAGCAAAGGAATCTTCGAAGGTCCCGTCATGATAGTAGATCCAATGATCATGTCCTCCGCCGGGAAACGACCAGCTCAGATTAACGTCGCTTCCATTCACAGATGTTTGCAGATTTGTGGGTGGATCCAGCGGAAGGTTGCTGACTATTGCCTCGACAGGTCCGGCCGGATTTGATTCCCCTTCATCATAAACGGCAGATACCGTATAATAATAGGTGCCGGCTGAAAGACTTTGATCTTCATATGTAGTAGCGGGTATAGGATTGGCAGTTATGAGAGAACCGTCTCTGTATACTTTGTACCCGAGTAGTCCCAGAAGCCTCTGGAATTGATTTGGGATAGGTTCGGCCTTTTGTTTCTCAAGATAAATTTCTGATCTGTCAGACTTCTCCATGCCTGCATGGCGTAAAGGGGGTAATTCACCTCTAAGCTCGGCAATTTTTCCATTGGGGTACATCACTACGGCCCTGATCAGGTAAGCCTCATCATATGTGGTCCATGGACCTGATGGTTCCTCATAATCCCATGACCTTCCATTATTCAGTATGGCATCATAGCCAATATATGCCATGGTATCAATTGATCCGAAACCAACGACGAAATCAGCATCGACATAGATTGAAGATTCAGTCACATCAATCTCAATCCACTCATCGTTTGGGGCAGACTGGGTACTGCTGTACAAAACTTCTGTGGATGGTTGTCCGCCTGACCAGCCAAATACCTTTGCATTGAATTGATTTGCTCCCTGGTTGATGGTATAGTATTTCAATTTGAGTATCTGACATGGTCCTGCAGGGGTCATATGTGTTGACAGTGTGAATCCAGGATATCTGTATGATCCTGTGATCTCATTATTATCATAGATCAGCTCTTCTTCGGTTCCACCGCCGGGGGAAGCCCAGTTCAGGTGCACATCACTTCCGGTAACGTAGGCAGTAAGGTTTTCTGGCGGGTTTAATCCAGTGCCTCCCTGAACGGATTGATAGGCATTTAACCTTCCGTAGCCTACCTGCTGGTTCCATGTACTGTATGGGTAGTTGCTGTTATTGCTGAACGAATATGAATCTATCTTATCGCAGGTTGTACATAGTCTGTTTTGCAATTCCTGCCAGGTGAAGGTAGGATGAACAGATGCGATCAGGGATACTACTCCAGCCGCTATTGGGCAGGCTGCTGAAGTCCCGCTAAACTCATAATAATCATTGTTGGTGTTGCCTTCAGTTCCGGTCCTGTCAAGGGTCCATATGCCGGTTCCTGGAGCCACCAGGTCGGTTGAGTCCCCATAGTTGGAGAATGAACTCCGGGCATCGAATCTGTTGGTAGAGCCAACACCTACTACATGGGGAAAATGAAATGGATATGCGACAGAGTTAAAAATGTTTTCATTCCCTGTAGCTGCCAGGACCACGCAACCAAGTCCCCCACGTGAATCGGTACGCATGTAAGCAAATGCATCTCTGACCGTTGCAATGTTTGCCCATGAGCCCATAGTGTAGCTGTTGCTTACGGCAACAATATCATAAGGTGAGATCATCACATGTTCACACGATCTTAATAATATCAATTCAGAAGTAGTAAAGGTGCCGTTCGGCCCATAGTTGAATCCCATTTTTATTGGAACGACAAGGGTATTATAGCCCACGCCGGCCACGCCTGTAGCGTTATTGGTCAGTGCACCTATAAGCCCTGCACAGGGGGTCCCGTGATTTTCATCACTTTCAGTGGCTTCAGGATTATTATTGTCTTCAACGCCATTGTAGGGGGAGATAAATTTTCCAAGCATCTCAGCGTGGTCCAGGTCATAGCCATGTCCATCTATCACAGCTACAGCGATAGATGTTGAACCAGTGGTGATATCCCATGCTTCAGGGGCATCAATATCAGCGTCGCTGCTTTGATTGAGAAACCATTGATCATCGAAAAGGGGGTCATTTGGGATAATGTCTGCCTTCCCGGAAAAATAAAAGTTTGGTTGAGCAGAAATAATATCTTCCGCCCTTGACAGTTCCATACAGGCAGTGAAAATATTCACATCAGATGGCACCCTTACGGCATATGTCCTTGAGGAGATCAGGTTTAGCTCTTCCACAATTTGTCCACCAAAAGATTCAGTTAAACCGGAAATGGCAGCATGTGATGCCTTACCAGCCTCCATGCTCAAAAGCATGATGTTATCCAGGTATGCGATATCCTTGTCCTTGATGAAGGCCGGATACGCAGAAAGCACTGATGTATGGCCTCTTACTTCGGCAAGATAAGTCTCAGCAGCCATGTGCGATCTGCGCTTGGACGGATCGAGTTGATAAAGTCTTCTGTTTTTCCAGGGGAATGATTGTGCCCTGTCATGTGTCAATGAACTGAATTTATGTTCAAATTCTGCAATCACTTCATCTGTAATATCCTTTTGAAAGACTATAAATACATCGGAATAATCCAGCCGGGGGATGATGATCTCTTTTTCATCCTGAAAGAGGTATTCACTTGGGGAAAAAATATGAGAAGTTTGCGAAAAGCTTAAAAATGAGGTGAATATGAATAGTATGATGATAGGGGTTTTCATGTTTCAATGATTTTATAAAGGATTCCAAAATTAATTCAATTTGACCTAGTATCAACAGTGGCTTAACACATTCGTGTTATTTCCTTGTTAATGTATTCTTCAGTTTCATGTGCATTGGTACAAGACTCAGGCCAAACACATCTAAAAATTGATTATTTTTGCGCCACTAAAATTGATATTACATGTTTGAAGGATTAAGTGACAGACTTGAACGCTCCTTTAAGATACTGAAGGGGCAGGGACATATTACCGAGATTAACATTGCCGAAACCTTAAAAGAGGTGCGGAAAGCATTGCTGGATGCTGATGTAAGTTATAAGATAGCCAAGCAGTTTACTGATGATGTAAAGCAGAAGGCCCTTGGTTCGGATGTACTCACGTCCGTTTCTCCTGGTCAGCTCATGGTAAAAATCGTCAGGGATGAGATGGCCGCTCTCATGGGTGGTGAGATGGAAGAACTCAACATACAGGGCAGTCCTGCCGTTATTCTTATAGCTGGCCTGCAGGGTTCCGGTAAGACCACTTTCTCTGCAAAACTGGCAAATTACCTGAAGACCAAGAAAGGAAGAAATCCAATGCTTGTCGCTGGTGACGTTTATCGCCCTGCTGCCATCGAGCAGCTTAAGGTACTGGGTGAGCAAATTGGCGTGGAGGTATATACTGATGAAGGCAGCAAAGAGCCTGTGAAGATCGCATCAAACTCTATTGCACATGCCAGGGGCAAAGGATATAATGTGGTGATTATTGATACCGCCGGCCGTCTTGCCATTGATAAGGAGATGATGCATGAGATCTCTTCCATTAAGAAGAAAGTAAACCCCCAGGAAACACTCTTTGTTGTGGATTCCATGACCGGGCAGGATGCTGTAAATACGGCCAAAGCCTTTAATGATGAGCTGGATTATGAAGGTGTTGTACTGACCAAACTTGATGGTGATACCCGCGGTGGTGCTGCACTTACCATTAAAGCGATTGTCAACAAACCGATCAAGTTCATCGGAATAGGGGAAAAGATTGAAGCCATCGATGTGTTTTATCCCGACCGTATGGCCGACAGGATACTGGGTATGGGTGATATCGTTAGCCTTGTTGAAAGAGCCCAGGATCAGTTTGATGAAAAGGAAGCCCAGAAACTTCAGAAAAAGATTGCCCGCAACGAGTTTAACTTCAATGATTTCCTCTCACAGATCAAGCAGATCAAAAAGATGGGAAATATTAAAGACCTTATGGGTATGATTCCGGGTATGGGCAAGGCCATCCGTAACCTGGATGTGGATGATGATGCATTCAAGGGTATTGAAGCGATCATCCATTCCATGACCAACGAAGAAAGGGAGAATCCCAAGGTGTTGAACGGGAGCAGGCGCAGAAGGATTGCCAGCGGAAGCGGATCTGACATACAGGAAGTGAACAGGCTCATCAAGCAATTTGAAGAGACGAGTAAAATGATGCGTATGATGACCAAAGGCGGTGGCAGGAACATGATGCAGATGATGAAGAATATGAAAGGCCAGCCGGGAATGAAACGCTAAGTCATAAATCACAGTGATCCAATGAAATTAATCGACGGAAAAAAGATCGCGGAGAAGATCCGCCATGGAGATCAAAGCAGAGGTTGCACGTATGATAGACGATGAGGACAAGGCCCCTCATCTGGCGGCTGTCATCCTTGGCGAGGACCCTGCCAGTCAAACTTATGTGGCAGCAAAGGAAAAAGCCTGCAAGTCGGTGGGTATTACATCATCTGTATATAAGTTGCCTGACAATACTACTGAAAATGAATTGCTTGAGATGATCGACTTCCTGAACAAGGATCCGGAGGTCGATGGATTTATTGTTCAGCTCCCGTTGCCTGATCATATTTCAGAGGAGAAAGTGATCGAGGCCATTGATCCGGCCAAAGATGTAGATGGCTTTCATCCTGTTAACCTGGGACGCATGGTTTCCGGACTACCATCCTACCTTCCTGCTACACCTTATGGTATAGTGCAATTGCTGGAACGATCAAAGATTGAAACTGAGGGCAAGCATTGTGTGGTTCTTGGCAGGAGCAATATTGTTGGTACACCGGTGAGCATACTACTTTCCAGGAAAGCAAAGCCAGGGAATTGTACGGTTACCATCTGTCACAGCCGTACTAAAAACATAAAAGAGATCGCAGCATCTGCTGACATACTGATTGCTGCCATAGGCCAGGTGAATTTTGTTACGGAGGATATGGTCAAGAATGGTGCTGTAGTCATTGATGTAGGCATACATCGCATTCCATCGGATAAAACAAAATCAGGTTTTAAGCTCAAGGGCGATGTCGACTTTGATAAAGTAAAAGGGAAGTGCAGCTATATCACACCAGTGCCCGGAGGAGTAGGCCCCATGACCATAACAGGCCTGCTTCAGAACACGCTTAAAGCAAATAAGAAGGAAATTTACGGTTAATCCGTACAATCATATTCATTTGGAACAAGCCAGTGAAATATTGTTACAGCAGGGGAAGCTTTTGCCCGTGATGGAAGAATTTTACAGTCTCCAGGGGGAAGGCTATAATACAGGCCAGGCTGCATACTTCATCCGTATTGGCGGCTGTGATGTGGGTTGCCACTGGTGTGATGTGAAGGAATCGTGGAATGCAAAACTGCATCCCCTGACTGAGGTTGCCGATATCGTTGAGAGGGCTGCTGAATTTCCGGGCAAAGCTGTTGTCCTGACCGGCGGCGAACCGGGGATGTATAACCTGGAAGCCTTATGCTCAGGATTGGAGGAGAAGGGCATCAGTATATTCCTTGAAACATCGGGAGCATATTCGCTGACCGGCTCTTTCGACTGGATTTGCCTGTCGCCGAAAAAAAAGAACCCACCGGAGGAATCTGTTTATACTAAAGCAGACGAACTTAAAGTTATTATCAGTGAAGATGAGGATTTTGCATGGGCTGTCGCTCAGGAGGAGAAGGTTAATCCTGATTGCATACTGTATCTGCAGCCTGAGTGGAGCAATAGCAAAGAGATGATGCCGAAGATAGTTGATTTTATCCTTGAAAACCCACAGTGGCAAATCTCGCTTCAGAGCCATAAATACATGCATATTCCCTAATCATCCGATACATGTACAGTCTCTTGTCGAAAATATGGATCAGTATAGTGCTGATGTTTTTCATGCTGGCATCATTCGCGCAGGGATCGGGCTATGAGCCCAAACCCAGGGCAAAGAAAGCTTTTGAGGAGGCTATGTTTCAATGGCGCTCATCAGATTTCGAAGAGGCCGAAGAAGGACTTCAAAAGGCCATCAGCCTGGACCCCCAATATCCTGACCCTTATATATTGCTTGGCGACCTTTGCTATGACCAGGAAAGGTATGATGAAGCCATCTTCAATTATAATCAGGCCATGGATCTGGATTCACTGCACTCAGCAAACCTGTATTATCTTATGGGCAGAGTGTACTTCGACCAGGAAGAATATGTGAGCGCCATTGAATGGCAGAAGAAGTTTCTGGAAACCCCCGGAATCAGGAAAGACCTGAAAGGATTTGCTGAAGAGATGCTCAAAACAGCTGATTTCAGGCGCTTTGCCCTGGATAATCCCGTCCCCTTTGAGCCGGAAAACCTTGGAGCATATGTCAATTCTGAACATGATGAATATGTAAATTCCATCACTCTCGATGAAAGCAGGATGGTATATACCCTCATGCAGCCCGATACCATGTTTGATGGATTTTTTACGGAAGGCTTTGTCATGGCCGTTAATACTGATACCGGATGGGTGGATGCAGGAAGGGCCCTGCCTCAGCTTCATCAACTTGGGAACATCGGTGCCATGAGCCTTTCCCCGGATGCCAGCTTCCTTTTCTTTACTTCCTGCGGTGCTGTTGGAGGCTTTGGCAGCTGTGACCTGTACATTTGTGCCAAGCGTGGGGATGGCTGGAGTAAGCCACAAAATCTGGGACCAATGATTAATACCGGGAAGTGGGACTCACAGCCATGTTTCTCAGCCGATGGCAAAACCCTTTACTTTGTTTCGGCCAGGTCAGGTGGCAAGGGTGGATCCGACATCTGGTCTGCAACATTTGTTCAGGATACCGGCTGGACTAAACCGGTGAATGCCGGGCCGAAGATCAATACTTATGAGGAAGAGATGGCTCCCTTTATCCATCCCGACGGGAAGACCATGTACTTCTCTTCCAAGGGACATACAGGAATGGGAGGATTTGACCTCTTTATCAGCAGGATGGACAGTACTGGAGGTTGGACTACACCTGAAAACCTTGGTTATCCCATTAATACTTCATTTAACGAGATCAATATTGTGGTAGCTACCAATGGCAAAGCAGCATATTTGTCGTCAAAGCAGGATGCGGGCTATGGTGGTTATGATATTTATCGTTTCAAACTGCCATTGCAACATGCACCTCTGAAGGTGAGCTATCTGGAGGGGCATGTGTATGACGCCGATACAAAAGAACCGCTGGCAGCAGAAATATTGCTGATAGACCTGGAAAGCGCAGAGGTAGTAGTGAGGTGCGCTTCAGATCCTGTGGACGGCCATTATCTGGCGGCTCTTCCGGGTGGGAAGAACTATGCGTTGAACATCTCCAAACAGTCATACCTGTTCTATTCTGAAAATTTCAACCTGAAGCTTACAAATGTGGTTGAGGAATCGGTAAATAAGGACGTTTACCTGCAACCAGTCAAGGCTGGATATTCATTCGTGCTCAATAATATCTTCTTCGAAACGGATGAATACAAACTAAATGAACTTTCCCGTGTTGAACTTTTAAAGCTAAATGATTTCATGATCAAAAACCCGGATATCAGTATTATGATCTGCGGACATACTGATGCTGTGGGCACCCAGGAATATAACCAGAAGCTGTCGGAAAACAGGGCAGGGTCTGTCTATTCATTCCTCATTGAAGCCGGAATCCCATCAGAAAGATTACTTTTCAAAGGCTTCGGCAAACTGCAGCCGGTGTCTGATAATGATACTGAAGAGGGTAGGGCACTTAATCGCAGGACGGAGATTGTTATACTGTAGGCATTAGGCAGTAGGCCAATAAAGATACAGCCATTTAACCATTTGCTCATGTATCCAGTATCCAGTATCCAGAATCCAGTATCCAGGATCCAGTATCCAGGATCCAGTACCCAGGATCCAGTATCAGTTATTGAAGAAAAGAGCCTTGCCAGTTGGCATAATTTTGTTAATTTTGCAGCCAATTTTTGAGTAAAGAAAATATGATCAATATAACATTACCGGACAAGTCGGTCAGACAGGTTGAAAAGGGCACTACTGCCATGGATATTGCTATTAGCATCAGCGAAGGTCTTGCGCGCAATGTATTGTCAGCCAGGGTGAACGGTGAGGTTGTCGATGCTATGAGGCCGATCAATGAAGATGCAACACTGAGCTTACTTACATGGAATGATGATGAAGGCAAGGCCACTATGTGGCATTCTTCAGCACATCTGATGGCAGAGGCTGTGGAGCAATTGTATCCTGGTGTGAAGTTCGGCATTGGACCGGATATTGAGAATGGGTTTTATTATGATATCGACTTTGGAGAGTACCAGGTTTCCGATGCAGACTTCAAAAAGATAGAAGAACGCATGCTTGAACTGGCCAGGGAAAAGCAAACTTTCAGCAGGAAGGAGGTGAGCAAAGCAGATGCCATCAAGTATTTTACCAAGAAAGGCGATCAGTATAAGCTTGAGCTTTTGGATGAGCTGGAAGATGGAGAAATTACTTTATACGAATCCGGTACATTCACCGACCTCTGTCGTGGCCCTCATCTTCCCGGTACCGGGATGATCAAGGCTGTGAAACTTTTAGGTATTGCCGGTGCATACTGGAGGGGTGATGAAAAGCGTGGAATGCTCACCAGGATCTATGGGATCACATTTCCTAAGGCTAAGGAGTTGACAGAGTTCCTTGAAATGCTGGAAGAAGCCAAGAAGCGAGACCATCGTAAGCTGGGCGCTGAACTGGAGATTTTTACATTTTCACAGAAGGTAGGACAGGGTTTCCGCTCTGGCTGCCTAAAGGGGCGGAACTAAGGGAAAGACTGGAAAGTTTCCTGAAGAATGTGCAGAAAAAGATGGGTTACCAGCAGGTGATCACTCCGCATATTGGGAAAGTTGAGCTATATAAGACATCAGGACATTACGATAAATACGGGCAGGATTCGTTCCATCCCATCACTACACCCATTGAAGGGGAGGAGTTTTTCCTGAAACCCATGAACTGCCCGCATCATTGCGAGATATATAACAGCATTCCAAAGTCCTACAGGGACCTGCCATACAGGATCGCTGAATTTGGTACTGTTTACCGTTATGAACAGAGTGGCGAGCTGCATGGTTTGACCAGGGTAAGAGGATTTACCCAGGATGATGCACATATTTTTTGCACACCCGATCAGCTTAAAGATGAGTTCAAGGGGGTGATGGATATTGTGATGATCATCTTCAAAGCACTTGATTTTACTGACTTTATCACACAGATCTCGCTTCGCGACCCTGATGATAAGGATAAATATATTGGCAGTGATGAGAACTGGGATAAGGCCGAGAAAGCCATTATGGAAGTGGCTGAAGAACGTGGGCTGGATGCCGTGGTCGAATACGGAGAAGCAGCATTCTATGGTCCCAAGATGGACTTTATGGTGAAAGATGCCCTCGGACGTAAGTGGCAGCTGGGTACCATACAGGTTGATTACAATCTTCCGGAACGCTTCGAACTGGAATATGTAGGAGCCGATAATGAGAAGCACCGGCCGGTGATGATACACCGCGCCCCATTTGGATCTATGGAGAGATTTGTGGCAGTATTACTTGAGCATTGTGCAGGAAAGTTCCCTTTATGGTTAACACCTGATCAGGCTATCGTGCTGCCAATCAGTGAAAAATATCATAATTATGCAGAAAAAGTTTTAAGTTTGCTAAATAATTCCGAAATTCGCGCCCTCGTTGATGAAAGGAGTGAAAAAACGGGCCGTAAGATTCGTGACGCTGAATTGAAAAAGATCCCGTACATGTTGATTGTGGGGGAAAAGGAAGAGAACGACGGTACCGTGTCAGTGAGAAAGCAGGGTGAAGGCGATATTGGAACTTTCACAGTAGAAGAATTCGCGAAGATGGTTAATGAAGAAATTGACCGCCTTCTTAATATTAAAATATAGTAAGAACTAATATAGGAGACTTAATTATCGCAAAAACAAATTTTCGTGGAGGCCGATTCAGAAGGCCCCCGCGTAGAACCGGAAACGAACACAACATCAACCAGGACATCAAAGCGCCTGTTGTGAGGGTTGTCGGTGATAACATAGAACCAGGCATCTTTAATATTAAAGAAGCTATTGAACTGGCTGATGAACAAGGACTTGATCTGGTGGAGATTTCTCCGAAAGCTAGTCCGCCGGTATGTAAAATTGTTGATTATAAGAAGTTCCTGTACGAGAGAAAAAAGAAAATGAAGGAGACCAAGGCCAAGACGGCCAAGGTCGTTGTGAAGGAGATCAGGCTGGGGCCGAACATTGATGACCATGACTTTAACTTTAAGCTGAAGCATGCCATTAAGTTCCTCGAGGAGGGTGCAAAGGTGAAAGTGGATGTGTTTTTTAAGGGAAGGATGATCATTTACAAGGAAAAAGGAGAGATTGTTTTGCTGAAGTTTGCCCAGGAACTGGAAGAATACGGAAAGGTAGAACGGCTGCCTAAGCTTGAAGGGAAAAGGATGATCATGATCATTGCTCCGAAGAAATAATTTTTATCAATATATAATTTGTATAGTAATGCCAAAAATGAAGACGAAATCCAGTGCCAAGAAAAGGTTTACCTTAACCGGCACCGGTAAAATCAAGAGAAAGCATGCGTACAAAAGTCACATTCTGACAAAGAAAACAAAGAAGCAGAAACGCAATCTGACACATGACACGATTGTTGACACTGCTGATGAGAAGAATGTGCGCGCAATGCTTCGCAAGTAAAACAATGTTAAACTGCAAAGGGCCAAAAAGTTCCTGTTCGTCGCAGGGCGCCCACGCAAAAAATTAAATTAAAATGCCAAGATCAGTAAATGTAGTAGCCGCCAGGGCCAGAAGGAAAAAGGTCATGAAAGCGACCAAGGGCCAGTTTGGTAGGCGTAAGAATGTCTGGACGGTATCGAAAAATGCATATGAGAAAGGTTTATCATACGCATACCGTGACAGAAGGAACAAGAAAAGAAACTTCAGGGCACTATGGATCCAGAGGATCAATGCTGCCGCCCGTCAGTATGGGATGTCATATTCTGTATTTATGGGTAAACTCCATGAAAAGGAAATCGATATCAACAGGAAAGTGCTGGCCGATCTGGCCATGAACAATCCGGAGGCCTTTAAGGCCATTGTTGATAAAGTGAAATAAAAATTGGCCCTTCGGGGCCTTTTTTATTTCACTTTACTTCATCTGCTGGCGCGCGTCTCCAGACGCGTGCAAAATAACTGCTCGTCTCCTGACGAGCAACATCATTCCGGGATTTGCTTTTATGTTCTTTCTTTAGAAGAAAGAACCAAAGAATCGAAAGTCTTCAAAGGCAATTTTTGATCCCGCTACGCGGCCTCAAAACCACTGGCATTTTTTCGCTTCATGCGCCTTCCGCCTTCGGCGGACGCAATTCCCGCTCAAAATGCAGCTATTGCTGCCGAAGACTTATCCGGGACTATCAATAAAGAGCAAGGTCGTTTCTTGTTGTTCGTTTTTCGTTTTTCGTTCCTCGTTCTTTCCACGACTGCCCTTTGCTGGCGCGCGTCTCCAGACGCGTGCAACATGACTGCTCGTCTCCTGACGAGCAACATCATTCCGGGATTTGCTTTGCTGGCGCGCGTCTCCAGACGCGTGCAACATGACTGCTCGTCTCCTGACGAGCAACATCATTCCAGAATTTGCTTTGCTGGCGTGCGTCTCCAGACGCGTGCAAAATAACTGCTCGTCTCCTGACGAGCAACATCATTCCGGGATTTGCTTTTATGTTCTTTCTTTAGAAGAAAGAACGAAAGAATCGAAAGTCTTCAAAGGCAATTTTTGATTCCGCTACGCGGCCTCAAAACCACTGACATTTTTTCGCTTCATGCGCCTTCCGCCTTCGGCGGACGCAATTCCCGCTCAAAATGCAGCTATTGCTGCCGAAGACTTATCCGGGACTATCAATAAAGAGCAAGGTCGTTTCTTGTTGTTCGTTTTTCGTTCCTCGTTCCTCGTTCTTCGTTCTTTCCACGACTGCCCATTGCTGGCGCGCGTCTCCAGACGCGTGCAAAATAACTGCTCGTCTCCTGACGAGCAACATCATTCCGGGATTTGCTTTTATGTTCTTTCTTTAGAAGAAAGAACCAAAGAATCGAAAGTCCTCAAAGGCAATTTTTAATTCCGCTACATGGCCTCAAAACCACTGACATTTTTTCGCTTCATGCGCCTTCCGCCTTCGGCGGACGCAATTCCCGCTCAAAATGCAGCTATTGCTGCCGAAGACTTATCCGGGACTATTCAATAACCCAAAGATTCCCGTCAGAGAAACTCAAACCAACAATTCCTTCAGATATTGAATAGTACAATGTATCAGGGTATAGCCTTTCGGGGTATGATGGGTATGCCTGAAGAATATAAATTTCATTGAAAACATGTCCTCTCAAACTGATGGAGTCTGCATAAATTCCTTCATTGATACCATAGGCTTTGGTAGAGTCAATAGGAAGACTTTTATATGAAGTCGCAGTAACATAGGGTTCTACGTCGTAATGCAACCATGAGAATCTGGTCCAGAAACTTTCATATTTTCCTGTATTCAGGTTGTAGCCATTATAGATTATTAATTGGAAATTGGACTCCATAAAATCTGAGTAGAAGGATGTTCTATTTAATGTTTCAACAATGTAATAGTCGCAGCAACCACCCTTGCAATCATCAATGTTATCTATATCAGTTTCCCTTCCTCCACCGCTATAAATTATTTCCTCTTCATTGTTGTCAATGAATTTTAATTCTTCACTTCCATCATATGGAATAAAATCCAGATTCTCCAGTGGAAATTCAATATATGCTAATAGATCCCTGTTGCAACACGAGGATGTAGTGAGAATTACTAATAATATTAAACTAAACTTTCTCAAAAATCTATAAATTGGTACTATTACGCTCACACTTAAAACCAACTCAACACTCAAAACTCAACACTTTGTGTTATTTCAGCCCAAATTTCTCAAGCCTCCGATCCAGCGCTTGCCAGGTGATATTCAGTAGCTCGGCTGCTTTGGATTTGTTGTTATTTGCCTGTTCTAGAGCTCTCAGGATCACATTTTTCTCTATCTCTGCTAAGTCGAGGGTATCCTGAGGAATGCTGTCCTGGCTTTGCTGTTCCATGTCAGGCAGACTGTACTTGAAATTATCCCAACCCATGCTTTCACCGTCGCTGAGGATGATGGCACGCTCAACCATATTCCTAAGCTCACGCACATTGCCCGGAAAGTCATACTCCAATAGCTTCTCAACCAGTTCAGGGGTGATTTCTTTAATCACCTTCTTCATCTGTTCCGCATAGAAATGGACATAGTATTCCAACAGGGGAGGGATATCGTCTTTCCGATCCCTCAGGGGTGGTATTTCAATGACGAAGGTACTCAGCCTGTGGTATAGGTCAGACCTGAACTTGTCTTGCTTGCTTAATTCAAAGAGATTTCGGTTGGAGGCAGTGATTACTCTCACATCTACAGGCACTTCTACCCTTGAACCGATCTTACTGACTTTCCTTTCTTCCAGTACACGCAAAAGCTTCGCCTGCTGGCTCATGGGCATATCCCCGATTTCATCCAGGAAAAGCGTTCCCTTGTTAGCGATCTCAAACCATCCCTGTTTGTCTTCGCGGGCATCGGTAAAGGCCCCTTTCTTATGTCCGAAGAACTCACTTTCGAAGAGTGATTCCGGCACAGCAGAACAATTCACCGAATAAAAGAATTGCTTCTTTCGATTACTTAAGAAGTGTATTCCCCTGGCAACAAGCTCCTTGCCAGTTCCACTTTCACCTGTGATGAGCACAGATGTAGTATCTGCCATCGCTACTCTGGTCATCAGGTCTACCACCTTTTTCATGGAAGCACTCTTCCCGATCAGGTCGTGGCCAAAAACACTTTGTATCTCATTCGAAAGCAGGTCGAACTTATACTCAGTATTTTTCAGTTTTTCATTCAGGAGGATAAACCTTCGTGTGCGTTCAATGGCATGGCTGATCTCGGGCAGCCGGAAAGGCTTCTGGAAATAATCGAAGGCCCCGTATCGCATGGCCTCGATCACCGTGTTCATATCACCATGCCCGGAAATCATGATGACTTCTAAATTAGGATGGCTTTGTTTAACTTTCTTAAGCACTTCCAACCCATCCATCTCAGGGAGTTTAACATCCAGAATGAGGATGTCAACCGGGGTCTTTTCCAGTATCTCAAAAGCCATGGAAGGTGCACTGGCCTTATGGATCAGGTATTGCTGTCCGCTCAGGAACTCTTCTATCTCATCCCTCATGCGCAGCTCATCGTCCAATACCAGGACACTTAAGTCTTTCATGTGATCTTAATTTAATTTTTATTCTCCTTTTGATCCTTAAATATCGGCAGTGTGATCACCAGGCGTGTATGTTTTCCTTCTTTCGAATCCACTTTGATATCGCCTTTCATCTCTTTGATGATCCCATAAATAATGGATAGTCCAAGTCCTGTACCCATCTCTTCTTGCTTGGTGGTAAAGAAGGGGTCGAAAATATTTCCGATAATGCTTTCCGGTATGCCGGTACCATTGTCGTGGATGACTAACCCACAGTTTTTTCTATTTGCAAAGGTGCTTATCTTAATTGTCTTTTCATAGCCCTTGATATCGGCCTTACTTTTCTCCATCACTGCATAGCGGGCGTTGGAAAGGATGTTCATGATTACCTGTTCAAACTTATACTTATTGCCCAGGATAAGATCATTCTTGCTCGAGTATTTAACCTGCAGGTCAATTCCTTTGTTTTCATATTGTCTGGATATCAGCGACAGCGCATTCATCACTACCTCGCTCACTGAAACTGGCTCCAGCTCTGCATTTTGCTGGTCACGGGAAAATATCCTCACATGTTCGATGATATTCCTTATCCTGTCAATATCGCGGAAGAGCGACTCTGCTTTTCGTTCTGCATAAGCTTCTGTGATCTCACCCGATTTCATCTTCACCAGCAGGTTATCTATGCCCATGCTGATGCTGCCCAGGGGCTGATTGATCTCATGTGCGATTCCGGCGGCGAGTTCACCAAGTGATTCCAGCTTGGATTTCTGTATGAGCAGTTCCTGCTGCTTCCTGATCTTTTCCAACTCCTGTTGCACCCTGACTTCCAATGTTTTATTAAGCTTTTTGAGCTCGTCATCGGTTTTTTTTCTGTCGGAGATGTCTGAAACGAAAGTTAGCACTGCTGATTCACCTTCCCAGGTGATCACAGTCGATTTGATCTCGAACCAGAGGAGTTTACCTTTCTTGCTTATGAATTTGATGTCGTAACGTTCCGGAACATCCTCTCCCCGCATCCTTCTCATATGGTTTTCCATGATAAGGTCACGGAAATCGACATGCATAAAGTCGCTGAATGGCTTCCCGATAATGTGTTTGGGCATATAGCCTGTCATCTCATAGATCTTGGGATTGATAAAGCGCACGATGCCATCTACGGTCAGAAGTATGCCGTCGTTGGCATTTTCAAATATCTGCCTGTACTTGTCTTCGCTTTCCCTCAGAAGTTCTTCAATTTTTTTCCTGTCGGAGATCTCACTGATCAGGTCCTTGGTCCGTTCATTTATACGATGCTCCAGCTCGTTGTTTAGCTTAAGAAGCTCAACTTCCACCCGCTTACGGTGGATGGCGGCGCCAATAATGTCGGCGGCTGTGCCCAGTGCATTTAGTTCACCCTCTGTCCAGTCTCTGGGCCTGCAACACTCATCAAGGCCAATGAAACCCCACCAGCTGTTGTTCACAAAGATGGGCATAACCACGATCGAGAGCAGTCCCATCTCGCCCAGGAGTTTCTTCTCGGACCTTGGAAATTTGGTGATGTTTCCATGAATGGGTTTTCCTTTGCTGAGTGTCTTTACCCACCTTGAAAACCCATCTTTATAATAGATCTCCTTGAGCTTGGTCATATCAACCTCATCCAGCACGCCGGGTGCGGTCCAGTCGAAGAGCAGGCTGGTGTATGCCTGTTTTTTTTCGTCTTCGAAATTCTCGAAGATGTAAACCCGGCTGACATTTGTCGCTTCGCCCAGCCTTTTCAGGACATCGGCAATACTCTGGGTGGTATAATTATACTTGAAAAATAGCTCCGATGCATAATTTACGGCTTTCAGGATGGTTTCGCTATCCTGCAGGGCCTTTTCTGCATCTTCGCGGCGTCTCAGCTGCTCTTCCATGCTTTTGCCCAGAAGGATCTCTCTTCCGAGCGTCCTGACCAGGGGCTCCAGTTCCTCCTGCTCTACAGGCTTGATGAGGTATCCCCGTACCCTGTGATCGATGGCCTGAAGGAAGTTTTCCTTGGCATCATGGGCGGTCATGATTATAATGCGTGTATCCTTATTACGCTTCCTGATCTCCCTGATCATCTCCAGCCCATTCATCTCAGGCATGTTCAGGTCAGTCACCACCAGGTCGGGCTGTTCCTTATTGAAGACCTTTAAACCTTCTTTACCATCGTTGGCAATATGCACAACTTCAACCATATTCCTGAGCATACCCCCGTATTTCTTTCTCAAGGATGCCTTATCTTCGGCATAGAGTACGGATATGTTCAGCTTTTTTTTAGTGCTTGCCATAGAGGTGCAGGTTTTTCCGGTCGGGGCTTGATACGGCTAAGTTAATAAATACTGAACAAATTGTGTTTTGTCATGTTAATAGAATGAATTTTCGCTGATCCACATGACAGATAAAAAACTTATGCAATTTCGCCGGGAATACCTGGCAGGAGAACTCCTGGAGGAAAACATCCTGACTGAACCTTACCAACAGTTCATGGATTGGTTGGAGGACGCACTGCGTTCCGGTATTGAGGATCCTACAGCCATGGCACTTGCCACTGCTGATCTGAGCGGAAAACCTGCTGTACGTATTGTGTTGCTGAAGGATGCAAAGCCCGAAGGATTGGTTTTCTTTTCCAATTATGAAAGCCGTAAAGGACAGGAATTGAAAAGCAATGCACAGGCGTCCGTAATGTTTTTCTGGCCCGGGCTTGAGCGACAGGTACGGATTGAGGGAAAGGTTGAAAAAACCGGCAAGTCAGAATCTGATGAATTCTTTGATTCCAGACCTGAGAATAGCAGGATTACCTCAATTGTGTCGGAGCAGAGCAGGAAGATCCCCAGCAGGGATTACCTCACTTCTAAGTTTCATGATTACCGGGCTGTCGGTGATGACCGTGCCCTGATCAGGCCTGAATATTGGGGTGGTTATATCCTGAAACCTGATAGCTATGAGTTCTGGCAGGGGAGGGAGAATCGTTTGAATGACAGGATACTCTTCACTTTGATCGATGGTTCCTGGGAAATCAGTCGATTGGCGCCTTGATAAGATTGGATACTGGATACTGGATACTGGATCTTCCACCCTGTGTCTATAAACTATAACTAAAGCTAATCTTAAAATGAATCCCTTCCTGCAGCCTGGTAAAGTACTGGTCAGTGGCCTGGTATGATCTGAATACCGATTCATCCTTCGAATTCAGAATATTCTCTATCCGCAAGCCCATCTGAATACGATCTTCTTTTCCAAACTTTTTATTCGCATTAAAGTTCAGGCTGTTGAATGGTTTTGCATAGATGTCAGGTCTGTCGGCGATGCCAACAAATTCGAGGGTTTCACCCTGAACATTGTAATAGAAGCCAGCTTCGAAAGCTTTCCAGAAGCCATGCTCTCCACCCTTGTATGATATTCCGGCATTGATCAGGTATGGTGCCTGTCCGGCCATGTCCCTGTATTCATCTATGGTTTCTCCGGTACGTGCGTTCAGCACCCTGGATTCGTACTCTGTATCACTCATCTTGATCCTGGATTTCACATAGGTGAAATTGAAGAGAATATTAAAGCCTTTCAGTGCAGCAGCTATGGGGTCGAGATTTAAACGGATCTCAGTTTCGAGGCCGAAGATTTCTCCATTTCCTACATTTCGTGCTTGAAATGCCCCCGGCTGAGTGGCATATTGGACAATCTCGATGGGTTTGAGAAAGGATTTGTAAAATCCACTTACAGAAAACATATGCCCTATGGGCTTGTATAACTCCCACCGCAGGTCATAATTATGAATGTTTGTACTCTGAAGGTTACCATCCCAATATTCAATCCCGGCAATGTCATCAGCATCGCGGAATAATCCACCGATAAATGTACGGCCATTAATGGGGTCATAGATCTCAGCATATGATAGTTCCTTGAAGGATGGACGTGCAATTGTTTTTGCATAGGATGCCCTTAAGTTCTGCTCTTTTGTCAAACTGTATATGACATTTATGGAAGGGAAGAGATCCAGATTATCCAGAACAATCTCATTTTCCAGCACATGGTTTGCCTGCTGGTCCTGGCCTGTGTAGCCTTGCACATATTTTTCGGCACGCACACCGATAATGGCTTTAAGGTTATTGAAAAAAATCAGTTCGGCAGATACATAGGCCGCCGCACTGTTAACACTGGCATTATACTGGTTTGGGTTGTTAGGAATAAATGGAGCCTCATAGGTTGTTCCGCTGGTGACATTCCCTTCGCGGGGCCAGAGGTTCTCGTCATAAAACAACTCATCCGGGTTCCCGGTCAGGGGTACATTACGGATATTTAGTGCATAGTTGTAGATGACATAGTCACGCTCTTTATAGGTGTAGGCACCACCAAACAGAAGTTTAGATTCTTCACCCAGCAGCTGAAAGCCTTTTTCTACATGGACCAGGCCACCTATATTCATCTCTTCCAGATTACGCCATATTCTTTCAGGAAAACCAACTTCCGTTCCGATTGAATATTCACCATCGCGGTCCTCATAACGGGTGAACCTGATATCGGGGTCTTTAATGCTTGAGTAGGTAGGGGATAGCTTCCATTCCACTTCCCAGTTTTTGCGAATAAAATTATGTTTACCGGCAAGCAGCAGATTACTCATGCCCCTCTGGCTGTATTCAAGGTTATGCTGTATGCCGTGGAAAACAGCTCCCTGGTCTGTATTCTGATAATCGAATACTCCTGCTCCGGATTCACCATTTTGAAGGTGCATGATGTTAATGCGGTACTTGGAGTTGGCTGTTTTGATGGCAAAACCTGCCATTGCACTCAACAATACGTGATTGATACCATAATCACCACGCTGTAATTCCCTGACTTCCATCTCCATAATGTTGGGATCACCTGCAAGACCATAGCGGCCGAATTCGGCATCTTTGAAGAATTCTGTTTTGTTTTTGTAGGAGATGGCAAAGTTATATCCAAGGGTGACCTTATCCTTCGGTATCTGATTTCCAAATGAAAATCCAAGATTAAAGTCCATAAAGCTTTTCTGTTGCATCGCAGCCATGGTGGGATTGAAACCCTCAAGTATTTCGCGGTACCTCTGTCCTTCTTCACCATCAGGATTACCTACGACCTGGGAAAAGAAAGGAATGTTTTCCGTAGCCGGGATGGCCCTGCTACCATCGTCAAAGCCCAGGAAATCAGTTTTTCCACCATTGTAGGTCAGGTAACTGTTATTAAAGTGCATAGAAGGATTGATCCCTATACTTGCTGAGACCTTTCCGGATTTTTCCTCGGGAAAATCCTTGGTGTTGATGTCGATGACCCCACCTGTAAAGTCGGCCGGGAGATCGGCAGTAAAAGATTTATGAACGATAATGTTATCAATGATATTCGTAGGAAAGATGTCCATTTGTATGGTATTCCTGTCAGGATCCAGTCCCGGGATATCCACTCCGTTGAGGATAGTTTTTGTATAGCGGTCGCCTAATCCACGCACATAAACATACTTTCCGCCCTCAACAGACACGCCTGTAACACGCTTCATTGATGCTGCCGCATCTGAATCTCCAATTTTTCTGAAGCTTCCGGCTGAAATACCATCGATGAGGTTGGCCGATTTCTTTTTCATAGTGAAGAGTGCGGTCTCTGTATTACGCACTGCCTGAGCCGTAATAGTTACTTCAGCAAGTTCGAAAGTCTGTTCTTCCAACATGATATCACCCAGCAGATATACATCATCAGGTTTGAGTTCAACATCTTTTATCACCATGGTTTCATAAGAAATATAGGAGATGCTGATGTTGAGTAAGCCAGGTGAAGTGCTGAGGTTAAACTTACCATCGAGGTCAGTGGTGGTCCCTGTGGTGCTTCCTTCAAGATATATGGCTACACCTGGAAGGGATTCACCTGTTGCGGCATCATAAACAGTACCGCGAATGATCCCGGTCTGGGCATAAATACCACTTGAAAACAGGAGCAAAGACAGGCTAAGAAGTAGTTTTAAAAGGCGCATGATTAATTAGATAGGATCTTGTATTTATATTGCATAAAAACCCGCAGGCCTTAAGCTGCGAGTTTTGGGATTATCGTTTTATGTTGAAAGGACTATAATTCGTCAAGTGCTCCTGCTGTCGCAGCCCATGACCATCCCTGGAATTTAGACAGGTCTGCACCGACAGTGTTTGCACCTGCAGCTACTTTGATGACCATTGCATCGGTACCGTCTTTGAAGAAATCGCTTACAGCAAGAGTATCAGCAAAAGTGGCTTCAATGTTTGCAAGTGCAAGTCCGGCGGGATTGAGATCGAAATCCTGTCCGTCAGTAAGATTTGTGAAATATATGGCACTCATGTCAACGATGGAGTTGTCGTCAAGATCCACAAGACCGTCAGCGCCGTCGGCGAGAACAGAACCATTCATAATGATGTGTCCGGCTTCCATGCTGCCTTCAGGTCCGTCGAGTTCGAAGCACTCATCACCCGGATTAATAACGATGAAGTTATCGAGTGTACCTGCCCATGACTGGTCTGTGTCAATGGCATCATCACCTGTATTCCAGACAATGGCATTCTTTACATTAACGGTTCCACCGAACCATTCGATACCATCATCCTGGTTACTGACAATCTCAACATTTTCGATGATGGTTGATGAGCCAACACCACCAAGAGTGAGTCCGTTGATCTCATTGCCTTCACCAATGTTGGCACCCCCGTGACGGATGGATACATATTTTATTACACCTGAGTTGTCAGTGGCAACATCACCACCGTAAAGGCCATTCTGGTCAGATGGTGGAATACCTTCGATCTGAACAGAGGCTGCATCGGCCGAGATAGGAGCATTTCCGAGTACGAGCAATCCGCCCCAGAGGCCGTTCAATGTGGGGTCGAGATTAGGGCTGGCTATCATGCCTGGCTCGATCTCATCAGCAACTGAAGTGAAAATGATAGGCTGAGAAGCTGTTCCTTCTGCCATGATCATACCACCACGTGCGATCAGGAGAGCTGTTGCATTTGCACCGGTACCCGCTTCACCTTTTATAATAACACCCGGTTCAATAGTCAGAATTGCACCCGATTCTACCGCAATACGGCCACCAAGGATATAGGTCTCACCTGTTTGCCAGGTTGTATTGGCCGTGATATTTTCGGTGATGGTGTTGTTCGTTGGTAAAGGAGTTGGAGTGGGACTTGGGTCTTCATCCTTTTTACAAGCTGAAATACTGATTGCAATGGCAGCAAATAGTATAGCTGCGGTTTTTAAGTTTTGTCTTTTCATTATAAGTTTAGTTTTTATTTGAATCAAGATTTGATGCAAAGAAATAAACTCTTTGAAAAGTTAACATAAACTTCAAGTTAAGCTATTGTTAAAAAATGAAGTTGATTCGGGCCCTGCTTAACATTAGGTTAATATAGGAGATGGGTTCTGGGGACTGGTTTGTACAAGGTATAACGAACCAGGTATTACGATTTCGTTGTACTTTGTACGTGATACTTAGTACATCTGTTTACTGATGTTGCGGTCTGAGCAAATCATTTACCGTCTTAACCGGATTAAAAGTCTCTATAGGCACTTCCACGAAGACTGTGATCCAGTGTGCCATGGCCCCGTTCCAGAGACCGGGCAGTTCCTGTGCTTTCAGCTCTAGGCCATCTTTTGATTTTATGGAGATAAAACCCGTTTTCGGATCTACAAATTCCTTCAGTTCGAACTTATTGCCTTTATAATCTTTGAGGCTGCAGACCAGGTCAACGGGGTTGAAGTGTGTGGCCTGATCGACGATAGATTTCTGTTCTTCATTATTCATGTCGATCTGTGAAGATTCTACCACCTGAAGGCTTGTATTTCCATTGTGGTCGGCCACCCAGAAGGGTCCGCCGCCTGGCTCACCTTCATTTTTTACCATACCGCAGATGCGGATTGGCCTGTTGAGTTGATCCAGGAGAATACGCCTTTTGTCTTCCAGGGAGAAGAAATCCATGCCATGCGGAAAATTGATTTTTAATTCCTCTTTTGCGAAAGCCATGGCTTCTTCTGTTGCGTCTTTGTCAAGTTCACTCTTTTCGATTCGGTCGAGGATATCGAAAGATTTTTCCATCAGATTGATGAGCATTCCGCCCAATACCTTTTTATAAACGTAAGTGGGTTCTTTCAACTTGTCAGGAACGACATTATCAATATTCTTGATAAATGCGATGTCGGTCTGCAATTCATTCAGGTTTTCAATCAGGGCTCCATGTCCACCGGGTCGGAAGAGGATGCTTCCGTCGGTATTTCTAAATGCATTGTTCTCCATGTCGACGGCAATAGTGTCGGTAGAAGGTTTTTGTTCTGAATATGAGATGTCGAATGAAATATTTTTTCCTGCGATGAATGCTGCGGTGGCTGATGTTGCTTTTTCTATAAAGCCGCTCTTGTGTTCCGGAGAAACAGTAAAATGCAGGTGGATGACGCCATCTTTATCTTTGCTGTAATCCATGCCCTCTGTCATATGCTCTTCAAGGGGCGTGCGAGCTCCTTCAGGATACTTATGGAACATCAGCAGTCCCTTCGGGAGGGAGGCATAATTCAGGCCTTGATCCGTGAGGAGATATTTGATCACTGTCCTGTAGTTCCCGTCGGCCAGAAGTTGATCGATATCATACTCATCATTTGCCAGTGCCTTTTTCAGGACAGGATAAAATGCAAAGTCTTCTAGTTGTTCGACAAATTGAGTCACTTCCTTGCCGGGGGAGACATTTTTATCTTCCATGTAGGTAAAGAGGCTTTTGAACATGCGGCTGGCGGCCCCTGATGCCGGTACCATTTTACTGATGGAATATTGACCAGCTTTTTCTGCGAAGATATTAATCAGCACGTCAATCTGTTCATCATTCAGCACTTCGATTCCTTCTCCCTGGGTGGCTGCTGCAGCCAGTTTTACAAAGGGAAATCCATTGCGGAAATTTTCAATCTGAGCTTGGATCTGTTCGGGGGAGATTTTTTTTTCTTCGAATTGCTTGAGGTCGGCTTCTGTGAACATATTGTAATGCTAGGGGTTATGGGCTGCAAAGGTAGGGATATCCTGTAAATTATGCTACAGGGTTCTAGTTGCTAGTCACTGGTTGCTGGTTACTGCTTACTGCTTACTGCTTACTGCTTACTGCTTACTGCTTACCGGGGTAACTTCTAAAGTTATGATTTTTAATGATTGTGCTCAGTACCTGATACCTAGTACTTAATACTATTTATATAAAAGCAACATTATGCTCAGCAATTTGATAATTATTTCTCTGTACATTATTTGGAAATTTATTTAATATAATTGTATCTTTGCACTCCGTTTTTCAACAGCCCAGATGGCGGAAATGGTAGACGCGCATGGTTGAGGGCCATGTACTCGCAAGGGTGTGCAAGTTCGATTCTTGTTCTGGGCACCAGTTTGATAGAAGATAGAAAAATGCATAAGTTGATTGGAGAAGGGGATTTTAGAAGGGTTTTGCATTTTTCATTTTCAATCAAATACCATGAAATATCGATACTCGATACTCATTTTTCGATACTCGATATTCGAATTGCCCAAGTGGCGGAATTGGTAGACGCGCTAGTTTCAGGGACTAGTTTCCGCAAGGGAGTGAAGGTTCGAGTCCTTTCTTGGGCACACTTAGATTGAGAAAACCCTTTGATAATCAGATGATTGTTGAAGGGTTTTTCTTTTTGTGCTGCGGTGAGTGCTATGGTAGGATGTTAAGAATTATTTGCCCAATCAGAATTGAATCCACTTTTCCTTAGTGAACAGAACGGGCCCACTGATCAGTCCTAATCACTTTTAATTGACCATCTAAATATCTTGACAATCAACCATTCAGGGTGGTCACTTTAATCCGGCCTGGGGTGGTCAGTATTGCAGTCTTTTGCACTATGGCTTGAAAATGCAATTTACAAAAATGATCTGAAATATAAATATGAATTATTTGCCAAAAATGTGAATGCAGAAAGTAGAAGTATATAAAAGAGATGGAAGGTTTTAATCATAAAAATCTGACTCTTCATAAGTTTCATTTTCCGACAGGTAATCAATGTCTGCATGTTCATCCTCGTATTTATCCCTGGCGTTTTTCTTTAAATTGCCTTCTTCATCATAGTCAGGGTCATGCTCTATTAACTGATTGGCCTTTCCTACCGACATCCGTATCATGTACTTTGTGTCGAAAGTTTCAAATGGCAAAGCACTCACGATATGACCCTGGGCGTTCTTAAACTCAATTAAGTGCTGGCTGTACCCATCCTGAAAAACAAGCTTGACTTGCTCTTTCAGTTCGTCGCTTAACTTTTCATAATCTTTGATGATTCTTGTTTTATTTTCCATTTGAGTGATGTTTTAAATTACCAGCCAAGGAGATAGGCAAAGATCAGGGGGGCTACTATAGCTGCATCGGATTCAATAATAAATTTGGGTGTATCAATCCCCAGCTTACCCCAGGTGATCTTTTCATTCGGGATGGCACCTGAATAGGAGCCATAGCTGGTTGTTGAGTCGGAAATCTGACAGAAATAACTCCAGAAAGGAGTGTTATCCAGTTCCATGTCCTGTGCCAGCATAGGCACAACGCAAATGGGAAAATCTCCTGCAATGCCTCCTCCGATCTGGAAAAAGCCGATTTCATTATTTTTGGTATTCTCAGTATACCAGTTTGCAAGCCAGATCATATATTCTATGCCTGATTTCATTGTGGAGGCTTTCAATTCTCCCTTCAGGCAATAGGAAGCAAAGATGTTCCCCATCGTAGAATCTTCCCAACCGGGCACAACGATTGGCAGATTTTTTTCGGCCGCAGCCAGCATCCAGCTATTTTGAGGGTCAATCTCATAATAAGGTTCCAGAACCCCCGATAGCAATAATTTATACATATATTCATGCGGGAAATAGCGCTCCCCTTTACTCTCATCTTCCTTCCATATCTTATATATATGCTCCTGAATTCTTCTGAAAGCTTCCTCCTCCGGTATACATGTATCCGTAACCCGGTTCAGCCCTTCTCCAAGCAAACCCCACTCCTCTGCAGGTGAGAGGTCCCGGTAATGGGGAATACGCTTGTAATGCATATGTGCCACCAGGTTCATGATATCTTCCTCAAGGTTGGCGCCTGTGCAGGATATGATCTGTACCTTGTCCTGTCTGATCATCTCAGCAAGGGATTTGCCGATCTCTGCCGTGCTCATGGCACCGGCAAGGGTGATCATCATCTTATTGCCGGATGATAACTGATCTTCATATCCTTTTGCAGCATCTAGCAAGCTTGCAGCGTTAAAATGCTTGAAATGGGTTTGCATGAATGCTGCTATACTTTTCTTATTCTCCATTCGACTTGAATTTATAGGATAATAACTTATAATATAATTTGGCAACCAGGAAATTGGGTGCTTTTAGCTCCTCAATAGGCGACAATTCTACAATATCGAATCCAAGCACGTTCTTTGTGCTTATTACTTTTCTAAGGTAATTGACCACAGTATACCAGTCAAGTCCACCGGGCTCAGGCGTTCCGGTTGAAGGCATGATCGAAGGATCGAACACATCCAGGTCGATGGTAATGTATATATTATCCGACATCATGGCTATCGTCTGGTCGATCCATGTCTCATCATGGACAATGTCATGGGCAAAAAAGCATTTGTTCCTGTCCAGGTATTCCAGTTCGCATGTATCCATGCTGCGGATGCCCACCTGTATCAGATTAGTATGCTTTGATGCATCATGCAAGGCACATGCATGATTATATGGGGAACCCAGATAAGTCTTCCTGAGGTCAGCATGTGCATCAAGCTGTAATACTGTCAGATCCGGGTATTCTTCATAATATGCTTTGATAACCCCAATGCTGATGGAATGTTCACCCCCTAAAAAGGTCAGGAATTTCTTGCTTCTTAATAATTCTTTTGTCTTCAAATACACTGCATTGAATACTGATTCAGGGCTGCTGTATTCTGAGATCTCAGGTAAAATATGGATACCATTTCTATAAACTTCTGAGCCGGTGTCTATATCATAGACCTCCATGTTTTCTGACGCTTCTATGAAGGCCTCAAAAGATTTATCGGCTCCTTTGTTCCAGGTACTGGTCCCGTCGTAGGGGATGGGCTGCAGCAGAATGGCTGAATTATCGTATTCAGCAAATTCACGCTCTATTCCTGCAAAAGTTTTCATTTTTCCTTGTTATATCCTAAGATCTTAAACATTTCATCTGCAGATTGTTCTTCGCGATAGACATAGTCTACAAAATTTCCTTTTTCATCCCTATCGATGATAACATGTTTTGGAGAAGGGATGAGACAATGTTTGATTCCTCCGTAACCGCTGATGGAATCCTGGTAAGCCCCGGTATGAAAGAATCCGATATATAAGGGCTCTTTTTCGTCTGAAAATTTAGGTAATAAGACTTCCTGGTTCAGATCCTCTGAATTATAATAATCGGAATGATCACAACTTATCCCGCCAATATTTACCCGCTGATATTCATTAAACCATTTGTTAATGGGAAGCATGATAAATTTTTCATGGATTGACCAGGCATCGGGGATGGTATTCATCAGGCTGTTGTTAATGATATACCATGATTCGGTGTCATTTTGCACCTTGTTTTCCAGTACTTTGAATACTATTGCCCCGGCTTCTCCCACAGTATATTTGCCAAACTCCGTATAGATGTGAGGTTCAGGGATTTTCTCTTTTGTACAGGCTTCTTTTATATTTTTAATGATCTCATTGATCATATATTCATACTGGTATTCGAAGCCCAGATGATTTCTTATTGGGAAACCGCCACCCAGGTTAAATGAGTCGAGGGTAGGGCACTCTTTCTTCAGTTCAACATAAATCTCAAGGGCTTTTTGGAATTCTCCCCAATAGTAGAGGGTGTCCTTGATGCCGGAGTCGACAAAAAAATGAAGCATCTTCAGCTCAACATTATCATTTCCGGCAAGTTCCTTTTTATAAAAACTTATAATCTCATCACGGGGAATGCCTAACCTGGAGGTATAATAAGCAGACTGGGCTTCTTCGTTTATGGCCATACGTAAGCCGATCTTTACTTTCTTGTCTTTCTTTAAGCTCTGAAGCCTTTCAAGTTCCTTTATACTGTCAAAAATAATTAGCGAATTCTTAAAACCACGCTCCTGAAGGTCAATTATCTTCCCAATATGTTCGTCATTCTTATATCCATTGTGCAAAATGATCCGTTTTGTGTCAATCTTATTCTCTTCGTGGAGTTTTAATATTAGGTCGATATCGAATGAAGAAGAAGTTTCAAGATTCACATTGTGTTTTAAGGCTTCACTGATCACATGATAGAAGTGGTTGCACTTTGTGCAATAGCAGAAATGATAATTTCCCTGGTATCCCTGGGCCTTTATCGCCCGGTTAAATAGATTCCTGGCTCTCTTTATCTGGTCACCGATCTTGGGTAGATACATAAATCGGAAAGGTGTGCCGTATTTTTCTATCAGATACTTTAAGGAAACACCGTGGAATGTCAGGTATTCATCTCTGAGATCAAAGCCTTCCTGAGGGAAGTAGAAGCTTTGCTCGATAAGATCGAAATAGGTATTCTTCATTGGCTGAGAATCTATATATTGATTTAAGAAGATGCTGTTTTGAAAATGGTTACAATTACAAGATCGTTAGGAAAAGCAAATATTGCGAAAGCTATTTTCCGAAAATAACCAACGCCGGCAAATAATGCTGATTAATTAACCATAGGCCTTTTAGTTAGTCGAACAAATGTATTTTTTTTTTCAAATTAAAAAAACATATGCGACATTTTTTTTTAATTAATCACCTGGATCACTTTGCAATATGAGAGGTTCAGTATATTGTATTCTAAATTGGCTGCCAGGAAACATCAAAGCTCTACCAGCCAGTTTCCAAGGCGGTCGATTCCATTTACGATCCTGGGGCAATAGTCCTGAACAAATTTATCATGGTTATTCTTTTCTCCATTAAAAATAAGGTCCCTGGCACTCATCGCTTGATTTCCATCAAAATCCACGTATGCGATCCTTGCTGAAAACTCTTCGGCAGGACGCCCGAAATCTACACCTGGCAGCATTGCTACACCAGTATCTTCCAGAAGCTTTTCACATAGTTGTTTACTATTATGTATCCCACGACTATTAAGCTGATCCTTATAATATCCAAAGTCGGGAAAGATATAAAAGGCCCCCTGTGGATGAGGATAGGTAATTTTGAGCAGATCAAAGCGATGGCTGACATACTGTAGGATCAACTTTAATACTTTTCGTGCAGTGATCAGGTATTCATCGAGAAAGGGTCCTCCATCGAATGCCGTGACAGCAGCATATTGTATAGGTGCCGCTGTGGCTGTAAAAGTTTCGCTGGCTACGACTGTCATGGCATTATGTAGCCAACTGAGTGCAGGAGGAAAAGAAAAGAACCCCAGCCTCCAGCCTCCGGCACCGCACCATTTGCTCAGCCCGTTGCTGATAATGGTCCCTTCCGGATAATAGCGGGCCACCGAAACATGCTGGTTATTGTGATGCAGAAGCCCATATATCTCGTCCGATACCAGGATGACCTTGTATTTTCTTGCTACCTCTGCGAGTTTCTTAAGGCGTTCAATCGGATAGCTTACTCCTGTTGGGTTGGAAGGGTAGTTCAATATAGCGATCCTGGGTTTGTAGGGATCAGATTTGCATATCTCTTCCAGCATTTCAGGACTCAACCTGAGGTCGTTCTCCTTAAAAGTTGGTACCCACTGAACATTCCTCCCGATTATTTTCGCCTGTGGTGCATACGATACCCAGCTTGGTGTAGGAATGATGAGGTCGCCATAATATACCAGCTGCAGAATGAAGATCAATTCTTTGGATCCGGGTCCTATTATTATATGGTCAGGGTGATGATCAACTTTATGCAACCTGAGATTAAACCTGGTAATCGATTCCCTGAGTTCAGCCAGCCCTCTTACCTGAAGATAATCCTTCCTATATGCATTCTGCTTCAGGGCTTCAACCACTGGATCTGGAACAGGAAATGGAGACTGCCCCAGGCCAAATTTGAATACTTCTTTACCCTGGGATATTAACTGCCTGCTTTTTTCATTCACAGCGAGCGTTGCTGAAGGCTCCAATCCCCGAACATTTAGGTTCAGGTTGATGGGGAATTCATTTTTTTTTATTTTTGGCATGGTTTGCTTTTTATTCACTGATAAAATTAACTCATTATATCTCTGTCACCATCTCTTTTTTTGGAATTTTATTCAAAATGTGAAATCGTTCAATTTTATTACTTTTATTCCCGCAAATCGAAAATAATTTAACACCCAACACTCAACACTCAAAACTGCAAAGATATGCGTCTACTACTCATCAGCAATTCAACCAATTATGGTGAAGAATACCTTGGATGGCCGAGGCCTTATATTTCTGAATTTCTCGAATCAACAGGAGTTAAGAACATCTTGTTTGTTCCTTATGCAGGGGTTGGGCTATCACCCGATGGAGATATAAATAAGTCGTACGAAATTTATGAAGACCGTGTGAAAGGCGTTTTTGAATCCCTGGGATATAACATCTATTCAGTTCATCAGGAAGATGATCCTGTACAGGCGGTGAAAGATGCTGAAGCCATTGCAGTAGGAGGGGGGAACACCTTCCACCTTGTGCATATGATGCATAAGACCGGAATTATGGATGCCATCAGGCAGCGTGCCCTCGATGGCGTTCCTTACATGGGATGGAGTGCCGGTTCCAACGTGGCCTGCCCATCATTGATGACTACCAACGACATGCCTATCATTGAGCCGGATAGTTTTAAATGCATGAACCTGATCCCATTCCAGATCAATCCACACTACCTGGATGCCAACCCTGAAGGACATGGCGGCGAAACACGCGAACAGCGAATAGAAGAGTTCCTGGTAGTTAATAAAGAAATGAATGTTGCAGGCTTGCGCGAAAGCTCACTCTTTGAAGTGGATGGATTTGATCTGAAACTCAAAGGCACACGCCCACTCCGCATTTTTCGTTTCGGACAAGAAGCCCGGGAGATTGAGCAAGGGGAAGATGTTAACTTCCTCATGGAGTAAATCAGGCTGAGGCTTGGGTCCGGAGGCTCCTCGCCTACGCTCGGAGTGACAGGATATTTGATTAAACAATGAAGGGCGCGGCGCTTGAATGATTCATTTCATTTTTGCGCCGCGCCCTTCTCTTTATATATATCGGATCCCTGTCATCCCGAGCGTAGTCGAGGGATCCCCTGGTTTAGTCAATGCCTTATCTTATCAACAACAGGAACCCATTTGGATTGCTGTTTCCGTCTCCCAGGTCGGTACCGTTCCATAAGCGACCATCGCGGAACTTGGCAGATACTTTCCACAGGTAGTTTCCTGTGGGCATTTTCTCTCCGTTGGTTGTTCCGTCCCATCCTTCTGAGGGCATTCCGTTTGCATCCAGCTTGTTGGATTGGAAGACTACGTTTCCGTTCTCATTGATCACCGTGACCTGGTATTCTTCCAGGTTCATGCCCACGGGCTTCCACACGCTCAGCAGCGGATCGTCACTATCGGGAGTAAATCCTGTGGGTACGTACAGACCCTGGAATATGATCTCATATTGCATGTATGCCGTGTCCGGACATTGATTGTCGTTCCATGCGATCAGCTCAATGAGGTATGTTCCATTCTCATCGTACAGCACCACGGGAGAGTTTAGTTCAGAGCCGTCCCCGTTTCCAAAGTCCCACTCATACCTGACGGCATTCTCAGAGGCATTCTCCAGCAGGATCTGCCCTTGAATGTTCTGATAGTTGTTGACAATGTCAAAGGCGCTCAGCGGCACAGGGAATACGGTCAAAAGGTTGAGGGCCGTATCGCGGCACCCGCGCTCATCTGTGACGATCATCTCTACGGGGTAGTTGCCCGGGTCAGTGTATACATAACCTGGGTTTTGATCACCGGATGTCTCTCCGGTTCCGAAGCTCCACAGCCACGTGGTGAGCTCTCCTTCAGCCTCCTGACTTTCATCGGTAAATGTGGTCCATCCTCCGGCGCATCCCAGCGATGATGAGAACCCGGCTATTGGGTTTTCATATACGCGGATATCGGTAAAGTTGGTGTCCACACATCCGTTGGCATTCTCTACGATCAGTGTGACGGTGAATGTGCCCGATTGGGTGTAGGTATACCCGGGGTCACTCATGGATGAGGTATCATCAGGGTTCAAAGGATCGCCAAAGTCCCACCCGCGTGAGATGATCTCCACGCCATTGGTAAAGGAAGCATCGATGAACTGTGTTCCTGCTCCAACGCAGGGTGAAGTGAATGCCATTCGTGCCTCAGGCACTGCACTGACGGTGACCTGGCGGGTGTAGGTATTGGAATATGTGCTTCCTTCTATCTGCGAGGTGATGGTGAGCGATACCTGGTAGGTGCCCCACTGCTCATAGGTGTGGCATATGGAGTCGGTAAAGTGATTATACTCATAGGTCTGTCCATCGCCCATGTTCCACTGCCAGAGCTGTATGTCATATCCATCGCCCAGGATGAAGGATGAGTCGATAAAGCACACCTGTGTGTTGTTACACTGATTATCACCGGATACTTCAAAGAGCGCCTGCATGCACAATCCCTTGACTACGGTGTAGGAGACAGAGTCTACGCATCCATGGGTGTTGGTCACCACCAGTGTGGCGATGTAAGAAGAGTCCACGCCCGGGTATTGGTGCACGGGGTTTTGCTCCGGCGATGTGTTGTCCGGTCCTGATGCGGGGTCACCAAAGTTCCACTGCCAGCTCTGAATGAATGCCCCAAAGCCGGGATCGGTCATATCGGTGAACTCTGTTGGCTCATCACATATGCTTTCAGTGAATGAGAAGTCTACCGCAGGCAGGGCATCTACGATCACCTGCCGGGTGATCGTGCGCTCACAAAGCTCTGAGTTCTCTATGGTGAGTGTGACAAAGTATGTGCCCGGGTTTTGATAGGTATATGATATGGTATCAGTATCGGTGATGATAAAGTTGCCATCTCCAAAGTCCCAATGCCATGAGGTGATGCTGTCACCAGTGGGGGAGTACTCCCCGTCAAAGAATGTAGCATAGCCCTGGCATACCCGGTCAAAGGTAAAGTCCACGCCCAGTGGCTGAGTGACGCACACGGAGTCCATAAAGGTGTTCTCACATCCATTGGCGTCTGTAACGGTAAGCAGCACCACATAACAGGTATCAAACTCGGTGAAGGTGTATGTGGGGTTGATCTCCGAGGAGAAGTACCCGGGTTCTATCTCCCAGAGCCATTCTACGATGGGTGATGCCCCGGCTTGAATGAATGAAGAGTCAGAGAAGTATATCATTCCCGGGGGATCGCATGCCTGGTGGTAGGTATAAAATGATATGGGAGCATAGTCTACCGCCAGGGTCTGGTGGATGGTATCAGAGCATCCGAAGTAATCTGTTGCGATCAGCTGCACGGAGTATGTTCCAAGCCCTGAAAATACGTGTCCGGGGTTCTGCAGGGTAGAGGTGTTCAGGGAGCCTGATGCGGGATCGCCGAAGTTCCACAGCCATGAGGTGATGTTGCCCGATGTGGAGAGCGAGAGGTCGGTAAACAGCGTGCTGTCTCCCAGGCATCCTTGCTCATAGGCAAAGTCAGCCACCGGTGGTGGGTTGATCTCCACAAGGTGCACCTGGGTGTTTTCACAACCATCCACGTTGATGATCGATAGGGTGACCTGGTACACACCCGGAGCGGTGTAGGTATGCACGGGGTTCTGCAGGTTGGAGGTGTCGTTAACCCCTGATGCCGGGTCGCCGAAGTTCCATGCATAGCTTGTTACTTCAGCTATGATGGTAGAGTCGGGATCGGTAAAAAAGTATGTGGGCTCTCCAAAGCAGCTGGTGTCGGGGTTGATAAAAAAGTCGAGCGTGGGCGCTGGGGCGATCACGATGGTATCAACTGATGTGTGCTGACATCCGGTGTTGGATGTGACCATCAGGGATACATAGTATGTACCGCTTTGGGCGTACATATGTGTAGGGTTCTGCAGGGAAGAGGTGTTGTTCACCCCGCTCATGGGGTCACCAAACTGCCAGAACCATCCTTGTATGAGCGAACCAAACCCTTGCGAGAGGTCAGTAAACTCAACTACGCCTCCCTGGCATATATCGCCCGAGTGTTCAAAGTCTGACTCGGGTCCCTGTATCACATCCATTATATAGCTGATCGAGTCCTCACATCCATTGGAGTTGAGCACAAGCAGGGATACGGTATATACTCCCGGAGTGGCATAGATATGGGATACGTCTCCCGGTCCCGGAGCGGTGATGATCGTATCTGATCCATCGCCAAAGGTCCAGTGCCACTCGGTGAGGTATGCGTTCATGGGGGATGATATATCTATAAAGTCGACTTCAGAACCTGAGCAGGGCAGGGCAGAGAATGTAAAGTCAGCTATGGGCAGCGGGTTGATATACACCGGTGCTGAGAAGAAGTTGGTGCATCCGTTTCCATCTGTAACTACTACCGTGACGGTGTATGTTCCCGCAGCTGAGTATACGTGCCCGGGGTTTTGCACAACAGACGTTCCTCCGTCGCCAAAGTCCCATTGCCATGTGAGCGATGTTGAGCCTACGCCTGTAAATGCGATCTCACTGTCGACACATGCTGAGTCAGAGTCGGTGGTAAAGCTCACCTGTGGAGCCATCAAGACATCCACCGGCAATACGATCGTGTTGGAGCATCCTTCCACGTTGGTTACCATCAGCAGCACATCGAAGGTGCCCGGAGAGGTAAACAGGTGTGTGGGGTGCTGCAGGTTGGAAGTGTTCAGGGGTCCTGATAGCGGATCGTCAAACTCCCAGTACCATGATACGATGGGTGATCCTCCGTTGGGAGAAGATATATCGGTAAACTCTACGGGTTGTCCTGTACAGTTGTCCACATAGTTAAAGTCTGCCAGTGGCCCGTCGGTGATGGTGACGGGTTTAGTGATAGAGTTGGAGCATGAGTCTGTGTCCCTTACCGTGAGGGTGACATCATATGAGCCTCCAGTGGCATATACGTGGAACACATCCGGGTCGTTGGGTGCGTTGATGGTCACCGAGTTGCCATCGCCAAAGTCCCATGTCCACTCATCGATGCCTCCGTTGGGGGATACGCTCTGGTTGTAGAAGTATACGGTATCGCCTGAGCATACGGGAGCCGAGTGTATAAAGTCAGCTATGGGCATGGGGTTCACTACTACGGTCTGTGTGGTGGCATTAAAGCAGTTGTTGGTATCGCCAGCCCATAGGGTGACCTGGTAAGACCCTGCCGAGGTATACACGTGCAGAGGATCCTGTATGATGGCTGTTCCTCCGTCGCCGAAGTCCCACAGCCATGTATTGATCACCGCTGATGATGATCCGCTGAAAGCGGTCTGTTCCCCTACGCATGTCGGGTTGGGGTCTACGGTGAATGACACATCGGGCAGCTCCACTACGGTGACCTGGTGGGCCACGGTGTCCCAGCATCCGTTGGCATCTGTCACAAAGAGGGTGACGTTGTAGGTGCCTGCTGCAGCATAGGTATGTTCGGGGTTCTGCACGGTGGCATAGTTGCCATCATCAAAGTCCCAGTACCAGTCTTGTATGAATGTTCCTGAGGTCCCAAAGAATGTGGTGACCTCTCCCAGGCATGTGGGCTCGGGCGACCAGGTGAAGTATACCGTTGGGCGTTCGGGCACGAGTATGTCCTGGGTGATAGAGTCGCTGCATATGATCCCTGCCGAGTCGGCATAAACGACCAGGCTGACCGGGTAGATGCCACCGGCGGGGAATACGTGCAGTGGGTGCTGCAAATCGGACGTGGTCCCATCACCAAAGTCCCATTCCCACTCAACCAGGAAGAATCCCGGAGGTGCAGTGGAGAGGTCGGTGAACTGTATGGAGTCGCAGCTGTATATATTAGATATAAAGTCGGCTTCCGGCGGAGCGGCCACGAAGATAAGCCTTGTCATGGTGTTCACGCATCCGTTGTCTGCCGTTACGGTGAGGGTGACGTTCATCACGCCATAGGTGGTGTATGTATGTGTTGTGTTCTGTCCTGTTCCGAAGCTTCCATCGCCAAAGTCCCATTCCCACAGGGTGATCACATCGGTGCTCACACCGAAGAAGTTGATCCCGGTGTTGAGGCATGCTGATGCGGCGCTGGTAGAGAAGTCCACGTCGGGGTGCTGGAATACAAACACCTGGTGTATGACCGTATCCTGGCAACCGAAGTTGTCGGTAAAGGTGAACATGACATCATAGGTGCCTGAGGTGGCATATGCATGAGTAGGGTTCAGGTCGGTAGAGAAGTTGCCATCGTCAAAGTCCCACATCCAGCTGACCAGTGTAGATGCTCCTGTACGAGTGAAGAATACGGCATCATCAATACATGCTGAGTCCCTGGGAGCGATCACAAAGTCGGCATCGATCTGAGGTCTTTCAAAGAGGTTGGTCTCAATGATGCTGTCGCATGTCCATACCGAGAACAGGGTATCGTAATATGTTCCTGTGTTGTATCCCCATCCGCCACCAGGAAGCAGCAGTGAATCACCAAAACAGATGGTGTCCATATGTACCTCAAAGTATGTGGGGTGAATGGTGAGCTGCATATAATCGACCGAGTCACAGTTGATCACGTTGGAAGCCACGAAGGTGAAGTTTACGATGCCGGTCTCCCCGGGCCCGGGAAGATAAACAGGCACCTCTACGGTAGGATCTACCAGGGTTCCTGTCCCGTCGTGTGTCCACAGGCGAAATATCTCGTTGTAAGCGATCGGCACCTGTGCAGATGTAGAAAAGTCAAAGGGTGAGTCCTGGCAGTGGTCTTCATCAGAGCCGGCAAAGGCGTATGCTCCTTCAATCACCTCAATGGTCATGAAGGAGGTATCGTTATAGCATGGTGCTATGCCGTAGGCCACCATCTGCAGGGTGACAAATCCCAGTTCTGTGGCTCCCGGGGTATATATGGGTGCCATGGAGGTAGGATCATCGAATGTTCCCAGTCCTCCTGACCAGAGTATGGAACTGTAGTTGGAGGCAAAGGGTGCAAATGGCAAGGTAGAAAGGTCAAAGGGCACATCCTCGCAGGATACGGTATCCTGTCCGGCAAAGGCCAGCGGCAGTGGGTTGACCAGAATGTCGTGTTGTACCTGGGAGGTACAGAATGTGAGCGTGACGGTATAGGTGTTGGGTGTGGTATAGATATTGGTCACGTTGCGTCCTGTGGCATTGTTGCCATCGCCAAAGTCCCATACGTAGTTGGTAAAGTCGTATGCTCCGATGGCGGCAAAGTCCACGATGTATCCTTCGCAGGTGGGCGAGAGGTTCATCGAAAAGTCTATGACCGGCTCAACGACCACTCTTTGGTGGACGATGGTATCGGTACAAGTGTTGCCATTGGATGCGATCAGTTGTATGTCGTAAGTGCCTGGGATGGTATATACGTGGTTGATCACCTGTCCTGTTCCGGTGGTGCCATCACCAAAGTCCCAGTCCCAGATGATGATATCGGGGGTACCTGTTCCGTTGAAGGTGACCAGCTCATTGACGCAAGAAGAATCGTTGGGTGAGATGGTAAAATCGCATACGGGCAGTGCAAATACGGTGACCGTTTGGGTCATGGTATCGCGGCATGAGTTCTGGTTGTATACATACAGGGATACGTCGTAGGTACCCGGCAGCACGTAAGTATGGTTTACGTTCTGTGTGTTGTATGTGATGCCATCGTCCATGTCCCAGTACCATCGGGTGACGTTACCTGTGCTGGCATCTGTGAAGTCAAAGGGCTCGTTCAGGCATACTCCACCCCCGGGGTTTACCGTAAAACCGGCGGAAGGCAGGGCAAAGATCTCTACGGGGTAGATGACCGTATCGGTACAGCCGTCAGAGTTGGTCACGGACAGCATGACATCGAATATGCCGGGTGTGCTGAAGGCATGTGTTACGTTCTGTCCTGTGGCAAAGGTGCCATCGTCATAGTCCCATACCCAGTTGGTGATGGTGGTGGTGGAAGTGGCGTCGAAGGCGATCAGCTCGTTTACGCATAAGGAGTCCGGGGGTGTGAAAATGTAATCTGCTTCAGGTCCGTCAAAGATCTGTAGCTGCACCACAGAAGTATCGTTCGCGCAGGGGGTGAGGCCATAGGCGATCAGGGTGAAGGTGATTACCCCCATTTCACCAGCAGGGGGAGTATAAACCGGATGTATGATGTTTGGATCGTCAAAAGTCCCGATACCCGTAGTAGACCATTCTATGGATTGATAATCTGAAGCAGCAGCAGGGACACTAGCTGTAGAGAAATCAAATGGATTGCCTTCACAAAGGGTCTCTGGTGAACCGGCATCAGCTACCGCTGCAGGAATGATCTGAAGATCATCAACCGATGATTTTGTACACACATTTAATGTTACGTTATAAGGCCCCGGGTTGGTGTAAACATGGAATGTTTGTCTTCCATCGCCGGTATTTCCATCTCCAAAGTCCCATAGCCATTGGGAATATGTGACCTGCTCGCCGGTACCATAGAACCATACGGTATCAACGATACAGGCAGGATTTGGGCTCATGGTGAAACCTATGTTGGGGTCTGTAATGATCTTTTCAAAATAGCTGGTATCTGTGCAATTGGTGCTATTGGTCGCGATCAATGTTACCTGGTAGGTTCCAGCAACAGTATAAATATGAGTGGGATTTTGCACATTTGCACTATTTCCATCTCCAAAATACCATTCCCAGCTTACAATAGTACAGTTTGCAGTACCAAAAAACTGTACAGTTTCATCAATGCAATTGGTATCAGAGGGTGTTGCGGCAATGCTGGTGACAGGAACTGTGTCGAGGGTGAGGATCATACTGCTGTTTGCATCCCCGCAGGATTGTATGCCATATGCTGTTAGTTCCATTGTGATAGTGCCAATTTCACCCGGCCCCGGGAAATAGATCGGTCTGAGCTGGGTAGGATCATCGAAACTACCGGTTCCCCCGGTCCATAATAAGGAATCATAGCTTGCAGCCTGGGGCAGGACTGCTGAAGTATTAAAGTCGAATGGATCATACTGGCATATTGATTCATCCGAACCGGCATTACAACTGGCCTGAAGTTGCATCCAGGTAGTATCAATGGCTTCACTGATACATACAGTATCTGGAATACTCAGGGAGTTGTCGATGAAATAATTGGAATACCTGATGATATTTTGTCCCGGGTTAGCCAGGAAAGGGGTGAAGGTATTCGGTGGCGAAGTGCCGGGCCCGCTGATCACCCCTGTGGGTGGATAAACCGTTAGGTTGACAGCCGGGTCCATAGAACAATAAAAGGTGTCAAGTCCTGACATCTCTATGGTATTATCCAGCAAAAGGTACTCCAATGTGTCTTCCTCATTGTCGCAGGCAGAAAGGTAGTCGAGGGCAATGATGACTGTTCTGGTGGGATCGATTGCGTAGTTTTGAACAGGAATGATGTTGATCGAATCTATTATTTCTCCAGGTGGAATCACGATCGAATCAGGAATGAGGTTATAATCCACACCATTCACGGCAGTTCCCAGGAAGTCGAAGCGGACCACATATGGATCGGGTAATGGATCAACCAGTTGGAAGTATACTGTAGCATCATTGCAACCTTCAATCAGTGACCCATAAGTGGCTGAAGATGAGCTAAAATTAGAAGATACGATGAGGCCGGTAGCTGAAAAACTGTTTGCTTCGAGGAAAACACCAGAGTCGTATGATCCATCAACAGCATCTCCTATAGCCAGTTTAATATGATAGGTAGAACATGGTGTAACGATCATCTGGGCCGTTAATACAACCGAAAACCCATAATATTCAATGGTAGTCATTGGTCCTCCCGGTCCGCCTTCACAATTATCAATATAAAGGGCACTATAAGCCAATGATGTGCAATTTCCAGGTGGATTACCACCTGATGGAGATCCATTGTTCAATGAATTGATGGCAACAGCCAAAGGAGGGTCTGATCCCGGGATGATGGCAATATTCTCAGCATTGTTTGTATATGGACCGTTAATTCCGGGGCCGGAAACAAAAAATCCGAAAGCATCATTGTAGCTGCTACACACGAATCCGTCGTACTCTTCTGAACCAAATACGTACCTGAACGAAAGGGTGTCACTCTGAGGCACAAAGTCAAACTCCAATATAGAAGCATCACGAATGCTATTGCCACTGATTGCCACCAGGTCAGGGTCGGAATTTGCAGGGCTTTGATTTGAGGAGACGGTTCCATTGCAATCATCCGGGATATCAAAAATATCCCCTGATGTTAATATAACACCCGCATCTATTCCCAGGTTGGTGTTCTGTCCGTCGGTAAAATCTCCCCTTTGAGTAAGTTCCCCAATATATGTTACGTTCGAAACGGTAACACCTGAACCCACCAGTACATTTTGAACAAGCTGCTCGGGAGTCATGGTATTATCAACGAGTAATTGAGCAGATGCCTGCTGTGCGAAACCTATGGAAATAATGAAGAGGCCAAGACTGACAATATATTGTTTGATTAATTTCAACACCATTCGAATATTAGATATCAAAGTTACCACAGCCCCAGCCAAAAGCCAAGACTTTTTACCAATAATTAATACAAAGACAATAATATCAGATAATAGTTGTCTGAAGAAAGAAATAGATATCAGGCTGAGGCTTGGGCCCGGAGGCTCCTCGCCTTCGCTCGGAGTGACAGGATATTTGATTAAACAATAAAGGGCGCGGCGCTTGAATGATTCATTTCATTTTTGCGCCGCGCCCTTCTCTTTATATATATCGGATCCCTGTCATCCCGAGCGTAGTCGAGGGATCCCCTGGTTTAGTCAATGCCTTATCTTATCAACAACAGGAACCCATTTGGATTGCTGTTTCCGTCTCCCAGGTCGGTACCGTTCCATAAGCGACCATCGCGGAACTTGGCAGATACTTTCCACAGGTAGTTTCCTGTGGGCATTTTCTCTCCGTTGGTTGTTCCGTCCCATCCTTCTGAGGGCATTCCGTTTGCATCCAGCTTGTTGGATTGGAAGACTACGTTTCCGTTCTCATTGATCACCGTGACCTGGTATTCTTCCAGGTTCATGCCCACGGGCTTCCACACGCTCAGCAGCGGATCGTCACTATCGGGAGTAAATCCTGTGGGTACGTACAGACCCTGGAATATGATCTCATATTGCATGTATGCCGTGTCCGGACATTGATTGTCGTTCCATGCGATCAGCTCAATGAGGTATGTTCCATTCTCATCGTACAGCACCACGGGAGAGTTTAGTTCAGAGCCGTCCCCGTTTCCAAAGTCCCACTCATACCTGACGGCATTCTCAGAGGCATTCTCCAGCAGGATCTGCCCTTGAATGTTCTGATAGTTGTTGACAATGTCAAAGGCGCTCAGCGGCACAGGGAATACGGTCAAAAGGTTGAGGGCCGTATCGCGGCACCCGCGCTCATCTGTGACGATCATCTCTACGGGGTAGTTGCCCGGGTCAGTGTATACATAACCTGGGTTTTGATCACCGGATGTCTCTCCGGTCCCGAAGCTCCACAGCCACGTGGTGAGCTCTCCTTCAGCCTCCTGACTTTCATCGGTAAATGTGGTCCATCCTCCGGCGCATCCCAGCGATGATGAGAACCCGGCTATTGGGTTTTCATATACTCGGATATCGGTAAAGTTGGTGTCCACACATCCGTTGGCATTCTCTACGATCAGTGTGACGGTGAATGTGCCCGATTGGGTGTAGGTATACCCGGGGTCACTCATGGATGAGGTATCATCAGGGTTCAAAGGATCGCCAAAGTCCCACCCGCGTGAGATGATCTCCACGCCATTGGTAAAGGAAGCATCGATGAACTGTGTTCCTGCTCCAACGCAGGGTGAAGTGAATGCCATTCGTGCCTCAGGCACTGCACTGACGGTGACCTGGCGGGTGTAGGTATTGGAATATGTGCTTCCTTCTATCTGCGAGGTGATGGTGAGCGATACCTGGTAGGTGCCCCACTGCTCATAGGTGTGGCATATGGAGTCGGTAAAGTGATTATACTCATAGGTCTGTCCATCGCCCATGTTCCACTGCCAGAGCTGTATGTCATATCCATCGCCCAGGATGAAGGATGAGTCGATAAAGCACACCTGTGTGTTGTTACACTGATTATCACCGGATACTTCAAAGAGCGCCTGCATGCACAATCCCTTGACTACGGTGTAGGAGACAGAGTCTACGCATCCATGGGTGTTGGTCACCACCAGTGTGGCGATGTAAGAAGAGTCCACGCCCGGGTATTGGTGCACGGGGTTTTGCTCCGGCGATGTGTTGTCCGGTCCTGATGCGGGGTCACCAAAGTTCCACTGCCAGCTCTGAATGAATGCCCCAAAGCCGGGATCGGTCATATCGGTGAACTCTGTTGGCTCATCACATATGCTTTCAGTGAATGAGAAGTCTACCGCAGGCAGGGCATCTACGATCACCTGCCGGGTGATCGTGCGCTCACAAAGCTCTGAGTTCTCTATGGTGAGTGTGACAAAGTATGTGCCCGGGTTTTGATAGGTATATGATATGGTATCAGTATCGGTGATGATAAAGTTGCCATCTCCAAAGTCCCAATGCCATGAGGTGATGCTGTCACCAGTGGGGGAGTACTCCCCGTCAAAGAATGTAGCATAGCCCTGGCATACCCGGTCAAAGGTAAAGTCCACGCCCAGTGGCTGAGTGACGCACACGGAGTCCATAAAGGTGTTCTCACATCCATTGGCGTCTGTAACGGTAAGCAGCACCACATAACAGGTATCAAACTCGGTGAAGGTGTATGTGGGGTTGATCTCCGAGGAGAAGTACCCGGGTTCTATCTCCCAGAGCCATTCTACGATGGGTGATGCCCCGGCTTGAATGAATGAAGAGTCAGAGAAGTATATCATTCCCGGGGGATCGCATGCCTGGTGGTAGGTATAAAATGATATGGGAGCATAGTCTACCGCCAGGGTCTGGTGGATGGTATCAGAGCATCCGAAGTAATCTGTTGCGATCAGCTGCACGGAGTATGTTCCAAGCCCTGAAAATACGTGTCCGGGGTTCTGCAGGGTAGAGGTGTTCAGGGAGCCTGATGCGGGATCGCCGAAGTTCCACAGCCATGAGGTGATGTTGCCCGATGTGGAGAGCGAGAGGTCGGTAAACAGCGTGCTGTCTCCCAGGCATCCTTGCTCATAGGCAAAGTCAGCCACCGGTGGTGGGTTGATCTCCACAAGGTGCACCTGGGTGTTCTCACAACCATCCACGTTGATGATCGATAGGGTGACCTGGTACACACCCGGAGCGGTGTAGGTATGCACGGGGTTCTGCAGGTTGGAGGTGTCGTTAACCCCTGATGCCGGGTCGCCGAAGTTCCATGCATAGCTTGTTACTTCAGCTATGATGGTAGAGTCGGGATCGGTAAAAAAGTATGTGGGCTCTCCAAAGCAGCTGGTGTCGGGGTTGATAAAAAAGTCGAGCGTGGGCGCTGGGGCGATCACGATGGTATCAACTGATGTGTGCTGACATCCGGTGTTGGATGTGACCATCAGGGATACATAGTATGTACCGCTTTGGGCGTACATATGTGTAGGGTTCTGCAGGGAAGAGGTGTTGTTCACCCCGCTCATGGGGTCACCAAACTGCCAGAACCATCCTTGTATGAGCGAACCAAACCCTTGCGAGAGGTCAGTAAACTCAACCACGCCTCCCTGGCATATATCGCCCGAGTGTTCAAAGTCTGACTCGGGTCCCTGTATCACATCCATTATATAGCTGATCGAGTCCTCACATCCATTGGAGTTGAGCACAAGCAGGGATACGGTATATACTCCCGGAGTGGCATAGATATGGGATACGTCTCCCGGTCCCGGAGCGGTGATGATCGTATCTGATCCATCGCCAAAGGTCCAGTGCCACTCGGTGAGGTATGCGTTCATGGGGGATGATATATCTATAAAGTCGACTTCAGAACCTGAGCAGGGCAGGGCAGAGAATGTAAAGTCAGCTATGGGCAGCGGGTTGATATACACCGGTGCTGAGAAGAAGTTGGTGCATCCGTTTCCATCTGTAACTACTACCGTGACGGTGTATGTTCCCGCAGCTGAGTATACGTGCCCGGGGTTTTGCACAACAGACGTTCCTCCGTCGCCAAAGTCCCATTGCCATGTGAGCGATGTTGAGCCTACGCCTGTAAATGCGATCTCACTGTCGACACATGCTGAGTCAGAGTCGGTGGTAAAGCTCACCTGTGGAGCCATCAAGACATCCACCGGCAATACGATCGTGTTGGAGCATCCTTCCACGTTGGTTACCATCAGCAGCACATCGAAGGTGCCCGGAGAGGTAAACAGGTGTGTGGGGTGCTGCAGGTTGGAAGTGTTCAGGGGTCCTGATAGCGGATCGTCAAACTCCCAGTACCATGATACGATGGGTGATCCTCCGTTGGGAGAAGATATATCGGTAAACTCTACGGGTTGTCCTGTACAGTTGTCCACATAGTTAAAGTCTGCCAGTGGCCCGTCGGTGATGGTGACGGGTTTAGTGATAGAGTTGGAGCATGAGTCTGTGTCCCTTACCGTGAGGGTGACATCATATGAGCCTCCAGTGGCATATACGTGGAACACATCCGGGTCGTTGGGTGCGTTGATGGTCACCGAGTTGCCATCGCCAAAGTCCCATGTCCACTCATCGATGCCTCCGTTGGGGGATACGCTCTGGTTGTAGAAGTATACGGTATCGCCTGAGCATACGGGAGCCGAGTGTATAAAGTCAGCTATGGGCATGGGGTTCACTACTACGGTCTGTGTGGTGGCATTAAAGCAGTTGTTGGTATCGCCAGCCCATAGGGTGACCTGGTAAGACCCTGCCGAGGTATACACGTGCAGAGGATCCTGTATGATGGCTGTTCCTCCGTCGCCGAAGTCCCACAGCCATGTATTGATCACCGCTGATGATGATCCGCTGAAAGCGGTCTGTTCCCCTACGCATGTCGGGTTGGGGTCTACGGTGAATGACACATCGGGCAGCTCCACTACGGTGACCTGGTGGGCCACGGTGTCCCAGCATCCGTTGGCATCTGTCACAAAGAGGGTGACGTTGTAGGTGCCTGCTGCAGCATAGGTATGTTCGGGGTTCTGCACGGTGGCATAGTTGCCATCATCAAAGTCCCAGTACCAGTCTTGTATGAATGTTCCTGAGGTCCCAAAGAATGTGGTGACCTCTCCCAGGCATGTGGGCTCGGGCGACCAGGTGAAGTATACCGTTGGGCGTTCGGGCACGAGTATGTCCTGGGTGATAGAGTCGCTGCATATGATCCCTGCCGAGTCGGCATAAACGACCAGGCTGACCGGGTAGATGCCACCGGCGGGGAATACGTGCAGTGGGTGCTGCAAATCGGACGTGGTCCCATCACCAAAGTCCCATTCCCACTCAACCAGGAAGAATCCCGGAGGTGCAGTGGAGAGGTCGGTGAACTGTATGGAGTCGCAGCTGTATATATTAGATATAAAGTCGGCTTCCGGCGGAGCGGCCACGAAGATAAGCCTTGTCATGGTGTTCACGCATCCGTTGTCTGCCGTTACGGTGAGGGTGACGTTCATCACGCCATAGGTGGTGTATGTATGTGTTGTGTTCTGTCCTGTTCCGAAGCTTCCATCGCCAAAGTCCCATTCCCACAGGGTGATCACATCGGTGCTCACACCGAAGAAGTTGATCCCGGTGTTGAGGCATGCTGATGCGGCGCTGGTAGAGAAGTCCACGTCGGGGTGCTGGAATACAAACACCTGGTGTATGACCGTATCCTGGCAACCGAAGTTGTCGGTAAAGGTGAACATGACATCATAGGTGCCTGAGGTGGCATATGCATGAGTAGGGTTCAGGTCGGTAGAGAAGTTGCCATCGTCAAAGTCCCACATCCAGCTGACCAGTGTAGATGCTCCTGTACGAGTGAAGAATACGGCATCATCAATACATGCTGAGTCCCTGGGAGCGATCACAAAGTCGGCATCGATCTGAGGTCTTTCAAAGAGGTTGGTCTCAATGATGCTGTCGCATGTCCATACCGAGAACAGGGTATCGTAATATGTTCCTGTGTTGTATCCCCATCCGCCACCAGGAAGCAGCAGTGAATCACCAAAACAGATGGTGTCCATATGTACCTCAAAGTATGTGGGGTGAATGGTGAGCTGCATATAATCGACCGAGTCACAGTTGATCACGTTGGAAGCCACGAAGGTGAAGTTTACGATGCCGGTCTCCCCGGGCCCGGGAAGATAAACAGGCACCTCTACGGTAGGATCTACCAGGGTTCCTGTCCCGTCGTGTGTCCACAGGCGAAATATCTCGTTGTAAGCGATCGGCACCTGTGCAGATGTAGAAAAGTCAAAGGGTGAGTCCTGGCAGTGGTCTTCATCAGAGCCGGCAAAGGCGTATGCTCCTTCAATCACCTCAATGGTCATGAAGGAGGTATCGTTATAGCATGGTGCTATGCCGTAGGCCACCATCTGCAGGGTGACAAATCCCAGTTCTGTGGCTCCCGGGGTATATATGGGTGCCATGGAGGTAGGATCATCGAATGTTCCCAGTCCTCCTGACCAGAGTATGGAACTGTAGTTGGAGGCAAAGGGTGCAAATGGCAAGGTAGAAAGGTCAAAGGGCACATCCTCGCAGGATACGGTATCCTGTCCGGCAAAGGCCAGCGGCAGTGGGTTGACCAGAATGTCGTGTTGTACCTGGGAGGTACAGAATGTGAGCGTGACGGTATAGGTGTTGGGTGTGGTATAGATATTGGTCACGTTGCGTCCTGTGGCATTGTTGCCATCGCCAAAGTCCCATACGTAGTTGGTAAAGTCGTATGCTCCGATGGCGGCAAAGTCCACGATGTATCCTTCGCAGGTGGGCGAGAGGTTCATCGAAAAGTCTATGACCGGCTCAACGACCACTCTTTGGTGGACGATGGTATCGGTACAAGTGTTGCCATTGGATGCGATCAGTTGTATGTCGTAAGTGCCTGGGATGGTATATACGTGGTTGATCACCTGTCCTGTTCCGGTGGTGCCATCACCAAAGTCCCAGTCCCAGATGATGATATCGGGGGTACCTGTTCCGTTGAAGGTGACCAGCTCATTGACGCAAGAAGAATCGTTGGGTGAGATGGTAAAATCGCATACGGGCAGTGCAAATACGGTGACCGTTTGGGTCATGGTATCGCGGCATGAGTTCTGGTTGTATACATACAGGGATACGTCGTAGGTACCCGGCAGCACGTAAGTATGGTTTACGTTCTGTGTGTTGTATGTGATGCCATCGTCCATGTCCCAGTACCATCGGGTGACGTTACCTGTGCTGGCATCTGTGAAGTCAAAGGGCTCGTTCAGGCATACTCCACCCCCGGGGTTTACCGTAAAACCGGCGGAAGGCAGGGCAAAGATCTCTACGGGGTAGATGACCGTATCGGTACAGCCGTCAGAGTTGGTCACGGACAGCATGACATCGAATATGCCGGGTGTGCTGAAGGCATGTGTTACGTTCTGTCCTGTGGCAAAGGTGCCATCGTCATAGTCCCATACCCAGTTGGTGATGGTGGTGGTGGAAGTGGCGTCGAAGGCGATCAGCTCGTTTACGCATAAGGAGTCCGGGGGTGTGAAAATGTAATCTGCTTCAGGTCCGTCAAAGATCTGTAGCTGCACCACAGAAGTATCGTTCGCGCAGGGGGTGAGGCCATAGGCGATCAGGGTGAAGGTGGTGATACCAAATTCACCTGCAGCAGGAGTATAAACAGGGTGCAGTATTAGATTGTTATTAAAGGTTCCAGCACCATCGCTATGCCATTGAAGGGATGCATAGTCAGCAGCGAATGCTGGAGAAGGGGCAAGGGCAAAATCATAAGGAATACCTTCACATACCGATCCCATTGCTCCTGCATCTGCTACTGCAGCAGGAATAACATCCACATCGTGGTTCACACTTTTGTTACAAACATTAAGGACTACAGTATATAGTCCGGGAGTATCATATTTATGGGAAACATTTTTACCAATGTCTGTTTGCCCATCACCGAAGTCCCACAGCCAGTCAGTAAAGGTGGCATCACCTGAGCCTGTGAAATACACTGTGTCCGTTATACAGGCAGGATTAGGTGACAGAGAGAAGTCAATTGTGGGGTTCACTACCTCAATGGGGAAGTAGGCAGTATCGCGGCATAACTGGTCGGTGATAACGATAAGTCTCACCTGACCTGAGAAGGTGGCTGTATAAGCATGGGTAGGGTTTTGTACATTAGAAGTATTTCCATCCCCAAAATCCCAAAGCCAGTTAATGATTGCCAGGGAGTTGGTATCTGTTCCGAAGAAAGAAATAGTTTCATTCACACATACCGTATCATTTGGGAGTACATTTATCTCTGCACCAGGAAGTGGTGCAATGGCCGCAGCAAGGGTTGTTACCGGGCCGTCGCCACAATTGGCGTTAGATCCGTAAACCTCAATATTGCCGGGAGTTGCCAGCAAATCGAAGTCGATTGTAATAAAGTTATCAGCTGGATCAGCCTGGTTGATAGTAGCACCGGTACCGGTATATGAGAAGTTATAGGTGTCTGTGTTAAAATCAGCTGTAACAGAGATGCTTACGTTCTGTTCTCCAGCACAATAAGCCTGTGGTGGCTGATTAAAAACCAGGGTGCCCGGGAAACGTATTTCAGTGATCGTTACCGGTAGAGAACTGGTTGAGGCAGTGAACCACCAGGTATTTGTGGTCACGGCATTCCCATCTCCCCAGGAGTGGCAACCCGGTAAGGGCGGAGTGCTGTTACACCCGGTGAGGTTCATCCCACCGCCAATATTACTGTCATCCCAATATACCAGCGGTGTTGTTCCTGTAGGCGCAACCAGGGCTATGCTGAAACCATTTAGGTTCTCTTCAATATCATACAATGGAAGATTGGTGAGTCCATTGATATATGTTATAGTAAAATCAATTAGGGTGCCATTCCAGACCGGTGCACCAAGGGCATCCAGGCCATCCCATGAGATCATGTTAACTCCTGTATTTACAGCAGCTTGCAGGTTTCTGTCCTGGAAAGGTGCTGGGAAATCCAGCAAAATGTCAACATTCCCGGGTTTGTCAACGGTTACGTGAAATATCTGACTCCCGTCACAAAAAGGTTCAGCCCACACATCAAGTACCTGGCCGGGTGTGGATGCTGGTGGAAACAAAGTTGAGTCAGGTTCATTCAGAAAGATATTATACTGTGGGACATATGCCTGACCGGCAATTGACATCCTGTCGATCGTAAAATTACCTGTATTTTGAACCCCAAACTGGTTGCAAAACATGAGCCATGCCCTGCCTTCCATCTCATCATATGTTACTGAGGTGACAATGCTATCGGTTGAATAGATGTAGAAAGTGGAAGAGTTCACGTCCCATCCACCGAAACCACCGTTTCCATCAATAAACTGCCAGCCCTTGGAATAAAGCCTCCCTGGCTTAACTTCCGCTAAGACATTATCGTAAACAGTAATGTCAAAGAGTTCCATGTTAAAAGACTGTTGGATTGTGACTCCTGACAAACCATCTACCAGTGAAAATTCGATATAATAAACACCCACTCCCGGTGGGGTAAACTGAAAGGCATCATATCCTCCGACCCCGTATATCTGACTAGGTCCAACCCTGGCTTGCCCAACATTTGGAATATAACCTGCTCCTGCCGTAGGAAGATCAGCTTCAGCCTGAACAATAGTTCCAAATTCATCTCTTATCCTGTATACGATCTTGTAGTTATCCGGAGGAATAGAGCCTGGATCACCATTAAAACCCATATAAACGATCTCGTCAGCAGTTTCTGTAATAAAAAATAGTCGCTCATCGGCATCGCAATCATATACGGCAAAATTACTTCGGTCATCACCACCAAAGCCACCACAGTGGTTTGTAAGGTCGTTACATAAATAAAGCCATGTCGTGTGGTTTGGCAGGTTTAGCCATACTTCCTTCGTTCCTTCAGCAGATAAAATAGTCGGTAAAAACAGGAGTAAGAATAGTAGTTTTGATTTCATAATGAGGTTTTGTTTATCAGGGCTGTCAAATGTAATAATAAAAGAAGATATATTATACGCGGTATATACTTAAAAGTTCTATGATATTCATTATTTATAATAGTGCTTGATTGTTAGACTGTAAAGGGTGGGAAAAGTTGTCTGGCAAATTAGTTTTGAGCTAATGATGGGTGTGGGGCATGAGGTTTGGGGCATTGCAGAATTGAAATTTGTTTAGAATTTGGAGCTTGGAACTTGGGGTTTAAAAAACCAGGATTAGCTCAGCTTCGCTTCGCTGATCCTTTAGGGGTGGATACAAAAAAAAAGCCCTGCTCGCTGCGCTCGCATTGTCTTTTTTGTTTGTACCTTTCGCATGAAAGCGAGCTTTCAGCTTAGATAAAAACAAAAAAGCCCATCACTGCGTAACGGGCTTTTCTTTTGTGATCGCGCCAGGATTCGAACCTGGGACCGACAGCTTAGAAGGCTGTTGCTCTATCCAGCTGAGCTACGCGACCGTTTTCGGGTGCAAAATTATGAAAAATCATGTAATAAATCATACTTTTGCTAATCACCATGCAAAGATAGTACGGAAAACAAAGATCCCAGCTACATGATCCTGCAATTTCTTGGTAATGGCCTTGTGAATGGATGCCTGATCGCCCTCGTGGCATTAGGATTCAGCCTGGTGTATAATACCACCAGGATATTTCATATTGCCTATGCAGGGATATACCTCTGGGCCGGCTATATGCTGTATTTTTTTCTGGAATACCTGCACTGGCCACTGGCCGCATCCTTCCTGATGGCAATTTTGACTGCAGGAGCACTCAGCCTGGCCTGCGAAAAATTGATATATGCTCCACTGGCCAAAAGGGGGAGGTCGTCCAATTCCCTAATGATCAGTTCGGTAGGTGTACTTATTCTCTTGGTTAGCCTGGCAGAATTATTGTTCGGCAGTGCCGCTCGCTATGTCGATATGGAACTGCCTGGATCCGCCCTTGAATTTGGAATCTACATCCCGGGATTTAAAGTAGTGAGCCTTCTGGTCAGTATTGTGATCCTGATATTATTTTTTATCACCTTAAAATATTCCCCCATGGGAATCAGGGTGAGAGCATTGAGGGATAATGAGTTGCTCAGTGGGGTATTCGGACTTAATACTGCCCGGCTGAAGGCTTATTTATTCATTTTATCAGGTGCCCTCGCAGCCCTCGCTTCCGGTTTGAGCATACTCGATGTCGGTATCAACCCACACCTGGGTATTCCCTTGTTTATCAATGCATTTGTTGCCCTGGTTATTGGTGGTATAGGCCGTTTTGATGGACCAGTGCTGGGAGGAATACTGCTGGGGCTCTTGCAAGCCATGACTGAATATTTTTTCGATAGCAGGTGGGTAATGATGGTTACATTTATCTTGCTGTTTGTTTTTCTAATAGTCCGTCCACAGGGATTGATCCCATCAAGATTGAGGGCCTTCTGAGCATGGGATACCTGAGCCACATAATGATCCTGATCAATATTTACGTCATCCTGACGATAGCTACCGGTCTGATCGTTGGCCTGTCTCGGATGATCTCCCTGGGCCAGGCAGCTTTCTATGGCATCGGTGCTTATATCACCGCACTGTGCATCATCGTCCTCGACCTCTCCCTGATCCCTTCCCTGATCCTGGTCATGCTTGTCAATGGACTGGTCAGTCTGCTCATCGCCATACCTTCTATTCGTTTGAAGGGAGATTATTTTATCCTGGCTACACTGGCATTCCAGTTTATAATATTTGCTTTACTGAATAACCTGACAGAAATCACCAATGGTTCTCTTGGTATTGGCGGGATCAATCCAGTTTCTATCCTTGGGCTTGGATATCTGCATGGCCAAACCGCATTCCTGATATTCAGTACTGTGCTGGCCTCCATAGTGGTGGTCATCTTTTACCTGGTCTATCATTCTGCCTATGGCACCAACCTCAAAGCCCTGAGGGAAGACGAACTGGCTCTTCAAACAATGGGAAGGGATACAAGACGACTCAAGATACTGGCATTCATGATCTCCAGCGCCTTCATAGGATGGGCTTCCTATATTTTTGCAACATATATGAGCTATATTTATCCGGGTGGTTTTCACCTGGAAGAGTCGATATTCATATTGATAGCAGTACTGGCGGGTGGTAGTGGAACTATCAGAGGAGGTATTGCTGGGGCAGTATTTGTGATCCTGATCCCTGAACTACTCAGGTTTACAGGCTTGCCCGATAATATTGCTGCTCCCATGGAACAGATATTTTTTGGTTTGATACTTATCTTGTTAATGCGCTACCGTCCGAACGGCATATTGGGAAAATTAAAACTATAGATGAACAGCCTGATGGAAATAAAAGATATTCGGAAAAGCTTTGCCATGAATTATGGCAGAGGTGGGGTGTTTTCTGCCGAATACAAGAATGTGATCAATGGACTGTCAGTCAGCCTGGAAACTGCAAAGGTGACCAGCCTTGTGGGTGGGAATGGAGAAGGAAAGACGACTTTGTTTAATCTGGTCTCTGGATTGATCAGGCCGGAAAGTGGAAGCATCTTTTATATGAAGGATGATAGCACCCTGGATCTAAGCAGGCTTGCGCCATGGCAGATAGCCCGGGTCGGTATTGGACGCATGTTTCAGGGGGCGAGGATATTCGGAGAACTCAGTGTGATGGATCATTTGCTCATACAGGCCAGACCATTCAAGAATGAAGGTCCTTTTGGCAGACTGATTCAGCCGCGAAAGAATACAAGGCTAACGAAAGAGCTGAAAGAAAAGATATTTAATGAATTAAATGGGTTTGATGAATTCATATCATTATGGAATGATAGCAATGAAGCAGCTTCCAGTCTGTCATTTGCGCGACAGCGCCTCTTATCCCTGGCAGGTTTGCTAGTAGGTGGATATGACCTATTGCTGCTTGATGAACCCAGTTCCGGCATGAGCCAGGAGTCCTTCGATACCCTGTATCGTTTCATGGATGTTATGCGGGAGAGGGGCAAGACCGTTTTCCTGATAGAACATAATATGGACTTTATTCGAAAGGCAGCCGATACATGCCATTACATGGCGGAAGGAAAGATACGCTTTTCCGGCTCAGCTGAAGAAGTGCTCGATCATACAGAAGTTAAACAAAGCTATCTCCTATAATGCTGCACATTGAACATATCACTGCTTCATACCATAAGGGAAATCCTATACTGGAGGATGTTAGTCTGCATGTAGGCAGCGGGATGAACGTATGGTTATATTGGGAAGGAATGGTGCCGGGAAAACAACTTTTGTAAACAGCATTTTCGGTCTTGTTCCTTTCATCAGTGGCAGCATTTATTTTCAGTCGAAGGATTTGAGAAAGCTATCCCCTGACAGGATTAAAGCTTGCAGCATTGCATACTTTATGCAGGGCGCACCAGTATTTCAGCAGATGACAGTCAGGGAGAACCTGGCCTTTGCTGCAGGAGGCCTGATGGGCCGCGACCTCAATACCAGTATCGATAAGCTCAAGGAATCATTGGCCTTGTTGAAGGAAGCGGACATTGAAGCTATGCCTGCCGGCTCCCTGAGTGGAGGAGAGCGCACACAGCTTGCCATCGCCATGGCCATGATTAGTCAGCCTGCACTCCTGATATTGGATGAACCTTTTGCGGGCCTTTCTCCCACCAATGCAAATCTGGTGCTTAAAATTCTTGAAGAATATGCTGAAAATACATCGGCAGCCATCATAATGATCGCACAGGACAGAAAGTTCGCATCAGCCTTTTCAACAAAGCAATTCCTCATCCGCGATCGCAAGATCATTAAAGAATAAGCTCATTGTTTAAAAAAAATTATTAACTTGCAAACTAAATATAGTTTATGGAGGCTGATAAATTATTTTGCAGGAAATGTGGCGACAGCCATAAAGTCAGGGCTGGATTCGTAAATGGCATACAGCGATATAAATGTAAAGGCTGCGGCTTTCATTACACCCTGAATCAAAAAGGTGTAGCCGTGGAAAAAAAACGACTGGCTGTACATCTTTACCTTGAAGGGATGGGCTTCAGGGCAATTAGCAGGATAACGGGAGTGAGTGATGTAGCCATTGCCAAGTGGATAAATCCTATGAAGGCAAACCTCAGACCCATCCGAAAGGCCAAAGTCAAAGTGGATGAGCTTCATAAGCTGGAGCACTTCTTTATAACCAAAGAGCTGTTTAATCAATACGGATGGCTTTTGATCGGAATAGAAGAAAATAAAGATGTTTGTTTGTTTGGATCCTATACTATTGGTAATTGCAGACTCAGTAGCTAGTAGTCTAGTAGTTAGTAGTTAGTAGTTAGTAGTTAGTTGTTAGTTGTAGGCATTATCCAGCATCCAGTATCCAGTATCCAGTATCCAGCATCCAGCATCCAGTATCCAGTATCCAGCATCCAGTATCCAGTATCCAGCATCCAGTATCCAGTATCCAGTATCCAGTATCCAGCATCCAGTATCCAGTATCCAGTATCCAGCATCCAGTATCCAGTATCCAGTATCCAGCCCCCAGTTTCCAGTGTCATCTATACAAGGTTTGCATTATTCCCCTAAAACTTTCCTATAATTGCGTGCAAATAACCAGTAACACTTGTTTATGCGCAGTTTTTTTGTCCTGATCCTGATTTTATCAACAATGTTATATGCCTGTAGTGAAAAGGGCCATAAAAAACAAAAGAAGGATAAGGAGGTGCCGGTATACCGTATTGGTATAAACCTTCCCTTGACAGGGAATGCCAGCTATTTCGCCGGGGAGTTCAAAAAAGGTATGGACCTTGTATTTGATTATCTCAGCGATACCACAGGCAAGATCATCATCGAGGCAGTTTATGAAGATAATAAGCTAAATCCAAAGGATGCCGTTACTATTACCAAGAAATTTATTGAGATCGATGAGGTTGATTTGATAGTCACCGGGTACACACCGATCATACAGGCAAGCATCGGATTGGTTGACAGAGAAGGCATCCCCATGCTGGCGAGCCTGTCCAGTGCTGCTGATATTGCAAGCGAATATAAATGGGCTTTTCGCGATTTTGAACTCGAATCAGAGATAATGCCTTTGCTGGCCTCATATGCTTATGCGGGTTTAGATCTCCGAAAAGGGACCTGGCTGGTGGTTAATGACGATATGGGTCATGATGCGGTAGCATTTTTCAAGGAGAAGTTTATTGAAGAAGGAGGCATGATGATAGAAGGAGAGGTGTTCGAGCCTTCTGAACTGGATCTCAGGAATAAGATCAACAAGGTGATGGAGAATGAACCTGATTTTATTATTCTTGTTGGCCGTGGCTCTGCAATGATCAATGCGTGCAGGCAAATAAGGGAGCGTGCCCCTGACTTGCCGATATTAAGCAATAATACAGTTGACAATGAAATGGTCTGGGAAGCCCTGGGAGAACATGGAGATTTCATCTGGTTCCCACGCCCGTATATTGATTTTACAAGTATTCTTTATCAGAAGGCTAATAATCGTTTCCTGAATAAACATGGGGCCGACATGAACTGGCTGAATATATATGGAATGTCAATTGCTACCTACCTGGTGAAAGGTATGCGCGTATCTGGTGGAGACAGGGAATCCATGCGTGAATTCCTCCAATCGCTGGATATATCATCCATCAGAGGCAGACTCTTGATGAACGACAATAGCGATGTGAATGTCCCTCATGTGATCTTTAAGCGAATCAAGGGAGCTTCAGTACTTGCCGAAGATATTATTGAATAGAAATCTTAACCAAAATCTAAGAATATGAAAAAAGTATTACAACTGTTATTTATGATGATCGCTGCAGTCCTTCTTTCTGCAAGTGTGATGGCGCAAACAAACACGATCAGTGGCTACGTTTATGCCCTGGAGACCGGGGAGCCACTTGAAATGGCGAATATCAAAGTTCAGGGCAGTACAACTGGTAGTATGAGTGATGCCAACGGATATTTCAACTTTGAGGTAAGTGGTAAATCCGAAATGAGCATAGAAGTATCTTTCATTGGTTACAAAAGCCTTGTGACAGCTGCAGTACCGGGTACAGCTGTGCAAATCAAGCTTGAGCCCGATGTGATCATGGGTGCTGAAGTGGTAATCAGTGCTTCCCGTGTTGATGAAAAGATCATGGAGACCCCATTGACTATTCAAAAGATGAGTGTAAAACAGATTCAAAGTTCTGCATCAGGGGATTATTTCAGTGGGCTTACCTATATGCGTGATGTGGAGATCATCAGCAATAGTGTTGGATTCAGTGTGTTCAATACCAGGGGGTTCAATACTACTTCACAATTACGGGCGGTACAGTTTATCGATGGTGTCGATAACCAGCTGCCAACGATCAATATTGTAACAGGTAATATGTTTGGGGTCAACGACCTCGACATAGAGAGTGTAGAGGTGATCTCCGGTCCGGCATCAGCCATGTATGGGCCCAATGCTATGCAGGGGGTCCTGAGCATGCACACCAAAAGCCCTTTCAAATACAGAGGCTTCAGCATGAAGTTTAAAGCCGGATCACAGCAATTTGGTGAATTTCAGTTTCGCTATGCTGATGTATTTGCCAAAGGAAAGCTTGGATTTAAGATCACGGGTTCGGCTATGACAGCCAAAGACTGGATCGCTGATGATCCAGTAGCCAACCTTTATGGAAACCAGCCTACACCTCCCCAGAATTTCAATCAGATGATTGAAGACCAGGCTAATGCAGGCGTTCCTATATTTGAACAATTCAGGGATTATGCAGCTATGTATCCTGATGCAAATCCGGGAATGGTTCAGTTTATGATGCCCGGATATATGGAGTCACAGCTATGGAATGATAAAACCACAAATTATAAGATTGGTGGTGGACTTTACTATAAGATCAAACCTGATATGATGGCGAAATATGAAGGCCGTTATTCCACAGGAACCAGTATGTACATGGGGAACAATCGTGCACCCCTTGATGGCTTTTATCAGATGCAGCATTTGTTGGGGTTTGATTTTAAAGGGTTTAGCTTTAAGGCTTATATGAGCCAGGATGATACTAAAAGTACATATAGCCTCCCGGCCACCGGGGTAAATATGGGATTCTCTTCCCTGAAATATGTAGATCCTGCGTACCTGGGCACTTATGTTATGACCATGGCAGGACTGACGAATGATTTTACTGATCCATATCATCCCAGCTGGGGAAGTGAAGCAGGGGAGTCGGCTATGATGGCTGCCAACGGTCAATGGCTGCAACCGGGAACACAGGAATGGAATGCCGCTTTTGATAAGGTTACCGCCAATCCCCCACCTTATGGATCTAATTATCAAAGTAAAACAACACTCTATCATCTTGAAGGACTGTATAATCACAGTTTTAACAGGGTTGATCTGAATGTTGGAGCTTCATTCAGGAATACAAATCCTGTTTCTCATGGTAGTGTGTTTTCAGATACTGCTGATGTGAAAATTAATGTGGCTGAATATGGTGCTTTTGCCCAGGCTATCTGGGACGCTGTAAAAAATCGTCTTAAAGTATATGGTTCTTTGCGTGTTGATAAAAGCACCAACTATGACCTTCAACTGTCACCAAGGCTTGCATTGGTATTCAATGTAAACGAATTTCATGTGCTCAGGCTGACCGGACAAACAGCGTTTCGGTCTCCCGCATTAACTGATCAGTACCAGTATCTGAATAAGGGATATGGGTATACCATTGGGAATATCAGTGGTTTTGGAAATGCATACACATTTTCATCTGTGATGCAGTACAACGGAAGTAATCCTGAAGTCTTGCAAACAACCTATGTTGATGCTGTTAAGCCTGAACAGCTACAAAGCATTGAACTAGGATATAATGGGCTGCTAACTAAAAAGGTATTTCTTGATGCAAGCATTTATTATAATATGTATTCAGACTTTATCACTTATGTAGAGGTGGCCAGGCCCAATGGCGATGCTGTTGCCGGTGAACCAAGTGGTGAACAAGCTATTCAAACGAGAAATTATACCCGCTACCTGGTTGCTACAAATGCCAGCCAGGATGTGAATACTTATGGATTCAGTCTTGGTTTATCTTATTTCATTACCCCAACACTTAAACTCTATGGAAACTATACTTTCTCAAAGCTTGATACAAACAATTTTGAGCAAGATTTTATTCTGGGATATAACACACCACAGCACAAGGTCAATATAGGTATGGAAGGAAAAATATACAAAGGTTGGGGCTTTGCACTTAACTGGAGGTGGGTTGATGATTATATCTGGGAATCTGTATTTGCTCCTTATCCATCAGAGATCAGTGCATATCATGTTACGGATCTACAATTTAGCTTCGAAGTACCCCACCTGATGTCAACACTCAGGGTAGGTGGTTCCAATATTTTCAATCATCAGTATTCACAGGCCACAGGAATGCCACAGATACAGGGCTTTTACTATGCCTCATGGACATTCAATCTTGATTTTAAGAAGTAGTTGATTAAGTTAGTTTACTGAAGTGAAACCCCGCCTTTCTGCGGGGTTTTTTTATGGTCTGTAATCCATATATTCGATCTCTCTGGAATACCTCCGGGAAATGAGTTCCATTTCAGCATCGCTGAGTATTTCGCGGTAATGCCTGCTGTCTGTCCTGAACTGTGATTTAGCTTTGTACCCGGGCATTTTTAGTATTTGTTGGAGCCCGAGAGTTTTCGATATTTCATGAAGAGCAGCATCCATCTCTTCATATCTGAAAACTTTATCCATGACCACCTTACCATCGATTGAATACATGTCAAAGCCTTTTATCTTATCCTTATCATCGTGTTCAAGATAATCCATGATCCCGGAAAAGCTGCCAGCCCTGTTCCTGTGAAAATAATGTGATACGGTTTTATCCCAGGGATTTCTTTCGAAACAGAATTTAAAATACTTATTCCATATTTCCGGAGGGATACCCTCTTTAATCTCCACTGCAGGCATGTGATTATAAAAAGGTATAGATTCATAATTCTGCGCCCCCCTGTATCCCAGGTCTTGCCTGATCTTCTCATCAGCCTTTGAAATAGGTGTAATAATGTCATCTTCCCCGCAAATACCGGAAAGTGCGATCTCAAGCGAAGTGCCTGCAGTTTTCCTTAGTTTGACAAAAATAAACTGATGTTGATGGGATATGATCATTCCTGGTGCCTGAGTTAATACTTATTTCAAAAATACTTAGAAATTATACACCTTATCGGATTCGTTTCTTTATTTTTGATTTTAATCAAAAGCTAATGACATGATAAAATCCTTTTTCAGAAGAAAGAAGACTAAAAAAGCAAAGAAAAAAGCAAAGAAAAAAGATAAAGACCTGAAGACATTACTGGAAAAAAGGAATGAATGGATAAGACGATGGGGGCTGGATGATTACAGGCCATTCTGGGATATCCAGGAAATGCCGAAAAATATCAGGAATTTGATAGAATCGGGAGAGTTTCCTACAGGGGCTACAGTGGTGGATATCGGCTGTGGATCTGGCTATATTGCCGCCAGCCTGGCTGAAGAGGGATACAAAGTGTTAGGTTTTGATTTTGCCGATACTGCCATTGAAAAGGCTAAAGAAAAGTATGCCGGACTGAAGGGTGAATTGACTTATTATGTAGCTGATGCGACAAAGCCAATGCCTTTTAAGGATACTTTTAGGGTCGGCATCGACCGTGGTACATTTCATACTCTTCCAAAAAGAAACAGGCGTGATTATGTTGAAAGCATCTCGCCACATATTGAGAAAGATGGTTCACTATTTATCATTTATGCTTTAAGGATAGCCATCAGGTTGAAAGAATCCTCTAAAGATGATGCGGGCATGCTTTTAAGAGAACATGTTCAGGGTCTTTTCGGGAAATACTTCGAGATTAAAGATTTTCGTGAGATAATGATGGAAAGTCATAGCAATGAAGATACCCCGGGCTTTCTGATCAATTTGCGTAAAAAGGGATAAGAAAGGCCAGAGGAGATGTCTTTCTTTATTTCTTGTTGATATACTGAAGGTATGTTTTTATATGGCCCCAGTTCACCTGTTGGGGTTCTTCCATCCATGCTTTTTCCAATATCGAGGCATACTGTTTTACCATGCTGATGGTCCTGTCCTCGCGGCTACAAACCTTCATCCCCTTTATCCAGGGGCTCCACGAATCTGATCTTAAAACGACCGCCCATATCCATAGATATCAGTATGGGGATGATATGTGCTGTTGTACTCAGACCCAGTTCAGCAAAGCTGGCACGGTAACCACGCATTTTATTTAAAAATGGCAGGGTAAGGTTTGAATTTCCCTGGTGACCATCGCCAAGTACATGGATGATCCCGCCTTCGTTCAGAATATTCCTGGCTTCAAAGAGGGCCTTGATCATAAGTGTATTAGATTCATTGCTGAAGATGAGCTGCCTGGAGTTGATCGACTTATTCAATGCCTGAAATTTCATGGTTTCGGCCCCGCCATCTCCAACAATGGTGTAAAAATTATCGTATCCCTTGAGTGGAAAAAATGATAAACTGATCTCTGCCATACCAAAATGACTGCCCACCAGGATGATCCCCTTTCCCTCTTTGTAATATTTTAGGAAATTGTCATAGTTCTTGAGGTCGATAAAATTGTCAATTTTACTATTCTTGAGGTGAGAGAAGGCCGCTCCACGCCAATTCTTATGAAAACCAATGGTGTTCTTTTCAAGTAATAATTGATCCTGATTTTCTGTAATTTCCAGCTCCTCCAGAAAGGCTTTAAATATCCTGCTTTTTCTTTTGAAATTATCTTTTTTGTGCGTACTCTGTTTGACAATAGTTGCCCAGTATCCTGCTGCCGAAGGCATATGGGATCCAGCGTCCACTGCTTGTCGAATTCATATATCCAATAAACCTTTCAGTAATTTTATTCTTTAGCGACATAGTTTATTTTTTCAGATCATCTATTCGTTTTGCAAGGGCTTGAATGCTGGGGTCCCTGGTAAGTAAATCCAGATCAACCTTAATATTAAAGTGCTTTTCAATGGTGTCGAAAGCTACGAAGAGTTTTAATGAATCATTGCCAGTTTCAAGGATATTGTCTGTGATTCCAATAGGACTCACACCAAGCTGCTGTTCAAAAATGGCAATTATCTCGGATTCTGTTACTGTGCGTGCATGTTGAAAGTCAGTATTTTGTGATTGGGTCTTCCAGTCAGGGTCGGGCAGAAGTTTGTAATCAGTTTTACCTGAGTCGGTCTTTGGCAATGCATCCAGCTTGATCACAAAAGATGGTACCATATAATCAGGCAGCCTTCGTGTGAGAAAAACCTTTATCACATTTGTTTTTATCTCAATCCCCGACCGGCAAACATAATAAGCAACGAGGTGCTTATTACCCAATGGCCCTTCTTTCAGTGCAACTGCAACATCCTGAATGTCGGAATTAAAAAGAATACTGTTTTCAACCTCTCCCAGGTCAACGCGCTGCCCCCTGATCTTAACCATAGAGTCTTTCCTGCCCACATGGACGAATGCACCATCGCTACGCTTGTAGGCGAGGTCGCGACTGTTAAATCGCCATCCTTGATCAGTTTGCTGGAAGTCCTGAGCAGTCATTTCTGGATTGTTCCAGTATCCAAGAGCTGAATAAGGGCTGTATATGATCATCTCACCAACCTGATCAGGCTCGCATTCTTGGCCATCCTCATTATGGATCTCTAATTGGATCCCTTCTACAGGATGACCAATAGGGATGATGTTTTGATTTAACACAGTATCATTTTTAATCCGGTAGGCGAATGACAGGTACATTTCTGTGCTGGCATAAATATTAATGATCTCTGCTTTCCGTTTCAGGAATGGCAAAATTTGCTTGATATCATTAAAATATAAGGTCTCACCTCCAACCAGGAGTATCCGAAGTTTGTTTAGCTTGGAATCCTGATCCAAGGTTGCCCTGAAATGTCTTAAGACCGAAGGGATCATCAGGCATACAGTGACCTTTTCTCTGTTGAAAAACTCAGCAAGGCCCTGGAATCCATTCTTTTTCAGATCGTACATTACCAGGGTTCCTCCAGTGAGCAATGTGCCAAGTGAAGGCATGGCGTGTGCAGAAAAGCCAATGGAAAAGTAATAAGCAAAGGTGTCATCAGGGCCGAGATCGATAAATTCTGAAAAGCGCTTTACGAAATGCAGCTGGTTCCTGTGATTGGTATATACACCTTTTGGCTCCCCTGTTGACCCGGAAGTGTAGAGTATATGTTGGATGTCATCTGCAGTGGGGTACGATTCAGGCTGCGCTGTGTTTTTCGCAAAGTCTATTTCATCGATATTGATGATCAGTCTGTTGGTGCACAAGGCTTTTACCTGGCCCAGGTTGGCATTGTCGGTTATGACAACTTTAGCATGAGAATCATTGATGGAGTGTTCAATCCTGTGAGCCGGCCAGCTGGTGTCTATTGGTACATAAGCGCAGCGGGCTTTTAAGATGCCAAATAAGGCAACAAACTGATCGATCCCGAATGAAAGGAAAAATGCTATTTGTCTTTGCTCAGTCTGAATTGCAGAAATATGCTGAGCCAGAATATTTGATTTTGTCTGTAATTCACTGTATGTAAGCTCATTATTTCCAAACCTGATGGCTGTCTTTTCTGCAAAGCTTGCAGCGATTGAATCGAATCGCTCCACTGTGCTCATCTCAATGCTCTCTATCGGTATATGGCTCTGTCGTTTCATTTTAAATATGTCTTCAGCCGGTTCATTTTATTAAACAGGCACAAAGTTATTGTTTATTTGGATTTTGAGATGATTTGTTCATAAACCTTTAAAGTATCTAAGACACTTTTTCTGGTCGAGAATTTCAGGGATGCCTTCATCGCTTTTTTGCTGAGTTCCAGCCTTAGTTCTTCATCCAGCATTAATCGTTCATAGCAATTGCTTATCTCTTCTACATTGGCAGGATCGGCAGCTAATCCGCCATCTCCTACTACTTCAGGCATGGAACTGTTGTTACCATAAATTACAGGTGTACCACAACGCATGGCTTCCAGTAGTGGTAAGCCAAATCCTTCATAATAAGAGATGTAGCTCAGAGCCATTGCTTCTGAATATAGTGCAGAAAGATCCTTGTCGTCGATAAAGCCGGTAAAGGTTATGAGGTTGCTGTAACCCACGAATTTTTTCATCTTCCAGCCCTGCTTTCCTGCGATGACCAGCGAGAGATTTAAGTCTTTATGACGCTTATGTAGTTCGAGGAAGGCATTTATGCTGTTCAACACATTTTTTCGGGGTTCGATGGTGCCCAGAAGAAGGATGAAGGGCATGTCTTTGCGGATTCCATATTTATCCCTCACTTTCCCACTTTCTTCCTTATTTACCACATACCTGAATTTGTCTTCTTCAACAGCTTCATAAACTTTATGAAAATTTGCTTCTGGAAGACTGATGTATTTCTTGCTGTCCTTCAATGTAGAATTCGATACAGCAATCACATGAGACTGCTTTTTTTGAATGAGCTTCAGCCCCTGATCCGCGTTTTTAATATTGATTCCTGTATGGAATTTAGGGAAGAGCTTATGGGTAAAGTCATGTATGGTAAATACCATAGGCCCGTTGGCATATCGAAAAGGCCAGTAGTGTTGCTGAAGGGGTACATGGATCAGGTCATATGGGGCAATGTGTTCTGAGATTGCCTTTTGTTCCTGTCTGTGACGATAACTCACATAAATGTTATATGCAGCCCTGGGGATGAGTAAGATCAGCCATCTGACCCAGTAAATGATCGTCAACATAGCCCTTTTCAAGAAGTCATAAGTTTTGTGAAAAATCAGGATGTTGTTGGCGGTCAGCCATTTGATCCATTTTTCAGGCACCAGCCCCTGCAAAAATGCTTCTATTCGTTCAAAAAGGCTTTTCTTCCTTTTATTCACTTTTTTGTTGTCCGTTTCGCCTGTCCCGGCATTTTCGAAACCCTCTTCTGCATCTTCCATGAAATTTGCCAGAGAGATGATCTCTTTGTTGATGAGAAGATCGATATCCCATTTGCTGTGCTCATTTGTCGCCAGGGGGGCCATGCCATAAAGGAGTGTGGCAAGGTATCTTTTCACACCGTCATTGTCGCGTGTGGCCATCTTATTGGCCTCGATAAGCAGCTTGTATGGTTTATGTTGCAATTCAACAGGGGGGATGCCTAACTTGCTGCGGTAAAGATGATCAAGCTGGGGATCCGGTTCCATCACCTGGCCTTCGCGCGAATACCCAAGCTTCTCCATGGTGTTCCCATGGTAGGTCCAGAACAGCTCGTGGAGATCATCAGGCATATCGGTTTTCCATGCACCGGTTTTTCCTTTTCGGAAAGCTTTCTCGGCAAGCTCTTTGGCTTCTTCTTTGCTATAGCCCCAGGTCTTCCGGGCCCCGTAAGCAGCATCGCCCTTTTTCAAGGATTCAAAGCTGGGAATTTTGGACGGATCAGGAGCAGGCAGCTCATAAATGTTTCTAAGCCTTTCTATCTGTCCAATAGGGTCGTGAAGGAGATCCTCATACCTGATCACGATATCGGCTTTTTCTACCCAGGTTTCAACATTTTTCGACCATCCCCCGAAAAAGGTATTCTTCTCAGCAAAGATGGCTGCCTTGAGGTTTTCCAGGTAATCAGAACCGGGTGCTACGATATCACTTCTCTGGTGGGCAATAGAAACCATGGTGTCCCTGCCATCTCTTACAATATATACTGATTTGATACCAGGATCATCTGGGATCAGCTGATCAGGCAAAAGATGCGTTTTTACAAAGGGAAACGAGTCATAATCCTGCTCCATGTGATAATCCTCTTCCAGATGAAATTCGCTGGACTCAAGGCCATATACCTCATGGAGGATATTGCGTACAAAAGTATTGCCGGAGCGGGGAAATGAAGCAATCCAGATCATGAGATGGTTTTTATGCGTTCTTCCCTGATCCTGAGGGCCTTGTTATATATCTCATAATCATCCCGGTTGAGCGCTTTGATCTTATCAATGATGTCGACATCAACATCCGGTTTCTTGCCAGTTATATTTTGTTTGAGAAATGAATAGTTTTCCCACTCAAGCAGTTTTGCAAGCTGTGAAAGGTCTTCCTCGTAATGTGCGGTGAAACCGATAAAAAAGAATTCTTCAGGGCTGATACCTTTCAGGAATTTGCTCATGCGGTTACGATTGGCCTCGGTGGCTGCATACTCCAGAAGGGTCTTTTCCATCTTGGCCAGGATGTTCAGGTCTTTCTTCTCCTCGTTCAACTCCTCCCTGAGGATCTTATCGAGATAATAATAGTTGGAGATCACCCTTTCGGCAGGCTCCCTTAACCAGGTAATCACAGGGGTCCCTTCCTTGATCTCAAAATTTTCTGCGAGTTTGCTATAGGAAAAGTGTCCATGCAGCACCCTGATACCGGATTTGATCTTCGATCCACTGAATTTCTTGCCATTCAGTTCTACATTCCTCCTTATATCCAGTCTGGCCACATGGCCTGAACCATACACACTTTTTAGAATATTCCTGAAGCTAGTTCCTGCTGTCTTTGGGATGTGTAATGAGATCAGTTCTACATTATTTGAGATCTTAGCGCTCTTTCTGAATATACTCATTGTAACCCCCTTAATACTTTTACATTATTATATAGTTTGATGTCGGCTTCGTTGAATTGGGCTACTTCATTCCGCATAGCTTTGTCGATATCTTCATAGGCCGTACGGCAGTCGTTATTGGATTTGAATGCAGCACTGTCATTCACATGAGGAATGCTCTCGATTGCAGGCCAGCCCATTAATAGTCCGAGTTCTTTAATATCCTGATCGAATTGTTCCATGATCCCGATAAAGAAAAAGTCTTGTAATTCGATTCCCTTCAGTATCTCAGTCATCCTGTTCTGTCGTTTCGGCTGAGCTGCATATTCAAGCAAAGTATAGTCTTTCTTCGACAATTGCTTGTCAGGAGTGTTACCGTCACGGATCCTTTTCATGAAATAGTAATAATTCGAAATTACTCTTTCTACCGGATCCCTGATCCAGGTGATCACCCTGGGATGATAAGCTTCAATAAGAGGCTTCACCTGGGAAACGCTAAGATGCCCATGTATTCCTTTGATGTCGTCCGGAAGTTTATCACTGAGCAGTCCATCGAAATTTTTTTCTGGAAAAAAATGCTCCTTCTCATATCGCTTATCGAGGGATTCCCCGTAAACAATTTTTAATACCTCATGGAATGAGCGCCCAGCCGTTTTCGGGATGTGGATGGAGATCAGTTGCAGATCATTCACCTGCCCTTTATTTCCTTTAATAAACCTCATGCTTTAGCTCTGATCGCTTTTGCCTTCTCATACAAAGTTACGTCAAGATCATTCAAAGCAGCTATTTCAGCCCTCATCTCAACTGTGATATCTTCATATTGAGTTTTGCAAGTATTTGCCTTTTTAAAGTCGCTACCATCTTTCTGGTGAGGGATGTCGATGAACATCGGCCAATCCAGCTTTTCACCCAGGAAACTGATGTCGTCTTCATATTGTTCATGAAATCCAATGAAGAAAATATCTTCAGGATCAATATCATCAAGCAGCATACAGGCCCGGTTCCTATTCTCGTCGAGGGATGCGTATTCAAGCAAAGAGTAGTCGCGGGTTTCATTTTTATGTTCCCTGGCTTTTCCCTCCATAACTCTTTCCATGGAGAAATAGTAATTGGAAATGACTCTTTCTATCGGATCGCGCAACCAGCAGATGATCTTTGGTTTATTGCTTTCAATTATGGCACTTAGCTGTGATATTTTAATGTGTCCATGGATGACCTTCCTGAGCTCGGGGTTGTCAGGATGGATGTTGCGTTCAAGGAGTTGCTCATCAGTCATGTAAAGGGTGTTTAACCTGAGGACTGATTCCCGGCCATATACTTTTTTCAGGAGCCTGAAAAAGGAACTTCCGGCTGTTTTAGGTATATGTATTGAAACTATTTCAATCATTTTGATCCCTATTAATACTGCCATCCTTCTGGTAGCCCATTTTTAGCATGGTAGCACTGTATTTATCCCAGAATTTATTCTGTATATCTTCAGGCATTTCTTCTTTCCAGCCACCTGATTTTCCGCTTCTGAAAAAGCGCTGGTTAAAGGCATCCTGTTCTTCCTGCGAAAGGCGTTTTCTCTTTTTCCCGCCAAAGTGGGAACCGCCATCCCGTTGTGATTCGAAGGTGGGCATCTTATCCATATTTGGTTCTGGCAAGCCAAGTGCTTTCTGCAATTGCAGTATTACCTTCTCCGGATTATTAACAAGCTCATCGAAATAGATGACCAGATCAGCAATACCGGTCCAGTCTTCCACATTTGCACCCCATCCGCCAAAGTATGATCCCATGGGCGCCCAGAGAGCTTCCTGAAGATTGTCGATGAATTTGCTTCCCGGCTCAATGATATCTTTCCTATGATGCGCCATGGAGATCAGGGCATCCCTGCCATCCCTCACCAGGTATATGGTCTTCGTTTCAGGATTGCACAATGGGAGGATATTTTTAGATAATTCATGGGTTTTGACCACGGGGAAGGAAAGTTGCTCATTCAGTTTTTTCAATTTCCTTTCACCAGGGGATGTGATGGTACGGAATTTTTTTGCCCTGCTGAGTTTTTTGTGTTCCTGCAGGGCCTTATTATATACTACGATGTTGTTCCATGAATACATCCCGAATACATCCAGCAAAATATTTCTCAGAAAGGTATTACCCGACCTGGGAAAGGATGCCAGGACGACCCTTGGCTTTTCAGTATTTGCCATGACCTTAGTCGGTTTCCGTACTGAGCTTATCCACTTTGATTGTCCTTTTATAAAGATCAAAGATCTCATCCGGCGTCCCAATACCACGGCACTCACCCTCATGTAATAAAATAACCCTGTTCGCATATTTTCTTATCGTACTCAAATTATGGCTGACATGTATGATTGTCCGCCCGCTAACAAATGCTTTTTCGAAGATTTCCTCCGACCTCGACTTAAATCGCTCATCCCCAACACCACCAAAGAACTCATCCATCAGGATGATATCAGCTTCAGCATGAACAGCAACAGCAAAAGCAAGTCTTGCCCGCATGCCCCTTGAGAAATACTTTAGCTTGGTGTTGACAAACTTTTTCAGCTCAGCAAACTCTATGATCTTGTCGAAGTTCTTTTTGAGTTCACTGATTTTGACTCCCATCACAGATCCATTCAAAAAAACGTTCTCCCTGGCGGTTAGCTGCCCGTTGAAACCAAGCCCAAGGCTCAGCCGGATATAACTACCAATGATGCTCGTTTTTCCGCCACGGTCGGGTTTATAAGCCCCGGTCATAATATGGATCATCGTTGACTTGCCACTACCGTTGGCACCCACAATTCCGATAAATTCCCCTTTTTTGATCTCCAGGTTGATGTCTTTTAAGGCATGGATCTTACGGATGTTAGATCCTGTGAAGAATGCCCAGGATTTCTGGATCATATTTCCACGAACCTTATCCCTGATCCTGAATGTCTTGCTTACGTTCTCAAGCTTTATGACTACTTCCTCGCTCATGATCAGACTTTTTCTATTGCTTTATGATAAAACTTTTTGAACACCAGCAGGCCAATGCCCAGCAGAGCAAAGGCATACAGGAAATTATAACCCACAAGGAACCAGTCCGGTTCCTTATTATACATCAATACATCGCGGGAGTTAATGATAATTCCTGCCAGGGGGTTGGCATAAAGCAGGGCCGGGAACATGTTGAATATTTTCTGCTTGGCAAAAAAGATAGGGTTGATCCAGAACATCAGCAGCAGAACCAGGTCCCAAAGTTGCGTAACATCTTTCAGGTAAACGTTTACTGTTGAAAGTATCAGGCTGATACCCAGTGATAAGATCATCAGGTTAATGATGAATATGGGGTAATAAATAATCCTCCAACCAGGCGTGATGCCGAAGATGATCAAGAGGCATATCAAAACAAAAAGGTTCACGATAAAGCCTATCAGGCTGGTGAGCATGGATGCATAGTAAACATCCAGTTTGTTGAACCTGATATTCTCAAGCAGATACCTTTTGGACCTGATCACATTAAGCCCCTTTTTTGTGGCCTCCTGGAAATACATCCAGAGGATGATCCCTGAGAAAATATAGAATCCGTAATTGGGTATCTCTTTGGAAAAGAAAAAGGAAAAGACGACATAATAAATCAGTATCCTGACAAGGGGATACACAAAAGCCCATATCATCCCCAGGGAACTGTCAACATAGCGTACCTTGAAGTCAGTTTTGGCCAGCAACCATATCCTTTCAAGTCGGACGTTTTCGGGTAAAAATCTGTGTATCTGTGCTGCTAATCCCTGAGCCATCTGCTAGTATTATCGAGTAGGGCAAAGATAATTAAATTCCTTTCGTATCCTTGTTTTTTGATATATTTGGATTCTCATTGAGAACAACGTGCGGAGCAGAAAATCTCAGATTTTAAAGAAGAACTTTCTGACAGCTGGCATAGTCCCTGTCATACTGATACTTACTGTAGCAGGAATTGCTGCCTATGCAAACTCCTTTGATGCTTCTTTTCATTGGGATGACCTGGAGCAGATCGTTGGTAACGATGAAATTCATGACCTATCCACGTTTTCTGAGCCTTCAGAATGGTTTGCTGTTAAGAAGCGCCCTGTATCAAGGTTCAGCCTGGCCCTGAACTGGAGCCTGGGCGGACAAAATGTGCTCGGTTACCATATTGTTAACCTCATCTTGCATATTCTTGCTTCGCTGATGGTTTTTCTGATCACAAGATATACCATATCTTCTTTGCCGGAGGATGAACCCTACGACCGAAGAATGTTATGGACGGTTTCTGTCTTTGTTGCTTTGCTCTTTCTGCTGCACCCTTTGCAAACAATGGCGGTGACCTATATTGTTCAACGAATGACCGTTCTGGCAGCTTTGTTTTATTTGCTTGCAGTTTATTTATACGCCAGGGGCAGGATGGCCTATCTCAAGGATGGAAAAACTTTGCGGTCAGCCATTTTGATCCTTCTGGCTGTGTTTTCAGGATTGCTGGCCTTGCTGTCGAAACAAAATGCCGTGACTTTTCCGGCAGCATTCCTGCTCTATGAGTTGTTCTTCATCAGGAAAAGGGATGGAAAGCTTTGCAGAAAATATGCCGGCACTTATTTAGTCGTTCTCACAACAGGATTTCTTGCAGTTTTATTCTCCGGATTTCTCCCGGCCGAGACAGAAATGTATTCAAGGATTGAGTATTTCAGCGCCCAGCTTGGGGTGTTTCATAAATATCTGCTTTTAATACTCTTTCCCATCAGTCAGAATGCCGATTATTATATCAATCCCGGGCATCCGCTGATCGGGCTTTACCAAATTATTGGTATTATGCTGGTATTGGCTCTGTTATTACTGGGAGTACTGCTCTATAAGAGAAACCGACTTGTATCATTCGGGATCTTCTGGTTCTTCATCAGCATGTCGATTGAATCAGGATTGATTCCTATAAAGGACATTATGATGGAGCATCGCATTTATCTCCCAATGTTCGGGGTATGTATGATCGTAGCAGGTATTGTCCTGCGTTATGTACCATATTCTAAGATCAAATACTTTTATGCGATAGGATCTGTTATTTTGATCCTTCTGGCCCTGGGCACCTATAACAGGAACAAGGTATGGGCGTCAGAGATCAGCCTCTGGGAAGATTGCCTTGAAAAGAATCCGCAGAGTGCCAGGGCGATGAACAACCTGGGCTATGCCATAAAAAGCAAAGCAATGCAAAATCCCTATCCTGATGTCAGGCGGCAGGAATTGATAAGGTCCATTGCATATTTTAGCAGGGCTACCGGTGGAGATACCATCTTCACAGATGCCTATCTCAACAGGGGTCTGGCATATATGGAACTTCAGGAGTATGATAAAGCACTGGCAGATATTAAGCTGGTTGAGAGCGATAAGCCCAGGAAACGTTTCCTGCGATATTATCTGGAAGGGATCATCCATGCCCGAAAAGGAGATATTGGACATGCGCGGAATCTTTTTGACGATGCTATCAGCTTGAATTCTGATTTTGCTTTACTTTATACCTGGAGAGGTCTCGTACTGACGGAACTTAAGGAAGATCAGGCTGCAATTGATGATTTTCAACGATCATTGGAGATTGATCCCACGCAAACCATTTTGTATATTAATATTTCACAGTTGAATTACAATCTGAAGAACTATGCCCAGGCTCTATACTGGATCACGCAGGCAAAAGATGAAGGACATAGTGTAGATCATGAATACATGGATGCCCTTGAGGAAGCATTTCAAGATAAATAAGGAATATATTGAAAACACTCATCATCATACCGGTATACAATGAATCAGCCAGCATAGGAGGGATCCTGGATGAGATTGCCGAAACTTTCCCCCAATATGATATGCTGGTGGTGAATGATGCCAGTACCGACGAGAGCGGTCGAATAGCAGCAGCCAATGGCAATGCTGTAGTCGTGAACCTGCCATTCAACCTGGGAATAGGAGGGGCGGTCCAGACCGGCTTCAAGTATGCCAGGGAAAATGACTATGAAATTGCCCTTCAGTTCGATGGAGACGGGCAGCACCAGGTAACGGAGATTAGTAAACTAATTCCTGTGATCGAAGAAGGGAAGGCGGATGTTGTGATTGGTTCACGTTTCAATAAGAAAACCGAAGGTTTTACGACCCATTCTTTGCGTCGTGTCGGCATATGGATCTTCCAGTGGTTTAGCTATCTGATGATCGGACAGAAGATCACAGACCATACATCCGGATTCAGGGCTTATAACCGAAGATCGTTCTGCTTCCTGGCCAATCATTATCCTACTGATTATCCGGAGCCGGAAGTGGTTATACTGCTGGGCCGAAACCATTTTGTGATTACAGAGGTCTTTACTCAGATGCTTCGCCGCCAGGGAGGTGTGTCTTCCATACCTGTTGCGAAAGGGCCTTACTATATGGTTAAGGTCTTGCTCGCCATGTTCATGGCTTCTATCAGATCAAGGATCATCACGGATGATGAAAAACTATAATTATGGGAGAAATCAGCCAAATACAGATCGTTGCCGTAATAGTGAGTATCTCACTGTTTCTTTTTATCATGTATCTGATAAGAAGCCAGCGGCTGAAGGAGGAGTATTCACTTTTGTGGATATTCTTTAGCCTGGTATTTATAGTATTCGCCTTCTGGAGAAGTGGTCTCGATTACATTTCTGATTTTCTGGGCGTAGCCTATCCGCCGGCAGCCCTGTTTATGATCCTCCTCATGGCTATCTTCTTGATCCTGATCGAGTTCTCAATGATCATTAGTAAGCTGTCAGATAAAAACAAGTCACTTGCACAGGAAATAGGATTGCTTAAGCAAAGACTTAGGAAGATCGAAGAACGAGGATCGAGTAACGAGTAACGAACACCAGTATCCATTATCTATTATCTAGGATCTAGGATCCAGTATCCAGTATCTAGGATCCAGTATCCAGGATCTCATCATACAACTCAACGTATTGCTTCACAGTATCCTCAAAGTGAAACTTCCTGATCGGACTGTTTTCCCATTTACCAGCGTAAGCTATTTCGAGGGCATCTTTTAAGCCTTTTCCGTCCTGCGTTTTCATTATGATATATTGGCCCGAGACAACCTCTTTCAGGGCACCTCGGCCGGATGAGATAAGGGGTATGCCCATGGCAATAGATTCTGCGGCAGCAAAGCAGAAACCTTCACTGTATGATGGAATCATAACACAGGAGGATGAGAGCAAAGCTTGTTGAAGCTCATCGTAGCTCAGGTTATGGAGTAGCGTAAAGCGATCTTCCGGGATGCTTTGCAATTCCTTTTTGATTGTTCTCAAAAACCCTTTTGGGCGTGTGGGGATGATCATTTTTAAGTGGGCATCGGGATGCTGCTCAAGGAAAGCAGGTGCAGCTTCCAGGATGAGGTCTAGTCCTTTTGAAATGCCCAGGCGGCCGAAGTAGGTGAATGCGAACTTCGTGGGCGGTGAATATTGGATGGTCCGAAAGTCATTATAATTCAGTCCATTATATATCCTGGTGATCTTGTCTTTCTTTATGCCTGCCTGTCTGAGGCTTTCGGCTGTATAATCCGATACAGCGATGAATCGGTGAAAGCCCAGGCGTAGGATAAACCATTCGTAGGCGTAGTAAAGACGTTTACTGATGGTTCCGGCATATGGAAGCCTGAACCAGAGTTTGCCCCAGGCTTCATGGAAGGTGATCAGAACTTTTTTACCGTATATCCATCCGGCAAGCCTGGCCGGAAATGCGGCATTGTAAGATGTTGTGTGAATGATGTCACAGTTTTTAGCTTCACGGAGCATGCCAAAGATCCCAAAGAAGGTAAAAACAAAACGGGAAGATACATTGAGACGTTTAACTTCAACGCCGTTGATGATCTCTTTTTTTGGCAGTTCTTTACTAAAACGTGTGGTGATCACTTTTACCGAATGGCCTTCTTCGACAAGCTTTTCAGCAAGCGATTTGAACAGCTTCTCAATACCCCCTATGTTGGGGTAATACAGCTCGAGTATGAACAGTATTTTCATTCCTTCAGAAGCTTTTTAATTTCACGGTCGAATTCCCTGGCATAATTATCCCAGCTAAATTTTGCAGCCTGTATTCCTGCTTTGTCTGACAATTGCTTCCTCAGGCCTTCCTCATGCACTATTCTATACATGGCATCCGCCATTTCATTGGGATCAGCAGGATCAAAATATATGGCCCCTTCTCCGCCTACCTCAGGCAGGCTCGAAATATTGGACAGCAGACAGGGAGTGCCACAGCTCATAGCTTCCACTACCGGCAAGCCGAAACCTTCATACAGGGAAGGAAATACAAAGGCTTCGGCCTGGCTGTAGAGTGAGGCCAGTGTATCACGCTCAATATATCCGGTTAAGACGATGTCGGCCTTGAATGGGTGGCCGGAAAGTGCTTCATAGAAAGACTTGCTTTTCCATCCTTTTCCTCCGGCAATCACCAGCTTATGATCGGAGACTGAACGCTCCTTAAAAATTGTAAAAGCCTCCAGGAGCCTGTTCAGGTTTTTTCTGGGTTCTATTGTTCCTGCATAGAGAATATAGGGATTCCCTGAAGTGTATTTTCTTACAACAGATTTATTGGCGGAAAAGCCCATGCTTTCATCCCTTCCCAGGTAGATCTGGCTCGTCTTCTGCTTTGCTTCCGGCATGTATTGTGTAAGGTCCTGGCTTGTATTGGCTGAGTTGGTAATGATCAGAGATGCCCTTCTTATTATACCTTTCAGAAATACTTTTTGCAGGAACTGGGAGTGAAACCTGTGTAGCTTTGGGAACAGGATAGGGGTGAGGTCGTGAACCACTGTTACACGCTTCATCTTCTTTGGAAGGTTAAAAGGTCCAAAGTGCGCCGGTTCCACCACAACATCGGCTTGTAGTTTTTTCAGCGTGCGAGGGATACCCACAAACATGCGCCAGGCAGAATAACCGGGAAAGCTGTGATTCTTAACAACGATTTGCCTTTCAGATGGGAATAGATCATCCTTTTTTCTTCTCAATATGAAGTATTCACCATGCTCATCTATCCCAGCCAGGTGCGTAACCAGGTTCCTGGTGTAGTAATGTATGCCCGCCTGTTGGTTGTCGAGGGGGTCAGCTAGGATAATGATGCGCATATAAGTTCAGTACTTAATTGCGAAAATACTTAAAATTAGCTTCAATTGCATTTATTAGGCCTTAGGCATTGGGCTGCGGTCAATAGGCGGTTGACAGTTGACGGTAGACACTAGGCATATTAACCATTTATCCAGCATCCTGCAACCAGCATCTAGGATCTAGGATCCAGGATCCAGGATCCAGCAACCCGTCCGGGTGTCAAAATTTTGAATTTGAAAAATAATTCCCTATCTTTCGGGCGAACAAAGGTTTTACATAGTAAAATATGTGAGATTTTTGTAAGGGATAACCTAAATCTTGAATTATGACCATACGAACTTTACTTCCCGGAGTATTGCTATCTGTACTCTTGCTATTCCTTTTCTCTTGCCAAAAGGAGAACATACAGGAAACAGCACCTGATCTTACGAATGTTAATTTAAAGGGTGGCGGCGGAACCTATAGGTTACTTACCTGTGCTGATGAGGATATCGGCACTGTGACTGTTACACAAAATTTTGGTGTAATCATGGTGAGGTACGAAACCACAGGTGATTTTAAGTTAACATCAACCAAAATACATGCAGAATATGATTGGCTTGATATTCCGCAAACACCGGATGGATCACCGATCATTGAAGCATTTGATTATCAGTATAGTCATGCTGAAGGGGTACAGAATTTTACAATGATGCTGGATGAAGATTTTTACGGACAATTTTATATTGCCTGTTATGCTACCTACACCGAAAGTGCGGATTGTCCTACATTAGACGCCTGGGCAAAAGGATACCCATTTCCCGGTTCTGATTGTGCCATGTACAGGTATTTTTATCCGTACAATGGAAAAAATCCTCAACCAGGAGACCCTTAGGCCTTAATGCAATGGATGATGAAAATCTCATCCAAAGTAAATCATTCAAAGTGATCATCCCGCTCCGGAAATTAGTTCCTATTTCCTTAATTGGTTGATATATATCAACTTTTAAGAAAATTTAGAAAGTATATAGAGTGAAATCATATTCTCTTTTATATTTTCGTAAAAATATTTATGTAATCTAATACCGGAATTACTTCATATATTCTTTATCTAACAATATATATTCTTAAAAAAATGAAAAAACTTCTAACTGCCTTATTTTTGATCAGTTCATTATTCATTTCTAATCCATCATTCTCACAGGTTTCTGTTACCATGGGGGCTGGTTATCAGTATGATGTGTATTATAGCCTTCAAAATGGCATTATCGACCTTGTTGATCGTGCTGATTGGGACCTTGGCTTTTGTACAGATGCATCGGGTGCATCTATTCTTATTAATGGAGATAAAGGCCTTGAATTATACACCTATCCGAAGGCAGATACAAGTGCATGGATGAACATCGATACAAATGGATTGGCCATGTGGCCTGTTATGTTTGATGGTGAAGACCACTGGATGAATGGTGCTTTTAATACAAACTCGCATGGTTTCCCGGATTATGGCTGGGGGATCAAGAATATCAGTACAAATGAAATTATTGGAGATTCATTGTATGTTCTAAAGCTTGCTGATGGAACATTTAAGCAGGTATGGGTAGTTAAAAAGGACGTGGATGGGAACAGATTTGATATTCGCTTTGCAGATATTGATAATACTTCTGAGTTAGAGGAAACACTTGAACTAGGCAGTTTCACGGATATGAATTTCGCCTACTATAATTTTGATGATGGGTTTTTGTTCGAAAGGGAGCCGGCTATAACTGAATGGGATCTGCTTTTTACCAGGTACCAGGCCTTCCAACCGCAAGGCGTATTTTTCCCGGTAACAGGTGTATATACGAACTTGAATAATCCGGGTAACCGTTTCCCATCGGTGGGACATGATTTCAATGATTGGTTTATGCAGTCTATTGATACGGTTAAGACTGTGATAGGCTTTAACTGGAAATATTTTGATTTCAGTACTGGATGGGTACTGGATGATTCCCTGGTGTTTTTTATAAGTGACCAGGATGGGAATATTCACAAGATATACTTTACATACTTTGCCGGGACAACTTCAGGCGATATCGAGTTTGAACAGAATATGGTTTCTGTAGTAGGTGTCGAAGAAGCAGACGGCAGGGATGAGAGCATCAGTCTTTCACCTAATCCTGCGGAGAACCAGATAAGTGTAAGATGGACTCATGCCTTGGGTTCTGACGCTACAATTCATATTTTTAATGCAGCGGGCAAGGAAGTATTGAAAGAAAAACTGACAGCTGATTTTCTGGAAGGCGGAGAGGTGAGCCTTGATATCAGTTCACTACAAACAGGCATGTATATCGTAAGCCTGGTATCAGCTAATCGTGTTGTGAATGAGAAACTAATGGTGAGATAAGAGTTTCTTCAATAAGCCTAACAGGACGAAAAACGATATAGTGTGCTGAACATTTAAGCACACTATATCGTTTTTTGTATATTAGAGCTTAATTAACACTTATCTGATTATGAAAAAAACAATCATTTTTATCGTTTTGATCCTGCTGCTTATCGCAGCCTGTGCATATTATAATTGCATGCAAAAGGAGAAATTCGAAATGGAAAAGAAAGAGGCAGTAGCTGCAGCAGTCCAGCATACACTCGATTCTATCAATCAACACAAGGCCCTGGAAGCACCAAAACAGGTAGTTCAGGCGCACAAGTCCGAACCACCACCACCTCCTCCTGCTAAAAAGAAGGAAGTTAAGACAAAGCCTGAAGTTGAGCCTGACGTACTACTTGATAAACGTGACGGACAGGAATATACCATCTTTGAAGACGGAAATGAAAATTGGTGGATGGCGCAGAACCTGAATTTTGCTACACCCGGATCCTGGTGCTATGACCTGGATGATGCCAAATGTGCCGAATGGGGAAGGCTGTATACCTGGGATGAAGCCATGATGGCCTGCCCGGAAGGATGGCATTTACCAAACGACCAGGAATGGTCAGCACTGATCAATTACTATGGCGGGATACACAATGCAGGTAAAAACCTGAAGCCCGGCGGCGCATCTGAATTCAATGCCCAGTATAGTGGTTATCGTGACAAAGATGGCTTTTTCGGTAAGATCAATGAAAGTGCCTATTACTGGTCTTCTACAGATCAAAATGCCGATTATGCAAGCTTTAAAGGCCTGTATCATACCGTCGATAATGTAGGAACCTATACTTACACTAAACCAGATGGTATGTCGGTGAGGTGTGTGAAAGATAAGTAGCTAAGAGGAATGAAGACCGAGGAACGAAGACCGAGGAACGAGTAACGAATAACGAATAACGAGTAACGAGTAACGATTGTATCTTGTTATCTACTGTTTATGCCCTTCGAAATCGCCGCTGGTATTATCCTCCAGTTCTTCCCAGCTTCCGGAAACTTCGTAATGACCGGTGATGAGCCCGGCCAGCAGTATTTCAGGTCCCGAAAAGGCGAAGATCCCTTGCTCGTTAAGGGTAACAATACGAGAATAGGTTGAGTTGTCAGAATCAGATGTAACAAACATCTCGAACTGGAAACTGTTCACGATAGTGAAGGTCCATGTGCCTGTGTCGTCCCCGCTATATGTTCCGGCATATATTCCCTGGTAGGGCAGGAGCCAGGTTGGGGTTACATTTGGATCAGGCTCTTCCTCTTTACATGCAATGGTGATCATGGCCAATATCATAAACATTGCCAGCATTCTAGTGATGATCTTTTTCATAACAATTAGGTTATTTGGTTTCCCCAATACAGGAAATTAAGAAATTCTTAAATTTTTTGTTGACAGATCCCTAAAAACTTTTCGACAGCCACCAGCCACCAGCTCCCAGCAAACAGAATTCCCGAACTCTCTTATTTCTTTCCGGCAATAATATAATGCAGCCCGAACATAAAGGTCACGCCTGCATTATGCGATGCTTCGTAGTTTCCGTCAATATTATTTATCTGGTATGCTGTGGCGTTGATATCTGTCAGTCCGTAAAACATACGTGCACCAACGGACAGGTATAACATATTTTTAACCAAAAAGATATCTGCACCCAGGTCGAGAACAAGAGAGATATCTGTATTGGTAAAGCGTTCTTTGATATCTGTGGCACCTACATCAAATGTATTTCCTTCTTTATCTGTGCGCTCTTCAGAATAGTCCTCGCCATTCATTGTGTATGTCTGTTCTGCACTCTGGAGGAAGCCAAACTGAGGGCCAAATAATAATCTGAAGCGTGCCCTGCTCTCACCATAAGAATATTTGAAAAATACAGGTACATTCATATATTTCAGGTCAACGGTACGTTTAATATCAGCATTCCCCCAGGTATCTTTGTAATTCTGGCCCTGGTTTAAAACCCCGATCTCAGTAAAAAGTCCGATGCTCTCTGTAAAATTGTAACCTGCCTGGAAATTAAAGCCACCGCCCCAGGTGTATTCATAGTCCATTTCGGTTAATCCATAGTTGTTCTGGTTAATGATCCAGGTGCTTCCATATCCACCCTGTGCACCAATTTCAAAATGCTTGTCTTTTTGTGCAAAAACACTTGTGAACAATGTAAAAACAAGTAATAAAGTTGTAATCGTTTTGAGTTTCATCTTGTTGCTATTTAATTAAACCTTTGATTTATATCTATTTATTAGAATTGATGTGATTATTCAAGTTTTTTAATCGTGCAAATATAAAATCATATTTTGAATTGATAACAAGGAATAAGGAATCCCGAAAAACCAGAATTCTTCGAATTCATAGTTTTTCGTGGATCCTCGATAAAAGAGCAAATCAAAGATTTGCATTTTATCGGGACAAGGAACAAGGTTAAATACTAGAAATAAAAAAAGCCCGGGGATACCCGGGCTAAGAAATATAGTTGTTTACAATTACTGATTTGTTTAAGTCTTGCTTAGCTATTGAATATAAAGAATGATAACATCAATAGAATAAAACTTGGATAGAGAACCATCAGACTCCAGATATGAATGTTTTTCAGAACTGACTTTATTTGATGTATTTTTTTCATAACGCATGTTTTAAAATTATGATCAGAGGCTTGAGTGTTTTTCATGCATTTTTAGCATTGAAAAACATCTAGTGTATATATTCATGGACTGGAATCACAGTAGGATGCAGTGAGAAGCGAAATGTTGAGTGCCTGGAGCTGCAATCTATGATGTCCGGATTGGTTTGTATCTGGTTAGAGCATGGGCCTAGAACAACCCACATCTCTTCCAAATTTGCGATTCTTTTGCCGCTAATTGGTCCGATTTCATAAAAAACATAAGTGCTGGTTCCTTCAATATAGGGAAGAGGGCTTACAACAAGATTTCCATCTTCGTCGGAGATTGTTACGTAGTATTCACTACAGAGGCCAACAACGGATATAAGATCAACGTCGACCACATACGTAATGAGTGGAGAATTGGTAGGGGGCTTTTCGTTAGTAGTTACAGAAGAAACAGTTGTGACAAAAATGAGAATCATTACCAGACTCATCATTGATAATTTGAACTTTTTCATAAGGCTGTTTTTTTAGTGTAAATTACGATTACGAATTATTCAACTAAATTATACTCTCATATGATGGAAAGCATTATATAATTCGCTTAATGTTTTACATAATTTACAGATTATCAGCCTTTTTTAACAAATTTTTGTGAAGTTTCCTGAAATAGGAGGGGGTCAATCCTGTTTCTTTTTTGAATTGACCTGAAAGATGTGCCACACTGCTATAGCGTAATTTGTAAGAAATTTCATTTAAAGTGTATTCACTATGAATCAGCATTTCTTTCACCCTATCGATCCTTTGTTTGATGAGCTGTTTTTCAATAGATATACCCTTTGCTGCAGAAAAAAGATTGCTGAGGTAGGTATAGTCGTATCCTAATTTCTTGCTGATATAATCCGAGAAATTACTTTTGGGTTCCTCCTCACAATGGTATACTATTTCAGCGATGGTATTTTTGATTTTTTCGACAATGATGCTGTTTTTGTCATCGATCACTTCCAGACCAAGTTTCTCGATTGAGCCTTTGAAAACGTCTAATTGATCTTCCGAAATATTATCCCTTATCTCAGCTTCGCCTCCATGAATGGTGAAATCAACAAATCCAAGTTCTCTAAGTTCATACTCCACCACTTTTGTGCAGCGGATGCAAGCCATATTCTGGATGAATAGTTTCATGTCGAAATCATGATTTTCAATATTGTTGAACATTCAATTATTTACGACCTTAACTTTAAACTAAACAATGTAGGAGGATTTAAGTTCAATTATGGATGATGGGCATTAGGCATTGGGCGTTAGGCGTTAGGCGTTAGGCAGTAGGCAGTAGGCGGTATGCGGTATGCAGTAAGCAATAAGCAGTAGGCAGTATTAACCATGTAGCCATGTAGCCGCTTTCCCTCGCCCCCCGTCCCTCGTCCCCCGTCCCGCATCCAGGAAACTATAATCCGTATTTATCGTATTTAAGAGACAGGGGGATTTGTTAATTACCCCGGATACATCTATGACTTAAAATGGGCAGGATATTTCATATCAGGCAACCATCAGCATGTGTATTGGCATTATTTATAATGTTCATGTTCACTGGCTATGCTATTTATGCACAGGATGAAGAACCTTCAGAAATCCCAGGAGGAAGTTGATGAGGAAAAGCATAGAATTTATGAGATTGAACAGAAGTTAATAGACAATTCATACATCTTCTTTTGCGACAGGATTATCGACAGTGACTCAAACCTGAAAGAGGCTGCGATCATTTTCGATGGAAATACAGCAACTGCCTATAGCCGTGTTATACATGTAGCAAACTGTGCCGGGGATATAGACCTGATCCGGAATGTAATTCCCAACAGGGAATACCTGGATCGATTGCAGGCTCATTATGATCATTTGCCTCCTGAATACCTCAAAGTTTCTGATATCAGCAAGCGAACCAGGAAATTCGTCCTGATGCCCCGGAAGCGGGTGATATGTGAGCTGTATATATTCAGACCCATTGAGTACAGAAACGTATATTATATCTTGTATTATGTGTTGTTCGAGAAAGAACTTAAAATTTTATATGGCATCAGCCTGGATGATGACTACCAGGTGATCGACTATTGTACCAAGATTTATAAGTTGTAGTGCATGCTGATCCCTTGGTGCTTGTTGGTATAGCTAAATGTCTTATAATGATCATCTTGTCATCAATATCTTCTGTGCAATTTTCTGCTTTCCTGCCTGTATGATGACAAAATAGATGCCATCGGGTAAGGAGCCTCTATGATATGCCAGATCGTATTCTCCCGCTGCCTGGATCCCAGCATACAACTTCGCTACAAGTTGTCCGGAAATATTAATTACACCGACTGAGATTTGCTGTCTTAATTTGTTCTTGTATGTAACGTGGCAGTCTTCCCTGCAGGGATTGGGGAAGCACCGGAGTCTTTCAATGGTCTGATTGGCCATTTTCTCACCTGGTAGCTCATCAAGTGAGGTGGTAATATCATAGTACCATACATAGGGCCCACCCCAGGAACCCATATCATTTCTCAAAGTCCCTTTTGAAGGCCACAATGCCATTCCCGGTAATCCCGGATCTTCCAGATCGTTATAAACCGGGTCAGGATCGCCGGTATCAATACAGGGTGATCCAATATTCAAGAGATATAAGTAGTTGCCAAGTGTGGTAAAATTAGGTTCCTGGTCAATATTATTCTCATAGATGCCTTCATAATTCAGGTAAATCGCACCACCATACCAGGTGCCGATGGAATCAATCCCTCCTTCAAGATCACAATAGTAGAAATCAGGATCTGAATCTTCGGAAAACAGGTGGATTTGAGGCCCATCAACAAAGGCAGTATTTCCCCACAGGATACAATTACGGAATACGGGGCTGGAATTCACTTCTACATCAATGCCACCTCCAAAAAGAGCAAAATTCTCAACTATTGTGTTGTTAATGAAAGTTGCCTGGCAGTTGCCTTCAAGGTCGGCGCCACCGCCCTCTTCATAAGCGACATTCGAATATATCAGGTTGTTTCTGACAATTGGATTGCAATTGGTTTCAAGCTGCATAGCCCCACCATAATCAGCAAAGTTGCCTGCAAAAAGATTGGCCGTGATTTCATCATTGCATCCTGAATACATACTAATGCCACCACCTGAATTGAATGCATGATTGTCGACAAAGAAACTTTTTGCAATACGGGATGATGAGCTGAAAGCAGCTATGGCACCACCATTTACTGCTATATTATGAAAATAATTATTTTCTTCCAGGATAATACTTGCTTCGGCAATGGCAACAGCGCCACCTCCACTAAGTGCAGCATTTTTGTAAAAGAATGAATTGGAAATCATGAGATTGTCATACTGATATACAGCTATTGCTCCTCCGGATTGATCGAGGGATTGTTGACCGGTGGCTTTGCCAAATGCAAACATGCAATATCTGAGCCTGGAAGAATCGATGGATGGTCCACCATATCCAAAACGGATACCGTGCCAGCCACCGTCAGGGATATTAATGTCATGCCATCCCGTAGAATCGTTGATGGTGAAAAGGATCGAATCATTTAGTGCACCTTCGGCAATCAATGAACCCTGAACCAGAAACTTATAATGTCCCTGAAACTCAACGGTAACCCCTGGATTGATAACAAGGGATTGACCTGTTGCAATAAATATTTCACCCTGGATATAATAGGGTGACCCGCCAGGGGACCATGTGCCGCTTACAGCTCCGGCCGGGACCGGGGTTTGGGCAGTTGATGATGTTGGGAATGCAATGACAATGGCAGAGATCAGAATAGTGATCAGCAGGTATGTTCTCCTTGTTTTCATAAGGAAATGAATTAAGTAAACAATATGCCTGCTTTTTGCCTGAAGATAGGTCAGGCCTTTTAGGTACATGCCGAAAAGATGATTATTCCTGCATGAATTTCATGGACGAATACAGTCTCTTTTGTTTATAAGATATGGGTAATGATTTACTCAAAGATAACATAAAGTAGAAATGATTGCAAGTATAAAAGGTATATGTCACGACCTGTACTTGATTATCGCTCTGTGATTTAGTATATTTACAGTACCAACGGTGAACCTTCCTTATGTTTTGCTTAATCAATAGCTGATATGCTATCAGCAGTATCCGATTAACGAAAAATACTTGTTAAATTGATATATAGATTACCCGAACATGTTTTTGTCTGCCCTATATGGGTGCATAAAGCAACAATAGCTTACTATATTAACAATTGCCAATGATTAGATTGAAAACGGAAATTAAACAAAAAACAAAATGAAAACAAAATTACTTCTGTTACTTACATTTATGATTTATGTAAACACCCATGCTCAATTCGGCCCACAACAAATTATAACAACAAATGCAGTTGGGGCAATATCAGTTTACGCCACAGATATCGACGGAGATGGCGATATGGATGTGCTTTCTGCTTCTCAAAATGATGATAAAATAGCCTGGTATGAAAATACCGATGGCCAAGGAAGTTTTGGCTCGCAACAGATTATAACAATAAACGCAGATAAAGCAATATCGGTTTACGCCACAGATATCGACGGAGATGGCGATGTGGATGTGCTTTCTGCTTCTCAAAATGATGATAAAATAGCCTGGTATGAAAATATCGACGGAGAAGGTAATTTTGGTTCACAACAAATCATTACAACAAATGCAGATTATGCAGGATCTGTATACGCCACCGACATAGACGGAGATAAGGATATGGATGTTCTTTCTGCTTCTCTTAATGATTCTAAAATAGCCTGGTATGAAAATATCGACGGACAAGGTAATTTTGGTTCACAACAAATTATAACAACAATTGCAGATGGGGCATTTTCAGTCTACACTGCCCATATAGATGGAGATGGCGATATGGATGTGCTTTCTGCCTCTTTTAATGATGGTAAGATAGCCTGGTACGAAAATACTGACGGACAAGGTAATTTTGGTTCACAACAAATCATTGCAACAAATGTAGCGGGAGCAAGACCCGTTTACGCTATTGATATAGACGGAGATGGCGATATGGATGTGCTTTCTGCTTCTTATTATAATGATGAAATAGCCTGGTATGAAAACATTGACGGACAAGGTAATTTTGATTCGCAACAAATCATTACAACAAATACAGATGGGGCCTATTGGGTTCATGCAAGCGATATAGACGGAGATGGCGATATGGATGTGCTTTCTGCTTCTGTTAATGATGATAAAATAGCCTGGTACGAAAATACCGATGGACAAGGGAGTTTTGGTTCACAACAAATCATTACAACAAATGCAGCTGAGGCAATGTCAGTTTACGCCACTGATATAGACGGAGATGTTGATATAGATGTGCTTTCTGCTTCTTTTGATGATGATAAAATAGCCTGGTATGAAAATTTAACAACTTTGGCTATAAATCAAAACACATTAATAAGTTTTTCAATTTATCCAATACCAACAACAGGTGCTTTAATTGTTAAATCAAAAGCAAGCATTGCTCAAATAGAAATTTATAACAAGTTTGGTCAATTAATGATGTCAAAATCAAACGAAAATAAGATTGATATATCTACCTTAAGTCAGGGTTTGTATTTCTGTAAAGTTAAAGATGAAAACGGTGTTTCTGGAATAAAAAAAATAGTGAGGGAATAGTTGCATACGTTAGAGTTTCGCACGAGTGGGCTTATAGTATTAATCATCATCCCAGGTATTCTCATACACATGGTTTGATCGAAGAAAAGAGGAAAGGGAGGATTTTGTTTCAAGAGGTCTTAATTCTCTTGAAATCCCCGCCAACAGGATGACAGTTTTTGCTAAATGGGTTTGCTGGCCAGTAAGAATAGCAGCCAGTTTGGCATTGATTAGCCTTAATTTTAATTTTTCTCAGTTTTATTTGTCCATAATAAATTGTTTATGTACTTTTGCCCCTCGCAAAATAGAGGTCCGGGGATGGGGAAAGAGGCGTGAGGATTTTTTGGATTTTGATTTTTGGATTTTGGATTTTCCAAGTTTGGAGAGGTGGGAGAGTGGCTTAATCCACCAGTTTGCTAAACTGGCGTACTCGAAAGGGTACCGGGGGTTCGAATCCCCCCCTCTCCGCCAGTAAAAGTTTTGGGTGTTGAGTTTTGGGTTTTGAATTATTATCAATTAACTTATACCTTAAACTCTAAGCCGATCGTTCTTTAACAGGTACATTTAAAATTGTACATACAGAATACAGAATTGTAAATTATTCGGGGTATAGCCCTTCGGCATGCTCAGGATAAACTCCGTCCGGTTAGCGGAGTAAAATAAATAACGAATAGTACGGGGTATAGCGCAGTCCGGTTAGCGCACCTGCTTTGGGAGCAGGGGGTCGTAGGTTCGAATCCTACTACCCCGACAACAAACAAAAGCCTCACACGATAGTGTGGGGCTTTTTTTATGCCCGGAAACTGCAAGCTTGCTTGTAAGTTTTTGGGCATGAAAAAAGACCATAAGGAGCGAAGCGAGTGGGCTTTTGTTTATTGTACCCCCCCCAAGGGATCAGCGAGCGAAGCGAAGCTAATCCTACCCGAGAAGTGCCTAAAGTATTGGAGTGCCTAGAGTGCCTAAAATGAAGGAGGGCCTTTTGTTGTTGTACCCCCCCCAAGGGATCAGCGAGCGAAGCGAAGCTAATCCTACCGAGAAGTGCCTAAAGTATTGGAGTGCGCTAGAGTGCCTAAAGTTAAGCAGTGGGCTTTTGTTGTTGTACCACCCCCCAAGGGATCAGCGAGCGAAGCGAAGCTAATCCTACCCGGGAAGTGCCTAAAGTTTGGAGTGCGCTAGAGTACTTAGAGTTTTGCGGGCTTTTGTTGTTGTACCACCCCCCAAACGGATCAGCGAGCGAAGCGAAGCTCATCCTACCGAGAAGTGCCTAAAGTACTTGGAGTGCCTAGAGTGCCTAAAATGAAGCGAGTGGGCTTTTGTTTATTGAGCCACTTCCCAAGGGATCAATTTCACGAAGTGGAGTTAATCCTACTACCCCAACTTGAATATCAAGGACTTACGAGCAATCGTGAGTCCTTTTTTATTTCCGGTGTCAACATGGTGTCAGCTACCTGACAGCAAACTTCCTGTTTCCGACCACTTTTCTTTCCGATAACAGTACTGCCGTATAAATCCCATGGGGATAACCTATACGCTATTCCATATTAACAAATTCCCCTATAACAAAGTAATACACATATTTATTCCTCACAATATATAACGAATCTGAACCTCTGTTTTTATATACTGAATCATTAATTTGAAGAAAATTGTTAAGGGAGGTGCATATTCCTGTCAAACTGAGCAGGTCATTCCTGGCCAAATTGAGTAGTCTTTTTCAATTATAGCAGATTACAGATATTGACGATAACCAGCTAAATGTCAAATAAGAAATTGCTTCATCTAAACAGGAGTTACATGCTTTGCTAAAACAGGAATCAGCTGTTTTCCTTGATAGGATTTTCCAGACAGTAAACTTATTTGATTTTTAAACCAACTTTTTGGCGTCGATTGGAAAGATTGACTGCACAATCTTGAAATTCGCTTTAAGATTTTGTACCTTGTCAGGTTAATGGAGAAGTCATGAGCCTTCAATAGACAGTACTTATGTATACTAAAAAGCCATCGGATCAAGAACTTAGAAAGATTTCCCGGGAAGTCCGGGCTGAAATTATCAGGAGCCTTGCTGAAGCTGGCTCAGGGAACACCGGAGGCTCTCTTGAATTGGCCGATATTTTCACCTGCCTGTATTTTGGTGTTATGAAACACCATTGCCAGGATCCGGGTACTAAGGAACGTGATCGCCTGATCCTCTCCATTGAACATGTTTCTTCTGTACTGTACGCTGCCATGGCCATGGCAGGATGCTTCTCTCGGGAGGAATTAAATACCCTAAGGGAACTAGGATTACCTGGCAACAAGGACTCCTCAGTATCAGCAGGACAAGGCTTATCTTTAGCTATTCAATTGGCCATCAATGCCAGAAAGGAGAACAAAGATTACCATATCTACAGCATACTCAAAGATGGGGACCTGGATGAGCGCATCGTACGGAAAGCAGCCATGAAAGCCGCTCATAACAATCTCAGCAAGCTAACGATTCTCCTCAACAGGAATAGAGCACCAAACGATGACAAGGCGGTAGGTGTAAAGAGCATTGAACTAACTACCGAAAAATGGAAATCTTTTGGCTGGCATGTGATCCATTGTGATGGCCATGTGCATGAAGAGGTGTTTTCTGCCTATGAAGAAGCCATAAATACCAATGAAAAACCGAGTGTGATCCTGGCAGATACAATCATGGGAAAAGGTGTTTCCAGTATAGAGGGAGACCAATACTGGCAAAGCAAGGCCCCTTCGAAAGCAGAAGCGGAGGATTTCCTCAAGGAAATAGAAAAGGGTATCTCATGATACTTCAATTAAAGTGACAGGAAGCGAATCTAATCCTGGACAGAAGTGCCTAAAGTACTTGGAGTGCCTGGAATGACGCTTTTATTGTTGTTCCTCCTCCCTTTCCTCATTTTATCGCCTTATTCTACAGAATACAGAACGCGTAAATAATCAATACCTACCTTTTGTTTTCCGTGAATTTTAAAACCAACCATATTACCAAAAAAGCTTTGAAAAGGATTTACTGCAATAAGAGAACCATTTGAATAAAATTTTAATTCGTCCCCTTCTTTTATTATCATCAGCCTATTTGTACTTCCTACTCCTATATTGATATATTCACTTTCTGTCCAGGGTATAATTTCTGTTTCTTTGCCATTTCTTTTTTTAAAAAATTTGAATTCGCCTCTATGGTTTATTATGAAACAATAATAATTTTTCACATCTGAGAAGCCAAAACAGATTCCGTATCCGTTTGTTTTACTTGTACTTATTTTTGTTATTGATGTTTCTATCTCAAAATTTTTACTTTCATCTATTTCCATCTTATACGTTACCTTCACAGCTCCCCTCTTCTTTAGGACTTCAATATAATAATAGCCATCTTCTATGCTGTATGATACTGACTTACCATCCTGCGAAAAAGGTCTATTGTAATTGAATTCATCGAAATATAGCATTCGACATTTGGACTGAGCCAGTGAAGATGAATTAATTAAAATGCAAAACAGAGTTATAATAATTGGAATATTTCTCATAGCTCCACTATTTGAGGTTAATAGCCATTGATTAAGCAGAGCATTTGGAGGGTTCTCCTTTGGAGATGTAAATATACTAAATCACAGAGGCTTAGTCAAGGTTTTGAGTGTTGGGTGTTGGATGTTGAATTATTTTCGATTTTCGATCCTCGATTTTCGATCCTCCTTGTTCCTCTGTTCTCTATTCTACCAGGAGCTTCTGCCTGATCTTCCTGCCCTCAACCGTCACCTCCACGATGTACATAGCGGAAAGTATAACATTAATCTAAGCTATATGATAAATAGTTGTGGGCCCACCAGGAGTTGAGCGATTATCTAATCTCTTGTAACACAATTAACTAAAAATCTACAAATTAAAAATGCGGGTGAAATGTATGACACTCAAAATTGGCCAGGTCTACTTTCTAACCACCAGCAGATGCGCTTTATGACTTGCCCTTGTTTTTACACAACCTATGATCTGGCCGCTAATGGTTTCCTCTTCGTTTATTGTAGCAAATACCTTATGTATATTTTCTATTTGCTCTGAATCAGAACCTAAGGTAACATCAACACCATTTGCACGGTATGCTATCCATGAGCCACACTGCATACAATCATCAACTGTCAGCACTATGGCATACTTATATTTAGCGTCAATAGTCAGTGTGTCAGTGCTAATCTCGGTGAATACGCTGATATCGAAGTAACCTTCTTCAACGATCTCCCACATATCATCTATGAGTTCATCTTTTGCAGCATTAACTACTGTTTTCATCTCTTCCGTCTGAGCGAATAATGTGCTAACACACATTGACATTAAAACAATAATCAATAGTTTTTTCATAGCTCTACTATTTTAGGTTAATAGCTTATGATTAAGCAGAGTATAAGGAAGGTTCTCCTATGGTCCTGTAAAGATACTAAATCGCAGGGCCAGAATCAAGGTGTTGGGTGTCTGGTGCTGAGATCCACACCAGCAGATTTAAATCTATAATTACATCCTCTGCTTTCGTCTCTTCTTTACCGGGATAATATTATAGATTCTTATTTGGATGCTTTTTCTTAGGCCGATTAATTTCGAAATCCCAATTCTCCTTGGTGCCAGAAAATCCCAGATGGATATATTTACTTTTCCCTTGCTCTTTTGATTCAGTGTTTAGAATACATTAATCCTTCACGCAGCGGCACCCGAAATAGGCGGCATCATTTATAGGACCAAGTATAGCACCTAAAGAGATTCCGTAGGATGAAAACCCAGCTTCTTCGAAGCTATTCAAGCCAAAGGTTAAAATTTGAGCAGGATCGTTATTAATGAATGACGATGTCCAAAAAGCAGCGCCATTACCTATCCCGCGATAGGTTCCAAGGGCAGTGTTGAAATACCCCTGTGCCAATCCATTGAATTCACTGGAGTTGCGCAGCGGATCCGTAAGGCTTTGAGGGTCATCATTCCACGTTAGGGCCGACTTTAACTTAATACCCACTTTTTCTGATATGCCAAGAACGCCTGACGTATCTGTATTTATCTGACTGCCACCTATTTCGCTTATCATTTTGTTCAACTCCTCCCGGGTAGGAAGGTGCCAGCCTTCCGGGCAGATACCCTGAACAGCCTGCCCACCGGGAGGAACCGGGTCGTCACCGTTCAACATTTGCAAGGGCTGATACAAGCGTCCATAACTGCTGCAATTTCCCGGACTATCATCATAACATTTACTGCCGGGCGCGTTATATCTCAAATTTTCAACCATCCATGTTTTACCGCCAATACACTCATATTTATAGGTCTCTCCATCTCTTGGATCTGTGAAAGTGCCCGCATCGTCACACCCGCCATAGCACCATGTTGGCGATTTGAAATGTTTGAAATATAATTTTTTTCCTTCTCTTGGTTTATATAATCCAAATTCGGAACCATCGGACTGAAGATGTGCGATACCTGTGCTGTCTTTATCATTGATCAGCGAATTGATGAGAGAGTCTTCCATTTGTTTGCTAAAGAGGTTGTCTACAGTACTGGAGCGCAAATCATTGAAAGCATAAGCATAATAGCTAATTGGATTTTTATTAATAAACGCGATACCCATAACGAGTTTCGAATACCCTGTTTTTGTAATGCCACTGTAGCACATATTGGCAAAGACCACCGTATTGGGTAAATCAGGTGATGCTTTAATATATTCTGAGGTTATCCAAAGTTCATATTCCCGGTTTTCTATTGAATGAATTGGTGAATTATACCAGTCAATATTGGAGATAAAAAAGTCACACTTTGCCGTTACACCTAATTTACATTTCCCGGTCAGTAATTTGTCATAATTGGCACTTCCGATTTTCTGAATGATGTAGGCTTTGAATTGGCTGGAATCTGGCGGCGGTGTGGAAGTAACGGAAAATTTAGTTCCCGTCAGGAACGAAATACCCGCCCCATGCGTATCCATGATCACAAGGCCATAATCCTTAAATGTTTCGAACACTTCAGGGGTGCATTGTGCATCTTTCAACAGGGTAACCTCATACTCCTGGTCCGCATTGGCAAAGAGATCCAGTATTCTTTGCATTTCTGCTTGTTTATAAAACTCACTGTATGCGGCTGCATAGATCAGGACTTTTTTGTTCTCAATGATGTTGGAGCAACCTTCTGATGACGACTGCAAATTGGTTAATCTGCCTCCGGAAGAACCGCCTCCGCGATAAACACTGAATCCATCCTGGTCTATTTCGTTGAAGTGAAACATCGTTTGAAGGCCTGTGGTCATTTGTATATGGATGTAGATGCTATCAACCACTTCCGTGGTAGCAACCCCGGCTTGTGTTCTTATCCAATCATCGGTAAGCATAATGGCTTCACATGGATTGCCATTTGTGGTGGCTGCAAAATCAAGAAATTGATCGTAAGTTTTGTTTAAGAGCATATACACCTCAAACATAGCACGGTCCGTTTCTTCACTGTTTGTAATATCATCTTTCTTTTTACAGTTGAATAAGAGGAGGATTGCAAGTAGAAATGTTAATGATGTTTTCCAGTTCATGGCGATTATTTTTTTTGCGACACTAATATTTATCTAAATTGCATATGATGTTGCTTAACTTGATCATTTGGCAACCTTTTGTTTCTTTATACACCAATACAGGGTCGTAAGCAAGAGGACTGAGCGATGTAGACGATTGAGCGAGCTAAGGATTTCCAGCTTACTTCATCAATACCATCTTTCCACCACCAACCTTATCTCCAGCCTGAATCCAGAAGTAATACATTCCAATAGACAGTCCTTCAGCGTTCCATTGTACCTTCTGTTCGCCCTTAGTCTGTTCCTGAACGATCTTCTCGACGAGCTGACCTTGGGGGTTGAAGATGTTTATTGTAACGGTAGAAGGCTTCGAGAGGGTATAGGAGAGCGTTGTTGAGGTGGTGAAGGGATTGGGGTATTGATAAATTGTAATACTATTCGTATTTGACAATGACAACTCCTTTAAGCCCACCCCAGAATTGTTCGTATGCAATATCGTACCACTATCGGCTGCAATCCATCCTTCTTCCTCATTGATAAAGCATACACTGTTTAACCTTTGTTTTGTTCCTGCATCTTGTTCTATCCAGCTATCTCCGCCGTCTTGTGTATGAAGTATAAGAGACCATTCATAAGATGTCGACCACATTCCTCCTACTGCCCATCCTGTGTTATTGTTGATAAAACAGACACTTGTCAGTGCATAATCCAGGCTATTTGTCGTATTGTAGAATGTTGAATCCCATTGGATGCCTCCATTGTTCGTTCGAAGTATGCTTGGAATTGGTTCAAAACCCCATATTCGATTAATCCCCACAGCCCATCCATTTTCAGTGTCTGTGAAACATACACTATTTAATGGGGAATAAACACCTACGGAGTTGATTTGCTCTTCCCAGGTGATACCACCACTTGTCGTTTTAAGGATGGAACAATATGGTTGTCCGCTGCTGCCGGCGACAAAACCACCAACCACCCATCCGGTATCAGGATCAGTAAAATGTATGCTTTTTAAAGGCATAAGGTAAAATGGTTCTTGCCTGTACCAGCTTATACCACCATCATCACTGTGAAGGATTGTACCACGTATCAGCCAACCAACGCTGTATGATCCCACTGCCCATCCATGAAGTGAATCGGTAAAGTAAATGTCAGTTAACCAACACAAAGAATCAACATACACCTCCTCCCAACTTAACCCTCCATTACAAGTTCGCAAAATAATCCCAAGTTCTGGATGCTTATACATCCCACCAGCAATCCAGCCATTGAGAGAATCTATAAATCTGACACTCCGTAAATAGTTGTCTGTCCCACTTAATTGTTGAAACCAATTATCTCCACCATCTGATGTATGCAGGATAATGCCCTCAGATCCAACTGCCCAACCATTATCATTGTCAACAAAGAATATACTCGTTAAACTATTGTTTGTTCCGCTATTTTGAGGTAGCCATTGAGCAAATGCACCATCTATGGAGAATAGTGATAAGTGAACTGCAATTACAATTGTTGCAAATATTTTCATAGCTCTACTATTTTAGGTTAATCGCTTTTGATTAAGCAGAGCGTAAGGAGGATTCCCCTTGGTGGTGTAAATATACTAAATCACAGGGCGATAAGCAAGGTGTTAGGTCTTGGGTGCTAGGTGTTAGGTGTTGGATGCTGGATGCTGGATGCTAGATGCTGGATGCTGGATACTGGATACTTGATATTCGATACTCGTTGCTCGATACTCGATATTCCATGTCCGTTATTTATTATTCAACAATCAGTTTCCGTCTGAGCCTGGTATTCTCGATACTGACCTCCACGATGTACATGCCTGTTTTTAGGTGTGAAATATCAATGCTGCCATTTACAGGTCCTGCTTGTAATATTTTTTGTCCCGTAATGCTATAAATTGACACCTCGTTTATTGTGCTTCCTTTAGCTGAAATATTAAGTTCCTGGTGTGCTGGATTGGGATAAATCCTAAGATCATTCATGATATTATTGGATGGTACTGAAGATTGCCCGATATATACAGTAAATGAATCCATTCGCTCGGTAAAACCTGCTGAAGCAATAATTTGAATTTTTGATGAGCCTGTATTGGCCAATGCTTCGAGCGTTAAAATACTTCCATCAAGTGTTGCCTGAACTGTATCGGAACTTCCGTTGTGGTAAATTGAAAACGTTAGCGTGTCACCGACTATGGCCGGGACAGTATCTCCTTTCATGAAATGATAGTGTTCCCTCAGATCAATATTTGTTGAGTGGCCTGTGCCTTCTAAATCCAGGTTAGCAATGCGTGGGCTGTACTGAATGTAATTTGTTGCGTTGAAATCGATCACAAGCGCACTATCCTCGATTGCCCTGAAGAACTGGTTCGAGTGTACATCGATATATTCATCGACATGTCCTGATGGCCAGCGGATGAGCAGGGTGTCGATTACATCGGCATCACCAAGGCCAAAATGAACCGGGGTGTAAGCAAAAGCAACGTTCCCATCAATGAGGGCGATTTCCCGGGTTTGACAAACATATTTACCATCAATCATGGTTTTGGCATAAATACGCGTTCCATAGGGTGTAGCACAATTAAACTTATCAACACATGATATTGAAATGGAAGAATTGTCATTACCTTCGTTAATATACAAATGGTTATGACCTAATGCATCGTATGCATTTCCAATGGTTAAAACATCCAGGTCACCATCATTATCGTGGTCAAATACTTTTGCTGTATGTCCTTCACCAAGGCTTAAAGTATGATTGAGCAAATTTGTAAACTGTCCATTGCCATCATTCAGGCACAGAATATTATATAGGGTTGGGGAATATAGTCCTTCGTAGGGACCTGAAAAAGGATAAGGCCCATCTTCAAGTGTGATAAACAGGTCCTGATCGCCATCATTATCCAAATCACACCAATACGATGAGATTGTAAAAGAACCTTTGTATGATTCGTCAAGTAAAATATGTTTTTCAAATTCCAGGTTGCCCAGGTTTTCGTAAAGTGCCGGCAGCAGGCCATTTATCGTATCCGGATCTTCGTGAATGACGCAAAGATCCATATCCCCATCATTATCATAGTCGACCCAGTTTACACTGGGAGTCATGGAAGTATCACTTAATGTAATATGATTTTCGTCAACTTGTTCCAGGGAATCCCCCGTGTTTATGAAAAATGCATTTTTTGCTACCTTTGAAAATCCACAATACACATCCATATCCCCGTCATTATCAGCATCGCCCCAGGCCATTGAATGCAACCAATCACTTGTTGGTCTGTTGATATTGGTAATGGTCTCTCTGTCAGGAAATTTACCATTTCCATCATTGTAAAAAACTCTTACAGTTAAGGAAAAATATAATAAGTCTAGATGTCCATCCTTATTATAGTCCAATAAAACAGGATAAGATGAATTAAAACTGTTCTGGACATTAATACTGGTGTCGGATAAGAAATTACCATAACCGTCATTAACAAAGACACCTATTTTGTCAAAATTAGAATTTGCTATGACATCAATATCCCCATCATTGTCAATATCGCCCATTGGGCTGGGATGAAATACCTCAAAGGCATTACTATATTCTGGTAAGAATATTTTTTGTTGTATATAAATACCTGTTCGTTCATTCTTGTATAGTGTGAGAGGAGATGCAGTAATACCAATAGCATTTTTGTTGGAGATTATAGGATCAAGATCTCCATCATTATCAATATCAAAAAGGATTCCAGAGAATCGTGCAAGGGTACCTTGTGACTCGTAAATACTGCCTGTATCAATCCGGGTAAATTCGGGAAACTGGGCATTTAAAACGAGGAGGAAAGCAAACAGAAATAAATTGGTGATGAATAACTTTTTCATAGCGCTACTATTTTAGGTGAGGCTTTTGATTAAGCAGAGCAGTGGGTTTCCCGGTCCCCTTCATGATTTTGGAAGATGGATGTTGGATGATAGATTATTTCATCATTCCATGTTCCCTGTTCTTTATTCGTTATTCAACCAGCAACTTCTGCCTCACCTTCCTTCCCTCAACCATCACCTCCACGATGTACATGCCTGCCTGAAAGTGTGAGATGTCTACAGTACCATTCTCAGGAAGGGCTTTCATTACCTGCTGACCAGTGAGGGTGTATATAATTAACTCATCTACCTCTCTGCCTTCGTCAAGTGAAATATTTAGCTCCTTATAGGCAGGGTTGGGATATAACACTAGATTGTTCTTGAGATGAATACCATCGATTACTCCTGCATGAGCTAAACAAGAATCATACACTTCTTCCTGACTACTGCAACCATCTGCGTTACCATGAAGATTAACTTCTCCACCAGCTGCAGCAAGATAATCACAAATACTCTTTACATCACAGGTAGATAAATTTTTGTTTGCCCAAACAGTTACATCTGTTATTGAAGCTGCAGAAATATTGTCTAATCCTTCTAATGATGCCAATGTATCGTTTAAAATAATGTGAAGACCACCAACCGAAGTCAGTCCCTCCAGTCCCGTCAGGCTGGTTAATAAAGGATTACATACATATGCCCATTCCCCGATATGAAGGCTCCCACTAATGGAAGTCAGTTCGCTTAAGCCTATGAGGTTAGTAATATCATTGTCGCCGGAAATGACGATATCACCTCCAATTTCAGTACAACCAGGGTAGTTGGATTGAAAATCATCAATGTCGCTTTGACTTAAGAAGTAATAATTCCCAAAAGGCAGACAGGGTAAAGAAATGCCACAAGCATTTGCTATTTCTTTAGGACTATTACACCCCAGCGCGTTACTATGTATTTCAACCCTGCCTTTGGGATTTTCAAGGTAACTGCATATACTTTGTGATTCGCAATTAGACAAAGAATTATTGTATCTGATAATCATGTTTCCATCAATCAACAATCCGCTGTTCAATCCTGTAAAACTTTCTAAGCTAATATTACCTTGAATACTAACCTTCCCCCCAATATAGGTAAGCCCTCCTAAGCCCGTTAAAGAAGTTAAAGACGAATTCCCAGCTGTTCCAAATACGAAGTCCTTATCAACAGCATAACCAATGTTGAGAGTTTCACCTATTGTAGATAAGTTATCAAGGCCAGCTAGACTGGACAGGGAATCATTACAATATATAGATAGACTTCCTCCAATCGAAGTAAGATTGCTTAATGCAGATAAATCACTCAAGTTTGGATTGCTTTGGCATTCTACCGGTTGAAATGGCATTGCATTCATACTCCACCCCCCAATATTTAAACTTCCTCCAATATTAGTCAGGCTTTCCAAGCCCCTGAGATTTGTCAGGGCAGTATAGCCGATGCGCAGGGTTCCTCCGATTGTTCTTAGAACACTTAATCCATTCAGATTGGCTATGTCATAACCCTCTATTTCGACACCACCTTCAATCTCCGTACAATTTGGATAGTTGATTTGAAAGCTGTCAATCTGTGCCTGTGTTTCAAATCTGATACCCTCAGGCAAACAGGATTGGGACGATACAGTTATCTGAAAGCATACCAGGACAAGGACGATAATAGATAATTTTCTCATGGCTCCACTATTAAAAGTTAACAGCTATTGATTAAGCAGAGCATAAGGAAGGTCCTGTAAAGATACTAATTTACAAGGCCATAATCAAGTTGGGTTGACAGCACACCATATTCTCCAGCTGGCGCTCGTCCGTGACGAGTGCCTTATGTGAGATCCTCGCCAGCGGGGCGAAGCGCTAATTACGATAGCGCCAATTACTGATTTACTTCCGAATTCTCCTTCCCCTATTCCCTGCCCGCCAGGCTCATTGCGCATTTAATCCCATCTGCAGCGCTGGAAACAATGCCTCCGGCCAAACCACTTCCTTCACCAATGCAATAAAGATTATCAAAGCCTGTGCATCTTCCGTTTTTTTCTCTGTCAACTTGCAAAGGAGAAGATGTCTTACTTTCCAGCCCCATCAGGATTCCCTGCTCGAAGCCTCTGAGTTTCCTGCTGAAATCTTTAAGTCCTTCTGCTATAGCCTGACTCACTATTTCCGGAATCATATCCGAGAGCTTAGCCGGTATCAGGCCACGCGAATAACTGCCTTTCATAGCTGTCGAAGTTGGTTTTTGTTTCAGATAATCAGAAACGCGTGTGGCAGGAACTGCCAGACTGTCGGAAAAAGCATAAAACTTCTCTTCCAGCGCATCCATCCAATCCATGATCTCCAGAGCTGTGCAATTCCCTCCTGTAAGCATGTCAGGATTGACTCCGGCTACAATCCCTGAATTGGCATACGCGCCATCGCGGGCATAGTAACTCATTCCATTTACAACACTTTTGCTGTTAAATGCAGCTGAGGGCACAACAAAACCACCCGGGCACATGCAAAAGGAATAAACTCCTGTTCCATTTGCAGTCTTTGTTGCCAAACGATATTCAGCGGCTTTTACACCTGGCAGTTGTGTCCTGCCCCATTGTGCCAGATTGATCAATTCCTGCTTATGTTCGATACGGTGCCCAATGGCAAAATTCTTTGTATTGAATTGTACTCCTTTTCCTATAAGCATCCGGTATGTATCGTAGGCCGAGTGACCTGTTGCGATCAATACATGATCAGCAGGGATCTCACCTGAACTGCAAATGACTGACTCTACCTTCTGTCCTTTAATGACAATATCCTGCAGTAATGTTTCGAAAAGGATTTGTCCTCCAATTGATGTGAACTTCTTTCGGAGGTTGGCTACAACTATTTTTAGTTTATCAGTCCCAACGTGTGGATGTGCCATATACAATATTTCTTCAGGTGCTCCTGCATCAACATACTCAGAAAGGAAAAACTGCCTTTCCGCAGAAATATGCTTGGAACGTGAAGTAAGCTTGCCGTCTGAAAAGGTGCCGGCCCCGCCTTCTCCGAAAGCATAGTTGTTCGCAGATGAAAATTGTCCTGCTCCTTCGAGCATATCAATAGCCTTGCTGCGCCTGTCAACTTCCGAGCCTCGTTCAATAATTGTTACATCAAACCCACTCAGCTGCAAAATATAAGCCGCAAAAAAGCCCGCAGGGCCACTGCCCGCTACCACAACCTTCTCTTTACGCTTCTTGTATGGAATTTCCAGCTCTTTGCTTCTGGTATGTTCCTCTCCCTTAAATAGGGGGGAGGTGACCACTATATTCAGCAACCAGTGAATATTATCTTTTTTTCGTGCATCCAGGCTTTTTCTTTCGGTCACAAAGGAAAAATCCTTCACCCCAAGTTTTTTGCGGATCGCACTTTTTATATCCTCCTTAGTATAGTCGCTCGGAAGTTTTAGCTGAATGCTTCTGTATCCCATAGTTTTCCAATCAAATAATTGAGTTTATCCTCGAATATAAAAATAACAATTTATTTAGAGAATTCGGGCAGAAGGGGATAGGGGAAACAGGGAATAAGAGTGCCTAGAATAGAGCTTTTGTGCTTGAGCCTTCCCTTACTGATTTGCAAAGCTTTTTCTACATTATATATATCTTTGCGTTAGATAAGTCTTGATAAATTTAAAAAGATTTTAATGTTTCAAAATATATTGATCACAGGAACAGGTAGTTATATACCAACAGAAGTAGTTACCAATAATGATTTTGCCAAAAATGACTTTTACGATGCAGGCGGGGTGGCTTTCGATATGGACCATGTGGAAATTGCTGAGAAATTCAAAGCAATTACAGGAATTGAGCAACGAAGATATGTATCCGATGATCTGTTAGCTTCTGATATTGGAGCTATTGTTGCAAAGATGGCTATCGAGGATGCCGGGATTGATAAGGAAGAGATCGATCAGCTTATTGTGGCACATAACTTCGGTGATATTCCAAAAGGCACCAATCAAACCGACATCGTTCCAAGCCTGGCAGCTAGGATCAAGCATTCGCTTGGGATCGTCAAGCCCGGATGTGTTGCCTATGATGTAGCCTTCGGTTGTCCCGGATGGATACAGGGAATCATCCAGGCAGAGGCGTTTATTCGTTCCGGGCAGGCAAAAAAATGCCTTGTCATAGCCACTGAAACCCTTTCGCGGGTGATTGATATTCACGACCGTGATTCCATGATCTATGCAGATGGTGCCGGGGCTGCTGTGATAGAAAGCAGGGAAGGAGAAAAAAAAGAAGGGATACTTGCATCGAGTATGGAATCGCACACCTTGGATGAAGCCTATTATTTATTCCTTGGGAAAAGCAATCTCGCCAGGGAATGACGATAAATGTCAGATACATAAAAATGCACGGACGGAAAATATATGAATTTGCACTGACCCATGTTCCACAAGCCATGAAAGCTGCACTTGATAAAGCAGGTGAAGATATCCAGGACCTTAAAAAGATCTTTATCCACCAGGCAAATGAGAAAATGGACTTTGAAATAATCAAAAGATTCTATCGACTATATAAGATAAGGGAGATTCCTGAGAATATTATGCCCATGAGTATCCATTTACTGGGAAATAGTTCTGTAGCAACCGTCCCCACATTATTTGACAGGATCAGGAGAGGAATTTGCGAAGACCATCATGAATTGAATAAAGGAGATCTTATCCTGCTGGCTTCTGTAGGTGCAGGAATGAACATTAATAGTATCGCCTACAAATTCAGGTCCTAGATTTTAGTAGTATAAGGCCAACTTTAAACTATTTCTTAGAAGGGACTTTTGCCAGACGAAGGATGGTAATTCCAATAAAAGCAGCGATCAATGAAGCTGCCAGGATACCTACTTTGGCAATCTCCTCATATTCGCGATTTTCAAACCCAAGATCCGCGATGAACATCGACATGGTGAAGCCAATTCCTGCCAGGAAAGCCATGCCATAGATATGCTGCCAGCCCACACCCTCAGGCAATCGGGCCAGTTTTAATTTAACGAAAATCCTGCTGAACAGACTGATCCCGATGAATTTGCCAAGTACCAATCCACCCATGATGCCCAATGAGATGGGATGGAAAAGCATATAGAAAAAATTGCCTTCGATATGAACTCCGGCATTGCTCAGGGCGAAAATAGGAAGTATAAAGTACGATAGATACCGGATGCAGGGAATGCTCAAGCCTTTGTAAAGGAGTATTTGCATCATCAACATGTTGCCCGATCTGGCTGATCACCTTCGACTGAGCTTCTGTAAGCAGGGATTTACTGTTAGCAGCAGTTTTTTTGAAGGTGTCAAGGCAGGCATAGAGTCTTTGAATGAATGTTTTTTCATCAATTCGTGGCCTGACAGGAATGGTAAATGCAATGAGTACCCCGGCTATTGTAGCATGTACCCCGGAAAAGAGGAATGAAGTCCAGACGCCCAGCCCCCCAACAATTGCATAAAATATGGCATTACGAACACCCAATCGATTTGCTGCGACTAAAACACCCAGGAAGAAGGCTGCATTAATCAGCTCAAGGAGATTGATGGATTCTGTATAAAAAATGGCAATAACCATTATGGCGCCTAGATCATCGGCAATGGCAAGTGCGGTGAGGAAGATCTTAAGGCTGACAGGCACCCTTTTCCCTAACATGGCCATCAGCCCGAGGGCAAAGGCAATATCCGTTGCCATCGGGATCCCCCAGCCGTTTAGATACTGTGGTGTCTGGAATTCGATAAGAACATATATGAGTGCAGGCACCACCATTCCACCAATAGCAGCCACGATTGGTAATCCTGCTTTTTTAAAGGTAGATAACTCGCCTGCAAGTACCTCTCTTTTGATTTCAAGACCGATGATAAAGAAAAACGTGGCCATCAAGCCATCATTGATCCAGTGATGTAAGGATGTGGTGATGTTGAAGTCGCCGAAGCTGAAGCCCATTTGCAGCTCATGCCACAGGTAATGATAAGACTCATGCCATCGTGAATTAGCCCAGATAAGGGCAATGACCGTGATCCCGATAAGAATATATCCCCCGATGCCTTCTTCCTTGATAAAAGAAAAAATGTTAAACCTTGATTCAGTCTTGAGACGCTCCTTTGCCATAAGCTAATATTGGTATAGCCAAAGTAACAAAAATTGTAAAGTAAAGTTTATCGCAAATTCAAAAATTTAATATTAAGTATATTTCAATCAATCCTCAGCCCCCAGACCCCGGTGACCTCTTGAAGTTAAATACTGACTATCCCAGCAATGAGTACAAAGCTTCTCCTTTGGGTAAGCCCGATGGCTTCAACCAGGTCATCCAGTTCCTGGTATTGCAATGTGCTTACGCCAATACGCTCCCTGATCTTTTCGATCATGGCATGATAGCGGTCTGTTCCTGGTGTAGCATATTCGTCAAGATGCTTATCATCAACGCCTTCCAGGTCTTGTATAGCTTTTCTTCCGGCCAGGTCGAGGGTGGAACGGGAACGTGAAAAATTCAGAAATTCGCATGGGAAATATGAGGGTAGGGCAGGCCGGCCTGACATGGATCTCTTTTGCACCATATTTATACAAGTATCTTCAACATTGTCTTTAAACTGGGTCCCTCTCACAATAGAATCATCGCAAAAAACGATCTTATTCCCTTCAATAAGTGATCTTCACCGGAATCAGTTTCATCTTGGCAACCAGGTCGCGAACATTCCTGGTTCTGTGGCATGAAACTCCGGGGCCAGGTGGGTGTATACTTTACATAGGCCCTTTTATAGGGGATCTGCTTTCTCATTTGAATAGCCAACGGCATGGGCAATTCCTGAATCAGGAATACCAGAGACGAAATCGGCTTCTACCTTATCTTTCCGTGCCAGGGCTGCACCACAACGATACCTGCAGTCTTCTACATTAATATCTTCATAATCGATGAACTCGGATAACCATAATATACCCACAGGAACGAACAAACCTGCATTTTGTCGTAGGGCTTTTTTCGTTGCTCCCAGCCTTCAGCAGTGGCAAGAATGATCTCCCCGGGACCAAGATAGTGTTCATGTTTCATATCCAAGGTTGGTGAAAGAACTTGTTTCGGAGGCAAAAGCATATGCGTCCTCTTTAATGCCCAAGGCTAATAGTGGTCCGGCCCAGCTTGTCCCTGGCTGCATAAATTCCTTCATTGACAAAGGATCAGCAATGGAACAGGAGCCTTTCACTTTATCGTAAACATTATCAATTCCTTTTTCAATGCTTTCTTCTTCACAAATAAGCATGGCCACAAGCTCAGTTGCGTTCGTTCCATCCGGCACTGACCTCAGAAAAGGTGCGCTTTTTGTCGCTGAAGCGCCCTTTGCGTTAGCTCATCAATATTCATGATCTTACTAACGGTTACGATGGCAAATTCACCCAGGTGGGATTTGATGATGATGGGCTGTGCCTCAAAATCACTGATGATCCCAATGCCACTCTTCCCGGAGAACTCTTTCAACTCTGATTCGAATTTAGTCCTGAAATATGAATTCTCAAGGTTGTGGATGCCCTCGCTTGATCCCGCATGTCGTTGATCACAGCCATACCCCCCTTTTTCGTGCCCAGGTGTGAATGATAGTCGGTACCGTAATACAGGTCAGTAACACAGTCGCTTTTTAGAAATTGTGCCGAAAAATCCCCCCATGATTTACTAAGTTTTGGTTCGTGTTAAATTTTAAAGAAAATAAAACTACATCTATTTTCAGGAGGCCATAGTGGCTAGTGTTGATAAAATGTTGAATAAAGTCGACATGAGCATTAGGCGTTGGGCATAATCAGTATCTTGCTACTATCTAAATGTACACCCAAATGTTCATTGTAGCCCCATTATGCATAGTGGTGAATTTCAACTATGGAAGGGAGATTTACTGAAGTATTTTTAATCTGAATAATAATAAAACCGGTTAAAAATGAAAACTATGAACAAATTATGTGTATTTCTATTTCTTTTCTTCCTGTGTATTGCATCAGTATCAGCCCAGGATATCTATGAAGCTGTGACCAATGGTGACCTCGTCATGGTCAAAGAGATCCTGGCAGAGAATTCTGATCTCCTCAATGAAAAGAATTCAAACGATCTGACTCCCCTCAACCTGGCGTGCGAACGCGGACAGGCAGGGATAGTAGACTTTTTACTCAATCAAGGTGCCGATCCTTACCTGGGAGACAGGGAAAACTCACAGCCTATACATCTGGCTGCGATCAGTGGAAGTATTGAGTGTATGGATCTTCTGCTTGACAAGGGGGTGGATATCAATCTTCAGGATGATTTTGGGATGACGCCATTATTATTTGCCTTGAGCCGCCGGCAAGCAGATATGGCCGGGTATATCATTGAAAGGGGAGCTGATATCGATTTGCGTGCTAATGTAGGCTGGGCACCTATCCACCTGGCTATAGTGACCAGGAGCGATGCTGTTGTCAAACAACTACTTGAACAGGGGGCAGAGGTGAATGTATCACTGGAAACAGGCATGACCCCACTGCACAGTGCGGTTTCCTACGGGAACACTGAAATAGCCAAACTCCTCATACAACATGGTGCTGATATTAAAGCGGAAAACAATCATGGTGAACAGCCTGTAAACATGGCATTGAACCCTAACACTTATGATGCACTTGTATATCTGGTGGAAAAAGGTGCCGATATTAACCACTGTAATGCCAGGGGCGCACACCTTCTGCATAATATTGCCGGCAGGGGCACCGCTATTGAGAATGCCACTTTCCTGCTTGATCACGGAGCGGATGTTAATGTTCAGGATGATTTTGGCCGGACACCATTGTTCTTTACTACCTGGTCGGAGAATCCTGATTTAATGAGTAAGTTTTTGATCCTTAATGGTGCCAATGTGAATCCGGTGAATTGCAAAGATGTTCGGACAGGTGTCTGTTTTACAGATTTCAGTACGCCTTTACATGGCGCTGTCAGGCATGGTCAGCTTGAACTTGCGAAAAATCTGGTCATGAATGGCGCAAGAGTGAATGTATATAATGATGAAGGCCTGACTCCACTGCATTATGCTGTGATGAGCGGGAATCCCGAGATCGTGCAATACCTGATCGATCATGGTGCTTTTCTGAATGTACCGGAAAAAGAACTGGGAAGCACAGAATTGCATCTCTCAGTAGCCATGGGATATACTGATATTACAGATATTCTCCTGGAGCATGGTGCGGCAATGGATGTGGCCGATTATAATGGTAAGACACCTTTTGATTATGCCATGTACTATAATCATAAGGGTCTTGGATACGACCTACTGGCCAATGGTGCCGATGATTCTAAACTGGGCGAATACCTGAGTAAGCCTGATGAAGTGGCTGCGGAAGTCGCTCCCGGTGAAGCCAGGGTATGGTTCCTGGGGCATAGCGGGTGGGCTGTTAAGACTCAGAACCACTTTCTGGTCTTCGATTATTTCTGTAACACATGGGATAGGAAACCCGACGACTCCTGCCTGGCTTCCGGTTGCATCCTTCCCGAAGAGATCAAAGACATGAATGTAACGGTCTTCAGTACCCATAGTCATGGCGATCATTATGATGCCAGGATCTTTGACTGGAAAGAGACCATTCCCGACATCGAATATGTTCTTTGCTGGAATCAGCCTACCGATGGGCATGAGTATACACTAATCCCTGTGCATGAAGAAAAAATGATTGAGGACATGAATGTTTATGTCCATCATTCAACGGACCTTGGAGGAGGTTATCTCATAGAAGTGGATGGCCTGACCATTTTACATATGGGTGACCATGCCAACGGAGAAGACGGACTGATGGCTGAGTTCACCGATGAGATTGACATAATAAAGGAAAAGGGATACGATATCGACATCATGTTTGCCGGTATCCGTGGCTGTAGTCTGGGGGAACCCGAACAGGTGAAAAGAGGACTTTATTATACACTTGAGAACCTTCAGCCAGAACTCTTTGTGCCCATGCATAATGGCTCACATTCATTTCAATACAAAGCTTTTGTTGAAACAGCGAAGGAGGATGGCTTTGAGATGGATATGATCTATCCGGTACACAAGGGAGATAGATTTACCTATTCGAATACAGAGAAAGAACAGATTAGCAAGCTTTGATATGAAATATGAAATCTGAATTCTGAAATCTGATATACCTCAAACCTCAAATATCAAATATCAGATATCAGATTTCCTAACGTCTGTAATTAATGATGTATGTATCCAGCTCTTCTATGCTTGATTCAAAATCAAAAGCATCGTTAACGCGGAAATAATTTCCAACATCCAGTGTGGAGCCATATGCGTATTTGGCGATCTCAAGCTTATCTTCCTCAAAATCGAACTGCTCCATGATTTGCATGACCTGGGAGCTCAGCACGCAATTCTTATCCAGGACCTGTTTAGCAAGCAATAGCTTGCTGTCGGAGAAGTCCTTGCTGGCTATAGAATGCAGTGCCATTTGAAAATCGGCATCTTCCATAGGGTAGGGGCAGCCATAGTATCCATCATAGCCTGGCAGTACATACACTACTTCTGTTGTACCACCCACGACTGCACCTGTACTGGTCGATGTAGTGGTTGTTGTTGTAGTGCTTGTGCTCGTTGTGCTGCTTTCATTAATATTCACGTTCATGCTTACTCCGCTCATATTGGTGTTCACATTCACGTTTGTTCCTGTTCCCGGCGCTGCTACCTGGGTTGTGGTGGTGGTTGAAGTAACGCTAACTGAAGCTGCCGGTGGAGTGGTCGAATAAACATGCACTACCTGCGTAGTCGGTGGAGGTGGAGCCTGTGCAATTGGCACTGAGTTCTGAAAACGCAATACGTACTCTCCTTTTTTATTGGCTTTTACCATGTAAGTGTCCTGTGAGCTTCCATTCTGGTAATATATGGTCTTGTCGAGATCGGGGATCTCTCCTTCAAAGATGATCTTAAGCTTATAGCTGGGCGCTATAAGGTCTGTGATCAGAACGTTGGTTTCAGGATCTGCATTTTGCAGTACCCCATTCAGAACCACCTGAAAACGTTCACCGTTCTCAGAGAAAACGATCAGGTTTGACTTTTGTGAAAAGGCAGGAAATAGCAGTCCTGCGAGGAGTAAACTCAGTAGTACTTTTTTCATAGTTATGGATTTGGCGTTGATTTAGCTTTACTTAAAAAAGTGTGCCAAAAATCGGAAATTCCAACAAACTATTCCTACAATTGTTTAATATGGAAAGAGTTTAAATAGATTATAGGTGCTGGGTGCTGGGTGCTGGGTTCTGGGCACTAGCTGTTAGTAGCAGGGATTAGAATGAACAAGAAAATTAAATTGTCAGAAAACTTAGTCCTTTATACAACGGACAGAAAATCCAGGATGCTTTGCACCATCGTTGGTGTATAAATAGCTGTAATTATACATTATATTGCTTAGCCATGCATCTTCAGGAAAAGATTCAGACTCAGTTGCACTCCACCACCAGGCACGGTAACCAACATCAAGAAAATCGGCAGTTTCTGCGGAAGAGTTACGATAGCCTGCCGGAAGTGCTGTAAAACCACTTGAGTTGCTTGCACCTGTATTTGGACTTTCCCAATGTGCAAAGCCTGCTTCTTTTAGTTTTCCTCCGGCTATACTATCTCCACCTAAATAGTTGGCTAGTTGTGTCCAATCTTCAAGGGTAGGTACATGCCAACCAGTAGGAGCCAATTTCCCGGTATTTACAGCATACCAGTTGTATAATGCCCCATAGGTGTCTTTGTATGTTATACTATTGTTGTACCAGCAATATCCAGGAGTGGTAGCCTCATACCACTGTACCCTGTCAATGATGTTAGGAATAGGAGTGCCATCCCTGTAGGTTGTCGTTTTTAGATTTTCAGTCATCCATGTTTGAGAGCCAATGATTACTGTATTGTAGGTGTTGCCATCAATGTCGGAGAGTATCCCTGGCTCTGGTCCTGTTTCTATTTCAGGTTCATCGTCTTCCGTACAAGCAGTTGACAGCGTTGTGATAAATACAATTAAAACTAATGGGTAAATCCAAAATATTTTATGCTTTTTCATATTAAGTAATTTAAGAGTTGGTACTCATTTTACTAAGATTTCTGTTTTGTCTGAAGGTACACAAGGGCAATGATGAGATCCGTTGTGGCTTAATTCTCTGCCTATAAAATTAGTTAAATCCCTGACTTATTCTTGATTTATTTTTATCAAATTTAAAAAATCATGTTGTCTGCCAGATAGAAACAGCCCCCAGCCCCCAGCTATCAGCCTACTGTCAACTGTCAACCGCCAACTGTCAACTTCTTACTATATTTGTAATAATGAACATCCACCAGCATATCTCAGGTACCGAGCTTTCATGGCTCGACCTCGGGCTACTCATCATCTATACCCTTGTATGCATAGGAATCGGACTCTGGAATTCTAGGAAACAGGCTGATGCCGATTTCCTGATCGCGGGCAGGTCGCTGAATCAATGGGGTTTCGTTACCTCAGTAGTGGCAAGTTATATCGGCGGTGCCGCCATTGTTGCTTATGCGGCATATGTATACAATTTTGGTATTTCAGCCATTGCCGTATTTGTTGGAACATCGCTGGGCTTCCTTTTCTTTATTCCCTATGCCAAAAAACTCCGAAAGACTGGGGCCGATGAACGTTTTTATACTCTGTCTGACTGGTTTTACCATAAATTCGGGAAAGGCCCCGGTGCATTGTCTTCGGCCATATTGCTCTTCGTTTATTTTGGCATGCTTCTGAACCAGTTTATTGCAGGCAGCAGCATCCTGGCAAATATCAGTGGGCTATCATATGAGCTGTCTTTATTGATCTCCAGCGGTATCATTACCATCTACCTTGTTGCAGGAGGATTTAACAGTGTGATCAAGACCGACATCTTTCAATATATCGTTCTGTTTGTCCTCTTTATTCTCCTGGCGGTGATGGTGACAAGCCAGCAGCATGAACTGGTTTTTGATATGGTCGACCTTTCCAGCATGAATATCAGTATGACCATAGCTTTCGTAGCTTTTGGAATCTTCATAATCTTCCAGTCGGCCGAATACTGGCAAAGAGTGTATGCTGCCAAATCAGATAAGGTGGTTTCAAATGGCTTGAAAACGGCCGCATTGCTTACCCTCGTCACGGGCTTTGCCATTACCCTGATCGGCCTTTCGGCACACCATAACTCACCGGGCATTGAGGCCAGGGATGCCTTTGCTGAAGGCCTCTCACATATGATCTCAGGCAAATACCTGGGAGCAGCACTGGTACTTATGTTTGCAGCGATCATGAGCTCTGCCGATACGCAGATCTTTGTGTTGGCCTCCAGTGTGAGCGTTGACTGGATGCAGAGGTTTTCACCGAATAAACAATCGGAGGGAAAACTAAAGAGACAAACAAGGCTGAGCATTATTTTCTTTTCAATGTTGGGACTCTTATGCGCTTGGTTCATGCGCGATTTGGTAACTGTAATCGTGTTTATTACCGGTGTTGGCTTTACCATCATCCCGGCAGCTATAGCCTCCTTCCATTTTAAATTATTTCCACGAGCTGTACTGGCAAGCTTCATCAGCGGTGTTCTATGGGTGATTGGCCTTGCCATCTTTGCATCTCTGCAGGAACAACCCTTTGACTATTTTAAAGATAATGCCGACCTGGCGATCTTATCCATTGCTGTGTCTTTGATCACCCTCATCATCATGCAATTAATTTTAAAAGCTGGGAAGGATGAAAAAGCTTAAACATTGCATGTATCCTGTTCTGGCTATCCTATTTATAGGGATGGGGATGGTGTCATATGCACAGGATACTACTGCCGTGAAGAAAGGCTGGTCTATTGTGCCTTTTCCTGTGCTGGGCTATGATGCCGACATGGGATTCCAGTTTGGAGCCCTGGGCAGTGCCTTCTACTATGGTGATGGCTCCACTTATCCAGAATACCTGCATTCCATTTATGCGGAGGCCTCCTGGTTCACGAAGGGGAGTGCAGTGTATCAACTGTTTTACGATTCCAAGCATTTGCTTCCATGGAACATCAGGATCACCGCCGACTTTGCTTACCTGACTGAAAAGGCGCTGGATTTTTATGGTTTTAACGGCTACCAGTCAGCTTACCATCCTGAACTGGAGGATGATGGATCCGATGACTATATTTCAAGGGTCTATTACCGCCAGGAGAGGAAGCTTTTTCGTACCGTCATCGATCTGCAGGGGAATCTTGCCGGTCCAAAAATCAGGTGGATAGCAGGTTTCAGCCTCTTCGATATCCGGACAGCAACAGTGGATGTAGAGAATATCAACAAAGGCAAGAAAGAGAGTAAGATGCTGCCCGATACGACTTTATTGTATGATTATTATGTAGATTGGGGACTGATTGAGGAGGACGAGAAGAATGGGGGGAGCACCAAGATGATCAAAGTTGGACTGGTCTTCGATTCGCGCGACAATGAACCTGCACCAAACCGGGGCGTATGGTCGGAAGTATTATTCCTGACGGCGCCCGGCTTCATGGGCAACAAACCATATGCTTTCAATAAGCTGGCAATTACGCATCGTCAATACATCAGTATTGTTAAAAACAAATTGGTTTTTGCCTATCGCCTCAGCATGCAAACTACCATTGGTAAGCAGGCTCCTTATTATATCCTTCCATATCAGTTCAGTTCTTTTACCAAAACCACTAAGCCTGATGGCCTTGGCGGTTCCAACACCATTCGTGGAGTACTGCGTGACCGTATTGTTGGAGATGGTACTGCATACGGCAATCTTGAAATCCGTTGGAAGTTCCTGAAAACCATACTGTTTAATCAGAATCTCTACCTGGCAGTATATGCTTTTTATGATGCCGGACAGGTGATCCGCGAAAGAGATTTGGACATGAGTATGGTGCCTCCTGAAGATATGACATCAGGCAACTATTTCGACCAAAAGAATGATGGCCTGCACCAGGGCCTCGGACTGGGCTTACGCGTTGGGCTGAATGAAAACTTCGTACTGGTGGTCGATTATGGCCGCGCCCTGGATAGGAGGGATGGGGTTTCGGGGCTGTATATTGGCGTAGGAAACATTTTTTAGTCATATATCATATAGCATTGAGCATTGAACATGTAGCATTTAGTGTTTTTTATTTTGCTCTTTTCTCCCTATCATGTTTTTACGTGTTGATTCTATTGTCCTGTACATAATGGCAATAAGCTGATCACATTCGATATAGCATAAATTATATGCTTCTTCCTTTGACTCTGGGACTACATTTGTCATTAACTTCAAACACACTTTGGTTTCTCGGAGTTCTTTTAAGACCAACGTCGTTTTATGAATGAAATCCCTTTTTGATTCTGCTGATTGAGCTTCCGCATAGTTCAAGGCAGCACTGGTTGAGGATCTCATGATCTGAGAGATCAAATGCTTTGATAAACAATTTTTAACAAGCAAATTACAAAGCGTATCAATCGATAGTGCAAGCTGGATTAATCGGGATTCTATCTCTTTTTTCATACTAGCAGTATTGTCTACTATATTAATACCCAAAACTGCAAAATGTCCACACTCAAACAAACATAAATTGTACAAAAAGTACCATATGCTAAATGATAAATGTTCAATGCTAAATGCTATATGAATAATGCTTATTTTAGCCGCATAAAACTTATTATTTATGAAACATTTCAAATACCTCTTGCTACTTCTGGCAATATCATTCATTGCCGGAGCATGTCATAAGGATCCGCCAAAGACCTATGACGATACAGACATGACCATAACTTATTTCAACCCTGAATTTGATTATAATACATACACTACTTTCATAATGCCGGATTCAGCAGTGCTGAAAACAAATTACCTGACTGAAAGTGAGGTGGATAATTTCTATAAGAATGATGGAACTTCAGAGAAGGTACTTGAATTGTTAAAGAATAGCTTCTTATCAATGGGATACACTGAAGTGGATACCATTACGGAAGCAGATTTTATTGCCTTACCTACGATACTTATGACGGAATCTGATGATATCGTTTATTACGGTACTGGCTGGTGGTGGGGATATCCTGGCTATGGCTGGGGCTATGGCTGGTATAAAAAAAGCACTAATTACTATTATGGATGGTATCCGTATTACCCCTGGTATCCAACTGCCATTCCTGTAAGCATTTCTACATATGTTGGGACTGTTGTTTATGAAATGCTTGATGCAGCATCCTACCTGGAAGTGGTAGAATGGAATGAGAATAATCCAGACCCGGGCCCTGATGACGTCTCTCCTCAACTGAAGATCAACTGGCAGGCTCAGATCGAAGGTTATTCTACCGATGACGGATCCTATAATCAGGAAAGAGCACAGAGAGGAACGGATGAGGCCTTGGCTCAATCACCTTATCTTTATAAGTAACAACAGTAAAAGATAATATCGATGAAAAGAATAATAATACTATCACTGATCATATTAGCCACTGCCGGAACTGCTTCTTCGCAGTCAATCTTTAGTTTAGCCTATGAGCCATCTACTCCGCTGGGTGATATGAAAAACTTTATCAGCCCGACCAGCCTTCGCGGATTAAGTGCCTCTGCCGACTGGTATCTGAATAAGAGGCTTACTGTAGGAGGTACTCTGCAATGGACCGGATTCTACGAAAAAGATGAAAGGTACACCTGGATATTCGATGATGGGGCTGTTACTGCCACTGCATGGAAGGAGTTTTATCTGATTTCTATCCTGGCAAATGTCAAATACTATTTTAATGATGACGATGGGAGCTTATTTGCTCCTTATGTAGGCCTTGGAGTAGGGACAATGTATGTCGATCAAAATGCCCAGGTGGGTACTTATGAATTTGATGATAAGTCATGGAAATTTGCCATTGCACCTGAAGTCGGGACACGCCTGCCTCTGGGACTTGAAAAAACCTGGGGACTTAACTTCAAGATCAGATACCAGATGGCATTTTATGACAAAAATGATATCAACCTCCTGAACTTCCTCAACTATAGTGTAGGAGTTTACTGGAAACTATATAAGCGAGGGGAAAGATATTAGATTAGTGAATAGTGACTAGTACCTAGTTCCTAGTACCTAGTTCCTAGTACCTAGTTCCTAATTACTAATTACTAATTACTAATGACTAATGACTAATGCCTAAAAACGGCTCCATCGCTCTTTCATAAATACCATTTGTATAAGCAATGGTCATACCATAATTGCTAACAGGCACACCGGCATTGATAACATCTGCCAGACGGTTGCTCAGTTGCTTTCGGGTGATCATGCAGCCTCCGCATTGTATCGCTAATGAATAGTCTTTGACAGGCCTGGGAAATTCGTCCAGTCCGGCAACAATGTCAAAATGTATGTCCTTCCCGCTAAATTCTTTCAGCCATGCCGGGATCTTATGCCTTCCGATATCATCACAGTTTACCTGGTGCGTGCATGATTCCAATATGAGTACCCTGTCACCATCGTTGAGTTTTCCCAGGGCAGGAGTACCTTCCATATAAGCATTGAAATCACCTTTTCTGCTCGCCAGAAGGATGCTGAATCCCGTCAGGGGAATATCCCTGGGAACGATCTTATCCATCTTATGGAACATCTGGCTGTCGGTGATAGCCAGACGTGGTTTGATTCCTGTATTTTTAAGGAATTCTTCCACCTCTGTTTCCTTCAAAACAATATTTATACAATCATTGTCGAGTACATCTCTGATGGCCTGAACCTGAGGCAGGATCATCCTTCCTTCAGGAGCTTCAAGGTCAATAGGGGTGATCAGCATAACTATGTCGCCGGGATTAAGGATATTACCAAGCAGGGAAGTGCTGGTATATGCTGATTTGGGCATCAAGCCGGTAATTGTTTCAATCAACTTCTCATAACCCATTTCATTAAAACAACTGAATTCAATAATTTCAGTGCTATATTCTCCTTTGATATAGTTTTTAAGAGTATAGTTCAGCGGATTTTTATCCGACTTGTTGTGTACAAATAGGAAAGGGATGTTGTAATGATTGAACTGATTTGCCAGTTCTTTCTCATATTTCCCGGTCTTATTATCCGTGATCACAATAATGGCCATGTCGATGGCTTTGATCACCTGCAAACTCTTCTTAACCCTGAGTTTGCCCAGGTCACCATGATCATCTATCCCAGCAGTGTCGATGAGGATGGCAGGCCCTATGCCGAAGATCTCCACCGATTTCTTAACAGGATCAGTTGTGGTCCCCGCCTGTTCTGAGACGATGGCAGTATCCTGTCCTGCAATAGCATTGATCAAAGAGCTTTTTCCATTGTTCCTTCTCCCAAAGATCCCAATGTGCGGCTTATTTTCCCTTCCTTTTTTCATGGATAGTTGTTTTAGTTGTTGGCAATGCGTTTTTTAAAGTGCTTAGAGTCACCCCACTCATTATAGTTGATGGTAAAGCCGAACTCATCAATATTTTCTTCAAAATCTATCAGGGCATTCTCGGCCATATCTGAATAAACAGGTTTACCTGAATATATCCTGTAATTGCAGGCTTGTTTTGCCGGTGTAAGGTTTGGCATGAACACGTTTGCACCGGAGGCGATGGCTTTTAGTCTGCCTTGCTTGTCGAGCGTTTGCAAGGCCGTAGATGCAGCTATGTTGATATCTCCCATCATGAGGCGCAAGAGCGCGATCATCTTCAGGCTGAGGTCCAGGCGCGTGGCTTCATCCTGGATCTCATCTCTATAGCGGTACATGGGTGTGTCGGGGTGAGGGATATAGGGCCCCATGCCCACCATGTCAATCCCAAATTCCTTCATAAATAACAGGTCATCAGCCAGGTGCTCGATTGTTTGATGAGGCAAGCCGATCATCACCCCGGTGCCTGTCTGATATCCTAGGCTTTGCAGGGTCTGAAGTGCTTTCATCCGTCGACCAAAGTCGTGGTCACGGTCTTTTGGATGTATTTTATAATACAGCTTTTCAGAACTGCTCTCTATGCGCAGCAGATAGCGGTGTGCACCGGCATCCTGCCATTTCCTGTAGGTATCTTCAGTCTGTTCTCCACAGCTAAGGGTAATGCCTAGTTCATTCTTGCTCAATTTCTTGATCTGCCTGACAATGTCGCTAATATGATTGGTAAAAGCCTTATCCTGACGCTCACCACTCTGGATCACAATGGATCCAAAACCTTTTCTCCAGGCGTATTCAGCTGCTTCGAGGACTGGAGTGCCGCCCAGAAAATATCTTTCCACATGCTGATTCTCTGCCCGGATTCCACAATAGAGGCAGTTTTTCTTGCACTGATTGCTGATTTCGATGATCCCCCTCAGGCTGACCTTATTTCCACAATGAATGATGGTAGCCATCCTGGCCTGGGAAAACAATCTTTGTCTCTCGGTTTCATCCCTGCTCAAAAGCAGATAGATGAGATCTTCCCTGCTGAGTTCCTGCTTCATCAATATGTTTTCTGCAATAGTCATATCTGCTTCTTTAAAAGTACAGGTCTCTTTCTCCTTGTTTAACTCTGTCCAGACGCTTGACCAATTCAGCTTTGATGCGCTCATCAATGCCATTATTTAGGTTCTTTTGTATCAGTTTCCAGCCTTTCTCTGAGCGATCATCATTTCCATAGTCTTCCAGGTATTCTGCCAGAGTGAGCATAGCATTCGGGGTGCAGAATTTTTTAATGAATCCGGGAACCGAGAATTCCATAAAGTGTTGCCCGGTTCTGCCTTTGCGGTAGCAGGCTGTACAGAAGGAGGGGAGATATTCATTCTCAAGTAGTTCGTCGATCACCTGTCCGAGGCTGCGTGTGTCATGAATCAGAAACTGTTCTTTGTCAAGGTTCTGAACCTCTTTGCTATCTTCTGCATATGCACCGATTTCCAGTTTAGTACCTGCATCAACCTGTGAGCAACCAAATTGCAGTACCTCTTTCCTGATATATTCGGGTTCCCTGGCAGTAAGTATCATTCCTGTATAAGGTACGGCCAGCCTGAGGATGGCTACCAGCTTGACAAAATCATCATCGCTCACCCCGTATTTTGTGTCAATGTCATATTCCGATGCATCCTGCAGCCTTGGAAAAGATATGGTGTGCGGCCCGACATTGTAGCAAGCCTCCATGTGGTTGGTATGGCGTACCAATCCCATAACCTCAAATTTCCAGTCGTACAATCCGAAAAGCGCGCCTATCCCAACATCATCCAGGCCTGCTTCCTGAGCCCTGTCGAGTGAAGTGAGACGAAAATTATAATTCTTTTTCATGCCGCCCTTGTGATACCAGCTATAAGCTTCGGGATGATAGGTTTCCTGGAACACCTGATATGTGCCTATGCCTGCCTCTTTTACAGTTTTGAACCCATCAATGTCAAGGGGTGCCGCATTGATGTTCACCCGGCGGATCTCTCCATTGTCCTTTTTAACACCATATACCGTTTTCACTGAATCAGCAATGAATTCAGGTGAGTATTTAGGATGTTCACCGTAAACCAGTATCAACCTCTTCTGGCCTTCCATCTCCAGGGCTTCCACATTCCTGATCAGTTCTGCCCTGCCAAGTGTTCTTCGCTCTGCCTTCTTGTTCGATGCCTTGAAACCGCAATATTTACAGTTGTTTATGCAGTAATTACCCACATACAGAGGAGCAAAAAGTACGATCCGCTCTCCATAAACATTCTTTTTCAGCTGACGTGCACCATCTTTGATCTCTTGCAGAAGCTCAGGGTCTTCAGTGTTCAGCAGCACCGCTACCTCCTGCATGCTGAGCCTTTGCTTGGAAAGAGACCTGGCAATGATCTTTCTTACCTCAGTTGCTTCTGGAACAGCATTACTGAGCATATTATCGATCTCGGCAGGGTCGATGAAAGGCTTCATCGGCTCGTCTTTGATTGCGTATGTTTCCGGAGTGAATTTCATCTTTTTAGTTTTTATCAGTTCATCTTCTGGCTTGTTGATTGAAGTTTTACCGTGAATGTGCTGCCCTTGTCAGCTTCACTGCTTGCGGTGATCTGCCCATTGTAGGTGTTCTCAACGAGTTTCTTTACGATGGATAAACCCAGCCCGCTGCCGGTAATGTTCCTGGTCTTGTCATTTTTGATCCTGACAAATTCCTGGAACAGCCTGGAAAGCTCTTCTGTGCTCATCCCAATACCGCTATCTTCCACCCTGATCTCAATCCCTTCTTTGTCCTTGCTTATCTTTATACTTACTTCACCACCTTCTCTGTTGTATTTTACTGCATTGGATATCAGGTTATTGAATATTATTTCAAGTTCATCTGCATCAGCTTTGAACAATAGGCTTTCCGGGGCATCCAGATAAACTTTTACATTGCGCTGAATGGCCATGGGCTCAATGGTATCCATAGCCAGGCGCGCTACATCTATTAAATCAATATCTTTCACTTCCCTGTTCTTCTTCCCCGATTCAAGCTTTGTCAGGTCGAGCAGGTCCATGATCAGGTTTCGCATCCCCTTGATCCTCTCAATTGATCTGTCTATCATGATGCTATAATCAGCAATGTCATCTCCAACCTGTTTGTCTTTCATGATGTTGAGGTAACCTTCAACTGCATTGATCGGCGATTTAAGCTCATGGGATAGTACCGAAAGGAATTGGAACCTGACCTGCTTTCCGGCCTGGTCCATTTGCCTGGTCATCCTTTTCAGGAAAAGATGCTTGGTAATGCTTTCCATGGCTGTTCTCAGCTCATCAGGCGTAAATGGCTTGGGAACGAAGTTGTAAGCACCGTTATTCGTGGCTTTCACAGCAAGGTCGAGCGATGCATAGGATGTGATCATCATGACTGTAACATCGATCTGGTTTTTGTTGATGTACTCAAGAACTTCGATGCCATCCATCCCGGGCAGTTTGTTGTCGAGCAGAATGATATCTACCTTCTTTTCCTTGAGAATATCCAGGGCTTTCTCACCTGTGTCAGCCTCACTGAGCTCGAAGCTGAAATCTTCATCCATAAAGGGGTAACCAAAGGTGTAGTTCCGCAATATGCGGTTTATGCCCGATCTGATCCCGGGCTCATCATCAACAACCAGTACTTTCAAACTTACCATGACTAAGAGTTTTAGATCTTTAATAACTTATTGATCTCACGCTCGAGCTGATCCTTTCGGATTCCTTTTTCGATGAACTTATCGGCGTGAATCCATTTTTTGTCCTCTTCTGTATCCAGGCTGAAATTCAAGCCTGTTTCCGAGGTCACTGCCGAAGCAATGATGATGGGTAAAACAGGGTACTTTTTCTTCATCTTGTAACTGAGAATAAATCCACTGTCTTTGTTTTCCATCATCAGGTCGATGATCGCCAGATCGGGTTCCCCTTCTTCCAGCATGCTTTCAGCTTCTTTTTCGCTGTTGGCCATCTGGACTTCATAGCCTAAACTGTTGAGCTGTATTTCAAGTTGGTTCAGATAATCAATGTCGTCGTCAACAATGAGGATGTTTTTCTTCTCGGTATTCATTGCTTATTCTCCTATCTTTTAATTGCCTCGTGGCAAAGTGATTTTAAATGTGGTTCCTAGTGGGCCGCTGGTCGGATCGGCATTCGACTCTACTTTGATCTGGCCTTTGTGCATCTTCACAATGCCATATACCAGTGGAAGACCAAGGCCTGTGCCTTTCCCTACCTCCTTGGTGGTAAAGAAAGGGGTGAAGAGCTTGTCCATATTTTCTGTTGGGATCCCGACCCCGTTATCGCTGATTCGGACTTCGATCCCTGAATCTGTATTATTTAATTCAATTTTAAGCACACCGCCCTCAGGCATAGATTCTACTGCATTTTTTTCAAGGTTGGTGATCACCTGCATCATCTGGTCCCTGTCAATGCTGGCCATTACATGCTCAGTATTGCATTCAAACTTAATGTCGATATTTCCATTGTGAAGGATACTGCCAATACTTTCTTCGAGGAATTTTTTCATATCGGTTTCTTCCAGCTTCACCTGGTTCTTTCTTGCAAAATTGAGCAGTCCACCAACGATCTTCTTGCAACGTTCAGTTTGCTCTACTATAAGTTCAAGGTCTTGATAAACAGGGTTTTCTTTGCTGGTTTCATCCTTCAAAATATTACTGTACATTGTGATTACTCCGAGGGGGTTGTTCAGTTCGTGAGCAATCCCGGCTGACAGTTGCCCCATATGGGCCAGCTTTTCTGAATGCCTCAGTGCCTGCTGTGTGTTGGCCAGTTCCTCGTTGCTGGAGTTGAGTTCTTTCACTGAATTATGCAACTTCTCGATAGTATATGGCAGGCACATCTCGTCCTCTGCCAGGCCTTCTACGATGGCCCATGCATGTTCCCGGCAGGTTTCATATCCGCAAGCACCGCAGTTCAGGTGGTCTTTTTCAGATCGCTTGCCCATGGAAAGGAGGATCTCATTGATCTTTTCTTCAGATGGTTTTGAAACCCTTCTGTCAGAAGCTTCAAACTCCCTGGAAAGATCCAGATCTGAAAACCTTTCGATATCTTTTTCCCATTGACCTACATCCAGTTTTTGAAGCTTTTCACTGGCATAATTGCTGACTCTCAGCGTACGTTCAAATTTCTTTCCTTCACAGCTGATCCCTGGTCCCATAATACAGCCATCGCAGCATAGGAGCTCCAGGTGTTGGTTCTTGATCAATCCATTTTCAAATTCCTTGATCGCATCCTTGAAGTTTTCTTTCCCTTCTGCAACAAGCACATTCCCATCACAAATATCATCATTGTGGTTTGTAGTTTGAAGAAGTCCGCGGCTGATGGGAAAAATGGCCCCTTTTCCTGAAGCCGGCTTATCGAAACCTGACTTATCTGCATTGATTTCTGATATGTTTGCTTCTTCAAACATGCTCCTCAACTCTTTGAAGGTGAGAGCTTCATCGATCTCATTACTTTCAGCCTTCTTTGCTATGCATGGGCCAATGAATACAACTTTTACTTCATCGCCATGCATTTCACGGATCATCCGTGCCGTAGCCACCATGGGTGATACAATCGGTGCTAAAGATTCAACGAGTTCAGGGTGATAGAACTCAATGTACCGCACGATGGCCGGGCAATCGGATGATATGTAGTTTTTAATATTCTGACCATTCAGTAACTGACTGTATTCTTTTGCCACCAGGTCGGCACCGAAGGATACTTCTATAACCTGCTCAAAGCCAAGGGCCCTGATCATACCGGCGATATCCTGGGGTTCAGTCAGTTCTTTAAATTCGGCAGGGAAACTGGGAGCCAGGATGGCAAGCACCCTTTTACTGTTATTCAACAATTCATTAACCACATTACTTGTTTCCATAAACATTTTGGCTCCCTGCTTGCATACCTTTACGCAATTCCCACAACCGATACAACGATCGCCAACTACCTCGGCCTGACCGTTGATGATCTTAATAGCTTTTGCAGGGCATTCACGAACACATGTAAAGCACATCCTGCACCTGTCCTTAACGGTGTAAACCAACTGCCGATGTCTGATGTCTTCTTTCATGTTCATTATTCCCTGTTCGTTATTCATATTCTTGTTCCTTGTTCCTTGTTCTTGATTCTATTTAAGCACTTCTCTCTCTTCATAAGACGTATGCAACAACTCATGGCTCTTATGCCCACAAGGGGAGCCCAGGTATCTGTCATAGATCTCAATGACATCCGGGTTCTTATGCGATACTTTGATGCTTTCATTTTCATCGATGGTGTAGAGGCTTTTCATCCTGGCGATGATGGCTTCCTTTTCAGCACCTATCCTCTGTCCGCCTCCTGCGATACATCCGCCCGGACAAGCCATCACTTCGATAAAGTGGATGTCGTTCCTGCCATTCCTGATCTCATCAAGGAGGATCCTGGCATTTTCCAATCCACTGACTACAGCTACACCAATGTCAAGGTCGCCGATCTGCAATCTGGCTTCTTTTCTTCCCTTCAGTCCCCTGATCTCAGGTACCTGGAAGTTCACCAGCTCTTTGCCTGTGATCTTGTAGTATGCGGTACGAATAGCAGCTTCCATAACACCTCCGGATGCTCCAAACAGCTTTCCTGCTGTACTCCTGAAGCCCATTGGAGAATCAGCCATCTCCGGCTCAAGCTTATGAATATCCACCCCATGCATTTTAATGAAGTCGGCTAGCTCACGGGTGGTGAGGACAGCATCCACATCTGTGATGCCGTGCCTGGTCATCTCATTGCGCTGTGCCTCAAATTTCTTTGCGGTACAGGGCATGATGGAAACAGAATATATATCTTCAGGCTTGATTCCTTCGCTCTCTGCCCAGTAGCTTTTGATTACTGCACCCATCATTTGCTGAGGTGATTTACAGCTAGAGAGATTAGGAATAAAATCAGGAGCAAACTCTTCCGCATATTTGATCCACGCAGGGCAGCAGCTTGTGATCATCGGCATGGTGCCACCATCCTGTATTCTCTGTATAAGTTCCGCTGACTCTTCCATGATAGTGAGGTCGGCAGAGAAAGTAGTGTCGAAGACGGTCTTGAAACCGATCTTCCTCAGTGCTGCATTCAGAATCCCGTTGATATCTTTTCCCGGCTCCATACCAAAGGCTTCGGCCAGCGAGACAGAGATAGCAGGAGCATACTGTACGACCAGTGTTTTAGATGTATCGCTCAGGGCTTCGGTGATCTCTGCAAAGTGATTCTTCTCCGTCAGGGCACCGGTAGGGCACACCATGATGCACTGTCCGCAATTTACACAGCTTGAGGTATTCAGTCCCCCATTGAAGGCCGTACCGATCACGGTTTTGCTCCCACGGTTGATAAAATCAATGGCTGAAACGCCCATCACTTCTTCACATACCCTGATGCACCTTCCACAGAGGATGCATTTGTCAGGATCGCGAACGATGCTCGGACTCGACTGGTCGAGGCTGAAGTTGTTCTTTATACCATGAATCCTGCGTTCAGTCACATTCAATTGTTTAGACAGGCCCTGGAGTTCACAATTCCCATTGCGCACGCAATAGAGGCAGTCATCGGGATGATTCGAAAGCAGTAACTCTACGATGGTCTTCCTCGATTCGATTACCTTATTGGAGTGTGTTTGCACTTTCATACCTTCTGAAACAGGGAAAGAGCAGGAAGATACCAGCTTCCCACTATCTTCCATTTCTACAACACACATACGGCATGATCCGCTCGGGAACATGTCCTTCATATGGCAGAGCGTAGGAACATGGATGCCATTCCTGCTCAGGACATCAAGGATGGTCTCACCATTTTCAGCACTTACTTTCTTATTATTTATTTCGATGTCAAAACTCATTTCTCTATTCTTTAAGCGGTTCTTAATTGATCGACACTGCATTAAATTTGCATACTTCATCACATGTGCCGCAACCAATACATTTGCTATCGACGATGAAGTGAGGGGCTTTCTTTGATCCAATGATAGCCCCGGTAGGGCATTTTCTTGCACAAAGGGTGCAGCCGGTGCATTTATCAACATCAATGGAGAAGGTCCTCAACTCGGTGCAGACCCCGGCAGGGCATTTTCTTTCGAAAATATGTTCTTCATATTCATTTCTGAACCAGCGTAGGGTGCTGAGTACAGGGTTGGGAGCAGTCTGGCCCAGGCCACACAAAGAGGTCTCTTTGATCACTTTACCCAGCTTTTCCAGTTGCATGACCCCTTTGAAGCGCTCTAATGCATCTGTGTTTCCACCATTGGGCTTGTGGGTGATGTTTTCGAGTATTTCCAGCATGCGTTTGGTACCTTCCCGGCAGGGGATACATTTACCACAGCTCTCACGCTGGATAAAATCCATAAAAAACTTGGCTACATCTACCATGCAGGTGTCTTCATCCATAACAACCAGTCCGCCGCTGCCCATCATGGCTCCGGCACTGAGCAGGGATTCATAGTCGATCTGTATGTCGAGGTTCTCTTCGGTGATACATCCACCAGATGGGCCTCCGATCTGCACAGATTTGAATTTTTTCTCGTTGAGGATGCCGCCGGCAATATCGAAAATGATCTCACGTACCGTCGTACCCATGGGGATCTCGATAAGACCTGTTAGGGCTACCTTGCCGGATAGAGCAAATACTTTAGTTCCTTTACTGGTTTCGGTTCCAATGGAAGCGAAGTGCTCAGCACCCATTTCTATGATCGATGGTATATTCGACAGTGTTTCTACATTATTAATGATCGTAGGTTTCCCGAAGAGACCTTTTACGGCAGGGAAGGGTGGACGGGGGCGTGGCATACCACGTTTTCCTTCAATGCTATGGATGAGGGCTGTTTCTTCACCACAAACAAAGGCTCCGGCGCCCATCTTGATCACAAATTCCAGATCAAAACCACTTTCATTAATGTTTTTGCCCAGCAATCCCAGTTCATTAGCTTGCTTAAGGGCTTCCTTCAGCCTGGCAATGGCCAGTGGGTATTCAGCTCTGATATAAACATATGCTTTTGAAGCTCCGATAGCATAAGCTGCTGTGGCCATACCTTCGATCAGCCTGTGTGGGTCGCCTTCAATCACAGCACGGTCCATAAAAGCACCTGGGTCACCCTCATCGGCATTGCAGATCAGGTATTTTTGGTCGGCTTCCTGACGGAAAGCGAAGCCCCATTTAGTACCCGTTGGGAATCCCCCGCCACCTCGGCCGCGTAATCCACTTTTCGCAATCATTTCGCATACTTCCAGGGGGCTCTTCTCTGTAATGAGTTTCAGAAAGTTTCTGTAACCATCATGGGCAATGTATTCTTCAATTGAAGCGGGGTTGATGATTCCGCAGCTCTTCAGCACCATCCTGGTTTGAGGGGCAAAGAATGGGTGTTCATCCATAAATGGAATGCCGGAATAGCTTTCCAGACTTTCCTGCCTGAACTGCCCTATGGCCAGGTCTGTATCAGGTGTACCTTTAAAAACCTGCTCAAGCAGATCTTCAGCCTTGTCCCCGGTAATATTCTGAAAGGATATCCTCGTTTTTCCTGGCAATTGGATGTCAACGATGGGTTCAGCTGCGCAAAGTCCGATACAACCAACCTGGATAACAGAGGCTTCAATATTTTCTTTCGCTATCCAATTGTTAATGGCTGTCATGGTCTTGTCTGCACCGGCTCCCAACCCACAGGTACCTGCACCAATATAAATGATGGGGTGCCTGGTGTCCTCATGCCTCAGCATTTTAAGTTGTTGAACTTCGGTTTCTGAGAAGCTTTCCAGTGCCCTCGGGTGCTTAAGATATTGTCTGAGTACTTCCATGTGTTGATATTTGTGCGTGTTTATCATGATTGGGCTTCCGATTTTCTGCAGTTTGCTATGATCTCTTCAATGCTGTTTTCATTCACTTTGGCGTGAAATTCGCCATTGATGCAAATAACGGGTGCCAGGCCACATGCACCAATACAGGCGACAACCTCGAGGCTGAACAAACCATCACGGGAAGTTTGTCCGGGTTTTATCTTCAGCAAATCCTGCATCTTTTCCAGTACTGTGGCTGATCCCAGCACGTGGCATGCCGTTCCGCGGCATACCTGGATATGATATTCTCCCTGGGGTTCGAAGCGGAATTGGTTATAGAATGTAGCTACTCCAAAAATTTTGCTGGCAGGCATATGGAGATGCCTGCCAACTTTCACCACAGAATCTTCTGACAGGTAGCCCGCCTTTTCCTGTATCGCCTGCAGGATGGGGATCAGCTGATCCTGGCCTGCTCCGGCTTTTGCTTCTAAGATGTTATCTACTACGTCATTCATTGTTGTAGGAATTAGGGGGTTACTTGTGCGTGTTTATTATGCTGATACCTTCTCTGCTTTCTTTTCGAAAAGGCCTTTTACCTCTGCTATCAGTTTGTCAGCTTCGATAGGTTTTCTGAGGAAACCGTCAACATTGAGCCAGATCGACGGGCCTTCTTCACTCCTGTAATCGATACCGGCATTGCCTGTGATCACATCTTTAATAAGCAGTACATCCAGTTCGCGGTAGCTCGGGTCATTCCTGAATTCCCTGGCCATTTCCTGCACACTGGCCTTGGTGGTGGTCAGGATGTCAATAGAAGATTGCATCAAAACAGGCATGTTTTTGAATTCCGGATTTTCACTCAATTCCTTGGCCATCTCAAAGCCTTCAAAATGTGTGGTCATCATCACATCGAGGATAGCCAGATCGGGTTGTTCAGCCCAGGCTTTCTTAATGCCTTCGATCTTATCGTTGGCAGAAATTACTTCATACCCTTCTTTGCTAAGGATAGCAGCAACTACGGTGATCACATCGATGTCGTCATCTACGATCAAAATCTTTTTTGTTTCCATGGTGATTTGTTTTAATAGTTTATGAAAAATTTATGATGCTAAATTAGTCCGGGATAGGGGTATGGCACAAGGTGGGAAAGTACCGTTTTTGGGGTGTAAAGAAGTATGACAATAAACGGTAAAAACAGGAAGGGATGAAAGTGAAAACCAGTAAAAAACTGCAAATTTAAGGTGTTGGGTGTTGGGTGTTGGGTGCTAGATTGGCATGTAAGGTGTAGATTTACAGTCTTATGCGTTAATACGCGCACGTACTTTACCCCCTGGTCCCTTCTCCTTGAGGAGAGGGGGCAAAGGGGGACAGGGGGTTAAGGGGGTGAGGTGCTAAATTGTCACCAATTTGTTCTTTATCGCAAAAGAAAGCAGGCTAATTGTGCTTTTGCAATTAGTCTTTGAAAGAAGGTTGGATTTGTGACCTATTACAGTTCGCTCACTGATAAATAATTCTTCTGAAATCTCACGATTGCTGAGCCCGTCGCAGATCAGCTGGAGGATCTCTTTTTCTCTCCTGGTGAAATGAAGTTCTGTTTTATCATCCTTTTTCTGCTCAGCGAATTTCTTTCCGAAATATGACCATAATTCAGGTGAATAATAGGTGTTGCCGGAGGCGATGGATTGTAATGCCTGGTCGAGGAGCTCCTTGGTAATGTTCTTGAGTAGAAAGCCATGCACCCCAATATCCATCATCTTGTCGATGTATTCCTCATCATCAAACATGGTGAGGATCACGATTTTCAGATTTGGAAATTTCTTGATCGCGATCTCGCTGGCCTCTATTCCGTCCATAATTGGCATCTGAAGATCCAGCAGAACCAGGTCAGCTTGCTTTTCGTCTTGCAACTCGAGAAATTCCTTCCCGTTGGAAGCTTCCCCAAGCACACTTGCATATTTCAACCTGTTAACCACCATTTTCAACCCATTCCTGAAGAACTCGTGGTCGTCAACAATTAGGATCTTAAGATTCTTGTCTGATTGCTCCATTGTCTTGCAAATGTAATACTATTTAAACGAATCGGAAGGAAGCTTTACCTCTACAATTACCAGTGTTCCGGCTTCTTTTTTAGAGTGTATCCTGTAGGTTCCATTGATGGAACGCAATCGGCTGATAATGTTCTTCAGTCCCATGCCACTCCCTTCCTGCTTAAGCACTTTGTCGAGATCAAATCCGATGCCGTCATCCATATAAGTGAGCTGCAAAATATTATCGAATTTCTCCAGATGTACTTCTATTTTAGATGCGGATGCATGTTTGATGCTGTTGTTAAGAAGTTCAGTAATCACCCTGTAGAGGACCAGCTCAATGGTTTGATCAAAACGGTCCGTGATGGAGGCTTCATAAACAATGTTGACTTTCTGACTGAGATTTAATTTTTTGCAAAACGATTCTACCGCCTTGATCAGGCCAAAATTGATGATTACCCTGGGGGTCAGGTTGTTGGCGATTGTCCTTGTGGAAGAAATGGCTTCGTCGAGAATTTCCGTGGCTTTTAGCAGGAATTCGCTTCGCTCAGCTTTATCAAGATCTTCTGATTCCAGTTCATTTACATAAAGCTTAATGGCCGACATCAAAGGCCCAAGATCATCGTGGATCTCGCTTGCTATTCTCTCACGCTCGCGCTCTTCTGCATCAATGACAGCCCTCAGAATTTTCCTTTCAAGGTGCTTACGCTCTGTAATATCCCTGGCAATAGAAAGGATGGCTTTGCTGCCCTGGTAATTGATTAGACGGCTCTTCATCTCCAGCGATAATATCTGGCCCTGCTTGCTCAGGTGCTCCGATTCATATGTATGTTTTCCCCTCGCCAGGATCAATTGTATGTTTTCTTTAACCTTGTCAACGTACTTTGGCGTTTTAATATCTGCAAAATTCATTTGTTTGATTTCTGCCTGATTGTATCCAAGGGAATCGCAGGCCACCTGGTTCACCTCCAGGAAATTTCCATTTATGTCGGCAAGGAAAATTTCATCACTGCTATTATGAAAAAGGGTGCTAAAACGTTTTTCTGATTCTTCCCTGGACTCTTCAGCCTTATTGGCTGAATATAGTATCCTGGCAATACCTATCACTGAAAATGCCAGGATCACAGATACAAGGATACCAAGCCATTGATCTACCAGGGTATAGTCATGTACCTCCTTGATTCCCTGCAATGTAAGCAGGTCAAAGATTCTTCTTATAGCCATGAATATCAGCGCGATAGCAATGAGTATCCAGGCTATTCTGTTCTTTGCATATTTGATCAGCCAGATGGCGCTGATAAATGCTACAAACTGCAATACAACAGATAATATTAACGCAATAAAAGTGAACATACTCTTAAGCTCTTGATCCTGCAAAGGTATTGTATTGCAGGAAAATACTTACATGTTGAATGTCATTTATAGGTATTTAATAGGAAACTATACCTGAAAATCCTTGTTTTTCAAAACATGATGTTATATATTTGCACACAGTTGGCAAAATACCACCTAGGCAAATAAACAACCAGAGCATCTTTCTAAGGTCTTTTATACCTCAAAATTAATTATTTATGAGGTCAGGAAATTGTGTTTTTTATCTAGAGTTTTTAATTGAAAAGCCTGGAGAACAAATACACAGCTAATTTGTTAAAGAGTTTGAAAAAAATAAGCTGCCGACCATGCAGCTAGAAACCCAATAACCCAAAAGACAAAATTTAATACAGTAAATTATGAAACGTACAGTACTTCTGGTAGTACCTCTATTCCTTTTTCTGGGAATGGGGATGCAAGCCCAGGTAGCCATTAATACCGATGGCTCAGCTCCCAACGATGCGGCAATTCTGGATATTAATGCTGCTGACAAAGGCTTACTCATTCCCAGGATGGTGATCACCGACCTTGACTCTGATCAAACTCCGGTGGAAAATCCGGTTGAAGGTTTGCTGATATTTAATACAGGAGATACCGATCTGATCCCCACGGGATTTTATTACTGGGCAGGAGGTAAGTGGCAGATGGTTCAATCCGGAAATTCTTCCTTTACCATTAACCAGCAGATGCAGATGTACGAGGCTGCAGAACTATTTGAGGATAATTCCTCTCCATACAACAATTTCTTACCTACTAGTTCAGATTATTATGGATGGAAAAGTGCAACTGAAGGCGAAACATTTGGTAATACCAGTACTGATACTGAGGACCTGACTGCTGATAAAATTATTATCGGCGAAGATGGCCTTTATAAAGTGGAAGTATGTCTCTCATTTTCAGGATCTAATAATTTCCAGGTAGAGGGTGTGATATTTCATTATTCAGTCGAGACTTTCACTTCAAGCAAAACAAAGATTCGGTTCCTCAGAAAACTTGCTGCACTTGATATTGGCTCAGCTTCTACGCACGGTTTGTTACGTCTGCAGGAAGGGGATAAGATCGACTTAAGGTTTAAGTCCAACTCCTGGGGTGAGACTCTGTTTATTCACAATATTAACCTGATTGTGAATAAAGTAGGGGAACTCTAGGTGAGTAAGGAGTAAACCGAATACCGAAGAACGAAGAACGAACACCGAAGATTAACTTCAGATTTCAGATATCAGGTATCAGATATCAAAGTTCCTACAGGCCTTTCTTAATAATATACTGAGCCAACTCTCTGCCGGCATTGCCATAGGCCTCACCAATACGTGACGCTGTATTGTAATCATTGCCAAACAATCCACTTCCAGGTACTTTTGTCATGGAGATAAGGGTGATCACATTGCCCGGGTCTTCAGTCTTAACGAGCAGGAATTCTAAATTGATAGAAGCTCTTTTGCTGGATATTCCTACATTATATCCTGGTTCCAGGAAGGTAGTTTTTACGATAAGGGTGTACTCAGAGTCAGGAGAAGGTCCAACTCTCATCCCGGTTTCTGCACTCAACATGACCAGGTTAAACATCTGCTCAAACTGGACCTGATAAGTATTTTCTTTATCAGCATGCCATTCGCTTTCCCATTTATCGCCTTTTCCGGGCTCATCATCATTATAGTCATTCTTCTTCTTTTCAATATAGGCAGCCTCCGTTTTAAATTTACCTACACCCATTTCTGAGTAGTCATATTCAATGTTTAGCTCCGTAATGCCGATAAAACTGCTCATTTCGCCTTTTTCTACCTTAATTTTCTGTGCATTGGCTCCATTTATAAAAAGGCCAAACAGCAACAGGCTGATGATGATCTTCAGATTTTTCATGTTTCTTAATCGTTTTGGTTATTATTTATGTAAAGTCCGTGAATTTTGTCATTGGACAATGCTGCTAAGTTATTAAATATTTAGCTTAAGATTCAATGATAACCCGGTAATTTATACTTATTCCACGGAATCACTTAGACCTATTTTTATACCTTTACTCTTCATTCAAAGATACCTGGAAAGGCCGCCGGCAAAGTAAAATATGAAGCAAAAGATCTCCTTCTGGCATAGTGTGGTTTTGATGGTTCATCCTGAAAAAGTCAGGCTTTCATCATTGGCTTTTAAGAGGACCTTTGGTCTGGGCGGGATGGCAATGCTTTTGTTTACCTTACAGGCCATCACAGGGATTTTGTTGAGGTTTGTTTATGAGCCCACGCCCGCCGGAGCCTACGACTCCATACTATTTATCAAATCGGAAGTTGTCTTTGGTAATTTTGTCAGGAATATACACCACTTCAGTGGGATGCTGATCGTGGTGATCGTGTTTCTTCACCTATTACGGGTATTTTACACTCAGGCCTATTACCCTCCGCGCCGTTTTAATTGGATCATCGGCATATTTCTCCTGGCCCTCACCATATTATTAAACTTTACAGGCTATTTGCTGCCGTGGGACCAGCTATCATACTGGGCCGTTACGGTAAGTACAAATATGCTTGAGTATGTCCCCTTGGCCGGAGAGTGGCTTAAGGATGCTGTCAGGGGCGGTGAACAGGTGGGTGGGCCTACATTGTTGATATTCTATAACCTTCATACAGGAGTACTGCCACTAACCTTATTGGCATTGCTGGTATTCCATTTCTGGAAGATCAGGAAAGCGGGAGGGGTGATCGTTCCACAGGATAAAAATGACAATCAGAATAAGATGGTGCCCAGTATTCCCAATCTGCTCGAGCGTGAGGTGGCCATAGGATTGGCTCTGCTGGCCTTTATCCTTTTATTGAGTGTATTTGTTCATGCCCCATTGCTGGAAAGGGCCGATCCTTCTTTCAGCCCAAACCCGGTAAAGGCGCCATGGTATTTTTCCGGTGTACAGGAACTCCTCTTGCATTTTCATCCCACGGTGGCCGTCTTTGTCATTCCCATGTTAGCCGTGATATGGTTGCTTAGTTTCCCCTATATGAAACCTGATAAACGCAGTCCGGGAACCTGGTTCTATACTCCAAAAGGTTTGAAGGTCGTGTACCTGGCGGCAGCTACATCGTTTATCCTGACCATTGCGGGGATCCTTGTGGGAGAATATCTTATCGATTTCCGTACGTGGCTACCCAAATGGCCTGAACTGATCTCCAACGGGCTCATTCCACTGCTGATATGGGCAATGTTTTTAATGGGACTGGGCTATTTTGTAAAAAAAGGCTTTAAAGCCGGCAGAACAGAAATGCAACTCTGGATATTCACATACCTGGTAGTAGCTTACCTGGTGCTTATGTTTACGGGAATATTTTTCAGAGGTGCGGCCATGTCGCTGACCTGGGCGTTTTAAAATATACGGATGGAAGAGAGGCAGAATATAAATAAGGGCGAAAGCAATAAAGTTTCCAGAAGAAGCTTTATCAAGGCCTTATGGATAGCCTTGATATCCATATCAATGCTCGAAATTGCAGGTGCAACCATAGCTTTCCTGACCTCCGGGGGGAGAAAAGCATCGACCTATAAAAAACAAGATCTTAAAGTATTAGGGAAGCTTGAAGATATACAAAATGGATCCGTTACCGCTTTCAGGAGCGACAAGCTTTACCTTGTCAGGATGAATGATGGCGGATTGCTGGCCCTTTCTCTGCAATGTACACACCTTGGCTGTGCAATCACATGGAACAAAGACAGTGGCCTGTTTGATTGTCCATGCCATGCATCCTCTTTCAACAGGGGAGGAGATGTGGTTAGCCCGCCGGCACCCAGGGCTCTGGATATTTATTCATTGAGCATAGAAGGAGGACAGATCAAAGCTGACCTGAGTAAAACCATCAAAAGGAATTCATACAGTAAGTCGCAATTGACATACGCATGACAGACAGATCAAATACAGATATGAGTAATGGCTGGAACAAGCTGGCACTGGCATCAGCGGTGCTGATCGTATTTGCTTTTCCACTCTATCTGTTGATGTACCACCTTCCGTCTATGCAGGAACCGGATAACATGTATGGGCAACCTACCTTCACCGGCGGTGAATCATGCATTGAATGTCACCAGAAAGAATTCGACCTGTGGAAAGGCTCCGACCATGATCTGGCCATGGCTCATGCTACGGATGAGAATGTGCTGGGTGATTTCAACAACTCCACCTTTGAATTTGATGGTGAAACACATCGTTTCTATAAAAAAGATGAACGATTTTTTGTGTGGACCTCGGGACCGGATGGAGAAATGGGTGAGTTTGAGATCGCATACACCTTTGGATACCGCCCCTTGCAACAATATCTGGTCCCTTTTGAAGGAGGCCGATTGCAATGCCTTCCCATCACATGGGACACAGATAAGGGTGAGTGGTATCATATGGTCGATACCGTATACAGCGATCAAGCGATAGATCATACCAACTGGCTGTACTGGACCAACCAGGCCCAGAACTGGAATGGGATGTGTGCTGACTGCCACTCTACACACCTGCTCAAAAACTATGATTTTGAAGCCGATACCTTCAATACTACCTGGAAGGATATCAATGTGCATTGTGAAGCCTGCCATGGAGCCGGATCTGAACATATTAAATGGGCTAAGTTGCCTGAGATGGCCCGCCTTGCGGATAAGAGCTTTGGATTGATGGTACAAACCAGAGAACTGGATAATAGAACTTATGTCGATCGCTGTGCGCGCTGTCATACCCGGAGAACGGTGTTTGGTGATTTCTCCGGATACTATGCTGATCTTCTGGACTATATGGCCCCAACTCTCTTAATAGCACCGTATTATTATCCCGACGGACAGATATTGGAAGAGGATTATGTGTATGCCTCTTTCACGCATAGCAAGATGTACATGACTGATGTGAAATGCAATGATTGTCATGATGCTCACAGCTTGAAACTGAAGTATGAGGCAGTCACTGCCAATGATCTGTGCCTGCAATGCCACAGAGCAGATATTTATGATGTTTACGATCATCATTTTCATAAGAAAAAAGGTGAATCCGGCACCCCATTGAAAGCAGGGGAGAAGACCTGGGAAGTAGGCAGTGGAGCCCTATGCATTGAGTGCCATATGACGGGTGGATACTATATGGGTGTGGATTTCAGACGCGACCACAGCTTCAGGATCCCAAGGCCTGACCTGAGCATTGCAAACGGAAGTCCCAATGCATGTAATTATTGTCATTCGGAAAAACCTGCAGAATGGGCTGCATCCTATATCAATATGTGGTATGGCCTGAGCAGGAGACCCCATTTCGGAACAGTGTTCGCAGCTGCCAGGCAAGGAGATGAAAGTGCCATCCCGGGACTGATAAAGATCGCTATGGATGAATTGTTCCCGGTGATTGTTCGCGCCACAGCCCTTTATGAACTTGAAAATTTTAACGACAGCGCCGGCCGCCAGGCCGTGATCACTTCACTTTCCGACCCTGAGTCCATGATCAGGTACCAGGCCCTGCAAAGTTATATGCCGGCATCGCTGGACGAAATGCTGGGGTTGATCAGCCCCATGCTGAACGACCCGGTAAAGGCGGTCAGGATGCAAGCTGCATTCAGGATGAGCAGCATTCCTATTGAGGCGATGGATTCATCACTTCTCAGGGAATTCTACGAATCCTTATCAGAATACAGGCAGGTAATGGAATATACCGGTGAGTTTTCTGCCAGCAGACATAACCTCGGTGTGATATACCAAAATATTGGTATGTTTGAAAGGGCTGAAAAGAACTTCCTGGCAGCCATCCGCATCGATGACCAGTTCTATCCTTCCATGGCCAACCTCTCAGTAACCTACAATCAGCTGGGTAAGAATGATGAGGCCGAGGCATTATTGCGGCATATGATCAGTGAGTTTCCTGATTTTTATGATGCGCATTATTCCCTGGGCCTGCTCCTGGCAGAAAAAGGTGATTATCAAGGAGCACTTTCCTCACTGGAAAAAGCCACTGAACTGCTTCCTGATTATGAAAGAATCTGGTATAACCTGGCCATGCTGTACCAGCATTTCAGCCGGTATGAAGATTTCCTTTCCGCCATGAACAAGGCCCTGGAACTTGAACCCACCAACATAGATTTCCTCTATACCCTGGCAGAATATTATTATCGGCAGCAGGATTATGATCATGTTCGCATGATCGCAAACGACATTATTCGCTATCATCCCCAAAACCCCCTTGGATCCCAGCTGCTGGAATTAATCGATAAGTAATCCTGTTTGCTGCTGGCTGTTCAGTGATAGGTGATTAGTGATTAGTGATTAGTGATGGATGTTTATTAACCAGCCCCCAGCTCCCAGCCCCCAGTATCCAGTATCCAGTATCCAGTATCCAGTATCCAGCATCCAGTATCCAGTATCCAGCATCCAGTATCCAGCATCCAGTATCCAGCATCCAGTATCCAGCATCCAGCATCCAGTATCCAGTATCCAGTATCCAGCATCCAGTATCCAGCATCCAGTATCCAGCATCCAGTATCCAGCATCCAGTATCCAGTATCCAGCATCCAGTATCCAGCATCCAGTATCCAGCATCCAGTATCCAGCATCCAGTATCCAGCATCCAGTATCCAGCATCCAGCATCCAGCATCCAGCATCCAGCATCCAGTATCCAGCATCCAGTATCCAGTATCCAGCATCCAGTATCCAGCATCCAGCATCCAGCATCCAGTATCCAGTATCTAGTATCTAGTATCTAGTATCTTGCATATTTTATAAATAATTAACACCCAGCTATTAGAATTAATACGATCTTTGCCGATCGTTTATAATGGCAAGAAAATCCATATATATTCTAATAGGTGCTATAACGCTGATCATAACCGGATGGTTTGTGGTTGGTGAGGCTTTTCCAAAGGAGCTGAACCGCTACCCCATATTTGTGATTGGATTCTTGCTCGATATCTATCTGTGGATGTCGATCAGGAAGATGATACGGTCCTGGAAACCTGCATTTCGATATACTTTCACAGGAATATATTGGCTTCCCTTTATGCTGATGCTCACCATCGGCTTCGCCTCACTTTTTGTGAACCTCTACATGTGGAAGCCGCACCTGGCAACATATACCGGAGGCATCATTTTTACGATTTACATTTCCAAGCTCTTTGTGATCATTTTCTTTTTACTGGCTGACCTGATCAAGATAGTCCACCATGTGATGCGCTTTTCTTATCACAAAAGCAGGAAGAAAGCCTGTCCGGAAAAGGTGCAAAATATCAGCAGGGCAAGGTTTCTGAAGAACCTGGGTCTAATCAGTGGAGGCTTAATGCTCAGCGGTATGATCATTGGTGCCGTGCGCTGGGCCTATGATTTCAGGATCAGAAGAACATTTCTAAGGTTCCCGGTATTGCCACTGCAGCTGGAAGGATTGAAAATAGTGCAGATCTCTGACCTTCATCTTGGAAGCTGGGCTAACAAGAGTGCTTTGAATGAAGCTGTTGATGTGATCAATGATGAAAATCCTGACTTTATATTCTTTACCGGCGATCTGGTAAACTTCCTGACCAGGGAAGCATATGCTTATAAAGGGATTCTGAAACAGCTGAGAGCACGATACGGGGTATTTGCCGTATTGGGAAACCATGATTACGGTGATTATGTAAAGTGGGACAATCCTGCAGAAAAAGAACAAAACCTGCTCGATCTGGTAAAGCTATATGAAGACATGGATTGGCAACTGCTCAGGAATGAACACAAAATGGTGATGGTTAATGACATTCCGGTGGCTGTAGCAGGTGTTGAGAACTGGAGTTCATATGAACGCTTTCCGCGTTACGGAGATCTTAATAAGGCCCTCTCCGGCAGCGAAGAAGCCATGTTCAAGATATTGCTTTCACATGATCCAACCCATTGGGATAATGTGGTTAGCCAGCAACGCCCCGATGTGAATATCACCCTTTCAGGGCACACACATGGATTCCAGTTTGGCGTTGAATTGAAAAACTTCCGCTGGAGCCCTGCCCAATATATGTATAAGCATTGGGCGGGACTGTATGCCAACCCGGCCACCGACAATCCCCAATACCTTTACGTGAATCGTGGACTAGGCATGATCGGCTACCCAGGCCGTATCGGTATTCTGCCGGAGATTACGGTATTGGACCTTACTTCATAGGATAGGTGTTGGCGACAGCTTGTGAGCTGTGAGCTGCTGCTTGTTAATTGTTGATTGTGCTGAGCTGTCCGTGGATCGAGAATATCAACTTTTTTTACATGTATTATATTTGTATTGTAAAACAATGTCTGTGAAGAGATTGCATACATACTTAGTGTCTGTACTTGTCATTCTCATGGCTTTGCAACCGGCATCATCCGATGCCTGCACGGTTTTTTATATATACAAGAATGGAAAAATTCTTGGAGGTGCCAACGAAGACTGGAAGGATCCTAATACCAGGATGTGGTTTTATCCTGCTTCTGAAAAAAATCATGGCTGGGTTAAATTCGGATTTTCCAGTGGCTTCCCGCAAGCCGGGATGAATGATTCAGGAATATTCTGGGATGGTACGTCCAATCCATGGCAGGATATGCCAGAGGCTGAGGAATATAAGCAACTTTATGATGGGCCGCTGATGCAAAAGGTGATGGAAGAATGCCTGGATATTCCTGATGCGAAGCATATATTCGATAATTACTATTGTCAGGACCAATACAGAGGCCAATATCTCATTGGCGGGCCCTGCGGGCATTCCATCATTATAGATGGAGATTATTATCATGAAAATCATCAGTCCTACCAGGTGCTGACCAATTTCCATCAGTCAAATCCCGACCTCGGTGGATATCCTTGCTGGAGATACAGTACAGCCACAGAAAAGTTGGAAGGCTGCAGCTCACTGACAGAATACTTCGCAGGAGGCATTCTCTCTGCTACGCATCAGGAAGGAAATTATCCAACACAATATTCGCTTATATTCGATCCTGTAAAAAAGTGGATCTACCTCTTCAATTTTCATAATTTTGAGGAGTTTCTCCTGATCAAACTCGACGAAGTGTTGCAGGCTGACTCTTGCTCATACGCAATTCCGCCCTTGTTCTCCAGGATGAATATGATTGCCCCATCAAATGGGGATACTGTACAGCCTGATTCTGTCATTCTAAAATGGAGAGGCCTGCCAGGAAGTACATATCATGTGCTCCTCTTTGATGAAAAGGGTAGAATCTTGGTGGATGCATCAGTTACATCCGGACATGAAAGACAAAACACCAATGCACATTATTATTTAGCAGCTTTGATGTTCCCGCTTATCTTCTTCAGGAGGAAAATCATTCAATCATCCTTGTTGATATCAGTTTGCCTGTTGCTTTGTCTCTCGTGCAAAAAAGAGGATGAGCTCATAGTGGAGGATCCCGAGGTTTTATTCACTGAAGTAATAAGTGATCTGGAACCCAATATGACTTACCGATGGAAACTTGTCATGGAGCCTTTTTCAGATAGTCCGTTTCAGACTGAATCAGTGGAATATTCTTTTACCACAGATGCTTTGAACTAAAGCAACGTTTCCTCATGTATTTGAGTGTCTAATAATTTACAAAAAAAAGTAAAAAAGTTCTTGCATTATGAACATATGTGCAATATCTTTGCAGAAAATATTTTTGTATGCCAAGAACAGAAAAAGATAGAATTGTACATACTCCTCCCTTATTTTCTGAATTTAAGCCAATAGGTGTGCCGGTACAGGAATTGAGACAGATTAGCTTGACGCTGGATGAATTTGAAGCTTTCAGATTAGCTGATTATAATGGATTTTCGCACGCTGAGGGGGCTGATGAGATGGGGATCTCGAGATCAACTTTCACCCGCTTGATTGAAAAATCCAGGAAGAAGATAGCTGATTTTGTTGTCGATGGCAGGGTGCTTCTGATTGAGGGAGGAAATGTGCATTTCAGGAATAATATCATCCGTTGTCAAGATTGTGGGCAAATGTTCAAAACAGCCATCTACACGGATGTAAGCGAATGCCCCCACTGTCATTCAACAAACTTGTTGAACCTGGCAGGTGGTTTTGGACACGGAAAATGTTGCAGAAAGTAATGTCTAATTAATAAAAGGAGGTTGTTATGCCAAGATTTGATAAAACAGGCCCGAACGGAGAAGGGTCCATGACAGGTCGGAAAAGCGGGCTGTGTACAGGAAATAAAATTAATGAAAGTGATTTTCCATCAGGTTTCGGACGGGGCTCTGGCAGGTATGGTGCCGGACGTGGAGGATTTGGATTTCGCTTCCGTAGAGGACAGGGAAATACGGCTTTCATGAATGAAAACAATCCTAATCAAGAAAAATTATTGCAGGATGAGATCAATGAAATGAAAAATCAATTATCACAAATGGAAGATCAGCTGGCAAAAATCAAAAATAAAAAATAGAAATGAAGATAGCTATTCCAACTCAGAATCAGCGCTTAACGGTGCATTTCGGCCATTGTGAGAACTTTGCGATCGTAGAACTTACAGATCAGACCATCGATAGTGTCGAATTTATTGATCCACCTGTTCACCAGCCAGGGGTTTATCCAAAATTCCTTGCCGGATTGGGTGTCAAGCTAATCATCGCCGGCGGTATGGGGCAAAAGGCCCAGGATCTGTTTTCCCAGAATGGTATTGATACCATCATAGGGGTTCAGGATGGGACTCCCGAAGAATTGGTACAGGATTATCTGGCAAACCGACTTAAGCCTGGCTCTAATTTATGTGATCACTGATCATTATTATTAGCATATAATGTAGAAATGAAAGTAGCCATAGCCAGCGGAAAGGGAGGGGCAGGTAAAACTACCCTTGCAACCAACCTGAGTGTGCTCATGGCTGAAGAACAGCATATGCTGCTGGTAGATATGGACGTAGAGGAGCCCGATGCAGCTATCTTCTTCAATCTTATCCCTACGGTAGAAGTGATTGAAAAGATGATCCCTGAGTGGAATACGGGATCTTGTAGCTTATGTGGGATATGCCAGGAGGTTTGCAAATTTAATGCGATCATCAAACTACTCGATGAGATTGTTATTTTCTCTGAATTATGTCATAGCTGTCATGCCTGTGCAATACTTTGCCCCGAATCGGCTTTGTCGATGAAGGGAAAGAGGATAGGGGAGATGCGCTTTACACAAAAGAAGGGCCTGCACCTGATAGAAAACCGCCTGGATGTTGGTGAGGAGCAGCCAGTTCCCATGATCTCCAAATCATTGGAATACCTGAACAAAAACTTCCATCAAAATGAGATTGTGATCATGGACGCCCCCCCGGGAACATCCTGTCCTGTTATCGAACTTGCCCTGGATGCCGATCTGGTGATCCTGGTTACTGAACCAACCCCATTTGGACTGAATGACCTGAAGATCACTGTGGAGACTATGCAACTACTTAAGCGTGATTTCGCTGTAGTCATAAACAGGCACGGCATGGGAAATGATAAAGTTGAGCAGTACTGTCATGACATGGGGATTCCAATCATAGCAAAGATACCTTATAGCCGTAAGGCGGCGGAGCTATATTCCGGGGGGAAACTTATGATTTATGAGATCCCGGAAGTAAGAAAAGAAATTGAAAAGGTGAAGGATTATATTCTTTCCAGGAAAATTGAAATTGGCTCATGAAGGAAATCGTAGTCATCTCAGGCAAAGGGGGAACAGGGAAGACCTCCATAACAGCTTCTTTTGGCATACTGGCAAAAGAGAGTCTGGTAATGGCTGATTGTGATGTGGATGCCGCCGATATGCATTTGTTGTTTCAGGCTGATCATGCTGTTAAAAATAACTTCTACAGTGGAGAAACAGCAGTGATCGACCTGCTAAAATGTAATGATTGCGGCATTTGTAAGGAGGAGTGCCGCTTCAATGCCATAAATACAGACAAGGGCTACTATCATGTTGAACCTCTGCGTTGCGAAGGATGTGGATTATGTGAGCGGCTTTGCCCGGAAAAGGCCATAAACATGGAAGAGCTTCTTTCTGGGGAGTATTTTATTTCAGGCACACGAGTGGGCTGTACCCTGGTTCATGCACGCCTGTCAATAGGTGCAGCAAATTCCGGCAAGATGGTTGCCATGGTCAAGGAAACGGCCCGGGACATTGCCGAAGACCATGGTAAATCCATGGTACTCATAGATGGTTCTCCCGGGATAGGCTGTCCTGTGATTTCTTCATTATCAGGCGCATCCTTAGTTGTTCTGGTAACTGAGCCCAGTTATTCTGGTTTCAATGATCTGAAACGCGTCGTTGAACTTATTGAGAACTTTCATTTGCAAGCAGCCTGCATCATCAATAAGTCAGGACTTAACGATGATATCAGCTCGCAGATAAGGACATACCTTGATAATCATAATATCAGGCTTTTATGCGAATTGCCATACAGCGATTCTTTCAGCAAGGCTATCCTTGAGGGAAAGACAGTAGTTGAACTCAATGATGCAATTCCGGAAGGCCTTCTCAGGAAAAGTTGGAATGAAATTTTACAAATGATCAATTAAAACATAAAAAGATGAGAATTGGATTTACTGCAAAAGGAGCTGATTGGGAATCAAAAGTTGATGCCCGCTTTGGGAGGGCTGATTACCTTCTCGTGTATGATGAGTCAGAGGATACATTTCAGGTGCTTGATAACACCAGCATGAAAGAACAGGAACATGGTGTTGGGCCGGGAACGGCCAGCAGGCTATTCAATATGAAGGCAGATGTGCTGATCACAGGAAATGGTCCGGGAGACAATGCAGCCGGAATATTGAGAAAAGCAAAAGTTGAAATATATACCGGTGCCGGAGATATGAGCATCAAAGAAGCATATGATCAATATAAAAACAAAAGCTTAAATAAATTTTAATCAAAAGTCATGAAAACAACAGATGTTTTAGTAATCGGCAGCAGTGCAGCAGGCCTTGTTGCAGCTACCACAGCAAAAAGATTGAACCCAAAAAAGAAAGTAACGGTTGTTACGATGATGCCCAAGACATTGATCCCGTGTGGTATCCCATATATCTTTGGTAGTGTAGGAACATCTGACAATGACATCCTGCCTGCAGAGAAAATGTTTGAAATGTTGGGAGTAGAGGCCATTTATGATGAAGTGTCTAAAATTATCAGGGATGAAAAAATTGTGGAGCTGAAGTCAGGTGATACTGTGGATTATGAAAAGTTAGTTATTGGTACCGGCTCTATGCCCGTATGTCCGAAATGGCTAAAGGGTTGTGAACTGGATAATGTATTTACAGTTCCTAAGAACAAAGTATACCTGGATGAAATGCAGGAGAAACTTAAAAATTGCCAGAAGGTCGTTACAATTGGGGCTGGTTTTATAGGTGTTGAGATCTCAGATGAACTGCATAAAAATGGCAAAGTCGTTACATTGATCGAAAAACTTCCGAATATTCTCGGACTGGCATTCGACAGTGATGTATCTGTCCGTGCCGGCGAGATCCTTGCAAGCAGGGGCGTCAATATCATTACCGGTGTTGGCGTAAGTAAGATCAACGGAAACGGGAAAGCCGAGAATGTTGAGCTGGAAGATGGAAGAATCATTGAGACAGATGCTGTGATCCTGTCAATGGGTTATAAACCTAATATTTCCCTGGCAGAGGATGCAGGGCTCGAGATTAGTAAACTTGGGTTTATTAAGGTTGATGAATATATGAGGACGGAAGATCCCGACATCTTTGCCGTAGGTGATTGTGCGGAAAAGATCGACTTTTTTACGCGTAAGGCAAGCCCGGTGATGCTTGCATCTACTGCATGTGCGGAAGCCCGTATTGCAGGAATGAATCTTTACAAACTTTCTGCTATCAAAACATTTAGCGGAACACTTTCAATCTTTTCCACAGCCCTGGGCGATAATGGATTCGGTGTTGCAGGCCTAACCGAGAATATTGCAAGAAAAGAAGGATTTGATTTTATTACAGGGGAATTTGAGGGCATCGACAGGCATCCTGGTGGATTTAAAGATACGCACAAGCAGTTTGTTAAGCTCGTAGTAGGTAAAGATTCAGGTGTTATTCTTGGTGGTGAAGTAGCCGGCGGATTATCAGTCGGAGAACTGACGAACACCATTGGAATCATCATTGAAAACAAGATGACTGTGAATTCCTTGCTTACTGCTCAGATAGGGACACACCCACTGTTAACAGCATCACCGGCAGGATACCCTCTGATAAAAGCTGCTGAATCAGCATCTGCAAAGATCCTCAAGAATCATTGTAACTAATCTTTTAATTTATGAAGACAATCAAAATTGGGATTATTATCTGCGACCGCTACAAAAGCTGTGCAGGTGGAAAATGCTTCAGAGCCATTAAGAACAGGGAAGGGGCTTTTAGCATATATAGTCACGATTCACAACTTGAAGTAGTTGCCTATACCACTTGTGGAGGCTGTCCGGGTGGAAATGTTGAATATACTCCGGAGGAGATGATCAAAAATGGGGCAGAAACCATTCATCTGGCAACGGGCTTGCTGGTAGGATATCCGCCTTGCCCATATATTGAGCACTTCATTGATTTTGTAGAAGATAAGTACGGCATCAAGGTGATTCCCGGGACACATCCCATCCCGGAGAAATATTATCTGACGCATAGAAACTTAAGGACCTGGTCGGGACCTGAGTGGGAAGATCTGCTCAGCCCAAGCCTTTCAGATGAAAAGACCAGGCTGGCTTATGACTGATAAGATGACGAAATCATATCATCATATTTTTGGTCCGGTACCCTCTCGCAGGTTGGGTAATTCATTGGGATTGGATCTGGTCCCACATAAAACCTGCACCTTTGATTGTGTTTATTGTGAGTGTGGAAACACTACTAATCATACCAGGGAACGCAGGGAATATGTTGATATAAACTTAGTAATAAGTGAATTGTCGGATTTCCTTGCTCAGAATCCCTTGCCGGATTATATCACTTTTTCGGGGGCAGGTGAACCAACGCTAAATAGTCGTATTGGGGATATCATGCATTATATTAAAAAAAACTTTCCAGAGGTTCCGGTTGCGGTTCTGACAAATGGCAGCTTGATGTCACTGCAGAAAGTGCGGGATGATATCCGGGAGGCTGACCTGATAATTCCCTCCCTGGATGCAGCCACCGAAGTTTCGTATAAAAAGATAAACAGCCCGGTAGCTGGCATTAGTATTGAAGATTATATCCAGGGTCTGGTGGACCTCCGTAGAGAATTTCATAATGATATCTGGCTGGAGGTGTTTCTGTTACCGGGTTATAATGACGATGATGCTAACCTGCTTGCTTTGAAAGAAGCCATCCTCAGGATTCAGCCTGAGAAAGTTCAACTGAACAGTCTTGACAGGCCGGGAACAATCAAAGGATTACACGCTATGTCACATGACAGGCTTTGCCGGATTGTTCAGCAATGGGATCTGGATATGGTTGAAATCATAGCTGCTGTTGAGAGCAGAAAGGGAATCCTTGCTTTTAGCGGCGATCTTAATGAATTAATTCTGAATACGATAGCAAGAAGGCCTTGTACGCTTGATGATCTAGTGAGAATCACCGGATTACACCGAAATGAAATTAATAAATATCTTTCAACCTTACAGCAGGAAGAGAAGATCGCGCTGGAGTGTATCGAACGAGGTGATTTTTATTGCAAGGTCCAGTCCCCTCCATCTTCTTTAAACTGATCCATGATCTGATTCAGTTTATTGGCCTGTCCCAGGAAAAAGATGATATCATTTTCTTTAAGCACAAAATACTTATCGGGTCCGGAGATCACTTCATTGCCTCGGCTGATAGCCAGCAGGGTAAGTCCTTCAATTGTACTGATCTTCAGATCACCGATGGCTTTATCCACTGCAGCTGAGTTGTGACAAACATGCAAGCTTTGTATCTCAACTTCAGGAACTGTAATTGGGTTGGATTTTGGTTTTTCATCAGCAGTAGATAGTGAACGGAACATCTGGTAGCCATCAGCACGGACCTCTGCCACCAGTTTTTCTATTTCTTCGTGTGGAACCAGGTATTTGGCCATAACACGTGTGAAAATCTCCACAGAGGTTTCAAACTCTTCCGGAATCACCTCATCGGCTCCCAGATCATAGAACTCTTTCATATCCCGTACAAAACGTGACCTGATAATAATATGGAGGTGTGGGTTAAGTTTTCTGGCAGCCCTGATGATTCTTTTGCTGTCGCCGGCCATGGGCAAGGTGCTCACCAGAATCATGGCCTCTTCAACATTGGCATGAGACAGGATCTCTTCTTCCCCGGCATCGCCGTAATGGATGATCTCTCCCTTGTTTCTCTCACGCCTCACCGTATCAGGATTGATATCAATAATTGAATATGGTATGCCTGCAAACCTTGCCGCCCGGGATACATTCTGGCCATTAAGGCCATAGCCAATAATAACCAGGTGTTCTTTTATCCTGGCAATTGTGCTTTCAGGCCTGGGGGTCAAACCAAACTTGAGGAAATCAGGCAGGGGCCATTTTGTAGTCATATTGGCAAAGCGGTTGGCCAGAAAGATCACAAAAGGAGTAGCAGCCATACTCATTACCGATACGCTCAGGAAAAGCTGGTAATTTGATCCTGATAGCAAACCTTCAGAAACACCGATACGTGAAAGGATAAATGAGAATTCTCCAACCTGGCTTAACGTAAATCCAACAATGATGCTTGTTCGCAGTGGAAAGCCTAGGATAAAAGCAGCAGTACCTGCAATAATCGTTTTTATACTCAATACTATTGTTGTGAAAATGAATACTTCGACAGGATGTGCAAATACAAATTGCAGGTCGAGGAGCATCCCCACGGATATAAAGAAGAAACTCGAAAATACGTCAAGGAAAGGAGTGACATTCCCTAATGCCTGCTGACTGTATTCCGATTCAGAGATCAGCAAGCCTGCTATAAAGGCTCCCAGGGCCAGTGATAAGCCAAGGCTATAGGTGAAAAATGCCGCTGCAAAGGCAATCACGATAATACTGATCAGGAAGAGCTCACGGCTTTGAGTTCGTGCAACATGGTGAAGTATGAAAGGAATGACATATTTGGTTCCAAGCCAGACAAGCAGGGCTACTCCTCCAAACTTCAAAATAATTTCCCAATATGATCCCATCGCTCCCGAATTTCCTGCCAGGATAGGGGTTAGCAACATCATGGGTACTATGATGATATCCTGGTAGATCAAAATTCCCAGTGAGATCCTGCCATGCGGGGCATCTATGTCCCCTTTGTCCTGGATCAACTTCAATACAATGGCTGTGCTACTGATTGCAATAAGAAAGCCTATGAACACAGATTCATTGATGGCATTTCCCAGCCTTAATGATACCAGTGTGATGGCAGCAATGGTGACAAATACCTGGAAGGTTCCTCCAATGAGCAATATCCTGCCGATTTTCAGAAGACTTTTTAAAGAGAATTCAATACCAATCGTGAACAGGAGCAGGATAACACCTACCTCTGCAATTACTTCTACGTCATGGATGTTGCTGATAAGGTTTAGTCCACTCGGGCCGGTGATCACACCCGTGAGCAGAAAACCGACAACCGATGGTATCTTTAAGCGATGGAAGACATACAAGACCACTACGGCGAGGGCCAGGATGAGAACCATATCTTTTAATAATTGGAATTCCATTGGCTTGAAGTATGAATAACAAATTTAATAATAACTAAGTGACATTTAAGATTAATAAATGTTCATGCCATCAGTATCTTAAATTTCATATTTTTAGAGAATGATAATCCCTAAGATAAAACTTTCTGAGAATCTGGAGCTCTCACGCTTTGTGCACGGCCACTGGAGGCTGGCTGAATGGAATATGCCGGCAAATGATCTGCGGCATTTTGTCGAACAATTGATGGAATGGGGGATCACTTCCTTCGATCATGCCGATATCTATGGTGATTATACATGTGAAAAGTTGTTCGGGGATGCATTGCTGTTAAATCCATCTCTTCGCAACAGCATGCAGATCATTACCAAATGTGGTATCAAACTCATGACCGGAGAGTTTCCTGACCGAAAGATAAAATCTTACGATTACAGTAAGAGCCATATTATTTCGTCAGTAGAGCAATCGTTGGAAAATTTTCATACCGATTATATTGATCTGCTGCTCTTGCACAGGCCTGCTCCTTTCTTTGATCCCGATGAGGTTGCCGGGGCAATGGACCACCTGCATTCTTCCGGAAAAGTACTGAATTTCGGTGTTTCGAATTTCACTCCTCTGCAATACGATATGATGCAAAAACATAGCCCTTTCAAGCTGGTAACCAATCAGGTGGAAATCTCCCCTTATTGCCTGGAGCACTTTGATAATGGCAATATCGACTACTTCCTGAAGGAAGGCCTCCATCCCATGGCATGGTCACCCCTTGCCGGCGGTAGTATCTTCAAGCACACTGATGAAAAAGGTGTCCGTTTATATGACGAATTAAAGGCAGTAGCCAGGGAAACGGATGCGAAAACCCTCGAAGAAGTGATCTATGCATGGTTGCTTATGCATCCGGCAAGGATCATTCCTATCATTGGATCAGGCAGGATCGAAAGGATCAAACATGCCATAGCATCTATTGAACTGCAGATGGATCAGGAGCAATGGTACAGGATATATATTGCATCAAAAGGGCAGGAGTTAGCCTAGGAAGAAGTGCCTAGAGTAAGTTAGAGTGCCTAAAGTACTTAGAGTTACTCATTACGCCAAGTGACTTTATAAACTCCTTGGAAAATCTATTATCGAATATCTAATATCGGAAATAACCCAACATCCAACATCCCGAAAAACCAGAATTCTTCGAATCCATAGTTTTTCGTGGATCCTCGATAAAAGAGCAAATCAAAGATTTGCATTTTATCGGGACTCAACACTTAGAATAACGGAGTTATTCTAGCTCAAACCATGGAATGATCTGGCCGATCTTATCTTCCGGTTCATCCTTATGCCTGAATTCGTTTATATGGACATTATAGACATAGTCTTTGGCCCATTCACGGTGATGTTTACTGATTTCCATGAGAGCGTCAGCAATAATATCCAGTTCTTCATCAGTCATGATAGGGTGAAGGGAAACCCGGATCCAGCCGGGCTTTTGCGATAGGTCGCCATGATTGATCAGGTCAGTGATATGTTTCGACTTTTCATGACTTACATCCAGAAGGAAATGGCCATATGTTCCGGCACAGGCACAGCCTCCACGCACCTGTATTCCCCAACGATCGTTGAGCAATTTTACCACCAGGTTGAAGTGAATGTTGGTCATATAAAAGGATATGATCCCCAGCCTTTCTTTTACATTATCTGCCAGAATGTGCAAACCCGGAACCTCGTTGAACTTTTTGAAGGCTTTGCCAAGCAGTTCCTGTTCGCGTTTTCTCATTTTTTCCGTACCGATCTGCTCCTTCAGTTTAATGGAAAGGGCCGTACGGATAGCTTGCAGGAAGCCGGGTGTTCCACCATCTTCACGGGCTTCAATATCATCAATATATTTGTATTCCCCCCATGGGTTGGTCCAGTCAACGGTTCCGCCGCCGGGCTGGTCAGGAGTATGACCTTTATAAAGGCTTTTGCAGAAGATCAGGACACCTGAACTGCCTGGGCCACCGAGAAATTTATGTGGAGAAAACATAATGGCATCCAGCTTTTCCAGAGGATCTTCGGGGTGCATGTTAATATCTACATAAGGCGCTGAGGCTGCATAATCAACAAAGCAAGAACCACCATGTTCGTGCATCACCTTTGCCATGGCATGGATGGGTGTTTCTATACCTGTTACATTGCTGCATGCAGTAAAAGCACCAATCTTGATCTCCCTGTTCTCATACTTTTTAAGTTGTGCACGCAACTCATCCAGGTCGATGAGCAGGTTTTTATCAGGTTGGAGTTGCACCACATCCGCCATGGTCTCAAACCATGAGGTATGGTTGGAATGGTGCTCCATATGAGTTACAAACACCACTGGCCTGTCTTTTTCCTTTAAACAATCAGATCCTGTTAGCATGCCGCACTGTTTCATTCCGAGTATGCGTTGGAATTTTACGACTGCTGCCGTCATTCCAAAGCCTGTAGTAAGGATCACATCTTCATCGCTGGCGTTCACATGCTTCTTGATCACCTGCTGAGCATAATGATAGGCCTTGGTCATCAGGGTGCCGGTTTCACTGGTTTCGGTATGTGTATTCCCAACCCATGGGCCGAAGGTATTCCTGATCTTATCTTCGATAGGGCCATATAGCCTTCCACTGGCGATCCAGTCGGCATAAATCAGCTTTTGCAATCCATAGGGAGATTCAAATTCAAGCGCATGCCCAATGGTGTTAGTCCTGTACTTATCGAAATAATTTTCCATATTAGTCTGATTTAGAAATACGAATGAGGGCCACTTCTATATCGCCTCCTTCCGGGTAAATGCCCAGCCAGTTGTTATCTTCGCTGAACCATTTGTATAAGGCGCCGATCCTGATAATATAATCCTTGCTGGATTCACCTTCGGGCACCTGCAGTACGACACCGCCATTTTTAGTGTTATCCTTCCCAAAGTTAACCAGCATCTTAAAGTCGTGATCTGACACGTTCCTGGCTTTGATCAGGATGTAATTCTCTTTTCTTACGCTTACAGGCAACTCACTGAAGTTGAATCTTCTGTCGGTATTATTAGGGATTACCTGGGCAAGCTTATTCACATCTGTGATAGCATTGTCGTTGATGATCTTGGTGATGCGTGCGATCATTTGTCCCGGGTATGCTTCATCAGGCAGTATGCTTGCTGCTGTCCGGTAGTTTTCTATGGCACCATCGTATATCTTTCCATTGAAGTAGTTGTCGGCATCAGCAATATATTTCCTGTATTCCACCTTCAGCGACTCAAGCTCAGCCATATAAAGTACAGTCACTTCATCCAGCCTGTCCCGTGCATACTGTTCGTCTGACTTGATATTAACGGCAGTCTGGTAGGAAGCTTTAGCCATACGGTAGTTGGCCATATTATAATAGTTGTCGGCCTGTACAATGGCTGCATTATAGGCTTTTATCCGCTCTTCCTGCAGTTCTTCCATCCTGGAATTGATCTCAGTAATCCTTTGTTTTGGATAGGCTTCTTCCGGTTTTATTTCCGATGCAGCAGTATAGGATTGCAGGGCATCCATATAATCACCCCTGTTGAAGAAATCGTCACCTTTGCCAATGGCTTCAGAATAGCTGTCTTCAATGGCTTTCTTCTGTGCAGCAATTTCTGCAACAATGGCATTAATTTCAGCAATTTTGTTCGCAGGATACTCTTCATTGGGCTTAAATCCAAGGGCCGCATTATAAGATGTTATCGCATCATCATAATTTTCAGCTGTGAATGCTTCATCCGCTGCCGCGATGGCACTATTATAATTGTCTTCAAGCTCCTGGGCGCTGGCAAAAATAGCATCGATCTCAGCTATTTTTTCCGTTGGATAGGATTGATCTGCTTTGAAAGTAAGAGCTTCTTCATATTTCGCCCTGGCCTGGGTGTATTCTTTATCGCCAAAGAAATTGTCGCCGTGGGCGATTGCATTGGCATAGCTTTCATCGATCAGGCGCTGTTGTTCGAGATTGGCCAGGATATTATCGATCTCAGTGATCCGCTGGGCAGGGTAGGGCTCTTCAGCCTTGATGCCCTGTGCACGGACATAGGCTTCCCGGGCCTGCTCATATTCCTGTGCACTGAAATAGTTATCGGCGGTTCCGATGGCGATAAGGTATTGTTCTTCCTGCTCGGCAAATGAAGCGAAGACGGCATCGATCTCGCTGATCTTCTGCTGTGGATAAGCTTCTTCTGCCTTGATTGTAAGAGCCCGCTGGTATTCTGCTTTGGCCTCATTTAGTTGATTATTATCCATAAAGGCATCTGCACTGGCAATGGCTTCAGCATAACTTTCTTCTATTCCCTGTAATCTTGCCTGCTCTGCGAAGATGGCATCAATTTCAGCTAGCTTTTCGAGAGGATATGTTTCTTCAGGTTTCAGACCTGAGGCTTTTTCATATTCTGCCCTGGCATTGCTAAATGATTCTGCAGTAAACATGCCATCGGCCGACGCAATAGTCGCAGCATACTCTTCATCCAGCAACCTGAGTCTTTCCAGTTCCGCCAGGATACCGTCGATCTCAGTAATTTTCTGTGCCGGGTATGCTTCATCCGGCATCATAGCAAGGGCGGCATTGTATTTCGCCTTTGACCCTTCATAATCTTCTGCAGCAAAGAGTGCATCCCCATCAGTGATGGCCTGTGAATAATCGGCTCCAAGTTGAGCTATGCGGGCTGCTTCTGCCGCGAAGATGGCATCGATCTCAGTGATCTTATCTTTGGGATATTGCTCATCAGGCTTAAGCCCTGATGCCAGTTCATAGTCTGATCGCGCTTTGTTGTAGTCAGATTGCCCCATGGCCAGGTCGGCTGCGGCAATGGCTGCATTATAACTATCCTCGATTCCTTGTAACCTGGCCAGTTCAAGGAGTAAAGTATCTATTTCAGTGATCTTTTCTTTGGGATAAGCTTCATCTGCTTTAAAGGTGAGCGCCAATTCGTAGGAGGCTTTGGCTGCATCATACTGTTCTTCTGCAAGCAGGCGGTCCCCTTCAGCAACTGCATTACTATAACTCTGATCGATTCCGGCAAGCCTGGCCTGCTCTGCAAGGATGCCATTGATCTCTTCTATTTTCTGTTTAGGATATTCTTCATCCTGAAAGATATCTTCGGCTTTCCTGTATTCAAGCAAAGCCCCGTTATAATCATTGTCGGCAAAGAGCTGATCAGCTGTCTTCAGTGCCAGAGTATAGGTTTCCTGTTCTGCCTGTAGCTGGGCCATGATGTTGTTGATCTCAGAGATCTTATCCTTTGGGTACTGCTCTTCCTGGATCAGGTCATTGGCCTCTACAAAATCAACTTTGGCATCTTCCCATTCTCGCTTCGCGAAATGTTCGTCGCCACGGGCAATAGCTGCATTATAGGCTTCCCTGGTAGCTACTACCAGGCCCAGGATCTCATCGATCATCTTGATCTGATCTTCAGGATAGCTACGTTCGCTCATGATATCCTGCGCCTTTAAGTATTGTATGCGTGATTCTGAATAATCACCGGCATTAAATAGCTTGTCAGCTCCTTGTATGATGGCATCATATTGATCCAGCAGATTTTTGTATTCCGCCAGAATTCCATCGATCTCCTCTATCCTGACCTTGGGATACTGTTCGAAGGGATTGATATCGGCTGCTTTACGATATTCGGCCTTGGCCTCAGCATATTCTTCATCGCCAAAAAGCTTGTCGGCCAGGGTGATGGCATTCGCATAGGCTTCCTCCTGTGCCTTTTTTAAGGCCATGATCTCGCTGATCCTGCCCAGTCTCTGATGCGCATGTTCACCATCGGGCCAGAACCTAAGGGCATCCGAATAGGCTAGCATAGCAGCTTGATAATCTTCCTTGTTGTAAAGTTCATCAGCCATGGCGATGGCATCTTCATAAGCTGCCTTGTCGCGTTCGGTCTTCTCCGACAGGGCAATGTTGATCTTACTGATGATCTCCCTCGGGTAGTTTTCATCGGGCAGGATCTCCAGAGCTGCTTCATACTTTACTCTGGCTTCAGCAAACTGTTGCGATATGTACAGATCATCACCTTCGGAAACATATTTATTGTATGCCTCATACTTACGTAGAAAATCATTCAGCTCCCTGATCTTGATCTGTGGCAGGGGTTCCTCAGGTTTAAGCTCTGACGCCTGCTGATAAGATAGCAGTTCATTCTCATAATCCTTGCGGGCATGGTACATCTCAGCTTCGCTGATAGCCTTTTCGTAGCCGGATTGCTGTGCTGCAATATCTGCCAGCTTCTGATTGGCAGCACTAAGCTTATCCTTAACATCCTGACGGTTAGGATATATGGCAGCCGCCTCATCATATTTATCTATGGCAGATTGATAATTTGCAGCTGCAAAAAGATCGTCACCCTGTTTCAGCAATCCTGCATACCTGCTTTCATTCTCTGCCTGGTCTGATTGATTTTGCCGGATCAGCTTAAGCTGTTCTGAAGGGTAGGGGTCGGAAGGCATGATCTTTTGCGCCTCCTCATAGGCAAGTATGGCATTGTCCCAGGATTTTTCCCTGTACAGCCGGTCAGCATAGGCCAGTTTATCGTTATATTCCGCCATCTTTTCCATTTGCACGCGCAGCAGGCTGATCGATTCCTTCAGTCTGTCTTTGGGATACTGCTCATCAGGTTTAAGCTGCGAGGCGATCTGGTATGAAGCCTTGGCATTCAGGTAGTCAGCCTTGTCGAAATAAGTATCGGCAGACTCAATGGCCTGTTTGTATTGTTCATCAACACCTTGCGTTTGTGCGGGGATAAAGGTGAGGAAGAGGACTGCAAACAGCAGTGCTTTTATGAGGGTAATAAACGTTTTATTCATTCTGTGATATGATCCCATCTTTTATACGAAGCTGGCGGTCGGCCATTTCTGCTAATTCTTTGTTATGGGTAACAATAACGAAAGTTTGTTCCAGTTCATTACGTAATCTTAAAAAAAGATTGTGTAATTCATCAGAATTGTTTGAGTCGAGGTTGCCCGATGGCTCATCAGCGAGCACTACTGCCGGATTGTTCACCAGTGCCCTGGCCACGGCTACACGCTGTTGTTCACCACCCGACATGGCCGCAGGTTTATGATCCATCCTGTCAGTCAGATCGAGGAGCCTGATAAGCTTTTCAGCCTTCTCTATAGCATCTTTCTTTGAGTCGCCGGCAATGAAGGCCGGGATGCAAATATTTTCCAGTGCGGTGAATTCAGGCAGCAGGTGATGGAATTGAAAAACAAACCCGATCTCTTTGTTCCTGAATGCCGACAACTTTTTTTCATTCATGCTTGCAATGGCCTGGCCATTGATGTTAACCTGGCCCTGATCAGCTTTGTCAAGGGTCCCCAGTATATGCAAAAGAGTTGATTTTCCGGCTCCCGAAGCTCCCACAACAGACACGATCTCAGCCTTTTTGATCTCCATGGATATCCCTTTCAGGACTTCCACAGAACCATAGGCTTTGTGTATATTTTCAGCACGTATCATGCATCGTAATTATGAGCTGCAAAGATAGTGTTTTTTAACATAGTACTATCTTTACATATAGGCCGTTTGCCATTCAAGGAAAAACATTATTTTTGTGCCTTATTCAAAACTCGACCAATGAACTTACACGAATATCAAGGAAAATCTATTCTGAAGAAATATGGGGTTGCCGTACCTCTTGGCTTTGTTGCCGAAACACCTGAATCTGCCCGGGAACTGGCAAAAAAGATCCAGGATGAGACCGGCATGGACAAATTTGCTGTAAAAGCACAAATACATGCCGGTGGCCGTGGTAAAGGCGGTGGTGTGAAGATCGCCAAGTCGCTGGATGAGGTGTATCAATATGCTGATCAGATCCTGGGCATGCAACTGGTGACACCCCAGACAAGCGCTGAAGGGAAGAAAGTAAGGAAAATCCTGGTTGAGCAGAATATCTATTATCCCGGTGATACTGAGCCGGAGGAATATTATATGAGCATACTGCTCAATCGTGATCTCGGTCGAAATATGATCATGTATTCTCCGCGTGGCGGAATGAATATCGAGCAGGTTGCTGAAGAAACACCTGAAGAGATCTTTACTGAAGTGATCGATCCCAAAGTAGGTTTGCAGGGGTTTCAATGCAGAAAAGTAGCTTTTAACCTGGGACTTTCGGGCGATGCTTTTAAGAATATGGTGAAGTTTGTTAAAGCGCTTTATAAAGCATACGAAGGCAGCGATGCATCGCTTTTTGAGATCAATCCGGTATTTAAAACCTCCGACAACCTGATTTTTGCAGCTGACTCAAAGGTTGTTATCGATAATAATGCCCTCTACCGCCATCCTGATATTGAAGAGATGCGCGACTTCTTCGAAGAAGATCCAATAGAGGTAGAAGCCAGCCGGTATGACCTGAGTTACGTAAAACTCGATGGTAATGTTGGTTGCATGGTGAATGGTGCCGGACTGGCCATGGCTACCATGGATATTATTAAACTTTCAGGAGCCAACCCGGCTAACTTCCTTGATGTAGGAGGGACCGCCAACGCTAAAAGGGTAGAAGAAGCTTTCAGGATCATACTGAAAGATCCGAACGTAAAGGCCATACTCGTAAATATCTTTGGTGGCATTGTACGTTGCGACAGGGTTGCCCAGGGAGTTGTGGATGCTTATCAGAACATTGGAGAGATCAATGTGCCTATCATTGTCAGGCTGCAAGGGACCAATGCCGAAGAAGGCAAAGAACTGATAGATCAGTCGGGACTTGAAGTTCATTCAGCCATACAACTGGAAGATGCGGCTAAGCTTGTTTCCAAAGTATTGGGGTAGGCATTAGGCTTTAGGCACTAGGCGGTAGGTAGTAAGCAGTAGGCAGTAGGCGTTAGGCTTTGGGCTTGGTAATCCTAAACCAACCCAAAACTCAAAACTCAACACCCAAAACTATTTTAGGTTTGCTGGCTTTTAATTTCCTCATAAATTTTCAGGATCTCATCACGGTATTCGGGAGGCGCTTCAATAAACCCCCAGCCTTGCTGATAAGCCCAGAGGCCGTCATAGGCCGAATCATGATAGGTGCGCAAAATGTGTGGAATCTCCCGCTCTTTCAATATCGACTCCAATAAGGTTGCAAACACTTCATTTTCAAGATCTACGATCCTTTCCACATCTTCCATTTTAAATAGTTTTGAGTGTTGAGTTTTAATTTAATAGTACATATTACTTATGCCATATTACATATTCCTTATTACATATTCCTTATTCCTTATTCCTTATTCCTTTCACTTAGGCACTAGCCACTAGGCACTATGCACTAAAATGGCATCCCTTCTTCATCCATATCATTCATCTTCGATGGTATGGTGAATGAATCACCACCATCGCCACTGAAGTTGTCTAAGCCTCCCATGGTGTCCAGGTCGGCATACTTGGCGAAGTCTTTAATAAACCTGAGTTGGATGTCGCCGGTGGCCCCATTCCTGTGTTTGGCAATGCTTACGGTAGCCAGACCTGCCAGTGGGTTGGCATCTTCATCCTGGGTGATTCCGTAATATTCTGGCCTGTAGATGAAGAGTACAATATCTGCATCCTGCTCGATCGCTCCTGATTCACGAAGGTCGGAGAGGATAGGCTTTTTATCCCCTGCACGCGTTTCCACGGCACGACTTAGCTGGGAGAGAGCCATTACCGGGATGTTCAGTTCTTTGGCCAGAGCCTTGAGCGAACGTGAGATATGACTGATCTCCTGCTCACGATTTCCTTTATTGTCCTGCTGGCCAACCATCAGCTGGAGGTAATCCACAAATACCATCTCAATATCATTCTGTGCTTTCAGCCTACGGCATTTTGCCCTGAGTTCAAAGATAGAAAGGGCAGGAGTGTCATCGATAAATATTTTGGCATCCTCCAGGCTTCTGATCTTGGTATTCAGCTGTTGCCATTCGAAATCCTGCAGGTCACCTTTTCTCAATTTGTCGGAGTTGAGCTGTGTTTCGGCAGAGATCAGACGGGTTACCAGCTGTACTGACGACATCTCAAGTGAAAATACGGCGACAGATTTTTTATGGTCAACGGCCATATTCCTGGCCAGGGTCAGAGCGAGGGCAGTCTTACCCATCCCCGGGCGTGAAGCAAGGATGATGAGGTCGGACTTCTGGAAACCATTCGTGATCCTGTCGAGTTCCACAAAGCCGGAAGGCATACCGCGTAATTTTGTTTCTGCATCCCTGGCGGCTTCAATATCTTTGATCGCATCCTGCATCAGCTGGTGCATCTCTCCCTGCTGGCGACGGATGTTTTGCTCACTTACGGCAAAAAGGTTTTGTTCGGCACGGTCGAGCAGTTCAAAAACATCAGTTGTGTCTTCGAAAGCATCTTTGATGATCTCACTTGATACCCTGATCAGTTCGCGCTGGATGTACTTTTGAAGTATGATACGGGCATGGTATTCAACATTGGCCGATGAAGCCACCCTGTTGGTCAGCTGGGTTATATAATATGCGCCACCAACGAGGTCCAGGGTGCCGGAACTTTTCAGCTGGCTGATCACAGTAAGGATATCAACCGGCTCTGTCTTATTGAAAAGATCAACAATGGCCTGATATATCGTACGATGGGCTTCTTTGTAAAAGGAATCGGGTTTAAGAATATCTATTACAGCAGTGAGTGCGTCCTTTTCAAGCAGGACCGCTCCCAATACAGCTTCTTCCAGGTCAACCGCCTGCGGTGGTACCCTGCCGTGGTCGAGGAAGGACGGGGATTGAGGCGATTTCCGGACGCGTTTTCTCGTTTCGTCCTGCTGGGGTGTTAATTTTTCTTCCATACCTCAAAAGTACAATAAAACCGGGCTGAATGCACCTTGTGATAATGATTAGTTATCCCGTTAAGATTGTTGATAATATGTTAATAACTCCCAATAGGAGTGTTGAGTGTTGGGTCCCGATAAAATGCAAATCTTTGATTTGCTCTTTTATCGAAAATCCACGAAAAACTATGAATTCAACGAATTCTGGTTTTTCGGGATGTTGGGTGTTGGGTTAGTTTGGAGCTTGGAGTTTGGAATTCGGAGTTTGGAGTTTGGAGTTAGTTCAGACTTCAGATATCAGATATCTGATATTGATCTTAAACAACAAGCGTATGATCCTGCAAAAGATCTGCTGTAAGGCAGGAATGTATGGGGAGTATACCCAGAATATCTCCGATCTTCAGGGTTTTCAGGAAATTGCTGCTTGTCCTGATCACTCCATGCTCCTGGCTGAGGGAAATGAGTTTGGTATCAGGGACGGGGGAGGACCAACCTTTGTCGGTATATTGAACAAGCAGACCGTAGTATTTATCATTATCCCCCAGATATTCTTTAGACAGATGGACGGCACCGCCATAAATGACGATTTCATTTCGTTCCGGGTAGATACCGGTCACAGGGCAGGCAACACTGACAGCGATCTCGTTTATTGCGCAAATACCGGCTGAATACTGCATCAGGTCGTAATAGACGAAGTTTCCCGGGCGGATCTCATCAGCTCCGCTAAGATCATCTACAATGCTGCAGGAAGGTGTGTCGCCAACAGAAATGATCAGGTCAGGAAATTCATTTAGATATCTGTTTTTCAGGTCCTGAAGGGCAGTAAGACTGTCGTCATAGATGCCAATGATATCGCTTTTGTCACCGGCATGATAGGTATTTCCGGCATGCGTAAGAAAGCCCGTGAAGGTGAGTTTATCAGAGCTTTTGATTATATCAACTATCCGATCTGTTTTTTCAAAGTCTGTATGTGCTACACCACTACGGCCGTATCCGCAATCAATTTCAATGAAAATACCGCATACATTCTTCAGGCTGTCGGCCAATACCTGTGTAGCCTCAGGAGAATCCACCATTAAATTCAGATCGATCTTTGCTGAAAGTGCATTGAAAGTATCTGTTTCCCTTATGTTTGCCGGAAAGGCGATGGTGATATCCTGCCAGCCGGCATCAGCAAATTTCAATGCCATTTCTGCAGATGAAACCGTGATCCGTTCAACGCCTTCTTCCCTGAACCATTCACCTACTTCAAGGGATTGATGTGTTTTGAAATGCGGACGAAATATCACGGCTGAGGCCGCAGCCTTGTCCGCCATCCAACGGATGTTGTTTCTGCATACCTGCTCGTTGATAATTAATGTTGGCCGTGATACCATAAGTGCCTGGTGTGTGGAGTGAGCTAGAGTGCCTAAAGTTAGTGTATACTGCCTACTGCCTACCGCATACTGCCTACTGCGTACTGCCTACTGCCTACTGCCTACTGCCTACTGATACTTATCCCTATCGCTGAAGTACTTCATAAACTGCACTCTTTCGTAAAGTGTGGGCTCAACGTACTTCTCCTGGCTTAGTTTTCCTTTGAAGTCGGCAATGCTTTCAAAGCCTTTTTCAGCCATCCAGTCTTCGATCTCTTTGATCACCTCTTTGAGGTATTCAGGGCCTTTTTGGTAGAGGGCAGAAACCATTTGAACTGCATCGGCACCTGCCAGCAGTTGCTTGATCACAGCTTTTCCGTCATGCACGCCCGTAGAAGCTGCAAGGTCGCACTTTACCCTGTTGGCCATGATCCCGATCCAGCGGAGCGATGTAGATAATTCCTGGGGTGTACTGAACACGTTAGTAGGAATGATCTCCATCTTATCGAGGTCGATATCAGGGCTATAGAAACGGTTGAAAAGAACGATGCCTTTGACACCTGTTTTGGATAATACCTTGATAGCGCGTCCCAGGTTGGAGAAATAATGGCTGATCTTGATTGCGATCGGTATCTTAACGATGTTTTTTACATCATTGATGATCTCCAGGTAGACATGGTCGATGTCGTCCAGGCTTTTCTCCAATGTAGAGGGCATAATAAAGATGTTGAGCTCCAGGGCATCCGCTCCTGCTTCCTCAATCTTGGAGGCAAAATAGGTCCACTCATGCGAACTCGTGCAGTTGATACTGGCAATCACAGGGATCTTCACTTTTTTCTTGGCATCGGAGATAAGTTTGATCAGGTTTCCCAGGTTTTGTTGTTTGATCTTATAATCGAAATAATCCAGATAGTCATCCTTAAAACGGGATGGAGCTTCCTCTGCAAGGACTTTTTCGTACTCCATGGTGATCTCTTCTTCAAAGATAGATTTTATGACCACCGCCCCGGCCCCGTATTTTTCCAGGTCTTCAATTTTCTTGACAGTGTCGGTCAGCCCCGAACTACCTACAATCACAGGGTTACGTAATTCCAGTCCTAAGTATTTTGTTGAAAGATCCATGTGCTGTTTTATTAATGGTTAGAGAATAAAGCAAAGGTAGGGATTATCATGATAATAATAAAACTTCAAATTCCAAACTTCGAACTCCAAACTATTGTTTGAAAGGCATGAATTAAAATGCTTTGCAGAAATTATAAAAATCAGCAAGGATATTTGCCCATGTTACCGCATAATCCTCAAGCTTATCCCGAACTTCATCCGAAAAATCTTCAAGATAATAATGTTCAGCAACAGCATCTGATTTGTATTTAGGCAAAGCTTTGTCCCTGGAAAGATTAAAAATGATCATGAGCCTCTCCAGTTCCGATTTATCTTTTAGCTCCTGGAAGAAGTCGCTGTCCTCTGTAATTGCGTTTCGGAGGTCTAGTATTTCGACATTTGGAAAGAGTTTTTGCATTAAGTATCCCTGGCCAAAACATATGATCGTTGTGATACCCTCCAATGCTGAATTCAACTGAGGCATCAACAGATCTTCCGGATTCATTTGATGTGGATAGAAAGCGCTTTTTAATTCATCACCAATTGAGATACTGTAGCCGTAAGGTATTTCCTGGTAGGGATGTGTTCCTCGATACATAGGAATGGCGGGTCGCATCGTCAGAAGTTTTACCAGAGCTATTTTATCCGACGGACTGGCTAAAATGGCTTTAAGATCCTTACTGTCAATTATTTCCTTTGCATCTTTCTCAGCTGCTTTAGGCACATTTTTCCAGCAATGGCCCAAAAAATCGCAATCGTATGGCTCACGGCAGTGCGGGCCCACATCGATCTTGGGTGAATGTTTCAGTCCTAATGCCTCTTTTTCCCGTATGATCTGCTCCGCAACATAATCCTGGCGGGATAAAGCATCTTCTGTAACATCAACGATCCTGAAAAGTCCTTTTGGAACGACCTCATCTTCCAGAACATAATCCCTGTTGATATGCACCAGGGATATGCCCGAAATATCCAGCCCGGTGCCCTTGATCACATGATATTGTAGTGCAGCATCCAACAGGTAAGTATCTGAAATGCCAGCACTGCTTTTCACTTCATACGCATGCCATCCTGTTCCCGTATGCACCAGGATGTCCAGGAAGATCATTACCTGATCATATTGAAATGCAGCCTCATAGATCACAGGAAAACCTTCTTTGATCTTCTCTTCTGTATTGATAATGGCTTTTTTGAATGCAGCCGGATGCCCGGGACTCATGTTTATTCCACCGGGAAAGAGCTCCTGTGCCAGCTCGCCTACTTTATGTCCCCGCTGAAATACGATCAGGCGCTCCTTCGGCATCCTGTCTCTTAGAAAGGGTCTCTTTTTGTTGAGGTAAAGAGATTTCAGACACTGATTTCCACGAATGAAAGTTGATTTTGAGAGAAGATGCTTTTCCATCAGCCAAAGTTAATCAACTTTAGCGCACTCCAATAACTTCAGGCACTTCAGGCACACCAGGCACTCCAAACTCCAGCCGGCATTCGTCTGTGAGGCTTTACTTAATATCTCCAAGTATGAGTGGCATGCCATCCGCAGAATTGCCTATAACCACCACTTTTGTATTGGGTGATTTGGCTAATTCAAGGGTTGCACTAATTCCTTTTTCACGCAATATTTTATCTGTTAAACTCGCGCTTAAAATTTCATTAGCTTTGGCTTTACCCAGGGCGTCAATGCGTTGACGTTCAGCTTCTTTTTCTGCTTTTTCGAGCTTAAACTCATATTCCAGCGATTCCTGCTCTTGCTTTAGCTTACTTTCGATAGCCGACTTAATAGTAGGAGGTAATATTATGGAACGAATAAGTATTTGAGTCAAATCCACATATTTGCCTTCGAGAATATTTTTGGCCTCCTGGAAAATCTCATCCTGTATAGCATCACGTTTTGTAGAGTAAATTTGCTCGGGCGTATAGCGTCCAATCACACTCCTGGCCGATGACCTGAGAGATGGAATAATAATACGTCGTAAATAGTCTTTACCGATTTTGGAGTGCAATAATCCCAGGTTTGAATATTCAGGCTTATACCACGCAGATACATCTACACTAATTTCTAATCCGTTTGATGACAATACGTTCATCTCTTCAGCAGTCTCTTGCTGGCGAGTTTCATAGATAACCATATTGTTTAAAGGAGAAATTAAATGAAAACCCTCGTTAAAGGTTTGAGTTGTGTCGATACCACCACCTAAAAGCCGGAACATTACACCGGCATGCCCTGCATCAATGGTTACCACCATCCTCACCCAAAAAATAATGATAAATATTATTCCCAGTACAAGCAGTCCTATGGGATAAACCTTTTTAATAGTAAATTCCTGATATGCCATAATTAAATGTTTTAGAATTAGTAAAGGTATAGATTTAAATGCAGCTTGGATTTTTAAGCGAAATTTTACAATTATTTAGTGTCAAACATTTTGCTCCATCGAAAACGTCGGGCAATCGACTCAATCGTATAATCGGGGTTGTGGCATCCCAGGAATTTTTATACCACAATCACCTGCTCATCCTCCAACAAAGCTTTCCCCTGGTAGCGGAGAAATAGTTGCGCGATGGTCAGCACATCCTTCTGGCAATAAGTAACGATGCGATTAAGGTCTTTCTCTTCCCAATAAACCTTTCCTACCTGGCTTCCGTCAATATCATCTTTAGGTGTGGGGATCTCAAATACTGCTGCCAGTGTTTCAAGTGAGGTGTAATTTTTAAAGTCACCAAACTTCCAAAGCTCCATGGTATCAAGATGGGCCACTTCCCAGGGTTTCTTTCCCGCCAGGTCGAGGATCTCCGGAAGGGAAACAGCATTTATAAGCATTCTCCTGGAGAGATATGGAAAATCGAATTCCTTGCCATTGTGAGCACAGAGCAGGAAATCTCCGCTGCTGAACCTGCTCTCTAACAAATTTGCAAAGTCGGTCAGCAGGGCTTTTTCATCATCTCCAAAAAAAGATTTAATACGAAAACTGCCACCACTGAGCATGCCGAAGGAAATACAGACTACCTTCCCAAACTCAGCATAGATCCCGGCCCTGGGAAACAGGCTTTCCGGCGTGTCTTCATCTGCACGCTTCAGGTATCCTGCCTTTTTATCCCATAAGCTCACATATCTTTCAGGGAGTTGATCGTAGGTGGCACACATGGGTACGGTTTCAATGTCGAGGAAGAGGATCTTTTCAAGTTTGATGTAATTCAGCATAAGAGTGAGATTTTTGGAAGAATAAAAATAAGGAAAATGATGGATTTGCATACCTTTATCTAACTAATTATGAATATGAGCTCATTCAGATATTTCATTTCACTCCTGGCCATTTGCTGCCTGCTTCTATACTTGCCCGGTTGTAATAAGAATAAGGATGAGGCTCCACCGCAGATCCTGCTTACATCTCCTGCTGATAACAATGCATTTGCGGTAGGAGATTCAATACCGGTATTGGCACAGATCACCCATTCAAAGGAGATCACTTCGGTAAAAATTTCACTGCTGAATGCTGATGGTATTCCTGTCCTGGTTCCAAAATATATTTATCCTGCAGCTAGCTCATATACGCTTGATTACGAGTATCCCATCAATAAAAACATGGAAAGCGGCACCTACAGCCTTATGGTATCGGCCGGCGATGGAATCACAACAACACGGGTGTATACTGCGATCACGATTGCAGGCGTAGGCCGCTATTTTGAGCAGCTTATTGCTGTTTGTCGCCCCAATAATCTGAAAACAAATTTGTATGGCATAGATGCAGATGGAAACTATGAAAATATACTGAATCTCGATCATGGCTATACCGATTCAGATATCAGTTCCGACCAGCGACAATTGTATATGCTCAAACCTTCTCCTGACATATTATATGCGTATAATCTTGATAGTCTCTCAGAGATATATTATTCAGTGACCGCATCACCGCCTCATCCACAATACAACTCAGTAAGCCATTACAACGATCCTTCACTGGCATATGTTCCTAATGGGAATGGTGAGATCAGGGGCTATGATCAGTTTGGATCATCTAAGTTCGTGACTCCTGTTAATGTAGATACCGTACCTATTAAATGCTGGAAGCATGAAAATATGATATTGGCTTTTTGTGAACGCAGGGGAGGGCCGGCACGCTTCATCAGACAGTATTACAGTGGAACCGGTGTTTACAAGCTTGATTTGAAGATCACTTTTAATATTGAGGAAATATTCAGCCTGGATCCCGACCTGACAGCAGTGTTTGGGAATAATGATACGACGGGGAGGGCATATATTTATGATGTAACAGGAAATGCTCTCTCCGGTGAAATTCAAATCCCGGATGGATACATCCGCCAGGTAGTTCAGATCTCTGAAAAGGTCTTCCTGATCGCTCATGAGAATGGAATATATAAGTATGATTATAACACCTTCTCACTAAGCATGTGGTTGCCGGGCGTTGATGCAGATGTAATGGTTTATGACGAACTCAGGCAATATGTTTACTATGCCACGGACGAAAGAGTGTATCTTTACAGGTATAGCGATGCGGCTCTGCTTCAGGAGGTCACGCTTCCTAATGAGGTATTAAATCTTTTAGTACAGTATAACCTATAAGGTATGCAGAAAAGGCTCTTCATAACGGAGGATGGCTCTCACACCCTCAGGGTGGACGGGTTGGATGAGCACTACCATTCAACCTACGGGGCCCTTTCTGAATCCTTGCATATTTTCATTGAAGCCGGATTGCATAAAATACTGGAAAGATCACCTGATAGATTAAATATTCTGGAGGTTGGATTTGGAACGGGCTTGAATGCCCTGCTCACGCTTGTCTATGATCAGATTTCGGGGTGTGAGATTGAATATACCGGACTTGAGGCTTTTCCCCTTGAGGAAAAAGTCTGGCAGGAACTAAATTATCCACATCTTATTCAGGATGATAGGGCAGGAGAACTGTTTGAAAAAATGCACCGTGCTGAGTGGGAGAAGCAATTGGAGATCGTTCCCGGTTTTAAGCTGAAAAAGATAGAACAGAAACTGCAGGATTATCAGCACCAGGGAGCATATGCAGACCTTATCTATTTCGATGCTTTCGGGCCTGATGTGCAGCCAGAGCTATGGACCGGGGAGATCTTTCAGAAAATAGCAGACATAACTTCTCCCGAAGGGATACTGGTGACATACTCCTGCAAAGGCTCAGTGAAAAGGGCTTTGAAAGCAGCAGGCTTTGAGATTGAAAAGATCCCGGGACCCAGGGGAAAGAGGGAGATGCTAAGAGGTGTTAGGTGCTAGGTGCTAGGTTCTAGGTGCTAGGTGTTGTACATGGCTAAATGGTTACATGGCTACATGGCTAAAATGCTATTATGAACCATAAATGTTAAATGTTAAACCATAAATGCTAAATGTTATATGATTCGAGTTTCATCATACAGAAGGATCCCTCTCTCAACCCGGATCGTAATTCTATTCGGGGGTTTTAAAAACCAGTTCGGATGGGCTTTCTTTGGCTTTGGACTGATATTTTTCTGGGCCTTTGCCATGGAATCCGACCTCTCATTCGTGTACAATGGTGAATTGATCACTACAGAAGGAAAAGCCATCAGGTGGCAGGCGACTGATGCTGCAGAAGGTGGAGTTTCTGTGTTTGAAAATTACTTCAAGTTCCTGGCTGAGGATGGAAATGAATATGAGGGTTCATCCTTTGCAACCGGCCTGAAGGTTCAGAATGGCGAAACCCTGATTATTGAATACCCTGAAGGGAAGCCTGAATATGCAAGGATCAAAGATATGAGAAGAAAAATGTTCGGACCTGTGGTCATCTGGGTGGTATTGTTTCCCTTCATAGGATTGATATTCATCATGTTTGGCCTCAGGAGATCTATCCGGGCACTAAGACTCTTCAAGTACGGCATATTGACAAAAGGAGTGCTCGTTTCAAAAGAACGAACCAATACTAAAATAAATGGAAGCTATGTGTATAAGTTAACTTTCAGATATAAGGCTGATGATGGGATGGAATATCTTCGAAAGGAAAAATCCCCCTTGCCGCATCTATTGGAAGATGAAGGAGAAGAACGGCTGTTGTATTTAAGGAGCAAGCCTTCTTATGCTATCATGGTGGATTCTTTACCATCATCCTACCTTTTAACTACTGATGACCGCATAAATCCTGCACCAATGAGAAATGTGATCTTTTTATCGATCCTCCCTATGACCACTATAATAGGACATGGGATTTATCTGGTGAACACTTATTTAAGTTAAGGCGTTGGGCATTAGGCGTTAGGCGGTACGCAGTAAGCAGTACGCAGTAGGCAGTAGGCAGTAGGCAGTTTACTCGTTACTCGTTATTCGTTATTCGTTACACGATATTCAGAATATATTTTAGTATGAAAAAAAGTATTTCAATCAAGGTTATGGGAAAAGTCCAGGGGGTAGGTTTTCGGTTCTATACGCAAAAGACTGCTCGTGAATTGGGTGTTAATGGTTTTGTGAAAAACGAACGGGATGGTTCCGTTTATATTGAAGCTGAGAGCGATCCGACCATGATGGAGGTATTTATAAATTGGGTAAAAAAGGGACCTGAATGGGCCAGAGTGGATGATGTTTCACTGCAGGAAATACCTGCTCAGGGTTTTGAAGATTTTGATATTAGATGAAGAGAATTGAATAACGAGTATCGAATATCGAATATCGAAAATAACTCAAAACCCAAGACCCAAGACCCAACACCCAACACCAACCAAAACCTATTCCCCAAGTCTCCTCATCACCATCGCCTCTATCTGTTCAAATAAGTTCAATGGCTTAAGTGCTCTCCAGTTAAACTGGTTGAAGCCGCCACCAAAGGCGATGAAGTAGTCTAATCTATTGTTAATGAATTCATTCATGACGTGCTCCCGGAAATTTAAACCAACGATCCATCCATCTTCAACATCGTCGAACCACTCCACATAATAATCGTTGTCATCAGCATGAAAGTCCAGCACATTTTCCCCGATCAGCAGGAACCTGTTTATGCCTTCATCAATCAGCATGTCGATCAACTGCCTTTTCAGGAAACTGATATCGTTATAAAGCACATCATTCCATTCCCCGATCAACTCAATAATACAAAATTGCTTGTCGTAATCGGCAAAAAGTACTTTCACAAAAAGTGTGGCAGAGCCGATCTCATCCCATTGCGGGTGTATTACGTAATTATAGATGGCATGCGAAAACTCAAACTCGCTGTATTCCCGGCCATAAAAAGGCGAACGCTCATCTTCACTTGCAATGTAAAGATGGCGCCAGTTGTAATATGGTTCTAAGGCGTGCATTGTTTCACTGATTCACTGTTTCACTGTTTTTTAACCCGCCGAAGCTTGTGCCACTGCTGAAGCTATGGCGACACGCGGTCAGCGAAGGAGGGCACTGTTACATGGCTAATGGCTATATGGTTAAATTGCCTCACACCCCAAGCCCCATGCCCCACACCTATAATGCGAACTTCAGGCCGGGTATTGCCTTCAGCTTTGTATAAACATCTTCCAGCATCTTCTGGCTGTCAATATCAACGCTAACAGTGTAGCTTATGTATTTACCACCTGAACTGGGCTTCATCCGCCAGTTTTCATAGGGCACCTTAAAGGTCTTTAAAACTTTTTCAATGTTCTTGATGCTTTCTTTCTCTCCTATTGAAGCATCAATTATGGCTTTAAGGTCAAACTTAACAGGGTAGTTTACTTTTTGCCTGTTAAAAGTATTGCAAACCTTGCCTTCACCGTTGTCTCCTGGCTTTTCCATATGTTTTGAGTTTTAACTTTTGAGCTTGTCTGGATTTTGGATATTGTTTTTTGTAATTTTTGCTCCTTTACCTGATCAAAAGCAATAAGTTATGTTAATGTGTCCCCACCTGAAGTGATAGGCATCCTTAAATTCCGGACTGGTGTAAAACTGTTCATACATCAGGCCAAGTTGTTTAAAAGCAACAAAAATGCCGGCACTGGCCTGCAAAACAAACCTTTCAATATCTTCAGGCGGAATAGTATAATTGCTGCTATTGTTGAATACGCCGCCCTGTAGTGTGGCATCATAACCTACCATCTTCAATAATCCTGTTGCAAAGATACCATATTGCCATTTATGTGCATTCTCTCCTTCTATTGACTGAGACCTGGCAAGCCAGGGCATGGCAAAATATGAGTTCATCCGGCCTGCCCTGATACGCATCCCGGCCCCTGCATTGGTGTACAATGTGCCTAATTGTCCTTTTGCAAATACATTTAGATCAAAAGGTCCTGGATTATATAATCCTTTTTCTACCAGTGCTGTATAGTTGAGCACCAGGTCGTTCTGGATCTGATTTTGCCATCCTAATGGCGGGATGTCGTGAATTTGACCCTGAACAAAACCGCCTAAGGATCCCGGGCCGATCAGACCAATCTGAATTTCAGAGTACTGGCGATAGTTATTTCTGCTGCTCAAGGTATTTTTATAATGCCCCAGGTAGAGGTAGGCCGCAAAAGGCCTGTCGCTACCGTAAACGTTCACTGTATCGGGGTTTGTGGGAGTGTACATATTTTGTACGATTGTCATCCCATGGTAATTCATGGACAGCTTGCGGTATGGCAGCATAGGATATGCAAAAGGGGAAGAAGCAAAAATGGGAGAGATGTAATCAATCCTCACGCCATTGGTATAATAATAATCAGTGTTGTTGAAGATATCGTTATCAAAGTTCACTCCCACGTAGCGGTTGGTGCTGATATAGCTGATCGCATAAAAGGCTTCTTCTTCTGGTTCCCTGCCAGTTACTTCTGGCTTTGCTTTACTGATCTCGATCTTTCCGGGGGCCCGGATGGCTATGCCTTCAATGGTATCCCTGCGAATCGGTATAATGATCTTTTCTTCAACTTGTACCGGGATCTCTTCTGATTTTATTTCCCGTACCTCCTGAGGGAGGACCAGGTATACATCAGGCCCCTGTGGTGGGTGCCATTCAGGCCGGTAGGTCTCCTGAATTTTCTGTTCCCGGCAGGAATACAGGGAGAGTAGTATCAGGAGTAGGAATATGAAGCGGTCAGCTTTCAAAACGCTATAAAATTAAGGCTTTTCCGCTTGTGCAGGCTAAAAGATCTTTGGGTATTTCTCCGGGTTCACATCATGCATGATGTTGTAAACAGTATCAAATACGTCCTCTGCATTAGGATTGCTGAAGTAGTCACCATCGGTGCTGTAGGCAGCACGGTGCTCATGACCGGTAAGTGTAGCAGGTTCTGCATCAAGGTAGAAGAAGGCTTTTTGCTCCTCCAGCACCTTTTGCATCATATATGCCGTTGCACCGCCGGGAACATCTTCATCAAAGAAAAGGACTTTGTTGGTTTTCTTGATGGAGTCCAGGATCATGTGGTCTACATCAAAGGGTAATAAGGTCTGCACATCGATCAATTCTACATCAATATCGAAATCTTTGAGCTGCTCCACGGCATCTTCAGCAATGCGTACGCAGGAACCGTATGTGACCAGTGTAAGGTCTGCGCCACTCTTTAATATTTCCGGTTTTCCAACCGCTATCTTGAATTCACCAAGATTGTTTGGCACTTTTTCCCGGAGCCTGTAGGCATTCAGAGGTTCTATGATGAGTGCGGGTTCATCTGAGGCCAGAATAGTATTATAAAAGCCAGCAGCCTGCGTTAGGTTGCGTGGTACCAGCACATGTACACCCCTGATGGAGTTGATCACCATAGACAATGGTGAGCCCGAATGCCAGATACCCTCCAACCTGTGTCCTCGTGTGCTGATGATCAGCGGGGCCTTCTGCCTGCCCTTGGTGCGGTAGCGTACAGTGGCCAGGTCATCACTCAATACCTGCAAGCCATACAGGAGGTAATCGAAATATTGTATCTCTGCCATGGGGCGCAGTCCACGCATGGCCATGCCGAGTCCCTGTCCTAAGATAGAGGCCTCCCGTATACCAGTATCAAAAATCCGCAAATCACCATACTTCTCCTGCAAACCTTCCATAGTCTGGTTCACGCCTCCGATCTTACCCACATCTTCTCCGAAAGCACAAACCAGTGGATTTTGCTCAAACACCTTATCGAAATTCATTTTCAGGATCTCCCTGCCGGGAATGGAAGGGGCATCATCGGCATATACCGGATCTACCGGGGTCACCCTGAGGGCCGATTGCTCTGATTCACTCCAGAGGTGGGCATTATATGCCTCATGCTGCTCTTCAGAAACAGCATCCCGCCAGGCAATCACATTCTTTTTTAAGGAATTATGCGGATTGCTGCAAGAATCACAGATCAGTCTTAATATTTTCTTTCCTGAAGACATGATATCTTTCCAGACCGGCTCACCAACCATGGCCAGCTCTTCCTTGATCGCATTGATGCGGCTGGTCTTGGCGCAATTACAGGTGCTTATATCGACCATGCGAAGAAAATCATCACGTTTCTCTATCAGGGGTCTCTGGAATCTTGTCCAGGCAATTTTCTTTGCTTCCCTGGCACGTTTTGCTGATTGTTTTTCAATTTCATCCAGAGTTTCGGCGTCTGCATAATTTTCCTGCAGGATCCATTCACGCATTTTAAGGATACAATCGTGTTCACTTTCCCATTTAAGTTGCTCTTCACTTTTATACCTTTCATGCGATCCTGAGGTAGAGTGTCCCTGTGGCTGTGTGAGTTCTACCACATGGATGATAGCAGGGACTTGTTCCTTACGGCAGAGGGCGATGCTTTCTTCATATGTTTTGCAAAGGGCAGGATAATCCCATCCTTTGACCTTGTATATGCGGTATCCATTGCTGTCTCCGTTCTTCTCAAAGCCTTTTAATACTTCAGAAATACTGCTTTTAGTGGTCTGATATTTTATAGGCACTGAGATGCCCCAGCCATCATCCCAGATAGATATGGCAAGAGGTACCTGCATAACGCCGGCTGCATTGATGCTTTCCCAGAATACACCTTCTGAGGTGCTGGCGTCGCCAATGGTTCCAAAGGCAACCTCATTTCCATTCACCGAAAATTTCTTGAAAGAAGCCAGGTCCTTATTATTTCTGAAATGCTTTGATGCCATAGCCAGTCCAAGGAGGCGGGGCATCTGTCCGGCAGTAGGAGAGATGTCGGCAGAAGAATTCTTGCGCTTGGTCAGATCAAGCCATTCGCCATCTTTATCCAGGCATTGTGTGGCAAAGTGGTTATTCATCATGCGCCCACCGGTTCCCGGGTTCGATTCCTCATCAGTATTTCCATAGAGTTGTGCAAAAAATTCTTCCAGATTCATCATGCCTGAGGCTAGCATAAAGGTTTGGTCCCTATAATATCCTGATCGCCAGTCACCTTCTTTGAAAGCTCTGGCCATAGCCAGTTGCGGAACTTCTTTCCCATCGCCAAAGATCCCGAATTTAGCCTTGCCTGAAAGCACTTCGCGCCTGTCCCAGAAGGCTGGCCTGACGGCTCTCATTAGCTATCCTGTAGTCATTGAGTATTTCTTCCTTTGTGAGGGTAAATCCCTGCTTTTTGCTTTTCGCTTGTGGCATGATATTGTTATTCTCTGTAAGACTAACAAAAATAGCCAAAAATAGTTTATAAAAAATGGCAACCGGAGCTGCCATTGGAGTGATTGGTGTTGGTTGTTAATTCTGGGTTATTACCATATTAGATGGACCATTTGCATTACGATGGGCCGGATTGGGTGGATCGGTTCATCATCCCATTCATGGTAGATAGTAGGGGAGATGTAGCTTTCATCATCAGGGCTCCTGAGGCCGTTTTCTGTCATAATCCAGGTCCTTCCTGCCAACTTACGAGGACTGTATCGACCCCAGTTAAGAATTTCTTCCATGCTTTTATCTATACTGATATATTTCCCGACAGGGATATCGAGTTCAAGCTCAATATGCTGTGCGTGCCAGTTTCCCCGCTCACCCATGATGAAGTATGGATCGAAAATCAGGGTGTTCTCATCTTCCTGATAGTACCAGACAGTGCTTTCGGCCTGCTCTCTGGCCGCCTTAGGTGTTCTTCCCCTGGCATGTGTGTACTGTGTCAGTACAAATTCCTCCGTATTGCCTCTGTTGAGGTCCACCTCAATTTGTTCGAAAAAGGTGCCTTCTTCAGTGACAACAATATGGAAGTCATCAGCATGAATATAGTCATAGGAATTGTATAACATAAGGTCCTTGTATTCCTCGTTAACCGTTATAAAAGAGAGTATCACCCTGAGGTTGCATGATCTCAATATTATTTGTGAAGGTATTCTGGTGACGGTATTCCCGGGCAATCCTGAAAGTGAAGAAGAGAGTGATGATCAGTCCGACGATCCATATGTTTAAGGCAGTGATGCCAATATACCTGACCCGTTCAATTCCAAATATCATCCTGAAGGCATTGTACACAACATGATCAATGGAACACCGAAGAAGAATATCAGTCCGATTTTCAGTATGGCAAAGCCACCGGCTGAAACAGGCAGCATAGTGAACAATTGTGTCAATGGGAAGTAATATGGCTTCATTATTATCCAGATGATGGGCCCTCCCCAGCCAAAGAGAGCAAACAGGAAAGCAAGGGCAAGTCCTATTCCGGTCAGTAAGAAGAACAATGCCGATGATAATAACAATGACTTTAAGGAATACTTTGAGAACGGTAACGAAAACCGAGCTCAATTGCTCGAAAACATTTTCGAATTCCGCCCTGTACTTTTCTACTTTTTTTTTTGCCTGGTTGGTCAGATCGTTGATCTTGTCTTTGAGGTGTGTGACTTCTTCCTTTATCGACTTCTCGATATTGGGAGATGTTCACCTTTTCGCCTTTCATTTGAAGCTTTTCAGCTGTTGTAGCGTGCTTCGGGCATGGCGATCCACAGAATAATATAAACAAGTGCACCGGAGAGCCAGACAATGGTAAAGACACGAATGCAAGCCTGACCCAGAGCACATCAATATTAAGTAAGCTGCCAGCCCGGAAGCCACACCACCGACTACTTTGTTATCGGGATCCCTGTAAAGCGTTTTGGTCCGCGGATAATCCTCCGCAGTGCGCTGGGTTCCTTTCTTCTCCTACTTCTTCTCCTCGGTTTCAAATTCCCATGGTTCGCCCATCAAGGCAATGACTTCAGATACATCGTCGATGCTGATAACCTGATTGGCATCAGTGATTCTTTCCTGCAGGAACTCAGCGATCCTACCTTCGATGTCGGAGATGATCTCATCCTTCCCCTGTGTTTTGTTAAAATGTCTTTTTCAAGGTATCAAGGTAGGCGTTTAGCTTATCATAAGCATCTTCATCAATGTGGAAAATGATACCGCTAATGTTGATTGTGAGTGTCTTTTTCATCTTATATTGATTTCCGTGTTTTTAACTAGCTTTTTTTACTGTGATCTTATTTACTGCCTTTACAAGGTCCTGCCAATTTATATTCAGATCGTCCAGAACTTTGATGCCAATCTCTGTCATGGTATAATATTTACGTGGCGGACCCGATTTCGACTCCTCCCACCTGTAATTGAGCAGGCCTTCGTTTTTTAGCCGCGTCAACAGAGGATACAGGGTACCCTCCACAACAATTAATTTCGCTTCTTTGAGCTTTTCAAGGATGTCGGAGGCATAGGCATCCTTCTCTGCTATAATGGAAAGGATGCACAGTTCCAGTACTCCTTTCCGCATTTGTGCTTTTGTTTTTTCTAAGTTCATGCAGCAAACATACAACGAAATTTAGTACTATGCAATACAAAGTACCAATTAAATATATAATAGTAGTTAATACAAGATACTATAGAAATTTATAAATAACATGTAATTCAGTGGTATAGATACTTATTTGGAATTGTATATAAATTTAATCCTGGATCCTAGATTCTGGATCTACTGGACCTAGGATCCAGTTACCAGCAACCAGCCACTAGCCACCAGTACTCAGCATCCAGCAACCAGTGACCAGTATCCGGTATCTGCTTCAAACGGAGTAAATCGCTTTCCGAGCGTACAAGGTCATAATAATACTTCTCGGGCCAGCAGAAATACGATCAAGGCCAGCCAGAGTCCATGGTTACCCATGGGGTCCAGGAGAAGATAGTTTAGAGGAAGGAAAATAATCAAGTGGCGATGATCATTGTATTTCGCATGGCTGCAGTGGCAGTACATCCGGTAAATATCCCATCCCATATAAATGCTGCAAAGGATAACAAGAGGTACAAGGGCCAGCCAGGGGAGGTATGGGAGACTATTTGCGATTATCTCTGCATTATCGGTTAATACATATAATATATATCGTCCACGCTAAAAGGTAAGCCACTCTGAAAGGTAGGCTTATCAGAGCCCCCCAGATAAATATATACCTGGTAAATTTTTTGAGTGAGTGCAGGTCCTTTGCTCCATAAAACTTTCCTGCAAGGGATTCTGCAGCATATGCAAAGCCGTCGAGGAAGTAGGAGAACAGGAATAAAAACTGCAATAAAAGTGTATTAACAGCCAGGATGTTGTCACCGATACTTTGCCGAGTTGGTGGTAAAGAATGAAAAGGCGAGGATCAACATAAGGGTGCGGATCATGATGTCGCTGATTCACCCTAAAGAAGCGCCCAGGGCATTCATCTGCATCATGGCACTCCTGCTTATCTGCTTCATGATGTTGCCGTAAAACCTAAGCAATATGATGATAGCTGTGATCAGGCCGATGTACTGTGCAATGAGTGTTCCCCATGCAACGCCATCTGACCTCATCCCAAATCCATAAACAAATAGGTAGTTGGCGCCAACATTGATCACATTGATCATGATGGCAAGGAACATGGGGACATGTGCATTCTGCATGCCCAGGAACCACCCGATCAGGGCATACAATCCCAGGGTAGCCGGCGCTGCCCATATCCGTATGAAGAAATATTCTGAAGCCAGTGCTTCAACAGTTGTCACTGCTCTCTATCACCCTGAAAGTAAACCAGTCGATAGGAAACTGTATCATGATCAGCAATATGCCTCCCGCCAAAGCTACAATCATCGACCTGCCAAAGATCAGACCCGACTTTCTTTCATGTTCCTGGCACCAAAGGCCTGGGCCGTAAAGCCTGTGGTTCCCATTCGCAGGAAGCTAAAGATGGCATAAATGAAGTTGAAGATCATCCCGCCCAAAGCAATGGCACCAATATAGCCTTCGGGAGATCCTTCCAGATGCCCCAGTATAGCAAGATCAGCCATACCTACCAGGGGTACAGTAATGTTACTGATAATATTCGGAATAGCCAGCCGTAAGATGGACTTGTTCACCTTGAATAAATTTCAAGCGAAAATAGTAAGAAAAGGATACTAGATATCAGATACTAGATCCAGTACTAATATCCAGTATCTAGGTATCGAGTATCCGGTATCTAGTTGTACAGGATCTAGTGATCTATCATCTAGTATCTAAGATCTGATCTTTAGTAATTTTCTGCCTTCTCTTCAAAGTATCCCTGTGGATGTGCGCAAACGGGGCATTTCTCGAGTGGCTTTTTCGCCGAAATGCACATGGCCGCATTTGCGGCAGATCCAGGTGATCTTTTCATCACGCAGGAATGCACGTCCTTCTTCAAGGTTTTCAAGAAGTTTAAGGAAGCGGGCCTCATGGTCTGCTTCTATCTTGGCAATGAGCTTAAAAGCAGCGGCCACACGTTTAAAGCCTTCCTCTTTAGCAATTTCTGCAAATTCAGGATAGAGCTTGGTCCATTCTTCATTCTCGCCCATAGCCGCAGCTTTGAGGTTTTCTTCAGTGGTAGCGATCATGCCGGCAGGATAAGCGGCAGTGATCTCCACATCACCCCCTCAAGAAATTTGAAGAAGATCTTGGCATGCTCTTCTTCATTCAGTGCAGTTTCCAGAAAAAGAGCGGAAACCTGCTCGTACCCTTCTTTTTTAGCCTGTTTAGCAAAAAGGTATAACGGTTCTTGGCCTGTGATTCCCCGGCAAATGCTTTGAGCAGGTTCTTTTCTGTTTGTGTTCCTTTAATACTTTCCATAAGATAATTATATTTTAGTCTATTGAATTGAATTCTTCTTTTCCTACGCCGCATATTGGGCAGACCAGTCATCGGGCAGGTCCTCAAATGCTGTTCCTGGAGGGATGTTTTTTGTCGGGTCACCTTCCGCCGGATCATACACATAACCCGCACATCACACATTGAAATTTCTTTAAGTTCACTGATTCAGTTACGTTTACTTCCAGTTCAGCAATTTCGACTTGTCCGTATAAGTAGGCGCATTTTCAGGCGACAGTCCTTTGATCACATCCCTGTAATAGCCATAGGTGAGCGGAGCTTGACTTGCGATCAAGAACTTCCGCATCCACGGCCTAGCCCGATAAAATGATATGTGTCCCGGTATCGATCACATCCTGAACCTCACAATCGATATAGGCAATGCTTCTATCCAATACGATGGGTGCTCCGGATTTGCCGGTTTTATAATTGGCGTTGATCGAATTTACTTACTTCCCTGCCTGACTGAAATCCCCAGGGACCCAGAAATTCCAGATCACAATCCTGCTGCAGGATGGAAATGGAGAATATTTGCTCTTTCTAATATAATCCGTTGTCAGGTTGTCTTTATGGGTAGCAATGGCAAAACGTGCCGGATCAGCAGAAACCTGGAATACCGTGTTTGAAATGTGTCCGTTCAGTTTGTCGCCATCACGCGAAGTAACAATATACAGGCCATAGGTTACCTTGAAAAATGATTGTATGTCCATTTATCCTCTCTTTGAAGGATAAATTTACGCCTATTTAAGGCTTGGACAAAATAGAAATAGTCTAAATTATATAGAATGATGAATATCAGATTATTTATTGATCCATGAGGGGATCTTTTCATCAAATGGTTTGGTTTTCGGTGATGCCATACCGACCAGCTTACCATCTTCATCGATCATGAACTTCTGAAAGTTCCATGATACCTTGGCATCCATCACGCCATTTTTTTCTTTTTGGGTAAGCCATGCATAAAGTGGATGGATGTCCTTTCCTTTTACTGATATTTTGGCCATCATAGGGAAAGTTACCCCGTAGTTGAGGGTGCAGAATTCCTTGATCTCTTCATTGGTTCCGGGTTCCTGCTTCAGGAAGTTATTGGCCGGGAATCCGATAATAGTAAATTCGTCCCCGCCATATTCTTCATATAGTTTTTGCAGATCTTCATATTGTTTTGTGAATCCACATTTGAAGCGACATTTACGACAAGCACTTTTTTGCCTTTGAATTGCTCAAGACTGATTTCCTTACCATCAATGGTTTCGACGGTAAAACTGTAGAAATTAGTGTCCTGGCTATGTAGTCCGTTTAATCCGGATAAAATAATTGCTGCCATGATAAAAAATGATTTCATGATTAAAGTTTAATAATTAAACAGAAAACTTAAACAAATGTTCATGCCATTTTAGAAAGGATAATCCAGTACCTTTGCACCTTAGCAGATATGATGGATCTAAACCTCATCAGGCACCTTAATCTGGCAGAAAAGCATACTTTCAGGCTGCACATGATCTATTCGGCCATCGAAGGGATCATCCTGGGGGTGCTGGCTCTGAATGAATATGTGTTCATTTATAGCCTCAGGGGATCCAACTATCAGCTGGCCTTTCTCTTCCAGTTCAGCATGGTGGTGTTTGTCTTCCTGTTTATCTTCAACCAGTTCAGGAAGCGGATCAGAAACAAACAGAAGATGCTCAGGGTCACCGGCCTGCTCACTCGCCTGCCACTTATTCTCTTAATCCTGATCCCTGCAGATGAATCAGCGCTTTCGGGCCAATCGGGATGGCATTATCTCTTCCTGGGTGTTTTCCTGGTCTACTTCTTTGGAAATATCATTATTTACCCGGCTATCAATGTTTTGCTCAAGACAAACTACCGGCATAAGAATTTCGGGAAGTTATTCAGTTATGCTACTTCCTTGAATAAGATCATTATCCTTATTGCCACTTTTGCGTATGGCTTGCTGCTTGATGCCGATAATTATGCTTTCAGGTTTGTTTTTCCGGTTGTTGGAGTGCTGGGTGTGATTTCCCTCTATGTCTTATCAGGGATTGATTATTCCAGGGTTGTTCAGCATCCGGCTGCATTGAAATTCAGGGATTCCGTCAGGGAATCATTGAGTAATATGGTACATATCTTGAAAACAAACAGGCCCTACTTGCATTTCGAGATTGGTTTTATGGTTTATGGTTTTGCTTTCATGATATCAGTCACTATCATCAATATCTTCTTTCAGGATGCCCTGCACCTGAACTATACCAGTGTGGCCTTTTATAAAAACGCTTATAACATTCTGGCCATCATGCTTCTACCGTATTTTGGAAAGCTGCTGAGCAATATCGATCCCAGGCGCTTTGCAGCCATAACATTTGCTGCCCTGTTCATGTATGTCTTTTTCCTTTTGATGACAGATTTTTTCCCTGCATATGTAGATATATGGGGTGTAAAACTCTATTATATGCTGATCCTGTCATTCCTGTTTTACGGGATCTTTGCCGCTACCATGTCTTTGTTGTGGTTTATTGGATCGGCATACTTTTGCAAGCCAGAAGAGGCTGATGATTACCAGTCTGTTCATCTCTCACTAACTGGTGTCCGTTCTCTTTTTGCGCCTCTCTTCGGGATATATTTCTACGAGCTGATGGGATTCACCTGGACCTTTATTATGACCATGGCGGTAATATTGGTCGCAATGGGCTTGATGCGTTGGTCGTACCGTAAGGATAAGATTGTGATCAGGAAATAACTCTTTGCAGGGCAATGTGTTAAATTATTTTACCTCATCTAAATTTTGAAATATTCCTATTAATAAAAGCCCAAGCGAAACATTTTGCCAAAATTACAGTAAAACCAGTCGACCATAGACACTATTTTAACTACAAACCAAAATGGGTTAACTAGCCTCCGATTTGTGCGGAGGCTTTTTTATTTTCCATTCTACATTCTGCATTTAACATGCTTCATTTATTCATCGTTGTTTAAGATATAGCAAGAAACGAAAGGCAATAGGCAAATGGCATAAGGCAAAGGGTTAAGGACGAAGGGCAAAAGGCAAATGGAAAATGGGAAATGTAGAATGTAGAATGTAGAATGTAGAATGTCTTCGTTTATAATCCAAGTTCTTTTCCACAAACCTTGCAAAAAGATGCATTTGTATCGTGATCTTCACATCCGCATTCGGAGCAGCATTGGTTAACAGATTTTTCAGTTTCTTTTTTCTTCTTTGTCAGTTCTGCTGTGATGATGCCTGTCGGGACTGCAATGATGGAATAACCAGTGATCATGATAACAGACGCAAGTGCTTTTCCCAGGGGAGTGAGAGGCGTAATATCCCCGTAGCCAACGGTTGTAAGGGTAATGATGGCCCAATAAATGCTTTCAGGAATGCTTCTAAAACCATTTTCCGGTCCTTCTATCAGGTACATGGCAGCGCCCATAACTACGACTATGGCCATAACTGCTGATAGGAATACTGCTATCTTATGTCGGCTGGCCTTAAGTGATTCAATGAGGTGGCTCGAAGCACCAATGAAGCGGTAAAGCTTCAAGATCCTGAAAATACGAAGTAAGCGCAATACCCTGATAATGATCAGGTACTGGTAGCCTGCCAGGAAAAGGCTGATATAGGTTGGCAGGATCGCAAGGAGATCTATGATGCCATAAAAGCTGGTAATATATCGGAACTTATTGTATGTGGTGACAATCCTGAGTATGTATTCAGTGGTGAACAGTATCGTAAACACCCACTCAGCAACATACAGTGCATATCCGTATTCATCATGTATCCATGCAACACTGTCGAGCATGACCACTATGATGCTCAAAATAATGGCAATCATCAGGATGATGTCGAAAAGCTTTCCGGCCCTGGTGTCGGTCCCAAATATAATATCGTGCAATTGTGTTTTACGGCTCATGATCTGCTACTTTCTACAAAAATAGTCAATTGATAATATATACGTATTTACTTGACAATTATAAATAGATGAACGAAATTTGTAGAAAACTCATGTCATGCCACATTTAGATCACAAAGGCCCTGAAGGAAAAGGATCAGGAACAGGACGCGGACTTGGCCGTTGCAAGGATAAAAACAAGAAAGAATGGCCCCTGGGAAAAGGAATGGGAAAACGCCGAAAGGCAGACCAGGAAGGCGATGGCAAAGGCAAACGCCTGAAGAGTGGGAAGATGTTTGATAAAGACTGAGGATATCTGATATCTGATATCTGATATTTGAACTCTGAACTCCAAATTCCAATCTCCAAATTGATTAGGACGGCAACTGCCTGAATGACTCTCAGGACATAGCTTTGGCTGCTAGCTATTGATTTCTAGCTTATGCAATTTAAGAATTTATTTTGATTAGGTAAAGGGAATATGAGAAAAATCGGTAGTTTTGGGTGAAATAAAAAACATTCCCAACTGTGCGATCTATCAGAAGCCTTTCCCTAAAGATCTCCATCAGCATATTAACAGCAGTGCTGCTTATCTTCTCTGCTATTTTATATTACAATTACATAACATCACGTGACCTCTTGCTCAAGAGTGTTGCTGAGAATGTGAAGAACCTGGGAAATGGAAAAGCCCTGAAGATCGAAAAGCTTTTGGAAGCATCAGCAAAGATCCCTCAAAATATGGGTCATATATTGGGATCTACAGACTACGATTCACAGGATCTGAAACATTACCTTGAACTCATGGTAAGTTACAATCCTGAAGTGTTTGGAAGTTGCATTGCCTTTGAGCCATTCACCTTTGATGCTGATTCTGAGTACTTTGCTCCATACGTATATAGGGGAGGGGATGAGCTGGTATTTAAATATCTTCATGAAAGAGAGGTTGGGTATTTCCAACAAGATTGGTACGAGCTTCCTGTAAAAGAAAAGGACGCCCTATGGACTGAACCCTATTTCGATGATGGTGGGGGGGAGATATTGATGTGCACCTACTCTGTCCCTTTCTTCCGGAAAGACGCTCAGGAAGAAGTGAAAGGCGTTGTAACCATTGACCTTTCGCTGGACTGGCTGGAATCCTTTGTAGAATCTATTACAGCCTATGATAAGGGCTATGCTTTCCTGATCTCAGGCAGGGGCATGATCATTACAGATGCCGGACAGAAAGGCAACAAACTGACTAATATATTCCAGGTTGCTGAGGATAGAGATTATGATGTCCTGCGCGATGCTGCTAAAGATATGGTGAATGGGGGCAGTGATTTTATCAGGTTTGAATCGCCCCTGGTTGAAGGAAACGCCTGGCTGTATTATACGCCATTGCCATCAGCTGGATGGTCGCTTTCAATCATTATCCCGGAAAAGGAATTCATGTCAGACCTTGATGAACTGAATCGGGATTTGCTCCTGATCGGTATAATTGGTTTCGTTCTGATCATGATCCTGGTGATTGTCATTTCCCGCAGGATCACAAAACCCCTGGCAGGATTAGCGATAGTGGCTAATAAGATAGGAAAAGGCGATTTCGATACAGATCTTCCGGCCATCAGGACCAGGGATGAGATCGGGCAGTTGAATAAGGCCATAGGCAGCATGCAGCGTGAACTGAAAGATTATATCCGTAACCTTCAGGAAACCACGGCAGCCAAAGAAAAGATTGAAAGCGAGTTGCAGATCGCACGCGATATACAACAAGGCATTATCCCAAAGATATTTCCTGCCTTCCCTGAAAGGGAAAGCATCGATCTATATGCTATTCTTGATCCTGCCAGGGATGTTGGTGGCGACCTCTATGATTTCTTTTTTATTGATGATGACCACCTGTGCTTCACCATTGGTGATGTTTCAGGCAAAGGGGTTCCAGCTTCCCTCTTCATGGCCATCACCCGTACATTGCTAAGGGCAAGAATGGATACTTCTGTGAAGGTAAACGAAGTAATAGAAGCCATGAATAACGAGCTTTGCCTGGATAACAATAATGCTATGTTCGTCACACTATTCCTGGGCGTGTTGAATGTGGAGACTGGGCATATTGTATATTGTAATGCCGGTCATAATTATCCATTTATCCTGAAGAAGGATGGAATGGTTGAAGAATTAAAAGGAACCCATGGAACGCCTCTTGGTGCAATGCCCGATATGATCTTTGGAAGTTCCGAACTGCAGCTTGATCAGGGTGATACCCTCATGCTCTATACCGATGGGGTATCTGAGGCCATTGATGTGGATGAAAAGCAATACACAGAAAAAAGGATACAGGATAAACTGTCTGAATTTAAGGATGCAAAACCTGAAACCATCACAAGAAGTATTATCAATGATCTGGATATCTTTGTTGGTGAAGCAGATCAGTTTGATGATATTACCATGCTGGTGATCAACTGGAACAATAAAAAGGCTGACAATGGATAAAAAGCAGCTGACCATATTAAATGATATTGCCCGGCTTCACGACTTGCAAGCCTTTATTGAGGCTGCTGCAGAGGCATGGGAATTACCCGCTAAACTGAGCATGAACATCAACCTGGTGCTGGAGGAGGTCATTTCCAATATTATCTTTTATGGATTTGAGGATGAAAGTGAGCATGTGATCAAGGTCGACCTGGTGAAAACCGGAGAAGAGATAATTATCACCGTTACAGATGATGCCCGGCCTTTTGATTTATTAGCTACTGAGGATTTTAAAGATAATGAAAAGGCTGCAGAAGATAGAGAAATTGGTGGTTTGGGCATTCACTTCGTCAAAACCCTGATGGATAAAATGGAATACCGGAGGGAAGAGGATCAAAATATCCTAATGCTATGGAAAAAATTATAACCTCAATAATATACAACTTATGAATATCACAGGAAGCAAAGTCGGTGAAATCAATATAGTGCAAATAGAAGGCAGACTTGATACAACCAACTACGGAGAGTTGGAACATCATTTGTCTTCACTCACCGATAACAATGAAGTGCAGATTCTACTCGATATGGACAAATTGGAGTATATCAGCAGTTCCGGATTGAGGATACTGCTCATGTTCCTCAAAAAGGTCAAGGCGGCTGATGGCCGTTTTATGCTTTGCTCTATGTCTCCGGATATCAAGGGGATCTTCGAGATCTCAGGATTTATCAACATATTCGAGATATTTGATGATCAGGAAACTGCCCTGAAATAAACTAAATACGATCGACCTATGGCACATTATATCCATTTTCGTGATCCAACATCTAAGGAGATTGAAGAGAAACTGGAAAATATCCCTAAAAGCCCTGGAACCTGTTTCTTTATTGATGTGATCAACTCAACAGATATTAAATATAAAACAGAACTGAAGGATTGGGGCAAACGCCTTAATAATACCTTCAATTTTATTTCTTTTCTGAACGATTTTCCCGATAATGTGGTAAAGGGGATAGGGGATGAACTCATGCTGTTTATTCCTGATGAAGACCTTTTTGCAAAAACATCATACAATAATTATTTCGGGCTCATCGAAGAGATTTATGCCACCATCGATAACCTGGTGAACTATCCTCTGGAAAACACATTCCTGGAATGCAAGGTGTCGATCCATTATTGTACCGAAGTTTATAATATTAGTTTCTTTGAGCACGCCAATGATTACTATGGCAAGGATATCGATCTGACAGCCAGGCTGATGAGTAAGGCCAAGGCCAGCCGCATCGTTATGAGTGAGAAGTTCTTTACAAAGGTGAAGAACGATATGATCGATATGAATATGAGACTGGAAAACACAGCATTGGCGAATATTTCCAGTGTTTATATGGAAGACTTCAAGGGAGTGCCCTGGCCAACCGAATTCAGATATATAGATGTCAGATAAAACAAAATACCTAAACCAGCACCATGACCAAACCAGCGATTGTATCAGTCTTCAGAAAATCCCACTTCAATGCAGCCCATCGTCTGCATAATCCTCTGTGGGATGATAAAAAGAACAAGGATATTTTTGGGGTCTGCAATAACCCCAATTATCATGGCCATAACTATGACCTGATAGTGAAAGTCACTGGCATGATCGATCCGGAAACAGGTTATGTCATTGATATGAAGGTCCTTCAGGATCTGATCGATGAGCAGATCACCACGCGTTTTGATCACAAAAACCTGACACTTGATACGGAGGAATTCAGGGATTTAAATCCCACGGCAGAGAACATCGCTGTGGTTATCTGGAATATTTTGCGGGAATATATTCCTCAATCTAAGGATTTGAGTGTCACCTTATATGAAACTGAAAGGAATTTTGTAGAATATAACGGGCCTGGGGCTTGATGCTTGAGGCAAGGGGTTTATATCTTTTCAGTCCTCCCTTTTTCTTTTACTTTGATTTTTTTTACAATGATTTGTGGTACCGGGTCGATGCCACCTGGACCCCAGGGATGACAGCTTGCTATTCTTTTAACAGACATCCATCCACCTTTTAATGGGCCATGCCTTTGCATTGCCTGTATGCTGTATGTTGAGCAGCTGGGATAATGTCGGCATGAAGCCGGGGTAAGAGGCGAAATGGCATACTTATAAATGTATATCACAAGAAGGAATGGGAAAGCTAGTATCTTTTTAAGCATTGCCATGATGTAAAATTACAGAAAATATAAAGCTTATTTAAGATATCCATCCATGATCTTCAGGATTTTTTCTTTCTTGAAAGGCTTGCTTATAGTGCCATCGAAAACTTTGTTCAGAAAGACCTTGTTTTTTCCTTTTATTCCCCGGTCGAGCAATGCCAGCATGGCATGTGTGGGGTTAATGTTTCGGATGTCCTGGATGGCCTCGATTTCTGTTTCGGGATGCCATCTGAAGAGACAAATGTCAATATTTTTGTTGTTATTGCAGAACTCAATGGCTTGCTCAGGACTGTCAACATAATGTAGCCTGACCTTATTTTTCAGGATCTCCTCCAGTTTAATGTAATCCTGTATCTTATCTTCGATCACAAGCACCTGTTTGTCCTTCCAGTTGAAAGCTATATCCGGTTGCTCTTTATCGTTCTGAGCAATGATACCAGGCAATTCGAAAAAGAAAGTTGATCCTTTCCCAAGGGCTGATTCCACCCATATCTTGCCACCAAGCATCCTGATCAGGCTCTGAGTAATCGGTAACCCAAGCCCGGTACCCTCTTTCTTTGCACCCAGAGGTTTTGGTTCCTGTACAAAGCGTTTGAATATTTTTTGCTGGTATTCTTTTGAGATCCCCAGACCGCTATCGCTGACAAAGAAAACAATGTTTTTGCCTTTAATAATTTTATAGCCGTACTCCACAAAACCACTATGTGTGAACTTGAATGAGTTAGAGATCAGGTTGGAGAAGATCTGCCTTAGCCTGGATGGGTCAGAGTGTATCATCAGGGGTTTATCCTTGATGGGACATGATAAACGCAGTTTTATAGAATTTTCTGATTGCTTTCGCCGAAGTGATTCAAAGACCGGAAACAATTCCTCCAGGAATAGATTTACCTCAAAACTGATGGCGTACAGCTTTATTGTTTTAGACTGCAACCTGGTAAACTCAAGTATATCGTTTGTCAGGTTAAGTAGGGCATTACTATTGCTTTCGATGATGCTGATCAGTTCTTTCCTTCTCTTTTCATCCTGAAGATCAGAATGAAGCAGGTTGGAAAAACTGATAATGGCTTTGATGGGAGTCTGTATCTCATGTGAGACGTTGGCCAGGAAAGCCCCCTTGAGCTTATCCGATTCTTCAGCTTTTTCTTTTGCCTTGATCAAAGCTTTCTCTGCATTCTCTTTTTCCTTGATCTCGTTTGACAAAAGCAATGTCCTTTCCTTTACTTTTTCCTCCAGCTCAAGGTTGAGGGTTTTGAGCTCTTCCATCATATTCTCTACCTTCTGGCTCAGCAGGATATTCTTACCCAGTTCTGAGATTTTATTCTTCAGTCGGTTATTATCCACCGGCTTAAGTAGATAGCCATCCACCCCAAGGTCGATAGACCGTATGAAATAATCGGCTTCTGAATGTCCGGAGATCATGATTACCTTCACATTGGGATCGATCTCCTTGATCTTCCTGATCATCTCCAGCCCATCCATCTCGGGCATCATGATATCTGTGACGATGATATCAGGCTTTTTTCTTTTAAAGACTTTAACACCCTCACGTCCGTTTCCGGCAGTATAAACATCGCTTACAACATTCTTGATAAACTCAGAATACACAAATAGTGAAAGTCTGTCATCCTCAACCAATAAGACGGATAGGTTAAATTTGGTCATGATGGAGTATCTCAATAAATCTCTAACAAATATACTAATTCATGAGAGACTGTCTTCTACGTGAAACTACGTAGAGTAATTTCCGTATAATGGTGACAGTGTTTTCCTAAGAAAAACATTATTTTTACAATTCTAAGGCTTTATGCTGTTCATGCTAAATCGTTCTAAATGAATTTATTATGAAGAAGATCAGGATACTTATCGTTGAAGACCATGAAGTGGTAATCAAGGGGATCAAGACTTTGCTTGAGCCATATGATGAGCTTGAGATAGTAGGATATGCCCTCGACAGTGAAGAAGCCATGCGGAAAGTGGAAGAGCTGCGGCCCGACATTGTCATTATGGATATTAACCTGCCGGAAGTCTCCGGAATCGAAGTTACTGAGAAAATTACTTCACAATATCCTCTTTGCAAGGTAATCTATTATACTTCGCATGTAGATGAAGAACTTATCACAAATGGATTCGAGGCCGGTGCTTATGGATATGTCCCGAAAAATTTCAAGCCGCAGGAATTGATCGAAGCCATCCATATGGTCAACGATGGTCAAAAGTTCATGAAAGGGATTGTAAGTGAAAAATTTATTTCCAGTTACCTGAAATCCGAGAAGGATAAGAAGATGAAGCAGGAGGTACCTCTTTCTGAACGCGAAATGGAAGTGCTGAAACACATGAGCGAAGGACTTAGCAATAAGCAGATAGCCGATAAGCTTTTTATCAGCATCAGGACTGTGGAAACCCATAAACATAACCTGATGAAGAAGCTGAACATATACTCTACCGCAGAACTGGTGATATATGCCATCCAGAATAACATTATCAAGATCTGATCAGGCAACCTAAGTGTTTTTACGTAGTCTGCTAAGTATAGTCCCTCGTAATTTTTGAGGAATAAACTGATTGACGGCAAATAGATCTCGATGTAAATTTGTCGGGTAATCGTATCGTAATTTATTAGATTTGGGTTTTGTATAGCGGGGTGTCTCAACCACCCCGCTATCATTTTATATAGGCAGAGCCTATATTGTTTTTCAATCTTATATCCCAACCATAGTTCTTCTATCCCCATCTTAATTCTTCTAACTAACACCTTATATCCAATATTCAGGAATAACCAAGATTCCAAGTTCTAAACTCTAAGTTCAAATTCTAAACAAATTCCAATTTCAAAAATCATAAATAAATTCCAAGCTCCAAGTTCCAAATTCTAAACAAATTCAAATTTGTCAATTAACCAAAATCCAAACATAATGAGATGGGTAGCACTAAAAAATAAGTTATAACGACTAAAAGAAGAAATCTGTACCATCTTTCATTAAAATAGATTTCTCGCATGCGCTTGAAATGACTTCCATAAGGTCATTCAGGAAAATAAGGTTTGAAGTTTTAAATTTGAAGCCTTTGAGCTTGTTTAGAATTTGGAACTTTGAGCTTGGAACTTAACCCACCAGGTTTTTCAAATACTGCCCTGTATAGGACCCCTTCTTCTTCACGATCTGCTCAGGAGTGCCTTCAAATACAAGCTTTCCCCCTTCATCACCACCTTCGGGGCCCAGGTCGATAATCCAATCGGCAGCCTTGATTACCTCCTGGTTATGTTCTATTATAAGTACAGTGTGGCCTGTGTCAAGCAAAGCGTATAAGGCATTCAGGAGGTTGCGGATATCATGAAAATGAAGTCCTGTGGTGGGCTCATCGAAAATAAAAAGGGTAGGGGCTTCGTGGCTGCCTCTTGAGAGGAAATAAGCCAGTTTGATGCGCTGGGCTTCACCACCACTGAGTGTACTCGATGATTGTCCCATCCTGAGATAACCCAGGCCAACGTCCTGCAGAGGTTTTAGCTTGGTGATGATCCTTTTAATAGCTGCATCAGGATTTTGGATACCCTCAAAGAAAGAAACTGCCTCGTCTATGGTCAACTCAAGAATATCGCTGATATTTTTTCCATTATAGCGGATCTCCAGCACCTCCTCCTTAAATCGTGTTCCATGACAATGGTCGCACTTGAGGTAAATGTCGGCCATAAATTGCATCTCTATCTTAACCACTCCCTCACCTTCACATTCCTCACATCTTCCCCCGGGGACATTAAAAGAGAAGTAGCCGGGCTTATAATTTCTGACCTTGGCCAGTTGCTGGTCTGCAAAAACTGCTCGTATATCGTCAAATGCTTTTATATATGTAGCCGGGTTGGATCGGGAAGATCGCCCAATAGGGTTCTGATCGACGAACTCCAGCGCCTGTATCCTGTCGGTATCTCCCGATAGACGCACATATTTCCCAGTGCGTCCGGCAAAACCACCATGAAGTTTTTTCAAGGAAGGATAAAGTATCTTACTGACCAGTGATGATTTCCCGGAACCACTGACACCTGTTACTACAGTCATCACATTCAGAGGGAAGCTTACTTCGAGGTTTTTCAGGTTGTTCTCCATGGCACCATGTACCCTGATAAACTCCTTCCACTTCCTGCGCTCATCAGGAGTGTCAATCTTCATGTCCCCAATCATATACCTGGCAGTCAGACTTTCTTTGTCTTCAAGAAGTTTATCGAATGGTCCGCTGAATACGAGCTCGCCACCTTTGCTTCCGGCCATGGGACCAATGTCGATGATGTGGTCGGCAGCCCTGATAATATCCTGGTCGTGCTCAACCACGATCACAGTATTTCCCAGGTCCCGCAAGTTGTTTCAGAATGTTGATCAGCCTGTGTGTGTCGCGGGGATGCAGGCCTATACTGGGTTCATCCAGGATGTACATGGAGCCTACCAGGCTACTGCCCAGGGAAGTGGCCAGATTAATGCGTTGCGACTCACCACCCGAGAGGGAGGATGACAGCCTGTTCATGTTCAGGTATCCCAGTCCTACATCTGTCAGGTATTGAAGGCGGTTGGTGATCTCGATGATCAGGCGTTTGGCTACTTTTTCATCATGCTTATTCAGCTTCAATCCCGAAATTTTTTCCAGAAGGCGCTCAACAGGCATCATCACGACATCGCTGATACACATGCCATCTATCTTTACATAATTGGCATCTTTTCTCAGGCGGGTGCCATTGCATTCCGGACAGGCAGTTTTTCCGCGGTAGCGGGAAAGCATGACACGATACTGTATCTTATATGTTTGTTCTTCTACTTCACGAAAAAAGTCATTTATACCATCGAAATACTCATTACCGGTCCATAGAAGTTCATAATCTGCTTCGCTAAGCTCATAAATGGGCTTATGTACAGGGAAATCGAATTTATGGGCCTGGGAAAGCAGGCTTTGTTTCCACTGGCTCATCTTTTCCCCTTTCCAGCATGCAATGGCATCTTCATATACAGAGAGGCCCTTGTTGGGGATGACCAGGTCGGGATCAATGCCAATGATGCTGCCGAAACCTTCACAGGACTTGCAGGCACCATAAGGATTATTAAATGTGAATAGGTTTACTGATGGATTCTCAAAAGTGATCCCATCGAGCTCGAAACGGTTGCTAAAGGTCTTTGAACTTGTTTTCTGTCCTTTAAGACTAAGTGTACAGCTCCCATCTCCCTCATAAAAGGCAGTCTGTACCGAGTCTGCAATCCTCGACTGAAGGTCACTGTCATCAGATTGAACCAGAATTCTATCGATAAGTACAAAAATGTTGTCCGCCCTGTCAGGAATATTGTTCTTTTCAAAAACTTCAGTGATCCTGAGCATTTCCCTCTTTATCACTATACGGCTGAATCCCTGCTGGTGCAAAACGTTCAAATGATCCAGCACGCTTCTGTCCTCTTTCAGTGTCAGGGGAGCCATGATCCTCACCTCTGTGCCTTCCTCCTGGCTCATGATGAATTCAGTCACATCTTCAACACTGTTTCTTTTCACTTCTTTGCCCGATATCGGAGAATATGTCTTTCCGATTCTGGCGAAAAGGAGTTTTAAATATTCATATACTTCTGTAGATGTACCGACAGTTGACCTGGGGTTCCTCGTGTTTACCTTTTGTTCTATGGCAATAGCTGGAGACACGCCGGTGATCAGTTCCACTTCCGGTTTGCTCATCCTGCCAAGAAATTGCCTGGCGTAAGCGCTCAGGCTCTCCACGTAGCGCCTCTGCCCATCGGCATAGAGGGTATCAAAGGCCAATGAAGACTTTCCCGATCCCGACAAGCCTGTGATCACGACGAGCTTATTCCTGGGAATCTGCACATCGATATTTTTCAGGTTGTGGACCCTGGCCCCTTTAATGTATATAAAGTCCTTAGGATCAGGAAGTATCATAATGAATTTTGGTGATTGCTTCTTTATGGAAAAATGCAAAAATAACTTAAAAAACTTGCATTTGCTTCATATTTGGCTATATTTGCATGGTTATTGCAACAAAAATTACAACTGTTAAGTATAAACAGTAATTCATAAACTCCCCTTGCGGGAAAAACATAGGAGACTAATTATCGAATAAATATTTACCCTTTTTAACTTAACCACACTCTAAAAAGGGAGGCCTATGAAAGCCTGTAAAACTAGCGATAGCCAGTTACTTACGGAATATTTAGACGGAAACCAGAACAGTCTCGAACTTCTCATCCACCGTCATAAGAACAGAGTCTTTGCATACATCCTTATGGTTGTTAAGGATAAGCAATTGGCTGATGATATCTTCCAGGATACCTTTATCAAAGTGATCAACACCATCCAGGCAGGATCATATAAGGAAGAAGGAAAATTTATCCAATGGGTCATGCGTATCGCGCATAACCTTATCATTGATTACTTCAGAAAGTCGAAACGAATACCTGTGATTGACAATGACAGTCATGACTTCGATATTTTCGATACCATACAATTTACCGATGCATCGGTGGAAGAAAAGATGATTATCGACCAGATCCATAGTGATGTGCGGAGCTTATCGAGCACTTACCTCAGGAACAGAAAGAAGTCCTTTTCATGCGCCATTATTCTGACATGAGTTTCAAGGATATCGCAGAGCAAACCGATGTGAGCATCAATACAGCCCTTGGGCGTATGCGTTATGCTCTGATCAACCTGCGTAAGCTTATCCAGGAGAAGGATATTGTTCTTACGAGGTAGGCATTTGGCGTTAGGCGTTGGGCGTTTGGTAAAATACACAGCCATGTAAGCATTTAGCCATTTTGCAACAGCCATTCAATTATTTTTTAAGCTTTCAATAATAAAGGCATAATAGCTGTCGTTATAGAGTTGTTCTTTAACAATTTTTAACAAACAACAATTTATGCCCAAAACCTTTACTCCTAAACATCATTCCGACACAACAAAACTGAGAAAAGCGCTGCTTGCCGGGCCGGGGAAACAATCCCTGAATAATATTTTTGCCTATTCCAGGGCGCTCGATGTTGTGCAAACCAGGATGACCGGACAGGTCAATCTTGTAATGAATTAGAAAAAAAGCTCCGCATGCGGAGCTTTTTTATTACCTGATAAAATTAGTGTAGGTTTTTTTCTCTGCTTCAGGAGGAGGAATAGTCTTCCTGCCAAACTCAGTTATCCTAAGCAGCCAGGCCATATTCTGGCCCAGTACTTTCATGATCTGTGTACCTTCTTCATCCTGTATCACCTCCCCGGGTTTTGCACCATGGATTACATTCCAGTAGTTTGATCCGGGAATAAACATTTCAGAATACATCAGGTAGTTGTTCAATACATGGAAAGCAGGGAGTCCGCCTGAGCGACGAACGGCAACAAGCGAAGCACCAACCTTATGACGGAATAAGTTTCTATTGGCTCCGCTGACATAAAAGGCACGATCAAGGAAAGCCTTCATAGTACCGTTAATAGAAGCAAAGTAAACAGGAGAACCCAGTATAATGCCATCTGCCTCTTTCATCTTTGCGATCCACTCGTTCACCCCATCTTTTGTCTGTATGCATTTTTCGTCCCTGTTTTTTGCACACTTCCCACAGGCCAGACAGCCCCTGATGTCTTTGTTTCCTATGTGGATGATCTCCCCCTGGATTCCTTCTTTTTCAAGCTCGTTGAGCACGATCTTCAAGGCATGATAGGTATTTCCTTCTTTCTTAGGGCTTCCGTTTATGGCGATTACTTTCATGGGTATATGGTTAAATTGCTACATGGTTTCACTGTTCCATTGTTTCATTGTTCCGGCCGGTCACTCATCTCAAATACGATCTTCCCTCCATTAACTATATCCTTGTGTGAAAGGAGATTCCCTTCCAGTTGCCTGCCATTTACCGTCACGCTCTTCACATAAACATTTTCAGGACTTTGATTTGCTGCTGTGATAAATAGGGTTTTTCCGTTTTCCAACTGGATGACAGCTTCTTTAACTGAGGGACTGCCCAGGGCATAGTATTTTGAGCCGGGTGTGACGGGATAAAATCCCAGGCTGCTGAATACATACCAGGCACTCATTTGGCCGGCATCATCATTGCCGCAAAGGCCATCCACATTTGGTCCATACATGCTCTGTATGATCATGCGTACCCTTTTCTGTGTTTTCCAGGGCTCATTCGTCCAGTTGTAAAGGTATGGAATATGATGACCGGGTTCATTGCCATGAACGTAATTGCCAATGATACCGTCGCGGGTGATGTCCTCATGCTTCTCAATGTATTTATCAGCGATCTCCATGGTGAATAAAGCATCAAGGTGCTGGCTAAAATGATCTTTTCCGCCCATCATTTCAATCATCTTATCAGGATCCTGTGGGACATATAATCCGTAGTTCCAGGCATTTCCTTCTATAAATCCTTGTCCATGCGTATCCATGGGATCGAAATTCTCTCTGAATGTACCATCGGAAAGCTTAGGACGCATAAACCCGATCTCTTTGTCATATACATTATTATAATATTCAGATCTTTTCAGGAATTCATGCTCTGTTTCAGCATCACCAAGCTGCATTGCCATTTGTGCTATGCACCAGTCGTTATAGGCGTATTCCAGGGTTTTCGATACTGATGAATGGCTCAGGTCATCAGGCACATAGCCGTAATCAATATAATCTCCAAGGCCATCGAAATAATCCACATTGGCTGTGCTTACAGAAGCCTTCAGGGCATGCTGCTTGTCAAAATCACCCACATTTTTTGTCATGGCATCAGCGATCACAGAGGTAGCATGATAGCCGATCATGCACCAGTTCTCATTGGCATAATGGCTCCAGATGGGTAGCATCCCATGCACACTCTGATCATAGTGGGCCAGCATGGATTTGATCATGTCATTGTTCATGCCAGGCTGCAGGATGTTGAATAATGGATGTAGTGCTCTGTAGGTATCCCAGAGGGAAAAGATGGTATAATTTGTAAAATCTTCGGAAGTATGGATGTTCTGGTCGAGGCCACGGTATTGACCATCCACATCTTCATAAACTATTGGAGTGAGAAAGCTGTGGTAAAGGGCTGTATAGAAGGTGGTCATATCATCCTCATCCATACATACCGCATCGATCCTGGATAGTTCCTGATTCCACTTCTCACTGGTCTCAGTGCGTGTCTTCTCAAAATCCCAGTGCGGGATCTCAGCCTCCAGGTTTTTCATTGCACCGGCCGTGCTGACTGAAGAGAGGGCGAACTTGATATGTATCTTTTCTCCTTCCTGAACAACAAAGTTGAAATAGGCGCGGATATCTTTCCCGGCCATCTCCGGAAAGTTCTCAAATTCATTGAAACGTCGGTAAAAGCCGTTGTAAGTGACTTTATCATACCGTTCAAAACCGTAATCACGAATCGGTTTTGAAAACTGCATGGCGAAAAAGACCTTCCTGTCGCGTGCCCAGCCTTTACTTTGCCTGTAGCCTGTGACCAATGAGTCATTTTCAACCCTTATAAATGACCATACATTCTTATTGTCATGATGGTATACATTGTAAACCATATCCAGGATAATATGTGCCTCTTCAGCTTCGGGGAAAGTGTACTGGTGAAACCCTACTCTTTCGCTGGCAGTCAGCTCGGCAGTGATGCCATACTCTTCAAGAAGTACTTTGTAATATCCGGGTGATGCTTCTTCATTGGCGTGTGAGAAAGTTGAATAAAAGCCCTTTTCTCCTTCAGTGTTTTCTAATGGATCCAGGATCAATTCACCAATTGTTGGCATGATCAGGAAGTCGCCAAGGTCAGAATGGCCGGTACCGCTGAAATTGGTGTGAGCAAACCCTATAATAGTCGAATCTGCATATTGATAACCGGCGCAGTATTCATATGTCCTGCTATTGTAATTCCCATCCACATCAAACATCTCAATAAAGTTGGTCTGCGGACTTAATTGCACCATTCCAAAAGGTGTTGTTGCCCCCGGAAAGGTATGCCCCATCTTGCTGGTACCTATAAAAGGATTCACATATTGGGTAAAGTCCTTTTGAGTTGTACTAACAGGATGATCTTCTGCCGAATTCTCACAGGAGGTGATCATAAATAATAGTATCAGAGGCAGGAGGAACTTTTTCATGAGATGAATTTTAAGCGAATTTAGAAAATAACCTCCAAGGCACCAAGACACCAGGAAACACCAGGAATATTTTCAACTGTCAACTGTCAACTGTCAACCGTCAACTTTAATTATCTTTGATGCCATGACCAAACAGGAAAAATTCAAAGCCTTCATCGAATATTTCAAAATCAACATGCCGGAGGCAGAAACAGAGCTTGACTATGGCACTCCATATGAACTTCTGGTAGCCGTGATCCTCTCTGCCCAGTGCACTGATAAAAGGGTAAACCTTATCACACCTGAATTTTTCAAAAGCTTTCCCACGCCTGAACCCCTGGCAGATGCTGAGCTGGAACATGTATTTGAACTTGTCAAAAGCTGTTCCTATCCAAATAATAAGGCCAAGAACCTGATCGGGATGGCAAAAGGCCTGCTGGAGGAGTTTAATGGCGTGGTACCCTCTGATGTTGAGGAGTTGCAAAAGCTTCCCGGCGTAGGCCGAAAGACGGCCAATGTGGTGGCTTCTGTGGTATATAAGAAGCCTGCAATGGCAGTGGACACGCATGTGTTCAGGGTGGCGGCAAGACTAGGCTTACCACCAATGCCAAAACACCACTGGCCGCAGAGAAGCAACTGGTGAAACATATTCCTGAAGAGCACATCAATATCTCCCATCACTGGTTGATCCTTCACGGACGCTACGTTTGCCAGGCCCGCAAACCTAAATGCAGCGAATGTGGACTGACAGATATCTGCACATATTTCAAAAAAAATCCTATCTGAGGGTGTGACATTTGTTGAAAACTCGTATTAATATATAGGGAGTGAAAATTGCAAAATGAGTATCTTTGCCTTACTTCCTATTTAATAATTGAAACATGCTGCATTTGAAAGAAGGCGATCCGGCTCCCGGGTTTATTGCCATCGACCAGTACGGAAAAGAGATTAAATTGTCTGACTATAAGGGCAGGAAGGTGATCCTCTATTTTTATCCTAAGGACAATACTCCCGGCTGCAATGCGGAAGCTTGTAATCTGCGCGACAATCATGAATCCCTGAACGATCAGGGCATAGATGTGATAGGAGTGAGTGCGGATAAGCTGGAGTCTCATGTGAAGTTTACAGAAAAGTTTGACCTGCCTTTCCGACTGATCCCCGATACTGAAAAAGAGATTATCAAAGCTTACGGGGTTTGGGGACCGAAAAAGTTCATGGGCAGGGAATATGACGGCATTCACAGGAGTACTTTTGTGATTGATGAAAAAGGAATCATTGAAAAAATCTTTATAAAAGTGAAGACAAAGGAGCATGCGGAGCAGATCAGGGAAGCCCTGAACATATAGCATTGAGCATTTAGCATTGAGCATTTAACATTTGAAAAATATACGATATGAGTAAGGACAATAACGACAAGATACGGAAGGAGAAACTGAAAGCCCTGGAGCTTACGCTGGGAAATATTGAAAAAAACTATGGCAAGGGAACCATTATGAAACTGGGCGATGAGGCTGTAGTGACTGTAGAAGCCATCTCTACCGGTTCCATCACTCTCGACGATGCATTGGGTGTTGGTGGCCTTCCTACGGGAAGGGTGATTGAGATATATGGCCCGGAATCATCAGGAAAGACCACGCTTGCTTTGCATGCTATTGCGGAAGCACAAAAGAAAGGTGGAATTGCAGCATTTATTGATGCTGAGCATGCCTTCGACAGGTATTATGCCCAGAAACTGGGACTGGATATTGAAAACCTGCTGGTATCACAACCCGATAATGGGGAACAGGCCCTGGAAATTGTTGATAACCTGATTCGTTCCGGTGCCATCGACATCATTGTGATCGACTCCGTGGCAGCGCTTACCCCGCGTAGTGAGATTGAAGGCGAAATGGGTGACTCAAAAATGGGATTGCAGGCAAGGTTGATGTCACAGGCATTAAGGAAATTAACCTCAACCATCAGTAAGACAGGTACATGCTGTATCTTTATTAATCAATTACGTGAAAAGATCGGTGTGATGTTTGGCAATCCGGAAACCACCACCGGAGGTAATGCTCTTAAGTTTTATTCTTCAGTGAGGATAGATATCCGGCGGATGCAACAGATCAAAGAGGGGGATAGTATTACCGGTAACAGGGTCCGTGTAAAGATCGTCAAGAACAAGGTAGCTCCTCCTTTCCGTAAGGCAGAGTTTGATATCATTTATGGAGAAGGGATCTCAAAATATGGCGAGATCATCGACCTGGGTGTGGACATGAACATTATCAAGAAAAGTGGCTCATGGTTCAGCTACGGTGAAACAAAGTTGGGGCAGGGCAGGGATGCTGTGAAAACCCTGCTGATGGATAATCCTGAACTGGCAGAAGAACTCGAACTCAAGGTCAGGGAAGGATTGAAGGAAGCCAACGCATAGTGAAAATGATGAAAAACCTACTGTATTTTATACTCCTCCTGGTATTTGCCACATGCATTTCATGTAATCGTCAGCAATCTGCTGATCAGCTTGATGGTGAACAAAAAACTGATACCATCAGTGTCGGCATTGATGCATTGACTGTGCGGATTCAGAGAGACTCTGCCAATCCAAATTTATATCAAGAGCGAGCTTTGAAATACCTGGAGCAGCGAAGGCCCAACCAGGCGATGCGTGATATGCTTGAAGCTATTCAATTAGATCCTGACAATGCAGGGTATATGCTAACCCTATCTGATATCTATATGAGCATGGGGCTCCTGGATAACTGTGCTGAGGCCTTGAACAAAGCCCTGGAACTGGACCCTGAAAATACTGAATCTATGCTGAAACTGGCAGAGATCCACCTTATCCTGAAAAATTACAAGGAAGCAATAGAAAATGCAGATATGGCCATTGAGATAGATAAGTCCAACCCACTTCCGTATTTTATGAAAGGATTTGTATACGCTGAAGCAGGTGACACGGTCAATGCCATTAAGAGCTATCTGGAAGCAGTGGACCGAAACCAGGCATATTATGATGCCTATATACAGTTGGGATTGATATATAGCACAGCAGGAAACCAGCTGGCTATTGATTACTTCAACAATGCTTTGAATATCAACCCTCAAAGTGTTGAAGCATTATATGCCCTGGGAATGTTTTACCAGGAAACCGGTGATGCCGACAATGCAATTGTCGCTTACAATAAACTTATGGTGGTCGATCCGCAAAATGTTTATGCCAATTACAATCTTGGTTATGTTAACCTTGTTTTTCTTGGTGAATATGAAAAAGCCATTGAATTCTTCGATAAAGCATTGCTGATCAAACCTGATTATTTCGAAGCCCTTTATAACAAGGGATATTGCCTGGAATTGTTGGGTGAATACCAGGCAGCACGTGATATTTATAATGAAGTGCTTGAAATGGAAACCAACTACGAGAAGGCTGTTAAAGGGCTTAACAGGATCTATGGGAAGTAGTTTCCAGCTACAGGAATTTTATTTACTTCAATTTTCTAATTCAAAAGGATATATCACTTTCCAGTCATTTTTCATGTCAGCGACTGTCCAGCCATTTTGGAGGGCTTCATCCAGTCCTTTATCCAGTCTGCCAATATGTGAATCTCTGTCATAAGCCCATTCACGAACCGCATCTGTATGATGAACATAAAGTTGGAAAGAAGGATAGGGGTTATCTTCAGACCATTGCAACATTTGCAGGTCACCATCAGAATTTCCGGCAGCAAAAATTGGCCTTTTGCCGATGAATTTATTGATAGCAGCAGGCTTGCCTTCTTTATCATTGAAAAAATCAACCTCCGGAAGCCTTATCAAAACAGGTCCGGAGTCGGTCATTTCATATTCAACTTTTATGGTACTCCCGATCACCTGCTCAGATGGGATCCCATACACCTCTTCAGTCCAGGGACGCATAAACTCTACACCACCGCCCGAAACGATATATGTCTTAAACTGATTGGCTCTCAGGTATTCCAGCAATTCAAGCATGGGCTGAAAAACCATGTCTGTATATAGTTTTTGGGTTACAGGATGTTGTGCCGTGTTGATCCAATCCAGGACTATTTGTGAAAATTCATCTGTTGTCATTCCTGCACTTGCCGTCATAACTATTTCCATTAAATCAGGCATACCGAATGAGAGGATCTTATCGATGTCTCTATCCTGAGCAGCTTGAAATAAAGGATTCTCCATCCATTCAGGATGATCTTTTCCCATTGATTCTATCCTGTCAAAAATAAATTGGAATTGGAAATACACAGGTTGCTCTGACCAGAGAGTACCATCATTATCAAATGTTGCGATACGATTTTCAGCTTCAACAAAGAAAGTACTCGTTTCGTCTGTAACATCATTTACAAAACTTATGATCGCATTTTTTGCTTTTCCTTCATTCCATGATGGAAGAGGATCTGATTTTTCTTGATCGACCTGCACATCACATGCAGTGAATAAGGCAATGACTAAGATCATTGCAAAAGTTTGGAAATATTTCATTTGTATATAGTTTAATGCTTTTTCTATTCTTTTGGCAAAGGTAATTTATGTTGTCGCAGGAACGACAACTTATCCCAGTATCCTCTCTGGAACTTGATTTTCCCTTCAAGCACTTGAAAGAAACCACATCCTCTCAGTCCCAGTGGATCTTTCCATTCCAATATAGCCCAATCACCATCTTCATAGATATTTTCTCTGATGCAAACCATTTTAGTTGCGGCAAACTCCATTGCAAACATATCTTTGATGGCTTCCTTGCCAATTACCGGCTCGTTTGTTACCTGATGGTTTATGGCATCTTCATGATAGAGTTCGGCTATATTATCAGCATCGCCAATATTAAATCGCTCTATCCACTCTATAATAACCTGTTTCGGACTCATTTGTTCAAGTTTTTTCTGACAACATGATATTTTTGGAAGTCTGCAATAATCTCAAATCCTTGTTTTTCATACATGCTGAGAGGCCCTTTATAATGCCCCTCACACGATTTCTCCTGTTTTCCGGGGTAAGCTTCAAGAAAATCGAAATCCAATTCTTGATAATCTATGATAATCTGTTCAAGAATTTTTTTTGCGATACCTTGCTTTCTGAAAGCCGGGTCAATAAGAAAGCAAACGATGGAACAAATTTTAAGATGTCCATTATCAGGCACATTGTAATATTGTTGCAGGGCCTGGTAGTTTGAGCGTTCATTCGCATTGCACCAGCCCACAGCTTTACTTTCCGCATAGGCCAGATATCCCCTTATTTGATTCTCTTGAATCATTTTGATCACAGCTGAGCGGTTATCTTCTTTATTCCATTCTTCCTTTTTACCGGTGAAATGAAAAGAATAACAGTAACAGGCTGACCATTCCGGATGTTCGGTAAAATGCATATTATCGAAGAGGTATAGATAGTCCTCTACTAATTCAGGAGCTAATTTTTTAATGGAGATTGCCATAGTGGTTTATAAAAATACGAAAATTAGCTTGGCTCTTTGAACAAACTGCATTGCTCAGATTGCACATAAGCTAAAACGGGCTACAAAGCTTAAATAAGCTGTAACCCGTTTTTTTTGCATACAAGAAATTAGCGTTTTATGCTTTCTAATTCCTCTTTAGAACTTTATTTAAAACTGTATCTTTATCTAGTTTTTTTGTACAGAAGAACCAGTCCTTACAGTCAATTTCGCTGTCTTCCATTCTGTCTTTGGCTTTACCGCAAGAACCGGCAGGGCCAATTATTACGTCATCACCAGGACGCCAATCCGCTGGAGTTGCAACACCAAATTCGTCAGCTGCCTGTAAAGCAATAATTACCCGGTATAGTTCATCAAAGTTTCGTCCTAAGCTTAACGGATAATAAATGATAGTTCTGATTATCCCTTTTGGGTCAATAAAGAATACTGCCCTGACTGCTTTTGTCGAATCTTCATTTGGCTGAATCATTCCATATTTCTTCGCGACATTCATTGTAATGTCTTCAATTAATGGAAAATTCACCTCAACATCTTTCATCCCTTTGTACTCGATCTTTTCTTTGATGGTGCGCAACCATGCAATATGGCTATACAATCCATCGATAGACAGTCCTACAAGTTTACAATTAGCTTCATTGAATTTATCCTCCATTGTAGCGAAGGTCATAAACTCTGATGTACATACAGGGGTAAAGTCTGCAGGGTGGCTAAAAAGAATTACCCAATTTCCCTTATAATCAGCAGGAAAATTAATGTCACCTTGTGTAGTTACAGCTTTAAATTCTGGTGCTGCATCACCAATTCTAGGCATGCTAATTACCTCTTGTTCTTGATATTGTTCCATAATTACTATTTTAAAAGTTAATATTTAACATTTATCGAATGTCCCTTTAATTTGAAGGACAATATTGTCTAATTTAAATCCTTGAATTTTTTTCTTCTTAAAATATTCGTTTAATAAGACGTTTAAGTCGGGGTCCACATAATCTTCTATCAAATCACATTCTGAGCAATATAAATGATGGTGCTTTTCCATAATCCCATCATATCTCATAATATCTCTGTCGGTTTTTACTTTATTAATAAGCTTATTATCAACCAGGGTTTCCAATACTTTGTAGACTGTTCCAGTAGCAATATTCGGATGGGAGTCACGAATGTATTCTATAATATTATCGGCTGTTGGGTGATTATTTAAATTGTATATAGCTTCGAGAATACTTATGCGTTGCGGAGTAACTTTTAATCCTTTTTCTGCTAGTATTTTTCTAATATGGTCTATTGATACTTCCATGAGATTGTTTCCTATATAAGAATAGTTCTCTTATAATAACAATTAAGTTTAACAAATGTTTTATGGAATGAATAAAATCTCAAGAATTTTTACAGATTAGATTTTATTGTATGATCGCCAACGCATTAATAATTAATCAAAATCTCATTGCAATCGGTATTTATCTCCTATGGAGCTACGTCCTGATTCAAGCAATTCAACCGATTCAACCAATTCAACCAATTTAAGCAATTTCGAAGACGAAAGGGATAGAAGAAAGAAAATTGGCTTCGCCAAGCTCCGCTTCGCTTTGGTTGCCTGATAGAAGATAGAAGAAGTAAACAGCCCCAAGCTCTGTGAATCATATCCCAAGCCTCAAACCAACAAAGATCCCACCTGATACACAAGCAGCGAACTCAACCAGGCCAGGGCCGTTGTATAGCCCACTACAAACAATGCCCACTTCCATTTCCCTGATTCCTTCTTAATCGCTGCAATTACAGCAACACAGGGGAAATAGATAAGGACGAAAATCATAAATGATAGGGCTACGAGGGGCGAGAATACCTTTTTACCCTTTTTGGGACCGCTGGTATATGTCTGCTCCTGTATCTTATTGATGAGGCTCACACCTTCTTCCTGCTCACCGGCTTTATAAAGTACGCCCATGGTACTAACCACAACCTCTTTAGCGGCGCCTCCTGCGATCAGGCTCACAGACATCTTCCAGTCGAAGCCAAGAGGCTGCATTACAGGCTCTACAAATTTTCCTATCTGTCCGATGAAAGCTTTGTTCCAGCTGAGTTTTATCACTGTCAGCCGTATTTCGTGGGAAATACCCAAGAGCCCATATGATCAGGGATGCGATCAGGATGATGCCCCCCATCTTTCTAAGGTATTGTGCTCCTTTATGCCACGTATGACTTAAGATATTATTCGCTGTAGGTATCCGGTAGGGTGGTAAGTTCCATCACAAAGGGCATCTCCTGTGCACGGAAAAGGGTTTTTTTCAAGATCACAGCTACAAGAGCTGCCAGGATGATACCAAACATGTAGATGGCAAAAAGTATCGTTCCCTGGTATTTCGTAAAGAAAGCACTGATGATGAGCACATAAACAGGGTATCTCGCGCTGCACGACATCAAGTGGTGTGATCATCATGGTAACCATACGGTCGCTGCTGCTTTCGATGGTTCGTGTGGCCATAATGGCTGGCACATTACAACCAAATCCCATCACAAGGGGAATGAAACGATCTTCCATGCAGGCCTACCTTATGCATAATCCGGTCAACGATAAAGGCCACCCGGGCCATATAACCGGTATCCTCCATAAGGGAAATGAAGAGGAAGAGAATCAAGATGTTAGGTAGGAAGACGATCACCCCGCCAACGCCTCCAATGATCCCGTTAACCAGCAAATCGCGAAAAATGTTTCAGGCATGAGGGCACTCACCTCCCTTCCGGTGAAATCCACCAATTGTGATATCCATTCCATGGGGTAGGAGCCCACCAGGAAGGTGGCTTCAAACATGATCCACATAAGCAGAAAGAAAATAGGATAGCTCAGGTAGCGGCTGGTAATGTATCTGTCAACAAAGCGTGATCTACGTCCTTTTTCCTTCTGCCCGGTCTTGAAGGTTTCCTGCAGTCCACCTTCGATAAAGCCATAACGGGCATCTGTAATGAGAGTCTCAGTATCTTCTCTGTGAAACGATTCCAGCTTTTTGATCTCTTTTTCGGCAAGTTCTTTGATAAGAGGATAGCTTTCCTTCTTCTCCAAAACCTTGCAAATTCCATCATCCTTCTCCAGGAGTTTAAGAGCAAAATATCTGGGTGCAGCAGGGTCTGTGGTGCTTTTGTCCTCCTTTATAACTGCCTGCAGCTTTTCGATCGACTTTTCTAAGTCTTGACCATAGTTGATATGGATATGCCGTGACGTCCGGGTCTTTATCCTCATATACTTGGATCACCTTACGGAAAAGATCATCAATCCCTTTTTTCTTATTTCCAACAGTAGGCACAAAAGGTACGCCCAGCATCTTTCCTAGAGCCTTGTAATCAAACTTAGCCCCGGTTTCAAGCATTTCGTCATGCATATTCAATGCCACGACTACCCTGATATCCATGTCGATAAGCTGCATGGTCAGGTAGAGATTGCGTTCAAGGTTGGAGGCATCAATGACATTCACCACGATATCAGGCATCTTATCACGGATATGCTCCCTAACAAAGAGTTCTTCAGGAGTATAATGCGATAGAGAATATGTGCCCGGCAGGTCCGTAATGTTAAATGTATACCCGTCAAGTTTGAAATGGGAGAGGGTAGAATCTACTGTCACCCCGCCATAATTTCCGGTCATCTGTTTCGACCTCGAGGCAAAATTAAAAATGGTTGTCTTGCCTGAATTCGGGTTCCCCAGAAGGGCTACGTCAATTACACGTCCCTTTTCATTTGCTATTTTTATCAGAGGGTCGGCCTCAATAACACCTTCAAACTTGCCATTGGTATTGTTGTCTGTCAGCTCATTCGGGGTAACGACCTCAATCAGAGCTGCTTCGTTTCTTCTAAGGCTGACTTCATAACCCATGACCTTGAAATCTACGGGATCCTTCAAAGGTGCAGAACGGATCACGGTGACCTCTTTGCCTTTGATAAACCCCATTTCTGTGATACGCTTTCTGAATGCTCCCCGGCCCCTCACCTTGGTGATGACGCCTTTTTCTCCTGTATTCAGATCGCGCAGCGTAGCCATGAAATTAATTTAGATTAAATAAACAGAGGCAAAGATATTTATAATGTAACACACATAGTTTGATTCTGTTCTAAACTTTGTCTAAATAAGAGTCTGGATACTGGATGCTGGTTACTGGATATTGGTTGCTGGATGCTGGATAAATGGCTAACAAGCCAACAGCTAACAGCCCTCAGCCTACTGCTTACTGCTTACTGTCAACTTAATCCAGGTCCGCATACTCATCAAAGGCTTGATGATACAGGAGAAAATGGATATTCTTCTGCAAACGGATCAGCTTAGGTCCCCAGTTGGTATGGAATAGATGTCGGCATTCAACAACTGAATTTAAGATGGCATCAGAAGTGTTTTTACTGTACAGGAATACAAAGTCTTTCAGATCCTGGTATACATCAGTAATAGATTCTGCCATGCTGCCCTTGGTAATCTCTTCGCCCTGGAAAGTCGATTCGTCAATGAACCAAAACTCATCATCACGGTCAAAGGTATTTCTTAGGTCGTTGAATATGTTTTCCCAGACTTCTTCTGTAACATATCTTTCGTATGCCTCAGTGTTTTCTACCTCCAGTTCGGGTAGCAGGGAACCCTTCAGATAGAGAAGAGGTGCGATCCTGTGCACGTATTGCATAATGTCGTTCTTACTGTAATCATAGGCTTTTTCAATGAACATACAATATTCATTGGCTACAGTAAGTAGCTCTAATACTTGTTTTTTATGCTTAGCCGGATCTTGTTGGTCGGTCATGGTTTATCTGAGCTTTTGTTTAATAGATATGAGTTCTTCCGCCAAGGAATCACACAAATTTCCCAATAAAATTTTGAATTATGCTCCCGATTGTATATTTTTATGATGAATCCCGTTATTTTATGGAATTATCAAGATTAAAAAAGGAGCTGCTTGATGCATGCTTAGCAGAGATTGATAATCGTGCAGTCTCGCTCAAGAAGGTGATGGAAGACGCTCAGCAAAGCGCTAATGACTATGGGCAACCCAAGGATAGGTACGATTCCTACCGCACACAGTTGCTTAGAAAGCATGATATGTTCGGGCAGCAGTTGCGCAAGATTCTGGAACAGCGCAGTATGCTGGACAGGATAGATCCTGAAAAAATTTGTGAGTCGGTTGGGTTCGGGGCTCTGGTGATCACGAACAAACAGAAAATATTTATTTCAGTAGGCCTTGGCAAGTTTATCTTCAGGGATGAAGATTATTTCGTGATCTCTCCCGCAGTACCATTCTACAGAGCCATGGAAGCCATGAAAGCAGGGGACGGTTTCGATTTCCGTGGGCAGCAGTTTAAGATCCTTGAGATTTGCTGAAGCTTACCTGAAAACAAGATCTTACATTCAAATAATTCTCCTCAACAAATAGAGCACTCACTCAATGGGGGAGGTATATCTAACAGTCAAGTTCTTAACTGTGATTTTCCCAATAAATCACAATTTTCTACCAAAATTCCAGCTTGGTTACAATTGTATTTACAAATGTAACAATATTACACAAACAATTTATAATCAGTAAAATATGATAATGTTACATTCATAAACAATCCTGTATAAGTATGGATGACGTGACAATTGTAAACTAATGTTAAATAGTATCATAAAATATATTATATATAACAGTTAATCAGTTTAATATGATAGTTAAATAAAGTAATTGTTTAACTGATTGATTGATTCAATAAATCGCACACAAATATTTCCAAAAGTGATTATAAATTAGGGTGTTATATTTGAATTCTGAAACACAAAATGCAGTTTACAATTGTAACGATTAAATTGTTTATGCATGTAACACAATAAATTTGTACATTTGTAAATTATTGCCTCTTCATTTTAAATTTGTAAACAATGTTAGACAGGATCTCAAAGCTTATAAAAAGTATGAAAATATCATCATCTCAATTTGCTGATGAGATCGGTGTGCAACGTTCTAGCGTGTCTCATGTTTTGTCAGGGAGGAACAAACCGAGCCTTGATTTTGTCACCAAAATATTAGCAGCATATCCAGACATTAATTCCGAATGGTTACTTTCCGGAAAGGGAAATATGATATTGGATGCTGATACAGAAAGGAGAGATGATGAAGTAACCGGTGAGGGACAAACTAGCCTGGAAATAGAAGAATTTGTTTCTGAAAAGGAGGAGAAAAAGGAATTTTTAGCTAAAGAGAGCAAGAAAAAGGCCGGAAACATAAAAAATGTAGCCGGCCATAAGTCGATCGAAAGGATCGTTTTATTTCATAGGGATGGAACTTTCAGCGAGTTTACACCCGGAGATGCTTAATGCATTTCTGTAACTGAGAAGAAGAAATTTCCTTCAATGGCAGCATTATCATCACTGTCAGAACCATGAACTGCGTTTTCTCCTAAAGAAGTACCATAAAGCTTACGGATAGTACCTTCTGCTGCTTCTGCCGGGTTAGTTGCTCCTATAAAATTTCGCCATGCCTCTACGGCATTGTCCTTTTCAAGTATAGCAGCCACAATAGGACCAGAAGACATGAACCTGGTTAATTCACCAAAAAACGGCCTTTCAGCATGTACTCCATAAAAGGTTTCGGCCTGTTTCAGGCTGAGCCTGGTATATTTCATTGCTTTGATCCTGAAACCACCTTCGGCAATCTTGCCCATGATGGGGCCGATATAGCCTTTGCGCACTGCTGTAGGCTTGATCATGATCAGGGTTGTATTTCCACTCATAGTATGTAATTTTAATGTATTGAATTGAGCCGCAAAAATAATAATATATACAGTTCGTTACATAAAGGAATCACTCTTTTAACTAATTTTGTGTCCAGATATTCTCTATAGAACCATAATCCATTGAAAATCAATAATATATTAGAATTACAGGCCTTGATCCAGGGCGGCAATAAACTTGTTGTAACGACACATACCAACCCGGATGGCGATGCAATTGGCTCTTCCCTGGCACTTTACCATTTTTTAAAATCCATAGGAACGGAGGTCACCGTTGTAGTTCCTAACAGCTATCCTGCCTTTATTTCATGGATGCCGGGTAATGAAGATATCATTGTGTATGAGAAGGAACACAAGAAGGCCCAGGCTATTATTGCGGAGGCCGGGTTGATATTCTGCCTCGATTATAATGCTATTCATCGCTCAGGAAGCCTCCAGGACATCCTGAGGGTTACTCAGGCTCCGAAGATGATGATAGATCATCACCCTGAGCCGGAATCAGAAGCTTTTGAGTTTCTCTATTCTACCATAAACACATCCTCTACAGCAGAACTGATTTATGATTTCATAAACCAAATATCTGATAAACAGTCGATCACAAAAGAAATTGCCACTTGCCTTTTCGTGGGTATTATGACTGATACAGGCTCCTTCAGCTTTTCTTGTAATAGACCTCAAACCTTCGAAGTGACAGCCGCGCTCATTAAAACCGGGATAGATCCCGAATGGATCCATCGCAAGGTATATGATACTTTTTCGGAAGACAGGCTTCGGCTACTGGGTTTTGCCCTGAGTGAAGCCCTGGTAGTAAAACCAGAGTACGCAACAGCCTACATTGCCCTGTCTAAGCAAGATCTGGAACGATTCAATTTTCAGGTAGGGGATACCGAAGGGATCGTTAATTACGCTTTATCCATAGAGAGCATTAGCATGGCAGTCCTGTTAACCGAGAAAAGAGGCAGGGTTCGATTGTCATTCAGATCGAAAGGTAATTTTTCGGTAAACAATATTGCGAAAGACCATTTTCAGGGTGGTGGACACAGGAATGCTGCAGGCGGAGATTCTTTTGATTCCCTGGAAAATACCATACAGAAACTCGAAAATCTCCTTCCTGAATACAAAGATGCTCTTCTAAGCGTTAAAAGTGCATAATTATATGAGACAGCTATTTTTATATTCACTGGCATTGTCCATGTTTATTTTCCTCCTTGGATGCAATGGTGAGCCACAAAATACGCATAAGCCAAAGCCGGAGGATTATAAAGAGCCCTTGATGGAAGCCAATCGCCATGTAGTGAAGACTGAAAATCAGCATATTGAAGATTTTCTCAGGCGCTATAAATGGGATATGGAAGAGAGCGGAAGTGGCCTGAGGTATAAGATCTATCCGGACGGAAAGGGAAAAAAGGCCGAAACAGGATTGCTTGCCACTATATCTTATAAGATAAGGGCGATCACCGGTGATGTAATATATACTTCGGAAGAGAAAGGATTGCTCTCCTTTATTATTGGCAATGGGGAAGTTATCAGTGGTTTGGAAGAAGGTATTTTATATATGAATGTTGGAGACAAAGCAAAATTTATCATACCTTCGCACCTCGCTTACGGACTGGTAGGAGATGCTAATTTAATACCAGGGAAGAGCACACTGATTTACGATATAGAATTATTGAGTTTAAAACAATAGAATTAATTAAAATTACGAAAATGAAGTATTTGAAAAACCTTGCGGTTCTAGCCATGGCCGTTTTATTTATGACTTCTTGTGGTTCCAGCTACAAAAAGACTGAGACTGGTCTGGAGTACAAGTTTTATATCCAGAATAATGGAGAAACACCAAATGTAGGTGACTTTATCACTATTGATATGTTCTACGGTACAGATGATACTGTACTTTTCGACAGCAAAAGGATTCCTGACGGACTCACTTTTCCCTTGGATTCACCATATTATGCAGGTGACCTTTTCGAAGGTATCATGATGATGAGCATTGGCGATAGTGCTTCATTCAAGGTAAGTGCTGATTCTTTTTACCTCATCATTGCCCGTGCACCCGCACTGCCTCCTTTCATCACCCCTGGAGAAAAAATGACCTTTGAGGTGAAACTGAAAGATTTCAAGAGCCAGGAACAAAAAGAAGCGGAAGATATTGCTGCACTGGAAGCCAGGAAGCAAGAAGCTGAAATTGAACTAAATACCTACCTGACTGAAAATAATATCACTACAGCTCCACTGGAATCCGGATTGATCTTCATTGAAGAAGTTAAAGGAAGCGGACGCCAGCCTAAGACTGATGAAATGGTAACTATTGGCCTGGTTGTGAAGCTGACAGATGGTACACAGATTTTTTCAACTGCTGACAGGGGAGAGCCTTTCGAATACCAATATGGACAGAAGTTTGATACTGAGGGTCTTGAAGAAGGCGTTGGATTGCTGAGAAAGGGCGGAAAAGCCACCCTGATCGTACCACAGCACATTGCTTATGGTCCAGAGGCAAAAGGACAGATGATCCCTCCATATTCAACTATTATTTATGAGGTTGAACTGATTAATATGCGCTCGAAAGAAGCATATGATAAGGAAAGGGAAGAGATACAGAAACAGAAGCAAGCTATGGATGAGCAAAGAAAAGTTAATGAGAAAGCAGACCGTGACAAGTATTTGTCTGATAACGGAATCAGCGTTTCTCCTACTGCTTCAGGCCTTTACTATATTGAAACTGAAAAGGGTACAGGTGCAAAAGCGGTTGCCGGAAACACTGTTCAGGTTCACTATACAGGAAGACTTTTAGATGGATCAGTTTTTGATTCCTCCGTTGAAAGAGGACAACCATATGAATTCCGCCTTGGTGCCGGTATGGTGATCAAAGGATGGGACGAAGCCATTGCCATGATGAACGAAGGTGGAAAAGCTACATTGGTTATTCCTTCAGATCTTGCATACGGAGAACGTGTCAGCGGAAGCATTCCTCCATTTTCAACACTTGTGTTTGATGTTGAACTGGTTTCCGTTGTAGAAGCCCAATAAAATATTCTAAATAGGAATAAAAAAGCCCTTGCAGTCGCAAGGGCTTTTTTTATAGAAGAAAGAAGAATGAAGAAGTGGATTTGAGAAGGAGAAGGGGAGTGTTGAAGGTTGTGGATTTCTTCTATCATCCATCGCCTTCAAAAATCTTCTATCTCCTTCTTAGAGGTAATATTTCCTTGATCCTTTTTTCATTGTCCATTCTACATTCGACATTTCACATGTACCATTTATAGCAAGGCTAGTGGGTAAAAGCTAACGGATGTGGATATCTTCAATTACTTATCTCTTTACAATGAACCAGGGGTTTAGGAGATTTTCCTTGTTATATTCAAGCCTTTCCATTGTCATGGAATGAACAACTACTGCTCCTGAGTTCTCAGCAATGGCCTGGCCAGCTGCTGTATCCCATTCCATTGTTGGAGCAAATCGGGGATATACATCCGCCTTACCTTCAGCAACCATACAAAGCTTAAGCGAACTTCCCCTGGAGGCATATTCCAGCTGTCCGTATTTGATTCTTAGCTCCTCAATATAGGCTGCTGTCTCGGGTGACATATGAGACCTGCTGCAGACAACTGTATAAGTCCGGTCTTCCTGTTTTAGCGGGAGTTCCAGACCCTGTGGCAGGAAATCTTCAAGGGTATCAGTATTCTGAAGAATATTGTCGACCTCACTGAACTTAAATGAACCGCTTCCGGGGAGTCCGAGAAACAACTCATCGGTCACGGGAATATAGATCACCCCGGCTATGGGATACCCTTGATCTATCAGTGCTATGTTAACAGTGAATTCTCCATTTTTATTGACAAATTCCTTTGTTCCGTCAAGGGGGTCAACCATCCAGAAGCTTTGCCAGGCTTTACGCTCAGAAAAGGGGATGTCCTTGCCTTCCTCACTCAGCATAGGAATGCCTGTATCCTTGAGGTTTTCACTGATAATGCCATGGGCTTGCATGTCGGCCTGGGTCAAAGGACTATTGTCCGATTTATTCATAACCTCAAAATCAGTTTCATAGACTTTTAGAATAGCCTTACCTGCTTCAATAGAGGATTTTGTGGCTTCCCACATTATTTTGTTTATAGTTGCCGTGTTCATATTAATCTTTTCCTTTTTTCAATTCTTCCAACATTTTTTCCATTTCCATCATTTCATCCCTGAGCCTTGCTGCTTCGACAAAGTTCAGATCTTTCACTACGGTCTCAATCTCTTTCCTGGTCTTATAAATAGCCTTTTCCAGCTGATGCTCGTCCATATATTGGATTACAGGGTCGGCAGCAATGTCGCCACTTCCTTTTTCAATATAGGCTTTATCCTTTCTTAAGCTGTCTGCTACTGAGGTTTGTCCCATGATGGACTCTACAGAACTTCTGATAGAGGTAGGGGTGATGTTATGCTTTTCGTTGTATTTGAGTTGTGTTTCCCTTCGTCTAGCAGTCTCATCCATCGTTTTTTGCATGGAATCAGTGATTTTATCGGCGTACATGATAACCTTGCTTTCGAGGTTCCTGGCAGCACGACCAGCTGTTTGGGTCAGTGATCTTTCAGAACGTAAAAACCCCTCCTTGTCGGCATCTAAGATGGCAACAAGAGCTACTTCCGGCAGGTCCAGGCCTTCCCTCAGCAGGTTTACCCCTACCAAGTACATCAAACACTCCCAGCCGCAACCCACGCATGATCTCCACCCGGTCAAGAGTATCTACCTCTGAATGGATATAGCTGCACTTGATATTGAGGTTGAGCATGTATTTTGTCAGTTCTTCTGCCATGCGTTTGGTAAGTGTGGTAACCAGTACGCGGTCACCTTTTTTTATCACCTGGTCTATCTCGTCGAGCAGGTCATCTATCTGGTTGGTGCTCGGCCTGACCTCTATTTCTGGATCAAGCAAACCTGTTGGCCTGATAAGTTGTTCCACAACCACACCCTCCGACTGTTGCAATTCATAGTCGGCAGGGGTAGCGCTAACATAGATCGTCTGTCCCGTGACCCTTTCAAACTCATTGAACTTCAATGGCCTGTTATCCAGGGCTGAAGGTAATCGGAAGCCATATTCTACCAGGTTTTGCTTCCTGGAGCGATCGCCTCCATACATGGCCCTGATCTGAGGAATGGTCACATGGCTTTCATCAATGATCATCAGGAAATCATCAGGAAAATAATCGAGCAGGCAGAATGGCCTCGAACCAGGTACCCTGCCATCGAAGTATCGGGAATAGTTTTCAATGCCTGAACAATAGCCCAGCTCGCGCATCATCTCAAGATCATATGAAACGCGGTCCTCAAGCCGTTTTGCCTCAAGGTGTTTACCTGATCCCTTGAAGTATGCCACCTGCTTTTGCATGTCATCCATGATCTCGACAAGCGCACCTTTCATCTTATCCTGTGATGTGACAAACACATTGGCCGGATATATTGCTGCACTGTCTATACTGCTAATGCCCTTATTGTTAACTGGGTCAAATGTTTCTATGCTTTCTACTTCTTCACCGAAGAAGATGATCCTGAAGGCGAAATCCGCATAGGCCGGATATATGTCAACCGTATCTCCGCGAACCCTGAACCTGCCCCGGCTGAATTCATTTTCAGTCCTGGAATAGAGACTGTTCACAAGCTGAAAGAGGAATTTGTTCCTGCTAACTTTTTGCCCTACCTCTACACGGGTAACATTTGTTGTAAAGTCATCCGGGTTTCCTATGCCGTAAATGCAGGACACAGACGATATAACAATGACATCCTTCCTGCCGGAAAGCAAACTTGACGATGTGCTCAGCCTGAGTTTGTCTATCTCATCATTGATGGACAGATCCTTTTCGATATATGTGTTGGTTACAGGCAGATAGGCTTCCGGCTGGTAATAGTCATAGTATGAAACAAAATATTCAACAGCATTTTCAGGAAAGAACTGTTTGAACTCCCCGTACAACTGTGCCGCCAGTGTCTTGTTGTGGCTGAGTACCAGAGCCGGTCGGTTGACCTTCTCCAATACGTTTGCTATGGTAAATGTCTTTCCCGATCCTGTCACACCAAGCAAGACCTGAGTAGGATCACCCCGCTTTATACCTTCTACCAGTTGCTCAATTGCTTCCGGCTGATCCCCCGTGGGTTTGTAATCTGATGTAAGTTTAAGTTTCATTGAATGCGCTTACCTTTTGCTTAGAAAAACACTTATAGGATAATGATCTGAGAGTGCTTCATGGTGTACCTGGAATTCATACGCATTGAAGTTGGGCGTATAAAGGATGAAATCAATACGTATAGGTGGCAACTTTCCTGAAAAGGTGTTGCCAAGGCCATGGCCGGCATTTACATAGGCATCTTCAAGCCCATCAGAGATTTTATGATAGCAATAGGAAAGAGGTGTATCGTTAAAATCACCACAAATAATAGCTGGATATGAGCATTCTGCCAGGCTTTGCTGTACTATTTTGGTCTGCTCTGCCCTCGTTTTGAAGGCGGAATGCAGTTTCCTTAGGATATTACTTGATCCACGGCGAAATTCACCTTGCTCTGCCTGACCCTTGCTGATATCTTCTACAAACTGATAATCCTCATGCCTGAATCGGATAGATGCCAGGTGCAGATTATAAATCCTAACGGTATCTCCCAGAATGACCATGTCAGCATAAATTCCAAATTGGTGAAAACTTCCCGGCCGGGTAAGAGAATTCGTATGAAATGCAGGGAAATTGCTCAGGATGACCAGGGCATCTATCCGCCGTAAGTTTTGTAAGTGATAATTCTCGTAATAACAATATTTAAAATTGGTCATTTCTCTCATTTCACTGAATCCACCGCTGGTATCCCCCCTTCTGGCAGCGTATTCCTGCAGGCAGGCTATATCAGCTTTCTGGGATCCTATAAAGTTACTGATGCCACTCCTGATTTCTTCCTTTTCAATACCCAGGTTATTATATGCCATATTCTGCGCATTGAAACTCAAGAGCTTAATGGTGCCTTTTTCAGGGGCCTCACGTCCGGGGAGCAGCTGTACATGGTGTATAAAGGCTTGATATCCGATCAGGATGACGATCAGGGATAGCAGCAGTTTTCTTCTTCCCCTTATGAGCCAGTATAGCATGAACAAGAGGTTCGTCAGCATCAGGATCAGGTATGCCAGCCCAAGGAAAGCAAAAATGCTTGTAATACCCGGATCAACATAGGATGAGAGATAAGAAGTGAGTAGGGCGATAGCCACAATGATATTTAGCAGCCATATAATGCGGCTGATCAATCCTGTCTTCTTTTTGCCCGACTTTCTACTCATATGACCTCATTAGTGATGCGTCATCTTCAGGTAAGAGACAGCTTTTGCTGTCGATAGTTTAAGAATATAGATACCCGGGGCATTTCCGTCAGGATGCCACTTGATATTGTGTCTCCCACTGCCCAGGTTTTCATCCAAAACAACATCAAGCAATTGTCCTGAAGTATTGAATACCTCAATTCGGACTGCCTGTTGTTTATTTAAATTAAAATGTATGCTTGTTTCTCCCGTGAAGGGATTAGGATAATTCTGGTACAGTGTGAATTCCTCATGAGTATTTTTATATTCTTCCACACCAATGGGAATATCCACTACGGCTGTGTATATCTCCTGGTTATAGCTACCGGCCCTGTCGTCTGTCCACACTGCAACTATCTTTCCATCAAAGGCATCGATGTCGATATAATCGCCGTAGCGAACATTGCCATTCGGTTGCGATCCGCTGAAGGTTTCATTGCTCAGTCTTTCATTTATCCAGCTATCTCCCTCATCATCAGAATATGCCAGGTATGCATTCATCTGACCCGGGCCTTCACGTTCATCATAATAAACGACCACAATGCGACCCATATCGTCACAGGCAATAGCTGACCAATACTGGTTATTCAGTGTTATGTCATTCACCCTGACAGGGTTATCCAGCCAGTTATTTCCTCCATCTTCCGATCGCTGAAACCATACATCATCGCTTCCCTGCCGCCTGTCCACAAAAGTAACATAAACGTTGCCTCTGCTGGGCTTCTCAGAATAGTCAGCACAGATAAATGGGAATGAAGTATTGCTCTGGGAGCTGAAAGTGCTGATGTATGTATCTGTTCCAAAGCTTTCACCACCGTCAAAGCTACGGTCATATTTCAGTCCGTTGTCCCACCATACAATATGAATTGTCCCGTCTGTGCCCGTGGCCAGGTTAGCTCCCTGGCCGGCTGAATTATTGTCGCCAACAGAAATTGTTGGTCCCCAGTTTGTACCCCCCACATCTGATTTCCTGAATTTAATTCCATAAGAAGGACCGAAACTTTTCCAGGCTATCATGACATTGTCATAAGTTGGATTGCCGGGCACGGGATCACAGAAAATCCATTCCTTGTCTTCTCCCTGTAAACCGCTTCCGGGAACTGCTGTTGCGTGGAGGCTGAAGGTCTGTCCATCGTCAGTAGATTTGTAAAGGAGCATATCCCTGTTATAGTTAATTACAGGCTGCCGGGATGTGCTGCTCAGGTAGAAATGGCCTGCTGCATCGCTGGTAAGCACGGGATCGCTCTGCGAGAGGTGGTCGGGTAAGGGATCGGGGAGTAGCTGGCTTTCCGACCAGGTTATGCCACCATCATGAGAATATGAATATCCGATGCGGCGGACCACATTGGGTTCCTGCCACCCCTCGCGGAAATCACGCCATGCAGCCACCACAACACTAGGATCCGTTCGGCTGATCCTTACTGATGGCTCATTCTGGGGAGTGCTTTCTGCCGAGATATTATAATTCGGGAACATTGGACTGTCACTATTATCTTTCAGGGGGTAAACTCCTCTATGGTCCAGGTCAAAGGCATGAAGTTCGCTCTCCTGTGCCTTTGTGAGCATGGAGAAACTGATCAGGATGAGAAGTAAGAGTAAGTTTTTCATCATGGATTTATTTTTTACTGCTCTGGTTGAAAAGCAGTTCTTTTTCGTCTTTAGTCAGACTGTCATAACCAGAGCGTGAGATTTTGTCCAGTATCTCATCGATCTTCTTTTGATTCTTTGCGCGGTTCTTGTTGTACTCATCATCTGACGCAGGACGATTGGTTTTTCCGGGTTTAGGTTTTCTTTTAATTTTTGAGCCCCATTTCGATTTCTTTTTGAAATTGGGAAATATCTTGCTAAAGTCCCTTCCTTTCCGAAGATAATGAACATAAAAAAATCCGTAAACAGCACCACCTATATGGGCAATGTGCCCACCGGCATTTCCGTGCCGGATCATAAAAAAGTCTATGATAAAGAGTGCGAGTGCCAGGTAAAAGATCTTGACGCGTCCTAAAAGGATCAGGCTTATGGTGTAATTTGGCATATAGAGGGAGATGCCTGCAACTATGGCCATGACTGATGCACTGGCGCCCAATGCACGTGCATGGGGGACTACATCGGAAAATACCGGAAATATATTATATGTTAGAATGTACAATATCCCACCGGCAATCCCGCCTAACAGGTACGTACTCAGCAACTGCTTTTGATTGAGATACTGAGTGAAGATCTTTCCGAACCAATATAGCCACAGCATGTTGAACAATATGTGCCAGAAACTGGTATGCAGGAACATATAGGTCAGTAGGGTCCAAGGACGATAGAGGAGAAGATCAAAACTGGCCGGCAAGGCCAGGTAATCCAGTATGGCCTGCTCAACAATAAAGTCAGGTTGGTTGAAGGCCCATCCAATCACAAAAGCAATTTGAACAAGTATCCATATCCCTACGTTGATGATGATCAACCTCGGTAGAATACTGCTATCCTTGAAAAACTTTTTCAGGTCTTCCATCGGATTGGGCCGCTTTTGCTGATAAAATTGATTCATTCGTATTTTTAAATCTCGTTACTTGTTACTAGTTACTAGTTTCTCGTTATTCCTTACTCGTTATTCGTTACTCGTTACTCGATATTCGTTACTCGTTACTCGATATTCGATATTCGTTACTCGTTATTCCTTACCTAGCGCCCAAAGCCTAAAGCCTAACGCCTGATTAATAAACGCCTTTCCGCTTCCAGTATTTTATCAGGAAGAAACCAAACACCATTCCTCCCAGGTGGGCGAAATGCGCGATTCCATCCTGTGTGCCGTTAATCCCGAAATAGAGTTCGAGCAAACCATAGATAAGAACAAAATATTTTGCCTTGATCGGGATAGCAAAGAAAACATAGAGCATGGTATTCGGGAACATCATACCAAAGGCCAGAAGGATGCCGAAAACGGCCCCTGAAGCGCCTACCGTAGGTGTGTTGATGACCCTGTGAAGGCTTGCCATAGTTCCTTCGGTAAAAGTTTTTCCTTCACGCCACAATTCAGGACCCTGTGTGTACACATAATCGATCTGCTCGGGTGTGAGTAGTCCTTCGATAGATTGTATCCTTATATATGCCACCAGTAATTGTACAAGGCCTGCACCAATGCCGGTAACCATATAAAAGGTCAGAAAACGCTTGGGACCCCAGACCTGCTCAAGGATACTCCCGAACATCCAGAGAGCAAACATATTGAACAGGAGGTGGTAGAAGTCACCATGCATAAACATATATGAAACAAATTGCCAGCTCTCAAAATATTGAGAAGCAAAATAATGCAGTCCCATCAGGTCGTACATATTTATCTTCTCCCGAAACATTGTGGTGATCAGAAGCATGAGGGCATTGATAATGATGAGGTTCAACACTACCGGGGGTATGCCCATTATTCCTCTTCTGCCAGATCCTTGATATGCATTCATAAACTTTTTGATTAAAATAGCTTTTCAATATCATCTTCTCCCAGTATGCTGATAATTCTCTTCCCCGAAGGGGAGAAATCAGGCATGCTGCTGCTGAACAGCTGGCTGACCAGGGTTTCCATTTCCTCTATGCTAAGCACTTTGGAAGCTTTCATAGCCAGGTTGGCTGCCATGGCCAGGGCCAGGTTTACTCGCTGGTCCTGATCCAGGTCGAGAAGGTTTTTCTTATAGTTATCAAGTATTTTCTCTAACAAATCCCTGATGTCTTTGTTCAGTGTGTCAGCCGGAACACCTGTCACGACGAAGGCGTTCTTGCCCAGGTCTTCGAAGCTGAAGCCAAGGTTCTCGAGCAAAGGCTTCAGTTCCCTTATGATCTCGGCATCGCTCAGCGGAAAGCTGACTTGTTGGGGGAATAATTCCTGCTGGCTTGGCGCCGAACCCGATTCAATCTGCTGCATAAATCGGTCATATAATATCCTTTCATGGGCCCTTTTCTGTTGAATGAGCATAATCCCGGCCCTGGTAGCAGTCACAATATATTTTCTCATGAACTGGAACATCCAAGGACCTGAAGGCTCCTCGCTATCTTCAGAAAACATCACCCCCTGCTCCTCATCAGGTGAATGGGCACCATCTTTGTCTTCAAAGAGCTTTTGCCAGTGATCACGGTTGCTTTTTTCGCGATCTGTTTCAGCTTTCCCGGAGTGAGAGGGTTCAAAAGGATTGAAGTCCGTTGATCCTGATTCAAATGGATTTTTGACAGGGGCATCACTGTTCGGAGCACGAAAGCTGATACTTTGTTCAAGGTCGAAGTCGATGGCTGGTGAGATATTAAATTTGCCCAGCGACTGCCTGACGGCTGATTTCAGTATCGCATAGATATGCTGCTGATCCTGAAAGTTCACTTCAGTTTTGGTCGGATGTATATTAATATCGATTTTGTCGGGCTCTGTTTCCAGATAAATAAAGTAAGAGGGGTGTGCATCCGAAGGAAGCAACTCCTGGAATGCTTGTTCGACAGAATGGTGAAGGTAAGGGTGCCTGATATACCGCCCGTTTACAAAGAAGTACTGTTCTCCCCGTGTTTTACGGGCAAATTCAGGCTTGCCAATATATCCAGTGATATTTGCGATGCTGGATTCAAGCTCCAGTGGTACCAGCCTTTCCTTGTATTGTTTTCCATAGATGCTGACAAGGCGCTCCTTCAACTTTGACTTTTTAAGCTGATACAAAATTTTTGAGTTCGTTTGCAGGCTTAAGCTTACATCGGTATAAACCAGTGCGACCCTCAGAAACTCTTCGGTGATATGCCTTAATTCAGCCGTATTGGATTTAAGAAAATTTCTCCTTGCAGGAACATTGAAAAAGAGGTTCTTTACCGCAATACTGGTGCCGTTTGCCGTTGTGCAGGGAGCCTGATCGATCAATTTGGAACCTTCTATTCGGATACAGGTTCCCAATTCATCTTCCATGAGTTTGGTCTTCATCTCAAGCTGGGAGATGGCAGCGATAGATGCCAGGGCTTCACCCCGGAATCCAAGGGTTCGTATGGCGAACAGGTCTTTGGCCTCAGTGATCTTGGAGGTTGCATGCCTTTCAAAACTCATGCGGGCGTCAGTAACCGACATGCCGCAACCGTTGTCGATCACCTGGATCAGGGTACGTCCGGCATCTTTAACGATAAGCTGAATATCATCCGCACCGGAATCTATAGCATTTTCGAGCAACTCCTTCACAGCAGAAGCAGGCCGTTGAATGACCTCACCTGCTGCGATCTGGTTAGCAACAGCATCTGGAAGAAGTTTTATGATATCCGGCATTACGCAGTAAAAAATCTAACAAGATTGTTGATGAGGCCTGAAAAAAAGATAAAATAGATCGAAAAAAATATGATCAGGGCATAAATAAATAACTTCATCCATGGATTCGAACGTCCAATGTTTTCAGGATCATGCCTGCGGCGCCAACGCTTATCCATCTGTTGCTTCAGGTCTTCCTTTATCTCTTTATTTGTTCGCTCATCCGGACCTACACCATCGAGTTCACGTTTTCTCTTCTCAAATTCCTCTTGTTCAGGATCCCAATAACGTGGTTTGTAATTGAACTGCTTTGGCTTCGGTCGTTTAAAAAAAACAATCTTCATTTGCAATAAATTTCAAGCACTATAGGTACTTATGATGCAAAAATACTCAATTTTATGACTAGAATAAGATGAAGACAAATTTGTATGAAAACATTCAGGCTTCCACTTGCCGGAAATTATACAATTGATCGTAAATCGGTGGCCGGAAAAAGGAATTATGATCTGGCCAGGGCGGGGATCTTCGACTGTGCATAATAAAAAGCACCGAAGAAAACAGTATTATAGAACAATCCTCCAAACACTTCATTCAGGAAGAAAGATACACCATAGGATCCGTCATTGAAGAAGACAAGCCCTGCGGCATAACAGTTCATCAATCCTGTAAAATTGGCTGCATACAGATGCGGACTTGTGAGCCAGGCTGCAAAGTTGGTGATCAGGAAGAAAATGACAGATGAGATCAATGAAGCTCCGATGATCCTGGTTGCAGTGAGTCTTTTTCCAAGGATCAAACCAATGCTGACAGTAATAGCAAAGGCCATATATACTGCGATCATTCCATCATGGAACCCGATTAGCAGGTCGCTGAGAAACATGGCGAGCAGGGGAATAGAAAAAGCAAGAAATTTCTTGCCAAAATATGCTCCGCCAAACAAAGCCATTGCTGCGATAGGGGTGAAATTTGGCCAGTGAGGGATCAGGCGCATAAAAGCAGCGGCAATGATTATCCCGGTCAAAACGGCAAAACGGGTGTTCCAGATCTTATTCTTCATTATTTTTATTTTTGGTAGAAGGGCAAAAATATTAAATTATTATCTCTTTAGAAAGAAGTTTTTCAATAGAACACGAAATTACTAAATTTGTTTAGTCTTAAACTGTAACATCATGAAAAAACTGCATAGCACACCAATCTTTTTATTAGTAATCCTTCTAATATCCTGTTCTACCATGAAGAAAGAAGCTGAACTGATTATCTACAATGCTAAGATTTATACTGTTGATGAGCAATTTTCCATGGCCACAGCTATTGTGATCGATGATGGAAAAGTTCTTGCCCTTGGGGGTGAAGAAATACTTGATCAGTTCAGTGCTGAAGAGATGCTGGACGCCGAGGGGAATTTTATATACCCGGGATTCTATGATGCGCATTGTCATTTTTTGAGTTATGGCTTGAGTAAATTGCAAAAGGCAGATCTGCGCGGCACACAATCTTTTGAAGAAATCATTGAGCGGGTAAAAGCACATGCCAATAAAAATGATTCGGAGTGGATAGAAGGCAGGGGATGGGACCAAAACGACTGGGAAATAAAGGATTTTCCTGACAGGAAAGCATTGGATGAATTATTTCCTGACAGGCCGGTACTTCTCACACGTATAGATGGACATGCCGCACTCGTAAATGGTGAAGCCCTGAGAAGGGCCGGGATCAGCTCAGACACCAGGGTCGTAGGAGGAGAAGTTAGATTAGAAAACGGTGAGCCTAGCGGTATCCTGATCGATAATGCTATTGAGCTGGTCAGCGAGCAGATACCAGAAAATGATATCTCCCTGAAAAGTGCTGCTTTCCTGAAGGCGCAGGAAGATTGTCTTGCAGTTGGTTTAACTTCTGTAATGGATGCAGGGTTACCTGTGAAGGATATCCTCCTTATCGATTCCCTTAATAAGAATGGGAGCCTTAAGATCAAGATCAATGCTATGCTGACGCCTATGGATAGCAATTACATTGATTTTATGAGAAATGGCGAATACAGGACTGACAGGCTGCATGTGAATTCAGTAAAACTGTATGCCGATGGTGCCCTGGGATCACGTGGAGCTTGTATGTTAGAACCTTACAGTGATGATCCAGGAAATTATGGCCTTATTATGTACTCTGAAGAATATTACAGGGAGGTGCTTGATAATGCGTATAAATTTAATTACCAGGCGAATACACATGCCATTGGAGATTCCGGGAACAGGTTTATCCTCGATCTCTATGCGGAATATCTGAAGGGCCCTAACGACAGGCGCTGGAGGGTGGAACATGCGCAAATCGTTCACCCTGATGAGTTCAGTAAGTTTGGCGAATTCAGCATTATTCCATCAGTACAATCGACTCACTGTACATCTGACATGTATTGGGCCGATGAAAGGGTAGGGCCGGAAAGGATCAAAGGGGCTTATGCCTGGCAACAACTTCTTGTGCAGAATGGCTGGCTGCCGAATGGGACAGACTTTCCCATAGAGCATATCAGTCCGCTACTAACATATTATGCTGCCGTTTCCCGTCAGGACCTGGAAGGTTATCCAGAGGGTGGTTTTCAGCCCGACGAAGTCCTGAGCAGGGAAGAAGCCTTGCGTTCTGTAACTATCTGGGCTGCAAAAGGCAGTTTTGAAGAAGATGAAAAAGGAAGCCTGGAGCCCGGAAAAGACGCTGATATCGTTATTTTGTCACAAGACCTGATGACGGTGGATGTGAAAGCTATCCCTGAAATCAACGTCTTGTACACCATTGTGAACGGCGAAATGGTTTTTAAGGCTAACAAATGATACAAATCAAGTGGTTGTCCACGAATATTAACATCTTGTAGTTTTAAGTTTTATTAAGAAATATCGGGTCTGAAGCATCCGTTTATATAAAGAATCTCTTTCATGGATGATACCCATGGCAGTAGCGGACTAGTAAACGAATAGCATTAACCCAATAAACCAACGCCTTATGTTTCCACATGCCATTAAACCCATCGCTCGCCTGGCATCGCTATGCCTTGTGGTCACCTTATTCATTATTTCATGTGTACCCGACAAAAGTCAGAAAGTAAATAGCCCTGAGATTGGCAATTACATTGCTGCATATACCTCTGGAGTTATTTCATGCAATAGTGAGATCATCATCCGTTTTACAGATCCTTATCCGGGAGCAGCTAACTTCTATGAACCTATCAGTGAGAAACTGATGAAATTTGATCCTGCATTGAAGGGAACGACCTATTGGATAGATAATTACACACTTGGATTTAAGCCGGAAGATAAGCTGGACCCGGGAACAAAATATAATGCAATCCTGAAAATGGCATCACTTTTTGATGTTAGCGGACTACTGGAGGAGTTTAATTTCAAGTTCCAGACAAGAGTATTGGACTTTATGGTGAACATTGGTTCTCTCAATCCACATGCAGGCCAGACAGATTACTACAGTTTGAATGGTAGTCTTGATTTTTCTGACGAATTTGATAAAGAGATTATTGGTAAGATCCTCCGCGTTTCTCAGGATGGCAAAACTCTTCCTGTGCAGTGGAAAAGCATGCAGAATAATCAACTTTTTGAGTTCACTGTTGATAGTATTTTGAGACAAGATCTTGAAGGAGAGCTTATAGTGGTATGGGATGGGGCGGTTGCCGGTATTGACCAAAGCGGTAATCAGAGCGTATTGATCCCCTCAAAAGGTGTATTCGATCTGCTGAAAGTTCGTGTTCATCAGCTTCCTTCGCAGCGTGTGGAACTGAGTTTCTCTGATCAGCTTAAATCCGATCAACTGCTGGATGGACTGATCTTGTTGGACGGTAATGATGAACTGAAATTCAGTATTAAAGGAAATAAGCTGGAGATATATGCAGATCAAAGCTTTCAGGGAATGGTTGAGCTCAATATTTTGCCTGGTTTACAGAGTGTTACCGGTGCTAAGGTCGACAAGCAGATCAAGCGAAACCTGAACTTTTCCAGGCTGAAGCCTCAGGTGAACCTGGTAAATAAAGGAGTGATACTTCCTTCCAGCCAGGGCCTGGTACTCCCGTTTAAAGCAGTGGGATTGAATAAAGTAGATATTCAGGTAGTGAAGATATTCGAAAGCAATATCCCTCAATTCCTGCAGGTAAATAAGATTGATTCGGATTATGAGATCCGGAGGGTTGGAAGGCCCGTACTGAAACATACTATCGACCTGGCTGCTACCGGCCTGGATGTGAACAGCTGGAATATGTATTCAATCGATCTTACTGAATTGATCACTCCTGATCAAGGGGCGATTTATAATATTGAATTCTTGTTTTATAAAAAATATTCTGCCTATGAATGCATGGGTCTTGCTCAGGATGATGAAACAGAAAGCACTGAAGAGGATACCTGGGATTTTGAAGAGTCTTCATACTGGGATAACCCCAACTCTTATTACTGGGGCTACTGGCCGGATTACTACGACTGGCGTGAGAGGGAAAACCCCTGTCATGTATCATATTATGTTTCTTCCCGCTTTGTTCAGACAAATATCCTGGCTTCTGATATCGGGCTCATTGCAAAATCAAGTGGAAATGACGAGGTCCTGGCTGTTGTTACCAATCTTGTATCTACCGAACCCATTCAGGGCGCTTCCATTGATGTGTATAATTTTCAAATGCAGAGGATTGGCTCCGGAAGTAGCAATGCCGAAGGGATGGTAAAAATCAAAACTGATGGTATTCCTTTTGTTATGATCGCTACCCGGAACAATCAAAAAGCTTACCTCAGGATCGATGATGGAAGTGTACTCTCAGTGAGTGATTTTGACGTAAGCGGAAAGCACATTGAGCAGGGGATCAAAGGATACCTGTATGGTGACAGAGGGGTCTGGCGTCCGGGTGATACCCTGTTTCTCAATTTTATTCTCGATGACCGTCAGGAACGGCTTCCTGAAGGACATCCCCTTGTATTTGAATTACTTAACCCCCATGGGAGAATCGTAAAAAGAATCGTGAAGACAAGCGCTGAAGGTAATATTTATAAACTTCAAACCACGACCACACCTGAATCACCAACAGGGAACTGGACCGCCAGGGTCAAAGTTGGCGGAGTTACTTTTACAAAATCACTGCGCATAGAGACAGTCAAGCCAAACCGTCTGAAAGTGAAACTTGACTTTGGTGATGGGCCACTGCAGGGAGGAAAGAAGGAGAATGGAGAACTGAATGTGAAGTGGCTTCATGGTGCAGCAGGAAGAAATCTCAGAGCACAGGTAGACATGACATTGTATAACCGGAAACGGGGTTTTGAGAAATATCCCGGATATACCTTTTATGATCCCTCAAGGAATTTCTACCCTGACGAGAACAACATTTATGAGGGCAGAGTGGATATGACGGGAGATGCTGTTGTTACCTTCACGCCACCGGTGATCTCAAATGCACCGGGCATGCTTCAGGCCGGCTTCATGGTCAGGGCTTTCGAAGAAGGTGGGGATTTCAGTACTGACTACTTTACGATGGATTATGCACCATTTGAGACTTTTGTGGGCATCCGATTGCCTGTTGGTGACAAAAGGGGTATGCTCCTGACAGATACTACACATAGCGTGAATATAATCACATGCGATGCACAGGGGAATCCGGTTCCCATTAGCAATCTAAATGCCGCCATATATAAGGTTTCCTGGAGGTGGTGGTGGAATGCAACTGACAATGATATGGCCTCGTATTTTGGTTCTGAATATTCAGTGCCTCTGGAAGAAGCTGTTATCAGTACAGATAAATCTGGTAAAGCTACTTTCAACTTCAAGATAGAATATCCGGATTGGGGACGTTTTTTTGTCAGGGTTTGGGATCCTGATGGAGGTGCAGCCACAGGTAAAACAGTATATGTTGATTGGCCCGGTTGGGCCGGACAGGCTAAGAGGGAATTCCCAGGGGCAGCTTCTTTACTCACCTTTACGGCTGATAAGGAAAATTATAAAGTGGGAGAGAAGGCAACCGTAGTCTTTCCTTCATCCGGGCAGGGCAGGGCAATGGTTAGCATAGAATCGGGATCTGAGGTAATTGAGGCTTCATGGGTACTTCCTGATTCCGGGCAGACAAAATATAGCTTTGAGATCACACCTGAAATGTCTCCAAACGTATTTGTACATATAAGTATCGTGCAGCCACACAGCCAGACCCTTAACGATGCTCCTATGCGATTATATGGTATCATCCCGATAATGGTAGAAGATCCGGGATCAAGGATCAGCCCGGTTTTAAAGATGGCAGACGAGCTTGAACCTGAAAAACCTGTTGATATTGAGGTATATGAAGAAAACGGAATGCCAATGACATATACCATTGCAATGGTGGATGAAGGCTTGCTGGATCTGACACGATTTAAAACGCCCAACCCATGGAATCATTTCTATGCCAGGGAGGCCCTGGGAGTAAAAACATGGGATGTCTATAACTATGTGATTGGTGCTTATGGTGGAAAACTTGAAAAGGTCTTTGGGATTGGAGGTGGTGAAGAACTGGAGGCTCCAAAAGACCTGAAAGCCAACAGATTTAAGCCTGTAGTGAAATTCCTGGGACCCTTTAGCCTGAAGAAAGGGGAGTCGGCAAAACATAGTTTCATGATGCCTAATTATATTGGAAGTGTGCGTACTATGATCGTTGCCGCTGGTGATGAGGCCTATGGCGCATCAGAAAAGACCACCCCGGTGAAGAAACCTCTGATGTTGTTAGCTACCCTCCCCAGGGTATTGGGCCCGGCAGAAGAAGTAACCTTGCCCATAACGGTATTTGCCATGGATGAGGATATTAAAAAGGTTGAACTAACTATAACTCCAAATGAGATGTTCAAGGGCGGTACCTTCAGCAAGACGGCCATTTTTGAGGCAATTGGGGACCAGGTAGTCACTTGCAATCTTACAAGTATGCAGTCGACCGGAACAGGAAAAGTGGTGATAGAGGCACGCTCTGGCAAGCACAAGGCTTCCTATACCATCAACATTGAGGTCAGGAACCCCAATCCACCGCTTAACAGGGTATTCAGGCGCAGGCTTGAACCCGGACAGGAATATAATTTCAGTGAAACTCTACCCGGTATGATTGGTAGCAACAGTATTGCTATTGAGGTAGCCTCACTGATGCCACTCGATCTTGACAGAAGGCTGCGATACCTCATACATTATCCTCATGGTTGCCTGGAACAAACAGTGTCAGGTGCCTTTCCACAACTGTACATTACTGAGTTGACTGAAGTAAGTGAAAAAACTGAACAGAGGATTACCAGAAATGTAAGGGCAGCATTAAATAAGCTTATACGTTTTCAGGCTCCCACCGGGGGATTGAGGCTCTGGCCGGACAGCCGTGTGAGCGATTGGGTAAGCACGTATGCAGGACATTTCTTCCTGGAAGCAGAAAAAATGGGTTATACGCTTCCGGTTGGGTTGAAATCAAATTGGCTGTCGTATCAGCAAAACAGGCTTGCAGAATGGACGATATACGACGACGATAAATACAATATGGGGCTGCAGCAGGCTTACCGCCTTTATACCCTGGCACTGGCTGGATCCCCTGACTTAAGGGCTATGAACAGGCTGCGGGAGACAACAGGAATATGCGAGGCCGCAAAATGGCGGCTCATTTCCGCATATGTCCTGGCCGGGCAACCGGAAGTGGCTGAAAAACTTGCATCCGATGCAGGCTATATTGTGCCAGAGTACAATGCATTTGACCAGACATATGGCTCTTCGATGAGAGATAATGCCATGATACTGCAGAGCTTATGCATGCTTGATGAGCAGGATAAGGCATACCTGCTGGCGCAAAAGATTTCCAATGCTCTTACAAATCAGTATTGGATGAGTACACAAACCACTGCATTCTGTCTGATGGCCATGGCTACATATTATGAAGATCAACCGGTGAATTCGGCCGGGACCATGTTCACTTATGCTGAATGGGGTGACGATGCAGAAAATATCAGCAATGATTTTTATATGACCAGGCTGGAACCTGATGCGCTTGAGTACCAGTCATTTGATATGAAATTGAAGAATATCGATAAAAAAGACCTTTTTGTCAGCATTTTCCTGAGTGGTAATCCCCTGATCGATAGTACAGAAGATGTGGATAATAACATCACCATGGAAGTGGTCTACCGAAGCATGGACGGGAAGCTTATAAATCCTACGCGAATAGATCAGGGCACTGATTTTATTGCTGAAGTCAGCCTGAGTGCCACTTCATACTCAACTTCATACAGGGATATGGCCCTGACACAGATCTTCCCATCCGGATGGGAGATCATCAACAAAAGAATGTTTGATATGCCCGATGTATTAAAAGAGGGTCATTATGAGTACAGGGATATCCGTGACGACAGGGTTTTGACCTATTTCAGTCTTTCTGCAGGGGCAGGTATCAAATACAGAGTGTTGCTGAATGCAGCCTACACAGGCAGGTACTATATGCCGGGTGCACAATGTGAAGCGATGTACAATCCGGATGTATATGCAAGAAGATCAGGTAAATGGGTTGAAGTGGTAAAACCGGAATAATTTGATCGATGCCGTTTAAAGTAAATAGTATGCTGGTCATGCATGCAAGGTGGGGATTGTTGATCATGTTATTACTGATCATCAGTCTTTTCATCAGGCCACGGGGATTTAACGATCCGTATTCAACCGTGATTGAAGACCGTGAGGGAATACTTCTTGGTGCCATGATCGCAGATGACGGGCAATGGCGTTTCCCCTCGCCCGACAGCATCCCTTCAAGGGTAATGAAGTGCATACTTCTTTTTGAAGATCAGTACTTTGAGGACCACCCTGGAGTGGATGTGTTTGCTCTTGCCAGGGCGGCATACCTGAACATTAAACATAGAAGGATTGTCAGTGGTGGAAGTACTATCAGCATGCAGGTCATTCGGCTAATGCAGAAAGGAAAACCCAGGACTGTTTCAGAGAAGATCAAGGAGATCTTTCTGGCTGTGCGGCTGGAAATGATGTATTCTAAGGATGAGATCCTGAATATGTACCTTTCCCATGCACCTTTCGGAGGAAATGTTGTTGGGCTGGAAGCAGGATCCTGGAGATACTTTGCCTGCAGTCCCGGTGAACTGACCTGGGCTGATGCCGCATGCCTGGCTGTCTTGCCTAATGCACCATCGATGATTCACCCCGGGCGTAACAGGGAAATTTTGTTGGAAAAGAGGAATGGCTTGCTTGACAGATTGCTGGAAAAGCAGGAAATTGATTCGATCACCTGGGAATTGTCAAAACAGGAGCCCTTGCCGGGAAAGCCGAAAGCACTTCCCCAGATGGCACCTCATTTGCTGGCCAGACTACATGTATCGCATAGGGGAAAAAGAGTGCGTACAACGATAGACCGCCACATTCAATCTTCATCGCAGATGATCGTAAATGATCACTTAAAGATCTTGAAAGAAAATGAGATACACAATTCATCTGCATTAATACTTGAAGTAGAAACAGGAAAGGTTTTAGCTTATGTTGGCAATACAACACTCCCGGGCGATGAAAATGGTGAAATGGTGGATATCATCATGGCACCACGAAGCAGCGGAAGCGTATTTAAGCCATTTTTGTATGCTGCATTATTAGACGAGGGCCGGATCTTGCCAAAGACCCTGATCCCGGATATCCCGACACGGATGACAGGATTTTCTCCCAAAAACTTCAATGATACCTATGATGGCGCGGTGTATGCTGACAGGGCACTGTCTCGCTCACTGAATATCCCCGCAGTGAATATGCTCAGGGATTATGGTGTTGACCGTTTCCAGGCTTTTATGAAAGAACTTGGCATGAATAAGGTGAACAGGCCTCCCGGCACTTATGGACTTTCCCTTATCCTGGGAGGGGCTGAAACCAGCCTGTGGGAGCTTGCAGGGACCTATGCAAGCATGTCGAGGATATTGAATCACTTCTATGGCCAGAGCGGAAAATATAATTCCAGGGATTTACATCCTCCGGTTTATATTGCAAATGATGAAAAGAGTCAAATCGTATATGACGAACCTGTCCTTGGTGCAGCTTCTATCTGGCTGACATACAAAGCGATGGAAGAAGTAAACAGACCGGAGCGTGAAGAAAGCTGGGAAGCCTTCTCTTCATCACGCAGGATTGCCTGGAAGACAGGGACCAGCTTTGGCTTCAGGGATGCCTGGTCGGTAGGGACCGACCCGGTCTATGTGGTGGCAGTCTGGGCAGGAAACGCTGATGGGGAAGGACGGCCGGGGCTCACAGGACTAAGTGCTGCAGCACCTATACTTTTTGATCTCTTCGACCTATTGCCACAAGCTGACTGGTTTGAAACTCCATGGGATGAGATGCAAAAGATAGCTGTTTGCAAGCAGAGTGGCCACAGGATGGGACAGAATTGTGAAACAGCCGACAGCATGTGGGTCCCTCTCGCAGGGCTTCATTCTGAACCCTGCCCATACCATCAAATAATTCACCTTGATCCCAGTGAGCAGTATCGGGTCACCGAAGATTGTTCGGAACTATCAGAAATGAGGCATGAACCCTGGTTTATTTTGCCCCCGGCCATGGCATGGTACTTTAAAGACCGACACTCATGGTATCAGGAAATTCCCTTATATAAGCCTGGATGTGATCCAACAGATATAAGCAGGGCCATGGATTTCATATACCCTGATTGGAATGCGCAGATATATATTCCAACAGATCTGGACGGAAATCCCGGGGAGGCCATATTGGAGATTGCACACAGGGTACCGAAAACAAGTATTTACTGGCATCTCGATGAAGAGTACCTTGGCAAGACCATGAACCGGCATCAGATGGGCATCAGAGCGGATAAAGGAGAACATATCGTTACCGCTGTGGACGAAAGAGGGGAAATGATCAGTGTGAAGTTTGTAGTGGTAAGCACGAAATAGCCCCGGATCATTTAGAATTTAGCGTTGAGCGTTTAACATTTAGCATTTACTGCTTACTGACAACCGCCAACTGTCAACTGTCAACTGACCAGACCATACTTCTCAATAAACCCCTGAAAAACAGCAGGTTTATCTGATCCGTACTTTGCCAGATTTTTAAGAATCTTCTGAGTATCTTTTGGGATTGAAAGTTTCCCGTCCTTTTTGGTAAAAAACTTATCGGCGTAGCAAACAATTTCTTGCTCAACAGATAAGGGTATCATATCCCGCCGGGGAAGGGGTAGATTGTTATTCATGATATCCTCTTTGCTGATGCCTACTCCGACATGCCTTTCACATACCAGTGCATGTTCCGGGAATCCTTCCTTTTCGAGCAATTCACGTCCCAGGTAGCCATGGGCCAGGTAGGGAAACTCACCAAAGCATCCGAATTTTGATGCGTTAGTCATGAATATTCCTATATCATGAAGCAATGCTGACGAGTGTATGAATTCAATATCAGCTTTGAATTCGGGATTATTTTTAGCAATCTTCACTGCAAATGAGGCCACTGCATTACTATGCTCAAATAAATAATTGAAGGAGAGACTTCCTTCAGGGTAGTATTTTCTAATGATAGTCAGTGCCTGTTCTGGAGTCATGGTAATACAAAAGTAAAGCTTAATTCTTTACTGGTCAATGGTTGCCAGATACTGGATGCTGGATACTGGATACTGGATACTGGATACTGGATACTGGATCCTAGATACTGGATACTGGATATTGGATATTCTCAGGCTGCTTCTTGATCAAGCATGTGCTTTCTATAGGCAGTGGGGGTCATACCTGTATGCTTTTTAAAGGCAGAGTTAAAGACTGATTTTGAGTTGAATCCCACCTCGTACAGGATTTCCAGGATAGTTAGTTTCCTGTTATCGGGATTGGAAAGCATCTTTTTTGCTTCTTCAATACGCAGTGAATTAATGTAATTATAGAAATTTTGTTTGATATCAGTATTCAGGATCTGGGACAGGTGATGAATTGGGACCCCAGATTGTTGTGCGAGTTGGCTCAGGGTCAGGTCAGGATCAAAGTAGGGTTTACCTTCTTTAATCACCCGCTCTAGTTTGGCCAGCATGTCCTTTCTGTCATCCAGGGTGAGGGGAGAACTTTTGTAGGCTGTATCTCCTTCCAGACTAAGGACTACATGCGGTATTTTCAGGCCTTTATAAGCTATCATGCTGGCATAAAACAGGAATCCGAGCTCAATAAAAATTTTAAATATGTCGGCGTACCGGCCTTCAATGAAACCAAATAGGAATCCTGACACAAAGATCGCCTTCCACAGGAGGAAGGCTCCCACCAGGAATACCAGCCAGTTGTATGTATCATGGCTATAGGAGGAATTGAAGAGTTTGATCTTGATCTTATAAATGATCAGCAGATAGGTGCAAGCCACAGCGTAGATGGCGAACTGTGTCCAGAGTAAGCTTCCATTCACAATAAAGGGCTCCCAAAGTTCCTCACCAAGCAAGATCTGGGTCTTCAGGGTATGGGATTCGAAGTGAAAGTACAGGAGGAAGTATACCAGTACTATTATTGCCGGGACAAAATGCAGCATGTCAAACCAGCGAAACCGGTAGTTATTGCTAGTTACAGAAAGTGTATACAGGAATAAAAAAGGTGCATATAAGAACAAAAAAGGTTCTCCAAGTACATATAAATCAGGTACATGATAAATAAGGTCTGCATAAAAGTAGGATGCAAAGAAGATGATGATCAATGCTCTGCTGATGAAGAATCCCGACAGGAGCAAGCGGGGTGCAAGTCTACCACGCTTTTGCATAAGGATGATCACGGTAATGAGGATCAGCAAAAAGGCCGAGATGAATTGCAATATTTTATTGGCTTCTTCGAAGAACATACAAGCTATCTTTCATCGAATTTATAACCACATTTAGGGCAATACTTGCTTGAAAATACGTCACCCAAAAGTCCATTGCATGATGGGCATCGCCAAAAAACACCTACCCCTATTAAAAGAGCAAAAAGGATCAAATAAAAGAAAGGTGCCCATACAATTTTTGGCATTCCAAAGAGCTCCCAGGATGGAAAGGCCAGGACTGTAACACCGATCAATAGAAAAAGAGTAATAAACATGATCCAAATGCGGATTCTCTTTCTCTTTAGATATTTTGATTTGATTTTCAGACGTTCTTCTTCATTCATGAACTATCATAATTACAGGACTAATTTAATCATAATTATCCTCAAATACATTATGGTAAAATTATCAGCTTCCCGGATGTTAATGAACCAAAGTACTTAAGGTTCAGGAAATATATACCAGCCGACAGTTCATTTACATCAATCTGAAGTATGTTATTACCCTTTTTACAATACATATTTGTCGCTGGCCTTATTATTCTGCCTTCAATATCAAGAATTTCATATTTGATATCGTGATCAAATGTTGATTTAAATGTGAGTTTAACATTGCCGGATGCAGGATTGGGGAAGATGGTTAAATCATTGATTCCATAAGATAAAGGAGTATTTATCCCTGTTTCCCCGTAAGGGTAGGGTGTAAGCCCAAATACCTTTATATGGTCATGAATAGTGTCGGCAGGGTTCACTTCGAGCAGTGGGCCATCATACCTGAACACTTCATAATTTGTTCCGGCAGTATCGTTTTGTAATTCAAGGTAGGAGAGGAAGTCCTCTTTATATTCTGGACTCCAGTAATGGATGGGCACTACCATACCTGGCTGCAATAAGTCGATAAACATTTCTGCTTCAGGAATAAAAGGGTAGATTCCTTCAATGGTCATGAAAAGCAAGTCGATCTGCCCCGGGAATTTCTCCAGGATCAATGCCTTTTGAGCCGAATCAGCAATATTCATGATCTCTGCCTGCGCATCTCCCAAATGGCATATCCTGAATCCTGCATAATCAAAAATAAAACTTGTATTTGATTCGATCCCTGGAGTTGTCTCGCATGTCCTGACCGGAGAAATTTGCAGTTGCATAATACTGAGGCTTTGCATCTCATCAAGGATCATTGGAATTCCGGCAGGGATTCTAGTCGGATCATAATGATCTTCATGATAATGTGAGATTGTCAATATGGCTGGTATGTAATCTCCTATACCGTATATCGGACTGTTATAACCCCAGCAATATGATGTTCCATAATCCGTCAGGGCTGTGAAGTCGTGAAAGTCGAGTAAAAAAGATGCATGTCCCAGGTAGTGAACCTTGATGTCATAATATTGCGCCTTCAGACCGGAAAAACTGATAAAAAGAATAATGATAGTGACGAGTGCCTTGTTTGTGAGCATATTTTTCATGGCGATAAATTTTGACCGCAATTTAATATAACAAGAGGGTGTATGTCGTCCTACTCAAGGGAAACGAACCCTTTTAAAGTGCATAGTGCCTGGTTGCTAGTGACTATCTCTAAATGGAACATGTGAAATGAGAAATGTGGAATGGAAAATGAAAAAAGCCTCACCGAAATTCGGGAGGCTTTTTTCGTGATCCCGCTGAGGCTCGAACTCAGGACCCACGGCTTAAAAGGCCGTTGCTCTACCAACTGAGCTACGGAATCAGTTTTGCGGGTGCAAAGATACTTGTTAATTTTTATTTTGACAAAATAATTTATGGAAAAAATTTAGGTGTGGGGTGGGGGGCCTTGGGCTGCGGAAAATCTGATACCTGATTTCAAAGTTCAGAGTTCAACTTCAAAGTTCAGAGTTCAGAGTTCACTGAAGTACGCCTTTTCCTTCACGGATCATTAGTCGGCTCACTTCCCGTACAGTCAATGATGGTGGAAGCTACATTATCTCCAAAACCACCATCAATCACCATGTCGACCTGATTGGCGTAGCGTTCATAAATAAGCCCTGGATCAGTAGTATATTCCAGAATATCATCGTCGTCATGCACAGAAGTCGACATTAAAGGGTTACCCAGGTACTCAACAATATGACGGGCAATGTTGTTGTCGGGAATCCTGATCCCGATCGACTTTTTCTTGCTATGGAATATCTTGGGCACTTTATTGCTGGCACCCAGGATGAAGGTAAAGGGACCCGGAAGGTTCCTCCGCATCATTTTGTATACCTCATTGTCGATGGGCCTGGAATACTCAGAAAGATGGCTGAGATCCTGGCAAATGAAACTAAAATTGGCTTTTTCTTTCTTAACCCCCTTGATCTGCGCTACACGATCAATTGCCTTAGGTTTATAGATATTGCAACCGATGGCATAAATCGTATCAGTAGGGAAGATGATCACCCCCCCGTCCTTCAGGCATTCAACAACCATCCTGATCTGTCGTTCGGCAGGGTTATCCGGATGTATTCTAAGTAGCATTTGCGTTTAATGAGGTCCATAAAAAAAGGGTAAACCTCGCATCGCACCGCTACAACCGCCTACCCTTGCTTCCTTCCGGACCTGGGGGAATTCAGCGGGAGCTGGTCGTGTAAGACTTACCCGGGCACAAAAATACTATATTTTCTTTGAATTAGGTGCAATTTTGTGCAAAATTCTAAACTCCAAACACCAAAATCCAGCAACAAGACACCGGCTACCAATAAGCAGCATCCAGCCACTCTCAATTAAATGTGTCCAAATTTGCTCAGAAATTATTATGTTTGCATAAACTTAAAACCCATTCAAAATGGAAGCTAAAACTCCTTCTGCCGGACAATCGGCTTTGTATTATGCTTTATTGATAGCAGTGGCACTTATTGTATTGCACCTGGTTCTTTATCTTGTTGAGCAGAGCAGGGAAACTTTAGGAATGGCCATCTCAACCATTGCATTTCTTGCAGCTATTGTGGTTGTTCAGCTGGATTACAGAAACAAGAAATGTGGTGGATTCATCTCATACGGGCGTGCTGTAAAGATCGGATTCCTTTCTGTATTGATCGCATCCATCTTTGTAGCTGTTTATATGTTCATTTACCTGAGCTATATCAACCCCGGGGAGATGCAGCAAGCGCTCTTAGATGCCCAGCAACAGGTTTACAATTATGGATTATCGCCTGAACAGGAAGCACAATCCCTTGAAATGCAGGATATGATCCATACTCCAGCGGTTTATGCTGGAGGAACTATATTGTCATATGCCTTCATGGGCATAATCTTTTCGCTGATCACTGCCATCTTCATTAAAAAAGAAGAACAAGTAAGTCTCTAATAAAAACTATGGACATCTCATTGGTCATACCCCTCCTGAACGAGGAAGAATCATTGCCTGAACTGATCTCCTGGATTGGCAGGGTGATGAAGGAGCATAATTACTCCTATGAGGTAATCCTGGTGGACGACGGCAGTACTGACGGATCCTGGAAGTTGATAGAGGAACAAAGTAAAACGAACACAAGCATAAAAGGGATTCGCTTCAAGCGTAATTATGGCAAGTCGGCTGCACTGAACTCGGGTTTCGAAGTGGTTACAGGAGATGTGGTCATCACTATGGACGCAGATTTACAGGACAGTCCCGATGAGATCCCCGGCCTCTATAAAATGATTATGGATGATGGCTATGATCTCGTTTCAGGATGGAAGAAGAAAAGCGTCACGACCCGATGGGTAAGACCATCCCTTCCAAATTCTTTAACCGGGTAACCCGCATGATGTCAGGGATCAAACTGCATGATTTTAATTGCGGCTTGAAAGCCTATAAGCTTGATCTTGTTCAGAGCATTGAGGTTTATGGGGAGATGCACCGCTATATCCCGGTGATCGCCAAGTGGGCCGGGTTTACCAATATTGGTGAGAAGGTGGTCATGCACCAGGAAAGGAAATACGGAAAGACAAAATTTGGGATGGAACGTTTCGTGAAAGGATTCCTCGACCTGCTTTCCATTACATTCGTAACCCGCTTTGCAAAGAAACCCATGCACTTTTTTGGTTCTATGGGAACCATCTTCTTTCTGGCAGGGGGCATCATTTCCATATGGATCATTACTGGAAAAGGTATTTCGAATGCCAAACGCGATGTGGTGGAACAACCCCTCTTTTACCTTGCGCTTCTGGCCATGGTGGTGGGGGTACAGCTTTTCCTTGCGGGATTCCTGGCGGAGATGATCTCCCGGAATGCTCCCGATCGTAATAATTACATCATTCAAGGTCGAATAGGCCATGATGATCCAGGCAGGGATTAAAACATCATATGCCGGGACCCAGAAAAATAGTGATTGTCGGGCCTGCACACCCTTTGCGGGGAGGCGGAATGTCAACATTCAATGAAAGACTGGCCAAAGCCTATTCCGACAGGGGAGACGATGTTCAGATCTTCAGTTTCAGCCTTCAATACCCCTCTGTTTTATTTCCCGGGAAGTCGCAATTTACGGATGAGCCTGCTCCGGAAGGGATCAAGATTCATAGCACCATCAACTCTGTGAACCCAATAAGCTGGTGTAAAACAGGAAGAAAGATCCGCAAATTAAATCCCGATCTGGTGATCATCCGTTACTGGATACCCTTTATGGGACCTGCCCTGGGTACGATTGCCAGAAGGATCAGGAAAAACAAAAGAATAAAGATCATTGCCATCACCGATAATGTGATCCCTCATGAGCACAGGCCTGGTGACAAGGCCTTGACTAAATATTTCTTGAAACCTGTTCAGGGATTCATCACTATGTCACAGTCGGTCATGGATGACCTGGCAACCTTTGATCAGATAAAACCGCAGATCATTATGTTTGCATCCTCTGTACGACAATTATGGTGAGCCAATTCCACGCAGATGATGCCTTACAACTGCTGGGATTGCCGGCAGGGCATAAATATCTGTTGTTTTTCGGACTTGTGAGGAAATACAAGGGGCTGGACCTGCTCCTCGAGGCGCTCTCAGACGAAAAACTGGCCCATCTGCCACTGAAATTGATCGTAGCAGGAGAATTTTATGATGATTTTGATACTTACAGGAAACTTGTTGATGAAATTGGGAGTCTATGATAAAGTGATCATGAACAATCGAGTTTATACCGAATGCCGAGGTAGTCCGATACTTTTGTGCCGCCGACCTGGTAGTGCAACCATACAAGGATGCCACACAGAGCGGAGTCACTCAGGTGGCATATCACTTCGATAAACCTATGGTGGTTTCTAATGTGGGAGCCCTGCCGGAGATGGTTCCTGACGGGAAGGCAGGATATGTGGTGGAGCCGGAGCCAGAAGCTATCGCGGAAGCGATCAGAAAATATTTCGATGAAAAGAAAGAACAAGAATTTACTGAGAACGTAAAAATCGAGAAAGAAAAAGTACAGCTGGGATATTTTCCTGCAGGCCATCGACGATCTCGCAGGAAAAATAATATAGGGCATGAAGCAAGATATACAGAAGCAAAGCACCATTAAGACTGGGTTTGGCCGGTGGCGGGACCGATGTTCCACCATATTCAGACCTCTACGGCGGTGCTGTGCTGAATGCTACCATCAATAAATATGCATATGCCACGATCACACCACGTAAAGATGGCAAGATCGTCTTCAAGTCGATTGATAACGGTAAGAACCTGGTATACGATTCTACTGAAATGCTAGCGATTGATGGTGAACTGGATCTGCTGAAAGGCATATATAATCGCGTAGTAAAGGATTTTACCAGGGAGCCATTTTCTTTTGAACTGTCCACCATAGTGGATGCCCCGCCGGGATCTGGCCTGGGCACTTCCTCTACACTTGTAGTGACCATCCTCGGTGCATTTGCCGAATGGCTGAATTTGCCTCTTGGTGAATATGATATGGCTCGCCTTGCCTATGAGATCGAACGCATCGATATGCAGATGGCTGGGGGGAAGCAGGATCAGTATGCGGCCACTTTCGGGGGGGTGAACTATATGGAGTTTTTCAATGGGGAGAAAGTAGTGGTAAACCCTTTGCGTATTCGCAATGATTACCTGGATGAACTGGCCTATAACCTGGTTCTTTTCAATACAGAAACCAGCCGTCTTTCATCTGAGATCATCGTCCGCCAGGCCAGGAATATTGAAGAGAAGGATGCCAGCATCATTGGATGCAACACATAAACTGAAGATCCAGGCTACAATGATGAAAGAGGCCATTCTGAAAGGGGAGCTTGATAAGATCGGTGAGATCCTTGATTATGGATGGCACAACAAGAAAATGCTCGCCCCGGGCATCACTAACCCAATGATAGATGAACTTTACGATACAGCCATGAAGAACGGTGCTTCAGGGGGAAAGATCTCAGGAGCCGGAGGAGGAGGCTTTATCCTTTTCTACTGTCCAAACAACGCACGCCAAAAGGTAATCGAAGCCCTCTCTAAATTTGGTGTAGTCGCCCATCCCTATGAATTTACAGTAACGGGTTTGAAGTCCTGGTCCATTTAGAACATGGAATAAAGAACATGGAATGATGAACATGGAAGTGTAGGGAGAATTATTTAATATTTGCTTTTTAGAACGATTTTCTCGCATATAACTGTGACATTTTTTGATTTTTGGTATTAATAATTAGAAACTACAAATAATACTAAAATGAAAAAATTTGACTTAGATGAAAGGATGATAAATTTTTCAGTTAGTATCATCCAGTTAACAGAAAAACTCCCTAAATCAAATGCAGGAATTTATTTTGCGAACCAGATGATAAGGTCAGCTTCTTCTGCTGCATTGAATTATGCTGAAGCCCAAGGTGGTGAGTCACGAAGGGATTTCATCCATAAGCTAATGATCGCATTAAAAGAACTTAGAGAAACATATTCCGGGTTAAAAATATTAGAAAAATTAAATATTCTACAATCCTCGCACTTGAATAAAGGAGTATTGAAAGAAAATAATGAACTGATAAGCATATTGATGCAAAGTGTTAAAACAGCCAGGAATAACATGAAGAAAGATAATTAACGGACAACTTCCATGTTCATTATTCTTTATTCCATGTTCATCATTCCATGTTCCTTATTCTTTATTCACAAGATATACAAGCTCTTCCGCCGTCATCTCCCCATAATGCAGCAAGCCAAACCGATCAAGCTGTTCAGGTGTTAGATCTTTGATCATATCAGTGGTGTTGATGGTGAAGCCTGCTTCTGCCAGCCGATCGGTATAATCAAGGCCGTATTCTCTGACATGGTCGCGTTGACCGAAATGCTTCTCACGCTCTTTGGGATCGGTGATGGAAAAGTCTTCGTAGGTCACATCCCGCTTTTCGTTGATAGGGGAGTTTAGGATCGCCCATCCACCGGGCTTAAGTACACGATAGAATTCTTTCATGGCTTTCAAGTCTTCATCAACGTGTTCCAGAGTATGATTGCATATTGCCACATCAAAGGTGTTGTCATCAAAAGGGATCTCCCTGATGTCCATTTTTACATCCGCCAGGGGTGATTCCAGGTCACCCGTGATATAATCCAGATTGGGAAGTGCTTTAAAACGTTTGATGAAACAATATTCAGGTGCTACATGCAGCACCTTCAGCTCCGCTGAGAAAAAATCTGTTTTGGTCTTGAGAAAAAGCCACATCAGACGGTGGCGTTCCAATGAAAGGCAATTAGGACAAAGGGCATTCTCACGCTTAACGATCCTTCCATAAGGCAGGAATCTCCTGAATTTTCTATTGCAAACTGTGCACTCTTTCTTATTGCCAATATAAAATACAGAGATGATCCGCAGAAAGAAATGGCTCACAACCTGCAGATAGCGGCGTGGAACGAAACGTGTGAGTAAACTGACGATGGTTTTCATATATGAGGATGCAAATATAATTGAATTGGTTGAATTGGTTGAACTAGTTGAATTGGTTGAACTGGTTGAATTGGTTGAACTAGTTGAATTGGTTGAACTAGTTGAATTGGTTGAATTAGTTGAATTGGTTAAACCGGGAGAATTGTAATCCATAATTCATAATCCATAATTATTATTTATATTGCAGTGCAGATAGCATGTCAACCAAAACCCTCATCGGCAACTTTCTCATCTGGCGCCAGGCACATCTCAGCGACAGGTACTTCATCATATTGCTAAGTGCCCTGATCGGTTTCCTGGCGGGATTGGCAGCTTATTTCTTAAAGTCAGCTGTGTTTTATATCGAAGAATTGCTGACAGCCGAGTTTCACAAACAATCACAGAATTACTGGTATGTGCTTTATCCTACAATAGGTATCGCACTAACCATCATCCTGACAAGGTATATCATACGTGACAAGGACACTCATGGCATTCCGCGCATCCTCTATGTGATCAGTCGTTTGGATGGAAAGATGAAGTTTAGAAAAGTATTTTCTTCATTATTTGGGAGCTCGCTTACTGCAGGATTTGGCGGTTCTATAGGGCTTGAGTCACCCATCATCTCCTCGGGTGCGTCCATTGGTTCCAGCATCGCACAGGGCTTAAGGCTGAACTATAGGTATACCACCTTATTGATTGGTTGCGGAGCAGCAGGAGCTATTGCTTCTATCTTTACTACACCTATTGCAGCTGTGATCTTCAGCCTGGAAGTGTTGATGCTTGATCTGACCACTGCCTCCATCATCCCGCTTTTGATGGCTTCAGTTACCGGGGCCATCACTACCAAGTTACTGCTGGCAGAAAATATGTTGGTGCATTTTAGGGTGACACAGGATTTTGTGATCTCTGATATCCCATTCTTTATAGGATTGGGAATCTTGGCCGGGCTGCTCTCACTATATTTTAGCAGGATGCATCATACTGTGGCAAAACTGGCTGGCAGAGTCAGGAATATCTGGACCAGGGCAGTGATCTGCGGTGCTGCACTGGGAATACTGATCTTTATATTTCCTACACTCTACGGAGAGGGTTATGACGCCATTGAAATGATAGTGGCGGGAAATTCATCCCATCTGCTTGAAAACAGTTTCTTCTATTCTTTCAAGGATCAGGCGTGGGTATTCATCCTGATGATCGTAGCCATCATGCTTTTAAAGGTAGTGGCTACAACACTGACTACCGAGGGTGGTGGTATTGGAGGTGTATTTGCGCCCAGCGCCATTACCGGTGGACTTATGGGATTTGTTTTTGCACGCTTTCTCAATGATCTGAAAATATTTGCTCCCCTGCATGAAGGCAATTTCACCCTGGTAGGGATGGCTGCTGTACTTGGAGGAGTGCTGCATGCTCCGCTTACAGCAATATTTTTGATAGCGGAGATGACCAACGGCTATGAACTCATCGTTCCGCTGATGCTGGCTACGGCTATATCTTTTTTTACCATCAAGACATTTGATCCACATTCGATCTTCACCAGGCAGCTCGCTCTGCGTGGCGACATCATTTCAAAAGATAAAGATCAGACCGTATTGACAGTTCTTAACATCAAAAGTGTGATCGACAGCGATATTATGACCATCGGAAAAGATGGGACCCTCGGGGACCTGACCAGGGTGGTTGCCATGTCAAAAAGAAATATGTTTCCAGTGGTTGATAAGAATCAAAGGTTTCTTGGAGTGGTGGATATGAATGATATTCGTGCTGATATGTTCGATCTGGAAAAACATAATACACCTATTCAGAAATACATCACCCAGCCCCTGGACCATGTCTCCTCCACAGATTCTATGAAGGCTGTGATGGATAAATTCAACAAGACAGGCTACTATAATCTCCCTGTGATCGACAACGGGGTGTATGTCGGGTTCGTTTCAAGGGCTCATGTGCTCAATGCATATCGGCAGACCTTGAAGGATGTGTCCCAAGAGGAATAGAGAATAACGAATAATGAACAAGGAACAAGGAACAAGGAATCCCGAAAAACCAGAAATCTATGATTTCATCGTTTTTCGTGGATCCTCGATAAAAAAGCAAATCAAAGATTTGCGTTTTATCGGGATAAGAATAAGAATGAGAAGGAGGAAATAGTTTATATTTACACTTTTCAATATGTTAAAGTGATAAAAGAAGCAATCATATTGGCGGGAGGATTTGGGACCAGGCTTAAGGAAGTCATAGGTGAGGATATTCCCAAGCCCATGGCCGTGGTGAATGGAAGGCCTTTTCTGGAGTACCTGCTGGCATATCTGGACAAGTGGGGTGTAGAGCGCGTGATCTTAGCTACGGGATACAAGCATGAGGTTATTGAGGCTTATTTTGGTAATCGCCACAAGAATCAGGAGATCATATACTCGAAAGAGATTGAACCCCTTGGAACAGGTGGAGCCGTGAAGCAAGCTATGGAATATGTAAATGGCTTTTCATGCTATGTGCTCAACGGGGATACATATTTTGATGCTAACCTCTGGAAAATTGCCAACTCTTTTCAGGCTAAGGAAGCAGAGGCTGTTATGGCACTCAGGAAAATGGGTGATGTTTCGCGATATGGCAGTGTGAAGATCGATCTGGAAAATAAGATCACTGAATTTGCCGAAAAGGGAGGTCAAACCGGCATGGGGTTTATTAATGCAGGAACGTACGTCCTTGAAAGGAAAGCTTTCCTCGACCTTGAACTTCCTGATAAATTTAGCCTGGAGAAAGATTATTTCGAACAATATTATAACAAGCAGCAGATCTTTGGCGTTCGTTGTTATAGTTTCTTCCTGGATATAGGTATCCCGGAAGATTATGAAGAAGCACAACATGCATTTGACGGACTTATCCTTTAACAAAGACTGGACCTTATTCCTTGACAGGGATGGAGTGATCAACGAAAGGCTCGTTGGGGATTATGTGAAAACCCCCGGGGAGTTTCAGTTCATTGCGGGTGTGCCGGAAGCCATCGCAAAACTGTCAGATATTTTTGGCCTGATCCTTATTGTTACTAACCAGCAGGGGATAGGGAAGGAGTTAATGAGTGAGGAGGAGTTGAGGATCATCCACGATATCATGGTACAGGGCATACAGGAGGCCGGTGGTCGCATTAATAAGATATATCATAGCCCACATCTCGAAAGGGACGATCATTCCTTACGCAAGCCCAATACAGGAATGGCCCTGCAGGCAAAGAAAGACTTTTCCGAAATCGACTTCAGTAGATCGGTCATGGTCGGCGATGGCCTTCACGATATGGAGTTCGGCCGCAGGCTGGGTATGTACCGAGTCTTTATCTCTCCTAATGATCTGCCATCCGAAGAAGATCCCTATGATTTACGATTTGAGTCGCTTTCGGCTTTCGCCGATGAATTAAAAAATTTCTAACTCAAAACTTAAAACTAACCCAACACTCAACACCCAACACTATTTTATCGTATTATAATCAATTTCTTGGTCTCCACCTGATTACCCGCCCGAATCTTGCAGAAATACATCCCAGCATCAAGAAAATCAATATTATAGCTAAGATCGTAAGTGGCAGGAGGTAAATCTCCTTCGTGGAAGATGGATACCTTATTTCCGGCAATGTCAATCAATTCTATTCTGACATTCCTTTTATCATATAGCGTAAAAGCAATATTGATCCTGTCAGAAGCAGGGTTTGGCCTGATCTGGCTGTAAAGAGGGCGATTATTCTCTTCAATATCCACCATATGGTAAGTGACCTCCCATCCATCATTACGAATGCTTTTGTTGGTATTGAAACGTAGTTTCATCTTCCCGCTAGTAGAAACGACCGGTGGAGGAGAAGTGCTGTATTCACCACTGATCTCAGCCAGTAACTCATTATTTTCCAGATCGTAAACATATAATATATCAGCACTGGCTTCAGTCATGAAATAATTAAATGACAATTCCAGTGAGGGGCAGACGATGCCGGGGTCAATTTCCCAGATACACTGTTTGGAATTATTATAATAGAAATCCCCGCTTCCATCATCAAAGGTGCCGGAAACTTCAGTGATTTGTGTCATGCCACACCAGACCGGCATATTACAATAATATGACAGGTGAAAGCCATTAGCTGTGTTGCTCCCATCAGTGATAAATTCTACAAAAGCTTGATTCCCGCTGGTAGTGAGGGTAGAATCTGTCTCAAGGAAGCCGCTGAATTCCGCCAGTAGTAGTGCTGTATTATCATTTCCGTCATAAATATATAGTCTGTCGCCATCATTATACAGATCAAGTCTTTTGATTTCAATATCCATATTGGTTACCGAATCCACTTCGTCCTGGGGGCTGATCAGCCAGGAGCTCTGGTGATTATTTAGATAATCAGAAATAGGTCCACTGCCATCTTCTATGCTCCCTTCAACATAATTTAGTGTGTCAGTTCCGGATGGATATAATGGGTAAGTGAAGTTCAGGGTATCAGGATACCTCTCTACAACCATATATTGATTATAAGTGAAGTTTCCCGGGATATTATCTATGGTGTAATACCCATTGTTTAGTCCACCCCAGCCCAGGTTTAAATGGAAATAGGCAGAATCCTGATAACCATCACACACAAATGCATGCCCAACGCCTCCGGGGGTTTCGTATCCTGAATAAAAAACAGGGAGTTTCCTGTCAATATTATCTTTCAGTATGGTGATCCACTCTTCATATGAGATGGAGTCCCTAAAATATGCATGTTCCGGGTAATAATCAAGGTATTTAAAGTAGAAACAGATTGAATCTTCTCCAATGTCAGTCCCTATTGGTGATCCGCCAGGGGCATAATTCATATGATATCCAACCCCGATATGATAAAGCAGTTCAGCGATAGCCAGGTTCACCGTTTGGGGCTCATCGCTCATTTCATCCCACCTGTACCAGCTATTCTCAAAATCAGCTGATTGTGGGCCGTATTCAGGATAGTCTTCTGGAATATAAGTGTTGCTTCCCTGTCCATGATCCGGCCAGCGATAATAAGCCATAATTTGCTGTACTGCAGTAGCAACGCAACCGGCCCAGACATGTCCGCCTGAGCCACCAGTCGGGGTTTCCGGACAGTAATAATTATATGGCCATCCCTGGTTCCAAAGAGTTGTTAGCATTGGCCCAACACTGCCCCAATCTTTATTTCCCTCAATTGGAGGCAATTGATCCGAAAGGTAAATCTTCCATGATTCAGCCACTGAAGCCCTTTGCGGCTTACCCTGCTCACAAACAAAGCTTATCATATCCTTGTAATGATTCATCAGTCCAAAGTTTGCCGGTCCTTCGAGTTTCACATCGAACACATTATCAAATGAATACGCAATCACAGGATGCAGGAGGTCTGTGGCAGATATGACTACATATCCACCCTGTTTAAAATGAAAAACATGATAATATGGAATGCCGCTTTCGATCTCAGTATAAGTTGAAATGATCGACAATTCCCCAATTGAGATCATTCCTTCGAATTGGTTATGCTTTTGATAGTAAAAACTCAGTGCTGCTTTTTCGGCCTGCTCAAGCGGAACGATTCCTGCCAGAACAGAACATGCGAGTAAGATTCCCGCCAGTGTTGGTAAGACTCTCTTTCTCATAGCATTAAATATTTGAGTTAGTATCATAAAGATAGCTTATTAAAATCCAGATTTCAAGTTTGTGAGTTTTTGAGTGTTCTCAGAATAATGAATACTGAACATGGAAGAAAAATTCAGCAAAAAACTATCTTTGTTGCAATTAGGAATAACTTAAAACTAACTCAACACCCAACCCTCAACTCTCAAAACCCTAATGACTCCAACGCTCATATTCACCGCCTTTGCCATTTACACAGCCCTACTGTTTGGGATCAGCTTTCTGACTTCGAAAAAGGCGGATAATGATACTTTCATGCTGGGCAACCGCCGCTCACCATGGTATATCGTGGCCTATGGAATGATCGGGGCTTCGCTGAGCGGGGTAACCTTCATTTCCATCCCTGGTGATGTTCAGAATACACAATTCTCCTATATGGTGATCGTACTTGGCTATTTACTCGGCTACTTCGTGATCGCAAACGTATTGCTTCCCCTTTATTATAAGCTTCAACTTACTTCCATCTATACTTACCTGGAGGATAGGTTTGGATTCTGGTCATACAAGACAGGAGCAGTATTCTTTCTGATCTCAAGGATCATCGGGGCATCTTTCAGGATGTTTTTGGTGGTGAGTGTGTTACAATTATTCGTGTTTGATGCCTGGGGCATTCCTTTCTGGGCAACTGTGGCTATGTTCATCATACTCATCATGTTGTACACCTTCAGAGGTGGTATTAAGACCATTGTATGGACAGATACGCTGCAAACCACATTTATGCTCATCGCGGTGGTACTTACGCTTATTTTTATTTCTAACGAACTGGGTTGGAGCTTAGGGAACCTGATCACTGAAGTGCGAAACAGTGAATACAGCCGGATGTTTATCATAGAATGGCAGGACAGGCACTTCATGGTCAAAGATTTCCTGGCCGGGATGTTCATTGCTATCGTTATGACCGGCCTCGACCAGGATATGATGCAGAAAAACCTTTCCTGCCGTAATCTTGGTGAAGCAAAGAAGAATATTTACTGGCTGAGTATTGCCCTGGTTCCTGTAAACCTGCTTTTCCTTGCCCTTGGTGCGGTACTTTGGATATATGCCAGCGGAATAAATGGCTTCCCGGTGCTTGGAACCACCGATGAGCTATTTCCTACCATCGCCCTGCAATACCTGGGCCCGGTGGCCGGGATCACATTTATCATTGGCCTGATCGCAGCAGCCTATTCCAGCGCCGACAGCGCGCTCACAGCCTTAACAACATCATTTTCTGTCGATATAATGGGGATCAGAAACAGGAAACTTGATGAAGCTCAGAAAACACGGATTCGGTACATGGTGCATATTGGTATTTCGGTCGTAGTCCTGCTGGTTATCGTACTTTTCAATGCCATCAACGATCGTTCTGTCATCTCCAGTCTGTTTACAATTGCAGGATATACCTATGGGCCTTTGCTGGGTATGTTTGCCTTCGGGCTCTTAACGAAATATGAAGTGAAGGATCGCTTTGTACCCCTGATCGCTATCCTTTCCCCTGCCATCTGCTATGTGCTAAGTATCTATGACACAGACCTTTTTATGGGTTATGACTTTGGCTTCGAACTTCTTCTGGTCAATGGCTTCCTCACTTTTATTGGCTTATTCATTGTGAATAAAAAGTGAAAAGTTCAGCTCTGATACATATGCCTTTTTAGATATTTTCGCAAGTATTGAAATGACTTACTAATACAGACCTGATTAATATTTTATATAAATGGAAAACATCCGCTTCAAGGCCCTGGAAGCCACATTGAACAGAAAACCTGTCGTATTCAAACTTCCTTCCGGGAAAATATCAGATTATTTTGGTGAACAGACCTTTAGCCAGGTATCCATGCAGGAATTTCTTCCTGAAGATGCCTTTAATCAGGTGGTACGTTCGGTAGAAAAAGGGGAAAAGATCGACCGGAAGATGGCCGATCAGATCGCTTCATCACTCAAAGCCTGGGCCATGAGCAAAGGGGCTACCCATTATACACACTGGTTTCACCCCTTACAGGAGCCACTGCCGAAAAACATGATGCTTTTATCAATCCTATGGAAGGGGGAGGAGCCATTGAGAATTTTCAGGGCGTCCAGCTGATTCAGCAGGAACCTGATGCTTCCAGCTTTCCGAGTGGTGGGATAAGAAATACTTTCGAAGCACGCGGATATACTGCCTGGGATCCTACCAGCCCTGCTTTTATAATGGACAGTACATTGTGTATTCCAACGATATTTGTTTCCTATACCGGTGAAGCACTGGACTATAAAACACCTCTCCTGAGTGCAATTGAGGCTGTAGATCAATGCTGCTGTTGCTGTTTGCCGCTATTTCGATAAAGGGGTAAGCAAGGTAATACCCACCCTGGGCTGGGAACAGGAATATTTCCTTGTTGACACTGCCCTTTACATGGCACGTCCCGACCTTTTGCTTACAGGCAGAACAGTTTTTGGGCATGCATCAGCTAAAGACCAGCAGCTTTCTGACCATTACTTTGGCAGTATTGCACAACGAGCCAAGGAGTTTATGAAGGAATTTGAATACGAATCCCACAGGCTTGGAATTCCTTTAAAAACAAGGCATAATGAGGTGGCACCCAATCAGTTTGAGTGTGCCCCCGTTTATGAAGAAACCAATCTGGCAGTGGACCATAACCAGCTCTTGATGCATATCATGCGAAAGGTGGCTAAAAGCCATGACCTGACAGTATTGTTGCATGAAAAACCATATGCCAGGGTAAATGGATCAGGAAAGCATAACAACTGGTCGCTGGCAACAAATACAGGTATTAACCTCTTGAGTCCCGGTAAGGACGCAAAGTCAAACCTTCGTTTTGTCACTTTTCTGGTTAATATTTTAATGGGACTGCAAAAACATGCCGACCTGTTAAGGGCCAGTATTGCTTCTGCAGGGAATGACCTGCGTCTTGGGGCCAATGAAGCGCCACCGGCTATTATCTCTGCTTTTATAGGCACTTATCTGTCAGGAAATACTGGATAAGATTGAAAAGAGTAAGCTCAACGGTAAGATCGCCTCAGGTGGGCTGTCGGAGATGAACCTGAACATTCCGAAGATCCCTGAAATACTGGCTGATAATACTGATCGCAACCGAACTTCTCCATTTGCCTTTACAGGCAATAAGTTTGAATTCAGGGCAGTAGGCTCTGCCGACACCTGTTCAAATGCTATGACAGCACTGAACCTCGATAATGGCTGATCAACTCAAAGAATTTAAGAAGGAGGTGGATGCCTTGATCAAGAAAAAGGTAAATAAAACCGAAGCGATCTACCAGGTGATAAAAAAATATATTAAGGCCTCGAAAAAGATCCGTTTTGAGGGGAATTCGTACAGCCAGGAATGGATAGAAGAAGCTGAGAAACGGGGATTGTCTAACCTTCGTTCAACCCCGGAAGCACTTAAAGCATATATTTCAGCAGATACCATTAAGTTGTTTGAGCACAATGGAATACTGACTAAACGAGAATTGTTAGCACGCTATGATATCAAGCTGGAAAATTATGTAAAGAAGATTCAGATAGAATCCCGTGTTATCGGTGACCTGGCCAAGAACCATATTATTCCAATTGCAGTGAAATATCAGAATACACTGATAGAAAATGCAAAGGGCCTGAGCGAGGTTCTTGATTCCAAGACCTATGTAAAACTTTCAAGAAACCAGATCCAGACGATCAAAGAGATCTCCGAGCACATTTCTGAGGTTAAAGAACAGGTTGATGCCATGCTTGAAGAACGTAAGATAGCCAATATACTCGCTACCAACGAAGATACTGCAGCTGCTTACCACCAGAAGGTAATGCCTTATTTCGAGACCATTCGAAGTCATGTAGATAAGCTTGAGCTGCTCATAGATGATGAGGTGTGGCCATTGCCTAAATACCGGGAGTTGTTGTTTATTAGGTAGGTTTGGGGTTTGGGGCTTGGGGCTCGTGGAACTTCTTCTATCTTCTATCGTGCCATCTTCATTCTTCTATCTCCTTCTCCTTACTCATTCTGCAATGTTCTCCGTCTATTATCAATTTCCGACCTTCCAAATCGCATACATTAAATCTGCATCCGGGGTGTATATTATTTAATCTTCTATGCCTGAAAATGTTTCTCATTCAAGTTCGACAAAAAATAATGTACTGTTAATTAATTAACATATAGATTTATTCTATATATTTGGCATATCTTTTAGTCCTAAAGTTATGTTATCTCCATTATTCAGTCATCTGTTAATTCCGTTCATAATCGCCATGTTCCTGGCAATGACAATGGGGGGGAGCGGAACCGCCCCGGCCTTTTCTGCAGCTTATGGTGCCAATGTGATCAGGAAGAGCCTTATACCAGGACTTTTTGGGATTATGGTATTCCTGGGAGCCTTAGTTGCCGGTAAGGGCACTGCGACCACAGTTGGTAAAGGTTTATTGAATCCTGAGCTAATGTCGTTCACAGTAGTTTCCATCATCTTATTTTCAGTAGCCATTGCATTGCTAATTGCAAATATTGCCGGAATACCGCAGTCGACAAGCCAGGCAACGGTACTTGCCGTTGTGGCGCCGGCATTGTATTTCGGGGAATTCAACTCCCATAAACTACTCACTGAGATTATCCCTACATGGTTTATTCTGCCGATTGTTTCGTTTATCATCAGCTATTTACTGGGGAAATATATATACAGGCCGATGCGCCGAAGGGGATTGACCATGAGCAGGGCCACAAATGTAAATATGAAACCGGTGTGGGATACCCTGATAGTAGTGATGTCTTTGTATGTGGCATTTTCCATCGGATCAAATAACGTGGCCAACGCGGCAGGCCCAATTGCATCAATGACTGCCAATGAATTGAACGTTTCTATTGATACGAACTTCACACTCATCATGATCCTGTCCACCCTCATTGTAGCCCCGAGTTTTGGCATTGGCAGTTCCATCTTCGGGCATAAGATCGTCAGGAATACCGGGAAGGAGATCGTGCTATTCGGAAAATTTGAAGCTGTATTGATCGCTTTTGTATCAGCCAGCCTATTATTATTTGCTTCTGTCACTAAAGGCATTCCAACATCCCTTGTTCAGTTAAATGTAGCGGCCATCCTCGGAATAGGAGTAGCCAAACTAGGAGCAAAAAATATTTTTAGGAAAACAGAAGTCCGGAAGTTTTTCCTGATGTGGATAATCGCCCCTTGCATATCATTTTCTTTGTGTCTCTTGCTGACATACCTGGCTGACATTTATCATTTATTATAAACATCCAGTATCCAGGATCCAGAATCTAGTATCCAGGATCCAGTATCCAGAATCTAGTATCCAGTATCCAGTATCCAGAATCTAGTATCCAGTATCCAGAATCTAGTATCCAGTAAGCATTATCTCCATTTATTTTTTACCTTTGGATATAATTCCTGAACGGGAATGAGTCACGGATTTACTGACAACTTTTTTTAATTTCTTATGATCTTCGATAAAGCAGACAAATACTTTAAGATCAAGAGTGTACGAACTTTTGCCTGGGACCGGGTGATGAATAAACAACGCCGATATCGCAGGGTGTTCGACCGCTTTGAACTCAGCTACCTTAGTGTAGCTGTAGAGTTCTTTAATAAGCAATTCGACGAAAAAGACTGGGATTGCAAAGTCACTTATAAAGCCTATGTGTTTGAAGGGGGTAAAAAGGGGAAGCAACTCTGCAGTGAGGAGAAGGAACTCAGTGTTACTAAGGATCAGAATCTTGTCATAACCGATTTTGGCTGGGGCAATGATCAGTACGGAAAGTATTGGGAACGAGGTGCATATCTCTGGGAGGTTTATATTGATGGAGATGAAGTTGGTACTGCTAAATTCTATGTAGAAGATGCAGGAAGGGTTACAGCAAAAAGAAAATCCTTATTTCCAGGTTGCATCATTGAAGACCTATGAGGCACCTACCGGCGATCTGCCAGAAGATGAAAGGGTTTATCTGAAGCAATTCAGCAAAGATGAGACTCGATACATCATGTCGGAACTGAAGTTTATCAATAAACTGGAAGAAGAATGGCTGTGTGAGGTTTTCTTTAAATATTATGATGATACGGGTATTCTTGCCAGGGGTGGCCGACAGCATTGGTCTTATCACCCCAAATCTTGGTCCTGGTGAGTCCTTTCCTATTACAGAAGGCTGGGGAGGCAGCTGAGGCAGGTACATGGATAAAAGACAATTACCGTGTTGAAGTGGTATTTATGGACCAGGTGGTGGCCATGATCCCCTTCAGTGTTGGAGATAAGGATATTGAAAGGATCAGCGACTATGAAGCCTTGTTAAATAATGAAGTTACAGAGTTTTATGGGCAAAGAGGGCTTAGCGACAGACCACGAAGATGTTACAAAGGCAAAGCCTGTGATAGAAAGATGAGGCTGCGGAGCCGATAGTGAAAATGAAACATCAACTACTTCTGATGATGAGATAGAGATCAACGACAGGCCTTTGAATGAGATCCTGGCAGACCTGGATAAACTGATTGGCTTGAAGGAGGTTAAAGCCAAAGTTCGAGAATATGTTGACTATGTAAGCTATCTCCAATACAGGGAAGAAAAAGGCATTCCGGATGATGAAGAGATTGTCTTACATAGTGTTTTCACTGGCAATCCGGGCACGGGAAAAACAACCGTAGCAAAGTTGCTGGGGCAGATATATCATTCCATTGGCCTGCTCTCCAAAGGCCATGTTCATACAGTGGAGAGTGACGACCTGATCTCAGGATACGTACGTCAAACCGGTAAGGACACTAAAGCTGCAATTGAAAAGGCCCGGGGAGGGATATTGTTTATTGATGAAGCTTATATGCTTTTCAAAGAGGGTACATCCCAATGACTTTGGTCCGGAGGCAATAGCTGCCCTCATCACGGAAATGAGTGACGGGCCTGGTGACATCATCATTATGGTGGCAGGATATCCTGCTGAAATGGAGCGATTTATCAATTCCAACCCAGGTTTAAAATCCCGTTTTCAGGAATTATTACCATTTCGAGGATTATACCCCCGATGAACTCTGGATATAGGGAAATCTGGCAGCAAAGGAGAAGGACGTGGTCCTGTCATCCGGTGCAGAAGAAAAGATGAAGAAGATCATAACCGATGCATTCCGCAAACGAGACCGTACGTTTCGGCAATGCCCGGCTGGTTCATTCCATGATTGATGAGGCAAAGATCAACCTGGGTGTAAGGGTGGTCAGGGAAATAGATCCTGAGGAATTGACAACGGAGATACTCCGGAAGATAGAGGCAGAAGATATTGAAGACCTTTCGAAAGGAAATATGGAAGAAAGGCTCAAGCTTGATGTTGATAAGCCCTTGCTTGAAGAGGCTTTAGCTGAGCTGAATCAACTGACAGGCCTGGAATCGATCAAACAGGAAGTGAATGAGCTCATCCGCCTTACGAAGTATTATCGTGAGATGGACAGGGATATCATGAAAGCTTTCAGTATGCATACTATTTTTATGGGTAATCCGGGCACAGGGAAGACAACTGTTGCCAGGATACTTGGAAAGATTTATAAAGCCCTGGGACTACTCGAAAGAGGGCATCTGATTGATGCGGATGCCAGCGACCTGGTGGCAGGATTTGTAGGACAAACATATGAAAAGACCAAAAAATTGATCGCTAAAGGCCATGGGAGGGGTGTTATTCATTGATGAAGCCTACAGTATAACTGACAGCAATACCTCAGGCAGTGGTGCCGACTTTGGTAAAAAGGCCATTGCTGCGCTTATTAAGGAGATGGAAGACCACAGGGGAGAGTTTGCCGTGATCGCTGCCGGATATCCGGATAATATGCAACAGTTCATGGAATCAAACCCGGGCATCAAGTCAAGGTTCGACCGTACCTTCCATTTTGAGGATTTCAGTGAAGAAGACCTATGGAAAATTGCAGTGAGTATGCTTGCACAAAGAGATCTAAAAGCGGACAAAGATGCTGAGAGAGCATATAAAAGCTTACATCGCACACCTTATATGCCGGACGAAATAAGTTCTTTGGCAATGCACGTACTATGCAGAAAGATGGTTGAAAAAGCATTTCGGAACCACGAATTGCGCATGGCCGGGTTACCAAAGAGCAAAACGAACCAAGGCTGTGATGGCCACATTGAAGATAGATGATGTAATGGAATTTGAATCGCAGGAAGCAGAAAGCGGCAGGAAAGGGATAGGATTTAAGTTTAACTCGAAAGAAGACTAATCTTTTCCTTCTAATTCATCTATTTTCCGGGCATCGGCATCAGCTTTTTGGGTTTCACCAATGATTCGGTATATCCTTTCCCTGATCATATATGCAAGGGTCTCTTTTTCATCAATGCTGATGGATTTGTTTACATCCTTTAAGGCTGCATCATACTTCCCCAACTCAGTCAATGCTGTTGCCCTGCAATCCAGATAAAGGGCATCATCAGGTTCGAGCTTCACTGCAATATCAAAGTCGATCAGGGCAGATCTGAGCTTGCAAAGTGCCAAATACAGGTCGCCGCGGTTAAAATAGTAATATGCATCCTCCGGATCCAGCTCTATCCCGCGATTATAATCAGCAAGTGCTTTCTTATATTCTTTCAGCTCCTTATATGCCATGCCGCGGAGCATCATTTGCCAGTGGTCATCAGGATTATTCTTGAGGTTTCCAGCTGGCTTTTGCAATTACTTTCTCAGGGCTATCCGGTCCATCTTCCTCCTCATCCAGTACTTCTTCTTCCATCATGGGTTCGATAAGATCAAGAGCATTTCCATTTTCCAGGTCGCCAAGCACATTCGGATACCCATTGCTAGTGATGTAGTCGGAGAGGAATTCACTAAAGTTTTCTGCCACAACACCCCATGTGTCAGGCAGTTTCTTCATGATATGCATCAAATATAGCTGATTCCTTCTCTCCTTTGCTCAAATTCACAAATACCAGGTGTTCTCCTGTATGCAGTGTGGCAAAATGGGATAAAAGGGTAGGTCGCAATATTGGAATGGTCCGGGATGCCATAATTCCAACTTTCCATCTCCTCATATTGCTTTCCCATCTCTTTCAGAGAGTACAGATAGTTGGCATTCCATTTCACATCTTCAGGATTACTGGAATATTCCAGAGCATCATTCAATCTATCGCTAATGATCATGCCTCCATTGGCATATAGCAGAAATGCTTTATAGGAATCCGGCAATCGGACTTTATACTGTTTTTCAAAGGCGATGATCTGCTCATCTTGAGCCGGGGAATTGAAATAGCTTGGTGCTGGGCCATCACCGATGATAATATCAAGCCGGGTCAAAATCTCTTGAATATCCATACTCATAGGATTACTTAATCTGGATAAATTCTTGGGATTTCATCATCCTTGGGTTCCGGTTTTGTTTTGGGTTTCCGCTCAATCTTAGGCCGTTTCCGCTTGATCACAGGTTTTTCTTTCTTGATTTTGCGTGCTGGTGGATTTAATCTTCTCTCATCCTCCCATGCGTACAGTTCGGCCCTGAACCTGCGATAAGCATTATTAAGATTTTCCGTGGGATTTTCGTTGTCGTTGTCGTCGTCATCATCATCATCATTTCGTCGGTTTCTTTTCCTGGATGACATGAAAAACTTAACGATACGGTAGGCAATATATAATAATGACAGTGCTATGATCAAAATCAGCACAGCCAGGGAGATCATAGCCATACCAATACTCATGAAAGTGTACATGAATATCCTTAATGGGGCAAGCCATTTATGCATCCTGATGCTTTCAACGCTTATGAGAGTAAACAACACCAGGTAGAGTATATTGACCATATTCAGGTACCAGAAAGCCGACCCTGAGGTGAAATAAGCAGAGATTCCCAATTCTGATATGGTAGAGAGAGAATAATAAGCCCTTACAGCATTATGGTTGAACAGCACTGCAGTAAAAATCAGCAAGCTGAGATATGATGCAATGCGTAATGCCCACCAGTTGGTGTTGAAATAGCTTTTCCTTCCCAGTACAAGGAAATAGAAATACTCTGGAATAACGCCAACAGAAAGTGGAATACGGATATGCCATTTATAGCCCGTGAAACTGCTGTTAAGCTTGTTGCATATCTTTTGGTCCCAGGCAGTTGCCCACCGGAGCATTAAACGAATAAGCATGGCGAAAGTAAAAATACTGGCAGCCAGGCTGATAAGTAGCAAAATGAATCTAAGCATAAGAATTGGTCTTTAAGTCTCTCAAATATAGAAATAATAGGCGTTTCAGGAACATTATGCAGATAATTATTCTAACTTTATCAGATAAACCAAATCTTCATGACAACTTATTCCCGGGTAATCCTTAAATGTCCTCAATGCGGTGGGTTAATGACCTCATATGAATTGATGTCATATACAGTGCACAATCAACCTGAATCCTGGTCTGACGGGCAAACTGGATATGGCATTCCCCAGATGGATCGTATTGGTATTTGTCCCATTTGTCGAAAGCCCTTCTGGAAGGAGGATTACACATTGCCCGATGATCCCGAATGGCAACCACATGATGATCTGACGGACGTAATGGATTTGCATGATCTGGAGTGGAGATTCGATGATGACAGGGATATAAAAACCATAGAATTCTTTCACAACTTACTTGAAACTTATCTTGCAGACACAGACAACCACGAATTTTATATCCGTAACCGCTTACTGTGGGCGATCAATGACCTGATCAGGTACAATACACCCTGGTGGAAAGCGAGAACTTATCGCATGCTGAAGGCAGTCATTGCAAACCGCCGGAAATCGTTGAAGAAATATAATGACCTGGCGGTGATGATGCATGATAACCTCAAACGCATGATCTTCCTTTTCATTAAGTTAGAGGATGTTGACCTCCTTTTCCTTGCGGAACTATACCGTGAGCATGGAAACTTTAAAAAAGCTTATGATATCCTTGACAAGGTGGAAGAAAGAGGGAAGGTCTGGAAAATGGTGAAGAAAAGGGTTAGGAAGAAGGATAGGAAAGTTTTTCAACTTTAATAAAGTTCCTAGTACCTAGTGCCTAATTGCAACCAATCAAGCTTAGCATCCGTACAAACTATATTACTAACTTTGTATTCAAAGAAGATATATAATGCGATTGTTTAAAATACTTTTAACAGCCTTGGTTTTTGTGTTCATTCTTCCGCTATTTGTGAATGCCCAGATTCGAGTAAATAAGGTTGAGAATGGTTTTGATGCAGCCAGTAAGGACGGCATCATTTACGCCTTACCCAGGACCATCATACAGGTGGATGTTACTGTTGAACAGCAGGAAATGCTTGCCGGGCCCTTGCGCAACTATTCTGAGAAATACCTTGGTATCACCAATTATATCGACAGGGATGATGTGGTTTATAGCATTAAGGATGTGAAACTTGTACCGGTCTCTGAAACAGATCCGGATCAATATTATTTCATCACTTCAGCAGAAAAGACCTCGAGAGCAGCCTGGCAAACAGTATTACAGTTAAATGGCCATGGGATGATCACTTCGCTTGGAGCTGTCAGTGAAGATGCATCTGCTTCGAATGGACTTATCACCAAGCTGAATGAAAATGACGTAAGGGCTATATTCAGCAAATATGCTGATCTGAACCTGTATCCCAAGGTAGATACGATAGTCAGAACCATCAATATTGATACCATCACAATACAGGATTATACCTTTAAAACCACCATGACCAATAAGCCACTGGATGTGAAGGCCAGGGAGGTGGCAGAAATGATACAGAAGGTCCGGGAAGGACGCTTTAACCTCATCAATGGCTACCAGGAGGTAAATTACAGTGAAGGAGCCCTGCGCTTTATGAATGATGAACTGCTCAGGATGGAAGAAGAATACCTTCGTCTGTTCACAGGGGCTGTATTGAAAAAGGAACTCACTTACAGTTTCACATTTTTACCCACAGCTGGGAATTCAGGCAACAATGTACCGATCTTTAACATGTCATCAGAGAATGGAATTTCTGAAGGTGGTGGTGGTGGAACACAAGGCTTTATTCTTATTGAGAGCCATGGGAACACATCAGCTATTGCAAACGGTACTGCCAATGAAGGTGGTGGACTGGTTTACCGCATACCTGAGGAAGCTGATGTTAAGCTTATTTTTAATGGTAATACGATTACACAGATCACTGCTGCCATCTGCCAGTTTGGACGCGTTGCCAGCTTGCCAGTTGATGTTTCCAATGTTGAGTTTGATGGTGCAACTGGTGGACTGAAGACTATTCAGCTTGATGCGGAATAGAAAGTGCATAGTGCCTAGTTCCAAGTGGCTAGTTCCTATTGAAATTTAAAAGTGATTAAGCTCGAATATCGGATATCGGATATCATAAGGCTTGCCTGATCCTTACTAGCTTCTCCAAAAGGTTTTCCAATTGATCAAGTGGCAGCATATTTTCTCCATCGGAGAGTGCTTTGCCCGGTTCGGGATGGGTTTCGATGAAGATGCCGTCGGCACCCACAGCAATGGCTGCTTTAGCAATGGTTTCTATCATCTCAGGGCGGCCACCACTAACTCCGCCAGCCTGGTTGGGCTGTTGTAATGAATGGGTGACATCAGCTACCACCGGCACATGGTTTTCTTGCATCCATGGGATGTTCCTGAAATCAACTACCAGGTCCTGATAGCCCAGCATGGTTCCTCGCTCGGTGAGCATTATCTGATTGTTTCCTGATTGCTTGACCTTTTCTACTGCAAATTTCATGGCATCTGCAGAGAGAAATTGTCCTTTTTTGATGTTCACAGGCTTTCCCGTCCTTGCTGCTGCAAGCAGCAGATCAGTTTGACGACAGAGAAATGCCGGAATCTGCAACACATCAACATAATCGGCTGCTATGGTGGCCTCTTCAGCGGTGTGAACATCGGTGAGGACCGGAACATTATATTTTTCTTTTATCGCTTTCAATATCTCGAGGCCTTCAATATCGCCGATACCGGTAAATGAGTCAAGTTTGGAGCGATTGGCCTTACGATAGGAGGCCTTGAAAATAAAAGGGATCTTGAGCTTATCCGTGATCCTGATGATCTCTTCAGCGATCTCAAAAGGGTTCTTGTCGTTTTCTATTATACAAGGACCTGCGATCAGAAAGAAGTTTCCGTTATCAGTATGTTTAATATTTGGAATTAAGTTGATCATGTTTCAAAAATTTACCACCAAGGCTCCAGGGCACTAAGATACACCAAGAATCCATAATTCATAATCCATTATTCAATAATTATATTTAGTCTTCCACCAGGCTTTCAATCTCTTTCTCAGCTCATTCTCCCTGGCATTATTGCCCGGTTCATAGAATTTCGTTCCTGCGATCTCCTCCGGTAAAAACTCAAGCTCAGCAAAATTATTGTCGAAATCATGGGCATATTTGTATCCTTTGCCATAGCCAACATTCTTCATCAGCTTAGTGGGTGCATTCCGTGATATGCAGGGGAACTGATAGATCCCCGGTACTTCTCACTTTCTGTTCAGCCTGACCGATGGCCATATAGGATGCATTGCTTTTGGGTGATGATGCCAGGTATATGGCTGTTTGTGACAGGATGATCCTGCTCTCGGGCCAGCCGATCTTGTTTACTGCATCAAAGCATGCATTGGCCAGTAAAAGAGCATTGGGATTGGCATTGCCAATATCTTCTGATGCCAGGATCAGCATTCGTCTGGCAATGAATTTCGGATCTTCTCCCGCTTCTACCATTCGCGCAAGCCAGTATACTGAAGCATTGGGATCGCTGCCCCTGAGTGATTTGATGAAGGCAGAGATCACATCATAATGCATTTCACCGGCTTTATCGTACATGGCCAGGTTTTCCTGTATCACTTCCGTGGCGCTTTTATTGGTGATATCAAGCTTTTTTGATCCTGGAGATTGATTGATGATCAGTTCAAGGGCATTCAGAAGCTTGCGTGCATCTCCGCCGGAGATCCGCAGCAAGGCTTCGTGTTTCTTTAATATTGATCTTCACATCATGCTCTTCTTCAAGGTATTTTTTAGCAGTTTCGATCAGCTTGAGCATATCTTCCTTTTCAAAAGCCTTGAGAATATATACCTGGCATCGCGACAGCAGGGGAGAGATCACCTCGAAAGAGGGATTCTCGGTAGTGGCACCGATCAGTGTAACGATCCCTTTTTCCACAGCGCCCAGCAAAGAATCCTGCTGGGATTTGCTAAATCGATGGATCTCATCGATAAACAGAATAGCATGATTCGCCGACAGTTTCGCCCTGTTGATCACCTCCCTCACATCTTTAACACCCGAACTGATCGCACTCAGCGTATAGAAAGGCCTGTTTAATTGCACGGAGATGATATGGGCCAGGGTGGTTTTACCCACTCCCGGAGGCCCCCAGAGGATCATTGAGGGAATATTCCCGCTTTCAATGGCCTTGCGCAGTATGGCACCATCTCCAATAAGGTGGTCCTGTCCGAGGTATTCGTCCAGGTTTTGAGGTCGCAGGCGTTCGGCTAATGGTATCTGAGGTGTATTCAAGTTATTATGCTTTAGAAACCATAAAATTAAGAAAAATGTGCTTGAAAAGGTGTTTCATTGTTCTATTGTTCCTCTGTTCCACTGTTTTTTACCCGCCGAAGCTTTCCGCAAATGTGGACTTTGTTTCATGCTTTCTGGCTGGTGAAATTCTTGGATTGTACCACGGACTTATGGTGGTATAGGAATTTATCTAGAATCTTTGTGTATTCCCGAGCCGAAGGCGATGGGAACCGTGTCCTGGTGCCTTGGTGGCTTAAGAATTTTGCTACTGCATACTGCGTACTGTCAACTGTCAACTACTTACTCATCCCTCATACACCTCACCGAACGCCCCATAATAGCAGGAGCGGTGGCAAGAGCCATCATGTCTGTAAGGTGTTCTAAATGTCTGTAATAGACAAATATCCCACCACCTAAGGGATCAGATGACCAGAAACTGGTATACCTGGTCTTATTTACGAAAGTACCATCAACAAAGCGGCAACCGGTACCCAGGGCAGAGAAACCATAATTATTAGTGCCTATGCCACTTTGCCAACTGTCGGCTGACTTGAGTCTTTTGCCTACATCATAACCCCTATAATAGGAAGTATCCCATATCGGATCAGGGTAGCCGTACTGGGTATCAACAGTGCCTTCCAATTGTTTAAACTCTTCATTGGTAGGAATGTGCCATCCATTCGGGCAAATACCCTGTTCACCAGGAAGAATGCTATTGTATTTCATGGCTTCATTCCACTGGTAAAGAGCTCCGAATGCTTCGCAGTTCATCTCAAGATCTGCGAAACAATATTTTTCAACTATTTCATTGTTAGTTTGTTCCTGCAGTCCGGAAATCATAGTATCACCATAATTCAGGTTTTCACGCATCCAGCACTGTGTGCCTATTTGGAGGGTGTGATAAGTCACTCCGGAATACTCTACAGTGGGCATATCAATGCAAGGAATCCCTTCCAGAACATTAAAAAGATGTGTATTGCTGATTCCGACGGGCTCGTCATCAATTACGTGACTAGCAATTACCCATCCTGGAGTTAATGCATATCCAAAATATCTCATGATATCATTTTCGTAAATCAGGAAATTTGAAGCTGCTATTGATTTGAGATTTGAGGATTGATTTTCATAGCCCTTGTATGATAACTGGCAGTTCGACTTGCCGCCAAAGGGGTTGGCAATTTTAATGCTGTTTGTCAGGCCCTTATAACTCACAGAAAAGATATAGAAGTTCTCTCTTCCCGGATAAAAATCGAAGGTGTGTTTCCCGGTTTCCATAAATTTTTCAAATGTTGCATGTTCCCGTCCTGACAGATCATAAATGCGGATCAGGATATCCTCTGCCTCAGCAATGGAGATATCAATAGAGGTCCGGTTTTTAAAAGGATTGGGATAATTCGGTGATACCGAGAAATTATTTGCATTGTTTTTTCCTGGGTTGATCATTGTCCCAAATGGAATATAATCCACCACCAGGACCGTATCGGGTTCATAGAGAACGGTTTCTGTACCCTGGGTCAGGTTCATGATCAGGATGCTGTCTAATGGTATATGCTCCTGCTCATATTTAGCAGTGAAGGAAAGTTCTATTGTTAAAGTATCCTGCCCAAAAATGTGGGTTGTAAATCCAAGAATCAGGAAAACAAGGAGGCAAATTGATTTTCTTTTCATAGCTCTACTATTTAAGGTTAGTAGCCATTGATTAAGCAGAGCACCTGGTAGTAAGAAAATTTATTCGTGGAGTAAAGATAGTGATTTAGAAGGGCTTAGTCAAGATATTGATAATGAATTATGTATTATGAATTACAGATTCTTGATACTGGATACTAGATCCTAGATCCTGGATACTGGATACTGGATACTGGATAATTTCATGATTCAACCGATTTAACTGATTCAACCAATTTAACTGATTCAACCAATTCAACCGATTCAACTGATTTAACCAATTCAACTGATTTAACTAATTTTGTTCCAATGAAACTGCTCATGATATATTGCACACGATTTGCATACAATCCAACAGTAAAAGTACTGGAGAATGCTAATGACGGCTATGAGCCTGCAAGTTTTGATAATATACTTACAGCTTTTATTCAGGCTGAGGCTGGGGATGAAGAGGACTTGAAAGGTGTAGAAAAGAAACTGGTTAAAAATCTGAAGTGGGCTGCCGGAAAGAACAATACAAAACGAGTAATGTTGCATTCCTTTGCTCATTTATCAGAAAGCAAAGCCAGCCCGGAATTTACTGCGGAGCTTTTTCAAAAAGCAATAGAAAGGTTGGAAAATGCGGATTATGAAACTTTTACAACGCCATTTGGTTATTTCCTGGATTTAGATATGCAAGCGCCGGGATACTCCCTCGCACGACTTTTTAAAAGCTTCTAGATAATTATCGATTATGAATTTAATTTTGAGTATTGAGTATTGAGTATTGAGTATTGAGTATTGAGTATTATATTTGTTACCCATTTTTATACTGCCTACTGCCTACTGCCTACTGCCTACTGCCTACTGCCTACTGCCTACTGCCTACTGCCTACTGCTTACTCACTCACAAGACTGCTTAAATGCATCTGAGTCTTTGTACAGGGTGCCATCGCCGGAGTATCCAAAGAGGCGGCGGCTTTTGATCACTTCTTCTATGTAATTAGGTACCATCTCTTCCCAGCCGGGAATATTATCCTTGATCATCTTCAGGACATATGGGGAACTGATATATAGCCGGTCTTTCTTCACATTTTTGATATCAATGATCTTACCATTACTCACCAGGTAATCGAACAGTGGACGAATCTTTTCATTAAGCTCAATGTTTTGTGTGGTGAGCAGGTCCTCCGATGTTTCTTCATTAATGATATCTACCGATGAAAGGGTGGGGTAGACATAGAACTTCACATTTTCAGGGAAAAGTCGTCCGAGAGCTTCCAGGATTCCGCCACGGAGGTTCTGATAGTATTTCTCGTCCAGCACATTAAGAAAGGTTGGGATGCCGATCACTATCCTGAGACGGCCGATCTTGAACCGGGAAAAATACCCAACCAGTTTATAATATTCCCTGAAAGTGGATACCATCACATGCTGTCCCATGCCATTGAGGATATCAACCCGGTCGAGGAAGTCTCGCTCATCCAGTTCACCCTCTTCCATAAGATTGTTCAGGGTCATCTCACAAACGGCAATAGTGTTATCACGCTGATAATGCCTGTCTTTTTTAAAAATGCTATAGCTCGACTTCAGCATATCGAAGCCCACATAGGTAATGGGCCTGAAACTGCCCCTGAAAGCCAGCACATTCTTTTTATACAGCATGTCAGAAGGCTGCTGAACGTTTCCTTTGCGGTCGAACATTACCGCACTGGTCATGCCATTCTTAACAAGTTGTACCGCAAGTAGCCTGTTATCCACATAACTCAGGTCGGGTCCCGACATGCGTATCATGCTGATCTCGATGCGGTCACGGGAGAGGTTATCAAGTAATGAGCGAAGAAACTCATTTGGCTTATCGTTGTGGTAAAAGCATGCAAAAATGAGGTTAACACCCAATATACCAAGTGTTTGCTGTTGAAGTAGGGCATCATTCTCTTTGAGGTTCACGTGCATGATCACCTCATTGGCCTCGGTGCCGGGCCTGTACTGAAATTTCACCCCCATCCAGCCATGTGCATCATTGCTCTTATCATAGTTGAGGGTCTCTACTGTATTTGCAAAAGAGAAAAATGTAGTATCAGGTGATCGGCTCTCCTCAAGTAGCCCGGTCAGGTCGGAATATTCTGTGTTAAGCATCTTCTGCACCCTGCCTTCCGATACATATCGTCCTTCACGGTTCTTATTATAAAGCTTGTCGCTGAATGATTTATCGTAGGCTGATATTGTTTTGGCCACGGTCCCTGAGGCGCCACCGGCCTGGAAAAAATGCCTGGCCACTTCCTGTCCGCCACCAATCTCGGCAAAACTGCCATATATCAATGGATTCAGGTTAATGCGTAGTGCTTTTCTATTCGTGCTAAGGATCTCTCGTTCCATCTGTCAAATGAACAAAGATAAGTAAGATAAGTTCAATAAACATCTCGGGGTGATATAGCTTTTGCCTACAAGTGTCCTTGAGTGCCTAAAGTGAGCTAAAGTTTGGAGTTGATTATACTTTAGGCACTTTAGCTCACTCCAAACTCTAGTCACTATAAAAAATCCCTAATAAGTTTTGTTATTTATAATAATTGGCTTATTTTTGCACCCCGAAATTCAAGAAGAAAACAGGAAATGGCTAAAAAAACGAAAGATCAAAGGATACAGGTGATCCTGGAGTGCACAGAGCACAAAACAAGTGGCATGCCGGGTACCTCACGCTATATCACCACCAAAAGCAAAAAGAACACGCCTGACAGGCTTGAGCTGAAGAAATTTAATCCCATCCTTAAAAAGATGACCATTCACAAAGAAATAAAATAATTATACCATGGCTAAGAAAGTAGTAGCGTCGTTACAATCATCCAGTAAGGATTTTGCCAAAGTGATCAGAATGGTAAAATCACCTAAATCTGGTGCCTATATGTTCAAAGAAAATATTGTTCCTTCCGAGCAGGTAAAGGACTTTTTAGCGAAGAAATAAAAGCATTATACCCAAACCGAAAAGCTTTTTCCTTTACCGGAAGAAGCTTTTTTTGTAATCAGCATACTCATGGGAGTCTTTAAAATATTTTCGAGAGACAAAAAAGAAAAACTCGATGAGGGCCTGGATAAAACCAGGACAAGCGTATTTTCTAAATTATCAAAGGCTGTTGCCGGGAAGTCAAAGGTAGATGATGAAGTCCTGGATAATCTCGAAGAAATTCTTGTGACCTCCGACGTCGGTGTGGAAACTACACTCAAGATCATTGAGAGGATAGAAGAACGTGTGGCAAGGGATAAATACCTTGGCACTGCGGAGTTAAATGGTATATTAAAGGAGGAAATAGCTCCTTGCTCCAGGAACAGGGCGAGTCGGATCTCCCAGATTTCGAGGCTCCCCTGGAAAATACACCCTATGTGATCATGGTGGTTGGTGTGAACGGAGTTGGAAAAACCACCACCATTGGAAAACTGGCATATCAATTCAAAAAAGCCGGGAAAAAGGTCATGCTGGGAGCCAGCGACACTTTCCGTGCAGCTGCAGTTGACCAGTTACAGATATGGTCGGACCGCGTTGGTGTGCCTATGGTGAACAAAGGGATGGGGGCTGATCCTGCTGCAGTGGCATTCGAAACCATGCAACAGGCTGTTGAAGAAAATGTCGATATCGTGATCATAGATACTGCAGGACGCCTTCATAATAAGGTGAACCTGATGAATGAGCTGAGTAAGATCAAAAGGGTGATGCAAAAAGTGATCCCTGATGCACCACAGGACGTATTGCTCATCCTCGATGCTTCAACCGGTCAGAATGCCATTGAGCAGGCAAAACAGTTCACAAATGCTACAGAGGTGACCTCACTGGCACTCACCAAACTGGATGGCACAGCAAAAGGTGGTGTTGCCATTGGTATCTCAGACCAGTTTAAGATTCCCGTAAAATACATCGGAATAGGGGAACAGATGGAAGACCTGCAGGTATTTAACCGCGTGGAATTTGTTGATTCCCTCTTCCATTCTGGCGAATAATGGCAAAGAAAGTTAATATCATCACACTTGGCTGCTCCAAGAACCTTGTCGATTCAGAATTCTTGCTGGGCGAACTTAAGGCCAGGGGTATGGAGGTGATGCACGAATCCAAGCAGGATGCAGATTATATAATCATCAACACCTGCGGATTCATCGGCGATGCCAAAGAAGAATCTATCGACACCATCCTTCAATATGCTGAAGCCAAAAAGGATGGGAAATTCGAAAAACTTTTTGTAACCGGCTGCCTCTCTCAACGTTATGCCTCCAGTTTAAAGAAAGAGATCCACGAAGTAGATGGCTTCTACGGTACTGAAGATATTCCTGCCATCCTGAAAGATCTCGGTTTCGATCCTAAAAAGGACCTTATCGGTGAACGCTTTATCAGCACACCGTCTCATTATGCTTATCTGAAAATATCGGAAGGCTGCGACAGAAATTGTTCATTTTGTGCTATTCCCCTGATCAGAGGAAAACATAAATCGAGGAGCATTGACTCGCTTGTGAAGGAAGCAGAATTTCTGGTGTCAAAAGGAGTAAAAGAACTGATCCTCATCGCTCAGGATTTGACCTGGTATGGGAAAGACCTTTACAAAGAGCAAAAACTTGCTGAACTGCTGGAAAGATTGTCAGACGTGGAAGGATTGGATTGGATCCGCCTGCATTATGCTTATCCTGCATCATTTCCCATGGATGTGCTGGAGATCATGCGGGAAAGAGACAATATCTGTAACTATCTGGATATTCCTCTTCAACATATCAGTGACCCGCTTTTGAAATCGATGAAACGTGCAATTGGTGCTGCCGATTCACGCAAATTGATCAATGATATCAGGGAAAAGGTACCTGGTATCGCCATAAGGACTACTATGCTTGTTGGTTACCCGGGTGAAACAGAAGAAAACTTCAAGGAACTGCTTGATTTTGTGAAAGAAAACCGCTTTGAAAGATTGGGCGTATTTACATACAGCCCTGAAGAAGGAACATCTTCCTTTGATCTCCAGGACGATGTCCCTGAGGAAGTAAAACAGCAGCGGATGGAGGAACTGCTGGAAGTCCAGCAGGCCATTTCACTTGAATTGAATGAAGAAAAGATAGGTAAAACCTATAAAGTTATTATCGATGGGAGGGAAGGGGATGTCACAACCGCCAGGACCGAATTCGATTCACCCGAGGTAGATAATGAGGTGATCATTCATGACGCTAGCCTGAAATCCGGAGAATTCCATGATGTAAAGATAGTTTCTGCCTCTGAATTTGATCTCACAGGCGAAAAAATTTAAATTGGGCTTGATATTTCATCTAAGCTTCCTACATTTGTTGAAACAAACCTCAATTATGAAAAATTCACTTCTTATTTTAGTCGTAATTGCCTTTTTTACAGGCACAAACTTAACTGCTCAGCCCACTTTTACAGTCGCTGAATCAGGCGATACCATTAATGTAACCGATGATAATGGTTTAAAGCAGGGATACTGGGATACTAAAGAAGCCAATCATACCAAGCGCGGACATTATGTCGATGATGTGAAAGAAGGTACATGGACCACATACCACCCGCGTGGTTTCCTTTCGAAGCTTGAGAATTATTTGCATGGTAAGAAGAGTGGCATATTCGTAACTATTGACACAAGGGGATATCTTACCAAAGAAGAATTTTATAAAGATGATCAACTTGACGGGTTGGCGGTTAGCTATAAATACGGTGGAAACCCTATCAGTAAGGTGAACTATAAAAATGGCATCAAACACGGAAGATCTGAACTGTATTACGAAAATGCCAAGATGCAGGAGTCCTCATATTATGTCGATGGAAAGCGCAGTGGATTGACCAACTGGTATGACATGGCTGGCAACATGATTGCTGAGTTCAATTATAAAAATGGCATCTTCGAAGGCGTTCAAAAGACCTTCTATGAGAATGACAGCCTGCAATCGATCGAATATTATGAAAATAACATTGCACAGGGTGAATTCCTGGAGTTCTGGGACAATGGAAACAGCAAGACCATTGGTCAGTATAAAGATGGTCTGAAGGAAGGTAAATGGCAGGAATTCAATGAGGAAGGTGCTACTGGCAAAGGAAACACGTTATAAAAAGGGAGAAATAAAGCAGGAAAATGTGTACATCGAAGAAACGCTCGATAAATAATCCTTTTACCTCAATTGAGCAGTACAATTGTTTCGGCTGCTCTCCTAAGAATGATTGTGGGCTCCAGATGCAGTTTTATGAAGAAGGGGATGAGGTTGTCAGCGATTGGCAACCCAGACCTGAATTCCAGGGATATGGCACGGTATTGCATGGTGGCATCATCAGCACTCTAATGGATGAGATTGCCAGCTGGTATATTTTTTCAAAACTGAAAACCGCCGGGGTAACCTATAAGCTTGAAGTCCGCTATAAATCGCCCGTCTATACCGATAAGGGTAAAATAAGCCTCAGGGCAAAATTAAATGACTCGAACAAGCGCCTTGCCGATATCGATGTCAAGCTGTATAATAGTGAAGGTGAACTTTGTTCTGAAGGAGTTATCGGATATTTCATTTTTCCCGAAAAGTGGGCTAAAGAAAAACTTTATTATCCTGATTTTGACAGTTTTTTCGAAGACTGATCAATACTGCCTGGAGACCTCCTCAATAAGAGCCGACCAGGGAACATTTCCTCTTTTTGTTCCAAACCTTACAATAATAATATCCCTTTCAGGATCGAGGTAAATGTATTGGCCCAGTATGCCTTTGGCAAACACTGACCCGTTCTCGAGTACCCGCCAGAAGTAGGTATAAGGATAATCTTCCGAATCCTTAGAATCATTATGTATCCCCATTGAGTAATCTACCCATGCTTTGGAAATGATCTGCTTTCCGTTCCAGTTGCCATGATTAAGGTACAGCCTGCCGAATTTTGCGAAATCTATGGCAGAAGCATTCAAACAGCAAAATGCTTTGACCATCCCATGTTCTTCGCTGTCATAATTCCATGTGGCCGGATAAGCCATTCCAAGCCTGCTCCAGATCTTCTCCTCCAAATATTCTGTGAATTTCTTTCCGGTAGTCTTTTCTATGATCATGGCCAGGATGAGCGTGTTGGCACTGTTATAATAATACTCAGTTCCGGGTGTCTTGTTTACTTTAAGCTTGTAAGCGTATTTCTGGAGATCGCGACCATAATAGAATTTGGCTGCATGCCCGAAAGGATTATAGTAGGTCTCACTGAATTTAATTCCGCTACGCATATTGAGCAGATTCTGGATCGTGACCTGATCATACCCCTCATGCTTAAAGTCTGTAAGGAAATCTGTTACCGGCTGATCCACTGATTTGATATAGCCTTCATCCACAGCAATACCGGTAAGTGCAGACACAAAGGTTTTGGCGACACTGAAGCCTGTCATTCTTGTGGATCGTTCAGCCCCATTAAAGTAACGCTCGTAAAGGAGGCTGTCGTTTCTGATCACGATAAAACCAAGAGTATGATTATCTTCCAGGAATTGATCAAAATCAGCATATTTATCTTTAGGGTTCAGCTCTTCAGGTAAGACCGGTATCTTATTACCATCACCCTCAGTAAATTTGAATACTGGTGCCGCATTCTCAATAGTGAAGGCCGGAAATCGTTCCTGGTCTTTGGTGTCGGCAACATTCCATTTAACATACCGTCCGGCATGGCATCCGCTGAGAAATGTCATAGCAGCAATGATTAAGATTATACTGGAAAAACGTAGCTTTTGCATCGCCCGGCAAAGATAACGAAACTATACTTCCAAATTTGTCATTTCATCCGTAATTTCGAAGCAGTAATCAGGATATTGGTAAACGGGCATAACCTGCTTCCGTTTGGGATACAGAATAGCCATAGGTAGATTCATATTCGCTGGCTGCTTCACCCATGGATTCCATCTGCTCGATGTACTTCATAATGGATTTTGATTCCACGACGGTGACTTTAGGCATTTTTTCAATGATAGGACTGTGGCTTCGGGTATGGTCATGATCGAAGAGCAAAACCCTTTTTCCTCCGGGTGTAATACCGATAGTTCTAAAAGAGAGACTTTTACCAACGCCTGGCAGGTTCAATACGTTCCTGTCGAGGGCCAGGAAGGGAAGGCCTGCTTTATGCATGATTCCAGTTAATATTTCTTTGCTGTTTTCTAGCGTTCAGTCCAATGTTTGCAATTTCTTCAAGGTACTCATCCGGGAGCACCCCATGACTTTCTCCTGCATCTGCTCCTGTACTGCCCTTTCGTTAGTTGCAAAATTGGCAGAGTTCTCTTTGAAACCTTTTACGCTGAAAGTATAATATGTCAGGACACCAAGCTGATTTAAGACCTGCCTGAGTTTATTAGTATGTCCCCTTTTAGATGCTCCTGCAGTAAAAACCATCTGGTTGGTGACGATCCATCCTGCAGATTGAAGTCTTTCAATTGCCCGTTTGGATTCAGAAGTCACCTCCATGGCTGTTAAAAAGTGTGTTTGTATCACAAATTGGGTCATCCCTATCTCCATGGCCTTCTTTTTGAAGGATTCAAGTATTTGTACAAGATCCATGTTAACTCGCTGTGGCAGGTAGGCCAGTAAACGTGTTCCGAGTCTGACACGCCGCATTTCAGCATATTTTTTACCCTCAGGACGTTTCTTGTTATCCTCTACCTTCTTCCTGGCCATATCATAAACAGCATCAAGTACCAACTCAAGCGATTTATCCGAAGCCATAAGGGCATCACCTCCGGTGATCAGGATATCGCGTAGCTGGGAGTCGTTGCGAAAATACTCCATGAATTGTTCCAGACGTTCAGGCCAGGAGCCCTTTGGTTTCAGCCTGTTCAGGTCGAAATTGAGGTTTCCTCTCTGGAAATCATACATGCGCTGGCATGAAGAGCAGAGTCCGGCACACGCCCTTCCCATAGTGTTGGGAATGAGGATGGCCACCTCGGGGTACCTCCTGTGTGTGGAGTGAGTGGAAGGAAGTATCCATCCGGCTGCATTGGGCTCGCCGGGCTTCACAATATCTTCCTTTTCCCAGGCAACGATATTTCCGAATTCTTTCACCAGTTCCCTGCTGTAAAAAACATATTCCCGAATAGTTTCATCAGTTCCTTTCAGGTGTTTTTTAGGTTTTACCATCAGAAGGGAAAGATAATGCGGATTGACGAAGGTCGGTATCCCGGCCTCTTTCGCCTTTCGTAGTTGTTTGACGCCTTTTTTCAGATACCGAATAGTCCAGCATTTCAACAAGGACTTCAGGATCACGGATAGCAAAACGGAGGTGAAAAAGCCGGGTCTGCCACCATTTGAGCATCATGGAATATTTTTCCTCTTGTGACATGCCTGGCTCAAAAAAGTATTTGGCATCTTTGATCCTTCCATTGTCGATCATCTCAATGAATTTCCTCATGATCCTGTCACGATTCTGGTTCCTGATGGCCACTATTTCAGGGTCTAATCCGGACGGATGCCTGTTTATCCATTCCATGACCTTGGCACGGGATGGGACACTCTTTTTGAGTCTACCGGTGTATTGACGGAAAAGCATGATCATGTCCATGACAAAATCAACCCTGAAATCGTATTTACCGGTTTTTACAGCATAGAAAAGCTGCCCGAAAGGATCGGAGATAACTTCCTTTTTACTGATACTGGGATCTTGTACGTTTATTCCTGCATGATTGAGGTAATCGATGATACGCAGGGCGGCAACATCTTTCCAGTTCAGCTTGTTAAAATCCTTTCGGCTTACTTCGCCTGATTCACAACAATTAAGTAGATGAGGGCGAGTATGAGCATAGGCCATGACCCACTCCCTGATAGATTCTTTAAAGGAAATATCAGTATCATTATTCTGAATCCGCTTGCTTAGAAATTTGTTTTCAGAGAGTAATAAGTTAAGTAATGCCTGAAGTTTATTCAAAGTCATGTAATATTCCTTGCATTTTACCTACCAAAAGCTAAACAAAAACCAATGCTGTTTGTTATATCAGAAAGCATGATCAAAAAACCGACTATTGATAGGCTAAAACTTGTAAATCAATCGGTTATGATTATTTTTTTGATCGGTAATGCAAAGATAAGTATTTTTTGGAAGAAATAATTTGAGGAGTTTCTTTTTAAAGTGCTCACTTAGCTTAAAAAATTAATACAATATAAAACTGTTACTGGTTTCTCGTTACTTGTTACTAGCAACCAGCAACAATATTTATTCACCAACAACAATTTTCAATCATGATAAGAGGATTTTTTGATGTACCCTCCGCCTACAACGAAGAGATAAAAGATTATACACCGGGAAGCCCGGAAAGAATAAGTCTGGAAAACACGCTCAGGGAAATGAGAGCAAAGCCCAGGGATATCCCCATGATCATCGGAGGGAAAGAGGTAAGGACTGAACAAAAGTTAAACATTCATCCCCCACATGAGCACAAACATACTCTTGGCCATTATTATATGGGAGATGCGAGTCATGTGAATATGGCTATTGACGCTGCCCTTGCTGCAAGGCCCGCATGGCAATCATTGTCGTGGGAGCATCGTGCATCCATATTTTTGAAAGCAGCTGATCTAATTTCAGGCCCTTACAGAGACAAGATCAATGCCTCCACCATGCTGGGGCAATCGAAAAATGTTTACCAGGCTGAAATTGATGCAGCATGTGAAATGGCAGATTTTTTCAGATTCAACGTACAGTTCATGGTTCAGATCTATAAAGATCAACCCATCTCTTCAAAGGGTGTATGGAACCGCGTGGAACAGCGTCCGCTGGAAGGCTTTGTATATTCTGTCACTCCCTTTAATTTTACTTCCATTGCGGCCAATCTTTCTGCTGCACCGGCCCTGATGGGAAATGTTGTGGTATGGAAACCATCAGAAACGCAGATCTATTCTGCAGCTGTTATTATGGATGTCTTTAAAGAGGCAGGATTGCCCGATGGTGTTATCAATATGGTCATTGTGGATGGTCCTGTTGGTGGCAAGGTGATGTCAACCCATCCTGACTTTGTCGGGGTACACTTCACAGGCTCAACAGAGGTATTTAAAAAGGTATGGAAAGCTATCGGTGATAATGTAATGCTTCATAATACTTATCCCAAGATCGTAGGTGAAACCGGTGGAAAGGACTTTGTGATGGTTCATAAAAGTGCTGATCCATTGCATGTAGCTACCGCACTTTCAAGAGGTGCATTCGAATACCAGGGGCAGAAATGCTCAGCGGCCTCCAGGGCTTATATTCCAAAGGGAATGTGGCCTTCAGTAAAAGAAAAGCTGGTAAAGGATGTAAACAGTTTTAAGATGGGCGGACCTGAAGATTTTAGCAATTTCATCAATGCTGTGATCGATGAAAAAGCATTTGATAAGATCACCGGATATATCGACAGGGCTAAGGAAAGCAATGATGTTGAGATAATTGCCGGGGGCGGGTATGATAGTTCCGAAGGCTGGTTCATTGAGCCAACAGTGATCCTTGCGAAGGATCCTTTGTATGAATCCATGCAGGAAGAGATCTTTGGCCCCGTTTTAAGTATTTATCTTTACGAAGATGATAAATATGAAGAAACCCTCGAACTTGTCGATAGTACTTCTCCATATGCACTTACAGGCGCTATTTTTGCAAGTGACCGATTCGCAATCGACCTGGCTATTAAACAAACTCGAGAATGCAGCCGGAAACTTCTACATCAATGATAAGCCGACAGGAGCAGTGGTTGGACAACAACCTTTCGGTGGTGCCAGAGCATCAGGAACCAACGACAAATCAGGATCCTATCTGAACCTGCTTCGTTGGGTATCACCCAGGACGATCAAAGAGAATTTTAATCCGCCAACAGATTACAGATATCCTTTTTTGAATAAAGAATAACGAACAAGGAATCCCGAAAACCCAGAAATCTAAGATTTCATTGTTTTTCGTGGATCCTCGATAAAAAAGCAAATCAAAGATTTGTTTTTTATCGGGACAAGGAATATGAATTAGATTTATGAAGAATATGGAGCTTGGGACATTAAGCCTTTCTATTTCTTGATGACGTATTTTTTCTTGGGGGAAGTATTGTGCGTAAAAGATTTTCGGCTGCTAGGCTTTTTGTAAGCTTTTATCCTTGAGGAGCGATTATAGCTTACCTTTTGATTGGTAGAATAGTTTTTTTGTGAGCATGATGAGGATGTGATCAAAAAGAGTCCAAGGAAGATTGTGCTAAGTAAAATAGGTATGCTGATCCGGAACTTCATTTTATAATTCTTAAGTCAGGGTTTGTTTAGTGCGGTAAAAATAATAAAAATTACTTAGGGTCGCTGTTATCCCAATATTTTCCGATCCCCTGAGCTCAGTGCCTCGTCCCGCGTCCCCCGAACCCCGGCCCGCATACCGTCAAAACATTTATCTTTGTTAATTGTTATTGAATAAAAGTAATGATCATGAAACATAAAATTAGTAACACCTGGAAGGAAAACATGGCTTTTGAAGCCGACGTGAACGGATTTAAGATCACCCTTGATGCCGATGAGGCTGTCGGAGGTGAGAATCGCGGCCCAAGGCCGAAGGCACTTACCCTTGTATCGCTGGCGGGATGTACATCCATGGATGTGATCTCAATCCTGAAAAAAATGAGGGTAGAGCCCGAATATTTCAATGTAGAGGTTGAAGGTGAACTCACCGACGAACACCCAAAGTACTACCATAGTATTCATGTGAAGTATATTTTCAGAGGCAAAGATCTTCCGATGGAAAAACTTGAAAAAGCTGTGAATCTTTCTGAAGACCGCTACTGTGGTGTTAGTGCGCTCTTGTCAAAAGGTGCCAAGCTTACTTCAGAAATTGTAGTTGAATAAGGAGTTCCGAATAACGAGTATCGAATAACGAATATCGAATATCGAAAATAGGTTCGGATTTCGAGTTTCAGATATCCCCAAGTATCCAGGATCCAGTATCCAGGATCTAGGATCTAGCATCCAACAAATCAACCACCTCCATCAACATCATGGCAGTGGCTCCCCATATAATTTGCCCTTGTAAATAAAAGCAGGGTACTTCAATCATATTGAACTCTCTGTGAGGAATGTTCCTTTGTTGCAAACATGCAGGATCCATTAATTCATTGAAGGTGATTGTGAGTATCTCTGAAACCTCGGAAGGGTCGGGGATAAGCTGAGGCCGTTTTTTTGCCCAGCCAATAACAGGGGTGACAATAAAATTGCTGGGAGGGATGTAAACAGATGTAACCTGGCCAATTACTTCAACCTCTTCCATTAGGATGTGAGTTTCTTCTTCCGCTTCGCGCAGGGCTGTATGTATCATATCCCTGTCGCTTTCTTCCCATCTCCCGCCAGGGAATGATATCTGTCCGCTATGCACACCGTCATACTCATTTCGGCGTATCAATACCAGCTTGATCTCCCCCGATTCTTCCGGAAAAAAACAAATCAGAACAGCTGCTTTCTGCGCATTATCATTATAAGGGCGGTTTTCAATCTCTCTACGCCTGGCCTCAGGTATCATTTTCAAGTGTGATTCATAACCCGGTAGCCGCCCTGTAAGGCTCTTTTTTAAGGATTCTGTAAAGATCTTTGAATTGCTGTCCATTGTTTGCAAAAATAGAACAGAAAACTGTAAGTACTTTAAATACTTTAGACACTTTAAGTACTTTTTTACTATCTTTATGCATCTGTTTTCAACTTATGGTTAAAGAGAAGTCACATACTTCAAGCGAAACTGATGAATTAGTCAATGAGAGCAGGCAACTGATCTTGTTTAATGACGATCACAATTCTTTCGACCACGTGATAGAAGCCTTGATTGAGTGTTGTGAGCATGACCTGCATCAGGCTGAGCAGTGTGCTTTAATTACACATTTCAAAGGAAAATGCGGTGTTAAGGAGGGTAGTTTTGATGATTTGAAGCCTATCCATCAGGAATTGGGACGCAGGGACCTTACGGTTGAAATTCAATAATTGTAAATTAAATTTAACGGATTATGTTCTGGCTCGTAGTAGTTACACTCATCCTTATCGGGCTTGCATTTCTTCTTCTTGAGATTCTTGTAATCCCGGGAACCGGAGTTGCAGGGATAGTTGGGTTTATCCTGCTCGGAATTGGTGTTTGGCAAGCTTATACATATTATGGAGAAGTTACCGGACACTGGGTTCTTGCAGGTACTATACTGGGCACTGTTGCAGTGCTGGCTTATTCCCTGCGAGCAAAAACATGGCGCAGGGTGGCATTAAAGTCTGAAATTGACAGCAGGGTAAATATCATTGATGAAGAGAAACTTAAGCCCGGCGATATCGGAAAGAGCATTTCAAGGCTTGTTCCAGGAGGAAAGGCCGTATTTGGTACAGAATACGTTGAAGTCCGCACCATGGGTGATTTTATTGACCAGGATGGTGACGATTGTCATTGAAAAGATTGAAGATCATAAAATATTTGTAAAACTTAAAGAATAATACACATGGACGCACAAGTTTGGATTATCATTGCCATTGGCTTCGGGTCACTTTTTGCTCTCTGGCTGATCTTTTATTTTATCCCCGTTGGATTATGGTTCAAAGCACTGGTTTCCGGTGTCAGGATATCTTTGCTGCAACTGGTATTTATGCGCTGGAGAAAAGTGCCGCCGCCTGTTATCGTTAATAACCTGATCTGCTGCCACTAAAGCAGGCTTGAACTGAACAGGGATGCATTGGAAGCACATTACCTGGCAGGTGGACATGTGAAACTCAGTAGTGAATGCATTAATATCAGCCGATAAAGCCAATATGGCCCTCGACTTCAAAACGGCTACTGCCATCGACCTGGCGGGAAGGGATGTGCTTGAAGCTGTACAGATGTCGGTAAACCCTAAAGTGATCGATACTCCTCCTGTAACCGCAGTTGCTAAAGATGGTATTCAGCTGATCGCTAAAGCCAGGGTAACCGTACGCGCAAATATCAAACAACTTGTTGGTGGTGCCGGTGAAGAAACTGTTCTTGCAAGGGTTGGAGAAGGTGTTGTTTCATCCATTGGATCAGCCGATTCTCACAAGCTTGTGCTTGAAAATCCTGATTCAATTTCGCGCGTAGTGCTTGAAAAAGGCCTTGATTCAGGAACCGCTTTTGAGATCCTTTCTATCGATATTGCTGATATTGACATAGGAAAGAATATTGGTGCCGTCCTGCAGATGGACCAGGCCAATGCCGATAAGAATATTGCGCAGGCAAAAGCTGAAGAAAGAAGAGCAATGGCTGTTGCCAGGGAGCAGGAAATGAAGGCCAAAGCACAGGAAGCACGTGCCAATGTGATACAGGCCGAAGCAGAAGTTCCGAAAGCTATCGCCGAAGCCTTCAGGGAAGGAAACCTGGGCATTATGGACTATTACAAATATAAAAATATCATTGCCGATACCAATATGCGGGAGTCCATAGCCGAAGTGCCCGAAGGCCCCTCAAAAAGTTCAGAAGATAAAAAAGACGAAGAATAGAAAATTCTATAATAAATCATTAAGTCCCTGCCTTTCAGATATTAAGGCGGGGATTTTTTTAATAAAAATTGCTTAAGTTTGCGCCGCCTTTAGTAAGGGAGAATCTACATGACACCCAAAACAGCAGATACCAAAAGTCCGGAAATCCTGTTCAGCGAATTGATCGCCAGCTGTGAACTATTCTGCGATGCAGAAGAACTTGCCGAGATCAAAAAAGCATATGAAATGGCGATGCGCGGACATGGGAGACAGCAAGGCTGCCAATGGCCAGCTGAATGTATGTCATTCCTTGCAGATCGCACATTCCTCCACTGAAGATATTGGACTGGGACAGATTTCCATTATTTCTGCGCTCCTGCATGATATTGTCAACAAGACCGATATCACACTCGGAAAGGTCAGGGACGAATTTGGGGAGACCGTAGCACACCTGATAGAAGAATATACCAAGCTTTCGAAGCTGAATACCAAAAGGATAGAGGTGAATTCAGTGAAGTTCAGAAACCTCTTTATGACCATCGTGGATGATATCCGGGTTATCCTTTTAAAGCTGGCCCATCGTCTCCATGATATGCGAACATCCACGACCTTCCGAAAGAGAAGCAGGAACTGTTCGTTGCAGAGACCGAGCATGTTTACTTGCCAATTACACATAGGCTGGGCTTATATAAGGTTAAGCAGGAGCTGGAAGACCGCCTGATGCAATATCTTCATCCGGAAGTGTTTAATGATATTTCGAACAAGATCACTGAAACCGAGGCTAAAAGGAAGCCAGTTCATCAAGGAATTTATTGAACCTATTCAGAGAGAATTACTTGAGCAGGGTTTCGACTGTGAGATTAAAGGGAGGCCGAAATCGATCCAATCAATTTGGGAGAAGATGAAGAGGCAGGATGTGAGTTTTGAGGAGGTATACGACCTCTTCGCCATCAGGATCATCTCTGAGAGCGAACCCAAAACGAGAAAAAACAGATTGCTGGAGAATATATTCGATAGTGACCAATATTTATCCGCCAAATCCCAAACGCCTGCGCGATTGGATCAGCACACCTAAAGCCAGTGGCTATGAATCACTGCACACTACAGTACAGGAGTCGAATAAGAAATGGGTTGAAGTGCAGATCAGGTCAAGACGCATGGATGAGCTGGCTGAGAAGGGACTTGCTGCTCATTGGCGATATAAAGGCTTCGAAACCGGGAAGGATGCCCAAAACTGGCTGGAACAGGTCAGGGATATCCTGGAGAATCCGGAACAGATCAAGTTCGACCAGCAAAAGGAAAAGCTCAAGGCCAGTAAACCTGAAAAGATCTTTGTCTTTACCCCTGAGGGTGACTTGAAAGAACTGACACAGGGTGCAACAATCCTGGATTTTGCATATGAGATCCACACCAAGGTAGGTGACCATTGCAATGGTGCCAGGGTGAATAACAGGATTGTTCCTATACGGCATGTGCTAAATAATGGTGATAAGGTCGAGATCATAACTTCAAAGAACCAGAGCCCAAAGATGGATTGGCTGCAATTTGTGATAACGACAAAGGCAAAGAACAAGATCAAGCGATCCATCAAGGAACAAAAATACCACGAAGCCCAGGAAGGAAATGCAATACTCAGGCGTAAACTGAGAGAACTGGAAGATACAGTTCAGCGATGAGGTGATCGACAATCTGGTGAAACACTACAAACTGTATTCAGCACTCGACCTTTACAGTATGATTGCCTTTGAGAAAATTGACTTGAATGAGATCAGGCAGTTACTGAAGGAGAAAGCCAATCCTGAAAAAGCACCTGAGGCGGTAGTTGCAAGGTCATTGAAAAAACAAAGAGTAAAAAGGATAAGGACTACCTGATAATCGATGATACCCTAGATCATGTGAACTATAAGCTGGCCAAATGTTGCAATCCAAAAGCCGGGGATGAGGTGGTAGGCTTTGTTACTATCGGCCAGGGGATCAGCATACACAGGAAATCATGTCCCAATGCCAAACGAATGCTTGAAAAATATGGATACAGAAATATCGATGTGCAGTGGAAAAGTCCTGATGGCGAGACTGCTATACAGGCAAATATTCGCATTAGTGGCGACGACCGCATCGGTATACTTGGAGAGATTACCTCAGTGATTTCCGGCGATCTGAGGGTGAATATGCAATCGATAAAGATCGACTCCGGTGATAAAATGTTTACAGGATACATCAAATTAACGGTTAGAGATGCAAAGCATCTGGATGAACTTATCCACAAACTTTTGAAGGTAAAAGGCGTCTTTAAAGCAGGAAGAATGGAATAATACTTGACAAGATGAACCTTCTTTTTGTATCTTTGTTATATAGTTATTAGCCAATAGTTATTAGTTTGTTAATTATTTGTTAAAGGAAAAACAATAAGGCAGATAGAACGTTAGTCTTATAGTAACAGAAAATATTGAAGACCTTAGGGTATTACCTCTTTCCTTTCTTTAATTCTCTATTGGTTTTTATTCGTGATCAGGGTAATACCCTTTTTTAAAGAGAACGGCGGCTTTGGCCGCCGTTTTTTTTATCTTTGTTTGCAAGCTCATTTTCTACCTTATATATATGCGAACAAAAAAACTTCTCCTATTTTTTTTAATTTTTTCAGCAAGTCCTATAAGTCTATTTTCGCAGGCTTCAGGTCACGAGATTATATTTCCGGATATTCCGGGATACAAGACCCTTAAATGTGATCTCCATATGCATACCATATTTTCTGATGGACTTGTGTGGCCAACAGTCAGGGTAAAGGAAGCGGTGAATGATGGCCTTGACGCAATCTCAATTACCGAGCATTTGGAGTATTATTCTCATAGTGAATATGTTTCCGGTAACCATAACAGTTCTTATGAGATCGCAAAACCTTATGCAGATAAGAAAGGATTAATTCTGATCCGTGGTGCAGAAATCACTAAAGCCATGCCTCCGGGGCATTTTAATTTTCTTTTTATTCAGGATGCGAATGCAATTGATTCACTTGATTGGAAGAAAGCAATAATCCAGGCCAATGAGCAGAATGCTTTCGTATTCTGGAATCACCCCGGCTGGAGACAGGAAGATGAGATCCCGATCTGGTATTCTGAACATACATGGTTGCTCGAGAGACATCTTGTACAGGGAATTGAGATCGTGAATGAAAACAGCTATTACCCACTCGCACATCAATGGGCAATAGACTCTAACCTTACACTTGTCGGCAATTCTGATATACATGACCCTGTAGATATGTTCTTTGATCGCAGCGAAGGGGAACACAGGCCTATCACGCTTGTTTTTGCCTCAGAAAGATCACAGGAAGGCATCAGGGAAGCATTGGATCAGAGGCGTACAGCAATCTATTATAAGAATATGCTGATTGGGGATGAGGAATATACCAGAGAAGTTTTTATGAGATCTGTCAAGGTATATACTGGTATGGAACAACTCCCTGAAGATGATCCGAATGCCCCTCGTATGATCATTAATAATCATTCTTCCCTGGCATATGAGCTGGTATATCGTGGAATAAGCGGAAAGGAATATGAAGCTGTAATCCTGAATAAAGGCCAGGAAGTGGAACTGAATACCCCGGCTGATGATGTAAATGGAATATGGCTTGTGAAAAATATTATTATCTCTCCCGGCAAATGCCTTGAAGTTTATTTTTAATACAATATGAAATTGAGATTAATTTCCGTATTGATTCTTTTTATACTGCTTGCTTCCTGCAATCGCGACCATAATACTGAAGGACTGAAGATCTTCAAATACAATGAAGCAGCAGGCATCACATCCCTTGATCCGGCTTATTCACGCGACCTGGCTAATATCTGGGCTTGCAATCAGCTTTTCGATGGCCTTGTAAAACTTGACGACCGGCTCGAAGTAAAGCCCGCTGTGGCTAAGGCCTGGGATATCTCAGAAGATGGCTTAACGTATACATTTATCTTAAGGGATGATGTTTTCTTTCACCCGCATGAGGCTTTCCCTGAAGGTAAGGGACGACAGGTGACGGCTTATGACTTTGAATACTCTTTCTATCGCATCCTTGATACAGAAGTGGCAGCTCCGGGCGCCTGGGTTTTCAACAATGTGGCAGATGATGCTTTCCAAGCCTTGAACGATTCTACTTTCAGGATACAACTTAAACAAGCTTTCATGCCTTTCCTGGGGCTTTTGTCCATGCAATATTGCAATGTAGTGCCCAGAGAGGTGGTTGATTTCTATGGCAAAGATTTCAGGAAGAACCCTATTGGTTGTGGGCCATTTCTCTTGAAATACTGGAAAGAAGGGGTGAAGCTGATCATGCATAAGAACCCGGATTATTATGAGCGAGATACAGAAGGAAACAGCCTTCCATACCTGGATGCCGTGGCCATTACATTCCTGATCGATAAACAATCAGCATTCCTGCAGTTTGTGCAGGGGAAGATCGACTTCCTTTCGGGTATCGATGCCAGTTATAAAGATGAACTGCTTACGCCGGATGGACAATTGAACCCGGCTTACGGGGATAGGATTTATTTAGTGCGTGAACCCTACCTGAACACTGAATACCTGGGTGTCATGGTTGATTCCTTGATCCTCAATGCTGACAATGAGCCATTGAAGAACAAATTGATCAGGCAGGCCATAAGCTATGGTTTCGACAGGGTAAAAATGATGCGCTACCTGAGAAATAATATCGGGATACCCGGTAATGCGGGGATCATCCCTGCAGGAATGCCCTCATATGATGAATATGCAGAATATGGCTATCACTACGATCCCTTAAAAGCAGCTGACTTGCTTGAACAGGCAGGATATCCTGAGGCTAAAGGCTTGACACCCATTACCCTGACAACCTCCGCGGAGTATCTTGACTTATGCAAATTTATACAGCATGAACTGATGTTACTAGGACTGGATATCCAGATATCAGTGAGCCCTCCGGCTGCCATAAAAGAGATGAAGGCCCAGGCAAAATTGCCATTCTTCAGGGCCTCCTGGATCGCAGATTACCCTGATGAAGAAAATTACCTATCACTCTTTTACAGCAGGAATTTTTGTCCGGGAGGGCCTAATTACACCCACTATTCAAATGAATCCTTCGATGAACTATATGAAGTTTCCTTGGGAATTATCAATGATAGTGCAAGATATATGGCATACCGTGAAATGGATGAAATGATCATGTCTGAAGCCCCGGTCATCATTCTTTTTTACGACGAGGTGCTCCGGTTTATCAGGAAGGACATATCCGGGCTTGGAAGCAATCCAATTAATCTCCTTGATCTTACGTTTGTAAATAAAAAAACTATTGATGAGCTTTAGAAGCATAAAACCAAATGAAATACCCGGCAATGTAATCCAAATGATCGGGCATGAATGGCTGCTTATCACCGCCGGGAGCCGGGAGCATTTCAATACTATGACTGCTGCGTGGGGCGGTATTGGTTTTCTCTGGCAAAAACCCATGGCCACTATTTTTATCAGGCCACAAAGATATACTTATGAATTTGTAGAAAAATATGAGGACTTTAGTCTGTGTTTCTTTGATAAGGAACATAAAGATATCCTCAAGGTTTGCGGAACAAAGTCGGGCAGGGATATCGATAAGGTGAAGGAAACAGGCCTTACACCAAAGCTGACAAAAAATGGAAATGTTTACTTTGAAGAAGCAAAGCTGGTGATTGAGTGCCGGAAGGTATATTTTGATGATATCGACCCCAAATTTTTTCTCGATCCGGAGATTAATAAATTATATCCTGCCGGGGATTACCACAGGATGTATATCGGGTTTATTACCGATTGTCTGATAAAAGGATAGACATTGGTGAAATTCATGCTTCAAATTATTTATCTTTACAAGCCTCTAAAATCTTAGTCAAAGTCTTGAGCATCATTACAAATATCAGGAAAAAAACGGGCCGTATCCTCTTGAATAGGGACTCATCCCGGGTAATGCGTGATCGTAGGATCATCAATATGAGCGCAGCTTCCAGGATAGGGGTGGTGTATATGTTGCATGATGAGCCTGTTTATCGCAAGATCAGCACATATGTAAAAAAGCTTCAGGATTCAGGAAAGACCGTTAAGGCCATTGGATATGTAGAGAGCAAACGTCTTACCGGACAGTTCCTTCCCAAGCTTTCATACGATTTCCTGTATCCTTCAGGCTTAAACTGGAACTATAAACCCACATCAACGGCAGCGAAGGATTTTATTGATACTGATTTTGATATTCTGCTCGACCTAAGTACTGAAGACTACTTACCCGTGCTGTATATCACAGCTATGAGCAAAGCAAGATTTAAGACAGGGCTGAAGAGTGAACATCGCTCAAAATATCTCGACATGATGATCGACCTCGGCGATAATGAAGGACTGGACGAATTGATTGAACAAATTGATCACTATTTATCTATTATAAACAGAAAGAATGAAAGCTGAAATGCTCAAAGGAACCGGTGTGGCGCTTGTTACACCATTTCATAATAACGGGACTGTTGATTATATCGCCCTGGAGAAACTTGTAAAACATGTGATCAAAGGCGGGGCCGACTTCCTTGTAGCCCTGGGAACAACCAGTGAAGCCCCCGTACTGTCGAAGGATGAGAAGACAGCAGTCCTAAACCATATCATTGATGTAAATAAGAATAAACTGCCGGTAATAGTAGGAGCAGGCGGGAACAATACGCAATGTATTGTGGATATGCTTAAGTCCATGGACTTTGATCACATCAGTGGGATTTTATCTGTGGCTCCATACTACAATAAACCTAATCAGAAGGGATTATATTATCATTTCAAGGCTATTGCATCTGCCAGCCCTGTGCCTGTAATTCTCTACAATGTACCGGGTAGGACCAGCTCGAATATCGCTGCAGAGACTACTTTACGACTGGCTGACGAGTTTGACAAGATCACAGGTGTAAAAGAAGCCTCGGGTGATCTCAGTCAGGTTATGCAAATTATAAAGAACAGGCCAGCCGGTTTTTCAGTACTATCGGGAGATGATGCTTTGACTTACCCAATGATGGCCTTAGGGGCGGATGGGGTAATTTCAGTTGTGGCAAATGCCTTCCCAAAACAATTTTCTAAAATGATACAGTATTCTCTTTCAGGCGAGTATGATGCTGCAAGAAAGTTGCACTATGAGCTGTTAGAGCTAATGGAAGCTCTATTTGAGGATGGGAATCCGGCAGGGGTAAAGGCGGCACTGGAAACACTTGGCATTCTGAGAAACCAGCTGCGGCTTCCACTCGTAAAAGCTAATAAGGCAACCTATAATAAGATCGCCAATCTAACTCATAAATTAAAATAAACAGGAATACCATTTAAATCAAATCAAATGTTAAGGAAATTATTATCGTTCATACTCGTATTCTCATTTGTGCTTCTAACACAGGCACAGGATTTAAACCAGATATTCAAAGAAAGGATAGAGATTTATTTTTCTTTCCAGGCAGAATCCATCGAGCAGGTAAACAGCTTGAGCAGGATGATCTCCATTGATAAAGTTGATGAGGATATGCTCATACATGCTTACGCAAACAAAATTGAGTTCGCGAAATTCATCGAGCAGGGCATTTTATATACCCTTCTTCAGCATCCGGGGACCCTGCATCATCCGAAAATGCTTGATAAAGTGGATATTAGTGATATTAAAGGCTGGGATTTTTATCCAACCTATGATGCATATATTGATATGATGTACCAGTTTGAAGCTGATTATCCGGACCTCTGTGATGTTTACAGCATAGGAACAACAAATAATGGCAGAGAGATCCTGGTAGCAAGGATCACTGATAATGTTGGACAGATGGAAGGCGAGCCGGAGTTTTTATACACTTCATCAATACATGGTGATGAAACCACCGGTTATGTTTTGATGTTACGCCTGATCGACTATTTGTTGACTGGATATGGAAATAATTCGCGTATCCAGAATATGGTGGACGAGATTGACATTTATATTAATCCGCTTGCAAATCCTGATGGATCATATTATGGCGGGAATAACAGCATATATGGTGCTATCCGTGGTAATGCCTATGGCATTGACATGAACAGGAATTACCCTGATCCTGAGGATGGGCCTCACCCTGACGGATATGCCTGGCAAACTGAAACGGTTCACTTCATGAATTTTGCTGAAGAGCATAATTTTGTCATGGGCGCGAATTTCCATGGGGGGATAGAGGTGCTGAATTATCCCTGGGATACCTGGTGTCATCTGACCGCCGATAATATCTGGTGGGTCTATGTATGCCGTGAATATGCAGATACTGTGCATGATCATGCTCCGTCAAATTACATGAATGAATTTGACAATGGGATCACAAATGGTTATCAGTGGTATTCCATTTCAGGTGGGCGGCAGGATTATATGAACTATTTCCAGCAATGCCGTGAACTTACAGCCGAGATATCTGATGTAAAACTTTTACCTGCAAGCCAGCTGGCAGCACATTGGGATTATAATTACCGTTCCTTACTGAATTACATCGAGCAATGTCTTTACGGGGTGAGGGGAAAGATCACCGATTCAGCTTCGGGAGAACCTCTTGAGGCTGAAGTTTATGTGTTGGACCATGAGCAGGACAGTTCATGGGTTTACTCTGATCCTGCTGCAGGAAATTATCACAGGCTCCTTCATTCTAGCATTTATGATATACGATACTCCAAGTCAGGTTATTATACACAGATCTATGAAAAGTACAGGTGCAGAATTGGGAAACTGTCGTAATCGATGTGGAACTTGTAAATGCTTTTTCGGATATTGCTGAACAAGACATGGAAAGCTTCCGTATCTATCCCAATCCGGTAACGGGCAACTTCTTGAAGCTTAAAGCAGAGCAAGAGATCGACAGATCAATATTTATTCCCTGTCGGGAGAACTTATTTCAAGCAGTCAGGCATCCGGATATTCTGCTTTTGTTGATGTCAGCATGCTGTCAGCTGGCACATATATCATCAAGATTGAAATAGATGGAAGGCAGTACGAGCAAAAAATGATCAAACATTGATCACGAGCTTTATCCAATCTTGATTCCAAAACCAAGCATGATCCTGTATATTGCGATCAATATAAGTATCAGCACAATCGGCTTTAGTTTAAATGATATTTTTGGCACTTCTTCATCGAAATAAAGCGAAGGCAGGAAACGATAACCAATAGCAATTGGAATTATAGTAATGGCCAGGGTTAAAGAAACTGTCATATCGTACCAGAGAAATTCCGGTAACATGATCATCCCGATGAGTATATTTCCCAATATAAAAGGTATGATTACCTGTGCCCAGACAAACTTCCGCTGCTGTCGGATTTCCAGATGGGGGTAGTAGGTGTTGGCTGAGATCAGGAATGAGCGAGTGGTGAAGACTCCCAGCAGGAAGAGAGCCGTAATGGATACGATGGAATAGATCACCTTTTCAGTATCGGAAATGAAAGACCAGATGATGGCATAGCCAAATCCCCGCCCAAACAAGCTGCCGATGAGCAGTGAAGCCAAAAAAGGCATTGAAGCAATGGAGAAAGAACCAGAGAATAAATAACTTTCCAAGTCCCCTGTCAGTCCTTAAATATGAATAGATTATAGCAAAGAATACAGCCAGAATTGCCCCCAAGGATGGGGCCTGAAGCATAGATCATCTTCACAGAATCACCAAACCACTCCTCAGGCTTCACAATCCATAGAACTTCATAGTAGTACACTATAGAGGTATAGTCGAAAAAGATTCCGGAGATAGATGAAGTAAATAGCATGATCACAAAAACAAGCAAATATGCGGCAATAAAATACAGAGTTGAGTGCAGTGATGATCACAGCAAATTCCCTGATGGGTATTCTTATTCTCCCTGATCATGTGAAACAAGTTTGGGCAGATTTGCCGGGTTAAGGGTTTTCAGGCTGTCACGTATGTTTCGGAAGCAGGATTTTATATAAAATCGCATCAGGCGTCTTCTCCTGTGCTTGCGGAACCATTTTTCTCTTTCTGATCAGAGCATTGCGTTCAGCTTTCTGCTTTGCATAGTGATCCTTATTTGTTTCAATGTCCTGCTCAAACTCAGCCTTGAGCATTGCCTTATGATCCTTGACAGATCTGTCTCTCGACGTTTACGCTTCTGAATATCAGCCTTTAACTCGAGCTTTCCGTTGTTCACGGGATATCTTGCGGCTTTCGGAATGAATCAACTTTTCAGAACGCCTGGCTTCTCTCAGCTCAGATCTTCTCAGCTTGCTGACATATCTCAGGAAGCGTATTTTTCGATAAACACGGTAAAAAAAAGAATATTTCTCTTTTGCGGCCATGCCGGATCTTATCCTACAAAGGCACTCTTTATCTGATCATCATACAAACCTTTTTCCAGCTTATCTCTGACTTCTGTAAAGGCATCGATTGTATATTCAACATCTTCAAGCGTATGCACAGCAGTAGGTATAAGACCTGAAGTAGGATATACCCTTTGGGAACAACCGGATAGTAACTATTGAACAGAAGATATTATAATTTTCCCGTAGATCATAGGTTGATGTGCGTTGCTTCCGGCACACCCCCCTCAAGAATTACCGGGGTTACAGGAGATTCTGTGGCTCCAAGGTTAAACCCTTTTGCTTTCAATCCGTTTTGCAAGTGCATTGACTATGGTCCATAGCTTATCTTTGTATTCCGTACTATTCCTGATCAGTTCAAGCCTTTTCATTGCACCAAATACCATAGGCATAGGAAGTGACTTTGCAAAGATCTGTGAACGCATATCATACTTAAGATAGCGGACGATCTCTTTATCACTGGCAATAAAGCCTCCAATGCCCGCCATGGACTTGGCAAATGTTGCAAAATACAGGTCAACTTTATCCTGTACACCAAGAAATTCATCAGTACCGGCACCGGTAGGTCCCATGGTGCCAAAACCATGGGCATCATCAACCAGTAGCCTGAAATCATACTTATCCTTCAGGGCAACAATTTCCTTTAAGATTTCCAAGGTCACCCGACATGCCATAAACACCTTCGGTGATCACGAGGATACCTCCACCTGTTTGATCTGTTATTTTTTTTGCCCTTGAAAGCTCTTTTTCAAGGTTTTGCATATCATTGTGAGGGTATACAAAGCGTTTTCCGAAATGTAGACGCATGCCATCGATGATACAGGCATGTGCTTCAGAATCATAAACGATCACATCTTTCCTGTCAACCATAGATTCAATAATGGAAACCATTCCCTGGTATCCATAGTTAAGCAGATATGCAGATTCCCTGCCGACAAAATCGGCCAGTTCCTGTTCAAGCTGTGCATGATATTTTGTGTGTCCCGACATCATCCGCGCACCCATAGGATAGGCTAAACCCCATTCTTTGGCTGCATCAGCATCGGCTTTTCTCACTTCAGGGTGGTTTCCCAGTCCAAGATAGTTATTCAGACTCCAGACCAGTCTTTCCTTCCCCATAAACATCATCTTGTTCGATAATTCCCCTTCAAGCTTAGGAAACATATAATAACCTTCTGCATCATCACGGTATTGTCCTAAGATTCTTGGATTGTTCAGTACTTTTTCAAAAATATCCACGGTTTTATCTTTTTTTCGTTAATAATTTGATACTGCAAAAGTATTAATTTATGGTTTACACACAAAGCTTTTAAGTGCCATAATAATCAATACTATATTACGTTTTAGATTTTAATATAAATAGCTTAATTTTGCGGCATGTTTAGAAGATGGCTTTTTGGCTTATTGATTTTGGGTATGATTCTGAATGTTTCCTGTTCAAATCATTCACGGGTTTTGAAGAGTGGGGATAATGAATTGAAGTATGAGGTGGCAGTTGACCTGTATGAAAAGGGCGACTATTACAGGGCCATCCAACTTTTCGAGCAGCTTGATTGCTGTTTACAGGGGTACAGAACGCCTGGAATCGATCAACTATTACTATGCAAATTGCTATTACCAGCAGGGCGATTATCTCCTTGCCAGCTATTATTTTAAGCGATATGCACAGAATTATCCAGGCAAGTCCCAGAGCTGAAGAATGTATGTATCCTGAATGCATACTGCTATTATCTTGATTCACCAAAGTTTAGTCTGGACCAGACGAATACGTATGAAGCCATGAAGGAAATGCAGCTGTTTATTAACATGTACCCGGACAGTGACAGTCTGGCAAGCTGTAATAACATCATCGATGAATTGCGTGGAAAACTGGAAAAGAAAGCGGTTGAGATTGCCATTCAATATTACAAGACAAAACATTATAAAGCAGCCATCGTTTCACTTGAACAGGTGATGGAAGCTTTTCCGGATTCGCAGAACAGGGAGCAGATCCTGTATTTTATGATGAAATCATATTATTTCTATGCCATACATAGCGTAGACGAGAAGCGTGAAGAGCGGTATCAGCAAGCGCTAGAGTTATATAATGATATTATGTACCTCTTCCCTGATACCAAATATCAGCGAGAGTTGAAGGCGATGCATAAAAATGCAACGGAAAGATTATCAAATTAAAACGAAAACAATTTTACAATGGATTATAAAAAGGTAAAAACAGAAACGACAGCAGTAACCAGGGACAAACATCGCTTTTACGAGCAATCAGGAAATATTTATAAGTCTGTGTCGGTATTGTCGAAGCGAGCCAACCAGATCGGTCTGGAGATGAAAGAAGAGTTGAACAGGAAGATCGCAGAGTTTGCTACAACCACAGATAACCTGGAAGAGGTGTTCGAGAACAGGGAGCAGATCGAGATTGCAAAATTTTATGAACATCTTCCCAAACCTACATTGATCTCTATCCATGAGTTCCTGAATGGGCAGATCTACTTCAGGGACCCACACGAGGAGTTGGACGAGGAAACAAAGGCTGAGTAGGCCATCAACAGCATTCGATGCTAAAAGATAAAAAGATCATCATTGGTGTAACCGGCAGTATAGCTGCCTTTAAGGTAGCGCCCCTAATCAGGCTGCTTACCGGAGAAGGGGCTGTAGTACAGGTGATCATGACTCCGTCCGCCCATGATTTTGTAACACCTCTGACCCTGGCCACGCTTTCAGGCCAACCCGTGCTGACTGATTCTTTCAATCCGGAGGATGGTGACTGGAACAGCCATGTGGAATTAGGACTATGGGCCGACCTGATGTTGATCGTACCGGCATCAGCCAATACCCTGGCCAGGATGGCCAATGGTGTTGCTGACAACCTTCTTCTGACTACTTATCTTTCAGCAAAATGCCCCGTTTTCTTCGCGCCAGCCATGGATCTGGATATGTACAGGCATCCTACAACTACACAAAATATTGAGAAATTGCAATCGTATGGCAATCAGCTTATTGCTCCTACGGAAGGGGCTCTTGCCAGTGGACTTTGTGGCGCCGGAAGGATGGAAGAACCAGAGAACATTGTCAAAATACTGCGCGAATTCTTTACCAGGGGATGGGATTTCCCGGGTAAAAAAGTACTTGTTACTGCCGGTCCAACGTTTGAAAATATTGACCCTGTTCGTTATATAGGTAATTATTCATCAGGGATGATGGGCTATGCAATTGCGAATGAATTTGCCGAAAGAGGAGGGGATGTGACCCTTATCAGTGGACCCAGCAGCCTGGAAGCACCTGAAAACATTAGCTTTACCGGGGTGAACACAGCTGAAGAGATGCATAAGGAGTGCATGAAACACTTTGGTGAGGCTGATATCATTGTCATGGCAGCTGCAGTAGCAGATTATACTCCTGAAGTTTCAGGTTCAGGAAAAGATAAAGAAGTCAGGGGATGAGATAGTGATAAAATTAAAACCGACAAAGGATATCCTTGCTGAGATGGGCAAAAAGAAGAAAGACCATCAGTTCCTTGTTGGGTTTGCACTTGAAACTGAAAATGCGATTGAGAATGCGGAAAAGAAGCTGAAGAGAAAAAACCTGGACCTGATCGTAGCGAATTCCTTGCGTGATGAAGGTGCCGGTTTCGGGGGGCAGACCAATAAAGTAACCATGATCACCAGTGACCTTAATCATCATGAATATCAACTTAAACTAAAGTTTGATGTAGCAGTTGATATTGTTGATAAGATCAAGGACTTAACGGACTAATTATATTATGCATATCATTGTAAAAATGCACAAGAGAATAGCCATACTTCTGATCAGCCTGTTTATCTCCATGCAGGTTTTTACACAGGAAATATATTGTGATGTCCAGATCAATACACAGCAGGTTGAAGGGACTGATAAAAAGGTGTTTGAAACACTCCGTACTGCTGTTTTCGAGTTCATGAACAACCGTAAGTGGACAGATTACAATTTCGCTATTGAAGAGCGCATCGAATGTACCATTTTGATTAACGTAACTGAAAGGGTATCAAGTGATGAGTTCATGGCCGACCTGAATATGGCCCTAAAGCGACCTATTTATAATTCAGCTTATAACTCTACAACATTTAACTTTGTAGATAAAGACTTTAAATTCCAATATGTTGAGTATGAGCCTCTCGATTTTATTGAGAATACCTTTACTTCGAATCTCACTTCTGTACTTGCCTATTATGTATATATTTTCCTCGGGATGGATTTTGATTCATATACCCTTTTTGGAGGGAGTCCATTTTTCGATAAAGCTGAAAATATTGTGAATGCTGCCCAGAGTTCGGGTGCAGTTGGCTGGAAGTCATTCGATGGCCAGAAAAACCGCTTCTGGCTGGTTGAAAACTTTACAAATCCTACATACCAGGCACTCAGGAAGTTCATGTATGAATACCATCGTCTGGGCCTGGATGTGATGTATGGAGATGCCAATAAAGGAAGGGCTGCCATCTTGAAAAGTATGGATTACCTTGAACAGATCAAAGAGGGTTGGCCAAACCTTTATCTCCTGTCACTGATCGTAAATGCTAAATCGGATGAGTTTATCAATGTGTTCTCCGAAGGCTCAGCCACTGAAAAGGCCAGGGCTTTAAATCTCCTCAAGAAGCTTGATCCATCCAATGCATCGAAGTATGAGGACATGATGAAGTGATGAACTAGGGCTATCATGCTTAAACAACTTTCTATAAATAACTATATCCTGATTAAGAGACTTGAACTGAACTTCAGTGATGGATTTACTGTGATTACCGGTGAAACAGGTGCCGGGAAATCCATTCTCGTAGGTGCACTGTCACTCATATTGGGCAAACGTGCCGATACAGGGGTATTGCTGGATAAGGAAAAGAAATGTGTGATCGAGGGTTGTTTCTTATTGAAGGGTTATGACTTAGAAGGATATTTTGAGGATAATGACCTGGACTATGAAGATCAAACAGTACTTCGCAGGGAGATCAACAAGCAGGGAAAGTCAAGGGCTTTTATCAATGATACACCTGTCAATCTTCCTGTTCTCAAAGAATTGGGAGAGCGCCTTGTGGATATTCATTCTCAACATCAAACCCTGATGCTGAACGAGTCGGGCTTCCAGATGGCTGTTCTTGATAGCGTTGCTGAAAATGCAGAATTGATCGAAAAGTATTCATCAGCATACCATACCTATAAGTCTTTAAAGTTGGATTTCGATTCACTGCTTGAAAGGGAATCAGGCATGCGCACTGAAGAGGACTATCTGAGGTTTCAATTCGATGAGATGGATGCTGCAGCTTTAAAAGAGGATGAATTGGAAGCCCTGGAAGAAGAGCTGAAATTACTTGCCCATGCAGAAGAGATCAAGGGAAATCTTTTTAATGCTGCCCAGGTACTGTCCCTTTCTGAAGAAAATGTCCTTGACAGGTTGCAGGAAGTGATTTCACAATTAAACCGGATCGCTGACTATCATCAGGGCGTGGCAGAATTCAATAGCAGGCTAAATAGCCTGGAAATTGAAATGAAAGATGTAAGTTCCGGTCTTGAGCAATTGGAAGAAAGCATACAATACGACCCTTCACGACTGCAGGAAGTGAGCAATAGAATTGATTTGATCCATACCCTCTTGCAAAAACACAAGGCACAGAATATTGGTACTTTGCTGGAGATCCATAAAGAAATAGGGGATAAGCTACAGGGAATCAGCAGCCTGGATGATACTATTGAAAGAATGAAGTCTGAGCTTGAAAAGGCCCATCATGAAACGATTCAACTTGCCATGGAACTGAGTCAAAGACGAAATAAAGCTGTTCCGGTTATTGAACAGGACATTGCAGGTACTTTAAATAAGCTCGGAATGGAGGATGCATTATTGAAGATCAGCCTGGTGAGCAACGACAAACTGACATCCGCAGGCACAGATAGTGTATCATTCAATTTTTCAGCCAACCGTGGCAGTGAACCGGCTCCTATCAGCAAGATTGCTTCCGGAGGCGAACTTTCACGCCTGATGCTTTCCCTGAAATCGATGATTACCAGGAAGAGCATGTTGCCAACCATCATCCTTGATGAGATAGATATGGGTGTTTCGGGGGATATCGCCGGTAAGGTTGGGAAACTATTGGAGAATATGTCTTCCAACATGCAAATGATCGCGATAACTCACCTGCCTCAGATCGCTGCCAGGTCCGGGGAGCACTTCAAAGTGTTTAAAAAGTATGCAGATGATCGAACAGTTTCCGGAGTTAAGCGTTTATCTGACATTGAAAGAATTGAAGAAATTGCGATTATGCTCAGCGACGAAAAGGTGAGTGAAGCAGCAAAACAAACAGCAAGAGAACTTTTAGCTAAAAACTAAAAATATTGTCATGGCTTACAACTTACTAAAAGGGAAAAAAGGAATTATTTTCGGAGCACTTGATGATAAATCCATCGCCTGGAAAGTGGCTGAACAAGCTCATGCAGAAGGAGCCAGGTTTACCCTGTCAAACACTCTTTCCGCACAACGATTCGGACAGATCGATGAACTGGCTGAGAAAACCGGTTCAATTGTCATCCCTGCCGACGCTACAAGCATCAAAGATATTGAAGAAGTATTTACTAAATCCATGGAATATCTTGATGGAAAGGTGGATTTTGTGCTGCATTCTATCGGGATGTCGATGAACGTTAGAAAGAAAAGGGTTTATAATGACCTTGATTACAACTACTTTCAAAAGACGCTGGACATCTCAGCAGTTTCGTTTCATAAAATGCTTCAGGTGGCCAATAAACTGGATGCCATCAACGATTGGGGCTCAGTTGTTGCCTTGTCATATATTGCTGCCCAGCGTACGCTATATGCCTATAATGATATGGCTGATGCAAAGTCATTGCTCGAATCCATAGCCAGGAGCTTTGGTTATATTTATGGACGTGAGAAGAAGATCCGCATCAATACCATTTCACAATCACCAACCATGACAACTGCCGGTAGTGGTGTACGTGTAATGGGAGGACTGATGGATTTTACGGATCGCATGTCTCCTCTGGGCAATGCTGATGCGCTTGAATGTGCTAATTTTTGTATCACACTCTTTTCAGACCTTACCAGGAAGGTCACCATGCAAAACATCTATCATGACGGTGGCTTCTCTAACATGGGTATGAGCCAGAAGGCAATGGCTATGTACAACAAGAGCTTCAATTGCGATTGCCCGGAAGAAGAGATCGAAGATTAGAAATCGGGTCTTGGATCCACAAGTTTTAATACCTTTGGAAACAGAATTAACAAAGGTAACTGAGCATGCGTAAAGTCATTTCCTTTTACAATAAATACGAATACCTGATATTTATTATCATTACCCTTCTCAGTGCCTCCCAGGTATTTCTATACTACGTATTTCCTACTCTCGATGGTCCACATCATTTGTACAATTCCAATCTGATGCTGGGACTGTTGCAGGGAGATCAACTACTTGAAAGCTATTATACGCTGAATAGTCTTCCAATCAGCAACCTGACGGGACATGCCATATTAGCTTTTTTTATTTCTTTCCTGCCTGCGACAACTGCCCTGAACCTATTGGTTTTTATATATATAGCCGGCATGGCTTTTTCATTCAGGTACCTGATGGTGACAATTACGGGTCGCTTCAGTCCTCTGAACTATGCCATATTCCCATTTATATTGAATAGCAGCCTGCTCCTTGGGCTGTTCAACTTTTGCCTTGGCATAGTTTTATTGTTTATTCTTTTGGCCTATTGGTTCAAGGTCAACAGAACATTGAATATTCGTCAACTTGTTATCCTGGGCTTGCTGCTTATCCTGATGGCCATCACTCATATGTTGACCTTTGTTTTCTTTGGCATCACCATTATATTGTTCCTGATCTATGACATTATTACTGATTATATAGATAACAGGAAAGTGCCGGTCAAGCAGATATTGATCAAAATATTAAAACTTGCCATTGTTACTATTCCGGCAGCATTTATCCTGATAAGCTATTATTTGCATGTGAGTGAGATATTCGCAGGCAAAGCCTCCAGAGTAATAGAAGACAATGTGAGCATGATGGAGAACCTGTATTTTATCAGGCCGTTGATCATCTACCATGTTACAAATGATGGATATGCAAACATTCCTTTCTTCGTAGGCTTTGTTTTACTCATCCTGACGTATATCACATACTCTATCCTGAACAAAAATGAAAAAATTCCGGGAAAGTTTTACAGGAACTTCATGCTATTCATGACCATCGTATTTTTAATTTTACTCATAGTTGTTCCTCCAGGGTTTTTACTGCATACCATTACTATAAGACTGAGCCTTTTCTTTTACCTTTTCCTGATCATGTGGCTGGGTACATTGCGACTTCCCAGGTGGATAGAATTGCTTGCTGGATTGTTCTTTCTCGGCATCTTCATTGAACATCAATTCAGGATGGGGCCAGTTAGGAGCCAAACTTCGGTGAATGTACATGACATGCATGGCATTATGGATAAAATGGAACCTAATTCTGTTTACCTGCCCATCAATGCCGGGGACTTTTGGATGGAGGAATTTATTACGAGTTATATAGGGTCAGATAAGCTGATGATCGCGCTCAAAAACCCTCAGGCATACGGACCCTTCCCTGTGATGTTTAACTACAAGGAAATGCCTTATACTTTATTTGGAGGACACGACAGGGGAGACATCCCTATGTTCTACAGGTCTGGCCCGAAAACAAATGAAGTGAAAGAGATCGATTATGTGGTGATATACAAGCCCGGAAAGTTCGAGAAGTATAGGCAAAATCCTGACTATGTGAGCTTTTTTGAGATACTCGACAGTAAATTTGAATTCGTGACTGAAACTCCCAGAAAATCATGTGCACTTTATAGACATATTGGTGAGTAATTCAACATTTTTTCCTATCTTGGCTGAGATTACAAATGTAAATCAAGCAGCACTTTATTAACCTTACAATTTTGCAATTATGATTGGCTTTGAACTGGAAAAAAAACACCTCGAGATCATTGAAAAATATAAGGACTTCTCCGAAAGGTGGATCGTTCCGCAACGAATGAAATGGGACGAACTTTCAGAATTCCCATGGGAGATCGTTAAAGCAGCTTACGATGAAAAGATCATTAACGGCTCTTTGCCTGTTGAATATGGTGGAAATGGCTTTTCAATCTTTGAAAGTGCGCTGGCTTCCGAACAACTTGGGTATGGATGTACAGGTATTGGTATTTGTATAGATGCCAGCACCCTGGCATTGACACCTACATTCCTTGCTGCCACTGATGAGCAGAAGAAAAGGATTTATGGAGAAATGTATGAGAAAAAGGCAGTTGCTGCCTATGCTCTCACCGAACCCAATGCCGGTTCAGATGTTCAGGGTATCAAATCTACTGCTATCAAGAAGGGTGATAAATATATACTGAATGGACACAAGCGCTTTATTACCAATGCGGAAGTGGCTGAGTTCATCACTGTCTTTGCAATGACAGACCCCGACAGGGGATCCAGGAGCCTTTCTGCTTTTATCATCAGGGCTGATCTACCCGGTATCGAAATTTTACCCCGTTTGCAAAAGATGGGACAGAGGGCTTCAGTACAGAATGAGATCAAGTTCACTGATGTTGAAATTCCATTGGATTCACTCCTTGGTGGAGAAGGCCATGGCTTCCTGATCGCTATGAAAACTTTTGATAGGACACGTACAGGTGTTGCTGCAGCTGCTCTTGGTAATGCCAAAGCTGCTTTTGATCATAGTCGTGAGTGGGCCAAGAAAAGGATACAATTTGGAAAACCCATCTCAGCCCAGCAGGTGATCGCCTTTATGCTCGCCGATATGGCTACAGAGATTGAAGCATGCGAAGCACTTGTTTGGAAAGCAGCCTGGGCTTATGATACTAAACAAAAGGATTATTCCAAGCTTTCAGCTATGTCAAAATATCTCACCACAGACATGGCAATGAAAGTAACCGCTGATGCCGTTCAGATAATGGGAGGGGAAGGATATTCTCGCGAACATCCAGTTGAAAAGATGATGCGGGATGCTAAGCTTTCTATGATCTATGAAGGAACCAACCAGGTGAACAGGCTCGTGGTTTCTAAAGGTATTCTTAAATAATATTCGATATTCGATTTACTCAGGGCGAAATGATTCTCATTTCGCCCTTTTTTTTTGTCCTTTAGAGCCTCGTCATCCTGCGCCCGGGCTATTTATCTATATAAATGCGCAGCATTTACTGACAGGCCTCATAAAGTTTTGGTAGTATTTCAAGCTTTCATGAACGTTAAAATCATCCTTGTTTGAGCCCGTAAAACGGGGGAGTTTGGATGATTTAGTGAAGGAAAGCGTAGAAATCAACAAAAGTTTATGCAGCCTTGACTTTTTGGTTCTTTTTGGTCAAGCAAAAAGAACATAAAAGAAAGAAGAATAAAAAAAGGCGAAGTGAGAAACACTTCGCCTTTCAAATATCAGATATCGAATATCTAAAAGCTGTATCTATTATCTTCAATCAGCTTATCCGCAATCCTGCGACGTGCATCCTTCACATTGACAGGCTTAACCTGTGTAAAAAGGTTGATGCGCTCAAGCATCACTTCCTTGTTCTTCACTTCATCGGGCAGGGAGTTGATAGCATCATGGCCGGATTTCCTGATGATCGCTGCTGCTTCATAAACTACAACATCCAGGATATCCCTGTAGTGTTCACTGAACTTCACATGGCCACTTTCTTCGAGTTTCTTCACCCTGAGCATAGTTGATTCTGCGGTATAGGTTTGCATGATCGCATCAGAAATATTGCAAAGCACTTCCTGTTGATTGAAAAGATCTTTGTCAAATGCATCGGTTGCAACACCCAGGAGGAAAAGAACAGCTTTCTTAAAGTTGCGTGTACATTGTTGCTTTTCTGCATAGCATTTCAAATTGCTAACTGCTTCTTCTGCTTCTTTATCAGATTCTCTGACCACATGTTTGGCATACCTGACCACATCGAAACCGACACGAAGTGATTTTTTAATGGTAGTATCGGCAACCAGAAGCCTGTTGATCTCATTGGTACCTTCAAAGATCCTGTTGATACGTGAATCACGATAGGCCCGGTCAACATCCGTTTCAGAAGAGAAACCCATACCGCCGAAGACCTGAACAGCCTCGTCAACAACATAGTTAAGCGATTCTGAACCAAATACCTTGAGCAACGCTGCTTCAATGGCATATTGGGCAATGGCTTCGATAGTAGCCTGAGGTTTATCTTTTCCTTCAGCCATGAGCTTATCCGCAGCATTATCTATATCCTTGCTTACGCGATAAACTGCTGATTCAGTCGAGAAAGTCCTGATCACCTGCTCACCCAGTTTATGCTTGATCGCTCCGAAATCAGAGATTGGCCTGCCAAACTGTTTTCTTTCATTGGCATACTGAACTGATTGTGTGATTGCGCGCCTGGCAGCACCAAGAACGGTACCACCCAGCTTGATCCTGCCCATATGAAGGATGTTCAGGGCGATCCTGAAGCCTCCGCCACGTTTTCCAAGCAGGTTTTCCACAGGGACCTTCACATCATTGTAAAAGATCTGAACAGTGGATGAACCTTTAATGCCCATTTTTCTTTCTTCAGGGTTAATCACAACGCCATCCCATGCTTTTTCAACAATAAAAGCACTGTAAACCCGGTCATTATCAATCTTGGCAAAGACAGTCTGAATATCTGCAAAACCACCATTGGTGATCCACATTTTTTGTCCATTCAGGATATAATGTTTTCCATCTTCTGAGAGAACGGCCTTGGTTTTTCCAGAGTTGGCATCTGATCCGGCATTGGGTTCTGTGAGGCAATAGGCTGCCGCCCACTCGCCAAGAGCAAGAGGAGGGAGGTAACGCCGCTTTTGCTCTTCGTTGCCATAATACAGTATGGGAAGAGTGCCGATCCCTGTGTGAGCCGAATAGGCCACTGAAAAGGAATATCCGGCGCCCATTGCATCACTGGCAAGCATAGATGTCACAAAGTCCTGGTTAAAGCCTTCATATTCTTCCGGGAGGGATACCCCAAGTAATCCTAGTTCCCCAGCTTTGGAGATGAGATTGCGCATAAGGCCATCTTCCTGTGCATCGATCCTGTCAAGAATAGGGAAGACCTCAGTTTCCAGGAAACCTTCACAGGTCTCCACAATCATCTTTTGCTCTTCATTCAGCTCTTCCGGAATGAAGATATCTGCAGCATCAGTTTCTTTGATCAGAAATTCGCCGCCACTTTCAATTTTAGTTTTTTCCATACTTGTCTCAATTTAGCGCTGCAAAGATATGAATTGCAAAATAAAGCGCAGAAATAAATTTGAAAATCCACAATGACTGTGGCTGGATACTAGATACTGGATCCTGGATGCTGGTGTGGGGCCTTTTCCTCTGAAGCTTTAGAGCAGCTATACTGCCTACTTGGTTTTAGCAGGTGGTTTGCTGATCTTTACCTTCATCTCATCCGATTTTTCATCGTAATCGAGATGGACGGTGTCGCCTTCGGCCAGTTTGTGTTTTATAAGTTCCTCGGCCAAAACATCCTCAACATACTTTTGTATAGCCCGTTTCAGTGGTCTGGCACCAAATTGGGGATCCCAGCCTTTTTCTACGATCTGCTCTTTTGCTTTCTTGCTGATCTTGATCTTATAACCCAGTCCGTGGATCCTTTCATACAGCTGCTTGAGCTCAATGTCGATAATCTTATAGATATCTTCCTTCTCGAGATTTTCGAAGATGACCACATCGTCAATTCTGTTCAGGAACTCAGGAGCAAAAGATTTCTTCAAGGCATTTTCAATTACACCCTTGGCAAAATTTGATTTACTCGATTTTTTGGACTCAGTGGTAAAACCAACGCCCTGGCCAAAGTCTTTCAGCTGCCTGGACCCTATATTGGAGGTCATGATAATAATGGTATTCTTAAAATCAACCTTGCGTCCGAGGCTGTCGGTAAGTACGCCATCATCCAGCACTTGCAAAAGGAGATGAAATACATCCGGGTGGGCTTTTTCAATTTCATCCAGCAATACGATAGAGTAGGGCTTTCTTCTCACTTTTTCAGTCAGCTGTCCGCCTTCTTCATAACCCACATATCCCGGAGGAGCTCCCACCAGCCTGGATACAGCAAATTTTTCCATGTATTCGCTCATATCGATCCTGACAAGGGCTTCTTCAGTATCGAAGAGGTACTTGGCCAGCACTTTGGCTAAGTGTGTTTTACCTACGCCGGTAGGACCAAGAAAGATAAAAGTTCCAATAGGTTTGTTCGGATCTTTCAGTCCGGCCCTGTTTCTCCTGATGGCCTTCACCACCTTGGTGATCGCTTCCGGTTGTCCGATCACCGAACCTTCCATCTCGTTCTCCATATTCATCAGGCGGTCACTTTCGTTGGTTGCAATCCTTTGCATAGGGATTCCTGTCATCATGGCTACAACCTCCGCTACATTATCTTCTGCAACTGTTTCACGATGGATATGTGATTCCTCTTCCCACACCTTCTTGGCTTTATCGAGATCAAGATTCAAGTTTCGTTCAGTATCACGGTATTCAGCAGCTTCTTCAAACTTCTGGCTGCTGATAGCCAGGGTTTTCTTTCCCTTGACCTCTTCAATACGGTTTTCGATATCGATGATTTCTGCCGGTACATGAATATTGGTAATATGTACGCGGGATCCTGCCTCATCCATTGCATCAATGGCCTTGTCTGGAAGGTAACGGTCGCTCATATACCTGTTGGTCAGGTGTACACAGGCTTTCAAGGCCTCATCAGTATACTTAACCAGGTGATGGTCTTCGTATTTTTCCTTAATGTTATTCAGTATCTCAATGGTCTCTTCCGGCGTAGTAGGGTCGACCAGCACTTTTTGAAAGCGGCGTTCCAAAGCTCCGTCTTTCTCAATATATTGCCTGTATTCGTCCAAGGTGGTGGCACCGATGCATTGCAGTTCACCCCTGGCAAGGGCAGGCTTAAACATATTGGAGGCATCTAATGAGCCTGAGGCATTACCGGCACCAACGATCGTATGGATCTCATCTATGAAGAGGATGATGTCGGGGTTCTTTTCCAGTTCGTTCAGTACAGCTTTCATCCTTTCTTCAAACTGACCACGGTATTTTGTACCTGCTACCAGTGAGGCCAGGTCAAGGGTAATAATGCGTTTTCCGAAGAGTGCACGCGACACCTTTCTTTCCACGATGCGGAGTGGCAAGGCCTTCGGCAATAGCCGATTTACCCACACCGGGTTCACCAATAAGGATGGGGTTGTTCTTTTTTCTGCGGCTCAGGATCTGGGCAATGCGTTCCAGTTCATTTTTCCTGCCTACGATAGGGTCCAGCCTGCCTTCTTCGGCAGCCAGCGTGATGTCGCGTCCAAAATTGTCCAGTACCGGTGTTTTTGATTTTGAATCGGATATCTTTTTGATGTTTCCGCCAAAACCACGACCACCTTCATCCATTTCATCGTCAGGGGCATCTTCCGAGAGTTCATCAACCGGTTCAATCCGTGGTGCATCCTGGTCACGGGTGGTGATGGTCTTCAGTTCATCCTTCACCATGCCATATTCCACTCCATATTTCTTGAAGGTGCGGCTCACGAGGTTATCTTCATCCTTTAAGATCGAAAGCAGCAGGTGTTCCGTACCGATCAGGTCGCTTTTAAACATCTTTGCTTCCAGGTAGGTGATCTTCAAGGCACGCTCTGCCTGCTTCACCAAAGGTATATTTTCCGGTTTGGCTTCATTATTCTCGGGATTGGCAATTGATTTTTCTATGGTTTTACGCATCAGCGTGAGATCAAGGCCAAAGTAAAGCATGATCTGCACAGCCATCCCTTCTCCTTCACGCAGGATCCCAAGCAATAAATGCTCCAGCCCTATATAATCATTGCCCAGCCTCATCGCCTCTTCCCGGCTGTAAGTCAGTACATCTTTTACTCTTTGTGAAAACTTCGCTTCCATTTTGATATTTAGCTGTTTGGTAAGTAATTTCAACTGTGTTAACAAACTGAACCATGGTCGGGTTCAATCATAAAACAGAATTTTGACCGAACTTAGTCATAATATTCGAAATCAGGCCTAATTCTGGAATCAAAGATACTCACAGCGATGCTGAAAAGAGGCTTTGAAACATATATACTTATCAACAGGAATCTGTTAAAAATATTGCTTGCCAAAATCGTCGCTAATAACTGAAATTTCACTACTTTCGTGGCTCTTAGATATGAATGTAATTGCAGAAGAGGAAAAATAAATTTTGAGGACAATGAGAGAAGGGGAAAAAATAGTAAAAGTAAACATAGAACAGCAGATGAAAGCGGCCTATATCGACTACTCGATGTCGGTGATCGTTTCAAGGGCTCTGCCTGATGTCAGGGATGGCCTGAAGCCTGTTCACAGAAGGGTTTTATACGGGATGCTCGACCTGGGCGTTCTTTCAAACAGGCCATATAAAAAGTCAGCCAGGATCGTAGGGGAGGTGCTGGGTAAGTATCACCCACATGGCGATTCCTCCGTTTATGATACAATGGTCAGGATGGCCCAGGATTGGTCATTGCGCTACCCTCTGGTCGACGGACAGGGTAACTTTGGGTCTATCGATGGTGATAGCCCTGCTGCCATGCGTTATACCGAGGCCAGAATGAAAAAGATTGCTGAAGAAATGGTAGGCGATCTTGATAAGAACACAGTAGATTTTCAACTAAACTTCGATGATTCCCTGGAAGAGCCTACCGTACTTCCTGCAGCTATTCCTAACTTGCTTGTGAACGGCGCTTCCGGCATTGCAGTTGGAATGGCCACCAATATGGCTCCCCACAACCTGACGCAGGTCGTAAATGGAATAATTGCATACATTGATAATAAAGAGATTACGATACCTGAGTTAATGGAACACATTCAGGCTCCTGACTTCCCGACAGGAGGAATTATTTACGGGTATGAAGGAGTGAAGGATGCTTTCGAAACCGGAAGGGGAAGGATTGTGATCAGGGGAGAAGCTACAATTGAAGACATGCCCCATGGAAGGGAAAGGATAGTTGTTAATTCCATTCCTTACCAGGTGAACAAGTCGGAGATGATCAAAAAAACAGCCGATCTGGTCAATGACAAGAAGATAGAAGGGATCAGTGATATACGTGATGAATCTGACAGGACTGGGATGCGTATTGTATATGAGCTTAAGAAAGGCGTGATCACCAATGTTGTTCTGAATAAACTTTATCAATATACTTCCCTGCAAACTTCATTCAGCGTAAACAACATTGCTCTTGTTAAAGGCAGGCCTATGATGCTGAACCTGAAGGATATGATCAGGCATTATGTAGATCACAGGCATGAAGTACTCATCAGGAAGACCAAATATGAGCTGGATCAGGCTGAAAAGCGGGCTCATATCCTCTTGGGGCTACTGATAGCATTGGATAACCTGGATGAGGTGATCGCACTGATCAGGGCCTCCAGGACACCTGAGGAAGCACGTGAAGGACTTATCAAGAAGTTTGAGTTGACTGATTTGCAGGCAAGGGCTATTCTTGATATGCGCCTTCAGAAGCTGACAGGCCTCGAAAGGGATAAGATCAAGCAAGAGTATGATGAGCTCATGAAGACCATTGCACATCTCAACGAAATCCTTGGTAATGAAGAAATGAGGATGGACATTCTGAAACAAAACCTGCTTGAGATCAGGGAAAAATATGGTGATGAGAGAAAAACTCAGATCGAATATTCAGCCGATGACTTCAGGATTGAAGATACCATCCCGGATGAAGAGGTGGTGATCACCATTTCACACCTGGGATACATCAAGCGTACAAAGCTTACCGAATACCGCAGGCAGAACAGGGGAGGGCGTGGCGCCAAAGGAAGTACCATCAGGGATGAGGACTTCCTGGAATACCTCTTCGTGGCCACAAACCACAATTATATGCTTTTCTTTACTGAGAATGGCAAGGTGTTCTGGATGAGGGTGTTTGAAATTCCTGAAGGGACAAGAACTTCCAAAGGAAGGGCCATACAGAATATGATCAATATTGATCCGGAAGACAAAGTTAGGGCCTTTATTAACGTGAAAGACCTGAAGGATACTGAATACATCAACAATAACTTTATTATACTTTGTACCAAGAAAGGAACAATTAAAAAGACCTCGCTGGAATCATACAGCAGGCCCAGGCAGAACGGGATCAATGCGATCAATATCAATGAGGGCGACCACCTTGCTTGAAGCCAGGCTTACAAATGGACAAAGCGAAGTGATGATGGCATTGCGATCGGGTAGGGCTATTCGTTTCAATGAGAGCAATGTACGGCCTATGGGCCGAAATGCTGCCGGCGTAAGGGGAATCACCCTCACCGACAAGAAGAAAGATGAGGTCATTGGTATGATCTGCATCTCGGAAAGTGGTTATGATGTACTTGTTGTTTCTGAGAACGGATATGGAAAACGTTCCAGCCTTGACGACTACAGGATCACCAATCGCGGCGGAAAAGGAGTAAAGACCATTAATATTACCGATAAAACAGGACAACTTATTGCCATTAAGGATGTTACAGACAATGATGACCTGATGATCATTAACAAATCAGGCCTTATTATCCGCATGGCTGTTGAAAGCCTGCGGGTGATGGGCCGGGCAACGCAGGGTGTCAGGCTGATAAACCTCAGGGATGATGATTCGATTGCGGCAGTAGCCAAAGTTGAAGTATTGGAAGGTGAGGAGGATGAAGAAATGCTTGAAAATGGCGAAGTGGAAGGGGATGTGACCGAGACTGAAACCCCGGAAACAGAGGAAGATAAAGCATCTGAAGATATCAAGGAATAAATCTTGGCAAGAAATTTGATTTTATACAGGTGTAATTTATAATTTTGTCGTATGACTAAAACCAAAAAATAAGATTATGAAGAAATTAATCCTGCTGCTCTTTGCAGCTTTTATCGTAACAGGTGTACAGGCACAGAATGCCAAGCGGACAAGTGCTTTCAATTATTTTAACAATGGTAAACTGGATAAGGCAAAAGAGAATATTGATCCATGTATTACCCATGAAAAAACCATGAATGTTGCCAAAACCTGGTATTACCGTGGCAATATTTACCTGCAAATTGCTTTGTCAACTAATCCTGATTATAAAGCGCTGGATTCCAATGCATTAGAAGTTGCATATGAGTCTTATAAAAAGTGTGCTGAACTCGACAACAGGGGAGAATACACACAGGATGTGAATCATAATTTCCGGGTGATTGCTTCAAACTTCTTCAACCAGGGGGTGACAAGCTACAACGAGAATGATTATATGGGAGCAGCCAGGAATTTCATGAATACCTATAATATTTCCAAGGATATGGGTGTTACTGATACACTTGCCCTCTCAAATGTGGCTTTGGCTTACGAAATTGCTAAGGAGTATGACCTTGCCATTGAGAACTATAGAACATTACTGGAAATTGGTTTTACTGATCCGATGGTTTTCAATGCGCTTGCAAGCATTTACCTCACTGTAAAGAACGATACAGTTAGCTCTGAGCTTTATGTGGTTGAAGGACGTGCCTTGCATCCTGATGATTATCAGTTACTTATTGCAGAAACTAACCTTAACCTTGCCAGGGGTGAGAATGAAAAAGCGCTGGCCAACCTGCAGAAAGCATTGGAAACTGACCCTGAAAACAAGACAATCTGGTTTGCACTGGGCACAAACTACGAAACTGTAGGGAATATTGAGGAAGCTGAGAAGGCATACAATAGGTGTATAGAAATTGATCCTGCTTATGCAGATGCGTATTATAACCTGGGAGCCATGTTCAATAACCAGGCGGCTGAGATCATAGAACAAGCCAATGAACTCCCGCTGGAAGCTGTCAAAGAATATGACGCAGAGAAAGCAAAGGCTGACGCTCTGCTTGAGAAAGCACTGCCTTATCTGGAAAAATCAGACGAACTTAATCCTGGTAATATTCCTACACTGCAAACTCTGAAGCAAATCTATTCTATTCTTAATAATCCGGAAAAGCTTAAAGAAGTGAATGAAAAGATAAAGAACCTCTAAGCTTTATTTAATATCTACAATAAGGGGAGTAGTTGCATAAGCTGCTCCCTTTATATTTAATATTTCTATTAAACATAATATAAATTATGAGACAACACTGGCAAATCCTGTAATACGATGTATTTGATTAAAAAGTGCCTAAAGTTTGGAGTGAACTAAAGTGCCTAAAGTTATCATAATTCTAAACTTTAGCTCACTTTAGTCACTCTAAGTACTCTAGGCACTTACACTCACAGATACTCACACACATGTCCTGCATCAACTACTTCCCTGTACTTCCTGACGACATTCTTATAATCCTCCCAGGTATCTATTTTAAGAGATGGGTTACGCAGCAGTGCTGACGGATGATAGACGGGCATGAAAAACCTGCCGTCTTTTTCAATCCATTTGCCACGAACTTTTGTGATCCTCAGTTCGTCACCGATCATGTATTTCAGAGCTACGGCACCCATCAGGATGATGATCTTCGGATCGATGAGTTCTATTTGCCTGTGTAAGTATGGTATGCAGCTGGCAGCTTCCTCGGGTGAAGGATTCCGGTTTCCCGGAGGCCTGCATTTCACAATATTTCCGATATAAATATGCTCATGTCTGTTAAAACCGCAGGCACCAAGGATCTTATCCAATAATTGCCCTGATTTCCCGACAAAGGGTCTGCCCTGCTCATTTTCTTCATATCCGGGGCCTTCCCCTATCATAAAGATGTTTGATTCGGGATTGCCTTCCCCAAATACCAGCTTATTCCTGCTCTGCGCAAGTGCACATTTGGTGCACACTAATGCTTCTTCCTGTAAGCGGGTCAGTTCATTCATGACTGAGACATATTGAGAAGGCTAAGATATGAAAATTATAGATTCTAGATACTGGTTGCTGGTAGCTGGTTTAGTACCTATCAACTCCAAACGCCCATCTCCGCTCTCCGACCTCATAAAAAAAGCCCCACTAGTAGCAGGGCTTTGTTTCTATTTTCCAGGTAACAGGTATCAGCTACCCTGTAGTTTTATTAATCATCATCCTCTTCATCGTCATCTTGTTCCATTAAGATGAAGTGTACTTTGAAGGTATTCTGGCATTCCATCTCGCATTTAGCTTCGGCTTCTGCACATTTCTTTTCTTCTTTTACTTCTTTCATTTCGCCTTTGCATTTTTCAGTAGCTTCTTTGCATTTCGCAGCTTCAGGACAAGCATCTTCTTTTACAACTTCGCCTTCAATAGCAGCTTCTTTTGTGTGCATTTTTGCGAACATCTCATCAAAGAATTCTTTGTGATTGTCGGCAATGGCTAAAACAGCTGCAATGTCATCTTTATGCTGCTCCTGGAACTTTGCCATCCCTTCCGGGCACAAGTCCTCATGATCGGCATCTTCGAATTTATCGCGGATAGCTTCGATAGTGGCTTTTTCTTCATCTGAAAGTTGAGCATCGAAATCTGCCCTGACGGGTTCGAGTTTTTCCATGCACATTTCATGCTTTTCTGCTTCGCTATGCTGCTTATGGTCGCAACATTCTTTCTTTTGTTCAACACATTCCTTTTTGTCGTCATCATCATCATGACTGAGCATGCAACCGCCGTCTCCTACAATGGCATACACAACAAAAAGTGCGATGATCACGGTGATAAGTGAGGTAATAATTGATGTTAATACAGTTTTCATAGTTTGTTTTGTTTTGGAAATTTTGTCAAAGATAATGTAAGTATTGAGATATATACAAACAATATTGTGTACGCAGATGCAATGTGGTTAACTGGTCATATTATTCATATGGGGTTATTCCGTAGGAATTATTAAATTTATCCGGTCCTTTCACTTATTAATAAAAACCATTCGTCATGAAAAAGACCTTTTTTATACTCATTACACTAATCTTTGCTATTATTTCACTGGATGCACAAACCGACAGCCTGGCCTATGAAAAAGGACTGGAAGCCATCACGCATGAAGCTGTGAAAGGGCAGCTTGATTTTCTTGCTTCCGATTGGACTGAAGGCCGTGGAACCGGCATGCGGGGTGAATATATTGCAGGAGATTACATTGCAAGTATCTTTGGGGTATACGGACTCAAACCCGCCGGTGACAAGGAATGGCACTACCCTTCTTATGAAGATCGCCAAAAGGGTGCTGAAGCCTATCAGTATGGGACTTATTTCCAGGAGATTACCCTGATAAAATACAAGGCCGGAGAAGAACAGCTATTTCATCTGCTCTCGGAAGGTAAAATTTTTACTTTCAATTATCGCACAGACTTTTCTCTGTCTCCCGGCAGTATTGCCCAGGAGCTGGAATCTGATCTTGTTTTTGTGGGCTATGGATATGTAAATGAAGAGAAAAAATACGATGATTTCAAAGGCATTGACGTGAAAGGTAAGATCATCGTACGCCTTAATGGCTATCCGGGTCACAATGATACCAGCAGTGATGCATACAAGAAATTTCATCCCGAAGGCAGATATGCTGCATACTACCTGAGCAGGGAAAAGAATGATATTGCAGGGGATCTGGGTGTTGCCGGCATTATCGATGTTTATCCCGGCAGGGACGGATCATCACGATGGGCCGCGAATGTCCCTTTCAGGAATGATTCAAAATATTATGAAGGGACTGAAAAGCAGCATACTATTTATGAGTATTCATATAGCATTCCCGGTGATTCGATCAGCACCAGGCCGCTCAGGATCAGTTTGAGTAAGCGTGCTGCCTTCGAGATCTTTCGCGGCAGCGGAATTAATATTGAAAGCTGGGAGGCAGATGTACAGGAAAGCATGAAGCCTGATTCAAGGTTAATCAAAAGCAAAAAGGCATATGTGAAGACCAGTGTTGATTCAGAACTGATTACTTGCCGCAATGTACTTGGTATGATCGAAGGAAAAGATACGACTGAGGCCATCATTATAGGAGCACATTACGATCACCTGGGTATGTTTGATGGCTATATTTGGAACGGGGCTGATGATAATGCATCCGGTACTGTGGGTATGATGAGTGTTGCCAGGGCATGTATGGCCACAGGAGAGAAACCTGAACGCAGTATTATATTTGCCGCATGGACCGGTGAAGAAAGAGGACTTCTGGGGTCCAGGTATTTTGTTGACCACCCCTACCTTCCTATCGAAGATATAAAGTTCTGCCTGAACTATGACATGATCTCCCGGGATTCGGAGGAAGACAGCCTGGGAGTTGAATGCAGGATGACCTATACCTCAGGGCATGATTTCCTTGAAGAGAACTCTTTTCATTTTCTCAAACAATACGGGATCAATCTTGATATCACCATGCGTCCTACTATGAGCAAAGGCGGTGGCAGCGACCACTCCCCTTTTGCGCGTAAAGATGTCCCATTCTTTTATTTTATGGCCGGATGGCATGACGAATACCATACACCCAAAGATGAGATCAAACTGGTGAATTACAGCAAGATGGCTGAGATTATCCGTATAGGATTTTTGAATGTCTGGACATTGGCGAATATGGAGTCGATTGCGCCGGCTGAGTAGAATAGTATTGAGTATTGAGTACTGAGTATTGAGAAGGTCTCATATCTCAATACTCAGTACTCATATCTTAATACTCAGTACTCATATCTCAATACTCAGTACTCATATCTTATTTCTTAACAATCCGTGTAACATGCTTTTTCTGATCATCATCAGTGAGCACAGTCATGTAGATTCCTTCCGGAAGATCACTGATGTTCATTGAACGGAGATCTGTAAAACTTTTTACTATGTTTCCGGTCATGGCATAGAACTCAGCTTTCACAAATTGATTTTGAACCGAACTGGAAATACGGATCACATCAGTGGCCGGGTTGGGATACAGAACTCCATCCAATGAGAGGATCTCATTATCGCGGATAAAGCTCGGGCTTGAATCCAGTTTATCAGATTCAAAGGCCTGCAGGATCATCTTATTGTCTACATCCTGCACCATGCCGGTAACGATAAGTTCATCTTCATCCCAGGAATTGTCAATTGTATATGAAGTATTGATCATTACAGAATCGCCAACTGTGAGGTTGATAAACTGGTTGGTCAGTACTTTTCTGAATACCTCGTGATGCAGGGTTTCCCCGTTAGGAGCTGCATAATTAATTTCCTTTTCAGCAATGATCGCATAGATCTTCTGCGACTGGCTTGCAGAAGCACTTACTTTTTTTATACTGATACTCACGTGCACCATATCGTTTTCCAATTTTTCCTGGGTGATATTCATCTTAAAGTCAGATGTTTGTCCCAGTTGGGCTTCAATATCCCCGGCATTGAGTATAGGCACCTGAAAACCGACAACCTCTCCCTGCAGGACTACTCTTGGAGTAGCACCATAAATGCCGTAGTAATTTGTACGGGCATCATTCTCAATGGGATTATGCTGGTTAAAGGCGCAACTGCTATACGGTGAACTCGGATGATAAGAAATATGCAATACTTCAGAATAATTATCCAGCAGGCTAAATAAGGCTGGATTGGCGTTCGCACAAGTACTGCAAACGGTATTGGTGAAATGCTCAACAACAATAGTTTTTTCTACCTGGGCAATGCCGGCGAAAGTGGTCAGACCTACGACTAAGAGTGTAATTATTTTTTTCATGATATTGAATTGTTAATTAGTCTATAATTTACACTTTAGTCGTTGCTATTGTTCATTCCTTACAAAAAAAGTTTGGAGTGCCTGGAGTTATTCACACCAAGCTTTAGGCACTTCTTCCTATTTATATTTATTGATTCTCTTACTGAAGGCTTCCCAGTGGTCCAGGGTCATGGCATTGTAATCGAAGAGGGATACTCCTGAAGCGCCGGCATCGATAGCGATCATGATGGCTTTGCTAAGTTCTTCAGGGCTAAGTGCGGGGATATATAAGCCTGTATATAAAGGGATTCTGTCATTGATGGCATGAACGCCTGCCCAGGTGCACTCCCCTATCCAAGGGAGTTCTTCATTATAGAAACTATGGTAGACCATTGGAAAGACTTCCCTGAGAGTTATCCATTTATCCCAGTCTTGCCTTACCAGCCTACGGGAAATCTCAGGTGAAGGGAATACCGCAGCACTTAATCTTTGATGCACATATTCATCTCCTTCATTATCATTCAAATTAAAAGCATTAACAAGATCTGTCACTATATTCCACCTGTATTGCCTCCAGGCTGTATCCAGGTCAGGATGATCAAGCTCAAGAGGATCGTAACCATGCTTTTCTTTAAAATTCGTTCTGCAAACTTCGCAATAGCAATAATCGTATTCAGGCATTTCATGATCCTGGTAAAGGCCGTATGTCTCCCAAAGGGCGCGAGGAAGGATCACATCAGGATGCCGGATATAGTCCATATGAAAGCCTGCCAGGCCCTCAATAGACATAGTTTCTCTGACTCTCGAAACCAGGTACCCCCTCACCCCTTCCCTCGAAGGACACAACCATTTGTAATATCCCACATATGGCTGTCTTTCAAGGCATGAATAGCCTTCCCTGCTTACACTATACCATTCGGGGTGATTTTCAATCACTTCTTTATCGTTGCAGTTCAGCATCCATCGCCAGGCCTGAATTTCGATGTTTTCATCAGATGCCAGCGGAATGACCCGTTTAAGAAGTTCATCGCTGCCACCCAGGAGAATCCCATCAATGCCATAGGATGCCAGCTCACTGAAGCGTTTACTCCAGGCCGCATCGCTAAGTTCATTGCTTCCGTGCATCCATATCCATGCCTTTATTGTTTTTTGATTCCATATCCTGCCTGTCTGGTTGATATACCAGTTTTTTTTCCTGTGGCGTGAATATGAAATCAGAAATTGGTTCTCATTGGCGGATATATTCAGTCTGCCACCAAAATGAAGGATTACCCAGGAGTTGGTATCAATCTCTTCAACATTATCGCTGTAATGCCGGTTTTCGCTATAATACTGCTTTTGCGTGAAGTAAAGTTCACGAAGAAAACTTCTGATTTCTTCTTCATGAGGCACTTCGGGAATCTCCAGGTTTAGGCTTGTTTGTTCACCTGAAAAGAAAACATAGCCCCATTTCTCAGGCATATGCATATCAACTTTTCCTTGTTCAGACCATACCCAGTTATTCTCAGGGGCATCTTTCTTCAAATATTTCCCGTCTTCTGCCTCAAGTTCCCATTGCACCCGGGAGAAATTAATTCTCCAGTATTCACCCGGATAGGGTTTTCGTTTTCCGGGTGTGAGTTCAGCCAGGGCGTCCCATGGAATGGCCATTTCAAGAGACCATCCCCCATCCACATCCGATGGATCGTTTAAAGTACCCTGAAGTTGAACAGCACACAGCAAGCCGTCAATATTGAAAGAAGTGAGGGGAACAGTTCCATCACGATAAGGCCTGGTGAGGAAAAGGTCCCACAGGGTTCCAAAGGCATTTACTTCGATCTCTGCATAATTATGGGTATCCCCGTCGGGGTCGATAAAAACCTCAAAATCATTATCATAATAGATTACTTCGTCCTTTCCTGTTATGGTGGCCCACAGATGAGGCTCTTCCATCTCTGCAGCCACATATAAGTAATTGCTGTCCCACATCATCCTGACATTTGTTTTAAGATGTGGGTTCAGTTCCTGCTTGCCGGTGATATCAATAAAATCGTCAGAAAGAGCTGTGTTTTGCCATTCATCGAGATGACCATCAATCGCTATCTCCCCTGCTGTCTGCATACATAGATAGGTCTTCGGTTGCGAAAATGAAGTGAAAGAGATTGCAAATGCAAAAAATATGATGGGAATCCTCATGATGCAAATTAACAAAAAAAGGGACTACAAAAGTCCCTTGAGAAGGTCATTTCGACCGAAGGGAGAAATCTGATTACTGATATTGCAGATTTCTCGCATTCGCTCGAAATGACTATAATTTTATTATTATTTCGATAGCATCACTTTTTGAGTGATCTTGGTATCAGCGGTGCTGATGGTGCAGAAATAAATGCCGTTAGGCACGTTTCCTGCTTCCCATGTAAGCTGGTGTTCGCCTGCAGTCATCACTTTGTTAGAAAGTACGCTTATTTCGCGGCCAGTCATGTCGTGAATACTTACCATTACATTTCCGGCTTCAACAATACTGAAGTTGATGTTAGTTTTATCGCTGAATGGATTTGGATAAATCCTGGAGATGGCTATTCCGTTATCAGTGAGATCTTCATCAACACCCACGCCAATGAGGTCGGTAACCATAACTTTTCCACCTTGCAGTATCTCTTTGGTATCATTGTCCTGGAGGAAATAAACCAGTTCACATTCTTCTGTTACCCAGCCTGCTTCGATACTGAATGACTCACTAACTTCGATATAATCGTTATTCACAACATCTAATGCGGTTCCAAACTGGTCGGGCATCATCAGCCTTGTAACAAAGTTCAGGTGATCCTGGCCCTGCCATGATTCCATGATATGTGATTCAGTAAGAACAATATGAAGCACTACATTCTGGTTCATTGCCGGTCCCAGTTTACTGACAGTACCAAGAAGATCGTATTCACCTGGAGCAGTCATACTTCCCCAGAGGTCAACTTCAAAAGCAGTTCTGACAGCTGCGCGTTCATCTGCGATTGGCTGGTATGTTGTATACATCGATGTTGTATTGCTACCTCCAATAACACTTACCACTCCATCAAAAAAGGCTGTCGGATATCCTCCAATACCATAATAAACATCGTTACGATAGTTTGAATATGTGTTTGCGTAAGTATCACCGTTGTGGTTTTCAATTACAGCTACATTATGTCCCTCATCAAGGAGATCATCAGCACCCATGGCTGCACCCGGGCAAAACTGACACCAGGTTCCGGTACCAATTTCCAGCAATACCATGCCACGTTCAGTAGTATAAGTGTAAATATAACTGTTGGTAGTATCATTATCAAGGTTCATGTCACCGGCCAGACTTGTAAATACCTTAATATTATAAATTTCATTAGCGGTTGGAAGTGTATATCCTGAGAATGCAAGTGTTGTTTCCTGTCCATTAGGCAGATCAGTAACAGCGAGTGTTTCTGTGAAAAGCAATACTTCAGGTAGTCCGCCATAAATCTCTAATGTTGCATCAAAACTTTCGGCATTGAGGCCAACATTGCTGACTGTTGCATTGGCGATATACTCATCGCCCATATTAAAATAAGTTTCGCCAAGAATACTTTTGGCAGCCACATCATGATCCAGGGGAACATACAGTTTGGCATCATCAATATACCAGTAGTTGATGTTGTAAGAATCACCTGAGAAGAAGATGGCAATTTCGAAATCTGCAGCTCCAACATCACTATTGGTGATCTGGAAGTCAATAAATTCAGCCGGAATACTACCGCTTGGGTTTACCAGTTGCCAGACATTGGTCCAGGCACCGCCTGCTGAACGTGTAGCTACACCCAGTGTATATGCACCACCGTAGTGGTCAACACTATGCCTGAAGCTAAATCCTAAGCTTGTATAGCCTGTTGTGTTGGTTTGAGGTGAGATGAGGTAAGAAGCCCCGTTAAACTGTGGGGTCCATGAAAACCTTGCCTCAGGGGAATCGCCCCCGGCAGTGCTTGTACTTTGCTGTGACCAGTTAGCTTCATGAGCATCAATGCTCCAGCCTGTTGGCGGCACACTACTGCTGAAATCTTCGCTAAAGAGCACCGTTTGTGCTGATCCTATGTAAGCAAGAGCTAAAACAAGGATCAATGTTGTGTACAGTTTTTTCATAGTTTATTCATTTTTTAGTTAGAATGATGAAATGTTCAGGGTTAGGAATTACAAAGCTATATATTTTAGTATTTAGATAGGATATAAATAGAGGTTAAAGGTGTGGGGCTTGAGGCATGAGGCAATTCAAAAATATAAGTCAATAATCAATACTTAATTACTTTTATATCAGGATATTTGCGCAGATAGCCTTTAATGATTACCTGTATGTCTTTATTGTCGGCATAAGGCTTGATATTTCCATTTAGCAATACCTGATTATCTATATCTTCTTTGTCGATATATCCAAATCCCTGATAGCTGCCCTTGTAAACTTTTACAATGGCATATTCATCTTCTTTTCGGCCTTTGTCGAACACGAAGAAGTTGTTTTCACGGTAAATATATCGTTCAATAGCCTCATTTACACGATAATTGTACTCTTCAACCGGTTCTTTCCCCAGGCATGCACCATGGCAACGGTTGATCTGGTGGTAGAAACAGGCTCCATTGGAAGGATAGAGCCCACATAGTTTCTGGCATAAATGAAACTCATCCACCAGGAACTGCAGATGCGCCCGGGCTTCTTTCTGAGTTGTATATGATGTCAGGGGAGCTTGATTTCCATTAATCTTCTTTGTTTGTAACCATTTATAGCCATTCACATCAGTGATCACGAATAGTCCATACTGGAAGGTAGTCCTTCGTTGGGAGCGATTAAAAATGGGTTTACGCCGCTTGATCTCGTCTGATTCAAGTAATAATGCAATTAACTCACTTCCGGTAAGTTCCCATTTTATATCTACTACCCTATCGCGCATTTCCATGGCCCTCTTAGTATTGTTATTGCTAAGGTGTGAAAGTATACGGTCACGAATGTTCAGGCTCTTACCAATATAGATGATATCCCCATCACCATCTATGAAATAATACACTCCGGTTTCTTCCGGAAGCTGGTCGATGATCTTTTTACTCAGGTTGGAGTTCAGTCCTTTGAGTGAGAGTTTTAGAAGATCATCCTCCATTGAACGAAGATGTTCGAATAATTTCACTGTTGCCAGGGCGTCCCCTCCTGCCCTATGCCTGCTTTCATTGGTGATGTCGAGATCACGGCTTAATGATCCTAATCCATATGAAGTCCTGCCGGGAATCAGCTTGCGGCTCAGTTGTTTGGTACAAAGGGTTTTTCTTTTAAAGTCATAGAACAGCCTTTTAAATTCTGCCCGCAGGAAGCGATAATCGAAAGAAACATTATGTCCGACAATGATACGACCTTCGGTCATTTCCACGATTTCTTTAGCTACCTCACAGAATCGAGGTTTATCAGCCACCATTCTATTGCTGATACCTGTGAGTCCGGTGATCTGGTGTGGTATGCGCTTTTCGGGATTCAGGAGGGTCTGATACTCATCGGTGATCTTCTGTCCATTGTGAAGATAGACGGCAATCTCTGTCATCCTCTCCCCTGCCGGGTTCAAACCTGTGGTTTCAACATCGATGATCGCGAACATCAGCTGGCTTACAGATTAAGTTTAGTTTGTATTGCCATCACTTGTTTCTTCAGCGACTGCACTTCTTCCATGAGTTTTTCCTTAGGCATGTTTGGTTCGGGCATATCAGAACTGATATAATGTACGAACTTCCATACCTCTTTGATCTGTGATGCTTCTATCTCATAAGGATCGAATAGCGGATTGAGGGATATGAGCCTCATCTTGCCATCCTGTTTGATGCGGTTCTCCACCACTTTGAACACGATGCCATCATCTATGGTCAGGATGATATAGGGATAGTTGCTTCTGATCGTAAGCCAGTTTTCCACGTATTCGCCTGTCACCCATGATTTATCGGGTATAGGGATCATGGAGTCGCCACTGATCTGGAAGGTGCGGTACTTCTTGTTCCTCGACAGGAAGGGCAGCTGGAAGGTAGGCAGCACCTTGATAAAGTCGGGGTCGGCAAAGCCGCTGGTATAGCCTGCAGAGGCTTTTTCGTTGACCAGCTCGATGTTTTCGTTGTTCTCATTATCGACCGTGGTGGCCAGTACCCTGAGTTTGCTTCCTTTGAGGTACACATCGAATCCACGCTCAACCTGCGATATCTGGCTTTCGGAAAGCTCCGACAGGTCGATACGAATGAGGGTATCAATGGCGATGTTGAAATACTGGGAAAAAGCCATCAGGGCTTCTATTCCCGGCTGGGCCACCTGGTTCTCATAACCACTTAAGGTGGAACGCTTCATCTCTAAAGCATGGGCTACGTCGTCCTGGGTGCGGCCCCGGCGTTTGCGGAGGAGTTTGATGTTGCTGCTGAAATACATTGTTAAATCGGTTAAATCAGTAATTGGTTAAATCAGTAATTGGTTGAATCAGTTTGGGTGCGAGGGACGGGGGACGCGGAAATTATAATTGTTTATTCCCCGAACCTCGTCCCGCGAACCGGTATCAGATATTATTTAAATGTCGTAACAAAAAAAGTTTAAAAATTTGCATCTCGCATCATTTAATGATTATATTACAATCAAAATAATGATTAGATTTTAATCAAAGGTAATACAATTAGAATAATAAAAGCAAATTTTTTATTGATTTTTTTATGCTTCCTGGAAAAAGACAGATCATACACCTCGACCTCGACACCTTCTTTGTGTCAGTGGAACGATTGACAAACAGCAGTTTAGTGGGGAAGCCCGTGATTATTGGCGGCACTTCTGATCGTGGTGTGGTTTCCAGCTGCAGCTATGAGGCCAGGCAGTTTGGGGTGCACTCGGCCATGCCCATGAAGATGGCCAGGAACCTCTGTAATGATGCCATCATCGTGAGGGGCGACATGGATATGTATTCCAAATATTCGGGTATGGTCACCGAGATCATTGCCGAGCAGGCCCCGGTATATGAAAAGGCATCCATCGATGAACATTATATCGACATCACGGGCATGGACAGGTTTTTTGGTTCCCTGAAGTGGACAGCGGAATTGCGGGAGCGCATCATGGATCATACAGGCCTGCCTATATCCTTTGGTTTGTCGGTGAACAAGACCGTTTCCAAGATCGCCACGGGAGAGGCAAAGCCCAATGGCTTATTGCAGATTGCGCAGTCTGAGGTGCAGCCCTTCCTGGCACCACTCTCCATTCGCAAGATCCCCATGGTGGGCAAGAAAGCTTATGAACTGCTGCGTTCCATGGGGGTTTCCAGGATCGACACCCTCAGCAGCATCCCTCCTGAGATGATGGAGCGCCTGATGGGAAAGAACGGTATCGTGCTCTGGAAAAAGGCCAATGGCATCGACAACAGGCCGGTACAGCAATATTCGGAAAGGAAGTCGATCAGTTCAGAAAGTACCTTCGAGAATGATACCATAGATATAATAAGGATGAAAGAGATCATCAGTGCCAAGGTGGAGCGTCTGGCCTTTGAGCTCAGGAAGAAGCAGAAGCTTACTGCATGTATTACAATGAAGATCCGATACGCGAACTTCGATACCCATACCTTGCAGAAGCGCATCCCCTACACTTCTTTCGACCACGTACTCATCCCCGCAAGCCTGGAACTCTTCGAAAAGCTTTATCAGCGTCGCATGCTCATCCGGCTGGTGGGGATCAAATTCAGCCACCTGGTGAATGGCGTACAGCAGCTCAATATGTTCGAAGACACTCCGGAGATGGTGAACTTGTATAATGCGATGGATAATATCAGGTTGAGATACGGGAAGAAGGCGGTTAGGCGAGCCGTTGGGCTCTGAAAACCTAAAAATCCAAACCCCAAGCTCCAAATTCTAAACAATATCAAATGATTCAAATTCAAATGTTACAAAGCACCTCACCCCCTTAACCCCTTCCCCCTTTTCCCCCTCTCCTCAAGGAGAGGGGGCCAGGGGGTGAGGTGCTTTATCCTAATACGTAATACTTTGTACTATAACTGTCACACATACTTCAGCCTCCGCTACGGAACGATGAGTCCCGAGGCCCTGATCAAACTGGCAAAAAGCAGGGGCATAGAAATGCTTGGCATTGCCGACATTAATAATTCCACCGGGGTGATGGACTTTGTGAAGGCCTGTGATAAGGAAGGACTGCGAGCTGTGGCGGGAATAGAGTTTCGTGATGGGAACAGGTTTTTATATACCGGTGTGGCCAGGAACAATGAGGGCTTCAGGGAGTTGAATGAGTTTCTGTCGGAGTACAGGCTTAAGAAAGTTGATCTTCCTGAGCGCCCCCCACTCTTGCAAAACTGCTATGTGATCTATCCTTTCGAGGGTTTACAGCCATCCAGGCTGCGTGACAATGAATATATAGGGGTCAGGCCTTCGGACTCAGGCAGGCTCCTCTCCTCCCCTTTGAGGAATAAGCAGTCGAAACTGGTGGTCAGAAACCCGGTCAGCTTTACCGGGAGAAGCAGTTTTGAATTGCACCGTCACCTGAGGGCCATCGACAACAATACCCTTTTATCAAAGATGGATCCTTCTCTCATGGGCAGTCCTGATGAGGTTTTCCTGCCGGATGATGAGGTTCTGAAGGCTTTTGAGTACTACCCCGACATTCTGCGGAATACGGAAAAGATGATGGCCGACTGTCATATCGAATTTGATTTTCATTCCATCAAGAACAAGAAAACTTTCACAGGGAGCCTTTATGATGATAAGATTCTCCTGGAGAAGCTGGCCATGGATGGGATGGAATATCGCTATGGAAAGAAGAATAAGGAAGCTGTAGCACGGGTGAAGCATGAACTGGACCTCATTACCCGCCTGGGATTTGCCTCATATTTCCTCATTACCTGGGATATCATCCGTTATTCCATGTCGCGTGGATATTACCATGTGGGACGTGGCAGCGGGGCTAATAGTGTGGTAGCTTATTGTTTGAGGATCACAGATGTTGACCCTATTGACCTGAACCTTTACTTTGAGCGCTTCATTAACCCGCGCAGGAGCACTCCACCCGACTTCGATATCGACTATTCCTGGCGGGAAAGGGATGATGTGCAGGATTATATATTCAAGAGGTATGGACGGAAGCATACGGCCCTGCTTGGAGCCATGTCTACTTTCAAGGGGCGTTCCATATACCGGGAGCTGGGAAAGGTATATGGGCTTCCCAAGGCTGAGATCGATCGTTTGGTGCATCATCCCGACGACCCGGAAGGGAAGAACCATATCACTGAGAAGATCCATTCCCTGTCGGGAATGATGGCCGGATTTCCCAACATGAGGAGTATACATGCCGGCGGGATTCTGATCTCGGAAGAGCCCATCTGTACTTACACGGCCCTGGATATGCCCCCCAAAGGCTTTCCTACCACGCAGTGGGATATGTATGTGGCAGAGGATATTGGCTTTGAGAAGCTTGATATCCTGAGCCAGCGTGGCATTGGTCATATCAGGGAATGCGCCGAGATCGTGGCGGAAAACAGGGGCATCAAGGTGGATGTGCACCAGGTGGACAAGTTCAAGAAAGATCCGAAAATAAAAGAACTGCTAGGCGTGGGGAGACCAATGGATGTTTTTATGTGGAAAGTCCTGCTATGCGCGGCTTGCTTAAGAAACTCAAATGCGACGACTACCTGCGGCTGGTGGCAGCCAGCTCCATTATACGTCCCGGGGTGGCCAAATCAGGTATGATGCGTGAATATATCTACCGTTTTCATAATCCCGAACAAGTTTGAGTACATCCACCCCGTGATGAAGGAACAGCTGGAAGAAACCTATGGCGTAATGGTATACCAGGAGGATGTGTTGAAGGTATGCCATCACTTTGCCGGCCTTGACCTGGCCGACAGCGATGTGCTACGAAGAGCTATGAGTGGGAAATTCAGGGGTAAGGATGAATTTAACAGGATCGTGCGCAAGTTTTTCAGCAACTGCAAGGAATATGGCTATCCGGATGAGATCACCAGGGAGGTATGGCGGCAGATCGAGTCTTTTGCAGGCTATTCCTTCTCCAAAGCCCACTCGGCCTCTTATGCCGTAGAAAGCTTTCAGAGCCTGTATTTAAAGGCACACTACCCATTGGAGTTCATGGTGGCAGTGATCAATAATTTCGGTGGGTTCTTTCACCGATGGGTGTATTTCAACGAAGCCCGGCGCTGGGGAGCTGTGATCATGCTGCCCTGCGTGAACCACAGCAATTACAAAACACGCATCATCGGGCAGAAAGATCTATACCGGTTTTATTCATATAGAACGCCTGGAAAAGAGCATCGGACGTGGAATTTCTGAAGAGAGGGAAGCTAATGGGGACTTCCGCTCCCTGGAAGACTTTATCAGGCGTATACCGGCAGGCATTGAGCAAATAGTATTATTGATCCGCTGCGGGGCATTTAACTTCCTGGGGAAGCCCAAATCGCATCTGTTATGGGAAGCCCACCTGCACCTGGGCAAGAATACCGTCCGTCCCTCCGGCCCTACCCTGTTTACACAAAACGTGAAGAAGTATTCATTGCCCCAGCTGGAAAGCAGCAAGCTGGAAGATGCCTACGATGAGCTGGAGTTGATCGGATTCCCGCAGACCATGAACTGGTTTGAGCTGCTGCAAAGGCCTGTGAATGGGGTGATAAGGCCTGCGGAGATGATCAATTATGTTGGAAAAAGGGTGCAGATGGCCGGTTTGCTGGTTACAGTTAAGTATGTGCGCACCGTAAAGAAGGAGATCATGCACTTTGCCGCCTTCCTGGATGACACCGGTGAATTCTTCGACAGCACACACTTTCCCGACACCCTGAAGAAATACCCTTTCCGCGGAAACGGGGTGTATTTGCTTTATGGAAAGATCGTGGAGGAGTTTGGGTTTCCGAGTATTGAAGTAGACAGGATGTTGAAGTTGCCGCTTAAGGCTGATCCACGTTCCACTTAAAGGGTTGAGTGTTGAGGGTTGAGTTAGTTTTAAGTTTTGAGTTTTGAATTATTCCTAAGCACGAAGGGCACAAAACTAATTCTTTGCGTTCTTGGCGATAGTCTTTGTGTTCTTTGTGGTAAAAATGAACCAGGTTACTTGCTTTGAAATTTAACGAATTTGAAATTGGGTATTGTTTAGGATTTCCGCGAGCGCTGACCGCTTGTCGCCACAGGTTTAGCGGTGGCACAAGCTACTCAGCGGAGGCGCTGAGCTTGGGGTTTGGGGTTTAATGATTCCACGGATTTTCCGGATCATACGAAAACTTCTTCCCGCCTCCCATTCCCTGGAGCTCAATATCTTCCTGGGTTTTAATGTCGTATTCGGGAACGATCCTCTCCCCTATGGGTTTTAGGAGTTCGGGGCCTTCTGCCCGGGGGTTTTTGATGGCAGGATCGACCGGGTAGGCGTTCATGAGTTCCGCAGGGTATGGTTTTAGTAATTTAGTGACATCTGCAAGTGGAAGATCGGTGTTCAGCCATTTGGCTTCATGCCTGCGGTCGAGGATCACCGGTGAGCGGTGGTGAGGCAGCTTTTGAAGCAATTCGTTGGATGTTGTTGTGATGATGGAAAAGGATTGTAAGATCTCTCCGGTATCGGTGTTTGTCCATTCGTCCCATATCCCGGCAAAAGCAAATGGCCTGACGTTATTCCTTAAATAAACGACAAAAGGCTTTGACAGCTTCTCTTTCACAGTTCCTTCGATGAATGCATCGGCAATAACCAGGCAACGTTGTGAGCGTATGGGTTTTCTGAATGAAGGCTTTGTAATAATGCCTTTTGCCCCTTTGTAGCCTGGGTCATCATCTTTATTGTGATCGCCTTCGGCCCGTGCATTGATCATATACATAGGCTTTTTGGCCCAAAAAGGTGTCATTCCGAAGCGATACAGCTGTAATTCTTTGGGATTGTCGCTGGTGATGACCGGGGCCAGTTGTCCGGGAGAAATATTATATGCCGGCTTCCATTCACTTCCTTCCGGGGCAGTGACATTGAATCGTTTCTCGATCAATTCGATCTTTTGTACCAGTATATAACGGCCGCACATGAGGTGTGGAGTTTGCAGTAAAGTTAGTAAAAGATACTGGATACTAGATTCTAGATCCTTGATCCTAGATACTGGATACTAGATACTGGATGCTGGATACTAGATTCTAGATATTCTAGATCCTGGATACTAGATCCTAGATACTGGATACTGGATGCTGGATACTATGAACGAGGGCCGTCCCAGTCAGCTACACCAAAGGCATCGAGACTGGCTTTCCTGATTGGCTCCACTGCATCATTTAGTGCCTGAAAACCAAAGTCCATTCCTGTAATGGTTCTCAGCGGACGGCTTCCGTTCGGCATATTGATGAGATTTTCAAAGGTTTCAACAACGATCATTGGGTCGGTCGGGGCATCTTTATCTTCGAACAAGCTAGTTACCTGCTGACCAAAACCACCAATGAATTCCTGGACATGGCTGTATGCGGAAGCGATCTCTTCATCTTTTGGTTGCACAATGTTGCTAAAAAAGCCGGTTGAAAATGGGCCTGGCTCTACAATTACGACATCGATACCCAGGGGAGCCACTTCGTATCGTAAGGCTTCACTAACACCTTCCAATCCCCACTTACTTGCATTATACACTCCAAAACCGGGGAATGCAGCTCTTCCGGCAGTGGAGCTGACCTGGATAATTAAACCAGATTTTTGTTTTCGCATTCCAGGTAGCACAGCCTTAGCAACGCGTAAGGTTCCTACAATATTAAGGTCCAGTTGTGCAAGTAATTCTTCAGAGGAGAAAGCCTCAACCGGCCCACCAAAACCAACACCTGCATTATTGATCAGAACATCTACATTTGAGATTTGAGAAAATGCTTTACTTACACTTTCATCAGATGTTACATCCAGATCAACAACTTTTATCTGCCCTCCATTTGCGCTTGAATATGTGCTCAATTCGGATGCTGCCGTAGCATTTTTCCCATTTACATTACGCATGCTTGCATAAACGAAGTGTCCTTTATCGGCGAAGTATTTTGCTGCATTGAGCCCAAATCCTGAGCTACAACCTGTTATCAATATATTTTTCATGGATTTTTATTTAATGTTGTTTAAATGAAGTGCATAATAAAGAGTACGTCATAGATAACACCATGAAATTTTAATTGTTCAGGCTTAAAATGTTAAAGAAATCACAAAAAAAGAGGTTGAATATTTTTTGGGTTCTAGGTTCTGGGGGCTAGGAAAATAATTATCAATTCTGCATTTTCTATATTCCAATTCATCCAACATCCAAAACCCAGTTTCCAAGCTCCAAATTCTAAACAAATGTCAATCTTCCAATTATTAAATGATTAAAACAAGTACTTCACCATTGGCTACTATGACAGCGGCAGGCAGTAGTTAAAGCAAACTCAATATTTCAAACTTGTTTATGCAATTGAATTTGACTCATTGGATATTCACCAGAATTGGTGTAATTGGGGTTTGGGGTTTACCGTCCAGCAGTAAAACATTGAAACAGTGGAACAATAGAGCAATGTCAAAACAATAAGCATTTTGTCATGCCATTTATTCCATATATCTGAAGAACCAAATTGAACTTCTTAATGAAGCGTTCCTGAGCAAAAAGTATTCCTACAGTTTGATGAACTTGGCAGTGTTTTGAACCTTTCCAACAAGCTTGAATATATAAAACCCACTTTCCAAGCTCTTGATATTGATTTCATTCGTGCTTCCGGATGAAATATACCCATGAGCTGCAACAGTCCCAAGGTTGTTGTATATGTAGTACTCTATATTTTCATTTTCAGCCCCTTCCAAGCTTACATATATCGATTCCCTGGCAGGATTGGGATAGACTTTTAATGCTGTCTTGTTATTCGTTTTCTCACCTACAGCCAATTCTTCAGCCGGAATAATAATTTCACCCTGATTAACCCGGTTAAAGAGGGTCTCCAGGTTGCTGAATAATTCTGTCATACCTGAAGCAGGACCATCATTTCCCCTGCCTACAGAAAATGCCAATTCTACTTCCTGTCGCTCACCCGGTTCAAATGTAAATGGCCCTGTGACGCCTAGACCTCTTTTGTCGTATGGATTATTTCCAACCTCTGCTTCTGTCCAGAATAAGCCACCCTGGTTATATCCACCGTTGGGCCAAGCACCATCTGTTCCCCAATTGCATTCGTCACTATCATCCGGGAACATGAACCTGCATTCCGGTCCTACAGCTCCTGAATTTAGGTGACCATTGCCGCCATACAAGACAGAGGTAAGGTCCTTCCAGTATCCTGTTAAGTAGTTATAATACTCTGGTGCATTCTGAGGATCTCCTGTTGCACTTGCATTATTGTCATGATATATGAATCTCGTCATTCCAAGCCTTTCATTATCAATAACTCCATCCCCGAAGTTCAATCCGTTTAAACTATAGTCACACTCTCCATCAGGATTATCTTCGCCGTCTTCATCCATAAAAGGCCCTGCAATTACAGTTACCGATTGTACAGGTGGGTTCAAACCATAAGATTCCGGTTCCCCTGAACCATCATATTCAGTTCCATTATACCCATAAAATGAACCCAGCTCAACATTGCTTCCAACATAATCATCATATGCATATCCAATATCAAAGTCGGTCCACATTCCAAAATACGTATCGCTGTATGTAAATGATGAGCGGTTATAAATATCGTAATGAAGGAAAATGGTATTCTTAAGAAGTGAGTCAGCAGGATTATCATATGCATATGCCATACCATGAAGCTCAACTTTCAGGGCTTCACCATCAGTTTCGGTGTGTATTCGATCATCATTAAAAATAAACAAGATGCATTGATCTCCGCGGATCAAAGGATAATCACCAGCCATTGGATCGTAAAAACCATTAGCATTTAAATCAAAATAAGGTGCCAGTTGTTCAGCTTCTCCATTTGCGGTATTTCCGTTACCCGGCCAGGAATCAATTTCCGGTATCAGTTCATAGGATTCTTTCCAGTAATTATTCACATGGTATTCAATTTGTTCTTTGTCGAGTTTCCATACTCGCGAGTATTTTGAGAAATAATCTACTCCGCTATAATCGTCGGCAACGGGGCCAAACTGGAAATCATATCCTACCTGTTTATACCTCTGGGCAGCAAGGTGCAACTGGCTATTTACATCAAGTCCACCTATCCAGAATGACTGCATAAATATTGTATGATGTCCTGATTCTTTAGGATACTCAAAATGGGATTTAAAATCGCTTGGGCCAAATTCAAGCAATTCATTGTAAGAGTTAAAGAGGTGTCCATCCGATCTAATACCTGCATTAATATTATTAATATTTAGAGAATCATATGAATGATTGGATGAAATATTGACATCAATGTTTGCTTTTACAAGGTATCCATCCGGAGGTAGCTTTAATATCTGATAAAAAAAGCTTACTGTATCATTTTCAAAAGCCATGAATGGAGTAAAAGAATACATTTCCTCACTCAAATTTCCTGAACCATATTGATTGCCTCCGGATACGAAAAGTCCCACTTCATGGCCATTGAAGTCATCATTCGCAAAAATGTCGATATCAACCGGATAACCAGCTGTTGCGTTTGCAAAATCATTTTGAAGGATTGGATAGTCTTCATTTAGTTCCATGCTTATATATACACTTGCCCATCCAGAATATGAGTTTGTATCCAGCACTTCCCTGACCCTGTATTTCAGTTCAATTTCAGGCAGGTTGACCACGAAACCATCAACAGGTGATAATAAAAGGGCATTATCGACAATTTCCAATGTCAGAAACATATTGGAAACATTGAGAATCTGAGCACTCATAATTTCAATTTCCGCCCCATCAGGATCATAATCGTTGCTAAGTACATCAATAAGCACTTCCTGACCACAGGTGCCTGTGACATTGTCATTTACTGCCACCGGCAGCCCTGGATTTGGCGATATATTTACTATTACAGAGCTACTGCTCCATAAATAGGGTTGGTCTATATTGCGTGCAGTGTAGGAAAATTGATCGATATCCTGAGCCGAGGTATTGGCTGTATAAACAATGTGGTCGCCTTCAACTGCTATGGTTCCCATCTCAGGATTACTTACCTCGAATATCTCCAGTCCCTCTCCTGTTGGATCATTATCATTATTCAGCACAAAAATATTTACAGACTCTCCACCAACAACAATCGCCTCATCACCAATTGCTGTGGGCAGGTCGGGATTCGTTACAATGTCAATATTTACAGTTGCCCAGTCTGAAATATATCCGCCGGCGGTATTCTTCTCCTTGACCTTGTATTTAAAGTTTGCAAAATAAATATTAAGAGGATATGCCGATGTGAGGATCACCTTTGAAGAATCTTCGGAGATGCTTATATCGTAATGATTGTAAGGCAATTGTTTCGATACTTCATAAATAATGAGTTCATCACCATTAGGGTCGGAATCGTTTGCCAATACATCAATTTCAGTAGGTACCAGTTGTAAAACAGATCCCTGGTCATTCTCTGCTTCAGGAACGTTGGGGTTTTCATCAACTGTAATGTAGATCCATGCATATTCTGAGCGATCACCATCAGTATCCTCTATCCTGTATCTCATCGAGTCAATTCCAGTATGGCCCGGATCAGACCAGTAATAAACTAGAGTGTCGTTATAAGTGACTTCACCATGCTCCGGGTTTTTCACTGTTTGAATGAAAAAATCCTGGCCATCCGGATCATAATCATTGATCATAACATCAATCTCAATTAGCTGCTGACTCAAAGAGCTTGTAAAATCATCAACAGCAACAGGATCTTCCTGGGCATAAATAAATGGCACACACATGAGTGTAATAAGAAAAGGGATGATCTTTTTCATATTATCAAAATTAAGAGGTTAAGAATGTTGGGAATTGCGTATAGCAATACCGCCTGCTTTAAGTTTTTATTTCGAAATAAAGATAGGGAAATTTCTCCTCCCACCAAGTTTGTTCAGACAAAAATTTTCAGTTATTTTTAAAGGAAGTATACAATGGTTTCCCATTGAGCATTGAGCATTGAGCATTTCGCATGTATCATTTCATTCATAATACATAATGCATAATTCATCATCCAAGAAGCAATCAAGTACTATTTCAATGGAAAATAAACAATCGTTTCCCACTTCTGAGGATCAGGTTCTTCGGCGGGATCAGTCACATACACTTCGTATGCCATGCCAATAGGTTCCAGCTTCATCGTAGCCATATACTGTTCCAGGGCTTCGTAAACTACCGCCATTTCCTCATAGGGGCCATAATATGCTGCTTTAACTGCTTTCCCTCCCGGAGTACTGCTTATCTTCAGAGCATCTTCCCCTTCAATAGCTTCTTCCAGCGGAATTCCGCATTCAACGAGCACCATTCCGTCAGGATCCCAATTATAATAGATAGAATAAGGTGGGCCGGCCATCTTTCCACCCTGACGTATAGCATACATATAAAGCTGAGGCATGTAGGTTTCCATGAATACCGGAAGATCAGCGACTGCCACAGAATCCTTCACCGATAGTGCAGGACCGGAAGTTAAATTGGTAATCACTATTCCGGGATAATCAGGCAGTGATTCGCAAACAGTTTTCAGATTGTGAAGGCCAAGTTCGAAATCAGTACCAATGTCGGAGTCGATCATGAGTCCGTAGTAACGATATAATGGGTTGTATCCAAGGTCACCATCTGCTATCCAGGTCACAAGGATATCATCCCCTTCTGGCACGAAATTCATACCAATATATCCTTTTTCGCTATAGCCTTCAAATCCCAGTTCCCACCTAAGCATATTCATTGGTTCAAGTTCGATCAGCTTCATCTCTCCTTTGCCCATTTCTTCACCATCCCATTTTTGTACAGCACCGACCTCGCAATTTCCTATGGTTTCGATGACAGCAGTTGTGTCGGTATCTGCCGACCAGGGAGTCCAGAGGTCCCATTTTTCGAAATCGCAGGCCATATCATAAACGACCGCCTGCTCTGCATTGATCAGGATGCTACGCTCTACATGATATGAACCCGGAAGCAGGTATGCCACCCCTACCAGAAGGGCAATCAATACGATCAGCCAAATAATTATTCGTTTTAATATTTTCATGGTTTATTGTTTTGGTTGATAACAAATATAGTGAATCTGGAAGGATATGTAAAGGCTTGTTGATAAAATCACTGGTTGTTGGATACTGGATACTGGATACTGGATACTAGATACTGGATCACTAAACCAATAAACATACTGCATACTGCCTACAGCCTACTGCATACTTTCCACAACAGTTTCTCTCGCCAAATTCAAATCACTCTCTCCATTGGAAATAAAGACAATTAAAAAAGTATTCTCAAAATAACAATCAATCTGCTGTTCTTTCCTGTCTTTTATGTGGAATGATCCGCGTAGCGAAAGTTGATCATGGTATTTGCTGCTGTTCATAAAGAACTCTTTAGCAGTATTATATTTTTCTATACAATCTTCCTCGCTTTTATAGCTTAGGAGAAACACTTTCATCTCCGGATAAATGGCTGCAGCACCTTCATCATAGCCAAATACATCTTTATAATGGAAGCTATAGATTCCTGATAAGCCCAGATTCCCTTTGAAATATACCGTTTTGTCAGGGTTTTCTTTTCCGCTTGATACGCTTTTCATCAGCAAGGGCGCCGGGTAAGAATTTTCAATCTTTTGTTGAATGCAGCCTGCCACATACTGTAAGTCTGCAATTTCAACATGATCGAAATAAATATAGATCATGTAATTCCCTTTGATGAATTGTGCAAATCCCTCCCCTCTTCTGCCAGCCACGCCGGCATTGAACACTTTTGCATTGGAGGTGGCTGTCAGGGAAAATATGCCCCATGCTGCATCAGGGCTCCCCATATCGTATATTTCTGCTTTGAGGTGTGTAGAGTCAGCAAGTATGAACTCAGCCGCCAGGACCTCTACAAATCCAAATTCGTGGTAAAGTTCGGCTCCGCCATTGATCAGGCTGAAAAGGTCATCGCCAATATAGAGTTCAGGCTCTCCTACAGGCTCAATACCCGGACAGTTATCGGTATTGATGATATCGTGGATTGATTGTTGAGCATGAAGGGCTAGACATGAAAACGTAAGGATAAGAGCAATTGATCTTTTCATTGAAACTGATTTAGTTCCTAGTGCCTAGTACATGGTGGCTAGTGCCTAAGTGGAGTGAATATTTGTTTAACTAAAAACTATTTAAATGTAAACTTTAAAACTTCTATGAACTTTCAACAATATTGAGCCCATCCAGGTCATAAGACCCAAGCCCAAGTGCTTCTGCTTTAAGAAGGGTGGGCACGTCCTCAGCTACAAGGTCGTTATAGGAAACCCCCAGTGCATCCATGGCAACCAGACTGGTTCCGGCAAAGACCTTATCGAGTTTGTTCATCTCCCCCGGACCTGATGGGCCATTCGTAGTGATAAACTCCGTGGCATCGCCAATGATAAGGTCTGGTTGGCGGATGAGGTTAATATCGGCCACACATTGCGCCAGGAAATCAGGATCGTTGCGCTCACCTGAACCCAGGTGAAAGAAGACATTCGTTTTCCTGGTACAGAAACCCATGGAATTCTTCATGGCACCGGTGTACATAGTTCCTGCATGATGCTTGGCAATGAAAATATTGATCAGCACATCAACTTCGTCAATAGCTTTTACCACTTCAACTTCCTGCAGGGAAATGGCTCCTTCAATGGAAGGAAGTGTTTTCCATTCTTTCTCATTGTATTCAGCCGGAAAATCATTGCTTTCTACCTGTGAAAGCTTCCCGAGCATCTCTTTCATCCCCTCATAATCTAGGACTTCTTGTCCCAATATACATCATGGATATATTGAATACTCAGGACTTCATCCGCCCCGGACATCAAAACACATCTTCATTACAGAAAGTGTGATATCAGGGTTAACATAAGCTCCCTTTTGATCAAAGCCGGCATTTACAATTAATCCAACTTTTGAACCTTTGGGAACAAATTTATCCATCCCTCCGAGAATGTCAACTGCTTTTCGGGTGTTCTCAAAAAGATCGCTTCCATTGACAACGGCAATGTCTGCATCACTGTCAATAGAGCCAGCAAGGGCCTTACGTCCGATCAATGATGATCCTATGAAGGCCGCTGCACCGCTGGCAGCACTTCTTTTGATAAATGAGCGTCTATCCATAATATCAGTATTACGTACAAGGTACTGCGTACCACGAAAAATATGATATAAAGGTAGTATTATTTTTTTTCGTAATACCTAATACTTAATACGTTGTACAATAAAAAAGCCACCCCGAAGTTGAGATGGCTTTTCATAGCTTAAATTATATATTGGAGTGGGAGGTTCATCCCATTAGTCGTCATCTTTCTTTTTCTTCTTCTTTTTCTTGTCTTTGTCGTGATCATGATCGCAGTCATGTTCATGTTCTTCCGTGATGATGATTATTTCTTTCTTTTTCACTACGTGAATATCTTCATCATCACCACCGGTGGTCATAATAATGATCTTTGCGCTATCACCTTCAATTTCCTTCACCATGAACTCATGATTAATTTCTTCATTGCCATCGCTATGCCAGATCATTACATCTTCACTTTCTCCTTCTTTTCCATCCGTCATAATAGTGTAAGTGATCACAGAATCGCCATCTTCTTCTGAAATCTGAACATTCATTGACTTGGTCATCAATACCTTGTGTTCACCCTCTTTGTGCTTGCAATCTTCTGATTTCAATACGATGGTTATCGTGCTGTCGCCGTCAATCTCACTCACCCAAACATTCTGAGCTCCCACTGATCCTGATTCAACTTCCACAGTTACCTCACCATCTTCATCAGTTTCAACAGAGTAGAAATATGCCTTTTTGCTTGTTTCAGGAGCTTTGATCATATAAACCTTTTGTGTTCCATCCAGGTCAAGGCCAATATCCATTTCTTCGAGTTTCTTGAGCAATTCCTCATCATCGGTTACTGTTGACCAGTCGCCATCAAAGTCTTCATCAAGGATTATAGTAGTGTCAAGGCTGATATTGCCATCCTCTTCCTTGACCATTTTGATAGTTACAGCTTTTTCTTCCTTTACCTCCTGGGCATCTGCCAGGCCGAAAGTAAAACTAGCTACTATAAGCAGAACAATTGCCTTAAGATACATGTGTCTGTTTTTTTTCATGGTATGAATTTTTGTTTAACAATTACTCAGCAAAACTAATAATGCCCTGTAAACGAGTGGTTAAAACTAAGTTAAAAAAGGTTAAGGAAAGGTTAAAGAATAATGAATAATGAACAAGGAACACGGAATAAGAATAAGAATAACGAACATTGAAGCAGTGTAACAGTGTATCAGTGAAGCAGTGGAACAGTGAAACAAGAAATAAGAATAAGAATGGATTTTGAGTTATAGGCAAGTCGTTAAATGCAGGTTAAAAAAGGTTAAGAAAAGGTTAAACTTATTAATATCAGTACATTATTTAATAATTTTGGGCACATGAACAGGCGCTTATTCATCTTCGTGATCATATTAATGGGGATCTCCCTGGCGGGAATTATTCTTCTGCAGCTGTTCTGGATCACAAATGCGATCAGCATCCGTGAGGAACAATTCAACAAGTCTGTGAATGAGGCCTTAAGGGAAGCTGTCAATAACATAGAATCACATGAGAATATTCTCCTGCTAAGCGATAAGATCAACAGTTTCCGTAAGCCAGGCTTAATGGATGCACATCCTGACAGTAATGATTACAAATATTATTTTAATGTAGATTCAAATGCTGATACCAATTCATCTTTTAATTACGAAATAAGCCAGGAAGAGGATGCTGATCTTGTGGTAAGTGTTTGGTCGGAAGACCGTGATATGGAACTTGTAGAATATAAGCATGAGGTCAGTGTTGATGGACTGCGGCACACAATATCCAGTGTCAGGAAGGAGATCGACATGGACAGCATCAGTAAATTCATCACCCATGATCTTGTATTTGTGGGCGATGAAGGTGATACGATCCTCAGAGGCCCTGAAGATGAGTATATCATCATTAAAAGGGCACAGGACCTGAACGAAGCGTTCATTAAAATGGCATATGAGATCGAAAGCAAGCCTGTACCCATTCGTGAGCGCATTGATACTGCTTTATTGCAGGAGGTCCTTTTTGCAGCTTTATTTAATAAAGGTATCAGCATCCCATATGAATTTGCCATATTACAGGTTGACAGTATTAAGTCATTTCCGATCAAATCTGAATGCTTTGATGCCAGCGACCTGGATTCAAAATACATTGTAAGCATCTTTCCAAATGAATTGCTTGATGAGTCGACTTTCCTGACCATACAATTTACGGGAAGGAATGTGCACATCCTGAAATCCATGGCCTGGACACTGGCAGGCTCCCTCCTGCTCACTGTCATTATCCTGATCACCTTTGCGATCACCATTTTTATGATTCTCAGGCAGAAAAAGCTTTCCGATATCAAGACAGACTTCATCAATAATATGACCCATGAGTTCAAGACGCCGATTGCCACGATCTCACTTGCAGTAGACTCAATAAATAATCCAAAGATCATTAAGGAAGAAAAAGAGATCAGGTATTATACCGATATCATCAGGGAAGAGAACAAGCGCATGAATATGCAGGTGGAAAGTGTATTAAGGATGTCGCTCCTGGATAAGCATGATTTGGAGTTCAATTGCATTGAATCTGATATTCATGTCCTCATTGAGCAAGCCATATCCAAGCTTAGCCTAGTATTGAAAGAAAGGAATGGAAAAGTTGACTTTCATGCCAATTCCACCGACCCAATCATGGAGATCGACCCGGAGCACTTTATCAATGCTATTCTTAACCTTATGGATAATGCCATTAAGTATTCAGAAGATGATCCGGATATCCTGATCACCACTTCGGATACTCAAAAAGGCATCCTTATAAGTGTAAAAGACCATGGGATGGGAATGAGCAAGGAAGTGCAGCAAAGGATCTTCGATAAGTTCTATCGTAAAAGCAGTGGAAACATTCATAACATAAAGGGCTTTGGCCTTGGGATTAAGTTATGTAAAGGCTATCGTGGATGCCTTTAATGGAAGTATTAGTGTGCAGAGCGAACCAGGAAAAGGAAGTACCTTTGAGATATTGATCCCGGGAAAATGAACATGAAATTAAAAATATTCATGGTTGAGGATGACAAGAACTTCGGGGCTGTCATGAAATCATATCTCAGCATACATGATTATGATGTTGAGTGGGTTGATGATGGTGCCCTGGCTATGGATACTTTTAAGGCACAAACTTTTGACCTCTGCATACTCGACGTAATGCTGCCGCATGTAGATGGATTTACCATCGCAGCCGGGATCAGGAAAATAAATGAGCATATTCCCATCATTTTTCTCACTGCCAAGACCCTGAAAAAGGACATTATGGAAGGTTTCCGTATTGGTGCGGATGACTATATCACCAAGCCTTTCGACTCAGAGGTGCTTTTGATGAAGATCAAAGCTATTTTAAAAAGAAACAATCTGCTCACTGCCTCATCCGGTCTTGAGGAGTTCCGGGTCGGAAAGTACAGCTTTAATACCACCCTTCGAACCATCTCATTTGATCAGAAGGAACAAAAACTCTCACCCAAGGAATCGGAATTGCTCAGGATGCTGTGTACACATATGAATAAAGTACTTCCCCGCGAGGAGGCTCTGATCAATATCTGGGGCGAAGACAGCTATTTCACTACTCGCAGCATGGATGTATTTATGAGCAAACTCCGAAAATACCTTAAAGATGATCCTTCTGTGGAAATCGCTACTGTACACGGAAGCGGATACATTCTTAAGACTTCGTCTTGATATCTGATACTTGATATCTGAAATTTGAATTCTGATTTCTGAATTGGGTTCAAACAATACCGGTCATTTCGACCAAAGGGAGAAATCCTCACAATGGTTCAAAGTTCCATCCCTGCGTTTTATTTTGTATATTTATTCTGAATTTAACCCAATAGCCTTATGAAAAACTTTCTTTTCAGTATTCTTACTGTATTATTCCTTTTTAATATTACCAATTCACAGGATCTTCTATGGACTGTTGAAACAGACACGCTTACCTTTAATGCAGCTAAGGAACTCGTAATTGACAATAATGATAACATCTACGTCGGAACCTCAGGGATGGAGCTGATGGGCCTGATGAAACTTGATAAGGATGGATTGTATGAATTTGCAGTGGAAGAGCCGGAAACCGGTCCAATTCTTGGAATGGTATCTGATGATAGTGGAAAAATATACCAGGTCGGATCAAGAAATAATGGCGTTATTCCAGCGGACGGACTTTTAAAAGTGTATTACCCTGATGGGAGCACATATTTTACCCAAACCTATGATTACCAGGATAGATCAGACAAATTTGAAGATGTTTGCCTGGACAACAGCAACAATATTTATGTTGCCGGTCATGGATACAGCAGCCAGATTGAACAGGAGGCTATAACAATTAAATATGCGCCAGATGGCACTCCACTCTGGGTGCAGGAATATGGTTTGTTCGACAGGCATTGCAGAAACTTTCATGTAAAAGTGAATGAAGCAGGTGAGGTTTTTACCATGGGAATTAATGGTCCAACTTCTCCGGGGATGGTAGAAATACTTTGTCTAAAGTACAGTGCAATGGGCACACTTGTATGGGCTTTTCCATGGTCGATTATAGGATATCCGGATTGCTACCCTCTATTCTTTCTGATGGATGATGCTGACAATGCTTATGTAGGAGGTTATGCAAGAAACTCAAGTAATCATAATGTAGCCTATATATTCAAGATGACAAATGGTAGCCTTGTGTGGTCTCATCAGATGACTTCACCGGCACAAAGTGCTGCATATCTCACAGCTGATTTTGATTCAGACGGTAATATTGTTTGTGCAGGAACATACGAGGATGCCAATACTGATGCTTTGTTTGTAAAATACTCTCCAACAGATGGCTCTGTAATTAAACAAGGATTTTACAATAGCCCGTTTGACATGAACGATGGCTTTAACAATATGTGCGTAAAGGATGAATTTATATATTTCTGTGGAATCAGTGAAGGCAACGGTACAGAAAATGACATGATTGCCATGAAAGTAAATACAGAGTTTGATACAATATGGAATATCAGGTATAACAGTTTCAGCAATGGCTTTGATATGGCTAACCGTATCCAGATTGACAACGAAGACAATGTTGTTATTGCAGGCTTCACAATCAACACAGCCGGATATTTTTGTCGGGTATGGAAGTATTCAAATCCACTTGGGATAGCTGATCATGGGTATATGGATGCGTATTCGCTTGATGTTTATCCCAATCCTGCCTCAAATACACTCTATTTTCAGCATACTACCGATAACAGGGATGCAAGCTATGTCATCACAAACATAGCCGGCCAGATACTTGAAGCTGGAGCTATTCCTGCAGGGCCTTCTCAGGAAATTGACCTTACGAAACTGAGCCCTGGTATATATTTTCTACAGATTCTGGATGGGAACAAGAAATTCTATGCTAAATTTATTAAACAATAATTTTTATGCTAAAAACTACCGTCCGTATACTTCTTTTTGCCTTACTGAGTATAATAGGCACTATTTCTCATGGCCAGGACATGCTGTGGTCAAAAGTGCAGGATGATCATTACGAAGGAAGGATTGTGATTACCGACAAGGATAATAATGTGTATGTTGCAGCTAGAGATCTTTCTATGGGAAGTTCAATTATAAAATATAATTCAGAGGGAAATGAATTATTTGTACTTAACAATGATTCCGCTTTGGTTATTACCGGATTAAAACTGGGAAACGATGGGAAGATTTTCTGGGCAGGGTATACGAATAGCAGCACAGACTTTTATGGCATAATGGGAGCATACAATCCGGATGGAAGTGTACATTTTGTTCAGAAATATGATCAAGGATTCTATGATACTTTCAACGACCTGGAGATTGACCAGGAAGGCAATTCTTATGTAACAGGGTCAACCCAAACGTCAAACGGATTCCAATTACTTATCATAAAATACTCGCCAGAAGGAACACAAAAATGGGTACAGCATTATTGTCCTGATTCTTCAAACCAATATTTTGGGGAGGAAATCATGCTTGATGGAAGCGGGAATATATATATCGCCGGGAAGGTAAACCTTGGTATACGAGAGGAGATTATATTCCTGGAATACTCAAGTGATGGAAGCTTCCAATATGAAGTAATCAGTGAATTGGGGGTGTATGAATATGTTAATCCATACGCAATGGTTCTCGATAATGAAAATAATGCATTTATATGCGGTGAAATCAGTGAGAATTATGGCTACCATGGATTTATCCTGAGAATATCAGAAGGATTGGAAGTCTGGAGTGACAGGATTGAAAGTATCAATGGATTTGTGATTTTTTTTGATACCGTTATTGATGATGAAGGTAACATTTGGGTTGCAGGATACAACGATGATAGTGCTGGATGGGCTTATGTTTCAAAATATTCACCCGCTGGTGATACTATTTTTACTTATCGATATGCGGGACTTGTTGAAGGACAGGAGAGTTTCAGAAGCATTGAATATCAGGACGGACATGCATATTTGACCGGAACATGCAAGGGAATAGACACTACGGCTAAGGATATGATTGCCGTTTGTTTGGATAATAATGGAGCTATGGTGTGGGATGCCAGGTATAACGGCTCCGGGAATGGCCATGATTTTGCTGCGGATATAGCCATCGATAGTGACCTTAATGTAATTATCACAGGAAGATCAGAAAACTCAAAAGGAACAGCTTGTACTACCTTAAAAATAAGCAATCCATTGGGTATCGCTGATCATTTAGGTACTGAGAGCGTCATAATAAATGTATATCCTAATCCGGCATCATCACTGCTCAATTTTGAGATTGATGTTGAGCGACAAGATACACGGTATATTATTTCAAACACCTTCGGTCAAATAGTTCAAAGCGGCTATATCGACAATACACCGACGCAGCAAATTAACCTGATTGGTTTGCATGCCGGCACATATTTTCTTCAGATCACCGATGGCAGCAAGCAATTCTATGCTAAATTTGTAAAGCAATAAAGCTGTTTGCATGTATAGACCCTTTTCCCGGTTTCTGATTTATCTGTTTCTTCTTTCCATGGCATTGAAAGGCGTGGCACAGGAAGAAGACTATAGCTGGTGGAACAAGAAGCATAACTGGGATGGGGTGACCAATTGGGCAAGATACATGACATATTCTCCTGCCTATTTTGGGCCAAATGCCCTTCCGGTTCCCGAGATCAGGGATGCTTTGATCGATAAAAGGGTCAATCTCGAAACCAGGGCCGACTTTCACTTCAGCAAGGGCGACAACACACAAAATCTATTTCTTAAGCTGGTATACCCATTCTGGGATGGTCGGATCGCAGTGTCTCTGTTTGGTGTCCCCATAGAACATTTCGAGATGGATACCATCACCAGGGATGAAAGAGCAGGACGAGATCTTGAGGCAAAGGGATATGCTGCTGGCGATCTGTACCTGAGTACTATGATACAGATTTTGCGTGATTATAAAAGCTGGCCTGATATTTTGCTTGGAATTACCCTGAGAACTGCAAGTGGAGGAAATCTTGGCAATGCCCGCTATACAGATGCCCCGGGTTATTATTTCGACCTTTCTTTTGGGAAGACATTCTTTACTGATCGGAAAGTATCGCTTCGCCCCTATTTTATGCTTGGCTTTTATGTTTGGCAAACCAACAGGGATGACTGGAGGCAGAATGATGCCTTTCTTTATGGCCTAGGATTGTTGCTCTTCAATAAAAAATTCGAATGTAATGCTAAGTACGGCGGTTATAAGGGATATATCGGAAATGGTGATGCCCCCATGGTCTTTCGTGCCAATGCCATTTACAAATTCCCAAAAACCCATCTAAAGCTTTCTTTCCAGCAGGGCTTGCAGGATTTTGAATATTCAACCTTAAGTATTGGGGCAGTCTTTTACTTCAAATAGATACTGGATACTGGATACTGGATACTGGATACTAGATTTTTACTGGATGCAGATACTGGATAATCGATACTGGATGCTGGATAAGCATTTACCAATAACTAATTACCAGTAAATACGATTCTACTCCTAACAGACTATTTTAAAAATGCCTTAACTAACCTGGCAACAAAGAAGAGTATCACCAGAAAAAAGATGATCGCTGCCCCGGAGGGGATGTCGAAGAGGTAGGAGATCAGCAATCCGGAAATAGTTCCGAGAAGGGCGATCAGGACTGATAGCAACATGATATTAAAAAAGCGTTTTACAAACATGTTGGCTATTGTTTGAGGGATAGTCAGAAGGGAAATCACCAGTATAATCCCCACAACCCTGATATTGAACACAATAGTGAGCGCCACCAGGGAGATCATAACATATTTAATCATGTTCACCGGAAGCCTCCTGGCCCTGGCATATTCCTCGTCAAACGCAATATAAAGGATGTGTTTGAACTGCAGTATGAAAAAAGCTATAATCACAATGCACAAGACTAATAGTAGGTAAAGGTCTGTTGCGCTTACTGTAAGGATGTTGCCAAAGAGGTATGACATCAGGTTGGGTGCATAGCCTGGCGTCATGAATACAAATATGACTCCAACAGCCATGCCCAGGGCCCACAATATGGCAATAGCGGAGTCTTCACGGATCTCCGTTTTCCGGGATGAGTATTCTATTCCCAGGGCTGACAGCACGGCAAATACAGCTGCACCAAGTATAGGATTGATCCCAAGGAAATAACCCAGGCCTATCCCTCCAAATGAGGCGTGTGTGATCCCTCCGCTTATAAATACGATGCGCCTGGAAACGATATATGTACCTATGATACCACAACTGACGGCAGCCAGTAAAGCTGCCAGCAAGGCATTCCTGAAAAAGTCATATGTCAGCAATTCATGCATCAGTGCTCGTGCTTTTGTTCGTGGTCGTGATCATGATCATGTTTTCCCAGTACTGTATGCGGAACATCACCATGGGTAATGATCTGTACCGGGCAGTTATATGAAGCGAGTTGCTTATCTGTAATGATATTAGACGCATGGTAATGAAGCTGCTTATTCACGCAGGCAATGCTTTTAATATAGTATGTGATCGTTCCTACATCATGAGATACCAGCAGCACAGCCATTTTATGATTCAATTCTCTCAATTCTTCATAAAGTTCTTTTTCGAAAAGGTTATCGACATATGTATCGGGCTCATCCAAAATGAGCAATTCCGGCTCCGATATCAGGGATCTGCACAGAAATACACGTTGCATCTCGCCTCCTGAAAGGTTTCCGATGGGTTTCTTGCTCATTGATGCAATACCCAGACGATCCATCCAATAAACTGCCTTTTCTTTCTCTTCATTGGAGTGGCGCGATACAAATTTATGTGCAGCGGGAAGCCCTGAAAGGATAACATCCTGAACAGTAATTGGGAACTTCTTGTCAAATGCGTGTACCTGGGGAAGATATCCTATCTTACTATTTCCGGTATCATGCGGGATGGTATAAATGATCTTTCCTTTTTCAGGCTTTATCAGGCCCAGTATCAGTTTTACCAGGGTGGTCTTTCCTCCCCCATTAGGTCCGATAACACCTATAAAATCACCCTTTCTGATCTCAAAGTTGACATCTTCCAGTACAAGGTTCCCTTGCAGGCTCACACTGGCATTTTCTATTTTAAGCAAGACATCACTCATTATCAAAAGAAGACTTCAGGCTTACAGTGATATTTTTTATTTCATCAGGCCAGTTGATAGACAATGGATCGATCTGCACAATCCTGGCCCCAATCTCCTGGGCAATGATCTCTGCATTACGTACATCAAACTCTTTCTGTACGAAAATGGTTTTTATTCCTGCTTCCCTGGCCATATCTACGACCTCTTTCATATGGGCCGGAGATGGTTCTTTACCCTCATATTCTATCGACATCTGGTTCAGACCGTAAGCATCAGCAAAGTAGCCTAATGATGGATGAAAGATCAGGAAGCTCGCTCCCTCATGCCCGGCCAACTCTTCAGTAGCAAACCTGTTGGCCCCTTTTAGCTCAAGCATCAAATTGGAATAATTCCTGCGCAATTCTGGTTTATTCTCCGGAAACAGTTTTTGCATCACAGAAAATATGTTCCTGGCCATGATCTCCATGTTTGCAGGCGACATCCAGGTATGCGGATCAATACCCGAGTGGGTATGATCACCATGGGTTTGCTCTAAGCCTCTTAATGCAAGGTTTGCAGAAAGATCAACAACATTTAAACCAGGATTTATATCCATAATATTTGAGATCCAGGCCTGCTCAAAACCAATATGTCCTATCCGAAAATATACCAGTGCATCACTCAGCGATTTCATTTCTGAAGGTGTGGCTTCCCATGTGGCAGGGCTTGCCCCCGGAGGCACCATCACAACGACTTCTGCCAGGGTGTCTATTATGCTTTTTACAAGATATTCCTGGGGAATGATACTAACTGCAATTACAGGCCCTGATGGTTCCTTTTTCGCGTTATTGCAAGAAACAAGGCCAATCAGAAGGAAAATGATAAGGATTCTGTTCATGGGTGGCTTTTTGTGCAAATATAATCCTTTTAAGTTTTGGGTTATGAGTGTTGGGTGTTGAGTTAATTTTTAATTTTGTTTTCTTAATATATCATGATGATCAATCCGGATACACGTTTCACCAAAACCTTTCATATCAATACTGCAGATGTTGATGCGAAAAAGCAAGCCTCCCTGCAATCAATCTGCAGGTATTTGCAGGAAATGGCTGCTCTTCATGCCAATGAGCTGGACCTGGGCTTTCATGATATGATGAAAGAAAAGCGAGCCTGGTTGATGGCTCAGATGGCTGTAAGGATAGAACGCTTTCCGCGATTCCTGGAATCTATCAATGTAACTACCTGGTCGAACGGGCCTGACGGAAGGTATGCCATGCGTGATTTTGTGATCACTGATGCAGCGGGAGCTGAAATAGCCCGAGCCAGCAGCACATGGTTTGTTGTCGACATCGAACAAAAGAGGATCTGCAGGCTGGATGGATATTTCGATGATTATGAATTCAATGATATCGATTATGCACTGGGCAGGAAGCCTGAAAGGATTAAACCAATGAAAGAGGCTGACATGGAGGAAGAGATCAAGGCAAGGTATTCAGACATCGACATCAATGGCCATGTGAATAATGTCAGATATGTTGACATGGTTCTTGACATGTTTCATACAGATTTTCGCATGTCGCATGACATTTATGAGATTGAAATGAATTTTCTAAAAGAGACCAGGGAGGGTGATGTATTAGGGAATATGCTTAAGGAAGTTGAGCCTGAGAGTGAATACCTGCACTGTTTGTTTAATAGAAGTATCGAAAAGGTCTCATTTACAGCAAGAACGCTATGGCATTAATCCCTGATACATCGAACTGAAAAGGCAGCTTCTTCCCAGTGATAAGCCCTGGAGATCTCATCATGATCAGATTTCAATTTGCGTTCAATGGCATTCAGCCCGCTATCATGTGTGGAGCTCCACATATGAGACTCCTCCCCTTCCATAGCAAAGGAAAATCCTGTTTCCCAAAAGCCTGCCGCCAGGACCTTAAAGCCGTAAAGATTGTTTCCGTTGCCACCTGAAAGCCAGCCAAGCATGGCTTTGCTTCTCTTTCCGGCGTCATAGCCTCTCCAGGAATCCAAATCCCATTCAGCGTCACCAACACCGTACTGGCTGTCAACAAAGCCTTCCATTTCTTTCCATTCATCATCAGTTGGTATATGATAACCCACGGGACATATTCCCCTGCCTCCCAAGAAGGGAGCATGCTTCATGGCTTCTTTCCACGTATACAGTCCGCCAAATTGATCGCAGTTGGCTGTATCATTGTTGTAGCAGTATTTTTCAATGATCTGGTTATCGGCCTGGGCTTTCCCTCCATGGATCATTATTCCTATGTCCATATTCTCTCTCAACCAGCATTGGTCTCCCAGTGGTACGGTATGATACACTTTTCCACCATATGGGATGCTCACAACACCTTCACAAGGATTTGGAGTCGTTGAATGTGCAACAAGGAGGCTCTGGCTGGTATCGGAACTCATGCTGTCAGTATCCATTGCCTCAAGCATTACGTAATAATGGCCATTTTGGCTATATTTATGCTCATAGACGAGCTCATTGGAAAAATCTGTATCCCACTCTCCATCTCCCTCAAAATCCCATCTAAACATAAGTTCTCCAACATCATCATTCGGATCATGGCTCAGGGAGGCATCAAAGATGAAGATCGTGTCGGTGGTTCCGGCTTCGGGTATAATATTGATAACAGGCACAGGTGGCTGTGGTGGAATAATGGTATCAATAATGTAAATATCGATCACATCACTCAGGATGACCAGGCCTTCCCAGGCATCCGCATGAAGTTTATGAAAACCCGTATCAAGTCCGTCAGTATCCCAAAGAAATGTAAATGGGCTTTGTCCAAGCTGAATCATCTCCACGCTATCAACGGAGAAAATTACTTTCACCTGCTCGCCCATGCCTGTGACAGCTGCTTCTACCGTCACCAGAGATCCTGATTGTATTACCGAATAGTCGAGAGGTGTAATGATGCTGCATCCTGTTGGCGGAGGTGGGTCTATGATAGTTTCTTTTTTGCTACATGCCATAAACACAAGCAGGCTTATGCTCAGGATGAGCAGGAAAAGAGCTATATATTTTGTCCTTATCACAAATAGTTCAGCTTAAGATATTTCGAATATTAAGGATCATATCTCATAAAAGTACAAAAACTTTCATTTTTTAACGATATTTGCTGCCTCTATAGCTAAAGAAGTGAAAAAGGAAAAACTTATTGGTGCTTTTGCCATCAGCTTTGCAGCTGCCCTTTGGGGAGTAGATGGAGTAGTTTTGACCCCCAGGCTACACAACCTGAATGTGGCTTTTGTGGTCTTTGTTCTGCATGCTCTGGCATTTCTGATCATGAACACCTTCCTTTTCAGGGAGTATACTCATTTAAAGAGGCTAAGTACTTCCGATGCCATCACCTTCTTCCTGATCGCATTGTTTGGGGGCGCAATAGGGACCATGTCTATTGTCCATGCACTCTTCCTGGTGAACTTCGAGAAGCTTTCCATAGTTATACTCTTGCAGAAATTACAGCCCATCTTTGCTATAGCCCTGGCGGTAATCTTCCTGGGAGAACGGATGCGAAGGTTCTATTTCATATGGGCAGGACTTGCCATCATCGCAGGTTATTTCCTCACTTTCGGGAATTCTCTTCCAAATTTTAATACTGGTGATCATACCCTTGAGGCTGCCCTTTTCTCGTTACTGGCGGCATTTTCATTTGGAAGTTCAACAGTGCTGAGTAAAAAGATCCTTGGTAAATACAGCTTTCAAACAGCTACATTCTTCCGTTATGGGTTTACAAGCCTTATTATGCTGTTCTTTGTCCTGGCAAGAGGTTCTTATGAACAATTTGACAGTATAACGAATGAGAACTGGCTCATCTTTCTGATCATTGCAGTTACAACAGGTTCAGGTGCGATCTTTATGTACTATTATGGATTAAAAAAGGTCAGGGCAGTGATTGCCACGATCTGTGAGCTCTTCTTTCCTGTAACTGCCATTATACTTGACTACATCATTAATGATCAGCGTTTATCGTGGGTACAATGGGTCAGTGCATTTATATTACTATTTGCAATCATTAACCTGAATATTACCAATTCCCGCCAGGAACTTAAAAGAAGTTAAAAATTTCATTGCAGTAAAATTATACCGCTTGCAATATGTAAATTTGGTCATTAAATAGTGTTGTATCATGAAAATCAAGGCTGATAAAGACATAGTGCTTCAAAAGATCCGGGTAAAAAGTGCAGGAGAAATTTACGACTGCATTGATGGTTCAAGGGAATTCCTGGGAAAGTGGTTGCCCTTTGTTGATGAGACAAAAAGCAAAAAGGATACTGAGAAATACATTCGCTCAGTTGTTCAGGCCGGGGATTCTTCTAAAGAAATGATTTTCGAAGTCTGGTACAGGGATAAGATTGTTGGGCTGATTGGCCTGAAGGATATCGACCTTACAAACAAGAAAGCTGAGATCGGATATTGGCTGACCCGTGATGCAACAGGAAAAGGGATCATGACACAATCATGCAAAGCCTTGTTACAATATGTATTCCGCGAGCTTAAAATTAATAAGATATGGATCCGTTGTGCAGTTGAAAATGTGCGATCTTGTAACATCCCCAAACAACTTGGATTTACATTCGAAGGAACTGAAAGACAGGGCGAAATCCTGCATGGGAAGTATTTAGATTTGAAGATCTATAGTTTGTTGAAGAAGGAATGGGAAAAAGTGAGGAGAGAGTTCGGAGTTTGGAGTTGATTTATGGTATAATCCAAAATCGTTAGCCGATATGTTGGAACCGAAAAGAGAATATTTCATAAAAGACGGGGCTGCTTTGCATAGCTGGGAGTTTGATTCATCCTGGACTAAAGGGAGGAAAACCGTTTATGAGGTTATGCGTGTGATCAATGGAGTGCCGTTATTTTTAGATCAACACATCAACAGGCTGCAGGACTCAGCACAAAAGGCTGGGATGAAAGACATCCCTCCTGCTGCAAAAATCATGGATTCTGTACAGAAACTGATAGTAAAGAATAGCAAGGATGATGGCAATATCCTGTTTTGCATCATCCCTAACAAAGATCATTCTTATATCCTGAGCTGGTTTGTTGAGCATCATTACCCTGGAAAGGACGATTATGCCTCCGGAGTGCAAATCCGAACCATGAAGGCTATGAGAAAGCAGCCTGACGCAAAGATCTGGAATGCGGAGCTTCGCAGCAAAGCACAGCACCTGATCTCATCATCTGAAGCTTATGAAGTATTACTCGTAGACAGGAAAAAAAATATAACAGAAGGCAGCCGCTCAAATATTTTCTTCATTCGCGGGAATGCACTTTACACAACACCTGAGAGAAAAGTTCTTCAAGGCATCACAAGACGCAAGGTTATCGAACTCTGTGAAAAGATGGGGACAGCCATCACAGAAACGGAGATAGCACAGAAAGACCTTCCTTTTTATGAAGCTGCTTTTATCACAGGAACATCACCAGGCATCCTGCCTGTACGTTCAATCAATGAGCACAGATTCAATGTATCCAATGAGATGATGCACAAGCTGATGGCAGCTTATAATACACATGTGCTTGAGGCTACCATCAGCAATCTTTAGTTTGTTAATTAAAAATATCTGGGTGTATCCAACTTGCGTCTAAACACAGGGATATCAAAGCCAATGAGCAATTCATGAGAGCCTTTGTTATACTGGCTTAATTCGCTGAGGAATGTATCATATGAATAACCGATACGCAAACGATTCTTCACGAGTACTTCCACAAGGAAAACAAGCGTTTTTTCAGTTCGATAAGAAAATCCTATCCAGAATACCTCTCTTATCATCAGGTTAGCGTTAAAATCCATCTGAAATGGTGAATTCTGCACATATTTAGCAAGGATTGAAGGTTGTAAAACAAGGTCATCATTCAGCGATATAGCTATTCCTGCCATTCCGTAAAGCTGCCTTAATAACCTGTAAGAAATCTCTTCATCGTACAACTCCTGTGTACCAATATCCTGTTCGAAGAGATTTTTAGTCGAAATGCCTACATAATAGTTTTCGGTATAATAGTACAGGCCAATATTGGCATTCACAACAAAGTTTTTACCTGTTTCGCCGGTCATAGCAACATCATTTTCTTGAAGCATTGTTATTTTGCTCCTATCGACAGACATGTACTTGAAACCAAACTGTAAGCCAAAAGAGAGTTGCCCAGGACCCCATCTGAACTTATATGAAAATGCACCGACAGCACCGCTGGTTTGCAATGGTCCCAGGACATCGGTATATCCATACAAACCCAGTCCTAATTTTTCATTCCGCAAGGGGGAATGTACAGTGAATGTTACTGTCTTCGGGGCACCCTCCAGGCCTACCCATTGCTGGCGTCCAACCAGAGCAATGCTTAAAGCATCCCTGGTTCCTGTATAAGCCGGGTTGATCACCAGTTTGTTGAACATGTACTGGCTGAACAGGGCATCCTGCTGAGCATATAAACAGCTGCCGGCCAGTAAAAAGACGATCGTTATTAGCTTTCTCATGATATGAATATTATAGCTTGTTTAACTTTAATTACCTGATCCCTCAATATAAATCCACCCTTTGATATACTTCTCCTGTCCTTCGTACAGTATCTTAATAAGATAGTAATAGGTTCCATCAGGAATTTTCTTATTTGACCCGTAGGTTCCGTTCCAAAATACATTCTTATTATCGTACCCATTCAATTCCTCGATGATATCTCCCCAGCGATTGAAGATCAGTACTTCATTGTAGGGATATTTCTCAATACCACCTATCGTCCAGGTATCATTGATGCCATCACCGTTAGGTGTGAATCCATTATAGACAGTGATGTTATCTTCAATATTAGCGAGTGGGATAACATGAATATAAACGCTTGCTGTATCACAAAATGGGATTATGTTGTCAGTACATATGACGTAACACAGCGTATCCTCGCCACTATAACCATTGTATGGTGTATAAGTAAGCGTGTTATCACTGTTTATGATCGCTATTCCATTATAGGGTCCGCCACAGAGATAAGGTGTAACCACCAGCCCGAGAGGTATCTGGTCATTAGCCATCATCTGTATAGTGACAGGTAGAGCTACATAAGTGGTATCATAGTCATCCACGGCCTCTAGGAGACCTGGTCCTGGACCCTCTATTTGAACAAGAACGGAGTCCCTCCCAATACATCCCGTGAGATTATCTGTAACAGTTAGTATGAAATAGGTATTCTCGAATAATGGGAAAGTAGTTGGATTCTGAGCATTTGAATTTATAATAAAATCACCAGGTTCCCAATCCCAGGAATAATCTCCGGAACCTCCGGAAGCTGTACCATTCAGTTGGGTTGCTGCCCCTTCTTCAAGGGACTGATCTTCACCTGCATCAGCAACTGGAGCCTCATTAATGCCGACAACAACTGTATCGCTCGCAGAACCGCATGATCCATAACCATAAGCAGTAAGCGTAAGTTCGGCATAACCTTCTGCCAGGTCATCTGGTCCAGCAAAATATATAGGTTCAAGGATACTGGCATCACTGAAGGTACCATCTCCGGATGTAGTCCATAACAGTGAGGCAAAATTTTCAGCATCAGCATCAGTTATCTGGAATTCACTACCATAGCAGATCACACCCGGATCTCCTGCCTCTGCTGTTGGATAGGTATATATCTGAAGGCTCATAAAGTCGGAGACATCTTCGCAACTTCCATTACCAATCACTGTCATGGTAAGGATAGCCCCTCCACTGGAAATGTCAATCACTCCCGGAGTATAAGTCGGGTTCATCAAACCCGGATCATCGAATTGTCCATCACCAGAGCTTGTCCAGATAATCTCAGCATATCCTGACGCAGAAGCGTCAGTAAATAGGTATGTGTCTGTTTCACAGATACCGGCATCGCCACCAGCATTTGCCAGGGCAGCCTCAGTTATTGTTAATACCATGCTATCCTCATCATCTTCACAACTACCTATGCCCACTGCGGTCATAGTAATTGTTACACTTCCATTGGCAATATCATTTGGTCCCGGGGTATAAACCGGTTTCGTGATACTAGAGTTATCGAAGGTTCCGTCACCTGAAGTGGTCCAGACGATCTGCGCATAGTTTTCGGCATACGCGTCATTGAAGTGGAATGAGTTTCCTTCACAGGTCTCTCCCACTCCACCGGTCCCGGTATTTGCCAGGGGTTGGCCGCTTATGGAAAGTAGCATGTCATCACTGGCATCACCACAGGATCCGTTTCCATAGGCAGTAAGTGTAAGTATAACTGTACCAATGTTTATATCTCCTGTACCCGGGGTATATACCGGATCAATAATACCAGAATCGTTAAATGATCCGTCACCGGATGTGCTCCACAATAAGCCTGAATTATTGCTTGCAGATGCAGCTGTTACAGGGAATATATCTGTTTCGCATATTTCTGCATCCGGACCTGCATCTACCAATGGCAATGTGGCTATAGTAAGCATTAGTGTATCGCTGACAGATGGACAGTTCCCCATTCCATCAGCAGTCAAAATGAGGTATACAAAGCCGTTGGAAATGTCGTCGCTTCCAGGAGTATAAGCAGGTGTAAGTATGCCGGTATCATCGAAGATACCATCACCTGTGGTGGTCCATAATAAGGATAAATAATTATCAGCCCATGCGTCCAATATCCAGTAATCGCTGCCTTCACAGGTTTCCGCATCAGCACCTGCATATACTTCAGCTGCCTTCCAGATAGAGAGGACCATAAAATCTTCAACGTCCGGGCAATATCCATCACCATAAGCTGTAAGTGTTAACACCACCTGCCCGTTCTCTATATCAGACTGGCTTGGGACATATACAGGGTTGATAACCGTGTTGTCGTAGAAAGTACCTGTCCCGTTGGTGGTCCATAACAGGCTGGTATAATTAGCGGCAGATGCATTCAGTATACTGTAAATGGTCTGGCTGCTGCACATCTGACCGTCAGGCCCGGCATCAGCTTCAGGCAATGGACTAATCCACAATGTCATGGTATCTGATACATCACCACAAGATCCAAGTCCGGAAGCCGTGAGTGCAAGGTCAACACCTTCATTCAAAATGTCGCTTATGCCAGGAAAGTACTCGGGATGTAGGCTTGTCGGATCACTGAAGGTTCCGTCACCTGATGTTGTCCATAATAATGAAGCGTAGTTTTCTGCCTCGGCATCGATGAGAACATAAGTTTCAGTTTCACAAATATATGCATCCAAACCTGCATAAGCTAAAGGCACCGGAGTAATGGTAAGCAGCATTGTATCTGTTGAATCCGCACATGATCCGTTACCAATTGCTGTTAACGACAGGTAGGCACTTCCAAAGATCATATCTCCGGGACCCGGATAATATGTTGGATTCAGGGCAAATGGATCGCTGAAAGCACCATCACCTGAAGTAGTCCACATCAAACTTGCATAGTTGCTTGCGGTTGCATCCACCAGATTAAAGGTATCTGTCTCACAGATCTCAGCATCCAGACCAGCATAAGCATTCGGTGCAAGCGTGATGCTAAGTTCCATCTCATCCACTTCATTCAGGCACGATCCGTTACCAGATGCTGTTATGGTAAGGGTTACCAGTCCATTGGTAATATCACCCGTTCCGGGAAAATATGTTGGATTTAGAATGGTATTGTCATCAAAGGTGCCATCGCCTGATGTCGCCCACAGCAAACCGGCATAATCAGATGCAGTTGCATCAGCAAGTATATACATACCTTCCGTTTCGCATATCTCATCATCCGGGCCTGCATATACGATTGGAGCTGTAGTAAGCGTGAGTATCATCACATCACCACTGTCACCACAAGGTACATTTCCATAGGCAGTTAGTGTTAATGCTGCATATCCAACTATAATATCACCACTTCCCGGTGTATATATTGGGTTAAGCAAGCTTGGATCATTGAATGAGCCATCTCCTGCAGTAGTCCATAATAATGATGAATAATTGGCTGCAGTTGCATCAGTTATCTCATAGTTGTCATACTCGCAAATCTCTGCATCTGCTCCTGCAAATACGTTTGGAGCAAGCGTAATACTCAAGACCATATCGTCACTAACATCCGAGCAAACACCTGCTGAACTTGCAGTGAGGGTAAGTACGGCGGTTCCTGCAGCTATATCACCCGTCCCGGGAGTATACACAGGGTTTAGCAATGCATCGTTATCAAAGGTTCCATCTCCTGATGTGGTCCACAGCAAGGCTGTATAATCGACGGCTGTAGCATCCCAGAGCTCATAGTCCTCATTTTCACAAACATCAGCATCCGCTCCTGCATACACCTGAGCTGCCGGCCAGATAGTCAGGACCATAAAGTCACTGGCATCCGGACAGATACCGTCACCATAAGCAGTGAGGGTCAGGTTGATCTGTCCATTCTGGATATCTGATGTGCTGGGTGTATAGGTTGGATTCTGTAGTGTCGCGTCATCGAAAGTACCCGTACCTGTCGTCGTCCATAATAATGAAGTGGCATTGGTAGCGCTTGCCCCGGCAAGGGTATAGCTTCCGTCTGTCTCGCAGATCTCAGCATCCGGACCGGCATCGGCAATCGCCTGCAGGCTAATGCTGAGCAGCATGTTGTCCACGGCATCCACGCAGGAACCATTGGCATATGCTGTAAGGGTAAGGGTAACAGAACCATTGGCAATGTCATTCGGACCAACCGTATAGATAGGATTAACGATCCCTGTATCATCAAAGGAACCGTCACCACTGCTAGTCCATTCCACAGAGGCATATTCTTGCGCACTTGCATCAGAAAGGGTATAGCTGCCTGCTGTTTCACAAATAGATGCATCTGCACCGGCATAAGCAACTGCTTGTCCGGTAATGGTCAGGACCATATCATCTGATACATCCGGGCAGATACCATCCCCATAGGCGGTCAGGGTAAGAACCACAAAGCCACCATCAATATCATTTTGACTTGGCGTATAGGCAGGGTTTAATATAGCAGGATCCGTAAAGGTCCCTGTGCCTGTGGATGTCCACATCAGACTGGTATAATTCGTAGCCGTGGCATCCGCCAGGGAATACAGCCCTGTTTCGCAGATCTCTGCATCAACACCTGCAAAGGCTGTGGGCTGACTGGAGATAGACAATGTAAGGTCATCTGTCACATCCGGACAGGTACCGCTTCCAAAAGCAGTCAATGTCAGGACTACTGACCCATTGGCAATGTCAGTAGCTCCCGGGGTATATACCGGATTTAATAAACTGGCATCGCTGAAGGTACCGTCACCGGCTGTGGTCCAATCCAAGCTGGTATAATTCTGGGCAGTGGCATCCGTGGGTTGGAAAGTGCTTCCTTCACAGATGGTATTATCTGCTCCCGCATATACCTGAGCTGCAGGCCAGATAGTCAGTACCATAAAGTCACTGGCATCCGGACAGATACCGTCACCATAAGCAGTGAGGGTCAGGTTGATCTGTCCATTCTGGATATCTGATGTGCTGGGTGTATAGGTTGGATTCTGTAATGTTGCGTCATCGAAAGTACCCGTACCTGTCGTCGTCCATAATAATGAAGTGGCATTGGTAGCGCTTGCCCCGGCAAGGGTATAGCTTCCGTCTGTCTCGCAGATCTCAGCATCCGGACCGGCATCGGCAATCGCCTGCAGGCTAATGCTGAGCAGCATGTTGTCCACGGCATCCACGCAGGAACCATTGGCATATGCTGTAAGGGTAAGGGTAACAGAACCATTGGCAATGTCATTCGGACCAACCGTATAGATAGGATTAACGATCCCTGTATCATCAAAGGAACCGTCACCACTGCTAGTCCATTCCACAGAGGCATATTCTTGCGCACTTGCATCAGAAAGGGTATAGCTGCCTGCTGTTTCACAGATAGATGCATCTGCACCGGCATAAGCAACTGCTTGTCCGGTAATGGTCAGGACCATATCATCTGATACATCCGGGCAGATACCATCCCCATAGGCGGTCAGGGTAAGAACCACAAAGCCACCATCAATATCATTTTGACTTGGCGTATAGGCAGGGTTTAATATAGCAGGATCCGTAAAGGTCCCTGTGCCTGTGGATGTCCACATCAGACTGGTATAATTCGTGGCCGTAGCATCCGCCAGGGAATACAGCCCTGTTTCGCAGATCTCTGCATCAACACCTGCAAAGGCTGTAGGCTGACTGGAGATAGACAATGTCAGGTCATCTGTCTCATCCGGACAGGTACCGCTTCCAAAAGCAGTCAATGTCAGGACTACTGACCCATTGGCAATGTCAGTAGCTCCCGGGGTATATACCGGATTTAATAAACTGGCATCGCTGAAGGTACCGTCACCGGCTGTGGTCCAATCCAAGCTGGTATAATTCTGGGCAGTGGCATCCGTGGGTTGGAAAGTGCTTCCTTCACAGATGGTATTATCTGCTCCCGCATACACCTGAGCTGCAGGCCAGATAGTCAGTACCATAAAGTCACTGGCATCCGGACAGATACCGTCACCATAAGCAGTGAGGGTCAGGTTGATCTGTCCATTCTGGATATCTGATGTGCTGGGTGTATAGGTTGGATTCTGTAGTGTCGCGTCATCGAAAGTACCCGTACCTGTCGTCGTCCATAATAATGAAGTAGCATTGGTAGCGCTTGCCCCGGCAAGAATATAGCTGCCGTCTGTTTCGCAGATCTCAGCATCCGGACCGGCATCGGCAATCGCCTGCAGGCTGATGCTGAGCAGCATGTTGTCCACGGCATCCACGCAGGAACCATTGGCATATGCTGTAAGGGTAAGGGTAACAGAACCATTGGCAATGTCATTCGGACCAACCGTATAGATAGGATTAACGATCCCTGTATCATCAAATGAACCGTCACCACTGCTAGTCCATTCCACAGAGGCATATTCTTGCTGCACTTGCATCAGAAAGGGTATAGCTGCCTGCTGTTTCACAGATAGATGCATCTGCACCGGCATATACAACAGCTTGGGCTGTAATAGAGAGGGTCATATTATCAGAAACCAGGGAACACAATCCATTAGAAGTATTCAATGTCAGTATAACAAACCCATCAAGAATATCTCCTGGGCTTGGGAAATATGTTGGGTTTACAGCATTCGTATCGCTAAAACTACCTGATCCGGATGTTGTCCAGTACAACGTATCATAGTTTGAGGCCGTTGCATCTGCTATCAAATAGGAAGAGACTTCACATATCTCTCCATCCGCTCCGGCAAAAGATGTTGACTGAGTTGTTATTGTCAATACCATACTGTCGGTAGAATCTGGGCATGTCCCTACCCCAAGAGCAGTTAGGCTCAGAGTTACACCACCGGCGAGGATGTCATTAGATCCTGGTGTATAGGTTGGGCTAATAATTGCTGTATCATTGAAAGTACCATCACCACTGGAAACCCATGCTAGTCCTGTATAATTGGATGCACTTGCATCCAATATTGTATATGCATCTGTTTCACAAATCTCTGCATTAGCACCTGCATATGCAAGTGTTCTAGCAGGTGCAGGAACAATTATGGTAAGGCGGTCACAATCAGATACACAAGGCCCATTTACACACCAATCAAGGACATAAGTGCCCTCTATTAAATTACTGAAAGTGGCATTCGGATTATTGTAATTAGGAGTATAAGGCACATTCGGGCCACTGATAACAATCCATACATGTGTGGTAGGACCACAACCGGAGTAACCAGCGTAGGAAGCATCTGTCCTGAAACTTTGATATAATGTGTAGCATGATTCCAACCATACCGTATTATTCCCTCCTCTATTGGCGGAAACAGGGGTTTCTCCACCACAATTGGTAATAATCACTGTATCGGAAGTAGCACATTGAGAAGAAGAAATACTCCAAACTAGCGTTGCTGGTCCATAAGCTCTTCCATCAAGAGTTAAGGTTGTATTGGGATTTGTGGGCTGATTAATCGTCACTCCAGCCCACCAACCAACAATTGTCCAGAGTCCGGATTCACCTGCTCCCGGCGCATTCGCACTCATTGTGATTACATCTATACCCGGACATGAAGAATCATCGGGACCTGCATCAGCAATTGTTATAGGTGTAAGGGTTATGTTTATTAAAACTGTATCACACAATGAACTTGCTGCATCGTCACAGACAATAACTTCAAGTTGATCAGCACCAGTGAACAATATATTGGGGACATATGTGAAACATAAATCCCCAGGAACAGCGTCAGTGATTATTGCACCACTTCCTGTAGTAACTACTACCGAATTAAGATTAATTCCATCACCATCCGGATCTGTTGCCGTAACACAGATGTAGAGAGGATCGTTTTGGCAGGTTTCCAGCCCGTTTATTACACCCCCCAAGCTTGGGAAGCCATTCGCTCCAGTTATAACAGGAGGATTATTTGGTTGTGCAAATGCCTTCTGTGGACCTGCAACAGCAAGAATTAGGAATAATGAAAGAGATGCGATGATTCCTTTAAGTGGTAAATACCTATTCATATCTATAGTTTTACAACAATTCTATTACACTCAGTAATAAAACATTAATAAGAAAAATACGAGATTTTCCCGCGTCTATTTAGCGCAATATAAAGATATGGAAATCGAAATTAGATATGGGTGATGCCTAAGGCACCCTTGGTTTCGTGATTACGAAATTAAGGATAAATGAAGCTGTTTACAAGATATTACTAATAAATTATTCAATAATTTTCCAATCGTGATTTAACATATTAATAATTAATCACTTATGGGTTAATATTTTAAAGTCAAATATTAAAAAATTCAAAAGGATTAAAACTCATGCTCGATAAATATTGAAAATCCCAGGCTATTCACCACCTTGCGGCCATAGAAGATAAAACTCCATTTCCCTGCATGAGGAACGAAATTATCACCTACAAGGAAGTATATCTCCCTGTATTGCACTTCTCCATGGAAGTACTGCCGGGATTTGATGTTCAGCGGGCTCGTGACATAAATGGAATCCATGTAAACATCATGGGAGGAACAATAGGCATATATCGATTCAGGCACATCAGGTTTCTGATACACAACAAAGGTAGGACTGCTGTATTCATAAAAGCTGTTATCATCCTTTTTACAGGAAATTGCTGATATTAAAAACATCATCAGAAAAACAGGATATATACATTTCATTTTCATAATTCTTCACATATCAATAGGCACTTGGCACTATGCACTAAGTTATCTCTTTCTGTCTGTGAGAATTCACAAATAGCATATCCCCTGTCAGGTCATAGCCGGTAAAAACCTCTGGTCCGTAAGCTTTAATATGTTCGGCGCGGAAGCCGATGATGCACAGTCCGGCATCAGCTGAATGTTCATTGATCAACACCTTGCTGCTCACATTCTCATCTTTCTTGATGATCTGTATGTTCTTCTCCGTGATAGGAATACGTCCTGTTTTCACCAGCTCAAGTAAATTCTCCCTGGTCTGATCCAGTTCCTCTTCCTTGCAGATATCGAATATTTTAATATCGCTTTTCTGCCAGTCGGGATGCCCTGAAACAATATAGCTCAACAGGATCATCAGGTTGGAATTCTGGTAGTCGAAACTCCTGATCCACACATGGATGCCTTTTTTAAAGTTAAAGCGCTTATGTGAGCTTCCCAGTATACATATGTCGTAATTCCCTACTTTGACCAGTTTGAAATTATCGAGGATCTGATCCAGTTCTTCCGGCTTAGACTTATCATACTCGAAGATCATCATATTATTATCCATCCCTGAGATCCCTGGCAATTGTATGGTCTGCGCAATAGCCGAGGTATAGGATGGTGAGATCAGGGTGTCTATATACACATTGTTTTTTCTCTGCTCCGCCTTTGCAATTAGTTTATTCAACATTTCCTGCGCCTCATCATGGGTTTGCTTCGAATAATAGCCCTCGATCAGATGGATGTAAGTTCCGAAGCCATACTTGAACGCGATCCATTCGAGCAGATAAAATGCTTCTTCCCGGATAAAGCTCGCACTGGAGATGCAAACTGCGGCAGGCCGCCACTCCTCACTTTTCTTGATCCTGGTAGATTTCTGAAGATATACCTGCAATTTCTTATTCAGTTGTATGATGGCACCGCGGAAAATTGACTGAAGTCCCCTCCTGTCTTTGTGATATCTCGAAATAGTTAAATAGATCAGGATCATGGCCCCAATAGCTATAAAAGCATAGATCCAGTTGATCTTGAACATCAGCCATACGCTCATAAGAAATCCTACCAGGGATATGTACCAGCGTGACCGGAAGGTGGGTCTATAACTGGGATCCGAGCCCCAGTGATTAAGGAATGAGATCAGACAAAGTGCCCCGTAGGTGACCATGAAGAACATTGAGATGATTTCAGCCACCATATTCACATTTCCTACACTTACAAAAGCGAAGGCAATGATCACGGTAACAAGTGAAGCATTGAAGGGCTCATTATTTTCTTTTTTACCCCTGGACAGAAATCGGTTTAAGCGCGGGAGCGGAAAGAGATGGTCATAAGTGAGTGCCTGAAGTGTCCTGGGGGCCACCATCACAGAACCAATAGCGGATGAGATGGTCGATGCAGCCAGTCCAATTGGAATCACCCATACTCCCCATATGGCGATCTTACTCATGATCAGTTGTTCTCCAACCAGGTCTTCAGGACTTGCTGACACAGTAAGTTTCCAGGCAATGAAGACGTATGTCACCATGCCGATCAATGTTGCCAGCAAGGTTCCCATGGGAATAGACTTCCTGGGGCTCTTCAGGTCACCCGAAAGGCCTACGCCAGCCGTCATGCCGGTAAAGGCGGGAAAAACAATGGCAAAAACAATGAAAAACTGATCAGTGTTCTTGAAAGAATTGCTAAAAAAGCTTGTGCTGTGTTCCGAAGCATATTCTGTTGTTCCTGCAAAGAACAGCACCAGTGAAGCTACCAGTATGATCACAATGACTATCAGGGCTCGTACACCCATGTTGGCACCTCTGATCAATATTAAGGCCGCAAGTATTCCCATAGCAGGCAGGCTAACGGCCTGCTTGGGCAGATCTATCCCATGCACGCTCGACATCCAGCTGAAGAATGGTTCAAAGGCTTCCGTAAATGCAATCACATAGAAAGCTACGCTGATGGCCTGCGAAAAATACAGGGCCAGCCCGATTGTAGCACCAATATTGAGACCAAAGGATCGCGAAATGATAAAGTACTCCCCTCCTCCTTCCACCCGTTGGTTGGTGGCAATCTCGGAGATAGCCATTGCAGTGGGTATGGTAACCAAATGCCCCAGCAGGACAATCATTATCACTCCCATAAATCCCAGAGAACCTACTGCAAATCCGAATCTCAGGAAGAGAATAGCTCCAAGAATGGTAGATATGGCCGTAAAAAATACCGGCCCGGTACCAAATCCATGTGATTTTTTATTCACCATCTGCTCAAAGATAGAAAAATGATTATAAATTATGGATGATGAATTATAAATTATTTCCTGATTTAACTGATTCAACAGAATTAACTGAATCAGGAGATCCTTCGTAGATACTCAGGATCAGTTCAACTATATTCTTTCAGTGCATTTCATTTCTGAAAGAATAGTTTCACTAACTTTGAATCATGAAAAGAATTTTGCTAATATTTATCTTACTCTTGAGCTTCAGCGGGTTTGCCCAAAAGGCTGTCCCTGACGACTTTTGCCTTACTGCTGATGAATACAGGCTTTATGAACTCATCAATACCCACAGACTGGTCAAGGGATTGAAAGAGGTTCCCCTGTCAGCTTCGCTTTCTTTTGTAGCCAGAACTCACGTTATCGACCTCTATACCAATCATCCCGATACAGGAGTTTGTAATCTGAATAGCTGGTCGGACAAGGGCGACTGGACAGCATGCTGTCATAATAAATATGTACCGAAGGAAGAATGTATCCGCAACAAACCTAAGGAACTGACAAAATATACCGGAGAAGGATACGAATTAACTTATGCAGAGGTACTGAGCACAAATGCCGATACTGTATTCCGCTTCTGGACTGAGATTGAGCAGGCTGAGGAATTTCTTCTAAATGAAGGGCCATGGGAAGCATAAGGTCTGGCGGGCTATGGGTGTAGGAATCTATAAAAGTTATGCAGTCCTCTGGATGGGCCAGCGAACAGATCCCCTGCCAAAGCCTGAACAATGTGCCGGCACTGAAGTTATTCAGGATCAAACCCTTGCACCTACCTCATCAAACAGTGGCATTCCACTCATAAATAGCAGTACCGATAGGTTTTATGTGATCATTGCCAGTTTCCAATCCGAAAAGGATGCTCAGAACGAAGCCAAAAAATATAGTTCAGAGGAGAGCTCAAACGTAAAAATACTCAAAAACAACCAGGGACAATATCGTATCAGTATCAATGATTATCCCAACCTTGAAGAGGCTAAAGCAGGAAAAGAAAAGTATAAGGCTACCTATAACGGGGCGTGGATACTAAATTACTAGGAAATCTGAATTCTGAAATCTGATATTTGAAATCTGAAATGCCTCGGGCCTCACGCCCAACTTAAGGCTAAGAACCTGAAAGCACTTCCTTCATTTTCGAGCCAAGATCAGCTGGTGATTCTACCACATGTACGCCACATTCACGGAGAATTTCTTTTTTAGCCTCAGCAGTATCGGCTTTTCCACCAATTATGGCACCTGCATGCCCCATGGTACGGCCTTTGGGTGCTGTGGCACCTGCAATAAAGCTAACAACGGGTTTTGTTCCATTTTCTTTGATCCAGTAGGCAGCATCCGCTTCCATATTTCCGCCGATCTCCCCGATCATCACAATGCCTTTGGTTTCAGGATCATTCATGAAAAGTTCAACAGCATCTTTTGTTGTAGTGCCAATAATTGGATCGCCGCCAATTCCTATGGCAGTGGTTTGACCAAGCCCGATCTTGGTAAGCTGATCAACAGCTTCATATGTCAGGGTTCCTGAACGTGAAACGATCCCTACACAACCTTTCTTGTGAATGAAGCCGGGCATGATGCCAACTTTTGCTTCTTCAGGAGTAATCACCCCCGGACAGTTCGGCCCAACCATTCGGCAGTCTTTATCTGAAAGGTATTCTTTCACCTTGATCATATCAGCAGTTGGAATTCCCTCAGTAATACAGATAATCACCTTTATCCCTGCATCGGCAGCTTCCATAACGGCATCTCCGGCGAAAGCTGGAGGAACAAAGATCACAGATACATCAGCACCGGCATCCTTTACAGCATCGGCCACGGTGTTAAATACAGGACGGTCGAGATGGGTCTGCCCACCTTTTCCCGGGGTTACCCCTCCAACTACATTGGTCCCATATTCTATCATCTGGGAAGCATGAAAAGTCCCTTCTTTCCCTGTAAATCCCTGTACTACTACCTTCGAATCTTTGTTGACTAATACGCTCATTTTATTGGCTGCTTTAGATTAGAGCGCAAATATAATACTTTTTTTGGGCGTTGGGCATTAGGCGATAGGCGTTGGGCCAATTCTAAATTTTGAATTTTGAATATTAAATTTTCACTTCACTTAGGCACTAGCCACTAGGAACTAGGCACTAATGTCGTATCTTTGCAATAAACAAATTCCTTTGGCAAATCTAAACACATCAGATACCATTTGCGCCCTGGCTACTCCTCCCGGGAGTTCGGCTATTGCTGTATTAAGGGTATCGGGTAAGGATACTTTTAAGGTCGCAAAAAAGGTATTTCTGGCTAAGAATTCGGGTTTTGACATTGACAAGGCCGATACACATACCCTGCATTATGGAACTGTTCAGGAGAAAGAAAACGTGATCGATGATGTGTTGCTCTCAGTATTTAAGAATCCTAACTCCTACACCGGGGAAGATTCTGTAGAGATCTCATGTCATGGTTCTGCCTTCATCGTACAAAAAGTACTGGCATTGTTGCTTGAAAATGGCTGCCGTATGGCCCAGGCCGGAGAATTCACAATGCGTGCCTTCCTGAACGGGAAGCTGGACCTGTCGCAGGCCGAAGGTGTTGGCGACCTGATAGCAGCCAACTCAAAAGCATCTCACAAGCTTGCCATCGACCAGATGCGAGGCGGTTTTAGCAAGAAGATCAGGGAGTTGAGAGATCAGCTCATGCAGTTTGCTTCCTTAATTGAACTGGAACTGGATTTCAGTGAGGAGGATGTAGAATTTGCCGATCGTACTGCCTTAAAGGCATTACTGAAAGAGATCAATACTGAAGTACAGTATCTTGCCGATTCATTTTCGGCAGGCAATGTATTGAAGAGCAGGTATCCCTGTGGCCATTATCGGTAAACCCAATGTAGGAAAATCAACCCTCCTGAATGCCATATTAAATGAAGAGAAGGCAATTGTATCTCCTATTCCCGGTACTACCAGGGATGCTATTGAAGACACCATTGTGATCAATGGCATGGCCTTTCGTTTTATCGATACTGCCGGATTACGTGATACCGGCGACACCATCGAAAGCATAGGTATAGAGCGCACCTATGAAAAGATCCGCCAGGCCCGTGTCATCCTTTATCTTTTCGATATCAACGATACCGATTGCATGGAAGTGAAAGAAAGCCTGGAGGAATTCAGGAGGCATCTTGGTGAAGACGGCATGCAGGAAAAGCACTTTATCCTGGTGGCCAACAAGATCGATCAACTCGTGGGTACACCAAAGCATTTCAATAAGCTGGTTGAATTTGAATGTATTTTTGTTTCCGCGAAGCGGAAGGAGAACATATCTATGATCTCAGAAAGCCTCTTGAAGGCCGTATCCATTGATCCTGAGGAAGACGGCATTGTGGTGACTAATGCACGCCACCACGAAGCCCTTACAGGCGTATTAGAAGCCATTCAAAGCATTGATGAAGGTTTCGCCAACGAGATACCTTCAGACCTCATTGCCATCGACATCCGCAAAGCCCTCCACCACCTCGGTGAGATCACAGGAGAGATTACAAATGATGAATTGCTGGGGAATATTTTCTCGAGGTTCTGTGTGGGAAAATAAACTGCACTTGTCATTCCGAACGTAGTGAGGAATCTGTTGGCAAGAGAACCAATAAAACATATATCCTGGGAGAATTTTTCACCCTTTAACTTTTATAACTTAGTGTCCGAGTTAGGCTGAAGACCTACAATTTTGCTAACTTAGTTGCACGAACCAATAAAGAATAGCTATGAGAGTATTAGCATCAATTATGCTCATTGGGTTGATCTCCTCAGTTAGTTTTTCCCAGAGCGCAAAAACAAAGGATCTGTTAAAAGAAATTGAAGGACAATGGAGCCTCGACGACAACAATAATGTCACCTACACACATATTGTAGAAGTGCCCGAATTAACGTTCGAGGAGATTTATAACCGTGGCTTGAACTATTTCGTGTATAACTACGGCAGCGGAAAGTCTGTTATTCAATCTGAGGATAAAGACCTGGGCCGTATCTTAGCAAAAGGGCTTTATAATGATGTGCATGTGGGAATTTCGCTTGTTGCCACTTATGTTGATTGTTGGCATGTTGTAAGATTAGATGTAAAAGAAGGTAGAGCAAGAATAATTCTGACACTCACAGATTATGAGAAGACTGTTTATTATGATGATGATGCACCGCCCTCCTATTTTTCAATGAGTGTTGCTGATGAATATCCAGTGAATCCAAAAGGCAAGACAAAAACTGTAATGGGAAAAGCATTCTACAAGTCTCATTATGCTGCAATATCAACGATTATAGGAATTGAAGAGGCAATTATTGGAGGAAATACGTCTGATGAGATTGAAAATGATGATTGGTAACAAATTCAATGCATACCTTTAATAAATAATTAATGTGAATTATTATTAACAATCCTAAATGCTGCTACTATGCATATACTTGGAATACCTGGATACTGGCAAATATTAATAATTCTGATAATTCTCTTCGCTTTAATATTGCCTATTATTGCTCTGATTGACATATTAAGGAATGAATTTACTGGATCCAATAAAATTGTTTGGGTTCTTTTAGTGATATTATTACCGCTAATGGGAACATTACTGTATTTTGCAATAGGAACTCAACAGAAAATAAAATCAAAATAGCATGCCAGAAAACATGCAGATTACACAAAGTTTAAGTTCTTTGTATAATTCTCTACAGCTGATGCGAATTTCCACGCTGCCACTTCATGTTGATCATTTGTCAGCATAACCATGTTTTGAAACTGTCAATACTTGATAAATTTTTCAACATTATAAATACCCTCACCACTTACCTTACAGTAATAAATTCCTGGTCGTAAATGCTCTATGCTGATAGTCTCTTTATTATCGCTGATGTTTGTCGATTTTACAGTTTTACCTAATTCATCAATAATTTCTAATTTCAGGGAAGGAGTACCGAGCATTGAAATCTCAATTGTTAATTGATTGCCTGCCGGATTGGGATATACTTTAAGTTTAGATGTACCCATAGGAGAATCACTAACAGAATTTGTCCCATCTTCCGGACAAAAATCCAGAGCTTCAAATTCTATTTGCCCAGCATTGTTCACGGTACCTCTCCAGCAAGTTCCATCCGGTGATTTCATGATGATGCCCCGATCAATATCTTCTATATAAATGTCGCCGGATTTTATATGAACCTTTGCTGCTGGCTCTTCAGTACCTAAACCCATATTCCCATCGTTAAACAAGTAGTAGTTTTCAGTCATGAACAAGAGCCCTTTGTTTAATTCAGCACTGATTCCATGTAATTGATTTCCCATCAATATTTGTGCATTAATTTCATTTGTCCAATTTGAAGGTTCGACAAAGACAGTAGCTGCTTCGCCCTCATCTGAACGCAGGTGGAGTTTGGCTTGTGGATCTAGGTAGCCATTACTATTTCTGATATTACCAATTGCAATACGGCCGGTTTTATCAAAATAAGGGCCTGGCTCTTCTGGTTTGGAAACAAAGAAAGTAGGATTCCGGCTGTTGAAGCCCACCATAAAGCTGGGACCGTCATTGTTTTCAAGATAAAGGCTCGCATTTCTTACCCCACTGCCGATTACAATACTCCTATCACCACTTGCTTTCACATAGTGGCCTATTGCAAAGGATGTAGCTGACTGTGCGTAGGCCTCAAAGCCAAGGGCTGTAGAATAATTGCCTTCTGCAATACTTTGATAACCGGAGGCAAATGCTGCATGCCCCTGAGCTGTTGAACTATCACCCAATGCAGTAGCTGTACTTCCATTATTACTACTACCGGGACAGTTTACACATTGGGAATACACTGAACTGTATCCCAAAAATAGAATTACAATTATACTTAAAACAATTTTTGTTTTCATGATGATTGGTTTAAGTTATTAATATCGACCTAATGTGAGGGTCTGCTATCGGTTTATATAAAGGTAGTAATAAATTATTCTATTACTTCGCCTTATTTCTATTTTTCCATAAAATCATCAGGGTATTTAAGTGTAAGTTTCATAATTGCAAAACATTGATAAATGGCAGAAATCTTCACAATTAATGATTAATTCTCAAATTTTACCCTTTTAGACTTTTACCCTTACTGGAAAATAAAACGTCTTTGTCATCCCAAACGCAGCGGGGTGTATGTTGTCTAATTTTGGAGTAGTAATCGCGAATAACTTGAGTGCAGAATCTGTAAATGAACTACTAAAAGATATATTCGATCAAAGTTGATTTTATCATCAATCCTGTAACCTATTTGTAACTCACCCTTCCCTCCTACTCCATAAATGCCTATCTTTTAATACCTTTTCAGATTTGGTCATATTCTGTATCGGGAAGTAACTCCAAACTCTAGGCACTCTAGCTCACTTTAGGAACTTGCTCCTGGCTACTGGTTTCTGGTTGCTCGCTGGAGATGAGCTAAAACTACGCACGCATCTGGAGTGCGCGCGAGCATGGGAGATAAATTTGTATATTCGATGCAATATTTTAATTCAACTAATATGAGAGCCAAACACAAACTGCAAAAACAAAACTTACCTAAGCTCTTGTTTTTTCTGCTTGTTATTATGACCGGACACTTAGGTGCTCAAGGACAATGTGCCGCAAATGCATCATTCAGCAGCACACTGACGGTCTGTTCAACGGTGCAGTTTACAGACTTATCGACTGCTGCCCCATTTTATTTCATCGTAGCATGGGATTGGGATTTTGGTGATGGCAATACATCCACACTGCAAAACCCGCTTCATGTTTTTGTTCCTGGCTCAACATACAACGTTACTCTTACAGTAACTGTAGACTCAAGTGGGATTAGCTGTACTGATAATGTCACACAAGTGGTCGCAGTTCCTAATCTTCCATCAGTTTTTTTCACATGGAATCCTGAAATTACATGTGATGGTGGCGTAACTTCATTCTTTGGCACATCAGGAAATCCCATCGTTGCCTGGTATTGGGACTTTGGCGATGGCTTTACTTCTAGTATACAGAATCCAATTCATCTTTTTATGTTTCCCGGTATTTACACAGTCTCTCTGGTAGTCACGGATATGAATGGCTGCAGTGATACTGCGATTAACCAGCTGACTATTGCAGATTTACCGGATGTTGACTTTACCTTCGATCCTGATCCAACATGTCTTGGCAGTATTACAAACTTTTACGGGCTTTCCACTGCTGCTAATGCAGTGACTTATATGGAGCTGGGATTTTGGTGATGGTGGTGTGGGTTTCACACAAGATGTTACTCACACATACTCGTCTGCCGGAAATTACACAGTCTCACTGATGATTGAAGACACCTCAGGATGTACCAACTCTGTTAGCTATCCTGTAATGGTTAAGCCTTTGCCTATCGCTGATTTTAACACATCTGCACCATCCTGTAATAATGACTCGGTTTACTTCTTCGACATATCTTCTACACCTAATGGTTGGCTTGTAGAATGGATTTGGGATTTTGGCGATGGTAGCAGTCAGACAATAAATTATCCCGACGACCCCAATATATCTCATTTATATCCTTATCCTGGTACATTTCAGGCAACTTTAAGCATAAAGGATTCTGAAAGCTGCACCAACAGCACAATTAGAAATGTGAACGTCATCACAAGTCCTCTGGCAGATTTCACCTATTCTTCTGCCTGTGAGCAACAACTTGTATCCTTTACTGATCTTTCATCACCAAATGGTGGCAACAACCTCATTAGCTGGTATTGGGAGTTTGGTGATCCTGCATCTGGAGCAAACAATATATCCAACCTTCAAAACCCATCACACTTATTCACCCCAGGTGCTGGTCCCTTTTCTGTCTCTCTTGTTGTGATGAATGTAGATGGCTGTTCTGATTCTATAGCATATCCTGTAAGCTTGAATCCACTTCCTGATGTTGATATAAATGCCAGCCCGCTTAATACCATCCCAGGAGACTCAATACAGTTTTCAGGAATTTCAAATGCTCCTATCGTAAGCTGGGATTGGGATTTTGATGACGGAAACTTTTCAGTATTACAAAACCCGATTCATAGTTATCAGACCATAGGGGCTTTTGCAGTTCAGCTTACGGTCACCGATGTCAACGGCTGTCAGAACTCTGCCATAATACAGGTAAGTATTGGGTCGCCACCTATTTTTCCTGAAGACAGTGCCATATGGAACATTATTGGTGACAATGCGTTCACCTCTGACACCTGGCGTTTTCGCTACGGCATTATCGGGGACACCCTTATAAATATCACTGATCTCGACACCTCCTATACATATTCAAAAGTTTACTCCCTGTACGATTCCACCCTATCGGGATTTAATGCCAGCTATTTTGCTGCTATTCGAAACACTGAAGATGGCAAGGTCTTTATACTTATGCCAGAATATGAAGAGTGTCTGCTCTACGATTTCTCGCTAGAGATTGGAGACACCGCCTGGTACTCTATCGGTGGAGGATTGTGTAATAATAATGTTGAATTCTGGTCGCAAGATCATTTCAAAGTAGTCACCGGTATAGACTCTTTATTGCTTGAAAACGGCCAGTATCGAAAGAAATGGAGTCTGGAAGGCGAACTTATGAATGATACCTGGGTTGAAGGTATTGGCAGTATTGAATGGTACGGATTGTTCAACTCCTTGATTTCTGATATTTCCCTATGTGGTGATAATTATGGTGTTGCTTGTATCAAGGACAAGGAAACTGTCTTGTATCTAAATAATCCCCTTTGTGAGGAATGTTTTTGTTCTTTACTTACAGATATCAAAGATCCTATACAGCACGAAGAAAATGACTTAATACTCTTTCCGAATCCTGCGAGTGAGATGCTTACTATAAGCATCTCAGATCCTATGATTACTGAGATTCTGATATATAACTCACTTGGTAATGCTAAATACAGTAAGAATATCGATTCCGTCCATGGATTAAGCATTGATGTAAGCGACTGGGAAAAAGGCTTCTACGTCCTTATAGCGAGGACCAAAAACCGAGAGCTGCAAGCAAGGAAATTTGTGGTGCAGTAACTCCAAACTCTAGGCACTTGCTTCTGGAACCTGGATACTAGATACTGGATACTAGATACTGGATACTAGATACTGGATACTAGATACTGGATACTAGATACTGGATACTAGTTACTTGATCCTAGATCCTGGTTACTGATTACTGGATGTCGGAGGCTTGTCGTTTGTAACGGTCATCCTGACGAATTTGCTCGCCGAAGCCTTCCGCGAGCGCTGAAGTTACTCTGCGGAGGCGCTGGCGTAGGAGAGATAAGTTTACACACGCATCCGAGATGCGCGCGAGCGGGGAAATAACTCAAGGCACTCTAGCTCACTTTAGGCACTTACATCTGGCTGTTGGCTGCTTGCTGACCCCAGGACAGGCAACTATTTTGAATGCATCTCGAGTTGTGCCCGCCCTTATTTGTTAATTAATCATAAAATAACTTGCATATATCTAATTTATTCTTATATTTGAAAATATCTATATAAAATTCATTCAGGAGAATACATTTCGTCGCTAAAGGAGATTTTCCTCAATTAAGATTATTAAATAAACAGACCTGGTTTATTTGACCTGAATCACAAAAAACTGATAAATACGTCAGCAAAAGGACCTGTTTTAAGGGCCCTAAATGGATATTAATAGATAATTTGTATCTGTACAAACCCTTCATTAAAATGAAAACTAAATGGCTGAGAAAAAACAAAAAGCCTTTGTATCACCTGACCTGTCGAAAATGCAGGAAGTTGTTGTAAACATGAGGACTAAAATATATGTACCCCTGGACGCTGATCCCGAAGAAGCCAGACGCAAGTACCTTCAAAGAAATGGCAGCGAGGGCCCCTAAGGCAATATTCTCTGTGCAAATTTAAAATCCTCAGCTAATCGCAATCTTGCGGAGTATTTAATTAAATTTGTATTAGATAAGATCACAGAAAAATTGCAGACCAATCTTAAATTTTCAATTCATGTCAATCGAAAAGCTACAGGATCGACTATTGTGGGAAATTGTAAACGAATATAATATCAGGCAGGTAGCCAGTCTGACCTTCATCAAACTTTCCTTAAAAGAATCCACTGACAACACTTATGATGGTATTGTCCAATGTTCTGAATCTTCAAAATCCTGGGACATACCGCTAAAAGTGAGCTTGGACGGAAACACCATAAACTGGCAACTGAATGAGCTGGAATGGTTTAAGTTTAAAGTTGTAGAAGAAAGCCAGGATATGGATAGCCTGTTGGCGGAAGCGAAAGTGCTAGAGGATAAGGGTGATTTCAACGGTGCCAGGGATAAATTTCAAGTCATTGAAATGTTCGCCCGAAAATATGGACAAAAAAAAATTGTGATCTACAGTTTGATCAGCCAGGCCTGGATCTCATTACATAAATTGAATGATCTGAATGCTGCTACAGAAAAGTACCAGGAAGCTGATAAAATATGTAAGGCAGTTCTTGACAAGAAAAATATCAAGTTGATCCTTCATGACCAGGCATATCTGTCATTGAAGAAAGGTGAACAGGAAACTGCTCTCTGGAAATATGGGGAGTATAAAAGACAAAGCAAAAACGATAAGCTTTTTGACAAGTTCACCGATGAGATGTTTTCTGATATCGTTAAAAAAGATGATAATGCAGCACCGAGGCTTGAGAGACCATTATTGGAGTATAATGAGCTGAGAGTGCTGGATAAGAAGGTTACAGATACTGTATCCAGGTGTTCCATACTCTGGGCCCAGGCAATGTCTCAATCCGGTGAAAAAAAATATGATGAGGCTGTTGCTTCCATGGATCAATATGTAGGATTAAATTTCGAGATCGGTGACAGGAATAAGGTCATGGACGGATTATTCAACCTGGGTGTATTCATGTATGAAAAGGGAAACTTTGAAAAATCTCTTGAGATGTTCCAGGGCCAGGAAAAATACTGCCGTGCCCTGGCTGATAAAAAGGAACTAAAAAGATGTCTGCACAACCAGGCTTCTATTCTCAGGTATAAATTGGAAAAATTCGAAGATGCTCTGATAAAATATATCGAAGCGGAGCCATTATGTATTGAGTTAGAGGATGTGCAAAGCCTCATGGATAACCTTCAAAATCAGGTTTGGCTCCATTATGAAAAGGCCGGCGATTATGAGTCTGCATACAAGAAATCACAGGACCTGGAGAAATTAAGCCGGCGAGAAGGCAAGAAAGAAATTCTTGAATTTTGCTTGAAATACCAGTATGATATCCTGAAGGCATGGGGAGAAAGAAACAGGCTAAAGCTGTTAAAAAGGAGCTTGATACCTTCAAAAAGTAGAATTTATTCAGGATCATCAACCACCAGCGTAAAGCCGAAGTAGCCCATGATAAAAGCTCCGGGAACAGCTAGATAAATATACCAGTTCGAAGGATTCAGGGATATCCCTGCAATTAACAGGAATACGCATAATCCTATTGCAAAAACATACTTTCTTGTAGCTCTTTTGAAGGCGTGTTGCCACCTTCTGTCTGTCTTGCTTACATCAGTCTGTTTTGACTTAAATTTTAGCAGAGTTTTCCTTTGTCGGCTGAACTTCTTAAAGTTCCTCCCCGCAAACATTAGCAGGAAGAAATATATAAAGATCAAAAACCAGGTAAGTGCTTTGTAGAATACCTTTTCCCTATGAACAGAGGACTGATTATTTTCTTGTCTGATCCTTGCAGTTGAAGTTTTCTCAAAGCTATCGAATACTTCCTCTATGTCCTCGAAATTCTCAGATTTTGAATACGCGATAAGGGCATAGGCATAATGCTCATCCACAGCAAAATAGGAAATTGCATATTCGCCATTTTTATTCGGAAGGTACTTTTTTCTTATCTCAATAATATCATCGGCCCCCTCAGCCAAATAGGCCAGGTATTCCCCGATGTACGGAACCACCATTACATTTTCAGTTTCCGTAACAGCACCAAGTAAAGGAAAAATTGACGTATCCTTCTCAGCAAAGGTCTCAATATCGATATAGCCTGCTTCAACGAATATGCCATACGCCTCCAATCGGACAGATCCATCCTCAGACGTAATTCGTGCCCGATGATTCTTATTAAATCCATCAGTTTGCACCCAGGAATCAGGGTAGTCAAATGAAAAATGATAAATGGTATCCTGGAATTGATCAAGTTGTGCCGAACATTGAAAAACAATTAGCAATGCTCCCACCAGAGGAATAAGCTTTTTCATTAAGTCAGAATAAGATTGGATATAAAAGTAAAGCCTTTTGGCGGCTTCACCAAAGGAAAACAGAATAGACCTGGCAGGTCCAGGACCTGCCAGGTCTATTACTAAAGGCCTACTGTATCACAATCTTCCGCATCTCCAACTGTTCCTCTGTCTTGATCTTGACAAAATACACTCCCCTTGACAGTCCAGTTAGGTTCAGGGTGGTGGTTTCACCATGCCATGTAAACTGGTCATACAGGTTTCCTGTTAATCCGACCACACTGACCTGAGCTTCATCGAAATCAGCTTTGCCGTGAAATTCCAGGGTCATCATCCCGTTACTTGGATTGGGATAAAGCCTGATATAGGTGCCCAGATCGTAAATATGCTCATTTACGGAAACCATGGTACCGCCGTCGATGGGTATATCAGAATAAACAACAAGATTACAGGCGACGACCAGGTGTGGGTTGAATCCGTCGCTGCAATTTGGACAGGTCACACCTGTTACACAATCGGGGTGGTTTGGATGGCAATAATCTACATAGTTTTCATAAAACACATAGCCAAACTGGAGGCTTTCTTCTTGCACAAAGGAGGTCAGACTGTAGTCAAACCATTGTGCAATGGCACCGGGGCACCATCCTGCACGGTCATGATACCATGTGCCTTGCTGCGGCTGGCATCCATCGGGGTTTGGGTTACAATCATACCAGTTGTACTGCTCGAAGGTCTCGTCGCCATTGACATAAATATGGTGTGTGGCTTCATAAAATTCAGCAGCATTTTGTGAATTGTTAACATCCCATCCATGGCCTGTTGAAACCAGTTTCAATTTGGCATCCTCGGCATTTTCCGGGAAGGTGAAGTTCACATCCGGTACCGGCTGAAGGTTGGCATAATCGCCAAACTGATAAGTTTCCCACCAGATGGTTTCAATATCACTGTAATTATATAAAGGCGTGCCTTCATTGAAGTTAAAGCTCAGATCCCAGTAATATCCATTATCCAATGTTGCACAGTTCAGCCTGAAAGAAACTTTTCCCTGCAGGATCGAAGCATAATCGGCCAGATCTATGGTATGTGAGCATGCAGTGCCATATGGTGTAATATAACGGATGATCTCTACCCATTCACCATTGTGTCCTCTGGCATCAATGCTAGCCACCCTGTCCCATGCACCACATCCGCCAGGAGGGCAGCTTAATTCAAGTGTGGCAATGATCTCATCAAAAGCGCCTAAATAAGAAGGCAATTCGGCATCCACGATAATTGAAGGGTTTGCGGTATTCAACCATATATCATCAGCTGCCTGCACCTGAAGGTCCATCACATCAGCGGTAACATTGATGATTACAGTTTCGGTGGCAGTATATCCATAATTATTGGTAGCGGTGATCGTAATGCTATGGTTTCCGTACTCAGGCACCGGCCACCAGCCTGAATAGTATCCTTCACCCCAGTCGGTCGGATTTAATGACTGACCACCTACGTCGAATTGCACCGATGAAACTGAGAACAGATCAGGATAATCTATTGTGACAAGGGCTGCCAAGTTGAATATACCCCAGTTCAGGAACATACACATCCCCTGCAAGTGGGTTACGTGGATCGATGTCCGGCACATGAGTAACAGGGTTGATGACCATAAACGAATTAATAACCGGGGCAGCCGGCGTATATGTTCCATTTCCGGGCTGTGTAGCTTTGATGACCACTTCTCCCGGATCTCCGGTCAGCGTACATGTACTGCCATCAACAGTAGCAGGGCCAGAGAGTACTTCAAACAACACTTCCAGCCCTGATGTAGCTGTAGCTTCAAGGGCAAAAGGAGCATCTGTTGTCAGATGGTTCGGTATTTGAGGAAAAGAGATTGCCTGGTATCCTGGATTGAGAGTTCCGAGAAAGTTAGAGGTACTGCCATTCAGCGCAAAGTTCATTAGTTCAGCATCGCGAACAGGGCTGTCAACAGTACTCATAAGATGGGTAATCCCTGTGTTGTTGCCACCGGGCTCACCCTGGTTAAACTTATAATACAATTGAAGGTTAGGTTCATTACCCGTCAGCTCATTATCGATCAAATCCTGAATCTCAGTCTCATCAAGTGCTTTATCCCAAACACTTACTTCATCAATTCCACCACCATAAACAAAATTAAAACCGCCCAGCAGGCTTTTCCCTATTCCAAAAGGAACAGTGGGATTTGAGAATACACCTGAAGCTGATGAACTTCCGTGTAGTGCACCGTTCACATAAAGTTTTACGGAAGACCCATCGTAAACCCATGCAAAATGTTGCCATACCTGTGGGATGGCTGCGTTCAGAGCCTTATATTCATGCAAGCCTGTTGTGGATTTCAGGCGGCATTCCATCTCTCCGTCATTCAACTGGATAAGGTAAAATTCACCGTCTCCGGAGCCCGACCTGAAGCCGAAATATCCCTGCCCGTAATTCAACTCGTCACACAAAAACCAGCCTGTCATGGTGAGGGCTGTTGCTCCATCGACATATTGTCCGGCATCCTGTAGTATCACAAAATCATCTTCCCTATCGAAATGGAGATACTGGTTGGATTGCCCGAGAAGCAATGCAGGCTGCATCAATCAGGATCATGAGTAGCAGCAGTCGAAATTTCCTGTAGATTTTTTTCATAGTTATATACTTTAAATTATTAGTCTCGATATATCTAATTAAAATATCATAGTTTCTTATTTCTTAAGGCCATTAAGGGATCCACCAGAGTTTGAACTCAGGTGTATCACCACCTTGTTTGCTGATAGCATTTGCGCAGTTGTCGCTATTATATTCTACTTCTGTAGGCGGATATGGCAGCCTGTAATGATACATCGGATCTCCCTCCCGGGGGAGCATGCCCGTACGACGCTCAAGTGCATAAACTTCCCATGGCTGACGAAAGGCATCCAGGGCACGTTGAGTATAAATATTCCTTAACTTTTCTTCATCTGAAGTGGCCATCCATGAGCCGTATACATTCAATACTGAGTTCGGTCCAAGTCCTGACGGAATAGTGATCACATCAGCCATCTTCTGACCTGACAGGGGAAGTCTGGATCCGGCGGCTGTTTCCATCCACCATACTACTGAAGTATTTATTCCGTTCATGTATTCAATGTCGGCCTGGTCCATATCCACCGACAGACCAATTCCCCTGAAATAGGCTTCTGCCAGGATATAATGTGTTTCTGCACCTGTGAAGAGTGGAACAGGCATAAAATCCTCATCCTTGATAATAAAATAGTTGAATATGGAATAAATACATTCACCACCCTTAATATCATAAGCACCTTTGTTATCCCGATGCCCATCATATGGGATCCCGCCAATGGTTGGTGTATTTGGTTCCGGCAATTGCGGATAAGGAATCCATTCTTTGGCGTTGTTGGTCTCGAAGAAGATATATGCCCTTGGATCGAAGATACCACTGCCGTCAATACTGTCGTGACTCGACATCATATGCCAGATATTGCTTCCCATGCGCAGGTTCTTATGCTCATTGAAAGACCAGAACAAGCCCTCATTCCTGAACCCCATTTCTGATGGCCAGAGGCATACACTTTCGTTGACAAAGGCAATGAAATCGTAGCCCAGAATGATTGGTCGGCCCTCATCAACTATGGTTTTAATGATCTCACCTGCAAGTTGAGGTTCTTTTTCACTCATCCGAAGAGCATATCGCAAGCGCAGTGAATTGGCAAACTTCTGCCATTTCAGCATATCGCCATTAAAAAGGGCATCGAAACCGGAAAATGTAGTAAAGGGTTCCTCACTTACAGCATCTACATCAATATTTTCATCACACCATTCCAGTTCCTCAAGCAAATACTTGTATATCTCTTCCTGGCTATCATATGCCGGGTAAAGGTACGCCAGGTCCTGGTATCCATAACCGGCATTGAATACAGGCATATCACCAAAAAAATCAGTCAGCTTAAATGTTTTGTATGCAAAAACAATCTTCAGCATGGCTTTCATATTGAGCACCTCTCCAGTCTGCTCAATGGTATTGAAGCGATTTTCCAGTTCCCTGAAGCTTGGCAGCGATAAATAGTAGTTTCCCCACATGCTCTCAGTACCCAGGGTAAAGTTTCCCCAGGCTGTTTTTCCCAGGGCAGCCATCTGGGTTTGCTTGTACAGGATCTCATTATGGATATAAAATTGCTCGTTTCCGGTAAGCACCAATGACTGAATGATACCATTGAAGAGGGAACCATCACTGGCCGTAGTGAATTGATGTGGATGGGTATTGATCTCTTCGAAATTCTTTTTACACGAAGTGAAGGCCACGATCAGAATGATCAATATGCTACAGAGTTTTATGCTTGGCTTCATGGCAATTATATTATTCTTTTTCAACATAATACTGGTTTAGAAAGATGCTGATATTGCAAAGGTGATCGATCTTGAGCTGGGCATGGATGCCCATTCAAAGCCCTGGGCATTTCCTGTTCCCATTATTCCTTCAGGGTTTATCTTATCAGGCAAACTTGAATAAATGTAGAACAAGTCTCTTCCAGCGACTGTTAAAACCAGGTTTTGAAATATTTTCGTCTTATCCACCAGTTTTCTCGGAAAAGTGTAGGTTAATGATATCTCTCGCATCTTTATCCACGAGTTCTCTATCACTCCTGGTGTTGAAAGGTACTTGCCCCAGCCACCGGCATTCGGGAGATATTTATAATAATAGTGCACGACCTTATCGTTTGGAGTTCCATCCTCATATACACCTGGCAGGATCACGCCAATATTGCTCACATTTCCGTCAGGGTCTGTATAAGGCAAGCCTCCCCCATCACGCTCAATGAGTGTTTCCGGGCTCATTCCTGTCTGCAAATTGATCACATATGAGCCGCAATAAATATCGCCGCCCCATTTAGTATCGATCAGTGTGCTTAGTGTAAAGCCTTTCCATTGGAACTGTGTATACCAGCCTGCCAGAAAATCCGGGGATGCATTTCCAATGGGAACGCGTGTGTCCGTGATCTTATATTGCGTACCATCGTCATTCAGGATGGGTTCACCATTTTCATGATAAACATAATCATATCCGTAAATTGTACCAAAGTCATCCCCTTCACGCAATGCCATTTCAGGACCGTTCAGGCCCCATATGTCGCCAATAGGCATCACTTTTGCATTCTCCCCGAGGCTTTCAACACGGTTTCTGTTCCTCGAAAAATTGATACCGGTTTTAAACAAAAAATTTGGAGTTTGAATAGGAACCGCATTCAGAATGATCTCAAAGCCCTGGTTGGTCAGCACGCCTTCATTAATGGTTATGTATGAAGCACCTGAAGAAACTGGTACGGGAAGACCTGGAAGGATTTGAGAGAAGGAATACAGGTAATAATATGTAAAATCAAAATCGATCCTGTTTTCGAAGAAACCCAGGTTCAGGCCTGCTTCATAGGCATTCACCCTTTGAGGTGTTAATTGATAGGGTGGAATTGTTCCGGGGAATGAAGCGGTTTGCTGCCCGCCAAAAGTTCCTACATTATAATTAAAATTCAGCTGGTAAGGATCGGTATCTGTAGCTGTCTGCGCAATTCCTCCCCTGATCTTTACAAAATTCATCCATGGAATCTTTCCCTGTATATTCATCAACTCGGAGGCAATAAAACTCACTGAAATTGAAGGATAAAAATAGGAATTGGCCTCCGGGGGCAATGTAGATGTCCAGTCGTTCCTTCCTGTCAGTTCGACGAACAGGTAGTTGTCGTAGGAAAGATTTACAAAAGAGAATACCGAATTATTTCGTTCCTGGATGATGGCTTCACCGGGCACCAGATCACCGGGTGTATTCCCCTGTTGATCGACGATAACATTCCCGAGTGTATCCGTAGTATATGTTGTCTCTGTATAATTGCCAAAGAAGTACATATCGGGATAATACCACGTACGTGAGGAATGCCCGTTGATCCCATACAGGTTCCTGTCCCAGCGGCTGGCCCCCAGAGTAAAGTTTACATTCAAGCGGGAATTGAATATATTCTCTTTGTTGGCAGTCAGATATCCCTCAAAAACATCAGAATAAGTCCGGTTCAGACTATTTGAATAATAACCATCCTGCAGGCCGATCAGATCACTGGGTGTGTTTCGTATTTCATATTGTTCCAGAGTAAAATCCCTGCCTATTCGTCCCATAATGCTTAGCCAGGGAGTAATATTATATGTCAGTGTCAATGCCCCCAGATATTTGTCTCTTTGCAGATTTGTATTGTTTTTATAGTAGTTCCACCACAGATATCGCGAAACATACTGAAAAGGATAACCCTCCTGCGGATTACGGGATCCATCCTTCAGCTGATAATTTTCCCTGTCGAGGTTCTGGTAGCTTCTGGGCCAGGAATACAGGTATCCCTTGTTAAATGATCGGTTCCATTCATCACCCAGTGTGGGACTATTCAGGCGATTATAGTTAATATAAGAGAAGCTGAAGTCAACAATGACATTATCTGACACCTTAAGGTTTGCACCAAGGTTAATCGTTGTCCGGTCATAATCACTGTTATCGATGATCGCATCATGATCCTGTCGTGTGATGGACACACGCATATTTCCTCTCTGGCCTCCACCTGAAGCAGAGATATTATGTGTTTGCGTAGAGCCATTGTGGAATGCCGACTCGTAATTGTCAGGCTGTGGTGAATAAGAACGCATTTGCCCATCCCACCAACGTACAGTCTCACCGTTCATTTCAGGCCCCCAGGAAACTGAAGATCCATAGTAGCCAAACTCGGCTGTGGTAGAAGAAACATCACCATCCTCGTTAAGGATCAGATTGTCGGTGCCATAAACGCCGGGGTACAATAAAGTATCCCCGTCCATTGGAAAGCCGGGAGGAGTGAATGAGATAGGTCCCCCGGCACCATATTTATTCTGCATTTCCCTGAAACGATATGGCTGAATAAACTTGTAAGAATAACTATAGTTTACACCTATGCCTTTCCCCTGTTTTCCTCTTTTGGTTGTAATGAGGATCACTCCATTGGCTCCCCTTGAACCATACAAGGCCGATGCTGCTCCACCTTTCAAAACGGTATAATCTTCAATATCCAGTGGGTTAATGTCCGCCAGTGGGTTTCCCCAGTCCACTCCCCTGCCAATATTGGTCAAGCCGGGAGTATTCTCCATGGGTACATTATCCACGACAACAAGGGGTTGGTTATTTTCGTCCATCCTGTTATTTCCACGAATGGTTATACGGGTGGTTCCTCCATCGACTCCATCACCCTGGGATACCTGCACACCGGCTGCCCGCCCTGTAATGGCACTGATCACATTGGGTGCATTGGACCTTACAATGAGGTCCGCTTCTATCTTTTCCGTAGAATAACCAATATCGCGCTTCTGACGCTTTACACCCAGGGCAGTTACAATCACTTCATCCAGCATCTCAGCTGTTGGCTGCATTTCAATATTGATCAATCTTTGTGATCCCACTGTAATCTCTTGCGGTTCATAACCGACGTAGCGAAAGATCAGGATATCTGTTTCCGCGATCCCGGGAAGTACATACTGACCATTTAAATCTGTCACTACCCCAACGGTGGTGCCTTTGATCATGACAGTAACCCCGGGCAAACCTAATTCATCATCTGGGGAAGTGATCTTCCCTGTTACCGTAATATCTTGTGCTGATGCATGAAAGAAAAAGAGTAGCAGAAATGGCAGGCAGAATAGATGTTTTTTCATAGAGTTGTCAAAGAATAAGGTAATAATGTCTTTCAAGCAAATCCTACAACTAAACTCAAGCGAGTTATTCAATTCTTTCTTCCAAATATAATCATTTTCGATCTGAACATTTTATCAGTGATGTTATTTAAAAACATTACATATAAATGGGTAAACAAATCCATAAAAAACCGGGAAGCGGCATTATGCTACCTTCCGGACAGAAATAATAATTTATTCTTATTAAATAGGAGTTCATGATACCCTCCTGTTCAGATCGTTCTATCTGTGTTCAGGACGGGTTTTGCTAGAGAAACCGGGAAGCAGCCGAAGCTGCTTCCTCGGTTATGGTAAAATGATCTATTAGGGGTCAACTACAGTAAACAGCACCTGGTAATCAGGGTTATTATGTTTAATTAAGATCGCTGCGGCCCATCCACCCGGGAGAGGCATATATCCACCTTCCCCTTCTGCTGCCAAAGCCATATCGTTCGGTGTTCCATATCCATTCAGCAGGTACCAAATGGCATCCTGTATTTCAAGTCCATCTGAAATATCCAAGTTTAATGGGTCTATTCCAAAGGATTCAAGGTTGTTAAACAACCAGTTCACTTTAGATATGTCGAATTTAGTAAAAGGCATACCTGCCGGCCAGTTCTGATCATATAGCGATGGGTACACATTAAACATGAATGTTCCTGTTGGGATCTGTCCATCGATATCAGCGCACCATCCTGCCAGATTAACACCAATTGGTATATCCCAGCAAGTGGCAGGAGCAGCGCAAGCAGGAATTGAGAAATTGATATAAAGGTCCCAAAATCCTGGATTACCAGGATATGAGATGATCAATTCCACCTGATCTGGCAGATCCTGGTATGGTGGTAATTGAAGGTCTGTTTCTGTGAGGTTACATTCACCTAATACAAACTCAACAACACCATCATCGCCATCTTCGATCATGACACCATCCTGGAAGTACCAGTCATGGAACCATTCATAAACGAAGTCATCCCCATTTTTCACAAGGATAAATAATTCAAGCCTGAAGAATTCAGGCACATCAATATCATCACTGTATTCTATGCATAATGGAGCACCGGCACCATAATAGTCTGGTAAATCATTTGTAAATGATGCTATGGGATCAGCTGTCCAGGTTTGTCCATCAAGGGATTTATACAAGTCTAACCTCATAATAGCAGGCATATCCATCTGAACTCCGTTCGGTTGCAGTTCGTAATTAGAACCAAGGTAATCACTGGGGTGTTTCACACAGATATCACCGAAGAAGCACTGCTCCCAAACAATGATCTCATTCACAAGGAACCAGTCGAATCCGAAAGGAAACCATTCATCAGGCCAGAAGCAGAGCACATCAACATCTATTTGAAGCTTGTTAAAGGCAATAACATCAATATAGAAGGGTACAGTTTTACTTACGTAGTTTTCATAATCAGATCCTGATTCAGGTGTAGCCATCAACAGCACATCTGTGTCTGAATACAATCCAAAAAAGGAAACTTCATAATTGCCCGGATCAAGTTTTATATTCTGTGTGAACAACTGGCCGTCGATTCGGTAAACAAGCGGAAAATAGTCCATCCCTCCAATGGTTACTTTTGCATAGGTCGGCTCCACAAGGTTACCAGTACTATCAAAATAGCATTGGACATCCTTCAACCCTTTTTCCTGCAGATCGGCGCTAAAAGAAACCTCGCCTTGCTGTAAAATGGGCTCTTGCGGTTCATCTTTCTTGCATCCGGTCACCAATATGGATATAAGTATTATAACTAATAATTTTTTCATTTTTCTAAATTTTAACTATTAGGTGATATTTTTTTGCTTTTTGATCAATTCTTTATAAAATTAAGTGAAGGCGCCAATCATACTTATTCGTTTTTGGTTCAAATATCTATTGACTCTCTATCATAAATAGTGCGTTCATCATTTATTTCTCACTTGATGTTTCCAACACACAACACATCCATGGGTATCGTAAACCTGTCGACCATTGGAAGCATAAAGGTGTAACTTACAGTATGAGAAACAAACTCTGAATAGTTTGAAAGCTTATCGGGTGTCCCCATTACAATGGTATCATCTGTCCCTGGCAAGTCTGATTCTTTATATTCACCTTCATTCCAGAGTAAGAATTTGCCGATCGTACATGCAATAGAGTCCGAGCTATTAAGAAAAAGGGGCCTGAGACTCTCACTATACAGAATATCATCTATCCTGAAAATGTTCAAGAAATAATCATTGCCATTAAGCTCAACCTGGATGTAATCCGCATCGTAGGGCTTACAATCCCAGTCTTTCAGCGACAAAGAATTGTATGCATTGCTCCTGGCGGTGATCGTAAACATTATTTCTCGTGACATTGGTTCAGAATCTTCCTTGCTGCAGGAGATCATGATAAGTCCAATGAAACATATAAATATAAACCGTCTCATCTACAATAATAATATAAGGCTTTGCAATGTGACGGTTTCATAGCCGGATGTATCAAATCCGGCCATGATCGGGGGATTTTTGGTCGTATCATAAAATTCAGATTCAGGTTTAGTTCTGGGTTCTGAAGCAAAAATAGATGCCTACTACCCCATATAAAAGAGTATTAATACTCAATTATCGGGGTTACTGATACATACGTAAATATACCTGGGTATCAATACCCGGGTATAGGTGCAGATATATTTCTACCTGTAAGGGAATTTAGGAAATTCGTCAGGATATTAGAAGGAATAGAGATATGTCAATGCTTTTTTGTAAAGCTGGGCTGTATTTCTCACACCAAATTTGTTGTTGATATTGGCCCTATGGCCATCAACGGTCCTTTTACTAATGTTTAAACGCTTGGCAATATCTTTGCTGTTTTTGCCTGCCAGGACGAGTTCGAGAATCTCACGTTCTCTCTTGGTGAGGTACGAGCGTTCGGGATAATAATTCCCATTATCTGACTTTTTCACCTCAATGAATTCGGTCAGGATCTCAGGGGCCATATAATAATTGTAATTCTGAATATCGCAGAGGCCTTTGATCAGCTCCTCTTTCGTGGTAAGGTCGCCAAAAAAGCCTTTGATCCCCATATCTATTAGACGGTGGATTGATTCATAATTATTGGAGTTCATACTGAGGGCGATACTGGTCTTGCGGTTTTCAGTTATGATCCGGTTCATGCTGGATTTGCCCTGCTTCAGCACCCACTGATAACTACTTAATATAATTGCATCCTCTTCGATTCCTATCAGACTGAGCAATTCATCAGTCTTATGGACGATCCCGATCAGGTTGATCATTGGTGAATCGTCTATCCAGTTTCTGAAACATTCGATCACAATGTTCGAATCATCAGCAATAATAAGTCCTATCCTTTTCTCTACCATTCAGTTTATGATATTGTTCATCTTAATATTCGTTAGAATTAAGATGATGGTTTAAGTATAATGATGCCTTGGTTAATCATTAACCAGCACCTCATTAATATTGCCTTATAAACTGAATTAAAATTATTGACCTAACCGGTAAGTCTGTGGAGTATGCATGAGGTTCTGAGCCCCTTGATTTTATAGTATGGTCAGGCTATAAACCGGTTATTATTGATTAATAATATATTTTAATTAGTATTTGGGTTCAGTAAAAATATAACATTTACCGACGATTTGGAAGGATTTTACAATATTTGCACCTCACAAAAACTCACATGTATGAATTTACATGTGATCTTATAAGCCTCTGTCGCGCTAATAAAAATAAAGACTTATTACAAACTTACTCCCCGTAACACCTTGCTATATTCTTGACAATCTGCAAGTAAGTTTTGCAATTCAGCATATGGGATTTTATAAAAATATACCCTTCATGGAGGTGTGTAAACGGAAATTCCTGAGCAGGCCTTCATCATGTAAAAGATGGCTGACTAATTTTCTTAATTCAGCTTTATTCATTTTCCCATCCAGAAACTGGTCTACATATTTTAACTGATCTGACTTTTTCATGTAGGCTTATTTTTAGTTATCCTGGCTGAATAACTTAAAACTACGGCGAAGGCTTTCATCACTAATGAGATCATAAACGAGCATTCTGAGTTCATCTTTGCTCAGATCATCATCAATATACTTGTCAATGTAACGGAGTTGATCGAGTTTAGTCATAACATCTTGAGTTTGTCAGGTTTATACGCCGGGGGGTATACAAAAGTTCCCTTTACCCCCAAAAAAGATGGCAGCGCTGTACAAATGTAGCCTAGACGCAAGGGATAAAACAATGAGGGATATCCTTAAATCGAGATAAGGGAAAATGGCTAAGACCTGCGGAAGACACTTAGCACATTACTACTGGTTACTGGTTTCTGGTTCCATCTTCCTTATGCCTTATGCTTTATGTCTTTTGCCTTATGCCATGCTATTTTTCATTTATTGTATACATTTGCCCCATGCAAAAAGCGGGCACCGGATCGGAAAAAGGATCTGCATTTCAAACAGGAAATGTGGTACTGGTTTCGCTGGCACATCTGGTGCACGACATCTATTCTTCTTTCTTTGCCCCACTCCTGCCCTTACTGATTGATAAACTGAGCCTCAATTACACTATGGTAGGCCTACTTTCCTTATTTCAGCGGCTTCCTTCACTGCTAAACCCTTTCGTTGGCCTGATGGCAGACCGGATTGCATTTCGCTACTTGATTATCGTCACTCCTGCTGTTACTGCGGTGGCCATGAGCCTGATCGGCCTTGCACCTAATGCGGCAGTGCTGGGGATTTTACTTTTTGTTACGGGATTCAGTTCGATGCTATTCCATGTTCCCGCTCCTGTAATGGTCAAGAAACTGTCAGGGTCGAAGGTCGGAAAAGGAATGAGTTTCTACATGTTTGGCGGTGAGATGGCACGTACCCTTGGACCACTGATCATTGTTGGGGCTGTGACCGTCTGGGGCTTGGAGGGCACTTGGAAGCTGATGCCTTTCGGATTGATGGCCACCTTCATCCTCTACCTCAAATTCAAGAATATTAAAGTATCTGAAGATATCAGCAAAAAGGCTAAAGAGAACGGAGCATGGGCAAGCCTGCGCTCATTAGGTCCATTTTTCTTACTTATAACGGGTATTACTTTCTTTAGAGCTATCACCAAATCAGCACTAACAACCTTTCTCCCAACCTATATGAACCTGGATCTGGGGACCAGCCTCTGGGTTGGGGGAAGCGCACTGGCTGTACTTGAACTGGCCGGTGCTGCAGGAGCACTTCTGTCCGGGACCATCTCCGACAGGATAGGACAAAAAAACACCCTGCTCATCATTGCAATTGCTTCACCAGTTTTGATGTTATTATTTGTTCATCTCGATAGCGTATGGACATTCCCTATATTGATCTTAATGGGCATCACTCTCTTTGGCAGCACTCCCGTCCTGCTTGCCATGATACAGGACAAGGCCGGCGACAGGCCCGCTTTTTTTAACAGTATTTACATGTTGATCAGCTTTTTCATCAGCGCAGCACTTATCATTGTTATAGGAGCACTGGCTGATGAACTTGGCCTGGCCATGACATATAACATTTGCGGCTGGCTTGCTTTTGGATCTATTCCTTTTGTACTTGCCCTGAAGGAGCACAATTAAAAAACCTACATTTGTGTAGTGAACTGGTCAGTATACATAAACGGGTTCAAAGCATATCTTAAGCTGGAAAAATCCCTGTCAGCCAATACCATCGAAGCCTATCTGAATGATGTTGGTAAGTTTACTGTATTTGAAGACTCATATCTGAAAAAATCCTCTCCTGCCGATATCAGTATTAGCGATCTTCAGGCGTTCATCAAGGAGATCAACAAGTTGGGACTTGGTGCTCGTACCCAGGCCAGGATTATATCGGGGATCAAAGCATTTTTCAAATTCATGATCCTTGAAGGTATCATCAGCGATGATCCTGCCAGCTTGTTGGAAGGGCCCAGACCCGGACGTAAACTGCCCGATACTCTCTCTACTGCCGAAATCGATCTTATTGTGAATGCAATTGATATGAGCAGCCCCGAAGGTGAACGCAACAAGGCGATCATTGAAACCCTGTATAGTTGCGGACTGCGAGTAACAGAACTGGTCAGTTTGAAAATCACTGACATATTCTTTAAGGAACGTTTTATTAAGGTGATCGGAAAAGGAAATAAGGAACGATTTGTTCCTATTGGTACTTCTGCATTGAAATATATCAATCTCTATCTGGCGAACTCCAGGTTACTCAATTCAGTAAAAAAGCAGGATGAGGACATTCTATTCCTGAATCGCCGGGGAAGCCGGCTCAGCCGCACCATGATCTTCCTGATCGTAAAAGATCTTGGAGAAAAAGCAGGGATCAGGAAAAAGATCAGCCCACATACTTTCCGTCATTCCTTTGCCACCCATCTGGTTGAAGGTGGTGCCGACCTGCGAGCCGTTCAGGAGATGCTCGGACATGAATCAATCATTACTACCGAAATTTATACTCACCTGGACAGGGAGTATTTGAAGAGTACCATTCAGCTTTTTCATCCCAGAGCTTAGAATTTGAATTCGCTAGAATTCTTCAATCTCCCCCTGGTCATTCACAAGGACACCCCAGTTTACGGCAAGCAGATGCCCTTCATGGAAAAAGAAATCGATCAGGGCATCATCGTAGGATATACGTCGTTCACCGTCAGGCTCTTCTTCTGTTTCAGCCACTTCGAAACCATGCTCTTTCATCAGGCCAATCACCTGAAGTTCATTCATTTCAAAGACCTTTTTTCCATATAGGGTAGATTCCTCAATATCAGTCTCGAAGCAGGAAAGAACAGACTTTTCAACGCCTTCAAAGAAGACGGAAACGCCAACTTCCCAGTAGTTCAAGATGGTGGTATTAAAATCATCCTCGTCCTGGATAGTTTCTACTTCTTCAGGTTCGCCAAGTAACCTGGTCACATGGTCAGTAGTTTCTCCAAATTGCAGTTCCCCGAAGCCCTCCTTAGGCTTGATCTCCGGTTTCAGTGTGTTCATATCAATCATTATTTAAATGGTGAATCTGGCTCTTTGGCCATATGTTTATAAACTTGTTTATCTAAAAATTTAGGACATATCTTATTCAGGAAAACCGTCAGTTTTCCCTGTGTTGTAAGTGTGAGTCTGTCCTTTCGCTTGTATATAGCCCTGGCTATATGCCTGGCCACTTCTTCCGCACTCATCATTTTTCCCTCATCACGGGGTGATTCGCCTTGCACCTGACCCTTTTCGTTCAGAGCTGTGTTACGAATATTGGATGCCGTGAAACCAGGACAGGCTATCAGTACATTCAATCCCCTCTTCATATTTTCTATACGCAATGTTTCTAAAAAGCCATGCATGGCAAACTTAGACGATGAATATCCTGTGCGACCCGGCAATCCCTTATAACCTGCAATGGAGGATACGCCTACCAGGCTACCTTTATTTTTGAGCAGGTATGGCAATGCATATTTAGTACAATATACGGTACCCCAGAAGTTGATATCCATCAGTTGTTTGATCACATCAAGTTCAGTATCCTCGAAAAGGGCCCTCATGGATATCCCGGCATTGTTGATCATAATGTCAATGGTTCCGAATACCTCAACACCTTTTTCTATAAGCTTCTCACAATCAGCTTCCACAGAAACATCAGTTGGAAGACCTGTAACTTCGGCACCCCTGCCTTTTACCTCATCAATAGCATTGTTCAGGCGTTCCTCATTGCGTGCTCCCATCACGATCCGCGATCCCATAGCGGCAAATTCCAGGGCAAGGGCCTTCCCTATTCCTGAAGATGCTCCGGTGATTACAACAACCTTATCTTTAAAATACTTATGCATAGGTGCAAGTATAGTCTAATTTTAATTATAGCATACAATATTTTATGAACAAAATAACTAACATCTTTCATTACATTTGTATGAGAAAACCACATAGGATGTCGACACTCAAAGAACTTTATTTTCGCCATATGGGCTTGCCTTCCCGCCAGCCATTGGCTATAGAAGTAGACCGTGCTGAAGGGATCTATTTTTATGACACTGCGGGAAAACGTTTTACTGACCTGGTTTCGGGCGTTGCAGTGAGCAATGTGGGGCACCGCCATCCTGAGGTATTAAAAGCTATTGAATCCCAACTGGATAAGTATTTACACCTGATGGTGTATGGGGAATATATACAATCTCCACAGGTAAAATTGGCTGAAAAACTCAGCAAGCATTTGCCTGTTAAGCTTGATGCCGTATATTTTGTGAATTCCGGAAGTGAGGCTATAGAAGGAGCGCTAAAGCTAGCGAAAAGGAATAGCGGAAGAACAGAAATAATTGCTTTTAAAAATGCTTATCATGGAGGTACTGCAGGTGCCCTGAGTATCCTGGGTCATGAAAGCTTGAAGCAATCGTTCAGGCCTTTGATTCCCGGCGTACGTTTCCTGGAATTTAACAGGAATGATATGCTTAGCAAGATCACGAATAAGACAGCCTGCGTAGTATTGGAGTGCATTCAGGCCGAGGCCGGCATCATACTTCCTGAAGAAGGCTATATTAAGAAGCTCAGGCAAAGGTGTGATGAAACCGGAACCTTACTGATCATTGACGACATACAGATGGGCTTTGGAAGGACGGGGAAGCTGTTCAGCTTTGAACATTATAATATTGCACCTGACATTCTTTGCCTTGCTAAAGGAATGGGTGGAGGAATGCCCATAGGCGCATTCATAAGCTCCAGAGAGCTAATGAATAAACTAACTTATGATCCGGAGCTGGGCCATATCACGACCTTCGGCGGGCATCCCGTCTCATGTGCAGCCGCGCTGGCAAACCTGGATGTGATCATAAAAGGTAATTTGTATGATAATGCAGAAGATCGTGGGGCGCAGTTCCATGATTTATTGCAAGGGCATCCTGCTATTAAAGAGATTAGAAGGAAGGGATTGATGATGGCTGTTGAACTTCATAATGAAAAGGCTGCAGATAAGTTGATTAGCCTGTTTGTGGAACAAGGACTGGTTTCAGACCGTTTTCTTTTCAATCCGTCAGCTTTCCGTATCGCTCCGCCACTGATCATAACGGCCATGCAGGTGGAAGAGACAAGCGGAAGTATCACGAAATGTCTGGATAAAATATAAACAATAGATGCCGATCTTCAGGCTAAATAAGGAGCTTAGCTTTCCTCATCCATCTTATGCTGAGGAGGAAGGCATTTTGGCCATTGGTGGTGATCTTTCCATCGACCGCCTGGTCCTGGCTTATGCCAATGGCATCTTTCCCTGGCCACGAAAAGATGCGCCCATCTTATGGTGGTCGCCTGACCCGAGGATGGTTTTATTTCCCCAGGATTTCAAAGTAAGCCATAGCCTCAGGCAATTGGTCCGCAGCGGAAGGTATGCTTATACTTTCGACAAAGCTTTCAAAGATGTAATCAGGAATTGCGCAAGTATTCCTCGCATGGGGCAGGATGACACCTGGATCACTGATGAGATGCTGGAAGCATACATTGCACTGCATGAAGAAGGATTCGCCCATTCAGTAGAGACCTGGCAAGATGGGGAACTGGCTGGTGGACTGTATGGCGTTTCCATCGGCAGGGTGTTTTTCGGGGAATCTATGTTCTTCAAAGAACGTGATGCCTCAAAGTTTGCATTATACCAGCTTATTAAGCTACTCAGGCATTGGGAATTCGAGCTGATAGATGCTCAGCAGGACACGAGCCACCTGAAGAGCCTGGGGGCAATAAACATCCCAAGGGATGAGTTTATGGACATATTGGAGAAAGCAATTGCTCATCCGACATATAAAGGAAACTGGAATAAATATTTATGATCGATGGGAAACTACCATGAAGAATACATGAAGATGGCTATCCGCCTCGCGAAACTTAATGTCGAGGAGGGAAAGGGAGGACCGTTTGGAGCTGTGATCGTAAAAGATGGCGAGGTCATCGCCAGTGCCAAGAATGAGGTTACTTCTACTGACGACCCGACAGCACATGCAGAAGTAGTGGCCATCCGGCATGCATGTAAAGCACTGGGGTCATACCAGCTCGAAGGATGCGATATCTATTCGAGCTGTGAGCCGTGTCCCATGTGCCTGGGTGCCATTTACTGGTCACGTCCCGATCACGTATATTATGCTGCCACACGAAAGGATGCAGCAGCATCCGGCTTCGATGACGATGTGATCTATCAGGAGATTGAACTCCCACCGGAAAAGCGGAAGATACCCTTTGTAAATTTGATGCGCGATGAAGCTATAGAAGCATTTAAAGTGTGGGATAAGAGTGATCTAAAGATAAAGTATTAGCACTTTCCAATCGGATTTATGGATGGGAAGATTAGCATCTCCTTATTTTGTTTTGCCAGTATTAGGCTGGCACAAGCCTCAAGTATATATCCCACTAATTATAAGTAATCCAACAACCAATGAACTGTCCTGAGCGAAGTTGAAGGGCCAAAAACCCAACACTAAAAAGTATTATCTTTATCGCCTCGAATAAATTGAATAACAGAAGATGAAAATTACAATAGTAGGATCCGGATATGTGGGATTGGTAACAGGTACATGCTTCGCGGAAGTGGGCATCAATGTTACTTGTGTGGATGTGGACAAACATAAGATTGAGGGCCTCAAAAAAGGGATCGTCCCTATCTATGAGCCCGGATTAGAGGACATGATCATTCGGAATTTAGAAAAGGACAGGCTGCATTTTGCCACTGACCTGGCCTCGACCCTCAGTGGATGCGAAGTGATCTTCATTGCCGTGGGCACGCCACCTGACGAAGATGGAAGCGCCGACCTTAAATATGTTCTGGAGGTTGCACGTGAAGTGGGAAGAAATATTGATGATTATATCCTGGTAGTCACAAAAAGTACGGTACCGGTTGGCACCGGTGAGAAAGTCAGGAGTGCTGTACAGCATGAACTTGACAAAAGAGGAAACGGCATATCTTTCGATGTGGCCTCCAATCCTGAATTTCTGAAAGAAGGGGCTGCAATACAGGATTTCCTCAAACCAGACCGAATCGTGATCGGTACTGAATCAGACAGGGCTGTCAGAATCATGCAAAAGCTTTATAAACCATTCACACTGAACGGACATCCTTTGATATTCATGGACATCCCATCGGCAGAGATGACTAAATATGCTGCCAATGCCATGCTGGCAACAAGAATCAGTTTCATAAATGAGGTAGCCAATCTCTGTGAAATTATGGGTGCCAATGTCGACATGGTCAGGAAAGGAATTGGCAGCGATCCCAGGATTGGCAGCAAGTTCATTTATCCCGGTACCGGATATGGAGGTTCCTGCTTCCCAAAAGATGTAAAAGCACTTATAAAAACAGCACTTGACAACAATTTCGAAATGGAATTGCTTCAGGCTGTTGAAGGCGTAAACGACAGGCAGAAAGGGATACTCTACAAGAAAGCTCATGAGTATTTCAAGGGGGAACTTAAAGGTAAAAAGATCGCTATTTGGGGATTGTCCTTCAAACCACAAACCGATGATATGCGTGAAGCACCTTCCAGGGTGTTGATCGATCTTTTCCTGAAGGCTGGCTGCTCGGTAGCAGCTTATGACCCGGTAGCTAAGGAAGAAGCAGAACGACTGCTTGAAAACAGCATAGAACTGGGTGATGGACAATATGATGTTTTGCCGGATGCCGATTGTCTTTTGCTTGTGACTGAATGGAAAGAATTTCGTGTGCCGGATCTGCATAAAATAAAAGAACTGATGAAAAGCCCGGTGATCTTTGATGGGCGTAACATCTATGACCATGAAGAAATGAAGGCAAACGGATTTGAATACTTTGCCATTGGCAAATAAGCCATTGATATGAAGAAAAAAAAGATACTGGTTACCGGAGGCGCAGGATTCCTGGGCTCCCACCTTTGCGAAAGGCTTCTCAAGGATGGGCATGAAGTCATTTGCATCGACAACTATTTTACAGGGAGCAAACAAAATATTTTACACCTGGTCGGGAATCCATATTTTGAGCTGATACGGCACGACATCACCATGCCTTTTTTTATTGAGGTTGACGAGATCTACAACCTTGCCTGCCCGGCCTCCCCTATCCATTACCAGGTAAATCCCATCAAAACCATTAAAACATCCGTATCTGGCAGTATAAATATGCTAGGGCTTGCAAAACGGATCGGTGCTAAGATTTTACAGGCATCTACAAGTGAAGTTTATGGAGATCCTGATGTGCATCCACAAACGGAGGACTACTGGGGAAATGTGAATCCTATTGGCTCAAGAGCATGCTACGACGAAGGAAAACGCTGCGCTGAGGCCTTATTTGTGAATTACAAGAAACAGAATAATGTCAGGATCAAGATCGCACGAATTTTCAACACATATGGTCCACGGATGGACCCTCAGGATGGTCGTGTGGTCAGCAATTTCATTATGCAGGCACTGAGGGGTGACGATATTACGATCTACGGCACCGGGCAGCAAAGCAGAAGCTTCTGTTATGTCGATGACATGATAGAAGGCCTCATCCGCCTGATGGATACTGAAGACAGCTTCACGGGCCCTGTGAACCTGGGGAACCCCAATGAGATGAGCATGCTTGAGCTTGCCTCACTCGTGAATGAGCTTACACATTCAGATTCAGGAATCAGCCACCGCGAACTGCCTGAAGATGACCCCATGCAGCGGCAACCGGATATCAGCATGGCTAAAAAAGAACTGAATTGGGAACCACTTACTCCAGTCAGGGAAGGCCTGCAAAAAACCATTGAATATTTTCGTGAACTACAAGCTGATGGCTGATATGAAAGTACTGGTGACAGGGGCAAACGGACAACTGGGTACAGCCCTCAGGGAAGCGAGCAAAGCATATCCCGGAAATGAATTTCTGTTCACTGATATTCAGGACCTGGATATTACGAGCTATGATGCCATAGAAAAGCTCCTTCTTTCATTCAAAGCGGATGTGATTGTCAACTGTGCTTCCTATAATGCCGTAGATAAGGCCGAAGATGAACCCATGCAAGCCCTTCTGATCAATGGAAAAGCTGTTCAAAGCCTTGCCGGACTGGCCAGAAAGCACAGCATTGGCCTGATCCACATCTCCACTGACTACATTTTTGATGGAAAAAAAGGTTCGGCTTATTCTGAACTGGATGAGCCCCATCCTCAGTCAAAGTATGCCCACTCAAAGTATATCGGTGAACAGGCTGTCCATACTGCAGCGCCTTCTGCAGCTATCATCCGTACTTCATGGTTGTATTCCGAATATGGCCACAACTTTGTAAAAACCATTAGGAAACTAGCCGCAGAAAGAAATGAATTGAGTGTAGTCGATGACCAGCATGGCACACCTACCTATGCCGGCGACCTGGCCCAGGCGATATTAGTAATTCTTCCGGCAGTAAATAATTTTAAAGAGGTACAGACCTATAATTTTTCAAACGAGGGCCTGACCAATTGGGCAGCATTTGCAGAAGCTATCATTGAATTGTCGGGACTGGATTGCAAGGTAAAGCCTGTCAGCACAGAGGAATATGGAGTATCAAAAGCTGCCAGGCCAACTTACAGCCTGCTCGACAAAAGTAAGATCAAGAAAGAATTCGATATAAATATTCCTGACTGGAAGGAATCACTGAAAATATGCATTAAGAACCTGGAAAACGAGAACAGATCATGAGCGACCTCAATCAAATTGTTATGAAAAACGCCAATAACTGGCTGAACGGAAACATCGATGAAACAAGCAAGAGTGTTATCCGTGAAATGATAGAAAACGATCCGCAGGAACTTACTGAATCTTTTTACAGGGACCTGGAGTTTGGTACCGGCGGACTTCGTGGTATAATGGGGATTGGAACCAACAGAATGAATAAATATACGGTTGGTATGGCTACACAGGGTCTGGCTAATTATCTTAAGAAGGTGTATGGCAAAGAGAAACAGATCAAAGTTGCCATCGCATATGATTCGCGCAACAACAGCCCTTATTTTGCCAGGATCACTGCTGAAGTCTGTTCTGCAAATGGATTTATGGTTTACCTCTTTGACGGACTTCGTCCTACTCCGGAGCTTTCTTTCGCCATAAGGCATTACGGATGTCAGAGCGGAGTGGTTGTTACAGCATCGCACAATCCAAAAGAATACAATGGCTATAAAGCATATTGGGATGATGGTGCACAGCTCATCCCACCCCACGATAAAAATGTGATCGAGGAAGTAAGGAAGATCAGCTCTTTCGATGATGTGAAGTTTGAGGGGAATGAAGATCTGATAAAGATTATCGGTGAGGAAACCGACATTCTTTACCTTGATCAGCTCAAGCAACTGTCGCTAAGCCCTGGGATCATAAAGAAATATCACGATATCCCTATCGTATATACACCCTTGCACGGTACGGGTGCTACCATGGTACCCTTGTGCCTGAAGAATTTTGGTTTTACCAATATCAGTATGGTTGATGAACAGGCTACCCCCGATGGTAACTTTCCTACTGTAAAATCTCCTAATCCCGAAGAGTCATCAGCTCTGGCAATGGCCATAGAAAAAGCTGAAAAAGAAGGAGCATCACTTGTGATGGCCACTGATCCCGATGCAGACAGGGTAGGCATTGCGGTAAAAGACAATCATGGTAAGTTCATTCTCCTGAACGGGAACCAGACAGCGGCTGTCCTTTTATATTACATCTTCCGCAAATGGAAAGAAAACGGAAAGATCACCGGCAAAGAGTACATGGTAAAAACCATCGTCACATCTGAACTTCTGATCGATCTAGCCAATAAGTATGATATTGAAAGTTATGACGTACTAACAGGTTTTAAATGGATAGCAGATATCATCCGTAAGAATGAAGGCATCAAAACCTTTATCGCCGGAGGCGAAGAAAGCTATGGCTATATGATAGGTGATTTTGTCAGGGACAAGGATGCTGTAAGCTCCTGTGCCATGATAGCCGAAACGGCTGCCTGGGCGGCTTCTCAGGGCAAAACCATCTACGACATTCTCCTGGACATTTACATGGAGTTTGGATTCTACCTTGAAGGCTTGATAGCCGTAGTAAAGAAAGGGATGTCAGGGGCTGAAGAAATCGCAACCATCATGAAGCGATTCCGTGAAGATCCGCCTTCAGTCATTAACAACAGCAGGGTTGTCATGATAAAAGATTATGAGTTGTCGGTAGCACGGGATATGATCAAAGGGAGCGAAGAGAAAATCGAACTGCCAAAATCTAATGTGCTCCAGTTCTTCCTCGAAGATGGAAGTAAAATAAGTATGCGCCCATCAGGAACAGAACCAAAGATAAAATTCTATTTTGGTGTAAAAGACGAGCTAAATGATGTCGCCGATTTTGAAACAGTGCGTGATCAATTAGAAGATAAAATGAAACAGATCACAGTAGATCTGAATCTTTAAAATCTTATTGTCTTACCAGTTTAGAGGTCAGGACTGACTTTCCACTTTCCAGACGAAGAAAATATACACCCGAGGGTGTATTTCCCTGATCATCAATACGGATAGTATTGTTTCCCATCGTGATGCTGTAGTTTTCTTCCAGAATGGTTCTTCCGGTCATATCCACCACCACCAGCCTGGCAGGCCCGGTCTCATTCGAAGTAAACCTCATTTCAAAGTGATCAGAAAATGGGTTAGGATAGACACTTACCTCAGAAAAACGGTCTTCCTCATCCTGCTCTGTAATAGAAAGGAAATTATTGGCTGCCATGAAATCCGGGATGCCGTATCCAATCTTATTATCAGGTACATCCGCCATGGAAGCACTTTCCTGCACAGCATTCATCAATTCCATACTACTGGTATTTGGCCTTGCCTGCCACAGGCAAGCCATCATGCCTGCGACAATAGGGGAAGAAAGTGATGTTCCGTTTCCAAATGTAAAGCCTCCGGTTGTATTTGCATAATAAGCTGCTTCACCCTGGGCCGTTATGTTAGGTTTGGTCCTGCCATCGGCGGTTGGGCCGTTTCCACTGGATATCCACGGAAAACCATTAGCATTTACCGCACCGATAGAGAAGACTTCATTTCCATCGGCAGGAGCAGTAATGTAATACCATGGCGATGCCCCTGAGTTTCCTGCACTATTTACAACCACCATACCCCTGCTTGCCGCCACATCAGCGCCAATGGTGATTGGAGTTGTATTACCATCCATGTCTTCATAGGTATGATTCTGTAAAGTTTCATCAAACTCACTATAACCTAAAGATGTATTCAGAACATCGCAGCCAACACTGTCGGCATACTCCGCCCCAGATACCCAATTGTATTCTTCAATAATATACTCAGTAGCCCCATCTTCAGTTCTGAATAGGTAATAAGAAGCCTTGGGTGCAGTTCCAATGATCTCCCCGGCAAGATTGCCCGCCATGATCGACAAAACCCCTGTACCATGAAAATGCTTGTCATACTGTAAGGCCCCTCCATCCACGAAATCATAATTACCCAACACACGACCATCAGCCCAGAGAGAATCGAAGACAGGCAGATTATCTGCATTTTCATATCCGGCATCCAGCACACCTATGATCATGCCCTCACCTCTGAATCCAAGTTCATGCATCTGATCGCCCTTGATCATACTGATCTGATTAAATGAAGGGCCATAATCAAATGTGGATGTACTCTTAGCCCTGGTATTTTCTGAAGGTACTAAACCGTACGATTCATTGTCAAAAAAGGGCTTCTCCTTAAGGGCATTGCCGCCAATAATTTGAGATTTGGACACACTCTCAACATAAGGCAGGGCCTCAATCGCTGTAATAACAGCAGGATTATCAGTGAAGATGGTAGTCCCATTCAACCATTTAGTAGGGTTTAGAATAGTAGCACCGGCATTTCTGACACCCTGCAGGTATTGTGGGTTCACAGGGATATCTTTCATATCAATCGGAATATTCTGGGCTGCCCTGCGTTCGATGGAACGCTGCGAAAGGTATGCTTCAGGATTAGAGATAGAGTATGGTGAATTATTCTTATCTGTGAACTGTATATAGTATTTATTGGGTGCGATCTGAGCTGTGGCCATAAGGCCAGTTAGGATAAAACTCAGGAATAATATGCTAATTCTTTTCATTATGTTAATTTGAAATTATCATGCATGCTTCAAGCTCTGAAAAACCACAAAAATGATGCAAAAAAAACTCTTAGTATAAAACTCTCATTATCATGCATATACACTTAACAATTAATCTATAAATTTTGTTCATTTTTTCATGTAGAGTAATTGTGAGGTAAATAACTTGATTTATAACCAAATATGGTTGTAATTTTACTTCAGCTTTTTGATTAAGTTATAAGATTTGGTTAAGGACTGTGCTTTTCCCGTCTGCTTTTTGCACAGTCCTTTTTTTATTTCCTAAATTTACTCTTTTTTTATTGTATATGTTAATCCGGTTTCTACTAGGATAGGGATGATGAGTGCTTTTATATGGCAGAACAATGATTCTAACCGATAGCCAGAAACCAGTAACAAGTGACCAGCAACCAGTAACTTCTTATCATGAGAATTGACATTATCACCATATTCCCCTCTATGTTCGATGGCCCTTTCAGCCATTCCATTATAAAGAGATCCGTGGACAAGAGGCTGGCAGAGATTCATTTGCACGATCTGAGGGAGTATACAACTGATAAACACCGTAGTGTGGATGATTACGCTTTTGGTGGTGGTGCAGGAATGGTCATGAGTATAGAACCCATTGCAAAATGCATCGAAAAATTAAAAAATGAAAGGGATTATGATGAACTAATCTTCCTCACCCCTGATGGAGAATTATTGGATCAGGGCCTTGCAAATGAACTTTCAATGAAAGGAAACATGATCATGCTGTGCGGGCATTACAAAGGCATTGATGAACGAGTTCGTGAGCTATTTATCACTCGTGAGATTTCCATTGGTGATTATGTCTTGAGTGGTGGTGAGCTGGGAGCAGCTGTTCTTGTTGATAGCATTGTCAGACTGATCCCCGGAGTACTTGGAGATGAAACCTCTGCCCTTTCAGACTCCTTTCAGAATAATCTCCTCTCCCCTCCTGTTTATACGCGTCCAAGGGACTTCAGAGGGCTTCAGGTTCCGGATATTCTCCTATCCGGTCACCAGGCCAATATCGATAACTGGAAACATGGAACAGGCCCTGGAGCGTACCAGAAAACGGAGACCCGACCTTTTAAATGAGTGAAGATATCCTATTGATTATTGAATAGTTAAGATTGGTATTAAAGAATTTAGAATAAGAATTGTAAATCATCCATAATTCATAATCTATAATCCGTAATTTATTGCTATATTTACGTAAACTCAAAACCTTTCGCTATGGAAACCCTCTCCATCATTCTTATTATCCTTGCTGCCATCTTCGCCGTTTACTGGACCTTTCAAATTAAGAAAGTGATCCCGATGGTGATCAATATCGGTATGGTGCTGGGCATTGCTATTCTTATGATTCCTGCCCTCAACCTTTTTGAACCCGGGCTATATATCTATCTCGCATTCATGGTTATGGGGTTCTTTTATGGCCTCGCCGACAGGAACAGGCCACTTATCGACAGGCTTGTTATTTGCCTGATGACATCCGGCATTTTCCTTTTTTGGTTATGGACCCTCAACCACTGGGAGGGAAATACTTTGCTGATGCCGGCATTTGTTCTCCTGGTTGCGGTGGCAGGCCTGCTTACGAAGGCCAAACTCAGGAGTGAGCTGGGCTTCCTGGTGATTATTGCAGTTGATGCCATTGCCATACTGCTGAGTATGTAGCTTGGGAAGGCATTTCCTACAGAACTAATTCCTATAGAAACAAGATATGGGTGGTCATGCGGAAAATATGGCAACTATTCTCAAGAATAACAGAATCTTGAGAAGTCGTTATCGTACCAGACATCAGCAGATTTATGACGCGATTACACAGGAACATCATCAACTGAAATTAAAAAAGAAGGTAATTACCAAAGAAGATTGTGAAGCCATTAAAAATAAAATCCGCAAGCAGATAAAGCGCGAAAACAGAAATGCATTGATCAAAACAGTGGTTATAACTCTTATTATTGTTCTGGCTGTACTCGCCTTATTTCTACGAAATCTAAATGGGCAAGTGCCATATAGATGGATCAATCCTTTGCCACAAGGCAATACTCTCAATGCAGTGTGCTTTGGTGATGCGACTACGGTTTATGCAGCAGGTGATCAAGGGACTATCATTAAGAGTGTGAATGCTGGTGAGACATGGGATATCCTGCAACAGCTTACCTTTCATGATCTTCATGGATGTTTTTTCATAAATTACAAAACTGGATGTGTTGTTGGTGACAGTGGTAGTGTCTTTCGTACATCAGATGGTGGTTACAGTTGGATTGATGTTTCTATAATGAATATGGAAAACCTGCTCGATGTTTTTCTCATTGATGAGCAAACTATCCTGACATGTGGTTCAAACGGGAATATTTATCGAACTGAAGACAGTGGTCAAAAATGGACCATGATCAGTTCAGGTCTTGAAATACGGCTTTACTCTATAGATTTCCCAACGCAAGACACAGGGTTTATAGTCGGTTGCTATAGTGATTCTTATATCATAAGAACAATCAACAAAGGAAAAACATGGAATATCATAGACACTATAGATGAACGAGCTTATTCCATAGATTGTCTCGATGGACTAACTGCTTACATTGCAGGATCCGGGGGATTTATTGCCAAGACTATTGATGGCGGAATAAACTGGGAACCCTCGGCAAACCCAGTACCGTATTATTCTATAACAGATATTCATTTTGTCAGTGAGCAGTTAGGATTCTGTTGTTCTTATTATGGGGATGTACTCAAAACTGAGAATGGTGGGGAGACATGGGAAGCAATAGATAATCTGGTAAATAATCACCTGCTAAATATCCATAGCGACCAGGACAGTACAGCAGTAATTGTTGGCAATTATGGAACGATTATACAATGTAAGGGTGGACAGGAATTCATTATGAGAAATACAGGATCTGAGGGTGGATTACACCTTTTCAGTTATCATGAAAATAAGCTACGCGCTATAGGAGCAGGAGCTATGCTCATTACATATGATTTTGGACTGACCTGGGAAACTGACTTCAATTCTGAGGTTAATTCTTGTTATGACTTTCAACTTCTTTATCCATCAATAGCGTATGCCATGGATTACAATTATCTATACAAAACCACTAATGGTGGTGACAGTTGGAGCAATATTGGGGACGTACCTGCCAAAAATATTAGTAAAGAGAACAGATATTCAATCATCATTGGCTTTCATATGGTAAACGAGCAAAAAGGTTTCATCTATGGTGGTGGACAAAGCCTGGGAGGTTATCTCTGGAGTGATCTGTATAAAACATCTAACGGGTCGAACTTTTATAAAGTTGACTTCCCCGGACCAGAACCCATCACAGATGGCCTATTCATTGATGAGCAGCTTGGGTTTTTCTTAAGCAGGAATCTATACAGGACTATAAATGGCGGAAACAGTTGGACAGAAATCATGCTGCCACGCTCGCTTGAAACCAGGTTCAACAGTATCTATTTCTATGACGAAAAGATTGGATTTATCCTGGGATACAATTTTTACAATTACTCAATAGTTCTTAAAACCGAAGATGGAGGATTAACCTGGGACATATGTTATGAAGGAAATTATCACGAGTTCTTACCATCACAATCATATTTTTCAAATCCTGATAATGGCTATATACTTGGGAGCGATGGCAGGATAATTAGAACTCACGACGGAGGCGAAAACTGGACTTTAACAAAAACCATCACCGGTAATGCGCTCAATAATATATTCCCGGTAACAGATTCAAGCGGATATCTTATTGGAGCAGGCGGGACGCTTATCGCATACGGTGAACCGAACTTGTCTATACCATACAATCCTTCAAATGAAACTTTCGATATTACCATATATCCTAATCCGGCAAGAGATAAGTTCGAAGTGCGGAGTAAGGAGTTCGGAGTTGATAAAATCAAGGTCTTTGACATGCATGGATTAAAAGTAATTGACAAGCAATTTTACAGAAAAAATAAAATCATAGAAATAGATGTTGCTAAAATGAAAGCAGGGGTATATTTATGCATTATATGGACTGATAATCAGCATATTACCAAAAAACTCATCATCCAATAAGCAACCCAACACCCAAAACCCAACAACTTGTCCCGAGCGCAGTCGAGGGGCCCAACACTCTTTTGCTTTCGTAAAAAGCCAAAAAACATTTTGTTATTAACAAAAAGACACGTATTTTTGCAGCCGTTTTTGAATAACCTATTAATACGCGCGAGATGAGCAAGAATGAATTAATGCAGTTTGTAGAAGACCAGGTAGAAATCCAGAAATTTCCGGCTTTCAAAGCTGGTGATACCATCACTGTTACCTATAAGATCAGAGAAGGAAGTAAGGAACGTTTGCAGAATTTCCAGGGCGTTGTACTGCAACGTGTTGGTAGTGGCGCTACTGAAACATTTACCGTAAGGAAAATCTCAAGCGGAGTTGGCGTTGAAAGGATATTCCCAACCGCATCACCATTTATCGATGCGATCAAAGTGAATAAAAAAGGTGTTGTCCGCAGGGCACGCATCTTCTATCTGCGTGGACTTACTGGTAAGAAAGCAAGGATCAGAGAAAAGAGAGTTTAGAGAAAAACACGATAAAAATAAGAGGACCCCGCTTTATGGCGGGGTTTTTTTATGCCTTGCGCTGGCGGATGGCCTCATAAAGGATCACACCTGCAGCTACGGAAACATTCAACGAACCTATCCTGCCCTCCTGCGGGATCTTGACCAGGCTATCGCTCATCTTTAACAAGCCTTCGGATACTCCGGTATCTTCTGAACCCATTACCAAGGCAAGTGGGACTTTCAGATCTTCCTCATCATAATAGGTACTCCCCATCTCTGTGGCAGCAACAACTTTCAGTCCGCTATCTTTCAGAAACTTGATAGAATCAGTCAATTTATCCGTCCTGCACACAGGAATAATATTCAAGGCCCCGGCTGAAGTTTTCATGGCATCTTCATTGATGGCAGCAGAGCCTTTAGATGGGATCACGATAGCATCAACGCCAGAGCATTCAGCTGTTCGTGCAATAGCCCCAAAATTCCTGACATCGGTAATATGATCCAGGATAAGCACCAGTGGTATCTTGCCACGCTCATATACGCCAGGCATCACCTGCTCAAGCTGGTAATAAGTGATCTGAGACAGAAAGGCCACGATTCCCTGGTGATTCTTGCGTGTGATCCTGTTCAGACGGTCAAGCGGAACGATCTGTAGAGGGATATCATGTTCCCGGACACATATCCATCAGCTCGCGAAACAAATCCCCCCTTAAACCTTTTTGCAATAATATCCTATCTACTTCCTTACCGGCTTCAAGAGCTTCCATAACCGGCCTTATTCCAAAAATCATCTGGTCATTCTTCATCAGGAAAATTTTATTGATCAAAGATAAAAAATACCACGATGTGTGCAACCTTTTACATCTAGTGCTTGTCTATAATTATGAGCAATCGTTACAAAAGCTTTGGAAAACACCCGGTTCGAACATCTTGATAAGTCTTGTATATTACATCCAACCCTTTTCAAACCGTTTTTCAAAGCTTTTTCTTATATATAAAAAGTATATATCTTTACACTCAAAATAACAACAAACCAAATCATGAGAAAACTGAGCTTACTCCTACTCCTGGTGGTTCCGGCAATGCTTTTTGCACAGTTGCCAAGCACCTTCGACCTTCGCGATTATAATGGCAATAATTATGTAACCAGCGTTAAATCCCAAACTGGAGGTACCTGCTGGACCCATGGAGCCTTTGCTGCCATGGAAGGAAATATGCTTATGACAGGCGCCTGGGCTGCTGCAGGTGAAATGGGAGAGCCTGCTCTTGCCGAATACCACCTCGACTGGTGGAATGGCTTTAACCAGCATAATAACGATGATATTGACCCACCCAGCGGATCAGGTCTTGAAGTGCATTACGGCGGAGATTATCTGGTAACTTCTGCTTACCTGTCACGACTTGAAGGTGCAGTAAGAGAAATAGACGGCCAATCATACGAGACTCCTCCACTGCGATACGATGACAGCTATCACTATTTCTATCCCATGGATATAGTTTGGCTTGTTGCAGGAGAAAATCTTGAGAATATTGATGTGATCAAACAAATGATCATAGATTACGGTGTACTGGGAACTTGCATGTGTTACAGTGGTAGTTTTATTAATAACCAGTATGAACATTATCAACCCCCTTCATCCAACGAAGATCCTAATCATGCAGTAGCCATTATTGGCTGGGATGATGACAGGGACACACAGGCTCCTGAACCGGGTGCCTGGCTGGTCAAGAACTCATGGGGATCAGGATGGGGAAACGGCGGCTACTTCTGGATCTCTTATTACGACAAGCATGCATGTCAAAATCCTGAAATGGGAGCCATCTCCTTCCAGGAAGTTATTCCACTCACATTTGATAAAGCTTATTACCATGACTACCATGGCTGGCGTGATACAAAACCCGGAACTACTGAAGCTTTCAATGCTTTTGTAGCGGAGCAGGATGAAGTTATTACAGGCGTAAGTTTCTTCACAGCTGTGGATAATGTTGACTACGAGATTATCATATATGATAGCTTTGATGGTACTACACTCAGTGAAGTTTTAGTCGAAGCAACAGGAACTATTGATTACACAGGATTTCACACTATTGAAACTGGATACCTCGCCGGATTTATCGAGGCCGGGAATGATTTCTACGTATATCTGTCACTATCAGATGGAGGCCATCCATATGACCGGACCAGCGTCGTCCCTGTATTACTAGGCGCCGATAGCAGAACCCTTGTTGAGTCTTCTGCAAGTCCCGGAGAAAGCTTTTATATGACTGCAAAAGGATGGGAAGACTTCTATGACTATAACGACCCATCCGGCTACCAGAATACTGGAAACTTCTGTATTAAAGTATTATGTGAACGTGACCCCATTGGTATAAATGATACTGAAATAGAAATGGGATTTGAACTCAGGCAGAATGCACCTAATCCCTTCAGTTCATCAACCAATATTGCATATTCATTGGATCAAGATGCGAATGTGCAGCTTTATATCCTCGACCTGAATGGCAGGCTTATTGAGAAAGTAGCAGATGAATATCAACAAACTGGTGATTATCAAATAAGCTGGGATGCCGGCAATCTTGAGAATGGCGTGTATATTTACAAGCTGATCGTAAATGGAAAAATATCATCCAACAGGATGATCCTGATGCGTTAGAACTTACCTTCTCCAGGTATTCACTATGTTATACCATTTCTCTTTGTAGGAAGGGGATTTGATAAGGCTGTAATCGTTTTCGCTAAAAGGGTTGAGCACCTTTATGAATTGTAAACGTATGGAGTTTTTATTCCCCTTTTCACCGTATAGCCACTCTTCAATATTCTTGGCCCGATAAACGACCTTTGGCGGTCCGTAAACGATATATACCAGTCCACGGTCAGTCTTCCATCCTTCATGGTAAGAGCTAAAATATCTGTTCGCTTCTACAACTCGGCCATAATACTTTTGTATCATAGCCCTGGCCCGCGTTGGATTGCCGGCATTATTAAGCCAGAAATTGTCTACCGCCAGTTTTATATCAACTGCCTGGCTCATTTCTGCAAATTCAGTAATAGTGGTGATATAGCGTAATGGCTGCAGCATCTGCTCCGGACTTTGAACCTGAGGAAAGCCCCTTTCGAACCTGAATATGGTATAGCCTCCCCTTCTGTTACTGTCCGTCTGAAAATGATAAAATCCCTTATCAGCAAAGTGCATAAGCTCTGTCCTGCCTGCCTCAACTTCGACAATGAATACACTATCTGCACTATAATTAAAATTGGTTTCTGTTTCCTCCAGAAAGGGCGGGAGAGCAAGAGGGAAATCCCTGTTGTAATATCGTACAAAGAGCTTGCTGGCATTAACATCGGTTAACTGAAGGATTACAGCCTCATTTTCTCCAAGCACATTTGAGAACATGATTTGCCCATCTTTATCCTTTAGTATAAAATCATTGGCAGATTCAGGCCCTGAATTATCTAACCAGAGATAGGCATTCACGGCATCTACTCTGTTCATGTCGGTTAATTCGATCTTCAGGATATACTTTTTTGTACCGGGGTATTTGATATCGAAAAAGAACAGCGTATCTGTCAGTAAGAGTGAGCTATCGCTAATAAGGAAAGAAGCACTGTCGAGAATCTGCTTCGACTCATAAGTTTCGAAAAGTTCATAACTGATCAGGGCATCCCTATGCGACTTATGTTTTTTTTCATCAAATGCTGAAATAAAGTCACCCATCTCAACATGGAGAAATATACGTGCGCTTCCATCATTCGAATTAACGGCAACTGCTTCTATTTCTGTGAAAAGAGTATTATCGTATTGCGTCGAAAGATTGTAAAGACTGAGTTTATTCAGGTTTGAACATGCTGACAACAGGATCAGCATCGCTATGGTAAAGAGTCGTATTTTCATGAGTCGTCCTCATCATCCTGTATATCGGTCTGTAAATATTCCTGAGGAATCTCTTTGGAAGTTTTAGCGCCAAGGTCCTGCAATATCTTCACCTTGCCAATAATATTTCCTGCACCGGAGCCCAGCTTTTTGTGTGCTTCATGATATGTGGACTGAACCCGGTCTATCTGTTTACCAAGGCTTTCCAGGTCACCCAGGAAGGAGACAAACTTATCGTATAGCCTTCCTCCCTGACGGGCAATTTCCAATGCGTTCCTGGTTTGTTTTTCATGTTTCCAGATAGATCCTACTGTCATCAGGGTAGCTAGAAGTGTAGTAGGACTAACAATAACGATCTTTCGCTCCCATGCGTAAGAAAACAGATCATTTTGTTCTTGCAAAGCAAGGCTGAAAGCCGATTCCAGCGGAAGGAAGAGCAAGACGAAGTCCGGCGTATCCAACTTATCAGCAAGCTGATAGTCCTTACCTGCCAGTTCTTTTACATGTTCCCTTACAGAGTCGACATGTGCTTTAGCAAATTTTGCTTTTTGAACTTCATCGTCTGAGCTTACAAAAGCTTCATAAGCTTTCAGTGATACTTTTGAATCAATGACTATATGTTTGTTCTCAGGCAGCATAATAATCACATCCGGTCTGAGCGCTTCACCTTTCTCATTTTTGTAGGATTCCTGTACAAGGTATTCTTCTCCCTTAGTAAGGCCGGATCGTTCAAGCAATCGTTCAAGCACCATCTCACCCCAGTTACCTTGTTTTTTATTGTCCGACTTCAGCGCCTGGGTAAGGTTATTGGCCTCTTCACTCAGGCGTGTGTTCAACTCATGCAGGTTTTTGATTTCCGCCTTCAGGTCAACCTGGTCCTTAAGGCCTTTATGGTAAGTGTCGCTCACAGTCTTCTCAAACTCTTCTATCTTTTTCCTTAATGGATTGATCACCTCATTGATACTTTTTTGGTTTGAATCCGAGAAATCGAGTGTATTTTGCTTGAGTATTTTTGTTGCCACATTTTCAAATTCCAGCTTAAACTTCTCCTGGAGTTTATCCACTTCTTTCTGGTATTGTTCGTATTTTTCCTCCAGTGATTTCTCTCTCTCCCCTGCTACGGCAAGCTTTTGGCTCAAATCAGATACTTTTTCCCGTTCCTCAGAGAGCCGATTTTCTACTGACTCAAGGTTTTGTGATGCAGCCGCCAGCCTTTCTCTGCTTATCTCTAGTTCCTTTTCAATATCCCTGCTCCGGGCAAGGGCCCTGCTGCGGGCATAAAACCATGCAATTGCTGCTCCAAGCAACAAGGCTGATCCTGAAATAATATATATGGTATTCTCCATGGAATTGTAAAAGTAGAAAAAATTGCGTATTTTTGAGTACACTCGTCCATACAAATACTACGATCATGGCAAGGCTTTATTCATTAGTAATTTCATTTCTGGCGAGTTTTCTGTTTATCATCCCGCTTTTTGCTCAAATGGATACACCACCGCAACCTTACGGGGGAAACTCCTGGATGAAGGAATTTATTTGCACCGAAATGGAATATCCGCCCGACGCAATGGAAAATAAAGTTGAGGGAACGGTAGAGATTCTTATCACAGTGTTACAAGATGGAAAAGCTACAAACCATCGAATACAGCATGGAGTAACACCTGAACTTGATGCAGAAGCGATGCGTATCTGTAAACTCCTCTTTTTTAATCCTGCAGTAAAATCTGGAAATCAGATCATTGAGGATATAAAGATCCCGGTAAAGTTTAACATCAAGAAATATGCTCGGAATTGTAAACAAAAAGAATTAGACAAGTATGAAAAATACACTGGCCCTGCGGATTCCAGCTTGAATGTTTATGCTACCAAAGCCCTGGACATTTCTCCCAGCCCTGCCTTCCTCGATCCAGGCATGGATTTCGGCAAGTTCATTGCCGAAAACATGAAATATCCAGAAATTGCATTTTCGCAGAACATGTCAGGTGATGTGGTACTCAGCTTCATCGTTGAGACGAGCGGACACATTTCTAACCTTGAAATAGTTAAACCTTTGGGGGGAGGATGTACTGAAGAGGCCATTGACCTGCTTAAACAGCTATACTGGAATCCGGGCATGTTAAAAGGAAAAGCAGTACGCACTTATCTTTCAGCCAGCATCTCCTTTAGCCTCAACACTGATTCAAACCATCGCTACCTCCCCAATAATAACAATACAACTATGTAGGGAGCATGATGCGTATAGGACTTTTATCTGACACCCATAGCTGGATATATCCCGGAGTATTTGACTTTTTTGCTGATTGTGATGAGATCTGGCACGCAGGTGATATTGGCAATACAATAACATTTGATGAACTTGCCAAATTCAAACCATTGCGTGCTGTATACGGAAATATAGATGGGCAGGATATAAGAATAATTTGCCCTGAAGTACTGCTATTCAGTTGTGAAGATATAAAGGTGCTGATGAAGCATATCGGTGGCTATCCTGGCAGCTACGATAAAAGTGCCAGGCCCCTTCTTGATAAAGAAAAGCCTGACTTATTTATTTCAGGCCATTCCCATATTCTTAAGGTAATGTATGACGACAAGCGCCAACTTATGCATATGAATCCAGGATCAGCCGGAAGGTTTGGATTGCATCAGAAAATCACCTGCCTGCGATTTACAATTGAGGGTAAGACCATCGAGGACATGGAAATTCTGGAAAAAGATAAAAATACGGTCTGATGTTTACCTTAACCTGTCAGCTGCACGGATAAGCTTCTCATCTTTGCCAACAAACCTTAGGGCCAGTATCAGGAAAACTATAGACACAATTGAGATGTAAATACCAGGCTCATTGATATAATCGGCACTGGTATCAGTCAGGGTTTCCAGTTCAGGCACATAATAAAAGAAGATGAGTGCCAGGTATATAATGGTAAGCAGGAGATCAAACCTGATAAGACGTTTCTGTACAAGACGCTGCTTATACAGGAATATCGTCACAAAGGCCAGAAAACCGATAAGTCCCAGGATGGCTGTCAGGAGTATTGTATTTGGCCACACAGCCTCATATGGAAATTGCTCTTCGATGCCAAGGGCACCAAGTTTGACTACATAAAGGTCTCCCCAGAAACTGGCTATAGGGAAGAAAAAGGCGGCAAGGCTGCCTGCAAATACTAAAAAGAGGAATAAAGATTGTATGCGCTGTATCATTTTAAAAATAATTTCTGCAAAGATAAAAAACTTGCATTTGTAAAATATTATTATCTTTGCCACATCAATTGGATATCATATCCAGATTTATTCCTTTATATCCATTAACTAATTTAAATCATTACCTTATATTTCAATAGCGCATTGTGCCTGCCATGAGTTGCGCGGATATACCTCCACGATTAACAAACATTACAATTTATGTACGATATTATTGAACTTAGCGGAAAACTGGTTTCTGAACTAAAAGACATAGCGAAAGAGCTAAACGTTCCCAAGTACGAAAAACTTTTAAAACAAGATCTTATCTATAAGATCCTTGATCAACAGGCTCTGAATCCATCCCCGGATATCCTGAAAAAAGAAAAAGCTGAAAAGCATACCAAACGCCGTGGGCGTCCATCAAAAGACAAAACAACGGAACCGGCTAAAAAAGAAGAAAACAAACCGCTTGTGGCAGAAAAACCAGCTGATAAAAGGCAGCAGGATGAAAGACCTGGAAGGCGAGGCAGGAAACCTAAATCAGAAAAACGTGAAACTGTTGATCTGCCAAAGGAAAACAAAGACAAAGCTCCTGTGGATAATAAAAGGGAGAATGCTGCTCGTGATAAGGCTCCTGTAGAAAATAAAAGGGAGAATACAGCTCGTGATAAGGCTCCTGTACAACCATCACACCAGGACAAAGATAAATTCCGTCAGAAAGATTATAACCGTAGAGATGATGAGGCTTATGCCGAATTCGATGGTGTAGTAGTTAGTGAGGGTGTTCTCGAGATCATGCCTGATGGCTATGGTTTCCTGCGCTCATCCGATTATAATTACCTCAACTCACCTGATGATATTTATGTAAGTCAATCACAGATCAAGCTTTTTGGACTAAAGACAGGTGATACAGTAAAAGGAAGCATCAGACTTCCGAAGGATGGCGAAAAATATTTCCCTCTCATTAAAGTAGAGAGGATCAATGGCCGCTCACCTGAAGAGGTACGTGACCGTATCCCCTTTGACTATCTTACTCCATTATTCCCTGAGGAAAAATTCGACCTCTCCAACAATCCTAACCCGGATGAAGCCATGTCTACCCGTATCATTGACATGTTCACTCCTATTGGGAAAGGACAACGTGGACTGATCGTGGCCCAGCCCAAAACAGGTAAAACAATATTGCTGAAAGCCGTTGCAAACTCTATTGCACATAACCACCCTGAAGCTTACCTCATCGTGCTCCTTATCGATGAAAGGCCTGAAGAGGTTACCGATATGGAACGCTCAGTAAAAGCTGAAGTGATCTCATCAACTTTCGATGAACCTGCTGAGAGGCATGTTAAGATCGCCAACATCGTGCTTGAAAAAGCAAAAAGAATGACTGAATGCGGTCATGACGTGGTTATTCTCCTCGACTCCATTACACGACTTGCAAGGGCTTACAATACTGTTTCTCCTGCATCCGGTAAGGTTCTCTCAGGTGGTGTGGAAGCCAACGCACTGCAAAAGCCAAAACGCTTTTTTGGTGCAGCCAGGAAGATCGAAGGTGGCGGATCTCTTACCATCATTTCTACAGCCCTGATCGATACAGGTTCGAAAATGGATGAAGTGATCTTCGAAGAATTCAAGGGAACAGGTAATATGGAACTCCAACTCGACCGTAAGTTGTCGAACAAACGTATTTACCCATCTATTGACATTGTAGCATCCAGTACAAGGAGGGATGACCTTCTCCTGGACAAGGAAAACCTGCAACGCATATGGATACTCAGGAACCATCTGGCAGATATGAATCCGCTGGAAGCCATGGAATTCCTGAAAGACAGGATGAAATTTACAAATAGTAACGAGGAGTTTTTAGTCTCCATGAACGGATAAAAAAAGGCCTGCAAATGCAGGCCTTTCTTTTATAGAAGACAGAAGAATGAAGAAGTGGATATTAGATGGAGATTGAGATTTGAGAAGGATTAAGTACTAATTCTCTCATCTATCTCTTTCTGCAATCTACACTCTCCCATCACAGCTCTTCTTTACCCTTTATTTTTCTGAGGATACTGTAAAGCGTTTAGCAATCTCTGCAATATCCCATCCATCAAAGTTTCCTGACGACATTAATAATAGGTTAGTGTCTTTCCATGCTCTTCCCTGCAGATGGCCAAGCATGCTTAGGGAATCATTGTACACCAGGAGATCCTCTCGGCCAAAGGCTTCTTTAACCTGCTCCAGGGTGATCTCAGGCAACTTTTTTATTGCAAGTGCATGCGGGTTAAAATAAACGACTGCCACATCAGCAGCATCCATTCCACCTTTATAGTGATCCAGAAATTCTACACTGAGGCTACTGTAAGTATGTAATTCCATGCAAGCCACCAACATTCTGTCAGGATAATGATCTTTCATGGCCTTTACCGTAGCTGCCAGCTTTGATGGTGCATGAGCGAAATCAAGATACACACTTGTAGTAATTCCCTCTTCAATCAGCTGTAAACGCTTCGATGCTCCCATAAAAGATGATATGGCCCTGGCAAAATCCCGATCTGAAATTCCAAGTGCGCGGCAAACGTCCATGGCGCCGGCAATATTCTGCAAATTATGATCGCCAAACACATGTAATGGAAAAAACTCATTACCAAGCTGAATGCTTATAGCACGCCCCTCTTTTACATATGAAGGCTTGTTATATGAAATTGTTTTGATACGCGTATTGCTGTCGGCAATACCTTCAAGAACCTTATCATTTTTATACCATATGAGCAAGCCATCATCTTCGATAAGTTGAATAAATTGTCTGAACTGATCCACATAATTATCGAAAGTGGGGAATACATTTATATGATCCCAGGCAATTCCTGTGATCAGAGCAATATGAGGTTTATAAAGATGGAATTTCGGCCTCTTGTCGATGGGCGAAGTCAGGTATTCATCTCCTTCAAGAATCATTACACCTGCATCTTCACTGATCTTCACCATCACATCAAATCCATCGAGTTGAGCACCTACCATGAAGTCAAAATCCATTCCCTTCTGTTGAAGGATATGCATAACCATAGCCGTAATGGTGGTTTTGCCGTGGCTGCCTGCGATGACTACACGTATTTTACCCTTTGCCTGTTCATAAAGAAACTCAGGATAAGAAAAGATCTTTATTCCCAGTTCCTTTGCACGTAATAGCTCCGGATTATCAGCCTTGGCATGCATACCCAGTATAACCGCATCTAAATCCGTGGTGATCTTATCAGGAAACCATCCTATTTCAGGTGGCAGCAAGCCCTGCTTTTCCAGCCGACTTCTGGAGGGTTCAAAAATTTCATCATCCGAGCCACTTATACCATATCCTTTCTCATGTAAAGCAAGTGCCAGATTATGCATGGCACTGCCTCCGATCGCAATAAAATGAAGATTCATTTGTATACTTTGATTCAGTTAATACGAAACCCAAAGTTAATTTAAATTATTACCTTTGTTAAGCTCAATTCTTATATTGTATGCTTACTCCCGAAACCAAGCAACAGATCGATCAATTAAATGCACGCTTTGAAGGTGCACGACCGGAGGATATCCTGTCTTATTTTGCTGATGAGTACGGTTCGGAGCTTGCGTTTGCAACCAGCATGGGACTTGAAGATCAGTTATTGACTTATTTCCTCTCAGATATTAGCCATGACGTAAGCATATTTACCCTTGATACAGGCCGGCTATTCCCTGAAACGATCGACCTGATAGATACAACCACAAAGCGTTACGGCATCAAGATCAATGTATTTTTCCCGGATGCTGCGGCAGTGGAAGAAATGGTCAACACTAAAGGGATGAACCTTTTTTATGAAAGCGTACAAAACAGGAAGGAATGCTGTCATATCCGTAAGATCGTTCCCATGAAACGTGCCCTGGAAGGGATCAAGGTTTGGATTACCGGATTACGTTCCGAGCAATCTGTTACACGCAAGGGCCTTTCCACTGTTTCCTGGGATAATAATTTCGGTTTAATCAAGGTCAATCCTCTCCTTCATTGGAGTGAAAAGCAAGTATGGGATATGATTAAAAAGTATAACATCCCTTATAATGTACTCCACGATAAGGCTTACCCGAGCATTGGATGCCAGCCATGTACCAGACCCACTGAAGAAGGAGAAGATATTCGCAATGGCCGTTGGTGGTGGGAGCAGCCTGACAATAAAGAATGTGGTCTTCACAAATAGGATTCACTGAACTATTTCTCCAGATCGACAAATACCGGCAGGTGATCGCTGTAGCCATTCAGGTAAGTAGGTCCTGCATAAGTTCTGAACGGCTTTTCACCTAAATATTTTTCGTCCTTGGTTAAAAGATAGTCTGTATTAAATATGTGAGCCTCTCTATCCTTGACCTGCAATCCATTTCCATCGAGCAGAGCAGAAGAAACGATGATCTGATCATATACCTCCCAATCTGACTTATATTTCAGACTACCCTGATCCGGCAATCGGTATGCAGGGAACATTAAGTTATAAAGGCCATACTGAGTTTTATCATATTGTTCCAATGCTCCCAGCACCTTATATACTGATGAATCGACCGGGTTATCGTTCAGGTCGCCGGCGATGAGTATATTTGGATTTCCAAAAACCATAAAGAGCGAATCTGTGTACTGCCGAAGCTGCATTGCCACATCAACACGTTTAGGTATTGTAGCTTCCACCCCACCCCAGCGCGATGGCCAATGATTGATAAAAACATGCAATGTATCTGAACCAAACAAAACCCCTTCAATATGCAAGATGTCACGGGTATGCTCTTCAGGTTCATCCTTAAAGCAGATGGGGATCCAAGTCGATCCCAGGGGAAAGAATAAAAGGGGATCATAAATAAAAGCAACATCAATCCCGCGCCCGTCAGGGGAATCCCTGTGAATGACCTTATAACCTGCTTCTTTGAGTAATCTGTGATCGACAAGATCATTCAATACACTCCTGTTTTCAATCTCACACAAACCAATCATGGCAGGAAACTCCCATTCACCAATAGTAGTTATCGTTTTTGCTATACGCTCAATTTTGTTCCTATAGCGTTTCTGTGTCCATGCCTTCTCTCCTTCCGGGGTAAACTCTCCATCATTAGTAAGGGTATCATCCTGCAGGTCAAAAAGGTTTTCTACATTATAAAAAATAAATCGTGCTGAAGTTTCTTGCTGGGCATAGCTGCTCTGAATAACCAAAGAGCACAGTAAAATTAAAAATACGCGCTTGTATGGATAAGTAATGATCATGATAGTATTCTATTTAAAACTAGTATAAATATCTGCAATATTCTTTTGATTTGAAAGCCTATTATTATGATTAATGGAACTAAATTCTACTTTTGTCGTATATTAGTAATTGAACAAAAATAATTTATTTACTATCACACTGATTTTCATTGACTAAGCCGTTCTTATAAAAAAAAGTTGAAAGTTTTTTATTGAAACAGGGTTACCTTTTTCAAAAATCAGTATTAATAGTTGGAACTGTGATGCATTACATCGAAGAATCGTTACTGGAGGGTATACGGTTGCATGACTCCGATACACTGGAGTACATCTACAAGAAGTTTTTTCCTTCAGTAAAGGCCTTCGTAAATAGCAACAGTGGTAATGATGAAGACGCACGAGATGTTTTTCAAGAAGCCATTGTAGCCATTTACAGGAAGGTTGGCGATGAAAGCTTTGCGATCACATGCTCTTTTAAAACATATGTTTACGCTATTGTAAAGAACTTATGGTTAAAGGAGCTTGAAAAGCGCAAGACTGCCGGTGTAAAGCTGAATACAGAAGGCGAGTTCGAAATCGCTGAAGAACCCCTGGATGGATCATTTTTTGATCCGAAGAGTGAGAGGTTCAGACTCTATCAAAAGCATTTCCTTACGCTAAGTGAGGATTGCCAGAAGGTGCTAAGATTGTTTTTCGCGAAACAATCATTGCAGGAGATCTCACAAACAATGGGTTTCGGAAGCGAGAAGTACGCCAAGAAGAGGAAGTTCCAATGTAAAGAAATACTGGTGAAAAGGATTAAAAACGACCCTGAATTCAATAAAATTAGACAATGAAAACACTAGAAAAAGATCTATTCGAACTTATTGATGAGAAGCTCAGTGGAGAGCTGACTGGAGAGGAACTTGAGGCATTCGACAGTGACCTTATGGACGACCCGGAACTCATGGCAGAGTTCGAGCTTCACGCAGAAATCGATGAAGCAATCCAGGAGAGTGAGGTGATTGAGTTACGCAAGAAACTCGATCTTGTCCACGACCTTACCCAAAACAAGAAACAACCCGGACTGTTACGTACTATTTTACGACACAAACTATCAAGGATCGCGGCAGCATCTTTCGTTGTGCTGCTGATTATTACATCCTTGTCGCTGTATTTCCTGCGGCCTGATGGTAATATGTCGAACGATAGCCTGTTCAAAATCTACTATCAACCCGATGCAGCACTGCTGATCAGGGGTACGGACAGCCAGAATGCCACACTGATACAGGCATTCCAGTTATATGAAAACAAAGAGTATACTTCTGCACTTGAGATGTTCGGCCAGGTATTGGACGATGATGGCAACAATATCCCGGTACAGTTTTATTCAGGTATATCAAATATCGAATTAGGGCAATATAGGAATGCTCTGCACCCATTTAATTTCATTATTGAGCACAATCAAAACCTTTACGTGGAACGTGCCGAATGGTACACCGCGCTCTGCTATCTGAAATTGAATGAGAATGAACGTGCAGTTGATCTATTCCGTAAGATCAGCCACAGCAACAGTTCTAAAAAGGACCAAGCTCACGAGATCCTGAAGGATATCCAGGACTGATCGAAACTTTTTAATTTTATTGAGTTAAGACTACTTTTGAGAAGAAGTCCCCCGTTCCACGGGGGATTTTTTTTATGCCCCAGACTTTCGTTTACGAAACCAGAAGATCATGAATATGATCATCGCCAATCCTACAAGGGCAATGATGATCTGGAATAAACGATTTAAACCGCCAGAGATCAGTGCATCAGTGCTTCCGATGCTAACATAGCCTGACCATAAATAAGGATGAGCACCAAGTTGATCTGCTTCTATTAAATATTGAAGTTTTGCCTCCTGCAATGCTTCATCGATTTCCATTCCGCCAACCAGGTTTTTGTAAAATTTACTCATCAGGATAGATCCAGATTGATCTTCTACTGCCCAGAGGGTCATAATGATACTGGGTACTCCGGCAAAAATGAATCCACGGGCCATGCTCATGATCCCCTCCCCTTTCTGTAGTTTGCCATAACCTGTATTGCATGCACTAAGCACAGCCATGCGTGCACTTAATTGCATGTTATATATCTCATAAGCATTCAATAAGCCGTCATTATCTTCAAGTGTATCGTTATTCAAAGTAAATACCAGCTGTGAATACAGCGGATTCTCATCATTGATCATTGTATGCATGGCCAGATGAAGTATGTCAAAATTAGGGGCCTCATCCTTGAACACCTGTTCAGTAGCAGCATATCCTTCGTAGGCCTCGCAATCGAGTATCTCACTGATACTCTGAATCTCTGTCGAAATAAAGCGGAGAGGCACGAGATTAGTTGAGAAATCACGGTTTGCCGGAAACTTTTCAGCGTTTATCTCACCCATATTTTCATATGTTGGCGCAAAGGCCAGCAATTGCTGTTCTGCCGTTTCACGCTTGCTGTCATCATCAAAGAATAATGTGGCTGAATATGAATAGTTCGTTCTGTACTTATATATCAGATAAGGAAGTGTCCTGTATTCCATTGTTTCCCCCGAAGGAAGTTCTGTCAGCAAGGCCTCAAAAGGAATGTAGCCTATTTCCCCATCAGGAATAATTAGAAGCTTTTTTCCTTCAATCATGTCCTGTACCGGCAGGAGGAAAGTACTGTACAGAGAATATGCTGCATCAAGGTATTGCCGGTAATCATCAATACCGTTATTGGCAAAATCGTTATTGCGTAAAAACTGGCTCAAGATATCAACACTGGAGTGAAAGGAAGAGTCGATCATTAACCTGCTAATATGAAAATCATCACTAGAGACTGCAAAAATGAATAAACAGGTATCACTCAAAGAGTACTCAAGCATAACCTGGTCTTTATCCAGCTTGTTCATGATACCATAGAGGTCGATCACCTCATTATTATATTTAGCTGCATATTCCGGGAATTTCTCCCTGATCACGTCATTCAGACTGTCGAGTTGCTGGCTCAGGTAAAACAACCTTGCCTGCCAATCAGTTAGTTTCCCTTCATCAGGCTCTGACCTTTGCCGCTCCTCATAAAGTTTCTTTTTATAAATGTCGGTTTCTGACTTAATGTCTTGCTCAAGAACCTTCAAATCAGGAGGTATGGCCAGGTCCTTTTTGAGTTCAACCTCCTGCAATGATGCGAGCAAGACTGATGATTTACTCTTTTCGGCCGATACAAAGGCTTTATTGGCATATTCGATGTCGCCTGTTAATTCGTATAGGTCGTATGCCGTGCTGATAGTTCGATCGAAACCTGCACGTGCATAACCTGTAATGAGCAATTTACTTTCCTCTCCAAGATAGGAAGACCGCATCTTCTCAGAAAGCATATTAGCAAGTTCCAGCACATCCAGGGAAGCTAGAAGGTTATTGGGTTCCCCGGTTTTCTCATATATTTTATTCAAGACAACTGCTTTTCCGAGCAGAATTTTCAGCAGAATAGGCTCTGAAATGATCTCGCTAGCCAGATCCGGATTATCATAGACATTTGTACTGTCATAATCGAAAATGATCGAATTAATGCCCATCTGGTAGTGATCCAGGGCTTTATTAGCTTCTCCTGATTTTAGGTACCACGATCCCATGCGCTCATGACATTCGGCTACCAATGGGTGCTTTGCAGGAAGAGTATCCTGGGCCAGGCGCAATGCCTTCGAAATGTATTCACCGGCAAGTTCCAGATTTCCATTGCTCTGCAACAACTTACCATAATTATTGTACGTACTGATCAGCCTGTAGTTGCCTGAACCATATCTGTCTTTTTTAGCCTGTATGGAATAATTGTAATACAGACTTGCCGAATCCACTCGTTCAAGCTCCTCATATGTGCTTGCACAGTTTGCATAAGAAATATCAAGACCTGTAGCATCGATCTCCTTTTTTACATCAATTCCTTTTTTATAGGATTGAAGTGCCTTACGGAATTCGTTCATTCCGAAATATGAGTTTCCTATATTATTATACACACTACTTGATTTGTCAGTCTGGATTCCCTTTTCGTGGTAAAGGTTTTCTGCAAAGATCAAATATTGAAGTGCCCGTTCAAAATCCTGTTTCTGGTTATAAATGATGCCAATATTCAAATACATACTAGGCAGATCAGGACAATCATGACCACACTCCTGTTTTAAAATAGCTTCAGCTTCTGCCAGAACCCTCAATGCATCATTATATCGACCACGAAGTTTAAACAGCACACCCAGATTATTCCTGGCAATCGTTGAGTTGGGATCTATAAGAAAAATGGAATCAAAGGCCTGCTCTGCAGCATCAAAATTACCTGCTTCGGCATATTGCCTGCCCAGCGTTTTTAATCGGTCTATTTCAAGGGAATCCGCTTCAATATCCTGCCCATGAGAGAGGCTGAAAGAGATCAGCAGGATAAATACTGTAAAGATGTGGTATAAAAAAAACCTTCGTCCCATGTTGTTAAATTGGAACGAAAGTTAAGTAAAAAAATTCTTTCTTATATCATTATTTTTCCGAACGGTATAAATACCTGTCCAGAAGAGCTATATGTCTTGAAAAATTACAGGGAGTTTACAACCAGACTTCTTCGTCTTCAGTAGGGCCTTCGCAACCACCAAAAATTTGACTCATTTCTACTTCGTTTAAAACTGCGATGTTGTTGAGGTCTTCTGCTAAAGTTTTCATTTGATAATGCTTTTAAATTATTGAATTAAGACTTTTGATGTTGGTTTGCCTGAGAACCTTTACCCTCTCAAGCACTTATTAATACGGAGAAATGGAAAAAGGTAACCCTCCATTTGAAAAAAAAATTAAAATAAATTCACTTTTTTATAGAAAATCATGCATATCAACCTGATTTGCAGCTTATTAAAAACAAATAAAAAAAATAAAAAAAATTGATTTTTTTTTCAAAAAAGATGGGTACTAATGAAAAAAGTCGCTCGAATAAGCGACTTTTTAGTGTGGGATGTACTGGATTCGAACCAGTGACCTCCTGCCTGTCAAGCAGGCGCTCTAAACCAACTGAGCTAACACCCCATAATTATTGTTGCAAAAATAAGAATTATTTCTATTTTTACAGTTCAAATCATTGATTTTATAAGGCAATATGAAAAAGGTCTGTTTATCCATACTGACACTTCTCTTCTATTTTCATTTTTTCGCCCAGGATGCCGGGTACAATATTTCTATTCAGTTAGATGGATATCAGGACAGTGTAATTTATCTTGGTAACTATTTTGGCGATAAACTGGCGATCTCCGATACTACATCTGTTGAACAAGGTTCATATCATCCTTTCAGGGCCAGAACCTCTTAAGCAAGGCATCTATTTTCTGGTAAGTATGCAGAAAAAAAAGCTATTCGAATTCCTGATCGGCGAAGATCAGCAGTTTGGGATGAGGCGGGACCTGCATGCTCCGCCGAACAAAGTCAGTTTCACAGGATCTGATGAGAACCAGCTTTTCTATACCTATCTTAACTATAATAAAGAATCCTATAGTCATATAAAATCATTACGTAACGAAATGCTGGCATTGCCTGCGGGTAGCGACAGCATTGACATGATAAAAGCTGAAATTGACATGATAAACAAGGAGGCTGTTGATTATAAGCTAAAAATCATTGATGAATATCCGGGAACTGTTATAGCCATGTTGTTTAGTATTATGCGTGAACCGGAAGTGCCAGATTTTTTAACGTCAGATGGACGCCAAGACAGCCTTGCAGCATATCTATACTACAAGAACCACTATTGGGAGTATGTTGACCTTGGGGATGACCGCTTTCTAAGAACACCAGTATTTCAAAGAAAGCTGGAAAGGTATATGAATGATGTACTTTCCGGGCATCCTGATAGTCTCATCAATGAAATCGATGCCATGATCACAAAAACAGGTGAAAATTCCGAAATGCGCAATTACCTTCTCTGGTATTTCACAAATACCTATGAAACATCGAAAGTGATGAGCTACGATAAAATATTTGTGCATATGGTTGACACATATTTCACTGATCAAACTTATGAATGGCTGCATCCTACCGTTCAACAAAATATGATCAATCGTGTCGATCAGATGAGGAATGTCTTGATAGGTGCCTACGCCCCCGCCCTGATAATGGCTGATACCGGCAACCAGCTTATTAGCTTGCACGATATTGTAGCAGAATATATAATTGTACTCTTCTGGTCGAGTACATGCGGCGAATGCCAGAAGGAAGTTGAAGAAATTAAGAATCAATCTGAAGACAATGATATTGACCTGAAGATTTATGCTGTAAATACGGATACTACTTTCAGCAAATGGAAGACCTATATTTCCAAACATGAATTAGATTGGATCAACGTGAATGGAAATATCAGTTTAACAGGAGATTATCACAAACTGTACGATATTTACAGTACTCCGGTGATATATTTATTGGATGATAAAAAAGCAATAATTGCCAAGCGTTTATCAGCAGAAAAGATACCTGCGGTGATCGATCGGCACAGAAATGAAAATACTAAGTAATTTTACTGGCCAGAGGACGTAATATTACTTGCCTGAAATGTTTAATTAATAATGTAATTTGCAGAACCTTTTATATTATTGTACGTAATAATTAAGAATATCAATTAAGGCATATAGTACTGAGGCAAATCATCCGCCATAAAGTACTCAAAAACAATAATTAAAACCAAAATCAAAGCAATAAGATGGAAGCTAAACACAACCTGAAGCAGTTTAACTTATTAAACCTGTTGTTTATCCTGGTGTTTTTCCTTGCCGGGCAGATGAATGCTCAAGCACAGTGTAGTGCCACAGCGAACTTCGCAAGTACATTTACCAATTGCTCTGAGACGCAGTTTGTTGACCTGTCTTCAACCACACCCACCTATACGATTGTATCCTGGGATTGGGATTTCGGTGACGGGAATACTGCTAACCCTCCAGAATCCAGTACATACCTATACACCCGGGTTTATTGGTATTGTTACACTGACGGTTACTGCTGATTCTGCCGGACCCGCAACACATGTACTGCAAATACTCAGCAGCCGATAATAGTTCCTGATCAACCTACGGTTTACTTCACATGGGATCCAGAGCCAACCTGCCTTGGAGGTTCGACCTCATTTTACGGAACCTCAGGCAGCCCAATCGTATCCTGGTCCTGGGACTTTGGCGATGGTTTTAACTCTTCCATCCAGAACCCTATACACACCTACATCCTGCCCGGAGCATATACAGTAACACTTATGGTTACTGATGGTAACGGATGTGCAGATACGGCGATCAATGTAGTTAATGTAGGAGGAATACCAGATGTTGATTTCACATTCAACCCTGACCCTACCTGTCTTAATGACGTAACGAACTTTTTTGGAACCAGTTCTATTGCACCCTATGCGACATCCTGGACCTGGGACTTTGGCGACGGCGGAATAGCTTTCACGCAAGATGCCATACATACATATATTTCAGCAGGTACATATAATGCCACGCTGACCATTGTAGATACAAACGGATGTTCAAACTCAGTAACATACCCTGTTGACGTTAATCCGCTGCCTACGGCAAACTTCTTCCACGACGGTCCAACATGTTTGAATGATTCTGTCCACTTTACAAACATCTCAACAAGCCCAAACGGATATATTGCCCGCTGGCAATGGGACTTTGGTGATGGAACTTCACAAAACGTTATTTTTCCGGATGATCCAAATATTGCCCATTTGTATAGCAATCCGGGAACTTTTCAGGTAACACTTACAGTTACCGATTCTGACAGTTGTACGAACACCACTTTCAGAAATGTGATCGTTGTTGCCAATCCAATAGCAGACTTCAATTATACACCTGCATGTAACCAGCAGCCTGTGCAGTTTAATGACCTTTCTTCAATGAATGGAGGGAATAGCCTTGTGAGCTGGTACTGGGAATTCGGGGACCCGGCTTCCGGAGTGAATAATATTTCGACATTGCAAAATCCGTCACATGTCTTTAGTACAGCTGGCTCATTTGATGTACTCCTCATTGTAGAAAATACTGATGGCTGTACTGATACGGTGACTTACCCGGTTAATGTAAACTCACTACCCGATGTACAGATCACAACTGACGCAGATACAGTATGTGTCAATGCCATTGCAAGCTTTTACGGCTCAGGATCGGCTAACATTGTTACATGGTTTTGGAACTTCGGGGACGGAGGAACATCTGTACTCCAGGATCCACAGCATGTTTATTCTTCACCGGGTACATACAATGTAACCCTTACTGCCGGCGATAATAATTTATGTGATAGCACGGCTACTTATACAATTACTGTGAATCCCCTGCCATATGCAGATTTTAATACTTCAGCACCATCATGCGTTGATAGCCGTGTTGACTTTTTCGACCTTTCCAGCGCACCAAATGGCTGGGTAACTGAGTGGCACTGGTACTTTGGCGACGGATTTGATACTATTGTACTATTTCCTGATCCACCGAACGTAGGCCATACTTATACAGCCTCAGGATCTTACATTGCTTCACTGGTCATCACTTCCAATGCTGGATGTACTGACTCTGTGACTCATGAAGTAGTAGTTAGCATTTCCCCACAGGCTGAATTCTCTGCAGGAGGACCACGCTGTGATGGTAACCTGGTTCAGTTCTTCGATGAATCACTTAGCTTTGGAACAGACATTCAGGCCTGGACATGGAATTTTGATGATCCGGCATCAGGCTTAAACAATACTTCAAACCTTGAAAATCCATATCACCTATTTTCAGCTCCCGGTATATATAATGTATTTCTGGAAGTCATGAATGCAAATGGGTGCTATGATTCTATATCGCATCCTATCGAGATCTATTCACCACCCCCTGTATATTTTCTTATGAGTCCACTGGGAGGTGTATGTCAAAACGACACGGCATATTTCTTTGTTGATCCTGACACTACAAATATTTCTACCATTCTCAGTTATTTCTGGGACTTCGGTGATCCGGTATCAGGTACCAATGATACCTCTTCCCTTCCCAACCCATGGCATATGTTTAGTGCAAGCGGGATATTTGATGTAAGCCTGACTGTTACAGACACTGCCGGTTGTACAAATACCATAGTACTGCCGATCGAAGTATTCGAGATACCCACACCCGACTTCACATTCTCAGCCGGATGTTTCGGTGACTCAACATATTTCATTGATCAATCATTGCCGGGAGCATCCATTATCAATGATTGGTTCTGGAAATTCAACGATCCGGGATTTGCTCCAGGGGATACTTCTAACCTTCAATTTGCCAGTTGGGTATTCTCATCCATTGATAATTATTACGTTGAGCTCACCGTAACAGATAATAATGGCTGTTCAGACAAACTTGGTCAATGGGTCGAAGTATTTGATGTGCCACAGGCCTCTTATTCTTTTAACCAATTCTGTAATCCCCCCGGACAGGTTCAGTTTTTTGACGAATCGAACAGCGGAACAAGCGGTAGCCCGCTACAATCCTGGGAATGGGAACTCGATGATGGATATTTCTCTACCGAGATCAACCCAACATATATCTATGATGAAGTTGATACTTGCTATATCGTTAACCTGACTGTTACCGATGAACACGGGTGTACAAACACATATACAGATACTGTATGCCTGTTTGGAGCAGTAAGTGTTGATTTTACAGCAGACCAGGTATGTTACAGGGAACGTACTAGTTTCCAGGCAAGTTTTGAACCTGCTTCTGATTCCATTGCTGCATGGAGATGGGACTTCGGCGACGGTACCCCAATCTTTGCAACACCTAACGATACTACATCCCACATGTATATGCAACCTGGCATCTACCAGGTTAACCTTTTTGCAGAAGATGAAAATGGTTGTGAAGCAACAACATTCCAGACTATTGTGGTTGATTCATTGCCTTCACCAGATTTTATTACAGATACCGCTTATTGTGATGGCACAACAAGTTTTTATGACCGTTCAGTGGGCAACGGAACATTTATACAGTCATGGTACTGGGATTTCGGCGATCCTGCTTCAGGAACAGCTAATACATCAACTGAGCAATACCCAACACATTACTTTTCTACCAATGATAGTGTGTATATGGTAACATTAATGGTATCTAATTATCTTGGCTGCTTTGACTCAATAGTAAAGCCAGTTTACAAAGGACCCTGTATCACTGCAGAGTTTGAAGTTATCGACCCACCATTCTGTTCAAGGTATCCTGTGTGCTTTGTAAACAACAGCATGTTCTTTGGATCATCAGGTGGTATTGGCCAATGGACTTTTGATTTTGGCGACGGAAATGTTGATGTAATGACTTCAAGACCTGATACCATCTGTCATGTATTTGATACTGCCGGAGTATATACTGTAGCATTTATTATTGATGCTAATGTGAATGGTGTTGGATATAGTGATACAGCCTATTTAGAACTTGAAGTAAACCCAACACCTACCACCGACTTTGTCACTTATAAGGCATGCTCAAATGAAGTAACACTCTTTGAGAGTCTGGCAGAGGGTAACGGAGGAAACATTATCGGATGGCAATGGGACTTCGGTGACCTGTCAAGTGAAAACGACACTTCTACTTTGGAGAATCCAACCTACCTGTATCCTTATGCCGGTAACTTTGATGTAGAATTTATAGTAAATACTGATGTAGGATGCTACGATACTGTGAACAGAGAGGTCGTAATCTATGAGCCACCGGAAGCAGAATTTTCGAATTCTACCGGCTGTCTGAATACAACCACATCATTTTTTGATGAGACCATCATCTCAGGAGCTGAAATTTATAGATGGGATTGGTCATTTGGCGATGAATCTGCTATTGGTGACACATCAGTGATCAGCGATCCTACATATACATATACTTCAACCGGCACGTATGTAGTTACTATGATTGTGGAAGACCTTAACCAGTGCCTTGATACCGCACAAAGGGTTGTTGAAGTGTTTGAAGTACCTGAATCCAATTTCGATATCGTTCAGGGTTACCTTGGAGTACCAGGACAGGTATTGTTAGAGAACCATACTGAAGGGGGTGAATACTACGACTGGGACTTTGGAAATGGCGAAACATCCATCGAATTCAGCCCTGTTGTAAACTATACAGAAGATGGCACCTACCTGATTACTCTAGTGGCGTACAATGATGACGGATGTCCGGATACCACAATAATCGAATATGAACAACTTTTCAAGAGTTTATATATTCCAAACGCTTTTGTACCTCAGGGACCGGAAGGAATCCAGGAATGGAGACCTGTAGGTACTAACCTGGCAAAATACAGAGTAGAAGTATATAATCTCTGGGGTAACCTTCTATGGTCGTCAGAATTAATCAAGAATGGAAGTCCGCAAGAGGCCTGGAAAGGACGTCAAGACAATAGCAATGATGAAGACCGCGTCAGTCCAGGCAACTATATCTGGAATGCTTCTGCTACCTTCATCGACGGATCGATATGGCGTGGTATGGCTGATGAAGATGGCAACCTTAAAACATCTGGTATCATTACTGTGATACGTTAAGAATATATAGATGAATAGTTTAAAAGCCCCGCTTTTTAGCGGGGCTTTTTTCATATATGTGTCCCGTCCTGAAATAAGTTGACACAAAATCGATTTATTTATGGGAACACTTACAAAGACAAATAGAAAGCGTACCCAACAAGATTACAACATGGGCTTTAAATTAGCGGTTGTAAATCAAGTTGAAAAAGGCGAAATAACCTATAAGCAAGCCCAACAGCTTTATGGTATTCAGGGGCGAAGTACTGTTTTGGTTTGGTTAAGAAAACATGGTAACTTAGACTGGAGTAAACCAGGCTTGCTAATGAAATCCAAAGAAACTCCGGCTCAAAAGATCAAACGTTTAGAAAAGCAGCTAGAAGATGAGCGTTTAAAGAATAAGATACTCAATAAGATGATTGATATCTCAGACCAGCAATATGGGACCTCAATCCGAAAAAAGTATTTACCCAAACAGTCTGAGGCCTCCAACAAGAAGAAGGGGTGAGTTTATCCCATAGTTGTCGACTGTTTGGAATAAGCAGGCAGGCTATCTATCAATCAGAGCAGCGGATCCTACATCGTACCAAAGAACGATCTCAAATTAAGCCACTCGTACAAAACATTAGAATGGAGATGCCCAGGATAGGTACCCGAAAGCTTTACTATTTGCTCAAAGAAGAGTTAGATGTTTTAAGTATAAAGATAGGCAGGGATGGTTTATTTGATTATTTGCGCACTGAGAATCTATTAATAAAACCGAAAAAGAATTACACCAAAACAACGAACTCAAAACATTGGTTAAGAAAATATCCCAACCTTTTGAAAGACTTAAAACCAATACGGCCTGAACAAGTATTTGTTAGTGACATAACTTATATAAAAAGCAGAGAAAGGACACATTATCTTTCCCTGGTCACAGATGCTTTTAGCAGAAAAATAATGGGATATAAGTTAAGTGAAGACATGAGTAGCGAAAACGTTGTCCATGCCTTGAAAATGGCTGCTAAAAACAGAACTACAATTAAACCATTGATACATCATTCAGACCGCGGATTACAGTATTGCTCATCTATATATCAAAATGAATTAGCAGTAAATCAAATTGCCCCATCTATGACTAACGGATACGATTGTTACCAAAATGCATTGGCTGAAAGAGTAAACGGTATCCTGAAACAAGAGTTTTTAATTGAAACCTGTAATACAGGAAAAGAACTCAAGAAACTAATCGATGAATCAATAGAAACATATAATACTAAAAGACCTCTCTGTCATCCGCCGCAATCTAATCCATGGCTTAAAACTTCTTCCATCATCTATCTCCTTCACCCATCAGCATTATTCAAACCTCTTCTATTGTCTATAGTTTATATTTCATTATCTATCTTAAACCTCATTCAACTCTATCATAACTCCTTTCTCCCCCAGCCTTTATCCCACTACAGCCTGAACCTAAAGGATCAATATTACCAGGAAGTATACATGAATGATTTAGTACTTTATAGATCTGGCAGATACAAAGATATTCACGACATTATCCTTCTTCAGCGACATGAGTGAACCGATGCTGTACCGGGAATGGGGTCGGCATTATTCATCAGTTTATGTATATATAGGGTGTGGACATAAAAAAAGGCAGGAATTCATTTCCTGCCCTTTTCAATAAAGTCTTTTTTATCCTAGAATGGTGAGCATTCCATAGGAGCATTTCCATGACGATAACGTGCTGATCCAATCACCTTTGGCTGGAAGAGCGAGATATTATCGAAGTCCATGATGAGTGTGATCTCATGTGTTGGTCCTGCAAATGCATATTCAGGATAGATCACAAAGTCATAGCTGTACATCAGCTTCATATTAAATTCATCGCCGAATGGTATTCTGATCCCACCCATGATCTGCAGGCTGCTAAAGGTGGTATATTCGAAAGATTCGTTTTTATACCAGAATCCAAGGTAAATACTTGTAAAATAGAAATTTGAACCAAACGCAAAAGTGCTGAGCTTGGATTGGTTCTGATAAATAAATCCAGGATTTATTTTAAACTTCGATGAACGCCTGTAGAATCCTTTATTCTGTTCGAAATCCCAGATCAGATCGATATGCGCAACCCACTTGCGGTTAAGTGGTGCAGTTCCTTGATAAAAGGACTCATTTGGTCTGGTAAGGTGAAAGAGTGCAGCACCAACAACCCCGGAAACATTGTTTCCCTTGAATTGGAATATCATACCGGCACTAAAGTCAGGATATGAGATCTTATTTGCATTGGGTTCCACAAAGGAGGTTGGATAAATGTTACCATACCTCGGATCCAGCTGATCAGGGAAGATGAGGTTGTCCCAGTTAATGCGTTTTTGCACCCATGCTACCTGGACACCCAATTGCATGACCATATATTCTGCAATAGGCACCCGTACGGATGGCATCAGACCAACAATGGTTTGATTGACCATTCCCTGGTTTGCACTGTGGTTGTCAACTATGAGACCAATCCCTCCAGCACCCGGAAGGTTTCGCTCTGCAATATCTACAGAAAACGAGTAGGTTCTGAAACTTGCCGGAATCTTGACCATTTGCCTCCGATAAGTAAACCTCGCTTTTAAGCCGGTAGTTAACCCCACATAAGCCGGGTTGTAGTAGGTAGGATTGTTATACCACTGAGAAAAATCAAAATCCTGAGCGGATATTCCGCATGTCAGCAGTAAGTTAATGAGAATAAATAAAGAGATTTTACGCTTCATGACAGCTCTCAGATTAGTAAGGGATTTGCCTTAATTAATTTTCGGTTCTATTCTTACGTCAACTTCTCTTATTAGTTACAATATAAATAAGCGAAATTGTAATTTGTTTTGTTTATTTTGAGAATGTGAAAATAATAAAAAACTGCATCCAATTATGTAAAATCAAAATAAATTACCCTATTGTAGACAGGTGATTATTATATATTTGCACAATCAACAATTTATTCTAAATCAAATATATGAAAAATTTAATCATTTCCCTAATAACCGGACTTTTTCTTTGCACTTTAGTTGCCCAGGAAACAGAAAAAAAATTCACCCTTGAAAACACAGTAAAAAGGAATATCTTCAGGGCACATGGTGTTTACGGGCTTAACTCAATGTCCGACGGAAAACATTATTCAACAAATAAAAGAGGCAATATCCTGCTATATTCCTATAAGACAGGGAATTTAGTTGATACTCTCGTGAAGGGAAATCTACTTATACCCGAAGGAGATACCACCGCCATTGCCTTGCAGGGCTATAACTTTAGTAAGGATGAAAAAAAGCTCTTAATTCCCACAGCAACAGATTACATTTACAGATGGTCCAGCAAATCAAATTTCTTTATCTGGGACATTCAGGAAGAAAAGCTCTCAGCCCTGTCAGATAAGGGGAAACAGAGATTGGCTGATTTTTCCCCGGATGGGAAAAAAGTAGCTTTCGTACGAGAAAACAATCTATTCGTTAAAGATCTCCTTACAGGAACTGAAAATCAGATCACTAATGATGGAAAAGACCGATATATTATAAACGGGACCACTGACTGGGTATATGAAGAAGAGTTTGGCTTTACAAAGGGGTTTTTCTGGTCGCCTGATGGCAGCAAGATAGCATTCTATCGTTTCGACGAAAGCAATGTTGTGGAGTATGAGATGCAAATTTGGGGCGACTTATATCCTGAAATGCATAAATACAAATACCCTAAAGCCGGAGAAGATAATTCACTGGTTAGCATACATATATATGACCTTAATACAGGAAATACTATTGCTGCAGACATCGGAAATGAAACTGATCAGTATATTCCAAGGATCAAGTGGACCGCAAAAGATGGCATACTTGCCATTCAACGAATGAACCGTTTGCAAAATAAGCTCGAGATATTACTCGTTGATGCCGAAGACGGTAAAAGCAGTGTTATTTATACAGAAGAAAACAAATACTATATCGATATCACCGATGACCTTAGTTTTATCGATGAAGGGCATTTCATTATCAGCAGCGAAAAGGATGGGTTCAACCACCTCTATTACTATGATATAGATGGCAGACTGATCAGACAATTAACAAAAGGTGAATGGGAGGTTACCAGTCTCCAGGGTTATGATGCAAAAAGGGAACGCGTGATATTTGAGGCAGCAAAATCTTCCCCGCTCAACCGGGATATCCTTGCTGCAAATCTTGACGGTGAACTCGAACTCTTATCTGAGCGCGAAGGTACCAACCATGGTAGTTTCAGCAGCAACTTCGACTATTACATCAATACTTTCAGTGATGCTAATACGCCATCATACATAAGTGTGAACAAGGCAAATGGAAAAGTGATCCGGGTGCTGGAGGAAAACATTGAATTCATGGATAAACTCAGGGAATATGGATACCAGGACCGGGAATTCTTCCAGATTCCTCTTGAGGATGGGATTAATCTGAATGCATGGAAAATTCTTCCACCTGATTTCGATCCCGGCAAGAAATACCCTGTACTGATGTATGTGTATGGTGGCCCGGGATCCCAAACCGTTCAAAACTCCTGGGGAGGAGGACAATTATGGTACCAGATGCTAGCCCAAGAGGGGATCGTTTGTATATCGGTGGATAATCGTGGAACAGGGGCTCGTGGAGAGGAATTCAAGAAGATGACCTATTTACAGCTGGGAAAATATGAAACTATCGACCAGATAGCTTCTGCAAAATACCTGGCAGGGCTGCCTTGGGTTGATGATGAACATATTGGGATCTTTGGCTGGAGTTATGGTGGCTTTATGGCAAGCCTCTGTATGACCAAAGGTGCTGATATATTTGATGTTGGCGTTGCCGTGGCTCCTGTAACCAACTGGAAATATTATGACAATATTTACACCGAGAGGTTTATGCGAACACCACAGGAAAACCCAGATGGTTATGAAGATAATTCTCCAATTAATTTTACTGACCAGCTGGAGGGAAAATACCTGCTTGTCCATGGTACCGCTGATGATAATGTACATGTACAGAATGCCATAGACATGATTACTGCCCTGGTAGAATCTGACAAGCAATTCGATTTACAGTTCTATCCGAATAAAAACCATGGTATCTATGGAGGAAATACACGATTCCATCTATATACTAAATTGACAGATTTTCTGATCGAGAATCTTAAATAGTATGATTAATTTTTGATTTTATTGGAAAAGTAGGTATTTTTGCAGCCGAAATTCGAAATTCAAATAACATCATTTAACGAAAGAGGTATTTTTTATGATTATCATTCCGGTTAAAGAAGGCGAAAACATTGACAAAGCGCTCAAGAAATTCAAGCGTAAATTTGAAAAAACAGGCGTTGTCAAAGAATTAAGGGAACGTCAGAAGTATACAAAACCTTCTATTATAAACAGGGAAATGAAGCTGAAAGCGATATATATTCAGCAACTTAGAGACGCTGATCAGGCATAATCCCCCGAAAAGCAGATTTAAGCGGGAAGAAATTTTGATTCAATTCATTTTTTGAGTATATTTGAATCAGGATTTCTTCTTTTTTTTATAGGTCTAGATGGTGCAGGAAAAATTCATTGAATATATCAGGTTCGAAAAAAGATACTCTCAGCACACCATACAAGCATACAACAAGGACCTCTCCCAATTTTCAATCTTTCTTAATGAACATTACGCTATGGCTGATGTTACACAGGCAGGGCATCAACAGATCAGGTCATGGATGGTACACCTGATGGATTCAGGCCTGTCAGAACGTTCAGTCTTAAGAAAGCTTAGCACTTTGAAGTCATTCTACAAATATTTGCAGCGGAACAAGTATATTGACCACAACCCTACCCTTGTAGTCATTCCTCCAAAAACGCCGAGCAGGAACCCGGCCTTTGTTGAAGAGGAAAAGATGCAAAACCTATTTGAGACTATCGAGTTTGATGATAATTTCGCTGGATTGAGGAATAGATTGATCCTTGAGGTGTTTTACAACACCGGTATGCGCCTTGCTGAATTAATAGAACTGAAAGATGTTGATGTCTCTTTTTCCAACAGCACATTTAAAGTTCATGGAAAAAGGAATAAAGAAAGACTAATTCCGTTTACAAAGAAAATGGAGGAAGCCTTGAAGCTTTACCTTGACATGAAAGAAAAAGAAGGACTCAATGCTGAAGGATACCTATTTCTGACTGATAAAGGGAAAAAGCTATATCCGAAATTGGTTTACAGGATAGTAAACAAATACCTTGGAATGGTTACAACCCTCACCAAGAAAAGCCCCCACGTTTTACGGCATACTTTTGCAACACACATGTTAAATCATGGTGCAGACCTGAATGCCATCAAGGAATTTCTGGGCCACGCCAACCTGGCAGCCACACAGATCTACACACATAATACTGTTGAGAAGCTAAAAAAGATCTACGAGCAAGCCCACCCCAGGGCATAATAAAATGGATCTTATACCAAATATATACAATATATAATAAGGAGGACAAATTATGAAGGTTACCATTAACTCAGTGCACTTCAAAGCAGACAAAAAACTCACTTCATTTATTGAGCAAAAAGTTGACAAGTTATCGGGCTTTTATGACGGTATTATCGGAGGTGATGTTTCGCTGAAGGTGACAAACCAGAATGACAAGGAGAATAAAGTTACTGAAATACGCTTGAAAGTAAGGGGTGACGACCTTTTCGCGAAGAAGCAAAGTAATACTTTTGAAGAGGCTACAGATCTGGCTGTTGATGCATTGAAAAAGCAATTAACCAAGCATAAAGAGAAGGTCAGAAAGAAATATTAGGATTTTCTCATTTTTTTTCAAAAAATACTTTGTTATATTACATATAATTTATATTTTTGCAGACCTTTTTCACGGAGGGTCTGTTTTTTATTTATTGTAAAAGGAAATTGCCGATGTAGCTCAGTTGGCCAGAGCAGCTGATTTGTAATCAGCTGGCCGGGGGTTCGAATCCCTCCATCGGCTCATTATTGGCAATTAATTATTGTCACGGGGAGATTCCAGAGCGGTCAAACGGGGCAGACTGTAAATCTGTTGGCTAAGCCTTCGGAGGTTCGAATCCTCCTCTCCCCACAATCCTTACTGAAGAAGTTCTTTAAAAGGTTGTATTGCGGAAGTAGCTCATTTGGTAGAGCGACAGCCTTCCAAGCTGTAGGTGGCCGGTTCGAGCCCGGTCTTCCGCTCAACGCCATTGTAGCTCAGGGGTAGAGCACTTCCTTGGTAAGGAAGAGGTCATGAGTTCAATTCTCATCAATGGCTCGAAACTATTTTGAAAACGTACTTTGATTGTACATAATTATTTTAAATTTTAATTGATATGGCTAAAGAAACATTTGATCGTTCCAAACCACATGTTAACATTGGTACCATTGGTCACGTTGACCACGGGAAAACCACCCTTACTGCAGCCATCACACTGAACCTGCAGGACAAAGGTCTGGCGGCATTCAAATCTTTCGACGAGATTGACAATGCCCCGGAAGAAAAAGAAAGAGGTATTACCATTAACACAGCTCACGTTGAGTATGAGACTGACAACAGGCACTATGCGCATGTTGACTGTCCTGGTCACGCTGACTACGTTAAGAATATGGTTACCGGTGCTGCTCAGATGGATGGAGCTATCCTTGTTGTAGCTGCTACTGATGGTCCTATGCCTCAGACTCGTGAGCATATTCTGCTCGCACGTCAGGTAGGTGTACCTAAGATTGTTGTTTTCATGAACAAAGTTGACATGGTTGACGATGAAGAACTCCTCGAACTTGTTGAAATGGAAGTCAGGGAACTGCTCTCATTCTACGAATTCGATGGTGACAATACACCTGTTATCCAGGGTTCAGCACTTGGTGCACTGAACAAAGAAGACAAATGGGTAGAGAAGGTAATGGAACTCATGGACGCATGTGATACATGGATCCCACTGCCACCACGTGATGTTGACAAAGCATTCCTGATGCCGGTTGAGGACGTATTCTCAATCACAGGCCGTGGTACAGTTGCTACAGGTAGGATCGAAACTGGTGTTATCAACTCTGGTGACCCTGTTGACATCGTAGGTATGGGAGCTGAAAAATTGAAATCAGTTGTTACTGGTGTTGAGATGTTCCGTAAGATTCTCGACCGTGGTGAAGCTGGTGACAATGCAGGTCTCCTCCTCCGTGGTATCGACAAGAACGAAATTTCACGTGGTATGGTAATTGCAACTCCTGGTTCAATTACTCCGCATACTAAAATAAAAGCTGAGGTATATATCCTGAAGAAAGAAGAAGGTGGTCGTCACACTCCTTTCCACAACAAATATCGTCCTCAGTTCTATTTCAGAACAACCGATGTAACTGGTGAGATCATTCTCCCTGATGGCGTTGAAATGGTTATGCCAGGCGACAACCTCACCATCACTGTTGAGCTTATCTCAGCTGTAGCGATGGACAAAGGTCTGCGTTTTGCTATCCGTGAAGGTGGCCGTACAGTTGGTGCCGGACAGGTTACTGAAATTATTGAGTAATAATATAATTGAGATATGATCTTGAGCACCCCTGCGACAGGGGTGCTTCGTCATGTCTCAAGCATACGGGTGTAGCTCAACTGGTAGAGTAGTGGTCTCCAAAACCATTGGTTGTGGGTTCGAGTCCTACCACCCGTGCAAAAAAAACGAAAACAAATGGCTAAGTTCAAATTACAAGCGTACATTGAAGATAGCTATGATGAATTGATTTACAAGGTATCATGGCCATCCTGGAGTGAATTGCAGAATAGCGCAATCGTTGTATCCATTGCTTCCCTAATAATCGCATTTGTGGTTTATCTGATGGATATCTCATTTCAGACATTACTCGAACAGTTTTATACACTTTTTTAGTGTGCGAACTGAACGGGCTGAAGTAATTAATGTCGTTTGATAATAACCAATCCCACTGACACGAATGAGTGAGCAAGTAAAAAAGTGGTACGTAGTACGGGCGATTAGTGGAAAAGAAAAAAAGGTAAAAGAATACCTTGAACACGAAATTGATCGTCTAAACTTACAGGACTATATTTCTCAAGTATTGATCCCTACGGAGAAGGTATACCAGGTTCGAAAAGGGAAAAAAATCAGTAAGGAAAGAAATTATTTTCCTGGCTATGTACTTATTGAAGCTGCACTCACGGGGGAAATTCCGCACATTATCAGGAACATTCCCAACGTCCTTGGGTTTCTGGGAACCAAAGGAGAGCCGGACCCTATAAGGCCGGCAGAAGTAAATAGGATACTCGGTAAAGTTGATGAACTTGCTGAATTGGGTGAAGAGGTTAACGTCCCCTTCATTGTCGGTGAAACTGTTAAGGTTATCGACGGCCCTTTCAACAGCTTTAGCGGTATCATTGAGGAGATCAACGAGGAGAAGAAGAAATTGAAAGTGATGGTGAAGATCTTTGGACGAAAAACACCTTTGGAACTCGGTTTTATGCAGGTTGAAAAAGAGTAGACCTGTTTTGTTAATCCATTAAGAGTACATTCAAAATGGCAAAAGAAGTTAGCGGACTTATCAAGCTACAAATAAGAGGGGGCGCGGCAAACCCATCTCCTCCAATTGGTCCGGCGCTTGGTGCAAAAGGCATCAACATTATGGAGTTCTGTAAGCAGTTCAACGCGAGAACCCAGGATCAGGCAGGGAAAGTATTGCCCGTCATTATTTCGGTTTATAAGGATAAATCTTTTGATTTTATCATTAAAACCCCTCCTGTTGCCGTTCAATTACTCGAAGCAGCAAAGATCAAAAAAGGTTCTCCGGAACCAAACCGTAATAAAGTGGCAACTGTTACCTGGGATCAGGTACGCACAATTGCCGAAGCAAAAATGGTTGATCTGAATGCTTTTGAAGTTGAATCAGCAATGAGGATGGTTGCAGGAACTGCAAGAAGTATGGGTCTTAAAATTAAAGGACCCGCTCCTTTTGTTAAGGAAAAGTAGTTGGCTTGCTTAAGTGAAGTCTTAGTAAAAACTATCTAAACGAGTTAAGCAAAAATGGCTAAACTAACAAAGAAACAGAAAATAGCAAACGAAAAGTTTGACAAAAACGGTATTTATCCAGTAGATGAGGCTGTAAAGATCGTCAAGGATATTACTGATGTAAACTTCGATGCTTCTGTTGATGTAAGTGTGAGACTTGGTGTTGACCCCCGAAAGGCTAATCAAATGGTCAGGGGAACAGTAACCTTGCCCCATGGTACAGGAAAAGAGGTCAGAGTGCTGGTGCTTTGCACTCCCGATAAGGAGGAAGAAGCAAAATCAGCCGGCGCTGACTTTGTTGGTCTTGATGAATTCATCGAAAAGATCAAAAAAGGCTGGACCGATTTCGACGTGGTAGTAACCATGCCGAGCGTAATGGGAAAGGTTGGACCCCTGGGTAAAGTATTAGGCCCAAGAGGATTGATGCCAAATCCAAAAACAGGAACCGTGACAATGGATATCGCGAAAGCTGTTAATGATGTGAAGTCAGGGAAAATCGACTTTAAAGTTGATAAATTCGGTATCATTCATGCAGCAGTTGGAAAAACTTCATTTGAAGAAGAAAAACTGCTGGAAAATGTGCAGGAGATCCTCCAAACCATCGTTAAACTGAAACCATCAGCTTCCAAGGGCACATATATTAGGAGTGCATTTCTCTCCAGTACCATGGGCCCCGGGATTCAGATCGAACCGAAATCCATTACCACTTAATCTTTTGCAGAGAAGCAAATAGCTATGAGAAAAGAAGAAAAAAATCAAGTAGTTGAAGCATTGGCAGATCAACTGAAAAACAACAATAATTTTTATATTGCTGATACCTCAGAGTTGAACGCCGAAGATACTTCAGCGCTTCGTAGATTATGCTTCAAGCGTGAAGTGACCCTAACGGTCGTCAAAAATACATTGCTCAAAAAAGCGATGGAGAAGACCGACAAAGACCTGGAAGGACTTTATGATATACTTAAAGGACCCACGTCTATCATGTTTGCAGAAGCCGGTAATGCACCTGCTAAGTTGATCAAGGAATTCAGAAAAAATACTGGACGCCCGATCCTCAAAGGAGCATATATCGAGGAAATGACCTACATAGGTGACGAACAGCTAGACTTCCTGGTTGCAATTAAATCCAAAAATGAGCTTATTGGCGACATTATTGGATTGCTGCAATCACCTGTCAGCAACCTTATGTCTGCATTGCAGAGTGGAGGAAATATCCTTTCCGGTGTTGTAAAAACACTCTCAGAGAAATCTGAATAGTATTTATTGTATAGAATTAAAAAAAATAACAACTAATAAAAACTAGTAATAAGATGGCAGATCTGAAAAAATTTGCAGAAGAATTGGTTAATTTAACTGTAAAAGAAGTAAATGAGCTGGCAGAGATACTTAAAGAAGAATATGGTATCGAGCCAGCTGCAGCTGCAGCTGTTGTTGCTGCTCCCGCAGGTGGTGCAGAAGGTGGCGCAGAAGGCGAAGAACAAACCGCATTTGATGTTATCATCAAAGCTGCCGGACAGTCAAAACTGGCTGTTGTGAAACTGGTTAAAGAATTGACCAGCCTTGGCCTGAAAGAAGCAAAAGAGCTTGTTGATGCAGCTCCTAAAGCAATCAAAGAAGGCATAAGCAAAGATGAAGCTGAAGCATTACAAAAACAGTTAGAAGAAGCCGGAGCAGAGGTTGAAGTTAAATAAGGTTTCTTCTTATAACGAAATTGACCTCTTCCGGAACACGTTTCATGGGAGCAGGTCAATTTCGTATTTTGTTCTTTAAAATATTTTCCTGACTTCATCCCGAGCACTCGGGATTAAAACCTTATAACCTTGGCTGTAGAAAAATTCAAAAAAATCAACTTTGGAAGTTCGCAGATTCGAACTGAATACCCCGACCTGCTTGAGATACAACTCAAGTCGTTCCGGGATTTTTTCCAACTTGACACCAATCCGGAAAATCGCGTAAATGAAGGCTTGTACAAAGTATTTAGCGAAAACTTCCCTATTTCTGATGCCAGGAACAACTTTGTATTAGAATTTCTTGACTATTTCGTAGACCCACCCAGGTATTCCATAGAGGAATGCATAGCACGTGGGTTAACATATAGTGTGCCCTTAAAGGCAAAACTGAAACTCTATTGCACGGATCCTGAGCATGAAGACTTTGAAACCATTGTACAGGATGTATACCTGGGGATGATCCCGTATCTAACCCCTAAAGGTACATTCGTTGTCAATGGCGCTGAGCGTGTTGTTGTATCACAGCTTCACCGCTCACCGGGCGTATTTTTCGGTACTACCCTGCACGCAAACGGTAGCCAACTGTATTCCGCTAGGATCATCCCTTTTAAGGGATCCTGGATGGAATTCACAACCGATATCAACAATGTGATGTACGCTTACATCGACAGGAAGAAAAAATTGCCTGTTACCACTCTATTGCGTGCAATCGGTTACGAAAGTGATAAAGAGATCCTGGAGATCTTCGACCTTGCTGAAGAGGTAAAAGTAAGCAAAGCAGGCCTCAAACGCGTGCTCGGAAGAAGATTAGCTGCAAGAGTATTGCGCTCATGGATAGAGGATTTCGTTGATGAAGATACCGGCGAAGTAGTTTCCATTGAAAGGACCGAAGTGATCATCGATCGTGAAACAGAACTTGAAGCTGAGCACATTGACCTGATCGTCGATGCAGGAATCAAGACCATCCTCCTTCACAGAGAAGATATCTCAACCGGTGATTACAGTATCATTTTCAATACCTTACAGAAAGATACCGCAAACTCAGAGAAAGAAGCTGTTGAGTTTATCTACAGGCAGTTGCGTAACGCAGAGCCACCTGATGAAGAAACAGCACGAGGCATTATCGATAAACTCTTCTTCTCTGACAAACGCTATGACCTTGGAGATGTAGGCCGTTACAGGATCAACAAGAAGTTAAACCTGGAAACGCCTGATGATATCAAGGTTTTAACCAAAGAAGATATAATATCTATCATCAAGCATTTGATCATGCTTGCAAATGCAAAGACAGATGTTGATGATATTGACCACTTAAGTAATCGTAGGGTCAGAACCGTTGGTGAGCAGTTATACTCTCAATTCGGTGTAGGACTTGCACGTATGGCACGTACAATCAGGGAAAGAATGAACGTGAGAGACAATGAAGTCTTCACTCCTACCGACCTGATCAATGCCAAAACACTTTCTTCGGTGATCAACTCTTTCTTTGGCACCAACCAGCTTTCCCAGTTCATGGATCAAACCAACCCATTGTCGGAGATCACACACAAGCGTAGGGTTTCCGCCCTCGGACCTGGTGGTCTTTCAAGGGAAAGAGCCGGTTTTGAGGTCAGGGACGTACACTATACTCACTACGGGCGTTTGTGTACCATCGAAACACCTGAGGGTCCAAATATCGGGCTGATCTCATCGCTTTGCGTATATGCCAAGATCAATAAGCTCGGTTTTATCGAAACCCCATATAGAAAGGTAGAGAATGGTAAGGTAAACCTTGATGAGGCACCAATCTATTTGTCTGCTGAAGAGGAAGAAGATAAAATCATCGCCCAGGCAAGTACCTTGCTGAAGGAAGATGGCTCATTTGTCAGGGATAAAGTAAAAGTCCGCTATCAGGCTGACTATCCTATTATTGACAGGACTGAAGTTGACCTTATCGACAGCGCACCAAACCAGATTGCATCTATAGCTGCATCACTCATCCCCTTCCTGGAGCATGATGATGCCAACAGAGCCTTGATGGGATCTAACATGATGCGCCAGGCTGTACCACTGATGAATCCTGAAGTACCACTGGTAGGAACAGGAATCGAAGTGGATGTAGCCCAGGATTCACGTGTATTGGTAAATGCCGAAGGTGATGGTGTCGTTGAATATGTTGATGCTGATGAGATTGTGATCCGCTACTCCAGAATGGAAGAGGAAAAGCTGGTCAGCTTCAACGATGACGTAAAGAAATACCGTCTGACCAAGTTTATGCGTACCAACCAGAATACCAGCGTTACCCTGAGCCCTATCGTTAAAAAAGGCGATAAGGTGAAAAAAGGACAGGTACTTTGTGAGGGTTATGCAACTCAAAATGGTGAACTTGCGCTTGGTCGTAATATGATGGTGGCTTTCATGCCATGGAAAGGATATAACTTTGAGGATGCAATCGTAATCTCAGAACGCGTTGTGCGTGAAGATATCTTCACTTCAATACATATTGAGGAGTTTACCTTGGAAGTTAGGGATACCAAACGTGGTGTTGAAGAGCTTACCAATGATATTCCGAACGTAAGTGCTGAAGCAACCAAAGACCTTGATGAGAACGGACTTATCCGGGTTGGTGCTGAAGTTTCTGAAGGCGATATCCTGATTGGAAAGATCACTCCTAAAGGTGAAAGCGATCCAACTCCTGAAGAAAAATTGCTGCGTGCTATCTTTGGTGACAAAGCGGGTGATGTAAAGAATGCCTCACTGAAAGCACCTCCTGCCATGCAGGGCGTTGTAATTGATAACAAGCTATTTTCCAGGTCTGTAAAAGACAGGAAATCAAAAGCGAAAGAAAAAGACGTTATCGATGCATTGAATGATGCATTCAATAAGGAAATTGCTGATCTTAAATCTAAGCTGGTTGAGAAACTCACAGTACTTGTAAGTGGTAAAACATCTCAGGGTGTGACCAACAACTTCAAGGAAGTGCAGATCCCAAAGAAAGCAAAATTCACTCAGAAAGCACTTTCAGCAATCGATTATATCACAGTGAATCCCAGCAAATGGACCACTGACAAGGCAAAGAACGAGTTGATCAAACAGGTTATCAACAACTTCAATGTTAAGTATAAAGAGATCCTAGGTGAATATAACCGTAAGAAATTCGTTGCCACAGTTGGTGATGAGCTTCCTAATGGTATTGTTCAGATGGCCAAGGTTTTCGTTGTAAAGAAACGTAAACTTAAGGTTGGTGATAAGATGTCAGGTCGCCACGGTAATAAAGGTATTGTTGCCAAGATCGTAAGGCAGGAAGATATGCCGTTCCTCGAGGACGGAACACCTGTTGACATCGTTCTTAACCCATTGGGTGTACCTTCACGTATGAACCTTGGACAGATTTATGAGACTGTTCTTGGTTGGGCAGGAATGAAGCTTGGTCAACGATATGCCACACCAATTTTTGATGGTGCAAGCATAGATCAGATCACGGAACTTGTCAGAGAATCAGGCATTCCTGAAAATGGAAAAGTATGGCTGCATGATGGCGAGACCGGTGAAAGGTTTGACCAGCCAACCACAGTTGGATACATCTACATGCTGAAACTTCACCACATGGTGGATGACAAGATGCACGCCAGGTCTATCGGACCATATTCACTCATCACGCAACAGCCACTCGGTGGTAAAGCCCAGTTTGGTGGTCAGCGTTTTGGTGAGATGGAAGTCTGGGCCGTTGAGGCATTTGGTGCCGCCAACATCCTGCAGGAGATTTTGACCGTGAAATCAGATGATGTTCAGGGTAGGGCAAAAGCATATGAAGCCATCGTTAAAGGCGAAAATATGCCAATACCTGGTATCCCGGAATCATTCAACGTACTGATCCATGAGCTCAGAGGCCTTGGACTGAACGTAACCTTCGAATAAGGTGTAACCACCTGTTAAGTGTTAATATTTAATTGTTTACAATAATATCTGATATATATGGCATTCAGAAAAGACAGCAAAATTACAAGTGATTTTTCCAGGATTTTAGTTAGTCTTGCTTCACCTGAATCCATCCTCGAAAGGTCGTATGGCGAAGTGCTTAAGCCTGAGACGATCAACTACAGGACCTACAAGCCGGAACGCGACGGCCTGTTCTGTGAGAGGATATTCGGCCCGGTAAAAGACTGGGAATGTCACTGCGGAAAATACAAGAGGATTCGTTATAAGGGGATCATTTGTGACCGTTGTGGTGTTGAAGTAACTGAGAAGAAAGTCAGGAGGGAACGTACCGGGCATATTCAGCTCGTAGTACCTGTTGCCCATATCTGGTTTTTTAAATCCTTACCCAATAAGATTGGGGCACTCCTTGGACTGCAAACAAAAAAGCTCGATTCAATTATTTATTATGAGCGTTATGTAGTTATTCAACCTGGACTAAAAGAAACCGATGGCATCAATTACATGGATTTCCTGACGGAAGAAGAATATTTCGACATCGTTGAAAGCTTACCGGCAGAAAACCAGTACCTTGATGATAGTGATCCTAACAAGTTTATCGCTAAAATGGGTGCTGAAGCTATCCATGATCTGCTTGCCAAGATCGACCTCGACCAGGTTTCCTATGATCTGAGGCATAAAGCAAACACTGAGACTTCGCAACAGCGTAAAGCAGATGCATTGAAGAGGTTGCAGGTATTTGAAGCTTTCAGGGATTCAAGGAACAGGATTGAAAACAGGCCTGAGTGGATGATCGTGAAGGTAGTACCAGTTATTCCTCCGGAATTACGTCCATTGGTACCTCTTGATGGCGGCAGGTTTGCCACATCCGACCTGAATGACCTTTACAGAAGGGTAATCATCAGGAACAACAGGCTGAAAAGGCTCATCGAAATCAAAGCTCCGGATGTGATCATGCGTAACGAAAAACGTATGCTTCAGGAAGCTGTTGACTCACTTTTTGATAATTCAAGAAAAGCCAATGCCGTTAAGACTGATTCAAACAGAGCACTCAAGTCACTGTCTGACAGCCTTAAAGGTAAACAAGGACGTTTCCGTCAGAACCTTCTCGGTAAACGTGTTGACTATTCAGGTCGTTCTGTGATCGTTGTTGGTCCTGAGCTTAACCTGAATGAATGCGGTATTCCAAAAGCAATGGCAGCCGAGTTGTTTAAGCCTTTTGTAATCAGGAAACTCCTCGAAAGAGGTATCGTAAAAACTGTGAAGTCAGCGAAGAAGATCGTTGACAGGAAAGACCCTGTTGTTTGGGACATCCTGGAAAACATCTTGAAAGGACATCCCGTCATGCTGAACCGTGCTCCTACCCTTCACCGTTTGGGTATACAGGCATTTCAGCCTAAGTTGATCGAAGGTAAAGCCATTCAATTGCACCCACTCGTTTGTACAGCATTCAACGCTGACTTTGACGGTGACCAGATGGCTGTTCACGTTCCGCTTGGTAATGCTGCCATCCTTGAGGCACAAATCCTCATGCTGGCATCACACAATATTCTGAACCCTGCAAATGGTGCACCTATTACTGTTCCTTCACAGGATATGGTACTGGGACTATATTACCTGACGAAAGCCAGGAAAAGCACCAAGGAACAAGTTGTTCAGGGTGAAGGTAAAAGGTTTTATTCTCCGGAAGAGGTAATCATCGCCTATAATGAGAAGAAAGCTGATCTCCATGCTATTATCAATGTGAACATCAACAATTTCAAAGATGGCGAATATGTTGAGGAAAGCATTGAAACCACTGTTGGCCGTGTTCTGTTCAACCAGAATGTACCGGAGGGTTATCCATATATCAACCAGTTGCTGACCAAGAAAGCGCTGAGGGATATTATTGGTGATGTACTGATCCATACTGGAACAGCTGCCACAGCCCAGTTCCTTGACGACATCAAAAACACCGGCTTCCGCATGGCGTTTAGAGGTGGATTGTCATTTAACCTGGGTGATGTACTCATCCCGGATGCTAAAAAAGAACTCATTGCCGATGCCAACGCAGAGGTTGATGAAGTGGTGAACAACTATAATATGGGGTTCATCACCAACAACGAACGTTATAACCAGATCATTGATATCTGGACACATACAAACTCCAAGCTTACTCATATCCTGATGGAGATCCTGTCCAAGGACGACCAGGGTTTCAACCCGGTTTATATGATGCTCGACTCAGGTGCGAGGGGTTCCAAGGAGCAGATTCGTCAGCTTTCAGGTATGAGGGGACTGATGGCCAAACCGCAAAAATCCGGTGCTACCGGTGGTGAGATCATCGAGAATCCAATTCTTTCCAACTTTAAGGAAGGTCTTTCGGTACTTGAGTACTTTATCTCTACTCACGGTGCCCGTAAGGGTTTGGCGGATACAGCGCTTAAGACTGCTGATGCCGGTTACCTTACCCGTAGGCTTGTTGACGTTGCTCAGGATGTGATCATTTCAGAAAATGACTGTGGTACACTTAGGGGCCTTACAACATCAGCCCTGAAGAAAAATGAAGAGATTGTAGAAACACTTTATGACCGTATCCTCGGTCGTGTAACCCTTCACGACATTTATAATCCGCTCACAAATGAGCTGATCATTTCTGCCGGACAGGAAATTACTGAAACCATAGCAAAAACCATTGAGGAGTCTCCGGTTGAAACAGTAGAGATCAGGTCAGTACTTACCTGTGAATCGAAAAAAGGTGTTTGTGCAAGATGTTACGGACGTAACCTTGCTTCGGGACAGCTTGTTCAATCAGGTGAAGCCGTAGGTGTTATCGCTGCACAGTCGATTGGTGAACCTGGAACTCAGCTTACTCTGCGTACCTTCCACGTTGGGGGTACTGCTTCTAACATTGCCATTTCTTCGAAGATCGAAGCCAAGTTCAATGGTAAGATGAAGATCGATGAACTCAGGTCAGTGGATCATGAAAATGCAGAAGGTGAAAAGAACCAGATCGTTATTGGCCGTTCAGCTGAAATGAGGATTATCGACGAAGACACAGGCATCACGCTTGCATCGGCGAATATCCCTTATGGTTCAACCCTTCACCGTAAAGCGAATACCAAGGTGAAAAAAGGTGATCTGATTGCATCATGGGATCCATACAATGCCGTAATTCTTTCAGAAGTTTCCGGAACTATTGCATACGAGAACATCCTTGAAGGTAAAACATACCGCGTTGAATCTGATGAACAGACCGGTTATATTGATAAAGTCATCATCGAATCACGTCAGAAAGCCAAGAACCCGACCATTCAGATCCTTGATGCCAAGAAGCAGGTGATAAAAACCTATGATATTCCTGTAGGGGCGCACATCATCGTGGATGAAGGGCACAAGATCAAGGCCGGTGAGCCGCTGGTGAAAATCCCACGTGCTGTTGGTAAATCTGGTGATATCACCGGTGGTCTGCCAAGGGTAACTGAGCTGTTTGAAGCCAGGAATCCTTCAGATCCCGCTAAAGTATCGGAGATAGACGGTGTTGTATCATTCAGTAAGAAGCTGAAGAGAGGAAACCGTGAGATCATCATCACTTCGAAGACAGGTGAAGAGAAACGTTACCTCATCCCGACTTCAAAGCAGATCCTTGCACAGGAGAATGACTTTGTTAAAGCGGGTACACCATTATCAGAAGGCGCAATGACACCTGCTGACATCCTCGCCATTAAGGGGCCTATGAAGGTTCAGGAATATATCGTGAATGAAATCCAGGAGGTATACCGCCTGCAGGGTGTGAAGATCAATGACAAGCACTTTGAGACCATCGTTCGTCAGATGATGCGTAAAGTAGAAGTTGCTGATCCGGGCGATACCAAATTCCTCGAAGGTGAACTGGTAAACAAGACTGCCTTCCAGGATGAGAATGATGAGATCTTCGGTAAGAAGGTAGTACTTGACAAGGGTGATTCTGACACAATAAAATCCGGACAGATCATGTCGGCCAGAAAGCTCAGAGATGAAAACTCCGTACTGAGAAGAAAGGATAAAAAACTAGTTGATTCCAGGGATGCTCAACCTGCCACAGCACGTCAGGTGCTGCAGGGGATTACCAAAGCATCGCTGCAAACCAATAGTTTCCTTTCAGCAGCGTCCTTCCAGGAAACCACGAAGGTGCTTACACAGGCAGCAACTCAGGCTAAGGCTGATAACCTTCTCGGATTGAAAGAGAATGTTCTCGTTGGCCACCTGATCCCTGCCGGTACAGGACTCAGAAGGTATCAGGATATAATCGTAGGTTCAAAAGAAGAATACGAAGCCCTGATAGAATCTAAAGAAGATGCGGAAGTTGTCATTGCTGAAGCAGAACAAGAATAATCTTACATACTATGTCAGAACAAGCAAAAAAGAACCAGATAAATATTGAGTTAGGCGACGAGATGGCCGAGGGCACTTATGCCAATATGTTTATGATAGGTCACTCAAACTCGGAATTCATAATTGATTTCATCAAGTGGATGCCGGGTGTGGCCAAAGCCAAGGTTAAATCAAGGATCATATTGACCCCTCATCACGCGAAGAGGTTGCTCAGGGCACTCCAGGATAACATATCAAAGTACGAATCAATGTTTGGAACGATTGAGGTACCGGAAGGCGGCGACATGATGCCTCCTTTCAATCTGGGAAGCCCCACAACAGAGGCCTAAACTTAATAATCTGAATATAAAACAGCTCCGAAAGGGGCTGTTTTTTTTTGCCTCAAAAAAGGCAAAAAAAAAGATAGAAGATTGAAGAAGTTTATATTAGAAGAAGATTTGAGATCGAGATCGGAAAAGGAGGTTATGCAGGGAATTCAACTTATTGAACAAGCAATTTTTGAGTGAATGTAGATTTCTCAGACGACAAGGTCAAATAATACATCCCGGCAGGGAAATTATAAATTTCCTGAATGGTCAATTCACCTGGACCTATATTCACATTTCGATCAACTATACACCTGCCGATATGGTCTGTCATGATCATTCTTCCCTTAAAAGCCTTTTCCGAATCATTTCTGATATAGAAATGTTCCTTTGCCGGGTTTGGATAGACCACGAAGTTGTGATTACCTTCATTTTCCGTAATATAAAAGGCAAATTGGTTTTCATAGCATCCCATATCGATCAGGTCCCTGTAGATCCTGGGGTTGCCTGCCAGGTCAATTTGTGGAATCCAAAATTGCAGTGTATCCGAAGTTCCTGAATCAATACAGGGCGATTCATTTGATAATGAAAAATCAAGTCCGGGAGAATTAAACATTGGATCGGTATCAATATTCCCGCTTCCCCAATTTATTTCATAGGCTCCATCTCCTCTTATCACACCCTGGCCTCCTTCTATATCACTATAATCGACATAAATTGAAGTGGGTTCTTCATAATATTGCATATAGATCCTGGGCTCAGAATTGACTGTATCATCCCAAAGAATGCTATTGATAAAAGAGAAGCCAGCATCCACACAGTATATTGTTGTACCGGTCCCACCCATATTCCCTGAAAATGTACTATTCAGGATAATGTTTTCACTCAGGCCCATAAAAATTGCTCCTCCACCCCCACCGTCAGCAGTATCCACTGCAGCATGGTTGTTATTGAAAAGGCAATTAACAAAGTTAGTTTCAGAGGTAGCATATACTCCCCCACCATAGTCTCCTGCTGAATTATGGGAAATGTTGCAATTAATAAAACTTACTTCATTATCATGGGGTGTAATCAACACGCCACCACCATCGGCAAGAAACAATAACGATTCAGAAGTATTATTTTGTATTGTACAATTACGGAAGCGGCCTGTAACGGCTTCAAGAAGGGCAATTGCCCCTCCGCTTCCGTTGGCGAGATTGTATTCGAACAGGCAATTATCAACCAGAAGGAGGCTAGAATTATGACATAGCAATGCTCCGCCACCGGCATGGCTTTCATTATAACTGAAGATACAATTCCTCATGTCCAGATCTGTGTTATCGCTATATAGTGCACCGGCAACACTTGACATATTATCATAGAATTCAAGGTCTTCGAGTATATACTCTGAATCAAGCATATAGATTGCACCTCCCTTTCCACTACTTAAAGCCAGGCTCGTTGAGTTATATCCAAAATATGCCCTTTTGATCTGGATGTCGGAGTTCTCTAAATAAATTGCCCCACCCTTGTTCATGGCATAATTATTCATGAAGGTGGAATTAAAAAGAGTTATATCATCCCTGTTATACACCGATAATGCCCCGCCATTCTTAAAATCACTGGATCCATGAGCGTCCCGGAAAGAACAATATATAAATAAGAGATTGTCATTATAAGCTGTATCGCTTTCATCTATCCTGATTCCCATCCAGGTATTCTGTGCACTCTTAAACACCACGGAATCGCTCATAGTGCCCACTGCAGCAATATATCCTTCTGCCATCAGATATGCGCTATCATAAAACTCAAGTACAACCCCCTCATTGATGTATAGTGCAGAATCTTCGTGAATAATAATGGGAGATTCAATAATATATGGGCTCCCCGTCAAATCCCAGACTCCTGCTACATAACCACCGGGTATGATAGTTTGAGATTGGCAGAGGAAGCCAGTTAGCACAACACCCAAGAACAATATCACTTTATAGTTACGCATATTACTCTAAAAATACGAATAATTTTGAGTGTTGGGTGTTGAGTTCTGGATTAGTTTGTGATTATCATCTTACTCGTTCCAAATTTCCCATTCCCAGTAACTCTAACTAAGTATACACCTTCAGGAAATCGAGGGAGCTTAACTATTTGTCTCTTAGAATTTACTTCCTGAGTATATATGTGTTTTCCACCCATTGAGTATAGTTCCATTTTGGCCGATATGCCAAAGTCTTGTTCAAGAGAAAGGTTGAAGTATCCATTATTTGGATTGGGATAAATTTCAAATTGTTTAATAACAAGTTGATCATTGACCGTAAAGGGGCCCTGGAATTCATAGGCTCCCATGTCGATCTCGCCTCCTAAAATACGGGGATCGCCATTCAAATCAGTTTCGGAGATCAATGAGGTCATCGTATCGGATCGACCTGTGTTGATACATGGGGAGTTCCATTTGAGAGAAAAATCATACAGTGGATGGACAAATCCCGGGTATTCATCAATAATATTACTCCAAAGAAGAATACAACCTCCTGAAATATTATCTTCTCCAAGCTGGATATTCGATTGTTGTGCACGGAGACATGCGTCCTGGGTACTATCAAAGAGAAAAATAGCCTTCTTATCCGGGTTTGGGAAAGGATCCCAGAGTATACAATTAGTCAATTCGATCATCCCACTAACACTCCACAAGGTTGTACCATAATACATGCAAGTATTATTAGAGAATGTACAATTAACAGCGGTTAAATAACTCCAATATGAACTAATCGCCCCTCCAGAGCCACTGGTGTTAGAACTGAAAAGGCAGCCTGATAATTTAAGGGTCGAGAAACATTCAATTGCACCTCCCCAATCTGTCGCAGAATTATCAGAAAAAGTGCAATTCTCGAAATACTGGGTTGGGCAAGACCAGACATATATCGCTCCACCATTAATTGTATTAACATTGGAGTTAGAGCCATTATTAATAAAATTGACATAGGAGAAATAAGATGATACACTGTAATAAAGAGATAGAGCTCCACCATTTTTCCCCGCTGTATTATCTATAACATCACAATAATCCATGATTAGAGATCCATTATTTGTACATCTCATAGCTCCACCCTCGTTCACACACGAGTTTTCCTGAAAACCACAATACATAAAACATGGGGATGAATTGGTGCTAAACACCCCTCCGCCTTCAATTGACTCATTCCCATAAAACAGCACCCCTATAAAAGCAGGATTTGAATCCTTAATATAAATCCCTCCACCACGGGAGTTTAGAGAGTTTGCTCCGGTGGCATTTATTCTTACTTCTGAATTCTTCATCAATATATCAGAATTCTTAAGATATAGAGCGCCCCCTTTATGCTCAGCATAATTAGTATTGAAATTGCACCATGATATCCTCACTGCATCCTTGTTTTGTATCCATAAACCCCCGCCATTAGTATCATTGCTAAAAGCAGCTCCCCGAGATATTCTACAATGATCCAAAATGATGCTGTCAGTCGCGGCAGAGTCATGCCCATAGATCTGTATGCCTTCCCAGGTGTTTACTTCAGCTGTGAATTCTATTGTTCCCAAATCCCCACCTATTGCGTGAAGTATTCCATACACATCCAATCCAGCAGTGTCCTCGAATACAATTTCAACATTACCGGAAATGTTCAGGATAGAATCTTCATGAATAATGATATCATCCTGTATAATATATGGACTGCCCCACTGATCCCAGGAACCTGAGACATATCCTCCGGGTACCACAGTTTGTGTTCTACCAAATAAGACCAAAGCAATAAAACCTATGACTAAAACGACTCTCTTCATGGGCATTGACCATTAAAGGTACAAAAAATTAGCGCCCCTGACGGGGCGCCAATTAAATTCTATATCTCATAAGCTATCGGTGTTTGGCTCCTACGGAGCCTCTATATATTTTAAGTTCAGGTAAAATAGCCAGTTCTAATTTTGAACCAACTCAAAACTCAACACTCAAAACTCAAAACTATTTAGTCTTATCCGGATACGGAGGTATCGGAAGTTCGTTTTTGTAGTCGAATGTTTCCATCTGCTCCAGAACAACCTCAATGGCTTTGTTGAGTTGTTCATCTTCTCCTGCATATTCCTTGGCAGGATCGTTATCAACCCAAATATGGGGTTCAACTCCAAATCCTTCGATTACCCAGCCTTCACCATCTATACCATAAGGTGCAAACTCAGGACGCATAAGCTGACCACCGTCAATAAAAGGTATCGGCCCACGGATGCCAACTACACCTCCCCAGGTGCGCACACCGATGATGGTTCCAAGCTCCAGTGCTTTGAACTGGTATGGGAAGAGGTCGCCATCGGAAGCTGAATAATTATCGATCAGCATTACCTTGGGGCCAACAAATACCTGAGCCGGCCTTGTTCCCGGCTGTGCATTCCGCGACATTGAGTTCAGCACCAGTTCTCTTTGCAGCCTTTCTATAATCATGGGAGACACATTTCCACCACCGTTGCCACGGTCATCAATAATTAGGCCCTTTTTATTGAGTTGCGGATAGAAATATTTTACAAATTCATTCAGCCCCGCAGCGCTCATATCAGGAATATGTATGTAGCCAACTTCACCATTGGTAGCTTCGCTAACCTTACGGATATTCTCATGAACCCAGGTGTAATAATACAGTCCTGATTCATCGGTAATGGGCTTCACTATAACTTTGTGTGCACCGCTTTCTTTGGGGTCTGCATTAATCGTCAGCTCCACTTGCTTACCACCTTTACCAAGGAGAGATGCATAAATATCCACCATATCGGCAGTAGAGGTGCCATTTACGGCTATAATATAATCACCCTCATTCACATCAACCCCAACTTCGGTAAGTGGGGATCTGCTATCTGAAACCCAATTTTCACCATCAAGGATCTTATCTATTTTATAATAACCTGATTTATCACGGCTGATCTGTGCACCCAGCAAACCTGTTTGTATTCTTTCAGGATCAGGCTTATCACCACCGCTGATATATGAGTGACCGATATTGATTTCACCTATCATTTCTCCTATGATATAGTTGAGGTCATTCCTGTTATTCACATACGGAAGCAGTACGGCATATTTGTCGTATATGGCAGGCCAATCAAGGCCATGCATGTTAGGAGCATAGAAAAAATCACGCATTTGTCTCCAGGCTTCTTTATAGATCTGATCCCACTCTGCGCGCAGGTTCACCCATGCCTTCACATCTGACACGTCGATAAACTCATCAATCTTAGGTTTGCTCATCGGGAGATCGATTACCGCATATTTTCCCTGCTGTGATACTAGCACCTTCTTTTTGTCAGCTGAAACAATGAAAGATCCAAGATTATCAAGGGAGGTTTCTTTCTTTTTCTTCAGGTTGTAATATTTATTTTCGACACCGTCTCCATTGGAGCTGAAATAAGAATAATATACATTGTCCCCAATGGGGTAAATGTTCCAATAATTTCCGGCAGAAATAGGCAGGTCAATGATCCTGTTTTCGATACCATCGAAATCTATTGTGATGTTAGCATCTTCTGCTTCTTCCTTTTTTTCATCCTTCTTCTCCCCTTCTTCATCCGACTTGATTGAGACCTCATCATTCTCAGGTTCGAATGGATTTGGGGTGTCCTTTTGCAGAGTAACAAAATAGATGCTGCCCATATCCCGGTATGCATGATTCCACTCAGTGCGGCTGTAAATTGGGTTAAAATCACGATTTGACGTAAAGAAAAGATAGTTTCCATCGTCACTGAAGGCAGGACTGCCACAGTCATACCATTCGTCAGTTATTACATTTTTATCACCGGTTTCAAGACTATATACCCACACCTTGGTCACAGCACTGGTCTCCGGAAGGGAATAGGTAATATAACGACTGTCTGGCGACCAGTTATAGTCTCGCATTTCCCATGAAGTGGACTCATCCACAAGTGTGACTTCCTTTGATTCAATATCTATATACTGCAGTCGGAGTTTTTTGTCACCCCACAGCAGTTTCTTGCCATCAGGTGACCAGATAGGATTATACTTATAGGTATCTGAATTCTCAGTAAGTTGTTCAGGTTCTCCTGTCCCGTCCTGGTTGATCAGATAAATTTCGTCTTCGCCATTTACGTCTGAAATGTAAGAAATATACTTCCCATCAGGTGACCATTCAACATTGCGATCGTTTACGCCACAGGAGTTAGTCAGATTCCGTGTAATGCCTGATTTCACAGGCAAAGTATAAACATCACCCCTTGCTCCAAGTACGATACGTTTTCCGTCAGGGGCAATAGCTAATGAGCTAACACTTTTACTGGCATCTTTCAATTCGTTCCTGCCTGATGCAAAATCTTCAGCTATAACAACACTCACCTTGTTGATCAGGCTGGTACTCAGATCATAAGTATAGAGGAAGCCTCCATTTTCATAGATAATTGCTTCATCACCCAGGGACGGAAACTTTATATCGAATTCTGTATATTCAGTCAGTTTCTCAGTACTGCCACTTTCAGTGTCGTACACAAAAAGGTTCATAGTACGGTCGCGGTCAGAGAGGTAATATATCTTACTCCCATGCCACATTGGGAAAATATCCTGATTCTCATTTTCGGTAATATTTTCTATGGTCTTACTATCAAAATCGTAGATCCAAATATCATCTGCCATGCCGCCTTGATAATATTTCCATGTACGGAATTCGCGAAAAACTCTGTTATAAGCAAGTTTACTGCCATCGGGAGAATAGGAACAAAACCCTCCAGCGGGTAATGGAAGTTCTTCAGATAGTCCGCCTTCTTTTGAGGCAAGAAATAATTGTCCCTTAAAGGAGTTAAATGACTGCTTACGAGAACGGTAAACAATCTCATTGTTATCCTTCCATTCCATTACAATATTATTTGGGCCCATACGGTCAGAAATATCATCTCTGCCCAGTGTTGCAGTGTATGTTGCCCTGAAAGGTACACCACCTGTTGAAGGCATTACATAAACTTCAGTATTCCCGTCGTACTGTCCTGTAAAAGCGATATTGCTACCATCAGGAGAGAAGCGTGCAAACATCTCATAACCATCAGCATCGTTGGTCAGTTTCCTGGCTACTCCCCCATCCTTCAGAACGGTATACAGGTCACCTGCATAAGTAAATACGACCTGTTCGCCATGAATGGCCGGAAAGCGGAGAAGCCTGGCTTCATCCTGTGCAAACAAACCCACGGCAAAAGTCATGAGCATCAGTAAAATTGTAATTTTTTTCATTGCTATATTATTTATTTATAATTTTTTCTTTGAATGCTCCAATTTAGTGCCAAAGTACATAAGTACCTTTGCTTCAATTGGATATTTTTTAACTATCTATTTCATGTGTTCATCTGTGTACAAGCAGCGTTCAATAACGGACAAATTAGACTTTTTTCAGGAAGAAGTCTTCATTTATATATAAAAGGTATAATTCAACCTTATCGAAACCCATATCTTCGAGTAAAGATGCATAGGTTTTGATTTGTCGGATATGCTTTTCTTCTTCTTTTCCTGTCTTATAATCCAATACTATTACTTTGTCATTCTTGATCATAAGCCTGTCAGGCCTGTATTCTTTCCCATCGGCTTTCATGATGCCGCATTCGTTCTTCAGTTCATATTGTCCATTAAAAAAGTCTTTGATCTTCGGATCGTTCAGGATTCGCCCGAGCAATGCAAGGAGTTCTTTCCCCTTTTCCGGAGAAATATTCCCTTTGTTCACTTCAGCATCAAGCGATGGGGCAAGATCGGCGAAGGTATCAACATTGGCAAGCAGCTGGTGTACAAGATTCCCCCATTCAAGGTTCCTCCCTTCATCATTCAGGTCCCAGTATTCTGCGGCATGACCACTAAGGACGATATTTTCTCGCCAGTTGCCGGAAATAAACGATTCAAGATGAATAGTTTGAGCCTGCTTTTTACCCTCGGATGCGATAGGTCCGGGATCTCCGATTACAAAAGTTTTTTGATCCTCTTCCCATAAACTAATTTCCTCCAGATATGCCCTGAGCAGGCCCGGGACATTCTTGATCTCTTTCGAGGCCTCCTTGGGTTTGTCACAAAGCAGGAATAAACGCTCTGTGGGCCTTGTTGTAGCGACATACAAAATATTCAGAAGATCAAGTTGTTGCATCTCTAATTCCTCTTCATACACATATGCAAAGCTTGTCTCCTGAAGAGCCTGATTGATAGGAAGTAAAGCTGTTTTTAATTCAGGAAGTTGTGGATCATCGATATAAACCCATTCCTGCTCATTTTTGATCTTTACTTCAGCATTTGCAAATGGATAAATTACCACAGGGAATTCAAGGCCCTTGGCCTTGTGGATGGTCATCACTTTAACAGCATCCATTCCTTCAGGCACAATAATAGAGAAGCGGTGCCTGTTCTCACGCCAGTATTCTGCAAAATCCTCCGGAACGAAGCGTTTATTCATGGAAAAGTCATGAACAACATCCAGGAAAAATATGATATAAGGGTCTGTCTTCTCATGGAGATGAAAAGATCTCAGTATGGCTTCAACTCTTTCATAAAGTCCCATCTGAAGCAGTTCGTCCGGATTAAAACTTAGTCCATACTTATCCAGGAATGTGTTAAGCTTTAGTTCTGCTCCTGCCGTCTGTCCCCTGGGCATCACTATTCGAAGCAGATCGTCCAGGCTTTCGTCATCCTGTATTCCCGCCAGGTATGACAATATTCCTGCCAGGGCAAGTTTATCATTCGAATTTGATATAAAATCAAGGCAATGAAGTAGAAAATTCACTTCAGGGGAAGAAGAAAGCAGCAAGGATTCTGCTGAGATCACCTGTATGCCATTCATCAGCAGTGTCCTGGCAATCTTGCTCGCCTCCCTGTTAGATCGGCATAAAATGGCAATATCCTCGTAATCATATTTTTTATTCTCTTTCAGTTCTCTAACGAGATCCAAAATAAAATCAAAATATAGAGGCTCCCTGTCGGCCTTCACTCCATCATTATCGATAAAGCTGATCTGTACCTCACCCCCGGGCTTTCTTTTCGGTATCTTTTGTTCGCAATCAGCGTAGATCTTTTTTAGTCTCTCGGGCAGAAAGTCTGCACAAAACTGATAAAAGGTATTATTGAAATTGATGATCTCCTCATGTGAGCGATAGTTATATTCAAGTGTATCCGGATTATAATTTCTGAACAGGCTTGCTTCCCTTTCTATCATTTCCTGTGTATCCGGCCTGTCGAAAATCCCAGGCAGTTTGTCAAGTTGCTCAACCTCACCTCCTTTAAAGCGGTAGATAGCCTGCTTCCCGTCACCTACCACCATATTAAATTCTTCTACCGAAAGTGCATTCTCTATAAGGGGTAAAATATTTTGCCATTCCAACACCGAAGTATCCTGAAATTCATCAATGAGGAAGTGCTTATATTTCTCACCAAGCCTTTCATAAATGAATGGAATAGGTTCATTATTAACCACACTGGCTATTCGCTTATCAAACTCAGATATGTGTATCACCCCGTCATTTTCCCTGATATGATCCACCACTTTGATGATCTCATTCAAGACTGCCAGCTGGTATATATTTCTTTTTAAGATTGAATAGAAATTATATTGCCCCTTATGCTCACGGATATATTCATAAATTCCACGTAATTCAAGATCCAGGCCGTCCTTTACACTATTCATCAGTGCTTTACGATCCGCGCTCAGTTTTTGTGGATACCATTTATCTTCATCAAGGGCTCCTTTAACCCGGGAATCTTTCCCCAGATCCTTAAAATTTCTATTCTGCAGTTTTTTAACATAGTTATATAATCCTCTTTCTCCATAGCTAAAGTCAGTAGGTTCAATACCATTATCCTCTACGAACTTAAAGAATTTGCCTGCTTTTTCTATTAATTCGGTTTCAAACTGCCTGCAAAAAGCATTCAGTTTCTTGCTCACTTTCAAGATGTCCTGAGTCTCCATTTGTTGGAGTTCAGGAAGAAATTTTACAATATCATCATACAAAAGGCGTCCAGAGAACTTTTTCAGGTCGCGCTCAATATTCCAGCTCTTTTCATCCTGTATCCGTGATTCGGTAAACCCGGACAGTGCCTTTGTTGGCCCGGCTTCAATCCCCACCAGGCTTAGTAAGAGATCCACGGCCTGGGCCACAAGTGTATCAGCCTGTACTTCAACCTCAAAATTTAATGGAAGATGCAGGTCAAAAGCAAAAGTCCTGACTATACGGTGGATGAAGCTATCGATAGTACTCACAGCAAAATCCTGGTAGTTGTGCAAGATGCTCGTGAGGACCTTTCCGGCATTGCGTACTATGATGCTTCGCTCAAGGCCGCACTCCTTTTCCAGTTGAGGAAGCATTGTTTGCACCGCACTGCTGTCAGGATGGGACAATGGATCCGATATCTCTGTCAGGTTACGAAGGATCCTGTCGCGCATCTCATTGGCAGCTTTATTTGTGAATGTGATGGCCAGGGTTCCTTTATATGCTGACGGGTCACCCATGAGTGCCAGTTTAAGGTATTCTTTAACCAGCGTATAAGTCTTTCCGGAACCGGCAGATGAGCGATAAACATGGAAGTTTTTCATGCATTGTAAAGATAATAAAAAGGTCCGGGGCACGGAGCATGCGGCGTGGGAAACCCAAATAAAAATGTAAATTTGAGCCTCAATCCAATAATCATGAAGAAACTATTCATATTTATATTTGCAATCACCAGTATTGCAGCTTATGCACAAGAACCCGCTGCTTTTTATAAAGTGTATGAACCAGGATTTTATCACAAAGAGATTCTTCGTGAATCCGGATATTATGATGAAGTCATTCCAATAAGGGAATATTTTTCGGCCGTTCTGGATGCAGATAAATATCCTACTAATCCTGATGAGTATACGAAATACTGGCATTCCCCTCCTCATTCTCAAGGAGCTACTGGCACTTGCTGGTGCTTTGCAACTATTTCTTTTCTCGAGTCGGAAGTATACAGGACCACTGGCCAAGAAATAAAGCTGTCGGAGATGTATATTGTCTATTGGGAATATGTGGAGAGAGCCAGGGCTTTTGTTGAGAACAGAGGGGATATATACTTTGCCCAGGGTTCGGAGGCCACAGGTGTTCTGCGAATGATGAAGAAGTATGGCATTGTTCCTGAGGAGGATTATCCCGGTCTCCCGGAAGGAAAAAAATACCATAACCACAGCATAATGTTCGAGGAGATGAACAATTACCTTGAGAGTGTTAAGAAAAATAATGCATGGAATACAGTTATGGTTGTCTCAACCATCAGAAGCATATTAGACAAGCATATGGGCGAGCCACCAATGAGGATAATTTGGGACGGCGATCAGTATACACCTGTAAGCTACATGAAGAAGGTGCTGGAGATCAATCCGGATGACTATTTCAGCTTTATGTCGACCATGTCAAAAACCTATAACCAGCAGGGTGAACTTGTGGAGCCCGATAACTGGTGGCATTGCGATGATTATTATAATGTAAGCATAGATGATTTCCTTCTGGTAATCAATGATGCACTCGACAGTGCATATACCGTATGTATCTGCGGCGATATAAGCGAACCCGGCTTTAACGCATACGCTGAAGTAGGCATAATTCCGGATTTCGACATCCCATCAGAATATATCAATGAAGCGTCTCGTGAGATGCGCCTCAATAACAGGACTACTACCGATGACCACTGCATCCATATTGTGGGAATGCAGGATGTGGACGAGGAGCGTTGGTACATTATCAAAGATTCAGGAGCCGGTGGATTCGACGGGCCAAACAAGGGCTATCGCTTCATGCATGAAGACTACATCCGACTGAAGATGATGAACATCATGGTGTATAAGTACGCAGGAAGGCAGGTATTAGATAGGATCATTAAATAGTTGGGCTTTGGGCTTTGGGCATTAGGCATTGGGAAGTATGTCGAATACTTCTTCTATCTTCTATCCCCTTTTGCATTCTCTATTCTACATTCTCCATTCTGCATTCTGCATTTTCCATTTGCATTTTCGACTATTTATTCTGTGACATTTTTCAATATTCGGTATTAATTAATACAAGGGTCTTCTAAAAACGTAAAGATATTCTTGTGAATAGGTAAATTATTATTTACTTTTGTAAATACCATTAAGGATGAAGTGTTCAGAATTACTACGAATCCTAAAAGATGATGGCTGGTTTGTCGTTTCACAACGTGGATCACATCTTAAACTTAGACACGACGAAAAAAATGGGATTTTAATTTTTCCTGATCATGGAAGCCAGAGAAGTAGGTAAAGGATTACAAAACAGAATCTTAAAGGATGCAGGACTAAAACAGTGAGTTCATTATGAAAACATTAAAAAAGAAAATAGTAATGATACTGGAAAAGACAAATACAGGCTTTTCAGCATTTGCAGTTGGATATCCTGTATATACTACAGCAGAAACTATCCCTGAACTTTTGAATAATGCTTTAGAATCTCTACAGCTTCACTTTGATGACGATAATGTTCTCATAACACAAAGAAACATAAGATTTGAAATTGATTTTGAACAGTTTTTTAAATATTACAGGGTGCTGAATTCAAAATTCCTTGCGAAAAGAATTGGTATGCATCCTTCACTTTTGTCTCAATATATTCAAGGGCAAAAAAAACCATCAGAAAAGCAAAGGGACAAGATACTGCTTGGTATTCAGCAAATCGGAATAGAATTGTCAGAGATTAGTTTATTCGCCAAGTAATTCCAATATAGAAGAGGATATTTGATAGAATCATTAAATAGTGTTTGCTGTTGGGTGTTGGGTTGGTTACTTCTTCTATCTTCTATCCCCTTTTGCATTCTCCATTCTGCATTCTACATTTTCCATTTTCCTTATTCCTTATTCCATTTTCCTTTTAAGCAGGTTTTCAATGGATAAATTAATGAAGGCCAAGTATGATAGGTGTCCTTCCTCTCATCGCTCGTCAGGATGACAATTTCAGTTTACTATCTCTTTAAAGATTTTTTTCCGGTATTACTCCCAGGCTGTTTCACACAATATTCATCGAAAATCGACAATCGTCTAATTCTCTATCTTCTCCCCTTTCTTGCGCTGTCGCTTAAAGATGTCGCCAAAGCGGTCGAATTCCTTGGTGTAGAAAATACCTACACCCTGGGTATAAGGAGAATAATAGTCGATGGTGTTGATGTTATTTGATCGGTTGAAGGCCCTCAACCTGATCCTGCCATCAGGCCGGAGTTTATATTCAATATTTACATCCCCAACAATGTTACTGGCATCTTGCTGGGATGTATTCTCTGAGGTCATCACTCCAACATTGCCATCCACGATAAGGCGGTTGTCGAAAAACTGGGTTGATAAGGCAACCTCAAGCTCATCCTGGTTTATTTCATCACCTGCAATATAATTTATTCCAATATCGAAATCCCTGCTGATCTGTGAGAGCCAGTTACTTAACTGGCTTGTTACAATATTGAGGGATGATACTGACATATTCGCTGATGAGGTGGCATAGCTAAAGCTATTCATCAAAAGGAGTGAAACCATCTGGGTATTCATCAGTGTGGCATCATTTGTATCAAGTACAGCATATATGGTTGTTTTGATCTCATCCTTCACATTGGGAAAATCAATACTGAACCTGATATCAGGATTGGCAAGCTTCCCCCTGAGGCCAAGAAATGCATTTACATTAACCCTCTGCCCCTCAAATTCAGGACTGATACTGGCGCCAAGGCCGCTAAGAGATGTCTTCAGACGGTAGAGTGCTTTCAGATCAACATCTGCATTATAAGGGTTCCCGTTAAATCCTATCCTACCCCCTTGTATGATCTCAAATCTCCTGTTGATCAGGTTCTGCAAGCTAAAAAAGAAGGTTCCCCTGAGAAAATTATAATCACCAAAGATCCTGAACTCACCACGCGGATTTATGGTAAAACGGATGTTGCCATAGCCTCTCGAACTGATGTTGCCCATATTCCCGGGCAGATAAATCATGGATTCAGCAGTGTTTGTAATGCCAATACGAAAATCGAGGCTCAAGCCTTTCAGATTAACATTATAATTCGATTCGATTCCCTCCTCATCTGCTTCTTCATTTATGAAGACCACAAAATCATTTTCTGTTAGAGTTAAAGAATTATTCAAAGGAATTGTAATATCAGCACCCCTTGAGGTTTCAATATCGGCATCGATATGGAAGTCATCCATTGGACCATAAAACTTTACCTCACCGCTAACGATACCATCTCCATAGAAAGTGCTATTATGGTAACGTTTGGTATTTAAGCAGATGAAATCTTTCGGCTTCAGGTTCAGGTTAAAATAAAAATCTCTCAAATGATCATGTGTGATCTCACCATTAGCAAAAGCCTGATTACCAATACTATCATAAACGATCATATTGTTTATACTGATCACCCCGGGATTGAAGTCAATGGTATGGGCCAATGAATATTTAGTATTAAGATAATTGATTCTGCAAGTTGTGCGCATCAGTTTTAGCTGACCGTTAACTTCCGGATCTTTCGTGGAACCATCGATCTTAAGCCTTGCACTCGCAATTCCGCTCAAATCACTGACATATCCATTTATAAAGCTGCTGAATGCTTCCAGTCGCAAATTATCCATCTCAAGTTCGAAATCCAGATTATTTTTCTCTCTCTGAGGGAAATAGGAGCCCTTGAGCCCTAAAACACGGCTGTCGCTTACATTGCCATGATAGGTGATCTTAGAATCAATCTCCACCGATTCCATTTCACTATTCCACAGGGAGCGGATATCTGCATCGCCAATAAGCACATTATTCATTTCTAAATCTGCTATATGCAGATTAGAGAAAAAATTAGGCAGGTGATACACATTGCTAATTCCGAAGTTGCCATTGATAACCCCATTCAGGTCGAAGTCATAATTTCTGTAAATAATATCAAAGTTGGACATCCTCCAATTTTCGAAATCCACCATCATGGTATCTGCGGGATTTTCACTGAGTTTACCTTGTAGCATTAACTTTTGATTGCCGCCCATGAAATTAAAATGGGAAAATTCAAGGTAACGTTTTCCGAAGATAATACTGTTATTGTCGCTCATGGCCCAGAGCGAATCATTTATGACTGCATTGGCCTTTGTAAAATGAAGGATACTCCTGATGGTATCGGTGAATGTGTAGTAACCCCTGATATCAGCCATATTTCGATGTATGGCATCTTCATCATTCCAATTCACTGCAAATTGAAGGCTATCTTGCTCAAGTACGCCACCCAGACTGAATTTTTCGAGACCTAACTGCAAAGTATCGTTATGATCTTTATCCTTGATAAGAATGCGATTTGTCTTCAGGTTTAAGGTACTTCTTCCCCCCTCTGCTTGTGCCAGTATATGAATATTGTCGGATTGCATGCCCACATAATTTACATATGGGAAGCTTGCACTCACTTCCGCTTTTCCTTCTACTGAATTAAATAGCCCATCGATCTTGCTGCTATTCATGACTTGCAGGCCGGGAACAAAGATGTCCAGGAAGTCATCAGTTTCCTTCACCTCAAGCGAAAATGCCATGGACTGGTCTCTCATTTTGAAGTCCGGTTCAGGCATGAAAGACCATTTACTGAACTGATTATGTACAAGACTATCAACGGCATAGGTTAGTTCCCGGATTGTAAAATTTCCCTGCACCACCGCATCAAGAATATCGGAGCTGAGCATGATCTTCCTGTAATAGCCTGTATCTTTAAGGCTGATCAATCCCAGGTGATCCATGAACCATCGTTTTTCCCCTTCTATATATTCCAAACTGTCAATCATGATCCTTCCTTCCAGATCTTCCGGGTCAAGGCCAATAAAGTTGCAGTTCAGGGCAAGGGAGAGCCTGAGCAGGCTGTCTCTGTCCAGCATATTCAATCCAAACAGGTCAGCATCGCTGATGTTAGCAGTGAAATCGAAAAGGGGATTCTCTTTCTTGAAGTCAAGTATTCCGTCAAAGATCAGGTTAAGAAGTTCATCCCTTACACTGAGATGTCCATTGAATTTCTTTTCTGCAATTTCACCATGGATATCTACCTGATTAAATGTCCTTTGCATAAATAAGAGGGAATCCACATTCCCGGTCATGTTTATATTGGCGGTTTCCGCTGACAGACCTGAGCCACGTATATCGGCTACCAGATCCATCTCACCCAGATAATCTTCCAGATTCAAAATCTTCCCAATATGAAAGCGCTTTGCACGCACAGAACCCTGATAAATGACATCGGTATGATCTTTATTCTGTTTCAAGGAGACATCAGTAGAAATATAGCCGACGTCGGAAACAAATTCTGCTCTGGATACGAAGTCATTGTAAAAACCGGTAAACGATCCATTTATATGCATGGTACCAAAGATTCCAAACTCATCAGGAACCGTAATATAACGATTGAAGCCCGGCAAGGCAAAACTCTCGATATCGGAACGAGTCATTGTGAACTCATCGATATTTGTGTGAATAAATGTTTCCTTCACATCCGGTAGTCCATTCAAGCGCACATCTCCCCTGAAACGAGTATTCTTGCCATACGTAAATCTGAAATCATTGACTCTAAGGTTGTTTACTCTTCCTTTAACTTCTCCACCAATACGCAATTCGTTATCCATAACAAGCAGATCGGGAGCAAAATATCCTATATCGATAAGGTTTACCTCCGATGGCCTGATATCAGAACCCATAACCACTTCATCAGTGAAACGGATATAGCTGGGCCACCCATTATAGTTGAAAGTCAGGTCGAGGTCAATATCGGAGTTTGGTGTTTTGATTAGTAAACTATCTACAATCAGGAACCTGGGACTGAGTTTAAAATCACCTTTAAACTCATCAAGGACAAATCCACATTTGTCGAAGCAACTGAGGTTATCTATTCTAAAATCAAAGGTGTCATTTAGAATAGTCAGGTCATGCAGCAGGAGTTCATATATAAAAATATCCAGATTACCATAATCCATTCCGGGGTATCGTTTCTCCTTTGTTTCGTCTATATACCTGAAGCGAACATTCTCAAGATGCAAGGTCATTGAGGCTGACCTGCCACTTTGTTTGGCCATGGATTGTATCGATTTCTGTGCTGGGGTCAACAGATTCGAAATGATCCCTGATAAAGGAATAGGTGAAAACAGAGTCATTGACATTTTTGATCAAAGCAAAAGATGCATCTGAGATGGAGATACTGTTCACTTCAAAAAGTTTTTTTGATTGCTTCAGGCGAAAACTTTTCAAATCAAGAAAGATATCCCTTGCATGAAACAAAGTATCGCATGTGCTGATCCTGGGCAAGAACTGCCTGTACATATGTAAATCCATCCTGGGGGTAATATACAGCCCATCGATTTTCATGACTGCATTCAGTTGCTCCGACAAGTAGGAGCTTACCATCCTCGCAAGAAAAGTCTGTACCAAAGGATTATAGGTCATCCACGATAATGAAAATGGGATGACGATCGGCCACCAGCAGGCTGAATAACAATATACGAATAAGCCTTTTTTTGATACCTTTGTTTTTTAAAATTTGAGCCATATGGGCACCCTGATACTTGGTATAGAATCTTCATGTGACGACACATCGGCAGCTGTTATCGAGGATACCAAAATCCTTGCCAATGTGATTGCCGGACAGGAAGTTCATAGAAATTACGGCGGTGTAGTCCCGGAACTTGCCTCACGGGCTCATCAACAGAATATTATCCCTGTCATAGATCAGGCCCTCAAACAAGCAAATATACAGAAAAATCAACTCGATGCTGTTGCCTTCACAAGGGGTCCCGGGCTTGCTTGGCTCTTTGCTTGTAGGCACTTCGTTTGCTAAGGCATTTGCTCTTGCAAGCGGCATTCCTATTCTTGAAGTTGATCACTTAAAAGCTCATATACTAGCTCATTTCATAACTAGATGATCCGAATCAAAAGGTGCCCTCCTTTCCTTTTATTTGTCTCACTGTATCAGGAGGCCATACACAGATAGTGAGAGTAGACGATCCCCATACTTTTAGCATTATGGGACAAACTATCGATGATGCTGCTGGGGAAGCATTTCGATAAGGCCGCGAAGATCATGGGGCTTCCCTATCCCGGCGGCCCTTATATTGATAAACTGGCAAAAGATGGTGATCCGATGCATTCAAGTTTCCCGAAGCCTCGCATTCCTGACCTGAATTATAGTTTTAGTGGGCTAAAGACCTCATTTCTGTATTTCATCAGGGATGCGCTTAAAAAGGACCCTGACTTCATTGAAAAGGAAAAGTCCAACCTGGCGGCATCCATACAAAAGGTCATCATCGAAGTCCTTTTGGATAAGCTTATTTTAGCAGCCAAATCAAGCGGAATCAGTGACATTGCCCTTGCTGGAGGCGTATCTGCCAACAGCGGACTTCGAAAGACCCTGCAGGATACAGGGAACAAGCATGGATGGAATATCTTTATTCCTGATTTTGAATACACTACCGATAATGCGGCCATGATTGCCATCGCAGGATATTTTAAGTATCTCAAAAAGGATTTTGCTGCACAGGACATAACTCCCTATGCCAGAAGCAATTTTTAATAAGCTTAAACATGTCAGAAAAAAAAATGAAAGCCATCACCCTGCCAGCTTACCAGGGAAATATTATCAGGGTTCTTCGCAGCCTGGAGATCAAGGAATTTGATATTCCTGAACTTCAAGCTGATGAAGTCCTGATTGAACTCTTAGCCGCTCCTGCCAACCCCTCCGACCTGGCTTTTATTCAGGGTGGATATAATGTCAGGAAGGATCTGCCGGCTATTCCGGGCTTTGAAGGATGCGGAAAAGTGATCCAAACAGGTAGTGCCGAAGAAGCCAGCGGTCTGGATGGGAAGTATGTTAGCTTTTTTTCTCAATCAGACCGAGGCGGGTCCTGGTCAAGCCATATTCCTGTGAGAGCCATCGATTGTATCGAGATCGATAAGGCCATGCCGGTGGAACAAGCTGCCTGCTTTTCTGTGAATCCGTTTACAGCATATGCTATGGTAGAGCTGGCAGTAAAGCATAACTGCAAGGCAATCATACAGAATGCAGCAGCAGGACAGGTAGGAAAATTCATCAACATACTGGCCGGGCAAGCAGGTATTAAGGTGATCAATATCGTCAGGAAAGAATCTCAAATAAATACCCTGGAAACGGCAGGTTTCAAGAATATTTTGTGGTCACAGGATGAATCTTTTGGGGAGAAGCTGTCCGGGCTGGCCCACAAATTTGAAGCAAGCATCGCTTATGACGCTGTCGGGGGTGAGATAAGCGGTCAGATCCTGGGCAGCATGCCCGAAGGCAGTGCACTTTACCTTTATGGTGCGCTAAGTGGGAAGACGCTTTCCGAGATACCTGCTTCCGACGTGATCTTTAAAAAGAAGTCCATTCAAGGTTTTAATATGAACGAATGGAAGGATGATCTGTCGAGAGAAAATTTCGATAAAGTATCAGGAAACTTGCAGGCTTTGTTTTTGGATGGGAAATTAAAAACTGACATCCAGGGTAGCTTCCCTCTTGGTGAATACGAAAAAGCACTCATGCAATATATCAGGGGCATGTCGGATGGTAAGGTTCTTCTTATTCCATCGGGATAAAACGATCTTCTTCCTTAGCCGTTCCCAGGTAGTTGCTCTGTCGGTTATAATGATAATATATATCTGATCTTCCCAGGCCATCCTCCAGCATTCTCTTATCCAGATATTTATTCATAAGGTAGTCGAAAGTGTATCCGGCATACAAGTAACCCGCCAGGGCTCCCAGCTTATAGATCTCTTCTACCATCAAGGTATCGATGTCATAACGGAATTGCACCTCTCCTGTGAAGTAATAATTTTTAAAAAAGCCTTCCATCTCATCAGTAAGATAATGACTGGCAAAGAATAAGGCCTTATCCTCTTCTTCATTCACACGGCTTATCTCAAACCAGGAATTCAGATTAATGGCATTCAGGTCGATGACTTCATAATAGATGTATTCACCAAATTGTTCCGACTCCTTGATGGGCATTACATATTCCTCCAATTCAATCTGTGCAATATTAACTATGAATGCATTGGTTTTGCCTGAAAGAAATGGCAATAGTGAATCTTCTCCATAAACCTTAAAACCAAGATTTTCAAGATTGGCTATATAATTACTCATGTAGTAATCCAAAAAGATAGAGTCATCTATATACTGAAGGAAGAGGCTCTGAACCCATAGGAGAGAATCGAGTGTCTGTTCATCGAGTTCATCAGCACTATCAACCTCCCAGTCTTTCAATGAATTTTTAAAAATATAATCGGGAGGAATGACCAGCACTGAACGTGTAGAATCATTGGCAATATATTCTTTGGCAATTTTTTTTTCTACTGAACATGAAGAAAATAGCCAAGAAGCCAGGCTTATCAAGAAAAAAAATATATATGTAGTTTTTACCTGCAAGATGCTTGATCGGTTGAATCAGTTAAATCAGTTGAATAAAGAGAGCTTACTGCATACTGCATACTGCATACTGCGTACTTCCTACTTCCTTTTGCTCCCTACTTATTATTCTCAACAACAGCCTTAGCCAAAGCTTCCCCATAATTTTCAGCTGCTTCAAGATCCTTTTCGCCCGGTGAGAATTTTACAAAAAGGCCATCCTCGAAATAATTAAGTTTAAGGCACTTGAGGTTGGCTTCAATAATGGTTTTTCCTTCACCACTCCATCCATAAGAACCAAAGCCACCTGCCGGTTTTTTCTTATCGCGTATGGGGTTGATCACAGCAAACAGTTTATAAACAGGCAAAAGGATATTCTGATTAATTGTAGGACTTCCCACTATAACTGCAGCACTTTTAGCCATCGCAGCATCCAGGTCTCCCAGTGTGCTCATCTCAATATCGCATACATCAGCACTCATGCCTTCAACTTTCCTGACTCCTTTGGCAATGCTTTCTGCGATCACACCTGTTTTATGGTAGGCTGAAACATATGGGATAAAAATTTGATTATTCTGTGGCACTTCGAGGGCTGATCTGGCATAGGATTCAGAAATATCGACCCATTTTTTCCAGTTCTTTCGGAGTATGGGGCCATGGCCAGTACAAATGGCATCAATCTCAAGCGGCCGAATCTTATCTATAGCTTTCAGCATAAACTTGCTGAATGGCTTCAGGATCACATCGAAATAATATTTAAAAGCTTCACTGAAATCACCTACCTCATCATCATACATGGCCTCATGACAATAATGCGAACCGAAAGAATCACAGGTGAATAGCAGTTTATCCTCCTCAAGATAGGTATACATTGAATCGGGCCAGTGAAGATTAGGGGCACTGATAAACTTCAGTGTTTTGTTTCCCAGGCTAAGGCTTTCGCCATCTTTTACCACCAGGTGCTTAAAACCGGGTTCAAAAATATCGTTCAGGTAGCGTATGGCATTCCCACTGCCAACCACAGTGGCATTTGGTGCCAGTTCGAGCAATCGCATTAAATTACCTGAATGATCTGGCTCTGTATGATTAAGGATAATATATTCTATCTCAGCCGGGTCCGTCAGGCTCTGAATTTTTTCTATATAAGTTTCCCAGAATTTCTCTTTGGTAGTCTCTATTACTGCCTTTTTCTCTGCATCGATAAAATAGGAGTTATAGGTTGTACCAAACTTTGTCTCCATTACAACATCGAAAGTCACGATATCATAGTCGAGGACACCTATCCAGTGCACATCAGGAGTTATCTTTAATACTTTATTATCAGCATTTCCCATATTCAAAATCACTTTTACTCTATAATTCTAACTTAATCTGGCCAGCATCATCTCCAGGATCAGGCTGTTCTTTTTTCGCTTTGGGAGTCTTTTTTTTACTCTCTTTTTTGCTTTCTTCTGATTTATTCTTCTCAACAGGCTTTTCTTCTTTTTGCTCCGGTTCAGCATCTTCGGGGAACTCAAATGGCAAGGGATTTAGGAACCTCACAGATTTGATCGTATTTACCGACAGGCGTTTCCCTTTCGCTCTATAACTTTTCAGGCCGATGAAACCTTCAGTTTCAATGGTTATGTCTTCAATGAGCTTTCCATTGGCCTTTTCATCAAACGTCACTTTGAGCACCGGCAGGTAGTCAAGACTATATGCTAAAAGTTTTGAATTAGGATTATCGCCGATAAACCTGAGTTTTCGTTCACTCATATCGAATTTGAATCGTTTAACGTATACATATTCCTGGTCAGCATCCCAGAAAACAGCTGTCATCACCTTACGAGGATCAAATTTCTCGATCAGGATCATATCTTCATCGAAGTGGGTGGCAAGATCAAAGTTATAATGCCTGTAAAACCCTGAAGAAGTGATGGTCAGTATTCTATCCTCCCCCATAAAGGCCCCAAGGTAGGTTCCTCTTTCAGCTACATTCAGCCTTTTCACCGTATCATCAAACCATATTTCCCTTGCTCCAAGAGTAGACACCCCTTCTTCCTTCTTCACAAAACTCTTCACGGGCCGCTTACTGATGATATTCCCATAAGAGCTTCTCCCTTTGATGGCAAGTGTGCTGAAATCATATTCAAAAGAAGTGACTTTCAGTTTAGGGTTTGGTCTTAGGACAACGCGAATGACTTCAGCTTCTCCGTTCGGGTTTGCACTAAAATAATGGATCTTAGAATCTTTAGTGCCCTTGGTGAGAGAATATTCCCTATCCCTGGTAATCCCTATAACGGGGAAGCGTTTAACCATAAAATTACCCTGTTTACCATCCCGGTAAACCATGTTATAGATGGTGCGGTCATCGCCACGCTTAAATACATCAATATGGATCACGTCTTTACCAACAAAGGTTTTCGACGCAACTTTGGCCACAAAGAAGGTGCCGTTAGCCCTGAAAATGATCAGGTCATCGATATCAGAACAATCACAGATATATTCATGCTTTCTGAGCGAAGTACCTGCAAAACCTTCCTCCCTGTCGAGGTATAATTTCTGGTTCGCAGCAACCACGGCAGTAGCTTCAATAGTGTCGAAATTACGTATCTCTGTCTTGCGCTCCTTACCCTTGCTATATTTCTTTTTGATCTGCCTGAAGTAGTTGATGGTATAATCGATCAGGTGCTCAAGATGATTTTCAACCTCCTCAAGTTCTTCTTCAATTGACTTAACTAACTCGTCTGCTTTCAGCGAGTTATATTTTGATATTCTCTTGATTTTTATCTCAGTCAGGCGTATGATATCTTCACGAACTATTTCCCTTCTCAAGCGATCCTTGAATGGATTTAGTCCTGTATCGATAGTGCTGATCACCGACTCCCAGGTCTTGCAATTTTCAATCTTCCTGTAAATGCGTTCTTCGATAAATATCTTTTCAAGAGAAGAGAAATGCCATTGCAGTTCAAGTTCCGCCTTGCGAATTAGCAATTCTTTCCTGAGTAGTTCAACCGTGTTTTGGGTTGAGATATCGAGAATGTCCCTGACAGAAAGAAAGCGTGGCTTGTCTGTATCGATCACGCAGGAATTAGGAGAGATGGAAACCTCGCAATTTGTAAACGCATAGAGAGCGTCTATAGTTTGATCCGGCGAAACATTGGCTGCCAGGTGAATGATCACTTCAACATTCTCGGCTGTATTATCATCGATCTTCTTGATCTTGATCTTTCCTTTATCATTGGCTGTAAGAATGGATTCGATCAGGCTTCCTGTTGTCGTCCCATAAGGAACCTCGGTGATGGAGAGTGTTTTCTTATCCACCTGGTTGATCCTGGCCCGTACACGCACCCTGCCGCCCCTCAGTCCTTCATTGTATCTTGAAAAGTCAGCCAGTCCTCCTGTCGGGAAGTCGGGAAACAGGGTAAAAGGTTTATTCTTCAAAATATTGATTGATGCATCAATCAGTTCAATGAAGTTATGGGGTAATATTTTTGATGCTAGTCCTACAGCAATCCCTTCAACTCCCTGTGCAAGCAACAATGGAAATTTTACCGGAAGTGTGACAGGCTCTTTATTCCTGCCATCGTATGATAGTTTCCAATTGGTCGTTTTGGGGTTGAAGACAACCTCCAGGGCAAATTTGGAAAGTCTGGCCTCTATATAACGTGGTGCAGCTGATGAATCACCGGTGAGGATATTCCCCCAGTTACCCTGAGCATCAATCAGCAGATCCTTCTGTCCGAGCTGAACCAGAGCATCACCAATAGATGCGTCCCCGTGAGGGTGATACTTCATCGTATGGCCAATAATGTTTGCAACCTTGTTATACCTGCCATCATCCATATCTTTCATTGAATGGAGTATGCGGCGCTGGACAGGTTTCAGTCCATCGAGGATATTCGGGACTGCCCTTTCCAGGATCACATATGAAGCATAGTCGAGAAACCACTTCTCGTACATGCCCGACAGCTGAATCGTCTGGTAATCGGTACTTTTGCCATCTCCTTCCTCATCGACGTCTTCATCAGAAACTTCAACTTCCTCTTCAGGAACTTCAGTCTCTTCAGGATCCGGTTGAATATCTTCCGGCATGGGAATATCTTCTTCTTTCTTCTTGGCCATCTATATTAAATTATTTTACAAGCTTCGATATCTCACGAAACTGGTCAGTTCCGGAATATTTCAGCAATTCGAATAAAATAGATTCATAAGTAGTGATAATTGCTCCTGCTTGCCGCATCCTTTCCACTGCTATCTTCTTATCGTTAGAATTACGGGAACCGATGCAATCCTCTACCACGACAGGGATATACCCCTGCCCTATCAGATCATTCACAGTTTGCATTACGCATACATGTGCTTCAATACCTGTTACGATCACGTACATCTTCGATGCCAGGGCAAGATCCTCATTGAAACGGGGCTCATCACAACAACTAAAGGCAGTCTTTTCGATGTGTGTATAATCGCCCAACACCTCAGCCAATTCAGGAATGGTCTCGCCAAGCCCTTTAGTATACTGTTGAGTGACTACAATGGGGATCTTCAATACTCGCAGGCCTTTGATCAGAATACTGTTATTCTTAGTTAATACATCAGTATCCTGAATAAAAGGATATAATCTGCTCTGAATATCGATGATCAATCCTATAGTATTTTCCTTCTTAATGCGCATAACAGATCATTTTATGCAAATTTCATAAAATTCAGGAAATAAAGTAGTGAAATCCCATGTTTTTATTAACATTCAGACGTTCAGAAACCAATACAGGCAAGGCTTCTCGTCATTTCCTGAACAATCGGAGGAGTAAGATCTCGAGTAGTATAAAAAGCAGGGCCAGCCATATAAAAGTCTTCCATAGCCCGGTGCCCTGATGGAGCTCTGAAATAGTTGTCCCCGCACCGTCCGCATAAGTTTCAACAACAAATATATTTTCTATTCCCTCGTCTGCAATCATTTCGGAGATCCGTTCAGCCGGGATGATCTCCGGATCAGATTCCATACGGTCATGGTTAAAGGAAAAACCCGAAACCAGTTCGTCAGAGACAATAAACTCATAATGCCCGGCACTCAAGATCCTGTCAAAGAGCAATATTTCAGCTCCATCACCACTGCTGTGAAAGGCAGGAATAAATTCATAGTCAGTGCCTCGCAAGCGAACAAGCTGCTGATTTTCAGTAAGGATCATGTCTAGCCCGGTACTGATTGCCTGATCTTTTCCAATAGTATAATAGATTTCTCCATGCGGACGACTTAGCATTCCCATCCGATATATTATCGGAACCCAGATGGCATGCCTTGCCAGGCTCCCGAAATCATCACCGAGGGGGCCGCATAAAAAATACACCTTCCCTTTACCATACTTGCCAAGAATAAGATATGGGTCTCCATTCTGAAGATCCATGATGGATTCTACATAGCTGCCGGGTTTTCGGTTGAGTGGATAATGACCATTTAACACTGGCAAGTTTAGGTTTTCAGGAATCTCCTCGAAAACACCTGAAAATAATTCATGCCCTGTATTTAATCCTGTAACCACAAGACTGCTTGTATCATAGAGAGATATAGAGCCCAATCCAAATTTTAACAATAATTCATTCAGTAAAACCATGTTGGCATCTTCTCCCGGAACCATAAAAAGACTTCCCCCGGAGGATACAAACTTTTCCAGTTCATTTCCAAAACCTGATGATAAAGAAGATATATTATCCAGCACTATGAAATCTGCGTCAGCAAAGAGGCTATAATCCATTTTTCCTGCCTCATTATATGAATATTCAAATACTGAATCGTTTGAAAAAATGCTTTCAAAATAGAAGCCTGGAGCTACTTCACTAATGGCAAGCACCGGGATCCTCTCCTTTACGGTCCAGCTTAAATAAAAATGGTCATCCCAGGTGATGGGATAATCTTCAATAAGTACCTCTGCTGTTTGAATACCCGCTTCATTATTCGTAAAAGGCATATTCAGAACAGCCTTTCCGCCAGCTGTTGCATCGAAGGTTCCCAAAGCACGCTGAGTACCATTGATCATAAGTTTTACAGGGATCTTTTCAAGATCGATGTCCGAGGCATTCACGAAACTAATGTGAAGGCTTTGATGTTGCTGTATATGATTATATGGGTTATCTAACCAGCAACTGTCGATATACACATTAGCAAAAGCTTCTTCAATCACAGGAACAAAAAACAATATGTTAGCTGTATCGGGTTCTGTTATTCCAGCACCAAAAGACGACTTTTGAAAGTCAGAAATGAAATACTGATGAATCTCCGCATCAGGGACTGGTATTTGCGCCTCCTGCATGCGCTCATAGATTTCCTGGATATATCGGTGCACAGCCGTGATCTCAACTTCTGCCAGAATGGTTTTAAACTCATCCCTGTTATAATAGCGCTGGTGCTTTCCCTGGAAATCATTGGTAAGAAGCTGAAACCGGGCTGATGGGCCATACGCAGATGCCAGTTCAATGGCTTTTGCCCTTGCTACATCCAGAAGGTTGCTCCCATTGGCTGCCGCCTGCATGCTCATTGAATTATCCACATATATGCTCACAAATCTTTCTGCGCTTGTTTTCTGTCCCCCGGGGGCCGGAAAATAAGGTCTGGCAAAAGCAAGTACCAGAAAAATGATAGCCAGTATCCTGCTGATCAGAATAAGCAGATGGCGCAGACGATGTTGCTTCCTGGTCTCATTTTTTATACTTTTCAGAAATCTAAGGTTGGTAAAATATAACTTCTTATATCTCCTGAAGTTGAACAGGTGTATAATAATCGGAATACTGATGGCCAGTAATCCAAACAACCAGTATGGGTGGAGGAATTCCATGATATCAATACGCAATTAATAATTCTTTATTGCATGGCAAAAGTAGTGATAATCCTTATGTAGGAATTCGTGAATCAGAGAATACGAGGGTTCGTGTGGATCAATTTGCAGCAATTACGTCAGGCACTTTGAGTATTAGTGGATTCTTCACTTTATCCTTAAGCAAGGCGATATCGACCACTTCGATCATATCATCCACATAGTGGAATGTGACACCTTTGATGTAAGCTTCAGGAATATCTTCAATATCCTTCAGATTTTCCTTGGAAAGCACGATATCCGTGACCTTCGCCCGCTTAGCTGCAAGGATCTTCTCCTTGATGCCACCAACCGGCAAAACTTTCCCTCTGAGGGTGATCTCTCCTGTCATGGCCAATTTAGAACGCACCTTTCTTTGTGTAAATGCCGATGCCAATGCAGTGAACATGGTTATCCCTGCTGATGGACCGTCTTTTGGTGTGGCGCCTTCCGGAACATGAATATGCACGTTCCAGTTTCTGAAGATGCTATCATCGATACCCAGTCCTGAGGCATGAGCCTTGAGGTATTCATATGCCAGGGTAGCTGATTCTTTCATTACATCGCCCAGGTTACCTGTAAGGGTAAGCGTGCCTTTGCCCCTGCTCAGGCTAACCTCAATAAAGAGGATCTCACCTCCTACGGATGTCCATGCAAGTCCTGTAACAACTCCGGCTACAATATTATTTAGTACACGGTCGCGTTGAAACTTCACTGGTCCCAGAAACTTCCTGATGTCTTCGGGAAGAACTGTTGTGTTATAATTCTCTTTCATGGCAATGAACCTGGCGTTGCTACGGATCACCTTTGCAATTGATTTTTCAAGGGAACGCACTCCTGCCTCACGGGTGTAGTCAGAAATGATCTTGCGGATGATGTCTTTAGGAAACTTAAGCTGTTTCTTTTTAACTCCATGCTCATCCAGTTGTCTGGGCAAAAGGTGCCTTCTGGCGATCTCAATTTTTTCTTCCAGCAGATACCCGCTGAGGTCGATGATCTCCATCCTGTCGCGCAGTGCCGGATGAATTGTATTCAATGTATTTGCTGTAGCAATGAACATGACTTTGGAAAGATCGTAGTTCACCTCCAGGTAGTTATCGTGGAATTCAATATTCTGTTCCGGATCCAGGATCTCCAGCAATGCAGCCTGCGGATCTCCCTGTATTGTATTCCCACTAACCTTGTCGATCTCATCGAGGACAAATACCGGATTTGATGATTTCGCCTTTTTTAGGTTCTGAATGATCCTTCCCGGCATTGCACCAATATATGTTTTCCTATGCCCGCGTAATTCGGCTTCATCCCTCACCCCACCCAATGACATGCGGATATATTTCCTGTTTAATGAGCGGGCAATAGATTTACCAAGAGATGTTTTTCCAACTCCCGGAGGCCCTACAAGGCAAAGTATCGGGGCCTTATGATCTTTCTTCAGCTTGATCACTGCCAGGTGTTCAATAATTCTTTCCTTTACCTTTTCAAGTCCATAGTGATCCTCATCGAGGATACGCTGGGCATTATTCAGGTCCAGGTTATCTACGGTAAACTCATTCCATGGCAGTTCAACCAGCATTTCCAGGTAGTTCACCTGTATCGAATACTCGGCAGCCTGAGGATTCATCCTCTGAAGCTTCCTGAGCTCACTTTCGAATATTTCCTTTACATCTTTCGACCACTTCTTCCGAGATGCTTCCTCCTTCATCTCATTGATCTCTTGCTCATAAGGGCTTCCACCAAGCTCTTCCTGAATGGTCTTTAATTGCTGGTTAAGCAAAAAGTCGCGTTGCTGCTTATCAAGGTCAGTTTTTACCTTATCCTGGATCTGATTCTTCAGCTCTAGCACCTGCATTTCACGGCTCAGAGCCTTCAACACCTTGTTTGCCCGTTCAATGAGGTCAGATACTTCTAGCAACTCCTGTTTTTCCCTGATCTCAATATTCAAGTTTGATGAGGCAAAGTTGATCAGGAATACCGGGCTTTCAATATTCTTAATGGCAAAAACCGCATCGGAAGGAATATTTGGTGACATCTTGATAATCTGCATTGCCATATCCTTCACAGATGATATCAATGCCTTAAAACTTTCATTTTCCTTGTCTACTTCATGTTCAAGAGTCTCAAAAGGTACTACCCTGGCCTTGAAGTATGGATCAGTCTGATGAAGTTCAATGAGCCTGAAACGCTTTTTTCCCTGAATTATGGCTGTTGTACTGCCATCAGGCATCTGTAAGATCTTCATGATCTGAGCTACAGTCCCTACATTATATAGGTCTTCTGCCCCCGGGTCTTCTATCTCAATATCCCTTTGTGATAGCACGCCGATCGTTTTATCACCGGCATAGGTTTCTTTGATGAGTTTGATTGACTTATCCCTACCCACAGTGATGGGGATCACGACACCAGGGAACAGGACGTTGTTTCTTAGAGGAAGTATAGGGAGTTCGTCAGGGATCTTCTCTGTATGCATCAATGCTTCATCCTCATTGGAGAGCAAGGGTATAAGTTCTGTATCGCCATCGAGAAGATCTGAGAATTCAAGTAAGTTCTTGTCAGTAAAATTATCCATGTATAGTCAAAATGTCAGTATGTCAGTAAATGCAGTAAGTTGGAAAATTTTAAGGATTATACTGCTAACACGCGCCATATGTTACGTGCAATGCATATACAATTTCCCCTATTTACCGCTTTGTTTCAATATGGGAATGTATGTCAAGGATTATGCCAATTTAAGTTGACAGTTGACGGTTTGCAATTAACAGTAGGGACCAGGCACTAGGAACCAGGCACTATTCACTTAATAAGAGGTATTCATGGCCGTAAGTTCTTTTATCGATCGCATGATGAATTGTTCGGTCTCATCAAACTCGATGTCACGGCGGCTATAAACCCTTTTAGCAATGTCGATGGCTTTTCGAAGAGAGAAATCCTCAAATCCTTTGGTTCCGCCCCAGGCAAAAGATGGTATAAAATTGCGCTGAAAGCCTGAACCAAATATATTTGAGTTCACCCCAATAACAGTTCCGGTATTGAACATAGTATTGATCCCACATTTGGAGTGGTCTCCCATCACCAGTCCGCAGAACTGCAAACCTGTATCGACGAAGGTATGATCAGGATAGCTCCACATCTTGACAATATCATAATTATTTTTGAGGTTGGAGTTGTTTGTATCTGCCCCCAGGTTACACCATTCTCCAATCACAGCGTTGCCAAGATAGCCGTCGTGGGCTTTGTTCGAATAGCCAAAGATGACAACATTGTTAAGTTCTCCGCCAACTTTGGAATATGGTCCAATAGTGGTTGCGCCGTAAATCTTGGCACTCATCTTCACCACTGAATGTTCGCATATGGCAAATGGCCCGCGGATCACAGATCCTTCCATGATCTCAGTATCCTTACCAATATATATAGGCCCGGTAGTGGTATTGAAGGTTACGCATTCCACTTTAGCACCTTTTTCGATAAAAATATCCTTACCGAGCAATGTATTCGTCTCGCTCAATGGCTCAGACTTTCTGTTTTTAGTAAGAATCTCATAATCTGCCCTTAAAGCAGCATCATTCTCATGAAAGATATCCCAGGTCGTATTCAATTTAAGGAAATCCACATCAGTTTCAAGCTCTTCCATCAGCTCATTGTCGTCCAGCTTATCCAGATCCTCTGCGGTGACCCTCAGGGCAATGATGATCTCGTCTTTTACCAGGGCCTGGTTGATACCGATCTTTGCGATTTCCTTCACCAGCTCAGGATTTGGCATGACTGAACCGTTGATCAGGATATTGTCATCCCCTTTCACAATAGGGAATTTCACACTCAGGTAATCCTCTGTCAATGAGGATGTTTTCTCACCCAGGTAATGCTCCCACTTTTCCCTGATCGTGAGGATTCCAATTCTGATATCCGCTACGGGACGGGTAAAGGTTAGAGGAAGAAGGTAGTTTCTTTTGAAATTATCGAAAATTATGTAATTCATTGCCATTTATGTTAGTGCAGCAAATTTAGCAAAATTTATATTCAATTTGACAGGAATGCGGGGTATGAGGTGTGGGGAGTTGGGCTTGAGGCCTCATTTGGTAAAGTGACAAAAAAAAAGGCCATCCTGACAGGATAGCCTATATATTTTTTATAGCAAAGACTAGTTTTCGTCTTTCTTATCAAGGTGTTTTTTATACCTGTTGCGGAATTTATCAACACGACCTGCAGTATCCACAAGCTGCATCTTTCCAGTATAGAAAGGATGGGATTTGTGAGAAATCTCAAGCTTGATCAGCGGGTATTCGTTCCCGTCTTCCCACTGGATAGTTTCCTTTGTCTTCACGGTTGATTTTGAAAGGAATGAATAGTCGTTAGACATATCCTTAAAAACAACGAATCTGTAATCTGTTGGGTGAATATCCTTTTTCATGTGCTTTTCCTTATAATTTCGGGCTGCAAAAATACGGGCTTTTATTTAAAGAGCAAAATATATTCAATAAAATTTTTACAATGCAACTTTTTTATCTTCACTATCGAAAGCCACTGAGTCACAAAGTAACAGAGAAACACCGCTATTTTTGTAGTGACTATGTAAGTTTGTTTTTGCGGAAAAGGGGGAAACTTTGTCCCTGTGATTATAGTACCATCAAGAACTTTATGGTGTCAATGCCATCAGCATACTCCCATAGCCTAGGGTACTGGGCTGTTCCGGGGGAAATGCTGTTGATGATATTTTTACTTACAGAAACCACACATTGAATATTGTCAGACTCATCAGCGATCATATCATTCAGGCTCTTGTTCGAATCATATCTTTCATAATGTAACACCGATACCGCAGATGCCATAGAAGGGTATTCTCTAAGAAGCAAGAATCCATTATCAAAGTGGGGTTCCCCATTGACCAGTAAAACAGATTTGTTGTAATCGTAATTATTCCGGTATTTATGATGGTCACCATAGACAGAAAAGCGTTCGATCGCCTCAAAGAACACCTTAAAATCATAATCCCTGGGCACAAATAATTTGGAAACATTTCTGCATCCAAGGCCATAATACATAAAAATATCATCTCCCAGGGCTTCCAGGTCGGACTGTTGCTCCTCCCCTGTCAGAACAGCCAGAGCATTTCGGTTTTTCCTGATAATATGCGGATACTTTCCAAAGTAGTAATTGAAATACCTCGAAGTGTTGTTGCTGCCGGTGGCGATGACGGCATCAAATCCTTTTACTGATCCTTCAGTAAATGATATACTGTCCTTGAAAGCCGGTTCAATATCAATCAACAGTCTGGCAATGGCTGGCATCAGGTAAGGATCATCGGATGATAATTTTGCCTGAATGTTGTGGCCTGCCAACATTACTGAAAGGAAATCATGAAAGCCCACTGCAGGAACATTTCCGGCCATCACAACGGCTATATTCTTCCCTCCGGGTGAAGAAGGCAGATCATACATCCCGGTCCATTTTCTGAGTTCATCAGCACTCATGCTTCCTCCCAGGGATCCCAGCATATTGAATATCGAATCAGGAGTGAACCAGGCATTCGCGTCGATGGATCTATAAAAATCCTTTTCAAAAGAGCTCAGGTCGAATGTATTATCAACAAATAACCTTTCTCTTCCAATCTTTTCCAATATTCTGCCAAGTACAATTAAAGCCTCAATTCTGCTATTGATATCCATGCTATGTTATTTATTATCAAGATGACAAAATTATTCAATAATTTAATATATTTGTCGTACCTATTTTCAGGTAAACCAGAGCCAATAATAATATCTTAAAATATACTGAATTATGAAGAAGCACAACTTTTATGCAGGGCCTTCCATCCTTCCTCAATACACTATTGAGAATACTGCCAAAGCAATAAACGATTTTGCCGGTATGGGACTGTCGTTGATGGAGATTTCTCACAGAAGCAAACAATTTATTGCTGTAATGGATGAAGCGCAAGAGCTTTTCAAGGAATTATTAGACATTCCTGAAGGCTACTCAGTTGTTTTTGTTGGTGGTGGGGCCAGTACGCAATTTGCCATGGTTCCTTTCAACCTGATGAAATCAAAGTCAGCCTACCTCAACACAGGCGCCTGGTCAAAGAAAGCAATTAAAGAAGCACAGGCCTTTGGAGAAGTTGTGGTTGTAGCCAGTTCAGAAGACAAGAATTTTAACTACATCCCGAAGGGATATACAATTCCTGAGGACGCTGATTATTTCCATATTACAACCAACAATACCATTTACGGGACCGAGATCAAATATGATATCGACTCACCCGTCCCACTGGTTGCTGATATGTCGTCAGATATTTTCAGCCGTCAGATGGATGTTTCAAAATATGCTATCATTTATGGTGGAGCACAGAAAAATCTTGCCCCTGCCGGTGTTACATTTGCGATCGTCCGTAACGACATCCTTGGAAAAGTAGAACATCATATTCCAACTATGTTGAAATACCAGACACACATCGACAAGGGATCTATGTTCAATACACCTCCATGTGTGCCTGTATTTGCTGCTTTGCAAACACTGCAGTGGCTGAAGAACCTTGGTGGCGTTGCTGAGATCAGCAAGATCAACAAATTCAAAGCAGGCCTTTTATATGATGAGATCGACCGTAACCCATTATTTACTGCTACCGTACCTGATCCTGAAGATCGTTCCATCATGAACATTTGTTTTGTAATGAATGGCGGATATGAGAATCTCGAGACAGATTTCTTCGATTTTGCTTCTGGAAAGGGAATGGTAGGTATTAAAGGACATCGTGATGTTGGCGGTTTCAGGGCATCAACCTACAATGCACTTCCTATCGAAAGTGTTGAAGCATTGGTGGGCACCATGCAGGAATTTGAAAGAATGCACAAATAATAGTTTTGGGTGTTGGGGGTTGAGTGTTGAATTAGTATTATTTTTTTAAAATCTCAATGCACAATTACCAGGCCCTAAATAAAAATATACTATAATGACAAAAGTACTAGTAGCCACAGTTAAACCTTTCGCACCCGCAGCGGTGGATGGGATCAGAAAAGTAGTTGAAGGAGCAGGATATGAGATGGCACTGCTTGAGAAATATGAAAGCCAGCAAGATTTTATTGATGCAGCAGCTGATGCTGATGCCATTATTATCCGTAGCGACAAGGCAGATGCGGATGTGATAGCGAATGCCGGAAATCTAAAGATCATTGTCAGGGCCGGAGCCGGATACGACAATGTAGACCTTGCTGCAGCTACTGAAAAAGGTGTTGTGGTGATGAATACACCGGGGCAGAACTCCAATGCCGTTGCCGAACTTGCCCTGGGCATGATGGTTTATATGGCCCGTAACAGCTTCAATGGAACTTCCGGTAGTGAACTCAAAGGAAAGAAACTGGGTATCCATGCATATGGAAATGTTGGCAGGTATGTGGCCGGGATAGCCAAAGGTTTTGGTATGGAATGTTACGCTTTCGATCCATTTATCAGTAAAGAGGATATTGAAAAAGATGGTGTAGTAGCAGTAGACACTGTAGAAGACCTCTATAGTACCTGTCAGTATATTTCACTGCATATTCCTGCCAATGAGAAGACTAAAGGTTCTATCAATGTTGATTTGTTAAGTATTATGCCTAAAGGAGCTACACTGGTGAACACTGCCCGTAAAGAAGTGGTATGTGAGGAATCTTTGAAAAAAGTTTATTCCGACAGGGATGACTTCATTTATATATCTGATATTGCCCCGGATTGTGCAGATGAGATCGCTGAAAATTTTGAAGGCAGGTTTTTCTTCACCCCCAAAAAGATGGGTGCCCAGACTGCCGAAGCAAACATCAATGCAGGTATTGCTGCAGCAAAGCAGATCAAAGCATTCCTGGAGAACGGAGATACGACCTTCCAGGTCAATAAATAATTGTTGCTATTCGACTAATAAACCATAGCTAATACTAAACTTAATCATTCGGAGTATCATGGAGAACGGGAATGACAGGAATAATACTTTTTTCAGATTTGAAGATTTAAGGATCTATCACAAAGCTCTTAATTATTCGAAATGGGTCAATGATGCAAGCAGGTTATCAGCTGAAAATGACCATACCGGGCTTGTTGAGCGTTTTAATACATCCTCGCATAATATTGTGCTGAACATTGCTGAGGGTTCAGCCAGAAACAAAAGTCAATTTATATACTACTTGAAAATGGCCAAAAGTGCCGTTAGGGAGTGCCTGGTTTATTCAAGTATTTTGTATAAAATAGAATTGTTCGACGATGAAGAGGAAGAAGAATCCAGGAATCAACTGATGGAAATGACCAAAATGATCGGTGCACTGATCTCATCACTCCAGAGAAGCAATAACAAGCGGGAAGAAGAGCACGAAAGCTACGATCAAAATAATGATGACATGTCTATTGACTAATTTTGAATTAAAAATCACCGCAAATGGCAATATTGAAAGCATTTAAGGGGCTGAGGCCTCCAAAAAACATCGCGCAGGAAGTTGCAAGCCGACCTTATGACGTTCTGAATTCAGAAGAAGCAAGGGAAGAAGCATCAGGCAATGATTATTCATTGCTGCATATTATTAAACCGGAGATAGATCTGGATCCGGATATCGATGTGCATTCACAGGCTGTATATGATAAAGCCGTTGAGAATTTCAGCAAGTTCAGGGATGAAGGTTGGTTAATACAGGATGAAGAAGAATACCTTTATATCTACGGCCAGACCATGAATGGAAAAACCCAGTATGGTATTGTTGGTTGTGCCGCCGTTGAAGATTATATGAATGGCATCATCAAAAAGCATGAGCTCACCCGCCCCGACAAAGAAGAAGACCGGATGAAGCACGTGCGCATCAATAGTGCCAACATTGAACCCGTTTTCTTTTCTTTCCCTGCCGTGAAAGAAATAGATGAGATCATCGAGAATGTTGTCAACAATGACGAACCCGAATACGACTTTACAGCAGACGATGGCTTTGGCCATCATTTCTGGGTCATACGCGACAAAGCAGTAAATGACAGGATCATCGAACTCTTTGCAGATATCCCGGCTACCTATGTGGCAGACGGACATCACCGTACAGCTGCAGCTGCCCTGGTGGGTAACGAGCGAAAGAAAGCAAATCCAAACCATACAGGAGAAGAGGAATATAACTTCTTTCTTGCCGTACATTTTCCCGACGATCAATTGACTATCATTGACTATAACAGGGTTGTGAAAGACCTTTATGGACTCAGCAATGAAGAATTTCTGGCCAGATTATCCGAAGTTTTTGTGGTTGAAGACAAAGGATCTGATATCTATAAACCCACCAGGCTCCATGAGTTCAGCATGTACCTGGATGGTAAGTGGTATGCATTACAAGCCAAAGAAGGCACATTTGATGACAATGATCCCATTGGCGTGCTCGACGTAACCATACTTTCACAGCATGTACTCGACAACATCCTCGGCATCAAGGACCTGAGAAGGGATAAAAGGATTGATTTCGTTGGCGGTATCCGTGGACTTGGAGAACTGGAAAAGCGTGTCGACAGTGGAGAGATGAAGGTAGCCTTTGCCCTTTATCCTGTTTCTATGCAACAGTTGATCGATATTGCTGACACTGGCAACATCATGCCTCCGAAGACAACCTGGTTTGAGCCGAAACTCAGAAGTGGGCTGGTGATTCACCTTCTTGATTAGATACAATTCACTGATTCACTGTTCCATTGTTTCACTGTTACATGGCTGAATGGCTACATGGCTGAATGGCTGAATGGCTACATGGCTGAATGGCTGAATGGCTACATGGCTGAATGGCTACATGGCTAAATGGTTATATGGAATATGTTAAATAACTCAACACTCAACACCCAAAACTCAACACTATTTCCCGAGTTTTATCATTTTAGTATCACTATCGTGAAGTTGCCAGGGTTCGGAGCCGTATAGCTTGGCTGTTACTTCATGTATCTCACCTGTAATGGGTGTCAGTGGAATGAAAACATCCAGAGGGGAAAGGTTTACATGCTCTACATTCACTTCAAGGGGCATATATTGTCCGCTGACAAATACTTTGATCGTTCCCTGACCTCCTTCATTATCTAGGTCAAGGACCCTGACCAGCAAACTTTCATTCACCAGAGAGTCGTATAGAGCTACTCTTAAATTCATATCGCGCAAAAATCAATATAGATGACGATCTAAAATACTAAATTGTTCCTATCTTCGCAAGTAAATATAACTCGTAAAAACTCAACTGTCGTGTTTATGAGTGTTGCTGGACAAATAAACCTGATTAAATCTCAAATCCCACCCGATGTAAGGCTTGTGGCTGTTTCCAAGACCAAGCCCGTTTCTGATATCATGGAAGCCTATGATGCGGGGCAAAGAGTTTTTGGAGAGAATAAGGTTCAGGATCTGATCGCAAAACAACCTGAGTTGCCAGGGGATATCGAATGGCACTTCATCGGACATCTTCAAAGCAATAAGGTGAAGTACCTCACCCCTTTCGTAAGCATGATAGAATCTGTTGATAGCATGAAACTACTCAAAGAGATCCATAAGCAGGCCGCTAAAAGCAACAGGGTGGTAAAGTGCTTGTTACAATTTCATATTGCCAGTGAAGAAACCAAATTCGGACTGGACCTTAATGAGGCAAAACAGATCATTGAAACAGAGATATTCCGGAACATGAAACATGTACTCGTCTGCGGTGTGATGGGAATGGCTACATATACACATGATGAAAAGGTTCTGAGGGAAGAATTCAGCACATTAAGAAATATATTTAATGAACTGAAAAATAAATACTTCAATGACGATGAGCATTTCGTTGATATTTCCATGGGCATGAGTGGCGACTACCTTCTGGCAATTGAAGAAGGGAGTACGAATGTCCGGGTGGGGACGGCTATTTTTGGAAGTAGGCTTTAAGAAGTAGGCAGTACATAGTGGGCAGTAGGCAGTAGGCAGTACGCAGTACCAGTGGCAGTATTGGCAGTAGGCAGTACACAGTAGGCAGTACGCAGTTGGCAGTCCTGATTTAACTGATTCAACCGATTCAACCAATTCAACCGATTTAACAAAAAGTGGAATACTTATTTTTCATACTGGGTTTTGTCATCCTGATCGGCGGGGCAACTTTGCTGATCGAGGGGGCCGCCAATATTGGCAGAAGGCTCGGTATACCTGAAGGGATTACAGGTCTTACCATTGTTGCGATTGGCACATCCTTGCCTGAGCTGATTATTAATGTTTTTGCCAGTGCCAATGGGAATACGGATCTGGCCGTTTCCAATGTACTGGGAAGTAACATTATCAACATACTCGTTATTATAGGCTTCACAGCCATTATCAGCCCGATTCCCGTCTTTAAATACACTTACTACAGGGATATCCCATTCAGCTTGTTTGCAGTGGGCTTGCTGTTTTTCATGGTTCAGGATGGTTGGTGGGCAGTCGAAGGCAATAAAGTGGTCAATCAACTTGATGGTATCATCCTTCTTTTCATTCTCATGATCTTTCTCTACGTCTATTTCCGCAGTTCAAAAAATTCGAAAGAGGTTAGCATAAAGCAAAAGCAACGACCGGTATGGCTAGCCATTATTTTCATCGCACTGGGCATCGTGGGGCTTTACTTTGGCGGGGAGTGGATCGTTGAAGGGGCAGTGTTTGTTGCAGGACAACTGGGAATGAGTGAAGCAACTATAGGACTGACCATCATCGCAATGGCCACATCATTGCCTGAATTGGTCACATCTATAATAGCATCAATAAGAGGAAATCCTGAAATGGCCATCGGAAATGCTGTGGGTTCCTGCATATTCAACATACTGCTGGTCCTTGGTGTAAGTTCCATAATAAGCCCTCTCCCCTTTCATTCCGGCAGCATGATCGATCTTATTATGCTTCTGGTCGCTACTGTCACCCTGGTCGTATTTGTCTATATCGGCAAAGGCCGTCAAATCTCCAGGGTTGAAGGTGGGTTGATGTTGTTAATGTATGGGGGGTATTTATTTTGGGTTCTTAGCTAAAGTCAGTGATATCTGATATCAGATACATGAAATCTGATATTTGAACCAATTAATAGTTATTCACTTAATATATTTACTTAGGAACTAGGAACTAGGCACTAGGAACTAGGACACTAGGAACTTTCCCCGCTCCTCCAACAATTTCAGGCACGTAAAACTCCGGTCTCAAGCCCGTTTTCTCTTCATATTTTTCCTTGACATTAGTGATAAAATTTTCTACTTCATCCTTGTGCACTAGCGTAACAGTGCAACCACCGAATCCGGCACCTGTCATGCGTGTGCCCAAAACGCCTTTTTGTTTTCGGGATATTTCGACCATAGTATCCAGTTCAACACCTGTAACCTCATAGTTGTCGCGAAGCGAATCATGGGATTCATTCATCAGTCGGCCGAAGGTTTCAAATTCCTTGTTCATGAGGGCTTTGACAGCATCCAGCACACGGCGGTTTTCCGATACCACATGTCTGACCCTTTTGCGGAGGATGGGATCTTCAATAATGTGTTCGATCTCCGTGAGGGTTTCTATGCTTAGTTCGCCCAGGGAGCCAATATGTCTGGTCTGACCAATGATCTTCAGGCCGGCCTGGCACTCCCCTACTCTTTCATTATATTTTGAATCACTTAGCTGACGTGCTTTTTTGGTGTCGGCAATTACCAATTGATAGTTGTCCGGGACAAACGGCACATGTACGAACTGCTCTGTCCCACAGTTAAGGAATAAAGCCGACTTCTTTCTCGCTTTTCCAACGATAAACTGGTCCATGATGCCGCATTGAACCCCAACAAACTGTCGTTCAGCCCTCAAAGACATATGAATCAGCTCAAGCGCATCGAAACCACATTCATACAGATCGTTGATGGCTACTGCAGTAACCAGTTCAATGGAAGCAGAAGATGAGAGCCCTGCCGCCGCAGGTATATTACCCGAATACAAAAGATCCAGTCCGCCAATGGCCTTCATTTGCTTGTTGAACTCATGGATCACACCAAGAGGATAGTTTACCCATTCACCTTCATGTTTATGGCTCAGCTCGCCAAGAGGGATTTCAGCTTTGTAATCGAAATTAGTAGTGGCCAGTCGCAGGCTATTCCCATCGTTTTTCCTTGCCAGTAGATATGTTCCGAAGCTAAGAGCAGCAGGCAGCACATAACCATTATTATAATCGGTATGTTCACCTATGAGGTTAACGCGGCCGGGAGCGAAGAAATAAAAAATCTCCGCATCACTCTCTCCGTAGAGTCCTAAAAACTCCTTTGTAAGATCATCAATATTCATCATTTCAAAGATAGGGAGATTTTTTTGGTGTTGAGTGTTGGGTGTTGAGTTGGTTATGGAATCTGAATTTTCTACAATAAGCACCTCACCCCCCTTCCCCCTCTCCTAAAGAGAGAGGGAGCGAAAATGAAAATTTATTATGCGTTTTGAATTTTAGGTTTTTAATTTTGAATTTGTTTCGAATTTAGATATTAGGATTTAGAATTTTATTTAATAGAGTGATTAGGCTAATATTTTCAAATATTGTGTATCTTTGCACTCGCTTTCGAGATATTTGAAAGACTGGACCCGTAGCATAACTGGATAGTGCACCTGACTACGGATCAGGAGGTTGGGGATTCGAATTCCTCCGGGTTCACAAAAAATGTTGCTGCTCAATGCAGCAACATTTTTTATTTGCAATTCTGTGTTTGAAATTCTGTATTTGAAATGGTATGTTGGATGTATAAAATCATTTTAAGAATTTCACATACCGAATTGGCTTCGCCGAGCTCCGGTTCAGAATTATATATCTCCTGCCCCACGGGCAGGTTTGATACTAAAGCTTACAAGTCTTCAGCCAACTCATGCAGTAAGTTACAAAAGTTAAAGTGGGATTTATTAAGGTGCTACCTGAAAGTGATTGATCTTTCTGAAGAAGAGGAAGTACAGTTTACGATCTAAATTCTAAATTGTAGTCGTCTATGCAAGTCTGGAGAAGACATATCCTCCCCAGAAATAAGCCAGGGGAATAATCTCCTTAAGCTCAAAGCTCCCCTCAGGTTTCAGGATGGAGTTGCCAAGGTTATACAGATCCCAGGCGGAGTAGTTCTTTGTTGTGGAAATCTCCTTATGAATGTTTTCCTTCAGCATGATCACGAAGCGTTCGAAAGAGCTGGAGCATAGCAAGTGGTCGTTCGCAAGGCAATCGTTGTACTTCATATTATGGCTGAAATAGTGATCCACAAATTTCAGCATGGGATCTACGGTTATGGACTTGTTCATCACCAATTTTGCCCGTTCGAGCTGGTCCAGCACATTCCTGTTGCCGACCGGGAACCACTGCCGTACTTTATGGATCATCACAAAGTATGGCTTCACCTCGACATCTCCGCAAGCGGTCGTCGACATAAAGGTATCTTCTTCCCCCAGCAATGCTACCTCCGATCGCTCATTGTACCCCAGTCCGAATGCAAGCTGTATACCGGAGGGGTTGTATGCCAGCAATATCGTGCCTTCCATTTCGTGAAGCTCATCAACAATTATGACCCTTGTAAAAAGATTATCGAAGGTACATTCGCGAAGAATATCAGCTTTCTTCCGTTTCTGTCCCGCCTTGTCATTACCGTGGGGAGCAGACACTGTCCCAACATATATTTTCCCCTGCTGAAAGTCAACCTTATTATGTTTCAGGGCAGCATGTACCTCCTCGAGGACCTGCCAGAAGGCCTTTGGTCGATTAATATCATGCTGTACCGGCCGACTCAGCCTGATCTCATCTAAAGTAAATGTTGCACTTCTCATACACGACTCATTCTATAATGAATTTCCTGCTGGAAACGGAATAATCCCCTTTTCTTGCCAAAAGCAGATAGGTGCCCGTAAAGAATGTGTAAACATCTATTTTTACTACTTCTTGCCTCCGGGGAATCTTTAACTTCTTCATTTTCATGCCAAATGTATTGAAAATGCTAAGTGTTTCAAAATCCATCTCTTAAATAAACCTCACATTGATTGCATCATTTACCGGTAGTGGTATAAAACCTATCAATGGCAAGCCCTGCCACCCGCAAACCCAGGGAAAGATCGAGCGTTATCATCGCACGATGAAGAATGAATGTAATTAAACTTGAAAACTATTACTCTCCGGTGGAACTTGAATACGCTATGCCCAACTTTGTAGACTATTATAATAACCATCGCTATCACGAGTCGATCAATAACCTAAGACCGGCTAACGTATTCTTTGGAAACGGGGAGAAAATATTACAGGAAAGAGCAATCATAAAACAGAAAACAATGAAGAGAAGAAGAAAGAAATATTATCAAGAAAAACACATGGAAATAACCTTAGTATAAATTCTGTATCTTTGAGTAGATCACACAATAAGAGATGAATTTAAGTGGTGAAAATTACGTTGACTACGTACAACTTATTTTGATACATCACTACTGATTTTAACTGTCTACTTGAAAAAATGTGGAGTTAGGGAAAACTGTACTATTGTTTTATGGAACAACCTTTCTATGCTTAGTTTCTGTATCCCTAAGCCTGGTAGATTTCTGGAATATACACCCTGACTACAGATCAGTAGGTTGGGGATTGGAACCGAGACCCACTAAAGGTGGACGAGCTCACGAGACTCACAAAGTGATGCCGAGTAATTCCTCCGGATTCTCTTTAATATCAGCCACGTACATCACTTAAAATTGTAGGTGGTTTTTTATTTGCACACAATTTGATACACAACCCCTTGAGTTTTGGGTTTTGAATGTTGGATTTTGAATTAAGGGGGGGGAGTCCGCAAAAAGCGTTTTGGGATTGGAAGGGGTACCCCCTATTTAACTTAGTAAATGAATGTCTAAATGTGCGTGTATTAAAGCATCAAATCATAATTGCAATTATTGTTTCATCACACATAATAGCAATGGATTCCTCTCAGTATTACTAAACTGGATTGGAAGTATTTACTATATTTGCCTCTGTTATTACAATCGAGAGTTTGAATTCAGTAGCTACCTAAATGTTATACATAAAATCAATTTTAAGAAATACAAACCCTCTATGGATTAGGATTATCGCCTTGTTTCTATCCCGTCGCCCAATCCTGGTATTCATAATCCGTAATAATTTTGTTAACCCTAAAATTGGGGCAGATGTTTTCTCCGGAAGAGGAGAGACAATGTTTAGGGAAAGAGACTTAATCAATAAGAAAACGATGAGAAAAGGAGAACTAAGTATTATCGAGATAAACATATAGAATTAGCCTGAGTACAAATTAGGTATCTTTGAGTAGATCACAAATTTAAAGATAACCTTAGGCGGTGAAGATTACTTTAACGACGTAAAGTATTATGAGAAATGAAGCGTTAACAAGAAAAAGCCATTATTATGTCCTATAAAGAATTTATAGTAAAAAAATCGAAAATATTTGATGATGTAATAATTATACAACCATCTGTTTTTGAAGATTTGAGAGGAAATATCTATACCTCCTACAATAATGATATATACAATAATAAATTATTACCTGAAAGATTGGATTTTAAACACGACAAATTTGCTATGTCTCGTCAAAATGTTTTAAGAGGATTACATGGAGATTCTAAAACATGGAAATTAGTGTCCTGTGTTTTTGGGGAGATTTTAGAAGTAGTAGTAGATATGCGTAAAACATCATCAACTTACATGAGGTGGGAAAGCTTCTCATTAAAAGCAGATATGTATCGACAGGTGCTTATACCGCCAGGATTTGTTAATGGATATTACGTACTAACTAAATATGCAGTATTTCATTATAAATTAGCATACGATGGAGATTATATTGATGCTGGTGAACAAATGACTATTGCATGGAATGATAAACAGCTTAACATTGATTGGCCATGTAAGAAGCCAATTTTGCAAAACCGAGATATTCTTGACAAATAATATTTAGAAAATTAGAGATGAAGTATAAAGTACCCCAATTAATACCCTATGTAGGAGATGAAGAACTAGAAAATCTTAAGTTGGTAATTGAAAGAAAGTGGATTACTGAGGGCCCCTTTTCTAGTGAGTTCCTGGAATTAATTAAAGAAAAAACTAAAGCTAAATATGCCGTATTAGCAAATAATGGAACTTTAGCGCTATTCATAGCTTTAAAGGCAATTGGAATTGGAGAGGGAGATGAGGTGATTGTTCCCAATTTAACTTTTATAGCTTCTGCTACAAGTGTATATTTTGCAGGGGCAAAGCCCGTTTTTGTTGATGTTGATAATTCTTCCATGAATATTGATGTTAGTAAAATTGAGCAATTGATTACACCTAAAACAAAGGCTATAATGCCAGTTCATTTATATGGTCAATCAGCTGATATGGATCCGATTCTGGCAATTGCAAAAAAACATAACATCAAAATTATTGAAGATGCAGCGCAAGGGTTTGGTGTATATTATAAAGGAAGGCATACTGGTACTATTGGAGATGTTGGAACTATCTCTTTTTTTGCAGATAAAACGATTACAACAGGAGAAGGAGCGGTTGTTTTAACAAACGATGAAAAAACTTACGATACATTAAAACTAATACGTAATCAAGGACGTCCAAATTCTGGAACTTTTATACATCCGTTTCTAGGGATGAATTTTAGAATGACGGATTTACAATGTGCTATTGGAGTTGCACAAATAAAGAAGTTTGATGAAATTGTTAGAATTAAAAAAGCAAACTTTGATTTATATTATTCTAAACTAAAAGATATAGATGAGATCTCTTTTGTTGATGTAATGGAATATAGTAATCTTGTTCCTTTTAGAGTAAATATTAAGGTCAAGAAGCAGCCAGAGCTTGTTAATTATTTAGAAAATAATGGTATCCAAACCAGAGGTTTCTTTTATCCTTTACATCGTCAGCCTTGTTTCTCATATTTAGGGTATGAAAGTGATGAATTTGAGGTTTCGAATCGTTTAAATCAAACGGGACTGTCTTTACCAATTTTCCCTGGTTTAAAAGAAGAACAAATCATGTATGTTGTAAATACAATTGTCAACTTTTATAAAAACAATTAAGGATTTGTTTGCCGTCTAAACAACTCTGATATTTTAGTTATAAAAATAAAGTGGATCTCCCGTCATTATTAGGACGCTGAGCTAAGCTAAACTGCACGGTTAAAATTATAATTTACTTTCTTAAATTCCTCAATTGATTTGTATCCCGATGCTGGATGTTTTCTTCTGCGGTTATACCAACCCAATCCATTCAAAAATAGAGGTCTTTGCTTGCTTTTGATTTACATAGTTATTTGAATAGATATACTCAACTTTGATAGTCTTAAAATAACTTTCAGCTACAGCATTATCCCAACAATTTCCCTTCCGGCTTCCATCAATCCTTCATTTGTATAGCACACGTTAAAGTTATAAATTTGCTGGCGAACATTACACTGACGTTATACAGCCAGCTAAACAGACGATTGGGTATATTTGTATGGTTATTAGAACTATTAATAATATTGACTATAAAGAAAGTTTTATGAAAATTGATCTTACAGAAATAAAGGAAAGAGTAAGGGTTTATATTTTTGAAAAAGTGTATGCTGAAAAAGATAAGGTCAAAGATGATTCCCTGATATTTACAGAGGGTTTTATCGATTCGATGGGATTTATGGACTTAATAGTCTTTCTTGAGGAAGAGTTTAGCATTCGTACAGGTGATGCAGACCTTTTAGAGGAAAACTTTGAATCAATAAATGCAATAGCAGATTTCGTTATGAAGAAGCTAGAGAGTTAAGCATGTGCGGAATAGCAGGCATAGTAGATTTCAATAATAATTTTAACAGCGTTGATATTGTTAAATCAATGCTGCAAGCTATATCTTACCGTGGACCTGATGAATGTGGCATCTATCATTCTCAGAATGCAACAATGGGAAATGTCCGCCTAAGCATTATAGATCTTTTAAGCGGACAACAACCTCTTTCTGACCTTACAGGCAGGTACTGGATTGTCTATAACGGCGAAATATTTAATTATAAAGAGCTGCGTCAGGAACTGGAAATAGATGGCGTCAAACTAAAAACCCAATCCGATACAGAGGTTCTGGTTCAGCTATATTCTAGATATGGCAAGGAATGCCTGGGTAAACTAAACGGACAATTTGCATTTGCCATATGGGATAAACAGAGTGAAGAATTATTTATCGCCCGTGACAGGGTAGGTATTCGGCCACTGTTTTACAATATTACCAATGGTGTATTCTCTTTTGCATCGGAAATCAAATCTCTCTTTCAGCAAAAATCAATAAACCGTGAACTTCAAGCTGAAAGCCTGGCTCAGATTTATACCTTCTGGACAGCACTAACTCCAAATACTGCCTTCAAGGATATTTATGAACTTCCACCCGGCCATTGCATGGTATATAACAGGGATGGGCTGAAAATTGAGAAATACTGGGAATTAGATTTTGACAACAGGCATGAGAAGCTTTCGTTCGATGATGCTTTAGAACAATTTAATGAGCTTTTGAGTAGTGCTGTGCGGCTCAGGTTAAGAGCAGATGTTGAGGTTGCGGCTTATTTGAGTGGAGGCCTTGACTCAAGTGCTACAGTAAGGTATATTAAAGACATTGAACCAGGTGTCCTGAATACTTTTTCCATAGGATTCGAGGATAAGGTTTTTGATGAGAGCAGCTACCAGGAGGAAGCTGTGAAGTATTTAAATACTAATCACAAATCGATCAAATGCTCTTCTCATGATATCGCACGATACTTCCCTAAGGTTGTATGGCATTCAGAAACTCCTGTAACAAGAACAGCCCCTGCTCCTATGATGATGCTTTCGAAGCTGGTCAGGGATAACAACATCAAGGTGGTAATTACTGGCGAAGGTGCTGATGAAATGCTGGCGGGATATAATATCTTCAGGGAAGCAAAGATCCGTAGATTCTGGGCTTCACAACCTGAATCATCTATCAGACCACTTCTTCTTAAAAAATTATACCCTGACATTCCTCATCTTCGAAATGCCAACCCTGCCATTCTTAAGATGTTTTTCGGGTATAAACTTGGTGATACTGAGAATCCATTCTATTCTCATCTGTTAAGATGGAATAACTCAAACCATATTAAAAAACACTTCTCGCCAGATCTGAAGGAAGTCCTTGAGGATTATTCACCCATGGAATTGCTATCAAATCAATTACCAGAAAGATTTGACAGTTGGGATAATCAGGCCAAATCACAATGGCTAGAAACCACAATATTTATGTCGGGTTATCTTCTGTCTTCCCAGGGCGACAGGATGGGCATGGCAAACTCTATTGAGGGAAGGTATCCTTTCCTGGATTACAGGTTAATAGAATTCTGTGCCGGTCTGCCGGCAGATTATAAGCTAAAGGGCCTTAATGAGAAATATCTCCTCAAAAAGCTTATGGAAAATAGAATTCCTGATAGAATAGTTAAACGTCCCAAACAACCTTATCGCGCGCCTATCAGCAGTGCGTTTATGTCGGCTGATGCACCGGAGTACGTAAAAGAAATGATATCGGATACATACACCAACAAGGCAGGTGTCTTTAATATTGAAACCCTGATACCTCTTTATAATAAAATAGAAAAAACAGGAACAGCTTCGGAAATGGATAATATGGTACTTGCGTCAGTAATTTCAACACACCTGCTTCATCATCAGTTTATCGAAAACAATAATGATGAATTTCATACGCCAGAAATAAAAAACCTGAAAATTATAGAAGACTTTCAATAAGTAAAAACTTTAAAATATGTTACCTAAAAAGCCTTTTTCAAAAGATATTATACTTCTTGAAGATGTTGAAGCTGCAGTTGACAATATAGTTAACAAGATGCAGGAGGATGTGTTGCATAAGCTAAAACGTAATGGCGGTGTAATAGGTGCCAGCGGGGGTATTGATTCTTCGGTATGCCTTGCTCTTGCCACTAAAGCCTTTGGCTCAGATAAGATGCTTGCTGTCATGTTGCCTGAAAAAGACTCCAGTCCCGACAGTGAGGAACTGGCACGGAACCTTGCTCAGATCTATGGAGTAGAAGTAATAAAAGAAGAGATAACCGATGCTCTCTCAGGATTCAGGTGCTATGAAAGACGTGATGATGCTGTCTCAAAGGTCTTTCCGGAGTATGATCCTGCAAGCTATAAGATGAAGATAGGAATTAGACAAAGTGGACTTTTTTCTAACCTCCCACCTATGTTCACCCTGACAATAGTGGACCCGGATGGAACAGAGAAAGATAAACTGCTGCCCAGGAATGAGTATCTCCAGATAGTGGCAGCTTCGAATTTGAAACAACGCACAAGGATGTCGATGCTATACTATTATGCTGAAAAGCTCCATTATGCGGTTATAGGCACTCCTAATAAACATGAACAGGAGCAGGGCTTCTTTGTAAAATATGGTGATGGAGGAGCAGATGTGATGCCAATTGGTAATCTTTATAAAACACAGGTTTACCAGTTAGCAGAATACCTTGGTGTCTCTAAAGATATTATTAGCAGAATACCGACAACCGATACTTATTCAGCAGAGCAAACACAGGAGGAATTTTTCTACCAGCTGCCCTTTGACCTTATGGACAGGTACTGGTATGGATTTGAGAACGGTTATGCAGCAGCTGAGGTGGCTGAAGTTATGGGAGAGACGGTGGAGCACGTTGAAGCACTATATCGTAATTTTGAGAGAAAACGGAAAACAACAGAATATTTGAGAATGTCACCAGTACGTAATTACTTTAGTTCTTAAATTGTAGAATTTGACATTATAGAACATTAATTGTGTAGCGATACTGAAACAACTAAATTAATCCCGGACAGTATGAATGCCGTAGATTATTTTTTTGAACACACATCCGGCCTTGAAAAGCCATTCCTGGTAGGACGCGAAACAATTACATACAAAGATCTCCATAATGAAGTTTTAAAACTGGCCTCATGGATAAGGAATGAAGTTGGAACGGCTAAGAATATCATGATTCTTTCCGTCAATAACCTCTTTATGCTAAAAACATACCTGGCCGTTATCAAATCAGAAAATGTTTGTATCCCTCTCGATCCAAGGATCGAGAAAGATAATCTTGATTATATCGCTGGTTTGACTGAACCATCTATGATCCTGCTAACTGACGACATTATGAAGAGGTTAGCTTTAGGGGATTACAGATGCGTATTGCCATCCTCTATTTCAGAGATTGAGGATTATAGTGAAACCGACTTCAATTATGAAACAGATAGTGAGGACTGTGCCGAGATAATCTTCACTTCTGGTTCAACAGGGGAACCAAAGGGTGTTATGCTCTCCCATAAGAATCTTGTTGCCAATACAAGCTCAATCCTTGAGTATCTGGAGTTGACTTCCGAGGACAGGATGCTTGTTGTTCTTCCATTATACTATTGTTACGGTTTATCGCTGCTTCATACCCATCTAAGGGTTGGTGGATCGATAGTATTCAATAATTCGTTTATTTTCCTTGGTAAGGTTTTTAAGGACCTGGCGGAATACAAATGCACAGGATTTGCTGGTATTCCAAGTCATTTTCAGATACTGCTCAGAATATCCGATACCTTTAAGCAGACCACATTCCCTGATCTTAAGTATGTAACACAGGCTGGTGGCAAGCTTGCCACAATTTTTATAGATGAGTTCAGGGAGGCCCATCCTGAAACCAAATTCATTGTTATGTACGGACAGACCGAAGCCACTGCAAGGTTATCATGGTTGCCCCCCGAAGTATATGAAAAGAGAAAAGGGTCCATTGGGAAAGGGATGCCGGGGGTCACTTTGAAGGTAGTAAATGAAAAGGGTGAAAAAATTCATCCGGGGGAAACAGGCGAGATAATAGCGCAGGGAGATAACATAATGATGGGTTATTTTCATGATGAGGCAGGCACGGAACAAACCCTGAGGGATGGATTTCTTTATACCGGAGACCTGGGAACAGTAGACGAGGATGATTATATCTATTTGACAGCACGTTCAAAGGAGATAATTAAAGTCAGGGGTAAACGTGTGAGCCCAAAGGAAATTGAAGCCGTAATACTTGAAATGCCCGGAGTGATAGACTGCACGATTTCCAGTATTGATGATGAAATTGAGGGGGAAAGCCTGAAAGCGAGTGTCGTTGTCAGAAAAGATTTTAAGGACACCTTAACGGGAGAAGCGATTAAGCAGCATTGCTCAAAACACCTGGCATTATATAAGATTCCCCAGGTTTATGATATAAGTGATAATATGACTCTTTCTGCAACCGGTAAAAAAGTTAAGAAAGTATAATCGCTGTTAATCAAACAGGGAACTCAAAAACTCTGAATTTTCATTCTATTTTAATCTTGGTGTTTGAAACAATCGGACTCATAATTTGTTTATAATAAGACCAATTATGCAGTTAGCAATTTGTAAAACTGAGCTAAATATTTTTAAAAAGAATAATTGTTTCCTATTTTTATCCAGTAAAAACAAGATAAAAAATCTGTAAATATGAAATTGATAAGTAGAATTTCCACAGTCTTATTTCTGACAATCATGGTCATTTCATGCGGACAGGAGGCAAGATCTCCTTACATGAACATTATTTTTCTTCATCATAGTACAGGGAAGGTCATCTGGAATGGTGAAGACCATTCTTTAAAACAGCTTTTTAAAGAGTACAACAAAGAATTTGACACTAATTACGCTATAAGAGAACAAGCATTCCCAAAATCTTCACCTTACGGATGGAAAAATTACCCATATGACTATTATAATATCTGGGCAAAAAACGCTGGGGAAGAGCCCTATATGCAAGAGCCTACCCTGGAGATGCTGACAAAGGATTACCAGGTAATTATGTTCAAGCATTGTTTTCCGGTAAGTAATATTCAGGCTGACCTGGATTCGCCCGACATCAACTCTGATATCAAAACACTTTCTAATTATAAGCTGCAGTATTTGGCCCTCCGGGATAAATTGCATGAATTCCCTGACACTAAATTTATCATCTGGACAGGAGCAGCCCTGGTCAAGGCAAGTACCAGCGAGGATAATGCATTGAGGGCAAAAGAATTCTTCGAATGGGTTACTGATCAATGGGACCAGCCAAGTGATAATATTTATATCTGGGATCTATACAGCCTCCAGACAGAAGGAGGTTTATATTTCAAAGATGAGTATGCGGTGTCAACAACAGACTCTCATCCCAATAAGAAGTTTGCAGGCAGAGTAGTGTATAACTTATTTGACAGGATAATTGATGTTATTGAAAAAGATGGTAATGGAACTAAACTGAATGGAATGGTGATCAGTTCAACTAATTAATTTCAGCTCACTTTCTTTTCTGAAATTGTTTATTGCAATAAACTTGAGATCTGGGATCTGAGGGGACAACTATTGTATGCGAGGCTGATAGATATGAACCGCAAGGAACTCAATATATCTGATATTAGTATCCCAACTAGAGTTTAAATGGCCAGCGTATTCAGTGAAAAGGTAGTATATACAGGTAGATTGAGTTTTTTGGTTTTGATTTCAGGTTACCCTTCTGGGATAAAGAAATGGTAGAGTTTTGGCAAAAGGTACCGGATGAAAGTAAAATGGGAAGAAAAATTTTCTTTCAAGCAGAAGAGCGAAGACTATTAACGAAGGAGCTAATGTCAATACCATTTAATGGGAAACTTGACAGAAGTTCTCCGCCTTCCATATTGGAACGATTATTGACGAAATTATTGCCTGGGTTTGTGAAGAATATAGTTTTGAAGTTGTCTGGGCGTAAAGTTGAATATAACACTGGACTCAATAATGTATATGCTTTAAGAGCATCCAATGTAAAAGAGATTATTGGGCCTATTGATGACTTCCCGAAACAAACCAGAAAATATTTTAAACATTTTTTAAATAGATATCCTCATCAAATTGATTATCATTTTCTAACCGTATTGTACTCTATACGGATTCAGTTTAATCAAAGAGATCCAAAAAATAGAAACTAGTCGAAAAATCCTCACAAGGTGAGCCATCCTTCGAATAAGCTGTCCAGAGCATGGTAAATAATCGTTAAATCGTTTTGTCGATCAATAAGCATTGAAATAATTCTGAATGGAAAGCTAAATGATAAAAGGTTTTTCCCTTCGTTTTGCTTTTGATAAATCCATTTTTTCACCTATTGTTAAAAAATACTCAGGTGTAAAATAACTTAAACCACCACCTGGTGTAAAAGTTAACTCGCCAAAATAAACCTTCCCATCAACTTCATATAAATCAACCCTTACCTGAACAAAAGGTTTGGATAGAATTCTGCAAACCCTTATCATTTCATCCAGTCGTTTTGGTTTAGCAGTTATCAATTCTGAATAATCATTTGCCAGGTTACCTGCCGCATACTCCCGTAGTGAATTCCAATTCATGTCAAAGGCACAAGCCTTAATATCCGGCCTGTCAAACATAATAGTTACATATTCAGGCTCTCCATTTATACATTGAAATTTATAATCTACAATGGACGAGGAAAATTTATTAGTTGATTCATCTTCAAGGTACTCTTCGGCAATAATCTTCCTTGGTATATTCCAATTATGTGGCTCAAAAGAAACTAAACCATATTTCTCTTTAACCCATATATTTAACTTTTCCCTTGTTTCTTTAATATTCAATTGGTCTTTATTACTTACGAAAAGGTTTCTTCCATGACCATGATTAGTTTTGAGAACAAACTTATCAGGCAATTTATTAAAGTCAATGTCTTCAGCTTTCTCCCAAACTCCGTATAAATTAACCAAAATTTCCTTAAGACCGCATTTCTCAATATATTCACGAACCTTATACTTATCAGCCAGGTCAGTCCACTGGGAAGTATCGGCGTATACCTTTAGCCATTGTACTTTTTCATTAAAGTCTTTTGGATCCTTTAGATTTAATTTTCTCCCTGTTGCTTTTTTATATGCATATTTTGCATAAGAAGCAGGTAACAACACAGCCCAGGCTTCATGGATTAATTGCGAAATTCGGTGATAAATTCGTTTTAGCAAGATTTTGACCTTTATTTAAATTAAAATTATAAAAATGTTTGCTGTTTATTGCTTAAGGCTTTTTCAATTTAAAAGCTTAATAAAAGGCTCTCCAAATTTATTTATTGTATCTTCTAAATAAGCTTCATCTTTCATTCTGTGTGGGTCTGTATATGACAATATAATATTCAAGATTTCTTCTTGCCTGGCTGCTCTTTCGATAGATTCAGAAAGGGGTATATGACTGAATGCTATCATAGGATATAATGGCATCCAATGCTCCGGGAACAGGGACCAGATCAGTCTATCCAATTTCCATTTGATCTCGTATGAGTTATCGGAACTTGAGCTGATTTCCATGAAGTTTTTTAACGACAGATTGCTGATTGCATCAATATCTGGCTTTCTTCTTGAACCGAATAATTCAATTACGCGAGAAAGGTCATTGCCAGTTTCTTCCATTAAATCGTTAAATACTGTGCAATCCTCGAAACCGGCATTCATTCCCATTGCAAGAAATGGTACAATGGCATGAGCGGCATCTCCAATAAGTAAGACTCTATCACTATAATTCCATTGCGCACATTTGACTGTCTCAATCCTTGATTCTGGCTTACTAAAGTAATCATCGAATAAATCAGGCATGATAGGTATTACTGATGGGAAGAACTTCTGGAATAAATCTTCCAAATCATTTTTATTTTTGGTCTCCTCAAGTGATGATTTGCCTTCATACCTCATAAAAAGATTACACGAAAATATGCCATTGTGAGAGGGAAGTCCAACCAGGAGAATGTCTTCATTTGGCCATATATGTACGCAATGCTTATCAAGTATATGTTTACCATTTTTATCAGAGGGGATCTTCAAATCCTTGTATCCATAATTAAGTGTGGTCAGTTTTGATTCAAAATCCAGCTTTTGTTCCAAAATATACCTTACTCCAGAATTTATTCCGTCAGCACCAATAATCCAACTATAATTATGTGAAAAGTTTTCGCCTGAAATTTCATTTTTAAAAATTACCAAGCCGTCTTCATGATTTATATCAACACACCTGGTCTCAAAGAACACATTAACTTTATCGGTATCAACAGCTTTGTCGATTAATATTGAGTTTAATTGACTGCGATTTACGGTATTGATTGAATCTCCTTCCCTACCATATTGCTGATAATTTGTGCGCCCATCCTTTATGTGCACCATTCTTCCAAATTTTGGCAATGTGGTTTGCCTTACTTTTTCAGCTAATCCAATTCCTTCAAGTGCTTTGAATCCCCTATTGGATATTGACATGGTAATGGTACGATTCCCACCTAAATAGACTTTTCTGATATCAGATCTTTTTTCATAAAGATCGACGCTGAAACCTCTTTGCGCGAGATAAATTGACAGCATAGATCCTACAAGCCCAGCACCTACAATGCATACTTGTTTGCTTGCAGTAGATTTATTTATTTTCATATCTGTTACCAAAATCTAGAATCAATAATTAGATACCGTGATTAACTTCAAACAAAATTGGACGCTTTTTAGTTCATTACTAAAGTATACTTTCTCTATTTCAAGTATAGTTAATTTGTATCAATCCTCTATAGATATAATGTCTCTTTGCCGTCTAATCAACCAGCCTGATCGCGCGCGTCTAGGACGCGTGCGCACAAGTTACTTGCCTTCTGACGAGTATTTTGCTCTTCATTCGTGTGACATTTTCTCAATATAGGGATTAATAGATAGGGTTGTGGTAGAAAGTTCAGACTACAAGTTTGATATGATATTGACGGAGAAGCTGTCAACAAATAGTCATTCTGCTACAATAACTCAAAAATCCTAACTTTGAAAAGGATTTTCGACAAGGCATTGATTAAGGCGATGCTTTCTCCAATAATCCATATTGGCAGAAGGAACTTGAACTGCCATTTCCGTAGTCGCTCCGAAATTAACTTTCGGTTTCGAAACAATACATATACATAGATTAAGATAAACCCTGTAAATCCGATCATGGAAAGGATTACATGGATATTAAAAAGCAGGCTGTACCACGGGATCGGCTCAACACCAGGAATCTGGGTTGTGGGAGTGATCTTGAGCGATGCAAATAAAGCAGTTAGTAGATCAATGGTAATGGCCAGGCCGAGAAAAAATAAAAACCCCTGCTTCATTTTAAAAAACCTGTAACTCCCGATAATATAAAAATATAATGCGAGGAAGGCAAGAAATACATTGATTAGGCATGCCGGATTAAAACCCATTTGCATACGATTAACAGGATCAGGTTGCTGATAAGGGTAATAAATATACAAATTTATTGCTCCATTGTCAACAGGGACATTTCAAAAAATCGCAGAGACTATAATATTTAGCTGAGATCTATAGCCAGAAAGAGTTGTCCACTCAGCTTCTTCCTGATCAAATTGACCCAGACAAAAATCAATTGTTGCCGGGGATTGATTACTGTTAAGTATATACTCACCAGCCTTTGTCATTTTTGTGCCATCAGTTAGCTCTTCCAGCATTTCATATTTGTCTGAATGGCTGCTCGGAGAACGCCTTGCCCTGGCCAAAGCAATAATTAACCTTTTCTTTGAGTCCAGGTTGTTCATTTACTGATGTTAGTTTTCTACATGGCTATTCATCCAAAATAGTTACCTGTTGTTTGCTGGGTGTCTGTTGTTGGTTCATTCTTGACATCCATATCAACTTTAGATAAATTTGGCAATTAATCATAATGCAACTATTTCATGCTCAGAAACGACACTCCTTTAGCTATTCTGACATTATTCATGCTTTTTCTTACTGTGCCGGCTCATCTCTTCTCCTCAGCCTTGGATGATTGCAGGGGATCAGACCAAATGATGCTATATGATATCGGGTTTTATAAATTTAACCTGGAAGTCAGCAATAACAACCGGGAAATTTCCGGATGGGCGGAGATTCATGCATCTGCATTTGGCAATCAGTTAGATACCATTGCTTTACAGTTAAGCAACAACATGACTGTTGACTCGGTTTTCGTCGATAATGTTGCCTCTTACTATTATCATTCCAATCACTTATTGAAAATACCATCGTCCATATTTCCTAATCAGGATTTTATCGTGAAGATTTACTATCACGGAACTCCTTTAGGTGCTTTTTTCACGGGAATACACAGGCAATATTCCTCAGAATACGACTGCTGGGTGACCTGGACCTTCAGTCAGCCCTTTTATGCCTATAAATGGTTCCCCTGTAAGCAGATGCATGAAGATAAAATAGATTCTGTTTATATGAACCTGATCACTGATTCGACCCTTACTGCTGTTTCATCCGGGATATTGAATACAAAAACGCAGCTCGGGAATGCTAAGGTAAAATACGAATGGAGAACGAAATATGCGATTAGTTATGATATGATCTTTTTTGCTGTTTCAGAATATATGCTCTATGATTATTATGTCCATCCTGAAGGGATACCGGATTCCATTCATATCACACATTATGTTTATAACCAGGATTACCTGGATGACTATAAAGACAGGCTGGACAGCATAGGGCTCTTTGTTGAATATTTCAGCGATATCTATAGCATGTATCCTTTTGCTGATGAATGCTTTGGCCTTGTTGTCGTTCCGGGAGTCCCTTCAATGGTAGAAAATAATACCCTGGTTACCATGATCGATGAACTGGCTTTCGGTAGTACCCATACCTTCATAGACGGTAATTGCCATGAACTCACTCATCAATGGTTTGGTGATTTTGTGGCCTGCCATACCTTTTCTGATATATGGCTCAGTGAAGGATTCGGCATGTACGGAGGATATCTTGGTGAAGAACAATTCGGCCACCCGGGATCTGCTGAAGCCTGGCTGGAGAAAACCCGAAATGAAGCTTTTTCTTCACAATGCGGGAGTGTTTTCATACCTGAAAACCAGCTTTTAAATGCTTCAAGAATATTTAACTGGAAGTTAACTTACTGCAAAGGGTCACTTCTGCTGCACATGATCAGGTATACATTGCAAGATGACAGCATGTTCTTTTCTGTGCTTCAAAACTATATTGAAGAATTTGGGAATGGTACCAGTGTATTGGATGACTTTAAGAATATCCTGGAAGAGGTTTCCGGGCAGGATTTCACGACCTTCTTTGAGCAATGGTATTATGGTGAAGGATATCCCATCCTGGATATCAGCTGGGAGCAATACGGTGATACTTTACACATCTATTCAACAGAGAGCACTAGCTGTGATACTACCCCATTCTTTAATTTAACGATGGATTATCAAATTGTTTTTGACAATGGAGATACCATGGTCAGCATGGTTCAGGACGACCTATTTGAACACTATAAATTACACATTGACAAACAAGTCATTGATGTTATCCCTGACCCTGAACACTGGATAATGGCAGAAACGAACTATGGACATGTTGGAGTGAAAGAAGAGCCCGAAAAAACAGATATTCTGATGTACCCAAATCCATGCAATGGGATTCTTACTGTCAAATTCAAGCGACCGGTAGAAGATTACAGTATGATTAGCATTTATAATGCAAGAGGAAAGCTGATCATGCAAAAAACATTCTACCAGGAAACCACAATGAAGTTGCAGGGATTACCGACAGGGGTATATTACGTGATTGTCCAGGATGGGTATTATAAAACCGCAAGGAAAATAATTCTTCTGTAAGTATCCAAGCCAATCCTAATTTATTTAAGGAAACTTCCGAATATTCACCCTAGCCAGTACGCTATTGTCCATTCGGTATTATCCGTGGCCCATTTTTCATGTTCAGGTGTGACACTTTATGAAATTGGGTATTAATAGATAGGGGTGCTGGTTTGCTGGCATACTGCCATTAGCGACGAAGGACCCCCATCAATATAGCTCCAAGTCTGCAGAATTATTCAGATTATAAATTGTAAAGTCTAAATACTGAATTGTATATAAAAAATGCTTCCTCATCGAGAGGAAGCATTTTTTGTGGGTCCACCACCCCGATAGCTATCGGGGATCCTTGTTTTCTATCTGACTGATAATCAGTGGTTATAAAAATCGCATTGTAGAAATGACTATAAAAATCACTGCGAAATGTTTGACACCTGAAATATTTTGATGATTATCATACTTTAAAATAATTTTTTAGGACTGTATAATATTTCAAATCTATAATTTGTATATTTATTGCTTATCCTTCATTTCATGAATGATTATCTTAAAATAATTATATCAGTTATTACAATTGTATTTTTATTCAACTCTATCTATAGTCAGCAGGAAAATTACAATATTGATCATATTACTGTTGAAGAGGGCCTTCCGACTAATTTTTGTATGCAGGTACTAAAAGACAAGCATGGTTTTGTATGGATAGCGACGAACAATGGACTATGCCGATATGATGGATACGATATTAAAGTCTATCAGAATGATCCTATTGATTCATCTTCATTATCCTGTAATGATATGAGCTGGATGGAATCACTAGCCATTGACTCGAATGGAAACCTCTGGATCGGTACTACTAAAGGGCTCAATAAATATGATGCAGTAAAAGATAACTTCAGAAGATATTTACATGACCCGAATAATCCGGCAAGCCTGGGAAGCAACTGGATATATTGCATCTACGTGGATAATACCGGCAATATATGGATCGGGCATGGTAAAAGAGGAGGGTTAAGTAGATACTTGCCTGATAAAGAACAATTTGTTCAATACAATAATTTTGCTAATGACGATTCAACTTATATTCCAAGTATTTATGCCTTATATGAAGACCAGCAGGGTATTTTTTGGGTAGGGACTGCTGATGGACTATATCAATTTGACAGAAAAAAGCAGCTTTTTACAAGAATCGAATATATACCTGAACACCCCGACCCTGCCAACCCGATTCATTTCAAGTATATGTATGAGGCAATAGATGGCACTCTTTTCATTGGAACGCAGTTCGGATATTTAACATTCAACAGGCAGAGCGATGAACTGATGCCTTTTGAACCTCTGTATAACGAAAACGAGTATTACGGTGGCCTGGGCATATTTCAAGGGCATAATCAGTCGACTATGTGGCTGATTGCCGACAAGATTTTTGAATATGATCTCAAAACCGGTCATCTAAAAAAAATTCCGGATCAGCCTGGAACTCCCGAAAATATCTTTGGAGAAGTAATCCGTTCATTATACGCTGATGAATCGGGGCTGATCTGGATGCCTTCAGAAAGGGGAGTGTCAGTCATAATCCCTGACCTACTAAAAATAGAAAGCCATCCGGAAATATCAGGTATGATCCGGGAAGCCAATAAAATACTGCAAGATTCTCACGGCCATCTATGGATTGGTGGCTCCTCTCTGTTGCGCATCGACAAAGAAAATAAGCTGGTCAAAGAATATGCATTTCCGGGAAAGGATCTAGATCTTTCATTAGGGACAACTATTATCAGTATGCATGAAGATGTTGAAGGGAATATCTGGGTTGGGACCTACCTCAAAGGACTTTATGTGATTGAAAATGGCAGCGATGAATTGGTGCGCTGTGATATATCAGAACGTGACCCATACATTATCAGTGCTCTGTATGAAGACATGATGGGGGATCTCTGGATTGGGACCGAGTTAGGATTGTATAGGCACTTAAATGGTAGTGATCCTGTTGCGGATTTTTATCAGGACCAGGACCTGGGAATTCTGAACGATATAGTCATTGTCTGTATCTATCAGGACAGTAATGGAAATTATAGGATAGGAACTGAGTTTGATGGACTGTATTTTCTGCCGGCTGAATCCTCTGAAAAACCTGAGATAATAAATTTTTCCCATAACCCCAATAATAACAATAGCCTAAGCAATAATTTCGTGTGCTTTGTCAATGAGGATGCGTCAGGCCATGTTTGGATCGCCACCCAGAACGGGCTGAATAGATTCGACCCTCAGGAGAATGATTTTATAAGGTTTTACAGAGAAGATGATCTGGCAGCAAACATGGTATATTCTATTATCGCTGATCAGCAAGGATTTTTGTGGTTGGGGACAGAGAGCGGACTCATGCGATATAAAGTTTCTAAAAGCTCAGACCAGGATAGTATTGTTTTGGATTATAAGGAGGTGATGCCTGGTAAGGATATTGTGACGAATTGGCTTTCTGAAGGTGATGATGGTAAGATATATATTGGGGCATCATCTTTAAGCGGGCAAGGATATTATTCATTTCACCCTGATAGCGTAAATGAAAACACCAGGATCCCATCCATAATAGTCAGTGAGTTCTTGGTAAATCATAAGAAGATAGATCTAGATACAAATTTGTATCTAATGAGACATCTCATCCTGAGCCATAAGCAAAACTTTTTTTCCTTTAGATTCTCAGCCCTGGATTACATGCAACCTGAAAAAAACCAGTATGCCTATTACCTGGAGGGACTAGAAGATGACTGGATATATTCCGGGACGAACAGAACAGCAAATTATACCGGTGTTCCTTCAGGAAATTATATTTTCCATGTTAAAGGATCCAACAACGATGGATATTGGAACCAAGAAGGGATCTCAATTGCTGTTACTATTCTACCACCTCCCTGGAAAACATGGTGGGCCTATACGCTTTATGGTTTGGCGGCAATTGCGTTAATATATTTTTGGAGGAGGTATGACCTGAAAAGGCAACGGCTTAAAAAGGACTTTGAAATTGAGCAAATTGAATATGAAAAACTGAAGGAGTTGGATAATGTGAAATCCCATTTCTTTGCTAACATTTCACATGAGTTAAGAACACCACTTACATTAATGCTTGGCCCCCTGGAAAAGATTAAGGCAATAGTTTCTGCTGAAGTCAGACAGGACGTGGAAATGATGCTGCGAAATGGGATGCGGCTGCGCAATATGATTAACCAACTATTAAATCTTTCAAAGCTGGAGTCAGGGAATGTCAAACTCAATATAAAGGAGGAAGAAATTGTAAGTGTAATTAATAGTTATGTTCAAATGTTTGAGTCTCTGGCCAGACAAAAAAAGATCGACCTGGTTTTTTCAAGTACCGAAGATAACATCCCGATATATGTTGACAGGGAAAAGATTGAGAAGATACTTTACAACTTGTTGTCAAATGCATTTAAGTATACACCGGATGAGGGAAAAATATCTGTTAAAATAGAAAAAGCAGAATTCCGGGAGGATGAAGATCATAAGCTGAACATTATTGTGACAGATAGCGGACAGGGAATCCCGGAAGAACACATTCCTCATATCTTTAATCGATTTTACCAGGCAAGCAATTCATATTCTCAGGATCAGCAAGGGACAGGAATCGGCCTTGCCATTGTTAAAGAACTGGTTGAATTACATCATGGAGAAATAAATGTAATGAGTGTTCCTGATAAATACACATCCTTTCAGCTTATTATCCCATTTGGCCTGGAAAACAGATACGAGCTTAAAAACGATAGTGGTGTTATGTTAATCCAGGAAGAAAGTAGTAATGAAGTCGATCTGTTATCGGGATCTTCATCCTCATCTGAAGGAGTCTATAAAGGCACAATTCAGGACCATCGAGCTGCAGTACTTATTATAGATGATAATGAAGACCTTCGGCTGTATTTAAATGAATCCCTTGAGGAAACATATCAGGTTATTGAAGCCTTAGATGGTATGGATGGATTGGAAAAGGCTGTTGAATTTATACCTGACCTTATCGTTACTGACGTAATGATGCCGGTAATGGATGGTATAGAACTCTGCAAAAGAATAAAATCAGATATCAGGACCAGTCATATCCCCGTAATCCTGCTCACTGCTCGTGCCGGTTCTGAAAGCAGGATTGAAGGACTGGAAACCGGAGCTGATGATTTTATAACTAAACCATTTGATAATCATGAGTTGTTGATCAGGATAAAAAATCTTATCGACCAAAGAAAGAAACTCCGTGAACGGTTCCTTATAAATGCTAAAGAATTTGGGATAGATCGATTAATGGATATCCCTGATAGTGGAATTAATTTGAGTGATAAGGAATTTTTGAGGAAAGCTATTGGAGTTATTGAAGAACATCTCGATGACAATGATTTTGGCGTTGAACAATTCGTTAAGGAAATGGCTGTAAGCAATATGCAATTGTACCGTAAACTAAAAGCACTTGTTGACCTTTCGGCAAATGATTTTATTCGATCTATCCGTTTAATTCATGCTGCAAAAATGATCAGGCAAAAGAAAGATAATATTACTCAGATCGCCTATGCTGTTGGTTTCAATAATCCATCTTACTTTGCCGACTGTTTTAAGAAGCAGTATGGTGTTTCACCTTCTAAATATCAACAAAGTAAATGATTTGTTATATCATTTGCATTCTTTGGTAGATTTCTGGTAGATTTTCCTTCTCCCTCAATTTTAACTTAGTACATGACTTTATTAGCAGCCATTCACTGCCATATATCAGCATTGATTATAGGCATAAACCATTTTAATAAAGTGTTATCATAATGATCAAAAAAAATATTAAAGGAGGAATTACAATGAAGAAACTACTATTACTGATAATTTCAATGTTGTGCATTTTAAATGAGATGCATACAGAAACTGTAACACAAGAAGAAGCAGAAAACGTAGCGACTATCTGGTTCACGCACATCAGTGGTATCAATAATTGCGAAATCAAAGAGGTCACCACCTGGACAGAGAATGAACTGGTCACATTTTTCATATGTCATTTCAAGCCGGATGGATTTGTTGTTGTAGCTGCAAATGATGCTTCAATACCTATACTGGGCTATTCCGCAGAAAACTCATTCCCGTCAGAAATAAGCTGTCCTGCAGTCAAAGCCTGGATGGATGACTATAGTAAGCAAATTATAAATATTATCAATTGTGAAGCGTCCAACAGGGAGACAAAAAAAGAATGGAAGAAAATCCTGGGTGAGAAATTCAAGGATTATTTAATTGATGTAGAGCCCCTACTCTCAACACAATGGGGCCAGGGATGTTATTACAATGAACTTTGTCCGGCCGATCCGGGCGGCCCCTGTGGTCATACTTTAACGGGTTGTGTATCCACTGCTATGGCACAAATCATGAAGTATCATGAATTTCCTGAACAAGGTGTGGATTCATATTCCTACACTCATCCTGAATATGGATTACAGTCAGCTGATTTTGAAAATACCATCTATAACTGGTCGGCAATGCCAGATTTTCTCAATTCGCAAAATATGGATGTTGCAGAGATTATGTACCATTCCGGAGTTTCAGTGGTAATGAATTATGGGATAAATGGATCCAGTGCCTACACCGTTAAAATACCAGGAGCATTAATTAATTATTTCAATTATAGCCCTGAATTGTCTCTTAAATGTCAGCAGGACTATGCGCTTCAGATGGAAGAATGGAAGCAAATGATACGGAATGATCTTGATGCCGGCCTACCTGTTTTTTATTCTGGTGATGGCCCAAATGGAGAAGGGCATGCCTTTGTATGCGATGGTTACCAAATGGCCGATGAAAAATTTCACTTTAACTGGGGTTGGGGTGGAAATCACGATGGGATGTATGCTATAGGTTCCTTAAGTCCAGGGGGTAATAATTACAATATAGAAAATTGGGCAATATTTAATATTAAACCTGATAATCCCGATCTAATTACCAGGATAAAGGATCCGCATAATAACGAACTGATAAAGGCAGGGGCTACGATAAATATCGAAGCAGAAACAGTGAGGGGTACAGCTGATGAAATGATAATCACTATTGATGGTAATATCTATGCAACAGGAAATACAAATTTATTATCATATGAGTGGAGTACCAATGTAAAAGATTTGGGCAAACATGATGTAATGGCCTTATCAATATCAGGTGATGATACGGTCTGTTATTCTATAAATCTCAATGTATCTGATTGGATGACCCAGGCCAGTGGATTCCCACAAACTCAAGCGATCGATTATCTGTCAGCAGTTGATACTAATATTGCATGGGCTGTATCCTGGGGAAATATGGGAACAGCTACTCAGGCATATACTAAGACAATAGATGGAGGAACTAATTGGTTGACAGGAGTAGTTTCTGGTTGCCAGGGGTTGCTGCCATCGATGATTCTTGGAGTTAGTGATGCCAAGGCTTATGTTACCATGATCCGCATTTCAGGGAGCAATCCAATAGGTGTTTACTACACTTTAGATGGAGGACTCACCTGGACCAGACAGTATACGGCTTCTTTCAACAGCCTTTATTCCTATCCAAATTGTATTCATTTCTTCAATGAAACTGAAGGATGGTGTATGGGAGATCCTATTCCTGAGACTGGAAGATTTGAAATGTTTATTACCAGCAATGGTGGCACGAACTGGACTGCAGTTCCTGTAAATAATAACCCACTACCCATAGGTGGTGAGTTTGGAATTACAGGAGGATATTCCGCAGTGGGTGATACAATATGGTTTGGAACGAATAAGGGCAGGGTGTATAAATCAGTAGATAAAGGATTTACCTGGGATGTACATGTGGTTCCAGCATTGACGGGGGATTATCTGATACCAGTATTCCGTGATGGATCGAATGGACTGGTACATAATTTTATTGGTCAGGCATTTGTGGGATGCAATCCAGCGGCCATCTATGAAACATTTGATGGAGGTGAAACCTGGCAAGCAGTCACATCATTAGGATCAATGTATGCTTTCTCTATTGCTCACGTCCCCGAAATGGGGAATGCCTGGATAAGTTCCGGGGGTTGGATATGGGGTGAATCAGGAGTTTCCATAAGCTATGACGGAGGGCATCATTGGTATGATTTTCCCGGAACAAATGGTGCAAAATTTAGGGCAATGAGCTGGGTAAATAATTCTTGCGGATGGGCCGGAAGTTATAGCCTGAATGAAACAGAATGGGGAGTATATAAATTTGAAGGAAATCTCCTGCCATGGCCTACTCAAATAATTGGAGATACTGTTTATAATGATGTCTATTTGAGCTGGGGAACGCTAAGCGCAAATAATTTAAATATAACCGCGTTGGGCTATAATATATACAGAGATGGAATCAAACTAAATTCTAGTCCGATAATAGAAACCAATTATAATGATCAAAATGTAAGTAACGGGATATATAACTATTGTGTTACTGCAATATATGAAGAAGGAGAATCGAACTCAAGCTGTGTTGAAGTGGTAGTAGATGTATCGACTATGGTAAATGAAAATGAAGAATCATCAATATATATATACCCAAATCCATTTTCAACTTCCATTACCATTCAATTCGGACATACAAACCCTGAAAATATCACTATCAATATCTTCAATTATCTTGGTCAATTAGTTGAAAGTATGGATCAAGGAAATCTTAAAACAGGGAAGCATCAATATATTTGGGATGCATCTGATATAACCAGTGGTGTATACTTTGTACAGGTGAGAATAGGGAAGGAAACGACCACTAGGAAAATTGTTAAGATGAAATAATGAATCTGCTATTTTTGTCAACATTGACAAAATTTCCAGGATTTGCAAATTAGGAAATTTATTTTATCTTTGAAATACAAAAACCTCACAACCAGGCGCTACGCGCATATAAAATTCTGTGTTTGAAATTCTGTATATTAGATTGGATTTCAGACATCGAAAATAAGATTGACAATTTTATATACAGAATACAGAATCGACAATAAAAAAAGCAGCGACATCAAGTCGCTGCTTTTTTGTGGGCCCACCAGGACCACTCCAAAGCCGATATAACAGCCTTACTTATATATAGTTATCTCATTTCTTTCAATACCTCTGTGCAGTTTTTGTGAAGGTGAATATTTCAACTGAATAACTTTTAAAGTTTCCAAGAGGTTTTTTTTAAATATTATCAAGATTAAGATAATATCGCGTACTACGGCCAGCTCCTTGAATTTTAAAGATTCCCATGCTGTCTAAATTGCTTAAATCGCGAGTCGCAGTTGCTTTTGAAGTTTTTGTGATTCGCATGTATTTTTTAGCTGTCATTCCGCCCTCAAAACCTTGTGGCCCTTCCTGAAGCATTCGCTGTACACATTTTAGCTGTCTTTCATTCAGTTTAGCTTTATACAAATCAAAAAACTGTGCTTTTTTAATAGTAAACTTAATCAAAGTTTCAGCAGTATGCTGTGCTTCAATAATTACGTGTAGAAAATATATCAGCCAAGGTGTTATCTTGTTTGTTCTCTGAGCCTTTTTTAGTGCTGCATAATATGCTTTCTTGTTGCTTTCGATTGTTGCCGAAAGACTTAATAATAAAGGATAACCTAAGCTTTGTGAAAGAGCTTTGTCGGCAAGAGCCCTGCCAATACGACCATTACCATCTTCAAATGGATGGATGCTTTCAAAATATAAATGAGTAATTGCTGCCCGGATAGGTGGATGTTTGATTGGTGAATCCCCTTGTGGGGCTGTTTTATTAAACCACTCTACAAAGGCATCCATATTTTCCGGTACCATTGCAGAAGGTGGTGCCTCAAAATGCACCTTCTCTTTTCCCAATACACCGGAGACAATCTGCATTGGTTCTATATGAGATCTCCATTCCCCAACTGCAATATGAGTCTGTTTAGAAAATAGATAGCTATGCCATTGCTTTATAGTTTTATTTGATAGTTTTTGATCATATGTTCGTCGTGCCTCTGTCATTAACTTTCCAATGCCTTTTGCACGAACATCTTTAATTTTTTCCGGAGGAGCAGAAAATCCTAAGTTATTACGAATGGAAGAGGTAACATCAGCTCTGCTTAAATATTCATTCTCTATTTCAGATGTTTTTATTGCCTCCGATACTAATACTTCTATTAGCGCATCTTCCTGGAATGTGGCAGACATAGCTTTAGCCAAGCCACTAAGATGCCCAGCTTTTTCAGCAAAATCAAATAAAAGATCTTCTAAATCTTTTTGAGAATAGCTAAAGTTTCTCCAATCAGGTTGTTGCCAATTATAGCTCATGAGCCGATTATACTATTTAATCGGCTCAAAGATAGGAAATATGTGAGCCGAATACAAATTTTAATTGGCTCATATGCATATAACGGTTGGGCTCCGTCCTTTTAGATGATTGGTTATGAGGTGAATAAGGGTGATCTATTGAGCCGTTTTGTACACTTTTGAGTCCCCGATAGCTATTAGGGACTCAAAGCTGATATAACAGCCTTATTATTATTTAGTTAACACATTTCTTTCAAGACCTCCGTGTAGTTTTTGTGAAGGTAAATTTCTGTAAATTGATTATTCTTTGGATTTTAAAGATGAGATTTAACAATTACTTTTTTTGTAATTGAATAATCTTGGTTGCTAAATTTCAAGTAATAAACTTTTGTCCTGAGTGAAAAATAATCAGCGCTTAATAAATTTCGCAGTATATGAATGTTTATCAGTGATCACTTTTAGGAGATAGCTGCCTGTTGCCAGCTCACTAATATCCAAACCAGAATCCGAAGAGAAATTTTTGATCTGCAGCAAGGTTTGCCCATAATTATTTGTTATTTCAATTATCTGAATATCTAGATTCCCAAGACCTTTAATTCTCAGTATGCTGTTACAAGGATTGGGAAAAACAAATATGCTATTGGGGTTCTGATCTATCTCAGGAATATCAGCATACTCACGAAATAGCCAAAAGTATGCCTCTTCAAAATCATCCCGCCAGGTTTGTTCATTGTGATCTGCATTTGGTATAAGATTTGAAATTACATTATAAAATCCTGTAGCAATGAGTGTGTTTCGCATCTGGTACATCAATTCAATATAGCCATCACCTTCCAGTTCTCCTACATTTTGATAGAACATCACATCCTGATGAAATCCGGTAGCAGAAATAAAATCCCAGATGGAATCATTGTTGATCCAATAGGCCGGAGAGAAAGGCCCTGACCTGCTGAATACATCTTGATACTTTATTGCTCCATATGTAGATATCAAGCCACCCAGGGAGGATCCTATGATTCCTGTATTTTCCCTGTCGGGTAAGGTCCTGTATGTTGTATCAATATAAGGTTTTAACGTCTCCACAATAAAAGCAAGGTATTCATCCCCTTCCCCTCCTCCATAGGCTGAGTTATACCATGGGGTTAGCTCATCAACTCTTGCGCTACCGCCATGATCGATCCCAACAACAATCGGCACCGCATGTCCTCGGCCAAAGATGTCATTCAGGGTTTCATCTACCTCCCATTCACCATATCCTGACGTATAGGCATCAAACAAATTTTGACCGTCATGCATATAGATCACGGGATAGTATTGACCACTGGTCTCATAATCGGGTGGAAAGTATAACCATATGCGTCTGTAACGATCTAGCTGTGGCATGTAAAATTCATCATCCATTACTACTACATTTTCAGCTGCCGTAGATAAATTTGGGTTCATGTCAGCCCAATTCTCAATAACTATATAGATATTGTCGCCATTCCCAAATGTAAACTCCCTGTTGGGGATCTCTTCTCCGTTGGGTCCCTTTTCGACTTTGTTCCAACTTCCACGGGTGAATTTATATTCTATATAAGAACCACTGGCGAATCCCTCCAGGATCACCTGCCATTGGTCATTGGTATTTTTATACATCTGATAGTTGTTATCTCCTCCGTTCCAATCGTTGAAAGATCCGGCAATATATATGAAATCTTCAGGTGGTGTATAATCCGGAATTGTTTCAATAATGAAGGTTGCCTGGGCCCCGGCGGTATAGCAAAATAAGGTCAATATAATGCATGTCAGTTTTTTCATATCTCAACAGGTCTTTCTTGAAAAAAGGTATAATCCTCTAATATACAACATTATCCAGCATAAGTCCAGTAAAAACTAACATTCTAATTACATGATAAAGTTATAGTGTGTGACTTTTTTGAATTTGCGTATTAACTAGGTAGAGGAGCGATTTAATAGGATATTGCCATTCGCTAGGAAGTCCTTCATCGCCCCGCTAGAGGCGGGGCTCCTCAGGATGACAACTTATCTAGATGGCTTTGAGAGAGAATGGGAAATTAGAAATGGGCAATGTAGAATGGACAATAAAAAAAGCAGCGACTCGATGTCGCTGCTTTTTTGTGGGCCCACCAGGACAGGCGCTACGCGCATATAAAATTCTGTGTTTGAAATTCTGTATATTAGATTGGATTTCAGACATCGAAAATAAGATTGACAATTTTATATACAGAATACAGAATCGACAATAAAAAAAGCAGCGACATCAAGTCGCTGCTTTTTTGTGGGCCCACCAGGACTTGAACCTGGGACAACCTGATTATGAGTCAGGGACTCTAACCAACTGAGCTATAGGCCCGACTTCCATGTATCATTTAGCATTTAGCGTTTATGATGTAACATTTATATGCTAAAGTGAAAATGAAATTCGAGGCAAAGATACAAAACTCAATCCCATAATTCAAAATCTTCATTCTTATTCTCATTCTCACTCTTATTCATATTCTTATTCCATGTTCCATGTTCGTTATTTTTTATTCTTTATTCTTTTTCTTATCTTTGGAATAACCCTAACCCTAAAACCACGTCTTATGAAAGGTCTAGCCAAACTGATCTGTTTAGCTCTGTTATTGTATTTTGCCATCTCTGATCTTCAATCTCAGCCAAAACTCTGGGGAACCATGCCTCTTGGCGGAAGCACAGAAGCTGGCACCATCTTTCAGTATAACACAGATGGAAGCCAACTTGACATTATCTATGATTTTAAAAAGTATAACTGTTCAAGGCCCCGCACTCATGCCATCCTTGCCGATAATAGTCTGTTCTATGGGATTGCAAGCGGTGGATTTGGAAGTTTTGGAAGCGTGATCTATGAGTTCGACCCTTTTACAAATGAATTCAATATTGCCCATGATTTTTTCGATCCTGTAACACATCAAAATTATAGCGCTGATGAAGGCTTCCTGCTTCAGGCATCAAACGGGAAACTATATGGTGTAACACAGCATGGTGGTACAAGTGGCGACGGTCAGCTTTTTGAGTTTGACATATATACCAGGGAGTGCCAGTATAAGGTAGAGTTTGAGGCCGCTACCAAAGGCGAAGTGCCGGTGGGCGGACTCTTTGAGGCAAGTGACGGAAGATTGTATGGAGTTACATATGAAGGAGGAACGAATGGCCTGGGTGTCCTGTATGTGTATGATCCATCAATAAATATGTTTGCTGTGTTAAAGCATTTTAACGGCCTCGGAAATGGGGCTCATCCCTATGGGGGTGTGGTCCAGGCGGCAAATGGTATTTTATATGGTTTAACCATTAATGGGGGCACACAGGATGAAGGTGTACTGTTCCAATATGATATCGGATCCAACAGCCTGAGTAAACTACACGATTTTAACGGGAGTGTTGATGGCGCCAACCCTGAAGGTATTGTATTACAAGCATCTGACGGACATCTTTATGGACTGATGTCTGCAGGAGGGCCTTCCGGAAAGGGAGGAATTTTTATGTATGATATAAGTCAGGACCTGTTTGTTAAAAAGATGGATTTTAATGGTAGCAACGGGGACTCCCCACATGGTAGCCTGATCGAATACGAAAGCTCCCTCTGGGGAATGACTAGCTATGGTGGTGTGAATAATAAGGGCGTTCTGTTTCGCTATGATCCTAGCGGTGATCAGTACTTCAAACTGCTGGATTTTTATGGGGAAGACTATGGAGAAAGCCCTACAGGAAGCTTAACTCTGGGACCGGATGGGACGCTCTTCGGGCAAACAAACATGGGTGGAGCCTATTCTACTTCAGGGATCATGTTTGAATATTTCCCGGCAACGAATATCTTTGAGAAGCGCTTTAATTTCCGGGAAGCCCCCCTGGGCTCACAGCCATATAGCAGCCCTATCTATGGCAATGATGGAATGATTTATGGAACTGCCTATGTTGATGGCGAAAACACAACAGGTGTAGTATATCGTATCGACCCATCCACCTGGGAATTTGAAGGTGTGTATCATTTCGGGAACTGGATAAATACAGGTGGCGGACCACAGGCTGGTCTGATGCTGGCATCAAATGGCATGATGTATGGCCTGGCAATGGGAGGGACATATGCTGATGGTGTATTATATCTCTTTAATCCCAACACAGAGGACGTGACCGTATTATATAGTTTTGATGACCAGGTGACAAGTCACACTTCCAACACTTTCACCAATGTGGTGGAAGCATCCAATGGTAAAATATACGGCGTTACCTATCTGGGAGGATTAAGTGAAGATGGTATTCTGTTTGAATATGATTTAGCTACCAGTACCTTCAGCAAGATCCATGATTTTCAGGAGAACCTGACTGGGGAGAACCCTAGTAGCACCCCAATACAGGCTGCAAATGGGAAGATTTATGGTGTTACCGAAAAAGGCGGACAGTTCGACATGGGTGTCATTTATGAATTCGATCCGATCACATCCGTAATGAGCGTTGTAATAAACTTTGATGGTACCAATAAAGGCTTTTATCCTATCGGTACCTTACTTGAATATGAAGACAATATATTATACGGCATTACCCAGGCTGGTGGTGCTGATGGCGAAGGGGTACTGTATATGTTTGATGCAGAAAGTGGAATCTTTTCGAAGAAAGTTAATTTTAGCGGTTCCACAAGCGGATCATTTTCGCAATCCTCTTTAATGCTTGCTTCAGATGGATTAATTTATGGGTCTACCCAGATGGGAGGGCTAAATGACTTTGGAGGAGTCTTTTCCTATGATCCGGGAACGAATATCATGACTAATTTATACAGCTTCAGCAGCTATGCCGACAGACCCAGATATGGAGCTTTGCTGGAAGTGGATTCGGATTATGGTGTCGATGAAGTCTCAGGGTTCACATTAGACCTAAACATTTTTCCTAACCCGGCCAAAGGTGATTTTACACTGCAGTGCACAGGGGTTCAGGCTGCCGTGCAAATCACAATTACTGATATTCAGGGCAGGATTGTTTATAGCGAGAGCACTGAGAATCAGAAGGAAAATACCATCTGTGCACACACTATGAGATCCCTGAATTGAAAAGTGGGATCTACAATGTCCGATTGGTTTCGGGCAGGCAGACGGGTGTTGAAAAACTCATCGTTATCCATGATTAAGTTGATTATTTATTTTTTATAAATACAGTCTTATGAAAACCAATATTTCAATCTTCACTTTCGCTATTATTCTTTGTTTTTCTGTAGCAAAAATCTCAGCACAACCAAAACTCTGGGGTAGCTTGCCCAGAGGCTGCAATACAGAATCCGGCCTTATATATGAAATAGGTCTGGATGGGAGTAATTACAATTCGATAAAGGAATTTGACTATCCAAATTGTCATAGTCTGCGCGGACAGGTGCTTTATGCAAGCAATGGAATGGTTTATAGCATTGGGGAAGGTGGTTTTGCAACTTTTAACAGTGTAATTTGGGAATACAATCCTGAAACCGGATCATTTGCATTTATCCATGATTTTTTCAACACAGAAACGGGACAAGAGAATTATGCCGGATTGTGCAGCCTCATGGAGCATTCGAATGGTAAGGTTTATGGGCTAACCCTATATGGAGGCACAAATCATGATGGACAATTGTTCGAGTTGGATCTTCAAACCAAAGAAATTACCATCAAAGTGGAATTTGAATTTGATTCTAAAGGCAAAGCGCCTGTCGGAAAGCTTATTGAAGCCAGTGATGGAAGACTTTATGGTATAGCAAGGCAAGGAGGGATGCATTCCTTTGGTCTTTTATATGTCTATGATCCGGGAACAAATGTTTTTGCAGTTTTGAAGCATTTCAATGGAGCAGGAAACGGAGCCGAACCCAATAATGGACCTATACAGGCAGACAATGGAAAGCTTTACGGAATGACACGCTTAGGAGGGACCTCAGATCTTGGTGTGGTTTATGAATATGATATTGCTTCAAATGTCATCACCAAAAAACACGATTTTGATGGAACTGCCACCGGTTCCTGGCCAGAAAACCAGTTCTTTCAGGCATCTGATGGTATGCTGTATGCTATGACAACTGCCGGGGGGAACTCAGATAATGGGACTATCATCCAATACGATATCAATACGGGTGTACTTACCAAAAAAATGAACTTCAATGGTACTTATGGCCGGTTTCCTACTGGCCGATTTATTGAATATTCCGATGGGATGATGTATGCCATGACTCCCTATGGTGGACTGGAAGACAAAGGTGTTTTATTTAAGTTTGACCCTGTAAGTGCCAGTTATACAAAACTTCATGAGTTTTATGCTGAATACGGAGAAGTGACATATGGATCCCTGACCTTGGGGCCTGAGGGGAAATTATTTGGAGTAACATGGGAAGGGGGCCTCTTCAATAAGGGTGTATTGTTTGATTATACGCCTTCCAGTGGATTGTATGCAAAACGGATTGACTTCATGTACACAAGTGATGGCGGAACTCCTCATTGCAGTTTGATTGAAGCAAGCGATGGGATGGTTTATGGAACAACCTACGGTGGCGGTGAAAATGGTGCCGGGACCATCTTCCGGATTGATCCAACTAACAGGCTATTTGAAAAATTGTTTGATTTCGAAACAATTAACCTTGGAGGAGGATGCCTGGATGGATTAACAGAAGCATCAAATGGATTACTTTATGGGTTTGCCACCCGAGGTGGAGCGAATTCAGATGGAGTCCTTTTTGCCTTCGATCCATCAATATCATTGTACACCGTCGTATTTAATTTTGATCAGGCTGTCAGTGGATATTTCCCCATGGGAAAACCGGTGGAAGGACTCAACAACAAGCTGTATGGAGTTGCAGAAAGCGGAGGAATCAATGGGAATGGAGTACTGTTTGAATACAATTTGGCCACCAGCACATTTGTGAAACTACATGATTTCAATCAAATTCCCTCCGGAAAATACCCATGCGGAGTGATGCAGGCAAGTAATGGAAAGTTATATGGTATGACTAGGTATGGAGGCACTTATGATAAGGGTGTGCTGTTCGAGTATGATCTCTCTACCAATGCCTTAACGGTTAAGGTCCACTTCGATAATATAAATAAGGGAGCCATCCCCATCGGGACACTTCTTGAATTTGAGGACAACCAATTGTATGGGATAACCACAAATGGAGGATCATTTAGTAGTGGTGTTTTGTTCCACTTTGATGCCACCAATGGCCAGTTCACCAAACTGATGAATTTTGCGTTCGATGGTAATGGATATTCGCCATTCTGTAGCCTCATGAAAGCCTCAAATGATAAAATCTATGGCACTACCAGGCTCGGAGGCCAGTATAATAATGGAGTGGTTTTTAGTTATGAGCCCAATGGAGCGTTTTACAATGTGGTGTATGATTTTCAGGAATACGGCGATCAACCATTATATAGTAAATTATTGGAGGTGGATTCAGATTATGGTGTTGATGAAATATCTGATAAATCATTGGATTTCAGCCTTTATCCCAATCCTGTAAGAGATAAACTTACTATCTCCTTTCCCAAATTTCAGGAAAATTTTCAGCTAAGAATATTTGACATGAAAGGAAGGGTTTTGTTCAATGAATATCAGAGCCTTAATCCGTCTGGGTCAGCAACCAGCACTTATACTATTCCGGATCTCGACAATGGCATATATACCGTACAAATCTTGTCTGAACAGGGTAATGGCGTTCAGAAATTTATTGTAAACAAATAATCATTTGGTCATCGACAACTTAAAACCAGCTTTATGAAAACCATAAGTTCAATCTTTGTTTTTATCCTTATCACCTGTTTCACTTTGCCTGAGATCATTGCTCAACCAAAACTTTGGCATAATCTGCCATATGCAGGGAAGCCGGGAGCCGGACTGGTGTACGAATTTAATCTGAATGGAAAGATCATGTCAGATATTCATTCTTTTGAAAAATTTGAAGGGGAAGACCCTGATAATGCAATCTTGCTTGCCGATAACAATAAGTTTTATGGAATTGCTGATGGAGGCTATGGACAGTTTGGTAGTTTTATTTATGAATACGATCCGGCTACTAACGAATTCAATATTGTTCAGGACTTCTTCGATCCCGATCTTTCAGTGAGCTATAATGCTGGTGAAGGATACCTCATGCAGGCTTCTGATGGACTCATTTATGGCATTACCCAAAATGGCGGTGCGAACCAGGACGGGCAGTTGTTCTCATACGATCCAATACAGGGTATTTTTAAGTATTTGGCCGATTTCGATGCTTTGACTACTGGGAGCGTACCTTTGGGTGTACTCACTGAAGCACCTGATGGAAAACTTTATGGTGTAACACATGAAGGAGGCATTTGCAATTATGGAACTATCTTCTCTTATGACCTTGTGGGAGGAGGGGCAATTATTCAGGAAAGGTGTTTCGACTGGAATGATGGAGTTGAGCCATTTGATGGGCTTGTCTTAGCTACCAATGGTCTGCTATATGGGTTGACCTATGCAGGTGGTGGCTCTGGTGATGGCGTAATTTATAGCTTTGAAACAGGAACCGGTACCTATACCATGCTTCATGAGTTTAATACGGCTGCCCATGGAGGCAAACCCTATGGAAGACTATTCCAGGCCTCAGATGGTTCATTATATGGTACAGCCAGCGCAGGAGGACTGAATGGTGAAGGTATATTATTCAAGTTCGATATTACTCTGGATCTTTTCTCACTCAGGATAAACTTCGATGGGACAAATGGTGCCTATCCCAATGGCAGTCTGATAGAATATGAAGGATACTTGTATGGCGTGACCACTGATGGTGGTGTTAGTGATGAAGGATTATTGTTTCGTTATGATAAAACGGCTAACACCATAACCAAACTTGCCGATTTCTACGGGAGTGATTATGGAAAACACCCTTATGGCACCCTGACAATTGGACCGGAGGGAAAGCTGTTTGGGCAAACATACCTTGGAGGGAAATTTAGTAGTGGGACTATGTTTGATTATAATACTGAGACATCTGTTTTTACAAAACGATTCGACTTCATGCAATCTGAGGAAGGAGCTCATAATATTGGAGGAATGTTGCTTGGATCAGATGGCTGGGTGTATGGAACCACTCGTGAAGGGGGAGTGCACAATGGAGGTACGATCTTCCGCATTGATCCTGCCACCCGTGCGTTCGAGAACCTCTACGATTTCGATATATTTTCCTATGGGGGATATCCTGTTAGTGGTCTGATGCAGGCTTCTGATGGATATTATTACGGTGTAACACCAAATGGGGGAACTGTTGATGATGGGGTTATTTACAGGTTCGATGCGAACAACAATATCCTTACTGTACTTGAAGACCTGTTCACCCCTTCAGAAGGCTCAAAGCCCAGCGGACCACCTGTTCAGGCAGCTGATGGTTTCCTCTATGGGCTCACAAAATATGGTGGAGCTATGGGCGATGGTGCATTGTATAAGTTCAACCTTAGCAACAGCACCTATGCCAAACAGGTCAACTTTCAGGGTGGTGCCTCCGGAGCTAATCCGGAAGGGAGCCTCATCGAAGCAGCAAATGGAAAACTGTATGCTGTCGCCCGGCAAGGTGGTCAGTTTGGATTCGGAACCCTTTTTGAGTATGATCCGTTTGGAGGAACCTTTTTTGCGGTGGTACAGTTTGATGATATGAATAAAGGAGCTTTTCCTGTTGGAACATTGCTTGAATATGATGATAATATACTTTATGGGATGTGCTTGAGTGGAGGCACAAACGCTTCAGGGACAATATTCAAATACGATGCTGAAGCAAACATTTGCACTAAAGTGCACGACTTTAATGTCGCGGATGATGGCGCCAACCCCTATGGATCACTTATGAAGGCTTCAAATGGGAATATCTATGGAGCTACAGGGAATGGTGGTACCTCAAATAATGGCATTTTATTCGAATTTGAGCCAGGAACAGGCAGCTACACCATTATGCACGAGTTCGAAACATACAGGGAACATCCATGGTTTGGGGCCCTGCTCGAAATTGAAACGGATTATGGGATTGATGAAGATGATCAGTCAGCATTTAAGCTGAATGTATTTCCGAACCCGGTAAATGACAAACTCATTCTAACAACGAATCTTTCTGAACACCAGATTGTTCAAATCAGCATCTTAAATCAGCTAGGACAACTCATGCTTGAGCAAAATGCAAGTATGGAAACTTCATCTGGCATTGAACTCAATGTTGAGTCACTGGATGCAGGTATTTATTTTCTCCGTCTCACTGATGCTTCAGGCAGAACTGAGATAGGTAAGTTTATTAAAGCAGATTAACCCATAGAATCGGCATCTCTCCCGGAAATCCCATTTGCCAGATAAATATCCCCATTAATTCTTAAGTGCTAGCAATTCAGATGCTTAATATATCGTTAATTAACAGTATATTAACTCTTTTAACATAGCATTAACAAAATTCAGGCTTTTCAGATACTACTTTTGGAACATTCCTGATTTTGGGATTTGACCAAATTATTTTGCTATGTTAAAAAACCTATACTGTTCTCTGATTATTCTTCTTTCTTTCATTAGTTACCAGCATGCCGAAGCGCAGTCTGAATGTTCTGACATAAGATCTCATGGAGCAGGGTTTACCACTGCCATTGAATCAGTTACATACCTGGGACTTGATCCAAATGGAGAGGAAATGCATTCTGTTGTACTGAGAGTTGATAACAATGGATGTACCGATCCCGAATGCAAATCGCTTAACCAATATTCTGTTGAAGCCATACCTGGAACTTATTCCGATATCAGCCATGCTACCATTTCAGGGAACATCACTTATGGTGGTATAAATTTTGGACCTCAATTAGGGGGCGTCCCTTTCGAAGGATTCCGGATTGCCAATATAAACGGGATTGGAAACGGTCTGGCCGGAATTTTTACAATAAGCTATACGCTTACAGGTGGACTTCAATCACAGCAAATGCTTATCAAAGCAAGCAATTATGAAGGGACAGTAGAATTTCTGGAAGAGGATTTCCGTGCAGTACTCAATTGCAATGTAAACTCAAATATTATCCCTTATTATGCACCACCTTTGAATGGTAAGATAATGGCTTCCCTGATCGGTGCCGAACTTACTTCTCTTCACGAAACCTACCTGGCCGGCGATAGCGTATCAACCGATGATATTTTCCAGATCGTGAATGCCTCCAATGTAATGATCGAGGTATTTGCACTGAATGGTGAGTTTGATGCACTTCTCTCATTGCTTCAAACAGATGCTTATGGGATGACTGATGTGCAGACTGATCAGGATCAGCTAAAGATAACTGGTTCATTTCCGATCTTGAATTTACTGCTAATCAATGAGCTTATTGAATATGTTAATTTTGCCCGCCCTGTTTATCCAGGTGCTCCCCAAAAAGGTATTGTTACTACCCAGGGCGATACAGCCATGCTGTCGTTTATTGCCAGGAATGGATTTAACGTATCCGGATCAGGAATAAAAGTAGGTGTATTGTCTGATAGCTATAGTACCAAATTTAATGGCAGTGCTGCTGATGATGATATTTTGCGCGGCGACCTTCCGGGAATTTCAAATGGGCAGTATCCAACACCTGTTCATGTATTAAAAGACTATCCCTATGGAGTGGCTACTGATGAAGGAAGAGCTATGCTCCAGATCATTCATGATATTGCCCCTGATGCAGAATTGGCTTTCCGAACAGGCCTCGTCAGTTCGATTGATTTTGCAGATGGAATTATTGAATTACAACAAGCCGGATGTGATGTGATCGTTGATGACATTACCTATATCTCAGAACCATTCCTTCGTGATGGAGCTGTTTCGAATGCCGTTGACATTGTTACGGGTATGGGAGTATCCTACTTCACTGCTGCCGGCAATTTTGCAAACAGATCTTACGAAAGTCCTTTTGTATCAGGATCAGTACCAATGGGACTTGATGTGCCTGCACATAATTTTGCAGGCTCGGGAGGCGACGATATTTATCAGAACATCACTGTTTCTGAAGGCACATATACTATTGTATTGCAGTGGGATGATGGCCTGGGTAACGAAACTACTTCTACTGACCTGGATATTTATCTTGCACAAGATGACGGTTCACGACTCTTTGGCTTTAACCGCGATAATACCGGGGGTGATGCAATAGAGGTTCTCCCTTTTAATGTGTTGGATACAGCAAACACTAACATCCTTATTGTGAACAATAGTGGCCCCGATCCTGTCAGGATGAAATATATCGTATTCAGGGGAGAAGTAACTATTAATGAATACTATGACCCAAATGCTTCGACCATCGTAGGACAGGCAAATGCAGAGAATGCGATAACTGTTGGTGCGGTGCTTTATAGCAATACCCCCATATATGGGGTGGATCCTCCTACAATCGCTTCCTTCTCATCGTATGGAGGAACGAGTATTAATGGAATAAACCGGAATAAGCCTGACCTGGTTGCCCCCAATGGAGTGAATACAAGTGTGGATCTTGGTGGCCCGAACTTTGATGGTGATGCATTCCCTAATTTCTTCGGAACATCAGCTTCTGCACCGCATGTTGCTGCGCTTGCTGCTCTTCTCCTCGAAGCTAAAGAGAAGTTTTATGGACCGGGAGAAACCCTGAGTCCGAATGAGATGAAAGGCGTTCTACAATCCACAGCAGTAGATATGGGTGATCCCGGCCAGGATAATAAGAGTGGTGCAGGTTTGGTCAATGCAGTAGATGCTTTATTGAGCCTGGCAAGCCCTTCACCCCTGATATCAGAGATCATCTATGATACTACTCTGGTGCCCGGGGAGGATTCTATTTTAATATCAGTGATCGGAAAATACCTCACCGGAGAATCACAGATCTATTTTAACGGATTGCTCCTCGAATCAGGTACCCTGGTGAGTGGTGATACAGTGAGTGGGATCATAGGACTTTTTGATGACCGATATCCTGCCATCCAGGTTTATAATCCTCCCAATGCCCAGACGAACGGGACGGATGGCGGACTTTCAAATCCTCTGTATTTCACTACCAAGCCTACTATTATCATTGATATCCATGATGACTCTAAACTATATGCGGAGGTCATACCTGATTTCACAGCAGATTATAGCATAGAAAATGTGAATGGTACTTTCACTCTGGAAGAAGCAGGCCTGTCTGTTGCGGAGATTGACCGGATAGAAGATATCCCCCTCATAACTGTGGCAGGCGATACCAGTAATGTTGGCCTCTGGGAAATTGTGCTTTCAGAGAATGATCCTCTTAGTCCTTCAAGCAGCATTCCTGCCACCGATCCACTAGATACTAACTTGCTGCATAATTTTACATTTGAATATAGCAGCGGATTGCTTAGCATCAATAAGCTCGATATAACCATAATCCCGAAGGATACAACAATTAATTACGGTGATTCCCTGACAGGTTTCGATTATTATTATATATATAACAATGATACCATCAACCCTGATAACAATGTTGTAATTAGCAGCGCGGTAGATGAAGCAGTACTTAACGCTATACGGAAGACACATGCCACCGCCCTTGTAAATGTTGTGGCCACAGTCAGAGCTACAGCCCTGGTGAATGGTGAGCCAAACCCATTGATGGATTCACTTGCCCTGGCAAATACCAGCTTCTTCATCTCAAATGCAGCTGTTACCCAGCGTGCTACAGCCCTTGTGAACGGAAGCCTGCTTGATCAGGATGCCCTGCTAAATGCTATTAGTACGTCCTCTGCGACAGCACTGGTGAATGCCATTACAATGGTCAGAGCTACAGCTCTGGTAAATGGAGTAGCCAATGTGGCCTATTTTGGAACAGCAACGGCCCTGGTAAATTATGGTTCATTGGTCAATGCTGCAAGAATTGGTGCAAGTTCCGCCACAGCTCTTGTGAACCAGGAAAACATAAATGATAATAGCAATCATGGTGCGGTGGTCATACTCGACGAAAATGATATCCCCATATTAGTTGGTGATTCAGTAGGAGAGGTGCTCATTAACTCGATCAGTGTAATAACTGAGAACCGGCCTGGAGAACATTTTATCATTCCTGGTGCCCTGGTCGCAGATAACTTTAATGTTAGATATGGACTTGGCAGGGTAACTATCAATCCGGCACAGGCCATTGTTACAGCAGATCTTAAATACATCTATGCAGGAGATTCTCAACCTGACTTCACTGCCACATTCAGTGGATTTGTTAATGGCGAAAACGATAGTGTGGTGACCAACCTGGACTTCACTCTGAGTCCGGAATATTCAGGCGAGGCAGGTGTATATGAAATTATCCCATCCGCGGAAGCAGAGAATTATATCTTTACGCCCGTCAATGGAAAGCTCTATGTGAATCCTTTCGGACCCGGAACGAAGCATATTAAACCTCAGCTTACATGTGTTGAACCTCTTGACGTCCCCAATAGTTTTGGGCATACGTATGTTGCACATTTCACTTATGAAAATGATAATGCTACCGATGTGTATATTCCTATTGGAGATGATAACATCCTGTTTGGTGAAGGTTCCTTCGATGGGACAGATCAGCCTGAAGTTCTCTATGCAGGTGGCGGATCATGGTCTGCCAGTTTTGATGGCGCCAAATTAACATGGACTGTTTCAAGCTATAAGCATAACGGACATAAAACATCAGTCGCATCTAATGCCAGTTCGAGTTCGAATAAATGTAATAAATCTGAAGCATGGGAAGAAGATGAAATTGATGAGCTGTCGGGTATACTTGCATATCCAAACCCTGTGAGCGATATCTTACGGATTGAGCTGGATGAGGAGATCTCTTCAGCATATGATATTTATGTTTACGATGTTTACGGTAGGTTGAATGATGTTGATATCTCAAAAGAAAGCAATATGTCTCTTGAGATCAATATGTCAGGAATGGATGCCGGGATCTACTTTGTTAAAATTCAAAGTAGTACTGGAATGGAACTGATAAGAGTTGTTAAAAATTAAAATCATGATAATTAATAGGATCATATTGTCATGCCTGCTCTTTTTTGGAAGCCTGGGACCAATGTTAGCTTCTGATGCTGACAGTCTGCTGTTGGTGCTTGAAAATTCAAAAGAAGATTCTATTAAGGTGCAAACGCTTATGTCACTGGCTGCTTTGCATTATCGATCCGATCCACAAACAGCCATAGATTATTCCAAACAGGCCAGAATACTTTCAGAAAGGATAAACTACCCAAAAGGAGTTGCTTATGCTTATAAAGGTATTGGAATGGGATATTATATGCAGGGAAATTATGTTGAATCAGTATTGAACTGGGAGTTGTCTCTTGAGAAATTCCGAAGCATCGATGATCTTCAGGGCGTTTCCAATATGCTGAATAATTTGGGAGCTGTATATTATAATGAAGGCGATAATGATAAAGCGATTGTTAACTATATCGAGTCATTACGTGTTTCTGAAATAATCGGGGACTCACTGCGCCAGGTAACTGCACTTGTGAATATCGGGGCCGTTTATTATAGTAAGGAAGCTACACATGATCTGGCACTGGAATATTATTCCCGTGCCCTGCCCATCAGTGAGGCCCTGGGCGATTATGATGCAATTGGGACCTCTGCTGTAAATATGGGACAGATCTACCTTGACAGGGAAGATGATGTGTCCGCTTTATTCTATTTTACTAAGTCCCTTAATGCATATCAGAAATCAGCAACAGGAAATGTTCCTTATGCCATGCTTAGCCTTGGCCGTGTTTATTCTTTTAGAGAGGAATACCAGAAGGCGATTCGCTATCAGCAAGATGCTTATGATCTTGCAGAGAAAAATAATTCCAAACTTGAGATGGCTCAGTCCCTTCTGGCCCTGGCAGATACTTATGAACAAATGGGGGAGATCAAGCTCTCAATTGAAACCTTCAAGAGAGCATCTGAGTTATCAGTTGAGATTAACGCTAGCTATGTACTTAAAGATACTTATCAAGGTTTAGCCCAGACATTTGCTAAACTGCCAGATTACCAGAATGCCTATAAATATCAATCCTTGTACAACGATATAAAAGATACGCTCTATAATGCCGAAATGGATAAGCAGATACAAAACCATTCAGCAAACTTTGAAATTGAAAAGAAACAAGCCCAGATCGACTTACTAACCGTCGACCAGGAATTGAAGGCACTGGCAATTAAACGTCAGAAATTACAGCGCAATGCATATGCCATTACAGGAGGATTGATGCTTCTCATGGCTTTGGGTATGTTAAACCGATACCGTTACATAAGGAAAACTAAAAGTATTATTGAATATGAAAAGGATAGATCTGACCAATTATTGCTAAACGTTCTTCCTGCTGAAACGGCAGAAGAATTGAAAGAAAAAGGAACTGCCACACCAAAGCATTACGATATGGTTACTGTGCTGTTCACCGATTTTAAGGGATTTACCAGGATTGCTGAAAAGCTTTCTCCGGAAGCCCTGGTAGCTGAACTTGATTATTGTTTCCATGCCTTTGATAAGATCATCGATAAACATAAAATTGAGAAGATCAAAACGATTGGTGATGCATATATGTGTGCAGGGGGAATCCCGGTAGCCAACACAACAAATCCTGTTAATGTGGTAAGAGCTGCCCTTGAGATTAGGGATTTCATGTGTCAGATCAGGACTGAGAAAGAAGCACGTGGGGAGGACTTCTGGGAATTGCGGATCGGGATACATACCGGCCATGTGATTGCAGGAGTGGTAGGTAAAAATAAATTTGCATACGATATCTGGGGTGATGCAGTCAATATCGCAAGCAGGATGGAGTCAAGCGGGGTCCCAGGCAAGGTGAATATTTCAGGAAGCACCTATGAACTGATCAAAAACGATTTCAAATGCACCTACAGAGGCCATATTGAGGCCAAAAACAAAGGTGAGATAGAGATGTACTTTGTTGAAGGATTGACAGATACTTTTATAGATCCTGAAAGCCTCAGCCCACTTGAAAAAATTGAAAAAAGCTTGCATCAAAATTAATTAAGGGGATTCCCGGATGGCATATCCATCCGGGAATCCCCTTAAAATTTAAATCGCTAGTTCACTAGCACTCCCTCTGGCTGCCCCATCTGAGGCAATCCTTCCAGGTTCTTCCTGATCTCCTCATCACTGATGCTGTAATCCTCCAGCTTCCCACTGAAATACTGATCATATGCTGCCATATCAACAAGACCATGGCCGGAGAAGTTAAACACAATGGTTTTGGCTTTGCCTTCTTCCCTTGCTAGTTTTGCTTCCCTTACTACCTGTGCAATGGCATGGGTAGTTTCCGGGGCGGGAATGATGCCTTCCGTACGTGGCAAAAGCAACACCTGCCTCAAAACTTTCAAGTTGATTAACAGCATTTGCTTCTATGAGCTGATCATTCAGCAGCTGGCTGATGATAGGCCCTGCACCATGGTAACGCAATCCGCCGGCATGGATCTTTGCCGGAATGAAATTATGCCCCAGGGTGTACATGGGGATCAAGTGGGGTCATACCTGCGGTATCACCAAAATCGTAGGCGAACTTACCCCGGGTAAGCTTAGGGCATGATGTTGGCTCTACAGCGATGATCTTGATGTTTTTTCCATTGAGGAGGTTTTGACGGATAAATGGGAATGATATCCCCGCAAAATTTGATCCTCCGCCAAAGCATCCTATCACCACATCAGGGTAATCATCTGTCTTCTCAAACTGCCTCAGCGTTTCTTCTCCAATAATGGTCTGGTGAAGCAATACATGGTTCAGCACACTGCCCAGCGAATACTTGGTAGCCTCATCTTGTACTGCTGCCTCAATCGCTTCGGAGATGGCAATACCCAGGCTCCCCGGAGATTCAGGGTTTTCAGCAAGTATTCTCCTTCCGGCTTCTGTTCTGGTACTGGGAGAAGCAAAAACATCTGCGCCCCAGGTGTTCATCATGAACTGCCGGTAGGGTTTCTGCTCAAAACTCACTTTTACCATGTAAACCTGCAGGTCGATATCGAAAAATTTGGTGGCAAAAGCCAGCGCGCTGCCCCATTGGCCTGCCCCGGTCTCAGTGGTCATCTTTTTCACTCCTTCTTTATAATTATAGTAGGCCTGGGGAACAGCAGTATTCGGTTTGTGTGAACCGGCAGGGCTTACACTTTCGTTCTTGTAGTATATTTTAGCCGGTGTGTCGAGCAGCTTTTCAAATTCATATGCACGTACAAGTGGAGTGGGGCGCCATATCTTATAGATGTCCATCACCTCACCGGGGATGTCGATGAATTGTTCTTGTGAAACTTCCTGTTCGATCAGAGCCATAGGAAATAATGGCGCCAGATCCCGGGGCCCTACGGGCTCCTTCGTTGCCGGATGCAAGGGAGGTAACATTCCATTGGGCATATCAGCCTGGATGTTATACCATTGTGTCGGCATTTCTTTCTCCGTGAGAAGGACTTTTTTGATCTTTGTCATTAGTTAGTTATTAAATGGTTAAACAAAAAAAAGACGTGTCGTTAACGACACGTCTTCAAAAATTTCTTATCAATTGAATTCAACTACCGGCTCACGTCATAAACAGAAGTTTATTACGCCACCACCAGAAATTAAATATGTTATTTGTTGCTTTCATTATTTCTGTTAGCAAAAATAGCTTAATATTTTTACTCAGTATTAAAAAAGTTACAATTTAAATCTTACAAAGTCTTTTTATCTTTAGGCACCAAATAGAACTTTATGTCACGGAAAGCATTTTTACCTGTTAAACTTCGGGATCTCGAATTAAAAAACCGTTTCATTAAAACAGCAACCTTCGAAGGAATGAGCAAAGCCGGTGTGCCGGATGATCGCCTCTTTGAGTTTCACGCCGCCATGGCTGCCAATGATGTTGCCCTTACCACTGTGGCCTATGGCTCGGTGAATGAAGACGGCCTCACCCATGAAGATCAGATGGTGATAGATGATACGGCCACTCCTCATCTAGAACGACTGGCAAACACCGTTCATAACAAGGGTGGTAAAATCTGCATTCAACTGACGCACTGTGGCTATTTTACAAGGAGCACCAGATATAAAAGCAAAAAGCCTCTCGGGCCATCAAAGACCCTGAATAAGTATGGCATCATGAAAGGCAGGTCGTATTCTAAGGCCATGACAATGGAAGATATTGAACAAACTGTTGCTGACTTTGCCAATGCTGCGATCGTATCGAAACGCTGTGGCTTCGATGCGGTAGAAGTGCATATGGGCCACGGCTACCTGCTGAGCCAGTTCCTGTCACCTGCCATCAATCAACGGAAGGATGAATATGGAGGTAGTGTGGAAAATCGCATGCGCATCTCACTGGAAATTATCGATGCCATCAGGGCAAAGGTGGGAGAGGGTTTTCCCATCCTTTGCAAGATAAACCTGGAGGATGATTTTAAAAATGGGTTTACCCTGGACGACTGCAAAGCTGCGGTACAGATGATGGAAGACCACGGAGTGGATGCCGTGATGCTCAGTGGGGGCTTCACCAGCCTTACGCCCTTCTACCTGATGCGTGGAGAACTTCCGCTGAAAGAAATGGTGGAATCAGAAGCCAATTACCTGCAAAAGTTTGCCCTGCGCTTTTTCGGAAGGACCATCATCAAAAAGTACGACTTTGAGGAGAACTTCTTCCTGGAACAGGCAAAACAGGTGAGGGAAGCCGTAAAAGTGCCCCTGGTATATGTGGGAGGCATTATATCGGCAAGAGGTGTAGACGAAGTGATGGATGCCGGATTTGACATGATCGCCATGGGCAGGGCCCTTATAGCAGAACCGGATTTTGTCAGGAAAATTCAAGAAAACCCTGAACATCGCTCCCCATGTGATCAATGCAATAAATGTGTTGGCTATATCGACAAGAAGGGCATCGAGTGTGTGTTGTAAAGGTCTAAACCAGTTGCCGGGTTATGCTCCCATGTTTATCAGGATCAAAACTGACCAGGGAAAGCTCGGGCCCGTCCCATGCGGCATTTACCGCAAGGGTATTTCCAATGAATTCACACCATTGCCCTGTTATATGGGATGATTCATGAATATGACCATGAAGTGTGATCATGGGCTGGCTTTCTTCTATGAACCGCTTGATGGCTATGCTGCCTACATGCACATCCAGGGGAACATGCTCAATCATTTTTCCATCAAGGTTTGCACGGTCAAGATTTGTCTGGTAGGGTGGAGTATGAAACAACATGATCGTTCTGCGTAAATCCACTCCTGCAGTAAGACGTACAATGTCTTCCTGAATGGTCTGGTATTCAATATCCCCTTCAGGTGGTGAAATGGAAAACTTCCCTTCTAAAGGGTGAATACATCCAGGATCCACATAGCGTGAAACATCATATCGTTCCCAGTCTTTAAGTAAGAATGGGGTTGGGGGCACATAGGCATAGCCTATAATGGTATATGCCCCATGAACGAATTTGTTATCATGTGCGTAATACCATAAACCTGCCTGGCCTGCCCTGATAAAATCTTCTTCATTGAACCGGGGATCATCATTGCCAAGGATCAGGTATATGTTAGGATAATCGGACTCTAGCTTACATTTGAGTTCATTGAAAGCGGGCAGGAGAAAATCATTCAAGAAGTCATCATATCCTGATTTCATTCTTAAGCCATGAGGAAGTAAATCACCTCCAAGAAATACCATGGCTGGCTTATCTTTCAGAATGTGATCAAAAAGCTTAGTATAGCGATCAGTGTGTCCGTGTAGATCTGTTGCAAAAAAACATAGTGCCATAAGACAATATTTAATCTAGTAATTTTATTGGACGTGCCTGGTCTGTTACTGCATTTATCATGCTGGCATAACTGTTTTTCTTCAGGATATCATCATCAGACACAATGTGAAGGTCGATCAGGCTGTCAGTGCTTCGGTAACCTGTTTTAAGGTAATTCATTTCTTCCAGGCAGTACCCCCATCCTTCTATCCAAAGTATAAACTTTTCATCCAGCTTTTTATCTCCACCCGAATGGACAAGAAGGTCGATATCAGAACCGGGCCCTGCATTGGCATTCTTGGTGCTTCCTATCAGGTAGAGACCTTTTAATCCAAAACGTTCCAGGCTGAGTTGGCTCGCGATTTTTTCAACCATTTCATATCGCCACTTCCAATGCTCATCGGAGTCGGGGCTAAGGATCATATCATCATCATTGGTCTTTTCGCTCTTTCCCTTGCTTTTAATATATTCGAGAGTTGACTTAAGCTGCCTTCTGAAAATACTTTTACCTATACTGATGGCAATGGTGTTCAACAGCTTTTGCTCCTCAGAAAGAAAAGCATTGCCTTTGTGGAGCCTGATCAGTTGCAGGTAAACCACTTCAATACATCCTGCCACATGTTCGTCAACAATGATATCTGCTGATTGCATGTATTCGGTTTCCTTAAAATCCTCAGTTTGATATTCTTTGTCTTCAATTTTGATCCTGCATTCGCAAACTGTCGGGTATTGCCAGCCTGAGGAGATAATTTTGACAAGGTCCTGGAGTACGTACTCAAGCTTCTTGTTATCATCAACCAAAAGGTTTTCAACACTGTATAAGCAATTCAATTCTTTTTCCCGCTCCATGAGTTTTTCGAGCCTGATATTTCGGGTTTGATAATCCATGTGATTAAGATTAAGGTTTCAGGATGATAATTGTAAAATTACAAAAATGCTCATCGATATTTGCATTCATTTTAAATAGCTTTTATTGTATTTTTACATGGTATGGAAAAGATCAAACATATTATTTTTGACCTCGGCGAGGTGATTATCAATGTAAATCCACCAGCTGTAAAGGCGTGGATGAAAAATAAAGGAGTAGGAAATGTAGATGAACTTCATCTGAAACTGCTCGATAAGGACCTGTACCATCAGCTTGAAAAAGGAATGATCAGCCCTGACGAATTCAGGACAGCCATCAGGGAAATTATTGACATCCCTCTAAGCGATCTGGAATTAGATGAGGCCTGGAATGCCATGCTTTTAGATATCCCGCCGGAGAGGATCAAATTCATGACCCGGCTCAAATCAAAATACAGGCTCTACCTGTTGAGCAACACCAACCACATTCACTGGCTGTCTTACGACCAATATTTTCAGGATACTTTTGACTATCCAAGCATCAATACATTCTTTACAAATACCTGGTATTCATACCTTATGGGTGTCAGGAAACCCGACCCTGAGATATTCAAAATGGTTTTAAAAGAAGGTCAGTTCGATCCCAAAGAAGTAGCTTTCATCGATGACCTTATTGAAAATGTAGAAGCGGCAAATGCGCTTGGCATTCATGGTGTTCATCTCCCTGCCGGGAAGGAGATTATGGATCTTTTTGATAAAGATCTGAACCTGAAAGATTAATCAATACACCTCACCCCCTGGCCCCCTCTCCTTGAGGAGAGGGGGAAAAGGGGGAGGGGGGGTTAAGGGGGTGAGGTGCTTAAATAATATTCTTTAATCTCTTCAAGTATATTAACCACCGTCTCCACTTCCTCTGTCCCCATCAACTTCATCTTAAATGGCTTGAAATTCGGAAACCCCTTGAAGTAATTGGTATAATGCTTTCGCATCTCGAACATGCCCCGTCGTTCTCCCTTGTATTGTGCCGAATGCAGCAGATGCTGCTTACATACTTCCACCCTGTCCTTGATATCGGGCGTTGGAGGCATGTTGCCATCATGGAAGTACTGCTTGATTTCTCTGAATATCCATGGATTACCAATGGCCGCCCTTCCGATCATCAGGCCATCCACGCCATATCTATTTCTCATTTCCAGGGCCACTTCAGCCCCGGTGATATCGCCATTGCCTATTATAGGAATGCTCATTCGCGGATTGTTCTTTACTTCCCCGATAAGGGTCCAATCGGCTACGCCCCTGTATAGTTGTGACCTGGTACGCCCATGGATGGTAAGAGCTGCAATGCCTGTATCCTGAAGTTGTTCGGCAACCTCCACAATATTTTTACTCTCTTCATCCCAGCCCAGGCGGGTTTTTACCGTGACAGGAAGGCGTGTGGCCTTAACTACCGCTTCGGTGATCTCTATCATCTTGGGGACATCCCTGAGCATGGCTGCTCCGGCGCCTTTGCCTGTAACTTTCCGCACAGGGCAACCAAAATTGATATCGATGAGGTCAGGATTGGCCTGTTCTGCAATCTCAGTGGCCCTGATCATACTATTGGTGTCATGCCCGAAAATCTGTATCCCCATTGGCCGTTCCTCATCTACCAGCTTCAGCTTAATTACACTCTTCTGAGCATCCCTGATCAGACCTTCGGAAGAGATAAATTCAGTGTACATCAGATCAGCACCCTGCTGTTTACAGATGAGCCGAAAAGGCAGATCCGTGATATCCTCCAGCGGAGCCAGTATCAGGGGGTACTCATCAAATAATATATTTCCTATTTTCATATAATTGCAATTGATCACTGCTTGCTGGTTTCAGTTGCCTGATGCCCGTCGCCCAATGCCTGGTGCCAATGTGTAAATTTACTACTTTTACCCCTTATTCAAAGATATTATCCATGCCGACAAGGATCAACATACTTGCAGAAACATCCCCACCACTCAAACTCCTGGCACTTTTGCTGATCATATTCCTGAGCATCCTTTTTACCATGATTCTGGGTATCGCCCTGGGCTTTGCCTTCTTTGGTGCCGACATGCTCGATTATGTGAAGGAGGGTATGAGCCTGAGTGACCCGGCCTTTCTGCCAGTGCTGAAATACCTGCAGATCATAAATACCATTGGCATTTTTATTATTCCTTCAATAGTATTTGCTGCCCTGGCTGGCAAATCTATCTCTGGATACCTGTCCATGAAGGTACGACCTGCCTTTGTGAGCACCATCACCGGAATGGCGGTGATCATTGCCATATTACCCTTTATACACTGGGTAGCCGGCATTAATGAGATGATGAGCTTACCCGAATGGCTTTCAGGTATGGAGGGGTGGATGCGTAGAAGCGAAGAACAGGCTAAGGAGCTTACAGAACTCTTCCTTGCCACTAGTACCCCTGGCGGGCTCGTGCTAAATCTATTCATGATAGCTGTTCTTCCGGCTATTGGTGAAGAACTCCTCTTCAGGGGGGTGATGCTTCGTTTATTCAGGGAGTGGACGAAGAATCCTCATATAGCAGTATTGGTCTCTGCATTTCTTTTCAGCGCATTGCACCTGCAATTTTATGGTTTCCTGCCCAGGTTCTTACTTGGCATAGTACTGGGTTACCTTTTCGTATGGACGCGTTCAATTTGGGTCCCGGTGCTGGTGCATTTCATCAACAATGGCATTGCGGTTGTTGGGGCCTGGTATTTTGCGAGAGGAAAGATTGACCAGGATATTGAATCCATTGGTGAGGTTGATCAGCCTGTCATCATCATCTTTAGCTTGATCATGGTAGTCGTGATGATGTTACTGATAAAGATGTATGAGCATAAAAAAAGGGGAAACACCATCGATGTTTCCCCCTAACTGTGCGTATGAAAATCTAATTGCTCAATTTTGCAACTTTCCTTGAAGAGTAGTTGATCTTAAATGCACCAACCTTCCTCAGTTCCTGTTTGATGTCTGTGATCACACCCATACGGGTTTTTTCATCCGCTTTGATAGATGTGGTCAGAAACTTACGGTCTGCCTCATCCCTGGATTCCCTTTCAGAAGCAATGAACTCTGGGATATCACCTGGGTTGGCAAAAGCGTCGTTCAACTGTATCCTGGACTCGGTACCAAACTGTGTTTTTGTCGGAACCCCTACATAAATATAGCTTACGAGGGATTTCTTTTCCAGCTTCTGTACTTCGGTAGCCTCAGGAGGTTTAACCTTTACGATGAGTGTAACCTCACGCATGGTTGTTGTAACCATGAAGAAGAAAAGCAACATGAAGATAATATCCGGCAAAGCCGATGTATTGATCTTTTGCGCGCCATCTGATTTTTTCTTTTTAAAGCGTGCCATATTAATTTCCTCCTATATTTTCAGGTTCAGCTTCCGAGATGGCCATCGGAATAGCCTTTTGAACGGCTTTTCGATAGTCCTCATTGATTAGATTTGTGAACTTGACACCGTAAAAGCGCATAGAAACCTCATCTCTGAGTTCTTCAAAGGCCGCGGTGAGTTCGTTCTGGACCTTGATATACATTTCGTAGGATGTACCCCTGTCGTTCTTCAAAGATACCACCCCTTTCGATACTTCTACTTCACCAAGGTTTTCTATGAACCTTAGCTCCTTTTCAGGGAGGTCTTCCCTGTTGGCGCTGTTGGTCATGAATTCCTTCACATCTTCCTTAAGGGTAATGATGTCAGTACGTTCTCCTTCAACCATGAGTTGGTCGGAGCTACTGACAAGCACCTTAAAAATGTTCCTGTCTTTGATGTCCATCTCAGTATCGTCTTCGACGGGTGGGGGCAGCTTCCTCGTAATACCTGTATCAATGTCCATGGTAGTCGTTACCAGGAAGAAGATCAGTAGCAGGAACGCGATGTCCGCCATTGATCCGGCATTTACTTCAGGTGTTTCTCTGGTCGCCATAATGTGCTTATTTAAATAGTTTTGAAATACTGGCGTAGATGATCGATAATACCGCCAGGGCGGCCAGGATATAAGTAAATATCAGGCCTGCGCCAACATATTTTGCTGTACCGGCTGTCACTCCCAACTTCTCCAGCTGATGGTCAGTCAAACCAACCGTAGCCAGTGAATAGGAAATGATCGCGAGAACAACCATCACCCCAATTGCGATAAAGATCTTGATAGAATTCTTAGGATTCATGATCATAGATACAATCGGGAAAAGGATGGTGATCACTGCCGTGAAGATCACCAGGAAGTATCCCCAGTATATCAGCAGGTCATCGGAAACCACGTTCACAAAGAACAGGATCGCCAACAAGGCTGATATGGCCAGGAGCACTGCCAGGAAAATACGTAATACTTTTGATGCTAAAACTGTCATGACAATGAAGTTTAATTATTTGTTCTTAGCAAGGATATCGATGAAAGAAATGGTGCTGTCTTCCATAGCATTGACAAGTCCGTCGACCTTAGAAACGATATAGTTATAAAAGATCTGCAGGATGATCGCAACGATCAGTCCGAATACGGTTGTCAACAGCGCCATTTTAATACCGCTGGCCACAATAGCTGGTGAGATATCACCCATGGCTTCAATATTGTCGAATGCGGAGATCATCCCGATTACAGTACCCATAAACCCGAGCATCGGTGCAATGGCAATAAAGAGAGAGATCCATGAAAGGCCACTTTCGAGCCTGCCCATGAGTACGCTACCGTAAGCAACAACTGATTTTTCAACTTCGGCAATTCCGTCGTCATAACGGGTAAGACCCTGATAGAAGATGCTGGCAACAGGTCCGCGTGTATTCTTACATACTTCCTTTGCTGCTTCAACACCGCCGGTTTCAACGGCATTCTCAACTTTATTCAGGAGCTTCTTGGTGTTTGTTGTTGATAGGTTCAGGTAAATGATCCTTTCAATACAAATAGCAAGGCCGAAAATCAGCGCCAGGAGTACGAAACTCATGAACATGGCATCACCTTCGATGAATTTTTCTTTCAGCACCTGATGGAATCCTTTAACCTCTACAGGTTCTTCCTCAATTACCTGGATAGGTGTTGCTACCTCAACAACTGCCATTGTATCAACAGCAGTAGTATCAGTTTGTTCGTCAGGAACTGCAGCATCTTGCGCAAATGTGGTTGAGATTGTGAATACCAGCATTCCTGCGATGGTCAGAAAAGCAATTAATTTTTTCATAGCCAATAATTGTTTAATTCTACGTTTTGAAAATTTTTACTTATTAATTTATTCAATTTTTCACTCTTTAATTAGCGGAGAGAATGGGATTCGAACCCATGATGCGCTTTCGACGCATACACGCTTTCCAGGCGTGCGCCTTCGACCGCTCGGCCACCTCTCCTGTATCTGTCTAAGCCCAGGTCGAACCCAATAATCAGGCAGCTAAAGTAATAAAAAATTACTGATTCTGAAAAATCCAATCATAATTTATTATTAAGTCTTAAGCAGGCTGTTTAACCTTCTTATTGCAAGAATCGTGCTGAAATTGAAAAGTTATGAAAGTGTCAATAAATCAAATGGTTATGTGCTCAATTCACCCCTCAGGGAAGTCTGCATAACCTCCTTAAGTTTGCTGCCGGAATAGCCTTTTCCCAACAAAAACATGAGTTTGCTTATGGCTGATTCCAGGGTCATGTCCAGACCGCTAACCACACCGGCTTCGGACAAAGGCACACTTGCCTGGTACTTTCCATGTTCAACTGCCCCGCCTTTGCACTGAGTCACATTCAGGATGAAAAGGCCATTATCGATGGCTTCCTTTATGATGGAGATAAAGGATTCATCAGTATGGGTGTTACCGGTGCCGTAAGTCTCCAGAACCACTGCCTTCAGGCCATCAATGCCCATTAGGGATGTACGAACCACCTCATTCGTGATGCCTGGAAATAATTTCAAAACAGCCACAGAAGTATCCAGATTCTTGTGTACCTTGAGCTTTTTAAAATTCGGGCGCCGGATGGCATTCTTATTATACTTAATGTATACTCCCACTTCAGCCAGTACCGGATAGTTTACCGAACGGTAAGCATCGAAGTTCTCTGCATTGTACTTGAAAGTCCTGTTAGCCCGATAGAGCTCATTCTCGAAATATATGCAAACCTCCGGGACAATAGGTGTGTCTTCCTCATGATGGGAGGCGATCTCAACGGAGGTAATGAAATTTTCCTTGCCATCGGTGCGGTTCACACCCAGCGGTAACTGTGAGCCGGTAAAGATAACCGGCTTGTTCAGGTTTTCCAGCATGAAACTGAGGGCTGAGGCCGAATAGGCCATGGTATCAGACCCATGCAGGATCACAAAACCTTCAAAATCTTCGTAATGCTCTTCAATCATGCTTGCCAGCATGACCCAGCGTTCAGGCCCCATGTTGGAAGAGTCCACTGTAGGATTGAAAGCGATATATTCGAGCTCGTAATCGCAGTTCTGCAACTCGGGTATCAGCTGTGACATACGCTCAAATTCTAAGGGCTGAAGAGTGCCACTAGCCTTATCCATCATCATGCCAATAGTTCCTCCCGTATAGATAACGAGTATTTTGCTCTTATTTTCCATTTCAAATGTTCAGGTTAAAAAGTTGAGATGCATTGCGGGTAGTGATCTCCGCCACTTCTTGTGCCGGTACATCCAGCAGCTCTGCTAATTTATCAGCCACATGGATCACATAGGCACTTTCATTTCTTTTTCCCCGGTGGGGCACAGGTGGAAGGAAGGGAGCATCTGTTTCCAGGATGATATGGTCGAGGCCCAGGGCAGCTACAACTTTGTCCAGCCCTGAATTTTTATATGTTAGCACTCCGCCAATTCCAAGCATGAAACCCAATCCAATAGCTCGTTCAGCATCTTCTAATGTGCCTGTGAAACAATGGAATACGCCTTCCAGTCCTTTAATGTCGCGATTCTCCAATACCCTGAATATCTCCGTAAAAGATTCCCGCGCATGGATCACCAGCGGTAGTCCATGCTCCAGTGCCAGGTCAATTTGCCTGTTGAATGCTTCTACCTGCTCACGGTAATGGGTCTTGTCCCAATATAGGTCTATACCACATTCACCCACTGCATAATATGTATGCTCGTTGAGCAGCTTTTCCACCATCGAGAGCTCTACCCTGAAATTTTCCTTCACAGATGTAGGATGAAGACCCATCATAGGAAAGCAGTTCTCAGGAAAACGTTCACATAAAGCATGCATGCCCTCCACCGAAGTTCTGTCAATATTGGGTAAGAACATATATTTTACGCCACTTGCAATAGCCCTCTCCACCATCATGTCACGGTCATCATCAAATGCATTCAGGTATAAGTGGGTGTGGGTGTCGATCATAATCATGATGCAAAAATAGTAAATATATGCACCTCACCCCCTGGCCCCCTCTCCTCAAGGAGAGGGGGAAAAGAGGGAAGGGGGTTAAGGGGGTGAGGTGAGTGATTTTTATTTTCGTACTTTTGATTTTTAATACTCTATTATTGAAGAAAATCCTCATAATCAGGTTTAGTTCCATTGGCGACATTGTGTTAACAACACCCATCATCCGTTGCATGAAGCAACAGATTCCTGATGCAGAGATCCACTATCTGACAAAAGAAAAATTCTACCCGTTAGTCAAGGCTAATCCCAACATCAGCCGGATACATATATTTAATGATAAACTCAGAGAGGTAATCAATGAACTGAAAGATATTTCCTTCGACCATGTTGTTGATTTGCATAAAAACTTACGATCGGGTAGGGTAAAGCTGGCCTTGCGCAAACCAACAAGTACCTTTGATAAGCTCAATTTCAGAAAATGGCTTATTGTGAACATGAAGATCAATAAGCTGCCAGATATACATATTGTAGATCGTTACTTCGAGGCCGTAAATAAGCTTGGGGTAAAAAATGATCAGGGCGGCCTGGACTATTTTATCCCCGAAGAAGATTTGGTGCTAAGGGAAGATCTGCCTCCCACACATGCTGAAGAGTTCATTGCTTTTGTAATTGGGGGTATGCATTATACCAAGATGTTCCCGGAGGAGAAGGTTGTTGAACTTTGTCACCTGTTGGATAAGCCTGTCATTTTAATGGGAGGACCTGACGATCATGAAAAGGCAGAACGAATAAGGGAGCAATGTGGCGAAAAGATCTATAATGCCTGCGGCCTTTATAGCATCAATCAGTCTGCCTCCCTCATCCAGCTCTCCTCAAAGGTGCTGACCAACGATACCGGCCTGATGCATATCGCTGCTGCATTCCGCAAAGAGATTTTTTCTCTCTGGGGAAATACCATCCCCGGCTTCGGGATGTATCCATATCTTCCTCCCGGAGAAGGGAAATCACATATCATAGAGGTAAAGGGACTTTCATGCCGCCCATGCAGCAAGATCGGTTATTCGAAATGCCCTAAGAAACACTTTCGTTGTATGATGGATGTGGATATTGAGCAACTGGGTGCAAAGGTTAATGCATAAGATCATCACCCCCCAAGCCCAGGAAGGGATTATTCACCTTTTCAAATCCGGTACTTGTTTCAGGGCCATGGCCGGGATAAACAATGGTTTCATCAGGCAGTGTAAATAGTTTTTCAAAAATATTCTTTCGCAGCAGATCATAATCACCTGTCGGGAAATCTGTTCTGCCTATACTCATCTGAAAGAGCACATCCCCAACGATCACAAAACCATCTTCGCGACTCAGGAAACAAACACTGCCATCTGCATGCCCGGGAGTATATAAGACCTCCAGTTTGCTGTTCCCGAAGCTGATGTCTTCACCTTCCTTGATGAAGCCCCTGGGAACCGGGTTCCTGTCCATGCTGAGGCCATAAGTTTCTGCTGTTTGGGTCGAATGATTCAGAAAAACAATGCCGGCTTCATGAAGCTCTGGACCCTGTCCGGTAAGTTCTTCCAGCATATTGCAGCCCATCACGTGGTCGATATGTGTGTGCGTAAGCAATACCCTCACAGGTGTTAATCCATTTTCCTTCATATAATCCATCAGTTCCAGGGATTCAACACCATCGGAACAGCCGGGGTCAATAATCACACATTCACTGCTCTCATCTGAAAGCACATAGGTATTTACCTGGAAAGGGTTAAAAACGAACTTTTTGATCTTTATCATTGCTTATGGTTTATTTAGTGCATCTGGTCAATAATCCTTTTCAGACGACGTTAATTAAACAGCGATTTTCAGCAGGCAAAGTTACCATTATTTGATTTCACCTGCCTGAGGTAAGCGGGTAGGGGAAAATTCCCTAAATTAGCACAGCTTAAGCAGCCTGAAAAGCGCAGCCTCGTGAAAGGAATAAAGAGCCACCGGATCCTCAGTTTCAGCATTATCATTATGCTGATGTTGTGCTTTTCCATTGAGGCCGAAGCGCAGTTTTACAATGGTTCACAGCTCTCTTTTGGTAAAAACAGGGTGCAGTACAAGGATTTTCTCTGGACTTACTACAGCTTCGATAAATTCGACACTTATTTCTACCGTAACGGACAGGAACTGGCACAATATACAGCCCGGTATGCCCAAAAATATATTGGAGAGATCGAGTTAAAACTTGAGTCAGCCCTGGATGATAAAATACAGTTTATCATTTTTAATAACCTGTCTGACCTTAAGCAGAGCAACATCGGCCTGATGCAGGACGTGCAGTACAATACAGGGGGGATCACCCATATCATCGGCAAGAAGGTGTTCCTGTACTTCGATGGCTCACATACTAATTTTGAGGAACAGATCAGGGCAGGGATTTCGTCTATTATCTTTAAGCAAATGATGTTCGGGCAACGTCTGGGGTCACAGATCAAGAATAATACTCTTTATACCATGCCTACCTGGTACGAAGACGGGCTGATGGCCTGGCTCTCGGAAGGATGGGACACCGATGTTGACAACCGTGTGCGTGATGGCATTTTATCGGGTAAATATGATAAGTTCAATCACCTCACAGGTACTGATGCTCTGGATGCCGGGCATTCACTGTGGAAGTTCGTTGCCGATAACTTCGGGAATTCTGCAGTACCAAATGTAGTGCATATGACCAAGGTAACCAGGAGTGTTGAAAATGGCTTCCTATACGTAGTCGGGCTGTCGTTTACCAACTTGATACAGGAGTGGAAGCGTTATTATATGGATAAATACAGCTCTGATGAGTCGGGCCGTTATCTCCCTGGAAATGTTGTTCAGAAAAAGGTTAAGGATAACCTGGTATATCTGAGGCCGGTCTTAAGCCCTGACGGGAATAATATTGCCTACGTAAGTAATGAGATGGGCCGCTATAAACTCTATTTGAAGAATCTGCTCAGTGGCAAGAGAAAATGCATCTGGAGGGGCGGTTACAAACTGGACGAAAAGACCGATTATACCTATCCCTTACTTGACTGGAACCCAAGAGGAGATATCCTGGCATTTATCGTGGAGCGGAAAGGTGAAATACATCTTTTCTTCTATTCAATGGAGACAAAGAAGCTGAATAAGATGATCCTCTACAACTTTGAAAAGGTTATGGATATGTCATATTCTCCTGATGGCCGAAAGCTACTGGTATCGGCTGTACAGAGAGGACAATCCGACATATTCCTCTTCAATATCTCTTCAGGTTCACATGAGCAGATCACCAATGATATATTCGATGATCACCATCCCAGCTTTGTGCAGAACGGTCGGCTGATCGTATTTAGCTCCAACAGGATCTCTGACACCCTGCCACCCCTTATGGCGGAACCCCCGGAGATAATCCCACACAACTTCGACCTCTTTGCTTTCAATTATATTACAAAGAGTGAAGTGCTCAGGAGGGTGACCAGTACGCGTTATGCCAATGAACGTTTTCCAATGCCATATACTGATGACATGTTTACATACCTCAGCGATGATAATGGGATCTACAACCGTTATGTGGCCCGCTTCGACAGTACCATCATCGCTGTGGATACTGCTATTCATTACAGGTACTATACAGAGTCAGTTCCGGTAACAAACTATTCCAGGAATATCCTCTTTCAAGATGTGAACCCGGAAAGCATGCAGGTGGCTCAGGTGATCTATGATGACCACCTGTATAAGATATACCTGGAGGATATGCCTTCTGGAATGCCTGCGGCCCAGCAGCTTGAAAATACTTCCTACATGAAGCAGCTGCAGGGTAGTCCGCCTGTGCCCGGAGTACCTCAAGGTGAAACGGAACAGGCTGAACAGCCGAAGCCTGTACGGCAAAGATTTTTTAATGTATATGAAAGTGATACTCTCCGCAGAGATAGGCAGGAAATCGATATCGAAAATTATGAGTTCGAACGACAGGCATTTGTCAATGTGGGTGGAGAAGACAAGCCGGTATGGAAGCTGGAAGGTGACAGCCTGCCCGGCTTTGTTGTTCCTAAGAAGTTGAATTATCGGGTAGAATACTCCATGAACGAGTTTGTAACGCAGATCGACTTCAACTTCATAAACATGACTTATCAGCCCTTTGCTGGGGGAGGTGCACCTATCTTTTTGAACCCCGGTTTCAATGCGCTCTTTATGGTTGGTATGACCGACCTGCTGGAGGATTATCGCCTGGTTGGGGGTGTCAGGTTAAACATTAACCTGATTAACAACGAATACATTTTTAGCTACAGTAACCTGAAGCGAAGGATGGATAAGGAGATCGTTCTCCACCGGGTTACCGTAGAAAATGTGACAGGATATGATATCATCAGGAACCATTCACATGAGGCTTACTTCATCTTGAAGTGGCCTTTCAGCCCGGTATTTGCCGTCAGGGGTACGGCCTCCTACAGGAACGATGCCACTGTAGTGCTGGCCACGGATATCGTCAGCCTGAAACGCCAGACAGTCTATACTAACTGGGGTGGACTCAAGGGAGAGTTGATCTATGATAACACCCGAAGTTTAGGGCTGAACCTTTACGACGGGACAAGGTTTAAGGTTTTTGCAGAGTATTACCAGCAAATCGAACAGGGTAACCAGCAGCTGATCGTTCTGGGTGCCGACTTCAGACATTATATTAAGATACACAGGAATTTCATTTGGGCCAATCGCATTGCTCTCAGTACTTCACTGGGACACAACAAGCTTATTTATTATATGGGAGGAGTCGATAATTGGCTCGTCCCGAAGTTCAACCAGGAAACCCCCATCGACCGCTCACAGAACTATGCATTCCAGACCCTGGCCACCAATATGAGGGGATTCAATCAGAATATCCGAAACGGAAACAACTTTGCAGTACTCAACTCTGAGTTGCGGATGCCCATCTTCAGGTATATGTATAATCGTCCCATAAGGTCCGATTTTCTCAACAACTTCCAGCTCGTGGGCTTTGTCGATGCCGGCACGGCATGGACCAGCTGGAATCCCTACTCAGGAGAGAATTCATTATATACCAAATATATATATAGTGGCTCACTCCTGATCAAAGTTGAACAGCAGCGAGATCCTATGGTTGGAGGCTTTGGCTTTGGAGTACGTAGCCGAATACTGGGTTATTTTATGCGTGGTGATTTGGCCTGGGGCGTGGAGGATGGGCGTATCTATAAACCGGTGTTTTACTTCTCTTTATCACTTGACTTCTGATTTTGTTTTAGTGCATAGTTCCTAGTGGCTAGTTGCTAGTGCCTAAGTGTATTTTATTAATTATTTAACTGGAAATTAATAACTTATAACTATCCCAACACTCAACCCTTAACACCCAACACTTTTTTGGCATGAGGTTTGGACTATAAGATCAGGGCCCTATTATTTATAAACCTTTAAATCCTACAGTGATGAAAGCAAATGTCTTAAAATCCGGTTTGAAAGCCGCGACAGGGATGAAGGGGCCACAATTTCGATGGCTATTTTACCTGGCGCTGGTCACTTTATTTCTCAGTTCATGTTATCCCGAACCATGGTATGGTCAAAACGGCCGTAATGGAAATGCATTTCTTTCACTCACCTGGGTCGATGTGAAGCCCGAATATATTGATGCCGGCACAGGCGATATCCCGGCTGTATTCCAATATGGAAAATTCTATCTAGCCTGGCCCGGATTCTATACAATGTATTATGATGGACATTTTTGGAACGGACAGGCCAATGTATTTTATGCCTGGGAGGTTGATTATGAGATTTGGGAAACTTTAGGCGAACCCGGCGGAATGTATTATAATGGTGCAAACGGTCCTGATAACTACTTCACTGTAGAGTGCAGTCCCTTCGGCCCATGGGTGTATGGCCCGGGTTACAAGTCGGCCGAACTGCCTGATGGCTTTGAGTTGAAAGAAAGTTCAGATGACAAAATCGTCATTGAAAAAACAGGAACCGACTTTGGAATTACCCTCACATATCGCAAAGTTGATGCCCGTGAACGGGCAGATTAAAGAATAATGAACATGGAATAACGAACATGGAAGTATCGGAATAATCACTTCCATGTTCTTTATTCATTATTCCATGTTCATTTACTATCTTGCAGAAAATTCCAATCAATGGATTATAAGAAGGATAAAAGAGTTATTCTCACGCTGGACGCCGGTGGAACAAATTTTGATTTCCTGGCTGTACAGGGTGGAGATCCTGTAACAGAAAAATTACGCTTTTCGGCAGTATTGGACACCCTGGATGAAATGCTGAATATGATCATCAGGGGTTTTGATGAGGTCGCAAAACTATCGGGCAAAAAGCCATCCGCAATCAGTTTCTGCTTTCCCGGCCCGGCAGATTTTGATAATGGTATCATTGGTGACCTGGAAAACCTGCCCCTTTTCAGAGGTGGAATACCACTGAAAGCCATGCTGGAACAGCACTTTGCAATGCCGGTCTTTATTAATAACGATGGCGACCTGTTCACCTACGGTGAGGCCATAGCCGGACTCTTACCCCATGTAAATAAGACATTATCAGATGCAGGAAGCAGCCGGAAATACAGCAACCTGCTGGGAGTAACATTTGGAACGGGATTTGGCGGAGGCCTGGTAAGAAAGGGAGAACTTTTTACCGGCGACAATTCAGCCGGGATGGAGATCAACCGCATGCGAAACAAACTTTATCCCCAAACCAGTGCTGAAGATAGTGTGACCATACGTGCCATAAAGAGGGTATATGCACAGGAAACCGGTTTGAAAAATGATGATGTACCTGAACCGGAAACTATATTTAAGATTGGACTGGGTGAGACTCCGGGGAATGCTACTGCTGCGAAGAAAGCATTTGCTGAGTTGGCCGAGGTGGCTGGTAGCAGCATTGCTGATGCAGTAAGCCTTACCGACAGCCTGGTGGTTATTGGAGGTGGACTGGCAGGTGCATGGCCGTTGTTTCTTCAGCACCTGGTTGATGAAATGAACTGGGCATATAATGACATCAGCGGCAATGAACTGCAAAGGATGGAGGTACTGGCGTATAACCTGAAAAATGAGCAGTGTTTGAGAGATTTTCTTGAGGATACCTCAGTACAGGTTCCGGTTCCTTTTTGTGATAAGCTGGTCAATTATGATCCAGTGAAAAAGATCGGGGTAGGCATTAGCAAACTCGGAACATCACGTGCAGTCGCTGTGGGGGCGTATGCATTCGCATTAAATGAACTTTCTACTTACTAGCGGGTTAATATTACTTTGTTAAAGTGAAATATTATATACCACAAAGAATACACTAAGGATTTCACAAAGGCTCGCAAAGGAAACACTTCGTGATACTTTGTGAAGAACTTTACGCTCCCTTAGTGGTAAAAATTTTGAATGAATGAATCTTTATCCGATAGAAACAGGAAACCTGAAATTAGATGGTGGCGCTATGTTTGGCGTAGTACCCAAGGTATTATGGCAGGAACAATACCCTGCTGACGAAAATAATCTCTGCAACTGGGCTATGCGTTGCCTGCTTATAGAAGATCAAGACCGCCTGATCCTCATCGATAATGGTATTGGTGCAAAACAAGATTATAAATTCCTCAAGAATTATCACCTCAACGGGGATGATACCCTGGAAAACTCAATGAAAAAGTATGGCTTTTCGCCATCTGATGTGACCGATATGATCCTCACTCATCTGCATTTCGATCACTGTGGTGGCAGCATTAAGTATAATGATGAGCGTACGGCCTACGAGCTGACTTTTCCCAATGCCAACTATTGGGTGAGCAGGGCACAATATCAATGGGCCATCAAGCCCAATCACCGTGAAAGTGCTTCATTCCTGAAAGAAAACATTTATCCGATAGAGGAAAGCGGAAAACTGAAGCTGATAGAGGAAGAAGGAGATATCTTACCCAATATTTCCGTCAGGATATATAATGGCCATACCGAAGGGCAGGTCATTCCGTTGATATCATATCACGGGCGCATTATAGCCTTCATGGCCGACCTCTTGCCTGCTATCCCCCATATCCCTATGCCCTGGATCATGTCCTATGATACCAAACCACTTATAACCCTCGATGATAAATCAAGATTCTACAAAGAAGCCGTTCCCGGCGACTATGTACTTTTCTTCGAGCATGATCTTTACAATGAATGCTGCACTTTGCAGGAAACTGAAAAAGGAGTCAGGATGAAGGAAACGTTTAAGCTATCGGAAATTTAGTTGCTGGCTGCTGGTCACTGGCCAGAAACCAGCTGCTAGAAACTGTATCTGGATGCAATATCTCTCAGTAATGAAGCATCCAGGCCATGATCAATGCCATTCTTTTCACAGTACTCCACAAGCGAAAGCGTATTTAAGTTTCCAAGCAGATCGCGATCGGTCATTGGGCAACCGCCGATGCCGCCAAGCACAGTATCAAAGCGCCTGACACCAGCCTGGTAGGCAGCATCTACCTTATCGTAATACTCATTGGGGGTGGTATGTAAATGAATTCCAAATTCCATTTCGGGGAAAGCAGGAATGAGTTTTGAGTAAACATCATAAATGAGGTCGGGCCCTGCCAAACCGATCACATCAGCAATAGGGAGTACGCGAAAGCCTTGATCATAGAAGTAGCCTGAAATATCGATTAGCATATCAACCGACCATGGATCACCATAAGGGTTTCCAAAACCCATGGAGATTACAACCAGCAGCTCTTTCCCGTTTTCCTCAGCAACTCCCTGCAATTCCCTCACAAACAGCTTCGACTTATCGAAATTAGAGTTGATATTCTTTCTCTGGAAGGTTTCTGAGAGTGCGAAAGGAAAATACAGCTGATCAATAATATTAAAGCGAACAGCTTCCAGACCACCTTTCATGTTGGCCGCCAGTGCCATCACTTTTGAGTTTGTGTTGCTCAGGTCCAGACCTGCCAGCACCTCCGGCGTGTCTTTCATCTGGGGGATCGCCTTCGGCGAAACAAAACTGCCCACCTCAATGGTTTCGAAACCGACCTTGAAAAGCTGATTGATATAATCGGTCTTCACTGCCGTGGGTATAAACAACGGAATCCCCTGAAATCCATCGCGGGGAGTTTCAATAACCTTTAGGTTCATACAATAACTTTGATTTAGTTCCTAGTTCCTAGTGCCTAATTCCAAGTGGCTTACTGGAATTATAAATTGTTAATTTATAAAATTGTTCATTTTTTAAATTCAGATAGGCACTAGCAACTAGGCACTAGCCACTATTTACTAATTTGGAGTTACTATTTCCTCCCACTCAACTCCTTCGGTATCCTACCATTCTTTATCGACTCTGACCTGAGCGGCCTGCCACAGATACGCTCAACCATGCGGCCGATCTCCAGCACCTTGTCAATATCCAGCCCGGTATCGATGCCCATTTCATCCATCATCACCACCATATCTTCTGTTGAGACCAGTCCAACGATGTTAGGATCTTTATAATAGTAGCTTCCTGTACCGGAAACTGGAACCCCGCTCACAAAGTTGGCCGGTTGACCACCGATACCACCCATGGTAGATTCATAATTGGTCATCCCTGCCTGAAGAGCTGCCAGTACGTTGGCCAGCCCCCAGCCACGGGTAGTGTGGAAATGTACGATGTGCTTTTCCGGGTTCGGGATGGCATCCAGCAACATGGAGTAATATTTGTAAACTCTGTCGGGAGATGCGGATCCGTCGTGGTCAGCATGCTCAATATCATCGGCACCAATGTCGAGGAAACGTTTTGTGAACTCAATGGCCTTGGTCATTTCTGTAGGACCCTCTATCGGGCATCCCCAAATGGTGCTTACCGTGCCATTTACCAGAATGCCGGCATCATGACATTTAGGAATATATTCTTCACACATCTTTAAATACTCTGCGATACTCAGCCCGGAGTTCTTTTTCTGATGCGATTCTGAGGTAGATACCATCACCAGTATTCTGTCGGGGCCATAGCCGTCTTTCTTAGCCTGAATGGCTCTGTCGATGGCGCGTTCACGGATAGTGATCGCTGTGAGGGTTACATCATCCAGTTTGTCTTTAACCTTTTTGCTTTTATGCAGACGCATCATCAGGTCATCAGCATCAGCAAATTGGGGCATTCCTTTTGGATTTCCGAAATTGGTTGTTTCTATATTCCTGAACCCTGCCAGGATCAGTTGTTCGAGGACCCACAGTTTGGCCTCAGTAGGGATAAATTTCTCTTCGTGTTGAAAGCCATCCCTGACGGTGATATCACCAATTCTAACTTTCTTTGGATAATTAAAGCTCATATTCTTGAAGTTTTGAATTTTGGGTGTTGAGTTTTGGGTTATTACAAATTGGAAAATGATGAATGCCGAATGTGGAATGGACAATGACATCCCTCAGGTGCATTTATCCATGCTAAGATAGAAAAAAATGCCATATTTCCAAGTCATGTGTATATCTTTTGTATGCAGTGCAAATTGTGCTGAAAGTCAATATTTTCTGACGTCATACATATACTGAAAACTTAATTTTTATAAATAGGAAATTTTAGTTATAATTGCATCTCATTGCATTGAAACATACCAGATTGTTCATTTCATCTTCTTTAAATAAAAGCCTTCAGATGTTCAAACTAGAGACCAAAATTGATGTAAACTCCAAGGAGTTTAAACAAAACAAGAAAGCCTTTCTTGAACTGCTCGATAAATACAAAGGAATCCTTACGGACGTAACCAAAGGCGGTTCGGAAAATGCCATCCGCAAACACAAAGAAAGAGGAAAACTACTTGCCCGCGAAAGGATCAATAAGCTGATTGACCCAAATACACCTTTTCTGGAATTATCACAACTTGCTGCTTATGACCAATATGATAATGGTTTCCCTTCTGCAGGGATCGTAACAGGTATTGGTGTTATACAGGGCAGGGAAACTGTGATCATTGCCAATGATGCTACAGTAAAGGGTGGTACCTATATGCAGTGGACCATCCGCAAGCATCTGCGTGCACAGGAGATCGCCATGGAGAACAAACTCCCCACAGTGTACATGGTTGATTCAGGTGGAGCCTTCCTCCCCGAACAGGATACTGTGTTTCCTGACAAGAATCACTTTGGTCGCTTTTTCTATAATCAGGCCAAGCTGTCAGCCATGGGTGTTCCTCAGATCGCCATCGTCATGGGTTCTTGTACTGCCGGTGGTGCCTATGTACCTGCCATGAGTGACGAAACCATCATCGTGAAGAACCAGGGAACTATATTCCTGGGTGGTCCGCCGCTGGTGAAGGCTGCTACAGGAGAGGTTGTGACCGCTGAGGAACTTGGAGGTGGCGATGTGCATACCCGCATTTCCGGCGTGGCCGATCACCTGGCAGATAATGACACCCATGCCATTCAGATCGCCCGGAATATCTTCCAGTCGATGGATGAGAATAAGAAACAATTACTGGATATGGTTGCCCCTGAAGAACCGGCTTACGACCCTAAGGAACTGTACGGCATTGCTCCTGTCGACTTCAAGAAGGCGGTCGATTCGCGTGAGGTCATTGCCCGTATTGTTGATGGAAGTAAATTCCACGAGTTCAAAGAAAATTATGCGCCTACTATCGTTACTGGCTTTGCCCGCATCATGGGTTATCCGGTAGGGATACTTGCAAACAATGGTGTGCTAATGCCTGAATCGGCAGTGAAAGCAACACACTTTATCGAACTATGTACTTCACGCAAGATACCCCTGGTATTCCTGCAGAATATCACCGGATTTATTGTTGGTAAGGATTTCGAGCACCGTGGCATTGCCAAAGATGGTGCTAAGATGGTCCATGCCGTGGCAAATGCCAATGTGCCCAAGTTCACCATACTTTTCGGAGGCTCCTTTGGGGCAGGAAACTATGGTATGGCAGGCAGGGCTTACGACCCAAGATTGCTTTTCATGTGGCCCAATGCCAAGATCTCTGTGATGGGAGGTCAGCAGGCTGCCAATGTGCTTATTTCTGTGAAACAGGATCAATACCTTGCTAAAGGACAGGAAATGCCACAGGAAGAGATCGATAAGATGCGCAACGCTATTGAAAACAAATATGATCTCGAAGGTTCTGCCTATTATAGTACATCCAGGCTGTGGGACGACGGCATCCTCGATCCCGTTGATACCAGGAAAGTGATAGGAATGGGTATTGCCATGTCCTTGAACAATCCATTCCCGGATCAGAAGTTTGGTGTGTTCAGAATGTAAACAATAGAGTAATGAGTTATAAGAATATTGAATTTGAAAAGATCGATCATGCCGGCATCATTTGGCTGAACAGGCCTGAGGTTCACAATGCCATGAATGCTGAGATGATCGGAGAGATCGTGGATGCTTTTGACAGGGTGGATGATATGGAGGATGTCCGTTTTGTGATCATACGCGGGCGCGGAAAATCATTTTGCGCCGGGGCCGACCTCAACTATATGAAAGGTATAGCCCAATTTGGATTCGATGAGAACTACCAGGATGGGCTGAAACTAGCCAAATGCTTTAATACGATCTACACCTGCCGAAAGCCAACAATAGCTGTGGTGCATGGTGCTGCCATCGGGGGTGCCAACGGACTACTGGCAGCCTGCGACATGGTTTATTGCATGGATGAGACCAAATTTGCCTTTGCAGAGGTGAAGCTGGGCATTGCTCCTGCCACTATCTCACCCTATGTGTGCAAAAGGATAGGTGAATACGGAGCCCGTGACCTGATGATCACTGGAAGAAGATTCCTTGGAAAGGAAGCTGAATCTATCGGATTGGTAAATAAATCATTCGAGACGGAAGAAGCCCTGGATGAACAGCTCGCTTTTACCCGCAAGATGCTGATGAGCAGCGGGCCGGGAGCTATGGGAGCTACCAAGGATCTTATCTACCAGCTTTATAACAAATATGATTTTGAAGATTCCATTGATTATACTGCAAAGCTGATCGCAGAACTACGTGCCTCTGAAGAGGGGCAGGAAGGCATGGCGTCCTTCCTCGAAAAACGCAAGCCGAAATGGAATGTTTAACAGCTTTAAGAAATTGAGATAATAAATACTAGATATGGTTAAAAAGAGACCAATAAAATTCAGCCTCGTGTACCGCGACATGTGGCAATCCTCAGGGAAATATGTACCCAGGGTTGACCAGCTTACCAAGATAGCACCTGTGATTATCGATATGGGTTGTTTTGACCGCGTGGAAACCAACGGTGGCGCCTTCGAACAGGTAAATCTGCTATACGGTGAAAACCCGAATAAGGCCGTAAGGGATTGGACCCAGCCATTTAATGATGTCGGCATCAAGACACATATGCTGGAAAGGGCCCTGAACGGGATCAGAATGTTTCCGGTACCTAAAGACGTCCGCCAGCTGATGTACAAGGTGAAAAAAGCCCAGGGTACTGATATCGCCCGCTCTTTCTGTGGGCTGAATGACCACCGTAACCTGGAACTATCTGTAAAATATGCAAAAGAGGCGGGCATGATTTCACAGGCCGCCCTCTGTATCACCTACTCAAAACTTCATACGGTCGATTATTATATGAAAGTGGTTGACAAGGTGGTTGAATATGGTTGTGATGAGATCTGTCTGAAAGATATGGCTGGTATTGGCCGCCCCGAGACCCTGGGGAAACTCACTGCTGCCATCAAGAAAAAATATCCTCATATCCTGGTACAATATCACGGTCACACCGGTCCGGGATTCTCGGTTGCTTCCATGCTTGAAGTTGCCAGGGCAGGGGCCGACATTGTGGATGTAGCCATGGAACCCCTTTCATGGGGGATGGTTCATCCGGATGTGATCACTATCAGGGATATGCTGGCTGATGCAGGCTTTGAAGTGCCTGACATTAATATGAAAGCCTATATGGAAGCACGTGCCATGACACAGGAATTTATGGACGACTTTCTCGGATACTGGATCAACCCTAAGAACAGGTTCATGTCATCGCTGCTAATCCAGTCCGGACTTCCTGGAGGAATGATGGGAAGCCTGATGGCCGACCTGAAAGGGGTGCACGACAGCATAAACTTCTCGCTGAAGTCAAGTGGCAAACCCGAACTCTCAGAAGACGAGCTGCTTATTCAGCTTTTCGATGAAGTAGAATATGTATGGCCAAGGCTGGGTTATCCGCCACTGGTAACACCTTATAGCCAGTATGTGAAGAATATTGCCCTGCTTAACCTGATGCAGATGGCTAAAGGGGAAGAACGTTACTCCATGATGGACGATAACGCATGGAACATGGTGCTGGGCAAAGCCGGTAAGCTACCGGGCGAGTTAGCACCCGAGATCATCGAACTGGCAAAATTGCAAGGACGCGAATTCTATGATGGTGTTCCACAGGATTTCTATCCTGATGCTTTGGAAAAGTATCGCAAGGAGATGAAAGATAATGGATGGGAAACAGGTGAAGACGATGAAGAGCTCTTTGAATTCGCCATGCATGAGGACCAGTATCGTGATTATAAATCAGGAGTAGCCAAAGAACGCTTCGAGGCTGACCTGGAGAAAATGAAAGCACAAAAATCAACAACCAAAACAACTGTAGCCGTGGATACAAAAACAGCACCGAACAGGGATTCATATAAAAAGGATGAGGTGAAACAACCTACTGCCATGGTGGCCTTCCTGCTCTATACGCTGAATACTGAAAAGAAAGTGAATGAGTATAAGCCTAAGAGCATCGACGTGTGGAATTCAATTGGATTCTGGCGGAGTGAACATAAGATCTACCTGACAATAGATGATGCCACCATAGAAGTGCCGGTGAAGCAGGGAGAGGATGATACCTGGGAATTTACCATTGGCAGGAGTAAGCTGAAGGCTCAGCTGAAATATATTGATGCAGGTGAAGTTGATTTCAAACTGGGTGATGACCAATACTTTGCGCAGATCTCTGCCGGCGACGGTGAATATGCCAGGGTCACGATCAATGGGGGCGACTTCCAGATGTTCAGGAATGACCTCCTCGATACAGAACTTTCTGCCGGGGGAGGCGACGACAGCCTTGATGCAGGTAAGCATATTGCATCACCTATCCCGGGTAAGGTATTCAAGATCAATGTGAAGGAAGGAAAGAAGATCAAGAAAGGCGAGATTGTTGTGGTTATCGATGCCATGAAGATGGAAAATAATATTACCTCCAAGAAAGACGCAGTGGTGAAGAAGATACTGGTAAACCTGAACGATATGGTGGAGGTGAATACTGCCTTGATTGAGCTTGAGGATGATGCAAAGGAAGAAAAGTAAGAGATCCTGGAACCTGGATTCACGATACTTGATCCAATATCCAGTATCCAATATCTGGAATAGTATAACCCATAATCCCAAAAACTACGAATAAATGAACTTTGAACTTTCCGAAGAACAACAAATGATCCGTGAAACTGTGCGTGATTTTGCAGAAAGAGAAATCAAGCCCGTAGCCCAGGAACTGGATGAAAAGGCTGAGTTCTCTTATGATATTACGGCCAAGATGGGTGAGCTTGGTTTGTTCGGGATGTACCTGCCTGAGAAATACGGCGGACAGGGACTCGACACCCTATCATATATCATCGCCGTGGAGGAACTGGCCCGCATCGATGGCTCGCAGGCAGCCACACTAGCTGCGCATAACTCCCTGGGCATTGGTCCCATTTACTACTATGGAACAGAAGAGCAGAAGATGAAGTATCTGCCGCAACTCTGCACAGGCAAGGCACTCTGGGGCTTTGGATTGACAGAGCCTAATGCAGGTTCTGATTCACGTGGTTCCAAAACCACTGCAAAGGTCGATGGCGATGAGTGGGTAATAGACGGTTCCAAGATCTTCATCACAAACGGATCGGCTGATATCAGCATTGGAAGCTCGGTGCAGGCAGTAAGTGGAGAAGAAAATGGCAAGAAAGTATTTACGACCATACTCGTTGATAAAGGAACACCGGGCTTTAAGACGGTGTCTATGCATGGCAAGATGATGTGGCGTGCCTCTGATACAGCGGAGCTATACTTTGATGATTGCCGGGTACCCAAAAGCCATTTGCTTGGTGAGATTGGTCAAGGATCAAAGATCATGCTCAGCACATTGGATAATGGCCGCCTGTCGATCGGAGCTATGGGTCTGGGGTTGGCTCAGGGAGCCTTTGAACTGGCCAGGGCATATGGAAACGAACGCAAACAGTTTGGAAAGACCATAAACAGCTTCCAGGTAAATGCCTTCAAACTGGCCGATATGGCCCTGAAGATAGAATTAGGACGTAACCTGCTATATAAAGCCTGCTGGCTCAAAGATGCCGGCAAGCCATTTGGCAAGGAATCAGCCATGGCCAAGCTTTATTGCTCTGAGATCGCAAGGGAAGTAGCCGATGAGGCAGTTCAGATTCATGGAGGCTATGGCCTGATGAAAGATTACCACATCGAACGCCATTATCGTGATGCTCGTTTGCTCCAGATCGGCGAAGGGACCTCAGAGATACAGAGGCTGGTGATTGCCAGGTATGTGAATAGCTAGATTCTTAGCTACCGCGCGATTGCCAATCTTCTATAGTGCGTGCAACATTACAGCGCGTTTGTAACGCGCAAGATCAATATGTAATTAGCTGGGAAGATTCAAGAATTACATCCAATAAATAATCTCTTTCAGAATAATTTCTCGCTGAACTAAACCAGAAATCTTCTTCATTTGATACGATCATTTCTTTAACAGGATTTTTATGAATATAATTAAGCTTCTGGTAGAAGAATTCAGGGCTGTAAATAATTTCAGGATGATTGCCATCCTGCCAGACTTTGTAATCTTTGATTCGGTTTAAATATCTGCCAGAGTGTTTGAAATATGCCAGCATCCAACTCATCCTGCTTTCATGATCCTCAATGATTTGTTGGATAAGCTTTTTTGAAGTGTGTTTCTTAAAATCCCTGAGTATTGCAGATAAGTCTTGCGTTCCATCTGCCCTGACAATCATATGTAAATGATTAGGCATTAAGCACCAGGCAAAAATGGCAAGCCCTTTATGTTTCTGACAATATTTTAATGAATTGACAATTAATATCTTATGGTTTTTTCTTGTAAACAGATCGATCCAGCCAACAACTGTCATAGTAATAAAATAGGGCTTCTCAGGTTCGTAAATTTTGTATTTCTCTGACATATAGACCTCCATCTTTATCTATTAATACCCAAATTTGTAAAATGTCCTCTTATTTGCGTGTTTTATTTTATCTCGTCACAGAGGAGAAGTTATTAGCGCACGCGTTATAAACGCGCGCAATCCATTGCTGGCGCGAGATTACATCGCGCAATCATTTCTATTTTTTTATATCTTAGTGTTGATCATAAGAATAAGTCTTTCATGAGATTATTATTAGCTGTAGCATTCGCTGTATTATTCTATTCCGGATTTTCTCAGGAATTAATATTTAATTCTACTCCAAAGAAGGGTATTTACAAGAATTTCTATGAATTCAAATACAACCGTCCCTCCATTGAGTTAGAGTATATTATTATTGCGAAACCTATACAAACAATGCACGAACTGGATACCTTTTATCAATTAAATGCAGAGAAAAAGGATACGACATTACCACGTGATATATTTGGTTTTTGTGATGGCTCTGATATTTATCTGAACTTGAATAGAGGCGCACATATCTACAGATCAATATTTTCAAAACTTGAATTTATCGGTAGATTTTGTGTTTTTAGAAGTATTACAATAACCGGGGCTACACTTTATACCCATACCTCAGATTATTTTGTAACAGAAATCCTTGATGCAATTGATGGAGATCAGTTTCCAATAACAGCAACAATTGTTGACGATATGATTAAAGATGACCTGGAGTTGCTCAAATTATTTCAGGATGAAAACAGAAAAGAACGAGTAGCGATAGATTATATCATTCAGTATTGTGAAAGAAACCTCAGCAGACATGTTATTTTTCCAATTATAAATGATTCTACAATTTGCAAACTCGAGTCTGATAGTTCATATGAGGCTTATTATCAGAGAATTGTTGATTTTCGAATAGACACAACAATATTTGATGTTGAATTAAGGAAATATTATTACGGAAAGAAAAAACTCAAAATGATCGGACTCAAAGCGAAGCATAAAAGGGGCAAAAACGAAGATTATTATTATCAAATGGGGACTTGGAAGTATTATCATAGAAACGGAAACTTGAAAGATGTAGTTAATTACGATTGCAGAGAGAAAAAGAATGGGAAAAGCCAACATTATGATATTGAAGGAAACTTAGTTGAAGAGAAAACTTTCAAACACGGAATAGAAATAGAATAAAGAAAACTATCTCGTCACAGACGAGCACTTATTCACGCACGCGTTATAAACGCGCGCAATCCATTGCTACCGCGCGATTGCATCGCGTGCAACAAAACAGCGCGTTTGTATCGCGCATACATACACTATTTTTCCTATCTTAGTATTCAATAAATCAAGCCCTAATTAAGTATCTGATGGAATACAAAAAATTGTGGTCTCCCTCCGAGGAGCGCTCAAGTCATTCCCGCATGCATGAATTCATGAGTTATGTGAATGTAAATTATGGGAAGTCCTATACTGAATATGATGAACTCTTCCAATGGAGTGTGGAGAATCCTGCTGCATTTTGGGGCGCATTCTGGGATTTTAGCCACATAAAATATTCTAAAGGATACGATAGCGTGGTGGATAATCCGAAAAAGATGCCTGGAGCAAAGTGGTTTGAAGGTGCCAGGCTGAATTTTGCTGAAAATCTCTTGCCCAGGAGGGATGATAAAACTGCCATTATCTTTCGTGGAGAGGCGGAGTTCGAACGCCGCATCAGCTATGCTGAGCTTTATGATCAGTCACACCGCGTGGCGGAAGGCCTGAAAAAGCTTGGTGTCAAGAAGGGCGACCGGGTGGCAGGCTTCATTCCGAATATGCCGGAGGCCATAATTGCCATGCTGGCAGCATCCTCCATAGGTGCCATATGGTCCTCATCATCCCCTGATTTTGGCATCAAAGGGGTACTCGACCGCTTCAGCCAGATCGAGCCCAAAGTGATCTTCGCTGCCGATGGTTATTACTATAAAGGTAAAAGCTTCGATTCTCAGGAAAAGCTGAAGGGCATTCTTGATAAACTGCCTTCTGTTGAGAAGGTGGTTCTGATCAACTACACCAATAATGTTGACACTGAATCCATTCCTAATGCTGTACGATGGGAGGACTTCGCAGAACCAGTTGAAGGTGAAATGACTTTTGAACAACTACCCTTTGATCACCCCCTGTATATCATGTATTCGTCAGGTACCACAGGGCTGCCTAAAAGCATAGTGCATTCTGCTGGTGGCACGCTCATCCAGCACCTGAAGGAATTGATATTGCACAGCAACCTGCATGAAGATGATACTATATTCTATTTCACTACCTGCGGTTGGATGATGTGGAACTGGTTTATCAGCAGCCTTGCAGTGGGGTCGACCATAGTATGTTTCGATGGTAACCCCTTCTATCCAGGCCCGGATGCCTTGTTGCATATGGCAAAGGAACTGGATGTGACCATCTTTGGCACCAGCGCCAAATATATTGCCAGCCTGGAAAATGCCGGTGTTGTTCCAAAAGATATCAGCGACTTTCCGGCATTGCAAGCGATCTGCTCCACCGGTTCACCTCTGTCGAATGAGAGTTTCGAATATGTATATCAGCAATGGAAGGAAGATGTTCAACTATCCTCTATCGCCGGAGGAACCGATATAGTGTCCTGTTTTATGCTGGGCAATCCCATGATACCTGTGTATATGGGAGAGATACAGTGTCGTGGCCTTGGGATGGATGTGGATAGCTTTGACGATTTCGGGCAAAGCCTTAAGGGCAAACAGGGTGAACTGGTATGCAAAACAGCCTTTCCTTCCATGCCTATTTACTTCTGGAATGATCCTGATGGAAAAAAATACCATGATGCCTACTTCGATGTGTATGATGGTATCTGGCGGCATGGCGACTATATCCTATTGAGCGAGCACGGTGGTGTTACTATGTTCGGAAGATCTGACGCAACCCTTAATCCGGGTGGCGTGCGAATCGGCACCGCCGAGATCTATAATGTGGTGGAAAATATGGATGAGGTGGAAGACTCCGTAGTTATCGGGCAGAAATGGGAAGATGATGAACGGGTGGTACTCTTCGTAAAACTGAAGGATGGATTTACGCTGGATGATGACCTAAAGAACAAGATCTCAAAACTAATTCGAAGCAACTGCAGCCCGAGACATGTACCGGCCATCATCCTCGAAACCAAAGGTGTGCCCTACACACTGAACGGTAAAAAGGTTGAGATCGCCGTGAAAAAAGCCATTCTTGGACAGGAGATCAAGAACAAAGACGCCCTGGCTAATCCTGAAGTGCTGGATTACTTTCAAGGCTTGAGGCTTTAAGATATTTGATATCTGATACTTGATATCTGAAATTTGAACCTACTTCGATATTCCGTGTTCCTTGTTCATTATTCCATGTTCTAAAAGCCCTATCTTTGTTTACATGAAAAAGAAACACCTGCTGCTTTTTTCATTGCTTTCCGGCTTGATCTTATCGCTGGCGTGGCCACGTGATGGTTTTGTGGGGCTGATGTTCCTGGGATTCATCCCAATGCTAATTATCGAAGATCACATTAGCAGGAACAGGCAGGATTTTCATCGCTTTGCGGTGCTGGTTTATACATATCCGGGCTTTTTACTCTGGAATGTGCTTACAACATTCTGGATATGGAATTCTACCGAAGTGGGTTCTATTGGAGCTTTTGTGGCCAATGCCTTTTTCATGGCCTTTGTATTCAATATCTACTCCTACACAAAAAAGCATATTTACGGAAAGTATCATGGCTATTTGATTCTTCCCTTGTACTGGATGAGCTTTGAGTACTGGCATCTGAACTGGGACATGAGCTGGCCCTGGCTCAGTCTGGGGAATGCATTTGCCAACTTTCCCACATGGGTGCAATGGTATGAATACACAGGTGCCTTCGGGGGTACGTTATGGATACTGGTATTGAACATCCTTTTTTATAAGTTCATTTCCCTTGGCTGGAAGAACAGGAATCTCATCAGGGAAAAGGTCATCTGGGGATCGGTCTCAGTCATCTTTTTGCTTGTGCCCATCTTGATCTCCTACAATATGTACCGTTCATATGATGAAGTTGAACGACCGGTGGAAGTTATAGTTGTTCAGGCCAATATAGATCCTTATACAGAGCAATATACTTTGCCACCAAGAGAGGTGGTCGACCGCAACCTTATACTGGCGAAAACTCTTATCGATGATAAAACAGATTTTGTGGTTTGCCCGGAGTCATCTATTCAGGAACCCATATGGGAGGATCGTATCAGCGACAGTCCCAGCTTAAAGAGGATCAGAAGCTTTATTGCTGAATATCCAAATGTGGGATTCATCATTGGGGGATCCAGCTTCAGGGAGTATAAGGAAGGGGAGGAGTTAAGTGTTTCTGCCCGCAAGTTCAGGGATGCAGACGCATATTATGATGCATATAACACAGTATTCTTTATTGATAATTCTGACAATCTTGAGTTTTACCATAAGTCGAAGCTGACTCCCGGGGTAGAAACCATGCCTTTTCCACGCTACCTGGGTTTCCTGGAGAACTTTGCCATAGATCTTGGTGGCACTGTGGGTAGCCTGGGAACAGATGAAGTCCGAAAAGTCTTTGTAAGCAAGGATGATTCATTAAGGGTTTCTACGGTAATTTGTTATGAATCGATTTATGGCGAGTTCTTTGCTGAATTTGCCCGCAATGGAGCAGAGTTGATTTTTATCGTGACCAATGATGGCTGGTGGGGAAACACTCCGGGACACAGGCAGCATTTTATCTATTCCCGTTTACGCGCCATTGAAACCCGCCGCAGCATTGCACGCTCTGCCAACACAGGTATTTCAGCATATATCAATCAGAGAGGCGACATCCTTCAGGAGTCAGAATACTGGGTACCCACAGCGCTGAAGCAAAGCATCAATGCCAATGATCAGATCACCTTCTATTCCATATACGGAGATTTTCTGGCAAGGATAGCTGCTTTCATTTCTGTGCTTCTTATACTGATTGCGATCAGCCTTGCACTCAGGAAGAGGAAAGAGGTAGGCGGTATGCAGTAGGCAGTATGCAGTCTCAATGTTACTTTGTCACAACAAGCTTTCCGCTTATAATGACCTTACCTTCACTCACGATCCTGTAAAAATACATACCGGCATTCAAATCATTGATCTGGTAGCTGTCGCTCATATTAAAATTGCTTGTCTGTGCACCGGTACTATTGTACAGGTAAACCGAAACTGACTGCCCGTAAAGGTTATCAAATACGACGCTTCCTGATGTGGGATTCGGGTATACTTTTACAATCTCATACTGATCAATCTCTGTAATTCCGAGGCTTTGACACGTGAAGGGGGTCAACTTATTCCAGTTTCCAAATGCTGGTTGTTCGTTATCCTTTGCAATAAAGTGATAGTATGTTGTGCCATCTGTAGTCAGGGGCCCAATACTCACCGGCAATTGGGAATATTCATACGAACCATAATTTTCACCGTTCCCCAAAATGGTGAAGCCGTTGTTGCCGCCATTTATCACATCGAAATTCATGTCCAGGGTGTACGCATCACCCTCACAGGAAACGACCTGTGTTGAAAAATTCATGAATGCGGTGATAGAGTCACAGCTTACCGGGCCAAACTGGGTGTCCTCAAGGCATCCGGAGAATACATCGTCAACGACTGCTAGCTGATATATCGAATTTCCATTCCCTGAAAAGGGGCCCACCTCAACAGGGAGGTCTGCATACAGATAGCTCCCATACATCATCCCTCCTCCCTGTACACTGAATCCATCGCTTGTACTGGCATAATTAAAATCAAGCAACACATAATACTCATCAATGTCGTTACAGGGCAGTATGGTTACATCTAGCTCGCCGATCTCACAATCACCCGGTATACCACAATCAATGGGACCTAGATCTGCATCTTCCAGGCAGTCAAGATTTGCCAGGTCTTGAACCAGAAAGTGATAAATTGTGGTGCCATCACCTGCCAGTGGGCCTACATCTAAAAGAGGAAGATCAGCATAGTTATAAATTCCATAGAAGTCATTATTTATGCTGAGCATAAAACCTGTGTCGCTCACATTTTCATATTCAAAGTCGAGGTATAGATAAAACATCCCTGTCGAATCACATGGATGATCATCAAGCACCAGGTTCCAGATGTTGCAATCTCCTCCGGAACCGCAATCAATGGGTCCGAAGTTTGCATCAGAAGCACATTCTTCTGTTACAGCATCCCTCACAAGGAAGTGATATATTGCTGAACCATCCCCGAGGAAGGGACCTAAATTTTCCAGAGGGAGATCATAGTAAGAGTAGTACCCATACAGATCATAGTTGATATAGAGGGCAAAGCCCGAATCGCTCACATTGGCATAGTCGAAATCGAAATATACATAGTACATACCGTTGCTGTCACAGGGGTGCTCATCGATCACAAGCTCGCCAATTTCACAATCTCCACCTCCCTGGCAATTCACCGGATCAATGGAAGCCCAATCGGTGCAATTCCCAAACTCATTATCTGTTACAACAAATTCATATTCGGTAACACCATCTCCTTCAAGAGGGCCGATGGAGATTGGCAGGTCGGCATATTCGAAATTGCCATAGTTGGTTCCATTACCCTGCACACGAAAGCCCATAGAACCCACATTTTCATGCCAGAAACCAAGGGTAACATCAAAATATCCGCTATCACATTCCTGGGGAAATACATCCACATTCCAGATGGCACAATCACCTCCGAAACAATCGACAGTACCAAAATCAATGAAATTACTACAGTCAGGGAATTCAACATCTATTACTACAAATTCGTAATAGGTAGTCCCATCTCCATAGAGGTCGTAGAGGATCACAGGCAGGTCGCTGTACTCAAAGGTACCGTACATCATCCCGCTTCCCTGTAAGGTAAACCCCTGGCTGCCGGTGTTGGCATATTCAAAGTTGATGATCATGTCGAAATAGCCTGATGAATCACATTCGGTGGGAGTGGCTTCAATTTCCCCGATATCGCATTGGGTATAAGAAGAATTTGTAATACCAATAGTAATAAATGAGAATAATAAAAAAGCAAGAGAATAAGGTTTCATATCCGTAGGTTTTGGTTTTAGGGTGGCCTCGCTTTGGGCAAAGCTATCAAATATGTAGATAAGAAACTTTGATCAGGGTTGCCTCTGTTCTTCTTACAGTTGTGGGTTGGTGAAAGGAAATTATAACTGAAACAGGGAGCCCGTTTTCACGAACTCCCTGGTCCCATTATTCATATTTTATCGCATCCACCGGGTTTGAAGCAGCTACTTTCAGGATATGGAAGCTGATGCTAAGCATTCCTACGGCCAGCGAGAGTGCTCCTCCAAGGATAAAGGCCCACACTCCTATCTGGATATGGAAAGCAAAGTTTTGCAACCATAGATTCAGCACATACCAGGCTACAGGTATAGCCAGCACAAAAGCGATGACAATCAGCAATGCAAAATTCCTGACCAGAAGGTTTACGATATTTGGCATGGTAGCGCCAAGCACCTTCCTGATCCCGATCTCTTTTGTTCGTTGCTCTGCAATAAAAGATGACAATCCGAGCAAGCCAAGAAGGGCAATGAAAATGGTTAGAAAGGTGGCAATGCTGAAAATAACACCCAGGTTCTTTTCTGCCGTGTACATTTCATCCCAGGTTTCCTCCAGGAAGCGGTAATTGAATGGCCTGTTGGCCCCGAAGTCATTCCATTTTTCTTCGATAAAATCAATGGTCTCGCGTAAGTTATCACCATTGAGGCGTACGCTTAGGTGAAATTTGTTGAACTCGGCAGGGAACATCATCTGGGGCTGAATCGGGTTATGCAATGATTTGAAATGATAGTCATCTATCACACCGATCACCTTCATCTGCCGTCCGGGATTCCCTTCCAGGTCAAATCCCCAGTCGATCATTTTACCAATGGCCTCATCTCCCCAGCCATATGCTTCAACCAGGGCTTCATTCACCACAACTGCTGCTGAATCATCAGTGCCCATGGCCTCATCGAATTGGCGTCCGGCACTGAACTTAATATCATACACATCGAAATAATGATAATCAACAATGGTAATAATGCTGGATTCATCGATCCATCCGGAATCTTTTTCCATGCGAACAACCTGTATCCAGGTGTTGGATCCCGGGACACCGATTGAATTCGTTACTCCTAAGATATCCGGGTTTTGAAGCAATTCATCCCTGAACATATCGGCTTTGGCCCTGAAGGCACTATCCTGCAGTTCCAGGATCATCATATTATCAATATCGAAGCCGAGGTCTTTATTTTTGAGAAAATTGAGTTGTTGTGAAACAATGATGGCTCCTATGATCATGGCTGTTGCAATGAAGAATTGGAATACTACCAGTATCTTTCTCAGTATGCCGCTGCCACCTGTTCGGGCAACTGTGCCTTTCACCACTGTAACAGGATTAAATGAGGATAGGTAGAAAGCAGGATAGCTTCCTGATATCAGCCCAATAATAGTGGCCACGATAATGATGCCTATGATCAATGCAGGATTCGTAAAAATATCTGTTGTGACGCTTTTCCCCGACAGGGTGTTAAAATCGGGCAAGAGCAGGTACACAAGCAATAATGCCAGCGCCAGTGAGATGTAAGTAAGCATTAGTGATTCGCCCAAAAACTGTCGGATCAACTGCCCTTTTTGGGCACCAGCCACCTTCCTGATCCCTACTTCCCTGGCCCGCTTGGTAGAACGTGCTGTGGCCATATTCATGTAGTTGATGGCCGCAATGAGCAGGATGAATAAGGCTACAGCAATGAAAATATATATAAAGGCCTTGTTCCCTTTTGGAAAGTCTGATGAGAGGTGATCGGAGAAATGTTGCTCCAACAGCGGTGTTGACATGAGCTCATACGAGGCATTGATCATGTCACCTATGGATTTCATGTATTTTTCATAAAATTCCGGGAACTTATCATGTATGGACTGCATATCGCTGTTCTCATTCAGCAATAAGTATGTGTAAACACCAATATTCCAGAACCTCCCCGGTTCCAGGCTGTTGAATTCTTCTTCACCATTCTCTTCGGCCAGGGTGGTGCCTGACACCAGCGCATCGAATTTCAGATGTGAATTTACGGGTACATCTTCCAGCACCCCTGTAACTTTAAGCTGGCGGTCGTTGCCTGATTCAAGGATCTTACCCATGGGGTCTTCGTCCCCGAAATATTTCCGGGCAATCGATTCGGTGAGTACGATGGAATAGGGTTCAACAAGACATTTGTCGGGGTCACCCATGATCATTTTGTGCGTAAATACCTGCAAATATGTCGAATCGCAGAAGTAGAAGTCTTCTTCGTACGATTCCTTCTCCTCGTAACGGAAAAGCTGATTTCCGGTACCATATATCCTGGCAACTTTTTCAATCTCCGGATATTCTATTTGAAGGGCCGGCCCCATAGGTACAGGGACGATGGCAAACATCTCATTCTTACCTGCTATTGTAAAGTTCGATTCGATGCGGTATATCCGGGATGCTTTCTCATGGTAGGCATCGTACGACATCTCATCGTGTATATGTAGGTAGAGAAAGATAAAAGCTGTCAGCCCAATGGAAAGGCCAAGGATATTCAGGATGGAATAAAACTTGTTCTTCACAATATTCCTGAATGCACTTTTAATATAATTACTAATCATGGTTGGGTGGCTTTTGGGTTAGCTTTACTTGATGTTTTCTGTGATGATCTGGCCGTCGAACAGTCTTACGATGCGTTGCGCATACTCAGCGTCACGCTGTGAGTGGGTAACGATGATGATGGTGGTTCCTTCTGCATTGAGCGCTTCGAGCAGGTTCATCACCTCTTCACCATTTACTGAGTCGAGGTTCCCCGTAGGCTCATCTGCAAGAATGAGGTGTGGATTGGCAACTACGGCGCGGGCAACTGCTACACGCTGTTGCTGTCCGCCGGAAAGCTGCATGGGAAAATGCTTCTTGCGGTGTAGTATCTGCATCTTTTCGAGCACCTCTTCTACACGTTTTTTGCGTTGCGAAGCAGGCATGCCGAGATAAATCAGCGGCAGCTCAACATTTTCCTGCACATTAAGCTCATCGATGAGGTTAAAGCTCTGGAACACGAACCCAATGTTTTTCTTCCTCAGTTTGGCCCTCTGGCGTTCGCTCAGGCTTGCAACCTCACTTTCGTTAAACATATAGCTTCCTCCACTCGGATTGTCGAGAAGGCCAAGAATGTTGAGCAGGGTGGATTTTCCACAACCGGAAGGACCCATGATAGCCACAAATTCCCCTTGCTTAACCTGAAAACTTACTTCATTCAGGGCTGTAGTTTCTACCTCGTCAGTCCTGAAGATCTTACTCAATTTTTCTGTTTTAATCATTGCTGTGATATTAAGTTAATAGTATTTAAAATGAGACGATGTGTTCGTATAATAGTTACATGTTTATTCATACTTGATCGCGTTTACGGGCTGTGCCATGGCAGCCTTAACGGATTGAAAACTAATTGTTATAAAAGCAATTACAAAAGATAATACGGTGGCCAGGGCAAATATCCACACTGCCATCTCAGACCGATAGGCAAAGTCATCCAGCCAGTCTTTCATTAATAAGTAGGCAGGCACCCAGGCTATAATATTTGATATTAGTACCAGGATCATAAATTCCACCGACAATGCTCTAATGATTGATGACATTGAAGCTCCCAGTATTTTCCTGATGCCAATTTCTTTTGTCCTTTGCTCAGTGATGAATGATGCCAGTCCAAACAATCCCAGGCAGGCAATGATAATTGCCAGGATGGCAAAATAGGTCATGATTGTGCCCATATTTGATTCGGCCTTGTAGAGATTGTCGTAATATGTATCCAGGAAGAAATGTGAGAAAGGTATGGCTGGCAGTACTTCTGTCCAGGCCTCCTCAATGGAGCTAAGTGTTTTTTGGATATTTTCTGTCTGAAGGCGGATGATAAGGTACCGATTATAGGGGTTGTAAATATGGATCATGATCGGTTCAACTTCAGCATGCAGGGAAGCATAATGAAAATTCTCTGTTACCCCAATGATCTTTCCTGTCTTCGGCGGATCAATATTATAATTATAACTGAATTTTGAACCTATTGGATTTTTAAGTTCAAGCCATTCTACTGCTGCTTCATTAATAATAAAGGCTTCCTGCTCATCCTGCTGGATATCGGGGTCAAAGTCCCGTCCCCGGGAAAACTGAACACCCAGTGTTCTGAGTACATCAGCATCCCCTGACATTACACGCATGCCAAAGCCATCTTCCAGGCTGGCGGCATCTTCGGCAGTTGACTCCGTGGCATCGGGTAGCGAAACTGTGAGAAAGGGCATGCGCTGACCCGGGATACCGGATGTCATGGCAGATGATATGATATTGGGGTTCCTTGTCAGATCATCCTGAAAGCTTAGCACCATATCCTGATGCTGATGGCTTGGGATAGATACAACCAGCACCTGTTCCTTGTCAAATCCCAGTGATTTAGTGTGAATATAGTTTAGTTGCCTGTACACTGTTATGGTTCCTATGATGAGGATCACAGAGATGGTGAACTGGGTAATAACCAGTATTCGGCGTAAATAGAGGGCTTGTTTGTTGGCTTTTCCTGCCGATACTCCCGCCCTCAATATCTTCATTGGATCCAGCCTGGCCAGAAACATGGAAGGGTATGATCCGGCAAGAAATCCAACAATGAGAAGTATTGCAATAACAGATCCCAGCAGTGGAAGATTGCTGATGAGATTCATGGATAATTGCTTTCCGGTCATATGGTTAAAGCCTGGAAGGATCAGTTCGACTATGATCAAACCGAGGATCATAGAAATGATGCATAAAAAGTAAGATTCCGCCATGAACTGATTGAAAATATTGGATCGCTTGGCCCCAAGGACTTTTCTCATTCCCACCTCCCTTGAACGTCTTGATGATCGTGCCGTGGCAAGATTCATATAGTTGATGCAGGCGATGATCAGGACAAATAAGGCGATGGATGAAAAGATGTAGATGTACTTTTTGTCGCTGTTGGCTTCAATCTCTTTTTCTGCATGCCCATTCAAATGGATGTCGGTGATAGGCTGGAAAATGAGCGAAGCATCATAATCGTCCATCACCCCTGTAGAGTCATTTTCTGTATCGAAACCATAGATCTCCCAAACTTGCTCATTGGCCTTGCTGCTCAATGCCGTCAATGCTGTTTCGTCTTCAACCCTGATATATGAATAAAAAGTACTTGGCCCTGGTTGATCAACTCCCGGCCACTGGCTTCTCAGGTCGTCCAGGGCGATGATAATATTGAAGTGCATATGTGAATTGACAGGGACATCCTGAACGATACCGCTGATGATATAGGGACTATCATCAATGCGGAGGGTCTGGTTCAAGGCAGGCTCATCCCCGAAATATTTTTTGGCATAACTTTCTGTGAGAACGATCTTTCCAACACCTGAAAGACAGGTTTTGGGATCACCTTCTATCAACTGGAAGGAGAATACATCAAAAAAGGAGGAGTCGGCAATTAGAAGCCGCTCTTCACTGAAAATGATATCCCCGTTTTCAACAATGCTTGGCTGGTAGGTGAAGTGGATCTTAACAGCAGTTTTAATCTCAGGAAAGCGGCTTTCCAGGGCGGGCAGGAGACCACCATTGGTTGCAGCCCAATGACTATCTTCACCCAGTCCGACCCATCTGGGTTCTACACGAATGATATTTGATGCATTCTGATGAAAGCGATCGTAGTTCAACTCGTTTTGAATGAATAGAAAAATGAGGATGCAGGTAGCCAATCCAATAGCCAGTCCTATGATATTGATGAAAGCGTATGACTTTTGCTTGATCAGGTATCGGATGCTTATTTTTAAAACATTTCGTATCATTATTTACTGGATTCTATTCATATTTAAGTGTATTGACCGGGTTTGTCCTGGATGCAAACCATGCTTTGACGGCTGTAATGATTAAAGCAACTGCCATTGCGATCAGGGCAGCGGCCAGGAACATGGCCCAATTCAGGGAGGTCCGGTATGCAAAGTGGGCCAGCCAATCGGAGATCAACAGCCACGAAATCACCCAGGCCAGAAGGCTGGCAATGGTGATTAACCAGAAAAATTCTACCGACAGTAGTTTTACTATATGCCATGAGCTTGCACCCATCACTTTTCTGATCCCGATCTCCCGGTTCCTTTTCTCGGCCATGAATGATACCAGGCCAAAAATCCCCAGAGCTGCAATAAATAGGATGAGGATGGTGAAAATAAATGAAAGGGTGCTGAGGTTGTTTTCATCGGCATATAATTTTTTTAATTCCTGGTCCAGGAAGGAGTATTCGAACGGACGGGTAGGGGCGTAGTTCATCCACACTTTATTTACCAGCTCGATGACCTCCTGTTCTTTCCCAGCCTGGTATTTGATGGCCACATATTTCAGGAACCATCTTATCTCCGGAGGATTCTCTTTCATGTTCAGGACAAAAGGCCCGGCAACTTCGTGCAGAGAAGTGACGTGAAAGTTATTGATGACGCCAATCACTCGCTCCTCTCCGTTGAGTGACCTGAATTTTTTACCTAATGCGGCCTCATTGCTTTCCCAGCCCATATGCTCAACCATTGCTTCATTGATCAGTATTCCGCTGGCAGGGTCCGAAGTATTGGTTTCATTGTAGTCTCTGCCTGCCAGTACTTTGATACCGAAAGTATTCAGGAAATTCCACTGGACCACCAATGCCGGGTAGAACTGCCACTTGTCTTCAGGATAACCTTCAGGCCTGAATTCATGGGTGTTGTGAGCAGAACCGAAGATGTCGTCCATGGCAGTTACATTCAGGATCTTCGAATCCTGCATTAATTCTTTACTGAAGGCCTCATAGCTTCCTGTGATAGGAGTCCTGTTAATTGGGACGATCATGATATTCTCCTTGTTAAATCCCAGGTTTGCATTCTTCAGATAGTTTAGCTGGTTGAATATCACTATGGTGCCGATGATCAGACTTATTGATATGGTAAACTGTAAAACCACCAGGGCCTTCCTGGCAAGGCCACTGTTCCTGCTGGTTCCATGCTCACCGTTGATCACGTTCAGTGGCTTGAAGGCCGATAAATATAAGGCTGGATAGATGCCGGCAAAGATGCCGGTGGCGAAACCAAGCACAAGCAGGCCAATAACATATTGCGGCTGAAGGAGGATGGAAAGTTCAAAATCTTTCCCGGTAAATGTGTTGAATGACGGGATGCTTATTTCTACCAGGATAATGGCCAGCAAAAGAGAGATATAGGTCAGGATCAGTGATTCCCCCATAAATTGAGAGATCAGCCTCTGTTTTGGAACGCCAATGGCCTTTTTGATCCCGATCTCACGGGTCCTGTTTCCCGAAGTGGCAGTGGAAAGGTTCATGAAGTTGATGGCTGCTATGAGCAGGAGGAAAAGAGCGATGGATGTTAATATGTAAATGTACGAGCGGTTGCTGTTCTGCTCGATCTCATAGTCAAGCCTTGACTCCAGGTGTATCCCGGTAAGGGCTTGCAGGTATAAGGTCACGTTATCCTTTTCGGCATCATAGAAATACTTTTCGATGAAGCCGGGGAATTCTTTTTCAAGCATGTCGGGCGTTGCTCCTTTTGCCAGCACCATATATGTCCAGCATGGATTCCACACCCATGTCTGAGGCAGGCGGCCACCATAGGCTGCTTTCACTGATGACATGGACCCGATAAAATCAAAGATAAAATGCGATTGGGAGGGAACATCCTTTATGACAGCACTTACTTTGAGCGGGGCAACTTCTTCAAAATCAAGGACTTTGCCCATAGGGTCTTCATCCCCAAAATATTTACGGGCCATGGATTCTGTTATAACCACGGCATTGATCTCATCCAGGGCGGTGGCTGGGTCACCCTGAACAAATTGATGTTTGAAAATCTCGAAGAAAGTGGAATCGGCAAAGAAAAACCTGCGTTCATTAAATTTCTGTTCTTCATATTCCACCAGGCTACGTGGAGCCTGGAAATTAAATACACGGCAGATATTATCAACCAGTCCGGGATATTCATTTTTCAGGGTGAAGGCCACAGGAAAGGGCAAGCTTGCCGAATTTTCCCCAACACCTTCAAAATCATACAGCTGGGCGATACGGTAAATATCATCGGCACGCTCATGGTAGCGATCATAACCCAGTTCATCCATCACATAAATCATGATCAGGATAAAGCTGGCGATCCCAATAGCCAAGCCGGCGACATTAATCACTGAATAGGTTTTTCGCTTGATTAGGTACCTGATGGCTGTCCTGAAAAAATGAAGAAGCATATTTGTTTAATTATTTTATTCAGGGATCTGGTAGTAGATTTTGCTGACGATCTTCCATCCCTCAGTGAATTTATACAGCGACAGATAATCTGTATAAATTTTCTTGCCTCCTTTGCTGAGATGGATCTTGGCCACCGCAGCCGTTCCTGTAATATCTATAAATTCAAATTCGCAACTGGTGATCTCTTCTGCTGGCAAGGGCTCGGGGTTTTTGGCTTTACCCATCTCTTCATAAATGATCCAGTTGTAAATTGGGAATTTGCTAATCATGTCGTTTTTAAATACCAGTAGCTCGAAGCCTGGATGGAAGCCTTCTCGAGTTGCCTCGAGGTCGCCATTGTTCTGCAGACCATCGACATAGGCAGACAGAATAAGCTCTTTTATTGCTTCTTTGTCTTTTTCAACCTCCTGTGCAAACACAAAGGAACACATGAGGATCATGAGGATAAGGGTGCTAAGTTTTTTCATGTTTTTATTGTTTAGAAAGTTTACTCACCTCACCCCCTGGCCCCCTATCCTTAAGGAAAGGGGGAAAAGGGGGCAGGGGGTGAGGTGCATATATAATTTGTCCTGGTTTTCAAATTCAGAATTAAGAGTTTTGCGGATTCAGTTTCTTCCGAAACATAAGAGGGATATTGTCTTTCCCTGGTGCACCGATCTCCATTAACTCCCAATCTTTATCGTACTCTTCAATCTTTTTCTTTAAGATCGGAACATGGCTGGTGGGTGGATCGTCGTTCCCCTCCCAGCTGAGCAGCTCTACCCGGTATTGCAGGGTCTTTTTGCGCCCGTTGATCCTGACTTCAATCTCAATGTTCTGTTCAACATCTACATCAGGGATTAGGATTACAACTTCTTTCATAATGAATGGGTTTAAGGGTTGATTACTTTTATGGGTCAGTCTCTGAAAACGAGTTTGTCTTTTCCTCCGAAGGATTTGTAGGATGAAACGATGACTTTTTCGCCCGGGTCCAGCCCACCTTTCACTTCATAGTAACGTGTGTTTTGCCTTCCGATGCTGATCTCTCTTTTTATGGCAAAGCTGCCAGAGGCATCTACAACATATATCCAGTTGCCTCCAGTTTCCTGGAAGAAACCACCACGCTTCACAATGATTGCATCGCTTGCACTGCTGAAGATCACCCTCAACTGGACAGTTTGCCCACGCTTGATGGCTTTGGGTTGTTCACCATCAAACAAAAGGTCAACCTCAAAGGTCCCGCCTACTACATCCGTATAGATTTTTTTGATCTTTAAATTGTATGTTTCTTTATTGAAATCGAACTCTGCCTCCTGTCCAACGAACACCCTGGAAATATATCGCTCGTCTATCCTGGCTTTTAGTTTATAGCCATCCATCATATCCATCTGTCCCAGGTGTTCTCCGACTTGCTTGATCTCACCGATCTCAGCACTGAAGGAAGACAGTTTCCCATCTGCAGGGGCCTTGATGTTGAGGTTGTCAATAGTTCGCCTGAGCAGCTCAAGGTTGCTTCCCATCCTCTTTATAGATTGATTGATTGATTTGATCTGGGAATAGGCAAAGACCGAATCCAGTTTTTGCAATTCTTTACTCAGCTCAAGCTGCCTTGTCAGTCCTAAGAAATTTCTTTCGGCATCCTCCCATTCCTTATTGGCAATCACATGATTCTCAAACAGCTGCTTTTTTCTTTCATAATCCAGCTCAGCCTGTTGCACCTGGTAGCTGAGGTTTGCGATCTCTTTCTCCCTGAGAAACTTGCTTTGCTCCAGTTGGATCTTTGTGTTCTGTAAGTTATTGATCGCATCCAGCATCCTGGTCTCCTGTTCCATGGTGCTGAGCTCCATGTTGGCGTTCATCAGCTTCAGGATGGGATCACCCTTTGTGAGGATAGCGCCATCTTCCACATATACAGCTTCAACAATACCGCCCGTCACGGCATCGATGTATACCGTATTCTTTGGAAAAACGATTCCGTCAACAGGGATAAACTCCTGAAACTTTTCCTCAAGAACAGTGGCAATGCTCAGCTGATCCTTGTTCACATATAATTTGCTTTGCTTATCCCTGAAAAAAAAGATATAAGCCAGAAACATCAAAAAAGCAACAATGGCTCCAATGGTTAAGATTCGCTTTACTGTCCACTTCTTTTTTTTGATTGCTCGGTCCATTTCATTAAAATTTGGTGTTAACATTTTTTAACTAAATCTGTGCCACCTTTTGCAAAAAACACTAATACAGGCTGTTATAAGGGTCAGCTTTTGCTTGTGTCTGCTGTTATGTCCATATTCGTTCATAAACCTGTACAAATACGAACATTATTCATAAATTTACCATTCGGCATGGTCACCTAATCGCTATGAGATTTAAAGATGTATTTATAATCAAGCAGTTATATTTTTTTGCACGATAATTGGTATTATTCTACATCTATCACTAAAAACCATCACACATGAGCAAAATGGAAGCGAAGGTCCTTATCATCGACGACGACAGGGATGTCCTACTGGCTGCTAAGCTATTTTTGAAACAGCATTTTAGCATCGTACATACTGAAGAGAACCCGGAAAATATCCCGGACCTGATGCATAATGAAACCTATGATGTCATCTTGCTCGATATGAATTTTTCCAGGGATGCCACCAGCGGCAAGGAGGGCTTTATGTGGCTGAACAAGATCCTTGAGATTGATCCGGCTACAGTGGTGATACTGATCACAGGCTATGGAGATATAGAACTGGCTGTACAGGGGATCAAGGAAGGGGCAACAAATTTTCTCCTGAAACCCTGGGATAACAAGAAACTTGTAGCCACAATCACCACATCTTTGCAACTCAGAAAATCGAAGGTTGAGTTGGAAACCCTACGAACCAAGCAAAAGGTAATCATTGCTGACCAGCATCGTTCCCACAGGAACATCATTGGTGATTCCATGGAAATGCAGAAGGTGCTGGAAACTGTTCGAAAAGTAGCGGTGACCGATGCTAATGTAATTATCCTGGGGGAGAATGGGACAGGTAAGGAGCTTATTGCCAGGGCTATACATATGGCTTCTAGTAGGAAAGATGAGGTTTTTATCAGTGTCGACCTTGGAGCTATCAGCGAGTCGCTATTTGAAAGTGAATTGTTCGGATTTAAGAAAGGTGCTTTTACTGATGCCAAGGAAGACCGGGCCGGCCGCTTTGAGGCTGCCAACAAAGGCACCATCTTCCTCGATGAGATCGGCAACCTTACAATGGCCTTGCAATCGAAACTGCTAAGCGTAATCCAGAACAGGAAGGTGGTCAGATTGGGTACAAACAAGGAGATACCCATCGATGTACGACTGGTTTGTGCTACCAACATGCCTCTATACCAGATGGTGAATGAGAATAAGTTCAGACAGGATCTTCTGTACCGGATCAACACTGTTGAGATCCATGTCCCGGCCCTGAGAGAACGGCCGGGAGATATCCCACAGCTGGTAGAATACTTTCTTGAGATTTATGCTAAAAAATATAAGATGCCGTCGAAGCGTTTGAACGCTTCCACATTGAAGAGACTGGAGAAACATAACTGGCCCGGAAACATCAGGGAACTGCAGCATGCTGTTGAACGCGCCGTGATCATGAGTGAGTCGAACATGTTGCAGCCGTCAGATTTCTTCCTCTCGCCGGTTGAGGATACCCAGGCAGAAAGCATCAGTACTTCCAATATGAACCTGGAGGAAACTGAAAAAATGCTTATTCGAAAGGTTGTGGATAAGCATGGTGGTAACATCAGCAAGGCAGCCAAAGAGCTTGGACTGACTCGTGCTTCACTATACAGGAGGATTGAGAAATATGGCATTTAGGCGGTTCCGCATACAGGTCATCATCAGATTGCTTTTGCTGGCACTTTCTTTCTTTCTGCTGTTTTTCCTGGTAGACAAGACAAGGTATAATGTAACTGCCGTGATCCTCACCGGGCTAATTATGCTGCAGGTCATCTTTCTCATTCGCTATGTGGAAAAAACTAACCGTAAGCTTACACAATTCCTTCAGAGTATCAAATATTCTGATTTTTCCAGTTCTTTCTCCGACATGGGGCTGGGAAAAAGCTTTGACGATCTGAACAAGTCTTTCATGGACGTTATAAAATCCTTCAAGGAGCACAGGGCAGAAAAGGAAGAACATTTCAATTACTTGCAGACGGTTGTACAGCATGTGAACATCGGGATCATCGCATACAACCATGCCGGGAAGGTGGACCTCTTCAATACTGCCGTGAAAAGGCTTTTAAGGACCCGGCATATCAGGTTTCTTTCAGACCTGGATACGGTGAAGGAAGGACTTTCTGAAACATTACAAAACCTGAAAGCCGGTGAAAGGACCCTCATTCGGCTCTTCATAAAGGATGAGCTTCTGCAGGTTTCAGCATATGCTACTATATTCAGGATGAGGGGAGAGGATTATACGCTGGTTAGTTTGCAGGACATCAGCTCCGAGCTTGATGAGAAAGAGATCGAATCCTGGCAAAAGCTGATTCGTGTGCTGACCCATGAGATCACCAATTCTATCACACCGATCTCCTCCCTGGCGTCGACGGTGCGTGAGATGCTTTTGGATGAGGACCAGGATAAAGTTCTGCTGAAAGTACTCGATGATGGCGATCTCGAAGGGGTGCAGGGAGCCATAGATACTATCCAAAAAAGGAGCCAGGGGCTGTTGAACTTCGTGGAAGTTTATCGAAACCTTACCAGGATACCCAAGCCCAACTTCAGATATTTTAAAGTCCGCGAGATATTCGAACGCTCAGAACATTTGCTTAAGCCCAAGATGAAAGAGATGGGTGTCAGCTGTAACAACAGGGTCTTCCCTCCTGATATGATGGTTACTGCTGATCCCGACCTCATCGACCAGGTGATCATCAACATGGTACTGAATGCCATGGATGCTGTCAAGGGAAAGGAAGATGGGGAGATCAGCATCCTTGCCACTATGAATAACAGTAACCGTGTGGTTATCGATATAAAGGACAATGGCGCAGGGATCAAACCCGACATCATGGATAAGATCTTCATGCCCTTCTTTACCTCGAAAAAACATGGGTCAGGCATTGGCCTGAGCCTTTCCAGGCAGATCATGCACCTGCATAAAGGATCCATCACAGTAAAATCAATCCCCGGTGAAGGCACCACCTTTACTCTAACATTTTAATACATGTCGAAAGAAGCAAAAACCAATAGCAATGAGATCCATCCATTGCTGCAGAAGCGCTGGAGCCCACGGGCCTTTGAAGACCGCCCTGTAGAAACTCAGAAATTAAGAAATATCCTTGAAGCAGCCCGCTGGTCACCTTCTGCTTCAAATAATCAACCCTGGATATTTTTTGTGGGGCAGAAAGGGGATGAAACATACGACAATATCTTTGCTTCTCTGGTTGAATTCAACCAGATGTGGGCAAAATTTGCCCCTGTACTTATCTTAAATTGTGGCAAACTTACCAATGCTGAAGGTAATCCCAATGCTGCCTGGCAATATGATACCGGGCAATCGGTGGCCCAGCTGAGTTTACAAGCTATGCAGGAAGGCCTGTATGTGCACCAGATGGGAGGCTTTGATGCCCTCAAGGCAGCTGAACTGTTTGCCCTGCCGGAAGATGTGCAGGCCATATCGGTCACTGCAATAGGTTATATCGGTGAGCCTAATATGCTCCATCCCCGCATGCAAAAATCCGAGCTGGCTGAAAGAGAACGCAAAGAAATGGATACCTTTGTCTTTTCCGGATCGTTTGGCCGGGTTTCTGATATTGTTGAATAAAGAATAAACCATACATTATGAATGCAAGGATAAGCTTGCTGGTCATAGCTTTAGCTGCGATCGCATTTTCGTGCGGAAGCAGTGATACCCCTGTGAGCAAGGAAGCTGATGAAGCTAAGGAAGTATTGAATATCCCTAAGTTTAACGGTGATTCAGCATATGCGTATGTGGAGCACCAGGTGAATTTTGGGCCTCGTGTGCCGGGAACCGAAGCTCATTCAGCATGTGCCTCCTGGCTTGAAAAAAGCATGCAAAGGTTTGCAGATACTGTGATCGTTCAGGCATTCAGGGCACGCGCATACAATGGAGAAGTGCTCAGGGGAAAGAATATTATTGCCTCATTTAATATTAAGAATAATAAAAGGGTCATGCTATGTGCCCATTGGGATTCACGCCCATATGCCGATTATGATCCTGATGCATCCCTGCATAATACACCAATCGATGGTGCCAACGACGGGGCCAGTGGCGTTGGTGTGCTCATGGAAGTAGCCAGGCAGTTCAGTATGCAGCATCCTTCGATCGGTGTGGATATTATTTTCTTCGATCTGGAAGATTATGGACCACCACAGGATGCCCAATCTTCAGCAACAGAAAATTGGGGGCTGGGCTCACAGCATTGGTCTAAAAATCCCCATGTACCGGCTTATCGTGCACGCTATGGGATATTACTCGATATGGTTGGTGTAAAAGATGCCACTTTCCTCAAGGAAGGCTTCTCAATGATGTATGCACCTGCCAGGGTGAAGAAGGTTTGGAATATAGCGCATAGCCTGGGTTATGGAAGCTATTTCCCGGATGAATTTGGTAGCTATATTACCGATGACCATTACTTTGTGAATACTATTGCCAACATTCCTACCATTAATATTATTCACCTTGAGGCAGAAGCCGAAACAGGTAGCTTTTTTAGGCACTGGCATACGGTAAATGATAACCTGGAGCACATCGACAGGAACACATTGAAAATTGTCGGTACTGTAGTTTTGAATGTGGTTTATAAGGAAAAAGGCTGATCCTTAAAGCAACTCGTTGGCCAGGTTAGCCAGGTCGGAACGTTCTCCCTTTTCAAGTCTCACATGTGCATAGATCTCATGATGCTTGATTTTGTCGATCAGGTACGAAAGTCCGTTACTCTGCGAATCGAGGTAAGGAGTGTCGATCTGGTAAATATCACCTGTAAAGATAATCTTGGTGTTTTCCCCTGCCCGGGTGATAATGGTCTTTACCTCATGAGGGGTGAGGTTCTGAGCTTCATCCACTATGAAGCAAACATTGGAAATGCTTCGTCCGCGGATATAGGCCAGGGGTGTGATCACTAATTTTTCCTGCTCCAGGGCGTCGCTGATCTTCTTAAACTCCCTGTCTTTCTCATTGAACTGGTTCTGGATAAACTTGAGGTTATCCCAGAGGGGTTCCATGTAGGGGTTTAGCTTGGAGGCTATGTCGCCGGGGAGGTAACCGATATCTTTATTGCTCAGGGGCACGATCGGACGAGCAAGGTATATCTGCTTAAAGTTCTTTTTCTGATCCAGCGCACCGGCCAGGGCCAGCAATGTTTTTCCTGTACCCGCCACACCCTGCATGGTCACCAGCTTTACCTTGGGATTGGTGATGGCATGCAAAGCAAATACCTGCTCTGCATTACGTGGAGTGATCCTGTAGGCGGGTGTTTTTTCAATTCGCTCAATCCTTTCCAAAACAGGATTATAAAAAACAAGTGCAGAAGTACGGTCATTTTTCAGAATGAAGTAGTGATTTGGAATGGGATCTTTGATCCCTACATCCTCAGGCATGCAAAAGCCGTTGGCGTATACGGCATCGATCACTTCCTTGGTCAATCCATCAATCACGGTCCGGCCGGTGTAAAGTGAATCAAGATCCTTGATCTTGCCGGTTTCAAAATCCTCCGCCGGTATGTTAAGCGACTTGGCCTTCAGCCTCAGGTTGATATCCTTGGTGACCAGAGTAACCTTTTTTTCGGGATGCTCTTCAACAAGGGTGAGGGTTGCATTCAGGATGCGGTGGTCGGCATTATTCTCTCCGAAAACCTTAGTGGCATCAATTGAATCTGCTCTTTCCTGCATGATCACCTTGAAGTAACCGGCTTTTGGGCGGTCGATGGGAATCCAATTCTGCAACGAATTATTTGTGGATAGCCTATCCATGACCCGGATAAACTCCCGTGTCTCGAAATTCTTCGTCTCATTTCCTTTCTTGAAATAATCGAGCTCTTCCAATACCGTGATAGGAATAGCTACATCATTGTCTTCAAAGCTGTAAATCGCATTGTGATTGTAAAGGATAACAGAAGTGTCGAGAACAAAGATCTTTTTTTGCTTTTTCTTTCTAGGCATAAGCAGGAGGTTTGTACTATAAAACAACAATATTTTTGAGTAAAAATTACCATGGCTTTTAAGAACTTATTAAGTGAAGCCTGTTCATAAAAACACTAAAATATTACTTTTGTGCTATGGCCAAACAAAAGAAACTATTCCTCCTCGATGCCATGGCGCTGATCTACAGGGCCTACTTCGCCCTGAACAAGAATCCTCGGATCAACTCCAAAGGCTTAAACACCTCCGCAGTACTGGGTTTTGCCAATACCTTGCTGGATGTTCTCCGGAATGAGAAGCCTACACATATTGGAGTCGCCTTCGATACAATTGCACAAACTATCAGGGAGGAAGGCTATGCCGAATACAAGGCAAACAGGGAACGGATGCCTGAAGATATTTCCCTGTCGATACCGTATATCGTAAAGCTTATCGAAGCCTTTAATATTCCGGTATTGAAGATGGATGGCTATGAAGCGGATGATGTGATAGGTACCCTTGCAAAGCGGGCTGAGCAAGAAGATTTCACCGTGTACATGATGACACCTGATAAAGACTTTGGCCAGCTGGTGTCCGACAATATATTGATGTATAAACCAGCCAGGATGGGCAACAAGCCTGAAGTTCTCGGGGTGCCGGAGATCTGCGATAAATATAAGATCAAATCACCTGTGCAGCTGATCGATATCCTGGGATTATGGGGTGATGCTTCTGACAATATTCCCGGTGTACCCGGGGTAGGAGTGAAGACAGCTTCTAAATTAATAGGTGAGTTCGATAGTGTGGAAAACCTGCTCTTGAATACAGATAAGCTGAAAGGAAAACTCAAAGAGAATGTGGAGAACTTCTCTGAACAGGCCATCATGTCAAAGCAACTGGCAACCATCATCCTCGATGTACCTATTGATCTTGATATAGAGAAACTGGAATATACGGAGCCTGATAAAGAGGCCCTGACTGAACTTTTTGATGAGCTTGAGTTCAGGAATTTTGCACAGAGGCTATTTAAAACTGTACCAGAAGAAAAAATGGATGATGCTCCTGAGGATATTCAAGAAGATAAGGGCAACTTGTTTAGCAGCGCCGGGGTGGATTTACCCCTCAAAAACATACAAGATATCTACCAGGTTGAGCATGATTATAAGCTCGTTGCTACTGCTAAGGAGAGGAAAGGATTGATCAAAATCCTCAGTGAAGCGGATGAATTTTGCTTTGATACTGAAACCACAGGATTGGATGCCAATGATACCGAATTGGTTGGGATGTCCTTTGCTGTGAAGAAAGGTGAAGCATGGTTTGTGCCGGTGCCGGAGAATTATCAGGAAGCCCTGGAATTGGTTTCGGAATTTAAGTCTGTTTTTGAAGACCTTGATACAGGGAAGACCGGACAGAACCTGAAATTCGATATGTCTGTACTGAGGTGGTATGACGTGGAAGTGAAGGGAAAACTCTTCGATACCATGATCGCCCATTACCTCATTGAGCCGGACATGCGTCATAATATGGATTTCCTGGCAACAACATATCTTGCTTACAAGCCTGTACCTATTGAAAACCTGATTGGTAAGAAAGGCAAGAACCAGTTGAGCATGCGTACGGTGAACGCGGAACTGTTGAAAGACTATGCCTGCGAAGATGCCGACATCACCCTGCAGTTGAAAGAGGTGTTAGAGCCTATGCTTATAGAAACCGACACCATTGAACTTTTCACCAGCATTGAGATGCCGCTCGTTCCGGTTTTGGCATCTATGGAAGCAGAGGGGGTGAAGCTGGAAACAGAGACCCTGTCAGAATTTTCTTCAGAGCTGGAGAAGGGTATAAGAGGACTGGAAAAGGAGATTATAGAGATGGCAGGCATAGAATTTAATATTGCTTCACCGAAGCAATTGGGAGAAATACTCTTTGAGAGACTGAAGGTTACCGAAAAGCCCCGATTAACAAAGACCAAACAGTATTCAACGGGTGAAGATGTGCTTCTTAAGCTGGCCGACAAACATCCCATAATCGACAAGATCCTGGATTTTCGTTCGCTTACCAAACTTAAATCAACCTATGTTGATGCACTGCCCAGGCTAATCAACCCCCGCGACAACAGGATACACACTTCCTATAACCAGGCGGTAGCTGCCACAGGAAGGCTGAGTTCTAACAACCCCAATCTTCAGAATATTCCCATCCGGACAGAGATGGGAAGGGAGATCAGGAAGGCATTTGTGCCCAGGAACAAGGAATATACTCTGCTGGCTGCCGACTATTCACAGATTGAATTAAGGATTATAGCAGAGCTCAGTGAGGATACAGGCCTGATAGAAACATTTGTGAATGGGCTGGATGTGCATACAGCCACTGCTGCAAGGATCTTCGGTGTGGAACTGAAGGAGGTAACACCTGATATGCGCCGGAGTGCAAAGACGGTAAACTTTGGGATCGTTTACGGCATCTCTGCCTTCGGACTTTCGGAAAGGCTGAACATCCCGCGCAAGGAAGCTGCTGACATCATTGCGCAGTATTTTGCAAAATATCCTGGAGTAAAATCCTATATGGAACAGACCATAGATTTTGCCAGGAAACATGGCTATGTGGAAACCATGATGGGTAGAAGACGGTATCTGCGCGACATCAACTCGTCTAACGCCACTGTACGCGGTTTTGCCGAAAGAAACGCCATTAATGCTCCTGTACAGGGATCATCTGCCGATATGATAAAAATTGCGATGATCAATATTCATGACAGCATGCAGGCGGAAAAAATGAAATCGAAAATGATCCTCCAGGTGCATGATGAACTTGTTTTCGATGCCCATGAAAATGAGTTGGATCGCTTGCAGGAATTAGTCAGAGAAAAGATGCGAAAAGCCATCCCCATGAGGGTTCCTGTACTTGTTGATATGAATACCGGTGATAATTGGCTGCAGGCTCATTAATATTGTTATTTTTGTAACGGTAATAGTAACGATGTTGCCTGATAGTCAGTGAGATATAAAAATATTTAAGGCTTTGCCAAAGATTTATTTTGAATTAAAAAATTATTAAAAAATTGTTAATAAAATAATATTTTTGGCTTACAGCCTGAGTCCTCAAGCGTTTAGAATTTTTCAACCTCTTTCTGTTAATAAGTATTTGATTTGGCCCGCGTATTATAACGTATATTAGTCAGGAATATCCACAGGCCCTTCTTTAAATTCAAGCCGTTGAAAAATAGGGAAATGGAGATTTAAAAATTTTCAAAAATTTATTTATGGAGCTGAAAAATGATCTTTTTGTCAATGTCGACAAAGAAACAGAGCAGGGAGGGGAAAATTTTTATGATGAGGTATTAGAGGAAAGAACTAAGCTGGAATCAACAACGGAGACTGATGTAGCAACAAGCACAACAACTACTGAACCAACACAAAAAGCTGAGCAACTTAATCAAGCCAAGTCATTGAAAAATTATTCCCACGAAGAGGTCTTGGTAAAGTCCACTGAGTATTTTAATGGAGATACATTGGCGGCCAATGTATGGATGAATAAATATGCTCTGAAGGACAGCGATGGAAAAATTTATGAATTAACTCCTGACGACATGCACTGGCGTATTGCCAACGAGATTGCCAGGATAGAGCAGAAGTATCCTAATCCTATGTCAGCTGAGGAAGTATATGAGCTGATAAAAGATTTTAAATACATTATACCACAGGGAAGCCCGATGGCAGGTATTGGAAACAATATGCAGGTGTCCAGTCTGTCGAACTGCTTTGTGATCGGGAATGAAGGTAATTCCGATTCATACGGTGGAATTATGAAGGTTGACCAGGAGCAGGTTCAATTGATGAAACGCCGTGGTGGAGTGGGACATGACCTTTCACACATCAGGCCAACAGGCAGTCCGGTCAAGAACTCCGCACTCACATCAACAGGCATCGTGCCTTTCATGGAAAGGTATTCTAACTCCACCAGGGAGGTGGCGCAGGATGGTCGCCGCGGGGCCCTTATGCTGACTATTTCGAGTAAGCACCCCGATGCAGAAAATTTCATTGATGCCAAGCTGGTCGCCGGCAAAGTAACCGGTGCCAACGTATCAGTTAAAATTGATGACGATTTTATGAGGTCTGTCATCGAGAATAAGCCATACAAGCAGCAATACCCTATTGATTCTCCAAACCCAAAGTTTGAAAGGGAGATCGATGCCGGGAATTTATGGGATAAGATCATTCACAATGCCTGGGCCTCGGCCGAGCCGGGAGTCCTTTTCTGGGATACCATTGCCAGGGAGGCCATCCCCGATTGCTATTCCGACCTGGGATTCAAAACTGTGTCTACCAATCCATGCGGAGAGATCCCTCTTTGCACCTACGACAGCTGCCGCTTACTTGCTCTTAACCTCTATAGTTATGTCGATGAACCCTTCACCGAGAATGCCATCTTTAACTCCGACAAGTTTACGGATCATGCACGCAAGGCATTAAGGATTATGGATGACATTATCGACCTTGAAGCAGAAAAGATAGATGCCATTATTGGTAAGATCGATAATGATCCTGAAGCATTCGAGATCAAGCGTGTTGAAAGAAACATGTGGGAAAATATTCGCAAGAAAACACTCGAAGGCCGAAGAACAGGTATTGGCATCACTGCCGAAGGCGACATGCTGGCAGCCCTGGGCTCAAGGTACGGATCCGATTCAGCTATCGACTTCTCTACTGAAGTGCATAAGCTTCTTGCCATTGAGGTATATCGCTCATCAGTAAACCTGGCCAGGGAACGTGGGTCATTTCCAATATTTGATATCGAAAGGGAAAGAAACAATCCTTTTATTAACCGTATTAAGGAAAATGCACCAAAGGTTTTTGAAGGGATGGAAAAGTATGGCCGCCGAAACATTGCCATGCTCACCATTGCCCCCACAGGAAGTGTCAGTATCTGTACCCAGACCAGCTCAGGGATAGAACCTGTGTTCATGGTCAACTATAAAAGAAGAAGAAAGGTAAATCCCAACGATAAGAACGTAACAGTTTCATTTACCGACGACCTTGGCGATGCCTGGGAAGAGTATAATGTATTCCATCCCAAGTTTGAAACCTGGCTTATCAGCAAGGGCATGGATCCTGAAGAAACAAAGAAACTCGACGATGACGAACTGTATAAACTGATCAAAAACTCTCCTTATTATAAAGCTACCTCAAAAGATATCGACTGGCTGAGCAAGGTCAAAATGCAGGGCTCTGTACAGAAATGGGTCGATCATTCCATCAGCGTTACGGTGAACATACCGGAAGATGCTACCGAAGATCTCGTGAGCCAGATCTACCGCACCGCCTGGGAAAGTGGATGCAAAGGCATGACGATCTATCGTGAGAACTCACGCTCCGGGGTACTTATCAGTAACGATAAAAAGAAGGAGACGAAACGGGATAACTCATTTATCGAGACGAACGCCCCAACAAGGCCAAAAGAACTTGAGGCCGATGTGGTTCGCTTCATGAATAATAAAGAAGAGTGGGTTGCAGTTGTTGGCCTCCTGAACGACCGTCCCTATGAGATCTTCACCGGTAAGGCAGAAGGTTTCTTCCTCCCAAAATGGGTTGAAAAGGGCAAGGTAACCAAGAACAAAAAGAAAGAGAAGCAAACGGTAACCCAATACGACTTTCGTTTTGAAGATAAAGACGGATACAAGATCATCATGGAAGGCCTGTCGAGGCAATTCAACAAGGAATACTGGAACTATGCCAAGCTGATCTCCGGGATCCTTCGCCATGGAATGCCCCTGCCATTTGTAGTTGACCTTGTAGATAATCTCCAACTCGATAGCGAATCTATCAATACATGGAAGAAAGGTGTAGTACGCACATTGAAGAAATACATTCCAGACGGGACTGTTGCCAAAGAAATGCCATGCCCCGAGTGCAGCAATGAAGGAACATTGATGTATAAGGAGGGCTGTCTGACCTGCTCAAGTTGTGGTTATTCCAAATGCGGATAAGGCACCATTTCTTTAAGGCCATTTTCTTAAGAGAAACCTCGCTTACCAGGCGAGGTTTTTTAGATAGAAGATAGAAGAATGAAGAAGTGGATGGTAGATGGAGAAGGAGAACGTAGAAAGAGAAGTACTTCTTCAGTCTCCTATCATCTATAAAAAAAGCCCCACTTAAAAAGCAGGGCTTAAATATATCATTGTAAGTTCTTTTATTGCAGTGTAAACCTTACCGGAAGATTGTACTGTACCCGAACGGGTTTTCCTCTTTGTTTCCCTGGAGTCCAGCCGGGCATGCCCGAAACAACCCTGATGGCTTCTTCATCACAGCCACCGCCAATACCCCTGAGTACTCGTACGTCGGTGATAGATCCATCCCTTTCAACAACGAAGGTTACATAAACCTTCCCCTGTATACCACTTTCCTTGGCCATTACAGGATACTTGATGTTGTTACCCAGATAGCTGTAGAGTTTAGCCATGCCGCCTTTAAACTCCGGCATAGATTCAACCACAGTAAAAATGGGGGCTTCCTCCACTACTTCTTCATAAACTTCGATGGGAATATATTCTTCAACTTCTGTGGTTTCATCAGCTTCAGCATCGATTATAAGGTCTTCTTCAACTTCAACATCATCTTCCACAATGTTAAGCTGAATAACCTGTTGGGGAGGAGGTGGTGGAGGTGGTTTGACCTTCTGTTCGGTGATAGGAATGATCTCTTCAGGAATATCATCCACGATACGTTCACCAAAACCTTCAACAGATCTGTCATATGATTTCCATTCAAAGGCAAGCAAAGTTGCAGCCAGCGCAATGATGAGGCCGATCTGGGTGAAGATCACCTTTTTACCCTCAAGATCAGCCTTTGATGATTTTTTTGCTTCCATAGCTGTGGTTGTTTACGCGTTCATTACGGCATCATATACCGAATGGCTAAATTAATTATAATTTTTAGAAGAACGCAAGTTTTTCTTATCATTTCTTCGGGTGAAGCGCCAGCTTATTATCCCCAGGATACTGCCCAGTACATCAGCCAGGAAGTCATAAATATTTCCATGCCGACCGGGGATCACATGCATTTGCATCACTTCTGTAAAAATTGCAAAAACTATGCCAATAAGTAAGGCCACGAAAATGGGATGCTTTTGAAGCAAAGAATGGCTATGCTGCCTCCTGAATCCTTCGAGCAGTAAAAAGCTATATATGCCAAACAGCAAAAGATGTAAGATCTTATCCGGACCTAACCAATCGAGAAAAGTAGTGATTCTGGGAATGTAGTTGCCGGGCATAAGGGTGAGCGCTGCAATCAGCAGCGTCCAGAGAAGCCCCGGCAATAAGGGTCTTTTGAACATGCAGGAACTTAGGCTTCTATCAACTCTTTGTATGCTTCCGCATCAAGGAGCTTTTCTACTTCTGCCATATCAGCGATCTTGATCTTAATGATCCATCCTTCGCCATATGGGTCTTTGTTGACAATTTCCGGGTTGGATTCAAGCTCTTCGTTGAACTCCAGAACCTCACCGTTTACCGGCATGAACATGTCAGAAACAGTCTTTACGGCTTCGATGGTTCCAAAAGCGTCTCCTATCTCCAGGGTCTCACCCTCAGTTTCTACCTCGATAAAAACAATGTCTCCAAGCTCTTTCTGTGCAAATTCAGTGATGCCGATCAATGCCTCATCACCTTCTACCTTGATCCACTCGTGGTCTTGGGTGTACTTTAAATTGTCAGGAATAGTCATTTTTTATGTTTTTTGATGAAGCAAAAATAGGGTTTTTTATAAAATCCTGAGTATTAGAAATTATTTATATTCAATCTTTCTTCAGAAGGCTTTTTTGAGTGATGAGATCCTTTTGATACCAGGTAACAGAAGACCGAAGTCAGAAATCAACATATTCCCATCGTCATTAATCACTAGGATATAATCAATAATCACTCAAGAAAACTTATTGTGCAAGAGAGAACCTCAAACTAATTCCACCATTGGTAGTAGAATTTTTATATTGGTTGGAAACGAAGGGGTTGTTGATGATCTTGTCGAAGAAGAAACGGATGCTGAGGTTCTGGTTTAACTGGTAGTCGATAGAGGTGTTGATGGATACGATCTTTTGTCCGGCCGACACCTGGTTGATGTCCTCATCTATCCTTCTGAGCACAGTCTTGTTACTTCTGATAGAGAAGTCAACCTTGATATCCAGATCACTTTCCATCCTGGTCTTCCGGCCACCGCCTCCCAGGGCTTTAATGGTGAAGCCAAGGCTTTTAATCCTGTATCCTACCCCGACAACCAGTTCATTGCTTTTCACCTCGGTCACCTGGTTGTTTGCAAAACTCATGGTGAGGTTTCGCGATTTTTTGTATTCAACCTTGGTGAACAGGCTATTATGCCAGGTCATGTCGATCCCGAACAAGGGGGAGAACTGCTCGGTTATGGCAATGGCCCCAAAATCAAGCTCGGTAATGTAATTGGAAGAGAAGGCCTGTTGTGCACTAGCCCCTCCATTGGTTTCTTCGTAGCCCAGGTTAGATCTGAATGAAGCCATGGTATAAGTAGCATTATATCCATGCGAGAGGGTGATCTTCTGAATGAACCTTGCCAGGAATTCAATGTTACTCAATCCATTGTATGTTATTCGCCAGTTTGGCAATGGGAAGGTAGGGAAGTAATCCTTGTTGGATTTACTACTTCTTCCTGAATAAGCTTCGAGGAATGCCGGCCGCAATACCTCTGATGATGTAGGCCCGTATCCTTCAGGATAGCTTTGGCCGGTAACTGAATCATAAACGTATTCACCGCTCCAGTTAGGGTTTGCCCGTGCCAGGTCTTCGGCGATCTGTGGCCGGAGCTCTTTCATCTTTTCAAATGTGGGCGAAATGTTATCCCCTGTTTCTTTTTCAAATGCTGTTCCCCAGGCGATATAGGATATACTGAAGCTACCTGCGTCGGTAGGGGAGAAAGAGTTAAAGCTTTGCAGGGAATCTGACCAGCGGTAATATTCCTGGTGGTTCTCTGAATAGTTTCTGTCGGCTGTGATATCAATATTGAAATCCGGCAGGGGCTCAATCGTTGTTCGGAATACAAAGGCATCCTGGTATTTCGTGATATAGGGCTGGTTCAGGTTAGAATCCGTTGTGATCCATCCATTTTCTGCTGCCTCCTGCCGCAGATCTTTTTGGCTACCAAAAGTGAATCCAAAGCCAGGTGCCTTTTGACTTAAGTTGGTACCAAAGATGTCTGGTTCAGGAATGAACCCCGGCAAGCCGATTCCTGTACTTTGAGAATAGGTAATGGTTGTTTTCTTGATACCCAGAACGATCTTCAGCAGGCCTTCGCCAACGATCTTAAAATAATTTGGCCTGACCTTTTCGGTGGTGTCGGATTCTGCCTCGTTCTGCTGTGCCTGCTGATCTCCGCCTCTGTTCCTGGGAGGGGCCCCGCCCCGCTGACGTCTGCTACCGCGTGGGTTTAGGAGCTTTTTCAGATAAGGTGATTTATTATAAAGCTTATCAAAGGCAAGGTTTCCATTCAACTGCATGGTCCTGGAGTTTTCTATCTGGTTCCCCATTCTGCCTTGTATCGACAATGGTGATGCATTCCAGGCGTAACTGGCCTGGTAGGTGAAGGTGGCCGTGGTCCAGTCGAGAAATGGCAGCTTGTCGATGGGAATGGTCCAGTTCACTGCAAAGTTCTGGGTAAAACGTTCTGTATTCCCGAACCTGAAGATCTGATCTTTTACACTAATGGTATCATTCGCATCCTCGTCATACCATTCACTGTTCTTGTGTTTACTCCCTGCTGCCTGATTGATGTATGATTGAGCCAGGGCATTATACTGTAACGAAAGCGACTTGGCAAGGTCGAACTTGAGGTCATATTTGCGGTCCCAGTCCCAGGCTTTGTTGTATGTTGGCCTGATCTTGATCACACCGAGGCTTTTGTCCCTGAGTTTCATCTCCCCGTAGGAATAAATCATCTCAGTATTGAAGCTGAATGATTTTGGTAGAAAATAAAAGTTAAAATCCTTGATGAGGGTCAGGGCTTTCGACTTTGAGATGAATTTTATCTTTTCGAAGGGCCGCACATTTTTAGGGGCCAGTGCGAAGTTATATCCTAAGCCACCACGATTTTGTTGCAAGAGGTCGTATTCTATGTCAACATTCCTGTTGTAGATCTCAGAATAGGCATAGGTAACGTTGAAGTTCTCAATATCCCAGATCTTTGGCTTTTTGGCTCCCACACGGTCCTTGCGAACATTCATAAAGTTGATGTTCTTTCGTTGGGTATAGTCAACCACAAGCCGTTTTACTGAATCCTGTTGATCTTTGGCAACATAAGAATCCAGATCTTCCTGCAGGTAAATATCAGGATCAAGTGGGTTATATTCCGGGGTAATGTGTGTTTCTGAATAATCGAAGTGCATTGGGATCCTTACACCTGCCTTCTCAGGGAAGAATTTACCCAGTTGGAGGTCGGTTGACACATCAAACTGTGTAATGGATTCCAGGTTCACATCGCTGACCTTGCTGTCGAGAGCGGCAAAGCCCGCAGAGCTATGCATCCCGGCTACAGTTACCTGCCCGAAGTCGGCAAGCTGGGCCTGCATGGTGGCTGTGGCTGCCCAGCCTCCCTGCTTGTTAAAGTCGGTAAGCCTGAGCTCATTCACCCACACTTCAGCGCAGATGGGCTGCATCTCTACCACACCGGGCTGCTTTGGATTTCTGACCCCGATCATGATCGTCTTCACGTCGCTGACGGTTGGCGATCCCAGTACAGTGACTTTCCGGTCGCCATCGTATTCCACATAAGGGAAGGTCAGATAAACATTGCTTCCCGGCTCACGCATGGCAATATTCCTGTGGTGCTTCACATTAACCAGTTGCTCAAGGTCGATCTCAAAGTTGTTTGCGACCGGCCAGATACCAGCATCGTCTGTGGCCGGAGTACCCCATGGAGTGAAGGTTAAAGGAATCTCATATTCATAATAGTTCTCGGTAAAGTCGGATCCTATCCTGATAAAGCAGGTCAGGTCGCCATATTCCAGTTCCTGGTTTTCGATCGACTTTTCAGCATGAACAAACATTTTCATTTTTTTGTACTGCCTGAAGTCGAAATCAGTAGTCTTATAAGCTGCCCTTGCATCACCATCTACCAGGTCGCAAACATTCAATACCATCGATTGTTCGTTCAGCCTGATAAGGTTGGTGGTCCCCAGGTTGATCTCCCTTTCAATACCCGGTGGGATCACGTAAGGGATGGGCTGCCTGTATCCATTCTCTTCAATGTTCAGGGTAGAGATGTCGAAAGTGGTCAGGGCCTGTATGTCATCGGGAATATATTCGCCTGCCGCTAACAATGAATGCTGGTATTTTCTCCATTCGCCACGAACCAATTCGAAGGTGGCAAACCTGAGTACAACGGGGCGCTCAAAGTCCTTCATGAACATACGCATGAAGCGGATAGACTTAAAATCTTTGATACCACCAACAGCGCGGTCGGGCTGGCTGACAGGCACCTTGAACTGGTACCATTTGGTGCTGGTTACCTTGTTGTTGGGTAACTGAATACCCTGTGCCAGAAATACATCGGTGATGTACTGGCTCCCTACTTCCATCTTGGTAGGATCCAGCTCGATCTTATACTGGAAATATCGTTCAGACTCGCTGAGTGTATTGTCGCGGTTCAGGTCTTCTATATCCGGCAGGGTAGTGGATGCAGTAGGATAATTTTCAACGTTTTGCGCATCGGTGGGGGAGTTTCCCTCAGGCCCGTTGAAGTTCTTATATCTTTCTAGTACACTTCCATACTTGGGGTCGTCATCATAGTCAGTACCACGGAAGTAATGATAGTTATCGGTTGATGGATCATTGAAAGCCTCCTGATACGCTTCTGAGTTTGGCCCGTATTTGCTTGCAATGGTATCCAGGAACGGGTGCATGCCCGATTCGCTGTAGAATAATCTTTCATCGCTGTCACTCAGCCCGTCATAACCAATATCCTGAAATTCACGTGAGCCCTCTTCCGTATCGAATGACTCGACCAGCGCCTGTATATTTGGTACGCGCCCCCATCCTGTAGTATCCACGTTTATGACTTCGGCAGAGATGGGCATCCCGTTCTCATATGATTTCCTTGAGTCACGAAGCAGGTCTTCAGAAACATCACCAAGGTTAAAATAGAGCGTACCCTTGTTGGTGGAGTCACTCCCAAAGGGATCCATCATCCAGAATTCGATATACTCCACATTAGTAGCCTCGAAGTCGGTTGATTCGATCTTACGCATGATACCACCCCAACGGGTTTCCGGATCAATCAGGTTACCTTTGTCATCCACACCCCTGCTGTATGGACCCGGGGCTGCATCATAGTTATATGATCCACGTTCAGATGGATAATATGCCAGGTTGAATATTGCAATATTTGTTGGAGTACCGCTGGGAATGTCTTTGTTAGGAAATACCTCGGTTTCCAGTACCTGCCTGACCTCATCCCTGGAAAGCTCATCCTTGGATACGTTTGGCGGTACCAGTGAGCTGTTCCTGTCATAAAAGAGTGGGTCGATGATATACCATGCCAGCTTAGCCCTGTTCTTTCCGTAGTCGATCTGGTTTTTAAAGTTGAAGGCACCCGAAATATTTGTCTCGGGGAAAAGGTCTTCCTGCCCCTGCGGTGTACTGGCCAGGAACCAGGTACCGTAGTTCTTCAGGTCAATGGTTGATTTTGCACCCTCAAAATCATCAATATAGGAGGTCCCTGTCTTTCCGATGGCCTTGGAATGGCCGGGGAGGAATTGGGCGAACTCTGCATTGATGCTAACGATTGAAGTTGCCTTGGTGTCTATCAAAGGGATGGCGTCCACCAATTTGGTGAGGAAGCGCGATTCTGTCTGGTAATTCAGGTCGAGGCCCCAGATGGTATTGTTGATCGGGTCATTGCCATAACTTACTTTCTGTGTTAACGGACGTTCGCGCAGGTTCAGCACCGTACCTCCAATCAGGAAGTTGGGATTAATGGTATGTTCCACACGGGCTCCCATCAGGCGTTTGGTCTGTATGTTGAAGAGGGTGTTGTTCTCCATCGATACATTGATCGGCGTACCTGAATTCAGGATCCCCTCGTTGATGATGCGCACGCGCCCCAGGGTGTAATCAACAGTATAGTCCACATTTTCTGTCAGGGTACGTCCACCGGCAGTTACTTTCACAGAACCCCTGGGCACATTAAAAGCATTCAGGCTGATCTCCGAACCGGAAGATGATGTATAGAAACCCTCCATGATATATTTGTTCTTGTCGGGGAATTGTTCAGCCCCGGTTTTTGTGAGGGTGTAGAGGGAATCAAAACAGTATCGGTTTGCCAGCGAAGAATCCCCCCCATTGGAGATGATCTCATTACGCAGATAACTTCCGAAGGGCTCCAGCACAGTAAAGAAGATCTTACCGTTGGACGACTGCATGGTACCTCCTTTGGTGGCAGCACCATCGATGAAGTCAAAGAGCCCATCATCCGGAGGGTTCAGCTGCTGGTTCAGGTTGTCGAGGTTGAATACTTTCAGCAGAGGTACCCCTTTAATGTTTTCAGGACCTTCAACGAAGTAACCGGTAGGTACTCCGTTGTCGTTTCCTGAGTAAAGAATGTTCATGATGAATTTATCCCTGTTTACCTGGTAAGCACCGATAGAATAGATGTTTTTCATCATCAGGTTCCACATGGGAACCTGGGTGTTCAGGGAAGTGCTTTTCAGTAGCTTGGCAGTAAGGCAGGCAGGTGCTACAACGCCCTGGTCAGAGAATTCACCCACCTGGAAGATCGTGCTGTCCTGCCCTATTACAGTGTACTGATAAGTAACAGCCAGGGTCTGATCAGAATTGAGCGTGGTGTTCAGGGAGATGAAACCCAACTTGGTGTTCACGGTGTATTCCGAAGGATCAAGCAGACGTGCAACTTCCACCTTTTCAAAATCTACACCCGGATCGAAGCCAAGGCTTTTGAGGTAGTTGGATGCTGTATTGATATCGCGGATCTTGGCAGTATCCAGTTGCTGTAAAAGTGTATTTGAATTATTTGATGGCAGGCTTCGTCCCGGTATTGGATCCACATTGGAATTATAGATCACCTTGTTTTCAGCCAGGTCCTGGAAGGCTACGATGTTCCTGTTTTGGGTCACCGCAGCACCAATGTTGGTTACCCACACTTCTACCCTCGTAATGTTGATATCGGAAATGATCAGCGGGAGTTCAGAGAGGGCACGTTCGTAGTTATCCCTGAAGTACTGCGCCAGGAAGAAGTGCCTGTTTTGATCATAATCAACTGCGGTAAGGTAAAAGTCGTTCGATTGTGCACCACCCTGAACTGTTACCGAGGAGGTCTCACTCTGCTGTTCCGAATAAACGGCAGTAACCATAGTCCTACCAAACTGCAGCTTGGTCTTTATCCCGAATAGACTCTGGTTCCCTGTGATCAGGGAGGTGTTGAGGGGCAGAGAAACATTACCGGCCTCGATGAGTTTGATGATCTCATCTTCTTTCCCTTCATATTTCAACTGAAGTTTATTTTCGAAGTCGAAGGTTGCTTCGGTGTTATAATTGGTGCGGAATTCTATTTTATCCCCGATCTTGGCTACCACGTTCATCTGGATCTTCATATCGAAGTCGAAATTGGTGGTCCGCCTCTGCCTGACGTTCAGGGTTGGATTTTCGGTCTTATTGTTCATGATCCCGAAGATCAGCTCGGCTGACCCCTGGGGACGGATATCGATGGTGTTGTTCCCGAAGATGGTTTCGAAGAACTTCCCACCTACATATATTTTGGGTATAATGCCATCGCCACGGTCAAGGCCGGCGGATGATTGTGATCTTTCCTTCCAGTAGGATCTTACCGAGTTCTTCAGAGCAAAATCCTGGTATTCATCAAAAGACATGTAGGAAGGATTCCTGTAGTTCAAATCTCCGATCTTATTCTGGAACTTATACTGGTTGCTCTCCGGATCATATATGATCTCTGTTTCCAGGTTAGACGGGTTGCCCATATAAAAACCGTGCGTTTCTTCCGGGGTGTACATCAGATCTTCATTATCCTGGAAGGGATAGATCAATTGTATGGGAGGTGTTGTATCCGGTACTATGGAGTCGGGGGGCAGCCAGGGCAGAGGTCTGGGATCATCATTATGTCCAACAGCCGACGTCTTCCAAACGATGGAGATGAAGGAAGCAAAAACAAAAAAAGCGAACAGATATTTAAGTATCCGTATCAAATAATCAAGTTAGTTTTTGCCGTCCGTTGGACGGAATTGTGCAAATAATAATACCTCAAGGTTCGCAGGATACAAGTTTTACAGAAGCTTCAGGGCTTCCCTGATGAGCGCTTCAACTGTGAGCGTAGATTCTGGGGTGTTGTCTTTTATACCGGTAAATGCTTTATCTAACGCCTTTTCAGCTTGTTTTCTGTTAAACCCTAGCGAGGTTAATCCTGTTAACGCATCATTGAAGAGCGTATTGTGCGATATAGTATATTTTTCTTCTAATATATAGCCTTCTTTTGAAACTTTATCTTTCAGATCGATGACGATCCGCTGAGCTGATTTCGCCCCGATCCCTTTGATGGATTCGAGCAGCTTCACATTATCAGTGGTGATGGCTGTGCTGATCTCGTCAGGCGAATATGCCGATAATATCAGCCTGGCGGTGTTGGCACCTACCCCTGAAACAGATATTAAATGACGGAAAAGCTGCCTTTCCTGATCAGTGGAAAACCCAAACAACATATGCACATCCTCCCTGACAACCAGGTGTGTATAGAGCTTGTAATGCTCAACTTCATGCAAATGGGAATAAGTAAAAACAGAAATATTTAAATAGTAGCCAACTCCATTCACGTCGATCACAGCAAAAGCGGGATTTGCCTCAGAAACTTTTCCTTCTATGTATTCATACATATTAACAGCGCAATATGATTAAACAATAATGGTGCAAATCTAATAAATAAACCAAGGTATATGCCCATAGTTTTCGCCTCTTCAAATTTAGAAATAATAAAAATTATAGGTTTTCTATCTAGCAACTCTAAATATTACTAGATTTGCGCATTACTGTTATTTCATTAACAATTCATTAAACATGGACAATCTGTTTCGCAAAGATGCTCTCATCTACCACTCAAAAGGGCGCCCCGGAAAAATTGAAGTCATCCCTACCAAACCGTATTCAACACAGCGTGATCTTTCCCTGGCCTATTCGCCCGGGGTTGCTGATCCCTGCCTGGAGATACAAAAGAACCCGGGTGATGTGTATAAATATACCGCCAAGGGTAACCTGGTGGCGGTGATATCAAACGGGACTGCAGTGCTCGGACTGGGTGATATCGGTGCCGAAGCAAGCAAACCTGTGATGGAAGGTAAGGGATTGCTATTCAAGATCTTTGCCGATATCGATGTTTTCGATATAGAGATACAGGAAAAAGATATAGATAAGTTCGTTAACACTGTAGTGGCTATTGCACCCACTTTTGGCGGTATCAACCTTGAAGACATCAAGGCCCCTGAGTGTTTTGAGATAGAAGAAAAGATCAAGGCTGCCCTCGATATTCCCGTGATGCATGACGACCAGCATGGTACAGCCATCATCACATCGGCTGGCTTGCTGAATACCTTGGAACTGACAGGCAAGAAGATAGAAGAGCTGAAGATCGTGGTAAACGGTGCAGGCGCATCTGCCATTTCCTGTATTAAGCTCTACCTGGCACTGGGTGTGAGCAAAAAAAATATCATCATGCTTGACAGCCGAGGAGTGTTAAACAAGGGGAGGAAGGACCTGAACAGCGCCAAGATGGAATTTGTAACCGACAGGAATATCAATACCCTGGAAGAAGCAGTGAAGGGAGCTGATATGTTCCTTGGCCTTTCTGTGGCTGGAGTTCTGAAGAAGGAATTGTTAGCGAGCATGGCTGAGAATCCTGTTGTATTTGCCCTGGCCAACCCTGTACCGGAGATCGGTTATGAGGAAGCCATGGATACCAGGGATGATCTTATTATGGCCACCGGCCGTTCCGACTTTCCGAACCAGATCAACAATGTGCTGGGTTTCCCATTTATTTTCCGCGGTGCGATGGATGTAAATGCTTCTACCATCAATGAGGAGATGAAACTGGCCGCTTCCAAGGCTCTGGCCGAACTGGCCAAGGAACCCGTTCCCGAAGAGGTAAATGTTGCCTATCATGAAAAGAACCTGAAGTTTGGAAGAGACTATATCATTCCTAAGCCTACCGACCCACGACTGATCATCCATGTAGCACCTGCAGTTGCAAAAGCAGCTATGGACACCGGAGTGGCACGTAAGCCCATCAAAGATTGGGATGCTTACCGGGAAGAACTGAGCAAACGACTTGGCATCAGCAATCCGCTAATGCGTCAGATCAAAGGACGTGCAAAGAGGGATATCATGCGGGTGGTGTTTGGCGAAGCAGAAGACTATAACATGCTCAAAGCAGCAGAGATCGTCATGAACGAAAAAACGGCCATCCCTATCCTGCTGGGTAATGTGGATAATATCAACAAAATAATTAAAGAGAACAGCCTGGAATTGGATGGTGTAGAGATTATCGATCCTAAGTCGGATGCACTAGAGAGCAAACGAATGGAATTTGCCAAGCTGCTGTTCAGGAAAAGGCAAAGGGAAGGGATCACCGTAAAAGGTGCCCACGACCTCCTGGTTCACAGGAACTATTTTGCTCCCATGCTGGTAGAAACAGGCTATGCCGATGCCATGATATCAGGCTTGACAAGGAACTATCCTTCTACCATCAAACCGGCCCTGGATGTGATTGGCATCAAAGAAGGCAGCAAGCTGGTTTCAGGGATGTACATCATCAATACCAAGAAAGGACCTTTCTTCTTTGCCGATTGTACGGTGAACAAAAATCCATCTATGGAGGACCTGGTGGAGATCACCCTGCAGACGAAATATGCTGTTGAACAATTTAGTTTGAAGCCCAGGATTGCCTTCGTTTCTTACTCAAATTTTGGATCGAACCCGGGCGATATCCCGAACAAGCAGCGGGCCGCCATTGCGTATATGCATGAGCATTTTCCTGAGATGATCGTGGATGGTGAGATGCAGGCCAATGTAGCCCTGAATTCTGAGATACTTAACAATAACTTCCCATTTTCAAAACTTGTGGGCGGACCGGCTAACACCCTCATCTTCCCTTACCTCACAGCCGGTAACATCGCTTATAAACTGCTGCAGGAAATGGCCGATGTGGAGGTGATCGGACCGGTATTGAACGGACTGAACAAATCAGTTCACGTACTGCCAATTGGAAGTACCGTGACTGAGATCGTGAACATGGTTATGATCGCTGCCCTGGATGCACAATGTGTCCAGCGCCGGAATAATGGGGAAGATTGCACCTGATAAGGTTTTTCCCTGCAAAATAAGGGCCGAGCGGAGTCGAGGCCCCTTCTGTCTTATTATCAATGATCTGTCATGCTGAGCGGAGTCGAAGCATGATATGAGTAATACTTCTTCTTGTTTTTCCTTACTTTTGTAACATTCTAAGAATTTTTACGAATAACTTATATCGTCATTATGACGAAAAAGAAAAAACTAAAGGATTTCATTATGAAGAAAATAACTGTTATCGGAGCAGGGAATGTTGGTGCAACATGTGCCAATGTGATTGCGCATAAAGATCTGGCCAGGGAAGTAGTCCTTGTGGATATTAAGGAAGGTGTTGCAGAAGGTAAAGCCCTGGATATATGGCAAACTTCATCTATTAATAATTTCAGTACCCGTGTAACGGGGGTGACCAACGACTACCTGAAAACCAAAGGATCAGGTGTGATCGTGATCACTTCAGGTATTCCCCGTAAGCCGGGCATGTCGCGCGACGACCTGATCAAGACCAATGCAAGCATTGTGAAGGAGGTAACCGAGAAAGCTATCCGTTATTCTCCCGATGCGATCATCATTATCGTATCCAACCCGCTTGATGTAATGACATACGCAGCCTATAGGGCAGCAAACAAGCATTCAAGAAAAGTATTTGGTATGGCAGGTATCCTCGATACCGGCCGTTATAAAGCCTTTCTTGCCAATGCACTGGATGTTTCACCTAAAGATATTCATGCAATGCTCATGGGTGGCCATGGCGACAGTATGGTACCCCTGAGAAGGTATACCTCAGTGGCCGGGATCCCGATCACAGAGATGTTGAACGATGAAGAACTTGATGCCATCGATGAACGTACCAAGAAAGGTGGTGGCGAACTGGTGAACCTGATGGGTACATCGGCCTGGTATGCTCCGGGTGCAGCTGCAGCCCAGATGGTGGAAGCCATCGTAGATGACCAGAAAAGGATCTATCCTGTGTGTGCTTACCTGGAAGGGGAGTACGGACTGAAAAATGTGTACATGGGTGTGCCTGTCATACTCGGAAAAGAGGGCGTTGAAGAGGTCATCGAGCTGAAGCTGAACAAAAAGGAAAAAGATATGGTGAATGAATCAGCCAAATCGGTGAAGGAGGTAATGGCACTCCTCGACAAAATGAAACTTTTCGAATAGGAATTCAGAAACAAAGAATAAAAATTAGGCCTGCTTTTGCAGGCCTTTTTTTATTTTACGATCATTCGTTTTGAAACACGTTCGCCGGCAATAGTCACAGTGTAGAAATATACACCTGCTTCGAGCTTGCTAACGTCTAAGTTAACTTTCATTGCTTCCGTTAATAAGACCGGCATTTACTGTTTGAACTAGTTTGTCCGATCATGTTTGAAACTATCAACTCTTACAGGAGCTACTGTTGAGCTGCTGATTTCAATACTTGTGTTTCCGCTTGCAGGATTGGGGATGTTTTGAGTGACTTTAAAAATGCGACTACTATTTGAGGAACCCTCAACAATATCTGATGTAATTATTGCGCAATTGCCTAAGTAAAAATGTGTTACGGCTGCCAAAGGATCATTGGTATTAAACTCAGTTATTGACAGTGTAGTAGATATTGGCAGATTGTAGAATTGTCCCTCTTTAAATGTAATTTCTGCCAAATAATGGAAGAAATAGAATCCTTCATAAAGGTCACCTTCTGTGAAATTGATAGTTTCACCACCATTCAATACATGTCCGTCTACAACGGCATAACCCCAGCCTTTGATATCCGGGTTAAGCAATTCATCGTGGCTTTCATCGGTATCTTCTGCCCAAACACAAAAAACAGCTTGCTCATCTACTGATTTTGAAGCCTGCAGTCTGTGATCCCAACTTACATCACCAAAAGCATTGTCAGGGGCAACCTCAGTCCTCACAGAGTCAACAAAAATAATATCCACCAGGCCGTCAGGGTCGATGATGAAATCAAAAATATGACCTCCCAATTGATCATTCACGATCAAGTACCCATTATCAGGATCCAGCACATCACCCCTGGATGAACCATAAACATTGGAGAACAGGTGTAGATTCCCCTCATAGTCAACAACACCGGGATAGGTCCTGTCGCCTGTAAGGAATGATGGGCGTACAGTCTGTGGGTTGCCAGCAGCATCTTCGTAAGGAGGCAAATATTCTACTAGTGCCGGGTGATCTTCCAAATTAATATAAATATCGGTCCAGCTATTGCCGCCATCGGTGGTATAAGCCAGCTGTGGCTGGTAAACGCCATAGTCATAGGTTTCGTTGGTCACACCGATCATCCACATATAACCAATGGAACCATCGAGCGACCATGCCGACCAGTTAGTGTAGAGGGCATATGCATGCCCGTCATCAGGATCGATGAGCCAGTCGGGCTGATGGGTGTTAATTGCTTCCAGGGTAAAGCCATTCGCAGGATCAGTGGTTGTATAAACATAGTGTTTCATAGTCTGTCCATTTCCAAGGCTGCCAACGGCAGTATATTCCGAACCGAAATTATAAACAGCACCGGGAACAGTAGTCATACTTGACCTTGCCCAATCAGTTTCGCTTAGCCAGGGTGAATACACGGAGTTTTGATTGTTACCATCCAGCATTATAGATGCGAAAACCGTGTTATCCCATGTTCCGTTTGAATGTGATGGACCAGCCGCAGTTGCGTATACATTATCGTAACTACTCATGCCGTCATGATTATATAGGACTCCTGATGGGTATCTTAACGCATGTTCTATCGGGTTAGGATCAACAATGACTAAATGATCCCATGTAGGTCCCATATCAGGTGAACAGTGTGCCATGATGGCACTTGATGAAGTTGCAGAGGGATAAGTGGCGGGGTCGGCCCTGTGTGTAGCCAGCAAGGCCCCGGAAACAGGGTCATACGACAGGCACCGCTGTTGGGAGGTCAGGACAGAATAGATATTTGCTGATTTCCCGATCTCATAGCGATCAACCATGGCAGTATTGCCGGACTTAAGTTGAGCAGTATGAGGCTGAAATTCACCTCCGGTCTTCGTAAATGAGACGTCAGTCCTCACTTCTTTATGATTTTCAGCCAGTTCTTTATTGGACTTATAAACTTTTTGAGGATAGGCACACAGCACTATACCCAGCGCCAGGGACAGGAGGAATAATTTTTTCATTTTAACTTCTCTTTATTGGTTAGGCTAAAACAAATATAATCATTTTATATGTATTTGTCAAGGCAGGAAAAAGTGCCTTTTGAGAAGAGACAAAAAAAAGAGGCCGCCTCGCATTGAGACAGCCTCTTTTATATTGTAAGAAACGATTGTATTATCTAACAATCATCCTGTTTGAAACGCGTTCGTTTGCAATAGTCACAGTGTAGAAATATACACCTGCTTCAAGGTTGCTAACGTCCAGGTTAACTTTCATTGTACCGTTAATAACACCGGCGTTTACTGTTTGAACAGTTTGTCCGATCATATTTGAAACTTCAACTGTAACAGGAGCTACTGTAGAGCTGCTGATTTCAATACTTGTGTTTCCGGTAGCAGGGTTAGGAATGTTTTGTCCTACAGTGATATCAGTTGCATTAGCAGCTGAGTTATCATCGATACCTACATAAGTCCAACCTAATCCTGACAGGTAAGTAGTAGTAGCAGGAGCTAATGGGTCATTAGCATTGTACTCAGTAATTGTCAGTGTAGAAGAAATTGGGAGGTTGTAGAAGTCACCATACTTAGGAGTGAGTTCTGACAGATAATGGAAGAAATAGAATCCAGCGTAGAGGTCATCACCGGTGAAGTTTTGTAGTTTCAAGTACAAACTCATCAGGAATAACATAACCCCAACCTTTAATGTCCGGGTTCAATACTTCGGTATGAGTATCATCAGTATCATCGCACCATACAGCGAATACAACTTGTTCGTCAACTGATTTAGAAGCCTGAAGTCTGTGGTCCCAGGTTACATCACCAAATGCGTTATCAGGGGCAACATCTTTCATAACTGAATCAACGAAGATTACATCCTGAACACCTGTTGGGTCAATAACAAAGTCGAAAATGTGTCCACCTGTGATACCATTAGTGATCCAGTATCCATTATCAGGATCCAGTACATCACCTCTTGATGAACCATAAACATTTGAGAACAGGTGAAGTTTTCCTTCATAATCAACAACACCAGGATAAGTCCTGTCGCTCGGTTAAGAAAGTAGGACGTACTGATTGTGGTACACCAGCTGCATCTTCGTAAGGAGGTAGGTACATAACCAGTGTTTCATTATCTTCAAGGTTCACTTCAATATCTGTCCAGCTTGCTCCGCCGTCCTGTGTGAAAGCTACCTGAGGTTGGTAAACGCCATAGTCATATGATTCGTTGGATACACCAACCATCCACATATAACCTATGCTACCATCCTGTGACCATGCTGACCATGTAGTATAGAGGGCAACAGCGTGTCCGTCAGCAGGATCGATCAGCCAGTCTGGCATATATTCGTTGATTTCCCAGGTAAAACCAGTTGCAGGGTCATCGGTTGTACCTACATACTGCTTCATAGTTTGGTCAACACCAAGGTTACCAACACTTGTATAATCTTGTCCGAAGTTATAAACGGCACCAGGAACAGTAGTCATGCTGGAGCGAGCCCAGTCATTTTCACTTGCCCATGGGTGGAAATAATCAGAAGGATTAGATTCGTCAATCTTACAAGTAGCGTGGAAAGTGTAATCCCAGGTACCATTGGTATGGGTTGGTCCGGCAACTACAGGATAAAGGTCATCATATCCGGCCATTCCATCGTGGTTGTAAAGAACACCTGAAGGATACCTGTTCGCATGAACAGCTGGGTCAGGATTCGATACAATAGTGTGGTTCCAGGTCATACCATCATCAGCAGATGTATGTGCCATAATGGTTCCTGAAGCAAGAGCAGCAGGATAAGTGGCTGGGTCAGCCCTGAATGTACCAAGAAGAGTTCCTGTGATTGGCTCATAAGCCAAACACCTCTGGTAAGATGTTAAAACTGAATAGATGTTTCCTGAAACACCTAATTCATAACGATCAAGCTCTACTGAATAATTTGGATTCAATTCAGCAGCATTAGGCTGAAATTCACTGCCTGATTTGTAAAAAGAGGCATCAGCTCTGGTCTCTGTGTTGTTTTTCGCAAATTCTTTATTGGATTTGTAAACTTTTTGTGGATAAGCGCAAAGCACCATCCCTAAAGCCAATCCAAAGAGTAATAGTTTTTTCATGGTGTATTTTTTTTTAAGGAGTTAGAATTTTGACAAATATAAAAAATTTCTTTGCAATTGCCAAAAGTAAACTAAAATATAGTTTGCCCGGTATTTTTTGATCAATGTTATATAAATTGTTTATTTGCTATACACAATTTTATTTACTAGATTTATCGCAGAATGACTGATAACACAAGGATAGTAGTTCTCACAGGGGCCGGTATGAGTGCCGAAAGCGGCATAAAAACTTTTCGGGATAACGATGGTTTATGGAACAATCACCGGGTGGAAGAAGTAGCTACACCGGAGGCATGGGCTGCCGATATGGAGCTTGTCCTGGAGTTCTACAATCAGCGTCGTAAACAATTGCTCGAATGTAGCCCCAACCCGGCACATTATGCCCTGGCCGAATTACAGAAAAAGTATGATGTTCAGGTCATTACACAGAATGTGGATGACCTTCACGAAAGGGCAGGATCGAAAAATGTACTACATCTGCACGGTGAACTGAAAAAGGTCCGCAGCGTACTGGATCCTGGCTATGTGATCGAACTGGATGGGTGGGAACTTAAGGTGGGTGATACCTGCCCTAAGGGCGGACAACTCCGACCGCATATCGTGTGGTTCGGGGAGCCGGTTCCCAATATTTCCAGTGCTGCTGAGATTGCCACCACAGCCGATATAGTGATGGTGATCGGGACATCCATGCAAGTTTATCCTGCAGCTGGGCTGATACATTATGCTCCCATAGAAGCCATGAAATATTATGTTGACCCTGCCGCTAATGAAAATAGCATGGTGGATAACCTCAAGGTTATTCGTGAAAAAGCCGGCAGCGCAGTGCCTCAGCTGGTAAGCGAATTGTTAAAATAACGTATGTATGGCCACCAAAGGGGAATCGCAGCATAAATATATTCTCGAAAAGGCAAAGAGGTATTGTGCCTACCAGGAACGATCCGTTTTTGAAGTGAAAAAAAAACTTCATGAATGGAAACTGAGGCCGGAAGTGGCGCAAAAGATCATCATCTCCCTTGAAAAAGAAAACTATCTGAATGAGGAACGATTTGCAAGGGTTTTTGCCGGGGGAAAATTCAGGATCAAGAAATGGGGCAGGAATAAGATCATGGCTGAACTGAGAGCCAGGAGAATACCGGATCTTATCATTCAGATCAGCCTGGATGAGATCGATGAAAATGAGTACATAAAAGTATTGCGTGATACCATAGAAAAGAAAAAATCATCATTTGATAGCACTGAAAGTATTGAGGTGAAAAAGAAAATATTTAACTTCGCTTTATCTAAGGGGTTTGAACGACACCTTATTTTAGAACACATTTAACCCACCACTTAAACAAAAAGATCTATTATGAAAAAACTTTTTTTACCACTAATCTTGTTGATGAGCATTGCCTTAGTCATAAGCTCATGTAAAAAAGATGAAGAAGGGGATGACCCTGTTACCGGAGGATTCGTGATTTCCGGTTATGCCCAGGATGCCATTAGCTATACCAATATGGCCGGGGCCATGGTTTCCGTTACCGATGCGGGTGGCAACCAGATTTCTCAGGTGATGACCGACGCTGCGGGTAACTACACCGTATCAGTTCAGTCGGGAACCTTTAACCTGACTGTTTCTAAAGATGGTTATCAAATGCAATCGGCCACAAACGTGATCGTTGGCGATGCCACTTTACCTTCAGTATTTGTAGGCTTTATGCCGGTTGACAATTCCATCACTCAGCCTGTGGGTGCCCTCTGTGGTATCGTTCAGGATGCCAATGGAAACCCGCTTGCCAATGCATCCGTGGCTATCAGCGCCGAAGATGAATCACTTACAAACGGATACTTTGCTTCGGTAATGTCTGATGCCACGGGAAAATTTGCCATTGGTGCCATTCCACTTGAAGCAAATAAAAAAGGGGATCTGATCCCTGCTTTCAAAGTGAAAGTAATCCAGGGCAACTTTGTTGATGTTACCCATAACATTGTAATTGCAAGTAATAGCCTGATCGTAAAGAATGTGAAGCTTGTGAACCAGAACGTTCCCGGGAATACAATCTTTACAGAAGGTTTTGAAGGAGCATCAGCCTGGACCTATGAAGGATTTTTCCACAAGCAACAGAATGCTCAGATTCAGAACAGCAATTATACTATGCAGTATGTCAAACTTGCACCGAATGATATGACTAATGGTTTTATCCCTAGCGCTTATGCAGGCATGTATTCTGCATGGTACGGCCAGGAAAGCACAGGTAGCTTTATCGGTATACCTTCTGAATGGCAGGATACTATGTCAGGAGGAACAAGTCAGAGTTATAATGAGGGTTATATGTTGTCTCCTGAGATTAGCCTTACATCACTCAACCAGGCGTCCCTTTCTTTCTGGACCTGGTTTGAGATTGAAAGTGTAAATCCGAATGAAAGCGGATTTGATGTTATGGAGGTTTTTATCGTTGAAGCTGGTGGAACAGAAACTTCACTCGGAAGACTGAATCCATTTAGTGATCCAATTCTGGAAAACAGGGCTTCATTGCCATTTACTTCAGGCGGGTTCAACAAAGCCCCACTTTGGGTATTTGTTGAATATGATCTTACATCATTCGTTGGGAAAACAATCCAGCTCAAATTTAATTTCGATACCAGGGACGGTCTGTATAATGGTTTCCGAGGATGGTTTGTGGATAATATCCTGGTAACAGACAAAGCACCGCTTAAGGCTGCAAACAACACAACAGGGTATGGTCCGTATCAAAAACCAAGGACGAACTAAAACATCATAGGCGGAACATTCGCTGAGCAGAAGGCTGTTGAAATACTTATATCGAGGTATTCGGCAGCCTTCTTTTTTTTATCTTTGCTCAAAACAATATTCATGGTTTCACAGGAAGAGATTAAAGCATTGAATAAGAGGCTTGAAGCCTTGAGGAGGTTCCTTTGACATCGACAGTAAACAAGCACTGATCGAAGAAAAGCAAAAGATAACACTCCAACCTGATTTCTGGAATGATCCCAAGAAAGCAGAAGTAGTCCTCAAAGAGATCAATTCCATTAAATACTGGACTGATGCTCATACCAAAGTCATCACTGCTTTCGATGACCTGATGGTAATATTCGAATTTTTTGCCGAAGGTGAAGGCTCCGAGCAGGATCTGGATAAACAATATAAGAAGGCGCTTAAAGCACTGGAAGGTCTTGAATTTCTGAATATGCTCAGTGGTGAGGAGGATAAATTCGGGGCCATCCTGCAGATCAATGCAGGGGCGGGCGGCACCGAAAGCCAGGACTGGGCAGAGATGCTTATGCGCATGTACCACCGCTGGGGAGAACGCAATAATTATAAGGTGAAGGAACTTGAATTGAGTGAGGGCGATGTAGCAGGTGTAAAATCTGTTTCACTTGAGTTTGAAGGTGATTTTGCTTTTGGTTACCTCAAGGGGGAGAATGGGGTGCACCGCCTGGTACGCCTATCACCATTTGATTCGGCCAACCGGAGGCATACTTCTTTTGCCTCGGTATATGTTTACCCCGTAGTAGATGATGATATCGAGATCGAAATCATCTCCTCCGATATCACCTGGGATACTTTTCGTTCCAGCGGACCCGGCGGCCAGAATGTAAATAAAGTTGAGACTGCTGTTCGCCTCAGGCATGAGCCTTCCGGCCTTGTGATCGAGTGCCAGGAAACACGCTCACAGGGACAAAACCGTGAAAAGGCCCTCAGGATGCTGAAGTCACAGTTGTATGAGATAGAAATGCGGAAGAAAAGAGAAGCCCAGGCCGAGATCGAAGGAAACAAAAAGAAAATAGAATGGGGATCACAGATCAGGTCATATGTGATGCACCCGTATAAGATGGTAAAGGATCTGCGCACCAGCCATGAAACCGGTAATGTGCAGGCTGTGATGGACGGAGACCTGAATGAGTTTATTAAAGCGTATTTGATGCAATTTGGAAACAGCTAATAAAGAGAGTATTGAGTAATGAGTAATGAGTAATGAGTATTGAGTATTGAGTATTGAGTATTGAGAAATGATCCAGGATCCAGTATCCAGTATCTAGTATCCAGTATCCAGTATCCAGTATCCAGGATCCAGGATCCAGTATCCAGTATCCAGTATCCATGGAACAGTAGAACAGTAGAACAAGGAATAAGAATAAGAATAAGAATAAGAATGTTGATTTATGGTTAAGATCTATCACAATCCAAGATGTAAGAAATCCAGAGCAGGATTGCAGTACCTGCAGGAAAAAGGTGTTGAACCCGAGATTATCGAGTACCTGAAAAATCCATTATCCGAGGAGGTTTTCAGGGATATATTGGTGCGCCTGCACAAGAAACCAATGGAGATCATTCGTACCCAGGAAGCCATTTATAAATCAGATTTCAAGGGTAAGAATTTCAATGATGATGAATGGATTAAGATCATCCTGGAAAATCCAAAGCTGATACAGCGCCCCATCGTCGTGAAGGGCCCTAAGGCCGTGATCGGTGACCCTGCATCAAACATTGATGTTTTATTATAGGAAATCAATAACACTAAAACCAAGATAGAGATGGAATATCGCATTGAAAAAGACACTATGGGAAACGTTGAGGTTCCCGCCGATAAGTACTGGGGAGCGCAAACCCAGCGTTCGAAAAACAACTTTAAGATTGGAGCACCTGCTTCCATGCCAATAGAGATCATCCGGGCATTTGCCTACCTGAAGAAGGCTGCTGCCATGGCCAACAATGAGCTTGGCGTACTGTCGGATGAGAAAAAGGAACTGATCGCACAGGTTTGTGATGAGATCCTCGAAGGTAAGCTGGATGATAACTTTCCCCTCGTGATCTGGCAAACCGGATCAGGTACTCAATCAAACATGAATGTGAACGAGGTGGTAGCCAACCGTGCCCACGTCATACATGGTGGCAAACTGGGTGAGGGTGAGCGTCCCATCCACCCTAATGATGATGTGAATAAGTCACAGTCATCAAACGACACTTTCCCCACGGCAATGCATATTGCAGCATATAAAATGATCATGGAAATTACCATTCCGGGTGTTGAGCTTTTACGCAATACTCTGGATGAAAAAGCAAAGGCATTTGATGCCGTGGTGAAGACCGGCCGCACCCACCTGATGGATGCCACGCCACTTACGCTGGGACAGGAGTTTTCGGGTTATGTTTCACAACTGGATCACGGATTGAAGGCAATAAAAAATGCGTTACCTCATTTGACTGAGCTTGCCCTGGGTGGTACAGCCGTTGGTACCGGTCTGAACACAGCCAAAGGATATGATACGCTGGTTGCGGCAAAAATCGCAGAGCTGACCGGCTTTCCTTTTGTTACAGCTGAGAATAAGTTTGAATCGCTAGCTGCACATGATGCCATGGTTGAAGCTTCTGGGGCCCTGAAAACTCTTGCAGTGAGCCTGATGCATATTGCCAACAACCTGAGGATGCTTGCATCCGGCCCCCGTTGCGGAATCAGCGAGATTATTTTTCCATCGAATGAGCCGGGCTCATCCATTATGCCGGGAAAGGTAAATCCTACCCAGGCAGAAGCTCTGAGCATGGTTTGTGCCCAGGTGATAGGAAATGATGCTGCCATCACTGCCGGCGGCATGCAGGGGCACTTCCAGCTGAATGTTTTCAAGCCGGTCATGGTATATAACCTGCTTATGTCGGCCAGGCTGATAGGCGACGCTTGCGTTTCATTCAATGAAAACTGTGCCGTAGGCATTGAACCCAACTACCCGTACATCAAGAAAAACCTGGAAAATTCCCTTATGCTGGTTACAGCACTGAACACCCATATTGGCTATGAGAATGCAGCTACTATTGCCAAAAAGGCGCATGCCGAAGGCATCACCTTGAAAGAGTCGGCACTGGCATTAGGTATGCTCAGCGAGGCAGAGTTTGACGAATGGGTTGATCCGGGCAAGATGATCGGACCTAAATAGATTTCTTATCTTTGGTTTATGAACAAGCTGAAAGACAGCATAAAGTCACTGGCTTCTGCATATCTGCAGGAGGTGACCGATATTCGTCGTCACCTGCACAGGCATCCCGAACTTTCATTCCAGGAGTTTGAGACTGCAAAATTTATTTCTTCCAAGCTCGATGAATACGGGATCTCCTATCAGGATAAGGTAGCTAAAACGGGTATCGTGGCCCTGATCCGGGGAAATAAACCGGATAGCAAATGTGTTGCACTGCGTGCCGATATGGATGCATTGCCCATCATCGAAAAGAATGATGTGGCCTATTGTTCCGAGAACGCTGGCATTATGCATGCCTGCGGGCATGATGCACATATGGCATGTTTGCTGGGTGCTGCTAAAATATTGCAGGAGATTAAGGGCGAATTCAAGGGGACTGTGAAGTTGATCTTTCAACCCAGTGAAGAATATTATCCAGGTGGTGCGAAGGTGATGATAGAGGAAGGTGTACTTGAGAACCCAAAACCTGATGCCATCTTCGGGCAGCATGTTTTCCCTGAGCTGGATGCAGGCATGATTGGCATGAGGCCCGGAAAATATATGGCTTCTACAGATGAGGTTCATATTACTGTGAAAGGAAAAGGCGGACATGCAGCTATCCCTGATAAGGTCATCGACCCTGTCTTGATCGCCTCACACATAGTAGTGGCCCTGCAGCAGATCGTGAGCAGAAAATCTTCACCCATAATGCCCACTGTACTGTCTTTTGGAAGGATCATCGGCGACGGGAAAACCAATATTATTCCTGATGAGGTGCAACTGGATGGCATCATCCGCACCTTTGATGAGAATTGGCGTTCAAGCATCAAGGAGGAGATCATCAAGATCGCCTGTGGAATGGCTGAAGCCATGGGTGGAAGCTGTGTGATCAATATTGAACAGGGCTATCCTGCGGTGGTCAATGATGATCAGCTTACCAGGCGTGCACAGGGCTATGCTGCCGATTACCTGGGCGAAAGCAATGTTGAAGAATTGGAAATGCGGATGACTGCAGAGGACTTCTCATATTTTGCGCAGCAACTGCCCGGATGCTTTTACCGTCTTGGAACGAGAAATGAACAGCAGGGAATTACTTCAAACCTGCATGCTGCAACATTTGATATTGATGAGTCGAGCCTGGAGAACGGAATGGGTATTATGGCCTGGCTTGCCATTTCTGAATTGAAATAATAACAATGTTAGTAAACGGAATGGAATACCGCACGGTATGGATGGAAGGCGGAACCGTGTTTATGATCGATCAGAACGAATTGCCTTTCGCATTTAAGATCACAGAAACCCATGGCTATCAGGACAGCTGCCATGCCATACGTCATATGACGGTGAGGGGAGCAGGTGCCATCGGGGCCACGGCAGCATTTGCTATGGCACAGGCCATCCTTCAGGCACCCAAAAAGGGCAGGGACGAATTTATAAGCCATGCCCGCTACGAGATAGAAGCTACACGCCCTACGGCCCGCAATCTTTTTTATGCAACTGAGCGGGTATTCAATGCCGGACTCGGATCAGCAGAGGAAGCCGTGATAGAGGCCCAGGATATTGCTGATGAAGATGCACAGGATTCGAGGAATATTGGAAAATACGGAAGTGAATTGATCAATAAGAATGACCGTATAGCTACGCATTGCAATGCCGGATGGCTGGCATTTGTTGATTATGGAACAGCCCTTTCTCCCATATATAATGCACACAAGGCGGGCAAAGATATCTTTGTTTATGTGGATGAGACCCGTCCACGCGGGCAGGGAGCAAGATTAACAGCCTGGGAATTATACCAGGCAGGCATTCCGCACATGATCATCCCTGATAATGCAACAGCATCTTTGATGGATAGGGGGAAGGTGAACCTGATGATCGTTGGTGCCGACAGGATCGCAGCCAACGGGGATGTGGCTAATAAGATCGGTACCCTCGAGAAGGCTATTGCGGCCAAATATTACAACATTCCTTTTTATGTGGCCGCACCCACATCAACCATAGATATTCACTGTGGATCAGGAAGCGAGATATTGATTGAGGAACGTGATGAGAATGAAGTCCTTTACCAGAAGGGAATCGACCGGGAAGGTGAACTCAGGGAGATCCTGGTCTGCTCACCCGGTTCTCACGCCCTGAACCCTGCTTTTGATGTTACACCGGCAAGCCTGATCACCGCTATAATCACCGAAAAAGGGATCATCAAAGCAGATGAAAACAGCATTGCAAAATTGTTTGAGAATAACTAATAAGATAAGGATATGGAATTAAGCTTAAAGGAAAAGTTCGTCATTCTTGCGTATGATCCCAATAAAGGGACTTGCCTAGCATCCAATTTCTTTGGGTATGGTATTGCCGGGGCCATCCTGCTCGAACTTGCAGAAATGAAAAAGATCAGTATTGATGGTAAGAAAATAAAATTGCTGGATACTCATAAGGCCGGTGATCCTATGCTTGACCGGGTCATAAGCATACTGCAGGGGTCAAAGAGGGATATGAGGGTTAAGGCTTTGATCAGCAAGATTGCTCAAAGCCCCAGGAAGTATAAAAAGCCGCTCATAAAGGGATTGATTGAAAAAAGATACCTGAAAGAAGTAAGAAAGAAGTTCCTGATCTTTCCATACAAGCGCTATCCATCTGCTAATAATTCTTTTCGCAGGGAAATGGTGGAAAAGTTCCGCAGGCTGGTATTAAGAAAAGACGGTGAGGATCGGGATATTTTATTGCTGACAGGCCTGGCAGGAGCCTGTAAATTTTCACATAAATTCTTCGATACCAAAGAAGAACGCAAGATCGCCAAAAAAAGGATCAAAGAAATTATTGAAGAAAGCCAGATAGATAAAGCTATTGATGAAACTATCAAGGCAGTACAGGCAGCCGTTCTGATTTCAGTCACCACATCAGCAGCAGTAGCCGGTGCTTCACATTAGCCTAACTCCACACTCCACACTCCGAACTTTAGAAATGAATCTTATGATAATCATAAGTTTGGTTATCCCTGAACTTCTTGATCTTATTAGACAGGTGGACAAAGATATCCAGTTCATTATCTGCTAATTGTTTGAGGGCAGGGATATTCCCATTGCATGCTGCTGCAAATAAGATGAGAAGATCCATGTCGTTTTTCTTCAGCCAATCCAGTGCTTTGAGATCATTGTCGATGGCTCCATCAAGAACAGCCAGGTGCGGAAAACGGTTTGCTACCAACCACTTTACAGCATCTTCGCTTCCGCGGATAGCGCTCGAAAGTGCTGCCAGTTCAGGATAACCATTCTTGAGTAACCACTCATGGATCTTTTCGTTCCCTTCGAATGTTTCGCCGAAGGCTAGCAGTATTTTAGGGGGATATTGCAGCATATTCCATCAAACTTATCCAAAAACTTTGGTCTTTATTCCTGCCAGGTTCACCTTTTCTGCGATGGCCGACAATTCATCGAAAGACACCTTCTCTATGCCCTGCTCAGGAGTGGCCCTGTCGATGGGATAGATCATAACATATTCGGGGCCGATTTTTTTCAGAAGTTCAATCCAGGCCTCTACTTCTTTCTTGCTGGTATTATCAATCTTTTTACCATCATGTTCGCCCCGCAGGAAAAGTGTCTGAACGATCAGGTCCCCTTCGAAACGGCATAAATGTTCCACTACGGCTTCCAGGCTTAATTTTCCTGCCGGCTGATTGATCAGCTTGAAATGTTCCTCACTTCCCGCATCCAGTTTCTGGATATTCTTGTCAACAGCCTTCAAGGCGTCAAAAACATCACGGCGATGCAGCATGCTGGCATTAGACAGCACGGTGATCTTTGCATCCGGGAAAAACTGATCACGCAAGGCCAGGGTATCATCAATGATGCCTGGAAACTCAGGGTGGATGGTAGGTTCTCCGTTGCCGGCAAAGGTGATGGCATCAGGGGCCTGCTCATTGGCCATCATGCTTTCAAGCTTCTCCTTCAGCAGCTTGCTTACCTCATCCCGGCCAGGCAGCTCGCTGCTCCCTTCCGGCTTGCTGTGGGTCCAGCCACATTCGCAATACACACAATTAAAAGTGCAGTATTTATAATCGACCGGCAAAAGGTTGATCCCAAGGGAAACCCCCAGCCTGCGGCTCATCACCGGCCCAAAAACCGTTTCATGAAAAAGTAATCCTGGCATGTCGTTCTTTTTGTTAAAGGTAAAAATTTTTCTTGTATCAGGCATTACGGGCTTTTGCATGACATTAAATATTCCTTGTACTAAGTACATTGTACCTGAACCTAAATATTCACTACTTTTGCCCTTTGTCATTAATGGCTAAGCTGGATCAAATAAAAGAGCCCGTAAAGGAGCATGTGAAGGAGTTTGAAAAATACTTTCGCTCCTCCATGAAGAGCAATGTCCCTCTTCTTGACAGGATAACCCGTTACATTGTGAAGCGCAAGGGAAAGCAGATGCGCCCCTTGTTTGTATTCCTTTCAGCAGAAATAGCCGGCGGGGTGACTGAATCTACCTATAGGGGGGCAAGCCTGGTTGAGTTGTTGCATACAGCCACCCTGGTGCATGATGATGTTGTGGATGATTCCAACGAACGCCGGGGTTTCTTTTCCATCAATGCACTTTGGAAGAATAAAATTTCGGTACTGGTGGGTGATTTCCTGCTGGCTAAAGGCCTGATGCTCTCCCTCGATAATGATGATTTTGAATTGCTGAAGATCGTATCCAATGCCACGCGCGAGATGAGTGAAGGTGAACTTCTGCAGATCGAAAAAGCCAGGCGGCTGGATATAGAAGAAGGCATCTATTACGAGATCATCAGGAAAAAAACAGCATCTCTGATTGCCTCCTGTTGTGCCTGTGGTGCATTTTCTTCCTCCGGCGATATTGAGATTACTGAGAAGATGAAGGAATTTGGTGAAAAAGTGGGCATGGCCTTCCAGATCAAAGACGACCTTTTCGACTACCAGAAAGCCAATAATGCCGGCAAACCTACGGGTATCGACATTCGAGATAAAAAGATGACCCTGCCTCTGATATATCTTATTGCACAGTCTGGAAAGTCAGAAAAGCGGAGGATCATTAACACCATCAAGCATCATAATACCGATCCCGACAGGGTATCTGCCCTGATACAGCAGGTGGTTGAATGCGGAGGTATTGAATATGCGAAACAGAAAATGATTGCTTACCGCGACGAAGCCCTGAGCATCCTGAATACTCTGCAAGCTTCACCTGCCAGGCAGTCAATGGCCGACCTGGTGTTGTTCACAACAGAGCGCGACAAATAATCCTAAACTTTCTTTAAGGTAAACCCAAAGGTGGTTCCAACGCCAAGCGCGCTGCGCACATTGATGGCCTGTTGATGAGCCTCGAGGATATGTTTTACGATAGCCAGCCCCAGGCCGGTACCTCCCTGCTCACGTGAACGCCCCCTGTCGGTACGGTAGAAGCGTTCAAAAACCCTCGGGATATTTTCCTCATCGATACCCAGTCCATTATCACTGATTTCGATTAGCACATTCTCATCCATATCGTAAAAGCTGATCTTTGCATAACAGTTATCTTGCTTGCAATACTTGATGGCGTTATCGATAAGGTTGATCAGCACCTGGCGTATCCTTTTCATATCTGCCTCCACCATGATGGGTTTGTCATGATTCTTGTCGAATTCAACAAGGACCTTTTTCTTTTTAGCCTTGATCTCCATAAACTCGATGATCTCTCTGGTGAGGGAAACAATATCGAAAGTTGAAAAATTCAGTTTTAGTATAGCAGATTCAAGGTGCGAGATGGTTTCAAGGTCTTCCACGATGGCGATCATCCTGTTGATGCTTTTCTCCGTTCGGATAAGATATTCTTTGTTGATGCTGGGGTCGTCGATGCCTCCGTCGAGGAGTGTCAGCACATAGCCCTGTATATTGAAGATCGGTGTTTTAAGTTCGTGTGAAACATTGCCAAGAAATTCCCTGCGATAGGTGGCCTGCTCTTTCAGCATGTCGATCTCTTTCCTTTGTTGTTCACTCCATTCCGATACCTGTCGGTTTACATCTTCCAGTGATTCATCGATGATGCCGGTTTTTTCATTGATGCTCACCTTGAACCTGTGAATGGTTTTGTAAATGACCTTGATCTTTTCGTAGATGAACTTATTTATTGAGTACTTGAGCAGGAAAAAAACAAAAATGAATAATAATGCGAGTGTGGGAAGGAAGATCAGGATGTTAAATTGGTCAAGAATGACAGAGATGATAATATATATGATGCCAAAGAATGATGCCACCAGTATAGCGATCCCAACAGATAGTTCTTTTGGATCAGAATATCTCATCAGGATTCGAATTTATATCCAACTCCCTTAACTGTACGGATATTATCCAGCTGGAGTTTTTCACGGATCTTTCTGATATGTACATCAATGGTCCGGTCGCCCACGATCACATTATTGCCCCAAACCCTGGCAAAGATCTCATCCCGGGTAAACACCTTATTGGGTTTCGACGTTAGCAAGAGAAGCAGTTCAAATTCCTTTTTAGGGAAGATGATCTCCTCATTGTCCTTGAGCACAAGGTATCTTTCCTTATCAATGGTAAAATCATCAAACTCTAGCTGGCTGTCAGCATCCTTTGGCGCCGATTCTTTATATCTTCGCAAAAGGGCTTTAACACGGCTGATGAGTATTTTGGGTTTGATGGGTTTTGTAAGATAGTCATCAGCCCCCGCTTCAAATCCTGCAATCTGTGAATAATCTTCTCCTCTTGCAGTAAGGAATATAACGATCGCATCCTGCAATTCTATTATATTCCTGATCATAGTGCAGGTTTCTATGCCATCCATGCCCGGCATCATTACATCCAGAATGATCAACTGAGGATGGATCTCTTTTGCTTTTTCCACAGCCTCTTCACCATTCAGGCAAGAATGGACTATGTATCCTTCTTTACGCAAATTATAACCGAGGAATTCTACAACGTCAGGCTCATCATCAACAAGTAGAATAGTAAATTTCTGGTTGCCCATATGACTTGATTTTTGTGTTCGTCTCAGCTTATTTTTGAGTTGAAAAATAGTCAGGAACAAATATAATATTAATTCAAAATAGGAATACAGTTGGACCAAATTATTCACTAACTGCAATTTTTCAGGGTGGGAGGGAGTTAATAAGAAAAGCGATGTGCTCATGTTTCATATCCTGATCTTATCCCTTATCATTCATGTTGCGGGTTTCGATAACGACTCCTATGCCGGCCAATCCTGTGTTAATGAGCAGGAATACCGTCTTTATGAGTTGATCAATGATTACCGGGCTGAGCATGGATTGCCTGCCATCCCCCTGTCACCATCATTGTGCTTTGTGGCCGGGGCACATGTTTGGGACCTGAACACCAACCAGCCTGAAGGAGGTAGATGTAATATGCATAGCTGGTCAGATGAAGGCCCCTGGACGAAATGTTGCTATACTAGCGACCATAAGCGTGCTTCGTGTATCTGGTCTAAGCCGTCTGAACTCACAAATTATGAGGGGTATGGATATGAGATCGCCTACTATAGCTCCTGGACCGTAGAAAGACATAATGATATGGCCTGGGCCGCCCTGGAAGGATGGAAAAGCAGTCCCGGTCATGACCAGATGATCAGGAATATGTACTCCTGGAGGCGGATGAACTGGAAGGCGATGGGAGTAGGAATATATGGGAATTATGCTGTGGTCTGGTTTGGTGAGAAGAAAGATGAGGTGAGGAAGGTGAAGCGGTGTCAATAGGGAGTTTGGAGTTTGGAGTTTGGCCCCTCGACTACCGCTCGGGATGACAAGGGGAGTTTGGAGTTTGGAGTTTGGCCCCTCGACTACCGCTCGGGATGACAAGGGGAGTTTGGAGTTTGGAGTTCAGATTTCAGAATTCAATTATATTTGAGAAAAATTTGATCTTATGAAGAAACTTATACTTTCCATATCATTTATACTTATCGTATTATTTGGCTTTTCCCAAAAGTTTAACGGTGGAGCCATGATTGGACTTGCCGCAAGCCAGGTTGCGGGTGATAGTTACTCAGGTTTTAGTAAAGCAGGCCCCATTGCAGGCTTCTTTGTGAACCTTGAAGCCTCACCTCACTCCACTTTCCAGATGGAACTCTACTATATACAAAAGGGCAGCCGAAAAAATGCAAATGCTGTAGAAGAAGATTACGATTCATACCTGCTGCGACTGAATTATATTGAATTGCCATTACTTTATCAATACCATGTAGGATGGTTTGCCATACAAGCGGGACCTTCGGTAGCTTTCACCATGAGTGGCTATGAAGAAACAAATGGTGAAGATGTGGGTGCAGATGATTTTGCCACGGCCACTTTTCAAATACATTTTGGCGTAGTATTTACTATAGCAAATAACTGGAAGATAGATATCAGGACCAATAATTCTCTGACTAACCTGAGGAACGCTACCCACACAGGCAACGTCCGTCGTATTTTCCCAAACAACTACGGGCAGTTCAATGATGTTTTACAGGTCACTCTTGCATACCAGTTTTTTCACTTTGGGAAATAGATCCACTGTTCCATTGTTCCATTGTTCCATTGTTTCATTGTTTCACTGTTCCACTGTTCCACTGTCCCTGTACTTACTTCCATGTTCTTCATTCCATGTTCTTTATTCCATGTTCAATATTCCTCCACAAGGCGTCAAAACCTGTTCTTTCTACCGCGGTACCTTTAAAAAGATCATTAAAGCTTTCTTCGTTCAAAGCCAGCCAGTCCTGATCGGTCATCAGGGCCAGTCCGGGTGATGGCATGAATTCCGGTTCAAGATGAGGCTTGGAAAACCGGTTCCATGGGCATACATCCTGGCAGATGTCACACCCAAAGATCCAGCCATGCAGCTTGTTTTGATCTTCAGGTTCAAACTTGCCTTTATGCTCTATGGTGAGGTAGGAGATGCACTTCCTGGCATCGATGATCCCCGGCGCTATGATGGCTCCGTTAGGGCAGGCATCCATGCATTTGGTGCATTTCCCGCAATGATCCGGTACTTCAGTCTCCGTGTAATTAAGATCCAGGTTGGTGATGATGGTTCCAATGAAATGGAAGGAGCCTTTTTGCTTATTTATCAGGCAGGAGTTTTTCCCCATCCAACCCAGTCCGCACTTCACCGCCCAGGCCTTTTCCAGCACTGGTGCTGAATCGACAAATACCCTGGCCAGGATCTCTCCCATCTCATCCTCTATGGCATCTACCATCTCCCTGAGTTTTCTTTTGATCACTTCATGGTAATCTTTACCATAAGCATACTTTGAGATCTTGAAATTTCCTTCCGAGAGGGCCTCATCTGAGGGATAATAATTATAGGTGACCATAATCATGGACCTGGCCCATTCGTTAAGCAGCATAGGGTCCAGTCTTTTATCCACGTTCCTTTTCATGTAGCTCATGGAAGCATGATGGCCTTCTTTCAGCCAAGTCCTGAATACCTCCGATTCTTTCAGCAGGGGGCCTGCTTTTGTAATTCCGCAAGCCTCAAACCCTAGTCTGTGGGCAGTATCCTTGATCAATCGGCTGACCTTGTCTTTGGAGGTGGGCATGAGATAATTTATTCGAATAGTCCTGGCTGGCTTCCGCCTTTGACCTTACCAAGGTGCTTATAAGCATTTTCTGTTGCTTCTCGTCCGCGGGGCGTACGCATGAGGTAGCCTTCCTGGATGAGGAAGGGTTCATAAACCTCTTCTATGGTCCCGCTCTCTTCCCCAACCGCTGTCGCGATGGTGCTGATGCCAACAGGTCCTCCCTTGAACTTTTCGATGATGGTGAGCAATATCCTGTTGTCCATCTCATCCAGCCCGTTCTTATCTACATTGAGGGCAGAAAGGGCATGTTTTGCAATGTCGATTTTGATGGTTCCGTCGCCTTTGATCTGAGCAAAGTCGCGCACCCTTCTAAGCAGAAGGTTGGCAATTCTGGGCGTGCCACGGCTGCGCCTGGAGATCTCTGATGCTGCATCCTTGTCCATCGGTACTTTGAGGATGGCTGACGACCTCTTCAATATCTTTTCAATGGTGGGAGCATCATAATACGACAGGCGGAGGTTGATTCCGAAACGGCTCCTGAGAGGGGCGGTGAGCAAGCCCGACCTGGTTGTGGCGCCTATCAGGGTAAAGGGCTTGATCTCGATCTGTACAGAGCGCGCATTTGGACCTGATTCTATCATGATGTCGATCTTGAAATCCTCCATAGCAGCGTAGAGATATTCTTCTACGACCGGGCTAAGCCTGTGTATCTCGTCAATGAAGAGCACATCATGATCCTCAAGGCTGGTCAGCAAACCTGCCAGGTCTCCCGGCTTGTCGATCACAGGTCCTGAAGTGATCTTGATGCCAACGCCAAGTTCATTGGCAATAATATGGGAGAGGGTGGTTTTCCCAAGGCCTGGTGGGCCATGCAGCAATACATGGTCGAGCGCTTCGTCGCGCTGTTTGGCAGCCTCCACAAAGATTTTCAGGTTATCAACCACTTTGGACTGGCCTGAAAATTCAGTGAACTCTGCCGGCCGTAAGACTTTTTCTATCTCAAGCTCGACCTGGCTGAGATGTTCCCCCTGGAATCGAGATTTTCGTTCATGTATGCTTTGATTTTGTCGGCTCCCCCTTCCGTAATATCCCGTATTTTACGAGCTATTTGCAGATGATCCGGCAATATTTGACTTGCTAAATTAGTTTATTTTGTGTATATTTATTATCTTAGCATGTGATAGTATAGGAATAAATCATGAAAAGCTTGCTGGTAGCCATAGATTTTTCAAGAAATGCGATTCACGCATTGGAATATGCATTGGTATTTGCCAATCAGCTAAATGCTGATGTGTCCCTGATCTGGGTAGACAATGTATCCGGCCCTGATTTGGCCCTGGATATAACGGAAGGTTCTGCACGCCATGAATCGCGTGACCTTTTCAAAGATATCCTGGCCAAATATGAGAAGAAAACCCATCAGCATAAGCTGAGTTTTAAGCTTAGCAAAGGTAAGGTGTATGAAGAGATCTCGAAATATGCAAGGAAGATCAATGCTGAGCTGATCTTTGCGGGAACGCATGGAGTTACAGGCTTTGAAGAATACTGGATCGGGAGCAATGCCTATCGAATAGTGACCCACGCCCCATGCCCGGTGATCACCCTGCGGCAGGACTTTCGATTTAGCAAGAAACTGAACAGGATTTTGATGCCGATCGACAGTTCCTCACAATCGGGTAAAAAGGTATTCACTACTGCAGAGATTGCTGCTGCCTTTGGGAGTGAGATCCAGCTATTGGCCATGCATACCTCAAAACTGGGATCATTAAGGAAGCAGGTTGAAAGGAACCTGAGAGCGGTGACAGACCATCTCGACAAGAAAGGGATCAAGTATGCCGTGGAAGAAACGTCTACAAACAACTTAACACAGGATACCTGTGATTTTGCATCAAAGAATAAGTTCGACCTGGTGTCGATCATGACAGAGCAGGAAACGACACAGGCAAATGTATTTCTTGGTACTTTTGCCCGTCAATTAGTAAATAACTGCCCTGTGCCCGTTATGAGCGTACGCCTTTCGGACGGATAAACAACAAACTGAGGGATGAAATATCGCTGGATCATATTTTTAATTGTAAGCTGCATTGCAGGAGGAGGTCTTATGGCCCAGGCAGACGGACATGCAGTGGTCATACAAGACCCTGCCATCGATACCCTCATTCAGAAGCATGTGGAGATGAATGAAGCCTTATTGCTGAATACCGATAATTATGCCATCGACGGTTACCGGATACAGATCTTCGAAGAATCCGGGAATAAATCCAGTACAAGGGCTCGTGAAGTGATGGCTGAGTTTTCGACAAAATACCCGGATGTACCCGTGTATCTGACATGGCAGGCACCCAACTTTAAGGTAAGGGTGGGGGATTTTGATACAAGGATGAAGGCAGAAGGCTTCCTGAACAAAATAAAAAGAAGTTATCCGATCGCCTGGGTGATCAGAGACAAAATAAAGTACCCTGTTATCAATTAAAAATTACGGTTATGAAAAAGATAATTGTTGCCATTGATTTCCTCGACTGCTCTGTTAATGCCCTGGCGCATGCAGTTTCTATTGCTGCAAAAGCAAAGGCTGACATCGAGATGGTTTGGGTGAATATGCCCGATCAATCCAAAGAAATTTTTAAATGTGACCCCGATGCCCTGATCACAGAAGTAGAAAAACGTTTTGCTGAGTTGATCGATGACTTTGCCGGAGAACTGGATGGAGGAGAGATGTCCTACCAGATACGTGAAGGTAAGGTATATACAGAGATCGTGGACGCAGCAGAAGAATCCAATGCTGACCTCGTTGTGGTGGGAACACATGGGTCATCAGGATTTGAAGAGTTCTGGATCGGTAGCAATGCCAATAAAATTGTATCTGCCACTGATAAGCCGATCATCACTATCAGGGGTGGAGTAGATATTCAACGTTCACTGAATAAGATCGTACTCCCGCTTGACAGCACCGTTGAAACCCGCCAGAAACTTCCTTTTACTACCGAACTGGCCAAGATCCATGATGCAGTAATCTATGTTTTAGCAATTTATACCACAAAGGTACAAGCAATCAGATACCGTGTTGATACCTACACCGACCAGGTGATCGAATACCTGGAAGAGGAAGGAGTGAGATATGTAAGGGATGCCGTCGAGGCCGATAACCTCACCAATTCCACCATCGGCTACGCCGAAAGGATAGATGCCAACATGATCTCGATCATGACCGAACAGGAAAGGACAACAGCCAACCTATGGCTGGGACCTTTTGCGCAGCAGATGGTGAATCATTCGCCCTATCCGGTGCTGAGTATACATCCTAAGGAACTGATCAGGTCGTTGACCAGGTAAGTTCGGAATTCGGAATTCGGAGAGCGGAGTTTTTTAGTTCCTATCGAGGCAATTCAGATCCTCGAAAGCTACTTTCAGCCTTTCAATAATACCAAGTTCAGCTTCGCGCAGCCATTTGCGTGGGTCGTAGTATTTCTTGTTGGGCACGTCATCCCCATCGGGATTGCCGATCTGGCCCTGGAGGTAATCATGATATTTTGCGTCATATTCGCGTACACCATCCCAGAAAGCCCATTGTGTGTCGGTGTCGATGTTCATTTTGATCACGCCGTAGGAGATGGCTTCACGGATCTTTTCCTGTGCTGAGCCTGAGCCTCCGTGGAAGACAAAGAAGAGTGGCTTGGCTTCAGTGCCATACTTCTCTTCAACAAATTTTTGTGAGTTATGCAGGATGACAGGTTCAAGCTTTACGTTACCTGGTTTATATACGCCATGCACATTTCCAAAAGAAGCGGCAACGGTGAAACGAGGGCTCACTTCACTGAGCTGTTCGTATGCGTAGGCCACATCTTCCGGTTGGGTATATAGTTTTGAGCTGTCGATATCGGTATTGTCAACGCCATCTTCTTCACCACCGGTGATCCCGAGTTCGATCTCGAGGGTCATGCCCAGCTTATCCATCCTGACAAGGTATTCCTTGCATGTAGCGATGTTTTCTTCCAGGGGCTCTTCCGAGAGGTCGAGCATATGTGATGAAAACAATGGTTTTCCGTGTACTTCATAAAATTCTTCTCCGGCTTCCAGCAGTCCGTCGATCCATGGAAGGAGCTTGCGGGCAGCGTGGTCGGTGTGCAGGATCACTGCTACACCATAGATTTCGGCCAGCTGGTGCACCTGCATGGCACCTGCAATGGTACCGGCTATGGCAGCATCCATGCCTGAAATGCCTTTGCCGGCATAAAAGGCGCCTCCACCATTAGAGAATTGTATGATGACCGGGGAGTTGACCTCTTTGGCCGCTTCCATCACAGCATTGATAGAGTTTGAGCCCACTACATTTACTGCCGGAAGGGCGTAATTATTGGCTTTTGCAATACGGAATATTTCCTGAACACCATCGCCGGTGATCACGCCGGGAGTGACTTTATCGAAGATCTTTTCGCTCATGATTTGTTGCTTTATTGTGTTAGAAATTTGAAGATGCAAAGATAGGCAATAATTTTCTTGGAAAATTATTGCGGGTGTGAGGCGTGGGGCTTGGGGCAATGGGCAAGTTGGAAGTATATTAATTGTTTTACCTAATGCCTAACGCCAAAAGCCCAACGCCTAATTTTCCTATCTTTGCTCCGCCAAATGATAAATGCTCAATACTAAAAGTTATATGAGCAATGTTCGATTGGGGCCCCGTAGTTCAATGGATAGAATGTCAGATTCCGGTTCTGAAGGTTGTGGGTTCGACTCCCGCCGGGGTCACACACAAAAAAGGCTGCTAAGTGGCAGCCTTTTTTATGTGCAATTTTGTATTTAGAATTTGCAATTTAGACTGTGTTCTTACAATCTGAGATTCGCGCCGGCGGAGACCCTAGTTAGGCTGAAGACCTACACCGCGTACTATAAAGTTCCTGCACCCGAATATCCTTAAAACTATTTTTTTATGATTTTCAGAGCCTCCTTTTCCTGTCCGTTAACAATTAGGCTAATGATATAGGTTCCAGCTTTAAGCTCGTTGCCTTGCTGATCTTTTCCGTTCCATACAATGGTTCCTTCGCCGGGTGAACCTTTTGTGTCCATTAAGGTTTTTACACATCGTCCCCCCAGGTCGTAAACACGAATAATAGCACTTCCGTGTTCTTTCTGAACATAGGAAATGTTTGTGCTGTAGCGGAAGGCATTGGGCCAGCACTCGAGTAGTTTTGAGTTTTGAGTTTTGAGTTTTGAGTTGTCTTCAATACTGATGTCCGGGTCGTATTCGTAAGCCCCCATGTCGATGCGGTCGTTGACGATGCGGCTGTTTCCTGCCAGGTCTGTGGCGGGCAGGTGCAGGGTGTCTCCATCGAACATATATAATACGTATTTTCCATTTTCATGCTTGATATATGGCAGGTTCATGCCAACCTCATACATGGGAACGCCGGCATCGATGCATGGAGAGTTTTTTGTAAGCGCATAAGGAGCCTCCTGTGTTCCGGCCCAGAGCGGATCAGCATCGATATTGCCCTCAAGCCAGTTAAGTGTGTGCCCCGGCCCCATAAACAACACATCCTCCGCCCCGCCTTCTACATCTGAATAGCTTACATCCAGGGTTACTGGTTCCGGTGACATGCTTATCTCCAGGAGAGAATCGCCATATAAAATAGAATTATAGAAACTCACATCAGGCCCATCCTCTAAGCCAATACCCACCCCTTTCGGTCCGCGTCGTAATGTATTGTCCCCTATTGTTGCATTCACAATATCAATATCAATATGGCCGGATACATTCAGGCCGGAAGCCAGCCCCGACCCCCATATCGGGTCGCTATAGGTTAATACATTTGTAATCTGCATATTCTTTACTGTTCCACTGAAAAAGCCTGGTGTGCCTAAGTCTCCACCAAAACCAAAACCATTACCACCACCTTCTTCAGGCACAGGGTATTCAGGCATGATATTATCAACCAAAAGGTTTTCAACCCGAAAACTCCTGGCCTTATCCTCAATTGTATTGCTCATTCCTCCTGCACCTCCAACAATATTCCTGATTGTAAGGTTGCGAACCAAAACGGAATCACTATAGCTAGTTACAAAAGCAATATTGCCTATCCCTGCATTATCACGAATGGTGATATTCTCTATTGTTACATTCTCACAAGGCCTCAAATTCAGCAATCCACTAAACTCCTCACCATGTATCATTGTCATATTCTTAAGCTTGAAATGCCTCATAAGAGAATGCCCATGAAAAAAGCGCGACAGGGAATCGGCATCCAAAATCACGCTATCGCGGCTTTCACCAATGATATTTACAAAACTGCGGCACCCAAGCGAAAAATGATCCCCGTTGGTATTTGGACCATATACACCATTGGCCAAAAAAACAGTATGGGGATCAATGCTGTCAGAGGCAATAAGCTTTATTGCAAAGCCAAGAGTACGCAAAGGCTCTTCCCAAGATAAACCGCTGTTAGTATCGTTCCCGATTTGCGGGTTTACATATAAATCGTGATAAACAGGTTGAAGTTTGGCATGTTGTATGTCAATACTGATGTTATCAATTGGAAAAGACTTTGTATCCAAAGAAGTTACGAAATGGGCATCGGGATGAAGTACTGTAAAGGTATCAACATATACACTCATGTATGGAGAATATAAAGTATTTGCAATATCTGCCATCGAACCATTGTTAAGATATATATTACACCTGTTGATACTATCGAATACATAATTTCCGTCAATTCCTACACTTAAACCTCCAGGACCATTAAATGCAGAATTATGTCTTATAGTAGTGCCGGATAAAAACATGGTTCCATAGTATTGCGAAATTCCTGCCCCAACATCAGCATTATTATACTCAATAATGCAATTATAGATAGAAGGGGAAGAATAATAACTTAGAATCCCCCCACCATTCGCCGTATTGAAATAACCATTACCATTTGTTAGTGTTAATCCAATAAATATATTGCTAAATGAGTTTTGATAGATATAAATACATGGCCCATTTTGATTCCCATCAATAATGGTATTCACAATATCATTTCGCTCGCCCGAGAAAATATATAAGCTACTCAATATACAATCGATATCGCGATTAAAATTCACATTCTCAAAGTAGCGTCCTGGATACACAAGTATGGTATCATTGCTGTTAGCACTATTGTATGCCTGCTGGATGGAAGTGTAATCACCCGTACCATCCTGTTTCACCGTAATAATGCCCTGGGGAAAAAGCAGGACGGAATACAGGAAAAGTGCAATTGTTATGAATCCCTTTGATATGTTCATGCTCCAGGTTAAAAAGAGGCTGTCCCAGAAGCTATTTTAAAGTCATTTCGAACGAATGTGAGAAATCTATTCCCGATGATATCAGGTATTTAGATTTCTCCTTCCAGTCGAAATGACCGATTTGCAGGACTTTTGAGACAACCTCCATATATTTAAGGTTTAGTGTTTTATAAGTTTACCGCTGGTGCATAGCTGTTCGTCTATAAATAAGTTGTAGTAATACATTCCCTGAGAAAGGCTTTCGCCACTAAGGGTATTTCCTTCCCATGATAAAACATGCTTCCCTTTATTGAGTTTTCCTTCACTGACAAAAGCAAGCAACCTCCCATTCACATCTCTGATTTCAAGACGGACAGAAGCATCTACACTCATCTCTATTCGGAAATTCACTTGATCACTAAATGGGTTTGGAAAGCAAGTAACTTCTGCCGGCAAAGGCTTCGGTGCTGTTTCAACAACCGACTTTTTCAGTGATATCAATTGATACCTTGTTGTTTCTCCGGCAACAGCTGTCCTGTTTTCATACCTGTGCGTTTTCTGATTGAATACTGAGTATTCAATATCGGCTACAGATGACTTCATTCCTGACCAGGTTTCCACGCTAATTTCAGCATCAGGGGAAACCCCTTCAAGGTAGGCATTTACTTCAATCAGGGTATCGCCTGACTGCCTTACAGCAGCACCAACTACATCATTATCAGCCAGTATGGCTACCTCCTGAGCATCGGCAATGGAATCAAATTCAATATAATATGGCAGATAGCTGGCTTGCTCTTCAAATTCATAATAGGCAGTTTCAGGTAGTCCAAGTGCTTCCGTATGATTATCGCTCTCTACCCATGAGAAAGCATGATCATCGTCAACGGTTAAAATAACCAGATCGCCGTATTCAAAGGGTGTGACCTCCCCGGACCCTAGCCAGTATGTGCCCCCTCCCGAAGGTTCAACTTTATAAATGGACCAATAGCGGGTAACAACAGAGGTAAGTGCGTCCCAGGTAGCTGGGCTGAAGCAATCTTGTGGCAATTGGGGATATTCAACAAAATAGCCCACCCAGTTTTCTGGCTCGGATTCATAAAGATCCATATAGGTTTCCGGCTCTAATTTGCCACCTTTTAAATGCGTGTACATGGGATCATCACTTCCACCTATTCTGAGTTTATAACCTTTAGTACTATTCAAGTCGCCAAGGGAGCCACTCCATTGCGGGACTCCATTTGGATCAAATTGTTTGTAATACGTTGCTAAATATGGAAACTTATAATGCATTTTCAGATACCTTTCGGGGAAAACGCTTAAATACGAAAGTTCAGCTTCGGAATCAAAATCACCATCCAGGTAGCGTTCCATGCGCGGAAATGAGAGCCAATTCCAGCCGGCCTCCACTTCGAAGTAATCATTATGACATTGGATCACGCTTACGTTTGAAAAAGCTCCATTGGGCATGTAGAGCATGTTGGTGGAGGGGATGAAGACTTCTTCAATAAAATCATATTGATAGTTTAGGTTATAGTTTCTGGATAATAAATTTCCGGCACTCAACTGTGCTTCCGTCATATCATCAAGGCAGTCATCTACCGAAAAATATTCCTCCAATCGATTATCCCCATTAATAAAATTATTGTAATAATATACCTGGTCGTTTATCGGATTGTAGCTTATCGCATCTTCAGGCGAACCAGAATATTTATTACTTATTACACTATGATCAACACAATTGATTGCCGATACAAAACCTCCTTGCCTACTGCCATCAGGATCTGCAAAAACATATAATTTATTCTTGTATATGTCAAATTCAAGATCCATGCCATCAATAGTATTCCCAAGACCAGTTGGAAGCTCAATTTCCGTGATAAAAGAAAAATTACTCGCATCATAAACAAATACTTTCTTGTGATTACTGGATCCTAAATAAATCTCATTTTCAATGGGATTATATTTGATATCATCACATGGTAATTGGGTTAAGATATGTACATTTAATAAGGTATTTGTGATCAAGTCAATCTCTGCAACCTGGGGGTACTGGGCATTATGCAAAACGTATAGTCGGTCTGCAGTGTTATTATGTTCAAAACGAACACAACTTCCACTGCCAGACGAAACTAGTTGAAGCGGAGAACAAGTCAATGTAGACGCGTCTATAACATTCAGGTAGTTGCTACCACCACAATACACCTTTCCTCCCTTTGAATATAGTTTTGTTGGTTTATCCAATATCGATATAGAACTAATAAGTGAGTTAGTTTGCCCGTCGATAACATACACTTCTTGTTCTTTAGGACTCGAAACGAACACCCGGTTCGTGTTTTTATTGTATACAACATCAGTAAGGTAGGCACCCAATGGCACTATATCTATTACGCTGTTGTTCGTAGCATTCACAATAGCAAGACCTGAGTTTTCGTACTTAATCCGGTTATTCAGGAAATACAGCTTATCATTCTGAATATTATAACAACCAATGTTCGTCTTGAAAGCAGTTTGATTGATATCATCTAAAACTGTAGTCGTAGAAGAGTGTTTGCTATAGGATCCCTCCAGGGCGTTCGCTGAATAAACATAATCAATACCGGTTATTTCGGCTACAATCAAATCTTTGCTTGTACATGACTGGATCGTACCAGGAACCGGAAGCAAAGTATAATTCGCTAAGTTATACCTGTTTAAATAGTTTTCGCCGGATAGAAACACATAATTATTGTTGGGTTTCTGTGCTAAATTCGATATAGGCCTATTATAAATTATCCAAAAATAATCATCGGTTTGATAAACCCCTTGAGCATCAGCCTTGAATGTCTCAACAATATTATGACCTAATAAAGCATCGTAAAACACTGCAACTATTGCATCATATGTATTGTTATATAGGTGGCTTTTCATGGGCAAGTCAGGGTTTGACTGACTGCTCGCAATGGTTTGTGAAATTGAAAGATCAATTGTGCTATATATTATAATAATATCATTGCCTGCTTGATGAACTGCATGAACTGCAATTCTGTCGTTTGGCATATCTACAATATTATAAAAACCTCCTGCAGAAACCAATGAATTCAGCACTTGTAAGGAGCTTTTATCAATCTTTTTTAAGCCGGGGTGGTTCGTAAGTACAAATATTGCCCCATTCGAAAACAGCATGTCGTTAATCTGAAAAGCAAAGCTGGCGGTTTGCAATGCAGCGCCTGTTAAAGCATTATAGGAGTTGATCACAGTCCCATCTGCCCAGGAGTTTACCATCCAGTACACGATATCATCATCGGAGTTATAACCTATACATGTTGATTGTTGCTCGGTAAAAGCTGCTAAGGTATGTGTTGCAATAACCTGATCAGTAAGTGTATTGATGACGTAAAAATTATTGCTAAGGTCAGCCACAAACAGACGGTTTTGTGAAGCATCGCCCATGATAAACCTGTTGGCCGGAATATCCTGCAAGACAGTTTGTATAAAAAAACTACCAGCATTACTTAGGGGAATGACATTTGTGATGTTTGATGTGCTCGGGTCGACACTAAATACCGCATTCCCACCAAAGCAATATATCTTGTCCCCAACATTGCAGAATTCAATAGGGGTAAACCCAAGATCGGCTGCCGGAAGGGTGATGGTAGCTACAAGCTGGTCATCAGTAGTGTTTTCGAACAGGGGATCCTGATTAATGTAATCCACGAAGGATGCTGAAATATCATCAGGATTACCCTCTAACATGTATTCGGCATAGCGTCCATTCTGGTGTTCAAGACGGAGCAAGGTATGATCATTCCCTACCGAATCTTTAGTGATAGTGTAGTCAATCTGCGCACTCAATAGCTGCGGAAAGGCAACTATAGCCGCAATAAAAAAATAAATTTTTTTCATAACATATTGGGTTAAAATTAATAAATAAAGCGTTCAATCTCTTTCATGCAATGAACAATGGAAGAAACTATCATCATGTTCTTATACAATTGTCAGTTGTACATATTCCAGAATTTACACAACTAACACCAAGGTTAAAAGATAGCTAATCAGGTTACTGCTGCCTATGTAAGTTCAGGTAATTAGCTGCCTGATTTATATATTTTGTTTGCCGTTACTATCTCTTGGAGAGTTTAAGATTATAAGTTGATATGTGTTTTTTTATTTCTCTAAAGCTGAATCAAATTCTTGGACCAATTCAATTTGCATATGAATGGTCTGAGCAATCGAATTTGTTGAAGGTTTTATTAGTATCGTGATTCTCTACATATTAATACTGGAATATCAAAAAGGTAAGCCAATTCCGCAGAAAAGTTATTAACCATGATTTTGAAAGATAGAGCATAGCGCCTACAGTCTTTAGAGACTCCAATTCCAATAGCTCTTATAAAGAGAAAAACATGACTATGAATTTTCTTATCGACTGTTTTAGTTGACAATCCTATTTTTTAAGGGAATTTACAAGCCACTGATAAAACTCTAGGTGATGTAAATGAGGTCTGTATCATTATATTGATTTGTATAAACCTGCACAGATCCGGCTCATTGTGCAGTCTTGAGTATTTTTAATTGATCGTCTGAATATATTGACAATCAGACATTCAGGGTGGCCATTTTAATCCGATCCGGGGTGGTTAGTGTTGTCGTTTCTGCATCTATAGTCACAATTATTAAACTGTGCGTAGCCAAAGTAATGTTCACCAGAATAATAAAATGGAAAATGAGAAGCACTACATCTTCATACCTGCTGAAATAAAACTCATATACAACTCCACCAACAACCTCAAATCCTTCTGAAATTGGTTCGAGCTTTGTCCCGTTGGGGTCACAAAGAGCCTGTAAAATATTAATTTACAGGCTTTTGATTTAGCTGGGTGTCAAATATGGTGTCAAAACATATTTGCTTTTAGCATTAATTCTAACTTTGAACCACTACTACCGAGTGTTGTCACCTTTTATTCTTATTTCTCATCAATTTAATACCTGCCTGAACAAGCCATGGACTAATCATCAAAACAAATCCAAGTACTAGAATAACTATATCAAGTTGAACATATGATTCTGTATCAACTGCAGAAAAAGTCAAAATTAGAGTTTGCCCTGATGCGTTCAACCTTAGGCCAATCGATAAATAACCAATAAGATTTGATTATTATTATTCATTCAAGATCATGTTATTGAAGGCAGATCTTCTCTAACAAAATGATTAACTCCTGTGAATTTTGATGTAAATTTAGAAATATTTCAATAACAACAACTGGTTTAAAAACCTCTAAATAGTTTTGAAATCGTCAAAATTTTTGTTATATTTACACTGACCTTTCTTGAGAATTATTATTTAAACACTTTTTTGATTTGTATTGATTGATTTCATAGCAGAAATCTTTTCATCATCTGTAGTAATGACTCAACTAATAATTTAGAGACATGATGATAAGGACACATTTTCTCATACTATTACTGCATATCTCTGCATTCCTCTATTCTCAGCATTCCTGGCAACCATTGTACGTTGATGACACCATTCAACCAGTATCAATTCTACCAATTAGTTATGATACGGTAATTATAGGTGTAAAAACATATGGTGCATATCCTCATGGAGGGGTTTACAGGTCAATTAATGCTGGTGGTTCATGGCAGTTCTACGAAATTGAGTATGGCGTATCTACTGTTTATTCATTATTGCGGAATGAAAATGAAGTGATTTATGCAGGAACAAACAGGGGAGTATACAAATCCGTGAACTGGTGCGAAGGCTGGGAAAAATTATTAACTACAAATAATAATTGCATAGCACTGGAACATTTATCTCCAAGTACAATTTTAGTTGGTAGTTGGGGGTTTTTAATGCGGAGTACAAACAATGGAGTGACATGGGATACTTGCTTTATTCTTAATCAAAATACCGCCATTAGATCGATTCTTGCTGTGTCGGATAGTTTAATCTATCTGGCTGCAACAAGCTATACAAGTACTGACGGAGGCTTATATGTATCCTACGATGGCGGAGATAGTTGGAGTCGAATAGGACTGATTATGTACAATATTCCATCTCTTGCAATCAGTCCTAACAATGAGCTTTATGCCGGGTGCTATTACACTGGATTATATAAATCGGAAGACTATGGATTTACATGGGAGAACGTATTACCTGACATGGATGCTGTTTCGGTTATTTCACGTGGAAATGAAGTTTTTGTTGGATGTGAAGATCAGTCGTATCTTACATCAGGTATCTTTTATTCAGGAGATAATGGTGAAACCTGGGAAGATCGTACCCATAATATCACAAATAAGAGTATTCAGCAAATAGCATTTTCTCCTGACGATTATTTATACTCTCTTTCCAGATGGGAATACTTATCACTTGGTCCACCGCTTAATAGATCAATGAACCCGGTTGTTGGGGTTCAATCTATTAGAAGGTCGGAATGTGAAATATTAATGTATCCAAACCCCACAAGTTCTTTTCTTAACATCAACATTCCTGAGTCCTTTTGTGAAAGCTGTCCTATATTAAAGGTTTATCTATTTAATATTGACGGAACGATAGTTAGTTATGAATCCATCCAAAACAGTCGGGGAAACAATGTATTTAGGCTCAATGTTTCACAATATAAGCCTGGACTATATATAATAAAACTAGCATGTGCGGAACAAATCTTGTCAAAAAAAATATTAATCCAATAGAAACCATATTATGATAAGAAAATTATTGTATTTCTGTTGCCTGGGTCTTAATAGCAATAAGTTCAGCATCTCAAGTTACTAACATCAATCCAAATTCTAATGAAGGACCCTGGACTATTGGGCCTGGCAATTCGATTAGGAGAGGCATCACCTTTTATTATTAATCCACAATCACTACTAAACCTAACAACAAGTGTAGACAATTCTACAACAAAGTATTTTCGTATCAATTTTTAATCAATCTCCCAGTACTTCAAATTTATATAACTCATGTGCTCAGGCTTCCGGGATTTCTTATGCATTTGCATACGAATTCAACAGATCAAGGGATGAAAATGCCATCTATGCAAGAGAACCGTTATCCTCAATGTTATACATGGAATTATTTTAACGGGAATGAAAATCAAGGTTCTGATGCTGTAAAAGGATGGGAAATCGTTATGGATAATGGATGTCCAAATATGACTGTTTGGGGAAAAGGAATGTATGAGAACAAAGCGTGGTTAAGCGAATTTGATCAATATGAAAGTGGCATTTGGAACAGAATAGTGCTTCATAGTTCTATAATTGGCAAGCAATCTTTATCCCAATGGTATTGAGGAAATTAAAGCATGGATAGAAAATCATGATACCGATAATAATAGAAGATATCAGGTGGAGTGGGAGTTTTTGCGAGGGCAATGGGACAGCATACAACTGCAAATCTAGGACCAGGCCCGCATACGATGAGATATACCTGACATCATGGGGAGGAGAGATGCACCTTATGACTATTGTGGGTTATGATGATTTAGTAAACTGTGGTAGTTTGGGATATGGCGCTTTTAAAGTAGCAAACTCTTGGGATGACGATTGGGGTAACGAAGGCTTTATTTGGTTGCCATATGAGTTGGCGAATGATTTTCTAGGGTTACATATTATTGAAGAAGTTGAATATAGACAACCTCAGGTGATTGCTAAAATTAAGGTTAAACACAATAAACGAAGTATGATCAGGATTGGTATTCATATTTTAGACGATCCTAATGGTCAAATTCCAGGTGAATTATCAAGTTATTCAAAAGTATTTTATGCAATGGATTCTGAGTTTCATTTTGGCTAGATGGGGGAGAGTTACCGATGGACGGATATAATGATGTGCCCATCGAGATAGGATATGATATTTCCGATTATATTCAAGAAAACTTCCCCAATCAAGATGTTCCTAACCTAAAATTCATTCTTGGGGTTGAGGAAACTGATCCAAACAATGAGGGGGTTGGAGAAATTGCTGACTTTTCAATTGTAGACTATAGAATTAATCCAGAAGAACCTTTCGTGGTGTATGATCATAATGACCCAATTCCTATTGAAAATAATTCAATTACTCAAGTTCCCTTGTACTATTTTGTTCACCCATCTACGATAAGCACAGATGAAAATTATACTTATCCTACTATTGTCAGAGATGAAGTTACGATTACGGGGAATGCTACCCTCTCTATTTATAGCAATTACTTTGATTTTTATGATGGTGGCAACTTAGTTGTATCTGAAAATGCAACACTGTTTCTTCCTGCTCCAACGAATGTTATTGCTATGCGAGGTGATGGACAGATTGAGTTGCAGGGTACAATGAATGCCCTTTCGTCTGTTGTTTTTGATGAGAGAACAGCCCTTCCACTGCCTGAGTTTACATTGTTCATAAATAACGTAGCCAAAGATTATACATTTAAAGATTTTAGTTTCACGGGGTCGATTGTTGGAGAAAGTAACTCTTTAGATTTAGATAATATTTTATTTGAATCTAGCAATATAGAATACGAAGGAGATCTTTCTATAGATGCTTTGGACCCAGAAACTCAAAATCTTACTGTTGATTTTCAAGGTGGTAATTTGTTGGTTCAAAATAATGATCTGCTAAGAAATACATATATTTCGGTTTCAAATCCAAGTGTTAATCAGAATAGCATAGTTATACAAGATAATGTAATTCAAAACACTAATTCTACTGAAAGCAAGGCAGTAATCAGTATTGACGATTATAAGATTTTTACAGTGGAGAATAACGAAATTGAAATCAACCATTGTAACGGAATTGAACTTTATCATGCCGGAAATAATGTAGGAGCAGATAAGAATATTACATCTAATGAAATTTTTAGCACGAACGCTTCAGGCGATTGTAGAGCTATTGATGTATTTTTTAGTAGAGCGAATATCTCAAACAACCATATACATGATAATAAATATGGTGTTACTGCATTTGGTAACAGTGAAACAACAATTTTGGGTAATCAAAATGCGAATTATGTATCACAAACACAAAGATTTATTGAAAATTCAACTCACTGTTATTTTTCATATAGCAGTTACCCAGAAGAATTAAGATATAATCATTTTCAACACGATCCGGCGAATACAGATCCTTTCGTGAAATTGGTATATTTTGATATCGAGGATCCGTATGCCATTCCACTCCCTATTGATTTTTCAACAGTTTATAACATTGAATGCAATTCTTGGTGCTCAACATTTAATCCTGATGAAGATTTGATTCCGGTTGGTTCATATGATTACGACCCATATTGGTCAATAGGACAATACTGTGTTAAAGATGGTGGGATGGCCGGACAACTTTTTGATGAGGCTAAAGAAATAATTGATTCTGGCTTATATAATCAAGCTGATTCCAGCTTAAAAGTTATTATTGGTGACTTTCCCAAAGATCCTCATGCAATTCATTCATTAAGAGAATTATATATTTTAGAAGAGGTTAATGGGAGCAGTTATGATAGCCTCAGGATTTACTACAGGTCCGTTATAAATGCTGATCAAGATAGTCTATTATGTAGATCAGCAGATTGGATGGGTATGCATTGCCTAATTATGATGGATAATCCTCAAGAGGCTATAAACTGGCTCGATAGTGTATTAAATGTTCCTAGAAATACAGTAGATTCAATATTTGCTATAATAAACTTGGGGTATATTTATACTCACTTACCTGATTCAGGCTATAAGAGTAGCATGTACACTATGCACAATGAATTAGTACCAAAGTCATTTCACGATTATAAAATCAAAAGAGAAGAGCTAATCCAGCAATTGCTAAAATCCTCGAAAAACAGTGAAAGTGAGGATTTTGTTTCAGAGAGTTGTGCCTCAATAATTCAAGTTGCGCCTAATCCAACGAAAGATGCATTTAAATTGGAAATAAATGTTCTTCATGAAGGGTATTTGAAAGTTGATATCTATTCAGCGTTAGGTGCTAAAATTAAAGAACATAGCTTGGGGAAGGTTCAAGCAGGGAGAGTAGAATGTAGCATATCACTTATTAATCAACCACCGGGGATTTATTATGTTGTACTTAGACACAATAATACTGTATCAGAAACTGAGAAAATAATTAAGTTCTAAATTTCACATGTACAGATAAACCCAATCCTGAGTGATGAAATTGTAGGGCATCAGCCTAACTTGGACACTTAGGTACAAAAGCTAAAGTGTACATTCTCTACTCCGTATATTCTGATTTTGGCTCCAAGTGAAATTAGTCTAACTGACTCATTCTCTGAAATATTTTAACTAAAGTTGCAACAACATTCTCAAATCCTTCTGAAATTGGTTCGACTTATCACCCGCCGGGGTCACAAAAGCAAAAGCGCGCTCATCGAGCGCGCTTTTGATTTTACTTCTTCTATCTTCTATCCCCTTCTCAAATGATCAATCTAAATTCAAAATTCTCTCTTGTACTTTTTTTGCTTATCCAAAAAAGGACTCCCCGGGAAATGATTTACAATTCTGTATCCTGAATTTGAAATATGATGTTCGTTTATCGGTGTTCGATCTTCGATCCTCGATTTTCACTTTATTGTTTCAGCCATTTCCCACTCTCAAACAAGCCCTCTTCATTGTATATTCGGTATACATAAGTTCCGGATTTGAGCGCGACGGTATTCAGCTCTCCCCATTTGCCAATTATCCGTTCAGACAGAACAATTTTACCACTGATATCATATAGTTCAAAAATGCTTTTCTTGTAATGTGCGGCTATGCGCACTTTCAAGTGGTTTGTGCCAGGATTTGGACTCACCCAAACATTAACCTCATTTATTTCTCTCTCCTCATCAATCGAAGTTACCAAGCCATTTTCATCAGTCTTTATTAAATACAGGTCGTAATTATAACCAGGGAGGTTGTAATCGTATCTAATTCCGGAAATAATACATCCTCCATCATCTGTAGCGTTTATTTGATAGGATGAATACATCACATCCCCACCAAAATGACGCTCATATATTGTATTCAAACTTGAATCAAATTTTGTTAGCACAATCCACGATGGCATGCTCTGGAACCAATCATCATAGTTTTTAGTCCAAGTGAAAAAGATGTTGTTGATGTCCAAATAATCAAAATTCCTATCCCATCCCGGATAACTGGCAGTATCAGGTATGTGAGCGAAATCCACTTCATCAAGTATAGAAAATGAGGTATCCATCTTCTTCAAGCCAGCTCCCTGAACTAATGAATAATTAACCGAAATGTTTTTCTTACCGCTTATAAAGAACTCATGATCACTAATCCACCTAACTGTATGAGACGAGTGAAAACGCTCATCTGGCACTTCCACAACATGCTCACGGATGAAGGAACGATTGTAGTATGCTCCACATGTGTGATAATTTGGATAAGGAGGATAATTCCCTTCACCAAAAGAAATATATCCACTAGAATCAGGTTTGATTAAGAAATCAAATACTGTTTGATGATAGTCTATTGTCTCAACGACCATCAAAATACTATCCCCTTGCTGATTACACCGGAATTCAAATGGATCAGGACTTAAATTCTTAACTTCCTTATAAACCGATCCAAGAACTACAATACTATTATCTAAATCTATTTTTGCGTTAAAGCCTCCAAGGACATGGATATCAGAAATCGAATAACTTTTTCGCCATTGATAGTTTAAATTAAAATCGAAGGAACAGATCATTATCGATGTCAATCCTGACGAAATTGGCCCGATACCTCCGAAAACCAGATAATTACTATCAAGTTTAATAATATCACTAAATACGCAAGTGCTATCTGGCACAGAATAAGTCACAGTTGTAACTACCTCACCAGAAGCACTTACTTTTAATAAAATCCCACTATGTACGAGGGTACTAACCTCAAGGGAAGCCCCAGCAATGACATAATTACCCTCATCATCAATAATTAAGTCACCAGGGACTTCATAATTTGGCATTTGGATTTGAAGCTCAAAAGAATTTTGACCACAAATAATCAAGCCTATCAGCAAAGAGGTAATAATAGTGGTTATTTTAGCCATAAGCCTTCGAATGTAGTTAATTAATTCTGGTCAAAATTCCTAGAAAATGATTGACTAAAGTGATGAAGGACTTGTAGTTGTGTAATCGATTTCACCATACCAAATATCTAGCACATGTCGTCTCCCATATATATATGGAGCTCCATTAAGAACATCCTCTTTAACATCAAGCGTAGTTAAGTCAAAGCCTGCAGGCTCATAATAATTAACTATATGTTCAATACCATTGCTGCTAAGATAATAATTTAGTTCATCATCCTCTATACATGGCTCAGTAGTAAATGGGAAACCCTGAGTATACTGAAAAAGTCTGTATTCACCATTTGGATTATTTTGATCCGGAAAATCTTCAGGGTAAGCATGTACATTAATTTCAACATCAGTGAAATATACACGATAATTAGGATCAGTTGCGACAATCGGATTCATATATTTGTATTCCAATTCTGCAGCCGCATCTGATGATGTGGCATTGTTAGGTCCACAACCACCAAGGTCCCATCCCCAGATCCAATGGTCGTCAGCTCCAAAAGCCGCGTAATTTCCTTCCCCAGAACCACTGCCAATGGCCGAAACCAATCGAAGAACGATTCTGCCACTTGAGTTGCTTACTAATGAAACATCGGTCGCAATTAAGTGCTTTGTGGTTCCTGAAATGTTATCCCAGTGCACCCCCAGACTATCTTCAAGTTCATTATAAGCGTCAGTGACGTCTGAATCATCCACCTGGTTATTTCCATTCAAAGAAATACTGATAAATGAGGAGTCAAATATTTGCACGGCAAAAGACGAATCCCAAATACTATAAGTGTAATTTAGTGTTGCCTCAATATACCAAATCGTGCTATCGACGGTGTATTCGCCACTAGTCTTTGTTGGGTTGTTCATTTTATCAATAAAGGAATGTATCCTTTTCTCAACTTTACAAATATGAATTGGTGATTGGCCTGTTTGGGAAACAGGAGGACTGTCAAAGTTCTTTTTACACCCACAGGTGAGGCTCAATACTAATAGTATAAGCGTTAGTTTGCTAAAAGTTTTCATAATTTGAGTTTTCTTGGTTTATCAAATCTTGATTTCATATCTAGCCGGCCACGCTATCTGAAAAGTCTTATCTTTGCCCTTAACCCCCTTTCTTTGTTGGTTTGTATTTCCATTTCGAGATGTTAATATTTGCCATCAATTAAAAGGGGTTTCTTTAAATCCCCATCATTGTTCACGCAATTACAATGATCAGCACTTTGAATAATGCTTTGACGAAGTAGACTTTTAATTCTCTCCTATTTGATGAAGAAACAGGTACACAAATATACTGATAAGTTAAATATGAAGTCAAGTTTTTGTTCTTCTCTTTTTTATCAATTATTGAAAGGGCATGGAGTACAGCGTGTTGAAGATAAAATTTGGCTTCAGTCTGTCTAGTGTTTGATTTTTGCCCACAGAGATACTGCTTGTAGCGCCAGAGTCACACAAACACTACACGGGGAATCTGAAAGAAATGAGTTAACTAAAAATATTAAGGCTGTTATATCAGCTTTGGAGTCCCCGATAGCTATCGGGGTGGTGAGACTGCTATTTTAATAATCATGATGAAGTCGTTATAATTCACTTACTTCACATAGTACTTTAAATACAATTCCAATAACAACCTCAAATCCCTCTGAAATTGGTTCGAGTTATTACTCACCGGGGTCACACAGCAAAAGCGCGCTCATCGAGCGCGCTTTTGATTTTACTTCTTCTATCTTCTATCCCCTTCTCAAATGATAAATCTAAATTCAAAATTCTCTCTTGCACTTTTTTTGCTTATCCAAAAAAGGACTCCCCGGGAAATGATTTACAATTCTGTATCCTGAATTTGAAATATGATGTTCGTTTATCGGTGTTCGATCTTCGATCCTCGATTTTCGCTTTATTGTTTCAGCCATTTCCCACTCTCAAACAAGCCCTCCTCATTATATATTCGGTATACATAAGTTCCGGATTTGAGCGCAACGGTATTCACCTCTCCCCATTTGCCATTTATCCGTTTCGACAGTACAGTTTTGCCGCTGATATCATATAGTTCAAAAATGCTTTTCTTGTAATGTGCAGCCACCCTCACCTTCAGGTAATCTGTACCGGGGTTTGGAAACACCAGGGCCTCCCGCATTTCTATGGAAGATTCTTCTGGAGTGCTCACCAGGAGCCCTTCAGAATTCAGTTTAAGTATATGAATATCGAGTTCTTCTTCGCTTACATTCTGATAATCATATCGGGTTCCGACAATGATACAACCACCGTCTTTTGCTGCTGCGATCTTCTGCATCCAGTAGTAAGCATCCCCACCATAAAAACGTTCCCAGCGAATATTAAGGCTGCTATCGGTTTGCAATATGTAATACCAAGACGGCCAGGTGGCATAAAAAAGCCCAAAGCCTCTTGTCCCCCCAATGAATATTGAATCCTTATTTTTAAAATCCAAGGCACTATATGCCGGTAAATCCATACTACTTGTTCCCCACGATTTAAATATACTGTTTGATGTGTCAATAGGATGTAATTGTCTGTATAATCCGATATCATGGTCGTTTCCACCATCCCACTCTCCGGTCATATAAAAGGAGGTATCCGTATCCCATTTTATTCCGTAGGGATTATTTATTTGATGTGGCCTGGCATACTCATACTCAACAAGGTTCATTTCGTTATCAATGATGTAATATGATGAATTGAATGCATCTGTTAACCAAATTGTTGAATCCGGCAATTGTTTTGCATATTGTGGGTTTCCTCGTTCATCGAGATAAAACCGGGCATCAATGCTATCTAAATTTTCGTCAAAAATATATAGATATGGGAAAAGTGTCCCGCTGCTATCATATTGATGTATGGATCCACAAACGAAATATTCATTAAAGATACCTTCTCTCATTTCACAAATGAACATTCTGTACTGAGGAGGGAATGCAAATGATTCATCATAATAAGTATTAAGATTTGTATCAAGCCTTCTGAATTCCAATTTCGTTTTATTATGTCCTCCAAGTGGATGCTGTACAGTGTCGGAGGAGTATCCAAAAGCAATTATCGAATCTTTTGAATCCATTAACAGATGAACAATAATATACCGGCGATTGGAAATACTTATTTGAAGATCATCTACCAAGGCACCAAATTTATCCAGTTTAACAATCAATCCTTTAGAATGACCAAAGATTTCATTTGGTTTGGTTTGGAATCCTGATATGTATATACTTCCGTCATTCGCTTCAACCAGCTCACCTGCAGCTTCATTCAGAGGAGTAGCGTAAATAGTCTCCCAGGTGTTATCTTGTCCAGCTAACGGAAACTGGAAATACACGCACAACAGGATCATGAATATTACTCTGTTCATATGTAAAAAATAAGCAGGAAGGCCTGGACTTCAGGCCTTCCTTGTTAATTAATTATTAATTTCCTGAGTTCTGATAGGGTACCCCATATGTTATGTAATAATAATGACAATAGTATGTGTTGGGGAAACTACCTCCCCAGGTATCATCGATTTCTATGCTAACGAAGTTTTTCCCCTGGGGTTTAACACCGGTTGGATCACCATTGTATATGATCTCATCAGCTTCGAGCAAATAATACTGCAGGTTTTCATTATACAAACACTTGTCAAGCGTACTAGTATAATCAATATAGATCTGGTTTTCAAAATCACCAGGCTCTACTTCAATAGTAACGAGGTCGGTATATCCACTTGAACCACCTACCCATGTATTGGAGCCATACATTAGCCTCCAGGATATTTCATTCGATCCATCTGAAACACCATACATGGTTCCATCACATTTTCCTGCTGGAGGAACAGTGGGTGGATCTTCTCCCAGCGTCCCCCAAATCCAATCATCGTCATCACTGAAGGGATAGTAACCAGCAACAAGGTTATAACCAAATCCGTTAATTGCAGTTAAGAAGGCTACATTACTCACAATGGAGTCCAGTACAACGTCACAAAAACGCATGTATGTTTCCTCGCTATCGATAGATTCAATCTGATTTTGAATGTCCGTTTCCATCTGGCTGTTCAGGGTTTGCACATCGGTCAGGTACGCCATATTATTAGCATTTACACTGAGGGTGTAATTTGCTTTGTAAACAATAAAGTCCCTGGTAGATGTATCGGGGATTGCGTAGTTGTAATTTTGCAAAGCCTCAGAATTCCATACTACTGAATCAATATGAATCTTATCGCCAGCTTTTAATGTGCTGTTCATTTTTTGCTCAAATTGCTTTATGAGGCTCAACACTTTTTGGCTATGGTTTGATAATTCAATGTTTTTGTCCTGGCCTACTGATACAGCTCTATCTTTTTTGCATGAAGTTATGGCAAAGCTGATCATCAGCATAATAACGGCCATTGTTTTAATTTTGTTTTTCATTTTCTAAGATTTTTTATTTACAAAATGTCATAAATTGCATAGCCGGCCACGCTATCTAAAAAGTCTTATCTTTGCCTTTAACCCCCTTTCTTTGTTGGTTTGTATTTCCATTTCGAGATGTTAATATTTGTCATCAATTAAAAGGGGTTTCTTTAAATCCCCATCATTGTTCACGCAATTACAATGATCAGCACTTTGAGTAATGCTTTGACGAAGTAGACTTTTAATTCTCTCCTATTTGTTGAAGAAACAGGTCCACAAATATACTGATAAGTTAAATATGAAGTCAAGTTTTTGTTCTTCTCTTTTTTATCAATTATTGAAAGGGCATGGAATACAGCGTGTTGAAGATAAAATTTGGCTTCAGTCTGTCTAGTGTTTGATTTTTGCCCACAGAGACACTGCTTGTAGCGCCAGAGTCGCACAAACACTACACGGGGAATCTGAAAGAAATGAGTTAACTAAAAATATTAAGGCTGTTATATCAGCTTTGGAGTCCCCGATAGCTATCGGGGTGGTGGGACTGCTATTTTAATAATCATGATGAAGTCGTTATAATTCACTTACTTCACATAGTACTTTAAATACAATTCCAATAACAACCTCAAATCCTTCTGAAATTGGTTCGAGCTATTGTCCCGTTGGGGTCACAACAGCAAAAGCGCGCTCATCGAGCGCGCTTTTGATTTTACTTCTTCTATCTTCTATCCCCTTCTCAAATGATCAATCTAAATTCAAAATTCTTTTCTTGTACTTATTTCACTCGTCAGGAGACGAGGAAATAATTGCACGCATAGCGCGCGAAGAGGGACCCACATCGGATCGCATCTCCACTGTTTTAAGCTCCAAGCTCCAAACTCCAAATTCTAAACAAATTCAAATGCTCCAATCCTCCAAATTCAAAACCTTTTTGAGGCTGATTTTTGAAGTTTATTTGATTTTTGAAGTTTGTATTTTGAATTTTGATTTGGTATCTTAGCAGTAAAGAGGATTCATCCCTTCGGGAATAACGAATAATGAACATGGAACAAGGAACAAGGATAAGGACACTAGTACTGTTTTGGATTTTAATCTTAGGTGTTTCGGGTATATATGCTCAACCGTGTTTACCTGATGGGATTGATTTTGCGTATCAATATCAAATTGATGGTTTCCAGGCCAACTTTCCTAATTGTACTGAAATTGAAGGGGATTTATTTATATCAGGAAGTGATATAGTAGATTTAAGTGGCTTAAGTGTGATTACTTCAGTGGGAGGAAATCTAGTATTACGAGATAATGGCATACTAACAAGCTTGTCAGGATTAGATAACATTCAAACAGTTGGAGGGATGTTGATGATAGGTAATTATGGCCTTGGTTCGGGTAATGAAATGCTTTCAAATCTTAATGGTTTGGAGGGAATAACTTCAATAGGTACGGGCTTAAGAATACATAATAATCCTGTCCTGTCAAGCCTAAGCGCACTTTCGAATGTTTCGATAATAAATGAGGACATTGAAATATCTGAAAATCATTCTCTTATTGGTTTATATGGTTTACACAATATAGATACCGTAGTTGGTTTTTTCGAGGTTGAATACAATTCATCTTTAGCCAACTTCTGCGGTCTGGAGAATCTGATGCATATCGGTGGTGATTTCGGTGTTCGACACAATCTCTCTTTAAAAGAATTTTCAGGATTACAAAGCCTGAATTCAATTGGAGGTAACTTTGCTATATACTCAAACGACAGCCTTATTAGCCTTGAAGGTTTGTCATCATTGAACTATGTTGGAGGTCTTTCGATAAGCACCCTTTTATCATTACCCAATTTAAATGGATTAGAAGGCCTGACCCATATTGGAGGTTATTTAGGTTTGTCCTCATTGTGGATGTTATCAGAAATACAAGCCTTGAGTAATGTCAATATGATTGAGGGGCAGGTTTCTTTTCAAGGGTGTTATGAACTTACAAGCCTTTCAGGTCTAAATAATGTATCCTCAATAGGTGGAAATCTAAAAGTAACAGATTGTCAGATACTTTCCGACCTGACAGGCTTAAATAGTCTTACAATAATTGGCGAAGACCTTGAAATAAATGATAACTATGAACTAATAAAATTGGATGGTCTTGATAATCTAACATCTGTCGGAGAAGATTTGATATTTAGGTTTAACAATAAACTGACAGACATTTCTGCTCTGTATAACCTAACATCAATAGGAGGGTTGTTGAGAATTGATGACAATGAAATCTTGCCAAGCTTGTCAGGATTGGATAATATCATGGCTGAATCAATTGCAAATTTACAGATTAATAGTAATTTACAGCTATCAGAATGCGAAGTTCAAAGCATTTGTGATTATTTAGCTTCACCTAATGGTGCTGTAGAAGTATCCTGGAATGGATCAGGGTGCAACAGTCAACAGGAAATCCTTGATGCCTGTGCATCTATTGGTATATCAGAGCCACCTATATTACAAGATCTACGCACACATCCCAACCCCTTCACCACCACCACCACCATCGAGTATGAACTGACTGAACCTTCCCACATTCAGTTAACCATATACAATACCATCGGAGAGACGATTTATAAGGCTGAGGATGGTATAAAGCAACAAGGTAAGCATAGCTCCACATGGACTCCTGAAAGCCTTCCTGAGGGGATGTATTACGCAGTGCTGAGGAGTGGGGAAGGGGTGAGTGTTGTGAAGATCATTAAACAATAATAAACTCCAAAATGAAAAATCTGCTTATTATTCTACTCCTTTTCCTGGGCATACAGGAGGAGAAATATGATATCAGCTTGAAACTTGAAATCGGCCATACTTATTACCAGACCATACGAACCGAATCGGATTTCCTCATGATGATGAATGATGAAGAAATGCTGATCAGTACAGTCTTCGAAGCGAGCCTCAATTTTGAGGTTATGGCAGCCACTGATTCAAATTATAACCTCCAGGTACAGTATACGAAGCTTTCGATGATAAACAAAAGCCTATTTGCAACAATGGAACTCAGTTCAGAGATGGAGGACAGTACAAATGTGATGTCAGGATTCCTGAGGGAGATGGTTCGTAAGCCATTCACTGCTACATTGGATAAGAATGGCAGGATTACCGAAATCTTGAATATTGATACGCTATTTTCTACCATATGGAATGGAAAGGCGGGGGCGATGATTTCTTCGAACGACAAGATGACAGAAACGCTCAAAGATCAAATGGGAACAGGGGTGATCATGGAAACTATGCCTTGATTTCAGCCTTTTATCCCGGCAGGCAGGTTGCTATTGATGAAACATGGAGCAATACTACAGAATTAGGTCAGCGTATAGCCGGTTCTGCCATGAATTCCTTCAGGTTGACGGGTGTAGATAAGAAAACGTATTTCATTGAAGGAGAAACTGAAACGTACTTTAAGGATAAAGATGCCAGTATGGAAATGATGGGAAAGAAAATGCAATATGATCTTGACGGAGGTATGGTTTTCGATTGTGCAATGGATATTAAAACAGGATGGATTGAAGAAGCTACCATCAGACAGGACTTTAAAGGAGAGATTACGGTAGTGGCTGAAGAAGCCTGGAATAATAGGAGTATTCCAATTGCCTTCACAAATGTTATTATAATCACCAATAAATAATTATGAGACGTGAGCCAGCGGGTGATTCACTGTTTCAGTGTTTCATTGTTCCACTGTTATTCCATTAGTAGGAATGTAATGGGTTCAGGGGGCTAGGTGCTGGGAGAAATTTCACAAATGCGAAGCATCCACCTCCCCGGCAGTCTGATTGACAATGATAATATGAAAAACCAAAAGCTTGTCGAAGACCTTGTCCGGGGTGCCGTTTCTGTTGGTTCTGTTTCTTTGGGCAAGCAAAGAAATGAACAGAAAAGGGGAAACTCAATTGTGTGTCAGACTTTATTGAAGCTCGTCAGGAGACGAGGAAATAATTGCACGCGTCAGAGACGCGCGCCAGCGGGGGACTCGCGCCAACGGGCTTAAAACATGAATATTATAAATACTAAAATAGATTTATTACATTTGTAGTAACCAAATTTACAAAAGACCTCCAGCGATTGGAGCAGGCAATATAATTTTCGATTTCATTATTGCTTATTAAATTACGATACAGAGTAGAAGATTTTAGAAGCAAAAAATAGAACCTTTTGCTTGTAATGCATGTATAGTAGTTACTAATAAACAAGAAATGACACGGAAATCATCTTTATCAAGGGCAATCCTAATAGGAGTAATCTTTCTATTTTCTATAAGCTTTTACGGCCAAAGCCCTACGACAAGCAATTTGTCATTACAGCAGGAAGACAATGGATTTTTTGATATCCAGCGTGAATTCAACGAGTTCTGGGCTCCATATAACGTAGATAATAATGGTTACTATGTAGAAAATGGGGTTCGTAAAAAAGCTGGAGGCTGGAAGCAATTCAGGAGATGGGAATGGTATTGGGAAAACCGTATCGATCCTGTTACCGGCGATTTTCCAAAAGTTAGTGCTGCGGAAATATATGAACAGCTTGGAGGTGCAGCAACACGAAGTAGCGGAGGAAGCTGGACAAGCCTGGGCCCAAATAGTGCGGGTGGTGGTTATTCCGGGATCGGAAGGTTGAACTGCGTTTTTGAACAAGCGTCAAGCGGTGATCTATACGCAGGTGCCGCATCAGGAGGACTCTGGAAATCAACGAATGGGGGTTCCTCATGGACAGTTTTAACCGACAATAACGCCGTTCTTGGTGTCAGCTCAATCGTCGTTGTTCCGACAGCCGGTGATGATATTATATATATTGGAACAGGCGACAGGGACGGAGGAAGTATGTGGTCGCTTAGCGGCGGTCAATCCAATGACAATAATAGCGTTGGGGTATTGAAATCTACTGATGGCGGCACTACCTGGCTTCCAACCGGACTTACATATTCAACAAGCCAGAAAAAAACCATTAATCGCCTTGTAATAGATCCCAACGATAGTGACATTATATACGCCTCTACTTCAGATGGTATTTATAAAACAACAGATGGCGGTACAAGCTGGCCAATTCAGCTAGCCGGTAGTAATTTTATTGACCTGGAAATGCATCCAACGAATAGTTCTATTCTTTATGCATCAACTCAGGATTATTGGGGCATCCCTGTTATTTATAAGACCTCAGACGGAGGCTCATCCTGGTCTGCTGTGGCTACTTATACCGACACTGACTATAGAATTGAATTAGCAGTTACCGCAGCGGATGCAAGCAGAGTATATGCAATTGTTTCACAAAGAACAGATGGCGGCCTCAGCAGCATCCAGAGATCAACGAATACGGGTTCATCATTCAGCCAGGTATTTAGCGGTTCAAGCACGAATATGCTGGGTTGGTATTGCCTGGGAACTGATGCCGGAGGGCAGGGAGGATATGATCTTTGTATAGCTGCAGACCCAAGCAATGCGAATACTGTATTTATAGGTGGGGTAAACACATGGAAATCTACAAACGGCGGAAGCTCCTGGTCAAACAGTAATATGTGGACGAGCAGCGGAACATATAACTCCTGTGGAAATCCGGTTGCACATGCCGATAAACATGACCTTGTTTATTTTGGATCAACCTTATATGAATGTAATGATGGCGGTTTATACAAAACCACCAATGGTGGGTCTTCATGGTCTCATATTTCAAATGGAATGACCATCAGTCAGTTATACAGGCTTGGTGTTGCCCAGACCACTTCAAGTGAAGTTATGACAGGCTTACAGGATAACGGATCTAAACTGCTCTGGTCAGGAACATGGTATGATGTTACCGGTGGTGATGGAATGGAGTGCCTGATCGATTATTCGACCAGAAATACACAGTATAGCACCTACCCGCGGGGGTCTATTACAAGGACAACGACCCATTGGAGTGGAAGTACTGATGTGACACCTTCTGCTGCCGGAACTGGCCATTGGGTTACGCCATTTGTAATTGATCCGAATACCAATACTACAATATATGCAGGATATGCCGACATCTGGAGGACGACAAACCGTGGAACTAGTTGGACCAAGATAAGTACGATCAATAATACTGATTATGTCAGATCCTTGGCTGTTGCACCGTCCAATTCGAATTACATATATGCAGCTTATCGAAATATCCTATATCGAACTACGAATGGTGGTTCATCATGGAATAACATAACCGGATCCTTACCAGTTTCTTCTTCTTACATCACCTATGTGTCAGTTAAGGACGACGATCCAAATACAGTCTGGGTTTCCATGGGAGAGTATAATTCTCATGGAGTTTATGAAACGACAAATGGCGGTTCATCCTGGACGAATATCTCTGCTGGTTTACCGAATATCCCGGTCATGTGTGTTATTCAAAACAAACAGAATAGTTCAGATAATGAATTATATGCCGCCACTGATCTTGGTGTGTATGCCAAAGTCGGATCAAGCAACTGGTTTTCCTTCAATAGTGGTTTGCCAAATGTCGTTGTAACGGAACTAGAAATATATTATGATGGAACGCCCTCAAATAGCCTGCTTCGCGCTGCTACTTTCGGCAGGGGCTTATGGGAATCAGACTTATGGTCCGCAGCAACAACACCACCGGTAGCTGATTTTAGTGCAGATAATCTGAATCCACAAGACGGACTAACGGTCAATTTTACGGATATGTCATCAAATATCCCCAGCTCATGGTCATGGTCTTTTTCACCTTCTACAGTTACATATGTGGGTTCAACAAGTTCCAGTTCTCAAAATCCCCAGGTTCAGTTTGATGCAGCAGGTCTCTATACGGTTACGCTGCAGGCAACCAATGCTTTTGGAAGCGATACAGAAGTAAAGACAGATTATATTGATGTATATGATTGCAATGGAATAAACAACTTTCCATATACAGAGACATTTGATTCATGGACAACTAATACTCCTGCAGCAGCCTGTACTCCTGATGCCAGTGTCCTCCTGGAGTCTTGCTGGACAAATATTACAGGTGATGATATAGATTGGAATATCTTCAACGGTTCAACGGCCTCAGGTGGTACCGGGCCAACTTCTGATCATACCGGCGGGGGTAATTACCTGTATACGGAAGCATCAGGATGCTATGCGAATACAGGGTATATGACAAGCCCCATGTTTGATTTAACCGGACTGTCGAGTGCTGAACTGAAATTTTGGTACCATATGTATGGAGCAGGTATGGGAACCTTATCTATCCAGGTATCAACGAATGGCGGGTTATCATGGTCTTCAAATATCTGGAGTTTATCAGGTGACCAGGGAAATTCATGGCAGGAACAAACGATCTCTCTGGATTCCTATATTTCGGAAGATGATCTGGTAATAAGGTTTACCGGATTAACAGGAGCTACATATCAATCAGATATAGCTATTGATGATTTTAGTATCACAGGGGTTCCAGGAGTTACAAGCCAGAACCAGTTGACTGACCTGGCAGCAGGTTGGAATATAACTTCATTCTTCGTCACACCTACTTCACCAAACATGATCGACATGTTTCAACCACTGATCGACAATAGCACTCTGGTAAAGATCAGCGACGAAGCAGGAGGAATTGTACAATATATTCCCGGCCCGGGATGGCTGAACACCATCGGTAGCATGAGCAATACCGAGGGTTATTACATTAACCTGACAACAGCAGGAAGCATCTCTGCGGATGGTACTACCGTTACATATCCCTACGACATACCACTCTATACAGGATGGAACATCATGAGTTATCCCTGTGATGTTTCTCAAGTTGCCATTACAATTCTTCAACCATTGATCGATGCCGGCTACCTTGTAAAAGTTTTAAGCGAATCAGGCGGAATCATTCAGAATATACCTGGTGTCGGATGGATTAATACTATTGTCAATTTTATACCCGGTGAAGGATATTACATCAACGTGAATACCGACTGTACCCTGACCCATTCCGATCCGTCAAAATCCACTCCGACGCTATCGTATCCCGCACCGGTAAATCCGACAAGTTTCTTTGCATGGCATGCAACAAATCCCTTCTCGCCCATGAATATTGTGGTTCGAGACTTAAGTACAGATGGATTTAAAGTAGAAGAAGGAGATGAGATCGCTGTTTACGATGGTGATTTGCAGGTTGGATCAGCTGTTATAGTACTTGACGAAAAAGGCTATGATGGCATCATTGCACGAACAGATGACCCAACCACTGAAATGACGGATGGCTTCACTAAAGGTAATGAGATCAGCTTCAAGCTATGGGATAGGAGCGAAGACTTAGTTTATTCCAATATTGAAGTCACCCAACTCTATGGTGATCAGCAATTCAACCCACTGGGTACTCTTAGCTGCGATCTTAAGGTAAGCAGCCTGGGTGGGGCTGAATTTGGATTGCAGGGCGCTACATTCCTCGGGCAAAACTTCCCGAATCCCTATAGTGATAAAACACGCATTGACTATGGAATTGCTGAGGATGCACTTGTGACCATCAGTGTTCATGATATATCCGGCCGCGCAGTAATGGTGCTGCAAAACAGCCATCTGCCTGCAGGTAAATACCATGTCGAAATGAATAAGGCTTCACTCGAAGCGGGTATCTATTACTACAGAATGGAAGTAAATGGAAAAAGCACCAGCTTCAGAGAAACCCGTAAAATGATCGTGCTTTAGGAAATATCTGTCTGATTATTTGCAGTTAGAAATCCTGCTGGCGCGGATCTCCTGATCCGTGCCCACATACCGCTTGTCTCTCTGCTAGCGCGCGTCTCTGACGCGTGCAACTGTCAGCGCGTTCCCAAACGCGCAAGGATTCAATATGTAATCAGTTGTGAACTTTCTTTGATTATATCTATCAAGGAATCAAGATCAGCATAGTTTCTTGCGGAGCTGAATAAGTAATCTTCTTCCCTTTCAACAATCATATCTTTTACAGGATTATTGTGAATATAGTTGAATTTATTGTAGAAAAATGCAGGGCTGTAAATTATTTCTGCATGGTTCCCATCCTGCCAGAATTTATATTTACTGACTCTTTTTATATGTTTTCCGGAGTATTCGAAATAGCGTAGCATCCACTCCCTTCTGCTTTCAGGTTCTTCGATTATTTGGTTCAATATTTTTCGGGCTGTAAATTTTTTAAAGTCTCTGAGAATCTCCCATAGTTCAGATTTACCACTCGATCGTACAATCATATGCAAATGGCTGGACATCAAACACCAGGCAAAAACTTCCAGACCTTTGTTTTTCTGGCAATATTTTAGAGAATTGATTATTGCAATCTTGTGGTTTATTCTGGAAAAGGCATCAATCCAGCCTACGACAGTAAGGGTTACGAAATATGGTTTTCCGGTCTCATGCATTTTATATTTATCCGACATAATATTGAAGTAAGTGTCTACATATTAATACCAAAATATGTGTATTTGTCACCTGCTGAAGGCTGTTTATTTTTAAATGATAGAATTAGATATCTCGTCAGGAGACGAGAAAATAGTTGCACGCATCAGAGACGCGCGCCAGCAGGAATTAGATATCTCGTCAGGAGACGAGAAAATAGTTGCACGCGTCAGAGACGCGCGCCAGCAGGAGATAGAATTAGATATCTCGTCAGGAGACGAGAAAATAGTTGCACGCGTCAGAGACGCGCGCCAGCAGGAATTAGATATCTCGTCAGGAGACGAGAAAATAGTTGCACGCATCAGAGACGCGCGCTAGCGGGTTCTTTGGGAAAGCAAAGAAATGAACAGAAAAGGGAAAACTCACTCCAGCTTCCCATCCAACCAGTGAATAATATTTAGCAACAACTGGTAATTTTCAGGAGCGTAATCATTATTCATTCCTCCTTTTCTTTTTTCAGGGCCTGACAGCTGAGCGGTAAACATTGCAGCTTCACCTGAGACCACGACTTTTCCCTTTCCATATTTTTTATATGCTGCCTGGGACCATCCCTCTACTTCGTATTTAGTCGTATTATCTTCAAAAACCCATGCCGTGTCAGGAAGAAAATTCATGAATCCTTTACTAAAAGTCAGAATTGAACTTGCATCATCTGGTATTTTAATGGCCTGACCGGTAAAGGAAACGACCTCATTCACACTTTCTGTTGAGTCACGGCCTGTGGTGATTATACTTTCAACCAGAGTTTTTTCTTGCAGATTGAAGAATGCAATTCCTCTTGAGAGAGAATCGAATACAAATCCATTTGTGAATTCGAAGCCAAATACTTCAGCAAGATCTTTTGCTGCACCGGCCATGGGCATATGATCTGCTATTAAAAATAAACTTCCTCCTTCAGATACCCATTGGCTAAGCTCATCAATCTCTGTTTCTGCGAAAGCCGATGGATCAGGAATCACATAATCCTCTACATGCTCGCTTAATGCATTTGATATGACCAGAATCTTGGCTTTGGCTAATTTATTCTTGTTGAATTCACCTTTATAAGCTTTCACAGTATACCCATCTCTTTCCAAAAGATTTGCAAAAGGTTTGTAACGGCCATCTATAGTATGAAAATTATGATGTCCTTCATCTACAAAAACTAAAGGCCCTTTACCCGGTTCATAGGCAGGGTTCTGAATTTCAGGATGATATGTAGTATCCACTACCTGTTGTGTAAACATGAATATTGGAAAGCTAAGAAAAGTTATCAGGCAAAGAAGTAAACGGGTCTTCATGAGAATGAAATGTTAGTTTTGGTTGTATGACGCAGAAATGACTAAAAAGTAACAGCAAATCTATAGCTAGTGAAATATCTTACTGTTTCACCATCTTCATTACCGATACCTCATTTTCGCTCCTTATTATAGCATAATACATGCCAGTAGGGAGGTGATCCGGAACCCAGGTGATCTTATGGATACCCTGATCAAGGCGATTTTCAAACTGATATACCAATTCCCCAATGGTATTGAATATTGAAATTTGGATTTCAGAATGTCCATCCAGCTCATACTCTATGGTTGTGGAACTTGTAAAGGGGTTGGGGTAGATGAGATCACCTACTTCCTCAGGCTCTTCAATATTCAATGAATTATCAGTGTTCAGCCTGTATAGAGAGGGATCTCCGCTGGAGCTTTGTTCTGCCGTAAGGTAATATTGATAATGATTCAGAAAGGCAATGCTTTCGATCTGACTGGAAGAACCGTTTGGGGGATATATCTGATATCGTTCAATGGTTCCACCGGAAAACTGATCGGGCGTAAAATCACTGATTTCTACGATGAAATTTGAAATGATGGTGTAGCCTGACAGCAGAATGGTATTTACGGAAGAATTATGAGTGGCTCCTGTTACCAGACCCTGGGAGTAAATGCTGTCTATCTTTTCTGTTTGATAAGTCCCGGGTGTTTTTGGCAGAGCATAAATGTTTGTCCAGTAATTACCCCAGTTTTTAGTAAAAATATACAGGCTGTCATTACAGGAAATCAATGCTTCCGCATCGAAATTTGTTGTGTACAGGCTTGGTGTAAAATTTGTTTGGTCTGCATAACTGTAATCTATGATATCAACCGATACAGTATCATTCGTAGTCATAAAATAATCTGAAATCAGCAGACGATAAATTTTCAGATCAGTCCTTGAACCTGCATTATTTCCAAAATCTGCCACATAAATGTAGGTATCGTCATAACATAAATCTTCCCAATCAACATTGGTGGCATTTCTTAGAAAAACCTCACGTGTAATTTCACCCGAAATGCTGTCGAGTTCATATAATGCGGCTTCTCCTCCGGAATCATTGTGTGTGATTAATTTTTGGTTCAGGTATATTAGACCCGAGCTTTCATTTAATGATTCATGAAGGCTTGTTACAAGCGATAATTGCTGACCAAGAATAAGCAAGGGAAAAATGAGAATAAAAAGCGATATATATATTGATTTCATAATGAAAGTATCAAGCCTTAATGGATGCTTAATCTTTATAAAGATACGAATTAAAAAAACCCCGGAAAGCATTGATATTCTCGTCGCGAGAACAAATTATCGGTTTTCAATCACGTGGCCTTTTATCGTTTGAACCTGAATGTCGCCTTCTTGGCAGGGCTCCAACCGTAATAAGGAGCCATAAACTTTCTCGATGTGACCGTTAACTGATTATGTTTAAAAAATTGACATATAAGTGTTTACATTTCTTATTTTTGATATTCACATAAAACCAAGAACATGAAAATAAAAGTTTACTCATTATTTTTCTTTTTTAGCATTGGTTGCTTACAAACCATAGCACAGGTCCCATCCAAAAATGATTCCATAATCAATATTGCGACTAGTTTGATCAACCAGGACAGCGTTGAACAACAACTGCAATGGTTGCAGGATATGGGTACTCGTTTTTTGATAGCTCCAAACCATAAAGAGGTAGCGGAGAACATTAAGTCCAAATTTGAATCTTTTGGTATGACCGAGGTGAGATTAGATTCTTTTCAGTGTTACACCAATATTGATTATAGCATACTGCATTATGATACAAGCACATGGCAGTATAACGTAGAAGCCAAGATAATTGGCAGTCTCTTCCCGGACGAGGAAATACTTATCATGGGGCACCATGATAACGTGCAGCTTACCAGCAACCCTGAACTTTTTTGCCCTGGAGCAGATGACAACGCCAGTGGTACGGTTGCAGTTCTGGAAACTGCCAGAGTTTTATTGCAGATGGGTTACCAACCTGAAAAAACCATTGTTTTTCTGACCACCGCTGCTGAGGAACTGATGAATTTTGGCGATGCTGGTTCAAGGTATTATGCAGAGCAGGCATCATTAGCAGGACGTAATATCTGGGGAGTAATCAATAATGATATGATAGCTTATGATAATGGAAGTAATGTGATCGGATTTTCAAATATAATAGGTTCGGAAGAAATTACCGGGGTAGCGGCACTAGTCGCTACAAAATATACCTTTTTAAGCCCGGATATTCCTCCCCCTCACAGCCAATCAGGTGCAGATTTGCAATCATTTATTGAGCAGGGGTATAGCGGACTTTATCTCATGGAAGATGTTTTTAATCCTTTCTATCATACGGACCAGGACCTGGTGGAGAACTGCGATATACCCTATCTGACAGAAGTAATAAAGATAGGCTGTGGAACAATACTATATTCGGATATTTCACTGAATATTGAAGAGGTCAATAATGAAATGGACATCTTCGCCTGGCCAAATCCCTGTCGAGATCAGTTAAATATTAGTTTAAATGAAGGTGACGATAAACTTGATGTGGTACTTCTGAATATTGCAGGACAGACAGTTTATTCAACGGATATGCAGGCAAATCAAATATTAAACATATCAATGGATAATTATCCGGCTGGATTATACATAGTCAAGTTTATTTCCCGGAATTCTGTTACAACTAGAAAAATAATTAAGGAATAATTCAAAGCTAAGCACCCTTGCTGAATGATCTAAACAGAATACGCCCTCTAAAATCCAGGAGCTCAAAAGAATTTGGGATTTAAGATTGAATCAATTAAGTAGCCGGGAGGAAGAATGCTATAATTATCAATAGTTTTTTCATCATGAATTCATGAAAGAGTTCATGCAAAAATGGATTATTCAAATTTTATGATATGTCCTTTTACCCATGTATCACCTTTTTCCCTGAAAAACTTATCGATCAAATTACCATTGTCATCCAGTTCAAATGTTTTCTTGAAATTATAAGCACCCCCATCAAAATAAGTGCTTCCCGTTAGTACTATTTTTGATGATTTAATATGGACGGTGCCTGTTGACATCATATCCTTGTTGAGAAGTGACAGGTAAGAAATCTGATCTTTCTCCCAATCGAAATAATAATATGTGACCATTTCAAAATTGAGCTCAGATACGGTCTTGGTCTCTCTTACGGTTTTATTATCCAGAATGTACTCCCATTTAATGTAATGGGTATAAACTGAGTCTTCGGAATCAACATAATGCCCTTTCCAGTTCTTCCCTGTCAGACTTTCAAAAATTTGGAGAGAATTGCTCTGAGCAATGCTTGCTTCACTGAAAAGTATTAGACAGGCAATGGTGCAACTTATATTTAGAAAGAAATTTGTCTTACTCATCTGTTTTGGATATTTGATTACTAATCATGAAGCATTTTTATTGATCTATATGAATTACCGGCAATCATTCGGCAGATGTAAGCTCCCCTGGCAAGCCCGGATGCATCAAATTCAATTTGATACTTTCCTGGAACTTGTCTCTTGTTAATCAGTTCATTAACCATTCTTCCATTAGAATCGAAAATATATATGTTAACTGTTTGTTCCTCTTCGAGACTGTAATAAATATTTGTTTTGTTTGTAAATGGATTTGGGTGGTTTTGGTATATCTGGAATTTGTTTTGGGTACCCTCCGGGATGTATACAAGGGAAGGGATATTCCACAATTCAAGATTATTGAGTACCGTATCGGTAGCTGCGGATTGGAATTGCGTAGCTTCATCTGGCGAGATCCCTGCTGTATATGGGTTATTTACTGTGCTTTCCTGGAAAATAGTTGTATATATTACACAGGCCATGACATAAGAACCTTTTAGAGAAGGATGGTTCCAATCACTCAGGTGCAAATAGTGCAGCGGGTAATTATTTGCTTCAAGGACTCCAAACCATGTCCAGCCAACAGGAGCAATTTCAAAACCGATATCATTAGAGTATTGCAAAGTCGTATCATAAATATGCCACTGCATATCTTGATAAGTATCGGTCCAATTCTGATACCAGGTCATCCCATCCTCAAATGCCCAGGGGAGGCAAAACACCATATGGGTTGATTCACAGTTCGCCATTATTTTATCATGGAGAGTCTGCAATGCCGGATAAACCGGGTGATCGGTAAAGTGATTGGGATAGGCTACTAAAACTCCAACACCCTGCAATATCACATAATCCCAGTCTCGCTCGTTGATCTTTGCCTCCGTGCTGAGGCTGTTAGCATGATCTGAAAGATAGAGCCCATTTTGCCCACACATTTCTATATAAATGTCTTTGCCTGAACCATCTGCCAGTCCTTGTATCAGGCTTTTCAAATCATTATAGTTAAAATAGCTGCTACCTATCAGCAGTATTTCACTATCGTAATTTGTGGTCAATGATTGTGCCGTAATGGAATGAAATCCAAAACAAATTATTATGCATGTGAAGCGGAACATTGCTTTCATAATCCCAGATTATTTTTTAACCATCACCTTCGTATAAGTTGTTTTGTCAGTTGTCATCTTGCAAAGATATGGGCCGTCGTTCAGATTGTCTGCCGAGAAACTACAAACATACGATCCGGGTTTATGATAGCCCTCAATGAGTGTTTCAATTTCACTGCCATTCATCTTGAATATCCTTTTTCATTCCTGCTTTAACTCTTTGATGATCGACCTTTTGTGGCAATAATATGCCATTATCAAAACCAGGAACCCTATCCCACCAAGAATGAAAAACCTGGATGCGATTCCTGCTGAAGCCATTATTGACGCCAAAAGCATGATGGACAACTGGCAGCTTTTATTTTTAACGAGTTTCATAGTATAAGTCTGGTTTTGGGTCATTGCCTGATCACCTTAATCAGCTGTATTGTATTATCAGAAAAGCTAATTGCCAAAATGAATAAGCCTTTTGGTAAAGTGCTCATTCGGATTGGGGTTTCCTTAGCGGATGAACACAGTGATTTGAGGAGCCTTCCTGACGAATTATAGACAGATATGTCTTTTGCTATTCCCTCCTCATCATAAATGCTAATGTATTCTTTGCATGGATTTGGAAATACCTTCACCCTCTTGTGACCGGAGCCCGGAATATGCCGGATGTTCGTGGTACTATCCAGGTCATTTTCGAACCACGAGACCATGCCTGTAGAGCTACCTACTGCCACGAGGTCAATGTCTCCGTCCATATCAAGATTTGCCGCTACTATCGCGAAGCCGCTGCCGAAACTACCATCAATGTCTTTTTTGGTGAAATCCTGGTTCCCATCATTTTCAAACCATTTTAATTTGCTCGATGACATTCCTGCGGCGATCAGGTCCTGGTCGCCATCGTTATCCAGGTCAACTGCATCGAGCCAGAGGTCGCCACCCAGGGCAGGCAGAGGATGCTTGGTAAATTCTTGATTTCCATCATTCTCGAACCAGGCAAGCTTGCTGTTAACACATCCGGTCCCCAGAATGTCCATATCGCCATCCAGATCTACATCCCTTGCAATGACTGTATGGGCTGAATAGAATGGGGAGTCAACCATATTTTCGGAAATGAAAACACCGTTCCCGTCGTTTTCCCACCATAAGATCTCATGGTTCAGCTCTCCGCATGCGATCACATCTTTATCGCCATCGTTATCCATGTCTTCTCCGAAAATGAACGGACTCTGCTGAAAGCGGGAAGAGATCAGGTGCTTTGTCCAGTTTATAGAGTCAGCACCATCGTTTTCCCACCAGGCGATCTCCCCGTTTTTACCGTAATAATCAAATCCTGAACAAAGGATGTCGGTATGCCCATCTGCATTTAAATCCTTCAGATCGACAGTATGTGCACCCTTAAAGTCATCGTCGACCATTTGTTCCGTAAAGTTTTCATTTCCGTCATTTATAAAATATATGATATCGTTGATCATCCAGGCTGCACAAACAATATCAATGTCCCCGTCTCCATCAATATCGCCTCCACGAATGGACCTGGCTCCGGAGAAACCTTCCTTGATGGTGAACATGCTAAATGTATTGTTTCCTTCATTTTTCCACCAGCACACGCTGCCTCCATTGAGCTTGCCACAACCAAGGATATCAATCATTCCATCCTGGTTAATGTCGGCTACAGATACATCGTATCCGTTGGTGAAAGAATCGCTAACAACATGCTGGGCAAATTCGATCTCCTGGGAGGAGAGGGAGGAAGCCCAAAAAAGAATAATGAGAGAATAGAATATTTTTTTCATAGCAAAATTGGATTTTATGGTTTTTGGTCTAATCCTGTTGATGATGTTACAAAAGTTTATGCCTGAAGCTTAAAATGCAAATTAAATAGACCAATAGCCTGACATTTTCCATGAAGGATGTGTTTAGAAGTTAAAATGATGTTTGTCGATAGTAATAATGCATTAGAGTTGAAAAATATATTGTTCGTCGATTATATATGACTTTTATTAATTTATGGGGGATATTTGCCTTAGATGTACTATATTTGAATTAATCGTTAAGAGATGAGTTCTCAGATAATCAATAAAATATCAAAAATTCAGGGCAAGGGAATCCTTTATCATGCGATTTTCTGGATCATGTTTCTCTCCTTTTTTACAGCTGAACTGCTAATATTTCAACCGGAGCGAGGGTTCCTAATGACTATTGGTCGACTGATATTTACAATCATTGTAGATATGATGGCGGCCTATTTTACTGTGTATTTCCTGGTTCCTAAGTTTATTTTCAAGAGGAAATATTTCCTCTTTGCCTTTTTCTTTATTTTATCGGCAGCAGGCTTTGTATATCTGCAGCGAGTGATCATTTTTTATGTTTCCTATCCCATTTTTGCACCTGACGTTCTTCAAGGGAAATCTTTCAATGATTTCTATCCGCTCTATGCTTTCATGAATATTTATACTGCCACAGCTGTACTTGCCACCCTGCATTTTACCAGATATTGGTTTCTTAGCCAAAAGCAGAAGAAGGAACTGGAAGAACAGAACCTCCAAAGCGAACTAACTCTCTTAAGAAGCCAGATTAGCCCGCACTTCCTTTTCAATACACTGAATAATATTGATTCCCTGATCTTCCTCAATCAGAAGTGGGCTTCTGATGCGGTAATCAAGTTGTCCGAAATTTTGAGGTATATGCTCTATGAAGCCAATACCGACCGTGTTCCCCTTGAAACAGAGGTCTCATACTTAAAAAGTTATGTCAAACTTCAAACACTTCGCCTGGATAGCAAAGATTTTGTCGAGTTCAAGGTGGAAGGAAGGCTTACTGACAGGGTCATCGCTCCGATGATCCTGATTCCTTTTGTTGAAAATGCTTTTAAGCATGGCCTGAAGAATATCTCTTCGCCGGGGATAATCATAAACATCAAGGTCATTGATCATGAACTCATCTTCGAGATCATGAATCACCTGAACCAGGAAAAGGAGATCAACAAAGATGATACCAGGGGGATTGGACTGGCCAATGTCAAGCGAAGGCTGAGTTTAATTTATCCTGATCAACACTCACTCGAAATAAAGGAATCGGATGGTACTTATATTGTGAAATTAAAAATATTTGCATCGTGAAAATCAAATGTATTGCCATAGATGACGAGCCCCTGGCCCTGGAGAAGATCAAAGGATATATTGAGAGGGTCGATCACCTGAAACTATCCGGTACATTTAATAATGCTATCGATGCGCTTTCATTCCTGAAAATTGAAAAAGTTGATGTGATCTTCCTCGATGTTCAGATGGAAGAGTTGACTGGGATACAGATGATAGAATCAATGGCAGAAATGCCCGTGGTGATCCTGACTACTGCATATGATAAATACTCCATTGAAGGGTATAACCTGAATGTGACGGATTATCTGCTGAAGCCTTTTTCTTTTCAAAGGTTCATGCAGGCCATCAGTAAAGCCTATGACGCCCTATCCATTAAGAGCAAGGAAAAGCCGGGACTGATAGCCAATGTGAACGAAGCAAGCCTGAAAGGCTTTATGTTCGTGAAATCAGAGGGGAAAATGGTCAGGGTTGATATTGATAAGATCACCTATATAGAGGGTATGAAAGACTATGTGAGGATACATACCTCTTCGCAGAAAATCATGACCATGCAGGGGATTTCTAATTTGATGGATTTCCTGCCGGAAAACAGGTTCGTCAGGATTCACAGATCATACATTGTGGCCATTGATAAGATTGATGCCATTGAAAGGAGAACAGTGCATATTGGCGATCAATTGCTTCCTTTGGGAAACACTTACAAAAAACACTTCATGTATGTGATAGAGCATCATAAGCTTTTCTGATGATGCAATTAGCAGGCTTAACTATTCAATTTTCTTTGCAGGCATCTCCCGGCCATTTATATTGAAGACCAAGCCGTTTACATTTCCCTCATCATCTTTCTGAAAGATCACCAGCAAATCACCGGGATAATGGATGAAGAACTGATCATTCCCCTCGGGCAGGATCTCTGCTTTCCGGCCATGGTCGTCCAGGTAAAGCTTGTCATCTTCTTTCACTACCAGCATATTGTCGCCGGGCTCCACTTCATAGGTGCCGGTGTATTGATCAAGCAGTGATGGGTCGATATTTATAACCCGGCGGTGTTCTACTTTGAGTTCATTTTTACGTATCGAATCGGCTATTGCAATCTTATGAACCATTTGTTCTGATTCATAAGAAAGGGTTTCATCGCCCACAATGGCATATCCTAGTGATAGCGCATAATTTGTCAATATATTACCATTTTGATCGAGATCAGATTTCGACATAAGGCTGGCTATTTCAAGGCTGGATTGAATCAAGGATCCATCAAGGAGCATGTCAATTTCATCCTGGTTTAATGCTCCCCTATATATGAGTAATTGTCCCAATTGAGTGTCACTGTCATCATCCCCGATAGTAAACAGGACCGGCTCAAGTTGTTCTTCACCCTCGAATATCATTTTTCCATCTAAGTAAATCTTAGTTTCTTTTGTCAGAAATTGATGTGTGAAGGCCAGGGAGTAATATTGCTTATCATTAATCTTAACTTCACTCGAAATCATTTTGTGATTTCCTTTGTATTCAATGGATCCATCTTTCCCTATGCCTAATGTATTTGTTCCTTTACTTTTTAGAATACTGAAAATATTTGATGCATAATTACTTCTGAAATGGAAGAATACCGTAAATGAATGCATAACATCAACAGGAACATAAGAAATTTTGTTGTGTTTGGAGCCTTTAGTCATTGCCAGCATTTTCGTATTCAGTAAATCAGATGGAGGCAAGTCTTTGCCGGCTGTGAGCGCATCGAACATATCCGGCACAAAGGCATAGAACATTTCTTCATGACCCCTGTCGTCGGGATGGTTGGGATCGAAAGTATATCCTGCCGGGAAATGCCCGTGGCCATCATCCAGCACACCCAGGAGATTTACACAAGGGACTTCCCAGGAGCTGATCAGGCGATTCATCCTTTTTAAATACTGGTATTGCAATTCTGTATAGTTGTCATTGCTGTAACAAAGGCCAACAACAGGCTCGATATTGTTCTTTTTGCATAGGCTGATCAGATCCAGAATGCCTGATCGGTAGCTGCTGAATACCGAATCAGGGTCTTTTGTTTCAAGGCCTTCATTCGACATGGAAAGCCCGATAAAAACATAGCCGGGATCCAATGGCAGTACATCGCTTTCGAATCTTTCAATCGTACTTTTTGTGTCAAAGCCGGGGATACTGATATTTACCACTTCCCAGCCCTCTGGTTCCAGGTACCTGGCAAGCCTGTAGGCATAGCCATTTTGCATATCATATTTTTCCTGATAGCTGGTCACCCAACCGGCGGCCATTGATGAACCCAGAATAACAATCTTTTTGCTTCGTGCTTGCTGACCATCCTCCTGAGAGTACAAGGATGATATAGAAATGGAAATAGCCAGGAAACAGCTTATGAGGAATTTAATTTTCATGAGAAATAGGTGTTGGTTTTAGATGTATGACGCAGGATTTCATGAAAGGTAACACACCTTTAAATTAAGGAAAGATTATTTGTGTTGACGGGCAACCTTCCGAACATTATTTTTTCTTGTTTGTTAGTGTTAAGTAGATTGCATATAAATTTGCCCCGAAATAAACAATTCACCCACCTGATTAACAAAACGAAGAATTAACAGTGATGAAAAAAAACCTACTTACTTTATTTGGTATGATCCTGATGTTTGGTTCGTTGAGCCTTACTGCACAGGACGAGGTACAATATCCTGCGATGATCGCAACGGCGATACATCACGAAGTGATCGGACCTTTAAGTGATTTCCCTGCCCTCACGGCCGAAGAATTGGCAGCCACGGCTGAAGAAGAGTCCAGGGTAAAAAGGAATGAGGAACTTCAATACAGGAACTATCCTTTTTACGAACAATATAAGCTGGATGGCCCTGATCCGGGATGGCAATCCGAAATGGGAACAAACCGGGCCTTAACGGGGATCATCCAAAACTGGAGTGGACAATCTACATACTCCAACCCTCCCGATGACAATGGTACTGCAGGCCCCAATCATTATATGCAAACTATCAATGTAAAATACACTATTTACGATAAGATGGGTAGCCTTCAGGCCGGCCCAACCAATCTGAATACTGTTTTTAGCGGCGTTCCCGGAGCAAACAGGAATGATGGTGACCCTATCATCCTCTGGGATGAGCAAGCTGGCCGTTACCTCATGGCCGAATTTTCTCTTGGCAGCCCTTATTATATGCTGATCGCAGTATCGCAAACAGATGATCCAACAGGAATGTGGGATGCCTATTCTTTTGTGATGAATGGCATGCCTGATTATATGAAATTTGGTGTTTGGCGTGATGGATACTATATGGGTACAAATACCTATACCGGCAATGATATATATGTCTTCGAAAGAGACGAAATGCTGGCCGGTGGCTCAAGCCCACAGATGGTACAATTCAACAACCCAAACCGTCCGAATTCAGGCTTCCATTGTGTGCTCCCCGTGGATAATGACGGAGCTTTTGCCCCTGCAGGAACACCCGGTATGTTCCTGACCATTAACGATAATGCCTGGGGAGGTGGCGGGGACCAACTCTGGATGTTCGAACTGGATGTAGATTGGACAAGCCCAGGCAGCTCTACATTTGCAAGGGTACAACAGATCGATGTGGCCGCTTTCGACAGTAACTTTGGATCTAACTGGGATAATATTAAACAGCCCTCTACTAACCAGGAGTTAGATGCAATCAACCAGGTGCTGATGCACAGGGTGCAGTACCGTAATTTCAGTGGATCACAGACCATCGTTTGTAACCATACGGTTGATGTAGATGCTACTGACCATGCCGGGATTCGCTGGTATGAACTCGAACATAATGGAACTGATTGGGAGGTGAGGCAATACGGAACTTATGCTCCTGATGGCGATAGCCGCTGGATGGGCAGCATTGCCATGAATGGCAGCCATGAGATTGCTTTAGGGTATTCAGTATCCAGTAACTCAACTTACCCCAGCATCCGCTACGCGGGTCAATCAGCTGCAGAAAATGCAACTGCATCCGGAATCCTGGATATGGCTGAGGTTTCCATTTACGAAGGAACTGCATCACAAACTTCCAGTAACAGATGGGGAGATTATTCAAATCTTTCTGTTGATCCCAGCGATGACCATACATTCTGGTTTACCACACAGTATAACATAAGTGGAGGAAATAAAGGAACCAAGATCGCTTCATTTGAATTTGCACCTCCGGTACTTACATCTAATTTTGAGGCTGATAATACTACTCCAACAACAAGTGATACAGTTTATTTTACTGATCTGTCTGTAGGTTCCCCTGACTCATGGTTGTGGACATTTACACCCAATACAGTTACGCATAAATTCTGGTCCAGCAATACAGTTCAAAACCCTATCGTGAGCTTTGATGCTCCGGGTTTATATACTGTTGAATTGACCGTGACCAATACAAGCGGTTCCAATACTATGACCAAAGTTGATTATATTGATGTCAGCGCAGGCATGCTTGCCCCACTGGCCGACTTTGAGGCTGATAATACGACTCCGGAAGTGATGGCAATGGTCCACTTCACTGATCTTACTGTCAATGATCCCACATCATGGGCATGGTCATTTTCTCCATCAACCGTGTCTTATTTAAACGGATCTACATCAGCATCACAAAATCCTGATGTAAGTTTTAATGCCGGAGGATATTATTCCGTTACCCTGACATCAACAAATAGTGCCGGGTCAGATGTTGAAACAAAGACTGACTATATTAATGTATCCGATGGAATGACAACTGTTGCTACGGCCTCGCCCGATGAGATTTGTGAAGGCGAGATGACACAGCTGAACGCCACACCTACCGGTGGAAGCGGAACCTATACCTATTCCTGGACCTCGGATCCTGCGGGCTTCAGCTCAAGTATTCAGAATCCGGTTGCATATCCGGTGGAGAACACGACTTATTATGTTGAAGTAGGTGACGGATCAAATACTGCGAATGCAGATGTTGCTGTTACTGTGAACCCATTACCATTCATCTCGCTGGGCGACTGGCCGGAATATCTTTGCAATGTGGGCGTACCACCGGTGCAACTTTCTGCCATTCCCGGTGGAGGAACATATACAGGCCCTGGCGTATCCATCAGCGGAGTGTTTATCAGCAGCATAGCTAATATCGGCTGGAATGTGATCACCTACACCTATGAAAATGGCCTTGGATGTGAAAACTCCGTACAGGATTCCATTTTTGTAGATAATTGTGTTGGAGTAGATGAACTGAATGCGGGTGAGGAATCAGTTAGCCTTTATCCAAATCCAAGCATGGGCTCTTTCACACTTGAAAGTGTAGAAACCATTGATAAAATAGAGATCATTGATCAAAGCGGTAAAATGGTGATGATGCGCAAGATCAATGACAAGACCACACCGATCACTGCATATCGCTCAAAAGGATTGTATTTTATCCGCATTTATCTTGAAAATAAAAATGCAGCACCCACTGTGGTGACGAAGGAGTTTATTGTTAAATAAGGATCCTGGATGCTGGATGCTGGATACTAGATCGATCCAGTATCCAGTATCTAGAATCTAGTATCTTTGTGGAAAACCAAATTCAATGAAAAAACTGCTAATTGTTCTCATCGCCCTGATGATCCCCATCATGTACTCCTGTGAGGAGGCTGATGAGATTCTTGAGAACCTTGGACTGACAGATTCTGAGATCGTGGCCGGCCTGAAAGAGGCCCTCACCATAGGAACAGATACTGCTGTGAACATCGTATCAGCGGTAGATGGCTATTATCAGGATGAACTGATCAAGATCCTTTTACCGCCGGAGGCTGATATTATTGTTGATAATCTCAATAACCCTCTTCTCCAGGCTCTGGGCCTCGACCAGCTTATCGAGAATGTGATCTATAAGATTAACCGGGCCGCTGAAGATGCTGCTACCGGAGCTGCCCCTATCTTCTGGGATGCCATCACCAGCATGACCATCATGGATGGCTATAACATCCTTCATGGTGAAGATACAGCGGCGACTCACTACCTGAGAGGACAAACTTATTCCGGACTGCAGGGTCTGTTTGCTCCTGTCATGCAAAACTCGCTTGAAAAAGATATCGTTGCCGGTGTCTCAGCACAGGAAACCTGGAGTACCCTGACCACGAATTATAACACTGTTGCTAATTCACTGCCAGGCCAATTGGCCGGCTTAACCCCTGTAAACACTGACCTGGGCGACTGGGTTACCAGAAAAGCACTGGACGGTTTGTTTATGAAAGTTGCAGATGAAGAAATCGCGATCAGGAACAATCTTGGTCATAGGGTTACCGATCTCTTGCGCCGAGTATTCGGATCACTCGGAAATGGTTAATATGATTTAGCCTTACACCCCAAGCCCCACGCCGCGTAGCGCATCCCGCGCACCGCATAACGAGGCCTAATATTCCATAAATTCTCGAAACAAAACCTGTAAGTAGGCTTTGCCTTCCTTCACCATGCTGTCCTGATCTTCTTCGGGGATATCCATCTCCAGATAACCATAAGACTTATGCCACACGAAGTGGCCGTTATTGCGGATCCACCCCAGGCCGTTGGTTGCTTCATAAAAGGCAAATTCGGGAGAATAGGGGTTGAGGAGGTCATGGCTCCATTTGAATTCTTCAGCATCGAGGCCAAGCTGTTTCAGCAGGCTTGCCGGAATGTCGGCCTGTGACGACAATCTTGTTACTTTGCTCCCTTTAAATTCTTCCTTGATCACATTGCCATAGAATAGCATGGGGATATGCCGGTATTGCGGTGACGTGACCGGCCAGTGACGATATGAATTGTGGCTGTGGTCAGCAACAATAATAAATAATGTGCTGTCATACCAGGGCTTCTGTCGTGCCTTATCGAAATAATCTGCCAGGCAGTGATCAGTATAATATGCGGAGTTGATATACTCATTTTCACTTCCACCCCAGTCAAGAACTTTCTCCATGGGCTGGTCGTAGGGAGAATGGGTGCTGAGGGTAAATATCACCGAAAAGAATGGCTGATTGCTTTTATCCAATTCGTCGAGCTGGTAATCAAACAAATATTCATCATGAGCGCCCAATTTTCCCAGAGGCATATCATCCGGCAGGTCGTATATCTCTGTCATCTCCTCAAAACCTGCGATGCTCAGGTAGGACTTGATTCCCCCATACATCAGGTGCCCGCCAAAATAAAAAGAAGTATGATAACCTTCATCTTTTAGTCTTTCAGGCAGGCTGGGAAGCTTAACTACCTTGTCGAGATTGTGTGTGATCGCTGTTATTGGCGTGGCCGGGAAACCTGCAAAAAGAGATGACATGGCTTGTTCCGAGCGGTTGCCGCTGGCATATAAGCTGGTAAAAAGTACCCCATCAGTAGCTAAGTTCTCAAACTCGGGTGTAATCCCCTCTTCCCCTCCCAGGGAATGGATAAGGTCGGCCGACCAACTTTCAAGCAGCAGGATCACGATATTAGGTCTTTCCACATTCAGCAAACGGATGGTGGTATCTTTCTCGACCTTATTGATCCTTTCAAGGATCATGAGGGCTTCATCATCATCGTAAAACTGGTATGGGCTTTCCTTCATGAAGCGATAGTTCTCCATCATGCTGAATGAAAAACTATATCCGGAATTAACCGCGGCCAGGTTCAGGATATTATGATTTGAATAGAATGACTGACTCTGTGTAATGGGTATTTCCTGGATGCCCCCCCTGATGCCCAGGAATAAAAGGGCAGGAGTGATAATCAGAAATGCAAGGGAGGAAGCAAAGTTTCTTTTTACAAGCATCGGCTTTCTGTACACCAGACGGTGGTAGACAAAAAAGCTCAGGGCAGTGATAGCAATATAGATCACAACCAGCCAGATAAACTGTCCCGATGAGGCTGAGTTATATACTTCGTCGGGATGTGCCAGATAATGCAATGCTTTGTAATGCAATTTGGTCTTCCACTCAGCATAGATCCCCAGTTCTGCAGTTGTAATGAGTGCATAAGCTGCTATGATGATGAAGGTAAATACCTTATTGGCAATATCGAATATGCGAGTGTTGAGAAGGGACTTTAGCAAGAGAAGGAAGAAGGGAAGGATGAGGATATAGCAGGCTGTGGCCACATCAAGCCTGAGGGCATGCCAGAATCCCCGCATCACCTCAGCAAAACCAGGCTCCTCAATGGAGATAAGGTGTGAATAATAGATCAAAAATACGGCCCTGTTCAGGACAAAAAACAATATCCAAAAAAGGAATTGCCGGAATAGTGAAGCGAAGATCTTGATCATCAATATAATATTATGGCTGCAAAGTTACGGAATTGAACTGAGTGGGCCGTTTGTTTGTTTATACTCATTAAAAATAACTATATTTACATTTCCTAATTTGTCCGAATTTATCCTCTAAAGTGAATTTGGGAGAATTAATACAAGCGAAAAACTCTATTTTATGATAAAGAAAGTCCTCGTAGCAAACAGGGGAGAAATTGCATTAAGGGTAATGCGTTCTTGCAGGGAAATGGGGATCACTACAGTGGCTGTGTACTCTGAATCCGACCGCACTGCCATGCATGTACGCTATGCCGATGAAGCCTACTTCATCGGGCCATCCCCGTCAGCCGAAAGTTACCTGGTGATTGACAAGATTATTGATGCAGCCAAACAATCCGGAGCAGATGCCATCCACCCCGGGTATGGCTTTCTTTCCGAGAATGCAAAGTTCTCCGATCGTTGTAAAAAAGAAGGCATCATCTTCATTGGACCATCATCATATGCCATCAATACTATGGGCGACAAGATCACCGCCCGCAAAACTATGGTTGATGCCGGTGTGCCGGTGGTCCCGGGCAGTGGTGTGATCACTGATGAGAAGGATGCCATCAGTAAGATCAAAGAGATCGGATTGCCTGTTATGGTCAAGGCTTCTGCCGGCGGTGGCGGTAAAGGGATGAGATTGGTAGAAAAAGAAAAAGACATAGTGAGCTCCATACGAGCGGCGCAGTCGGAAGCACAAGCGGCCTTCGGCAACGATACCATCTACATTGAAAAGTATATTAAATCGCCCCACCATATCGAATTCCAGATACTGGGTGATAATCATGGAAACGTGATCCATCTCTTTGAAAGAGAATGCTCTGTACAACGACGTCATCAGAAGGTGGTTGAAGAAACCCCTTCACCATTGATGACACCGGAAGTCAGAAAAGAAATGGGCGACTTTGCTGTTGCAGCTGCCAAGGCAGTTAATTACAGTGGAGCCGGCACCATCGAGTTTATTGTTGATGATAAGCTGAACTACTACTTCCTGGAGATGAATACCCGTTTGCAGGTGGAGCATCCCATTACCGAAAGGGTAGTAGGAGTGGATCTGGTGAAACAGCAGATCAACATTGCCAATGGCCTGGAGCTGGATCTTAAGCAGGATGAACTTCAACAACATGGGCATGCCATAGAATGCAGGATATATGCTGAAGACCCGGAAAACAATTTCATGCCAAGCCCGGGGGTGATAAAGCATATCACCGAGCCCCTTGGATTGGGTGTCAGGCATGATGGCTATGTATATGAAGGATATGAGATCCCTATACACTATGATCCGCTGATCAGCAAATTGGTGGTCTGGGCCAAGACCAGGGAAGAGGCCATTGCCCGTATGAAGCGTGCGCTGTACGCGTATAAGATCACTGGGGTAAAGACTTCTATCCCTTTCCTCAACCGTATAATGAATGCCCCTGACTTTGTGAAAGGGAAATATAATACCCACTTCATTGAGAAGAATAAAGATTTTCTCATGTTCCCTGAAAAGCATGTAGTTAAGGTGGAGGATGTGGCCATTATTGCCACCTATATCGATTATCTTGATAAGTTAGAAAACCTTCAGGCAGAAGTTCATTCCAAGAATGGAAAGAACAACTGGAAGAATTGCGGTAGGCGAATGAGCTTCAATCGCTTGTAAAAGAATAGAAAAAAAGTATTATGTCAACCGAAATAAATATTAATGACCGCAAAGCCCTGGTGGAGATACTCAGCCGGGAAGGCGACAGGGTCAGGATCAGCATCGACGGGAAGACGTATGATGCCGATGTGACAATGGTGGAAGAGGGAGTTTACTCCATCATCATCGACAACAAATCCCACAACATAGAGTTGATCAGCACCGATAGCAAGAACTATATGGTTAACACCTACGCAAAATCCTACAACGTGGAGATCGTTGATGCGGAGAGCAAGTACCTCAAGAGCCGCCGACGCGACGATAGCCATGAGGAGGCTGTGATCTCCTCACCAATGCCGGGTAAGGTTGTGAAGATACTTGTTAAAGTAGGTGATGAGGTGAAAGCCGGGGATACGGTGATCATTGTATCCGCCATGAAGATGGAGAGTGAATATAAGGTGAAGAAAGACCGTGTCATCAAAGAGATCAAGGTAAAAGAAGGCGATATCATTCAGGCAAACCAGCCATTGGTGATCATTGACTAGGTATGCACTAAAAGAGTTTGAATCTATTAAAGATAAAATACATGTCGATTAAAGAGAAATTCCAGGAATTTGAAGAACGTAATCAGAATGCGGAACTGGGTGGAGGAAAGGCACGCATCGAGAAACAGCATAAGGCTGGAAGGAAAACGGCCAGGGAACGCATAGAAGACCTGCTTGATCCGGGCACCTTTGTTGAGATTGACAAGTTCATCACCCACCGTTGTCACGACTTTGGGATGGAAGATAATAAGATCCCTGGCGATGGAGTAGTTTGCGGCTATGGTAAGATTGATGGCAGGCTAATGTATGTTTTTGCCCAGGACTTTACCGTTTTTGGGGGAACCCTGAGCCGGGCCAATGCCGATAAGATCGTTAAGATTATGGACCTGGCTATGAAAATGGGTGCACCGGTGATTGGCCTGAATGATTCGGGTGGTGCCCGTATTCAGGAAGGCGTTGAGAGCCTTGGAGGTTATGCCGATATCTTTTACAGGAATGTGATGGCATCCGGCGTGGTGCCGCAGATATCTGCCATTCTCGGCCCCTGTGCAGGCGGAGCAGTGTATTCTCCTGCCATGACTGATTTTATCATGATGGTAAAGGAATCGAGCTATATGTTTGTGACCGGACCGGATGTGATCAAAACCGTGACACATGAAGAGGTGACCAAGGAAGAGCTTGGTGGTGCCGTTACCCATAATTCTAAGAGTGGAGTGGCCCATATGATAGCCGAAAATGATGAACAGGCCATGATGATGGTGAGAGAGATGATGAGCTTCCTGCCATTAAATAATATGGAAGATCCTCCAGTACAAGCGTGTACGGATGATATCAACCGTGAGGATACTCACCTGGACGATATCGTTCCTGACGACCCGAACAAACCATATGACATGAAGGATATTATTGAGTCAGTGGTTGATAATAACAACTTCTTTGAGATCCAGTGCCAATATGCACAGAATATCATAATTGGCTTTGCCCGCATGGCAGGCAAGCCTGTTGGAATAGTTGCCAACCAGCCTGCTCACCTTGCCGGGGTACTTGATATCAACTCCTCAATCAAAGCAGCCCGTTTCGTGCGATTCTGTGATGCCTTCAATATACCGATAATTACTTTTGAAGATGTTCCTGGTTTCCTGCCGGGAACCGCACAGGAGTTTGGTGGTATCATCAAGCATGGTGCAAAGCTGTTGTATGCATACTCTGAAGCTACAGTGCCTAAGATCACCATCATTACGCGTAAAGCCTATGGCGGTGCCTATGATGTGATGTCGAGCAAGCACATTGGTGCCGACGTCAACTTTGCATATCCTACTGCTGAGATTGCTGTTATGGGTGCCGACGGTGCTGTGAACATCATCTTCAGGGATAAACTCACCGATGTGGAAAAGAAAAAAGCGGTGGATGATTATCGAAAGACCTTTGCAAGCCCCTATAAGGCTGCAGAACTAGGATTTATTGATGAGATCATCTATCCTAGACAAACACGCTTTAAAATCATACAGGCCCTGGAAATGACCCAGACCAAGAGCAAGACCAATCCACCAAAAAAACACGGAAATATACCCTTGTAGTGATATTGCCGTAGTTTTTCAAGTTCTAATACCTAAGTGCTAAATTCTAAACAAATTCTAATTTTTTAAATTCAAAGTTACAAACTCCCCTCTCCTTGAGGAGAGGGGTTGGGGGTGAGGTGCATACTTTGCCCTTCCAAACTCAAAACCATTTTTGATTTTTGAAATTTGGTATTTGTAATTTAATTTAAAATTTGGAGCTTGGAGCCTGGAATTTATTTAGAATTTAGAGCTGATAGAACTTATTTAACATTTGGAACATCAAAAATGCTAAATGCTCAATGCTAAATGCTCAATGCTATATGTGAAATACTAGACCTCTTTCTGTATCTCCTCAATCACCACCTCCAGGGTATTGGTGATATCTGAAACGTATTTTTGGATGACGTCAACATTATTCTTCTCACCGGCTAGTTTTTCAAGTACCCTGATGTCTTGCTGTAAGCCATTTATCTGGAATAGATCGATGCTGGATTTCAGCTTATGAGCATAAAACCTGACTTCTTCCAAATTATAGCTCTGCATGTTTTCATTCAAGGCCTGTATCATGATGGGGGTCTCATTGATGAAAATGCTGATCATATTGCCAAGCTGCTGCTTATCGTCTCCGAGAAACATTTTTACCTGGCCTAAATCATAAAGTTTGCCTTTCATGTTATTTTTGGTTTTGCTTTTTTACAATTCGTTTTCCTTTATCATGCGGTATACGGTCGATTTGCCTATATCGAGCTTATTCGCAACAGTGAGCACATTCCTGTTATATCTCTTCAGGTAGTGCGTAAGGATCTTTCTGGTATAACCTTCCAGGGTATCATCATCGTTGAGCAATTCTGTTGTAAAGCCCTTTTTCGAGAATGTGATATCAGTATCCTCGATGATATGCCCATTCGACATCACGGCTGAAAGATCGATGATGGCTTTCAACTCCCGAACATTACCTGGGTAAGTGTACATTAACAGGCGCTTTTGTGCTGCTGGACTCAGTATTTTAGTACCAAGCTTGTTCTCTTTGCAGAACTCCTCAAGGAAAAATTTGGCAAGAATAAGTACATCGTCGCCACGATCTCGAAGTGGTGGAAGTTCAATTGGTAAGCCCAGCAGCCTGTAATACAGGTCTTCCCTGAAATTGCCTTTACTCACCTCTCCGGCAAGGTCTTTATTTGTTGCTACGATCACACGGGCATCGAACTTAATGGTTGCGTTTCCGCCTACCCTGGTCAGTTCTTTCTCCTGAAGTACCCTGAGCAGTTTTGTCTGCATGTTGGTGTCCATCTCCGCGATCTCATCCAGGAAAATGGTCCCATCATTGGCCTGCTCAAACTTTCCTTTTTTTCGTGTATTCGCTCCTGTAAATGCTCCTTTTTCGTATCCGAAAAACTCACTTTCGATCAGCTCGCTGGGGATGGCACTAACATTGATTGGTACAAAAGGCCCTGTTCTGCGCGGTGAATTGTAGTGAATGGCTTTAGCCACAAGGTCCTTACCTGTTCCAGTTTCGCCCAGAAGGGAAATCACGATGCTGGTTTGTGTGGCTTTGTCGATGAGATCGAAAATACGTGTGATGGCCGGGCTGTTACCCTTGATCACATTCCTGAATTCATACTTTTTACCTATCTCGTCTTTTAATTGCTTGATCTCTTCCTTCAGAGCCACATTTTCCCTGACCTTCTGAAGACTGTGCCATAAGCGGTTTTTAGTCTCTTCGTCCTTTACGAAGTAATCATATGCCCCTTCTTTAAGAAGATTAACAGCGGTATTCACATCTTCCTGACCTGATACGATCACCACCGGCAGCTTCCCGTTATAGGAAGTGATCTTTTGAAGCACGTCAAGACCTGACATGTCGGGTAAGCTATAGTCGAGGGAAATAAAATCAGGATCCTGGTAAAGGTTGTCGATGCATTCCTTTCCGGTAGCAAATAAGAAGACTTCATTATCGGGATTAAGCGCTAAATGATAGCGCAGCATCTCCCCATAAAGCTTATCATCTTCGACGATAAACACCTTTAAAGATTCCATGATGTTGGTTTTGCCGCAATAAATATATGCTTAATTCGTGAATTTTGCAATTCCTGACCTTAAAATGGTAAGAATAATAAAAAAACACTTTAAGTTTATCTTGAAGGTTCTTACGTATAATATGAATACTTGTTACATTTTTTTGGCATTAGATATTAGGCTTTGGGCATTAGGCATTGGGCATTGGGGAGCGGGCAACATATGGTGAATGGAAAATATGCATGTGCTGGTCTGAACAAAGGCGATTTATGCTTGTTCAACTAGAAGCTGAATAAAACATATTACTTTTGCTTACGTTATTTAAGAGATTATGTTGAAAGGAATAAAGATTATCTGGAAGATCATCCGCTTTCTGTTGAAAGCTTTGCTGTTTTTGATCATTTTACTGTTATTGATCTTCACATTGAAGTATCTGACAGCCCCTTATTATGTGTTCCCTGATCCGAAACCATTTTCAGGAGAACAGCTTTTTAACCCCTATGAAGGGATTGACTCTAACTACTGGCGGAAAGGAAATTTCCAGATCCAGTCGAAAGCATGGGCTGGTGTCACCGACGGAAGGAAAAATACCAACGAGGGCATCGACAGTGTGTATACTCTTCTGGGATATGATGTCATTACTATCTCCGATTACCAGAAGATCAATAGATATGGTGAAGATCAGGATATTTATATTCCCGTTTATGAGCATGGTTATGGTATTTTTAAGAACCATCATGTGATGATCGGGGCCAGCAGGGTTGTTTGGAAAGACTATCCTATCATACATACTTTGCATCATAAACAACATGTGATGAATGCCCTTCGGCCGACTTGTGAGCTTGTCTTCATTGCTCATCCCAAATATACAGGTGGCTGGGTGCCGGATGATATGACCTGGATCACAAACTACGATGGTATTGAGGTTTTAAATGGATTCAGGGTTTCACTGGCTCATTGGGACGCTGCACTCTCTTCCGGAAAAAATATGCGCATCCTTGCAAATGATGATGCTCATGATATTTACAACATTAACGAACTTGGCAGATATGCCACCCTCATTTATTCACCTGCTTTGCATGGCGACAGTATCGTTTCAGCCATGAAGGCAGGAAAGGCTTTCGGAGCAGATATATACCGGGTCTGGGGAGAGCCCTGGGAGGAAAAGATGGAAAAGGCACACAGTTTGCCAAAGCTCTCCAGGGTTGAGCTGCATGGCGATACCCTTTTTGTGGCAGTCAATAAAATGGCAGCTGAGATAAGTTTCGTTGGACAGGACGGAGTGCTGCTCGATTCGATCCGTGACGTAAAAGAAGCCCATTATGTGATCAGGGAAAATGATACTTACGTTCGCACCGAAATAGAATTTCCTAACCTGACGACTTATTATCTGAACCCTGTGATCCGCTATGATGGTAGTGACCCCTGGGCACATGAACTTGCCAGGGTTGATCCTGTACGGACCTGGGTACTGAGGATAGTTGGCTTTGCCACACTCATCTTCATTTTTCTGAATATTTATTACCTTCGGAGGAGATTTTTCAAAAGAGCACGTCGCTGATATGAATAATTCCCGACAACTTAGCAATGCCATGCTCGTACTGGTATTGCTGTCCTTGATCATACGTGCATTCCTGGCTGCTTTTCTGGAGTTTGGTAATGATGAAGTTTACTACTGGACCTATGCAGTTTATCCCGGGCTCAGCCATTTTGACCACCCCCCTATGGTGGGCTTTGTTATCCAGCTTAGTACCCTGAACCTTATATTCGAACATGAGTTTTTTATACGCCTGAGTTCGATATTACTGGGTAGCTTGAATACCGTACTGATATTTATGATAGGCAAGTACCTACGTGATAGCCTAACAGGCTTTTATGCAGCCTTATTGTACACTGCCTCTATTTATGCATTTATCATAGCAGGAATCTTTATTCTTCCCGATACGCCCCAGCTCAGCTTTTGGCTGTTTACTGTTTATTTCCTTTTAAGGTCAGTTGCCGGGCCAATCAGCTCCGAGGCGAAAAAATACTTACTGCTTGCGGGCCTGACAGCCGGCCTGGCACTGCTGTCGAAATACACATCTGTATTTTTACTTGTAGGCACTTTCATGTTTTTGCTTGCACATAATCGGGAGTGGTTCAAAACAAAGGAATTATACCTGGCATTTTTAATCGCCTTCGCCCTCTTTTTGCAAGTTCTGATATGGAATTATCACAATGATTTTATCAGCTTTAACTTTCAAAGCGATAGGGTAGGCATGTTTGATGCCGGACTGAGAAGCGATTTTTTCTTTACAGAACTGGGTGGGCAGATGTTTTATAACAATCCGGTGAACTTCATCCTTGGAGTGTTGGCTATTATTGCTTTCTTCCGGGGCCACTTGTCCATTGATAAGCAGAAAGGCCGCCTGTTGCTCTGGATTGCTTTGCCATTGATATCCCTGTTCCTGTTTTTCTCTCTGTTTCGTGCCACCTTGCCACATTGGACAGGCCCGGCCTGGACCATGCTAGCCTTATTATCAGCAGTTTATATCAGGGACTCAGGGATTAAGAGCTCGAAGGAAAAGCTGCTTCCTTCCAGCATTATTGCTTCTTTAAGCGTACTGATCCTGGTACTGGTATTGGGAGTTGCCCAGATCAAAGGTGGATTGATATTCAATGACCCCGGTGATAAACCACAAAATCTGGGTGAGAAAGATGTAAGTCTTGATATGTATGGCTGGCGTCAATTGTCTGTTGAATTTGCAGCAGTTGTTGAACAGGAAAATACCCTGGGGAATATTGATCCTTTGAGCCCGGTAATAAGTCATCGCTGGTTTCCTGCGGCCAATATCGATTATTATCTCGCAAGTCCCCTGGGGATAAATGTGCTGGCTCTTGGAAGCCTTGACGGGATACATAAATATGCCTGGATCAACAAGGCGAGAGGAGGATTTTATGAGGGGATGGATGCATGGTATATTACCCTGAGCCGGGATTTCAGGGACCCACTGCCAATGTATGGCCCATTTTTCGAGGAGGTGGAACTGGCCTACACCATTCCCATCCAACGCAACGGAACACATGTGATGAATGCCTTCATTTATTATCTGAAGGATATGAATAGGATACCGGAAGAAGTCATTCCATAATACCGATGTATCCTGCACCCTGTACCTGTTAATTATTATCTTTGCACCATGGAATCCAAACGCCAACAACGTATTTCAAGATTGCTTCAAAAGGATCTGGGAGAAATATTCCAGCATGAAGCCGGAAGCTTCTCGGCAGGGGCCATGATCACTGTGACCAAGGTGAATGTTACCCGTGACCTGTCCATGTCGAGGGTTTATCTAAGTATTTTCGGAACAGATGATAAGGAAGCCCTGCTTGAAAAGATCAGGGGCCATAAAAGTGAAATAAAATATAAACTTGGCAACCGCATCAGGAATCAGCTTCGCGCTGTTCCCGACCTGGAGTTTTACCAGGATGATTCACTCGATTACATCGATAATTTAGACCGCTTGCTTAAATAAGACATTATTTGAACCTGCCGCTGCATATAGCACGCCGTTATCTGATCTCAAAGAAGTCACATAACATCATTAATGTGATCTCAGGGATCTCGATAATGGGTATCCTGGTAGGCACCACGGCCTTGATCGTGGTACTCTCGGTGTTCAATGGCTTTGAATCCCTGGTTTCATCACTATACAACTCCTTTAACCCCGATCTGGAGATCAGTATCAGGGAGGGTAAGACTTTTACCCTTGAACAGGCTCACTCAGACCAGATCAGGGAGATCCCCGGGGTAATCCATCTCACGGAAGTTGTAGAAGAAAATGCCCTTCTTAAAAATGGCCCACGCCAATACATTGCCCGTATGAAAGGAGTAAGTGAGGAGTTTAACCTGATGACCTCAATCGACTCAGCTATTATTGATGGCGAGTATGTACTCCAACATGGCCATAATGCTTGTGGCGTTTTCGGCGCCGGCGTATCCTATCACCTGGGCGTGATTCCCGAAGATTTTGTCGATCCTGTGGGCATCTATGTTCCAAGCAGAACAGCAGACTTCAAACCGGGACTCGAACAGCCCTTTAACCAGGGCAATGTGATTCCCTCAGGGGTATTTTCCATACAACAGGATTTTGACCTGAGCATAGTGCTGGTCCCAATATGGTTTGCACGTGACCTGCTCGAATATACCAATGAGGTCACATCATTGGAAGTAGGCCTTAGTTCGGATGATGAAGTTCAGGATGTTAAAGAGAGAATACAGAGACTGTTGGGAGATGATTTTTACGTGAAAGACCGTTATGAACAGGAAGAATTGCTGTACAAGATCATGAATGCTGAAAAATGGATCATTTTCCTTATCCTGGCATTTATCCTGATGATTGCCACCTTTAATGTGATCGGCTCCCTCTCTATGCTCATTATCGATAAGCAAAAAGACATAGCTGTACTGCACAGCCTGGGGGCTAACAGCAAAATAATCAAACACATCTTCCTTTTCGAGGGCCTGATGATCTCCCTGATAGGTGCTCTTGCAGGCCTGTTGATAGGTGGCCTGCTGAGCTGGCTGCAGCAGGAGTTTGGTATTATCAGACTGGGACAGGGAGAAGGTTTTTTTATCATCGATGCCTATCCTGTTGAGGTCAGGGCCATCGATTTCCTTTATGTGTTTATTACTGTGTTTGTGATTGGATACTTTGCCGCATGGCTACCCGCCAGGAGAATATCACGCAAATACCTGGCACAAAAACTTGCCTGAGAATCATCCCGGTCGGGACAACCAATCTATATAATATACGTCTTATTACATATATTGAATCTTTATTGTATATATTGATTTTTATATACCTTTGTGACCCTGCGGAGCAAATATTTAAATATCAACTACATAAAAAAAAGAAACATGATGCCTAATGTTACACGAAAACTGGCTTTAGCCATTCTTTCAATTGTTTTTATCAATGGCGTAAATGCCAGGGATATCGTGATCAAAGAAAATGGCAAAACCAATATTGAGGTTCAGTCCAATACATATCAAAAATTGACTTTTAGCAACTCTCTGGACCTGATCCAGGCTTATAAAGTTAATACTGAAATGGGAGTTTTTAGTGAGCTTATTGTTCGCGGTTATTCTGCCGGGAATAGTATTGGAGACCCCAAATTGCCTGTTAACAGGAAACTGATTGAAATTCCTTTTGGAGCAATTCCTGAGGTAAACATTCTCAGCTATAAGGTTGAGGAATACAAACTGGAAGACCTTGGTATCGAATTTCCTCTGATGCCTGCCCAGCCACCCGCCCCTAAAGATGGCTCATATGTGCCTTTCAGATATAATGAAGCTGCTTATGAACTGAATGCTTTTACTCCCGAGAAATTGGTGAACGTACAGGTGTTGGGTGTGATGCGCGGACTCAGAATAGCCAGGATTGACATTGCTCCTGTGCAGTATAATCCTGCTACAGGTATGGTCAGGGTATATTCAGATATTGAAGCCGAGGTGGTATTTACCGGGGCTGATGTGATGCTTACCCTGGAAGAGAAAAAGAAAAACGAGGCGCCTTATTTCAAGTCTGCTGGTAATGGCCTGATGAATTACAAGCATGAACAAACATCAAACAGGGATACCATTACAAAATATCCTGTGAAGTTTGTGATTGTGGCCGATCCTATGTTTCAAAGTCAGCTTCAGCCATTCGTGGAATGGAAGACCAAAAAAGGATTTACCGTGGTTGAGGCTTATACAGATGATCCCAACGTAGGCAGTACTACTACCTCCATTAAAAATTATCTCCAGGGTTTATACGATGCAGGGACCCCGGCCGATCCGGCTCCCAGCTTTGTACTTATCGTGGGTGATGTAAACCAGGTACCTGCTTTTGGCGGAGTATCCTCCTGGCACGTGACCGACCTCTATTATGTGGAATATACAGGTGACTATTTCCCGGAAGTTTATTACGGAAGATGGTCAGCCACCAGCACTTCAGAGCTGCAGCCACAGATCGACAAGACATTACAATATGAGGAATATACCATGCCTGATCCTTCTTACCTTGATGAGGTAGTCATGATTGCAGGCATGGATGGCAGCTATGGTGCCTCTCATGGTAACGGACAGATCAATTATGGTACAGAGAACTATTTTAATATGGCCCATGGTCTGACTTCACATACCTATCTGTATCCGAACTCAGGAAGCCAGTCTGCTGCCATTATTCAAAATATCAGCGACGGAGTTGGCTTTGCCAACTATACCGCACATTGCTCTGCCAATGGTTGGGCAGATCCGTCGTTCTCTATTTCTGATGTCGCAGGCCTGCAGAACCAGGATGAATATGGGGTACTGATTGGTAACTGCTGTTCATCAAGCGAATTTGATAACTATTGCTTCGCTGAAGCAATTTTACGTGCAGAGAACAAAGGCGCAGTAGCGTATATTGGCGGTACAAACTCCACTTATTGGAATGAAGATTATTACTTTGGTGTAGGTGTGGGTACGATTTCTGAAGATCCTCCATTATATAGTGAAACAACACTGGGTAATTACGACCGCGCTTTTCATGATCATGGAGAGGTCTGGGAAGACTGGTACACAACTACCTATCAACATGTGTTTGCCGGTAACCTGGCCGTAACCGAGGGTGCTCCTTCATCAGCGCTCTACTATTGGGAAATATATTGCGTCATGGGCGACCCATCATTGATGACCTATTATGGTGTGCCTGATCCAATCACGGTAAGCTATGATCCTATGATGTTCATCGGGGTTACCTCATTCACCGTAAATACTGACCCATACGCCTATGTTGGGATCTCTAAGGATGGTGTTCTGCATGGAGCAGCCCTGGCGGATCAAACAGGTTTGGCCGTAGTATCACTCGATCCAATACAGGTTCCCGGCATGGCCGATGTTGTTGTGACAAAGCAAAATGGAGCCCCTTACATAGGTACAGTGCTGGTGAATAACCCTGCCGGTGCTTATATCTCACTCAATGATTATACGGTAAATGACCCCACAGGAAATAATAATGGCCTGGTGGATTATGGCGAGACCATCAACCTTGATGTAGCCCTTGAAAACCTGGGTACATCTGATGCTACTGACGTCTCAGCTACACTTTCAACGACTGACTCCCACGTCACTATTGTTGAAGATTTTGATACCTGGGGAACCATTGCCGGTGGATCAATTGTGACCAGGACCGATGCATTTATCTTTGATGTAGCCGGGCACGTTCCCGACCAGCACCTTGTCAGTTTCGACCTTGACATTACAGGAACAGGAAAAGAAGAGTGGTCAACTACCTTTAACATTATGCTCAATGCACCTGTCTTCGCGCTATCCTCAGCTATAGTTGATGATACCCAGTCAGGCAACGGAAATGGCCGTCTCGATGCAGGCGAAACAGCAGATATCCTGGTGCCAATTCTCAATGGCGGTCACTGTGATGCAAAAGATGCTGTTGGCACTTTGGCCAGCTCAAGCTCTGATGTAGTGATCAATAGTGCTACCTCCAATATAGGAATGATCCATACCGGTGATACAGAAGAAGCTTCATTCAATGTCACTGTTGATGATAATGTCGATCCCGGATCATCTATCATGTTCGAATTCTCGCTGGATGCTGATGGATATACTGCAGAACTAGATTTCTTCCTTGTTGCAGGTCAGATACCCGTACTCGTGCTTGACCTTGACCCTAACCATAGTTCAGGTTTAGTCATGAACAATTGCCTGAACAACCTGAGTGTTGGTTCTGATTATATGACAAGCATGCCAAACGAACTTGAGTTGTATGCTTCTGTATTTGTTTGCCTGGGAGTCTACAGTGCAAACTATGCGCTTACAGAGTCAGAGGGGCAGGCCCTGGCCAACTTCCTCAATGCAGGCGGAAAAGTTTATATGGAAGGTGGCGATACCTGGTACTATGATGACCAAACTGCTGTACACCCCATGTTCGGGATCAATGGTATGGATGATGGCGAAGACGATTTAGCAACAGTGATCGGCCATAGTGGGACATTCACAGAAGGGGCTATCTATACCTATGTGGGGGAAAACAACTGGATCGATAAGATCGAACCTACAGGGAGTGCATTCAGCATACTGAGCAATCAGATCCCTGCTTATGTTACCGGTGTAGCTAATGTGGGGGCCAATTACAAAACCATTGGCTGTTCACACGAATTTGGAGGCCTGTCGGATGGTACCTATACAAAAAACTGGCTGATGTATAAATACCTTGAATTCTTCGATATCGATGCCGTTTGGGTTGGTGTGGATGAGATTGACCTCTCAGAAAATGCCATCAATATTTTCCCAAACCCGATGAATGAAAATACTAGTATCAGCGTGAGTATTGCCGAAGCCGGAAACCTCAGCATCTCGGTGTACAACAGCACAGGTCAGATCGTATCCCGACTGGCAGACAACAGGAGCATGAATGCAGGTGAATATACCTTCGAATTCGATGCTTCAAATCTGCCGGGAGGCGTGTATTTTTGTATGCTCACCTCGGGCGAACAAAAAGTGACAAAGAAAATCGTAGTTATTAAATAAAAGTGGGAAGCTATAAGCTTTTCTTGTATTTAAAACCTTAACCCTGTATGAAAACGAAACTTGCCATCTTATTGGCACTCTTTTTAGGAATATCAACAGTATATTCCAATAATGGATACGAAGTCAATTTCTCTGATAATACCAGTGCATATCAACTCGAGTTTAAGCTTGACGGGATTACGGTATCGGAAGTTTATATCGATGGGCAGACCTTTGCCAGTATAGATTTTCCCGGTTCTGTAGTTACCAAAAGGGCGGGATTTGCCGAATTGCCCTATGTGCATGCAGCAGTGATGCTGGAAGCAGATAATAGCGTGGAACTTCAGTTCGAAGGTGGTGATTATATCGAGTATCAACTCGATTATCCGCTTCTGCCTTCCCGTGGTGTTATCTATCGTGATCAGGACCCCTCAAGCATACCTTATGTGGTAAATCCAAAGTCGATCACCAACAAATGGTACCCCGGCCACCTGGCCACAAATACCGAACCTTATATCATGAGGGATGTCAGGGGAACCAATGTTTATGTTTATCCCTTCCAGTACAATGCCGAAAAAAATGTGCTGAGGGTATATCAGACTGTAAACGTTACCTTGCACAAAGAAAATTCAACACCGGTCAATCCACTGGTCAACCACGGCAATACCATCGCTTATGAGATGGATGCCATTTATGCTTCAGTGTTCATCAACTATGGTGAGCAGAAAGATGACCTCACTATTGGTGAAATGGGCGATATCCTGGTGGTCTGTACTGATCGTGACGAGGCAGCCATGGCTCCCTATATTCAGTGGAAAAGGGAAAAAGGATACAATGTGAGCGTAGAACTGGTGGCTACAGGAACCAATGTAAATACGCTCGTTAGCAATGCATATGCAGCCAACAATAATTTGCTGTATGTACAGCTTGTTGGCGACTGGTCTGATATCAAATGCAACACATTGAGCAGTGGTGCACCTATGGATCCCCAGATAGGGTGTGTCGCCGGAGGCGATGAGGTTGTTGATATTGCTGTGGGACGTTTTTCAGCTGCAAACCCGGACCAGGTCACCGTTCAGGTCGACAAGGTGATTACTTTTGAGAAAACGCCCCAATTAGGTGCAAGCTGGTATAATGTGGCAACCGGGATCGGTTCCATTGAAGGCCCCGGTGATGATAATGAGGATGACTTTGAACATCTTGATGTGATCTTCAATGATAAGCTGGATCCCTTCACCTATGAAACATACAATACAGTATATGAGCCTTCAGGAAATATTAGCGATGTAACTGCCGCAGTGGATGGCGGTACAAGCGTGATCAATTACTGCGGGCATGGTTCACCCACCTCATGGGGAACCACTGGTTTTAGCAACAGCAATGTGAATAACCTTTCCAATGGCGATATGACTCCATGGGTCGTTTCTGTAGCCTGTAATAATGGCGATTTCCATACAGGTACCTGTTTTGCAGAAGCCTGGCAACGTAAAGAAGGCGGTGGATCGGTGATGTTCCTTGGAGCCTCTATCAGTCAGCCCTGGGATCCTCCCATGCGCGGACAGGATTATTTTGCCGATATCTTCACCGGCGGATATGATTACGCTGCCCATGCAGGACAGGGTGGGATCACAACCACCGAAGGCAGGACCACACTTGGAGCAATCATTTTTAATGGCCTGGTGCTGATGACAACAGAATCAGGTGGGTCGGACGATTGGGAAACAGCCAAAACATGGAACTTATTTGGTGATCCATCAATGCAGGCCAGGTCAGATGTGCCGGCTGAACTTGTACTCTCCAACAATATGGTGATGGTGGGTATCCCATTTGAAACTACGGTTACAGCAGGCGGAAATGCTGTTGAAGGAGCCATGCTTACTCTCAGCCAGGGCGGTGCCTATTATACCGGCATCACCGATGCATCGGGTATGGTAAGTATTGACCATAGCCTGCCCCCGGGCGATGCACTTCTGGTGGTCACAGGATTCAACACCGAAACCATATATGAAACAATCACTGTGGTACCTGCTGCAGGAGCATTTGTGATCTATGAAAGCCATATTGTGAATGATGCCTCAGGCAATGCAAATGGTATGCTGGATTATGGCGAATCATCTATGTTAAGCATCTCACTCAGCAACCTTGGTACTGTAGATGCCAACAATGTTAATGTGCTCCTCTCAACAGGTGATGAATATGTGACAATAACCGATTTCGAAGAGAATTATGGCACCATCCCGGCAGGGGAAAGTGTACAAATCGACAATGCTTTTGCTGTTGATATTGCCGCTGATATCCCCGATGGACATGGGATACAGTTTGAAGTTGAATCAACAGGAGATGCCACCTGGACCAGCGGATTCTCAGAAATGGGCCATGCCCCTGAGCTGATGCTTGGTGATTATCTTATTGATGATGCAGCCGGCAACGGAAACGGAAAACTCGACCCGGGTGAAACGGCAGACCTGATACTAAGCATTGAAAATAATGGATCTTCAGGAGCCGATGGTGTTATTGCCCTCTTATCAGCCACAAGTACTTATATTACTATTGATGAAGCCAGCATGAACTATGGGGCTATCGATGCAGGCGGCTCTGCTGACATGACATATATGATCACAGCCGGATCAGATACACCTCCTGGACATAATGCTCCATTCACAATGTCGATAAATGCAAACCTGGGAATCACAGCTTCCGCTGAGTTTTCCATCGTCGTGGGCCAGATCCCGGTGCTTGTGATCGATATGGACGGAAACCACAACTCAGCCGATGCTATGATGGATTGTTTTAATAACCTGAGTGTAGTTGCTGAGATGGTTGAAGGATGGCCGGATGACCTGGAAATTTATTCATCCATATTTGTTTGCCTGGGAGTTTACCCGGATAATTATGTACTAAGCAGCTCGGAAGGACAGGAACTGGCCAACTTCCTTTCTATGGGAGGACGTGTATACATGGAAGGTGGTGATACCTGGTATTTTGACGATCAGACTGCAGTTCATCCTATGTTTAATATCGATGGACTGTCGGATGGAAGCGATGACCTGGGTATTATCCTCGGACAGGCAGGAACCTTTACTGAAGGCATGTCATTTAATTATATTGGTGCCGATCAATGGATCGATCATCTGGCTCCCCTGGGTGATGCTTTTACGATCTTTAAAAATCAAAACCCGAGTTATGTGAACGCTATAGCATATGACGAAGGCTCATACCGGACCATTGGTACCTCTTTTGAGTTTGGGGGTTGTGCCGGAATCAATACAAGCGAGGATTACCTGATGCACCAATACCTCGAATTTTTCGATATTGGCTCTATATATGTCGGCCTTGAAGAGGAAGATGTGTCAAAGGTAGACTTCGGACAAGCATATCCTAATCCGTTCAGTGGAGAGACTAACATAAACTTCTCACTGGAGGAAGCTATGAATATCAGTATTGATGTTTATAGTATTAATGGGCAGAAGATCAATAGCCTTGTGAATGCCGGATTCAATGCCGGGTCACATAGCATCAGGTGGAATGCCGAAGCAGATGGTGTTCCCGAAGGGATTTACTTCCTGAGAATGGTTACCCCGAATGAGGTGATCACACGGAAGGTGATCTTACTGAAATAAAAAAAGGGAGCCGAGTCGGCTCCCTTTTTTTATCTGATACTTGTTATTCGATACTCGTTATTCAAACGAATTATTTTGTGGTGGCGAATTTATTCCAATTCACAAATATTGTTATTAGCAGGCCGATGGTGCCCCAGCTGTACACAGATATGCTCCAGAAGAAGTCGAAGAGCTCTCTTCCCACCAAATCATAAATATTACCACCAATCAGTACACAGCTGATCACAAGGATCACCCTGAAGAAGATGTTCAGCTCCCTGAATTTGAACAGGAGGTATAATACCAGTGGAAGTGTAAATATGAAAGCGTTATAGCTGGTAAACGCCAGCAGTGGGATGATGGCTATCAATATGATGTATAGCCGCATAGCTCTCTGAGGAACCGGTCTCCTGTAGTAAAACCAGAGAAAAAGAATTCCAAGAACCAACATAATGCATAGTTGATATATGAGCCTGCCTGAACCTTCGAACGGGATCAGTCCCAGTGGTGTAAACCTTGCCAGCAATGAAAAGATGGTATGGTTTCCTGCGGCCAGCAACTCCTGCTTGCTCCCTAGCTCAATGCTTAATTCGTGATACCAGGAAGTATAAAGGCCAAAATAAGTGCTGGTGTCAGTATAGAAAAGCATAGGAAGAAAGAACATCAGTAAGGAAAACCCAATAAAATATATGAGTTCTTTGTACCTGCCGGTGATCAGCATCAGGGGAATGAAGATCAAACCGAAAGGCTTGATGAATATACTGATTGCAATAAGGGCACCAAAGCCCATCGTTTTTTCTTTCTGAAACAGGTTCAGGGCGTAAATATATATCCCGAGCAGCAAGAGATTCACCTGTCCAAGATGAAGTTCCCTGAAAAAGTGTGTGCCAATTATTATGATCCCAAGAATCAGGCTTGTCGTTACTTTGCCACTTGACTCTGACTTTCGACCATAAAGCGATTTAAGATTGTACAGGACAGAGCCCAGGATGAAAGTTAGAAATATCCAGTACACCACTTTGCTCAGCGGAATGCCCAGGGGAAGAAAAGGAATGAACAGCATGGCAGCCGGAGGTGCATATTTGTATACATAATGCTCCCATGGGTTTTCCTCAACGTCCCTGTATAACTCACCTCCATGAATAAGTCGTTCAGCCGCCGTATAATACACCTCCAGGTCGCGCATATCCATGCGATTATTGATCAATTCTGATGTGAAGCTGCCAGTACTCACCAGCACCAGGAATATGATCCAAATGTAATTTTTTTGAAAAAAGTTTTTCAAAGCCTTGTGTGGGTCATTAAATTCTGGATAAATATAAGGAATTGAAACTAGATGCTGGATGCTGGATGCTGGATCCTGGATCCTGGATCCTAGATCCTAGATACTGGATACTAGATGCTGGATACTGGATACTGGTTACTGCTTGCTGTTTTCTTCCAATTCCGAACTTCGAACTCGGAACTCCGAACTTGTTTCCGGTTCGCGGTTAAAAGAAACTTTACAGTCTACTGCGTACTGCATACTGCGTACTGCATACTGCGTACACCCCACGGCAGTGTGTAATAAGTACACAGTTTATAATCAACTCAAAAACAGCACAGTAAGCCTTGCTTAACATTTTTTAACAGTTTTCTACGAAAAAAATCGTAATAAAACTTGACTCTCCTGCGTTTGTCGCATATATTTGTACGAAACTTATCGTAGTTAATCATTTTTTTACATGGCAGAGAAGAGAAACAAACCTACCGAAGCAGAACTAGATATCCTGACTATCCTATGGAAAGAGGGGCCAAGTTCTGTACGATTCGTGAATGACGAACTGAACAAGACACGCAAACTTGGTTATACCACTACGCTGAAGCAACTGCAGATCATGCTTGAAAAGGGATTGGTGTCGCGTGTCAATGATGGCCGCACACATATTTATAAAGCTGCACGTGATAAAGAAGAAACCCAGAAACAATTGCTTGACCGTGTTATGGAAGCTGCTTTTGGCGGTTCTGCATCCAAACTGGTGATGCAGGTATTGGGCAATCATAAGTCGAGTAAAAAGGAATTGGAAGAAATCAAGGCATTGATCAAAAAGATAGAGGAGGATCAGTCATGAGTTTTCTGCAAGATATTTTTTCGGAACAGTTCATTTATTCCCTGGGTTGGACCCTGGTTCATTCACTCTGGCAAGGTGCTCTCATCGGACTGGTCATTGCTGTAGCCATGGTGCTATTGCACAGATATACGGCCAGGCTTCGCTATTTTATTAACAGCCTTGGCTTATTTGTAGTGGCTGGACTTGCTGTGGTGACTTTTGTGGCCTCTTACAGCACATATCAGCCTGATCAGATAACTATTGGCCAGCAGGCCGTTTATGGCATAAACCAGGAAGTAAGTCTGGCTTCCAACACCCTGGCTTTTGAGACTGAAAAAGCATTTTCTTTAGGAACAATGCTGGAAGGTTTTGCTGCCTATTGCCACGAGCATTTCCCGCTTTTTGTGGCTATTTGGTTGTTGGGTATGTTTGCGATGATGCTCCGTTTCCTGGGTGGATATGCCCTTGTGAGGCGTTACCGGCATCACAGGGTAAAAGCTGTGATGGGGGAATGGGAACAAAAGTTTCATGATCTGGCACGCCGCATCCAGGTAAGCCCTAACGTACGCCTGCTTGAATCAGCCCTGGTGAAAGTACCCATGGCGATAGGATATCTGAAGCCTGTTGTATTAATCCCGCTGGGAGCACTTAATGGTGTTCCTGCACAGCAGATGGAAGCCATCCTGGTGCATGAACTTGCTCATATCCGTCGTCGTGACTACCTCATGAATTTATTACAATCCTTACTCGAGGTGATCTTCTTTTACCATCCCGTTGTATGGTGGTTGTCGAAGAATATCAGGATAGAGCGGGAAAACATATGTGATGATATTGCAATAACTATAACCGGAAATACAATGGAATTTGCTAAAGCGTTAACAAACATCCAGGAGATCAACCTGGGCTCACCTGCACTGGCTGCAGGACTGAGCGGAAAAAACAAGAACCGGCTGGTGAACCGAATTCGCCGGATTGCCGGAAAACCTAAAATACAATCGGGATTTGCCGAAGGCTTTATTGCTGCCGGCATCTTGATGATCAGCCTGATTGGCTTATCAGCGGCAGCTATGATCACATATCCGTTAGATGGCCCTACGCCCATGCCTTTGAGCTTCGATGAAAGCGGCAGTGCCCTGCCTGAAATCGCTTATTTTCAGGAACCGCTGATTTTGCCTGATACGACTGAGAAAGCAAAGGAAAAACAAAAGGCGGAGGCGGCTATTAAGGAGAAACAGGCGAAGGAGGCGGCTCTCAAACAAAAACAGGAGATAGAGGAAGCCATACAGTCGGAACTGGAAAACGTTGAAGCCCAGATGGAAGCTGTTCATCAGCAGATGGAGCAACTTCAGGCCACGGAAGAATATAAGGCGGCAATGCAGGAAATATACTTCAATAAACAAGTTTATATGAAAGAAATGCAGGAGGCCATTGAAGCTTACAAGGATGCGATCAAGGATATCGACTTCGAGGGCTCAGCTAGTTGGACCCTTCCACAGCTTTATCTCTACGATGGGAAAGAGCACATATTCAATGGGGATTCCCTGGTCTGGACCCATGAATATCCCAATAACTATTTTTTGAATGGCGACAGTCTGAGTGATTTTTATTTAGATACATGGTCAGACAATTTTGAGGAGTATGAAGACCTGATGATATTGAAAGAAGGACAATTGTTGGAATTGGAAGAATCATTGGCCGAAATAGAAGAACACATTGAAATTGAACCCAGGTTAGAATGGGAACCTATCGAATACAATTATGATTTTGATTATAAATTTCCAGGGCACTCTATGCTAGGGGGTAGCTCAGAAAGGATTGTAAAAGAAGAGCTATACGAAGATGAGCTGATCGAGCGAGGTAGGGAGTATATAGTCCTGATCGGTGAAAAACAGATGCTTATCAATGGTGAAAAACAGCCCCGCTCAGTATTTAAAAAATATCGCCGCCTGATAGATTCTATGGAAGATTCGTGGTTTTATCAAGATGACGATGAAGTCAGGATCCGCATCGGACGTTGACCCCTTATAATCCTAATTTCATACTAAACCGGAATGAGCGTGCACTGAAAGGTGCACGCTTTTTTTATAATAAACCCGGTCTAAAGAATGTGTACTTCTTCAACCTGAAGGATCTCATAAGTATCGCTATCCAGCACGATGGCAATCACTGCACAATTTGCAGCATCCCAATCATTATCAAGCGTGATGGAATAATCTTTGGTCATGATGGTACCGGAAGCCGGTTGATCAACAAGGAAATCACCCCAGGTGCCGTTTATGCCTTTCCTCAACAAATGCTGGTGCTCGTAGTCCAGCCAGTTTGGGCTTGGGCCAATGCTGGCTTCATCATTCTTCTGGGCCGAAACAATGTCACTTTCGATAATAAGCATGCTTAAATTGCAACTTCTGCTAACATCTTGTAAAAATTCGGTATGAATATGAAGGTCTAATTTTCTGGTGCCTTCGTTATATTCGCTTTCAATTTCTATGGAAGCCTCCGGAGGGATGTCTTTCAGCTCCTGTATTGCAGGCTCCCAGCTATCTTTACCCATGACTGTTACTCCATCGAATGACATCCTGTTTATCATGCCAGAAGGGACGTAAGGCGGATTGTAAAAGTTGAATATGGAAGTGCCTGCATCAGTTCTGTAATCTGCATCATAGGGTGCATCTTCCGGCAGTGCAAAATTCCCGCCATGGATCGAGATCAGGACCAGTTGCTCTCCGTAAACCTGCTTCAGGTCTCTAGCCAGATTGGTAGCTTCAGGGCAATTCACGCAGAGATGACCTGTAAATTCTTCCAGAAGTATTTTTCTGACCTTTTCATCTGGTCCCGGACCGGTTCCACCTGTCTCTTCCAGGAATGGTTCATCAATTTTACTGCAGGCTCCTAAGATCAAGCCTATCATGGCCAATATATATAGTGTTTTTTTCATTGTCTTATCGATTCTCATGATTAAAAGCTGCTTGAAATAGTCAGTGTGAATCCATTCGCGGCAGGTACAGCCCGGCAAACACCACCTACGCACAAGAGGCCTTCACGTTGCCGGCCATAGGAGAGGGCTACCCGTGTAGTTCCATACACATATGCCATGGCAGCTGAATAATAGTGAAGTTGCATGTCTTTATCAGGGTTACCATAGTTAAATTCGTCGTAAATGGTGAAAAACCATTGTGGCGCAATATTGAACTCGAGCAAGGCCATAGCCCAGTCACCCCTGTCCTGCTGGGTAAACAACTGCTGGTATTCTAAACGTAGTGATTTCGTGGGAGTAAATTTATAGGTAAGGTCAGCGATGACAATATTAGCGAATACCGTGGGTTCTCCTGTGTGGCCCTCAATCACATCAATATTGTAAACCTGGTAAACGTACGAGAGTATCATCTTGAACTTCTTGTTGAACTTTTTGCTCAGCAGTACATCGAAGGTTTCAAAATACTTGGGTTGTCCGATGGCAAAGAAGTCTGATTTATATCCCAGGGTTCCTGTTGAATCAACGGGAATGTCATCAGCTACGGGTTGTTTGTCTATGTTAAAGATATTGGAGTAATTCAGCTCTATCTTTGTTCCGTACTTACCACCCAGTTTCGATTTCTTTGGAATGGTATAATTCACCTGGGCCTGAATTCCAATCTCTCCATTTGGCTGTGTGGCATAAGGATAGATGGATGCCAGGCTGTAGGTTTGCGGGTTGGTCAGTGGTGGAAGAAAGTTAATATCGAGGGCCTCGCCAAGCTCAGAGCTTTTCGACTTATAACTCATATTGTCGATGCGTTTTCCGGAAAGTGAGATGCCCAAACCTTTCCTGGAATATGAAACGGTGGCCAGGAGTGATTCCCCGTTCTTGTAAATGTAATTGTTCATGGCCGAGGGGTTGTTGATCTTGTAGGCGTATTCAGCACTGAACTGGAAGCCTCCATGGATCAGTTGCAATCTTCCTGCATAGGCTGCTACATTACTGGGGAGCTTGTATTTGTATGTTACGGTATCCTTCACCAGAGTTTTATCTTTAACCTTTTCATAATTGCTTACGAAACTACCACCAAGAATGATCTTTGTTTTCATTTCGGACATGCCGTTAAACATCTCATTCAGGTAGAATTCTGCATCAAATCCTTTAACAATTCCTCTGCTTCCGCTGGTATATGGCTCCCAGTAGTAGCGCTGTGTCCCGATCAAACCTTTCAGGGCTATTCCTCTATAAGGCTGGAACTTTACTCTGGCTCCCCTGATAGAATTATCGTATCCCAGGGTCCATTCTTCATAACTTCTCAGTACAAGTCCGTTCCCGAATTGCTCATAGAAGTTACCAACAGTTATCTGGATTTTGTCAAACTGATATTCAGCAAAATAGTATGGAACACCATGGCCTTCATACCTTGCATTATATCCTGCAATAGGAGGTAGGTAGGCTTCATACCTGAACCCTGCCCGGAACTTTCCGTTGGTATATATTATGTTTCCAAAGCCATTGAAACGGAATAGTTTTCCATCGAGAGTTGAATCCGTAATGCCCAGTTTATCATCTTCCATATAATACTGACCGTCGAACTCGAAACTTCCGCTTACCTTCCCTCTGTCTACAAAACTTTGTGCCTTAATCGACCCTGAAAATAACAGGATAAGGCCTGTAATGAGTACAGGTAGTAAATTTTTCATTTTGTTGGTTTTGGTTTTGTTAGCAATGCCGGAAATTAGTGTGCATCTATTTTCTGGCCTGCAGCAACTTTTCTTACGTTATCAATCATTTGAAGCTCTCCACCTTCTGAAAATGAAGTATGCTGCCATACTACATTTCCTTCCCCGTCGATGATGAAAGTATGTGGGATCATATTTACATTCATGGCGCGCTTGAAATCGCCGTTCACGTCGAGCAGAACTTCATAGTCCCAATCATTCCCGTCAGCAAATGGTTTTACTTTTGTGCTCGACCTTGCATCATCAATAGATACGGCAATCAGCTTAACTCCTGTTTCTTCCTGCCAGTCATCATATTCATCGGCAATGGTGTTCAACTCCTTGACACATGGTTTGCACCAGAGAGCCCAAAAACTGAGGATAATGGGTTTTCCGTCGTTGCTGATATTTGCTGTATTAAAAGGCTCCCCTGTAGCGGTTTTCAAGTCGATAGAAGGCAGTTTTTGCCCTTTCTTCTCAGCATCTTGCGAATAAACTGCAAACCCTATGAGCAGGGCAAGCATGAGTATGCTTAATTTCTTCATATTATCTGGTTTATATATGTTATTATCTTACTATACAAATAACAAGCCAAAAGTATAAATAATTAATTACATGTATACTTCCAGTATCCTTGTTTTTTGGAGGGGGTGGATCAGGATGTTTTGGGTGATAGCAGGAAGCAGGATCAATTCCCCTGCATTGAGGTCATATTGCTCCTGCTCATGTTTGATAAAAGCCTTTCCATCAGTACACAATAGAGCTACGAAAGAGTCGAGTGAACTGTAGTCTTTTTCCAGTGCATGCTTCTCTGCTGATATAAGGTTTGTTGTAAAATGTTCCGAAGTGGCAAGTCTCACTCCCTGGTCATCGACCGGTGTATAGTCTGTCCTGTATTTATTATGGACCTCAAAGTCTATGGCTTCCACGGCTTCTTCCAGGTGGAGTTCCCTGCTCTTCCCTTCATCGTCGCGGCGGTCCCAGTCATAAATCCTATAGGTAGTATCAGAAGTTTCCTGTATCTCCGCCAGGAGAACCCCCGGCCCTAAAGCATGAACCCTTCCGGCAGGCATAAAGAACACATCTCCGGGGGATACTTTTTCATAATTCATGACCCCGGTGAGGGTTTTCTCTTCCATGTGTTTCAGGTATTCCTGTTGATTGATCTTCTGATTAAACCCACTGATTAGTTGGGCATCCTCATCAGCCCCCAGCACATACCACATCTCCGTTTTGCCTCTGCCGATCTTACGCCTTGCAGCTAGCTCATCATCCGGATGTACTTGTATGGAGAGCCAGTCGTTGGCATCGATGAGCTTGATCAGCACAGGAAATTCATTTCCGAAGCGATCGTAAGCTTCATCCCCCACCAGATCAAACATATAAACTTCAAGCAGCTCATTTAACTCATTACCGGCTAAGAAGCCATTGGCGACAACGCTGGGACTGCCCTCCACCCCGGATAGCAACCAGGCTTCACCGCAATTAGGTAAAGGTGCATAGTCAAGGCCCATCACCGATTTGATCTTGTTACCACCCCATATCTTGTCTTTGAATATGGGTTTGAATTTAAGTGGATATAGTCCGCTCATGCTTATTTTTTCTATCTTTGAAACACACAAAGTTAATGATTTCCGGGGAAGATATTTCCAATATTCAGACCATTAAAAATAAGTAAATGAATAAGATCTGTGTATTTTGCGGTTCCAGCAGGGGCATTAAAGATATATATGCTGCTAAGGCAGAAAAGCTTGCAGAAGCTTTGGTGGAGAATAATATGGAACTGGTTTATGGCGGTGCTAACATTGGATTGATGAAGTCCATTGCCGACCGGGTGCTCTCGCTTGATGGCAAAGTTACCGGGGTGATGCCCGGCAACCTGGCTCAGCGTGAGATCTTGCACGAGTCTATGACCGAGACCATCCTGGTGGAAGATATGCAGGAACGCAAAAAGGTGATGGAGGAGCTTTCCGATGGTTTTATTACCATGCCCGGCGGTCTTGGGACCATGGATGAACTCTTTGAAGTATTATGCTGGAACCAGCTTGGGCTTATCCACAAGCCTGTCGGGATCTACAATATAGACCACTATTATGATCCACTCATCGAATTTCTTGACCATGCTACGGAGATGAAGTTTGTGAGGTCGGAACACAGGGCCAATATCCTTGTGGATAGCGATCCATTTGTACTGATTGATAAAATGGGTAATCATGAATCATTGGTAGCTGAAAATTGGGTTGACAGATTGAAAGAGAAAGGTTATTGATCTATAAATCAGGCATGGAAGCAAAATATTATATTGCCGGAGAAGATCAAAGTGTTGAATGCCTGCTATGCCCGCATAGATGCAAGCTGAAAGCAGGGCAAACAGGTATTTGCCGGGTAAGGACAAATATCGATGGCGTTCTTCACACTGATAACTTTGCACAGGTGTGCTCCCTGCACCTGGATCCCATAGAGAAAAAGCCTCTTTATCATTTTTATCCCGGCCGGAATATATTTTCGGTAGGTTCGGTAGGTTGCAACTTGCATTGTAAGTTCTGCCAGAACTGGGAAATTTCGCAAACCCCTGTGAAGGACTACCCTTATTTGAAAGAATACAGCCCACAAGCCATAGTGGATCTGGCATTGTCGGAAGATGATACACTGGGCCTGGCCTATACCTATAATGAGCCTACTGTATGGTTTGAGTATATGAAAGATATAGCTTCGCTGGCTGATGCAGCTGCCATGCAGAATGTGATGGTGACCAATGGTTTCATTCAGCCCGAACCATTGAAAGAACTGATCCCTGTCATGCATGCTTTCAGTGTTGACCTGAAAGCCTTTACGGAAACATTTTACAGGCACATGACCTCATCGTCACTGGCCCCGGTACTTGAGAGCCTGAAGACCATCAGAAAGTCGGGCCGCCACCTGGAAGTGACCAACTTGCTCATCCCCGATCAGAATGATGACGAAAAAGATTTCAGAGCGATGTTGGAATGGATCAGTGGCGAGCTTGGACCCGAGACTGTGCTCCATATATCGCGCTTTTTCCCCACCTATAAGCTGGTGCATAACGCCACTCCGGAATCCTTGCTAATGAAGTTTTATGATATTGCCGGGGAATACCTCGATTATGTATACCTGGGCAACGTGAGCTCGGAACAGGGGCGGAACACATATTGCCCGAACTGCAAGCACCTTTTGATCAGACGGGCAGCTTACCATACAAGGATAGTAGGACTTGAAGGCGATCGCTGTACTAAGTGTGGCCAGCAAATACCCGTGGAAGGGCATCATAGTGCCTAGTGCCTAGTTCCTCAGTGCCTGGTGCCCAACGCTCAAAGCCCAGTGCCTTGTGCCAACGTCTATTTTTCCTATTTTTGTAAAAACATCATTCATGATCATCATAGGCATTACAGGAACATTGGGTGCAGGAAAAGGCACCATCGTTGAATACCTGCTTGAAGAAGAAGGCTTCGACCACTATTCCGTTCGGGGATTCTTGCTTGAAGAAATGAAGAAGCTGGGCATGCCTGAAAACCGGGATTCTATGACCAAACTGGCCAACAGGCTGAGATCGGCGTACGGTCCGTCATATATCACCGACCAGCTATACGACCGCGCCAACAATGATGGCAGGGATTGTGTGATCGAGAGCATACGGACCCCCGGAGAGATCCTGGAGCTCAGGCGTAAGCCTGATTTTTTCTTATTTGCAGTTGATGCCAGTCCGAGGAAGCGATACAACAGAATTATTAAGCGGGCTTCCGAAACTGATGCAGTCAGCTTTAAAGAATTTACAGCCAACGAGCTGCGGGAAATGGGCTCTGATGATCCCAACAAGCAAAACCTGGGCAAATGCATCGATATGGCTGATTATCGCTTCGAAAATAATGGCAGTCTGGATCAGTTGCTCCAGCAGGTGAAGAAAGTAATGACAAAGATCAAAGCTGATATAGCAGATGGGAAACGAAAAGAATAATCATGTACGTCCTTCCTGGGACGAATATTTTATGGACCTGGCAAACACGGCAGCAAAACGTGCCACCTGTGACCGCGGCCGTTCAGGCTGTGTGATCGTGAGAGACAAGCATGTTTTGGTAACAGGTTATGTCGGTTCACCCAAAGGCATGGCTCACTGCGATGAGGTAGGCCATCTTTTCAAAAAAGTCTTTCATGAAGATCGTACCGTAACCCAGCATTGTGTCCGCACAGTGCACGCCGAACAGAATGCCATTTGCCAGGCAGCCCGCAGAGGCATCGCCCTCGACGATAGCACCCTGTATTGCAAGATGACCCCATGCCGCACCTGTGCCATGCTGATCATTAACTGCGGCATAGCCAGGGTGGTGTGTGAGAAAAAATACCATGCCGGGAAAGAATCCGAAGATCTTTTCGAAAAAGCCGGAGTGAAATTGTTTTACTTCTCAGAAGATATCGAGCAGTACGAGAATCAATAGGAAGTGCCTAAAGTACTTGGAGTGCCTAAAGTACTTAGAGTGATTAGAAAAGGTTCAAATATCAGATATCAAATATCAGATTTCGAATATCAATACTTTGGTGCTTCTCCCCAAAAATTTGTATATATTTCAGCATCTTCCCCGAAAGATTCGACATCCTCTCCATGGATCTTAAAGGTAGAGTGTTGACCGATGATCTCTGAAAAGACAATGTCATATTCCACACCCATATTATCGACCATGATTACCCTGGCCAGGTTTTTATTATCCATATAATCACCCAGGTGGGCATGGCAAACCGGACAATAAATATCCACTTTGTCGCCATCATTGAGTTTGAAGGCAGCATGTGTGGTTGCTGAATATTCTCCCAGTATGGGGCTTATCAAGAGCAATCCGGACGGGCCATCTACAGGCTTTGCAAGCAAAACGATTTTCCGGTTGGGAACGAGCTGGGCCCGGCATTTCGGACAAAGAAAATTATTCTCTTTCATATTCTTTGAGATAAAGTTCTAACAAAGTTAGGACAACAGTATTAAAATGTAAAGGATGAAAGGAATTATTGTTTAAAAATAGCAACTTCAGTTTCACCTCGTGAGTTTGCGTATCCCCGGATCATGCTGGAAGTATTAAACGGCATAGCCACATTACCCCAATGGTCAACAGCAATAATGCCTCCTCCTCCGCCAATGGGTAGTAGCTTGCCATTGATCACACTGTCGGCTGCCTCAGCAAGGCTCAGTCCACTATATTCCATGAGGGCAGAAATATCGTAGGCCACCACATTCCGGATGAAGTATTCACCGTGCCCGGTAGAGGAAACAGCACAGGTCTTGTTATCAGCAAAGGTGCCCGCTCCAATGATGGGTGCATCACCCACTCTTCCGTGCATTTTATTGCTCATGCCGCCGGTGGAGGTCCCTGCAGCAAGATTGCCATATTTGTCCAGTGCGGCTGCTCCAACAGTTCCGTGTTTTTGCGTCTTTTCCTTTTCCCTTTCTTTGGCCCGTTGGAGACTATTCCACCTGCTCTGGGTAAAGAACCAGGAGGTATCAACGATCTCCAGGCCATGCTGGGCAGCAAAGGTTTCTGCACCTTCCCCCATAAGTAATACATGCGGTGAGGCGGTCATCACCAGCCTGGCAGCGATAATGGGATTTTTTATATTGGTGACACTGGCAACAGCACCAGCGTTGCGGTCACGGCCATCCATTATAGATGCATCCAATTCATTATTCCCTTTGGCAGTGAAAACAGCACCCCGACCGGCATTAAAATTAGGATTGTCTTCGAGGGTAATGATGGCAGCTTCAATAGCATCCAGACTGCTGCCTCCACTTTCAAGGATGTAACTTCCGGTATCCAGAGCATGCTGAATGGCATCCATGTATGCAGCCTGCTTTTCAGGGGGTATATTATCCCTTGATCCTGCTCCTGCACCTCCATGAATGACAATAGCCCATTCAGTTTGCTGACTTGGAGTATTCCCGTAAATGGCCGATTCGGCAATCTTCTTGATGTCATAAAGGCCAAACAGATGACCTGAAGTAAGCAATATTACTATCACAATCACCCAGCGTACAAAAGCAACACCTTTCTTCACCGCCAGCCTGGAGGCAATGAGGGCTCCAACTACATTTCCAATGGTGAGCGTTAGTCCATATTCCCAGTTTACCTGTCCGTAGATCAGGAAAATGATTAGCGCAAAAGGTGTGTAGAGGAGTACAATAAAAACCTTAACGGCATTCGCCTTGACAAGATCGTAGCCGATTCCGAATACCAATCCCATAAGAAGGAAATAGCCGATACCCATGTGGATAAATCCGCCATAAATCCCAATGAGAAAGAATAGGCCTATCTGGTATATGCTGGTCTTCTTTTTGATAAGTTCATCTTTGCCGCTGAGCCACTTTTTGGGATTATAAAGGATGAAAACGAGCATCACCAGCATGATAACCCCTATGGCCTTTTCAAAGATGTTTTCGTTGATGTCAACCGCAATTAAGGCCCCGATGATCGATCCCAGCAGGGCCGGGATCCCGAGAATAATCCCTTTGCGGGTATCCAGCACTTTTTGCTGCCTGAAGCTGCTTGTGGCAGTAAGTGTTTGAACGGCGATAGCAATACGGTTGGTTCCATTGGCAACATTGGCCGGAAGGCCCAATACCATTAACACTGAGAGTGAAATGATGGATCCGCCACCGGCAAGGGTATTGATAAATCCAACCATGAGCCCGGCTACAATAAGGGCAATGATCTCTATCCAGTGAAGCTCCATAATTCAGGGGTTATAGAAAGATCAAATGTAAGGAAAAGTTTGGAGTCCGGAGTTTGAAGTTGGAGTTTAGTCCGTGACGCTTCGGATTATCCCAATAAGGTCGTTTGGGGTGAAGGGCTTGCTCAGGTATTCATCCATGCCTGCGTCGAGGCATTTTTCACGATCGCCTTTCATGGCATTGGCAGTGAGGGCGATAATAGGAATCCTGTGTGTACCATTCAGTAAGCTGCTTTCCATATCACGGATGTGTGATGTGGCCTCATAGCCGTCTAAGACAGGCATTTGCACATCCATCAGCACCAGGTCATAGCTGTACTGGTGGTACATATCGATGGCTTCCTGCCCATTCTTGGCAATATCCACAGTATAACCGGCATTGGTCAGGCTGTATTGAATGATCTTCTGGTTGATCTCATTGTCTTCAGCCAGCAAAATGTTCAGCTTCTTGAAGTTCTTTTCATCGAAAGTAAGTTCCTTATCCAAGGGCTCAGGTATGGTGGCAGTACGGCTGCTCTTTTCTATCCATGCAGTGAACCAGAAAGTAGAGCCCTTATCTTGCTTGCTCTCCATGCCAATTTCTCCATCCATGAGCGTGACAAGCCGCTTGGCGATGGAGAGACCAAGGCCTGTTCCTTCGTAGTTCTTGGTTGTGGAGGTATCCACCTGTGAGAATAACTGGAAAAGATTCTTTTTGCCATCCGCAGAGATGCCGATCCCGGTATCATGCACTTTCAACATGAGCTTGATGCGGCCAGCGTTTTCTTCCATCACATCAAGATAAATATGGACCTGTCCTTTCATGGTGAATTTTACGGCATTGTTCACCAGGTTCAGCACGATTTGCTTCAGCCTGGCAGGGTCGCCTTTCAGAAATTCCGGCACATTGGGGTTGATGAAGGTTTTATAATCGAGCGCCTTCTCCTCAGCTTTGATATAGATGATATTTTCTATGTCTTTGAGCATCTTTCTGATCTCAAAGTCCTCGATCTCCAGCTCAACTTTGCCGGCTTCAATCTTGGAGATATCCAGGATGTCGTTCACCAGTGTTAGCAGGCTCCTGGTGGATGAGATCAGGATCTCGAGGTTTTCCTTTTCCTGTTCACCCAGTTTGGCCTGCTTCAGGATCTCAGCCATCCCGATGATTCCATTCATCGGTGTGCGTATCTCATGCGACATATTCGCCAGGAATTCACTCTTTGCCCTGGTCCCTTCTTCAGCTTGTTCTTTTGCATCCTGGAGCTCATTTTCATAATGTTTCCGAAAGGTGATATCCCAGGAAATTCCAACCAGACCAATAATCTCACCTTCATTATCGCGATAGGGGGCAAGGTTGGTTGTGAGCCATACCTGTTTCTTATCTTTTGTAATGGCTTCTTCGATATTATACAGAGGCAGGCCCGATTGTATAACCTCTATTTCCATCTCTTCGTACTCATTGGTCTTGTATTCAGGAAGGAGCTCCTCCACTTTTTTACCCTGTATCCCGTAAAAAGGGAGGTTCATAAAACGTTCGAAGGATTTATTAACCAATATGTATTTGTGATTAATGTCTTTGAAATACACCAGGGCAGGGATGGTGGAGAGCAGGATGCTGAGTTCCTCGGCTCTCGTCTTCAGAGCCTCAACGGCATTCTTAAGATCATCAGTGGTTTTCTTAAGTAGAGAATTGAGCAGATTCTTGTCTTTGACCAGTCGCTCAACTTTAAAAGTGAGCAACTGCCGGTCGCGCTCAATGCTTTGCACCTCTTTCAGGATGTCCTCTTTATGTTCGAGAAAATCCTCATAAGAAGTGATGCCTTGAATGATTTTGTTTATCTTTTTTTTTCGTTCTGTCATTACTCAGAAAACGAGACCGTTAAATTATTACATTTCGGGCAGAAATGCAAATTTTATCCCGGGTTCAGCTTACAGCCCTGACTTTTTTACCGAAGATCAGAATTGTAATGAAGAGGACCACTAGTCCGACTGGAAACAGGATAAAAGATGATATCCCATAAGCTGCGGGGATGGTTCCGACAATAATGGCAGTGGTTCCAACAGTGAGTGCGTAGGGTAGCTGTGTGCGTACGTGATCTATGTGATTACAGGAACTCGCCAGGGAGCTGAGAATTGTAGTGTCGGAAATGGGTGAGCAATGGTCGCCCAATACTGAGCCCGTGAGTACGCATGCTACCACATTATAAAATATGAGCATGGAGCTGTCATAATCCATTCCATTGTCCTGGGTGATCAGCCAGGTAGCCGGCAATATCAGCGGATACAGAATAGCCATGGTGCCCCATGATGATCCGGTGGAGAAAGATACGAGGGCTGCCAGGATAAATGTGATGGCGGGCACAAAATAAGGCGACAGGGACATCTCAAGCATAGTGTTCGAGATAAAATCTGCCGTATGCATATGCTGTGTGATCAGGGCCACCGACCAGGCCAGGATCAGGATCAGCACTGCAGTGAGCATGGTTCGGAAGCCGTTGATCAGGCTGTCGATACTCTCCTTCAGGCTTAATATCCTCTGTCCAATAGTTAGCAATAATGCAACGAGCACGCCCGACAGCGAAGACCAGAGCAGGGCAGTGTATGAATCTGCGTTTCCTATGGTGGCTGATATTTTTCTCCCGAATGTGATGCTTTCATCAGCCCAAACGGCAGGATCCCACCCGGTACTGATCAGCCCTGCAAGTGTTCCAAAGATGATGACCAATACCGGTATCACTGCATTGAACCACCTGGCTTTGACCCCATCATCAACATCCAGCTTATTCAATTCATTAGAGAAAGAAAAGTCTTCATCATCGGGCTTTATCATGTTGAGCCTGGCTTTTTTTTCTGCTTTGAACATAGGCCCGAAATCAACATCCCTGAATATCAGAAAAAGGATAAACACAAGGGTAAATATCGGGTAGAATGAATATGCCAGGGAGTTAAAGAAGATCATGTAGGCATTTTCATCCAGCCCGATCACATCGATCCCGTCCTGGATATAGCTGAGTTCTGCACCGATCCATGTAGTGACAAAGGCAATGGATGCAATGGGTGCAGCAGTAGAATCGACCAGGTAGGCCAGCTTCTCCCTGGATATCTTCAGGCGGTCGGTGACAGGCCGCATGGTGTTACCAACTACCAGGGTGTTGGCATAATCATCGAAAAAAATGACGACCCCCATCAGCCAGGTGATAAATTGCCCTGACCTGGGGCTGTTGGCGTATTTGGAGAGGAGGTTTACGACTCCCTTCATGCCACCATTACGTGTGATCAGGTTCACCATGGCCCCGATCAGCATGGAAAATATAATGATGGAAAGGTGCCCTCGGTCAAACATAGCTTCGAGAAGGTAGGTGTCAGCTATAGAGAACACCCCCTGGAAAATGGCGATGAAAAGACTGCTCCCGGCATAGAAATGCAATATGGTTGTCCCTACAAGAAGACCGGCGAAGAGGGCGGAGAACACCTCTCTGAATACCAGGGCAAACAATATGGCGATCAATGGTGGCAGGATCGACATCCATAGAGGTACAGGAGTAACTTCCCGCTCTAACTCAAATGAGTCGCATCTAAAGCTCAGGCTGGTTTTATGAGAAGCTGTGAAGCTGATGCTGCCCTTTCCCTTATGGATCTCGACTGTATGATATTCTTCGCCAAGCTTAATTCGAAGATCTCTTCCTTCCAGATAAGTGGCTGCTTCCGCATCAGTGATCTTTACATCAATGCTAAATGGGATATGCTGAATAATGACGAAGGGGAATTCTATCTGAATGTCATCCTGCTCAATGAAAGGAACCTCTTCAGCATTTACATATGAAAATGTGAAAATGAATATACTTATTGATAGAAGAAAACTTAGAGTTTTTTCCCGCACCTGGACATTTTTGCAGTAAAGATAAAAAAAAGTGTTGGGTATTGGGTGCTGGGTGCTGGGTACTGGATTCTAGATCCTGGATCCTGGATCCTGGATATTAATCATTGTTTTAGCAGCATTAACTATACCTTCCATGTCATATCCGCAATCATGATGAAGTTCTGCCTGTTTACCATGGGTGATAAACTTATCGGGTATTCCCAGCCTGCGAATGGTATTCCGGTAGCCATGATCGGACTGGAACTCGAGAACAGCACTGCCCAGGCCGCCAACAATGGTTCCATCCTCCACAGTGATGATCTTGTCAAATGTTGTCATGACTTCATGCAGCAGACTTTCATCGATTGGCTTAAGGAAACGTATGTCGTAATGGGCTGCCATTATTCCTTCTTTTCCCAGCTGTTTACTCGCTTCAACGGCATCATTTCCGATATGTCCAATGCTCAGGATGGCAATATCCTTGCCGTCCCTGACTTTTCTTCCCCGGCCGATCTGAAGTTCTTTAAAAGGGGTTTCCCATTCCTGCATCACACCGGGGCCTTTTGGATACCTGATGGCAAAGGGCCCTTTGTCTGGCAACTGCGCGGTGTACATCATATTTCTAAGCTCCTCTTCATTCATGGGTGAAGCAATGGTGATATTCGGTATTGCGCGCAGGTAAGCCAGGTCGAAGGCTCCATGATGAGTGGCACCATCTTCACCAACCAGCCCGCCCCTGTCGAGGCAGAGAACAACAGGAAGTTTTTGCAGTGCCACGTCGTGGATGATCTGGTCGTAAGCACGTTGTGCGAAGGTGGAATATATATTACAGAATGGCATCATACCCTGTGCTGCCAGCCCTGCTGAGAAGGTCACAGCATGCTGTTCTGCAATGCCAACATCAAAAACTCTCTCAGGCATCACTTCCATCATCAGGTTGAGTGAGCATCCTGTTGGCATGGCAGGTGTAATACCGACGATCTTTTCATTCTGTAGGGCCAGCTCAATGATGGTCTTTCCAAAAATGGTCTGGTATTTAAGAGGTTTCTTTTCACCCTCTGGCTCAGCCATGATCTTGCCGGTTTTCCTGTCGAAGGTGCCAGGAGAATGGAAGGTGGTCTGATTCTTTTCTGCTTCTTCAAAGCCTTTGCCTTTGGTAGTGACAATATGCAGCAGCTTGGGGCCTTGTATGCGCTGCAGGTCACGAAGCATCTTTGATAGATGCACAACATCGTTCCCGTCAATGGGGCCGAAATACCTGAAATTCAATGACTCAAAGAGATTGCTCCGTTTGAGGATGGTTGACTTAACAGCATTGCTCACCTGGCGTACAATGGCCCTGGTGTTTTTACCATATCGTGTTCCACCACCAAGCAACAGCCATACTTTGTCTTTGAACTTGTTGTATGTCTTTGAGGAGATCATGGCCGTCAGGCTTTCCTTGATGGCCCCCACATTTTTATCGATGGCTATGCCATTGTCATTCAGAATAACCAGCAGGTTAGCATTGGACACCCCGGCATTGTTCATGGCTTCCACGGCCATACCTCCAGTCATAGCTCCATCACCGATCACCGCAATATGCAACCTGCCATTATCTTCGGTCAGGGCTGAAGCTGTGGCCATACCCAGCGCAGCTGAAATGGAAGTGGATGAATGGCCGGTGCCAAAAGCATCGTATTCACTTTCATTCATTTTCGGAAACCCGCTGATGCCTCCTTTTTTTCGATTGGTGTGAAACAGCTCCCTACGTCCTGTCAGGATCTTATGAGTGTACGCTTGATGCCCCACATCCCAGATAACTTTATCGTAAGGTGTGTTGAAGACATAATGAATGGCCACGGAAAGTTCAACGGTCCCCAGGCTGGCTCCAAGATGGCCGGGATTAAGTGAAGTCTCATCCAGGATAAACTCCCTGATCTCCTTACATAGCTCCGGCAGCTGTTTTTCCTTCAGCTTTTTTAGATCGGAGGGATCGTTAATGGCAGATAGTATTTTTCCTGTTTGGGCACTCATTGAGTTCTGATTTCTTTAGGAGTGCAAATTTACATAAAAGATACTGGATACTGGGTACTAGATACTGGATAGATTTATTATTGCTGAATATCCCAATTCAACCGATTCAACTAATTCAACCAATTCGTCCAGCTAAAGCATCCCTAACTCCAATCTGGCTTCATCTGTAAGCATCTCCATATCCCATGGAGGTTCGAAAGTGAGTTCTACCTCTACTTCTTCAACGCCTTCAACTTCTTCTGCACTCATCCTGGCTTCTATGGGCAGGCTCTCTGCCACGGGGCAGTTCGGGCTTGTGAGTGTCATAAGGATATGTACTTTGCCTTCTTCCATCACATTGATCTCATAGATCAGGCCAATGTCGTAGATGTTTACCGGGATCTCAGGGTCGAAGACGGTTTTCAGCTTCTCTATGATCTTATTTTCAATTTCTTTTGAACTCATCTATTTATCCCCCTGATTTTCAGATTTGGTCTTAAAGGCCAGGGCATAGAGTTTCATCTGCTTGATCATCGACATGAGTCCGTTCGAACGGGTAGGGGAAAGGTGCTCTTTCAGGCCTATCTCATCGATGAAGGATATATCAGCATCAATAATATCTTCTGCAGCTTGATTGCTGAACACCCTGATGAGCAGGTTCACGATGCCTTTGGTAATAACGGCATCGCTGTCGGCAGTGAAGATGATCTTACTGTCCTGCAGTGTGGCATGCAGCCAAACTCTTGATTGACAGCCTGATATCAGGTAGTTCTTGCTTTTGAATTTCTCGTCGATCAACGGACAGTTCTTTCCCATATCGATCAAATGGTTATAACGGTCCATCCAATTATCGAAGTAACTGAATTCGATGATGATCTGCTCTTGTATTTCTTTAATGGTCATTTTTAAGATCTGGTATTAACTAAACATTTTTTTTACCTGCAGTATAGCTTCCGCAAGCAGGTCGATTTCTTCTTTTGTATTATACATTGCCAGGGATGCCCTTATGGTACCGGGGATCCCGAAGATATCCATGACCGGTTGGGCGCAGTGATGCCCAGTTCTGACGGCGATACCAAACTTATCGATGATGCTACCTGCATCATAAGGATGAATTTCGTCGATCAGGAATGAAAGTACTCCCGTCTTCTCTTTGGCAGTTCCAATGATCTGCACCCCTTCAATTTTCATCAGTTTGCGGGTACCATAGTCCAGCAGTTCATCCTCATAGGCTGCAATATTTTCCATCCCGGCTTTTTGAATATAAGAGATGGCTGCCCCCATGCCCAGTACGGCTTCTACATTTGGTGTACCGGCTTCAAACTTGAAGGGTATTTCATTGAAGGTTGTTTCATGAAAGCTTACCCTGTCAACCATTTCCCCGCCGCTCTGATAGGGGGGCATGTTTTCAAGGTGCTGGCTTTTGGCATAAAGCACGCCAACCCCCATGGGGCCATAAGCCTTATGTCCTGAAAAGCTGTAAAAATCGCAGTCAAGGTCTGTAACATCTACTTGCAGGTGCGCTACGGCCTGGGCACCATCGATGATCACGGGTATGCCTTTTTGATGGGCAAATGCGATCATCTCCTTGACAGGATTGATTGTTCCCAGAGCATTGGAAATATGTGCAATAGCAATGATACGGGTCCTGTCATTGATCATCTTCCTGAAGGATGTAAGTTCAACTTCCCCCTTATCATTAAAAGGAGCTATCTTCAGTTTGGCTCCTTTCTCATAACATAACATTTGCCATGGTACCAGGTTGCTGTGATGCTCCAGAGCAGTGATCAGAACTTCATCGCCTTCATTCAATATTTCCCTTCCAAAGGTAGAGGCCACCAGGTTAATGGATTCGGTAGTTCCTTTTGTGAAAATGATCTCTTCCTTTTCCGGGGCATTGATAAATTCTGCTACCTGCGCTCGTGTATCTTCGAAAGCTGTTGTTGCTTCCTGGCTGAGGTAGTGAACCCCCCTGTGAATGTTGCAGTTTTCGTTTGCGTAATAATTCGATATCCGGTCGATGACAAGCTGCGGCTTTTGGGTGGTAGCAGCATTGTCGAGGTAAACCAGGGGCTTAGTGTAAATCTTCCTCTTCAAAATGGGGAAGTCGCTGCGGATTTTATAAATATCGAATGACACGGTCTTCTATCTTATTACGGTAAATATACAATAATCAAACTCCAAATTCCAAACATCATCCTTCGACAATGTTATTCCCTTCGGTCATGAGCTCCCTTCGGTCGGTTCGCTCAGGAGGACAATCTCTTTCTTCAAAGCTCAGGCCCCATGCCACATACCCCAGGCCTAAACTTTTGTCATATCTATCTCAAACAAAATATCCATGTTCGGTCCTTCGCAATGCAGGGCACATGTGTCGCAGATATGCAGTTCTCCTTTCAGGCGTTTACGGATCATATCATCAACCCTCACCTTCAGGGCATCAATACTGACCTTGTCCACGATCTCCCCGGCAAAAGCATAGAGCAATAATAGCCTTGCATTGGCTTCACAAATGCCACGTTGACGCAGGTAGAACATAGCTTCCTGGTCGAGCTGTCCAACAGTAGCTCCATGCGAGCATTTTACATCATCGGCATAGATCTCAAGGAAAGGCCTGGCATGGGCTCTGGCCGTATCCGTCATCAGGATGTTTTTGTTATTCTGAAAGGCATTGGTCTGCTGGGCATCTTTCCTCACCAGGATATGCCCGCTGAAGGCTGCGCTGGCCTCCTCATCGAGGATTCCCTTGAACAGCTCATTGCTGTAACAGTTTGGTTTGGCATGATCAACAAATACCTGATTGTCAACATGCTGTGTCTTGTCCATGAGGTAAACGCCGTAGATCTCAGCTGATGCCCCTTCTCCATCCAATACGGTATGTGTGTAATTCCTGATGAGGCCTCCATTCAGGGTGATGGCATTTGACTTCAGACTGCTGTCTTTCATTTGCTTGAACCAGGTGGAATTGATCAGTGTAGATTGATTGTTCAGGTTCTGAAGCTTGTAGTGTTCCAAATTTGCCCCTTCATCAATAAAGACCTCGGTAACGGAATTTTTAAACATGGCCTCCTGGTTGGTTGAATCATCACAGTGGACCATGGTCATTTTACTGTTTTTTCCGAGGATAACCAGGTTGCGGGTCTGGATGAACAGGCCTTCTTCCCAGTTAATGATGCTTACCATTTGCATGGGCTTTTCTACCACCACATTGTCGGGTACGTAAATGAAAAATCCATCCTGTGCAAAAGCCAGGTTCAGGGCCTGGAAAGCATCTTTTTCTTTGTCAGCATATTTAGCATAGTGGGCCTCGAATATCTCGGAGTAGGTTTCCATTGCTGCCGCCAGGCTCCCGGCAATCACTCCATTATCATATACCTTCAGTGGTTCTTTGCTGTTGATAAACCATCCGTTCAGAAGGGATATCTGGTCTGTTTCCAGTTCATGAATATTGCACTTGAACACCTGATCAATGCTCATCTCTTCATGTCCCGGACTGAAGAGTGTTGAATACTTTCTTTTCAAGGTCTCACTCAGGTCTGTATTTCTCCAGTCTTCAAGCTTCTTGTGAGGAAAGCCCAGGCCGGAGAAGGTAGCAAGGGCTTCTTCCCTTGTTTTTCTCAGTGAGGGATGGTCATGGCGCGTGATCTGATCCCTGTTCTCTACAAACAGATGTTCCATCCTCTCTTTTAGCGCTATGGATTCATGTGTTGCCATCTGATTATTCCACTTCTTTTTTGATCCAGTCGTATCCTTTGTTTTCCAGTTCCAGTGCCAGCTCTTTACCGCCGGTCATGGCAATTTTCCCATCGTATAGCACGTGAACTACGTCCGGTACGATATAGTCGAGCAGGCGCTGGTAATGTGTGATCACGACAAATGCGTTTTCTTTGGTTTTTAGTGAGTTGACGCCATTAGCTACCACTTTGAGGGCATCAATATCCAGGCCGGAATCAGTTTCATCGAGCACCGATAAACATGGTTCAAGCATAGCCATCTGGAAGATCTCATTTCTTTTTTTCTCCCCACCTGAAAAGCCTTCGTTTACCGAACGATTGGTCAGCTTGGATTGTATTTCCACCAGCTTTTTCTTCTCTTCCATCATGGCCAGGAATTCAGAGGCTGAAAGAGGTGCTTCTTTCCTGTACTCCCTGATCTCATTGAGGGCTGTACGCATAAAGTTAGTAATGCTCACTCCGGGGATCTCAACAGGGTATTGAAATCCGAGAAAGATCCCCTGGCGTGCTCTTTCTTCAGGTGGCATCCCGGTAATATCGATTCCTTTGTAAATGATCTTTCCCCGGGTAACATCATAGCCTTCCTTGCCGACAATAGCCAGCGCCAGAGTGCTCTTCCCGGTACCATTCGGTCCCATTATAGCATGGGTTTCCCCGGCATTTACTTCCAGGTTTAAACCCTTCACGATCTCCTTCCCGTCAATCGATACATGTAAATCTTCAATCTTTAATAACATCACTCAAATTCTTAATTCTTATTCTTATTCTTATTCCTTGTTCCTTGTTCTATTGTTCCGTACTGTTCCATTGAATTATCCCACCGATCCTTCGAGGGAAATGGACAACAGCTTCTGCGCTTCAACAGCAAATTCCATAGGCAGTTTATTGAGCACCTCTTTTGCATAACCATTTACGATCAGGCCAATGGCACTTTCTGTATCAATTCCACGCTGGTTGCAATAAAACATCTGCTCTTCCGAAATTTTTGATGTGGTGGCTTCATGCTCTACTATGGCTGACTGGTTCTCAGTGGAGATATAAGGGAAAGTATGTGCCCCGCATTGGTCGCCAAGCAACAGTGAATCGCATTGTGAGAAATTCCTGGCATTCTTCGCATTTTTCATAATACGTACCAGGCCGCGATAGCTGTTGTTACTATGACCTGCCGAGATCCCTTTCGAGATGATGGTGCTTTTGGTGTTTTTACCAATATGGATCATCTTGGATCCGGTATCTGCCTGTTGATAGTTATTTGTTACTGCAACAGAATAGAATTCCCCAACGGAATTATCACCCAGCAAAATGCATGACGGGTATTTCCAGGTGACCGCTGATCCGGTTTCCACCTGGGTCCAGGATATTTTGGAGTTCACCCCCTTGCACATCCCGCGTTTGGTCACAAAATTATATATTCCGCCCTGACCATGCTTATTGCCGGGGTACCAGTTTTGAACGGTGGAATATTTTACTTCGGCATTGTCGTGGGTGATGATCTCAACAATAGCTGCATGCAGCTGGTTTTCATCCCTCTGGGGTGCGGTGCAGCCTTCCATATAGCTCACATAACTTCCTTCATCAGCTATGATCAGGGTCCTTTCAAACTGACCTGTGTTGGCTGCATTGATACGGAAATATGTGGATAGCTCCATCGGGCAACGAACGCCCTTGGGGATATAACAGAATGAACCATCGCTGAAAACAGCTGAATTCAATGCTGCAAAATAATTATCAGTATAGGGGACAACTGTGCCCATATATTTCTTTACAAGTTCGGGATGGTTTTGTACCGCTTCGCTGAAAGAACAGAAGATGATCCCGTACTTTTCAAGTGTTTCGCTGAAAGTTGTTTTAACGGAAACGCTGTCCATAACGGCATCTACGGCCACTCCTGTGAGGCGTTTCTGTTCTTCAAGGGAAATGCCCAGTTTTTCGAAAGTCTTCAGCAGCTCCGGGTCAACCTCGTCAAGGCTTTCCAGTTCAGGTTTCTGTTTGGGAGCCGCATAATAAATAATATCCTGGTAATCGATAGGTGGGTAATCTACATGGGCCCATTCAGGCTCTTCCAGCGTTAGCCAATGTCGAAATGCTTTCAGCCTGGCTTCAAGCACGAATTCCGGCTCATTCTTCTTGGCAGAAATGAAACGGACGGTGTCTTCGTTCAGCCCTTTTGGGGCGGTCTCCATCTCAATATCGGTTACAAAGCCATATTTGTATTCCGACTGCGTAACCTCATCAATGATCTTGTTCTTGTCTTCTTCCATGATAATGAGACCTCTATCTCTACTTTTAATTCAATAATAATGGCATGCAAAGTTAATCTATATTTAAAACAAAAGAAGCGGGGATTTGTTCTCAATTCTTTGAAAACAAATCCCTGATATCAGATACCAATTACTTCAAGTCAGAAATCAAAGGTAATTATGCATCTGTTTTTCATTCTTCTTGTATCTGATTTCGTGCGATTATCTGGTTTTTTGGTACTTTTGGCCTAAAGCAAATTTATATGAGTGAAAAGAAGAGATCCGAGCTGTCGGACATGGGTGAATTTGGTTTGATAGATCACCTGACCAAGAATATTGAACTGAAGAATAAGAGCAGCCTGCTCGGGGTGGGCGACGATGCTGCAGTGATCGCCCCAAAAGAGAACCTTACGCTGGTAACGACTGACCTGCTGGTAGAAGGTGTGCATTTCGATTTGGCCTATATGCCTCTCAAACATCTTGGTTATAAGTCTGCAATAGTAAACTTTTCTGATATCTATGCCATGGGTGGAGTGCCAGAGCAGATCACCATTGGCCTGGCTGTGTCCAATCGCTTTTCGCTGGAAGCCATTGGCGAGTTCTATGACGGGATCAAATTGGCCTGTGAAGGATACGGTGTCGACCTGGTTGGCGGTGATACCACTTCCAGCACCAGCGGTCTCTTTATCTCCATAACAGCGATCGGGAGTGTCGATAAGGAGAATGTGGTGTACAGAAATACTGCAAAAGAACATGACCTGATCTGCGTGAGTGGCGACCTTGGAGGAGCTTTTATGGGCCTGCTGGTTCTGGAAAGGGAAAAGAAAGTATTCGAGGTTAATCCCAAGATGCAACCCGACCTGGAAGGTATGGACTATATTCTTGAGCGTCAGCTGAAACCGGAGGCAAGGAGCGACATCAATAAGATGCTAAAAGGGATAGATGTTAAGCCAACTTCCATGATCGATATTTCTGATGGCCTGGCATCCGACATCAAACATATCTGTAAAGGCTCAAATCTGGGTTGCCAGATATATACTGATAAGCTACCCATCGATGCGGTAACCATCAATGTGGCTGCCGAATTCCAGATTGACCCGAATACGGCTGTTATGAATGGAGGAGAAGATTATGAATTACTGTTCACCGTTAAGGCCGATGATTATGAAAAGATCAAAGATATCAGCGGCATCTCTGTAATTGGCCATATGACAGAAGCTGCAGCCGGAATGAACCTGGTCACTCCTGACGGGAAATCAATCACCATTCAGGCTCAAGGCTGGGACGGATTGAAGGATAAAGAATGACAGAAAAAGCCCATAATGACCTCACAGGTGAAGTAAAGGTTTTGCCGGATAAGCCGGGAATCTACCAGTTCCTCGATACTTCCGGTACTGTGATATATGTGGGCAAGGCCAAGAGCCTGAAGAAAAGAGTTTCTTCCTATTTTAAGAAAGACAGTTCGCTCAGCGGAAAGATCTCCGTGATGGTTAAGAAGATTGCTTCAATGCGACATATTGTTGTGGATACAGAACAGGATGCCCTCTTCCTCGAAAACAACCTGATCAAGAAATATCAGCCCCGCTATAATGTTCTGCTGAAAGATGATAAGACCTTCCCATGGATCTGTATAAGGAATGAGCGTTTCCCACGGATATTTTCTACCAGGAATATTGTTGATGACGGCTCGGAATACTTTGGACCATATGCTTCAGGGAGGATGATGCATACTGTGCTTGACCTGATCCGCTCGCTTTATCCTCTGCGTAACTGCAAACACAATCTCAGTCAGAAAAATATTGAAAGCGGAAAATTCAAGGTCTGCCTCGAATATCATATCGGCAACTGCCTGGGTCCCTGTGTTGGGGAACAGTCGGAAGAGGAATACAATATATCCATACAGAATATTCGTGAGATCATCAAAGGTAATATCAGCACGATCATCAAGGAGCTGAAAAAGCTCATGATGAAGCATGCCGAAAGCTTTGAGTTTGAAAAGGCTCAGATCATCAAAGAGAAGCTTGAGCTGCTCGAAAATTACAAAAGCAAGTCAACAGTGGTTAATCCGAAGATCCATAATGTGGATGTGTTTTCTATACTGACGGATGAAAAGTCGGGCTATGTGAATTTTCTGCGGGTCGTGAACGGAGCCATCGTACAAGCACATACCATTGAGCTGAAGAAAAAGCTGGATGAGTCAGATGAAGAACTGCTGAGCATTGCGATCACAGACCTGCGCCGACGCTTCGGGGATAGCAGCAAGGAATTGTTATTGCCCATCAGGCCCCGCCTTGAGATGTCCGATCTGAAGATTACCATCCCCCGAAGGGGAGATAAAAAACAACTGCTTGAACTCTCAGAAAGGAATGCCAAATATTACAGGCTTGAGAAGCAAAAGAAACAGGACCTCATTGATCCTGAACGCCACAGCAAGCGGATCATGGAGACCATGCAGAAAGATCTTCGCATGAGTGTGCTGCCTGAGCATATTGAATGTTTTGATAATTCAAACCTGCAGGGAGATTACCCTGTGGCTGCCATGGTATGCTTCAAAAATGCACGTCCGGCAAAGAAAGAGTATCGGCATTTTAATATCCGTACGGTGAAGGGCCCTGATGATTTTGCATCTATGGAAGAGATCATCGAGCGAAGGTATAAACGACTCATGAAAGAGAAGAAACCTTTGCCGCAGCTCATCGTGATCGACGGTGGAAAAGGACAGCTGAGCTCAGCCATGAAGAGCCTGAAGAAACTCGGACTGAGGGGCCAGATCACCATTATTGGCATTGCCAAAAAACTTGAAGAGATCTATTATCCCGGCGACACCCTCCCCATGTTTCTCGACAAAACCTCCGAAACCCTTCGTGTGATACGTCACCTGAGGGATGAAGCACACCGCTTCGGGATTACCCACCACCGTAAGCGCATGGAAAAGGGAACCATCAAATCAGAGCTTACAGATATTGAAGGTGTTGGGTTTAATACTGCCCAGAAGCTGTTGTGGAAATTTAAATCGGTAAAAAAGATTAAAGAAGCGACAGAAGAGGAACTTGCGGTAGTGATTGGGAAAGCAAAAGGAGGCATTGTTTACAGGCATTTTCAAGAAAAATCCTAGATTCTGGATCCTGGATTCTGGATCCTGGATACTAGATCCTGGATAAAGTTCAGAGTTCAAAGTTACTAGTGTCCGGTAAAAATTAACTCAGGCATAGATTGATGTGGGTTCCTCCCTGCGGTCGGAATGACACTGACGTGTGAGAGGATGAAAAATAAGGGCGCGATGCACAAAAAAAATAAATTATTGGGGCATCGCGCCCTTATTTCCCTCCTTATAGAAGTGGTGTCATTCCGATGAAGCCCGAGCGGAGCGAAGGGCGACTGAGGAAACCCCTAGCCATTATGTTAAAGCCTTCTTTACTAATCCGCTCTATAATCCAACTATACCAAGCCGTTTACAGGAAAGATATTATTTTATCCGGACACTATTGGTTCAGAGTTCAGAGTTCAAAGTTCAAGGCTACCAGCTCCCAGCCCTCAGCTCCCAGCCCTCAGCCCCCAGTAGGCATTGGGCATTAGGCATTAGGCAGTGACCAGTGACCAGTGACCAGTATCCAGTATCCAGAATCCAGTGACCAGAATCCAGAATCCAGTATCCAGTGACCAGTATCCAGAATCCAGTATCCAGCCCTCAGCCGACAGTAACTCTTTTTTCTTAACTTTGGCTTTCTCAACGGAAATTTCTAATTAAAAACCAACAAACATGAAATCTTTACTCTCCGCACTCAGCAAAGTTTTCTTTGCACTGGCAGTGATGATGCTTGTATTTACATCAAACGATGCCTTTGCACAGAAAAAGAAGAAATCTGATGAAAAAAAGAGCGACACCATCACTTCCGGACAGGTGAGTGGACTCAAATGGAGGGGCATCGGCCCGGCATTCACTTCAGGACGTATTGCCGACTTCGCCGTAAACCCTTGCAACCCCAGTGAGTATTATGTTGCAGTAGCTTCTGGTCATATCTGGAAGACTGTTAACAATGGGACGACATTCTCACCCATCTTTGATAATTATGGTGCTTATTCCATGGGCTGCCTGGCCATGGACCCGAACAACCATCATGTGATCTGGGCCGGTACCGGTGAAAATAATCACCAGCGTGCCCTCGGATATGGTAATGGGGTTTATAAGTCGATCGATGGCGGCAAAAAATGGAAGAATATGGGGCTGAAGGAATCCCGCCAGATAGGGAAGATCCTGATCGATCCCAGGAACTCAGATGTAGTATATGTGGCCGCTGAAGGCTCTGTTTGGGGCCCCGGAGGGGAAAGAGGATTATATAAAACAATTGATGGTGGAACAACTTGGGAACTGGTCCTTGAGATCAGTGAACATACCGGGATCAATGATATGGTGATGGACTCACGCAACCCGGATGTGATCTATGCAGCATCAGAACAGCGCAGACGTCATGTGCATACCAAGATTGGTGGAGGTCCTGAATCAGGTATACATAAAACTACCGATGGTGGTAAGACATGGAAAAAGCTGGAATCAGGACTCCCCGGTGGGGATGTGGGAGGTATTGGCCTGGCCATCTCTCCTGTAAACCCTGACGTGGTATATGCAATTATAGAAGCTGCCGGGGAAAGCGGTGGATTCTTCCGTACAACCAACAGGGGAGCCTCCTGGAGCAAGATGAGCAGCCATCATGCCAGTGGGCAGTATTACAATGAGATTTATTGTGACCCTAAGGATGTAGACAAAGTTTATTCAGTCGAAACTGTTTCCAAAGTAACCCTCGATGGTGGGAAGACATGGAATAGTGTTGGTAACAATAGCCGCCATGTAGATGACCACGCCATGTGGATCGATCCCAAAAATACCGATCATTTTATGATTGGGGGCGATGGTGGCGTTTATGAAAGCTTTGATGCCGGTAAGAATTATATCTTCAAATCAAACCTGCCAGTAACTCAGTTTTACAGGGTGAATGTAGATAACACATGGCCTTTCTACTGGGTTTATGGTGGCACACAGGATAACAATAGCTATGGTGGACCATCACAAAATACCAGCTGGCAGGGTGTTAGTGCCGGAGAATGGGTGGTCACCCTGGGTGGCGACGGATTCTGGCAGGCTATTGATCCCGATAATCCTGATATCGTATATTCAGAATACCAATATGGGAATATTACCCGCTATGATAAAAAAAGCGGACAGGGAACAGGCATTAAGCCTCAGCCCCGTAAAGGTGAAGATACCTATAAATGGAACTGGAATGCACCATTCATCATTAGCCCACATTCTGGTACACGCCTGTATATGGCTGCCAACAAAGTATTCAAAAGCGATAATCGCGGAGATAAATGGGAAGTTATCAGTGATGATATAACAGCACAGCTTGACAGGAATACCTGGCCGGTGATGGATCGCTACTGGAGTGTGGATGCGGTTCAGAAAGATGTATCAACATCGCTCTTTGGGATGGCTGTATCTCTGGCTGAATCCGGTCTAAAAGAAGACCTGCTGTATGTGGGAACCGATGACGGTGTGATCTCTGTTACAGAAGATGCCGGAGGGGATTGGTTCCAGGTAAAAGGCTTTCCCGGTGTACCGGAATACACCTATGTGAGTGATATACTCCCTGATAAATTCGACGAAAACGTGGTTTATGCCTCATTCGATAATCATAAGCGCGATGATTTTAAACCATATATCCTGAAAAGTACCGACAAAGGCAGGACCTGGACCTCTATCAGCAGCAACCTGCCTGAGAATGGTACAGTACATACCATCGAGCAGGACATTGTCCGCCCGGAATTGCTTTTCGTTGGAACAGAATTTGGGGCATTCTTCAGCATCGACGGAGGAAAGATCTGGACACAGCTGAAGTCCGGCCTGCCGTCTGTTGCGGTAAAAGATATGGTTATACAGGAAAGAGAAACCGACCTGGTACTGGCTACTTTCGGTCGAGGATTCTATATCCTGGATGATTATTCACCTCTTCGCATTCTCAAAAAAGAATTGTTCGACTCTTCAGCTTACATTTTCCCGATCACAGACGCCCTCATGTATACCATGACCAGGGGACGTTATGGACAGGGTTCGACACCTTATTATGGTAAGAATCCGGATTTTGGAGCTGTCTTTACCTATTATGTGAAGGAATCGCCCAAGACCCTCAAGCAGATGAGAAAAGAAGAAGAGAAAAAGCTTATTAAGGATAAGAAACCTATCCCAATGCCAACAATGGATGAACTAAGGGCAGAAGAAAACGAGGTGAGCCCATATCTCATCTTTACTATCACTGATGAAGAAGGAAATGTCGTCCGGAAAATCAATAAGCCGATCTCCAGTGGACTGAACAGGACAAGCTGGAACATGACTTACCCGTTCATGGGCAATGTTAGGCTGCGTGGTGATAAGTACAGCCCAACATCCAACGACCGTGATGGCATGGCCGTTATGCCAGGCAAATATTATGTGAGCCTGGCGCAATGGGTAAGAGGTGAGCTTACCGAACTGGTTGAGCCGGTTGAGTTCAACACCATGGTATTGAATAATGTTACTCTGCCTGCACCTGATCGTGCCGAGCTGCTGGCTTTTCAGCAAAAGACAGCAAAGCTGATTCGTGCTATTCAGGCCACGCAGCAAGTCACAAATGACCTGACAGAGCGTGTACAGTTCCTGAAGCAGGCCATCAACAATACACCTGATGCAACACCGGAATTGCTGGCCAAAGCCTGCGAACTGGAGCAAGAGCTGGATGATATCAGCTGGGCTTTCAGCGGACAGGACCCTAAAGCAAGCCGTGAAGAGAACTGGCCCGCACCGCCTTCAATCAATGAAAGGGCAGGTGCTCTGGCATGGTCGCACTGGGGATCAACATCCAGGGTGTCGGAAACACAGATGCAGATGTATGATATTCTTGCAGACGAGTTTCCACCCATATTGGAAAAGATCAGGAATATAGCGGAAGTTAAAATACCCGCTCTTGAAACTGAACTGAATGCCCTCGGTGCCCCATGGACTCCGGGCAGGATACCGGAGTGGAAGGAATAGCGAAGATCGAAAAACGAAGATCGAAGAAGGAAATTCGAATAATATTCAAGCCTCCTCAGTTTTTGGGGAGGTTTTTTTTATCCTACTAATACTTGATTACTTTGGCAGTACTGGTTTCGCCGGAGGCCTCATTCATTATATGGATAAAATACAGGCCCCCTGTCTGCTCAGACAAGTCAATTTGGAGACTGGCTTCTTTGCTTTTTAGCTTCCGGATGAGTTGTCCCTTAATATTGAAAACCTGTATGATTGCCGAACTTCTTTCAGGATTTGAGATAAATATGGTCTCATAAAACGGATTAGGATACACTCGCACATCTTCATTAGAAATCTCCGGCATGCCAATCAAAAGTCCTGTAGAGAAATAGCATTCCTCATCAAGTGTCATGATATTACCATCAGCATCGGATATTATGTCTCCCTTCAGCACAACATAGTATTGATGATTTTCCATGAGTAGCTGATCCGGGGTGATGATCATTTGGGTTTTATCTTCATTTATGGTTCCGGTAAAAGAAATATCTGCTCCATCGAAAAAAGTTTCTTTCAACTCAATCATGTACTGAATGTCTTCATTTTGGATCTCACCACCAAATGCTTTTTTAACAGGCTCATTAAAGTTGAGAATGATCTCTGAATCCGGCGATATGTTTGTGGAATTATGTTCTGGGATAAAAAATACAGATGGAGTATCATCATAAGAATACCCAATAATTTGTAATTGCCTTGCCACTCTTCGTGTATTATCGGCATTGTCAAAGTTAAGGGTGAACCTGTCGTTATATTCTCCCTCCACCGATGGATGAAACCCTATTTCGATACTCTTATTGGAACCGGGGAAGATGGACATCGGAAGCTCTGAAAGAACTTCAAATTCAGGCGAATGATGATGAACACTGGTTATGGTTATTAGCTTATTTGAAGTGTTGAAGATGTATAATTTGTTTTGCTTCCAATCATCATAACCGGCGTAATTTCCCATCGACAGTTTATCCTGTGTGTCAAAAATATTTGTCTCCCAGTGATATTTATAAGCTCTGTATGAACTAACGAAATCCGGGAGAATTAGCTGTTGAGAAAGGCTGTTGTCTTCGTTTAAAACAGTGACAGCAATTGGAAAATTTCCTCCCCAACCAATTATATGTTGCCCGTTATCCAGACTTCTGAAACTTCCGGCAAAACTGGAGTATATTTGTGATCCGTGCTGAAAATTCCAAACAAGGGTAGCAGTCATATTATTTTGATTGATGACATATTCACAAGCACGTGAAACCTGCGGTGTATTCAGGTTACCATTATCAAAAACAGTATAATGTCCATTGAGAGTTTTGCGGACATCATGCTGGTGGGAAAACCCCGTAGGATCGTTCATGACCTGGAACATATTATTTTCACTGTTGGGGCCAAACCTCCATATTATTTGCCCGGTATTGAAATTGATCTTTGTGATCTCATCAAGGTGCCTGCTGGATAATAGGATATGCCCATCAGCATCGATCTCCAAAGCATTTGCATGAACATAGTCTATTGTTGGTGCCAGCAAATTAATATCATCTGTAGCATCAGTAATTTCAAAATGATCCCAGCTTCGCCACTGGAAAAACACATTTTCACTATTATCCACCTCCTGTATTACAAGCCCTGTTACAATAGCATCAGGGTTCCCTCCGGGAACAATAAGGCTCATGTTAACCGGTTGTGGGTCATAAGAAATGACCAGGTAGTGGCCATTATCCAGCAAAAGCATATCGTGAGAATCCAATATGTATCCATTTCCGACATTCACTGAATCGATAATATTGTATGTGCTGTCAATAATGAAGTATTTCTCATGGGTGTTATTTTCCAGGGTATTAATTGCAAAGCATAGCAAACCATTTGGCAATAAGCCAAAATTATTGCGGTTAAATTCGCCCTTGTCGTAATATACCGGAGTACCATAAGAATCGATAATAGTTAGATATGGTGCCCAGGGTAAACTCGAATTCCTGCTGGTGGTATTCAAGAATATATATTCATCGTCATGTTCACCATAATTAAACACAACGGGTGCCGGAAAATCTGGAGGAAGATTATTGTCTTTCCGGGAAAAGGTGTAATTCTCCTGCCCCGGATTAGGCAGGCTCAATTCCTCTTGATCAGTATTCTTTTCCAGGGATTGTGCGAAGATTAGATCTCTGTCATAGTCAATTATGCTGAAACCAAATTCAAAAGATTCGATAGCTTGTCCATTTTTGGTATGTATTCCCCCGGAGTAGATAACTTGAATGTGTTCACCTTGTTTTAATGGATGTAGAGGTTTGAGTAGAAGTGTAGTATGGTCATCACTGAGAATGTGAGTATATTTTACCGGGCCACTTTTTGATCCTGTAATATGAATCATTTCTGTGTTAACAGACTCCTTATCTATCCCTTCAGAGTATTTAAGTATGATGTTTTGCTCAGGATTGAGGTTTTCTGATCCAGCATGCGGACACAAATATGTGAAAGAAACCTCCTGGGATTTGGCAACCCCCGAACTCATTAAGGCTGAAAACAAAATTAGCAGCCATGCAAAATTCATATTTTTCATGATGCCTTTTGATTTGGTGGTGTTGTTATTGTAAAAGTATGCAAATCCTGGGAGAATGTCAAAAAAGTAATGGATTAGTCATTACAATAGTAAAACTGAATCAATTTCAGTTTTCCTTTTCATCTGCACCTCAAAATACTTGAATTTGACACTTATTTATTATTTCGGGTTAGGAAACTAAATTAGTTTTTAGTTTCTTTGCAAGTCATTTATGTAGATAAATATTTGTGTTTTTAGAATCAATTGTAAATCAGTAAGGTAGAAAAAGTTTAAGCTGATTTAAAATATCGAGACCAAATGTTCGTCTGTAAGTACAAGTGAAAAAGCCCGACAGGGAATGACAAAGAATGAATACATAGAGATGACCATCCATGAGGAGCACCCCCGCCTCCTGAATTTTATCAGGAAAAAGGTGCCCGACAGGGAAGAGGCAGAGGACATCGTATAGGATGTTTTTACGAAGATGTTCTTTAGGTTCCACAATGCTGATCCTGAAGAGGAAACAAAAACTGAAAAAGAGGAATAATCTTGACAGAAATTAAAGACAAGCAGAAAACACGAATTGCCGGGGCTTTTGAGAAGCACTTCCGACATTTCGGCTTTAAAAAAACTACCGTCGACGAGGTTGCCACAGAGATAGGCGTCAGTAAAAAGACCATCTATCAGCACTTCAGGTCGAAGGATGAAATATTCTCATACATTATAGCTCGCAAAGCTGCGGCACGAAGGGTACATGTTGAAGAGGAGATTCGGCATCTTAGCTCAGCAAAGGCAAAAATGGATGCAATGATCAAGATCAATTTTGATGAATTCAGGAAAATCCATAAAAAGCGGGCCAAAGCCATGGATGACTACTCCCGTGCTGAGATCGCCTCGCGTATCTTTCGCAAGACTTTCTTTAGCCTGGTAAGTGACATTGTGAAGGAAGGCGTTGATAACAAGGAATTTGAAGTATGTGATCAGAAGCTCTCTGTCAGGTATATCCAGGCCCTGATCACAGAAACCATACTGATGGCCAGGGAAGATGCTGACGAAAGGCCTGAAGAAATGCTTATTCAGGCTTTGAATAAATTATTGACAAAAAGCAATTAACGAAGAACAAAAATAGTTGACAAACACAAACCAATAATAATCGTATCACTATGCAAAGGAAAATAATCGTTATTATTTCTATAATCGTCATTTTAGGGGTATCCTTTATGGCCATGAATTATTTTGAAAGCCAGAAAGAAAGCCCGGAAACAGAAATACCTGAAGATGTAGCAAGGAAAGTAAAAACAACCGCTGTTAACTACGAACAGGTGAGTTATGTGATCAGCTCAACGGGCCGCCTGGGTTCTCAGAGTTATGTGGATATTATCTCTGAAGTGCAAGGCGAGATCCTGCCGGGAAATGTACCCATGAAAAAAGGACAGCGATTCAGGAAAGGCGAACTGCTTGTTAAGATCTATGATGAGATCACCGATTATAACCTGAAAGCTGCCAAGAGCCGTTTCCAGAACAGCATAGCTAATATTCTTCCCGATTTCAAGATCGACTATCCTGAGGATTATCAGAAGATCAAGGATTTTTTCGATGCCCTGAAGATATATGAGCCCCTGCCTGAATTGCCGGAGATCACCTCCGACCAGCAACGCATCTTCCTGGCTAGCAGGAATATACTCAACGATTATTTCTCTATCAAGAGTAGTGAGATCCAACTGGGGAAACATAGGATCTATGCACCATTCAACGGGACATTTACCGAGGTGATGCTTGAAGTGGGCTCTATTGCCAATCCCGGAAGTCGCCTGGCCAGGATCATCAATACAGGGATGCTGGAACTGGAAGTACCCATCCCTGTTGATGATGTGAAGTGGATTAACAAAGGGGATAAGGTGATGGTCAACGCTGAGGATGGTTCAGGAGAATGGATGGGAACCGTTGTGAGAAAAGCAGACTATGTCGACAGAAATTCCCAATCGGTGAGCATATTCATCAGCGTTGAGAACAACCCGAAGGACCCGCTTTACGAAGGCCAATACCTTCGCGCATCATTCGATGGAGAGATCACCGGCAATGCCATGGAGATCCCGCGCAGGGCTGTTTTTAATAGCAATATGGTTTATGTCGTGGTAGACAGCACCTTGCGTAAATCTGAGATCAACATCCTGAAGATCAACCAGGAAAGTATAATATTCAACGGTATTGAAAATGGAGTTCATGTGGTGATAGAACCTTTGATCAATGTTGTTGAAGGGACCAAAGTGGAAATTTATTAAACTGTATTTCACCTGATCTAATTCAGAAAAAAAACAGAACATGATTAAGAAATTAGTTACAACTTTTGTAAAATATCCCTTCTACGCAAACCTGATCATCGCCATCCTCATCCTGGCCGGTGGTTTTAGTTTGATGAACATGAAGAAGTCATTCTTCCCGGAGCGCTCTACTACCGAGATCGTGGTAAGTGTTGTCTATCCGGGGGCTTCACCAAAAGAGATGGAGGAAGGGGTGACCATGCGGGTGGAAGAGGCTATCAGGGGGATTGTTGGTATCAAGTGGGTCAACTCTACCTCATCAGAGAATTTTTCTAATGTCAGGATCACCACGACAGGTGACTATGATATTGATGAAACATTGATGGAAGTTAAGAATGCTGTTGATGGGATTGCATCTTTTCCTGTCGATGCTGAGCGGCCAATCGTTTACAAGGTGAGGAACACGACCAATGCCCTCTTTTTTAGCCTGGTGGGTGATGTTGACCTTCTTACTTTGAAGAAATATGCTGATGATATTGAGCTCGACCTGTATAATTCAGGGGTCATGTCTCAGATCAATATTTCAGGCTACCCTGCACTGGAGATTTCCGTAGAAGCTTCGGAGGAAGCCCTGCTGAGGCACAACCTGACTTTCTCTGATATTTCCAGGGCCATTTCACTTAACAACCGCGACATTTCTGCCGGCATGATCCGATCTGATAAAGAAGAGATCATGATCCGCTCCAGGGCCAAATCCTATGATCCTGATGAGATAGGAAATATTGTTCTTCGTGCCGATGCCAACGGCAGATTCCTGCGCATTCGTGATGTGGCCCAGGTTAAAATGAAATTTGCCGATGTGCCCAGCGGTGCATACATGAATGGACAGCAAAGCATTTCCTTCCGGGTGTCTAAGTTGAGTAATGAAGACCTTTCGGAGATCACATCCTACCTTAATGATTATATATCAGAATTTAATGCCCTCCATGATGGGGTTAAACTGGAGATTACATATAACTTCCTCGATATGCTGGGTGACCGGCTTGACCTGCTGTACCGAAATGGAGGTATTGGCCTTTTGCTTGTGCTGATCTCTTTGGGATTATTCCTGAACCTGAGGCTTTCACTCTGGGTGGCCTGGGGAATCCCGGCCTCATTTCTGGCCATGTTCATTGTAGCTTCCATTTACGGCATCACCATCAATATGATCTCCCTTTTCGGAATGATCCTGGTGGTGGGTATACTGGTGGATGACGGTATTGTGATCGCGGAAAATATCTATACACACTATGAGCGTGGTAAGAGCCCTAAGAGAGCGGCCGTAGAAGGGACCATGGAAGTGCTGCCGGCAGTAACAACTTCTGTGGTAACAACCATGATCGCGTTCTCACCTTTGCTTTTTCTGCAAGGCCGCATGGAGATGATGTTTGAAATGGCTTTCGTGGTCATTTTTAGCCTGTTATTTTCCCTGGCGGAGGCCTTCTTCGTGCTCCCTGCCCATGTTGGGTCGAAGTGGGTATTGCGCAAGAGTGAGAAAAAAGGCAGGTGGATGAAGGTCAGGCGCAGCCTTGATGGCGTAATGAATTTTATGAAATACAAAATGTATGCTCCTACATTGCGCTTTATGCTAAAGTGGAAGTATGTCATGATCATTACGCCCCTGGCCCTGATCATGATCACGGCAGGCCTGTTCCAGGGAGGACAGATTAAATCAACCTTCTTCCCGGCCATCCCATTCGATTTCTTCAATGTGAATATTGCTTTTACACCCGGATCAGGTGAAAAACAGACCTACGAATATTTGGAGAGGTTTGAAAATGCAATGTGGGAACTCAATGAAGAGATCAAAGAAGAATATGCTTATCCGGAAGGCGTACTGAACTATACCTTCATCTCGATGGGAAATGCATTTAATGGAAAGGAAACCGGTGCACATTCAGGGAATATCTTTGTTCTCTTGCGCAACCTGGAAAATGCACCCCTGAGCAGTTTCGAGATCGTTGAAAAGTTAAGGCAAAAAATAGGCCCTGTTCCGGAAGCTGAGAAGTTTACCGTGGAAGGCTTGGCCACCTTTGGCATTCCGGTCTCCATCAGTTTATTGGGAAAAAACCTTCAGGAGTTGCAGGATGCAAAGGATTTTATGATGCGAGAGATGAGCAATATCAAGATATTAAAAGACATTAACGATAATAATGCCATTGGTAAGCGTGAAGTACAGCTGGAGCTCAAGCCTAAAGCTTATTTCCTGGGACTGAATCATAATGATATCAGCAACCAGGTGCGCCAGGGATTTTATGGCGGACAGGCTCAGCGCCTACAAATAGGCAAGGATGAAGTAAGGGTATGGGTACGCTATCCAAAGCAGGACAGGCTCAACCTGGGGCAGATGGAATCCATGAAGATCAAAACGCCAATGGGCGATTATCCGCTCTTAGAACTGGCCGATTATGAGATCAGGCGGGGCCCTGTGAATATACAGCACTATAATATGTCACGTGAGGTTCGTATCGATGCCAACCTGGTAGATCCTTATGCCCCGGTACCACCCATTATCGAAGAGATCAGGACCCAAATCGTTCCACGGATGCAAGAGATGTACCCGGGCATAGAAGTGGAATACCAGGGCCAGTCCAGGGATAGTGATGAAGCTATGGCTGATCTGGGTAAATTTTTTGGCATTGCATTTTCCATCATCATATTGCTGATCATGATTCATTTCAAGTCCCTCAGCCAGGGTACCATGATCCTGATAATGATTCCCCTGGGTTGGCTTGGTGCCATCTGGGGTCATGGAATAGAAGGCTACCCGGTATCCATGCTGAGTGCCTGGGGGATGGTTGCACTGTCAGGTGTGATCATCAATGATGCTGTTGTATTCATGTCTAAGTATAACTCACTTATTGAGGAAGGAAGGAAAGTGATTGATGCCGTTTATGAGGCCGGACTGGCCAGGTTCAGGGCCATCATCCTGACAACAATCACCACAACAGTCGGTTTGTATCCGATAATCATGGAAGGTAGTTTCCAGGCACAATTCCTCATTCCCATGGCCATCGCACTGGCATACGGGGTCATGATAGGAACAGCATTCATACTGGTCTTGCTTCCTGTGCTGATATTGGTATTGAGTGATATGAGAAGGTTCTTCACCAAACTATGGACCGGTGAAAGTAAATCGGCAGAGGAACTTGAACCGGCCAATGTTTTCAGCAAAAGAGTAATTGATTAATCCTTTGAGAGCACAGATGATGAAAAGAACAAATATAATTAAAACAGGAATGTTCGTCCTTGGGATCCTGGTCATGGGTCAAAACCTGCATGCCCAGCCTGCGATACAAGACCTTTCTCTGGCAGATGCCCTGGCCGTTGGATTGGAGAATAATTACCAGATCAGGATATCCGGTGAGAGCGTCAGGATATCTGAGAACAATAACAGCTGGGGAACCGCCGGCATGTGGCCTGCCATCTCCATCGGGGCATTCCAGAACAACAGATATGATGGAGGCGACAGCTTTACCAACCCGGGAAGCAGGGATGAGTATTATACCAACAGGATCGCTCCCTATGTAAACCTGAACTGGACACTATTCAGGGGCATGGCGGTGCACATTACCAAGGACAAGCTCGGGGCCCTGCAAGAATATTCGGAGGGCTATGCCACCATAGTTGTAGAAAATACCATTCAGGGAATCGTACTTGCATATTACAATGCCTTGCTACAGGAAGAATTGTTGCGTGTATCGGAGGAGGTTAAAACGCTTTCGCGCGATCGGTATAACTATATGATGTTTAAAAAGGAGCTGGGTGGAGCAGTTACCTATGAAGTGCTTCAGGCCAAAAATGCCTATCTGGATGATTCAACAACCAACCTTTTGCAACAGCTGAGTGTAAAAAATGCATACCTGAATCTCAGGCTCTTATTGGGTGAGGATGATGATGTGCAGTACGTTTTAACGGATGAGTTTACAGTGGAAATGTACGACTATTCCATTGATACACTCATGCAGCAAATGATGTCGACCAACACCAACCTACGCAACCAGTACATTAATCATGAGATACTGAAAAAGGATGTGAAACTGGCTAAAAGCAATATGTACCCCGTCCTCTCATTAAATGGTGGTTTGGACCACGTAAATAGCAGGGTGAAATATACCGATACTGATCCACTATACACCAACAGCATGGATTATTATGCCAACTTCACCCTGAGTTTTAATCTTTTCAATGGAGGGAATGTAAGGCGCGAGATAAGAAATGCCGGGATCAGCGAGCAGATTGGCCAGCTGGAGATTGAGGAAATGGAACTCAGCCTTTCCAACCTGATGAAAAATGATTTTGAACTTTATGAGATCCGGAAAGAGTTGTACGGAGTATCTGTTGCCAACCTGGAAAGTGCTCAGCTGAACATGGAAATTTCAACTGAAAAATTTCGTTCCGGAGCCATCAACTCCTTTAACTTCAGGGATGTGCAGGTGATATACCTTCGCGCCGCCGCAAATAAGTATCGCGCCATCTTCAACCTTATCGATATCCAGGTAGAACTGCTGAGGCTGTCGGGGGGGATTCTTTCGGAGTTTTGACTTTTGAGTGTTGAGCCCTTCGACTTCGCTCAGGACAAGTTGTTGAGTTAATTTGGAGTTTGAAGTTTGGAGTTATTTTCTTCTTCTATCTTCTATCTTCTTCTGCAATCTTAATTCTCCTTCTACAATCTCCTTCACCTTTTGCAATCAGTTGAATTAGTTGAATTAGTTGAATTGGTTGAATTGGTTGAATTAGTTGAATTGGTTGAATTAGTTGAATTGGTTGAATTGGTTGAATTAGTTAAATGGGTAAATTGGTTGAATCGGTTAAATCAGTGACCCCATCCCGGCAATTTTCGGGACCAGGAATCACCAAGCTTAAGTAATTGTCTTGGTGTAACTTGGTGCCTCTGTGCCTTGGTGGCAAGTTCTTGTTCAAAATTTAAACGGACACTAATATTATTGAATTTCTAATATGTTTAGAATTTAGAACTTAGAGTTTAGAACTTCTTTCTCAGTCTCAAATTAATTTTCCACCTTTGCATAAACCCCATTTCATGTCTGTATCACCAAAAAAATCTCTCGGACAACATTTTCTCACCGATAATAATATTGCGGAGAAGATTGTTTCAGCGGTGCCTGATACGCCTTCGCTGCTGTTAGAGATAGGGCCTGGAACGGGAATGCTTAGTGCACTGTTGCTGGAGAGACAAGAACTTGAGCCCATATTCATTGAAACAGACCGTGAGGCAGTTGATTACCTGGGTTCAAGGTTTCCGGGGATAGAAGACAAACTCTTTCACGAAGATTTTCTTAAAACTGACCTTGAAAAGCTTCTGCATGGCCCATACCAGATTGTGGGAAACCTGCCATACAACATCTCCAGTCAGATCTTTTTTCGCATGCTGGAAGATCGCCTCCGGCTGCGATCGGCTGTGGTAATGATCCAGAAAGAAGTCGCTGAGCGGATCAGGTCCGGCCCAGGGAATAAGGTGTACGGCATACTGAGTGTGCTCCTGCAAACCTGGTTTGATATTGAATACCTTTTTACCGTTTCAGAAAATGTTTTCAGGCCACCACCAAAGGTGAAATCTGCTGTTCTCAGATTAAAACGGAACAGCACGGCAGACATCGGTTGTGATCCCGAATTCTATTTCAAAGTAGTGAAAGCAGGCTTCAACCAGCGCCGCAAAACCCTCCGCAATTCATTAAAACAAATAATTGGAGAGAAGGATACATCAGATATAAAAGAGATCTTAAGTAAAAGAGCAGAACAGCTCTCCGTAGAAGATTTTATCTTTTTAAGCAATCAGCTGCAATAATATCGAGTATCGAATTTCAGCCTTCTGGTATCAAATATCAGATATCAGATATCAGATTTCATCTCCTCTCAGGATACGAAACTTCCTCCTCGCCTCAACAGTATAGATACTCCCCGGAAATTGAGTAAGCAATTGCTGGTAAAGTTCCATGGCAGTGTCTTCATCTTCAAAGACTTCTTCATAAAGCCTGGCCCGGCGATAAAGGGCATCATCTGCAAGAATATCGCCAGGATATTCGATCAGTATCTGTTGAAAAAGGCTATCTGCCTCTGAAAACTGCCCCTGTTTGATGCGGATCTCGGCCTTGCGGAAAAGCACCTCATCGAAGAGCGGATGCCAGGCGGCAAGCAGCTGAATGGAGTCCAGGCTAACAAGGGCCTCATCATATTTGTTCTGGTAATACAGAAGCTCGGCATTGGCATAGTAACGCAATCCATCGTAGCTGCTGTCGGCTTCAATATTATCCGCTATATGAAGTGAAAGTTCAAGGGCATCATTTGCGATCAGCTTGGAGGTGGCTGCTTTCAATACATCCAGTTGTGCTTTGGACCAGGCAAACTCTCCAATGTAATAGGTGAGCCGCGCGTTCTTCAACTTGGCCAGGTGTCCAATGGGGTCATTCTTGAATGCTTTGTCGACCTGTGAGTACAGAAGAGTAGCCTCCCATACTTCTCCGGTGAACAGGTAAATATCTGCCAGTTCTATCTTGCAAGTGGATCTTGAAATGCTCTCCGGTCCCGGAACAGCAATGGCCAGCTTCAGGTTTTCTATGGCTTCTTCTTCTTTGCCCAGGTGAAAGGCCTGTATGTGGGCCAGGTCGCGGAGCAATTGCATGGTTTCGCGGTGAACACCAAACTCATCGATGGCTTCCAGGTAGGCGGCCTCCAGCTCCAGCATGGCCTCATTCTCAATCAGGATATCATTGGAGATCTGCCTGTATCGTGTTTCCAGGAAACCGATCAGCCCATTCAGGTACAGTGGTGCATCCTTTCCCTTGTCCAGGATATACTTATACGACTCCAGGGCTGCATCATAATCTGAATTCATGAGTGCCAGTTCAGCAATCTCAAGTACCCTGTACCCATCTTCCCTGAATCTTTTGTCGAGCGAGCGAGCCTGTGTAAAGGCAAAAGCAAAATCTTTCTGCTGGACCGACAGCCAGAGCAGTAATTCATTAAGATATACTTCCTCGGGCTCTTCCTGGTACCTGATGAGCAGGCTTTCCCGCAAGATCTCCGGCAACCTGTCTTCTATATCCCGTCCCATGGCAGTCTGCAGGCGGTTCTGTATATCCACTCTGGCTTCGGGTACCACTTCCAGGTGGTCAAGGAAAGTCTCCACCATTTCTTTATAGTTTCCGTTCCTTTCGTACATGCTTGCCAATTCTATGTCGAAGGTGTATTCCCCTTTCATCAGGACTTTACCCTGACGATAGGTTTCTATGGCATACTCAAGCTGACCCCGTATGTAAAATGCATTGGCTGTTTGCTTGATCAAATTCACATTGGGAGGCAATTTTTTAATAACATTTTCGAACACCTTTGTCGCCTTGTCCAGCTCTGCCGATCGTAAATATATGTAACCCAGATCGATCTTGTATTGCATTTGTCCCGGGTTTGCCTTTGATTGTGCTTTAGTCAGCTTTTCGGCTTCACGGTAGTCGCGCAGTTCCACCAGGGAGTAAAAGGAATAAGTGTAATTGGTATGATTTGGATCCTTTTCGTAAAGTGTACGGAAGACCTCCAGGCATTTCTCATATTCACGGTTCTGATAGTATTGAATGCCCAGTCGTTGCATATCACGGTTTTCATCCTGCTTGCTCCCGGGTCTGGTCAACTGTGCATATGTAGTTCCCGTGACTGCCAGGAGCAGAACAAAAACAAGCATATGTCTGAATAATTTCATGAGAATGCTAAAGATTAAATGTGGCCAACAATTGCTGTCCACTAGTCGATCAGGTCGAAGCCGGTATAAGGCCTGAGTGCCTCCGGGATATTGATCCCTTCTTCCGACTGCATATTTTCAAGCAATGCGGCTACTATCCTTGGTAACGCAAGCGCACTTCCGTTTAGTGTATGTGCCAGTTTTGTTTTGCCGTCCTCATCTCGGAAACGAAGTTTCATACGGTTCGACTGGAAGGCTTCGAAGTTAGATACTGAGCTTACCTCCAGCCAGCGCTTTTGAGCTGCAGAGTAAACTTCAAAATCATAAGTGAGTGAGGAGGTAAAACTGATATCACCACCACAAAGCTTCAGCACACGGTAGGGAAGTTCAAGTTTTTCCAGGAGGGAAGCCACGTATGTCCTCATCTCCTCCAATATATCATAGGATTTTTCGGGATGGCTGATCTGTACGATCTCAACCTTGTCAAACTGGTGCAGCCTGTTTAAGCCCCGCACATCCTTGCCATACGAGCCTGCCTCACGCCTGAAACAGCTGGAGTAAGCCACATTCCTGATAGGCAAATCATCCATATTCAGGATCACATCGCGGTAAATATTGGTGATGGGCACTTCTGCAGTGGGGATGGCGTATAAATTATCCTCAGCCATGTGATACATCTGTCCGTCTTTATCGGGCAGCTGGCCTGTACCATAAGCTGAATCTTCGTTCACGAAAAGCGGTGGCTGGTATTCGCTGTAGCCGGCCTTACGTCCTTCCTCAAGGAAAAAGTTGATCAGCGCACGCTGAAGCCTGGCTCCCTTGCCTTTATAGAATGGAAATCCTGCGCCTGTTACCTTGGCACCCAGATCGAAATCAATAATATCATATTTTTTGGCCAGTTCCCAATGTGGAAAAGCTTCAAAGGCAAAGGTGATCTCAAAATCTTTGGATTCTATAAGCTCATTGTCTTCTTCACTGTTCCCTGCCGGGACGGAAGGGTGGGGGAGGTTGGGCAGCAGGACAAGCTTTTCATTCAATATGACTATGGTTTCTTCCAGCACAACACCCATGGCCTGGGTTTCCTTTTTCAATTCGGCAGACCTCTCCTTGAGCGCAGTTGCTTCAGCGCCTTTACCGCTCTGGAACATTATCCCGATCTCTTTAGCAAGCTTATTGGCTTCTGAAAGACCGTCATCCATTTTTTTCTGTGTTTCCCTGCGCTTGAGGTCCAGCTCCAGGATCTCATCAACAAGGCTTTCTGCATCGAAATTCTTAATGCGCAGCAGTTCTACTATTCGTTTAGGGTCTTCTTTGATCGTATTCAGTTGAAGCATATCATTTTTTTTGTAAAAGTAAGAAACACTTTCTTCACTGGAATGTTCCGGAATAAAAAATCCTCCCCGGCTTCGCTGGGGAGGATCATAATTCCTTTATGAATGTTTGCGGCTATTTTTGAGTGTCGTTTTCTTCGACCACTACATTAACATAAGATTTATTGTTCCTTCTTTTTCTGAACTCAACCTTACCGTCAACAAGTGCAAACAGTGTATGGTCTTTTCCCATGCCTACGTTGAGGCCCGGGTGATGTGTTGTCCCTCTCTGGCGGATGATGATGTTCCCTGCTTTGGCAACCTGGCCGCCATAAATTTTTACGCCTAGCCGTTTACTTTCTGATTCACGACCGTTGTTCGAACTACCGGCACCTTTTTTATGAGCCATTTTATATTGTTTTTAGTGTTATCTGATTATTTGTCTTCTTTTTTCTCCTCATCAGCCTTTTTGGCTTTTGGAGCTGCCTTGGGCTTAGCCTCTGCCTTTGGAGCAGCTTTCTTAGCTGCTGGCTTCTTAGGCGCTGCTTTTTTTACTTCTGCTTTTGGCTTGTCCGCTGAAGCTTTAGCGGAAGCGGGCTTTGCTTTTGCTTTTGGCTTGGCTGTTGCTTTTGGCTTGCCAGCTGAAGCTTTAGCGGAAGCGGGCTTTGCAGTTGCTTTAGGAGCTGCTTCTTTCTTTTCTTCCTTCTCAGCTTTCGGTGCAGCTGCCTTCGGTGCATTTTCGAGGATATTCTCGATCATGATCCTGGACATATACTGCCTGTGGCCATTCAGCTTCTGGTAGCCTTTTCTTCTCTTTTTCTTGAAAACAAGAACTTTGTCAGCTTTCATGTGCTCGAGAACCTTGGCACTAACAACAGCACCCTTGATCACCGGCGTTCCAATATTTACTTTTCCGTTATTGTCGATCAACAATACATCGGAAAACTCAACTTTAGAGCCTTCTTTATCTTCCAGCCTGTGGACAAAAATCTCCTGTTTTTTCTCTACCTTGAACTGTTGTCCGGCTATTTCTACGATCGCGTACATTTATTATACTTTTACTTATATGTCAAAAATGGAGTGCAAAATTAGTAAAAAAAATTATTGTACAAAGGTTTTCTCAGTTTTTTTTGATAATAAGTGCTTTGCGTTGACCAGGTAAACACCTCCCAGGATCATGGCGATCCAGATAAGAAAGTTCCATTCGAATTGTTCCCCATCGAGAATGCCCCAGGCAATAGCTACGATGGGGATCATATAGGTTACTGAAGCTGCAAAAAGCGCACTGGTCATCTTGATCAGCTTGTTGAAGAAAACAAGTGCAAGGGCAGTGCCAACGATGGCCAGGATACTGATATATCCCAAGCCCGTCCAGGCTCCCTCCAGGTGGGAGAGGTCGTGGATAAAATCGGTAAAAAAGAAAAGATAAATAGTTACCGGAAGTCCGATGATCAGGAAACTGAAGGCGGTGATAGCAACCGCATCCAACTCAACAAGGTATGTTTTTATAATGTTGACAGAAGTAGCATAAAATACGGTGGCGAGGAGGATATACACTGCATAACTGAAATTGAAGGCAAAACCACCATCACCGCTGAAGTGGATCAATCCTATTGCTCCCGCCAGGCCCAGTATCACTCCACCTATGTTAAACCATTTGGGCTTGAGATGAAAAAATGCCAGGCCGATCACCAGGGTGAATAAGGTTGTGAGTGAGTTCAGTATCCCGGCCGTATTGCTGTCAATGTTTGTTTGTGCATAAGCATACAGAAAAGCCGGTGCACCATTACTGATGATGCCCACAATGGTCAGGACGATCCAATGTTTTCTCTTTACCCTGCGCAAGCGCATTAGTGCGGGTGGGATCAGCACGATAAATGTGATCACGATCCGAAGCGCACCCACTATGCTGCTGTCACCATCGAAACCCTCCAGGCCGTGCTTGATCAAAATAAAGGAACTGCCCCAGGTTAAAACCAGTCCAAGGAGAATAAACCAGGGGATGTATGATGGGTTTTTGGCAATCATTGCGGGGCAAAAATAAGGAATATTAGTGCATAGTTCCTAGTGCCTAATTGAAGTGCCTAAAGTGTCTAAAGTGCCTAGAGTGCCTAGAGTGTCTAAAGTGCCTGGAGTACTTGTAGTGCCTAGAGTGTCTAGAGTACTTGGAGTGCCTAAAGTTCAAAGTTCAGATTCAATAGTGTCCGCTTAAAATAATATCTTTCCTGTAAACGGCTTGGTATAGTTGGATTATAGAGCGGATTAGTAAAGAAGGCTTTAACATAATGGCTAGGGGTTTCCTCAGTCGCCCTTCGCTCCGCTCGGGCTTCATCGGAATGACACCACTTCTATAAGGAGGGAAATAAGGGCGCGATGCCCCAATAATTTATTTTTTTGTGCATCACGCCCTTATTTTTCATCCTCTCACACGTCAGTGTCATTCCGACCGCAGGCAGGAACCCACATCAATCTATGCCTAAGTTAATTTTTACCGGACACCAGTATTTCAAAGTTCAAATTTCAGAGTTCAGAGTTCAGAGTTTAAAGTTTAGGGTTCCCCACACCCCACACCCCATACCTCATAGTATTTTAAGCATCTTTAACGTTAGGCTTTTCCATTATTTATTATATTTGCGTCGATAATCCTATTTTATAATTTAAAACTACAGTAATGAAAAGAACTTTTCTCTTTCTTCTCGCAATTACTTTCCTGAGCCTGAATACATTTGCTCAGTCAGTGATTTACGAGGATGATTTCGAAGCCTACAATGTAGGTGAGTATCTTGCAGTTCAATCTCCTGAATGGACAACCTGGAGCAATCTTCCCGGTACATCAGAAGATGCATTTATCAGTGATGACTATGCACTGAGCCCAACTAAATCAGTTAAAATCGAAGGTAGTTCAACCGACCTCGTTCTTCCATTTGGAGATAAACAAAATGGCGTTTTTGAGATCGCCTTCTCTTTATATGTTGAAACAGCTTATGGGGCCTATTATAACCTGCAGCATTATGAAGCTGTTGGGACCGAATGGGCCATTGAGGTTTTCTTTGGTGCTGGTGGAGTTGGTGAACTCATGACAGATAACGTAGCTACACCATTTACATACACCAATGGGGCATGGACTGATATCGTCCATAAAATTGACCTTGACACTGACGAAGCCAGCATCTGGATCGATGGTACCCTTATTCATACATGGGTATGGAGTACACAATCAGGTGGCGGTGCCGGAGCAAACCAGCTTGGTGCACTTAACGTTTATGCCAGCGCATTGGGCAGCGATGACCCGATGTTCTACCTTGATGACATTTCTTATACCCAGATCTTCTCTGCTCTTTATGAAGACGATTTGGAATCATACAATACCGGCGACTATGTTGCAGTAGTGATTCCTGATTGGTTTGCAACCTGGAGCAATCTTCCCGGGTCATCTGAAGATGCACTGATCGTTGACGATCAGGCATACAGTGGTGACAATTCTTTCGAGGTTACAGGAGGTACAGACCTTATCCTCAAACTTGGCGACAAAACTGCCGGTGAATTTGAAGTAAACTGGATGATGTATGTTCCTTCCAGCAATGTAGGTTATTACAACTTCCAGCACATGGAAGCTCCGGGAAATGAATGGGCCATTGATGTGTACTTTCAACCCCGATGGGACAGGAGAAATATTAACAGATAACGTAGCCAACTCCTTTACATTCCCACAGGATACATGGATGGAAATTGAGCATATGATCAATCTGGATGATGATATTGCTGAATTGTATCTGGATGGGACACTGTTACATACCTGGGTATGGAGTACTCAATCCGGTGGAGGAGCGGGAACCAACCAGCTGGGCGGTGTTGATTTCTATGCAAATAGCACTCCTGGTGACCCCCTGTTATTATGTTGATGATGTATTCTTCATGCAAACAGGTGGTGCTACTGATCCTTCGATCATGCTCGATCCTGATATGTTTGATGATTCTATTGCACAGGGTACCACGGCTGATAAGGACCTCATGGTGAATAATATAGGTGGTGCAGATCTCGAGTATGAAATCTTTATTAAATATGAAGTAACTGACAAGAAATCAGAAGTTGTTGTTCCTATGACAAACAGCATGATCCTGGCTCATACCAATGCCGGATTTGAATTAGCTGATCAACCAACTGCCGGTGGATATCCTCCTCCAACGGATGATGTGACCCTGAGCTACTGTGGACCAAACGACAATTCAATTGGTTTCCTCACTCCCGGCCCATGGGAAGCTGCAGCTAAATTCCCCGCAGCTATGGTAAACCAGTATGCTGGAATGGAGCTTTATCAAGTTCGTGTATTCATTAACGATCCCGATCCTGCCGACGACCTGTCAATTAAGGTATATGGCATGAACCTGGATTACCTGCCGGGAACACTGATGACAGAACAAGCTTTCAATCCCCTGATGGGCGACTGGAACACCATTACTCTTGATACACCTATCCCAATAACCGGTGAAGACCTCTGGGTGGCCTGTTATGTAAATCAGACAACCCTAACTCACCCGATCGGAACAGATCCGGGTCCCGCAGTATACGACGGCGACTGGGTCAGCAACGGTCCGGGCTGGGGTCATCTGGCTCCTACAAATGACCGCAACTGGAACATAGAAGGAATTCTCCAGGGTGACCCTATCGAAGGATGGCTCTCAGCTGATCCTGACGACGGTACTGTTGTTGCAGGCGAATTTGACAATGTGACTGTAACTTATGACGCAAGCAACCTGCTTGTGGGAACATACTATGCAGCACTCGTATTTATCACCAATGATCCTGAAAACCAATATCTTGAACTGCCTGTTACTTTAACGGTAGAAGATGGTACAGGACTTGGTGAAGGCGACGTCTCACGTCTTGAAATGCTGGTATATCCTAATCCTGCCAGGAATGTTGTTAATGTACAGTCAAATATCAATATTGACAAACTGAGCATTTACAATCATATCGGACAGGCTGTCAGGGAAGTATTCGTTAACAATACCACCGCAAGCGTAAATGTTGACGGTATCGAATCAGGTGTATATTTCATCCGTATCGAAACTGCCAATGGCTACACAACACAAAAACTAGTGATCGAATAATCGATCTCCTGATAAAATTGAAAGACCGGTAGATTTTCTGCCGGTCTTTTTTTATGATTATCAATTATGCATTATGGATTATGAATTATGGAGGGTGCTAAGCTGTCAATTCTCAATTCATAGCGCCATATCCCCCAAACCCCACACCCAAACCTCACATCCCACACCCCACACCCCAAACCCCACCCCGTGAAAATTTTGAAAAAATTTTCACCACATGCAACCATATCTCCACGAGATTTGTCTTAGAGTCAAGTTTCGCAATTTTTACGTACTGGAAACGATAATTGCTAACTTGTTTAATGAACTGGTTTATAAATAATTAAACCTGAATTTATGAGGCCCTTGGCTTTATGCTGGTTTTCTTGTTGTGTGACCATTCATGATGAAGCATTTGTATTTATTTGCACTGTTTTAACAATTTATGGAAAAGAATTACCAGATTAATCTTCCTGCCGGGATGCCCTCAATTCATCCTGACCTTTCTACTACAGTGACACCATCCCTGCTTGCAACTTTTGCGGAGCGGGTTTTTCATGCCAGTACGTTTTATGTTATATATTTAGCTAATATGCACGAATACAGTGCGTTGAATAGCTTTTACAAAGATATTTATTCAACTAATCTTTTTAGGAATCAAAAAAAGGAGGTAAATGACATTATATTGAACACAAAACACTGCAAATCAATCCAGTACGGAACGAATTAGTCGGAAGAACAATAATTTTTTAACATTTTATTGTTCGTATGTTGAAACATTTTATTTGAATTTACGTATTGAAACCAATGAAAAATAACATAATATCAATATATTCAATTAGTTACAGCTTTTGCTCGACTACTTTTCCAAAATATGTGAAATTTGTGTTAAATTATTTGAATTAATATTTATTTTTGCCTTTTATTAATACTTTTGTATTTTTAAAATATAAATTAGAACTAATCTAAACATTTACAGTTTATTAATTTAAAAACTACGAGTTTATGAAAAATGCTACAAAGCTAGTATGGTTGTTGATGCTCTTCGCGTCTTCAATCGTATTTGCATTTGGTCAAACAGATGCAAATCAAATGAATACTGAGCAGAAGATCGCTTACGACAATAGTATTGTCAGTGAGGGAACAGTAGTTGAGAACTCGGTAGCCACTATTGTCAATCGCAACAGTAAGGCTATCCTTCTCGATGAAGACTTCGGTTCAGGTATTCCAGGAAGCTGGACGCAGGCCGTTTATAGCGGTACTGGGATCTGGCAATGGTCCGGAGACATTGGACCGTCCTACGGACAACCGTCTAACACCGACGGTAATTATGCAACTGCCGACAGTGATGCCAACTCTTCATGGGTATATGATGTCGGGCTATTCACACCGTCTATGGATATGACAGATGGTGTAGTTGTATTGATCGACGTGGATCGTAACTTCCAGGATCTCGGTGGTAACGATATCGCGGCTATCAGGACCTATTCTGGTGGAACAGCTCCAGGAAATCTGGAGGAAGTTCTTTGGATTCAAACTGGTATTGATGACCCATTAGCAGGAATTCATGTTCAATACATGATCAATGCAACGGTTTATGCTGATCCTACAGATGTGTATATAGAGTTTTATTACTCAACAGCTGGTGGAACTTATCAATGGAATTTTGCTATTGATAATGTGTACGTTGACCTGGTATTGGCTCCTGGCGAAGTTTGGGGTTATGTATTCAACGGTGGTGGTCTGACCATTGCCGGTGCAAGCGTCGGTGTTGAAGCCGAAGGACTCCTTACAACTACCGATAACGCTGGTTGGTATTCACTGCCAGCAGTTTCAGGTGGCCCTGCAGAAGTATTTGCATGGAAACAAGGTTACAACGTATCTATTGAAAACCCTTTCGTACCTCCAATGGGTAGTGTCCAACAGGACTTTGTCCTCCTGGCTCCTACTATGATTATCTCACCTACTTCACATTATGAAGTTCTCAATCCTGATGAATATTACACCACGCAAACCGGTGTTCTTAACACAGGTGACGGAAACCTTCACTGGTTAGCTAACATAGATTACCTTACTGATGGAGTAAGTACAACTGTGAACATTCCTTCGTTTACCGGTCAGATCAAGTATGGTACAGACCCTGTTTCTATGGGACCTGCTCCTGAAATGACTCCGACTCCTTCTAACGAAGAACCAATTGTTATCCAGACTGATCTCCTTGGTGCTAATATGGCATACATTGGTGCTCCTTCAGATAATAATCTTTATAGAATGGACATTGCTGCTGGTTATGCAACTGCATTGATTGGTGGTACATGTCCTTCTCCAGCTTCTGGTGACTTTATGAATGGTGACTTTGAAACCATTTATGTTGCTGGTGACTGGGGTGCAAACCTTTATGAAGTAGATGCTCTTACAGGATCAGCTACCATGATCGGAGGATTCTCAGGTGGTCCTGACGATTGTTCAGGTGTTGCTACTGACAGGACTAGCGGTGACGTATATGTTTGCGGAACCAACGTTTCTACCTCATACATTGGAAAACTGGATGTTGCAACTGGAGCTATTTCAGATGTATTTGCAACTCCCGGAATCCCGGGTCTGATCGATATCGCTATCGACGGCTCAGGACAAATGTACGGATGGTGTATCGTGAATGATGAAGCATATCTGATCGATAAAACATCAGGTGCTGTTACAACTCTTGGTTCACTTGGTTTTGATGCCAACTACGGACAGGGTGGTAACTGGAATCCTAATGACGGTCTTATCTATCTGGCTGCCTATAATAATGGTGGTGTTGGTGCTGAGCTCCGCGTTATGGATCCTCTTACGGGTGCTACTTCACCTGTTGCAGGTGCTTCAATGCCATCTTCACAGTGTGCACTCTTTGCAGTACCTGGAAGCGGTGGTGGTGCCAGTGGAGACTGGCTGTCACTTGACTATTACGAAAATGATGTACCCCCAATGGGTGGCCTCGATAACGTAAATACCAATTTTAATGCAGCAGGAATGGTAGCCGGTGAAGTTCACACAGCTACGATCACTTTCACAAGTGATCCTGACATAGGTACAACGGTTATCCCGGTAACATTAATCATTGCTGGTGACCCACTCGTTGCTCCAACAGACCTTACCGTTGAATTGCTCAACGATCTTACCGGTCTTGTTGAACTGAATTGGTTGTGGACAACAGATGCATTCCAGTTCTTCATCATTAAGAGGGACGGTGCGCCGGTTGCTACTACTACAGTAACTACATATCAGGAAAATCTGCCGGACTATGGCACATATTGCTATACAGTACAATCATTCTACGATGAAGGTACTTCAGTTCCTAGCGAAGAAGTATGTGTTGAATGGCCACTTCCTGAAATTTTTGTGAATCCTACTTACCATGCTGCTGAAGTATGGGTAGATCACCAATATGTATGGACTTCTAACATTAATAACATTGGTATTGGAACCCTGTCTTATGACATTCCTCCTTTCAACACTTGCGAACATGAGATCGTCATGTATGATGATTTTGGTGATGGCTGGAACGGTGGTTCAGTTGATATCTATGTTGACGGTGACCTCGCCATTAATGCATCACTTGCTTCAGGCAGTGGTCCCGGATATGACTATTTCGATGCTACGGATGGTGGACTGATTACCACTACATGGAATGCAGGCGGATGGCCATATGAGGCTTCATATTATATATATGATGGTTTCGGTAACCTCGTATTCAGCGATGGTGTTGGTGGTGTTGATCCTACAGGTGGTTCAGGCTTTGGAGCTTGTGCCGGATTTATTGTAGATATCGATCCTATTAACGGCTTTGTTGGTGAAGGTGCTACACAGGAACTTGATATTACCTGGGATGCTACAGGTTATCCTGCTGGCGTTTACTACCAGGAATTTACCATAGAACATAACGACCCTGTTAACCCTCCTGTAGTTATTGGAAACGAAATGACAGTTGTCGTACCTGCCGAATTTGCCGGTACAGTTACCGAATGTGAAGGCGGACAGCCTATCGCAGGTGTTACTGTTACTGCCGGTGTATGGCAAACCCTCACAGCTACTGATGGTACATACTCACTCTTTGTTGAAGATGGTACATATACTGTTTACTTCGAGATGTTAGGTTATAATGACGAAATGGTTGTTGATACAACTGCCCTTTCTGGTGATGTAACACCTATTGATATCTGTCTCTACGAAGATCCTTATCCAGTACCATTTGTTACAGCTACTGTTGAGTATCCTGATGAAGATTTCTGTACAGTTGAATGGTCACTTCCAGAAGGACCTTACGAACTCATCTATGATGATGGCGTAGCAGAAGATCTCTTCGTATGGTCAACATACGGAAACGAAAATGCAGTTAAATTCACTCCGGCAGGATATCCAGCCAATGTATTTGGTGGACGTCTCTATGTTGGTGACGGACTTTTCCCTGCAGGAAACTGGTTAGGTACTGACTTTGCAATCATCGTTTACGGTGATGACGGAGCCGGACTTCCTGGTGCAGTTCTTGATTCAATTGGCGTAACAGTGAATAACTACGGTTGGGTTGAATTCATGGGTCTCGATGCAACTATCGAGTCAGGTGACTTCTTCATCTCAATGCTGCAGTTATATCCTGCTCCTGATGCTGCTCCTTTAGGTATTGACTTTACAATGCCTCAGGTGTACAGGAGTTACAGCCGCATGGCTCAAAGCCCAATGTGGTCAACTTCAGTTTATCAGGACTTCATGATCCGTGCTTATGTGAATGGATCACAAACTGATGGTCTTACTGATGGTTCAGAGCTTGTTCGTCCTCCTAAGGTGGATCGCGAAGCAGCCAGCAAACATTTCATGACAGCCAATAACAGCGCATTTGTTACAAGGCCAGGTACTGTGAAAGCCGGTACAACAGGAAATATTGAAGGCTATGCTCAGAACAGCGAAGATGTACTGTACTACACAGTAGCACGTATGTCAGACTTTGATCCTGTTGTTGGACCTGCTTCAGGTACAATGACTATTTTGAATAACGTAACTGAATTTACATATGTTGATAACGACTTCTCTGCTTTGACGATGGGTTGGTACGCATATGCAGTACAGGTTGCTTATTCATCAGGTATGATGTCACCATGGACATTCTCCAACATTGTTGGACGTGACATGGACGCAGCAGTAACCTTCGAAGTAACACTTTGTGACGGAAACTCACCTGAAGACGTTGAAATTTCAATGCAGGGAACAGATTATCCGTTCACACTTTACTTTGGTGTCACTGATGCAACAGGGATCTATACTTTTGACCAGGTTTGGAAAGGAAAATATGCCATCGATGTTTATAAGATTGCTTATGAAGGTTTCAACTGGGATCAGATTATCTCTGAAGACATCACTATTCCTGTAGTACTGTCAGAAAAAAGGTATGCTCCGAGAAACCTCTGGGTTGATCCTATGACAAGCTACGCATATTGGGAGCCTCCACTGGTAGTTGCCCTCGAAGAAGATTTCGAAGGATTTGATTTCCCACCAGCAGGATGGCAAGCTACATCTAACAGTGTTGGTTGGTTCCGTACAATGAACGGATCAAGTTCAGCATGGACCATTCCTTCATGGGATTCGTTCTACGCTGTTTCTAATGATGATGGCGCCGGTTCAACTGCCGATGGTAGTGTTGATTACCTGATCACTCCTCCACTGGATCTGCGTGAAGTTGATACCTATCGCTTAACCTTCGATAGCTACTATGATGCTGCTTATGGCACTCAGGTTGCTACTGTTGAGTATAGCTACGATGCCGGTGCTAACTGGGATGTATTCTATGGCCTCACACCTCAAGCAGGTGCATGGGCTGCTATCGACCAGGATCTGGCCAGCTTCTCAGGTATGACAGCTACTGCTCCTATCTGGTTTGCATTCCATTCAGATGATGGTGGTGCATGGTCATCAGGTTGGGCAGTGGATAACATTCTGTTCGCCAATGGTGAAACAGATCCTATCCAATATCATGTATATCTTGATGGCGCATTTGTTGCCGTTACCGATACAACATATTATCAGTATTCAAACCTGCAGTATGGTACTACCTACACTTCATGTGTAGCTGCTGAGTACTCTTGCGGTCTGTCACCTGAAACATGTTATACCTTTACTTCTATCTTCCTGCTTCCTCCAAGGAACCTGGACGGTCTGACGTTTGACAATACCGTACATGTATGGTGGGAGCCACCAATGACTCCTGTGACAGATGGTACAGACAGCTCACCTGTTTTTGATCCTAACTTCGTTCCAGTATCTGATGATGCTGCACACGGTGGACCGGGTGTAACAACAGGACCTATCACAGTTGCTCCAAGTTCACGTGCACTGCTATATAGCAATGGACCTATGTATAATAGCGAAGGTACAGGTGCAGGTGGTGCGAATGAAAGCATCATGGAAGCAGTACATACTACTTATGGTTGGGGATGTCAGTTATCAGCCGGTAACTCTATGGCCGATAACTTTGAAGTAACAGCTAACTGGACAATAGATGAGATCGTAGTTTACGGTTATCAGACCGGAGCTCCTACTACAAGTTCAATCACAGGTGGATATATCAGAGTTTGGGACGGTGACCCAATGGCCGGAGGTGCTATCATTTATGGTGACCTCACAACCAACCTGATGACTTCAACAACCTGGACAAACATTTACCGTAACAATGATGGCCCGGGAGGTTCTACCAACCGTGCAATCATGGAAGTGGTATGTGCTACTCCTGGACTGTCACTGACTCCTGGAATGTACTGGGTTGAATATACACTTGATGGTTCTACCAGTTTCTCAGGTCCTTGGTCACCTTATGTTGTGGTTGCAGGACAGAATAGTGGAAATGGAGACAACAACGGCCTGCAGAATATCGCTGGTACTTGGGGTGTCCTTGCCGATGGCGGCTTTGGTCAAGACCTCGGATTCGAGATCATCGGATCTGGCGGCGGCGGCGGCGGCGGCGGAGAAATCCCTGATAACTTCATCGGATACAACCTCTACCGTGACTTTGATAACATCGCTTATATTCCTTATAATGGTGAAGATACCACACATTATTTCGACTATGAACTCGAACCACTTTGCTACGAATATGACGTAACAGCCGTTTATGACCTGACTCCTTATGGATTCCCAGGCGAAACTGCTGAGTCAATGTACGAAGGACCATTCGACGTTTGTGTTGAATATGGTTGGCCACTCACATTCATCGAAGACTGGAACACAGGATCATTTGATCCAAACCTCTGGACTTCTGGTGACAACTGGGTAATTAACGGTCAATTCGGTAACCCATACCCATGTGCTGAGTTCAAGTGGGATCCTGTACTCAATGACTACAGGTCAGCTCTTGAAAGCTATCCTATCGATGGTAAGAACCATCCTATCACAGGTGATGATTACATCGACGGACGCATCTGGTTTGACTTTGACATTGCCCTTGAGGACAATGGCATGTCAGGAGATGAGATGCTGCACGTACAGATTTGGGACGAAGGTACCTGGTACACCGTTGCTAGCTTCGACAATGCTGATGGCAGCTTTGATTGGACAACAAACCACTTTGAGATTTCAAACCATGCATTCGGAAAGATCTTTAAAGTTCGTTTCGCTGCAGAAGGTGTGAACTCAAGTGGTATCCTTTCTTGGTTCGTTGATAACATTGTTATCTATCGTCAGTGTGATGCTCCGGAAGACCTGGTAGCAAGTGCTGATGGATACGGCGAAAGTGAAATTTACCTCGAATGGGCAGCTCCTGCCGGTGGCGGTGGCACTCCAGGTGGTGGTGAATGGATCATGTGGGACGACGGCGTGAATGTTGATGGTATCGGCCTCACAGGCGGTGGCGTATTTAGCGTTGCTTCTAAGTGGGATGCTGACATGATCACACAATACGACGGTCAGTATATCACAAAGATCCGTTTTGTACCTTACGCTAACGTTGTAGCTACAACCTTTACCCTGAAGGTATGGGAAGGCGCAAATGCCGGAACTATGATTTACGAACAAGCGCTCAGTAGTGTACTGGCTGGTGAATGGAACGAAGTTGTTCTTACTACCCCGGTTGCTATTGACGTGAGTCAAGAGCTGTGGTTCGGTTATACAGTTGATTCACCTGACGGTGAAAACCCAGCTGGTTTCGACGATGGTCCAGCAGTAGCCGGATATGGTGACATGATCAGCCTTGATGGCGCAGCATGGGATCCAATCGGTGCCTTAGGCCCATTTGACCTGAACTGGAACCTCCAGGCATACGTAGGTGATGCTGATGGTGACAATATTACACCAATGACCTATGTTGACAACACCGATTACCGTACACCTAATGCAACTCCTGTTGCTGGTGGAATCGTAGCTGGTGTAGTTGTACCTGAAGATCATAGCACACGTGCTCTGCTCGGATACAATGTATATTGGGATGACGCTAGTGGTACTTATGCATTCCTCGACTTTACAGAGGATACATTCTACCTGCATACTAACGATAACCCATTTGAAGTTGGATCACTGCAGTGCTACTATGTAACAGCAGTATTTGAAGATTGTGAACCAGAGTCTAATGAGGCTTGCTGGCTCGTAACAGGAATCGAAGATAATGAACTCGCCGATGGCGTTTCAGTCTACCCGAACCCTGCTCGCGATATCCTGAACATCACATCTACAACCGACATTACCCACGTAACTGTAATGAACTACGTTGGTCAGATCGTATTCAACCAGAAAGTTGTCGAAGACAATGATCTGCAATTGAGTGTTGCTGGCTATGAAACCGGAGTTTATATGGTGAAAGTGGAAACCACTGCCGGCATACTGATTAAGAAGGTTACTATAGCTAACTAATAATCCTCATTGCCTGGATCCTTCGGGATCCTGGCAGCATGGAAAAGCAAGAGGCGTCGCATTTGCGACGCCTCTTTTTTTATTTTTATTTTTATTTTATATATTTATAGTATCTTTATACGTTATATTAAATAAAAGGAATCAATTGATACATTTCCAGTTTACTAATTTTTAAATTTTTGATTTATGAAAAATGCTACAAAGCTAGTATGGTTGGTGATGCTCTTTGCATCTTCAATCGTGTTTGCGTTTGGTCAAACAAATGCAAACATGACTCTGGAGCAGGCTATTGCTTACGACAACAGTGTTGTTGTAAACTCTGATGGCGACTTTGACCTTTCGGTCCCAGCGCAGAATCATCAGGTAAAAGCAATCCTGATCGATGAGTCATTTGACACGCAGATCCCTGCGACCTGGCCTCAGATGCAGTACGGCGGTGCTGGACTGTGGGGATGGGTTCCGGGTATTCCTGCTCCAGGCGGTTACACTCCTCCGAATTCGGATGGTAACTTTGCTGCCTGTAACGGGTATACCCCAGGCGGTATCGTGTTCGATGTAGGGCTTTTTACCCCTTCAATGGACATGTCAGCTGCTGCAGGTCCTGACGTAACCCTTGAGTTCGATAGGAACTTCCAGGATTTCGCAGGAAATGGTGATGCTGAGTGTAGAGTGTATTCAGGTGGTACAGCCCCTGCAAACCTTGAAACCGTTCTTTACTCAATCACCTCAGATGATATCCCAACAACCGGGTTCCACCTCACTTATGTGTTGGATCCAACCACTTTTGCAGATCCTTCGGATGTGTATATCGAATGGTGGTATGCTTGTACAGCAAGTACAGCATGGGGTATTGGTATCGACAACGTTGTTGTTAACCTCGTACTGCCTCCAGGGGAAGTTTGGGGATACGTTTTCAACGGTGGTGGTCTGACCATTGCCGGTGCAAGTGTCGGTGTTGAAGCCGAAGGACTCCTTACAACTACCGATAACGCTGGTTGGTATTCACTGCCAAGTGTTCCAGGTGGCCCTGCAGAAGTATTTGCATGGAAACAAGGATACAACATGGCAATCGAAAACGTTGCTGTTGCTCCTTTAGGAAGCGTACAACAGGATTTTATCCTCACGGCTCCTACTATGATCATCTCACCTACTTCCCATTATGAAGTACTCAATCCTGATGAATATTACACCACACAAACCGGTGTTCTTAACACAGGAGACGGAAACCTTCACTGGTTTGCTAACATAGATTACCTTACTGATGGAGTAAGTACAACTGTGAACATTCCTTCGTTTACCGGTCAGATCAAGTATGGTACAGATCCTGTTTCAACAGGACCTGCTCCTGAAATGACTCCGACTCCTTCTAACGAAGAACCAATTGTTATCCAGACTGACCTCCTTGGTGCTAACGTAGCATACATTGGTGCTCCTTCAGATAACAATCTTTATAGTATGGACATCGCTGCTGGTTATGCAACTGCCCTGATTGGCGGTACCTGTCCTTCTCCAGCTTCTGGTGACTTTATGAATGGTGACTTTGAAACCATTTATGTTGCAGGTGACTGGGGTGCAAACCTTTATGAAGTAGATGCTCTTACAGGATCAGCTATTCCGATCGGAGGATTCTCAGGTGCTCCTGACGATTGTTCAGGTGTTGCTACTGACAGGACTACCGGTGACGTATATGTTTGCGGAACCAATGTTGCTACATCATACATTGGAAAACTGGATGTTGCAACTGGAGCTATTTCAGATGTATTTGCAACTCCCGGAATCCCGGGTCTGATCGATATCGCTATCGACGGCTCAGGACAAATGTACGGATGGTGTATCGTGAATGATGAAGCATATCTGATCGATAAAACATCAGGTGCTGTTACAACTCTTGGTTCACTTGGTTTTGATGCCAACTACGGACAGGGTGGTAACTGGAATCCTAATGACGGACTCATTTATCTTGCTGCCTATAATTTAGGTCTTGGTGGAGCTGAGCTCCGCGTGATGGATCCTCTTACGGGTGCTACTTCACCTGTTGCAGGTGCCTCAATGCCTTCTTCACAGTGTGCACTCTTTGCAGTACCTGGAAGCGGTGGTGGTGCCAGTGGAGACTGGCTGTCACTTGACTATTACGAAAATGATGTACCCCCAATGGGTGGCCTCGATAACGTAAATACCAATTTTAATGCAGCAGGAATGGTAGCCGGTGAAGTTCACACAGCTACGATCACTTTCACAAGTGATCCTGATGTAGGTACCACTGTTATCCCGGTAACATTAATCATTGCTGGTGACCCACTCGTTGCTCCAACAGACCTTACCGTTGAATTGCTCAACGACCTTACCGGTCTTGTTGAACTGAATTGGTTGTGGACAACAGATGCATTCCAGTTCTTCATCATTAAGAGGGACGGTGCACCGGTTGCTACTACTACAGTAACTACATATCAGGAAAATCTGCCGGACTATGGCACATATTGCTATACAGTACAATCATTCTACGATGAAGGTACTTCAGTTCCTAGCGAAGAAGTATGTGTTGAATGGCCACTTCCTGAAATTTTTGTGAATCCTACTTTCCATGCTGCTGAAGTATGGGTAGATCACCAATATATCTGGACAACTACCATTTCTAACACAGGTATCGGAACATTGTCATACGAATTCCCGGAATATATTACAACGGATGCAGGAAATGGAGTTAGTCAGAATCTGACCGGCTCGCCTATTCCTAATGACGAACTCGAAATTGATGATAAGAGTAATCCGGAACTGAATTCAGGTAGCGGATATTCAGTAGTTGATGGTTTCGGTGGACCTGATACCTTTGGTTATGAATGGATCGACAGCGATGAAGCTGGTGGCCCAACTTATAACTGGATTGATATTTCAGCAACCGGTACTCTGGTAAGTGGTCTTACTGATGATAACATTGTTGGACCTTTCTCAATTGGATTTCCATTCACATTTTATGATGAAGAAAAAACCCAATTCTGGATCAATTCCAATGGTTCTATTGGCTTTACCAGTTCTATTGTTAATTTAACGAATTATTCTATTCCTACAGGCAATACCAATACTGATTTTATTGCATGGTTCTGGGATGATCTGGATCCAGGTAATGCAGCTACAAGCGTTTGGTATGAAACAATAGGCTCAATGCTGGTTGTTCAGTTTGATACTTATTATGAATATCCTGATGGTAACCGTTATGTTAATGCACAGGTTCAAATTATGGAGAATAAAGGAATCAATATCCTTTATGATTATGTAGATCCAGGTTTTGACACTGATGGCGGTACTGTTGGTATTCAGTCAAGCGATAACAGTGTAGGCCTCCAGGTTGCTTATAACACTGATTATATTCATGATGGTCTGCAAGTAAGTTTTTCACTTCCTGCTGATTTTGTGATTACAGTTGATCCAGCCTCTGGCTTAATTGCTGAAGGACAGTCACAGGATGTTGACATTACATGGGATGCTACAGACTATGACCCTGGTGTATATTACCAGGAAATAGAAGTTACATCTAATGATCCTGCTAATCCATCATTAATGATTGGCAACGAAATGACCGTTGTTGTTCCTGCTGAATATGCAGGTATCGTTACTGAATGTGAAAGTGGACAACCTATCGCAGGTGTTACTGTTACTGCCGGTCCGTTCCAAACTTTGACCGCCATTGATGGTACATATGCACTCCTCGTAGATGAAGGTACATATACCGTATACTTCGAGATCTTAGGTTATACCGACGAAATAGTTGTTGATACAACTGCTCTGGCAGGTGAAGTAACACCTATTGATATCTGTCTTTACGAAGATCCATATCCGGTGCCATGGGTTACAGCTACTGTTGAATACCCTGATGAAGACTTCTGTACAGTTGAATGGTCACTTCCTGAAGGACCTTACGAACTCATCTATGATGATGGCGTTGCTGAAGATCTCTTCGTATGGTCCACATACGGAAACGAGAATGCAGTTAAATTCACCCCGGCAGGATATCCAGCTAATGTATTTGGTGGACGTCTTTATGTTGGTGACGGACTTTTCCCAGCAGGAAACTGGTTAGGTTCTGACTTTTCAATCATCGTTTACGGTGATGACGGAGCCGGACTTCCTGGTGCAGTTCTTGATTCAATTGGCGTAACAGTGAATAACTACGGTTGGGTTGAATTCATGGGTCTCGATGCAACAATCGAGTCAGGTGACTTCTTTATCTCAATGCTGCAGTTATATCCTGCTCCTGATGCTGCTCCTTTAGGTATTGACTTTACAATGCCTCAGGTGTACAGGAGTTACAGCCGTATGGCTCAAAGCCCAATGTGGTCAACTTCAGTTTATCAGGACTTCATGATCCGTGCTTATGTTGATGGATCACAAACTGATGGTCTTACTGATGGTTCAGAGCTTGTTCGTCCTCCAAAGGTGGATCGCGAAGCAGCCAGCAAACATTTCATGACAGCCAATAACAGCGCATTTGTTACAAGGCCAGGTACTGTGAAAGCCGGTACAACAGGAAATATTGAAGGCTATGCTCAGAACACAGAAGATGTACTGTACTACACAGTAGCACGTATGTCAGACTTTGATCCTGTTGTTGGACCTGCTTCAGGTACAATGACTATTTTGAATAACGTAACTGAATTTACATATGTTGATAACGACTTCTCTGCTCTTACGATGGGTTGGTACGCATATGCAGTACAGGTTGCTTATTCATCAGGTATGATGTCACCATGGACATTCTCCAACATCGTTGGACGTGACATGGACGCAGCAGTAACATTCGAAGTAACACTTTGTGACGGAAACTCACCTGAAGACGTTGAAATTTCAATGCAGGGAATGGATTATCCGTTCACACCTTACTTTGGTGTCACTGATGCAACAGGGATCTATACTTTTGACCAGGTTTGGAAAGGTAACTATGTTATCGATATCTATAAAATTGCTTATGAAGGCTTCACCTGGGATCAGTATATTTCTGAAGACATCACTATTCCTGTAGTACTGTCAGAAAAAAGGTATGCTCCGAGAAACCTCTGGGTTGATCCTATGACAAGCTACGCATATTGGGAGCCTCCACTGGTAGTTGCCCTCGAAGAAGACTTCGAAGGAGCTGCATTCCCACCGATGGGATGGCAAGCTACATCTAACAGTGTAGGTTGGTTCCGTACAGGGGACGGTTCTTCAAGCTTCTGGACCATTCCTGCATGGGATTCGTTCTACGTTGTTTCAAATGATGATGGTGCTGGAGCAAGTGGTGATGGTAGTGTTGATTACCTGATCACTCCTCCACTGGATCTGCGTGAAGTTGATACCTATCGCTTAACCTTCGATAGCTACTATGATGCCGCTTATGGCCTTCAGGTTGCTACTGTTGAATATAGCTACGATGCCGGTGCTAACTGGGATGTATTTTATGGCCTCACACCTCAAGCAGGTGCATGGGCTGCTATCGACCAGGATCTGGCCAGCTTCTCAGGTATGACAGCTACTGCTCCTATCTGGTTTGCATTCCATTCAGATGATGGTGGTGGATGGGCATCAGGTTGGGCCGTGGATAACATTCTGTTCGCCAATGGTGAAACAGATCCTATCCAATATCATGTATATCTTGATGGCGCATTTGTTGCCGTTACCGATACAACATATTATCAGTATTCAAACCTGCAGTATGGTACTACCTACACTTCATGTGTAGCTGCTGAGTACTCTTGCGGTCTGTCACCTGAAACATGTTATACCTTTACTTCTATCTTCCTGCTTCCTCCAAGGAACCTGGACGGTCTGACGTTTGACAATACCGTACATGTATGGTGGGAGCCACCAATGACTCCTGTGACAGATGGTACAGACAGCTCACCTGTTTTTGATCCTAACTTCGTTCCAGTATCTGATGATGCTGCACACGGTGGACCGGGTGTAACAACAGGACCTATCACAGTTGCTCCAAGTTCACGTGCACTGCTATATAGCAATGGACCTATGTATAATAGCGAAGGTACAGGTGCAGGTGGTGCTAATGAAAGCATCATGGAAGCAGTACATACTACTTATGGTTGGGGATGTCAGTTATCAGCCGGTAACTCTATGGCCGATAACTTTGAAGTAACAGCTAACTGGACAATAGATGAGATCGTAGTTTACGGTTATCAGACCGGAGCTCCTACTACAAGTTCAATCACAGGTGGATATATCAGAGTTTGGGACGGTGACCCAATGGCCGGAGGTGCTATCATTTATGGTGACCTCACAACCAACCTGATGACTTCAACAACCTGGACAAACATTTACCGTAACAATGATGGCCCGGGAGGTTCTACCAACCGTGCAATCATGGAAGTGGTATGTGCTACTCCTGGACTGTCACTGACTCCTGGAATGTACTGGGTTGAATATACACTTGATGGTTCTACCAGTTTCTCAGGTCCTTGGTCACCTTATGTTGTGGTTGCAGGACAGAATAGTGGAAATGGAGACAACAACGGCCTGCAGAATATCGCTGGTACTTGGGGTGTCCTTGCCGATGGCGGCTTTGGTCAAGACCTCGGATTCGAGATCATCGGATCTGGCGGCGGCGGCGGCGGCGGCGGAGAAATCCCTGATAACTTCATCGGATACAACCTCTACCGTGACTTTGATAACATCGCTTATATTCCTTATAATGGTGAAGATACCACACATTATTTCGACTATGAACTCGAACCACTTTGCTACGAATATGACGTAACAGCCGTTTATGACCTGACTCCTTATGGATTCCCAGGCGAAACTGCTGAGTCAATGTACGAAGGACCATTCGACGTTTGTGTTGAATATGGTTGGCCACTCACATTCATCGAAGACTGGAACACAGGATCATTTGATCCAAACCTCTGGACTTCTGGTGACAACTGGGTAATTAACGGTCAATTCGGTAACCCATACCCATGTGCTGAGTTCAAGTGGGATCCTGTACTCAATGACTACAGGTCAGCTCTTGAAAGCTATCCTATCGATGGTAAGAACCATCCTATCACAGGTGATGATTACATCGACGGACGCATCTGGTTTGACTTTGACATTGCCCTTGAGGACAATGGCATGTCAGGAGATGAGATGCTGCACGTACAGATTTGGGACGAAGGTACCTGGTACACCGTTGCTAGCTTCGACAATGCTGATGGCAGCTTTGATTGGACAACAAACCACTTTGAGATTTCAAACCATGCATTCGGAAAGATCTTTAAAGTTCGTTTCGCTGCAGAAGGTGTGAACTCAAGTGGTATCCTTTCTTGGTTCGTTGATAACATTGTTATCTATCGTCAGTGTGATGCTCCGGAAGACCTGGTAGCAAGTGCTGATGGATACGGCGAAAGTGAAATTTACCTCGAATGGGCAGCTCCTGCCGGTGGCGGTGGCACTCCAGGTGGTGGTGAATGGATCATGTGGGACGACGGCGTGAATGTTGATGGTATCGGCCTCACAGGCGGTGGCGTATTTAGCGTTGCTTCTAAGTGGGATGCTGACATGATCACACAATACGACGGTCAGTATATCACAAAGATCCGTTTTGTACCTTACGCTAACGTTGTAGCTACAACCTTTACCCTGAAGGTATGGGAAGGCGCAAATGCCGGAACTATGATTTACGAACAAGCGCTCAGTAGTGTACTGGCTGGTGAATGGAACGAAGTTGTTCTTACTACCCCGGTTGCTATTGACGTGAGTCAAGAGCTGTGGTTCGGTTATACAGTTGATTCACCTGACGGTGAAAACCCAGCTGGTTTCGACGATGGTCCAGCAGTAGCCGGATATGGTGACATGATCAGCCTTGATGGCGCAGCATGGGATCCAATCGGTGCCTTAGGCCCATTTGACCTGAACTGGAACCTCCAGGCATACGTAGGTGATGCTGATGGTGACAATATTACACCAATGACCTATGTTGACAACACCGATTACCGTACACCTAATGCAACTCCTGTTGCTGGTGGAATCGTAGCTGGTGTAGTTGTACCTGAAGATCATAGCACACGTGCTCTGCTCGGATACAATGTATATTGGGATGACGCTAGTGGTACTTATGCATTCCTCGACTTTACAGAGGATACATTCTACCTGCATACTAACGATAACCCATTTGAAGTTGGATCACTGCAGTGCTACTATGTAACAGCAGTATTTGAAGATTGTGAACCAGAGTCTAATGAGGCTTGCTGGCTCGTAACAGGAATCGAAGATAATGAACTCGCCGATGGCGTTTCAGTCTACCCGAACCCTGCTCGCGACATCCTGAACATCACATCTACAACCGACATTACCCACGTAACTGTAATGAACTACGTTGGTCAGATCGTATTCAACCAGAAAGTTGTCGAAGACAATGATCTGCAATTGAGTGTTGCTGGCTATGAAACCGGAGTTTATATGGTGAAAGTGGAAACCACTGCCGGCATACTGATTAAGAAGGTTACTATAGCTAACTAATAATCCTCATTGCCTGGATCCTTCGGGATCCTGGCAGCATGGAAAAGCAAGAGGCGTCGCATTTGCGACGCCTCTTTTTTTATCTTTACCACATGCAACGATTTTTCATATAATCTTGTCTTATATATCAGAGAAGGCTGGCAAGGATCCTGAACAACTTGTCAGATTAGCCCAAAACCAAAGCTCATGAAGCATATTTCCTCACTGAGGGGAAAACTATTGATAGTTTCTTATTCATCCTATGCATATTTGATTCCTAATCTTTCCCGTGCACAAATATTGCCCGCTCCGTATAATGTGGAAGCAATTTTTACCAATGATATCGTACCCATAGTCGACGTTACCTGGGATCATGACGCTGATAGCGTACTGTATTTTATTGTGGAACGGGATGGCTTTCGTCGGTACTAGCACAGTACACTATTATATGGATTATCCGCCTGCATTTATCAATTATTGCTACACCGTAAAAGCAGTATACACTTCAGGAATTTCAGCTCCCGGGGGACCTGCATGTACTATTTTAAGCCAGTTGTACCCTGAAATGACGGTAATCGCCGGAATGGGTAGAGGATGTGCTATCCCTGTGAACGATACTATAGGATATTCCTTTGAGTATTCTAAATACAGGAGAATCCCCATTAATGTATAATATGCTGGGCTTTACACCATCATCATCCCCGCCTGGATTTATTAGCCTTGACTGGACGATAGGAATAGTTGACCCATATGGTGGATTAGTGAACCTTGCGGTATGGTGGAGTTCTGTAGGTTATGCTCCGGGCACATATTACCAGGACCTGGTTGTTATTTCCAATGATCCGAATAACCTGGTAGATATTGTACCAAATATAATGCATGTAGGGCCGCTTGCTTATGTGACGGGTACTGTCACCGACACAATTATTCAAGATTCCATACACGGTGCCATTATATCAGCTGGGACTCAAAGTATACAGACGAATACGGAAGGGTATTTTTCATTAGGATTGCCAATAAATAGCAACTTTGATCTTTACATAGAAAAGCTTGGTTATGAAACACTAAATATTCCTATAGTTACGGGGGATGAGGGTTCTATTTTGACTTTGGATCCGGTTTTGCAGCCACTAACGTCTGATTTGAACTGGGTGCAGGCCGAAGTAGATTGCAATGACCCGGCCCCGGCAATGATTAGCTGGTCCAAGCCGGAAAACTATGCTGAACTGCTCTATGATAATAATCTTTGTACGGATTTCCATGCATGGGATTTTCCCACGGGGGAACATGCTGTGAAGTTTACACCGCAAGGATATCCTGCCTATGCATTTGGAGGCAGCTTCTATGTCGGGAGAGGGGTATACCCGGATGGGAACTGGCTTAATACTACTGTTTCAGTGCTGATTTACGATGAAGGAACTGATGGCATGCCGGGAAATGTGCTGGATTCCACTACAAGCATGATCACCAATTATGAATGGGTAGATTTTTACTTCGGATATAATGCACTGATCGATAGTGGTAATTTTTTCATTTCCATAGTGCAGTCGAATAATTTTCCGGATACTCCACCCATTGGTATTGATGAATTTTCGGCACAGGAAAATTACAGTTACTCCATGCCTCCAATGGGGAGCTGGGATACTGCCTCATTCCGGAATTTTATGATAAGGGCAGAGATTAGCTACGAATCGGGTAATAATGTAGCGGGTTATATAGTTTCTCGAGCATCGGATTTTAATCCACTCATTGGCCCGGCATCGGGAATTTTAACTGTACTGGATACAATTGCAGATACTTCTTATGTAGATATGGGGTTTGAGTTTGTCGATGAAGACTGGTACTCCTATGCTGTCAAACCGCAGTTTACCTACGGGCAATCAGGTCAGTACATGTATTCTAATATTATCGGGCACGATATGGGCAAGATCGTTGATTTTATTGCAGAAGACTGCAATGGAAACCCCATCGACAGTCTTGAAATTACCATGCTGGGTATGGACTATCCATTTGTCGTGTATACCAGTCCCGAACCTTCATATTATGGATTTGACTGTGTATGGAAAGGGATGTACGGGATCATTATTGAGAATGAGGGTTATTCACCATATATTTTTGATGCTAACATTCTGACCGATACCACTTTCTTTTTCATTCTGGATCAGGTGCTCGATCCTCCCCAGAACCTCTCGGTAGATTCAGTTACAAGCACAGCTTATTGGGATGCTCCAATTGATTCAAGTTTGTTGATTAACTACTATGTGTTCCTTGACGGAGAACTGATCGATTCTACCGATAAAACAGAGTACCTATTTGACAGTCTCGTATTTGGACAATTGTACACTGCCTGCATTTCGGCAAATTATCCATGTGGTTCTTCAAGCCAGCTTTGTGAAGATTTCACTAGTGCGTATATTGGCTTTGGAACACAACTGCCTAGTCAATGAAGACTGGTCCTCAGGCAGTTTCGGAACATTCTGGACGGCTGAAGACAATTGGGTCATCAACGGACAGTTTGGAAATCCTTATCCTTCTGCCGAATTCGAATGGGATCCTGTTATGACCAATTATACAGCTTACCTTACAAGTGACCTCATCAATGGGGTATTTATGGATTCTACCAAACAGGATTACCTGGATGGACAATTCATATTAGCATTCGACCTTGCCTTCGAAAATAACGGCATGTCGGGTACAGAGTTTTTATTAGTGGAAATCTGGAGCGATGACGAATGGATCAACCTGGCCGAATATAGTAATGCTGAGCCCAGTTACGATTTCAAAAATGAAATGCTGGATATCACTGAGTATGCACTGGGGCATGTTTTCAAGCTTCGCTTCATGGCTGAAGGTGAAAATTCAGCAAACATTCTTTCATGGTTTGTTGATAATATTGAGATATACCACTATTGTGCACCGCCACTGGATTTAATGATCGAACCAATTTCTTACCCCGAACTGCAATTATCATGGTATCCGCCTGAAGCTGTATGTTCTGGCTATAATGTATACCTGTCAGTGGATAATGATCCATTTCAATTGATAGCCAACACCCTGGACACAACATACATATATAACTACGAAGAGGGGAACTGGATATGTTTTGTAGCTACTGCCATATACGAAAGTTGTGAATCAGAATTCAGTGATGCGGCATGCACCTGGGTAGGCATTGATGAGTATGGAGAAGCTGATGAGATATGGATATATCCCAATCCCGCCAATACAGAAATCAATATCGAATGCAAGGCAAGTATGGACAAACTTTGCCTGCTCGATCTCAGCGGAAGGGAATTGTATTGCAGGAAACTTCATAAGCAGAATCAAAGCACCCTCGATGTATCTGCATATGAAGCCGGCATATACCTGCTGAGAATAGATACAGAAAAGGGACGCTTTGCGAGGAAGATCGTTGTTGCGCGCTGACGCACTTAATAGTTCCTAGTGCCTAGTTCCTAGTTGCTAATTGAATTGAATAAATTTTTAGTTTTTCAATTAAAAAATGAATAGTTCCACTTAGGCACTAGCCACTAGGCACTAGGAACTATGCACTACGTTTCCCCGATTTTACTACTTTTGCTCCCACCAAAATGTATTCAGTTAGCGATCTAGCAGTTCAGTATTCCGGAAACTATCTTTTCCGAAACGTGTCTTTCATCATCAACAAGAAAGACCGGGTGGGATTGGTGGGCCGTAACGGATCGGGGAAAACAACTTTGCTGCGGATACTGGCCGATATGCAATCGCCGGAAAGCGGTGATATCGTGATCCCTTCCACTGCTCGACTGGGATATCTCCCGCAGGAAATGGAACTGAGCAGCGATAAGACGATCTATGATGAAACCATTGTAGCTTTCGATGAGATCCTGGCCCTGAAAACGGATATGGATCGGTATGCAGAAGAGATCGCCAACAGGGACGACTATGAATCTGATGCATACCATAAGATCATCACGAAAATGTCAGAGGCCAATGAGAAGTTCCAGATGCTCGGGGGCCAATCCATGGAGGCTGATGTGGAAAAGGTGCTTGCCGGGCTTGGGTTCAAGCGTGAAGATTTCAACAGGCCTGTTGTAGAGTTCAGCTATGGCTGGCAGATGCGTGTAGAGATAGCTAAGATCTTGTTGCGAAAGCCCGACCTTATCCTCCTCGATGAACCTACCAATCACCTCGATATTGAATCCATACAGTGGCTGGAAGATTTTCTGTCGAACTATTTTGGTGCCGTGGTGCTGGTTTCTCACGACCGTGCCTTCCTCGACAACCTCTGTAACCGTACCATAGAGATCAGCGATGAACGTATCTTCGATTATAAGGCCGCATATACAGAATATATACAGCTGAGGGAAGAACGTCTCGAACAACAACTGGCAACATACAACAACCAGCAAAAGCAGATCCGCCAGATCGAGCGCTTTGTGGAGCGTTTCCGCTATAAGAATACAAAGTCCCGCCAGGTGCAATCCAAGATCAAAATGCTGGATAAAATGGATACAGTTGAGATTGAGGGTTTCGAAAATTCGGCCATCCATTTCCGCTTTCCTCCGGCACCCAGGTCGGGTAAGGTGGTGATCGAATGCAAAGGCCTGGGCAAGAGCTATGGGACCAATGAAGTCCTCAAATCGGTCGACCTGTCGGTAATCAAAGGGGACAGGGTAGCTTTTGTGGGAAAGAATGGCGAAGGAAAAACCACGCTTTCCAAGGTGATCATGGGTTTGCTGGATCATACCGGAGAATTGAAGTTTGGTCATAATGTTCAGCTGGCTTACTATGCTCAGGACCAGGCTGAGATGCTCGATGGCAACAAAACGGTATTCGAAACCATCGATGATGAAGCCACGGGCGATATGCGTACGCAGGTGCGTAGCCTCCTGGGTGGATTTTTATTCTCGGGAGAAGATATCGACAAAAAGGTAAAGGTACTGTCGGGAGGGGAGAAGTCGAGGCTTTCACTGGCCAGATTGCTGCTTGAACCATCCAACCTGATGATCCTCGATGAACCCACCAACCACCTCGACATGCGTTCCAAGGATATCCTGAAGAGTGCCCTGCTTCGCTATGACGGTACATTGATCATTGTATCTCACGATCGTGACTTCCTGCAAGGCTTGAGCAATAAAGTTTTTGAGTTTGGGAATAAAAAGGTGCAAGAGTACCTGGGTGATATTTATGACTTTCTGCACTTTAAAAAGCTGAAGAGCCTGCGGGAGCTGGAGCAGAAAAATTCAGGCCCTTCCAGGCAAAAAGACATTTCGAAGAATAAAAAGCTATATGAACGCAGCAAAGCACTCGATCGCGACATCCGCAAGTTGATCACCCAGATCACAAGGTGTGAGAAGAAAATATCCGAACTTGAAAAAGAGATGGCAGATATGGATAACATCCTGATGGACCCGGAAAAACACAAAGAAGCCCTTTCAAATCCCGAAGTATTTAAAACATATAATAAGTTGAAAACATTCCTCGAAAAGGAGATGGAGCATTGGGAAGAAATTAGCCTCCAACTAGAAAGCCTGAAAGAAGAGCAGAAAGCCCTGAAAAGTGAATAGTTCCTAGTGACTAGTTGCTAGTGCCTAACTAGAAGGAATAGTGATTTGCACCTCACCCCCTTATCCCCCTTCCCCCTTTTCCCCCTCTCCTCAAGGAGAGGGGGCCAGGGGGTGAGGTGCTTTTATTTTCATTCTTATTCCTTATTCCTTATTCCTTGTTCGTTATTCGTTATTCGTTATTCTAGTGGTCTCGATGCATCATCCTTTTCGCCAGCGATAAGAGTTCCTTTTTCTTTTCTTCCGGCAGGCTTACAAGTTGGAGGTGGTATTCGGCGCGTGCAAAGTGGCGTTCCATCTCGGTGGTGGTAATCTTATCGATGTTTAGCCTGGCGTAGATACTTGTGATATCCATGATCTTCTGTTCAGGATCTTCCGATCCATTGCCAAAATAATCTTCAATCACTTTTTTATCTGCTTTACGAGCTATGCTAAGGGCTTTGAGTAAGAGGAAGGTCTTTTTGTCGGAAAGGATATCCCCTCCGGGCATCTTACCAAATTTATCTACATTGCCAAACACATCCAACAGGTCGTCTTTCAGCTGGAATGCCAGTCCGGTGTTAAGCCCGAATTCATAAATATTTTCCTGGTCTTTTTCATTGGCACCTGCCAGCATAGCCCCAAGTTTGAGGGATACAGCCAGAAGGACTGCTGTTTTCAAACGTATCATTCCCAGGTATTCAGGTATACTGGTGTTTTCGGCATCTTCGAAGTTCATGTCGAGCTGCTGTCCTTCACAAACTTCTTTGGCCACTTTCATGAAACATGACATTATTTTCCCGGTCTCAGGATGCTCTATTTTCAGCAGATACTCAACTGCCATGGCAAACATAGTATCTCCTACAAGGATGGCGGTGTCCTCACCCCAGATGTTCCAGATAGTATCCTTTCCACGCCTGATCTCGGCACCATCCATGATGTCGTCGTGTACCAGCGTGAAATTGTGAAAGATCTCAACGGCATGTGCGGCAGGCAAAGCAGCATCGATATCTCCGCCAAAGGCGTCGCAGACCATCAGCAGGAGCACGGGCCTTAAGCGTTTGCCACCCAGTTCCATCATATATTGTATTGGGTCGTACAGCTCCGGGGGTTGGCCGGAAAAGCTTTCTTTTTCCAGGGATAGTCTGTATTTATCCAGGAGTTCTTCGTAAGTATGCATCGTAAGTTTGGTTTTTATCCTATTAAATTCAGCAGGTATTGGCCATAACCACTTTTCAGTAATGGCTCCGCAACTTTCATAAGTGCTTCTTTGTCGATGAAGCCCATATTATAAGCGATCTCCTCTATGCAACCGATCTTCATTCCCTGCCGTTCCTCAACCACCTGAACAAATTGTCCGGCCTGCAAGAGGCTGGCGAATGTGCCGGTGTCGAGCCAGGCGGTTCCCCTGCCCAGCATACCCACTTTGAGCTTGCCGGCTTCAAGGTAATGCTTATTCACGTCAGTGATCTCATATTCACCACGCGCACTGGGTGCAATATTCTTGGCTACATCAACAACTGAGTTGTCATAGAAGTACAAACCCGGAACAGCATAATTGGATTTGGGTTTGGTGGGCTTTTCTTCAATTGAAATTGCCATTTGGTTTTCATCAAACTCTACCACACCATAACGCTCAGGGTCAGAAACGTGGTATGCGAAGATGACTCCGCCATCAGGATCATTATTTTCCTGGAACAGGGGCTTAAGTCCTGCTCCGTAAAAGATGTTATCACCCAGGATTAGGGCAGCTTTATCGTTTCCTATAAACTCTTCCCCGATCACAAAGGCCTGTGCCAGTCCGTTCGGAACCTCCTGCTTGGCATAGCTAAAATTGCAGCCAAGATTATTTCCATCTCCCAGCAGAAGCTGAAAGCTGGCCTGGTCCTGGGGAGTTGAAATGATCAGGATATCCCTGATTCCGGCCATCATCAGGACGGACAGTGGGTAATATATCATGGGCTTGTCATATATCGGCATCAGCTGCTTGCTGGTTGCGATGCTGATTGGGTAGAGTCGGGTGCCGGATCCTCCGGCAAGAATGATTCCTTTCATCGGCGCATATAATTTTTGGGTTAGTCTCTCGCGAGATAAAGATAAGGAATTAAGCAAAAAAACAAAAAGCAATTTACCCGGGAGGCAGATTCTGATCGGGACGAGGCTCAATCTGAAGCTCTTCAAGCTCAATATCATCCTCCTCATCAAAGATCTCCAATAGGGGCTCACGGAAACTTTTAGTGGTGATATACTTGTCGAGGCTTAGTAGCAGTGCAGGGAGGAAGAAGAGGTTGGATAGCAGTGCCATAAGAAGGGTGAAAGGGATCAAATATCCAAGGGCTTCGGTGCCACCAAAAGAGGATAAAATAAATATGCCAAATCCAAAAAATAAGACCACAGAAGAGTAGATCATGCTATAGCCGGTTTCACTGAGGGCAGCGATCACTGAAGGTTTGATTTCCCAGTTGTTTAATTTCAGTTGTAGCCGGTATCTCGAGAGAAAATGTATGGCATTGTCAACAGAAATACCCAGCGCTATGCTAAAGATCAGGATGGTTGAAGGCTTGATAGGGATGCCCAGGTAGCCCATCAGGGCAGCAGTCATCAACTGAGGTATCAGGTTGGGAATGAGCGAGATCACGATCATCCGTGCTGAAGTAAACAGCAGGGCCATGAGAAGTGAGATCACCGCCAGGGCCAGCAACAGGCTTGTTAAGAGGTTCCTTACCAGGTAGCTGCTCCCTTTAAGGAATACAACACTGGTGCCGGTCAGTACTACATTATATTCATCGGGCGGAAAGATATTATCAATATCCGGCCTTAGCCGGTCGGTAAGCAGCTTGATCTCTTTAGTGCCAATATTGGCCATTTGTATGCTCACCCTGGTAATCCTGTTGGTACTGTCGATAAAGGAATGAAAAGGATTGTTTCCTTCATCGTTCATTCCTTTGGTGTATTGGTTCAGGTCAGAAAGACCGGTGGGTGGAGGCAACACATAGTACTTCGGTTCTCCACCACGGTGAGCCTGGTACAGAAAGCTGATACCATCTACCACCGAAAGCGGGCGCGACAGGTATATTGAAAATAGTGAATCCTTTTCGAGTAGCCTGTGCAATCTCCTGATCTTGTATAAAGTCTTTCCCTTGTTGGCAAACACCCCATTCTCAGTCTTGCTGTCGATGGAGATCTCAAGCGGCATCACCCCTTTAAAATGCTCTTCGAAAAACATCAAATCCTTGTAGAGCTTATCCTTTTTCGAAATGTCATCTACAATATTTCCGGTTGTTTGAAGTCGAGTGACTCCAAATAGTCCCACAGAAACAAATATGATAGTACAGATATAAATTATGCGTCGCCTGTTTTGGACGATTCCAACCACCTTTTCTATGATCTTCGATACCAGGGACTTGTCCATGTGCTTGGTATGCCTGCTCTTTGGGGGAGCCAGGTAGCTGAAGAAGATGGGAATAAGAAAGAGTGAGAGGATATAGGCAAACATAATATTGATGGAAGCGATGATCCCGAACTCGGTAAGGATCTTGTTTCCGGTTACAATAAATGCCGCAAAACCTACTGCCGTTGTAGTGTTGGTGAGGAGATTGGCGTTGCCGATGCGTATCACCACACGTGAAAGTGCTTTCACTTTGTTTCCGTGCAGCAGGTATTCGTTGTGGTATTTGTTGAGCAGAAAAATACAATTTTCCACCACGATCACCACCAGCAGTGGTGGTAGAATACCAGTGAGTAAAGTGATCTTATACTGGAAAATAGAAATAGTACCCATCACCCAGATCACAGTAATGGCTACGATTAACATAGTAAAGAACACTGCCTTACCTGAACGGAAAAACAGGAGCAAGATGGCCGAGGCGATCACCAGGGCCATGATAATGAAGAAATACAACTCATTCTGTACCTTCTTGGTAGTAATGGTCCGGATATATGGCAAGCCGGAATACCGCATCTCCTGATCGTATTTCTCTCCGAAATTATCTACCAGGGTTTGAATGTCGGCAATGAGCTGGTCCCTGCTTTTAGTGTTGAGTTTATTCTTGTCGAGGGTAACCATGATCATGGTCACATCCTTGTTCTCATTATATAAGAAACCATCGTAAAAAGGAAGGGAAAAGATTACATCCCTCAGGCTGTCAAGCTCTACCTGGTATTCCGGCTTTTCCTGGATGACCGGCATAAAATTCAGCAGACCGGTACTGTCGTCTTTGATCAGATTATATATCTTTCCAATCGAAAGTACCTCTTCCACGCCATCTATCTCACGGATCTCCCAAGAGAGGTCGTACCAATCGTTGAACTCATCAAGATTATAAATGCGATCATCCTGCAGACCCACAAACATGACGCTGCCATCCTGTCCAAAAAGGTTCTTAAATTCTTCGTAAGCAATGCTGGTAGAATCGGATTCAGGAAGCATGCGTACCATCTCATACGACATCTTCACCTTTGTGGCCTGCCATCCCATGAAAATGGTGATAAGCAGGATTACGATGAGGTTGGTAAGCCTGTTGCGTAAGATCAGCCTGACAAGAAAGTTCCACATTCTCATAGTCCCCGGTTCAAATCGGACTTACGAAATTACGGTAAATTTTAATACATCATTACTTTGGCAAGGATTTGGTAAGTATTTCACTACTTTCAGGGGGAGTGAATTCTCCCTGACAAGCACTATATTTGTAAAACCATAACAATTTTAACAATGAAGAGATATATATTACTCCTCATAATGGCCTTCCCTGTATTATTAATGGCCCAATCGCCTGAGAAGCTGATCAGTAAGGGCGATTACGATGCTGCGATAAAGGCCTGTGTGAATAAGCTGGAGGCCGGAAAGGGTAAAAAAGATGAATTGTATGCTTCCCTGAAACATGCTTATGAGTCTGCCAATGAGGTAAATCTGGGGAAGATAGTAGACATAAAAGCCAGTGGAAAACCCGAGGTTTGGTTCGATGTATTTATGAACTATGATGCTTTGCAGAAACGTTTTCTTATGGTATCAAAGATAGAGACCCTGATAAGCCAGGACATGGTAAATATTCAATTGGTAGATTACAGCAAAGACCTGGAAGCCTCACGACAACATGCTGCGGCATATTTATATGCTCATTCGGTTAAGCTGTTGGCATCGGGCAGCAAAGTGGATGCCGGTCAAGCGTATTCCGAATTGCTTGTGATCACCAAATTATACCCTGAATATAAGGATGTTGAACTCCTGATGCGCAGGGCCATTGGCAGTAGTGCCAGTCTGGCCAGGCTGGAAATCAACAACCTGAGTGATGCCACCCTTTCACCTGACTTTATTGCTGCTATGGAGGATATGGCTCTGACATACAGAGAAAGACAATACCTAAACTATATTGTCAAGGCTGAGCCCGGGCAACAATATTCCCTGATCCTGGCGGTGGATATAAACTCAGTAAATGTAACACCCGGAACGGTGAATGAGAAAGAATATACGGCTTCACACAAGAACCCGGAAAGCTTTGCAGCTTCTTATGATGATCCTTCGAAGTTTGAGGAAGATAAAAAACACCCGGATTTCAATAAGTGCAAGATCACGGAGATATACCAGATAAAAACTGCTGTGATCAAGGGCAAGGTGAAATATATTGATGAACCTACGGGCAAGGTATTGTATGAGATCCCTGTTACAGCGCGCTCTGTGTTTGAGAACAAGACAGCGACTGCATCAGGCGATATGTTTGCCTGCCCGCCGGAGATTCTCCCATTTCTCGATAAGCCGAAGCAGAAATTTCCTAAAAATGGGGAAATGATTTCCAGAGCCGGCAAAGAATTTAAATTCCTTCTGAAAGGAATTATCTGGAATGAAAGTTTCATTAATTAAAAATGACTCGGAAAACATCAAATAATAGGGTTCTTTTACTCGATACCAATCACCAGGTTCTGGAGTATGAACTGACGGATGCCGGCTTTCGTTGTGATTATTTTCCCGATATTGATATTCAGGGGCTTAGGAAAATCATTGGTGAGTATTCAGGGATCATTGTCAGAAGTCGATTCAGGCTTGACAAGGACCTGCTATCCCATGCAAAGAATCTTGCTTTCATCGGCAGGGTAGGGGCAGGTATGGAAGGCATCGACATTGAATATGCCGAGTCGAGGGGTATTCGTTGTTTCAATGCCCCGGAAGGCAACAGGAATGCCGTGGGCGAACATGCCCTGGGCATGCTGCTCGTACTAATGAACAGGCTGCTTGTTGCTGATCGGGAGGTAAGAGGAAGGATCTGGAAACGGGAAGAGAACCGTGGCATCGAACTGGAAGGTAAGACTGTCGGCCTCATAGGTTATGGAAATACGGGAGGGGCTTTAGCGAAAAAGCTCTCGGGATTCGATTGCCATGTGCTTGCTTATGATAAATACAAAACAGGCTTTTCGGACGACTATGTGACAGAATGTGATATGGACAAAATTTTCAACGAAGCTGATGTCCTGAGCCTGCATATCCCCCTCACCGATGAAACCCGTTACCTTGTCAATAAAGCTTATCTCAATAAATTCAAAAAGGAAATCATCCTGATCAACACCTCCCGCGGCCAGTGTGTCAATACATCCGATCTTGTGTATGCCCTCGATTCAGGAAAGCTGTACGGCGCAGCACTGGATGTACTTGAATATGAAAATTTGTCATTCGAAAATCTTCAGGATAAAGAACTCCCTGAAGCATTCAAAGCCCTGATTGCCTCAGATAAAGTCATCCTCTCACCCCATATTGCCGGATGGACGCATGATTCGAAGTTGAAATTGGCGGAGGTTATCGTTGATAAGATATTATCGGAATTTTCTCCACCAGAAAATTGCACCCCTATGGGGCGCTAAAAGTAATTCTAAATCTCATTGACTTACGATATTTAGCTCCTCCGGAGCCATGCATTTATTGAAGATAGGATAGGGGAGATTGATGAATAGGATAGTTGAGGCAGAAGAGGATAGAAGATAGAAGATAGAAGAAGTAAGTAATCCATCACTTTACACTAACTCAACACCCAACATTCACATGGTTTACCAGCCGAGGATCTTCCTAAAATCATAATGCTCGGGAAACTCAACAAAATCCCTGGCTAATTCATAATCCCCCGGAGTGATATACTGCAAACCATGGCTGAACACCATATCAGCTGTTTGAGAATTCATGTTCACCAGCCTGGGCTCAACTTTGCCAAATTCATTGGTCACATCTTCCAGGAAGAGAGGATGGATATCACCGATATTATCGGAAGTAACCATGCAACCGGTATGCCCTTTGTCGAAAAGTGTTTTTACGCCCATGCCCAGCAGTGAGCAGTACATCAGGTCGAAGGCGATGGGGTTAACACAGCGGATCTCGTAACCCAGCTCAACCGGACGGCTTTTTACTTTAAGCTGGATCTCTTTGAGCTTTTCTTGCAGCAAGATATTGAAAATATGTGCCTTGCTCACATTGCCCAATTCAGGGTGCCCGTGGTCATCATAGGTAAAATGTATGCCTGATGCTTTGATCTCATCATCCGACATGAAATGGAACACCCCTTCACTGATGATCACAATGCCATATGGGATCCCCAATATCTTGCGCTTCACAATGGTGGAGATCACCATTTTCATGATCGAATCAAAGGTGACCGGAATATTGTTAAACATCTCAGGGATGATGATCATAGGGGCATGCACAGCCGTACCTATACCAAAGGCAAGGTGCCCGGCTTCACGGCCCATGGCAGAAATGATGAACCAGTTCCCGCTGGTGCGGGCATCTTCATAAACCGTTTGTGCGATCCTGACACCGGCTTCTTTCGCCGACTGGTAGCCAAAGGTGGGCTGCCCTTCCGGCAGGGGAAGGTCATTGTCAATGGTTTTGGGGACATGGATATTTTGTATGCTTACATTCTTGCTCTTCAGGAATTTAGAGATCCTGTTCGCTGTAGAGGCAGTATCATCTCCACCAATGGTCACAAGAAGCTCAACATTATGTTTGACAAAGAAATCAGTACTGAACTCATCGTCTGTTGGTTTGTGCCGGCTCATTTGCAGTGCAGATCCGCCTTTTCCACGAATATCATCAGCAAAGGCAAAATCGATATCCTGAAAAGTTGGTTCCTCTGAAAACAGGCTTTTATAACCACCATTCAGTCCGATTACACGGTAACCGTCTTTAAGAAATACTTTCGATACAGAACTTATTACGGAGTTGATCCCGGGTGCCGGGCCACCGCCGCAAACAATAGCAATACTTCCGCTCATAATTTGATATTTTTATCATGCAAATTTATAATAATTATCGCATGTATGGGATTAGATAACGGTGTGGGGCATGAGGCATGAGGCATGGGGAGGATTTCCTCAAGCCTCAAGCCCCTGGCCTCAAACCTTATTTTATAACCATCTGTACAGTAATCCTGCTTCTTTGCTCCAGCAGGATCTCTTTATCTTCTGTAAGTTTTTTGATGGTTTCTTTGTTGTAGTGACGAATGGTGACCAGGCGCAGGTCATCATTGTATTTTACGCGAAAATCTTTTTGCAATTCAGTGATCATCTCGTCAAGGCGTGGTGAATGATCTACACAAACAGAAAAGCTGATGGCTGAATTCTGCATCAGGTTGATACCACAACGGTGATTTGTAAATATGCCAAAGATCTTATGGAGTGTATCTTCTGCTATAAAGGAAAAATCTCTTGAAGATATGGAGATCAGCACCTGCCCTTCCTTAATTATGCAGGAAGGGACCAATGCATCCGAACTCAGATCCTCATGGATCACGGAGCCTTCTGATTCAGGGTCCAGGAATGACTTGATTATAAGTGGAATGCTTTTATTTTTGAGGGGCCTGATGGTCTTGGGGTGGATGATCTTTGCCCCATAGAAAGCCAGTTCGATGGATTCGGTATAAGAGATCTTGTCCAGCTTAACGGTATCCTTGAAATATTTAGGATCGGCATTCAGATAACCGGGCACATCCTTCCATACTACTACCTCTTCTGCATCCAGCACACTGGCGAAGATGGCCGCAGAGAAATCGGAACCTTCCCGGCCCAGGCTGGTGCTGAAATGACCATCGCTGCCAATGAAACCCTGCGAGACCGTTATCTTATCAGTTACATGTTCAGAAATCAATTTACTGGTCTTCTGCCAATCGATCCTGGCATCCCTGTAGGTGCTGTCGGTCATAATCAACTCCCTGGCATCCAGCCAGCTATTGCTGATGCCATTTTCATTCAGATAGCAGCTGATGATCCTGGTTGAGAGCAGCTCACCAAAAGCAACGATCTGGTCGTAATATAGGTCATAAGGGTGTTCACGCTCAGGAGCAGCCAGGATGTCGAGCCAGGATTTCAGTGCATTGAATAGCTCCTTGCTATGAGAATAGATGTCATGACCATCATCCGGAAACAATTCGTGTATTATTTTATAATGATAATCAGAAATCACCCGGTAAAGCTCATCTGTTCTCTTATCAGCGTGATGAGCTGCTTCTGTCAGTTTCTCTAGAGCATTGGTTGTCTTCCCCATGGCCGACACAATGACTACGAGTTGTTCTTCACGATATTTAGAAAGAATACGGGGGATATTCTTCACAGAATCCGCATCCTTGACCGAAGCACCACCAAACTTAAAGACCTTCATGATTAAATTCTAAGCTCTAAATTCAAAACTTGCCACACACCTCATACCATACAAATATAGAACAAATCCCTATCTTTGTCCCCCACAAGCTGTTTCATTAAATAACGCCTGAACACAGTCCTCATTGTCATGAAAGTCGAAGAATTTCTTGATCGCTATGCATCTGCTCCGCTGGCTTCTGCTGTGATCAGCCATCTTGGAAAAGCATCCCGACAAGGGCTCTGGCTGAATGGTATGGCCGGGTCAGCGATCGCTGCATTGTCGGCAGCAGTGACCTCAAATGTGAAAGGGACGCACCTCTTCATCCTGAATGAGAAGGAACAGGCGGCCTATTTTTTCAACGACCTGGAAAGCCTCTTCGATGAGAAAGAGACCAGTTTCCAGCGCAAGAATGTGTTTTTCTTTCCAACATCCTATAAGAAGTCTTATGACCTTGCTCGTACTGATAGCACCAACGCCCTGGAGCGGACGCAGATTGTTGGGAAGTTATCATCGCAGACATCAACCAGGATCATAGTTACCTTCCCGGAGGCCCTGGCAGAGAAGCTTGTAACCCGTTCCTTCCTGACGAAGAGCACTTTCAGGATCAAACACGATGATACCCTGGATATGGATGAGCTGATCGATTTCCTGGATGAGCAACATTTTGAACGTGAAGATTTTGTGATCGCTCCGGGACAGTATGCAGTTCGCGGGGGTATCCTGGATGTATTTTCCTATTCCAATGATTTCCCTTACAGGATAGAGTTTCTGGGCGACAATGTGGCATCACTGCGTTCCTTTGACCCCGAGAACCAGCTTTCCGTGGATAAACTCAGCAGGATTTCCATCATTCCTGACCTGAACGACAGGCGTATTGACCATAGGAGGGAGAATCTGCAGGCTTTGCTGCCGGATGATGCAGTGATCTGGGTGGAAGATATCAGCTTTGCCCGTGACAGGATTGATGAAGAGTTCAAAAAGGCCGTGAAGGTGATTGAATCCCAGGATGATCTGCCGGTTGATGGCAAAGTAGAAGAGATGTTCCAGAACGGGGATGAATGGTTATCGGGCCTGGGCAAATTTTCCCTGGTAGGATTTTCAAAGCAACCACACGGAAGGGAGTTTTTGAAACTTGAAGCAGAGATCAGCCCCCAGCCATCTTTTAATAAGAATTTCGATCTTCTGGCTGAAGACCTGCAGGAACATACTGCCAATGCTTTCCAGAACCTGATCCTCTCATCAAACCCCAAGCAGCTTGAACGTCTGCATACTATTTTTGATGACATATCCTTCCGGACGAAAAACAAGGAGCGCCCAGCCTTTGATACCATGAATATCTCATTAAACGAGGGCTTCATCGACAAGCAGGCCAAACTTGCATGCTATACTGATCATCAGATCTTCGAAAGGTATCATAAGTTCAGGCTGCGTGAAAGCTTTAGCAAGAAAGAAACCCTGTCGATAAGGGAATTATATGATCTCAAACAGGGCGATTTTGTAACCCATATCGACCACGGAGTGGGACGTTTCGACGGCCTTGAGAAGATCATGAACAACGGCAAGGAGCAGGAAGCTATCCGCCTGGTGTATAAAAACAATGATCTGCTATATGTAAGCATACATTCGCTGCACAGGATCGCCAAATATACCGGTAAGGAGGGGAATATTCCCCAATTGAATAAGTTGGGGTCAAACGCCTGGAACACCCTGAAGAGCAAGACCAAGAAAAGGGTCAAAGATATTGCCAGGGATCTTATACGATTGTATGCCCAACGGAAAGCTGCCGAGGGCTTTTCATTTACGCCTGATACATATTTGCAGACTGAGCTGGAGGCCTCCTTCTTTTACGAGGATACCCCTGATCAGTTGAAGGCTACACAGGATGTGAAGAAGGATATGGAGGCTTCTTATCCCATGGACCGCCTCATATGCGGGGATGTTGGCTTTGGGAAGACAGAGATAGCAATCAGGGCAGCCTTTAAGGCGGTGGCTGAAAGCAAACAGGTAGCCCTGCTGGTACCTACCACAATCCTCGCCTTGCAGCATTATAAAACATTTATCGAACGCCTGAAGGAATTCCCATGTAATGTGGATTATATTAATCGCTTCAAGTCGGCAAAAGGTCAGAAAGAAACTATAAAAAAACTGGCCGCAGGGGAGATTGATATCCTGATTGGCACACATCGCCTGATCAGCAAGGATCTGGTATTCAAAGACCTTGGACTGCTTATTATTGATGAAGAGCAGAAGTTTGGGGTGACAGCCAAAGAAAGGCTTAAGCAGATGAGCATTGGGGTGGATACACTCACACTTACTGCAACACCTATTCCCCGGACATTGCAATTTAGCATGATGGGAGCACGCGACCTTTCTATTATTAATACTCCGCCTGCAAACCGTTATCCGGTGCAAACGGAGCTTCGCTCATTCAACGAAGAAACCATCAGGGATGCCATCGTATATGAGATTTCGCGTGGAGGTCAGGTGTTTTTCGTACACAACAGGGTGCAGAACATCATGGATGTGGATTATATGCTCAGGCGTTTTGTGCCGAATGTCAGGATCGCCGTGGCCCATGGGCAGATGGAAGGCAAGGAGCTGGAAAGGCGTATGCTCGACTTCATCGACGGGGATTATGACATCTTGCTGGCGACTACGATTATTGAGTCGGGCCTCGATATCTCCAATGTGAATACCATCATCATCAACGATGCACACCATTTTGGATTGAGTGACCTGCATCAGCTTCGCGGCAGGGTGGGGCGAACCAATAAAAAAGCATTTTGCTATCTCCTGACACCACCATTGTCGGGGCTTACCAGGGAAGCCAGGCAGCGCCTGAAGGCTATCGAGGAATTTGCCGAGCTGGGCAGCGGATTTAACATTGCTATGCGCGACCTCGACATCCGTGGAGCCGGAAACCTGCTTGGGGCAGAACAGAGCGGCTTCATTTCCGAGATTGGTTTTGAGATGTACCATCGCATACTGGATGAAGCCATACAGGAACTGAAATCGAGCGAATTTAAAGAGGTTTATGAGACAGAGGAGGTGACAGATTATGTGACCGATTGCCAGATAGAAACCGACCTGGAATTGCTGATCCCTGACGATTATATCACCAACATAAGAGAACGTTTGAGCCTCTATAAAGAACTCGACAGTATCGAAACAGAAGAATTGTTGATGGCATTTCAGGATAAACTCATCGACCGTTTCGGGCCTCTCCCGCAGCAGATCAGCGGCCTGATGAATGCCATACGCCTGAGATGGCTGGCCAGGAAGGCCGGCTTTGAAAAGATTGTGCTGCGAAACCGTCGCCTCACAGGATATTTCATAAAAGACCAGGAATCCCCTTACTATAAGTCACCAGAGTTTACATCTGTGCTCAGCTTTGTACAAGCCAATCCGGGCCGCTGTAGAATGAAAGAAGCCAGGGAAAGGCTTACGCTTACATTTGACAATGTAAATTCTGTTTTTGATGGACTCGAGCTGCTGAAAGAGTTAGTAGAACAATAGAACAGTAGAACAGAGGAACAAGGAATAAGAATAAGGAACATGGAAATACTCTTTCCGAGTCCCGCGTCCCTAATTATCCATCATCCATCATCCAGTACCATCCAGTAATCCAGTATCCAGTATCCAGTATCCAGTATCCAGAATCCAGAATCCAGTATCCAGAATCCAGAATCCAGTATCCAGTCCGCTATTGTGTCTACTTAACTTTCTTTACAAGGTAAACGAACACCGGATAGTGATCACTAAAACCTCCGATATAAGCACCGTATGAGTATGTGCGCCATGGATAGCCTTTGAATCTCCCTTCCTGTTGTGTGAGGAATTTTGCGTTGAAAACCTTGGCCTGGTAGAATTTATATGATGAATAATCTTTTCCCGTAAGGGCCTTTGAAACAAGGATCTGATCGAAAAGATTCCAGGCATCACGGTAGCCCAATGATCCTATGCCCTGGGCATGCAGTTTGGCATATGGGTTATAAAACTGATCTGCCTTCATCCCTTCTGCTTTATCAACAGAATTCAGGTTTTTTTGTACACTCTTATTGGTGGGGTCGTCGTTCAGGTCGCCCATTACAATGATCCTGGCATTTGGGTTGATGTTGAGCAGTGAATCGGAAATATGCCTGCTCAGGTCAGCGGCAGCTTCCCTGAGGGGTTTTGATCTTTTTTCGCCTCCACTTCTGGAAGGCCAGTGGTTCACAATAACAGATATAGTATCTCCATCGAGGATACCTGTAACCACCAGCTGGTCCCTGGTGTTGAAGCCCTCGATCTCAGGGTATTTTAACCCATGACTGTCTGAGTTTAAGACAGTGAAATACTTGGGTTGATAAAACAGTGCTACATCCATCCCCCTGTAATAGGGAGAGTCATAATGTACGAACTTATAATTTCTGTCTTTCAATGCCTCAGTATTGGCCAGGTCCTGCATGACAGATGCATTTTCCAGCTCACATACACCCAGCAATACTGCTCCGTCGGGAGTATATTCGCCCACACCAATTGCTGCAATAGCCCTCGACATATTATCCAATTTTTCCAGGTAGCGATCCGGTATCCAGGTATTTTTCCCAAGGGGGGTGAATTCTTCATCGGTTACACCTTCCTCATTTATAGTATCGAAGAGGTTTTCCAGGTTGTAAAAGGCCACACAGCACATGCGGTATTCACCAGCATCCTGAGCAATTGAAAATGTAGAAACGAAAAGGAATACAAGCAGGAATAGGATATTTCTCATAGCTTTGGATTTCTTATTGGATAAGTGGCAAATTTAAACTTTTATCAGTTATCCGCCCCCGGGTTTTTGGTTTAAGTTTAAAATCGGAGAACCGAAATCCCCAAAATCCAAATGCTTCAACTTTCCCTGTATCCGATACCTGGCACCCGGTACCTTATTTAGTACTATTTTAAATGTCCATACTCCACTCTCACATAACACAAATCTATAATAATAATCACTACATTTGTTTTCCTTAATTAGCATCAAACAATACTGATTGTATATGAGAAATATTACCCTACTCTTATTATTTCTGTTCCTTACGATTTCATTTAAGTCCATTGCGCAGGAAGACACTCTCGTTGGAAATGAGGCCAATACATTACCCTCATTCAACCTATCGGAAACGGAGTTGGAGGGCTATGGAGAAAGCCAGGATATATCCGGTTTGCTCAGCTCATCACGGGATATTTTTGAATCTACTGCAGGATACACCTTCGGGCCTGCCCGCTATCGTCTTCGCGGCTATGATTCAGATAATTCCACTGTTCTTATCAATGGGGTTAAGGTAAATGATGTGGGGTCAGGACGCGCATATTGGGGTTCCTGGGGCGGACTTAATGACGCCTTGAGAAACCAGGAAATTTATACCGGTATCAATGTTTCGAAGTATACCTTTGGAGGTATAGGAGGGGTGACTAATATCATGACCAGGGCATCTACCTATGCAAAGGGACTTAAGGTAACCTATTCAAATGCAAATCGTTCGTACCGGAACCGCGCCATGGTTTTATATTCTACCGGGATGATGGAAAATGGCTGGGCACTGACAGTGTCGGGCTCACGCCGCTGGGCGAACGAAGGCTATGTTAAAGGTACCTTTTATGATGCCTGGAGCTATTTTATGTCAGTTGAGAAAAAGATTAGCGACAAACACAGCATAGGCTTGATCGCATATGGATCACCCAATAAAAGAGGTAGAGGGGGCATTGCCGTTCAGGAAGCCAACGACCTGGTTAATGATAATCAATACAATCCATACTGGGGATACCAGAATGGGGAGATACGTAACTCCCGTATTGGTAACTATCATCAGCCTATGTTCATGCTGAGCGATTATTGGGATATTAACTCGAAAACTAAACTTACTTCTACCCTGTATTATAATTTCGGAAAGGGCGGATCAACAGCCCTCAACTGGGCATATGGCAATGATCCCCGGCCTGATTACTACCGCTACCTGCCAAGTTATTCTTTAGATGAAGGGGACTATGATAAATATTTCTACCAAACCACCATGTGGCAAGAGAATGAGGCATTTCGTCAGATCAATTTCGATGCCATGTATTTTGCCAATAGCAACAAGCTCAGAACCATTTACAATGTGAATGGCATTGAGGGTAATAATGTGCAGGGAAACAGGTCGGAGTATATTATTGAGGACCGTCGCAATGATAAAAGCGAGCTTGGCTTTAATATGAATTTAAATTCAAATGTGAATGAACATCTGAATATGGTGGGTGGACTGGAACTGGTATGGTATAAAGGATCCCATTTTAACAAAGTAGTTGACCTGATGGGCGGAGATTATTGGCTCGATATAGACAAGTTTGCAGAACAGGAACAGGAAACCATTTATTCAGAAACTTCACAAAATGATATTAGAACACCGAACAGAATTGTTAAGGAGGGTGATATATTCGGACATAATTATAATTCGAATGTAAACTCTTATACAGGTTTCGGACAGGCTGAATTTACCTATGCCAAAATTGACTTTTATGCCGCTGCCACTGTTTCTTACACGGAATTCTGGCGCACAGGAAAAATGCAGAACGGAAAATTCATAGATAATTCTTTGGGTGATTCGGAGAAACAACGTTTTACGAACTATGGTGTGAAAGGTGGACTAACCTGGAAGATAAATGGCAAGAACTTTATTTCTGTGAATGGCGAATATGCCACCAAGGCACCTTTCTTCAGAAACTCTTATGTGTCACCACGTACCAGGGATTATACAGTGACTAACCTGACCAGCGAAAAGATCATGTCAGGGGATATCAATTACAGGCTCCGTTTGTCGGGCATCATTAAGGCACGACTTTCATTGTATTATACAAAATTCAATGACCAGATATGGGCAAGAAGTTTCTACCACGAAGGCCTGCAAGATTTTGTCAATTATCAGATGACCGGAGTGGATAAGATAAATACCGGAATGGAATTGGGTGTTGAAGTAAATATAACATCTGAGTTTCTTGCTACTGCCGTTTTAGGTCATGGAATGTTCACCTATGATTCCAGGCCGCTGGTTACCATAACCGCTGATAATACAGCAGAGGTGTTTGCACAGGACGAGGTAGTTTATCTGAAGAATTATTATGTGGGCGGCATGCCGCAAACTGTTGGTTCTCTAGGCTTTAAATATAATTCGCAGAAATATTGGTGGCTGGGCATAAACTTCAATTACTTCGATAATATATATATTGATATAAACCCGGTGCGCAGGATGGAATCCACAATATCTGAGTTTTCAAGCGATGACTACCGTGTTGAGGCTGCGCTTCAACAGGAGAAGCTGAGCGGAGGATTTACCATGGACCTTTTTGCCGGAAAATCATGGCGGATAGACTATAAGTATTATATCAACATAAGCCTGAATGTGAGCAATGTTATGAACTCGCGCGACCTGGGCGTTGGCGGATTTGAGCAATTGAGGTATGATCCGTACAACCCTGATAAATTTGCTCCGAAATATATATACCTATACGGAACACAATATTTCCTCAATGTAAGCTTCAGAATGTAATTTAGATTTTAAACAGAACAATATATTAGTCAGATGAAAAAAACTGTATCAATACTCATTATCGTGATGCTTGCATCACTTTTCACCATCCAATTTACTTCTTGCGTCAAGGATGATCCTGATAGCCCACCTGTAGGCACTATCCCTGTAGGAACTGTAGTCAATATTGCAGACTTACGCCAGATGTTTGCCGATAGTGGTGCATATACCTTTACTGAAGATTATTCAGTATATGCAACGGTAGTTATGGGTGAAGCCACAGGCAATATCTACAAAAGCGCTTATGTGCAGGATACTACTGGTGGAATTAATCTTTACATGGCAGCTTCGTCTGACATGCAGGCTGGCGATAATATCCGTGTTTACCTGAAAGGATGTGAATTGTCGGAGTATGGTGAACTCATGCAAATCGCCAATGTTCAATACGACTCAAATGTTGTAACCGTTGGCAATGGAAACTTTATTGAACCCCGTATAGTGACCATCGCCGAGCTGAATGCTGCCATGGATAATGGCACATTTGATGAATATGAATCACAACTAATAGCATTTGATTCTGTGCAATTCAGCTTGGGTGATGTAGGAAAAACCTATGCTGATGAAGGAGATTACGGCGAACGCTTCATCGAAGATTGCAATTTTAATGCTGCCATGATCAGGACCAGTGATTATTCAAGCTTTGCCGGGGAAATCATACCGGAAGGACGTGGTTCCATCACAATCATTGCAGGCAGGTTCAACAGCACAGTACAACTGCTCATCCGATCTACTTACGAAGTTCAGCTAAACGGGCCACGCTGTGGGTCCGGAGGTAGTGGAGTAACCTCTATCGATGAAGACTTTAGTGAACAGGCTAATTATACAGATATCAATGTTGACGGATGGTTGAATGTTGCTCTGGTTGGTTCCAGGAGATGGCAGGGTAAGGAATTTGAAAGTGAAACCTATGCCCAGGCAACATCTTTTAACTCTGAAGAAGAAAATGAATGCTGGCTGATCACGGTTGGAATCGACCTGGATGCCATGACCATGCCTATGGCTGAGTTTGAGACAGCAATGGCCTTCTGGGAGCATGACGGACTGGAAGTGCTGTTCTCAACTGATTTTAACGGAGCCAACATTGCTGATGCTACATGGACGCCACTGGATTGTACCATTGCCGACCAGAATGATCCCGATCATGACTGGATCCCCAGTGGCCAGATCGATCTTTCAGGATATTCAGGGAAAGGCTATATTGCATTTAAATACAGCGGTAACGACCTGAACGGCAACACTACCTCTTACAGAGTAGATAATGTGAAGGTTTGGGATGCTGGTAAGTAGGTACGAGGCTCGCGGGACGGGGTACGCGGGTTAATAAAATTGCCGCGCACCACGCACCGAATTTGTTAAGGATTATTAAAACATTTTGACCACTTATCTTGTTGTACTATATTCGCTGAAAAATAATTGCATATGTCTGAGAGACTGGTGATCACACCCACATACAATGAGAAGGAAAATATTGAGAAGATCATTCGCAAGGTATTTTCCCTCGACATGGAGTTTGATATGCTGATCGTGGATGATGGTTCACCCGATGGTACAGCAGATATTGTTAAAGGCCTTATAAAAGAATTTCCCGGCAGGCTTTTTATTGAAGAACGCAGTGGAAAGCTTGGGCTGGGTACAGCTTATATCCATGGCTTTAAATGGGCTCTGGAAAGAGATTATCAGTACGTGACTGAGATGGATGCCGACTTTTCACACAATCCGGAAGACCTTCCCAACTTATACCAGGCCTGCGTGGATCAAAATGCCGATGTGGCTGTAGGATCGCGTTACTGCAATGGTGTTAGCGTGGTGAACTGGCCTATGGGCCGTATCCTGATGTCATACTATGCCTCCGCATATGTAAGGATGGTTACCAGGATGAAGATCAGGGATACCACTGCAGGCTTTGTCTGCTATTCGAGGAAAGTCTTGTCATCACTCAATTTTGAGAAGATCCGGTTCATTGGCTATGCCTTTCAGATCGAGATGAAATATACATCCTGGAAGCTAGGTTTTAAAGTAGTGGAGGTGCCCATCATCTTCATCGACCGTACTGAAGGCACCTCAAAAATGAGTCCCGGCATCTTTAAAGAAGCCATATTTGGCGTGATGAGCCTGCGTTTCAAAAACGTTAAGAAGCTGCACAAACAGAAATCTTAGTTAGTTTTCTCGGATCATCCTATTTCTTTCAGGGGTTCCCGCTACGCGGGATCAGTTCAAGCAGTATTTTTAATTTCATCATATTCATAAAAAATAAGTTTCACTGATTTTGTAACTTAGCACTGTGAACAGGAGCTACTATATCAAGAATGCTATCATTGTGAATGAAGGCATGGTGTTTGGCGGCGGAGTTTATATTAACGATGGCCTGATTAAAATGGTTTTTATGGATGGCGATTATCCTCCGGTACCCAATGGGGCTGAAGTTATCGATGCCATTGGCCTTCACCTTATTCCCGGAGTGATCGATGATCAGGTACACTTCAGGGATCCAGGCATGACATACAAGGCTGATCTTCATACGGAGAGCAGGGCTGCAGTGGCAGGTGGAACCACCTCCTTCATGGAAATGCCCAACACTAAGCCGCAAACCTTAACACAGGATTTACTGGAAGAAAAATATAAGCTGGGTGCCGAGAAATCGCTGGCGAACTTTTCCTTTTATATGGGAACCTCCAATGACAACCTGGATGAGATCGTGAAGACAGATCCTGCTACTGTGTGTGGCATCAAGGTATTTATGGGGGCCTCTACAGGGAATATGCTTGTTGATGATCCGGATATCCTGGAAAGGATTTTTGAGAAGGCACCCACACTGGTGGCTGTTCATTGCGAAGATGAACCCACTATACAGGAAAATGTACGCATCCTGAAGGAACGTTTTGGAGAGGATATCCCCATCGATTATCATCCTTTGATCAGGTCGGAAGAGGCATGCTTTCGTTCATCATCATACGCAGTTGGGCTGGCAAAGAAGTTTGGCACTCGCCTGCATGTTCTGCATTTATCTACCGGACGGGAACTTGGTTTGTTCGACAATTCCATCCCCCTGCAAAAAAAACAGATCACAGCCGAGGTGTGTGTGCATCATCTGTGGTTTCATGATGCCGACTATGAACGTCTGGGCTCGCTCATCAAATGGAATCCGGCTATTAAAAGCATGGAAGACCGGGATGAGCTTTTAAAAGGCCTGCTTGACGACAGGATCGATGTGGTGGCAACAGACCATGCTCCGCACACCCTGGAAGAAAAGGACAATACTTACTTTAAGACCCCATCAGGTGGTCCGCTTGTACAACATGCTTTGCCTGCCATGCTTGAATTCTTCCATAAGGGAGCCATCAGCATAGAAAAGGTGGTGGAAAAAATGTGTCATGCTCCTGCCCGCTGTTTCAGGGTCAGTAACCGTGGTTTTATCAGGGAGGGCTTTGCAGCTGACCTGGTTTTGATCGACCTTCAGGCCCCCTGGAAGGTGGAAAAAGAAAATATCCTGTATAAATGTGGCTGGTCTCCTTTCGAGGGGCAAAAGTTCATGTCGCAGGTTACACATACCTTCGTAAACGGTCACCTGGCTTATCGTGAAGGTATATTTGATGAATCCAAAAAAGGGGAAAGATTATTATTTGACAGAAAATAATGGCACAATGAGAAAGTATATTTCATTTCTGATAATCCTGTTCATGGCTGTATCCTGCGGCCCTGACCTGGAAAGGGTGGTTGAAGATACACACAGTGATGGCAGTCCGCGACTGGTTCAATACTACCAGGATGAGAACGGCTTCAGGGAAAAAGTGAAGGTAGAAGCCTTTTATGAAGACGGTAGCAAGCGTTATACTGGCGAATTTGCCAATGAAAAACGCAATGGCTACTGGGTATACTGGTACGAGAATGGAAATAAGTGGAGTGAAGGCTACTTCAAAAATGATCTGCGGGATGGGTATGGTACAACCTGGCATAAGAATGGCCAGAAGCATTATGAGGGCAGTTATACAGAAGGAATTCGTACAGGCATCTGGAAATTCTATACTGAAGAGGGTGAAATGGTGAAGGAAATAAATTATGATCAGTAAGTATAGATAAATTAAGCTCCAAGTCCCAAGCTCCAAATTCTAAACAAATTTCAAGGACCCAAATTCAAATATCCAAACTCCCCTCTCCTTGAGGAGAGGGGTTGGGGGTGAGGTGTATTAAATAATTGGTAATTTAAATTATAAGCTTGTTTAGAATTTAGAACTTTTTTAGATGAAACCTAAAACTTGTACTTCTTCAGCCTCTCAATAATCCTCCGCTCCTTCTTTGTTGGTCTACCCTCGCCCCGATCCCGGTACTCAGCATTAATTTCACGCTTTATCTTTTGCTTATCATACTCCTCCTGCGGGGTCAGGTCTTCCATGTAATTAGGGACCAATTTGGCTGACACCCTGTTGTTTAGCAAGGCAGTCACTTTTACGGATTTTGTAAATGTTGTAAGGGAGATATGGATCTCTTCCCCTTCTTTTATTTCCCGGGAAGCCTTCACATTCTGCCCATCCATCTTGACCCTGCCTCCTTTGCAGGCATCTGAAGCCTGGGAACGGGTCTTGAAGATCCTTACGGCCCAGAGCCATTTGTCGATGCGAACACCTTCCATCTTATTTTTTCCTGAAATAGAGGGTGATGGGAACCCCTTCGAAATTGAATTCCTTTCTCATCTGGTTCTCAAGGTATCGCTGATAGGGTTCCTTGATATGGTCGGGCATGTTACAGAAAAATGCAAATGAAGGGTAGGCCAGCTTTAGTTGGGTTACGTATTTGATCTGTATTCGTGTACCCCTGACCATGGGAGGAGAGTATCTTTGTATGATCGGCAGCATCACATCATTCAGTTTAGAAGTGGTGATCCTTCGTGTGCGGTTATTGTAGACATCAGTTGCGATTTCCAGTACTTTGAGGATTCTCTGTTTATTGGTAACAGAGGTAAAGAGCACAGGGATATCAGTAAAAGGAGCAGTCTTTTTTAGAATGGCCTCCTTATATTCAATATGGGTGTTGGTCTCCTTCTCCACCAGGTCCCACTTGTTCACCACGATCACTACTCCTTTATTGTTCCTTTCGCAAAGGCGTAAGATGTTCAGGTCCTGCGATTCAATGCCGTCTTTAGCATCGATCATCAGTAGGCAAACATCTGCTTTTTCTATGGCCCTGATGGAGCGCATCACAGAGTAAAACTCAATGTCTTCGCTAACTTTTTTCTTTTTTCTTAACCCTGCTGTATCAACGAACAGAAAATCGAAGCCATAGCTGTTGTACGGGACGTAAATAGAATCGCGGGTGGTGCCTGCAATCGGGGTCACGATGTTCCTTTCTTCCCCTATCAGGGCATTGATCAGGCTTGATTTACCAACATTAGGCCTGCCGATAACCGCAAATTTTGGCAGATCGCTTTCATCTTCTTCATTGTCAACACTAAATTCTTTCACTACCTCATCAAGCAATTCGCCTGTGCCGCTGCCGTTGATAGATGATACCGGGAAAACCTCACCCAGTCCAAGGGCATAAAATTCACCAGCCAGTTGAACACGTTGCGGGTTGTCTGCTTTATTTACGGCCAGGAACACCTTTTTTTTGACCCTTCGGAGGATATTGGCCATCTCTTCATCCATGCCGGTAATGCCTTCTTTAACATCCACCATAAAAATAATCACATCTGCCTCCTCCATGGCCAGACCTACCTGCTTGCGGATCTCTTCCTCGAACACATCATCAGATCCTACCACATATCCACCCGTATCGATCACAGAAAATTCTATGCCGTTCCAGTCAGCCTTACCGTAGTGGCGGTCGCGGGTCACACCGCTGGTTTCTTCAACGATGGCTTGCCGGGTCTGTGTGAGCCGGTTAAAGAAAGTAGATTTGCCCACATTCGGGCGCCCTACTATGGCTAGGATGTTTCCCATGATTTGATTTTTTGCAAAGATACCACATACATTTAACATTTAGCATTTAGCATGTAGCATGTAACATTTAGTTTGTTTCACCCGCTCGCGCTCGTCTCCTGACGAGTTGGATGAAATAGAAAGCTTAGCAATCCTAGGTTTTGGATTTTGGATTTTGATTTTTGGAGTTTTAGCTGATTACGGCCTGCGGCCGTGATCCTGAGTGGTGGGGGCTATTGACAAAACCTACTCTACGGGCTTTTTTTACTCCCCTTCTCCTTGAGGAGAAGGGGTTGGGGGATGAGGTGTATCCTAGGACCAGATTAACTCGCTCCGCTCGTTGATCTGAATTCGCAGTATATGTAAGCTGATACAGCGAACAGCTATCAGCCTCCAGCCAGCAGTCACTGTCAACCGTCAACTGTCAACCTGTCAACTGTCAACTGTTACGGCCTTGCGGCCGTGATATGTAGGGGGGCTTAACAAAGAACCCTCATTCGCTGCGCTCATTGTGGGTTTATTTTTTAAACTTCGAATTGAAAACAAGTTTTCATCCTCGTATAAAAAAATAAACCCCGATGCTTCGCATCAGGGTTCTTTGTAGCGGGGACAGGATTCGAACCTATGACCTTCGGGTTATGAGCCCGACGAGCTACCACTGCTCCACCCCGCAATATATTTTCAAAAGGGACTGCAAAGATAAAATTTTGTAACTTCCCCACCAAATCTTTTTTCATAATTCTTCAGATATGGCGCATAAGGCGGGTTTTGTGAATATCATTGGCAAACCGAACGTGGGTAAATCCACTCTCATGAACGAACTTGTCGGTGAGAAACTGTCTATAATCACCTCTAAAAAGCAAACTACCCGCCATCGTATCCTTGGGATTGTGAATGAAGATGATTACCAGATCATATTCTCCGACACACCTGGCTACCTGAAACCTGGTTACGCTCTTCAGGAATCCATGATGAAGTTTGTTGAGAATGCCTTGCTCGATGCCGATGTGTTCTTATATATCACGGCTGCCGATGAGAAGGAAGAGGATGATGAGGTAGTTGGAAAACTACAGCATACCGAGGTTCCGGTAATTGTTGTCATCAATAAGCTTGATCTTACCGATCAGAAAAATATTGAAAAGCTCTACGATCAATGGCAGAAAAAAATACCAAATGCCAAAGTGCTGCCCATCTCTGCCCTGCATAAATTCAATGTAGATACATTGTTTAAGCTGATCCTTGAGCTCCTCCCTGAAAACCCGCCATATTACCCGAAAGATGAACTCACCGATAAGACGATGCGCTTCTTCGTGTCAGAGATTATCCGCGAAAAGATCTTCCTGAATTATCACCAGGAATTGCCCTATTCAACTGAGGTGATCGTTGATGCTTACAAAGAAGAGAAAAAGATCATCAATATCATGGCATATATTTTCGTGCTAAGGGAGTCGCAAAAAGCCATCATCCTGGGCCATGAAGGAAAAGCGATAAAAAAGGCCGCCACCGCTGCCCGCCTGGATATTGAAGAATTTGTGGGCAAAAAGGTCTTTCTCGAGATTCGCGTAAAAGTGACCAAAGACTGGCGTAATGATCCGAAGCAGCTGAAGCGGTTTGGATATGAGTAGGCCTTAGGCTTTGGGCTTTAGGTACCAGACGTCAGTTTTGTTTATTGATTAATACAGCCATAATCTTGACATTGTCCTCTTTTATATATAAATTAGGGTGCAGGCCATTGTAGGGGGTGATAAGTCCCAAACGTAATGGAATTTGATTTTCAATAACTTGAAACCTAAAGTCATGGAAGTAACCTATTTATGCCCACATTGCAGGGGTGCGATCAATGCCGACAACAAAATTATCTTATCGGCAAAATCCGGCAATAATAAGCTGGGACTGGTATTATTGCATGAAGAGATAGGAAATTATACAGTTTCCATGAGCTCCTCCTTAACAGTTAAGGAGGGTGAAGTGGTAGACTTTTATTGTCCAATTTGCCATCAATGCCTGAATATTAAGAAAGGCGAGGCCCTTGCCAGGTATATCAGGCTGGAAAATGGCACTGATGAAACGTCCATCATTATTTCAAGGGCATACGGTGAGAGAATTACATTCAAAGTGGATAAGGACAAGAAAATAGATAGCTATGGGGAGAGCCTGAGCAGATTCATTGATCCTGAATGGTATTTGTAGAGCAGATTGGGAATGTAGAAATTTGAGCAGATTTTCACTCTTAAATTTTCTATAACAGTAGCGATTATTCATCCTCAAGAACTGACATAGCAATTTCGGTTACATAAACACTAATTTGCTTGAGATGATCCATAATTTCCATATGGATCTCGTGAGTTGCAATCGTTTCCTCTCTTTGTCGCTGCAGTCTTTCCAGGTGCTTGATTTTAAACTCTGCCTCAATTTCGGCATATTGGGTCTCTTTTTTAACAATTTTTCTTGCCTTTTTCAGCTTATGTTCTGAAAATGTTTCTTCGAGACGAGCAAGTTGTTTGTAGATCTTATCATGATACTGCATTATTTCTTTTTGACCTTCTTCTGAAAAATCAAACTTTAATGCCTTTTTCTTTGCTATTAAGGGGAACATATCACGATGAATAATATCCCCGATAGCTTCCATACTTCTTGCAATAGATATCAAGCCGTAAACTTCTTTACTTTGATTATCTGACAGTCCTTCCTGTCCGATCTTCAAAAGATACTGTGTAATCTTATCATGAAGGAAATCGATTTTCTCCTCCCTCAATTCAATGCCTTCAATTATTGAAAGATGCTTATGTATATTGTCAGTACCCTCGTCATTATTCAATATTGGATGTATTATTGCCCTGAGCATTCTTCGCAATATCTTGGCCATCCGTCCTACCTCTGCCCGGCTTAAATCAATGGCGATGGCCGGTGTTGAAATTACTTTTTCATCAAGATGCCAGGTAACTACTTCCGGGGTTGCTTCTGACTCTTTCTTTGGCAGTAATTTAAGAACCAGTATAGCCAGGTAGGAAATGAATGGCAGGAAAACCAAAGCAACGCTTACATTAAAAACGGTATGGGCATTGGCAATCTGACGTGGTGTTTCATCTGCAAGTTTCTGGATACCCTCAGCGCTGGAAACAGGTGATATCCACCTGATCAGGTCAGCAAAATAGGGAATCCAGAATAAAAACATAATTGCACCGGCCGTATTAAATATAACATGTGCCAGAGCAACCCGCTTTGCTTCCCTTGTAGCTCCTAAGCTTGCTAAGCCCGCCGTAACGCAGGTCCCGATATTTGCTCCAAGCAGCAGTGGTATTCCACCTTCAAGAGTTAGTAATCCTTGCTGGGCCAGCACGATCACAATTCCCGTAAATGCACTGCTGCTTTGGATCAATGCAGTGAACAATGCACCAATGAGAAGTCCTAAAATAGGGATTTCAAGATCCTTCATCAAGGCGATAAAGGGTTCGTAATCCCTTAATGGATACATTGAATCAGACATGATCTTCATCCCCAGAAATAATATACCAAACCCGAGCAGGGATTCGCCCAGATATTTATACCACTCTTTCTTAGAAAAAACAATTAATGCAAAACCAATGATTATGATCAGAAAAGCATAATCGGTAATCTTAAAGGCAATTAATTGTGCAGTTACTGTTGTTCCAATGTTTGCACCCAGAATGACACTGAGTGATTGTCCAAAAGAAATAAGCTGTGCTTGTGCAAAACTCACCAGCATAACTGTGGTGGCACTGCTACTCTGAATGACCATGGTAACAAATGCTCCCACTGCCAGGCCAATAAAGCGGTTATTTGTAAGCTTTGCAAGGATATTCCTCATTCCGTTGCCGGCTGATTTTTTCAAGCCCTCGCTCATCTTTTCCATCCCATACAGGAATAATACCAGACCGCCGAATAAGCCCATCAGTACAAAAAACCATGGGATAGATGTAGTATTTCCAATATTAGACAATAGGAGCATAGATAATTATTTCTTTTTGCTTAATTTTTTCTTGATATATGGTAAGAAGAAGGATACGATGGCCAGTATGATAATGATCAAACTTCCCGGACGTGTGAAAAAATCAATCCACTCTCCTTTGATGAGTGATAAGCGCAGGTTCTCTTCGATCATTTTTCCCAGGATCAAACCTAATATTACAGGTGCAGTGGGGAAACCACCTCTTTTTAACAGCCATCCAAGAATTCCAAAAGCAAGGCAGATGCCAACATCAAACATTGAGTTTTGGATGAAGTAGCTGCCAATAAATGATAGTGCCAATATTAAGGGAAAAAGCAAGGATTTTGGAGCAGCAATGATCTTTATCCATAGCTTATTGCCCAGTAAGCCGACAAAAAACATAAAAATATTTGCGAAAAACAGGGCGATGAAAATCCCATAAACCAGGCCCGGTTCCTTATCAAATAACTCGGGGCCGGGGTTTAGTTTATGAATCATCAAGGCGCCTATTAATACTGCCGTGGAGGCACTTCCGGGAATTCCAAGTGTTAGCAAAGGAACCAGGGCTCCGCCAACAGATCCATTATTTGCTGCCTCAGGGGCCGCAACTCCTTCGAGGGAACCCTTTCCAAATTTCTCAGGTTCTTTGCTGGAGTTTTTTGCCTGATCGTAGGCAATGAATGTGGCGATTGTACCTCCCGCTCCGGGGATGCATCCAACCAGTGTGCCTATCACTCCTGATTTTATCATTAAAGTTTTTAGCTTCAATAGTTTTTTAAGAGGAAGCGTTTTTGAAAGATCAACTTTTTCTGTTTTCTCTACTTTAGCATAATCTCTTTTTTCAATGTTATAGAATATTTCACCAAGAGCAAAAAGTCCGATCAGGGCAGGAATAAACTCTATTCCATTTGCAAGATCAGGTATTCCCATCGAAAAACGTGAAAAGGGCAATTGTGTGTCAAAGCCAATGGTGATCAGTATTAAGCCTATGGCTGAAGAAATAAATCCCTTTAAAGGGCTTTTCCCTGCCAGGGATGAAATAATTGTAAGTCCAAAAACACCCAACGCGAAATACTCATAGGATTCAAATGAGAGTGCAAGCGTGGCTAAGGGTATTGAAAACAATATTAAAATGATGGTACCGATCAAGCCACCTACTGTGGATGCAGTCAGTGAAGTGACCAATGCATAAAGGGGTTTTCCCTGTTTGGTGAGTTCATAGCCATCAAATGTAGTGGCCACCGCTCCTGGTGTGCCGGGCGTATTAATGGCAATGGCAGTGATTGATCCACCATAATTGGATGCCAGATATACTGAGACCAGTAAGACCAATGCGCTGGTAGGATCCAGGCCGAAAGTAACCGGCAGCATAAGGGCAACGCCAATAGAAGGGGAGAGCCCGGGTAGTACGCCAACCATGATCCCTACGATAACGCCAATAAACATCATAATGATCGGCAATAATTGTCCGAATTCCTGCAAACCTAACCAGAGATCATTAAAAATTCCCATTCGCTTCTTTTAAATGAACCACCAGCCTAAGGGTAGTTCTATATATAGCAGTTTATTAAAAATGAAGTAGCTGAACAGCACAAAACCGAAAGCATTAATACTCATAATACCCACTTTACGATATTCTAATAAATACATTGTAGCCAGAATAAAAACCGGAGTAGTAAAATAGTATCCAATCCATTGCATGGCCACCAGGTAAATAATCAACAATCCGATGATGATCAAAACATTTTTAGGTGAATAGTTCGAGTTGTTAACTTCTTTATTTTTTGATTTTATAATCAGTAATATGCTTAAAAACAATAATATAAATATCCAGATCCTCGGAATGAGTGCGGGGTCTGTAATATTTTCCGTTTGCGGTACTTGAAACAGCATTGTCTGGTAATAAAGAAATGCAGAAAAGCTGATTAAACCACCGGCTATGATCTGATCGTAACGGATGTTTCGAATGTGGAATTTATTGAAAGCAAGCAGCAATAAAAAGATAATGCAAGCAATAATTAAAAGAACCAGCAACAAAGCAATCGGGCTCTTCTTTTGATATTCAGCCAGCAAACCTGCCTGGTTCAGGTACTGATTGGTTTCCTCTATTTCTTTGGCAATTTTTCTTGCAAATGCTTCACCTATTACGAAATCTGAAAATACATAAGTCTCATTGCAATAGTCCTTCCATTCTTCATCGTTCACAACATCTTGCAGGACACGGGTCACATATTCGATTGCTTCCTGGGGTACGCCCTTCTTAAATGCAAAACCTCTCCACATCGATTCGTTCACGTCATATCCCTGCTCTGAAAATGTGGGAACATCCGGAAGTGATACCAAACGTTCATTGCTGGCAATTGATATAATGTCCAGATCACTCTTCCCCTTGATATCAGCAGGATTTCCAACGTACACTGCAGCTTCATCTCTTAACAAAGCAAGTATTGATTGCGGCCCGCTTTTGTAGTCAATCCATAGGGCATCAATCCCCAGAACTTTCCAGCTTTTCAATGCCATCAGGTGATCACGGCCGCCCGTACCCGGACCGATCCAAACTTGTTGTTCATCCTCTTGTGCATCCTTAATAATATCATCAAGTGAAACAAAATTCCTGTCCTTATTTGAAATGAGTGCTTCCGGATCAGAAACCATGCTTGCGATAAAGTAGAAGTCGTTAAGGCTTACCTTACTTTTATTCACCATCACGGTAGACAGGAAGGACTTGGTTACCGCCAGCATAGTATAGCCATCAGCTTTCATGTCGAGCACATGTTGCATTGCAACAAGGCCCTGAGTACCTGAACGGTTTTCAATAAAAAAGTCTGCATCACTGTATTTCCGCGCAATCTCAGCTACCTTCCTGGCCATATAATCAATAGCAGAACCTGGCTTTGAATGTACCACAATACTTATAGGTTTGGCCGGATATGTTGTCCCCTGGCCAAGGCCCAGATACAAATATCCCAGCAGCCCCAGATATAACACAAATACGAAAACAGCAATGATGTTTTTCATGTTTCCTTGATATGAATGAAACACAAGCTAATTATATTACCAGGCTTTGAAAGGGTTTTTCATTAGCATTGAATTGTAATAACGGGCATCGCCGGTTACTTCTTCTCCCAGCCATTCAGGTTTTTCAAAAGGATGATCTTCAGAAGGCAATTCAATCTCAGCAACGATCAGTCCTTCATTATCGCCATAAAATTCATCTACTTCAAATTTTAACCCTGACTTTTCAGGAACAATGAACCTTGTTTTGTCAATAACACCGGGTTCGCAGATATCAAGTAAAGAACTTGCTTCCTCGAGGGGAATTTCTCTCTCCCACTCAAACCTGCTTGCACCTGAGGCACTTCCGATTCCTTTGATCGTTAAAAACCCTTTGTCTCCTTTGATGCGTGCCCTCACAGTTCGTTCAGGAACTGATGAAAGATAGCCCTGTGTAATCCTTGTTTCTTTGGTTACCAACGACCTGAACTCACCTTTTACCAGAAATTTTCTTTCTATCTCTTGTCCCATAATGATTTTAATTAGCTAATTTTTTATCGATCATTCCTACAATTCTCTTGGCAGCCTGAAGATAATTGATGTTTTCTACACCTTCAAGGCCAAGGTCTTTGATGGTTTTTTTGATATCACCGATTTCTGTTGACTCTGAATTTACAGTTACTGTCATTGCGCCATTGATCCATACATTTGCATATTCACAAATTGTATCATTAACCATATACCCAAAACGCTCCTTTTCAACTGTAACAGCCAATAAGTCAGGATGGTTTTTTACGATTTGCAGGAACTCCTCAAGGGTGTATTTCTTATTCTCGAGTACAGGCATTTCTACTTTAAACGCAGGAAATACTTCTTGTTCCAGTATCTTAGATTTCATGGGGAATTCACCTTTCATCAATGGGTTCCATTGCTCAAGACCATCAACTTCCTGCACAAAGGTTTTAATATCCATTTTACCATTTCTGATCTTGGTATTATTCACATCGTTAGTTCTTGAGATGATATATATTTCTTCTGAAGTCCGCTCCCATACTTTTTCGGGCACAGGAACTGAAAGGCGTGTCATTAGATATGCAGCATCAGAAAAATCTCTGCCAAATGTTCTGAATTCAAAGCGTGGCTTTGAAATCTCGCCAATCTTCATCTTTTCTTTAGTCATTATATTTAGGTTAAGTATTAGAAATTCTTTTTATTCCAATCGGGAGGTAGCTTCACAAGCCCCATGATTCTTTTCAAGGCTTTAGAGTAATTTACATTCTCCACATTCTTGTCTATTCCGATCATTTTTTTTGCATCCAGCACCTTTTGAGGGTCTTCATTTTCTATACAAATAGTCCTGATAGATGCTCCATTTACTGTGATTTCCGCAATTTCTGTAATGCAGTCGCCCACCATGTAGGCATGTCTCGTTTTCCGAACATAGGCTACAGCAAGGTCTGGATCAATTGAAACCACCTCATCTATGAATTGCTCAAGAGTATATTTTTTCCTGTTGAAAACCGGACTTTCGATCCCAAGAGCAGGGAAGACAATGGTCTTGATCACATCAGCATTGAGTGGAAATTTCCCAACAAGGAAAGGGTTCCATTGCTCAAGCCCATTGTGTTCCTTCTCAAGTATCTTAATATCCATAACACCCTCCCTGACTTTTACATTGTTTTTCCTTTTCCAGGGTGTGAGCAGATAGGTAGAATCCATCTGCCGGGTCATCTCCTTTTTAGAGAGCGCTTTTATTTTGCTCTCACATTCTTCCAGATGGTTTCCGAAGATCCTGAACTCGAAACGAGGATTTACTGAAGTTACCATATTTATTCTTTTACAATTTGATAGTGATACAATTTTGCAGTTGCATCATTGACAAGATATACATCAATTCCATTAATTACGATGCCTTCATATTTAAGTGCATCCAGATCAAATGTTTCCAGGACCGTTGCATTATAGTCGCATCTGTAAATGCTTTTCGACTGGTCACTAACAAACCAGAGGTTTGATTTTTCAGCTTCGACATAAATACCGGAATAATCCATTGCAAAGTCAAGCGTGATTTCGCTGATTATGCCTGTGCCCTCATCCCATAGAACCAGTAATTCAGGATTTACCTCATTCACGACATAATACAAATTGTTGTTTGAGTTGTATGAAACTCCCTCCAAACCGCTGTTTGCCGAACTTCCGCTTATATCGATCTTAAAGGTTTGTATTTTATTCCCTGAATCATAATCAATGAGTGTGATCTCCCGATCGGCTTCTTCCACAACTGCAATTTGATCCTGCTTGGGATTATAAGCAACCCCTTCCAGGTCTTTGCCGGAATAATTCAGCGTGCGCAGTACATTCCCCTGCATATTCATTTCATACACCTGGTTGGTGTTGTCGCTCACAGTTAAAAGCGTCGTTTTCCCCGGGCCGAATGATAAGCCTGATGGTTCTGTAACATTTATATCATAAGAATTTATCAATTTGAGTACCCCGATAGGGACCTCAACCACAGGTACATTTATTGTATCCTTTTTGCAGGAAACTGTTAAAAGGAATACCAGTATTATGATTGAGGTCCTTGACATAGGGTTTAGCTTAATTGATTAAATTAATTATTTCATGCCATTGGCTGAGCCTGGTGTTGGTGGGGTCGCTGAATTGGGATCAAATTTGACCCATTCCAGACTTCCATCACTTATTCTTCCGGCAGTCCAGTCAGTGGCAGGGTTCGGAACAGGGGCTCCACCGCCTGATCCTGAACCGTAGGTAACGGCATCAACAAATGTTACCCCATCCTGCGACAATCCAATGTCATCTCCACCACTGCCGAGTTTAAAGTTCAGATGTATTCCTTCTCCAATCCCGCAGCAGTATAAAATAAGATAGCCATGTCCTGGTATTACAGTTTGTTCAGGAATGTCAGTTGGGATCTGATACTGCATCGGATCTGCCATGTCATCTGTCAGATAAAATCCGCCAATGTCCAAAGGTGTAGCCCCGGTATTATATATCTCTATCCAATCAGGGAAATCATCAGGATGGCCATCAGGAATAACTGTCGTGTCATTGCTGCACATGAACTCATTAATGATGAGGCTTCCGCTAACCGGAGGATCTGTATTATTGGTTGCTCCCGGAGTTTTAGCTTCAAGGGTAGCCCAATCAGCACCTGCATCAGTAGTCCTTCCGAAGGATTTGTCATCTTCAATACCATTAAAATCTTCTGACATGTCAACTTCTACTTTCTCGGGATCATAGATTGCAGCATTGTTATCGCTTGATGAGCTTAAGCCCATGTCGATAAAGATCTTCCCGTCAACAATACTCGTCGGGATGTCTCCATTTGCATCAGCGGCACCACAGATCATGACCAGAAACCCCTTTGGAGGTATAGTCGTTACAGCAGCGTCAGTGGCTGGAATTTGAATGTATTCTACTTCCTCGCCGGGTTTATCTGTAATCCACATATCCGCAATATTTACTGCAGTATTTCCGCTGTTATAGATTTCTATCCAGTCAGCACCATCACCTAGGCCATCTACATAATAGGGATCAGTAAGGTCTTTCGGACATAGTTCATTAATCACAATTCCTGAATAGTCCACACCCGGAGGAGCTACAGGTTCGACTTGTTCATCCTTTACACAGCTGGTGAGGATCACTGCTGTTATTAGACTCAATAATATATACTTTTTCATTTTCTTAGTTTTTTAATGTTTAACAGTCTTAGAATGCAATCAGGATCCTTGCCTGAATAGTGCTAAAATCGATTCCACCTTTGCCAGTTGCTGTTATGTCATTACCTGCAGGGTCAACATCGAAGGTTTTATATTTACCCTTTCCGTCGGCCCAACGATCGTGATTTACATAAGCATAATTCAACATGATCTTTACATTATAGTTGAAGTAATAACTTATACCAGCTGTATAAACTTCTCCGGCACCACCTGCGATGAAAGGAATGTCGGCACCATCTTTAAATGAGTTGGCATCCATATATGAATACCTCAACGCAACCTCCCAGGCACCTTTTTTATTGTCTTTGAAATCAACTTGAGAAAATTCAGCATCACCCATATTATAATAGTAGTCAGCACCTTTAATAATGTAGGATCCCATTACATAAAAACCTCCCATTTTCATTTTATCTTCTCCTTCAGGTACTTCGTTTTTGTCTCTCTGTATCCTGGTAATGATATATTCTCCCTGAACGCGGAAGTTTTTGATGGCATAAGCCAATTCAGCTCCGAATAAAATTTTAGTCTGGCAGTCATCAACCCAATCAGTATCAATATATTTTTTGCGGTTAATTTCAGTCTCAGCATTTTCACCGTACCTGAAGCTATTTATAGGATCTCCGATCTCCTGGATCTTAGGTGTCCTGTATGATCCGGCTACACCAACATGTAAGACTTGTTTGTCTTTTTTGATTGGCGCCCAGGCCAGCCTTGCTGTAACAGACCAACCGGCATCAGTACCATTTGATTTATTCTGATCTCTGATCAGGTCATTAGCGATATTGCTGGAGAATATACCACCTTCAAAAAACAGGTGATTGGTAAATACTTTATAGGCAATACCGAGGTGACGTGATGGAGCTTGCTCTGTTGGATAAGGGCGCTCCATTAAAGTAATATAACGTGAAGTAGTCATGGTTTCGAGCGAAAATGGCTCCCTGAAGTTACCAGCCTTGATCTGCCAGTTCTTTCCAATATACTTGATGTAGGCATCTTTGATATCAACGGCATTGTTTCCAAAGTCGAAATCGATCTCTGCTCCCCAGTGTCCCCAGAGGATTGCCTTCATGGCAAAACGCATACGGCGAATGTTTACTCCATTCCCAATTTTGTGTGTCTCACCCTGGTAGGTGTTGTCTCCCATATAAAACGCAGCATCAAAATATACGCGGTTATCAAACCAGTAGCGGAAACGATTATCCGTTGACGAAAGCATTAGAATACCATCCCTTGACTCAGGATTAAGCTTAACACGTACCCCAACTTCCTGACCGTAATCATTGACTGACTTAGCAGCAGCGGTCATATACACAGAAATATCTGATGGACCGTTGACAGTTACAACATGCTGAGTATAAGTTTCTTTCTCAAAAACAAGCTTAACAGGGAAGGATGGCACTTCAATCCTAAAAACCCCATTCCCGTCGGTAACGGTCTGTGAAGAGGGAACCCCTTCGATTTGTACTGCCACCCCCATCATGGGTGTTTGCATTCCGGCTGGAAAAACTTTACCGGTAATTACATTTTCTTCTTGTGCGAAAATGTTTCCACTTATAAGGAATAGCATTATCATTCCCAATAGTGCAAATTTTCTGTAATTGCTTTTTTTCATAGCATTTAGTTTTATGGTTTAATGGTTCAGTTTGAATTCTGAAGATCAAAATAAAGGTATTATCACTTGAATCCCGAAAAAACCAACTCTACACATACCCTACATTGCTTCAACTATAATTCTCTGAATCTTGTAAGCGTATGATATATAGGGTATTGGGTCGGTAGCTTAATGGTGTAAGGGTGAAGTTTTGATAAAATCACCATGGGAACAAAATCCTTTTCCCGGATAAAAGTTAGAATTGCCTGATGAAATCAACCAGACCTATCTTGGGATCAACTTTGAGCTTCTTGCGGAGACGATATCTATTCATCTCTACGCTTTTAGGTGATATATTTAATATCGAGGCAATCTCCTTGGAGGATAAATTGAGACGCAACAGAACAGCAAGCCGTTTTTCATTCTCAGTCATGGTGGGAAATGTCCCTGTAATGCGATGAATAAAATTGCTGTTTTGTTCGCTAATATGCATTTGGAATTTTTCCCTGTCACGATCAATAGATAAATCCTGTGTAATCATCAGGGAAAGTTTATTCAGCCCAAGCCTGGTTTCGTGATCTCTAACGTTTGATTTGATCTGAATGATTTCTTCTTTCAGGTTATTGAGGAATTCATTTTTATGGATGATGCTCATGGCCATAGTAACCATCTCGTTTTGCCTGAATTTCAGTTCTTTGCCAAGCCCGTCCTGATGATGAATTTTAGCTTTAATATTATTTTCCAGGTTCTCTATCCTCAACAAATACTTGTTTTCTAAAGACTTGATTTGCTTATTTAGTAAATGGGCCTTTCTATTCTTTTGAAATACCAGGTAAAAGAGTATTGAAGCAATGAGAAGCAGTATAATGATTGTGACCCAGAAAAATATTGTCATATTATTATGGGCAGGCTTGGCATCTTGCCGTAAAGATGGAATGGCAATGGGCTGGATTGAATCTGTTCGGTGGAAGATAGATGCCTCCTGAAGTTCTTTAATTGAAATATAATTTGTCGAGTCAATGGAATCGTTGGCTGCTATATCAGTGACACCAACCAATATCCTGTCACCTCCAACATCTCCTTTGAAAACATTATTGACGAAAAAGAGCATAAAAAAGGTTAAAGCACCTGCCAGCAATGGTGTTGCAATCCAGCCTATGCTGATGCCTCCAAGAATCCTGTACTTAATTTGCTTCCCGCCTTTATATAAACCAATTCCAATAATAGATCCGATAACCACCTGTGAACTGGATACAGGAACCAGCGGGATGGCAGGCAAGCCAATAGATTGAAATGCATCTGATAATCCCTGGGAAGAAAAAACGAAGAGTACTAATGCCTGAGAAAGTACCACAACAATAGCTGCTTCGGGAGTGAGAGGCATAAGGGTATTTCCTACAGTTTGCATCACATGCCGGGAATAAGTAAATATCCCAATGGCAATAGCAATGCCACCAATGAAGAACAGCTGTTGTGTACTGTCAAATTGAATGAATCCCAAGTTTATGACTGGTAAATTCACTGCACCGGTAAACACTCCCATCACATTGGCGATATTGTTGGCTCCAAGACTGTATGCACCAAACGCACCAACAATGAGTAAACCATATCGGATATAGCTGTCTCTGTAAAGCAGGTGAATCTTTGAAATTCCCGACAATTTCTTTATCAGAATAAATAGCACTATTGCCGACAATCCGCCTAAGATTGGCCCTGATATCCAGGTAGTAACAATCTTCGTCAGGATATTCAGGTCAGTTGGGTTATTGGTATAAAAGTTCCAACCAACAATGGCTCCAACAATTGATTGTGAAGTAGAAACCGGGAGCTTTAGGCGTGTCATCCAATACACGGTAAGCGCAGCTGACAGAGCCACAGTGAACGCCGCCGCCAAGGTTGATACACTCCCAAGTTGTCCTAGTGTAGTATTTGCCCCGGCTCCCTGGATAACAGCACCCAGGATGACAAAAATACTGGCCGTGATAGCAGCAGTCTTGAACCTGATCATTTTGGTCCCAACCGCTGTCCCAAAGATGTTGGCAGCATCATTGGCACCGAGCGACCAGCCCAAAAACAATCCACTTGAAAGAAAAAACAAAATGATCATATATTCATTTTCAGTGCCAGGATCGATAATGTGTCAGCCAGGGCTTCTGCCTTGTCAGATACAGTTTCTATATGGAGTGCGAAATATCTGAGATGAATTTTCTGGCTTAAAACCAGGTCTTTCATATCATGGAATAATTTCCTTTTAATACTCCTGGAGATCTTATCGGTTTCCTTTTCATAAAAATATACTTTCGATAACATTTCCTTTACTTTATTTGGTTCCCGGAAAAATGTGCGGGCAGCGGGAAAAAGCGAAAGAGCTGATTCAGATGATGTGTCTGCCAAACGTATAAAGTCGTGCCTTACTTCCTTCGGGATAAATGGCAATTCATCGTCGAACTGATAAAGATTGTCTTTTGCAATATCGATGATTTCATCAAGCATGTCCAGCATGCCCTCAATATCGCTTGCATTTTGAGGCAATAATGAATGCCTGTAAAACTCATCGTCGATCTTACGCTGTAGTTTGTCGGCAGTGGCTTCAAGCTTGTCGATGCGCTCGATCTTATCGGCAAAACTTGCTGTCTCGCCTTTTATATAGTTTGTAACGCCTTCTTTGAAAACCAGTACCCCCTGTTCAACCGTATCGATAAATTCATCGATGTCGAATACCAGCTGCTTAACATTCTTATATAGCAATGACATGTGATTTGTTTTAGTAAACATGTTGCAAAGATAGCCAAATCGCTTGGCTATATTTTTTTTGCATAGTATGTGTATGGTATAAACTTAGTATTGTAAAGGAGAGGAGGGGTGTAAATCGCAGAAAAACAGATAGATAAAAATATTATTGTAGAGGTGGTGTAAGTCGGGAAAAAGCTTACGGGCCTGCAATAAATGAGATTGTATAGTAATAATAGAGTGAGTATAATTAAGTATTATTGAAAGATGATGATTATATTTGCTATGATCAAGCAAGATTGATGGAGTAATATTAAAATAAATTAATCACTAAAAAATACCGATATGAAAAAAAATTACTTTTTAATGAGCAGGATGATGATACTAATGTTGTCATTCTTCCTTTTAACAAATGTTGTGCAGGCGCAGCTCTATATCAATGAGTTCCTTGCAAGCAACGATGCTGCGTATCCCGGTCCACTGGGCGATTTCCCTGATTGGATTGAAATTTACAATGCAGGGGATGAGGATGTTATGCTAGGTGGCTATTATATGTGCGATACGCTTGACGTAACAAAAGCTTACCAGATTCCTTCAACGTATCCTGATTCTGTAACCGTGCCTGCAGGTGGTTATATCGTTTTTTATGCAAACAAACTTCACGAACAAAGTGTAGTATGTTTAGATATGAAATTGAGTGGAGATGGTGAGCAGATTGGTTTATGGAACCCTGCAATGGAACTGGTTGAAGGACTTACATATGATGAGCAAACTACTGACATTTCATATGGACGTTATCCGGACGGTGGTGATTTTTGGGGCTTTATGCCGGATATTACACCATATATGTCGAATTCAGCACCTGAATACCCGGCCGTTAGTTTGTTTATCAACGAATTTATGGCCAGCAATGATGATGCATTACCCGGCCCCCAGGGCGATTATCCTGACTGGATTGAGATTTATAATGCAGGAACAGAAGATGTAATGCTTGGTGGTTTTTATATGTGCGACACACTTAATGTGAACAAAGCATACCAGATCCCTTCAACTTACCCTGATTCTGTTACAGTACCCGCGGGAGGTTATCTTCTTCTCTATGCAAACAAACTTCACGAGCAAAGTGTAGTATGTTTAGACATGAAATTGAGTGGAGGCGGTGAGCAGATCGGACTCTGGAATCCGGTAATGGAACTTGTTGACGGGCTTACTTATGACGAGCAAATGCCTGATACAACCTACGGACGCTTTCCTGATGGAAGCGAAACCTGGATGTTTATGCTTATGACTCCGGCTGCTGCAAATGAGAATAATTTGTCAGTAAATGAAATTGATGACAATGCATCAGTTTCCCAGAACTATCCTAACCCATTCAGCAATGAAACAAACATTGAATTCACTTTGGATAGCCCGGACAGGGTGACCATTGAAATATACAATGTTAGAGGTTCTTTGGTATCAACTCTCGTCAATGAGAATTATACTCAAGGTACACATGTGGTCAAATGGGATGCAAGTAATATGCCCGCAGGTTACTATTTCTACACCCTGCAAACAAGTAAAAGCACTATTACAAGGAAAGCATCTATTGTAAAATAGATATAAGATTTCTAAAAAATCAACCGGGCAGTCAATTGAGATTGTCCGGTTTTTTTATGGTACTCCATGATTTAAGCATCAACCGGAAGACCAAATTCTTCAGCAATCAAACGCACCAGCTTCTCACTGCTGGCCATATGACTTCCCATGAACTGCTTGTGCAGGGCTTCCATAGGGATGATACCTGATTGACGGATGTATTCGTATAAGGCAACGAGAATGGCATTCCGGCCCCCGAAATGCTCACGAAAATGGTGAACAATCACTTTGGCTCTGGTATCAGGGACCTCCAGGGTGCTGTCGATAATCAGGAGGGTCTCTGCGGTGGCATTGTCGATCAGCTTTTGAGCAAACTTAAGTCCATCCACTGAAGTGACTGCAATCACGTCAGGTTGTGGGGCACCTGTGTAAAGTATGGGCTCGGGCGACAGGATAATATTTGAGGCTGAAAAGCCTACGCCAACTGTCACCGGGTAGCTCCCTTTCTTGGTGACTTCAAGGCCGCATCGCATGCCTGCCTTCACAAAGAGTGAGGCCCCTGATTGTACACCTTCCCCGGCTGTTCCACTCAGGAAGATCCTGACAGGCCTGTCAAGCTTATGATCAAATTCTTTTTCGATCTCCATCTTCGGGCCAAAGAGTGACGGAAGGTCTTCACGATAGTTGGTTTCATATGCTTTTGCCTGATCATCGGCATAAACCTTAATCTCTATCCCTGCTTCCTGGATGAGGCTTTTTAATTTCATACCAGGATTGCTCTTTACTCCATATGAGGTGCAGATCTCCATCACTTCTACAAGTGAAAAGCCATCCCTGGAGAATGCTTCTGCCAGTTGATCAGAGATATCACCAATACCGGTGATCCTGCTCACATAGCTGGCTCCGGCAGTAGCTACCAATCCACAAATATCATAACCTTTATGTGCTGCACCTTCCGGCAGGGTAGGGGTTTTAAAACCTTCGGGAGTAAATTCACTTGGCTGACCACCGGTCATACCGTAAAGCATATTATTATGTACAACCACAGTCATATTATAGCCGTTGTGAGCTGCATCCAGCAGATGCTGCATGCCGATGGTTGCTCCTCCATCACCTATGAAGACAATGACTTTTTTATCTGGATTGTTGATGCCGGCAGAAACACCTGATGCCAGGGCCACCGACCTTCCATGCAAACCATGCACAGTATGGGTGTCGAAGGCTTTATCGATGATACCCAGGCAACCAATATCAGTGACCAGGATAACATCCAGGAGATCTTTTCCCAGTTTTTGAAGAGCCTTCTCAGTATTCTGGCTAATCGTAGAATGTGTACATCCCTTGCAGAATGGAAGGGTTTTGGTGTTGATGAATTTATTTTCCATGACGCTTTACCTCCTCTATAATTTCATCAGGGCTGATCATCCGCCCAATGGTGTTTACTTGATGTACATTGGCTGGCTTCTTTGCACCAAACAGCAGGCTGCTGTATAGCCCGTGGTGATTCTCCTCAGCAATGATCACATGATTATATCCTGCAATAACATTCATATAAATGTCAGGGATCGGCAGGAGGGTTTTTGGAATGAGCAGGGATACTGCCTGCCCTTCTTCTTTAAGCCGAAGAGAAGCTTCTCTGGCTGCATTGGCTGTGATGCCATAAGATATCAATAATGTGCCTGATGTATTTTCTTTATGCAGATCGTAATGAAGGTAGGAGTCGAGGTTGTTTACAATTTTCTCGTGGATTGCTATGGTGTTTCCCAGAGCTCCTGCTGTGATCCCTTCCAGGATACCGTTCTCATTGTGGGTGGAGGCAGTGTACCTCACCTGGTGCTTGCTGTTGCTCACAGAAAGAAATTCAGGAACCCCTTTATCATCACGCTTATAAGGGATGAAAGTATCATCCGAAGAGAAATATTTCCTCTCCACCGCTTTGATCTCTTTCAAGCTGTCAATATCAAAACTGAATTGCGTCATCACTTCTTCTTTGGAGGTAAGCAGGATGACAGGTGTGCGAAGTTCTACCGCAGTATTTAGTGCATTTTCTGCCATTTCCCAACAATCATTTGCTTCAGAAGTGCTCAGAACCGGAATGGAATATCCACCGGAGAGCATTCCATTCAGCAGGCTGATGTCGCCCTGGGCCCCACATGTGGCAGTACCTGTGGCCGGTCCCAGCCGCTGCACCAGTATGATCACCATGGGTAGTTCCATCATGTATGCCATATTGATGGATTCTAACATAAGGGCAAAGCCCGGAAATGATGTGGCAGTGACAGGTAGCTTACCGGCGGCAGAAAAACCGCTCATCCACTGCAAGGTGGTGATCTCATCCGGGGCAGCGAAAAATGTTTTAAACCTTTTCCCGGAAAAAAGATACAGGTTATTTGCCGGCGTGATTGGATAGCCAATGAACACATCGGCCCCCGCCCTGACAAGTGCCTCTGTCATGAGTCTGGATCCATCGATTAATGCTTGCATAAGCCTTTTATTGAGTTAATTACCGATTCAACTGATTCAAACAAATCAGCTGTCAAAATGATTCATCATATTAACAATTGGCAAAGGTAGAAAAGAAGAAGAATACAAGCTGCATAAATATCTATTTTGAGTGAAAATAAATATTAATTTTTATTGTGAATTGAATAACAATATATATAATTTTGCCACTTATTCTCAGACAATTTAAATCTACATAATATGTCAGCAACAGTTCAATTTGAGGCTCCTGACCACTACATGGTGGATGAGCTATACACCGACGAGCAAAAGATCGTCCGTGATGCAGCAAGGGATTGGGTAAACCGTTCGGTAAAACCCGTTATTGAAGATTATTTTGAGAGAGCTGAATTCCCACGCCCACTTATTAAGGAAATGGGTGAATATGGTATGTTCGGCCCATTCATTCCTGAAGAGTATGGTGGTCCCGGACTGGATTATACCTCTTATGGCCTGATCATGCAAGAACTCGAAAGAGGTGACTCAGGGATTCGCTCTATGGCTTCAGTGCAAACTTCACTGGTTTGCTTTCCAATATGGAAATATGCTACTGAAGAGCAAAAACAGAAGTGGCTTCCACGACTTGTGAGTGGTGAGATCATTGGCTGTTTCGGCCTGACAGAACCTAATCATGGTTCCGATCCCGGCAGTATGGTCACACGTTTTGAAGATAAAGGCGATCATGTGGTACTGAATGGTGCCAAAATGTGGATCACCAACTCTACCATTGCCGACATTTCTGTTGTTTGGGCCAAAGATGAGCAGGGCGTGATCAGGGGAATGGTTGTTGAAGCCGGTGGCGAAGGCTACTCAGCTCCTGAAACACACGGAAAATATTCACTCCGTGCATCGGTAACAGGTGAACTGGTTTTTGACAATGTAAAAGTTCCGAAAGAAAACCTCTTTCCAGAGGTAACAGGCCTCCGTGGACCATTGAGTTGTTTAAATTCAGCCCGGTATGGTATTGCCTGGGGAGCCATAGGAGCCGCTATGGATTGTTATGATGCTGCCCTGAGATATTCCCTCGAACGAAAGCAATTTGGCAGGCCCATTGCAGGATTCCAGCTGCAACAGAAAAAACTGGCTGAAGCCCTTACTGAGATAACAAAAGCTCAGTTGCTGATCTGGCGATTGGGAGCACTGCGCGACCAGGGTAAAGCCACAGCAGCACAAATCTCTATGGCCAAGAGGAATAATGTGCATATGGCCCTGCAGATCGCGCGTGAAACACGGCAGATCCTGGGAGCAATGGGTATTACAAACGACTTCCCCATGATGCGCCATATGATGAACCTTGAATCAGTGATCACTTATGAAGGTACACATGATATCCATCTCCTGATCACAGGCCATGCAGCCACCGGGATTCCGGCCTATAAATAATTTGTAATTCAGTATTCTGTGTGAAATTTTAAATCTTATTTTGATATTGTGTATGCAATTTCAAAAACAGAATTTGAAACGCAGAATTTCTCATAAAAAAACCCCGCAATATTGCGGGGTTTTTTGATCTGAAAAAAGTTTACCAAAACTAATTCTGTACTTTCAATTTACTGATGACCTGTTCGTCACCTGCAAGGATGCGTAATAAGTACATACCATTTGACAGATCAGATATGTTGAGTTGCTGAGAGTATGAACCGGCACTCTGGTACCCGTAGCTATACTCCTGTAACTTGTTTCCAAGGAGATTATAAATCTCAATGCTTACCGCTTCGTCGCTTTCAATCGAATAATTTACATTTACTTTACTTCTTGCTGGGTTGGGATACACATTGAAAGATTCTTCTTCGATGATGTTTCCTTCTTCAACAGAAACTGCAATTGAAAGAGGTATCAGTTCACCACCAGCTGGTAAAGCAACCCAGAGTCCGAAGGCTGGTCCATTGCTGTTGTTGGCCGGGTTCAGGAAACCTGAGGCAACAACGGAGATGGATGATCCCTGAAGACCAAGGGTGGCAAGAGGGGCTAAATATGAAGCAACCACTACTGAACCGGTTTCATCCCTTACCTCTAAAATGTAATCATTGGTTTCAAGTTCAAGGTAATCTTCGTATTCACCGTACATCAGGTCTTCAATGATGGGACCAGCTACGTATGCAGCTTCCCAAATGTCGACTGTAGGTGCATCGGTGGATCCGTGGAATACCAGAACGTCAGTCATCATGTCATCGCTGGAAATTTCCCTGGCAGCAGGATATACATAGATATCGAAAGGCTGTGCAGGTTCGTAACCGCTCGGGCTAACAATACCATTGGCAACAAGCATATATTTTTCACCTCCCATGAGGGTATAGTCCTGTGACCAAAGCGGGTTTTCAGGTCCGGTACTTGTTGGAGGCTGAATAGAAATAGTAAATTCTTCTCCTGCTGGTGCATCAATAAACGGGCTGGCGGTCCTGAATGCGAAGTCATCGATCAGGAGCATGTCGTTCAGCCATACATCTACTTCCGCTGCAGCAAGGTCAGCTGAGTTGTGGATCACCTGTACACGTGCTGTGCTGATATCTTCAGCAGGGAGTTCGAGAAGGTCACCACCCATCATAGTAGCTACCCAGAGACCAAAAGCTTCTCCATTGCTGTTGTTAGCAGGGTTCAGGAATCCTGAAGCCACAACTGTAATGGCATTGCCATCTAATCCAAGCGTGCTCAGTGGAGCAGCATACTGGGCTACAACATCTGTACCGGCATCATTCCTGATCTGGAGTGAATAGTCGGCCGTAGGAAGTTCGAGGTACCCGGCAAAATCACCATAATTGAGGTCTTCAACAATAGTTCCTGCACCCTGTGCTACTTCAACTACATCAACTACCGGAGCATCGGTTGAACCATGGAATACCAGTACATCGGTATTCATCATATCCATACCTATCTGCCTTCCTTGAGGATATACATAGATATCGAATGGCTGTACTGGCTCATAACCTTCCGGGCTTACAATTCCATTAGCCATCAGGATATAGGTCTCACCACCTTCGAGTGTATATTGATTCGACCACAGCGGATTGAGAGCATTGCTGCTATTTGGCCCTTTTACGGCGATGGTAAATTCTTCACCGGCCGGGGCATCGATAAACGGAGTAGCTGTCCTGAATTCAAAGTTGTCGATCAGAAGAGTGTTGTCCAGCCAGATGTCGACAATCTGTGCATTGGTATCTGCTGAGTTGTGGATAACCTGTACTCGTGCACTGCTTGGGCTTTTAGGAGCAAGCTCAAAGAGGTCGCCACCTTCTGCAAATGCAAGCCATAGGCCAAACTCTTCTCCATCACTGTTTGCTTCGGGGTTCAGAAAACCTGAAGCTACGATAGTACCTGACTCACCCTGCATGCCAAGTGCATAGAGAGGGCTTACGTATTCTGATACGATCTGTGTGCTGGTTTCATCCCTTAACTGCAGGTCATAATTTAATGTAGGCAGTTCAAGATAACTTGCATATGCACCATATGCCAGGTCCTCTAAAATAACATTGTTCACATATTTGGTTTCCCAAATGTCGACTGTAGGAGCATCTGTTCCTCCGTGGAATACGAGGATATCAGTGTTGTTCATATCACTGCCTGTTTCTCTGGCCTGGTCAAAAACATAGATGTTGAAAGGCTGAGGAGGAGTATAGCCTGTTGGGCTTACGATACCATTGGCAACAAGGATATATTTTCCGTTACCTGCAAGAGTATAATCGTTTGACCAGAGTGGATTGTCAGGGCTGGTACTGGTAGCCGGCTGTATAGCAATGGTAAATTCTTCGTTTGCAGGAGCATCGATGAATGGAGTAGCTGTCCTGAATTCAAAGTCATCAATCAGGAGCATGTCATTCAGCCATACATCAACAAATTCTGCAGCCTCATCAGATGAATTGTGTATCACCTGAACACGGGCGGTTGAGATAGCTTCCGAAGGAAGTTCTACCAGGTCACCACCACTGGCTAGAGCAACCCATAAACCGAAGGCAGGGCCATTGCTGTTCATTGAAGGATCCAGAAAACCTGAAGCTAAAACGCTAAGGGCTTCACCACCCAGGCTAAGTGTACTGAGAGGAGCACCAAACTGTGCTACTACATCTGTTCCTGCTTCATTCCTGATCTGCAGTGAGTAATCAGCAGTAGGAAGTTCCAGGTAACCGGCAAACATACCATAGTCAAGGTCATTAACGATGGTGCCTGCACCTGCGGCTACTTCAACAACATCCACAACAGGGGCGTCGGTCGAACCGTGGAATACCAGTACGTCGGTATTCATCATATCGCTCCCGTTTTCCCTGGCAATGGGATTTACATAAATATTAAAGGGATCGGCAGATGAATAACCTGTTGGGCTTACAATTCCGTTTGCAACAAGAATATATTTATCACCACCTGTCAGTGTATAGTTCTGTGACCACAGCGGGTTACTTGAACTGGTGCTGCTGGAATCCTGAATAGAAATAGTAAACTCAATTCCTTGCGGAGCATCAATAAATGGTGTGGCAGTCCTGAACTCAAAGTTGTCGATCAGGAGTGCATCATCCAGCCATACATCAACAAATTTTGCTGCAGTATCGGCTGAGTTGTGGATTACCTGAACGCGGGCATAGCTGATTGCTTCAGCAGGAAGCTCAACCAGTGGACCACCTGAAGCAAGAGCTGCATAAAGGCCAAAAATATTACCTGTTCCCCAGTAAGCAGGATCCAGAAAGCCTGAGGCTACAACTGCAATCGCTTGTCCGTCAAGGCTTAGTGTGCTCAATGGAGCAGAATACTGAGCTACAACAGTGCTACCGCTTTCATCCCTGATCTGCAAAGAGTAATCAGCAGTCGGGAGGTTCAAATAATTTTCGAATGTACCAAAAGAGAGGTCATTTGATACTGTTGTTGGACCCTGGGCCACTTCAACAACATCTACTGTAGGTGCATCAGTTGCACCATGGAATACCAGCACGTCGGTGTTTGTGCCATCAGTCGCAGTTTCCTGGGCAAGGGGGTATACAAAAATGTCGAAAGGCTGTTCGGGTGGGAATGAAGCTGCTGCAACATTTCCTCCTGCGATCAGCATATATTTTTCACCTCCTGCCAGTGTGTAGTTCTGTGACCACAACGGGTTGGCAGGACTGGAGCTTGTTGGCGGCTGAATAGCAATAGTGAATTCAACGTTCGCCGGAGCATCTATGTAAGGAGTAGCGGTCCTGAAATCAAAATCGTCGATCAGGAGTATGTCGTTCAACCAAACGTCAACAGTTGCTGCTGCAGGGTCGGCTGAATTGTGGATCACCTGCACACGTGCAGTAGAAATAGCTTCTGAAGGTAACTCTACCAGGTCGCCACCTGTAGCAAGAGCAACATAAAGTCCAAATGCATGGCCATTATTGTTCTCTGCCGGATTAAGGAAACCTGAGGCAACGACAGTGAGAGCGGCTCCATCAAGACCTAAGGTGCTGAGGGGAGCAGCAAACTGGGCAACTACATCGGTACCTGCTTCATTCCTGATCTGTAAAGAGTAGTCTGCTGTTGGTAACTCGAGGTAACCATCGAATGATCCGTATGCAAGATCATCTGAAATTGTACCTGCTCCTGCAGCAACTTCAACTACATCTACTATCGGGGCATCGGTTGAACCATGGAATACCAGTACATCGGTATTAGTGCCTGATGTAGCTGCTTCACGGCCCATAGCGTATACATATATATCAAATGGTGTAGCCGGTGAATAATCGTCGGGATTTACAATCCCGTTGGCAACCAGAACATATGTTTCACCATCAGCGAGTGTATAATTGTTGGTCCAAATCGGACTTTCAGGGCTTGTGCTGTTTGGTGGAAGAATAGAAATGGTAAACTCTGTGTCAGCAGGAGCGTCAATGAATGGAGTGGCTGTCCTGAATTCGAAGTTTGGGATCAGCTTGACGTCGTCAAGCCAAACATCAACTACTTGGGCTGCTTGATCAGCAGAGTTGTGAATAACCTGTACCCTGGCCTGGCCGAGGGTAGTAGCAGAAAAACCAAAAAAGGCTACTGCCATAACTAGTAAAATTTTTGTCATTGTTTTCATGATTGTATGTTTATGTTAGAAATTTTGTTTGACACACTTTAAACAAGTCTAAACAGAAATTGTTTAATGAAATGATAAAAAAGTTAAACAAAAAGTGTTAAAAAATTGTTAAATAGCAGTAATTAAGATTGATTTAACCTTAAATTTTTTTTGATATGATATTTCAAACAGTTCAGTTTTTACCGATATCCCTGGAAAGAGCCTGGGATTTTTTTACCGATCCGGCTAATTTGGAGAAGCTCACACCTGGGGACATGATGTTCCGCATTACTTCTGATTTTAACTCGAAGAAAATTTATCCTGGAATGATTATAACTTACCTTGTGAGTCCTCTATTCAGGATACCGATTCAATGGATAACAGAAATTACTCATGTAAAGTACAATGAATATTTTATAGATAATCAGATATCAGGTCCTTTCAAGATATGGCATCATCAGCATCATTTTCGTATAGTGGAAGGAGGTGTTGAAATGACAGATATAGTGCATTATATAGTTGGCTTTGGGTTCCTGGGAAGAATAGCGAATACCCTGGTTGTTAAAAAGCGGGTGAGAAGAATATTTGAGTACCGGAGACGTATTTTGAGTGAATCGTTTACCCGGGAAGGCAATTTATAAGTTCCCCCCTTGTCATTATAATTTTATTTATATATTTTTATAATAGATTTAAATGACTTTGATGATCAGTTTTTTATGAGAATTCCAGGATTATTTTTCTTTGTTTTGGGTTTTATATGTTTTCATGGGCAGCTTGCCTCACAGGATATTGTTACGGATTTCGATGGAAACAAATATGCTACGGCTCTGTTCGGCGATCAGTTGTGGATGGCCGAAAACCTGAAAAGCATTCATGATGCCAGGGGTGAAAAGATCAAAAGAGTGTGCTATCACCTTATTCAGGAAAATTGTGAAATATACGGTGGTTTGTATACCTGGGAAGAGCTTAGAGTCGATGAAAAGAATGACAGTTTACAGGGCATTTGCCCTGATGGCTGGCATATCCCTACTGACGAAGAGTGGGGTATACTTATTGAAAGCATGGGTGGAGCCGATAGTGCAGCATACAGGTTGAGCAGGGAAACGCCTGAATTTAATATTCAATATGGGGGGAATTATCACTCCCGACTAAGGAACTACAATTACCTGGAGACGAACTCATATTATTGGACTGCGAATAGCTTTAGCAAAACGGCGGCCTTTATTTGGATGATAGGAAAGAACAACCTGAACGCGAACAGGTCATCCGTACCGAAAGTATATGGAATGAGCGTACGATGCATTAAGGATTAAAGTGTTTATCTTTATATTTGACGCAGTATGCTGTTCAACTCCCTCGAATTTGCCATATTCCTACCAGTAGTTTTTCTGCTGTATTGGTTTGTATTCCCACGAAACCTGAAACTGCAAAATGCATTCCTGGTAATGGCAAGCTATTTCTTCTATGGCTGGTGGGACTGGCGTTTTCTTTCACTCATCTTTTTCAGTTCACTGGTTGACTATACAGTTGGCCTTGCCCTGGGCAGGAGGACAAAAAGCGGGGAAAGGAAGTTTTTATTGTTTCTCAGCATCTTCGTCAATATTGGTTTCCTGGGATTTTTTAAATACTATAATTTCTTCCTCGACAGTTTTGTAGATGCTTTTAGCTTTCTTGGTCATCCGATAAACCCTGGCATGCTGAACATTATTCTGCCTGTCGGGATAAGTTTTTACACCTTCCAGACTTTGAGTTACACTATTGATGTGTATCGCAGGAAGCTGAATCCGACAAAAGAGATAGTTGCATTTTTTGCTTTTGTAAGTTTTTTCCCCCAACTGGTTGCAGGGCCTATAGAAAGGGCAACAAACCTCCTGCCCCAGTTTTTAGATAAACGGGTATTTGACCCTGTCAAGGCGGCAGATGGGATGAGACAGATCCTCTGGGGACTGTTTAAAAAGATTGTGATTGCTGATAATTGTGCAGTTTATGTCAACGATATTTTTGCTAATTCCCAGGACTATTCCGGTAGCACCCTGGCTATAGGGGCGTTCTTTTTTGCTATGCAGATCTACGGCGACTTTTCAGGCTATTCAGATATTGCTATTGGAACGGCACGCCTGTTTGGTTTCAATTTAATGCAAAACTTTGCTTTCCCTTATTTTTCCAGAGACATTGCAGAATTCTGGAGACGATGGCATATCTCACTGACCTCCTGGTTCAGGGACTATCTGTATATACCCCTGGGCGGTAGCAGGGTGAACCAGGCTATGGTGGTGAGAAATATACTTGTGATCTTTATTGTAAGCGGATTCTGGCATGGGGCCAACTGGACCTTCATTTTTTGGGGTCTTCTGCATGCAGTCTATTTCCTTCCACTGATCCTCCTGCACAAAAATCGAAAAAATCTGGATGTCATTGCAAAAGACAGGATCTTCCCAAGCTTTAGAGAGTGGGGCGCCATGACGATAACTTTTTTACTGGTTGTGTTTGCCTGGATATTCTTCAGATCCCCAAATCTTCCGGCTGCTTTTGAATATGTTGGCGGCTTGTTCAGCAGTTCGATCATGAAATCACCGGAAGTATTTCCTCTGGAGGTGGTCATCCTCATCATGCTGATGCTGATCACAGAATGGCTGCAAAGGGATAAGCAACATGCGCTCGAATTTGATGGGATGAGCATTCCCGGATGGGTACGCTGGCTGATCTATTATGCTGTAGCGTTCTGCATTATATGGTTCACCGGTGAACAACAGGAGTTTATATATTTTCAATTTTAGTGGCATGAAGGGCTTCCTAATTAGAATATTGCTTTTCTTCCTGATCCTGATCATTACGATCGCAGGTACCTTCGGTATTGTTTTTATGCTGAGCAGCCATAATGCCAGAAATCTAAAACTTGATGATGATATTCATACCCTTATATGTGGAGATTCACACACCAAGACAGCGCTGAATGACAGCATCATCCCGAATTCACTGAATATTGCGCACTCGTCTGAACATTACCTGTATACATACAATGTTTTGAAAGCACTGCTCAAGAAGAACCCACAGGTCAGGACTGTAATCCTGGGATTTTCATATCATAATATGTCATCCTTTTATGATGATTATCTCTTTGATCAGGATAAGACCCAATACATGTATCCGCGCTATTTCACGATACTCGACAAGGAGGCTATGTCATTGATCGTGTCGAAAAATTTCAAGGGTTTATTAGTGGATCTGAAAAATACTTATCACGGTGTTTACAGGCACATCAATGCCAGGGAACTCAGTGATTATAGCTTTATCGGGTGGTTTTATAATAGCGATAGGAATAACAAGAATGATAGTACCGTGAACAGGGCCATACAGGAGCATTATTACAATCAAGAACAGGCCATACAGGGGTTCTCAGCCATTCAAATAATCTATCTGGAGAGAATTATTGATTTGTGCCGCCAGGAAGAGGTGAGACTGCTTCTGATGAATTGTCCCCTAAGCAAGGAGTATCTGGGCCGTGTTCCTCTACAATTTATAGATAGGTATAATGAGTTTGCGGAAAAGCATGAAGCATTAATGCTCGATTTCCATGACTTTGAAGTGCCTGAAAAGTGCTGGGGTGATGGAGATCATCTGAATAAATCCGGTGCAGAAATATTCAATGCGTACATTGAGGAATCAATGCATGATTTATGAAAGAATTTTGAAGCTCCGCATTAGCGGAGCTTGTTGTGCAGCCCATCTTTTTTGCAGATAGGGCACTCAGTGTTCTTCTGGGTAGAGATGTAACCACAACGGTCACATTTGTAATACCGGAAGTACTGAGTCCTCTTTGAGGTTTGCGGTATTTTAAGCCCGAGTTTCATTTTTCCGTGTTTTTATTTTGGTTTGACACATACCCATATGCAATCCCTGTGCCATACTTTGTAACGACCAGAAATACAGTCTTTTATAAAAATATGGTGCAGCTTGGGCAGAATAGTTTATTCCGGTATTGGAAGTAATCTCCCAGTTGGGTATCCGAAAACGGAGGGAACAATATTCAGTGGCGGAACTTATTTAGATGATTTGATGAGCACTGATTTTGAGCGGGTATTGCTTTCACCGGTATTGGTATCGGTGGCCTTCAGGGTTACCAGGTAGGTTTGATCTTCACCCGTACCGTTGGTGTAGGTGAAAGTAGGATTGGTCTCGCTGGAGGTGCTTCCGTTATGAAATGTCCAGAGAAACTGGTCGCTGTACTCTGAAGTGTTAATAAAAGTGACCGTTACAGGGGGAGTGCCTTCATTCCCGGTGAAATAAAAGCTGGCTATTGGTAAGGTGAGAGTGCCAACATTTTTCCTGTCTTCTTCATCCACCTTGGTACATGCGTTGAATATGATCAGGATTAAAACGCTGATGTAGAAAATGCTGTTCTTCATGATAATCAAGGTTTTGAAATGCAAAAATAAGCAAAAATGAGCTGGTTTCCTGGGTGAGAAAGTTAAAGGCATGATTTTTTCAGTTAACGGAGGCATCTTTTAAAGGAAAATCGTTTCTTTGTTTTTGGAAGTATTATTCATACTATTTCCATCTTAATAGCGTTTATGGATAAAACTTTTCTGATTGCATGAAACGAGGTTTGTTGTTTTTTTCTGTCCTTTTAGTTGCCCTGGGAGTATATTCTCAGGCACCCAAGTACAGTAATGAGTTTCTTGCTATTGGTGTTGGCGCCCGTTCTCTGGGCATGGCTAATGCGCAAACAGGGATCAGTAATGATGTAACATCAGCATACTGGAACCCTGCCGGATTGGCCAATCAATCGACTGATATGCAGATCGGTCTGATGCACAATGAATACTTTGCAGGTATTGCCAAATATGATTATGGCGGTTTTTCCATGAGACTGGATACTGCAGCTACCATAGGTATTTCGATCATCCGTATGGGGATCGATGATATTCCAAACACCATAAACCTCTACGATAACCAGGGAAACATCAATTACAACAGGATCACAAAATTCTCGGCAGCCGATTATGCCATGATGTTCTCTTATGCAAGGAAGAGCAAGGTTAAGGGGCTGTCATATGGAGCAAATGTTAAACTCATCTTCAGGCAAATCGGCAGCTTTGCTAAAGCTTATGGCTTTGGGCTGGATGTTGGCATACAGTATCGCACCGGTAAATGGCTCTTTGGTGCCATGGCCCGTGATATTACTTCAACATTTAATGCATGGACCTTTGAGGTTTCTGATGAAATGAAGGAGGTGTTCGCTGCTACTGGTAATGAAATACCTGAAAACTCCTTGGAGGTCACTCTCCCCAGACTGAACCTGGGTGCAGGCCGCGACTTCAGGATATCGGATAGTTTCTCTGCACTGGTAGCCATCGACCTCGACATGACATTCGATGGTAAACGCAATACCCTGCTCAAAACAGATGTCTTCAGCATTGATCCAAAACTGGGTATTGAATTTGGATTTAAAGATATTGTTTATATCAGGGGCGGGATCAGGAACATCCAGGAAGAAACCGACTTTGGCGATAAATCAAGTATCACCGTTGAACCAAACTTTGGGGTAGGGGTAAGGATTAAGAAGATGATCTCCATCGACTACGCCATGACCAATATCGGAGACTCCTATTTCTATTCAAACGTTTTTTCTCTCCGTATTGATCTGAACCGAAAATAGGCTTTGTTTCTTATCTTTACTCCGTAAAACCTCTTGACGTATGAATCATTTCAAGCCATATCCCTATTCCTCTAACGACAATGCAGAAAGGATAGCCCGGATAACTTCTGTTGCATTGAATGCAGATCAGCGTATTGAAGCCTTAAAAATCATTCTTGGCGCTATTGATCTCACCACACTCGAAGCTACCGATACCGATGCCAGGGTTATAGCATTATGCGATCAGGCGAAGACTTTCAGCGACAGGAACCCACAGGCTCCTAATGTGGCGGCCGTTTGTGTGTACCCAACCTTTGCCGCCCTGGTAAGAAGTGAGCTTCAGGACACTGGCATCAAAACTGCCTGTGTGGCAACAGCCTTCCCCTCGGGGCAAACTACTCTTCCAATAAAACTCATGGAAGTGTCGTCGGTGGTCATTGATGGAGCAGAAGAGGTGGATATGGTGATAAGCAGAGGGAAATTTCTGGAAGGGAAATACGATGAAGTAGCCAATGAGATCAGGACTGTGAAAGCAAGTTGCGGAGATGCCCACCTGAAAGTGATCCTTGAGACAGGTGAACTGGAAAGTATTGAAAATATCAGGAAAGCCAGTGAGATCGCCCTGCAGGCAGGAGCCGATTTTCTGAAAACCTCAACAGGAAAGATACAGCCGGCAGCAACACCGGAAGCCTTCCTGGTGATGATAGATACTATAAAAGAGTATCATGCAATGGGTGGCAAAAAAGTGGGTATTAAGGCTGCCGGAGGCATAGCCGATCCTGAGACTGCCCTGAAATATTATGCATTGACCTATGCTGTCCTTGGGGAAGAGTGGATAACAAAAGACCTTTTCCGTATCGGTGCCAGCCGCCTGGCAGAAAAAATTTTCAGTGAACTATAAACTCCCTCTCTTGTTTATAGTAATACTATTTTTATTCTTAACCAGGCCATGAAAAAATATATACTTCTTTTATTACTCCTAATTACTTTTCAATACGCTCACAGTCAGACACCATTGGATACTGCACTGAACTTTACAGTGAAGGATATTTATGGAGAACAGATCGAACTCTTTCCCATCCTGGATGAAGGTAAGTTTGTTGTAATAGATTTCTTTAGTACTAGCTGTAGCTTTTGTTTGCTCTATTCACCCGATTTTCAGGCATCATTTGAAGATTTTGGAGAAAATTCAAGCAATGTATATTTTATGAAGATCGCCTGGGGTGATGATAATCAGGGGGTTGCATACTTTGATTCTATTTACGGATATACAACACCCTCAGTTAGCGGAATACAGGGTGGAGGCAACCAGGTTTATAATAATTATGAGGTTGGTTCTACACCTACAGTGATTCTGATCGCCCCCGACAGGACGATATTGGAAAAATATATCTGGAAGCCTACGCAGGAAAATATAAATGCTGCTATAATTGCTGCAGGTGGATCAATGGTGGGTGTCGAAGATCAGGTGTCAGAAATAAAAAATAGTTTAAACGTTTATCCCAATCCTTCCAGAGGCCTGATCAATGTCAGCTTTGTTGCAAAGGATCCTGCCCATTATCAGCTTGAAGCGTATAATCTTCTGGGGAGTAAGGTTTATTCATCCGTTCCCGGGAATCTTAATGAAGGTACTCATATCCTGGAGGTGGACCTGGGAAGTCTTCCGGAAGGGACATATTTCGTTCGCCTGGTCAGGAATGGAAATCACGATACCCTGAGCAAGATCATTTTACTCGATTAGCTTATCTGAATTAGTTTTTTGCTGTAACTTTACGGTATGAAAACCAAACTTACCATCAAGATCTCTTCCTCCCTATTGCTGGATATACTGGCTGTTCTGTTTATCATTTTTATGGGTGATATTTCGAAGCTCATAGGATACCCTTTGTATGTTCTGGATCCTATGCGAATGATGCTTATCCTGGCATTTGCTTTCACCCCGAGGTGGAATGGCTGGATACTTGCACTCCTTTTGCCTTTTGCTTCATACTTTTTTGGCTATCACCCTTCCATCACCAAAACATCGCTGATGGCTATTGAACTGCTGATGAACGTTTGGCTTTTCTGGTTCCTGCTCGATAAAACGAAAATGTCCCTACTCGCCATACTCATCAGTATAGTGTTTAGCAAAGTGGTATATTATTTGTTAAAGTTTATCTGCATTGAAATGGGATGGCTCAGTGGTGAACTTGTGACAACACCAATCGATATACAGGTGATCACTACTTTGGCATTCAGTGTATTTGTAATTATTGTTTACCTGTTTAATGGTAGACCAAAAAGGAGATAAACCATGATAAAAAACAACAGAATAATATTCTTAAGCTTTTTTATGGCCTTGCTCATGATGGGTGCATGCGATACCCTGGATGATAACAACCCTTCTCCGGTGCCCGATGCCAGAGATAAGTTTTTAGGTGCATGGAATGTGAACAATGAAAACTGCGGTAAAGGCAAATACCTGGTGAATATCAGCAAAGACCCGTCCAATTCTGCTCAGTTGCTAATTGAGAATTTTGCTTTTTCACATGCCGGAGAACCCGACACTGCTATTCTTGCTGGCACCTCCATAGTTGTATATCCACAGATCAACAGCGAAGGCTGGAATATTGAAGGGAACGGAGTGTATAATGCCGATGAGACCATTACATGGGGCTATTCCCTTTTGATCTCAGGAACAATGGAGAATTGCACTTGCACCTACGTGAAAAATTAGCAAGTACCCGGTACTCTAAATTCCCTCATGCTCCACCTCACTCTCAATTACACTCAAGCGGGTGATTACCTCTTCATAAATTTGGTTTAATCCATCAAGGTCCTGCTTGTAGAAAGTCATGCTGCTGTCGAACTGTTCCCTGCTGATCTCGTATTCGTTGAAGATGCTCCTGTAATAGGTCTCCCTTACTTCTTTGACCTCATAGCCATGATTTAGTTTTTGGCGCAGAGCTGATTCGGCGAGTTCTATATCGGCCAGGATCAATACGATCTTGTCCTTATCAATAAGATTTTTTGGAGGGGGCTGCTGATCTTTGTAATGGGTTGTATAGCATGACGAGAGCATCATGAGACCAATGATCAGCAATATCGGCTTTCTCATTTTTACAGGGGGATCAATTGGCCACATCTGACATGTATTTAATACGCATAAGGCGGATCTCTTCTTCTGAAAACTCTTCCTCTCCCAGTTCTTCCAGGGCATCCTGGATGGAATCAGATTCGGCTTCGCCAAAGTACTCATAGATCTCTTCCTGGTGGTATTCGTCGATATGCTCTGCGATATAATAGTTGATGTCGATCTTCGTTCCTGAAGCAACAATACGTTCCAGTTCATCAAGCAATTCGCTCAGACTGAGACTTTTTGCAGCTGCCAGATCATCGAGAGAGATCTTACGGTCGATGTTGGTGATGATGAATACCTTTAATCCTGATTTATTCACCACCGATTTGACCACCATATCGTTTGGACGGATGATGTCGTTTTCTTCAACATAATTTGAGATCAGTTCCAGGAAAGGTTTACCATATTTTTGGGCTTTCCCTGCACCTACGCCTGTGATGTGCTGAAGCTCTTCTTCTCTGACAGGGTACTGAATGGCCATATCTTCGAGGGAAGGATCCTGGAAGATGACAAAGGGAGGGAGGTTCTCTCTTTTCGAGATATCTTTCCTCAGGTCTTTGAGCATAGAGAAAAGGGCCTTGTCGGCAGTGCTGGTCTTATGCGAATTTACAAGTGCTTCTTCTTCATCACTCTCGTAATCATGATCCTGGGCAAGCATGATTGAATATGGCTTTTTGATAAAGTCTTCACCCTCCGGACTGATCTTCAACAAACCGTAGTTGTCTATATCTTTGATCAGAAATTTTCTGATGAGTGCCTGCTTGATAACGGCATTCCAGTATTTCTCATCCTTGTCGGCTCCTTTGCCGTAAATATCCAGTTTATTATGCTTGTAGGATTTAACAGCAGCTGTGTTTTTACCTGTCAAGACATTGGCAATGTGTTTTGACTTAAATAACTGGTTCATTGAGACCACTGCTTCCAGAACCACTTTGATATCATGGCTGGCTTCAGATTTTTTCTTTGGATTCAGGCAATTGTCGCAGGCGCCGCAGTTTTCTTTTTCGTAGGATTCTCCAAAATAGTGGAGCAACAGCTTGTGCCTGCACGAGGCCGATTCGGCGTATGATACAGTTTCCTGCAATAGCTCTTTCGCGATCTCCTGTTCTGCAACAGGCTTACCCTTCATAAATTTCTCCAGTTTGATAATGTCATCGTAACTGTAGAAGGCAATACAGTTGCCTTCCCCATCATCTCTTCCTGCCCTTCCAGTTTCCTGGTAATAGCTTTCGATGCTCTTGGGAATATCGTGATGTATCACAAACCTGACATCAGGCTTATCGATCCCCATACCAAAAGCAATGGTAGCCACGATCACATCTACCTCTTCCATCAGGAACTTGTCCTGGTTTGTTTTTCTTGTGATGGAATCCAGCCCCGCATGATAGGGCAGTGCACGTATGCCATTCACCTGGAAGGCATCAGCCAGTTCTTCCACTTTCTTGCGGCTCAGGCAATAGACGATTCCCGACTTTCCGTTATGGCTTTTAATATACCTGATAATATCATGAATAACACTTTTGACCTTTGGCCTGATCTCGTAATACAGGTTGGGCCTGTCGAAGGAAGACATGAATATTGATGCATCAAGGATCTCCAGGTTCTTCTGAATATCATGCTGTACCTTGGGTGTTGCTGTTGCCGTTAAGGCCATCACGGGAACCTTTTGCCCGATGGTATTAATAATTGGTCTCAGCCTTCGGTATTCAGGCCTGAAATCATGACCCCATTCTGAGATACAGTGGGCTTCATCTATGGCATAGAAGGATATATCAATGGTTTTCAGGAATTCAATATTATCTTCTTTTGTGAGCGATTCCGGGGCTACATACAGCAATTTAGTCTTTTGGCTCACCAGGTCTTCTTTAACCTGGTTCAGCTCCGATTTGGAAAGGGAGGAGTTCATTACATGGGCGATACCTTCATCGGCACCGTAGTTCCTGATGGTATCAACCTGGTTCTTCATCAGGGCTATGAGAGGTGAGATAATGATGGCAGTGCCATCCTTGATCAGGGCCGGCAGCTGGTAGCACATCGACTTGCCTCCACCGGTAGGCATGATCACGAAAGTATCATTGCCTTTCAGAACGTTTTCAATAATGGCTTCCTGATTACCCTTAAAGCTATCAAACCCGAAAATTTTCTTCAATAATTCGTGCAGGGAGTTTACTTTAGTCTCAGCCATATTCATCAAATCTTAAAAATCAATATCTTTGTAGGGCCAGAGTGAAAAATTTTCAGGAATAATTATCGTTGTAATTATGCAATCTAGGTTTTTCATTTTCAATTAAGTTTAAATACTTTATTCCCGCTAAAACAAATATAACGAAAAAAAACTTCATTTGAAATAAAAATTACAAAAAAGTGTTAATAAAATCAGCAGAAGAAATTCGTGAGATTGCAATTGCAAGCATTGATAATGAGGTAAATGCAATTTCAAGCCTGAAATCCTCCATAAATAATGACTTTGTCAGTAGCGTGGAAAGTATCATTGAATCGGACGGAAGGGTGATCATTACTGGCATTGGAAAGAGTGCCAATATTGCCCAGAAGATTGTTTCTTCGCTGAATTCAACAGGGACACCTTCAATTTTTATGCATGCTGCTGATGCAGTTCACGGTGACCTAGGCATTATTCGCGAGGATGATATTATTATTTGTCTGTCGAAAAGTGGGGAAACGCCTGAGATCAAAGTGCTGGTTCCTTTGTTAAAGAGCCGGAAGAATCTCCTTATTGCTATTGTCGGTAATACAGAATCATACCTGGCAAAACAGGCCGACCTGGTACTTGATACGACTGTTGAGAAGGAAGCTTGTCCCAACAATCTGGCGCCTACTGCAAGCACAACTGCTCAACTGGTAATGGGAGATGCTATTGCCATGGCACTTCTTTCATGCCGAGGATTCACAGCTGAAGACTTTGCCCGTTTTCATCCCGGAGGTTCGCTGGGTAAAAGAATGTACCTGAAAGTTTCCGACCTGTATACACAGAATGAAAAACCCATGGTGAGCCCGGCTGATGATATCAAACGAGTGATCGTGGAAATCTCTTCGAAACGGCTGGGGGCTGCAGCTGTGGTGGAAGGTGATAAACTCCTTGGGATCGTTACTGATGGAGATCTGAGGAGAATGTTGGAGCAGGGAGGCAACATGGAAACCTTATGCGCATCTGATATCATGACAGCTGATCCCCAGACCATCGATGAAGAAGAGCTTGTGGTGAATGCCCTGGAAATCATGAGGAAGAATAAAATTACCCAACTTCCTGTTCTGAAAAACGGGGGCTATGTGGGTGTTGTGCATATGCACGATATCATCAAGGAAGGGATCATCTGATAAACCGGAATGTTATGAGTGAAAATATCAAGGAATTCAATGCCTACAGGCAGATGATGAATGAGCGCCTGTTATCTGTAGAAAACAATAAGATCATTAAACGGATCTTTAACCTGGATACCAATACATATATGAATGGGGCCTTGGATACCCGAAGCAAGGAAATGCTAGGATTGGTAGCCTCCATGGTACTGCGTTGCGATGATTGTATCAAATACCACCTTATCCAATGCCATGAACGGGGAGTGACAATCGAGGAACTTATGGAGATCTTTGGGGTTGCCAACCTTGTTGGAGGCACCATCGTGATTCCTCATACCCGCAGAGCCCTTGAATTTTGGGATGAACTGCAGTCAGCCTGATGAAGCATCTTTTATACCTGCGCCTTAGCTTATTATTATTGATATCACTGGTATCAATTATGCCTCTGCGTGCCCAGATGACAAAGATCATGGGTGTTGTAAGCAATGCTGTGACAGGCGAACCAATTCCATTTGTGAATATTTATTTCGAAGGAACAAGCATTGGTGCTACCTCCGATTTCGAGGGGCAGTATGCAATAGAAACATTTTCCCCGGGCGATTCTTTGCATGCCTCTTATATTGGCTATCTGGCTAAGACGATAAAAGTAACTCCCGGAATCTTTCAGAAGCTGGATTTTGCCCTCGAACCTGAAAATATACAACTTGAGGAGGTTGTCATCCTCCCGGGGGAAAACCCGGCGGAGATATTGTTGAAGAAGGTAATTGAAAATAAAGAGATCAATAATAAGAAGGAGTTTGATGCCTATGAGTATGAGGTTTATACAAAGATACAGTTTGATGCCAACAACATAACTGAAAAGTTGCAGCAAAGAAAGCTTCTCAAGCCATTCGATTTCATTTTCAATTATATGGATACCTCTACCCTGAACGGGAAGGCCTACCTGCCTGTATTCTTGTCGGAGACCATGTCAAATATTTATTATCGGAAGAGCCCTAAAGAAAGGATCGAGATCATAAAGGCATCAAAGCTATCCGGTGTGGAGAATGAGAGTATCACACAGTTCCTGGGCGATTTGAATACCAGTGTGAACATATATGATAATTATATCACCCTCTTCCAGAAGAACTTTGTTTCCCCGGTAGCCAACTTCGGCCTGACTTTTTACAGGTATTACCTTGTCGATAGTGCATATCTCGATGATCAGTGGTGTTATCACATCATGTTTAAACCACGACGCAAGCAGGAGCTTACTTTCTCGGGTACATTTTGGGTTCATGATACAACTTTTGCTGTGAAGAAGGTAGAGATGGTTATAGCAGGTGATTTGAACCTGAACTTTGTTAATGCAGGCATTATCAAGCAGGAATATAGCCTCATCGACGGAAAATACTGGATGCTGACCAAGGATTACCTGATGGGCGATTTCAATCTCAGGAATAAATCAAAAACGATTGGAGTTTACGGTCACCGGACTACATCTTCGCAAAATTTTGTACTCAACCAGGCCAGGGATGATATGTTTTATAAGAGCCCGGTGAAGGTGATCATTAAAGATGATGCCAGAGATAAGGACGAACACTATTGGAAACTTGCCCGGCACGACAGCCTGACCAAACGGGAGGAGGGCATCTATGAAATGATCGACTCCATAAAAGGCGTACCGCTTTTCAACACCTATATGGATCTTGGCTATATGCTTGTCAATGGCTATTATATCTGGGGTAATTTTGAATTGGGCCCATATTATAAGTTAATAAGCTTTAACTCTATAGAGGGTACCAGGTTCCGCTTCGGGGGACGTACCAGCAATCAGTTTAGTAATAAGCTGATGCTGGAAGGGCATGTTGCCTACGGCACAAAAGACCTGACCTATAAGTTTGGCCTGGGATTTCTGTATATGGTAAATAAGAACCCGCGCAGGACGCTTAGCGGTTCATATCTTTATGATATGGTGCAGCTCGGACAAAGCCAGGATGCCTTCAGCCAGGAGAATTTCTTTGCTGTATTTTTCAGGCGAAATCCTGCCAACAAACTGTCAATGCTTGAACGCTATGAAGTTGCTTATGAGCATGAATGGTTGCAGGGATTCTCTAACACCTTCAGCTTTGCGCATCGTAAGCTATTTCCTGTCGGAGATGCGGAATTTGTTGTATACCCAGAGCCGGATGAGGTAATGATCGAAGACAATATCATATCGGCTGAGATCGGTATTAAAACCCGATGGGCTTATAAGGAGAGATATATACATGGTGAATTTACAAGGATCACGGTAGGAACCAAATATCCGGTATTCGAGTTACAATATGGTTATGGTGTCCCGGGAATTTTCTTAAGTGAATATGAATATCACAAGTTGCAATTCCAGGTGAAGCAGTGGTTTAATGTTTTTTCAATCGGATGGTCTAAGTATATTCTGGAAGCAGGAAAGATATGGGGTACCCTGCCATATCCATTGTTGAAGCTTCAACCTGCCAATGAAACCTTCCTCTTTGATGAATATGCTTATAACCTGATGAACTATTATGAAGTCATTAACGACCAGTATGTCAGCCTTTACTATACTCATCATTTCGACGGTTTCTTTTTAAACCATATTCCGTTTATGAGGAAGCTGAAATGGCGTGAAGTTATTCATGCAAGGGCTTTATTGGGATCTTTGTCGGACGAGAACAAAGCATATTCAGATTTTCCCGGTGATCAAATCGAGACAAGCTCTCCATATTACGAGGCCGGTGTCGGCATTGAGAATATTTTCAAGTTTATCAGGGTAGATGCCATCTGGCGGCTGACCCATCGGGATCAGAACAAGCCCAGAAATTTCGGAGTGTTTGTTTCAGCAGCACTATCTTTTTAGTTAACTTTGATCTGATTATGATTTTACGAACAGAGCACCTTATAAAAAAATACGGCAAGCGAACAGTGGTCCGTGATGTGTCTTTTGAGGTTAACCAGGGGGAGATTGTTGGTTTGCTTGGACCGAACGGTGCCGGGAAAACAACCTCGTTCTACATGATCGTTGGCCTGATCAAGCCCTTTTCCGGAAAAGTTTTCTTAGATAATACGGATATCACAGATTTTCCAATGTACAAGCGGGCCCAGATAGGCATAGGATACCTTGCCCAGGAAGCATCGGTATTCAGGAAACTGAGTGTGGAAGACAACATTAGAGCTGTGCTGCAGTTTACAAAATTCTCCAAGACAGAGCAAAAAGAACGTCTGGAATCACTTCTCGAAGAATTTGGCCTGCAGCATGTTCGCAAAAGCTATGGCATTCAGCTCTCAGGTGGTGAACGCCGCAGGACAGAAATTGCCAGGGCCCTTGCCGTAGATCCCAGCTTCATTTTACTGGATGAACCATTTGCAGGGGTTGACCCCATTGCAGTGGAAGATATTCAGACCATCGTTTCAAAGTTGATAGAAAAAAATATCGGGGTGCTCATTACTGATCATAACGTACATGAGACGCTGAATATCACTCATCGCGCATATTTACTCTTCGAAGGCAGTATACTTAAAGCAGGCAGCTCAGAAGAACTTGCGGAAGATGAACATGTAAGAAAGGTGTATCTGGGCGAGAACTTTACCCTGAGGCGCTAAGCAAGCCTAAAACTCAAAAACGACATCAAACATCATAAAACGGCCTGGAGGTAATTTCCCCTTGCGGTCGATGGTCATGTCATTCAGTATATTCTGTACGGTGAATGCAAATCCAATGCCCATTGGCAGCTTCTTGGTCAACTTCAAATCGAAGGTACTGTGAGGATCAATATATTGTGTGTTTTCATCGTCATACCATTGCTTCCCTAAGAAATGCCAGTCGAACATTACATTAACAATTTTGTTTTGCCAGCTGATGCTGGCATTGGCCATATGGATAGGCACTTCTATCAAACTCTTTCCTGCAAGGTCTTTGTCCTCGTTATCTGGATCATCAAATTCGAGGATCTCAGAATGATTATAGCTGTAGTTGGCTGAAAAGGCCAGGTTATTCAGGATTTTATAAGTTGCGGTAATTTCGGTACCAATAAGCCCTATTTCTGCAATATTCTGTCGCTGCAGAACCGGCTTCAGATCAGCTCCCCCTGTTTCCACAGAATCGCCAGTTGCCACAAAATACTGAAAATCATACCCCTGAGAATAATATACTGATGGTTCAATGGAAATCTTTTCATTTAGCATCATAGTGAGCCCCAACTCATAGTTGATAAGCTTCTCAGGTTTTAGTTCCGGGTTGGCGAGCTTGAAGCCTTTTGATATCTTACCCGATTTGACCAGGTCATCGATCTTTGGGGGCATGAAACCTGTGGTAACGGAAACATAGATGCCTATGTTTCTTGATACCTCATATTGAAGGGCCAGCTTTGGACTGAATTGATTCCAGTCGCTGTCGCTGAAATTTGCTGAGATATCCCTGATAAAGCCGGTATTGCTCGTGGGGTTTGTCACATCCTGGAATCCATTTGTGAAGCGGGCATAGTCGAACCTGAGCCCGGCAATGGCAGAGAGTTTCCTGAATATCCGGAACTCATCCTGTAAAAATATGCCTCCAAATCCAAGCATACCCCCATAGTTGACATTGTCGGTTGAAGTGCGAAAGATCTGCCGGGCATCCATATCGCCTTGCTTTAATTCAAATCCGGCAGTAAAAAGGTGATTGCGGAAAAATGTTCGTGAGATATTAAACCAGAGTCCATAATCCTGCTTCTCGATCTCAGTGTCGGAAAGCTTATATTTTCCGGAACTGCTCAAACTCTCATTCTGTTGACTGAAATTTTCTTGCTGATAATATATCCTGGTATTCAATTTGAATTTCCCCAGGCGGGAATCAAAACTGGCAATGACTAGCTGGCTTCTATATTGATCGTATGAGCCATCATCCTCGTAAACTCTGGTGCCCGTACCAAATTGCCCGAAATAGTAGCGGTAGCTCAAATCCAGTGTTGTTGCCGTATCGAAGCGGTATCCTGCCAGGATCCCTGCACTATATTCATTCAGGTCAACTTTTGAGTCGATTGAATCACGGGTCTCTTCAGGCTCATTGATGTAACCGTCCCCATTACGGAGAAATCCGTTCAGCTTCCAATACAGTCCTGATCCTTTTAAAAGGTCAACCCCACCCACATTAAAGGCTCCCCCGAAGGTTCCGAGGGATCCTCCAAATGCCCTGACATTGCCTTCCAGATGACCCACAGGCTTCCTGCTGGTCATATTGACCACCCCGGTCATGGCATTATTTCCATAAATAGCTGAGCTAGGTCCTTTCACTATTTCGATATCCTCTATATCATAAGGTTCGATAAAATTCCAGTTCACGGAACCGCCCCCAACCTTATTCATGGGGACTCCATCCAGAAGAATAAGCGTTCGTGAACTGCCCGGCAATCCACGCATGGTCACACTGGCGCTCTTGGAGAAGATCCCCCATGGTCTGTGTACATAAACATTGGAGATGCCATTCAGAAGGTCATCGGTATTGTTGGCTGGCATCTGCTCAATAAGTCGCTCAGGGATCAAGGAGACCCTCGCAGGCATCAACGACAGCTTTCTTTTGGTCAGTGTGGCGGTAATGGTCACCGGGTCGATCTGTATCACCCTTGGGCTGAGCAGGAAGGTTTGTTCATTAAACCCTGAATCAAGTACAAGCTGAGTGCTGTAGTCAAGATATCCTATGTGTTTGATGGTAAGGGTATAGGTGCCCGCCGACAGCCTGGAGAAAACAAACATCCCCTTGTGGTTCGTTATTGTTCCGGCATCAAGCTCCTCAATAATCACGTGTGCATCTTCCAGTGCAGTCTTATTGTAGGTATCCTTCACCCATCCTTTAAGTAAGATGCTGTCATCTGCCTTTAGGGTACTATGAATACCTGACAGTATAACTGCCAGTATCACTATACTGATCAGTTTTTGCATTTAAGGCTGTGTCTTGAGACTTATGTTTATGCTTCCGTCATTGGTGCCATTTACGGCATTCACCATAAAAATGCCAAGTCTTCCGCTTGCTGTACGGAAAGTATATATGTCATCGACTTTAAGCTTTTTAGCCTTTCGCTTCGCTTCACCTTCATTATAATTGGCAAGGATGATGCTATCGTTTACCGCTGCGTTGAAATCATCAACAGTGAGCGATGTGGGATAATATCTTGTCTCATTTCTATTGGTCCAGTTGCTCGGGTTGACAGGAAAGATATCGTCTTCGATATTGGCTCCTGAAGAGGCAATGGTGTTATTGTCAACAGCATCATAATAACAAAGCATATCAATTTTTTTCTGCAAAGATGTATCCGTAGCCACCTCTGCATGGAAATACATGCTGTTTCCGGTAATGTCAAAACACCCACCGCTTTGCTGGTTATCCTGGGCACCAAAATCAAGCAGGCCAAAATCTGTCAGTGGTGTAAACTGTGTGCTGGTATCGAGGCCGATCTTAATACTTGTGGTTGTAGTATTCCCATCACGGTCGATTGCCATAAATTTCCAGTCTTCGATAGGAGCCAGCGTTTTAATAAATGCCCCTTCCCAAACAATGTATTCAACGTTCATGCCTGTATCGAAATATCGGCTTACGCTATCAGTATATACATCGATCAGGAAGTTAGTTATATTCAGGTCACCCCGCTGCATTTGTACCTTAAGCTTGATGTCAGCTCCGCTGGCCAGAATGGTATCGCCATGGATATATCCTTCGCCCGGGATAAGCTTGATTGTTGGAGGGAAATTTTCTTCTGATTTTTTACAGGCAAAGGCAATAAAAAGCATCATTACCATGATGCCGGAAATCTTTGCATAATTGAATTTTGAGTTAGTGCTTGTCATTTTTTGATTTCATGAAAGAATTCTTAATACTAAAAAGGCCGAATCCCAGCAATCCTCCTAACATTCCGAAGAAGAAGAAGCTGAGCACAGTATATGTTATGCCATATTTTACGAAAGCCATGTACGGATACCCGCTGACCAGGTTCAATATTATCCTACTCAGGGGGATTAACATGTAGGCTAGTCCGGAAAACAGGGCTATCATGAGCATATTACGTATGCGTTCTTTTTCTGCCATATATACCAGGTCGAGAAGAATTCCTGGCAGGAGGTAGCTAAACCCATGCAGAAAACTGCCTCCTCCAACACCCGGAATAAGCAAAATAAATCCCACTCCAAGCATGGCTATCATTCCTGCATATTTTAAGTTTGAAGTGAGCCTGACCAGGGAGATGATGGCCATAAACTCCAGTCCATGGTGCCCCGGGATGCCAAGGGGTATCCTGATATTAAAATGCATATAGGCGGCAAGTCCACCAGCCATCACGATCAGGAGCATTTCCAACACAGTGGCGATGCTCGTATTAAGAGATAGACCGTATGTATTCTTTTCCGGTAAGTTTCCATTCATATTCATCATACTTATCAGTTCTTTCAGTGATTAATACAGCTTTATGATCTTTACGTATCGGACGGATCCATTCGCCAACGGCGATCCTGTCATATTTTTTCGGATGCTCACCACTCATGGTGCAGATCTCATCCAATTTTAGTTCATCTATCAATTGTTGTATCCTGAAGATGCCGGCTTCCATTTCCCTGAGCTCTTTAATGCCTTTTCTCCAGATATACCGGCCATCATTGCCGCAGGCATGAAGGCCAACAGCCGCCAGGGCGCCAATAATGCCTTCATGGTTTCCGGTAAAGCCTTTGAGGTAAATATTCATTTTTGCAGCCAGTGCGTTGGCATCATTCATATGTAGTACTGTATTCTTAGCAAGCAGGCCCCATTCCAATATCTGTTCCGGAACCTCGTCAAAAGGAATCAGGCAGAGGCCGGCATCAGAACCAGGGGCACTTTCTTTGCTGAGGTACTTTTCACAAATGGATGTAAGCTCTTGCAGCTTGTCGGTAACGATAAAAATGCAGGCTGAACTGTTCTGTGAGGTGTACCTGATGGCAGGATTAACAAAAAGCTGGTGCCGGGTAATACCGTGGACCTTTCCGAAACCCTTCGATTCCAATTTATGGGCAAGCTGGCGTGCATGAAAGCCTGTGCCCCGGCTATCGGCATTGTCGGTGTCGTCGATACCGATCAAAAGTTTTATTTGGCCACTATTATTCATCAATATCCAGGTCCTTATAGCTCCATTTTTTTCTTCATCTCCTGGTATGCTTCCTCTACTGCATCGTCCAGTTTTTCCTGCAGTGCAGTAAAGGCTTCGAGCAGTTTGAGGGCAGCGGGAGTAAGTACCGATTGTCCGCCTTCTTTTCCACCCCTGGTCTTATCGGTAAGCTCATAACCCAGCATTGATTCTGCCTCTTTCAGATCGCCCCATGCTTTACGATAGCTGATCCCTGCATCATCCGCAGCGGCTTTCAGTGAGCCTTTATTGCGAATTCCCAAAAGAAGGGCATAAACATCTTCTGAGATGATTCCTTCGCCACTGAGAGAAGATAACCATAGCTTATAATTAAGCAATACATTGAATCTGTTTGACTTACCTCTTTTCCCCATGAGTTTTGTTTCCGATGTCGTTATGTTAATGTATACATATCGGGTGGCAAATTTATAAATATTTGAACATTGTTGCAGATGAAAATGTTGATTGATTGATATTAATCACGAAAAAACTTTTGAAATGAAAAAAATATTTAAACTCATCGCTGTATTTGTACTTGCAGTATTCATGAATACTGCCGCTTTTGCCCATTGCGAGGTACCATGTGGGATATATACTGATCACCTTCGTATTGAACTGGTCAAAGAGCATATCATGACCATTGAAAAAGCCATGATACAGATCGAAACCTTGTCGGCTGAAGAAGATATCAATTATAATCAGCTGGTCAGGTGGATCGATACCAAGGAACACCATGCCAACCTCATCCAGGAAATTACTGAACAGTATTTCATGACCCAGAGGATCAAACCAGTTGACCCCGAGGAGGAAGAAGCATACGCTAAATATATTTCCCAGATCACAATACTGCATGAGATGCTTATCTATTCCATGAAAACAAAACAGTCGACCGACCTGCAATACACCGGGAAACTCTTTGTTTTAGTAGAAAAATTTGAAGAAGCATACTTCGGCCCTGAAGAACATGATCATGGGCACGAGCATTAAAGCATAGTCTGGTCTATCAGATTATTTTTGGTTTTGTTTGATTCAAAAAAGGGCCGACGCTAGTCGGCCCTTTTTTTTGTAAACACTTATTTCTAGGTTCTACATTTTAAACAAGTTCAAATGTTTAAAATTCTAAAGTCCCCCTCGCCTTGAGGAGAGGGGGATTTAGGGGGTGAGGTGCATTGAAGAATTAGAATTTAGAACTTAGAGTTTGAATCAATTATTCCTGGTGTGGCTTCACAACCTCTAATACCTCAGGAAGATCCATTCCTAATTCTTGCAGATGTGAGATCTTGGGTACACCATTTTTGGTCCATCCCCTGCGGTGATATACAGCGTCGAGCAGTTTTTCATACTGGTCTTCACGGTGTGTACGAAGGATTGCTTTCTTTTCTCCAGTAGTTTTTCCTTCGGGGTCCACGCCGAGAATCTCTTTCAGCTGCTTGTCGTAGCGTTCCGCTCTTGATTCGTATTCCTCATCTGTTACAGGTCCTGCTGCTCGATACGGCTGGGCATCAAATTTCCTGATCCCATAACCTCTTCTGAGATTGAATATACGCTGGAAGTTATATACCCGCTCCGACATTTTGATCATCTCTTCCTTGCTGAAAGGCTTGTCGGTAACGGCACTGTAGATGGTTACATAGTTGTCGACATGCTCAGGCACCTTTGCAGGTTCATCTGTTTCAGCATTATTTTCAGGTTCCACATCGTTCCATGGCAGTTTACACAGACCAACCAGCCCGAACCATGTCCGGAACATGGGGAAGTAATGCAATGCTTCGGCTTTGTCTTCGAATGTAGGGATCTGGTTGTTCACCATATCCATGAAGATAAGCCATGCTTCATCATGCTGAGGCCCTTTATTTGTCATGGCAAAACCGCCCTGCTGTGCAAGCGACTCTTTGGAAACATATTCTGAATATTCCAGTCCTTTGTTTTCCATTCCAATATCCTGCAGGAATGCGGCATCGCCCCATCCTTTTTCGATGAACATCTCTTTCATCTTACGTACACCTGTGCCGGCTACCAGTCCAAAACCTTCACCTTTCGCAAGCATATGCAGCAGTTCCATAGCTGAATCAGCATTTCCGAAGTTCAGTTTTATTCCTCCGGTGCGTTCCTCATTCAGGATGCCATTTTCATAACATTCCATAATGAAAGCCAGCAGCGTTCCCCAGGTGATGGTACAAATGCCATAGGTATCGCAATAAAAGTTTGCTTCAATGATATAGTCCGGATTGAAAATACCGCAATTGGATCCGAGACCGCCAGCATTTTCATATTCGGGTCCGTCAACGATCACCGTTTGTCCGGCATAAGGTCCTGTCCTCACAAGGTATTCATCAACACCTTTGGCGCAGGCCATATTACATCCTATCCAGCAACCGTCGGGGATGCCCTGTGTGAAGCGTGCTTTCCATACATCGCCATGGATGGCATCAGCTTCAGGATGGCTCCCGAATTTATAGTTATGAGTGGGGAGGAGGTCATAGTCGTTCATGATATTCACGAGGTGGGCAGTGCCCTTGGTTCTCATTTCAGCCTGGTCATCGTCCAGCTCACGCATTTCCTTGTTAAAGGTTTTTCCTCTTTCCATGATAGCCTGAAGGTCTTTCACATCGTTCAGGTTCCCTTTCACACCGGGAATACGGCAAACGATGGCTTTGATCTTCTTGTCGCGGAATACAGTTCCGATACCACCACGGCCTGCTTGTTTCAGCCTGACCTTTTTACGCTTGGGATCGTAGAAACTGAAGTTGAGCATCCCGATAAGGGAATTTCCTGCAGCTGCACCTGTTGAAACTACCGCAATGTTTTTCTTGTCCTTATCATCTACAGCATACATGTCGGTGAGCACTTCAACCAACTCATGACTGTCCATAGGCTCAAGTGGTGCCTCGAAAATTTCTATGCTGTGTCCGACACCATCAATATAGATCATGACATCCTTTTCAGCTTTTCCCTGCAATTCGATGGCATCAAAACCCGAGAATTTCAGGAAAGGGCCAAAAAATCCGCCAACATTGCTATCAATGGGGATATCTGTCTGTGGAGAGATGGAAACACAAATAGATTTTCCCGAACCGGAATATTGTGTGATACCGCCAATAGGGCCTGACGAGATGTTGATCTCATTTTCCGGATCGTTCCATTTGGTGTCAGGTTTGGTGCCATCCCATAAGAGGCGAAGTCCGTAGCCCTTTCCACCGATGAATTTTTCTTTCATCTCTGCAGGAACTGCCTTTTCCTTGATCTCATTATTGGACACATTGATGTACAATGTCTTATCTGTATAACCCCTGAATAAGGGTTTCCATTCGTACGACCACTTTGCCAGAGTTTTGTGGGCGTTTTTCATTTCCTCAATGTTCATAGTATACGCTGTTTTAATGATTTATACAAGAGCAACAAAAATATCAATTTATGTATTCAATATCGGGTAAAAACCACTCTAAAAAACTGATATGCAAATGAATGCATATCGCTTATTGTATGATAAATCCTTAATCTATACCTGATTACAGATAGTTTAGACAAGATATAAATTAGTTGAGTCGATTGGACCAGGTGAACCAGTTAAATCGGTATTTAGTAAAGTAGGTTAATTAGTAATTAGTAAATAGGTTAATTAGTAATTAGTAAATAGGTTAATTAGTAATTAGTAAATAGGTTAATTAGTAATTAGTAAATAGGTTGATCAGTAATTAGTAAATAGGTTAATCAGCAATTAGTAAATAGGTTGAATTAGTAGTTAGTCGGATAGGTGTAGGGATTTCTTATGTTTTCAACTTCTTTTCAATGTAATTGATATACGCATTTAACCTTTTTAGGAGAATATGGAGAAGACCAATCAGTTCATTTATAAGATTAGAATCTTTGGGTATTCTCTCGAGAGCCTTATTTAGCCAGGTATTTGTTTCGTATAAGGACCCTCGGGCTATATGAAAAAACCTCCGTTGATCTTTGAAGTGAAATCTACCATATCCCTCAGAAATATTTGCAGATATTGAGTCTGATGATCTGATAAGTTGGTATCCAATTGTATTCAGTTGTAGATTGTCCCATTTATGTACCAATTCAAATGTGAGTTGCCCAACTTTCATGCTCAGCTGATAAATTTCCAGATTATCAATGTCTTTTCTTTCCATAATGAACTTATTACCTGCATCTATTTATTAATACTGAAAATTCAGGAATGTCACACCTTCTCTACCGAGATGGCTAATTACTGATTCAACCAACTACCGATTTAACTGATTCAACCAACTATTGATTCAACCAATTCAACTCTTTCTTATCGAAACCCCTATCTTTGTAAAAGATTATGACTGAAAAGGAGATAAGAGACAAACTTCAAAACAAGACCGTTGGCATAGCCGGATGTGGCGGATTGGGCTCTAATTGTGCTGTGGCGCTGGCGCGAACTGGAATGGGAAAGCTGGTCCTGGCCGACTACGACAGGGTAGAGGAAGGTAATCTTAACCGTCAGTATTTCCTCAAGGAACATATTGGGGAGTTTAAAGCAGAAGCTTTAATGGATATTATTCACCGGATAGATGAGGATGTTAAAATAGAAACCCATGTGGTGAACCTGGATCCGGAGAGTATAAAGGCATTTTTCGCTGATTGTGATGTAATTGTTGAGGCATTCGATTCAGATCAGGCCAAGATGATGATCATTGAAACCGTACTGACAGAAATGCCTGATAAAATTATTGTTTCAGGGCAAGGTGTGGCCGGATATGGAAATAATGAGCAGATCAGAACAGAACGACTGGGCAATTTGTTAGTGGTTGGTGACGGGGCTACCGAAGTCTCGGATGAACATCCACCGCTGGGTCCCAGGGTTGGTGCCGTGGCTAACATGCAGGCCAACCTGGTGCTGGAGATCCTTCTAAATGAAGATTGAGATGGAGATATTGCTGAATAATCGTAATGAAACAGTAGACCGTGATGAGATCAGCCTAGCTGAACTTATTCAATACAAAAACTTTTCCTTCAAATTACTGGTGACCAAAGTAAATGGGAAACTGGTAAAAAAAGAAGCACGAGAGAACTATATCATTCGACCTGGTGATGAGGTGCATGTTCTGCATATGATCTCGGGGGGGTGATGAAATCTGAACTTTGAACTTTGAACTCTGAAATATTTCGTTCTACTTGTATCTGACTTCATCAGTATTTGACAAACTTTTCTCGTCCAGCAATCTTATTCCCGCTTGTAATTACAGCAATATAGATTCCTGTGGTATAGCCTGATACGTCAATGCGTTTTTCCTTCTGTCCTTCTGATACTATGACTTCATCATGTTTACGTCCGTAAAGATCATAAATGATGACCGAGGACCGAGGACCGAAGACTGAGGACCGAACGCATATTTCTGAATGTGCAGGGTTTGGGAATAAGGGAGATGGCTTTCATTCCAGTGAAATCCTCCATTTTCGGTACTTAGCATCATGCCATCCTCACCGCACGCCCATCCAATTGAATCATTAATAAACTGAATATCCCGGATTTCATCATATCCTGAATGATAAGAAGAATACCAGTGTTTCCCACCATTAATGGTTTTGTTTATCTGCCCCGTACCCGACACAAAGCCGGTTTCGGATGAGGTAAAGAAAAGTTTATACAGATGCCAGCCATCGGCAGAATAATCCACACTCCAGTTTGTTCTACCATTTGTAGAGTGTAGAAGAACCCCGCCTTCCCCTACAGCCCAGATTGTATCCGGACTAATCATTAAAATATCATTCAGGTTATTTCCCTGTGGCCACTGGTTTTGCCATTCCACTGGGCAAAAACTACCTGGGCATACAGAAGAATGAAAAGTATTGCAAAAATAGACCTATACATGCTATTCTGATCTTTATTCCATTTAAAGGTACTAAAAAGAATGCTTTTCAATTTATTAATATAAGCTTTATTCGAGCCTTTCATTAAGTTTGAAAAACATTTCCGAGTTCAGATTTCAAAGTTCAGATTTCAGATTTCTACAGAATTTCCGCTACCACAAAGGTGCTTCCTCCTACAAATACCAGATCATTTTCACCTGCATTTTTCAGTGCTGCCTGGTAGGCATCAACCACACTATTGTACGTCATTCCGGTGAGGCCGGCGGATGAGGCTGTTTCTTTTAGTTTCTGCACTTGCATTCCCCGTGGGATGTCGGCTTTGCAGAAGTAGTAGATGGCATTTTCCGGGAGTAGTTCAAGTACCGGTTCAACATTTTTATCGGCCACCAGGCCCAGGACAAAATGTAATTGCTGGTGTGGAGTTTCTTCGATCATCCTAAGCACTTCCCTGATCCCATCCATGTTGTGGCCAATATCACAGATCGTCAGAGGCTTGTTTTGCAGGATCTGCCAACGGCCGTTAAGCCCGGTATTGCTTATTGTATTTGCTATTCCGGTCTGAATCTGATCTTTTGTAATATTAAATCCTATACTTTGAAGACTTTCTATTGCTGCCAGGGCAGTTTTTGTGTTTCTTTCCTGCCATTTTCCTGCTAAGCCGGGCTTAATATCAGGCAAGGCCATCCGGTCTGCAAAGCTGATAATTGTTCCAACCTCTTTTGCCCTCTCAGTAAATACATGCCTGATCTCGTCCTGTGTCTCACCTATGATAGCTTGTATCCCGCTTTTGATGATGGCTGCCTTTTCCTTTGCGATCTCTTCCAGGCTTTCGCCCAGAAACTGAGTGTGATCATAGCCAATGTTGGTGATTACCGAAAGCAGGGGAGTAAGGACATTGGTAGAATCCAGTCTCCCGCCCATTCCGGTCTCTATCACGGCAATATCGACTTTCTCTTCCCTGAAATAATCGAATGCCATACCTACGGTCATTTCAAAAAATGATAAACCTATTCCCGCAAACTGATCTTTGTATTTTATAATGAAGTCTACAATAAAGTTTTCAGGCACCATTTGTCCATTGATCCTGATTCTTTCCCTGAAGTCTTTTAGATGAGGTGAAGTATACAGTCCGGTTTTATATCCTGCCTCCTGCAGCACCGACGCAATCATATGAGAAGTAGACCCTTTCCCATTTGTGCCTGCTACATGCACCGACCTGAAAGCATTCTCGGGATGCTCTAACAATTCGCACAATTGAATTGTATTGGAAAGATCGGCTTTATAAGCAGCGGGCCCTATGCGTTGAAACATGGGGAGCTGGCAGTACATAAAGTCGAGGGTTTCGCGGTAATCCATCCCACAAATATAATTCTTAAGTTTTCACCTGATGCTATTTTCATCAGATCCAATATCCGGGGGCCCCTCGACTTCGCTCGGGGTGACAGAGAAAACTAGCAAAAAAGAGGAAGGGCGCGGTGCACAATAATTAAATTTCATTAGAGCACCGCGCCCTTCTATCTTAAAAAGGCTTAAACTGTCAATCCGAGCGTAGTCGAGGATTAATTCAGACGGATAAAGTTATAGGTGATATATCCGATCTGGGTAGAGGGTGCGTTGGGATCGCCTTTAAATTTCGATTGTAAGGCAGCCTTTATGGCCTCATCAACAAGTCCCTGGTTTGAGTTGTTTGAGCCTTGCATCTCAAATTCTGCCCTCTTAACCTGGCCTGTTCTGTCAACATATACCTTTATCCTTACAGTACCCACTTCTTCAGAGGTGTATGTAGGCCTGACAAGGGTTAGCGCTCCTCTTCCGCCCAGGTCATATCCAATCCCATGATCTCCTTTTCCACTGCCTTCATAACTTGTTGCATCCGGGGTGCCATCAGGCTTTCCCTGGTCGCCTGGCTGCCCGGTAATGCCCTGGTTGCTGCCGTCGCCATTGGTATCAGTATTACCTTTATATAATGCCCTTTGATTCACTTTTGGTGGTTCGGGCTGTGGCTCGGGTTCTTCTACAACATCTTCTACAACTTCTTCCGGAACAGGATTTTCTTCAGGAGTGATTACTTCTTCATCTTGTTTCTCCTCATCCTTTTCTTCTACATCTTCCTCTTCTATGGCCGGAGTATCTTCTATATCCTGAGTGATCAGGTCCTCTTCAGGCTCCGGTTCGGGATCGGATTGCGGCGGGGGTAGTTGTGGAGGAGGTTGCTCTACCGGTGGAGGGGATAGCTCCTGTACATGTCCCATACCCTGGTCGCTGCTGCCCAGGTTTACCTCTACACCTTCTTCTCCCGGCAGGGGAAGAGGGGTGGACAGGGCAAAGTAAAGAATGGCCAGCAATGCCAGCAAGTGGACCCCAATGGTGCCCACAATGCCTTTTGACCGGTTATTCTTTTCGCTCATATTTATCGTTTTGGCTCTGTAGCCAGGATGACTTTATGTTTTGTATTGTATTTTTTATTGATATTGTTCACGGCATCGATCACAGTCACCACATATTGCACAGGAACGCTCTTATCGGATCTCAACACGATGGAGGCATCGATCTGTCCTGCGATCTTGCTGTCGATGCGGCTTTGCAGTTGCAGTTCGCTCACCTTGTTTTCATCCACGTAGTAATGGCGGCTGTCGTTGATATATACGGTCACCGTTTGCTTGGCCATAGTCTTGCTGTTGCTGCTGGGCAGCAAAAGCTTGATGGCGTTGGGTGCCACCAGGGTGGAGGTCAGCATGAAGAAGATCAACAGCAGGAATACCAGGTCCGACATAGATGCCGTACTGAATTCTGCCTTTCTTTTATTTCTTGTCTGAATAGCCATGTTGCCTGTTTTAGCTTGCCGGTTCGTTCAGGAGGTCCATAAATTCTGTCGATCTGGCCTCAAGCAGGTACACCAGCTTTTCCACCTTTGCTACCAGGATATTGTAACATACATAGGCGACAATACCGACGATCAGACCTCCAACAGTTGTTATCATGGCCTGGTATATCCCGGCGGATAGGAGGGAAATGTCAATGTTGTTCCCTGCCATCGACATATCATAGAATGCAATGATCATACCAATGACGGTACCAAGGAAGCCAAGCATGGGAGCTGCACCGGCAATAGTGGCCAGTCCGGCTACATTCTTTTCAAGGCGTGAAACTTCCAGTTTGCCAACATTTTCAATTGCTGCATTGATGTCGTTCAGGGGCCTTCCAATCCTCATCAGGCCTTTCTCGATCATGCGGGCAATTGGGCTTTTGTTGCTCTTGCACAGGGCAAGCGCTGAATCAACCTTTCCGCCTTTGATAAAGTCCTTGATGTTATTCATGAAGTTGCGGTCCTCACGCGATGCCTTATTGATGGTGAAAAACCTCTCGACAAAAATATAAACAGCAATGATGGAAAACAGGCCAAGTATGGCCATGATCCACCCGCCCTTCAGAACGAGTTCGTAAATGGAGATGCTGATCTCCGTGGGTTCGAGTTCGGCAGTAGCCGCATTCTGTACCTGTAATAGAAAGCTTAAGATCATCTTATAAAAATTTGCATTAAATGTAGGTAGATATTGACCAGGAGATAGGGATTTAGACCACTTTTGTTAACATTTAGCTGTTAATATTAACTCTTATTTCTCCGTTTTATTATTCACTTCTAAAGACTTTAATTCAGGCTTTTTAGTGAATTGTAAACCAGCTGTTAAGAAACTTATTTAAATATGTGTCTAAATAGCAGGTCTATGCTTCCCTGTCTTAAAATATTTATACTTTTGCACGCATAAATTTTAAAACTACTTAGATATGTTTTTATTAATGGTTATCATCTTTATTCTGGGTTACACAGCCATTGCGCTGGAGCACCCGCTTAAAGTAGATAAAGCTGCATCGGCACTTCTTACAGGAACCATCCTATGGGGCCTCTATGCCTTGAATGCAAGCGGAATCCTTGAAATGGGCCTCAGCCCTTCATGGCAAGCCGTTAAAGATATCAGTCACGATGTGATGGCATTTGTCTTCCCTGCGGTTAGTGAAGTCCGCTTCGAAAGCCTCTGGGAGGGTCCGGCACAACTTTCTCATCATATTTCTCACTTTGTGGTTCATGATCTTGAACACCACCTTGTTGAGATTGCTGAGATCTTGTTCTTCCTTTTGGGAGCCATGACGATCGTTGAGACTGTTGACCAGCACCAGGGCTTTAAAATTATTACCGATCGTATCAGGACTACCAATAAGGTAAAACTACTCTGGATCCTTTCTGTTTTGACATTCTTCATGTCGGCTATGCTGGATAACCTGACCACTACCATCGTGATGGTTGCCCTGCTTAGAAAGCTTATTGATGATAAACATACAAGGTGGTTCTTCGCCAGTATGGTTGTTCTTGCAGCCAATGCCGGTGGTGCCTGGTCTCCAATTGGAGATGTAACTACAATTATGCTCTGGATCGGTGGACAGGTGACTACCGTTAATATCATCACATATGTGATCCTCCCAAGTTTAGTTACCATGATCGTCCCTCTTTTTATCGTTTCCTTTACTGTAAAAGGCGATGTCCAGCGACCCGTGCTTGAAAATGGAGAGAACCATGAATTTACCACTGCTTTTGAGAGGAAACTCTTATTGATCATGGGTGTGTCAGCTTTGCTGTTTGTTCCCATTTTCAAAACTGTTACCCATCTGCCTCCTTACATGGGAATGTTGTTCGGCCTGGGTGTGATCTGGCTGGTAACTGAGATCATGCATCGCAACAAGCCACTTGAAGACAAAAGAAAGCTTACAGTGATAGGCATTCTGAAGAAAGTGGATGTCCCAACGATATTTTTCTTCCTGGGTATTCTTACAGCCGTTGCAGCACTGCAATCGATGGGTCACCTCGATGTACTGGCGAAATATCTTGATGCCAACCTTCACAATATTTATGCTATCAACCTGATCATTGGTGTTCTTTCTGCCATTGTTGATAATGTACCACTTGTAGCAGGTGCTATGGGTATGTACCCATTGGCTGAAGCAGGTTCAGTAGGATATCTTGCTGACTTTGTACAGGATGGTCAGTTCTGGCAGTTCCTGGCATATTGTGCCGGAACGGGTGGTAGTATCCTCATCATTGGTTCAGCAGCCGGTGTTGCTGCCATGGGATTAGAAAAGATAGACTTCATCTGGTACATGAAAAGAATTTCGTTGCTGGCGCTTGCCGGATACCTTGCCGGTGCTGCCGTGTACTATTTCCAGATGCAGATCCTCGCATAGACTCACATTAGACTTCATATATAGATCAAAAAAGCCTCCGGAAGGAGGCTTTTTGATATCTGATATCTGATATTTGATATTTGAAGTTTGAGGTTGACTATTATCGGGGGGAGAAATTGCTCAATAATCAGTACTCAATACTATCCTGTATTTCAGGGATGAATAATCTCTCCCGCGCAATGATCATTAGGTGCTCCGGTTACGGACCCGAGTACATTGTTGATCTCTTTAATGCGAAGCAGTCCCAGTAAGGCAAAGATCATGGCTTCCTTATAGTCGATAATGATCTCTTCAGGTAGAATTATATCGACAGGGCAGTTGCATTGCAGCCTGCTAATAAGGTAATTATTGTAAGCTCCACCTCCGGTGACCAGCATTTGCTTTCCCGCAACCTTCAGAACTGCTCCTATACGCATGGCAATGTGTTCGGTGAATGTGGCAAGGAGGTCCGGGACACTAAACTGTGCATATGTTTTTAATAAGGGGAATATCTCTTTTTCAACCCACTCCCTGCCTAATGAACGGGGGCCGCTAATCTGGTAGTATTCTAATAACTCCAGTTGTGCCAATAAGTCCGGTATGAGTTTCCCTTCCTCAGCAAGAGCTCCTTTGTCATCATAAGGTGTGCCAAGCTGCTCTGCAAGCATGTTCAAAACCATGTTTGCCGGACAGATGTCAAAAGCTACACGCATGCCTTGCTCTTCAAATGAAATATTCGCAATTCCGCCCAGGTTCAAACAGTATTCATACTCTTCGAATAATAATCGATCCCCGATAGGGACCAGTGGTGCTCCCTGCCCTCCCATGTTTACATCGCTGCTCCTGAAGTCATTGACCACGGTGATGCCACAGTGCTCAGCAATTTGCTTTCCATTGCCTATTTGAAGGGTCAGCTTTCTTTCCGGCTTATGAAAAACAGTATGTCCGTGAGATCCAATGAAATCAACCTCCAATTCATGCTCTGTGATGAATCTCTTTAGCTGCTGACCGATATAGGCACCCAGTTCCATGTCAGCCATGCGGATCTCATCCTCCGGGATTTTATGAAGCATAAGTAATCTTTCTTTCCAGGCCTTTGTATATGGGATAGTTTCAGCCTTTAAGATCCTGAATGACCATTGTTCAGCCTGTTGCGAGAAGATGCAATAAGCAAGGTCGAGGCCATCATGAGAGGTCCCCGACATTATCCCTATACCGTGATTGTTTTTCAATACGATGTTTATAAGTGTTCCGTTAAGCTTTCCAGCGCAATCCCCCTGGATCCCTTGATAAGGATGTGAGCGTCATGAACAGGATGCTCCCTTAACCAGGATGCTGCCATCGCTGTATCAATGAATGCAGTGCTTATGTTGCTTGCAGCCATAAATTCGGGGCCGACCAGGATCACTGTTTCGAACTTATTTGCAATCTCTGAAATAATCTTCCTGTGTTCTTCCTGCGATGTTTTCCCAAGCTCCAGCATATCGCCAAGGATCAATACTTTCTTTACTGCTTCCTGTTTCTCAAATTGCATGATGGAAGCAAGCATGCTGGAGGGGTTGGCATTATATGCGTCAAGGAATATGGTATTGCTGCTGCTATTTATAACCTGGCTGCGGTTGTTGGCGGGGATATAGGATGTGATGGCATCAGAGATATGAACAGGGTCAAGCTTAAAATGTTTACCAATACATATGGCAGCCATAATATTTTCAAAGTTGTAGTCACCATATAAATGTGTCTTCAGTTTCATCCCATCCCATCCGATCTCCAGAAAAGGTACTGAGCTACTGATGTTGCCATAAACATCAGCTTTTGTGCTGGTCCCGTAGGTTACCGTTGATATGGCGGAGGAGAGTTCTGTCAACAGGCTATTATCGTTATTTACAAAGGCAATGCCTGCTACCTGCTGTAAATGATCATAAAGCTCTGATTTGGCTTTGATCACACCTTCGTAGCTTCCAAAACCTTCAATGTGGGCGATGCCGATATTGGTGATCATACCATGGGTAGGCTTAGCAATGGCACAGAGTTCAGCAATCTCACCAATATGGTTTGCACCCATTTCAACCACAGCTATTTCTGTATCCTTGCTTATTCCAAGGACAGTTAATGGAACACCGATATGATTGTTTAGATTGCCTTGAGTAGCATGCACCCTGTATTTTTTAACCAGCACTTCCCTGATCAGTTCCTTGGTGGTTGTTTTCCCATTGGTGCCGGTAAGACCGATGACAGGAATATTAATGGTCTTCCTGTGGTGAGCAGCCAGGTCCTGCAGGGCCTTCAGTGTGTTATCGACATGGAAAAAAGCTGTTTCTTCAAGGCCCGGATCATCCACTACAGCCATGCTGGCTCCTTTTTGCAGGGCTTCGCCAGCAAATTTATTCCCATCAAAATTCTCCCCTTTCAGGGCAAAAAAGATTGACCCCTCCCTAATAAGTCTGGTGTCGGTAGTTACTCCTGTCGATTGCAGGTAATGCTGATATAAGTCCAAGATTGCAGGCATCAGTACAAATATAAAAAAACCCCATCCGCTTTATGCGGAAGGGGTAGTATATTTTTTTTAGGATCCACTATTAGCGTCCGACCGTCGGCTGGCCGACCCTTGACATGGCGCAACGGAATCCGATAAAGTTTGTTGCCATATTTTCATTCATGAATCTACGCTGACCAGGGCTCAGGTAATAGGCCCTGTCTTTCCATGATCCACCTTTATAAACACGTGCATCATCGCTGATCAGCGAGGTAGCACCATATTCATACATTCCAATGGTCTGGTTTGATTCGGTTGGTTCTGCGAGCCAGTCGCCACTCTCTGAAAGATGTGACATCTGGTCCCCATCATCGTAGTTCCTGTTATCGGCTTTACGATAATTGGACCTGCCAACGAGATCTTCATCAGGTACTTCTTCGTATTTGATCCTACCCAGGCTATCTTTATCAATAAGAAAACCGTCCTGATCGCGGATCGCATTTTTGAAGACGTTACCCCTGTAAGGATTATAATCTGAGAAGTCTTCGAGCGACAATGGCCTGTACACATCGAGTACCCATTCGCTAACGTTACCACCCATGTTATAGAGGCCATAATCGTTTGGCCAGTATGAACCAATAGGAGCCGGGATGTCGGCACCATCATTAAGGTTGCCTGCAACACCCATATAGTCACCTCGGCCTCTTTTGAAGTTGGCTACGAAGCTTCCATAATATTTCTTTTCATCTGTACGGGTATAGTTCCCGTTCCAGGGATACCTTCTCCTTTCAACAACTCTTTCATAAAGAGTGTTCCCGATCAGGCCGAGAGCGGCATATTCCCACTCAGCCTCGGTTGGGAGCCTGTAACGTGGCGTGATCAGCCCGTCCTGAATGCTCGCATTCCTTTCTCCGGTGGAGTTGGGGTTGAGGTTACGAAGCGGCTTGTTCACCAGTCCTTCATACTGGCCTGCCAGATATGCTTCGGTATTGAAGTTGTTTTCGTTTTTCTGGTCCGGGTCTAGATCAAGGATACCTTCCTGGATCAATATCCATTCGTTCACCCTGTCGGTTCTCCATGAACAGTAGTCGTTTGCCTGTAACCAGGTTACACCAACTACCGGATAGTTATGGTATGCAGGGTGTCTCAAGTATGTTTCAACGAGGGGCTCGTTATAAGAGAGCCTGTCGCGCCAGACAAGGGTGTCGGGCAGGGCGTTGACAAACACCTGTGGATAATCAGCGCCAAAGATGCGCTTCAACCAATAAAGATATTCAAGATAGTCGAGGTTGCTCACCTCGGTTTCGTCCATATAAAAGGAAGAAATGGTTACCCTGCGAGGATAGTTGTTCCAGTCGAACATTAAATCTTCCTGCGTGGAACCCATTACAAAAGTACCTCCTTCAACAAGGATAAGGCCGGGGCCGGGAAACTGTTCCTGACGCTCAGTAACTTCAAAACCACCGTTCTCGGGATTGTTATATTCCCAATTCGTTGTCCTGGAATACTGCTTCTTCTTGAAAAAGCTACAGGACGACAATGATGTGATGAAGATCATCATCAGGAAAACCAGGGCTAATCTGCTGTACTTCATGATTTTGTTGTTTCTTTGGTATTGTTTTGTGACTTATTAACTAAAACTGAGGACAATTTATTGCCTTTATGCGCCTTCTTTTTTGATCAAGGCAATTCAACTGCCATCCCAGTGACACTTCATGTGCACCACCAGTGGTGCTTTTCAGGTTGGAAAGTGTTATATCATAACTGTATCCAATCCTCAATCCTCTCCATTCAATTCCAATCATAGGAACAATGGCATCAGCATTTTCAAAATTATGCCTGAACCATGCCCCAGCTATAAATGGTTTATAATTTATATACAAACCTACGTTTAATTGATGAAAATTGTTCTGCTGCATGTAAAGAAAATTTGGTGAAATTGCAAAACTTCCGAAGTTTTCATCACGTATGTTCCTGCCACTCAGGTCGATAAAGGCTCCGCCATGCACTGTGTATTTTCTGTATAATTTACTGTCACTATTGCTATAAAATCCATTATTTGGTTCGGCAAGGTGGTGAACCGCAACACCTCCATAAATATTTCCCTTATACGAGAACGAGATTCCCGCATCAAAATCAGGGTAAGATATACTGGTGTTATCAGGGGGAACCTCAGAAGTGGGGTAAACGACACCCTGGTTGGGATCAATCATGTCGCCAAAAACGAGATTGTTCCATTTCAGGCTGGTCTGGATAAAACTTCCTTCCAGAGCAAAGTTTAAATATGTCCAATTTCCAATCTGTAGCCTGTACGAGTACATTGCACTCACAATATAGGTATTCATCAAATCCCCGGCATTATCGCCAAGGAAATATACCCCGACGCCACCCCTGATTTTGGGGACGTACATATCGAAAGAGGCACTGTAGGAAACATAATTGTTTGGCAAGGAAGGCCACTGGTTGCGGTAATTCAAACCTATTCTCGGGCATACGTTAGATCCTGCCAGAGCAGGATTAAGGTATAGCTGATTTGCATAAAACTGTGAAAAATGCGGATCAGGCAATGACTGCCCCTGAGTATTAATAACAACTCCCAGGAATAATAGCAGCGTGAGAATATGAGGTTTACCGGTCATTAATGGTTCAAAATCTATCCTGAAAAATTAATTGACAATAATACGAACAATTTTTATTCCATGTCACAAATAATTGCCTGAACAGCCTTATTTTCGCAATATTAACTAAACATAAACGTTTAAAAATATAATTTAAATATCCTTGATTGAATATTTATTCATATTTGTCTGATGAACTGCTCATCCGATTATAGTAATGGCTTTAATTTCTAGCATATGCTTACACGAAGTAACATTCTTTTACTCTTAGTATTTCTGATCCTTCCGCTTGTATCGATTGGCGATATTGGACCTCTGCAAAGAAACTTGAAATGGACTCCTGTAAGCAGAATCAAGATCACTGATACCCGCTTTGTGTCGGAATTGAATTTTGATGGTGCCAGCTATAATTCTAATACTGTTAATCTTCCTGTGTTTAGTGAGAGGTTTGCCATTGGAAATCCCAATATCAGGGTTGAAGCTATTATTAGCGATGAAGTGTGGGAGAGCATTGATGAGTCGGCGATCAAAAGTATTCGTGGTCATGAATTGATCTCATCATCCCTCGAGATCAATACTGGCATTGCTGTCGAGAGAAAACAAGCTTATGCAGTGATATCCTTCGTGCCTTTGCGAAAGGATGTTTTGAGCGGAGTTTACCAGAAGCTGGTTTCTTTTAACTTCCGTTTAAGGTATATCGACCAGCCCTCCCCTCAAAGACCTGCCGGGCATGTATACAGGCAGAATTCGGTGCTGGCATCAGGCAAATGGTATAAGGTAGCCACCCAATTTACCGGTGTACATAAGATCAGCTATGATGATGTTGCCGGCATGGGCCTTAATATTGCAGATATTGATCCCCGCAACCTTCGCGTATATGGTAACGGGGGTGGGATGCTTCCTGAACCCACCAATACTCCGAGGCCTGATGATCTAATGGAAAATGCCATCTTCGTGGCAGGAGAAAATGACGGAAGCTTCGATCAGGGTGATTATATACTTTTTTATGCAGAATCACCTGACTCATGGTCATGGAATTCAACTTCGGAACAATTTGAACACCAGGTAAATATATATTCAGATTTCACTTATTATTTTATCACTGCCGATCTGGGTCCCGGAAAGCGCATTCAAAGTGTATCATCGAGTACACAAACAGCCACACACCAGGTCAACAAGTTCACCGATAGGAAGTTTATTGAAGAGGATGACCTGAATATCGTCAGAACAGGACGTGACTGGTTCGAGTATCCTCCTTATGAAGTGCAAACCAGTGCTGAATACAACTTCAGCTTTCCAAATATTGATCTAACATCAGAAGTACAGATGCGTACTCGAGTGGCTGCCAGATCGAATTCCAGCAGTAACTTCAAGTATTACCTTAACGGAACCCAGCTGGTACAAACGCTGGTTGTGCAACAGGTATCTTTTTCTACCGATCAGTATGCACGTACCGCATCTGATGAAACCACTTTTTCCGCCACAGGATCCAATATACTACTGAAGGTAAATTACAGCAAGCCATTATCTGCATCTATCGGATGGATGGATTATATCGCATTAAATGCCAGGAGAAACCTGAACTTTAGTGGCCCACAGATGGGTTTCCGGGATCCGGCCTCGGCAGGACCTGGAAATATTGCCCAGTATACCATCAGCGGAGCATCCCAATCGGTGGTAGTGTGGGATGTGACAGATAAATATGATGTAAAACGTGTGAATGGTATACTGAACGGCACTTCCCTGGGCTTTCGCTTGCCTGCCGACAGCATCAGAGAATTTATCAGCTTCGATGGAACAAGTTATTACGGTGTTTCTTTTGTGGGATCGGTACCTAACCAGAATCTACATGCAATAAATACTCCCGATCTGGTAATCATTGCACATGCAGCATTCATGAGTGATGCAACACGACTGGCTAACCACCATCAGGAATATGACGGGCTGAAGGTTTTTCTTACGGATGTGCAGAAGGTTTATAATGAGTTTTCTTCCGGAGCACAGGATATCGGCGCCATCAGGGATTTTATGAAAATGTTATACGACGAATCCATAAGCGGGGGAGAATGCAGGTACCTGATGTTGTTTGGGGATGCATCCTATGATTATAAGGACAGGATCGAGAATAATTCAAATTTTGTACCTACCTGGGAGGATCACAGATCCATGAATATCATCAGCTCCATAGCTACAGATGATTTTTACGGCTTCCTCGATGATGGAGAGAGTTCTGGTGGGGGCAATGATCTGCTCGATCTTGGAATAGGACGCCTGGTGGTTTCTACACAGGAGTCGGCAAAAGAAATGGTTGATAAGATCCTTGATTATGCTACCGGAGAACCGGAAAACATGGGTAGCTGGCGCAATGTGATCTGTTTTGTTGCTGATGATGGGGATGGAAACCTGCATCTGGGTCATGCTGAGAAAATGGCTACCAGGCTTGATACAAACTACGGAAACCTGAATATTGATAAGATCTACCTGGATGCCTATCCTCAAGAGAGTACATCCGGTGGACAAAGGGCTCCGGAAGTAAACGAAGCCATCAACAGAAGGATTGCCAAGGGTACCATGATTATGAATTATACAGGTCATGGTGGTGAAGCCGGCTGGGCCCATGAACGTATATTGGAAATCTCAGATATCAATGCTTGGACCAACTCTGAAAAGTTGCCCATATTTATCACAGCTACCTGTGAATTTAGTCGCTATGATGATCCCACAAGGGTTTCGGCAGGTGAGCTGGTACTTCTCAACCCTAATGGAGGGGCCGTATCACTCTTTACCACCGCCAGGGCTACCTATGGCTCACCAAATTTTGAACTTAATAATGCCATGTATGACCTGATGTTTGAACAAATTGAAGGGGAATATTTGCGTTTTGGCGACCTGATCAGCTATGCCAAGAATAAGAACGGAGGAATCAGTGATAATGACCGAAAATTTGTATTGCTGGGCGATCCTGCATTGAAGTTACCTTATCCTGAACATAATATCAACACCATCAAGATCAATGGGGTGAATATTACAAACATACCTGATACGCTCAAAGCATTGCAGAAGGTTACAATCAGTGGTTCTGTTGTGGATGAGGCCGGACAGCTTATTCAATCCTATAATGGGGTTCTGCGCCCAACCGTATTCGACAAGCCCACTGTTGTGCAGACACTGGAAACTGATCCTGACAGTAGGCCATATTCTTTCGACCTCTTGCATGCGATACTTTATAATGGTAAAGCGAATATCACCAATGGTGAATTCAGCTTCTCTTTCATCGTACCAAAGGATATTGCCTACAACTATGGCTTTGGAAAGATCAGCTATTATGCCAATAACGATACCGAAGATGGAAATGGAAATTACAAAAATGTTATTATTGGAGGTTTTGATAGCAATGTGCCTCCCGACGAACATGGGCCTGAGATAGAGTTGTATCTCAATGATGAAAATTTCGGCTTCGGCGGAATGACAGACGAAAATCCGACACTCCTTGCCTATGTTATGGATTCAAGTGGGATCAATACGGTTGGCACAGGTATTGGGCATGATATTGTGACCACACTTGACAACAACAGTAACAAATCTGTGATCATCAACGATTACTATGAATCAGATATAGACAGCTATACCAGCGGCGTGATACGCTATCCATTCTCCTCCCTGGAAGAAGGAAACCATACCTTAGTGCTGAAGGTTTGGGATGTTCACAATAATTCATCTGAATCCTATACTGAGTTTGTAGTGGCGACCTCAGCCGAGCTGGCTATTGAACATGTATTAAATTATCCGAATCCTTTTACAAGCAGCACAGCCTTCTATTTCGATCATAATCAGCCCAATACAATGCTGGAGGTCCAGGTTCAGATATTTACTGTTTCAGGCCGATTGATCAAAACACTGGATGAGTTTGTTATGACTAATGGTTACCGCTCCGAGCCAATCTATTGGGATGGCCTTGATGATTTTGGCGACAGAATTGGCAGAGGTGTATATATTTATAAGCTGAGGGTGCGGAGCCAGGACGGATCTTTCGCAGAAAAGCTAGAAAAGCTGGTCATCCTCCGTTAAGGATATTTAACAGAAAATTGTTTATTAGTACAGGCAACCAAATAAAATGATAACTTGTCTTCAACATATTAACCCCAGGTGCTAATATGAAACGATATATATTACTCATTCTTTTATTTACTGCATTAGGTGCCTGGTCTCAGGAGATCGAACATAAAGTTCGATTCGAAGACTACCATGTGGAAACAAGGTACATGAATGCAGATATTTCAACGACCGCCCTGGACTTCAGGGATGCCTACTTAGATGATATGTATGGCTTGCTTCCTGTTTATATTTATCGTTTTCGACTGCCTTCACCCAATATGTCTATTTCAGCGAAAATAGATGAGGAGTATACCGGTATTTTTGAACATCAAGGCATTATGGAACTTGCCGATGCCGACAGGATCAAGGATGAATTCGGTTTGCAAACCAGCATCATATACCTGGAAGGTGTGGCTTATGGTGAATTGTTGATCCTTCCTTTTAAAAATATTTCAGAAGACATGCTTATAGTGCTGGACTCCTGTTCTCTCCATATTGAGATGACAGAGATTGAAGCACCAGTGCGCGAAACGAGCTCGTTTGTCCATAATTCTGTTCTGGCATCAGGAAAATGGTATCGTCTTGCCACTGATAAAACAGGAATTTTCAGGATCACATACGATGATCTGGTCGGCATGGGGATCGATCCTGATCAACTCGATCCTTATAAGATCAGGATCTTTGGGAATGGCAATGGCATTATTCCTGAAAAGAATTCTGATGAGAGGTTTGATGACCTGATGGAGAATGCCATTTATGTACATGGCGAAGAAGATGGTGTTTTCAATGAAGAGGATTATATACTGTTCTACGGACAATCAGCAATAAAATGGGAATATGTACCTTTTCAGGGCTATGCTCTTTTTACTCATGAGATCAACTTTTATGAAGATAAAACCTATTACTTCCTGAATATAGAAGAAGCGCAGGGAAAGAGGATCCCTATTGTTGTTTATCCACCTTTGACGCCAACAGTTTTTGTGGATGAGTTTACGGATTATGCAGCTCATGAGAATGACACAGTGAATATTCTGAAAACCGGAAGGGAATGGTATGGTGAGCGCTTTGGTGATCAAAATACATATGATTATACTTTTAATTTCCCGAATATTGTTGAGGACTACCAGGTAAGCCTGCTTACCAGCGTTGCGGCACGATCGGTGGAGGAGAGTAAATTCGAATATTATTATCACGATCAGCATCTGCTCGAGGCACCAGTTTCCAAGATCATTTCAGGACCCAGCACTCTTTATGCATATACAAGCACCCCTGACACCATAGGTTTTTACCCTGTTCTGGGTGACGAGGTAAGTATCCGTGTAGATTATGACAAACCGACATCCACTTCTCTGGGATGGATGAACTATCATTTCTCTCAATGCCAGGAGAAAGCTGATCTATACCGAGCCATTTATGCCGTTCCGTGATCACCTGAGCTTCGGGCCGGGAGAGGTTGCAGAATACAAGGTCTCAGGAGCTGATGAAAGCCTCGTTGTATGGGATGTGACTGATCCTATAAACATCACCAGGCAGGCAGGAAATCTTGTTGGAGACGAATATTACATTTATAGCTCCCGCAGAAGAGATCAGGGAATATATAGCCTTTGATGGCAGTGGATATAATAGCGTGGAGTTTGTCGAGGAAGTGGAAAACCAGAACCTTCATGGATATGAGCCCGTGGATTACATCATTCTTACACATCCGATGTTCATGGAGCAGGCTCAACGGATGCTATACCTGCATCAACAGCTGGATCAGATGAGTGGGTTAATAGTTACACCTCAGGAGATTTATAATGAATTCGCCTCAGGAAAGCAGGATCCATCTGCCATCAGGGATTTTGTACGCATGCTATATGACAGGGCAGATACAAATGATCGTAAGATGTACCTTTTGCTACTTGGCGATGCTTCTTACGATTATAAAGACAGGGTGCCTGAGAATACCAACATGGTACCTGCTTACCAGTCGCTGGAAGCACTTAAAACTGGGCTATTCATTTGTTACCGACGACTTTTTCGGCTTGATGGATCCGGGTGAAGGTGTAAATGCATGGGGCAAATCAGTTGACATTGGCATTGGCCGTTTTCCGGTACATACCATAGAACAGGCAGATGCCATGGTCGACAAGGTTGAAACCTACCTTACCATGAAGCCGGAAGTGCTCGGGCCCTGGCGGAACGATATTTATTTCATTGCGCATGACGGGGACCAGAACCTGCATTTTAACCAGGCAGAGAAGCTGCAGAAATGATTGATACCGGTTACAAGGATTACAACAGTCTATAAGATCTATTGTGATGCATTTCCCCTTGAGTCATCACATCAGTGGCGACCGTTATCCTGAGGTGAACAATGCCATCGATCGCATGATGGAGGTATGGTAGCCTGATCGTGAACTATACAGGCCATGGTGGTGAAGCAGGATGGGCATATCAAAGCATACTGGATATTCCCATGATCAATGCATGGACCAACTGGAACCGCCTGCCACTGTTCATCACTGCTACCTGTGAATTCAGCCGCTATGACGAACCGGGCATTATCTCCGCGGGAGAATATGTATTCCTGAATCCGCACGGGGGAGGGATTGGTCTTCTGACCACCTCCAGGCTTGCATGGGCAGATCCTAATTTCAGGCTGAATAAGGCTGTTTACAGGTATATGTTCCAACGTCCCGGCGGTGAGTATTATAAGATCGGTGATATCGTCAGGTTGGCGAAAACAGATCAGAACAACGGAACCAATATTAAAAACTTTGTATTGCTGGGCGACCCTGCCATGCAACTGTCCTATCCTGATTAATGAGATTATCACATCCGAAGTGAATGGTTCTACATCATTTTTTCAGGCAGACACGCTCACCTCTTTGTCGGAAGCGAATCTTCAGGGTATAATACTCAGTTACGAAGGTGATACGCTCAAGGATTTTAACGGGGTCATCTATGTTGATGTCTATGACCAGGATGTGCTGATGTCAACATTGGGCAACAGGCACGGCTCAATTCCTTCAAATTTTTTAGCCCAGGGACAGAATCTTCATAGCGGCCGTGCAAGCGTCATCAACGGTGCGTTTAACTGTAGCTTTTTTATGCCCCAAAACATGGTCAGTAATATTGGCTATGGCAAGATAAGCTACTATGCTTACGATACCATTAACATGCGTGATGCTCAGGGCTATTATAAGGCCCGGCTGGGTGGAGTAAATCCTGATGCAGCACCGGATAATACGGGGCCGGATCTGAGCATGTATCTTAACAATACTGATTTTGTTTCCGGGCAGCTGACCGATAATGAACCGGTTTTCCTGGCTTATTTCTTCGATGAGCATGGTATTAATTCAACCGGAAATGGCATTGGCAGGGATATTATACTTACCCTTGATGGTGATCCTCAATCTGCAGTGGTCCTGAATCATTTGTTCGAACCCGACCTGGATTCATATCAGTCGGGCTGGGTGAGTTATCCATTGTCCCATCTGGAAGATGGCAAGCATACCCTTACCCTGAAAGCCTGGGATAACATGAACAATGTATCGGAAAAAAGCATAGAGTTTCAGGTGAGTGTGGAGGCACCATTGGAATTAACAGGGGTGATGAATTATCCGAATCCTTTCAGCGACAGGACCTATTTTGTATTTGACCACAATAAGCCCGGAAACAGTTTCGATGTGGAGATCAGGATCTTTAATATTAGTGGTCAGCTTGTTGAATCCATGAGAGCATATAGTGCTGCGGAAGGCTTGTCGATCAGCCCGCTGATGTGGGATGGTACAGACTCAGGTGGAAACAGGCTTGGAACAGGCATCTATATTTACAGGCTCTATGTGACAGACTCGCAGGGAACCCAATTTGTACAAACTTCCAAACTCATCTTTACGAGCAAACAATAAGCACGGATAAGTGTTTATAGTATTGGCCTCGTATTATTTACCCAGACAAGAAGTATTAAACATTAAGAATCTATGAGTGCAATATAGTTTATAAATAATCGTTACATTTGCACGTTCAAAAATCACAATCTAATTTATGAAACGAAGTAGTCTCTTTATATTCATTTTCCTGGCCGGAATCATGAACTTACAAGCACAACTTACCTACAATGAAGTAGGAGGAAAAGACAGGCTCAATACCATTACGACGGCCGTTCCATTTTTGATGATCGCACCGGATGCCAGGAGTGGTGCTTTGGGTGATGCAGGTGTTTCTATCTCTCCTGATGCTAACTCTATGCATTGGAATCCTGCCAAGTATGCTTTCGTTGAAAAGAAAATGGGTTTTTCCCTTTCTTTCAGCCCCTGGCTCAGGAAACTGGTTAATGATATTTACCTGGGATACCTGACAGGCTATTATAAGATCGATGACCGTCAGACTGTAGCCATGGGATTGCGGTATTTCTCATTGGGGCAGATCCTGTTCACCGATGAGATCGGAAACCCCCTGAATTATTATTCTCCTTACGAATTTGCTCTGGATGGTACCTATGCAAGGAAATTCTCAGAGAAATGGTCGGGAGGTGTTGCTGCCAGGTTCATTTATTCTAACCTTACTCAAGGTCAATTTGTTGGCGGAGCCGAATCCAGTGCCGGTATTTCTGTTGCTGCTGACATTTCAATATATAACCAGGAACCCTGTTGAACTGGGAGCCATCGATGGTGTGTTTGCATGGGGGATGAATATCTCTAACATCGGTACCAAGATCTCCTATAACCAGACCAATATCGAGAAGGATTTTATTCCTACCAATTTCAGGATAGGCCCTTCTTTGCAGATCAATATAGATGAATATAACAGCATGACCTTCATGCTTGATATTAATAAGCTTCTGGTTCCAACACCGCCGATCTACCTGAGAGATGACTCTACAGGGCAGTTCATTGTTGGTCCTGACGGTGATAAGATCATTGACAAGGGTATGGACCCTAATGTTTCAGTTGTTTCTGGTATGATACAATCCTGGTATGATGCACCGAATGGATTCTCTGAAGAATTGAGAGAGTTCAGCTTTGGTGGTGGTGTTGAGTACTGGTATAACAAACTTTTTGCCATCAGGGGCGGATTCTTCTATGAAGATAAGACTAAAGGAAACCGTAAGTTTTTCACCCTTGGTGCCGGACTTAAATACAATGTATTCAGTATCGACTTTGCATACCTGATCCCACTCGAACAGCAGAATCCACTGGAGAATACATTGCGCTTCAGCCTTCTCTTCGATTTTGACGCATTTCAGGGTCAGTAATTAATCATGAATTTTCGTATTGGCCACGGTTTTGATGTGCACAGGCTGGTGCCTGGCAGAAAGCTATGGCTCGGGGGTATTCAAATACCATTCATAAAAGGACTGGCCGGACATTCCGATGCCGATGTACTTATACATGCTGTTTGTGATGCCTTACTGGGAGCCATGGCCCTTGGAGATATTGGCAAGCACTTTCCTGACACAGATGATGCTTACAGGGACATCGATAGCAAGTTGCTGCTTGAAAGGGTCGTTGCCTTAATGGGCACTGAAGGCTGGATGCTGGGCAATCTTGATGCCACCCTGATACTCGAAGAACCGAAGGTTTCGGAATACATTTTGGAAATGCGTTCGGCCATTGCAGGAATATTGAATACGAATGTCGGGAATATATCAATCAAAGCCACTACCACAGAATCTCTTGGACCTGAAGGAAGGGGAGAAGGTATCTCAGCACATGTGATGGTGCTGATCTATAAGAAATAAGTTATTTTTCCTTGATCAAGGTTGTTTTAGATGAGGGCTTGCCGGGTGCTCCGTCACCACGATATCCCATTACACGCCCATCACTCAACCTGAAGTAGTAATCACCATCCCAGAACCATGATTTCCAACCGGTCGGGGAGAAGTTCACCCGCATCACTGCACAACCAAATTCATCGTGATGTCCGGATTCTTCCTTTTCAGCACTGAAGCTGTTTATCTCCATGTCGGCAGGACTTTCGGTCCCAATCGACCAGAAGACGATCTCATCTTCTTCTGAAAAAAGAAATTTGTCCATGCCCGGATTCATGGGGAATAGCTGTATCCAGATTTCATCATCATCAAGCTTTTCCAGCTCATCTATTTCATCGCCTTCAAGGAAGCCCTTGATCATGACCCCTTCAGGCACCAATTGGGCAAATACATCGGTATGTTCCCCAAACCTCAGGTAGTGCCAGGAAAGGGTGTTGTATTCGGAATCAGTGATGAGGGTATGTTTGTCGGTGGTATCACCTTCAAATATCCTGGCTACCATAATCAGATAACCATCACTGCTCTCTTCTATGTTGTAGTGATAATAAATGAGATCGTCACCTGTTTTCTCTTCATACACCAGGTTTTGGGAGATCCCCTGCACTGCTATTAAAATGAACAATATGGCCGGAATGGTCCGGATTAAAATCTTTTTCATACTTGTCTGCATTTTTTACTTCAATTCAAATGAATCGTAAAATGATTTTAATGTTTTTTTTGATATTGCTTTTCCATTTTGCAATATGGCAAGCTGGTACAGCCTGTTTTTAACAAGGATCACTTCGTATGCTACATAAGTATCATCATTACTATCCTTGCAATATATTCCCTTATATCCATCGTGCCACCTGGTTTCCAATGAAACCTTATTGATATCGATGCCCCATGATCCGAGAGCTCCTCCCAGGGCTGCGTCGAGCAGTTCATCACTATCAGATTCTTCAACCACGTCATTAGGGTAGTCGATATAGGCTACCATAAATGCAACATCGATAGATTCTTCGTATAGGTAAGTATTCATTTCAAGCTTACCTACGGCAGTTTTAACATTTTCTACGCTATATTCCGGTTCACCCGGAAATACGATGAAAAATTTTCCTTTGTGGGACATCAGCTCGTACCCTTTTTGGGCCTCCGCAATTAGCGGCAGCAATGCCAGCATCATTAATGTGATGCCTATTCGTAAAATGCTTGTTTTTATTCTCATGAAATGGATTGTTAATTTCGAATGCGTTAAAGATAATAAAGATATTAATCCCACAATTGGTCCATGAAATTTATAAGGTAAACCTTATCAGTGGCACGGGTAATGGAAGTGTACAACCAGCGCAAATATTCTTTGTCGATCATATCCTCATTCAGGTAGCCCTGATCGACAAAAACATGTTTCCACTGCCCACCCTGGGTTTTATGGCAGGTGAGTGCGTAGGCAAATTTTACCTGCAGGGCATTATAATACTGATTTTGTGCTATTTTGGCCATACGCATCGACTGCGAAGGGATGTCGGCATAATCAAGCATCACATTGTCCAGGAATCTTTTTTGTGCATCCATAGGCAGGGCAGGGGAATCAGCAGTGAGGGTATCGAGCATGATGAATGCATCAATCTCTTTCTCGTCAGGATAGTCGATCAGCCTGAATGTGACATCCGCGAAGCGATGGCCATATACTTGTTTTATGTTTCTGATCCTTAAGAGCTCGATCATGTCCCCATTGGCAATGAAGCCTGTTGCAGAACCTTTGGGTAACCAGAAATAATTGTTTCGCACTACCATCAAATGATCTCCAGCAGTAAGTTCATCCTCATGGTACAGGATACGGTTTCTGATCTCACGGTTAAAGATGTTGGCTCTCTTGTTTGACCTGCACACCATGACAATGTTTTCCAGTTCCGTTGAGGCATACACATCCTGAAGGGAATCCTGCAGCTCTGTGCCATCCAGGCGCAAAACATCATCAAAGCCGGAATTATCGAAAAAGGGCATGTCAAGATTGTCTTCCCTGATCTTTTCGCGCAGATTGGTGGCATTGAAGAGTATACCCGATTCCCGGCTTTGCCTGACCACTTCCCGGAGTTCATATGATTTGATCTGCAGCTTGAAGTTATTCTTCAGGTAATCGGAATGCAATGCCGGGCTGAGTTCAATCCCAACCGGGGGTAGCTGCGCTGTATCTCCAATCAGCAGAAGCTTGCAATTCTCGCCGCTGTAAACATATTCTATCAGATCCTGCAGGAGCCTTCTGCTTCCAAACAAACTGCCGTCGGAGGCAGAGGAATCGGGGATCATAGAGGCTTCATCCACGATGAATAGGGTGTTCTTATGCTTATTTTCAGTTAAGGCGAAGCGGATCCTGTCATCAGAAGTAATGCTTTGCATATATAGCTTGCGATGAATGGTAAAAGCCCTTTTGCCGGAATAGGATGAAATCACCTTGGCAGCTCGGCCGGTAGGGGCCAGCAAGACCGACCTCAAACGTATATTTTTCAGCACATTCACCAGTGAGCTGACCAGAGATGTTTTTCCTGTACCGGCATAGCCCTTGAGCAGGAAAACACTATCACTATGTGGATCGGTGATATATTCTGAAATAAGCTTGATCACCTCCAGCTGGCCTGCAGTTGGGGGATATGAAAAAGCCTTTTGCCATTGATAAGCAAATGATGGTGCGTTGGTCATATTGATATTTCAGAATGGGTAACCAATACCGAAGTTCCAGAACCAGATGCCCTTTTGGGCTACCCACTTATCACCTTCAGGCATAGATGGATCCCGCAGTCGCCAGGCAAAATCAACCCTGAAAATAAAGAATTTAAAATCAAGCCTGAGGCCAACACCGGCATCCAGGGCGATTTGTTTATAGAAAGTGTTAAGCCTGAATTCTGCTTCCGGAAAATTCTCATTTGCATTCATCAGCCAAACGTTACCTGCATCCACGAAGAAAGCTCCTTTGAAAAAATCATATATAGGGAAGCGGTATTCCAGGTTAGACTCCAATACAATGTCTCCCATCTGGTCAACATTTACCCCTGGATTGGAAAACCCTCCGGGGCCAAGCCCACGATATATCCAGGCACGCATACTATTTGCGCCACCGAGGTAGAAGCCTTTTTCGAAGGGGAGAGATTCAGAATTACCATAGGGTACACCTACTCCTGATAAAAGTCGAAATACCAGCTGGCTCTCCCGGTTAATCATCCAGTAATAGCGAAAATCAGCTTCCAGACGGGCATACTGAGCATATCTGATGCCTGCGATCTTATAGTAACCTGCAGTGTCTTTCTGGCTGTCTAATAAACTGTTGAATGCGTAAAAGAGGTTTCCGGATGTTTCAATGTCCCCCCTGAAATAAATGAAGTTTTTTATCTTTTTCAGATCCTGATTATTGAATATGAAGCTGTATTGGATGGCGGTGATCAGGTGGTCGGTATATTGGTTCTTTAGCCTGGCATCATCAATGTCTTCCAGTTCCTGGGTAAACTCAGGAGTTGGGTACATTTTTATGGAGCTGATGTTGAATGGATGGATGATATGTTTCTTTTTTGCCGATTCTTCCCATTCGTATCCAAAGGTGAAATTGAGCACATACTTGTCGTAAGTTGGTCGCTTCCTGTAATTAAAACCCACTGCAACCGTAGTGATTGGCCTGAAATATTTTGGAAATCGTTCGAGCTTCACAGGGATAAGAAAACGGGGGAAGTTTACCTGAGCTTCCATTCCCCATTCAAAGGTGTTGAAGAATAAGAACTTGTCCTCATATTGAGTTTCGTCAGAATTTGATCGTTGCGCTTCCATGGCACCTCTTACTTTGAATTGGAAGGTTTCCCCATTTCGAAAAATGTTCCTGTTCCTGTAAGTGATATTTCCCCCTAACCCCAGATCTCCGCCCGAGTTTGTGCCCTCAGCTTCAATACTGTATTGGTGAACGGGTGCCCTCTGAAGATGAACTTTGCACTTAAGCCGTTTGAATTCACCGCTATCAGTAGAAATTATATTTTGAGGTTGTTCAAAGTTGATATTAGCATACTTATATATGCTCAGGTAGCCAAAGCGCTTGTATGTTTCCTGGACATCTTTAAGATTGTATGGCTCATTGTCTTCGACCATGATGTTTTGTGCCAGGACCTTCGGATTGATTCGCAGCTTGTTTCTTGAAAGGACATAATAGAAGTTGGCAGGATAGTCCTTTTTGATCTGGTGTATCTCCTGAATGATGGTGTCATGCTTCAGGGTATGCTGGTTTGCAAGGGAAGGATCATAATCAGGATAGATTACAACCTTGTCGATCATATACCGAAAATGTCTTTCTTCGATGAACTTGCCTGCTGAATCAGGGTCAGGCCTGGTGATATTCTTTACCTTGAAATAGAGGTCCATTTCTTTGTTTCCAACTATACTGTCAACCTCGAAGAAAATATAATCCTTCACGAAACCATAGTAACCATTGTTGTTGAGGAAGTTGGTGACCCGTTCGCGCTCTTTGTCGAAGGTATATACATTGTAAACCATCCCGGATTTAATTTCCGTATTCTTCCTGGTCTTAGCGATCCAGAAGGCTAGTTCCGGATCTTCGATCTCATAATGGATGTTCCTGATGCGGTATGGAGATGCAGGGGTGATCATGTAGTGGACATGAGCCTTTTTCGAGTTTACCTTGTAGGTGATGGCATAAGCAACGTTGGAATAAAAATATCCCACATTGCCCATGTATTTTTCCATTTCCTTGCAGGTGGCAGCCGTCATGGAGGTGTCGAGGATCACCGGCCGTTCTCCAACCGTATTCTCCAACCAATTCCTGTATTTAGTGCGTTTTCCTTTCTGTGAGCGGTTAAAAGCCCATAGCTTAAACCGAAGCACTCCCATGAACTTTTTATTTGGTCTTTGTTGTACCAGCCCATGCAACTCACTTCCGTTAATGCCGGGATTCTGATGAACGAACTGGATCTTATTATTCGTAACAAGATATTGATTATCGGCAAAATTCCGGGTGTTACTGCAGGATGCCAGCAGCAGAATTAGCAAGCTAAATGAACTTAAAGAAAATAGCAGTCGAGCTTTCAATATCCAGTATCAATGGTAAGACACAAATTTAATGCATTTTTCATGCCACTTATCGCTGCAGGTTCATCATTTGGAAGATCAGGATGATATTTACATTCGGTTCAAAACCATTCAGGTCTTCCACCTGGAAGTCATGCAGGTTAACGGCTGCATTGGCAATGACTTCGTGAAATTTCGTTTGTGTATTATGCAAATAGGCAATGTTGAAGTCGAAAAGAGCGGTGACCGTATATTCTTTTATGATAAGATCAAGCTCAACTTTGTAATCTTGTCTTTCACTCTGATTGTACAGGATATCATTCAAAGGAAGAAAACCCTTGATCTTCATAGCATTTCTTTCCGGATCCGGTGAGGCTTCTATATCCTTGTTCAGGAGGTCAAGTTCGATCAGGTTTACCACACCATTGATCTCCCCTGTTTCATAGTTCACGGTGAGCCCAAAAACATTGGTTTTCTTTTCGACCGGCTGTTCATATTGAACACCATTCATCTGGAAAACCTGGCCTCTTATCTGAACCATTTTGGTTGTCTGGGCAAATGCACCTGAAAATGAAAATATAAGTATGATGATGAGGATGTTTTTCATGATATAAAGTTTTGGATTCATATACAAATATAATCATAAGTTCTTAGCAATGTGATTGGACGTCTATTATAAGTATTTATTGTAATTTTGTCCGCTTAAATCAGGGACATAGCATGTACAAAATAATTCTATTGCTTGCAGGAGGTGGAATCGGGACCGTTGCCCGTTTCGTAGTTTCTGATTATACCCATAAGTACTATCTGGGAAGTTTTCCGCTTGGCACCCTGATGGTTAATATGATAGGCTCCTTTATTATTGGGGTTCTCTGGGGCATATTCGATATGCAGAACCTGCACCATGGGGTCAGGGCCTTCTTGTTTATCGGCCTTCTTGGAGGATTTACTACCTTTTCTTCTTATGCCATTGAGTCATTTAATATGTTCAGAGATGGAGATGTTAAAATGGCAATGATGAATGTTATGGCCAACAACGTACTGTCGATTGGTATGGTGATCATTGGCTTGATGGTGAGCCAAAGCTTACAGAAACTTTAGAAATTTTGATGATCAGGCCTTTGCTTTAACGATCATTACCGTGCTATCAGCATCCGGGACGAGCACCAGGCTTTCCGGGAAGCTTGCTGCAAAGCTGTCAACTGCATTCATCAGTTCCGGCCAATCGCTGTTATAGTCGTGTATCAGGATAATGCCACCCGGAGATAAGCGGGGATAGAAAAATTCCAGTCCTGCCCTGGTTGGCTTGTGCAAGTCGGCATCCATGCTTACGAATGCGAAATTACATTCTTTTATTTCCGCAATGGTATCCGGGAAATAGCCTTTATGATAATAAATATTCGGGCTTTCACCGAGCCTGTCTTTCACTTTTTCGAGCGATGTGTCGGCAAAATGCCTGCTGGTATATCCGGATGCTTTTCCTGTTTCATGTTTAAGATCTTCTGCCGGAAAGCCTTCGAAAGTATCGAATAGGTGCAGCTTCCTGTCCGGTGCACACAAATGAATTATTTGGGCAGTTTCACCTTTATATACGCCCAGTTCGGCAAACTCTCCTGAAGTGTTTTCTTTTCGGATGCGATTTATCTGCAACCAAATATTATAAAAGCGGATGCGGTCGGTATATTTTTTCTCTGCTTTATTGAGCTCGGTCGATATCTCACCCTGTTTTACTGCCGTGACCCATGCGGCAGGCTTCCTGACCTTCGAAGAAAAGTTAGTGAAGATGAACCTGAATAGAAAGAAAAAAACACCAGCTAATAGCAACACTTCAAGGATGCTGATGAAGTCGCGATAGTTCATTGGATAAAAGTAAGAATATTTGACTTGTGGAACACGAACTTTAAATAATTCCACCTTCACCTTCACGCTTATTTCTGATCAAAGGAAAAGCTTTTTTTCTCCTCCTTACATATGATCTGTGCCAGATGATTTCCCATCATGACGACATTATTCAGGCCCCCGGATACCCCTGCCCACTGACCAGTCATATAAAAGCTTTGCAATCCTTTTATTTTCCAGGTACTTGCTTTTCCAATGATCTCTTTTTTTGCTTTCCAGCTTATCTGCCCACCGGTCCAGTTTCCTGTATACCGGATATACGTGGCCGGAGTGGCTACGTCGATCATTTCCACATTGTCTTTGATATCCCCAAATTGCACATCAAGTGCTTCTATGATACTTCCGGCAATCCGCTCCTTTTCTTTATTATATGTTGCAATATCGTTCTCACGTAAAGATTCCCAATATTCCCAATCGAGTGCATCGGGCATCAGAGTAAGCAGGGTTTTTCCGGGAGGGGCTGAGCCGGGATCATAACAATAATGCGAAAGATCGAGATGATCCATGCTTGTTTTTGCATCAATTGTTATGGGTTTCTTAAGGTTGAAATATATTTTATGATCTTCTTTTGAAAAATCTTTATTTACCCCTATCGAGACATACAAGGTTTTGTCAACATGTTCGAAAAGAGAACCATCATATCTTTCCACAATAGCTTTATCCAGGAATTTTCCCTGCAGCAAATCATAAACAGTTGACCTGCCATCTGCAGCCGAGACAATTATATCAGCAGCGTGACTTTCCCCATTCTCAAGCCTTATTCCTTTTGCCTGCTTGTTATCAGTGATGATTTCAGCAACTTTTGTATTGTATGAGATTTTTCCGCCGAGCTTTAAATAATTCTCTGCCATTAAAGTGCTGACCTTCTCTGCTCCTCCGAGAGGATATCCCATTTGACGATTATGCCTCCAGACAAAGGTAAGCATGGTCGAGAAGAGTGGCAAACTTTCAACAAAGGCCAGCTGGAATGCTCTTCGCAGCTGGAGGTTCTTCAGCTTATTGGTAAATTGCTTGTTGCTGATCCTGAAAGCTCTGATCATCCGCAGGCTGTGTGGCAGCACCATAATGCCGGCCTTGAGCTTATCCGAAAGGTTCATGACTTCCACCGGCTTTTCTGTAGGAAACTTGATGCTTAGTAGTTTGCGTATGCTTCCTGTTAAGTATTTGATCTGTATTTTGTCTTCGGGGGCTTTCTGAAGCAATTCCTGTTCAAGCCGGTGAACATCGCTGTAAAAGTTGAGTGTATGATCACCATCGATGACTGAACAGTGTTTGTCTGAATACACAAAGTCCAGCTTCTTCATATCGATCAAGCCATTCCAGAAAGGATAGGTGCTTTCGCCTTCCGAACTGCCAACCATGAAATGGATGCAGCCATCGATCATGTAATCGTTCCGCTTCCAGGAGCTACACAGTCCACCGGCACCGGAATGCATCTCAAATATCTCAGTATCGAATCCATTCATCTGCAGGTATGAGGCTGCAGACAGGCCGGACAACCCGGCACCAATGATGATCACTTTTTTTTTGGAGGGCATACTATTCAGAATAATACCCTTCCCTGTTGAGCAAGTGATCCAGATTAGCAACTCCATAAACTACAATTGCTGTTACAATTGAAGTATGCTCCTGGTACTCCGGGATGCTTTTATTATAAAGGTCCCTTTCTGTATGCCAGATCTCATAATAGCTGAAGTTATATCCTTTGGGATCGCCGGTGCTGAAGGTGATGGTTGGCACTCCTTCTACAGCAAAAGGCCCACTGTCGGTACCCCATGCTTTTTCAGGCCGCTTCCTGGCCTTCCTTTCATTGATAGCAAAAGGAAAATCAGGATTTATCGAATTGATGGATTCGCAAATTATTTCAAAATCGTCGCGCATGGCTGCAGGAACACTTATTCCTGTAGGTACTGTCGGGCCACCATCTCGATTAAACATATTTGAGACCTTATCCAGTTCATCTTTGTGCCGATCGACCCAGCTATGTGAACCGTATAGTCCAAATTCTTCTCCGGCCCAGAGGATCACGAGAATCGTGCGTTTTGGTTTTCCTCCGGCTTCCATGATCAGTCGAGCTGCTTCCATGGCAGGGGTGGCGCCAGAACCATCATCAATACCCCCGGTAGCTACATCATAAGCATCGAGGTGGCCACCCATGATCACATATTCATCAGGGTATTCGGTTCCGGGAATGACACCGATCACATTATGGTATTTGATGGGTCCCGGCTTGAAATGATTGCGGATGTCAAACTCCAGCAGGAAATACCGACGTTCTTCAGCCATCTGCTTGATGATGGCGTACTGATGTTCATCAAGTTTGATATCGGGTACATTTGGCAGGGTTTCAAAAGTCATATCCATTACATTCTTCCTGTCGTACATCACCCTGATGGGTGTTTTGCTTGATTGTATGATTCCAAGGATGCCGGCATCGCACATTTCTTTATAAAACAGGGCCGGTTCTTCGATAAGAGGAAGCTCTTCCTGCTTTGGTTTATCTGTTCCGCGATTATTCCGGTTCTCGCGCCTGATCTTGCTGTTCTCGGCAGCAATTTTTGCATTCTCTTCTTTGATCGAATCACGCTTGATATTAGCTTTTTCCGAGAAATCAATGGGCCAGCCTTCGTTGGTTCCTGATATGAGTACCCAGGCACCTTTGAGGGCTCCTTTCATGCGTTTAAATTCACTCTCTGTTTTAGGTTCTATGAGCACATGCCCGCGCTGAACCCCTTTGGTTCCTGATGTATATGATGGCGTAGCAAAATGCAGGTGCATGCCTTCATCCGAAAGCATCCTCCCAAACCAGGGGCCGCGGTTGAAGCCAACTGGCATTTCACCCACCTCGTCCATGATCACCTCCATGCCCCACTCCTCAAACTTGCTGGCCGCCCAGTTAGCCGCATTCTCATATGCATCTGATCCGATAAGTCTGCCACCAAACCTGTTACTCAGTACATCTAGATGATCCATGGTCTGATTGTCTGTAGTGCCAATCTCAATGATCTTCTCTACCACAGGGTCAGTCTGAGAGAAGCAAAACAATGTAAAGAACATGCTAATGGCAAGAGTAAGAGTGAGTGCTTTTTTCATTTTATAAGGTGTTGGACCCCTCAGCTTCGCTCGGGACAAGTTGTTGATTGTTGAATTATTAATGATGTTCGATTGTAGATGCACAAAATTAGAATAAATATTTTATGAATACCTCCTTACGCCTTAAGGTTTGACATCAGACAATAAAAGCATTAACTTTAAGCTTCTAAAAACCCGGGTCTACAATACTTTCTTGAATGGAAAAGAAAAATGCAAAGACGTCAGAAGAGTCACGCATGTTCAACTGCCATACCCATATTTTTACCGGTGATCATGTGCCTCCATACCTGGCTAAAACATTTCTGCCCTGGCCACTATATTACCTTACCAACGTTTCTGTTCTGATCAGCTTGTTCCGGAGATGGTTCAATGGTCCGGGCACCTGGAAATACCGAAGCTGGTATAAGAACCTTAAATCCTTCCTGTATAAGTGGAAGATGCTTAATGTACGCTATGCTGTAGTGACTGTGCTTGGGTTTTTTATTGGCCTTTATATCAGTCTTCAGGTGATCTTTATATTGATCGACTGGATCCAGATCCTGCAACCTCTGAGTGATGATACAAATGCAATAATCATGAAGGCAAATGATTTTCTTCAGGCATACTGGCTGATCTATATCCCGGAAGCTACTGCGTGGAAAATTGTCCTTGTTATTGTACTGTTTACATTTTTCAAAAACGGCCGGAATCTGGTCCTTTTCGTGCTCCGCAAATTTTGGTCATTTCTGGATATCCTGCCGGGAAAAAAGACCAAAGCACTGGCAGGAAGATACCTTAACCTCGGTCGTTTTGCTTTCTATAAATACCAGGCAAGGATTTTCGGTCAACTTCGTGACCAGTATCCCAACGGGACTGCCTTTGTGGTCCTGCCCATGGATATGGAGTATATGGGAGCAGGCAAGGTCAGGTCAAGGAAGCAATGGGGAAAGACCAGCGGAAAGAAAGTGGATGCTTACGGATATCAAATGAATGAGTTGGCACGCATGAAGACCTATTCGCGCTATAAGGATCTACTGTATCCATTTGTCTTTGTCGACCCACGCCGTGAAAATGTAGATGATAAGACTTTCTTTAGCTACCACCTTGAAAGCGAAAAGGTAGTATTGGATGATTGTTTCATCAAAGATTACATTGAAGACAAAGGTTTTAGCGGGTTCAAGATATACCCACCATTGGGATACTATCCTTTTGATGAAGTCCTCTTACCTCTCTGGAAGTATGCAGCCGACAATGGAATTCCTATCATGACCCATGCCTGCAGAGGCGTAATCTACTACAGGGGTAAGAAGAAAAAGGAATGGGATAATCATCCTGTTTACCTGGAATCGCGCCGAAAAGGGGAGTATGGACCTCTAAGGCTGATGGAAACCCGCAATAGTAAATTCGCAGATAACTTCACTCATCCACTCAACTATCTTTGCCTTTTTGAAGAGGCACTCCTGAGAAAAGTAGTCGGTAAAGCATCAGAGGATGTCAAAGTATTATTTGGATATACCAATGCAGAAAGCCCTTTGAAATATAACCTCAGCCACCTCAAATTGTGTTTTGGACATTTTGGAGGGGATGACGAATGGGCAAGGTATCTCGATTCAGACCGGGATCAGTATTCCAGGCAGCTTGTAAAACACCCTGAGATTGGTGTCGCCTTTTTAACAGATATTAAAGGAGCTAATAAGCAAGGGAAGATTGAGCAGATATGGAAGTACACCGACTGGTTTACCATCATTTGTAGCATCATGCTCCAATATGAGAATGTGTATGCTGACGTGAGCTTCATCCTGAAGAGTATTGAGATACAGGCCCTTTTGAACCAGGTGCTGAAACATGATAAACTATCAAAAAAAGTATTGTTCGGCAGCGACTTTTATGTAGTCAGGCATCATAATTCCGACAAACACATGCTGGCAATGATGCGTGATGGGCTCGGCGAAAAGCAGTTTAACATGATCGCCAGGCAAAATCCAATATCGTATCTAAGTGTTGGGTCCCGATAAAATGCAAATCTTTGATTTGCCCTTTTATCGAGGATCCACGAAAAACCATGAATTCGAAGAATTCTGGTTTTTCGGGATGTTGGGTGTTGGGTGTTGGATTGATTTTCGATACTCGTTTATATTTCTTCAATCCTCTCCTGGCCGGTTTATCTCATTTTTTGTATCTTGCGTAGTGTAAAAAATAGCATCCATGACTTATTGGAAATCCTGGCTGGTCGCCCTTTTTATTTTTTTTATACCCTTTACGAAACTCTCTGCCCAGGAAGACCCACCTGCCAAAGCAATTAAAAGGCCTACGGTAGGTTTAGTACTCAGTGGAGGAGGGGCCAAAGGATTTGCATATATAGGTTTATTAAGGGTTTTTCAGGAAGCAGGCCTCAAGATCGATTACATTGGTGGCAGTAGCATAGGAGCACTTATTGGGGGGCTTTATGCAATAGGCTATCATCCTGATACTATTGCAAAATTGATTAGAGGGCAGAATTGGGATGACATCCTCAAGGATCAAATGGATCGTAAATATCTTGCTTACGAGGAGAAGGTTTTTGGTGAGAAATTTATCGTCACCTTACCGATAAAGGATAAGAAAGTAGCCCTCAGCCCTTCCTTATATACCGGACAGGAGGCTAATCTGATACTCAATTATTACTTTTCTCCGGCTTATGAAGTCACTGATTTTTCCGACTTACAAACCCCTTTCTTATGCATTGGAACTGACCTTCTCGATGGCAAGCAGGTAATTTTGGATGATGGTGACCTTGCCCTGGCCGTAAGAGCGAGCATGTCTATTCCGGGCTACTTTGCCCCAACCGATTATCAAGGCCATTACCTTGTTGATGGTGGTGTTGTAAATAATTATCCTGTGATGCCGGTAAGAGAAATGGGTGCCGACATCATTATTGGCGGAGACGTACAATCGGGGCTGAGCAAAACAAAAGAGGAACTGAAGTCACTCACAGCTATTCTTGATCAGATCATTGCTTATCACCGCGTAGATGCCAATGAGGAAGGCTATGCAAATACCGACCTGTATGTTCATTTGAAGATGAAATATGGCATGATGGATTTTTCCAATTATGATTCAATCATTGCTATTGGTGAAAAAGTGGGTCGTGAACATTTTGATGCGATCAAAGCCCTTGCCGACTCTTTGAATGCTATCGAATACAAGCCGGTTGGGGAATATAAAACTGTTCCCCTGGATTCGATCTATATCAATGAGGTACGTTTTGAAGGATATGATAAAGTACCATTAAAGTATTTTAAAGGACTTTTCAGAGGAGTTGAAAATTCAAAGATTTCCCTGGAATCTCTGCAGGAACGGATCCGGATAATGTACGGAACCAAGTTTTTTGAGTATGTGTTCTATGAGCTTCAAGGGAGAGACCATGGAGCTGACCTGGTGATCAGGGTTAAACCGGCCGCACCGGGATACATCTCTGCGGGTATCCATTATGACAATGATTATAAAGGAAGCCTGTTGATTAATGCTACATTCAGAAATGTGCTTGGGAAACGCACTAAACTCTTTGCCGACATCATTTTGGGACCAAACTGGAGGCTTAAGACATTGTATATGCTGGATAATGGGGCAAAACCGGGTGTCGGGCTCATGCTGGACTTTTATTCTTTTGCTTTTAACCAATATGATAAAGATGTGAAGGTAAATGAGTTTACCTTCAATAATTTTAAAGCCACGCTTTATGGTGAACAAAGGCTAAAAAATTCCTACTCATTCAGGCTGGGATTTGACTATGAGTACTTCCGGTTCAAGCAGAATATCTCCATCGATACTACCCTGGATAAATACGGGGATTTCTCGAGCTATGGAACGCTATTCACTTCGATACACATTGACACGCGCGACAGGGCTAATTTCGCCACCAAAGGGGTCAAGTCGATCCTGAGGCTGGAATATGTTATGCCCTTTTCCAAAAACTGGTCAGAGGAGCTGTTTACGAATTCCTTTATGATATACCTGAAGAGTGATCATAATTTCCCGCTTAGCAAGAAATTCACACTTAAACCGGGAATTTTCCTCGGAACAACCATCCGTGGGGATGAGGTTCCGCCGATACAACACTATTTTGCTCTGGGTGGCTTAAATCCATCAAATTATGTGGAAACGCATCTTTCATTCTCCGGACTTCAATTTATGCAAAGCTTTGGTTTGCATACTGGGGTATTGAGGGTGAAACTACAATACCAGTTCATTAAGAAAATATATTTGACCTTGAGGGCGGATGCAGGGGCCAATGAACGGGATTTTGAACAGCTTTGGAAGCCTGAGAGTTTTATTTTAGGCTATGGTATTACAGCCAGCTATGACAGCTTTCTCGGTCCGGTGTCGCTCAGCCTCCTGGGATCAAATATCAATCCCAACCCAATATTATTTCTAAGCCTTGGCTTCTGGTTTTAATTCAGGATACTAAAAGCACCATCCAGGTAATCAATCACATCCTTTGGGTGATTGCCAGCATATTCTGAACTTCTTTTATGTCCTAAACGTACTACCACGGCATTCTTCTCCGGAATCACGAAAATATATTGTCCGAGGATTCCTCTCATATACGGAATTTGATGTCCTTTATAGTTGACGATCCACCATTGGAACCCATAAAAGTCGACCTTTTTACCGCTTTCTTTGTCGGTCAGGTAGTCAGCGGGGCTGATGGCTTCATTCAGGTATTCTTCAGAGACAATCTGCTGTCCATTCCACATTCCTTTGTTGAGGATCAGTTGTCCGAAACGGGCAAAGTCGCGTACATTGGTATTGAAACAGCAATAGGCCTTCTCCATTCCATTTTCGCGATCGAGACTCCAAAGAGCATCGTCTCGTGCACCGATATGCTTCCATATTTTATCAGAAGCATAATTACTGATCCGCATCCCGGTAGCTGCTTCAAGAACCATGGCCAGTAGTTGCGTATTCCCGCTGAGATAATCAAATTCCAGACCTGGTTCTTCTATGATATTCAGGTCATACATTAGTGCATTGATGTCGGAGCCGTAATAAGCTTGTGCCGTTGGCGAAAAAGGAGTCGAATACTCCTCCTGCCAGTCAAGACCGGAACTCATGGTTAGCAGATGCCGTATCGTAAGTTTCTTTTCCAATCCTGAGTCGTAGGATGGCAAGAAATCACCCACCGGCTGGTCGAGGTTATTGATCTTCCCTTCATCCAGTGCGATCCCTACCAGCAGTGAAACGATGGCTTTCCCGGCACTGAAAGAATTAGAATACGAGCTGTCGCTGTATCCATCCCAGTATTTTTCGTAAAGGATTTTTTCATCCTGGATCACCAAAGCAGCGATGGGTTTTAATCCCAGCAAGCGATTTTGCCTCTCAGGGTCGCTGGTGGTGTATTGATTATAATTTTCGTGCAGTTCCCAGGGCTGATATTCCCCTGCCTCGATCACCCTGTTGTAAAAGATCTTATAGTCATCAATGGCAGGGCCCATGTAACGTAAAGCTCTTTGTACGTAAGCCGGCATGGCGAGATATACTATGGCCAAAAGGCCAAAAATGACGAGGATTGCTTTCAGTGCTTTGTTCATAGGAACCGCATGTTTATATTCGTAGTAAAGGTATGGTTTTACTGGCATACTCCTGCTAATTGCACAAGGCAAAGAAGTCTTCGTCGCATGCCATGCGGCATGCTCCTCAGGATAACAAATTTGATTTAATGACTTTGTATAATAGCTACCTATAAAATCAGCGTATTGTTTTGATCGTTAATATCGGGGATTGCAGGAGAACCCAGGGTGATCGTCTTCGCATGCTCCATGTCCGGTATGTTTATGCTAAAGGTCCTATTATCCTCGGCCCAACGCCAGATGCTTTCTTCTATGATTGCCTGGCTGTCGTCATCGTAGGTGACTGTGATTTTAACCGGCAAGGGAATTCCCCCGGTGTTTTTTACAAGTATTTGATTTGTTTTTTCACCTTCGGTAAGTTCAAGGTCAGGTGAATTGAATTCAAAATACCATGCTTCCCAAAACCACGACAAGTCTTCGCCACAGAGATTATTCATGTAGCAGAAAAAGTCGTAAGGACTGGGATGTTTCTCTTTCCAGGTGAGCAGAAATTCTTTCAATGGATTGTCGACTCCTCTTTCTTTCATCAGTTCCATTAAAAATATATTCGCATTGGCTGCCTTGGCATAGGAATGATAATAGTTGTATCCAACAGTCATGAATCCGCTTGGCACGATCAAAGGGAGGTCGTTGGATGTCCCGGCACTGCGTTCATATGCCGATATTGTATTGAGAGCAGTTTTATCTTCACGTTTTACTCCCAATGATTCTCCATACAATTCACCTATTAGTTTCACCCATCCTTCATCGATCCATGCGTGCTTGCGCTCATTGCTGAGCATATAAAAGGGTATGTATGTGTGGGCGATCTCATGTATGGTCAGCTCAGTGTACATCTCCTCCGGTGAATGATCGCTGTTATTAGCCATCATTGGATATTCAACTGCAATACTATTGATACCGTTGAAAGTAATGTGTTTATTGAAAGGGTAGGGTATGCCCGGGAACACGTTTGAAAGGTAATCAATGCTCTGGTGGGCAACATCAGCAACCTTGTCGAATGTGCTTGTCTTTGGCGGATAAACTGCGTTGATCCAGACCATTTTGTTTTCATCATCCTTCAGACTCAGGCTATTTCCATCCCAGTTATAATAATTACTGCAAGCCCATGCAAAGTCCGGGACATTTTCTGCCTTGTATTTCCAGGTAGAAGTATGACCTTTTCTGAAAATTTCATTGCTGGTATAGCTGGAAGGAGTTAAAATATGGACTGTTTCATCCGATTCTCTTGATTTTTTGATCATTTGGAGAGTATAATCAGAGAATATTTCATCCTCATTCTGCTGGTCTCCGGTAGCCCAAACAATATAATCACCTGGTACAGATATTTCTATGTCGTAGCTGCCGAGCTCATTATAAGTCTCCTGTTTCCCGGTATAATCTTCCCTGTCCCATCCAAAAATATCATCATAAACCGCCATCTGTGGATACCAGTACCCGATAAAGAATGCAGAGTCAGTATAGGCTCCGTTTCTAAGTCCATGATCAATCACCTGATAATGCCATTGAAGGAAGATATCTATATCTGCACCCGGTGCAAGCTTGTTTGTCCTGCTGAAAACCACGTAGAGGTTAGTCCCGAATTCTCTAAATTTTTGACGGTTGCAAATATCTTCTCCTATATCACTGATAGCAATGCTGTCGATGATCATACCATCGTTAAGATGATCTTCACCAAAGGCATAATCCCTGGCACCTCCTTTTTTGTGTACGTTAGGAAGCAGTTTGATGACCAGGTATCGTAAAGAGTCCGGACTATTATTGGTATATGTTATTGTTCCGCTACCTTTTAAGATCTTCGTATACGGGTTCAGCTCAGCCTTAAGATTGTATTTGACTGTGTTCTGCCAGTAATTCTCCCCCGGAACACCTTTTAGTGAGCGGGTACCATTGTCGTATGCTTTTTGTGTTTCTTTTGGCACAAAATATCCGGACTGTGCGGATCCTGTCATAGCCATGATAAGGCCTGCTGTAATCAGTATTATTCTTTTCATTGTATAAGATTTTTGGTTTATTCAGTGTACGCTTTTGCAATCACCAAAGGTGTGCCAATTGCAAAAATCAGTTATAACAAAAAGAATATCAGAAATATATGAATTGAAGTATTAAGGGTGGCTTTTTTTACCGAACAATAAATTCGGTCACTTTTTGTCCGAATTCGAACAGCCATAGAGTGCCAGTGTTGTCGCTATTAGTTTTTTAGCAATATGTAACTATTTAATGATGTGGCAATCAATAACCAGATTAAATAGGGCGCTATTAGGGCTGATTTGAGTTTCAGTTCAGGCCAGTAAAAGAATAGGATGAATCCAACTAGTGCAGTTAGAACACTTATTATAAGAAGACCTGCCAGAACATTGTGGTAATAAAAGAAAGTTGGGTTCCATCCTACATTTAATATCCATTGAACTGCATATAAACAAATAAGGAGTTTCTTGTTCTCAATAACTGGCCATGCATATGCCATATAAATACCAAGACAGACCATGATCACAGTCCATGCAAATCCAAAGACCCAGCCTGGTGGGGTCCATGGGGCTTTAGCAATATTAATATACCAATCAGAAGGAACTCCTTTACTTGTAAATAGCCCCCCTATAGCAAGTGCAGCAAAATTGAGTGCTAAGAATATGATAAGTCTGTAGATCATTATGTTTAATGTTTGTTTAATCTAAAATACGACATCTTACTTACTTTTATTGAGTTTCCTTTAAAATCATTTCATATTCTTCAAATCGATGCTTTCTGATAGGTCTGATCACGGGCTCCGTAGAAAAATATAATAGAAGACAAGGGCTTATTGATTTGTATTCATCTACATATTCATATCCTGTTAATTCATTGTTTTTTATTCGCTGCTTAATTTTGTTGTGATATGGATACATTTTGAGTCATGTCTGTTTATACCTGAATCGCTTATAGATGCACCTTTTGTACCTGAACACATAGATAATGGGGGGCAAAAACACCTTTAGCTGATATTTTGACTTCATTTTGAAAGATATTTTTGTTCTCAGCTGTAAATTTAGGAAAATTCGAATACCCTGCCATAGTAAATCCTTCATCTTGGTGCGTAGAGATATTCCTCTCGGTAAGAATTATAATCAAGGGCTGCAAGCAAAGAAATATTTGATCAGGATCTCAACTTGTTGATCAGTTTCCCCAGTTTGTTAATTCATAATTGTATTTAGGTAGTTTGAGATGTATCTTAGTATCTTCTCAAACCACGAATAATACAGCCTGTGAAACCAACCATATTGAAACGTATATCATTAGCACTGTTGTTTAGCATATTTTTTCTAACAACATGCGACACTGGTATTGATCAAGGATCTGATATAGTAAAAGAAGAAACTATAGCGAAAGAAGAAATACGATTACCTGATGGAGCAATTGCCTTCAATTACAGGTCTGGTGGAATATATCTTGATCTGAAATTTAATGATTCAATTAAAGGCAGTTTTCTTTTTGATACAGGATCAGACCAATTATATCTTGATAGTCAATTTGTTTCAAGACTAAATATCCCTCTGGATCTTCAAAAGAGTAAAAAAATATTTGGTGTTGGAGAAGGAACACAATCAGTCCCAACTGTGAATAGGTTTCGTCTGAGCCTTGACAGCCTGCACCATGATTATACAAATGTGCCCGTCACAAATATTCGTGCAATATCGGGAGGGGAGATAGACGGGGTTTTTGGCACAGAACTGTTCAAACCCTATATCGTGAGTATAAACTTCGACAGCTCTTACTTAAAGATTATTTATGATACCTTACACTTCTCTCCTCCTGCACACTATGATTCATTAAAATTATATTACCTGGGGAAAACTAAGACCGTGATAGAGTGCCAGGCAGAACTTACAGATAGTATTTCCGTTTCCGGATGGACGATATTAGACCTTGGCAGCGGTGGGTCTCTGACTTTGACCAGCGTAATCGGCAGAGAGCATGGGCTTGATACAGCCATATCAAATAAATATCTTGTTTCAAGAAAGCTGGGTGGCTACGGAGGGAAAACAGCCTCGTGGTACTTCAGGTCAAAGAGTATAAATATTGGAAACCTGGTGATAGAGAATCCCGTAATGAACTATTCGACAGATAGCAGTGGATACCTTTCATCCTGGGGCTTACTTGGATTGATGGGAACGAAAGTCCTGGAGCGTTTCAATATTATTTTCGACTTTTATAACCACCGCTTTTACTTCACACCCAATGAAGGTTTTCAGGAACCATTTAAAGGGAATATGTGCGGCTTTCATGCAAAGAGAGTAATAAATGATTCTTTAAAAAGACTCAGGATTTATAATGTCATAGACGGCTCACCGGCTGAGCTGGCAGGAATAAAAAAAGGTGACCTTATCACTCATATTGATGGTGTACGTATTTCCCAGGTATCAGAAAGTGAACGAAAAAAACTCTTATCACAGGAAGATATTCCTGTTGTCCTCCATCTTGACAGAAATGGCATTAAGCATCAGGTAATCCTTAGCCCAATCAAGATTATATAAAAAGTTTGTTTATTAGCCCGATTGTCTGCTAGCGCGCGTCTGTGACGCGTGCAAAATTACAGCGCGTTTCAAACGCGCAATATAGCAGCACTCAATACAAAATAGCACCAAAGGAATGCACCTGGGTATTATCTGCACTCAAAGCGATTCTTCGTCGCATGCCTGCGGCATGCTCCTCAGGATGACAATTTGTATTTAGTGACATTGGTATATTAAAGGGAAAAGGTGATTGAGAAGGTGACGGGAGATTGAGAGAGTTGATAGAATAAGGCGAAGGTGATAGATGATAGAAGAAGTACCTTCCCTTCCACCATCTCCATCTCCTTCTTACATCCACTTCTTCATTCTTCTATCTTCTATAAAAAAAAAGCCCCGCTGTCTTCACTACGGAGCTTTCTGATTAAGCTTGCCTGCCTTGAGAGACAGGACTTTGTGGTTTAACCCAAAAACCAGTGGGAGTTACTGGATTCGAACCAGTGACCCCCTGCTTGTAAGGCAGGTGCTCTGAACCAACTGAGCTAAACTCCCAAAAGAACTATTCCCTCAAAAGGGACGGCAAAAATAACATCTTTATTCCTAACTGCAAAAGTTTTAGACAAAATTTTTGCAGTTAGAAGGATACAGGTGCTGGGTTCTGGGCTCTAGGTGGTTTCACATTGCCAGCATACTGCCTACTGCCTACTGCCTACTGTCTACTATCCTGTCAACCGTCAACCGTCAACCGTCAACTGTCAACCGGTCCCCTCGTCATGCATCGGACTGAGATTAAAGCGATCCGGATGCCTCGGATTAGTGCCCCGGTAAAAGTCCTGTATCTTTTTCAGGTCCTTTTCATAATCACCAGAAGGGTAAACGGTGAGACCATAACCGACTTTTCTATTCCTGTAATCTAGGTAAACACAGCCAATAGGCACCCCTGCCTCCATCGCAATGGCATAAAAGCCCTTTTTCCACTTTGTTACAAGCTTACGTGTACCTTCCGGGGTGACCATCAGGTAAAAAGTGTCGTTTTTCTTAAACATTTCTGCTATCTGCTCAACCAGGCGGTTATTCTTGCCACGGTCAACAGGTATGCCACCTGCTTTTTTTACCAGCCAGCCCATAGGCCCTTTGAATGCTTCCTTTTTGATCAGGAAGCTGGTCTTCATTCCTAAAATGGTAGCCCCAAACCTCCCATAAACGAAATCAAAATTGCTCGTATGAGGGGCAGCCAGGAGCACACACTTCTTGATGTCAGGAGGAGGCTTTTCTTCGATCTTCCACCCACTCACCCAAAAATAAAATCTTGCAAATAATCGCTGCATCATTACAAATATATCTATAATTTACCATCAATTCATAATCCATAATCCATAATTAATAATCTTAAGAGAGGTTTGCTATAGGATCAAGTATGCCTTATCTTTGTATTCATTACCCATTTCTAAGAATCTAAACCATTAAATGATGAAAAAGTATTTGATATTGCTGCTGGTGCTCGTCGTTACATCACTTTCAGCGCAGGAATTCAGCTATGTTCCGGATGGGGATATCCCTCTCGACCCGGAAGTAACTTACGGAAAGCTCGACAATGGAATGACCTATTACATTCTCCAGAATGATATGCCTGAAAACAGGGCAGAGTTTTATCTTGTCGTTAATGCGGGCGCCATACTGGAAGATGATTCGCAGAACGGACTGGCTCATTTCTGTGAGCATATGTGCTTCAATGGCACAGAAAATTTTGCGAAGCATGAAATCATCAATTACCTTCAATCCATCGGGATGAAGTTCGGGCCGGAGATCAATGCCTTCACTAGCCACGACAATACTACATATATGCTTCAGAAGGTGCCCACCGATGATCCTGCCAATGTCGATACAGCCCTTCTGATCCTTTACGACTGGGCCAATAATGTTTCATTCGAGGATGAAGAGATCGACAATGAGCGGGGTGTGATCCACGAAGAATGGAGAACCGGACGTGGAGCCATGTTTCGCCTGATGAATAAAGCACAAAAGGAGATGTTCAAGGGGTCCAAGTATGCCGAAAGGGATGTGATTGGTGATATAGAGATCATCGATAATTTTGAGTATGACGAAGTCCGCCGCTTCTATTCAGATTGGTACCGTCCAGACCTGCAGGCCATTATTGCCGTTGGCGATTTTGATGTGGATGAGATGAAAGAGCACATCACAGTCTTGTTTGGCCAGACCCCAATGCGGGAAAATCCCAGGCCAAGAGAAGAATTTGCTGTGCCCGACCACAAGGAAACTTATGTCAGCATCAATACCGACCCGGAAGCCCAGTATAATCTGATTCAGATGATCTGGAAGCATGATCCTCCGGAATTCAAGAATATGGAATACTATCGTAACCAGCTTATACAAAACCTGTATGGTGAAATGCTAAATGCCAGGTTGCAGGAGTTAACCTTGAAAGAAGATCCGCCTTTCATATTTGCAATGTCCATGTACACTGATCTGACAAGAACAAAAGATGCCTACATGGCTGTAGGTGTTGCTTCAAATGAGAAAATTAAAAATACCATTGAAGCCTTGCTTGTTGAGAATGAGCGGGTAAAGCTGCACGGATTTGCTGAAACAGAACTGGAGCGTGCAAAAGCCAATTATTTGAGCCAGATTGAAACACGCTTCAAAGAAAAAGATAAGCAAGAGTCGTCGGATTATGTATGGGAATATTCCGGACATTTTCTGAGTGGAGATCCTGCGCCGGGCATAGATTTTACTTATGAGTTCACACAGGAAGTTTTGCCCGGCATCGCCCTGGAGGAACTGAATGGCCTGGCGGAACTCTGGATCACTGATGAGAACCGCGTTGTGGTTATAGGTGCACCGGAGTCATCACAAGAGTTTCTGCCTACAACGGAAGAGGTGCTGGCCCTGGTTGCATCAATAAGCGAAATGGAAATAGAACCTTATGTGGACAAAGTATCGGATGCACCATTACTGGCTGATATACCTGCACCCGGCACCATTGAAAAGAAAAGCAAGGACAAAAAGTTGGGAACGGAAACCTGGCTGCTGTCGAATGGGATAAAAGTGGTCTTTAAACCAACCAGCTTTAAGGATGATGAAATACTTTTGGGTGCTTTCAGCTATGGAGGAACCAGCCTCTATGACCTGGATGACCTGATGTCGGCAGAAAACTGTGTAAACGTTGTGAGCATGAGCGGACTTGCTTCATTTGATGAGATCGAGCTGCAAAAGAAACTGGCCGGGAAAGTGGCCAGTGTATGGCCATATGTCGGAAATGTCTCTGAAGGCTTTAACGGGAGCTGTACACCAGAGGATTTTGAAACCATGATGAAACTGGTTTACCTCTATTTCACTCAGACCAGACAGGATGAAACAGCATATAATTCATTCATGGAAATGATGAGTGGCATACTCTCAAACAAGGAAAATGATCCTGCCTCAGCCCTGCAGGATACCTTGCTGGTCACTATGGCGAACTATAATCCCCGGGTGAGGCCCATGACCACAGCATTGCTGGATGAGATCAGCTTCAAAAAACTACATTATATCTATGGAGAGCGATTCGGCGATCCGGGTGGCTTCACATTCTACTTTGTTGGCAATATTGAACCTGCAAGCGTGGAACCCCAGATTCTTACATACCTGGGTGGACTTCCCCTGGTAAAAAGAAATGAAAGCTGGAAGGACAATGGTGTGCGGCCTCCTGACGAGACTGTCGAGAAAGAAGTGATCCGGGATATGGAGGTTCCAAAGGGAACAGTAAACATCAACTTCTCAAATGTATATGACTATGACGACGCCATGGGCAGGATGGAACTGGCAAGCCTGTGCGATATCCTTGATATCCGTTACACGGAGACCATCAGGGAAGAGCAAGGCGGAACTTACGGTGTTGGGGTGCGCGACAGGCAAAGCCACTACCCATGGGAACATTATACCGTGACCATCTATTTTGATTGCGATCCTGAAAATGTCGATAAACTGAAAGCCATAGTTTTTGATGAGATAGATAAGCTCAAGGCTGATGGCCCGCAGGAAAAAGACCTGAACGGGGTGAAAGAAAACCTCCTGAAATCACGTACAGAGAACCTCGAACGGAACAACTTCTGGCTGCAAACTCTTATTAATATCGACTATCATAATGCTGACCCGAAAGGGATCTTCAAATATGAAGATATGGTAAACAAAATGAGCATCGAAAGCATGAAATATGCAGCAAACAAGTTTTTTAACGTGAATTATGTGGAGGTGCTATTGCTCCCCTCTGATAATACAGAGAATGTGAAGAATCCGGTGATGGAACAATAGAGGAACGAGGAGCGAGCAACGAGCAACGAGTAACGAGGAATGAAATGACGTTATTAATTATCTAAAAATCTATTTCAAGATCTAACTGATCCCGGAGGTTTTTGATCTCCGGGTTTTTTTCTGTCATCTTCTTGTAGATCTCGTCGGGGAAGTAGGCTTTGTCCTGCTGTTCTTTAATGTCGGCCAAGACAATATTAAGGGTGATAAAATCATTGTTCAGCGTTTTCATTAAAAAACCCCTGATATTGGGTAGCAGGTCCCTGATCTCACGTTCCAGGACCTTGTTATCAGCGGTGATTTCTACAGAAAAATCCTCTTTGAGGGTAGGGTTTTTAGCCATCAGGCTGCTGAGGAGGTTCTGAGAGTGCTTACAAAGGCCGGGTATACCACTTTTCCATGTAGCAGTTAGTTCTTCCTGGGTAAAGGCATCTTTATTTTTCAGTTCAGGTGCTTTCTCAGTATCCTGTTTGTTTTTGTCACCATTCAGTACTTTGGATGCCTTTTTGATGCTGAGGTGCTCAATCAATGCATCATCCCCTGCATCATATTTTTTTTCTGGCTCTTTAACTTTTGAAGCCTCCGGTTCAACATCCGGATTTGACTCTGGCTCTGGCTTCGGCTCAGGCACTGAACCTGGTTCCTGTTTTGGCGTCGGTTCTGGTTTCTTTTCCGGGTCCGTTGCTACAGCTGGATTTTCTTCCTTTAGCGGTGGAGGTGAAGGAGGCTTATTGTCAGGGGAAGGTAGCTCTGGACTTTTTTTTTCGTCAGTTTTTTGCCTGTTGGAAGGAAAGCCCATCAGACTACACATCTGAAGCAGTGAAAGCTCCAGGTTGAGCCTTTTATTGTTGCTGTTCTTGTACTCAACATCACACTGGTTATTGATATTCAGTGCCTTGAGAAGAAAGTCGGTTTCACAATGGCCCGACTGATCGAGATATTTCTTTTTAAGATTCTCACTTACCTCAAGCAAGTTTGATGTAGCCGGATCTTTGCATACCAGGAGGTTCCTCAGGTGTTCCCCAATTCCAATGATAAAATGTTGTCCGTCGAAGCCATTATTGATGATCTCATTGATGACAAGGAGGGTGCTCGGTGCGTCCCCCCTCAGGATATAATTAATGATTTTGAAATAATAATCATAATCCAGCACGTTGAGATTCTGTATCACTTTTTCATAGGTCAGATCATTGCCTGCATAACTTACAAGCTGATCAAAGATCGACAGGGCATCGCGCAGGGCACCATCCGCTTTCTGGGCTATAATATGTAACGCATCTTCGCTGGCATTGACATTTTCGCTGTCTGCAACAAACTTCAGGTGTTTTGCAATATCATCCACTGTGATCCGCTTAAAGTCAAAGATCTGGCACCTTGACAGGATGGTGGGGATGATCTTATGCTTTTCGGTTGTGGCCAGGATAAACTTGGCATATGGTGGCGGCTCCTCAAGTGTCTTCAGAAAAGCATTGAATGCCTGTTGTGACAACATGTGAACCTCATCAATAATATATACTTTGAATTGTCCTACCTGGGGTGGGACCCTCACCTGATCGACAAGATTTCTGATGTCCTCAACGGAATTATTCGATGCTGCATCCAGCTCATGGATATTAAAAGAAGCCGAATTATTGAAAGATGTGCAGGATTCGCACTCATTGCAGGCTTCAATTTTTTCAGTCAGATTCTGGCAGTTAATGGTCTTAGCCAGGATCCTTGCACATGTTGTTTTTCCAACCCCCCTCGGTCCGCAAAACAAAAATGCCTGCGCCAGATGCTGGTTCCGGATCGCATTCTTGAGCGTACTGGTGATGGAATTTTGCCCAACTACTGTATCAAAAGTTACCGGTCTGTATTTTCGGGCAGAAACAACGAAATTTTCCATAAGAAATGCTGAATTTAGGGATTTCAAAAGTACAAAAAATAGTATTCAGAAATTAGACTTGAGACATGAGTATTGAGACATGAGACTTGAGACATGAGTAATGAGACAATTCTTAATACTCAATACTTAAATCTCAATACTCAAATCTCAGTACTCAGTACTCAATACTCTCTAATAAACTATCTTTACACCCATGATCCTCATCTACACGCCCCAGGCTACACCACGAATAAGGTATGTCTTTAAGCTTATCATTGCTGGTTTGCTGAAGGATGAACTGTCATTCACTTCTGATAAGGAGGAATTCAAATCGGCCGAAGGACCAAAGATCAATTACTCTAAGGATCCTGAAGCAGGTGGGCTATTCATGAAAGCCCATGGCCTGCTCAGTGAGAAAGAGATACAGATGCAGGAGCTGAATTTTATTGATGATGAGGGTAAAGTGGCATTCTTTCCGGTATATCATGAAAGTGCAGCCCTGAAATTTGATGTCTTTGCGGCTTCCTTCTACCTTGTCAGTCGCTATGAGGAATACCTGCCTTTTGTACGCGATGAGTACGGCCGTTTCCAGGCCAGGGAAAGCATAGCCTGGAAGATGGACTTTCTGAATCAGCCAATTATCAATATATGGTCACAACGAATAGCAGAGCTGATCAAAGAAAAGTGGCCGGCATGGAAACCCGGACGAAAAGAGTACTGCTTTATTCCCACAATAGATGTAAATGCTGCCTGGAAGTATAAGAGAAAGGGCTTTTTCAGGACATCGGCTGCAGTGGCAGATACTTTGGTGAGTGGCAACTTCAAGGAAGCAAGTGAAAGGATTAAGGTGTTGACAGGCCGGCATCCTGATCCATTTGATACCTTCGAGGAACAGCTGGCCATCCATAAGAAATATGACCTGCAGACCATCTATTTCATTCTGTTTGCTGATTATGATAATAATGACAGGAATATCCCAACCAACAACAGGCACTTCATCACCCTGATTAAAAACCTGGCTGACTATTGCCGCATTGGGATCCACACTTCATTTGCTTCCCTTAAGCAACATGATAAGCTGGAACAGGAGTTCAACAAGCTATCGGCGGTACTGAATAAGGATGTGAATATGACCCGTCAGCATTTTCATGTACTCAACATGCCGGTCACCTACAGGAACTTTGTAAGCCGTGATGTGGAAAATGACTATTCCATGGGCTATGCAGTTATTCCTGGTTTCCGGGCCGGGATATGCGATCCTTTTTACTTCTATGATCTCGATTTCGAGATGGAAACCAATATGATGGTGTGGCCTTATGCCATCGTTGACAAGGCCATGGAGTTGGGTTATGACCTTGAGCGTTCATTCAAGCCTATTATCGACACAGTGAAAGCCCAAAATGGCACTCTTATCACTCTCTGGAACAATGAGTCGCTGAAAAAGGACAAAAGCAGCAAAGCAGGCCTGGATGATTATGAAGCCATGATCCGTATGGCACTCCCTTAAATAATCAATATATTTGCTCAGATTTCATCCATCATGATAAAGAGCCTGTATCTATATTCGAAATACTTCTTCAATACGCTGTTTTCCGGCAGGTTCAATTATATATTAAAAGATGCCTACAGGTACTATATAAAGCCAAACCGGTATTTTACAGGGCAAAATCCTGATCAGAAGCAAAGAAAACTGGCTACTGCCCGTTCAGTGAACTGGCTCCTGGAGGCACAGGAAGCCATGTCCGATGATGGAATAGGATCATTTCACCTGGTCAACGGATGGTCGTCTTCATACCCTGAAACCACCGGGTATATCATTCCTACGCTATTGCATTATGCATCGGAAAAGAATGATACCAATATTAAAGAAGCTGCCATCAAGGCTGCCGACTGGCTGGTAGAGATACAGCGCCCCCCGGGGGGATGGCAGGGCGGACGCATAAATGAAAATAAACCTCCCATCGTATTTAATACAGCCCAGATCATCAGGGGCTTGATGGCTGTTTACCACCTCACCAGGAATCCAAAGTATCTCGATAGTGCCATTAAGGCTGGTGATTGGCTGTGCAGCATTCAGGATGATGAAGGCACCTGGACCCGCCATGCCCTGATGAAAAAGGCCAGGGTTTACGACAGCTATGTCGACTATCCTCTGCTGATGCTCCATAAAGAAACACGCCTGGAAAAATATCGGAACCATGCCATCCGCAATCTGGACTGGATCGTTGACAAAAAGCAACATGAGAACGGCTGGTTTGAGGATTGTGACAATACCATCAAAAGAAACCATAAACCCATATTGCACACTATTGCATATACTATTGATGGATTGCTGGATTGCGGGATCTATCTTAACGAAAGGAAATATGTGGAAGCAGCGCGAAAGGCTGCTGATGTTCTGAAAGAAAAATTCGATCACGATGGATTTCTCCACGGCAGGTATAACAATGACTGGAAAGGAAGCGAGCACATGATCCTCACAGGATGTGCCCAGATGTCGATAGTTTGGCAAAAAATGGCACTCTATTCAGGGAATAAGAATTATGCCAATACTGCAAGAACAATGAATAGCCTGCTGATCAATCTAAAGATGAGAAAAATCAAGAACGAATCCACCGATACGCTGGGGGCGATCAATGGGTCTTTCCCCCTCTGGGGAAAATACGAGCCCTTTGCCTACCCAAACTGGGCAACAAAGTATTTTGCTGATGCGATGATGCTGGAAGAAGACTACCAAGGATAATCAGATGACCGACAACACACTCATGAGCAGATTGTATGATGCATTTTCCAGATTCAAGGATAATGCAGCCCTTCAGATCGGTGACAGGGTTTACTCCTACGATGAGTTATTTCAGAAAACGGAGCTAATATGGACGGCGATACAAAAACGCTATCCAGGTCATTTGGCCCCGGTGGCCATTCTTGGAAAAAAGAGTTTCACGACCTATGCCGGGATATGCGGGGCCATTATGGCGAATCATACATACATGCCATTAAACCTGAAATTTCCTGCGGCCAGGAATAAAAAAATGCTGGAGCTCTCACGGGCAAAGATCATTATTGTCGATGAAGAGGGTTCCCGGATAGTTGATGAGATACATACGGATCAAATAGTGATCAATGCTGAAGAGTGCACAGAAAACAACATTGACCTTGTAGATGTAACACCTGATGAAATGGCATACCTGCTCTTTACCTCAGGCACTACCGGAACTCCCAAAGGGGTGCCGGTATCCAACCTTAATTTATGTGCATACCTGGATCATGTATTATCTGAATGGGATTTCAGTGAGGAAGACAGGTTCTCTCATACTTTCGACCTTACTTTCGATTTGAGTGTCCATGATATGTTTGTTTGCTGGCTTTCGGGTGCCTGCCTCTGTGTACCGGAAGATGATTCCCCATTTAAACTGGCATCATATATCAAAGATCAAAAGATCAGTGTTTGGTTTTCAGTTCCTTCTGCAGCGGTTCTGATGGACAGGATGCGTTTGCTGAAAAAAGATAATTTCCCGGATCTTCGTCTGAGTTTCTTTTGTGGAGAGCCCCTCCCTGCCAGGATTGCTGACAGGTGGCAGGAGGCTACAACCGGGCAAAAGCTTGTGAACCTGTATGGGCCCTCTGAAGCTACCATCGCGATCAGCGACTATACATGGAACGAAAAAAATAAGAAAGAGAAGAATGGGATCGTTTGTCTTGGCAAACCCTTCAAAGGGCAGGAGTTCATGTTGCTGGACCTGGATACTAAGGAATCGGTACACGAACAAGGTGAACTATGCCTGGGCGGATCACAGGTGATTGGAGCCTACCTCAGGGACAGGAAATTAACAGAAAAGAATTTTATCCAACTGGATGTACAGCCTGAAAAAACCTGGTACAGGACCGGTGACATGGCCTGCATTGATGAAGAGGGTGACTATTTCTTCCTGGGCAGGATTGATTCGGAAGTAAAAATATCAGGATACCGGGTAAACCTGCTGGAAGTGGATGCAGTGATCAGGAAAGTGTACGGTGTCGATAGTATAGCATCCATATCTTACAAAAAACAAACAACAACGATCATAAGCTTTGTCACTGCCAGCCCTGATATTGAGGAACAGGATATCATAAAGGCATGCAGGAAGGAACTGCCATGGTATATGATCCCGGAAAGGATTATATTTGTGAGTGAGATGCCCTTGAATGTCAATGGGAAGATCGACAAGAATGAACTAAAGAAGATAATCGATGCTTAAAGAGGAGGTCAGGGAATATATTTTAGGATTGCTTCAAGGAAAACTCACCATCTTTGATATATCTGAATCTGAGCTGAAGGATGGATTCGACCTGGTGAAGAGTGGCTTGCTCGACAGCATGGCCTTTGTTGACCTGGTGGCAGAAATAGAAGAGAAATACGATATCGAGATCGATTTTGAAAAAGTGGCAGACAATCCTGATTTTACGAGCATGGGAAGCCTGATCGACATCATAACGAATGCATAGAATGCCTGAAGAAATAATCATAAAAAAGATAACAGACAAGGATGACCCACAGCTGACCCAGGTGACCGGATTGCTTCATTCCATGTATGATTATATGGATGAACAAGGACTCTTGCTGGACCTTGCCGAAAATGGTGCCATAGCCTGGACGGAAGGCGTAAAGAAAGGCCTGGGACGTTTTGGAATAGTTTATACCGCAACATCCGGTGATCAAACCATTGGTTTTGCGCATGGCAGCATCAGGCTTTCACCTGATTACCTTGGCACGCTCAAACTTGGTGTGATCACTCACGTATATGTTATACCGGAACAGCGAAGCAGCGGGGTGGGGGAGAAACTGGTTAAAGGACTGGAAGAATGGTTTGCGGAGAAAGAAGTGCATTCAATAGAACTCCAGGTCCTGGCAAAAAATATGATTGGAATAGCCTTCTGGGAAAAGCTGGGTTATCCTGCAGAGCTTCAGCAACACAGGAAATCGGGCAGCGAACTTTGATCGAGATAAGCACTTAATTATGGGCCAGCAAGATTATATTCCCTACAGGGAGATCGCAAGGGCATTGAATATCCGGAAAGGGGATGTGATTTTGCTTACATCTGACGTCCTGAAGCTGGCGATGAAGGCCAAAAAGGAAGAAATGGAATTTATTTCCGACCCTTTTATAAATAGTTTTTTCGAAGAGTTGGGGGCAGAAGGTACCCTGCTCATCCCTGCATATAATTTCGACCTGGAAGATGGTGATGCATTCGATATCAGGAAGACTAAGCCCATGACAGGTTCCCTGGCTGTAGCTGCATTGAACAACAAAAGCTTCAATCGTACTATACATCCGCTACATTCGTTCCTGGTAATAGGAAAAGGGGCAGATGAACTGGAAAAAATGAAAAATGTCAGCTCCTTCGGCCCGGATTCACCATTTGCATGGCTGATGGAAAAGAATGCCTTGATGATATTTGCCGGAACCACGGTGGCTGAAGCCATGACCTTCACTCATTTTGTTGAAGAATCGGAACAGGTCTGGTACAGGAAATTTAAGAGGATAGGCATCAAATATACCGATGAAAAAGGGGAAACCCAGGACCGCAGCTATAAGATCTATGCTAAAAAGCCGGGCTGGACCATGCAGTTACACCGGCTCGGTAAACTTCTCCCAGCAGAAATTTTGCAGGAAAATATAATCAACGGCATTGCATTCTATAGCATCAGGTGCCAGGATGCTTTTGACTTCATCAGTAAAGATATCAGGGAGAACAATGCAGTTTCCATTGTCGGTTTTAATACGAAATTGTACTTTCGTGATATAATAAAGTTGGGACTGCAGCGGTTTAACTTATTCAGAACAACTTATGGCAAGATCCGGAGCGCTAAACGTATTCATTGAAGATATCAGCCCCAGGGCCGGATGGATCTTCAAGCTGATGCTTGAGGATATACTGGGACTGAAACTGAATCTGACCAATAAAGTCCCTGCGGATCAGCCCATACTGAATTATACCACTAAAGATATACCAGGGTCAGTTACCATCAGGCCTTACGGACTACTTTCGCAGAAAGGGATCAAACCTCAAGACATTGTTATGGGACAAGACGTGGGGTCTCCAGTCTTTTTTTTGACAGACGGTGGTGACTTACCCTTTGATCCGTTTTCTATGGCTTTTTACCTCGTATCCAGGTATGAAGAATACCTGCCCTTCGAGCCGGATACACACGGGCGCTTCCAACATACAGAAAGCCTGGCATTTAAAGAAGATTTTTTGAATACCCCAGTAGTAAACTGGATTGCAATAAAGGTTAAAAACTTACTTGCAGGACGATATCCTGAAATTTATTTTGAGGAAGACAAATACTCTTTTATACCTACGGTTGATGTTGATATTGCCTACGCTCACCTGGGAAAAGGATTTGTAAGGACCTGGGGTGCCATGGCAAAATTGTTGCTGCATGGGAATCTGAAAGAGATCGGGCAACGCTTTAAAACTATGCTTGGATCAGGAAAGGATCCTTATGATAATTTTGATATGCTGCTGGAATTATTTGCAGGGCATAAACCGGATGCCTTATTCTTTATCCTGGCAGGAGATCCGGGACCGTACGACAGGAACCTGTCTGTGAAGAATAAACGTTTTTCCGAATTGATCAGAAAATTATCAAAAAAAGCGGAGATCGGAGTACACCCTTCCTATGGTGCAGGAAATGATGTTGGGAAAATAGAAAAGGAGATCAGGAGGATTGAGGAGATCACCAACAGAAAGATCAAAAAAAGCAGACAGCATTTTTTGAAGATGAGTCTTCCTGATACATACGAATCCTTGATAGAGGCAGGGATCACTGACGATTATTCAATGGGTTATGCAACCATCCCAGGCTTCAGGGCAAGCATAGCAAACCCTTTCAGCTTTTATAATCTCAGGAAGGAAGAAGAAACATCATTGATCATCCATCCTTTTATGTTTATGGATACTACTTTCAGCGATTATCTGAAACTTGAACCGCATGAATACCATGAAGCACTAGGCCCTTTGTCTTTTTTAACTGAAGGCCTGGCCAGTGGAGAACTGATAGGCATCTGGCATAATTATGCCCTGGCAGATGATGTCCAAAAGCACAAAGCTCTGAAGGATCTTTATAAACGAATGTCAAACTATGATCAAACACGTACAATATAAGTTCATTGAGAAGGAAAAGTGGGATGAATGCATTGAGCAATCCTTCAATGGGGTGATCTATGCCTATTCCTGGTTCCTGGACGTAGTTTGTGAAGAGTGGGAGGCCCTGATCGAAGGGGATTATGAAAGAGTATTCCCTATCAACTTCAAGAAGAAGGCCGGTGTTAGTATTATATTTCAGCCTTTTTTTACGCAGCAGCTTGGCCTCTTCTCAAAGACACAGCTCAGCCCTGAGGTGGTCAATCGATTTTTGGCTGCTATACCTGATGAGTATAAGGTTATCGATCTTAATCTGAACACCCTGAATAAACCCGACCTTCCCGGATTTGAATACAATCCACAGGTGAATCATGAACTTGACCTGATTGCTGATTATGCGGCTTTGAGGAAGAATTACAATAGTAACACCAAACGTAATCTGGCAAAAGCAGAGTCGGAAGGGCTCACGGTTGTGAAGGGGATTAAACCCGATGAAGTGATAGAACTCTTTCGGGCAAATCGGGGTAGGAATATTAAAGTGCTGAAGGAAGGCAACTACCTGAAGCTGAAGCGTCTGGTATATACCTGTATCTATAAAAGGATTGGAACTGTATATGGTGTGTACACTGAGGAGAACATCCTTTGTGCAGGAGCAATCTTTCTTTCAAACAGAAAAAAGGCCATCTTCATCTTCTCCGGACTAAGCAAGGAGGGGAGGGATAAACGAGCTATGTTTTTGCTTATTGATCATTTCATCAGAGAAAATGCCAACAAACACCTGACACTTGATTTCGATGGATCCAATAATGAAGCATTATCCCGCTTTTATAAGGGATTTGGCTCCACACGCATAGATTTTATACGCATCAGTCGCAATACATTGCCCCTGTACCTGAAAATCCCTTTCAGCTTTTATAGGAGGATGCGCTCATAATTTGTACATTTGTTGAAACGGCATACAAAGGCATTACCACATGAAGCTCTTGCTCTCAGAAAATATTAAGATCTCACTGGAATCGATCAAAAGTCATAAACTTCGTTCATGGCTGACTATTGGCATCATTGCTTTCGGCATCATGGCCCTGGTAGGTATCCTCACTTCAATCGATGCAGTAAAGTTTTTCCTGAAAGATAATTTCAGTATGATGGGTGCAAATACCTTTACCATCCGAAACCGTTCCCTGCGTGTCCATGTTGGAGGGAGAGCTCCAAAGAGTGAATATTACACGATCATCACTTATGATGAAGCGATTGATTTCAAAGATAAATTCGACTATCCGGTCAGTACCAGTATCAGCATCTGGGGAACAGGGACAGCAACAGTAAAATATGGTTCAGAGAAATCAAGCCCAAACATAGGTGTGATGGGGGCTGATGAAAATTTTGTGACCAATGCTGGATTTGAGATAGAAAAGGGGCGTAATATGTCGCAGGCGGAGATACGTGACGGGAGGCACGTAGTGATCGTCGGTAGCGAGATTGTCGGTATACTGTTCAAGAATAAGGAGGACCCCGTGGGGAAAGTCATTTCTATTGGCCCCGGAAAGTACAGGATCATTGGCGTTTTGAAAGAAAAGGGATCCAGCGTTGGCTTCTCAGGTGACCGTAGGTGCATTGTTCCATTGAATAATGTGAGAAGCTACTTTTCCCGGTCCAATATGAACTATTCCATCTCAGTGATGTCGGAAAATCCCCAGAGAATGGAGAGTGCTATTCAGGAGGCTACGGGCCTGTTCAGGATCATCCGGGATGTCCCGATTGGCGAAGATGATAACTTCGCTATTGTGAAAAGTGATAATATCGTGGAAATGCTGAACGATTTTCTCATCGAGATCCGACTGGGTGCCATCATCATAGGGATCATCACGCTCTTTGGAGCTGTGATCGGGCTTATGAATATTATGCTGGTATCGGTAGCCGAACGAACGCGGGAAATAGGTGTCAGAAAAACGGTCGGTGCTACCAGAAAACGTATCATGTATCAGTTTCTTGTAGAAGCCATCGTGATTGGCCAGCTGGGTGGCATTTTTGGTATCATCCTGGGTATCGTAATCGGTAACGCTGTTTCGGGGATGATCGGCAGCGACTTTATTATCCCATGGGAATGGATCGGTATGGGTGTAGCTCTATGCGTGGTCGTTGCGCTCTTGTCAGGAATCCTACCCGCCGTAAAAGCTGCCAAACTAGATCCCATAGAATCACTTCGCTACGAGTAGCTATGATTTCTTATATCCTGATGATTGTTTCTTAATGAAAATTCAAGTACTCCAGGCACTCCAGGCACTCCAAGTACTCTAGGCACTTTAGGCACTCTAGGCACTACTACTTTAGGTGCGCGGAAACATACTCAACCCCAATCATCTGATCATAATATGTTCCGGGTTCGCGGAAATAAACTAAAATAATGTATTCATTATTGGTATCCCAGTGATTACCCTCTATCAGTGTGATGTCGCCGGCCTCAGTACCATCTTCCAGGAAGACGTAGGCATAATTGAAATACCCCTGCTTAAGATATAGCCTGCCCTCATAGATGTTGTTCTCGTAATCATAAATCATCTTGGCTTCCTCAGTAAAGTTCCAATCGGTTAGTCCGCCGAAAATATACAGGTTACCGTTTACCAGTGGATGAGTATAGGGCAATGTAAAATGCACATAGCCGTAGTCACTTTCGATGTCTGGGTATTCGGCATCTTCCTTTTCCAGGTAAAACTTCCCGTTCAGGTCATCATCGCGTACATATTGCTTAAAGTTTCGGCGTTCATCAGTGTGGAGATAGAAGTGTGTACCCTCGTGGTCATAGTCGATCAGGGCGATCCTCTCCGATTGATACCTCAAGCTTTTAATGTCGAAATTCCTGAATTCGTTTCCGCCGTCAAATACCAGATCTTCGATGAACCTGTAATCTAATTTGTTGCCAACAACCATGCGAGGCTGTACATTATAAACAGCATTATCCCAGCGCCAGTTTTGCAGTACCATGACTTTCAGATCACTGTATGGGTTTTGAATAAAATAGCTGCCGGGGTTGATCATAAATTCCACCTGCTGACGGTAGTTCCTTTCTTCTACCTTGACCGGTGCAACTACTTCTCCGCTAATGGTCACTTTCTGGTCCATTACCATAAACCTTCGGGTAAGGACAAGGTTGGAATCCACATCCTCATCCACCCACACTTTAAGGATGTAATTGCCCGACTTGGTATAGGCCATATAATCTGTCGGGAAACTTAACTTATAATTGGTGTAAACTCTTAGGGTATTGAAAGAGAAGGCATAGTCCTTGATCTCATCTTCATCGAAACCCCTGATATAATCTGTTTTAATGAGTTCGGAAGGTTGCCAGTTAGCATCGCAGTGGATGATCGTATAGTTGTAATACTTCACATCCCCATCCATATCATCGAAAGAAAGGACCAACTGCTGCCCGCTATTCAGTCCTACAACGGGAGGCGACATTTTCCATCCCTCCCTGTAAAGTTCAACGCTTCTAATGTTGTTCTTATAAATATAATCCTTGTGCCGCATAAAGTCCCTGCTAAAGTAATCCTGCTCCTGGCTCAGTAGAGGGGAGGGATTAATTGAGCAGATCAATATAATAATGATCAGGGCGTATTTATGCAGCTTGGTCATGAACATCCTTCATATAAACTGGTTCGCAACAAAAATAGTATTTTATTATAGTTTTAACCCAACACTCAACACTTAACACCTAATACCTCAAAAAAGGTTATTTGAAAACATGTCTAAATAAGCACAACATATTAAATAAATACAATTAACTAAATATATGTGAGCTTTTTTTTATAGATTTGCTCCTTCAAAAAATCATACAAAATATAGGTATGTCCAATACATTTAAGATCAGGAAAGGCCTTGATATCAAATTGTTAGGCGAAGCCGAAAAGACGATCAAAGAAATTCCAACAAAAGTTTGTGCCATCAAACCACCCGATTTTCACGGGGTATTTCCAAAATTGCTTGTGCATGAAGGAGATGAAGTGAAAGCAGGTGCTCCATTGTTTTATGACAAATCAAGGGAGAACATCCTTTTTACCTCTCCAGTAAGTGGTAAGGTGAGGGAAATCAGGCGCGGAGCGAAGAGGGTTGTGCTGGAAATCTCAGTTGATGCATCCCCCGAGCAGGAATTTGTTGATTTCGGTAAAGCTGACCCTAATACTCTTGACAGGGCCGCTATCACAGAGAAAATGTTGAAAAGTGGTGTTTGGCCATCCATTCGCCAGAGGCCTTATTCAAACATTGCCAACCCGGAAGATGATCCAAAAGCCATCATGATCTCGGCTTTTGATTCAGCTCCGCTGGCACCCGGTTTCGCATTTATTGCTAAGGATGAAGAAAAGGCACTGCAGGCCGGAATCGATGCCCTGAAGAAACTCACCAGCGGAAAGGTTCACCTGAACATCAGCGAAAAACAATCTTCATCAGTCTTTAGCAAGCTTTCAGGTGTTGAAATCAATACTTTCTCTGGTCCGCATCCCGCCGGGAATGTGAGTACTCAGATTAGCAGGATCTCCCCATTGAATAAAGGTGAGATTGTCTGGTACCTGCGTCCACAGGATGTACTAAGCATAGGCCGTCTCTTTCTCAGCGGCAAGCTTGATCCAACAAGGATCATCGCCCTCACCGGATCGGAAGTTGAGGAACCACAATATTATAAAACTGTGTTAGGTACCTCTTTAAGTGAGATGATCAATGGAAATATCAAAGACGGAAAGCTTCGCTACATTTCAGGCAATGTGCTCACCGGTACAAGGATTGAAAAAACCGGCTTCATCGGATTTTATGATTCACAGCTAACAGTCATTCCTGAAGGCGATCATTATGAATTCCTCGGCTGGGGCATGCCCGGACTGAAGAAATTCAGCTTCTACCATACTTTCTTTTCCTGGATGACACCTAATAAGAGATATCGTCTCGACACCAATTATCATGGTGGTGAGCGGGCCTTCATCCTCACAGGTAAGTTTGAACAGGTGTTCCCATTGGACATCTACCCCATGCAACTGGTGAAGTCAATCATGATTGAAGATATCGATGCAATGGAAAACCTTGGTATATATGAAGTAGATGAAGAGGATTTTGCTCTTTGCGAGTTTATCAGTACTTCAAAGATCAATCTCCAGAGTATTGTCAGGGATGGATTAGACCTGATGAGAAAGGAAATGAGTTAATACCAAATAGAAGCATACAATAAGGGATAATCATATTTCAATTTCAATGAAAGCACTCAGAAACTTTATTGACAAAATAAAACCCCAATTTGAAAAAGGGGGAAAGTTTGCAAAGCTTCAATCAACATTCGAAGCCTTCGAGACTTTCCTCTTTGTTCCAAACAGGGTAACCAGCCTCGGCAGCCACATTCGCGATGCCAATGATTCGAAACGAACAATGATCATTGTGGTACTGGCTCTGGTACCTGCCATGCTTTTCGGGATGTGGAACATTGGCTATCAGCATAACCTCTCCATTGGAGTGAATGCAATAGACCTGTGGCCCAATTTCTGGCATGGTTTCCTGATTTTGTTTCCACTCATCGTTGTAGCTTATGTAGCAGGATTGGGAACTGAATTTGTGTTTGCCCAGATTCGTGGGCATGAGGTGGCCGAAGGTTTCCTTGTGAGCGGGATTCTGATCCCGCTGATCATGCCTCCCGATGTACCACTCTGGATGGTAGCAGTAGCAACCATCTTTGCAGTGATCTTTGGTAAAGAGGTTTTTGGAGGCACAGGGATGAACATCCTGAACCCGGCTCTCACTGCCAGGGCATTCCTCTTCTTTGCTTATCCAAAACATATGTCGGGCGACAAAGTATGGATCGCTGATCAGGGTGATGCTATCTCAGGTGCCACACCACTGGGTGATGCACTTGCCAGCACTACAGTTCCTGGCAGCTCACTGACCCTTCCCGATACCATGGACATGTTCTTTGGGTTTATGCCGGGATCTATCGGAGAAACCTCTACACTGGCAATCCTGATAGGGGCGCTGATACTCATTTTTACAGGCATGGGCTCTTGGCGCATTATGCTGTCTGTTTTTGCCGGCGGACTCGCGATGGGATACATCTTTAACCTTGCAGGAAATTCTGCCTATATGGAAATCTCTCCATGGGACCACATGGTCATGGGTGGTTTTGCATTCGGTGCCGTTTTCATGGCCACTGATCCTGTAACTGCTTCACAAACAACAAAAGGAAAATATATATACGGCTTCCTCATAGGCTTCTTTGCTATCATGGTAAGGGTGTTCAACCCTGCATACCCTGAGGGTATGATGCTGGCAATCCTGCTGATGAACGTTTTTGCACCACTGATCGACCACTACGTGATCCAGGCCAATATCAAGAGAAGGAAGAAAAGGTGGGCAACAGTGGAGGCTGCGGCTTAATGAATTAAAAGATTGAATCAACATAAGAAATAATCCATGTTTACTAACAGGTACATTTTTATTTACTCCTCGGTGATGGTCATCATCGTGGCGGCCATTTTGTCAACCGCTGCCATGGTGCTGAAGCCATACCAGGAAAGGAATATTGCCATCGCTAAGATCCAGGGGATCCTGATGGCAGCAGATATCGAAGCCAGCGCTGAAAATGCCGAAGAACTGTTCAACCAGGTAATCCTGGAAGAATTGGTGATCGACCAGGATGGGAAGGTTACCGGCAGGTTCTCTAAAGGTCAGCTGACTGAAGGAAACGACAGGGCTTTCGACCTCAATCTCAAAAAGGAACTTTATAACAAGCGTCAGGGTAATCCTTTTAAGGTACCCCTCTATATGGCAGAAGCCGAAGGCGAAAAGATCTATATTATCCCACTCCTGGGCACAGGATTGTGGGGGCCAATCTATGGTAATATCGCCCTGAAAGCCGATATGAATACCATTTATGGGGCTGAGTTTGGAAACGATAAGGAAACTCCGGGGCTCGGAGCTGAGATCTCCGGCAGGGAGTTTGCATTGCAGTTCCTTGGAAAGACCATCTTTAATGATCAAAAGCAGTTTGTCTCCATCACAGTGAAAAAAGGCGGCGTAGGTACTATGCCAAGCGCTGACCAGATCCATGGTGTGGATGCCATCTCAGGTGGGACCATCACCAGTGATGCTGTCACAAAAATGGTAGAGAATTGTTTAGGCAACTATGTTGAATATTTTAAAAGCCAGCAATAAGATATGAGTACAGAAAAATCAGAAAGGGAACCATTGTTCTCTCCAAAGTACAGGAAGCTGATCACGACGCCTCTGGGCCGTGAAAACCCGATTACTGTTCAGGTATTGGGGATTTGTTCTGCACTGGCCGTAACAGCAAAACTTGAGCCTGCTTTCGTAATGGCACTCTCAGTTATGGCAGTTATGGGAGTTGGGAACGTTGTGATTGCAGCACTGAGGAATACCATCCCTCCAAGAATCAGGATCATCGTACAGCTTGTTGTGATCGCAGCGCTTGTAATTCTCGTTGACCAGGTACTGAAAGCCTTTGCTTACGATGTGAGCAAGCAGCTCTCAGTGTTCGTAGGCCTGATCATTACCAACTGTATTATCATGGGACGCTTTGAAGCCTTTGCCATGGCCAATAAGGTATGGCCTTCTTTCCTTGATGGTATAGGAAATGCATGGGGATATGGTTGGATCCTTATCGTAGTGGCCTTCTTTCGTGAACTTCTCGGATCTGGTACTATCTGGGGCTACACCGTAATCCCTCAGTCGTGGTATATCGACAACGGCGGGTTCTATGCCAACAATGGAATGATGATCCTTCCACCAATGGCACTTATCACCGTAGGTGTAATCATCTGGGTGCAGCGTAAAAGGGATACTGAACTTATTGAAGAAAATTAATATTTAAGAGCATAGCGTTATGCAGGAATTAATTAACATATTTATAAAGTCCATCTTCATCGACAATATGGTGTTTGCATACTTTCTGGGTATGTGCTCCTACCTTGCCGTATCGAAGACTGTAAAAACATCTGTTGGACTGGGGATCGCCGTGGTCTTCGTATTGGGGATAACTGTGCCGGTCGATTATCTGCTGAATGAATACCTGCTTGCTCCTGGCGCATTGGCCTGGTTGGATGCAAGCTTTGTGGATGTCGATCTGAGCTTTCTCTCATTTATCATGTTCATCGCTGTGATCGCATCAATGGTGCAGCTGGTGGAAATGGTCATCGAGAAATTTTCACCCGCGCTATATTCGTCACTGGGTATCTTCCTTCCGCTTATAGCTGTGAACTGTGCCATCCTTGGCGGATCACTCTTCATGCAGGAAAGGGAGTACCAGAGCATAGCGGAAGCCACCTCTTTCGGACTCGGATCCGGTGTGGGCTGGTTCCTGGCTATCGTAGGTATTGCGGCTATTCGTGAGAAGATCCGCTATTCAAATGTACCGGCACCGCTGCGCGGACTCGGTATCACTTTTATCATAACAGGCCTCATGGGTATGGCCTTTATGATGTTTATGGGAATTCAACTTTAATAGAAACATCAAATAAAGTATAGAACATGCTTTTAGTCGGAATAGGACAAGTCATTATTGCCAGCATCATTATCTTCCTGATCGTGATCATGTTCCTGGTTGCCATGTTGCTTTATGCCAGGAAAAAACTTACCCCGCAAGGCGAGGTGATCCTCACGATAAATGAGGATAAAAAGCTGACAGTGAACCCGGGTTCAACCATTTTGTCAACACTCGCTACAGAGAAGATCTTTCTTCCGTCGGCCTGTGGTGGTGGCGGAACCTGTGCCATGTGTAAATGCCAGGTATTTGAAGGAGGCGGAAGCATTCTTCCTACTGAGGTAGGGTATTTTACCCGTAAAGAAGCACAGAACAATTGGCGCCTGGGTTGCCAGGTAAAGGTAAAAGAGGATATGAGTATTGCCATCCCTCCTGAGATCTTTGGTATCAAGAAATGGGAATGCGAAGTGGTATCTAACCACAACGTAGCTACATTTATTAAGGAGTTTGTCGTGAAACTGCCTGAAGGCGAAAAGCTAGACTTCAGATCAGGTGGCTATATCCAGATCGATGTACCTAAGGTTACTGTGGATTACAAGGATATGGACATCGATGAAGATTACAGGGAAGACTGGGATAAGTTCAAAATGTGGGATCTGCAGATGAAGAACCCTGAACCTATTTTCCGTGCATACTCCATGGCAAACCACCCTGCTGAAGATAATATCATCATGCTGAACATCCGTATTGCCACTCCTCCTTTCGACAGGAAGTCTGGTGGATTCATGAAAGTGAACCCCGGGATTTGTTCTTCATACATCTTCTCGAGGAAGCCTGGCGATAAGGTTACTATCTCAGGCCCTTATGGGGAGTTCTTCATTAAAGACACAGAACGTGAAATGATGTTTATCGGTGGTGGTGCAGGTATGGCTCCCATGCGTTCACACATCTTCGACCTCTATAAAACAAAGGGAACCAAACGTAAATCAACCTTCTGGTATGGTGGACGTTCACTGAGGGAGCTCTTTTATGTAGATGAGTTCAAAGAGCTGGAAGAAAAGAACCCCAACTTCAAATTCAATATCGGACTTTCAGAGCCGGTACCCGAAGATAATTGGAAAGGATATACAGGCTTTATCCACCAGATCGTGATGGACGAATACCTGAAGAACCATCCCGAGCCGGAAGAAATAGAATATTACCTCTGCGGACCTCCTATGATGAACGATGCCGTGCTCAAGATGCTCGACGACTACGGCGTACCCGAGGAGATGATCGCATTTGACGACTTTGGAGGATAAAAAACCTCACACTTATAATGAAAACCTCATCGTAGTTTCTCCGGTGAGGTTTTTTTAGTGTTGGGTGTTGGATGAATTTTCGATACTCGTTAATCGATACTCGTTACTGGTTACTCGTTATTCAATAGCTGTGATTCACCGCGCCTTCTGTGCCTCTGAGTCATATTTTAATATATTTTATGACCCCGGCGGGTTTATATATATTGATAATATTTATATCTTTATTCGGATAAAACCCAAGATCAGTAGCAATACTGATACCGATAGAGTCTCTTTCAGTCTACCAGATACGGTACATTAAATTGATCCTAATAGTTATTTATTATTAAATATGGAGGTCTTTAATGAAATACAAAAACTTTATGTTATGGGCTATGCTCTTTTTAGGGTTTGGTCTGGTATCACTTCAGGCACAGGAAGCAATCCTTTCTGCGGGTGGTGATGCTTCAGGCAGCGGAGGCTCAATAAGCTGTTCCGTCGGACAGCTAGTTTATACCACCAATACAGCTACAAATGGATATTCTGTAGCGGAGGGTGTGCAGCAGCCTTATGAAATTTCAGTAATTATAGGCGTTGAAGAAGATATTGGATTAAGCCTTGAATGCCTGGCTTACCCTAATCCTGTCAAAGATCATCTGACTTTGAGAATTGTTGACTATGAAAATGAGAATTTGTCATATCAGCTTTACGATATGAACGGGAATCTTTTGGAAAGCGAGAAACTCACCGGCAGCAAAACTAAAATCTCAATGGAAGAGTTCGTCACGGCAAGTTATTTCCTGAGAATTACGGATAATCAAAAAGAAATTAAAATATTTAAGATCATTAAAAATTAAATATTATGAGGACAAAAATTTACAAATCAAGTGCAGTAATATTCATCTTATTGATAAATCTCCTGATCAGCTCATCGGTTTTTGCCCAGGCATATGAAAAAATGAGCTACCAGGCGGTGATCAGAGACGCAAACAATAATTTGGTTACCAACCAGACTATTGGCATACAGGTAAGTATCATGGTAGGTGCAGGGACAGCCTATATTGAAACGCATACTCCTACTACCAATGCTAATGGTTTAATCAGTATTGAAGTTGGTGGAGGAACACTTGTAGCAGGTGGCTGGTCATCTATATATTGGGCTTATGGTGAGTGTTATATTAAAACGGAAGTCGATCCTACTGGTGGCACTAACTATACGATCACGAGTACAAACCAACTCTTGTCTGTTCCTTATGCAAAAATAGCTGAAGTTGCCGATACAGTTCTAAATACCGTTACCTATACATCCGGTCCGGGGATAGATATTACAAATTATGTCGTAAGTAACACTGCGATTAGTACCACATATGAAGTAGGAGATTATGCCCAGGGTGGTGTAGTTTTTTGGCTGGATGAAACAGGACAACACGGGTTAGTTTGTGCTATAGAAGACCTTTCTGATAATTGGTATAACGGCACCTACACAAATACAGAGGCTCACAGTGATGGTGTTTATGCCGGCGAAATGAACTCATTATTGATAATTGCTAACCAGGGATCAGTCTTAACTAATTATGCAGCAGGAAAGTGCGTTGCTTACAGTGTTACGTTTAATGGTATAAGCTATGGCGACTGGTATCTGCCATCTAAATATGAATTGGATCTGATGTATCAAAACAAGACAACAATTGATGCTACAGCAACAGCAAATGGAGGCGATAATTTTGCTTCGGAATCCTATTGGAGTTCTTTAGAGGATGATCTCGACAACGCGTGGTGTCAGTACTTTGGCTCAGGCACTCAGAATATCCTCTCTAAGATCGCAAGTTTTAGAGTTCGCGCAATCAGGGCTTTCTAATATCCTTAAAAGTGTTGGGTTTTGAATGTTGGGTGTTGAGTTATTTTCGATTTTCGATATTCGTTCTTCGTTATTCTCCAGCCCCGTAGGGATTACATATCTGTAGCCCCGGGTGAAACCCGGGGTGGAAAACGAAGGGCCAAAAATCTCCCTCCCCCATGTATTGATAGAGAATGTAATAAACCACGAAAGGGGAGGGTCGGGGAGGGGTATATTTTGAACACATAGCTTTTTTGTCTATATTTGGTATAGTCCTTAGCTGTCAATATAGAGTGTAAATAGTCATATTACCATGAAAACAATAATTCTATTTGTCTGTGGTCTTTCCATTTCAGGATTATTATATAGCCAGAACTATCATCCCATCGTTCAGGAGAATAATGAATGGAATGTGCTAAAAGTAACCGGATTCTTCCCACCTACGGATACTAATTATTGGACAATGACTTATCAATTTATTGGTGATACTACAATCAATAGTCAGGTTTATAAAAAAGTATATATATCAGAAGAAGAGGTTCCAAATAACTGGAAATACGAAGGAGCTATAAGAGAAGAAGATCGGAAAGTTTGGTATTTGGCAAAATACGAAAGTGAGGAAAGAAAGATTTATGATTTCACTTTGGAGGTTTCAGATACAGTATCATTTGTATGGGATCCAATGATCGTAGATTCAATTTCATATATAGAACTAAATGGAGAAGACAGAAAACAATTTTGGTTTTCAGTTGATGGTCAAGGCGGAATTATTGAGCATTGGATCGAAGGGATAGGCAGTAATTATGGAATTCTGCAAAGTGGAGGTTATTTCATTGTTGGCTGGGCTACCTGGTTTTTATGTATGTCGGAGGAGGGTGAGTTGATATACATGAATCCCAATTTTAATTCCTGTTATATGTTTAGTACTGAAATTGAAGAAGCCTATCTTTCCGGAATAGAACTTTATCCTAATCCGGTTACCGACAAAATCATCATAAAGAATAGTGACAACATTAAGATTGAATCTGTTTCATTGATTGATTTACGTGGACAGCTATTATTGAACTATAAAAAGGGTGTTGATGAGATAGACCTTTCTGCATTTCCATCAGGTATGTATTTCATTAAGTTTGCGCATGAAGATGGAGTAGAAACCAGGAAGATATTATTAAAATAGAAGACTTACTCATCAGCAGATCATGATAAGATTTGACTGTTTCTGCAAACCAGGAGCTAAAGTGATAGGGGGTCTTCCTCGCTACGCTCGTCAGGATGACTGGTAGAATTAATAATTTTTTTCATTTTAAAATTACAATTTTTTAATTTCAATTAGGCACTAGCAACTAGGTACTAGGAACTAGTAACTTTTCCGTAAATTTACATCATGAAAAAACTCCTCCCTCTGTTAATATTGATTCTCCTCATCACAGCCTGCACTCCCCGCACTACCAATCATAAGATCTCTTTCAGTGGAATGGCCCAGGGAACCTATTATGCTGTAACCTACTTTGATCATCTGAATCGCAACCTTCAGCCGGATATTGACTCATTGCTGACCGCCTTTGACCAATCTGTTTCCATGTGGGTAGAGGGCTCTGTGATCTCACGTATTAATCGGGGTGAGGAAGTGGCATGTGATTCAATATTCATCAATACATATTGGCTGGCGCGAAAGGTGGCTGAAGAGAGCAATGGAGAATTCGACTATACTGTTGGGCCGCTGGTAAATGTCTGGGGTTTTGGTTTCGAGGATAGAGAAAAAGTGGATCAGGCTATGGTGGACAGCCTCCTGCCATTGGTAGATTATCGTGGCGTGAAGCTCGAAGGCGACAGGATCATCAAAGAGAAAGAAGGGATCAAATTTGATTTCAATGCAGTAGCCCAGGGTTATTCCGTCGATCCTGGTGGGAAAATTCCTTGCCTCCAAAGGCATCGATAATTACCTGGTAGATATTGGTGGAGAAGTGCTCGCAATAGGGGAGAAGCCTGGCATAGGCCCCTGGATGGTGGGTATTGAAAAACCTTCTGAAGATGAATATTCCGATCGTAGTCTCCAGGCCACAATTGAACTGAAAGACAAGGCCCTGGCAACATCAGGGAACTACAGGAAGTTTTACGAAGAAGATGGTGTTCGTTATTCTCATACCATAGATCCGGAAACAGGATTTCCTGTCAGGCATTCGTTGCTAAGCGTTTCGGTTATCGCGAAAGATTGTGGTTCTGCTGATGCCTGGGCAACAGCATTTCTTGTGATGGGACTCGAAAAAGCCAAAAATTTTCTTGAAGAAAGGAACGACCTGGAGGCTTTCTTTATCTATTCAGGCGAAGAAGGCTATATGATGACCTATGCCACGGAGGGAATGAAGGAGTTGCTTCGCAACTAGTGTTGGGTGTTCGATTAATTTCAGAGTTCAGTTATTCTCACACTTCTCTCCACTATCAGCTTTCCCACAGGTACAGCCAAAACGCTCACCGGTATCGGGATCCACACTGCTGCATTGCTTTTTGAATTCACCACCTTTTTTGACAAACATTTTTATGGCAATGCCACCAATGGCAAGCGCAAGTAAAACGATGGTGATCAGAAGAATTTTAAGGCCGGCTGTCATGATATTTCTATTCTTTTATTGAGACAACAAAGATATGTAGATTTTGTTTGTAAATGTTTCTAAATAGTAGTAAGTACCATGTACAAGGTACTCTATTCAGGAAGGTACTACGTACTACGTACAAAGTACTACGATTATGCTCTTAAAATGTCGTAATACATAATACGTGGTGCGTAGTACAGTAATAATTATTTACTAGCGAGAGCAAGAATTATACCCGTCGCAACGGCTGCATTCAAGGACTCCGCTCCACCTTCAGCAGATGGGATGGATATTTTATGAGCAGCATACCTGAGCACTTCCGGGCTGATGCCCTGCGATTCATTCCCTATCACATAGATACCCTTCCCGGGATTGGCATCCCATATCGATTGCCCATCCATCACCGTGGCATATACGGGCAATTTGGCATGAGAAAGATATTCATTCAGATCAGTGTAAAACAGATTTACCCTGACTATGGATCCCATGCTTGACTGCACAACCTTTGGATTAAAGGCTTCCACACAATCGCTCGAACAAACAATGTCCCTTACCCCAAACCAGTCGGCAGTCCGTATAATGGTCCCCAGGTTTCCGGGATCGCGTATGCCATCAAGGACAATCATCATATCCTCATAATCTTTTACATCTTCTATATCCCGCTCAGGGATCTGGCAAACTGCCACAACCTTATTGGGTGCCGAGAGTGAACTTATCCGTTCAAGTTCCTTATTGTTAACCTGGTTTATTTCAGCCTTGACGTACTCAAACCTGCCCCTGTTCTCCTCTATCCAATCCTCTAAGCCGTACACGGCTTTTATCTTGATTCCGGACCCCGGGAGTTCACCCACGATCTTCGGCCCTTCAGCGATGAAAAGCCCATGCTCCTTTCTGAATTTAATCTGCTTCAAGGATTGGATAAACTTTATTTGGTTTTTTGATATCAAAGGATTTGGTATTTAAATGCGCACCTCACCCCCTGGCCCCCTCTCCTCAAGGAGAGGGGAAAAGGGGGTCAGGGGGTTAAGGGGGTGAGGTGCATATCGTTAGTTAATGCGTTTTCGTCATTCTTGAAGGAACAGCAAGGATAAAGTCCGCTATTGCTTCATTTTCTTCATTCAGCCCATCAATAGTGTCTTGCTCCACGCTTGCAATGGTCATAATATTCAATCCGGGCCTGTACTGGTTCAGGTACCACATGATGCCTTCAAAGTTGTTGCTATGGTAAGTACCGTGATAATGAATGAACAATTGTCCTTCATCAAGATTTTCCAGGATAAAATGTGCCATGGTGGCATCTTTGATCGCCTGTGCTTTAGGGAGATTTTCAGATGCATGTCCGCCCATGCCACCACCCATCTCCATCATTGCCTGGTAACCTGGCAATGCAGGATCGTAAGGAATAGGAAGGGGAGCCAGGAATATCTTAGCATGTTTATCCAGTTCATCAAGCCCTTCAAATCCTTTTCCAAAAACTATGGATGCATAGCGCCTTGGTACATTGGTAGCGATAAACGGAAGTTCATTGGCTTTTGCAAATTCTACCAGGGGTTTGTAATCCGTTTCATAATTGGGCCAGAGCCGTGCCTGCGATTCGAAGCTCCTGGTACTGATCTTTCCTTCAACATATTCATTGAGGATAAGCTGACCATCCCTTTCGAACATTTCTGCTCCAAGGACGAGCTTAGTGGCTTTTTCCTGATACAGGTCGGATGTCAATTCCAGCTGCAGCCAGTGACAGATCGGATTATTGTGCAATTCGCCAAACAGGACCACATCTGCTTCGAGGGCCCCTTTTAATAGCTTGGCATAGCTTGCTTTTTTTCCTTTTTTATCGAATATCTGGTATGCTTCTTTATCAGCCTTCATCGCCATTAGCATAAATGCGATCAAGACTATAGGGAGTATGTTTTTTTTCATTATTGAAGATGTTTATACTTATTTCTGATCTCTTCGGCGATGGGTACGGCCTGGCCATATTCGTCGATTCGTACAAAGGTAATGGTTGTTGTGCAAACAAGCTCTTCGTTGTGGGCAGCAAAGTTAAACCTTCTGGCTTCAAGCTTGATCGTAAGGGAAGATCTACCCATCCTGCTTACCTCTCCGTAAATGCGGATATGGTCGTTAACCTTCACGGGTTTCTTAAAAACAACCTCGTCCATTTTAAGGGTGATCATATAAGGAGTGCAGCATACGGCAGCTGAATAGGTACCGCCGGCCTGATCGAGCCAGGCCAGCATCTGACCACCAAAAAGGTTATTGTAAATGCCTATGTCACCGGTTTTGCATATTTGAGAGGATACGAGCTCCATCTTATTTCTTTCTTTTAAGTTCTTCGGCATGAAACATCAGGGGTAACAGCGATTCAATAGATTCTACGGCAATTACAGGTCCATTTTCACCTTTCATGATCACCCTGATTGGACTTTGCTGCTGGGTCTGATATTCAGCCATCACCTGCCTGCATGCCCCACAGGGTGCTACAGCTTCCTGGATCGTAAAAGTATCTGCTTTTGCACTGATTGCAACTGCTTCAATGCTCTCATCTGGATACTGTGATTTGGCGTAGAACATAGCAACCCTTTCAGCACACAGGCCTGAAGGATAAGCCGCATTTTCCTGGTTGTTTCCAGTGACTATCTTACCATTGGAAAGCCTCAAAGCGGCACCTACACGGTAATGCGAATAGGCAGCATATGCATCTTTCAGAGATGCCTCAGCTTGTTTCATCAGGCTAAGGTCATCTTCGGAAAGCACTTGCATGGAGTCATACTCCTCTACGGTGATCCGAATGTCTTTTTTAAGCATATTCTTATAATAAACAATATATTATACAGAAAAAAGCATTAAACAGTTACGTTAACCCCTGCCCTTGTCACGGAGGTCTTTGCTGTCGGCTTTTTCTTCTGTATAGCTGCCATCCAGAATGGAATTGTAAGTAGCAGGATCTTCCAGGATCTCTATAGAACGGATGATCTCGGGATCTCCATGGAGTGAGGCTCTGATCTTTCCCTCCTGGTAGTAGTAACGGGTCACGATCTCCAGCTTCAGAAGATCGCTGATCTCTTCTCTGTAGGTGACCAGGTCTTCCTCCTTGTTATGATTCATGGCCTCCTGGAGCTGTTCAAACTGCACTTTAATAGCCTCATATGACCCTTCTGCTTCCGCCGATTTTTGTAATTTCTTCAAATTCTCTTCACATGCAGTCACATAATCATAATCCTTGTTGGAAAGAAACGCAGTGAAATCCTCATAGATTTCATCAGTGATCTCAAATTCCTCCGGTGATGCAATTTCCGGATGTTCCAGCACAAAAGCAGTTGCGTAGTCGAAAATGAGAAATTTAGTGAAGAGACTACTCAATATTCGGCTGTACTTCCTGGGTTGCATGCTGAGATCGGGTTCAATTCCGCCTCCATCAAATACAGGTCTTCCGTTTTTAGTCTTGAACTCATTTACCAGTGAATCGGGAATCTTGGTAAAATAGCCGTCCTCATCTTTCATAGAATAATCGATGGCCTGTATACACCTGCCGGATGGGATATAGTATTTGGCCACTGTGATCTTCATCTGGGAGTTGTAACTCAAGGGAACCACATTCTGCACGAGGCCCTTGCCGTAAGATCGCTGCCCCAGCACTACACCACGATCCAGATCCTGTATGGCACCAGCAACGATTTCTGAGGCAGATGCGCTGTGCGCATTTATGAGCACAACAAGAGGGATCCTGGTGTCGATGCCAGAAAAACGTGTTCGGTGTTCCTGGTTTTTGTCTTTGAGCCTTCCTTTGGTGCTTACCACCAGCTCGCCTCTATCAACAAATATGTTGGTTACATTAACAGCCTCAGCCAGCAAACCACCGCCATTGTTTCTCAGGTCGAGTATAATGCCTTTCAAATCATTGTTGTTGTTCAGGTCAATGTAAGCATCTTTTACCTGTAAACTGGCCTGCTGTGTAAAGCCGGTTAGTTTGATGTATCCGATATTTTCATTGAGCATGCCATAGAATGGAATGTCTTTTATGGTGATGTTCTCCCGCTGAATATCAATTTCAATCGGACTTGTTTCACCATCTCTTTCTATAACAAGGCTTATGCTTGTTCCTGGCTGCCCTTTGAGGAATTTACTGACCTCGTCGGAAGGTTTGTCTATCATATCCTCTCCATTGATACTCAATACCCTGTCGCCTGCCTTCAGGCCTGATGTGTGAGCAGGATAACCTTCATAAGGCTCGGAGATCACAACATATTCTCCATTTTTATGGATCAGAGACCCTATACCGCCATATTGGCCAGTAGTGATCATGCGGTAGTCCTCGATCTCGGATTCAGGAATATAGACCGTATAGGGGTCCAGGGTACTCAACATAGACTCAATACCTTCAACCATGAGCTCACCCGGGTTAATGTCGTCTACATAGCTCTTATTAAGTTCGTTATACATGGAGATAAAGATCTCCAGGTTTTTTGATATCTCAAAATTGTTTTCATTTTGAGCCTTACCCGAGAGAGATATACTGAAAATGAAAATGATAGCGATCAGGATAGATCGTATATTTTGTTTATGGGTCATGATGATGGATTATTGTTATGTAATTGAAGTTCTAACTCAGAAATTAAACGGTTTAACAGAGTGATTATTTTCTTTTCTATCAATGAATATGAATCATGGTCTCTGGCAATGTAGATGATGGCAAAATCACACTGTATGTCCTGTTCTTTCAGGAAATCATATAAGAGATACTTATTTTGACGATAAGCCTCCCTGATTACACGCTTCACCTGGTTCCTTTCGGAGGCTTTTCTGAAATTTTTCTTGGAAACACTGATAAGCACACGTGCAGGATATCGGCCATGCTCTTTTCTTATTTGCCAGTTGACCTTAAAAGGGTGTACCAAAAAGCTTTTGCCTGATGCAAAAACTTGTGTGATCACACGCTTGCTTTTCAGCCTTTCTTCTCTTTTGAATGTCTTCCTTAATTGCATCTTATTCATTTACCGGCACAAAAAAAGGGATAAACGTATTTACCCCTTTTGATCCCTTTATACTATGTAAACTGTCACTTAGTTCTTTTTGTTCATTTTCTGGATATATTGCTCAATGGCCATGGTCATGGATGGCGCTGTTTTAGTAGGAGCAGATATATTCAGTTTCAGTCCTGCGTCTTCAACTGCTTTAGCCGTTGTAGGACCAAAAGCAGCGATCAGTGTTGAATTCTGATTGAACGTCGGAAAATTTTTGATCAGAGATTCTACTCCTGACGGGCTGAAAAATATCAGCATATCATATTCCTTGATATCAATATGTGAAAGATCACTGGCCAGTGTTTTGTAGAACACGGCTTTTTGATAATCAATGCCCTGTTCATCCAGCTGTTTGGTCATGCTGGCTTTATGGATATCGGAGCAGGGAAGGAGATACTTCTCATCTTTATGTTTCTTGATGAGCTCCAACAATTGTTCAAAACTCTGTTTCCCATGAAAGATCTTTCTCTTTCTGTATTGCACATACTTCTGAAGGTAAAATGCAGTAGATTCAGAAATACAGAAATACTTCATGGAATCCGGAACCTCAATTCTCAAATCCTTGGCAAGACGAAAAAAGTGATCCACTGAGTTCCTGCTTGTAAAAATTATTGCAGTAAAATCAAGCAGTTGGATGCGGTTTTGCCTGAATTCTTTTGAAGAGACGCCTTCAATTTTGATAAACTTGTTGAAATCAATGTTGACACTATGGTTCTTGGCAAGCACTCCATAAGGAGACTTTTCCAGATCAACTGGTTCTGGTTGAGAAACTAGAATGTTTTTAATCTTCACTTTAGCACCTTTTTAATGAAACAAATGATACCTTCTCTTACCTAGTCCTATCTTTATAGGATCATGTTTCGAATCAATATTTTAGCCAGAACAATCATTGGTAAAATTTCGAGGGTGCAAAGATACAAAAATAAATGAAATACAGAAAAATTTATAACTCTAAATCCAATAATCCCTTCACGCATTATCCTTAAGATATAAATTAAAGCTATAACTAAGAGGCTGATATAGAGGAATATATCAGTTTGGGCATAGGCCATGCATGCGACAAGAGGTAACAATACGATTCCGGCAAAGAGGTTGAAAAGGTACATATTCGCCATGAGCTCCCTGGAATATTCAGTAGTATTGAATAGCAGAGAAAGCACCCTGGCCAGAGTCACTTTGAAGATCCAGAAACCCATAAAAAATACGAGAATGGAAGAGTATAACCATCCATCAGAAAGTGGTATTTCTGCTTCTGAGACAATTGGGATGGAAAGATAAACAAACAAGGAGATAACTGCCAGGTATATGAGGAATAGCACCAGACCTATTCGCTCATTGAAAATATTTCCCTCCCTGATAAGCTGATTGGCGTAATTCTTGGCAAAAACAGCCCTGAAGATCATATCCAGCCTCCTCCTGTAGAACAGTCTGCCCCAAGCAAGCAAAACGAAACATATGATCAATATTCCCGGTACCCAGAAGGGGTGATCATGGACAGGTCTGTTTTCTATCTTCATCTCGTGTATGCTCATCCCTTCATCAATCAGGGATTGATATGCTTCAGGTGGTGATGCCTGAACTATTGTATCAGCCACAATGCTGTCTGTCTGGAATATAAACATGCTTAGAGAGATGAACGCAAATTTAATCAATAATTGGCTATCCTGGTCAGTTGGATTTTCTTACATTTGCTTTAGCTGTTTTCATAACATAATAGCCATTTAGCAATTTAACTTTTTAGCCATTTAACCATTTAGTCATGTATAACATCATCATTTTCGGCCCTCCGGGATCAGGAAAGGGTACCCAGAGCTTGAAACTGGCAGAAAAATATAATCTGACCCATATTTCTACGGGGGATATCTTTCGTGCAGAGATCAAGGCAAAATCAGATCTTGGACTGCGGGTTCAGAGTGTCATTGAAAAAGGAGAACTCGTCTCCGACGAATTGCTCGTTGACCTGCTGCGCTCAGCCATGCTCAAACACCCCGGAACAGAAGGTTTCCTTTTTGATGGATACCCAAGGACCATTCAACAGGCGCACGACCTTGAGGTTTTACTGAATGAAATGGATGCTAATGTCAATATCGTGCTGGCTCTGGATGTTCAAGATGATGAGCTCATGGAGCGCCTGCTCAAACGTGCACAGATCGAAGGACGTAAGGATGATACTGAAGAGGTGATCTCAAACAGGTTGAAAGTGTATCATAGCCAGACAAAGCCATTGATGGAGCACTATAGTGGACATGGCAAGATGGAAAGTGTAGATGGTGTTGGAAGCATCGACGAGATCTTCGACCGCCTTAGTGAGAAGGTTGATAAAAAATTATAGCTGTGAGCTGTCAGCTAACAGCTATCAGCCAACAGCTTTCAGCCCTCAGATTATTTCTTAAGCTCCTTAGCTACGCTTACAGTATTATCTTCATTGTAAGTTACCACGAATCCAAGCTTCTTAAATACGGCCACCATGGCTTTATTGTCTTTGGTTGTTTCCGCAAAGATCTTCTTCATCTTCCATTTCTTTGCGATTTCTTCGCAATAGCTTGTCAGGATGGTGCCTAATTCACGCTTTTGATATGCATCGGTGATGAGGATGGCATATTCAACTGTAGTGAGGTCGGGATCAGCGATCAGACGGCCAACGGCAATCAATTTCTTTTCACCCTTTTCTTCTACCTCGGCAACAATGGCAATCTCTCTGGCATAGTCGATATAACAGAATTGCGTAGCAATTTCATGTGAATCAAAGTGGAAGTTGTACCTGAAGCGAGAATAGATAGATTCTTTAGAGCAGCTTCCCAGCAGGTCGAGCCAAAGCGGTTCATCTTCAGGTTTAATAGGGCGTAGCACGATAGGTGTGCCATCATTCAGCTTAGACTTCTTAATGAACTTATCCGGGTAAGGATGAAGCAAGAGATGTGAATATTCCGGAATCTTCTTGCCGATCACCTCCTTGTCGAGTACGATGCGTGCATCCAGCGCAACTGCATCATCTGATGTCACCAGCAATGGGTTGATGTCAAGTTCAGCGATCTCCGGATAATCGGCCGCCAGGTATGACATCCTGATCATGATCTCAATCAGCTTGTCGATGGCTTTGGGTTCGCTTCCACGGTAACCTCTCAGCAATGGGTAGATCTTCAGGTTTTTGATCATCCTGAGGGCCAGTGTTTCATTGAGTGGAGGAAATCCAAGTGATTTATCCATGAATAATTCCGCTGCGGTACCTCCCATGCCTATCATGATCGATGTTCCGAAAATGGGATCCTTTTTGATCCCCAGGATCATCTCAATTGCATCTTTTGCATCGAACATAGGCTGCACTGATACACCTTCAATGTTTGCTTCAGGCATCTTTTGCTTGATGCTTCCCGTCATGTTCTTGTAGGTCATCCACACCGTGTTCTCATCCTTAATGTTCAGGGCAACGCCACCCATATCTGATTTGTGAGTGATATCGGGCGATTGTATTTTGATCACCACTGGATAACCGATCTTATTGGCTATGTCGGCCGCCTGCAAGGCAGAACGGGCGATTTGTGGCCTGGTAGTTTTGATGCCATATGCATCGATGAGCATCTTAGATACATCTTCTGAAAGGATTGTTTCTTTGTTGAAATACTTTGAAGCAAATTCTTTTCTGACCTTCTTGCGGTCAAGCTTGAAAGATACCGGGATATCCCGGGGTGTTTCGAAAAGTACATCAAGGTTTCTCGAATAGTTTACAAGGGTCATAAATGCCCTGATGGCATCCTCAGGGGTTTGATATACTGCGATACCTTTTTTGAGGAATATTTTTTTGCCTTCCTGCATGGTCTGGCCTCCCATCCATGCAGCAAGAATAGGTTTTGAATGATGTTCTGATATCTTGGCAATGGCTTCTGCTGTCTTGGTTGGATCAGTCATGGCCTGCGGAGTGAGGATTACCAGTACCGCATCTACCTTATCATCCTGGAGCACGATCTCTGTGGCTTTTGCAAATCGATCAGGCGGTGCATCTCCGATCACATCAACGGGGTTGCCATGAGACCAGAATGGAGGCAGTACCTCATTCAGTTTCTCCATGGTCTCATCAGAGAGCAATGTAAGTCCGCCTCCTTTTGAGATCAGCATATCGGTGGCCATAACGCCAGGTCCTCCGGCATTGGTCACAATAGCCAGTTTGGATCCTTTGGGGATGTTCCTCCTCGAGATTAGGTCAGTGAAGTTGAAAATGTCTCCAATATCATATACCCTGGCAATACCTGCACGTTCAAATACGGCGTCATAAATATTGTCTTCCGAAGCCATGGCTCCTGTGTGAGAAGCTGCAGCAGCTGCTGATTCCGGGAATCGACCGGCTTTATAAACGATGATAGGCTTTTTACGCGCAAATGCACGGGCTGCTGTCATGAACTCACGGGCAAATGTGATGCTCTCCACATACAGCACTATTGATTTGGTGTTTGGGTCCTGACCGAAATAATCGATCAGGTCTCCAAAACCCACATCCATGGTATTCCCAATGGATACAAAGAAAGAGAAACCAATATTTTGTTCTATGGCCCAGTCGAGTGCAGATGTGCAAAGTGCACCTGATTGCGATATAAAGGCCACGTTCCCTTTTTTGGGCATGGCGTTAGCGAAGCTGACATTCATATTAAAGCCAGGAACGATGATCCCGAGGCAGTTCGGCCCGATCACCCGCATGCCTTCATACTTCGCTACTTCTGCTTTAACCTCTTCTTCCAGTTTTCGTCCTTTTTCACCCGACTCCTTAAATCCGGCCGACATGATGATGATGCCTAATACACCCGCTTCACCGCAATCCCTGATGAGCTGTGGTACACGGTGTCCCGAAGTAGCGATCACTGCTAAATCGGGGGTGTTGGGAACACTATTGATATCAGGATAGCATGAAATTCCCATTACAGCTTCATATTTGGGGTTAATGGGATATACAACACCCTGGTAACCACCGCTTACAATGTTCTTGAGGGCGATCCCGGCAACTGAATCCGGGTTGTTCGATACACCGATCATGGCGATCCTTTTCGGCCTGAAGATCTTATCGAGTGTTCTGATGGACATGTTTAATGATTTTTAGAGGTTAAAGATACTTTTCATGCTGTTTTGAAAAGTGGTGCAAAGGTAGGAACAATTAAGCATATTGTGAAAATATTAACATAAAAATAATAGTTCCTTTAAAAGCACCTCACCCCCTGGCCCCCTCTCCTCAAGAGCCTGTCCCGAGTGTATACGAGGGAAGAGGGGAAGAGGGGAAAGGGGGAGGGGGGTTAAGGGGGTGAGGTGAGAAACCAAAAAAACCCGTCCAAAAAATGAACGGGTTTTAATTACATATGCGAAGTCTTTTTCTATTCTACCTTCTTAGGAGTCTTGAGAAAGATGGTTAATACTGTCCCGATAAGGACAGCAACACCTGTAATGGTGAAAGCAAGGCCAAAGTTACCAAGGTCACCGAGACGGCCACCAAGCATAGGTCCTAATATACCACCAACTCCATATGATAGAAAGATGAAAGGATAGTTTTGTCCGACATTCTTTGTGCCAAAAGTATCTGCAGTTATGGTCGGGAAAAGAGCAAAGTTTCCACCGAAGTTAAACCCAATCAGGGTTGCACCAACATAAAGCAGAATCTCATTTCCGGCCATGAATGTAAACAGGATCACAATAATACCTTGTGTGGCAGTCATGATAATAATTGATGTTTTTCTGCCCAGTTTATCACTCATCATGCCCCAGAGGATACGTCCTAATCCATTTGCAAGGCTGAAGAAAACGGCCATCGCAGTACCTGCAACAGCACTGGCTGAAACAGCATCCATGCCTGCATTTTGGAGGGCTTCAATAGGATACAACTTCATCAAACCGATCGACATCAGACCAGCACCTGCACTGAATACAAAAGTCAGAAAGATCATATAGAACTGAGGTGTCCTGAGCATCTGACTGCTGGTGAAATTAACAGTTCCCTTTGCAGATACTCCGCTGGTAGAAGCAACCGGAGGATTATATCCTTTAGGTTTCCATCCATCGGGGGGATAAACCATCCAGAGCCCTCCAATGATCACCATTGCAGCAAATGCAATCCCGTAAATTAGGAAGGTATTTGATAGGCCCATGTTCTCAATCAGGTGACCCCATGATCCTGCCAGTTTTACCCAGCCCATGGCACCAAATCCAAATCCGGCAACTGCCAGCCCGGTAATCATCCCTTTTTTGTCGGGAAACCAGCGCATGCCAACTGCGATAGGAACAACATAAGCGAAACCAATCCCTGCACCACCAACCAGTCCAACAAGGATAACGAGTGCCCAGAAACTTGTACCGCCAAATAGTCCTGCAAGGACATAACCCAGCCCCAATACAATACCGCCTAGGAAAGCGAGATTTCTTGGTCCCCAGGCATTTAATCTTTTACCTGCGAATACCATGAATAATGCAAAGGCTGCCAGTCCAACGGAGAATACAACCTGTGTATCCATTTTTGACCACCCGGCGCTTGCGAGGTCTGGTGTAAATACCGACCATGCATAAATGGCACCCAGGGCAAGTTGGATCAGAATAGCTCCGACAACAACCAGCCATCGATTCATAACTTTCTTATTTTCCATATTATTTGGTTTTTAAAAAGGCACTCCGGAAACACAATAGAATCCGGAATGCCTTTTATATGAATGAAGATTTATCGTTTTACTTCAACTTTTGCTCCTGAAATGATATCTTCAACCACACCCGGATCGAGCAGGGTGGAGGTATCTCCGAGGTTAGAGGCATCGCCTTCTCCAATTTTGCGGAGAATTCTTCTCATAATCTTACCTGAACGGGTTTTTGGAAGTCCGCCCACAATCTGGATCTGATCAGGTTTGGCAATAGGTCCGATAAATTTGGTAACGGTAGCCCTGATCTCTTTTTCGATGTTTTGTGCTTCATCATCTGAAAGCTCATCACAGATCACGTAGGCGTAAATACCGGCTCCCTTGATATCATGCGGGTAACCAACTACAGCTGATTCAACAACCTTTGGATGCTGGTTAATGGCATCCTCAACTTCTGCTGTACCAATCCTGTGACCGGATACGTTGATAACATCATCAACGCGGCCCATGATCCTGTAATAACCTTCCTCATCACGTTTGGCACCATCGCCTGTGAAATAAAGGTTCTTGTAAGCTGAGAAATAGGTTGTGCGGCAACGTTCGTGATCACCGTATAGTGACCTGAGCATTCCCGGCCATGGGAATTTGATACACAGGTTACCTTCAACACCATTGCCCTTCAGCTCATTTCCTTCCTGGTCAACCAGGATAGGCTGAACACCGGGAAGCGGTAATGTAGCAAATGATGGTTTGGTTGGGGTGATCCCTGCCAGTGGAGTGATCATGATACCACCTGTTTCGGTTTGCCACCAGGTGTCAACAATAGGACAGTTGCCTTTACCAACAACATCGTGGTACCAGCGCCATGCCTCATCATTGATCGGTTCACCAACAGTACCCAGCGTTTTTAATGTGCTGAGGTCGTGCTTGGTTACAAACTCGTTACCCTGTGCAATGAGTGCACGGATAGCGGTTGGGGCAGTGTAGAACTGGTTCACTTTGTGTTTTTCAACAACGTCCCAGAACCTTCCTGCATCCGGCCATGTTGGTACGCCTTCGAACATCACGGACTTAGCCCCTGTGAGCAGTGGTCCGTAAACGATGTATGAGTGACCGGTAACCCAGCCAATATCTGCAGTACACCAGTAGGTGTCGCCTTCGCTGTACTGGAATACATTTTTGAAAGTGTATTCAGCATAGATCATGTAACCGGCAGTTGTATGGAGTACACCTTTTGGTTTTCCTGTTGAGCCGGAAGTATAAAGGATGAAGAGTGTGTCTTCAGCGTCCATTTCCTCTGCTTCACATACTGTGTCCATACCATCAATGGCATCATGCCACCAGACGTCGCGTCCTTCAACCCACTTAATATCTTCACCAGTACGTTTGAAAACGATCACGTTGTCAACCGATGGACATGTTTCGCATGCTTCATCAACAATGCTTTTCAGTGGAATGCTTTTGGTCCCGCGGTAACCACCATCAGAAGTTACAACAACATTGCAAAGCGAGTCATTGATACGGTCGGCAAGGGCATTGGCTGAGAACCCGGCAAATACGATTGAGTGGATAGCCCCGATCCTGGCACATGCAAGCATGGCAACAGGAAGTTCAAGGATCATTGGTAGGTAAAGGGCAACCCGGTCACCTTTTTTCACGCCTTTTGCTTTTAAAGCATTGGCAAACTGGCATACTTTTTCATAAAGCTCACCATAGGTAATCGAAACAGAAGCTTCACTGGGATCATTGGCTTCCCAAAGTAATGCAGTTTGATCTTTACGATGAGGAAGGTTCCTCTCGAAAATGTTCTCTGTGATGTTGAGTTTACCGTTTACGAACCAGTTCACGTTTGGCTCGGCGAAGTTCCAATCAAGGACCTTGTCCCATTTTTTTCTCCAGATATAATCTTCTGCAATATCCCCCCAGAATTTTTCAGGATTGTCAACACTCTCCCCGTATTTCTGGAAATACTCCATCAGACTGGTGATCTTGTTTTTCATAGTGGTTATAAATTTTGATTATTGAAAAATAGATTAATATTTATGGTTAATTTTTTGCTTTTTGCTTTTTGCTTTTTGCTTGTCACTTGTTACTGCTTACTGGTTTCGGGTCACTTATTACTTGTCAATTCTGCGCACTACGACCCGCGTACCTCGTACCGCTTCTAAAAGAAGAAATACACACCCAAAAGGAAACGCACATTTCCTATTTCCTTTGAGTCTTTGACTTTTCCTTTTGAATCAATATTTAAATCTCCATTATTGTCTTCAGTAGCATAAGCAGCAACTGTATATTCAATTTCCGGAGCAATTCTGAATTTCCCGGAGTTGTAAACAAAACGTGGAGAAATCCTATATAAATAATCGATGTCTGCACCGCGTTGGTATGTCGGGCCAATGATATCTTCTGCTGCTCCAAGGTTTTTGGAGTAACCGGCAAGTACGCCTACTTGCCATTTCTTTCCGTTGCTATGAACATCAAGCCAGCCGGAGGCGGTAGTGATTGGGGTATAGTTTCTGTAGTCTTTCATCGGGTCACCGATGCTCTCAACCGCATAACCACCGATCATCAGCCAGTTGAATGCATCCTGTGCATAAACTCCCTGGACTTTGAAAGTGACTTTAGGAAGTTTGAACTTCAGGAAAAAGGTTTCTGAGAAAGTCCCGATCTTCTGGCTGGTTTTATAGTTGCTATCGCTAACCAGTCTTGGCAGCAAAGTTTTATAGTTTATGCCAATACCTACAAGGAATTCTTTTCCCTCATCGGCATTCACATTTCTGAACTCAGCGCGAAAACTAAGTGTGGGTATGGCGCTGTTTCTGATATACTGCCTGCCCGGTCCTTCTGGCCCGGTACTGGTAAAATCAATTTGTGACAGGGCTGCTAAAATAAGGCTGAATTTTCCCAGTGTTTGGGTTACCCTGACCTGTGGATTCCTGGTAAATGGAATGAATGGAGCACCTGTATTGAATGATACCACTCCAGGGAAACAAGTTGTTACAAAAAATGGGTGCCAGTATTGTCCAACCAGTAAAGCTGTTTTTTTCCACTGCAGTTTTACAAAAGCATGTCTCAGCCTGAAACCGTTGATATCACCATTGGTGTGACCGAAAAAAGCACCTTCAATGACTCCGGATGTTTTAGCACCTAGTGCATCGGGGCCGGTGATGGTACCACGCAGCCTGGTCTGGATTGAAAGCATGTTGAAGTTTGCCCTGGCATTGATGTCGTTTCCTTCAGCATCAAGATCTTCATTTGCAGGGTAAAGAAGAAAATGTCCTTCACGGGCAGCCACCGTTTGCCTGGAATCCCAAAATATGTCGGTTTTGACAAACCCTGAGAATTTGATCCCAAACGCTTTATCGTCCTGGGCGATTGAACTCGCTGACAGCACGGCTGCAAACACTAAAAGTAATAGACCTCTTTTCATAAGGTTTTGGGGTTAAAATTTTATTTGTTAAATAATTAACAGTTAATTTCTTAGGCAAACAAAATTAGTATAATTTTCCTCATATGAAAATCAGGTTTACAACATATGTAATAAGGTGTAAGTAGTTGGTATACAGTGATTGGGAGGGGTTTTGGGAGGGTGGTGAAAACCAATCATTGATGTAATACCCACAGGGACAGTTAATTAGTCTGGAATTACTAAGGTCGGTAATTCTATCCTGGATGAATAATTTAGAGGCATTTTAAATTATTTGTTGCCCTTTAATAGAACTCGGAAAGCCTTGATAGATTTGAGCTTTGCATAAAAAAAGGCAGCCATGAAAAATTGACTGCCTGCTAATATTTTTTGATTCTAAATTACATGTCTTCAACAAGTTCATCAGTGAGTTCCATATTATGGAATACATTCTGTACATCGTCGTCTTCTTCGAAGGCTTCGATGATTTTCATCACCTTTTTGGCATCTTCAAGTGAAAGGGTAGTGGTTTCTTTTGGAATTCTTCTCAATTCAGCATTTTCCGGTTCAACCCCGAGTTCATCTAGTTTCTTCATCAGGGTGCCGAAATCTTCCATAGCAGTGGTCACGGTTACAAAACTTTCTTCTATCTCTATATCTTCCGCTCCGGCATCGATCATCTCCAGTTCAAACTCATCCTGGTCGAGCTCGCCCAATGGAATGGTAAACACACCCTTACGGTCGAACAGGAAACTCAATGATCCATTGGTTCCGAGGTTTCCGCTATACTTATTGAATATGGACCTGACATTACTTACAGTACGCTGTTGATTGTCGGATGTACATTCCACATAAGCGGCAATTCCATGGGGCAGGTATCCTTCAAATGTATATTCTAGAAAATTGCCTGCATCCTTGTCTTTTCCCTTGTTGATGGCTCGCTCGATATTGTCTTTTGGCATACTGGCACCCTTGGCATTAGCAATAGCCAGGCGCAGCCTCGGATTGGCATCCGGGTCGGGGCCACTTTCCTTCACTGCGATAGTGATCTCTTTTATGATCTTGGAGAAGATCTTCGAACGCTTGGCATCGTTGGCGCCCTTCTTTCGCTTAATGGTTGACCATTTATTGTGACCTGACATGACGTTAATTTTTTAGTTCGCATGCTGATTTTAGAGATACAAAGATAACCAAAAATGGCTAAATAATTACATGCTTAAATGGCTATATGCGTATATAGCCCCACACCTCAGGCCCCACACCTAATAAAAAAGGGAAACAGCAATAATGCCATTTCCCCATTTCAGGATATCGAGACGGATCTACCATCCCAATAAGGTTATGCCTGCCGAAAACTGGTTCAGTTCGGGCCCTTTGTCCTTGCGGAACATAGTGATCATGTTGTAGGTTGCAAATAAGTTAATAAATCCCCAACCAATCCTGAGGGATGCATCGGCCTTGAATGGCTGGAGATGAAAGTCATCATAAGTATGGGTCTTACTGTAATTTGGTGAGGTCCTGTACCAAACATCTTCGTATTGAGATGTATTGGGATCATATTGGGTGAGGGTATACGTCTTGTTATGCTCGTTATAGTATTTCTTCTGCCAGGACCATAGCCGTACACCCAGAATGACGCCTAAGCTTACATGGAATGAATTGCGTTTCCTGAGAGTCTGGTTCTGCCATTCGAAAAGAAGCGGGATCTGCAGGTATGCAATGGCTAACTTAGATTTCCTTACACTGATGCCTTCATCAATATATCCGATAAGATATGCTGAGTCAGGGTTCAGTGTGGTAGGCCTCCTGAAACGGTAGTTGTTCCACTGAAGGCCGATACCGGTGAGCATACCCCATTCCTGGTTTTTGCTCAAAGCAATATTTTGCTCATAGAAATTCATATTCACCTGGAATCCCTTCCCCATATCCATATCCATATATTCATCTTCAGGACGGAATTTCATATTAAAATCTTTTGTCAAGTAGCCATTCACACCCAGCTCAAATCCTGCCCAGTGTCCGTTGAATTTACGTTTCTTCACCTTGCACCATTTCACGTTGCCATCTTCGGTAACCGTTAAACGGCGGTTGCCGATGGTGATCTTTGTGCTGTCGTCTTCGATAACTTCAACCCGGATACCGGCAATTTTTACTTTGGTAGTATCCCCATAGTTGGAGGTTTGTACCTTGAGGTTCTCATTTTCACCAATGACCTCACCGGATACAATGGTCAGGGTTTCCGGTCTGGTGATCAGGTCTATGCTTCCTGCACCTTTGGTGTTGGAAACAACCTGGTCTGAAGCATTGATGCTGGCTGAGCCTGCACCACTCACGTTTGCCTTGCTTACCTTGGTAGCCAGCTTTGCTGCCCCAAGGTCTCCTGCACCACTTACATTGACAGTATGATTGGCTACTTCTCCTGACAGGGAGAGGCTTGCTGCACCTGAAACATCTGATGTAATGGTATTATAATAAACCTCAAGTGTCACATCAGCGGCACCACTTGCCCTGATCTTCAACTGCTCACCGCTGAAAGAGGTTAAGCCATCAAGGCTCGCAGCTCCATGAATATCTAACTTCTCAATATTAGGTGAAGTGATATAAACAGATAGCTTATCGACATTCTTGATTCCTTTGGAGGAGATCTCCAGTGTTCCATTATTAACTTTGGTGACCACCTTTTCCATCAGCCTGGCTTCAGTTTCAACCACTACTTTGGTGAAATCGGCCTGACTAAGGAAAATATCAAAAGCACCCCCTGCATCTATGGCGGTGAATGTGCCCACATCGCGTGTTTCCTTGGAAATATCCTGTGCATGGAGAGGTCCTGCCGGAATAATCATCGCGGCAGCAATCAGAATGCTAATCAATCGTAAACTTATTTTTTTCATTTTTGTTTGTTTTAAGTTTGTTGTGTGACGGATTGGGGCTTCAAAATGTTACAAGCACACAAAAGTAGGGTTGGGGGTTGAGTGTTGAGTGTTGAGTGTTGAGTGTTGGGCTAGTTCAAATTTCAAATTTCAGAATTCAGAATTTTATTCTTCCAGAACTATAAGCCCTTTTACATTCCCTTTTTCATTGTAATCACGCACTACGGTATAATCATGGTCTCCCATGGCATTGACGCCCTTCATTCCCAGTTCTGCAATATTCCATAAGGAAAATCCTCTATTGGATTTATCTTCCTGGGCTAGATCATTATTTTCGAAAGGAGCCTTTGCCCTACCAAATATTCCGGAGAATATTTTGCCGACAAGGGTTTTCTTCTTAGGTTCTTCATTTAATGCAAGTTGATCATTGCTGGATACTGGATACTGGATACTGGATACTGGATACTGGATACTGGATACTGGTATTGGATTTATTATTGGCCTTTGCGCCAGAACAGGATTGGTATGGCTGATTGTTGCAAGGGCGATCCTATCAGCCTGATTGGTTTCGATCCTGGAGAATTGCAGATTTTCTCTTTGGGCAGGGGACTTTATCATGCCTTCAATTGTCCTGTAGGATAATGCGGATATTTGCTGATATGGGTTGTCAAGCCCTTTTGAGATTCTTTCAAGTTTGGCCAACTCATATTGATTGCGTTCTGAAATTGCCTCCGGACTAAATACAGTCCATATACCAAGACTGATCATTAAAATAATGATCGCGGCAGCTGCATAACGGGCTGCCAAAGGAACGATAATGATACGTTTCTTCAGGCTTGTAGTATCAGGATATACAATGCTGGTGTCTGGTTGAAGCTTTGTCTTTGCAAACAACATGCTCAGTTTGGCATCTCCACCCTCCATACCAGCATCACCTTCGAGCATGGCAATGGCTTTCTCATCTTCCAGGGTGACACCGGTCTCTTCCGATCTCAGGAGGGATGATTTATGCTCAAACGTAACATTGAGATCCGGTTTCAGGATCATGTCATCATTGTTGTCGCCTGTATGTTGCCTTTTCGACATTTATATTACATGTTCAGGGCTTACGATGTAACTTTTCAGATACATCCTTGCCCGGTAGATATATACTTTAACCTGTGATTCATTCAAACCTGTGATCTCACCGATCTCCTGATATGAATAACCTTCATAATCTCTTAGCAGGATCACCGAGCGTTGTATTTCATTCAACTTATTCAGTGCTTCATCCAGAACCTCCTTCAAATCAGAATAATCATGGAATGTTTCATTTTTCGTTTCCGGGAAATCCTCCATACTGCCCAGGTGCTTATTCTTCCTGATATGATCGATCATAGTGTGATAAGCGGTGGTGAAGAGATATGACTTTGCTTTGTCAGCCCCAAGTTTTTTATGATTCACCCAGAGTTTCTCAAAGGAATCCTGCACCACATCCTGCGCATCATGTTCATCCTTGAGGTTCTTAAGTATAAACCTGTAAACACCGTCAGCATGCTGATCCACACAATTATTATATTCTCGGGTAGTCATTGATCCAATAAGCTCAATATCCTGATTTAATCATAGGACGGTTTAATGCTTATAAAGTTACAGTAAAAATTGTTGGGTGTTGAGTCCTCAACTTCATTCGGGACATGTTGTTGAGTTTTGGGATATTACAGAGTTGTAACCGTAGAAAGCTTTACCACAAAGGAACCACAAAGGATTTCGCTAAGGGACTCAAAGGTCTCTTTGTGCAACTTTGTGATGTACTTTGTGTTACTTTGTGGTGGAAAAACGATCTAATCAAGCTTCAAGACTGCAAGGAACGCCTGCTGCGGTACTTCCACATTCCCAACCTGCCTCATACGCTTCTTTCCTTTCTTCTGCTTTTCAAGAAGTTTGCGCTTACGGGTAATATCGCCGCCATAACATTTGGCAGTAACATCTTTACGTACGGCTTTCACAGTTTCCCGGGCGATGATCTTGGCCCCAATGCCTGCCTGTATGGCTATGTCGAATTGCTGGCGTGGGATAAGTTCTTTTAGTTTCACACACATCCTGCGGCCAAAGTCGTAAGCATTGTCGCGGTGGATGAGGGTAGAAAGGGCATCAACTGATTCTCCGTTAAGGAGGATGTCAAGTTTTACGAGGTTGGCCGGTTTGTAGTCCGATTGGTGATAGTCGAAGGATGCATAACCTTTGGATATGCTCTTTAGCTTATCATAGAAGTCGAAGACGATCTCACCCAATGGCATTTCAAAGGTCACCTCTACACGGTCGCTGGTCAGGTATACCTGGTTCTTCAGTGTTCCCCTCTTGTCAATACATAGTTTCATGACGGAGCCTACATATTCGGTTTTGGATATTACCTGTGCAATGATGTAGGGCTCTTCAATGTGGTCGATATAAGTCTGCTCAGGAAGGCCTGAAGGATTATGTACTTCAGTGATCTCTCCTTTGTTTGAGACTACCTTATATGAAACGTTCGGCACAGTTGTGATCACATTCATGTCGAATTCCCTGTCAAGTCTTTCCTGGATGATCTCCATGTGCAACAATCCGAGGAATCCGCAACGGAAACCAAATCCAAGAGCAGCGGAGGATTCTGGGATAAATGTGAGTGAAGCATCATTTAATTGCAGCTTCTCTATGGATGCTCTTAATTCTTCGTAATCATCTGCATCAACCGGGTATATCCCGGCAAAAACCATCGGTTTCACCTCTTCAAAGCCATCAATAGCCTTTTCACAGGGTTTCTCCACATGTGTAATGGTATCCCCTACCTTCACCTCTTTCGATGATTTGATGCCTGAGATGATATAACCAACATCACCGGCAGAGAGTTGTTTTTTTGCTTCCGGTTTAAGTTTTAATACACCGACTTCATCAGCATGATATTCTTTGCCGGTATTGAAAAATTTTACATTCTCACCTTTTACCAGGGTGCCGTTCAGAATCCTTATATAGGCAATAATTCCCCTGTAGGAATTAAACACAGAGTCGAAGATCAGGGCTTCCAGTGGTGCATCGGGATCCCCTGTTGGTGGCTTGATCTTAGTAATAATATCTTCAAGTATCTTGTCGACACCATAACCGGTTTTACCGCTGGCTTCGATGATGTCGTCCCTGTCACAACCGATCAGGTCTACGATCTGGTCTTTTACATCTTCAGGCATGGCTGCCTCCAGGTCCATCTTATTCAGAACCGGGATGATCTGGAGGTCATTTTCAATGGCCAGGTAGAGATTGGAGATGGTCTGAGCCTGTATTCCCTGGGTGGCATCTACAATAAGCAAAGCTCCTTCGCAGGCGGCCAGTGAACGCGAAACTTCATATGAAAAATCAACATGTCCCGGTGTATCGATCAGGTTCAGGATATAATGCTTCTTATCCTCCTCATAGTTCATCTGTATGGCGTGGCTCTTGATAGTGATGCCGCGCTCGCGCTCCAGATCCATATCGTCAAGTACCTGCGCCTGAAGGTCCCTGTCGGTCACCGTTCCGGTGATCTCCAGCAGCCTGTCGGCCAGTGTACTCTTCCCATGATCGATGTGGGCGATGATACAGAAATTGCGGATGTTTTGCATGGGTGCAAAAGTACGATTTATTCTTATATGATTGATGATTTCTAAGAAGGTGGGGGAAGGGAAAAAAATTTAACCTTTTAATAATATAAATCGGAACAATATTAATATTACTTTTGGCGTCCTTTTATGAACAAATAGGAGATTTAATTCGTTAGCATAAAAGGAATTGGAAGAAGAAGGCCTGGACAGCTGTGTCAGGCGAATTACTAACAGACAAATACAATAATTATGGACAGAATTCGAGTTGGAATTATGGGATTCGGAGAGGTTGGTCGCCATATCTACAGGCTATGCCTCAAGGATGAACGTATCGAGATCGTAGCCATTGCCGACCTTGGCCGTCCGGAGATCCTCGAGTACCTGCTGAAAGCAGAGACTAAAGGACATATCGATGTGAAGCTGGAAGGAAACTTCCTGGTATCTTCAAACGGACGTGCAAGGATGATACAGGGCAAGAGCCTGGTACCCGGTGATGTACTCTGGGATAGCCTGGATGTTGACGTTGCGATCGATGGAACGGGAATATATAAAACTAAGGCAGATATGGACGCTCACCTCAAGGCAGGAGCCAAAAGGGTTGTGCTCACCACACTGCCAACAGATGAGATTGACAGGATCGTGGTAATGGGCGTGAACGAACACACCATGAAAGGTTCAGATAAGACAGTGTCAGCAGGTTCAGCTACTACCAATGCAAGTGCATTGGTTCTGAAGGTGCTTGATGAAGCCTTTGGTGTTGATTATGCCATGCTAACCACCGTACACTCTTATACTTCAGATCAGCCCTTGCGCGACAAGGCCAGTTCAGACTTCAGAAGAAGCCGCTCTGCTGCTGAAAATATCATACCAAATGAAACACCCAGCCCACGCTGGATCCAGCATGTCATGCCGGAGTTCAAGGGACGGATCGAGGGATCTGCATTGAACGTGCCTGTACCGAATGGTTCGCTTCTCGACCTTACCACAGTTTTGAAAAAAGGTGGTACCACCAAGGAAGAAGTGAATGAAGCAATGGCCATCTGGGCCGCTAAAAACCCACATATTGGACGCGTAGTAACTGACCCTATTGTGTCAACAGATGTGATCGGTGACAAACACTCGGTGAATTTTGATACCCAGGCAACCATGATGTCCCCCTTAAGAATGGTGAAAACCCTGATCTGGTATCACACAGCCCTTGCCACAGCGAGCAGGGTAATCGACGTGATCGTAGCCTATAATGAATTGGATAAGAAAGGAGGCTCACAATGAGAGTAGCAATAAACGGATTTGGAAGGATCGGACGTTCAGTATTCCGCATCCTCAATGCCAGGGAAGATATTGATGTGATCGCTATCAACGACCTCTTCGATGATGAGGTGCTGGCATACCTCTTGAAATATGATACCGTGATGTCCGGCTTTGGCCAGGACATCACCCTGGAAGGTGATTACCTGATTACTCCTTACGAAAAGGTGAAGATGCTTGCCATCAAAGATCCTAAGGAACTTCCATGGAAAGAATTGGAAATAGATGTGGTTGTTGAAGCTACCGGGATCTTCCGCACGAGGGAAAGCCTGGAAGCACACCTGGAAGCAGGGGCGAAAAGGGTTATCCTTACCGTACCTTCAAAGGATGAGATCGACTGTACTGTTGTTATTGGTGTGAATGACGATGAACTCAAACCGGAGCACAGGATCATATCCAATGCATCATGTACAACCAACTGCCTGGCACCTATGGCTAAGGTCCTCAACGATGCATTCGGCATCAAGGAAGGGCTGATGACCACTACCCATGCTTATACCAATGACCAGCGACTGGCTGATGTCCCTCATAAGGACTGGCGTCGTGGACGTGCAGCTGCAGAGAACATCATCCCAACTACTACCGGTGCTGCAAAAGCAGTAGGTAAGGTGATCCCTGCACTGGCGGGGAAACTAGATGGTATGGCCTCCAGGGTACCTGTACCCGATGGCTCAGTAGTTGACCTGGTGATCGAAGTGGAAAAAGATGTAACTGTGGAAGATATCAATGCAGCTGTCAGGGTGGCATCAAAAACCAAAAAGTTGGAGAACATCCTGCTTTACTCTGAGGATATGATCGTTTCATCCGACATCGTCGGGAATTCTTACAGCTCCATTTATGATCCGGAATATACCAAGGTACTTGGAAAACGTATCGTCCGAACTTTGAACTGGTACGATAACGAGTGGGGATACTCCAATAGGGTAGTTGACCTGATCACGATGTTAATGAAGATTGATAAATAAATTAAATCTTATGTGTTGTACACCCCTCGACTTCGCTCGGGGTGACAATTCATTGAGTATATATTTAGGAGGGCGCGGCGCACATTTGATAATTATTATCGGAGAGCCACGCCCTCCTTTTTTTTAAACGATTGCTTGTCATCCCAAATGGAGCCGAGGGATCCCCTGAAGTAAATTATTTTTATCGAAGAATAGTTACACTACCCTGAAGGGTCTTTTGAACAAGGCCGTTCAGGGATTTTTCATTCACCGTGCAAACATAAAAGTATGTACCATCAGGGCATTCTTTGTTTGTCTTGATATTTCTTCCATCCCAGTTTATCATCGGGTCACCGGAGGATTCAAATACCAGCCTGCCCCAGCGATTGAAGATTACGATATCAACGCTTTCAACACCACCCACAGTTTCCGGGAAAGGGGTGAAGTAATCATTGTGCTGGTCTCCATTGGGAGTAAAGACATTGGGCAACTCAAAGCCTGCGCAACCCGGGGTGCACTCAATATTGCTGAAAACACTCTGGTTTCCCAGGGTGTCTATGGCTGTAACAGCATAACATCCGAGCGTTACGCCTTCATGTATATAGTATAGCGTTTGGTCAAAGCTTTGCATGACTGAATCTATCAGGGAGAGGTCTGAGTTTTCATTCGGGCTGAAGTAGATATAATATTGTTCTATATCCTTGTCGCAGCTGTCGATATAGGCGGTGTTATTCCACTCCAGCATGTTCTGATACAGCTGGCAATCCATGTTCACTGCCAATTCAGGAGCACAAGGCGGAATATTATCAACAGGTAGCCCGCATGCCAGCTGTGAATAATTGAGAATAGTATCGATCAGGCCTACCGTTCCATAACTGCCGAAACTTTCAATGTAGTAACAGTATTCCTCTCCGTTCACCAGGTTTGCGTCGACGTAACTGGCTTGAGGGCTGGTGGCTATCGGCAGGTATTCACTGGCTCCGGGATCCTTTCTGTAAATGGTATAATATTCATTGGTCCAAGGTACATCCAGGTCCCAACTGAGCTCCAGGCGATTATCGGTCTCATAAATATTGAGGAAGATGGTAGTGGCTTCCTGCGTTGATCCTATATATCCATATGTACTACTCAGGAAATCAATCTTATAATTATATGGTATGCTGACAGCATTCAGCCCAACACCCTGATCCACATAAATTGTATCGTTCAGACCCGGAAAGCTTTCCACAAACACGAAATTCTGACCACTAAGGCCCTCAGCACGGTATAATTCATAATAATAAGGCCCGGGAATCTGTATTGTATCCAACTCAGTGGGCTTCGACCAGGCCAGCCTGGCATATCCGTTACTCAGATTGGCACTGTCGTTCCCGGCATTGGTAATGATGGGCAAATCTTTTTTCAGCTGGGCACAAACCTCTTCCGAGGCATAACTTTCTGCTCCATCGATGAAGATGGCCACTACCATGTAGCAATAGTCAAGCCCGTTTATCAGGCCACCGCCACCGCCATTATCAATATAAATGGTGTCATCTACACTTGCTGTTTCATGGATCAAGGTATATCCGGTATATTCCGGCACCCCGGTTTCGCAATGCCCGGGCGAGTAGCCATAATACCCCACCCTCCGGTATATTTCATATTTAGCGGCTTTGGCACAGGGGCTTTTACTCCAACCCAGGTGAATATTTTTTCCTATTCCTTCAGCCGTAAGGTTTTTCGGTGCCGGTCCTATCACAGTTATGGAAATGGTTTTCAGGGCGACGAGGTTCACAGGCTGTCCATTATCGGTAGCTTTGAAATAAGTATAATAGGGTTGTTTCTGCACATGATTACAGACCGTGGGCCATGTAAAGGTTGTGGTCACGCTATAGATCCCTGTAGCAGGGTCGGGACTGATCCAGGCAGGGCTGGTATTCAGCTCGAAGGGGCCACCGGTACCTGTTAATTCCACTACATTGCTGTCGGGGTCGGTAGCAATCACATCAAAGATCAGGGTATCACCGGCTTCAACGCAGGTGTCGCTTATGGAATAGATCACCGGCGGATGCTGCCCGGTACATCCAATAATGTTGATCTGCATATCGCGTGTCACACTTCCAATTTTGACTCCATTGCGGTACTCTTCCACCAGGATGGCAATATTGAATTCACCCTGTATGGGTGGCACTACCCATAGTACATCCCCGGTTACTGCGTCTATGCCAATACTGTCAGTAGCTATAGGGAGAACATATCCCGGAATAGGAAGTCCTTCCGACCCGCGGCATGTGATCAGGCTATATGCAAGGCTGTCGCCATCAATATCGAATGCTCCCGGATTGTGAATATAGATCTGGTTTGCGCAACCATTATCTATGGGTGGGTTCAGCAGGATAGGGGAGTTGTTTACACCCATCAGAGGATTAATAGTAAGGACGGTTTCCAGGAATAGGGGCACATTCACCGAGTTGGGGATATTCATCACCCCGAAGTTCCTGTTCGGGTCCTCCAAAGAAATCTTATAGGTGCCCGGTGATGGGTAGGTATGTCGGTTTTGTATAGCACCCACCTCTGGTTTGTAGGCATAAACGTTACGGCTGATGTCGTTACCATAATTGATCTTTTCTGTTCGGACCAACTCAGCGCTGGTGCCATCACCCCATGCAATTTCAAGAAATGGCCTGTCGGCAGGAGCTGAAGTGCGTGTGTAGGTCACAACAGTGATCTCGTAAGTCAGTCCGGAAACATATTTATATGTGATTTCACCTGCACGCTGATGTGTTGCCATAGCGGAAGAAAGGCAGCCAAGCATAATGAGGAAAAAGAAAAGATACTTTTTCATGTGGGATCACTTATCGTTCAGACCATCTCAAAATTAGTAATAATCCTTTGAATAATGGCTGAAGTGCATGAAACATTATGAGAATTTGGTGTAACTTTGTTTGGTTGTTCAGTATTGGAGCTAGCTTGTATGTACACCCCCGACCCCCTAAAAGAAAAGAAAGAGATCCTTAATCAGTATCGCAACCTGCTCAGGGTTTGGTCGAAACGGGAGAAGCCTGTCAATAAGAAACTGGTTAGAAAAGCCTTCAACCTTGCCGTAGATGCCCACAAGGACATGCGCAGGAAATCCGGAGAACCTTACATTTATCACCCACTGGAAGTGGCACGGATCGCTGCGGGAGAGATCGGACTTGGAAGTACTTCTGTCATTTGTGCACTGTTGCACGACGTGGTGGAGGATACTGAATACACTCTGGCTGATATCAGAAGCCGCTTTGGCGATAATGTTACACGCATCATCGATGGACTCACTAAGATCGAAGAGATCTTTGACAATCCCTCATCTTCGGCCCAGGCCGAAAACTTCCGCAAGATGATGCTGACCCTATCAGTGGACGTCAGGGTGATACTGATCAAACTGGCCGATCGCCTGCATAATATGCGTACGCTGGATGCCATGCCACGGGATAAACAGCTGAAGATTGCATCAGAAACACTATACCTCTTTGCACCCCTGGCTCACCGTCTTGGATTGCATGCCATTAAAAGTGAACTTGAGGATCTATCCTTAAAATTTCTTGAGCCGGAGATATACAATACTATATACAGAAGGCTTGAAGATTCGAGACCGGAGCGTAAAAGGTTTATCAATAAGTTTATTTATCCCATTAAAAAGGACCTGGCGGGAAAGGGTATGAATTTTACCATACTGGGCAGGGAAAAATCAGTTTATTCTATTTGGGAGAAGATGAAGATCAAAGAGATCCCTTTTGAGGATGTCTTCGACCTTTTTGCCATTCGGGTCGTGATCGATGTGCCACTTGTTGAGGAAAAGGAGCAATGCTGGAGAGTGTATTCAGTGATCACTGATTATTACAAACCAAATCAAGCGAGGCTGCGCGACTGGATCTCACTTCCCAAGGCCAATGGCTATGAAGCATTGCACACCACAGTGATGAGCCGTACCGGAAAATGGGTAGAGGTGCAGATCAGGACTACACGCATGGATGAGATTGCTGAAAAAGGATATGCAGCCCACTGGAAGTATAAAGATGGGGTTGACCTTGAAACCGGACTTGATGAGTGGCTGAACAAGATCAGGGAGATGCTACAGAGTGAGGATTCGGATGCGCTTAATTTTTTAGATGATTTTAAGCTGAACCTCTTTTCAGATGAGATCTTCGTTTATACCCCGCAGGGTGACATGAAAAGCCTGCCAGTCGGATCTACAGTACTCGACTTTGCATATAACATTCACTCGCAGATCGGGAACCATGCCATAGGTGCTAAAGTAAACCATAACCTTGTGCCTTTGCACCACATACTCCTCAGTGGCGACCAGGTGGAGGTGATCGTTTCAAAGAAGCAGGTGCCAAAGGAAGCATGGCTCGACTTCGTCATTACAGCTCGTGCAAAACATCGTATCAAAGCTGCTCTGAGAGATAAATACCGTAGTGCTGCAGAGGAAGGAAAGCAGCTGCTACAGAAATATTTTGAGCAGTTAAAGATCGAATTCACCGAGGGTGTAGCTGCTCGCTTCATGGAGTTCATTCGGTATACCTCAAAGAACAAGATGTATTATCACCTGGTGAAAGGAAATATCACCCAGCAGGATATAAAGGCATTTACCCAACTTTCGCCCAAAGGCAACTGGCTGAGCTTTATCAGCAGGCCATTCTCCCGCTCAAGGAACAAGAATTCGGTGAGCCCCAAGATCATTGAGAAAATGAAGGATAAACCGGAAACCCTGGTGCTGAGCGATGATATGCAGGATATCCGCTATGTGATCTCTGATTGCTGCAACCCTATCCCGGGCGACGACGTCCTGGGCTTTATGAACCGCAGGGGACGCATCCTGATCCATCGCACCAATTGTCCGGTGGCCATACAATCCATGACGAGCCATGGTAACCGCATCATAAAGGCCAAATGGCGCACCAATGAGTCCATTGGCTTTCTTACAGGAATTAAACTTAAAGGGGTAGATAAAACGGGCCTGGTGAAAAGTATTTCCGAAATAATCTCCGATAAGCACAAACTCGGCATCCGCTCATTTAATCTCAACACCCACGAAGGCATTACTGAAGCAAGTATCATGCTTTATATTCAGAATACCGAAACCTTGAATGAACTCATGGATGACCTCAAAAAGATTCCTGAAATTCAAAAGATTAGCCGCATCGACAGGTCCCTGGTATAAAAGCTGTTTTGATACACTCCTGTGATTACCCCCAAATTTTATTAAAAAATTTATTTTTATTTATACCAAATACTAATAGATATTTTATTTAAATTTGAAGCTCGTTAAAATTGTAATTCGATGAAAGACACGAATAAGGATACGTTGGAGCAAGTCAAAAAGATCTTTACAGATTATCTTGAGCAGCGCGGGCATCGAAAAACACCTGAAAGGTACACTATCTTAAAGGAGATTTATGCAACTGAAGGGCACTTCGATATTGAGACCCTCTACATCCGCATGAAGAACAATAAGTACCGTGTCAGCAGGGCTACTCTGTACAATACTATTGAATTGCTGCTCGATTGCAATCTTGTTACTAAACACCAGTTCGGAAATAATTGTGCGCAATTTGAGCGTTCATATAAGTTCAAAAAGCACGATCATTTTATCAATGTGACTGATGGGAAAGTCATAGAGTTTTCTGATCCGCGGATCGATGAGATCAAACAATATGTTGAGAAAACCCTTGGGGTTGAGGTTACCCATCATTCATTGACATTTTACGGACATATCAAATAAAAAACCACCTACATGAAAATTGATGTGTTACTTGGTCTCCAATGGGGAGATGAAGGTAAGGGGAAGATTGTGGATGTTCTGACCCCGGGCTATGATATCATTGCGCGCTTTCAGGGCGGACCCAATGCTGGCCATACCATTATCTTTGAAGGAAAGAAGTTTGTCCTCCATACCATCCCCTCCGGGATATTTTCCGACAAGGCAAAAAATATTGTAGGCAATGGGGTGATCCTCGATCCTTTTATCATGCAAAAGGAACTGGAAAAGCTCGATGAAAATAATATCCCTGCCCGTGACAGGCTGTACATATCACGCAAGGCCCATCTCATCACCCCCTCACATCGCCTGCTGGATGCCACATACGAAAAATCAAAAGGAAAAGATAAGATCGGCTCGACCCTGAAAGGGATTGGGCCAACATACACCGACAAGATAGCCAGGCTTGGTTTGCGTACCGGTGACCTGTACGAAAGCGGATTCCGCGAACGCTATGAGAAACTGCGCGAAAGGCATTTCCTGATCATGCGCTCATATGGCTATGAAATAGGTGATTTTACCTTCGACGGACTGTCTTTTGCCGATTATGAGGCAGCCTGGTTCGAAGCACTGGAGATATTTGATGAATTGCAGATGGTCAACAGTGAATACATGATCAATAAGGCTCTTGAGAAGGGGCAAAAGGTACTGGCAGAAGGAGCGCAGGGATCCATGCTTGATATTGATTTCGGAACCTATCCTTTTGTCACCTCATCCAATACCATCGTAGCCGGGGTTTGCTCAGGCCTGGGTGTCCCCCCACAGAGAATAGGGGAGGTATTCGGAGTATTTAAGGCTTATTGCACACGAGTAGGCAGTGGTCCTTTCCCATCAGAGCTGATGGATGACAATGGCAAACTGATGAGGGATACCGGGAAAGAGTTTGGCTCTACCACCGGCCGTCCGCGCCGCTGCGGTTGGCTCGACTTGGTGGCCCTTAAGTATGCTATCATGCTGAGCGGTGTTACTAAACTTTTTATGATGAAAACCGATGTGCTCAGCCCATTCGATGAGCTGGATATTTGTACATCATATGAGATAGACGGCAAATTGAGCGCTGAAGTGCCTTATGACATGACCAGCAGCGAAATTCGTCCGGTATTAACCACCTTTAAAGGTTGGAATAAGAATATTGAAACTCTGGCGGGAATGGATCAGGCACCGGAAGCCCTGAATTCGTATATCGACTATATTGAGAAAGAAACAGGAGTACCCATTGAGATTGTTTCCATCGGGCCGGATCGTAAGCAGACACTCTTTAGAGAATAGAGAATAGAGAATACAGGAACAAGGAATAAGAATAAGAATGAGAATTAGGAACTAGCCACTAGGCACTAGGCACTATTCACTTTACAGCGTACGCTTAACCTCTACCTCTTCATAACCCTCAATAATATCACCTACTTTAATATCATTGTAGTTGACAATGTTCAGTCCGCATTCATAACCTGTTGCGACTTCCTTAGCATCGTCTTTGAAGCGTTTGAGTGAACCGAGTACTCCGGTGTACACAACGATGCCATCACGGATCAACCTGACCGTAGTGTTACGGTTGATCTTTCCATCAAGGACCATACATCCGGCAACAGTTCCCACCTTGGTTATCTTGAAGACTTCCCTCACCTCAACGTTGCAGGTGATCTTCTCTTCTATATCGGGTGAAAGCATGCCTTCGATAGCAGACTTGATCTCTTCAATGGCCTGGTAGATGATGCTGTACAGCCTGATATCGATCTGTTCGGATTCTGCCAGCTTACGCGCACTGGGTTGTGGCCTTACGTTGAAGCCTATGATGATGGCATTAGAAGCTGATGCCAGCATGACATCTGTTTCAGTCACTGCACCAACACCTTTCAGAATCACATTCACCTGTACCTCTTCGGTCGAAAGCTTGAGCAGAGAATCAGAGAGTGCTTCAACAGAACCATCCACATCACCTTTTACGATCACGTTCAGCTCCTTGAAATCGCCAATGGCAATACGGCGCCCGATCTCATCGAGGGTAATATGTTTCTGGGTCCTAAGGCCCTGCTCACGTTGTAATTGTTCGCGCTTATTGGCAATGCTTTTTACTTCTCTTTCATCCTTCATCACATTGAAACCATCTCCTGCCTGTGGTGCCCCGTTGAGTCCAAGGAGCAATACGGGTGTTGAAGGGCCGGCCTCTGTGACCATCTGGTTTCTTTCGTTATACATGGCCTTGACCTTACCGAAATAAGATCCTGACAATACCATGTCGCCAATGTGTAGTGTCCCAGCCTGCACAAGCACATTTGTTACAAATCCACGTCCTTTGTCAAGGGTGGATTCGATCACTGTGCCTATGGCATGTCTGGTGTGATTGGCTTTCAGGTCGAGCATTTCTGCCTCAAGCAGGACTTTTTCAAGGAGTTCGGGTATGTTCGTCCCCTCCTTGGCAGATATGTCCTGGCTCTGATATTTTCCACCCCAGTCTTCAACGAGGATATTCATTTCGGATAGCTGCTGTTTGATCTTCTCGGGATTGGCATTCGACTTATCAATCTTATTGATGGCAAAGACAATAGGTACACCGGCAGCCTGGGCATGATTGATGGCTTCTTTGGTCTGCGGCATCACGTCGTCATCAGCAGCGACAATAACGATAGCAACATCAGTGACCTTGGCTCCCCTGGCACGCATAGCAGTAAAAGCTTCGTGGCCTGGAGTATCAAGGAAAGTGATCTTTTTACCGTCTTCAAGTGAAAATTCATAGGCACCGATATGCTGGGTAATCCCACCAGCCTCACCGGCAACCACATTGGCACTACGGATATAATCAAGTAATTTTGTTTTACCGTGGTCAACATGTCCCATCACTGTAACAATGGGAGAACGAGTTTCGAGTTCGCCTTCATCTTCTTCGGCAATTTCAATACCTTCAATGGCTTCCTGCACCTCAACACTTACGAATTCAACTTCAAATCCAAACTCAAGCGCTACCAGGTTCAGGGTTTCAGCATCAAGTCGCTGGTTGATGGAAACAAAGAGCCCAAGGCTCATACAAGCCGAGATCACCTCTGTGGCATTCACATTCATCATGCTGGCCAGCTCGTTAACGGTAACGAACTCCGTCAGTTTCAATATTCCTTTTTCCGCTTCGGCCTTTCGTTGATCCTCTTCTATCTGCTGGCTGACAGCGGCACGTTTTGTCCTACGGTGTTTGGCACCTTTCGATTTTCCTGATGGCGCCAGTCTCGCCAGGGTTTCCTTGATCTGTTTTTGGATTTGCTCTTCTGTGAGTTCTGGCTTGATGATATCTTTCTTGCGCCTTCCCTTGCCTTTTCCCCTGTCATCAGGTTTCCTGGCTCCGGTATCAGATACTTGTTTTGGAGTAGCAATCCTTCTGCGTTTTTTCTTCTGTGAAACCTTGTCGTCTTTTGAACTGGCAACGGGTTTCTTCTCAAATTCCTTCAGGTCGATCTTGTCGAGGATCTTTGGCCCTGTAAGTTTGTCAACCTTGGTTTTAAGGAAGTTTGACTCCTTCTCAGCTATTGCTTCCTCCTTAACTTTGGGTTCTTCAACTTTTTCTTCGACCTTATCTTCTACAGGCTCAGGCACTTCTTCCTTTTCAGACTTGGCTTCAACAATTGCAGCCTCCTCTACTTCTTCTTCCTTCTTGGCTGCAGCTTTCTTTTTAGCAGGAGCTTTCTTTGCTGCTGCAGTTTTCTTTTCTGCTTCCTTTTCTTCTTTGGTTTTCTTGGCAGGACGGGTTTTCTGATTGATGGCATCAAGGTCGATCTTATCGAGCACCTTGATGGGCTCTTCCTTGCCAGCCGGAGTTTCAGCGGGCTCAGGCTTTTCTTCCTCTTTTTCTTCTTCCTTCTTAGGAGCTTCTTTCTCAACCTTAGCTACCGGCTTTTCTTTCACTTCTTCCGGAGTGCTGTCAATCATAGAGGTTTTTTGAATGATGATGTCCTCTTCTTTATCCTCCTCGGCTTTGGAAGTTTCACGGCCGAGATCATCTATGCTGATGGAAGTATGCTGGCTGGTATCGATCTCCATCTTCTTGGATTCTTCTTTAACAGCCTTCTCTGTCTGGAATTCCGCTACAAGCATATCATAAGCTTCCGGGCTCAGCTTGGTAGTTGGCTTCTCATCTATCTCTATCCCTTTCTTGGACAGAAATTCCACGATGGTATGAATGCCAACGTTAAACTCCCGGGCAGCTTTAACTAATCTTGTTGCTTTATTTACTTCCGCCATATTACAGTTTCAAATATTAATCCTTTACCGCTCAGATTAATGCGGTCAAAAATACTATTTTTATTCAAACTCGGCCCTGAGGATACGAATCACCTCATTAATGGTCTCTTCCTCAAGGTCAGTTCTTTTAACCAGCTCTTTCGGTTCCAGTTCCAGCACGCTTTTCGCAGTGTCGCAACCTATCCCTTTCAGTTCTTCGATGATCCAGGCATCGATCTCATCTGAGAATTCCACCAGGTCAACATCCTCGCTGTCGGTATCAGTATCGCGATAAACATCTATCTCATAGCCGGTTAATTTTCCGGCAAGCCTGATGTTATATCCACCTTTACCAATGGCCAGGGATACCTGGTCGGGTTTCATATATACCTCTGCACGCTTGGTCTCATCGTCGAGCTTAATGGATGAGATCTTGGCAGGGCTCAGTGCACGTGTAATAAATAATGTAGGGTTGCTGGTGAAATTGATCACATCAATGTTCTCATTCTTCAACTCCCTAACGATACCATGTATCCTTGATCCTTTCATCCCAACGCAAGCACCTACGGGGTCGATACGGTCATCATATGATTCAACGGCGATCTTGGCTCGCTCACCAGGTACACGTACAATATTTTTAATGGTGATCAGTCCGTCGTAAACTTCAGGTACTTCCGATTCGAAAAGCCTTTCCAGAAAAATTGGAGAGGTTCTTGAAAGAATGATGGCCGGGCTGGCGTTTTTCATCTCCACGCGGGAAACTACTGCCCTGATCGTATCACCTTTCCTGTAAAAATCGGATGGGATCTGCTCTGATTTGGGCAGTGTCAACTCAATATATTCATCGTCCAGCACCAAAACTTCTTTTTTCCATACCTGATATACTTCTCCGGTGATGATTTCACCGATCTTTTCTTTGTATTTCTGGTATACACTATCCTTTTCATACTCCTGGATCTTGGCGATAAGATTCTGCCTGATCGACAGTATTTCCCTGCGGCCAAAGTCCATCAGTTTCATCTCTTCCGAAACTTCTTCACCTACTTCAAAGTCAGGCTCGATCTTGATGGCATCAGAAAGTGCAATCTGAAGGTTACCATCCTCCAGGTCAGCGTCTTCAACGATCTCCCTGTTTCTCCATATCTCAAGGTCTCCCTTGTCGATGTTCACGATAATATCGAAATTCTCATCAGTGCCAAATTTCTTCTCTAGCATATGACGGAAAATATCCTCAATGATTACCATGAGCATTTCCCTGTCGATATTCTTGAATTCCTTAAACTCCGCAAAGGTTTCGACCAGATTGATTGTATCCATTGTTCTTAATTTTTTCCGGGGATCATCCAAAATGGATACCCGGTTTTGTTTCTTTTATTTCACTCAGGGCAAGCTCTTCTTCAGGTCCTTCCTCGAACTTTTTGCTTTTCCCTTTTTTAATTAATTTTTTGATCTTAATATGTTCATCTCCTACATCTGTAAGGATGGCTTTTATCTTTTTTTCGTCGTTCATCACGACATCTATTTTCCTGCCTTTATACTTTTTATACTGACGTGCTAAAATGAAAGGCTGATCGAGTCCGGCAGAGGATACGACGAGTTCAAAATCCTCAGTATCCCTATCGAGATTGCCTTCAATGGCACGACTCAACTTGATGCAGTCATCCACACTCACATCATTATCATTATCGATAAAGACATGAATACGGTTCCCGGACCTTACAAGCACTGAAACCAGGTAGTTATCAGTACCTTTCAGCTCCTGCTCGATAAATTTCCGTATAAGCTTCTCACTTATCATGTTTACTTCAATAAAAGAGGGGACTTCTGTCCCCTCAAAATTCCTTCCGTCTTGTGTTGTCCGACCAGGGCTCGAACCTGGACTCTTCTGAACCAAAATCAGACGTGTTGCCAGTTACACCATCGGACAATCCTAATCGCCATGCGATTTTCGGACTGCAAAAGTACAAAAATTATTTATTTGGAAAAACTTTTGGATGAAATTTGTTAAAAAGAACGATAGGAATCTGCTCTTGTATCTGTCTGATTGTTAAAAATCCATAATTTAAATTGGCCATCAGATGCATATTTGTTAAAATGCCTATTTTCGCTGTCTCATTCAATTGCTTAAATGACACCTTCCATGGATAATTACACCAAAATGAACCGCCTCATCGGGTGGATCGTATTTCTGATCGCAACACTGGTTTATTTTCTTACCCTCGAACCCACGGCAAGCTGGTGGGATTGTGGTGAGTATATTGCTACTGCCTATAAGCTGCAGGTTGGACACCCACCGGGAGCGCCATTGTTTCAGCTATTGGGACGCTTTTTCTCCCTATTTGCTTTCGGCGACACTTCAAACGTAGCTATGATGGTGAATGCCATGTCGGCTCTTAGCAGTAGCTTAACCATACTTTTCCTGTTCTGGACGATCACCATGCTGGCGAAGAAACTTGTAGCGCCCAAAGGTGAAATGAGCCAGGGAAATATGTTTGCTATATTGGGTAGTGGTGTGGTTGGAGCATTAGCCTTTGCTTTTTCTGATTCATTCTGGTTTTCAGCTGGAGAAGGGGAGGTGTATGCCATGTCATCATTCTTTACAGCCATCACCTTCTGGGCCATATTGCGCTGGGAACGCGATGCTGATCAAAAGCATGCCGACCGATGGATCATCCTGATCGCATTCCTGGTCGGGCTATCTATAGGGGTACATATGCTGAACCTGCTTGCCATTCCGGCGATCGCATTTGTGTACTACTTCAAAAAATACAAAGCATCTACCAAAGGTGCTATAATTACCTTAATAATATCCATGGTCGTGCTCAGCATCATCATGTACATTATTATACCGGGTATAGTTAGTCTCTCTACCGCATTTGAGCTATTCTTCGTCAATCGCCTGGGTATGCCTTTTAACTCCGGAACCATCATTTACTTCCTGGTATTAATAGGCCTGATCATATTTGGGTTTATCATGACAATTAAATATAAAAAGGTATTGCTGAATACAATCCTTTTGAGCTTTGTCTTCATTTTGATCGGATACTCATCCTTCTTCATGCTGATTATTCGGGCAAATGAAAATACCCCGATCAACGAAAATAGCCCGGAAGATGCAATATCCCTGCTTTCATACCTGAACAGGGAGCAATACGGCACCTGGCCAAAGATCCACGGACAGTATTACACTGCTCCTGCTGTAGATTACAAGGATGGCAGTCCATTATATATCCGCGATGAGAAAGCCGGAAAGTATGTGATCACCGACCATCGCCTGGGTACAATTCCTGTGTATGATAAACGCTTTACGACCATCTTTCCCAGGATGTGGAGCAACCAGAAGCCCGAGCATAAAAGGATGTATAATCAGTATGCTACAGATGCACGCACCATAAATGTAAATGGTGAGAACAGGAAGAAACCTTCCTTTGGGAACAACCTGGCATTTTTCTTCGACTACCAGTTGGGACATATGTATTTCCGCTACTTCATGTGGAATTTCGCAGGAAGACAAAACGATATTGAAGCGCAGCCAGGTCCCAAGAACGGGAACTGGATCAGCGGCATCGGTTTTATCGATAATGCCCGACTTGCTCCACAAAATACTTTACCTGAGAGCATGGATAACCCTGCTCATAATAAGTTTTATTTCCTTCCACTTATTTTGGGACTCATAGGCTTGTTTTATCATCTCAATACGAGCAAAAAAGATACTCTGGTGGTTGCTTTGCTTTTCTTTATGACAGGACTCGCTATAGTGCTGTACCTGAATCAGTACCCATATCAGCCCAGGGAAAGGGATTATGCTTATGCCGGATCCTTCTATGCTTTCGCGATTTGGATCGGTTTGGGAGTAATGGGCTTGTATCAGTGGACGAAAAAATATATGGGCGATAACAAGTTTGCGGCCGTTGGAATTGGAGCAGCCTGCCTGTTGCTGGTGCCCGGTATCATGGCCCAGCAAGGCTGGGACGATCATGATCGTTCAGGCAAGTATGCTGCCCGCGACTTTGGGATGAACTACCTGGCGGGATGCGATCCAAACGCTATTTTGATCACCAATGGGGATAACGATACTTTCCCCTTATGGTACGTGCAGGAAGTAGAAGGCTTCCGCACTGATATTCGTGTTGTAAACTATATGCTCTCATCAGGATATTGGTATGTGCACCAGCTGGGAAAAAAGGTTTATGATGCTCCACCTTTAAAATTTACCCTCACACCGGAGCAGTATGATAAGGGAAGAAACCAGTATATCCCATATTTTGCTGAATCGCCATTGGCTAAATTATTTGCTGACCAGGGGCATATGGATGTACAAACCTTTATTGGTCTCATAGCCAGTGATGACCCGCGTACACAAATAGGATTAACAAGCGGTGAAAGTATCAACCAGATGCCAACAAAGAAACTCAGGCTTATGGTTGACTCAGCCAAGTGTGTGCAGAATGGTATTGTACCCCCGGAAATGGCCCACCTTATCGTTCCTTATATTGAATGGGAGGTCAGGCAAGGAGCATTGTATAAGAACGACCTTATGCTGCTCGATTTCCTGGCCAACAACGACTGGGAGCGTCCGTTATATTTTGCAAATCCAAGCTCACTGGAAAAAGTATTTGATGTGGATGAGTATTGCCACCTCGAAGGCACTGTATATAAGTTCATGCCTGTCAGGGCGACGGATCATATCCCCGGACTCGGAGGTATTCATGCAGATGCTTCTTATGAAGTTTACATGAACGATTACAGCTGGGGTAATCTGAATGATCCCTCTGTCACTGTGGACAGGGAGAGCTACCGCCATGCACGCATACAGAAGCAAAATTTCCTGCGTGTTGCACAGGCACTACTTAGTGAAGGCAAGCCTGAAAAGGCAGCTGCAGTGCTGGATTCCTGCCTTTACTATTTTCCTCATAACAAAATTCATTACGATATTATACAGATGCCTATGATCGAGATCTATTATAATACCGGCAGGATAGAAACAGCCAATGAGGAGGTACGGAAAATGATGAAGGTATGCGACGACGAGCTCACATATTTCCTGAGCATAGATCCCGGCTTTGCTGATACGTATTATGCTACTGAGATGCAGCAGAACATAGCCGTTCTGCAACGTATGTCGGAAGTGACCAAAGAGAATGGCCAGGATGAACTGTCAAAAGAAGTTGAGGATGTGCTGCAATTCCATATGATAGGCTTGCAAATGCCGAAGCAGTAAACTATTTTTCTGAAACAGTTTTTTGTGCTTCCGTATCTTTCTTTTTCCTGTAAATATAGATCAGGGTCCCTACTCCTATTAAAATAAAGGGGATACTTAACAACTGTCCCATGTTAAGGGTCATGCCTACCTCAAACTGCACCTGCGGCTCCTTGATAAACTCAATCAGAAAACGGGAAGAGAATACCAGGATCATGAACATGCCAAACAGAAATCCCGGCCTGGGCTTTCCATTTTGTTTCAGGTATACCATCCAAAGAATGATGAAGGTAGCAAGATAGGCCAGGGCTTCGTATATCTGTGTTGGATGCTTCGGTAACAGGCTCGGGTCGGAATTTACGAATACAAATCCCCAGGGAAGATTGGTTTCTATACCATAAATTTCAGAATTCATCAGGTTGCCGGTGCGGATAAAGGCTCCTGCCAATGCAATCACAATGGCAATTCTATCGAATATCCATATGTACGGCTTATTATTCCTCTTTGAGAAGATGAGAAGTGCAATAGTGATGGCAATGGCAGCTCCATGGCTGGCAAGCCCTCCCTTCCATACCATCAGTATCTCAATAGGATTCCTGAAGTATGACGCAGGTTCATAAAACAACACGTGCCCAAGCCTTGCACCAATTATGGTGGCAATGATCATGTAGGTGGCCAGCTGGTCCAGAACTTTTACCGGGATACGCTCCTTCTTAAATATCTTTAGCATGATGATGTAGCCAACCACGAAGCCCATGGCAAATAATAAGCCGTACCAACGTGGTGCAAAGGTGCCAATTCCGGGGATGCTGAGCTCAAAGATCTCAGGATTGGGACTCCAGACAATAGAATTAAGGATCATAGGAGATTATTTTTATGCAAATATATTAGAAAAGCTGTCGGGAATTACAAACGTGATAGAAGCTCATCCAGCCTGGCGTCTAAAATATCTTTATTTTGGACGATCTTTATTCCGGTGTAGTTTTTGGAAGCCTGTATGCTCTTTTCAAGATCAAAGTCTGATTGTGTTATAGAATAGTACTGATGCTTGCTTTGATGATAAGCAGCCAGGTATTCCTGCTCTGTTTGCCCTGGTGTCGGTACAAAGACGGCAGGTTTCCCCAAAATAGCGAGATCCATGATGCTGGAATAGCCCGGACGGCAGATGATTAGCCCGGAAGAAAGCATGGCAGACTGTATTTTTTTGCTACTCATATGGGAATGCACTTCAATGTTTCCTGTTACTTTATGCTCATCTGATTCGGGCTTGCCAAGTATTACCATCGCTTTCAGCTTTGTATTCTTCAGTTGATTCAGTATAAGCTCTTCAAAAATGCTGCGCTGAGGTTCGGGCCCGCTGATTACGGCCATCACATCATATTTCTTTTTAGGAACTGATCTCTCATTGGGCTCAAATCGTGAGAGAGGGCCTATGAAGTAAGTTGGGATAGGACTCTTTCGCTTGTGTGCCAGGTCGCCAGACAGCCCGTTATCTTCTTCTAAATCAGGGATCCAGCATTCGTCATAATGCCCGATATACTTTCGGTGCATCATATACAGCAGCCCTTCTGTAAATGACCATCCCGGCGGGGCCTTAATGCTTAGCTGGTGGGTGATGTAGATAGAAGGGACGGAAGTAGACGATACCCCGAATCTGTTATCAGAGATCAGGGCATCTATATCGTGGAAACGAATGAGCGCATTCACCATACGGTGTTCTCTCCTGTTGGCACTGAGGATCACAGGCGAACGACGCAGCATGCGAAGGCTCATACTGCCATGATGAGGATAAGTCATCTCAAAGCCTGGAAGATCGAGATGTTCCAGCTCCGGAAATTCTGACTTGAGAAATGAAGCAGGCCTCCCACTGCTGGCGATTACTATATCGACATCCTTTTCCTGTAATGCCTTGATAATAGGTACGCAACGGCTAGCATGACCGATGCCCCAGTCAAGCGGGGCGATCAGTATTTTTTTACGTTTGTTCATATTCTCTCAAAAGAATTTTATGGAGCAGGGGTGACTTTTTCCGGATTTCCATATTAATAATATAGAAGGCCGGTCCTTATCCGTCTTTATACAAATATAGTGAATTAACCTATATGATACATGACAGATCACGATGAAACCCTGATTTACAGGATTGCAACGACATTGATCCCTGGCATCGGGAACATGAATGCCAAGAAGCTGATTGCCTGGTGTGGCGATCCGGAAAGCATATTCAGAGAACCCAAAAGTGTGCTCATGAAGATTCCCGGAATGAGCAAGGTGCTGAGCGGGGATTTCAATAAAAAGGAACTTTTACTGCGCGCTGAGCAGGAAGCAGGGTTTATCAGAAACAGCAGGATCAAGCCATTGTACTACTATGATGATGATTATCCGCAGCGGCTGAAGCAATGTGCCGATAGCCCCTTATTGCTATATTATAAAGGACTTGATGGTATCTTCGATAAGAGGATGATTGCCATAGTGGGTACGCGAAAGGCTACGTCATATGGGAAGCGTGCCTGTCAGCAGATCATCGAAGGTTTTGCTAATGATGAATTGGTGATCGTCAGTGGGATGGCCTACGGTATAGATAGTTGTGCCCACCACAAAGCCCTTAGTTGTGGATTGGAGACTATCGGCGTTATGGGCCACGGGCTCGATCGGATCTACCCCCATGAGAACAGGAATATGGCTGCACGTATGGTAAAAGAGGGTGGATTGCTCACTGAATTCCTGAGCCAGTCGAAGCCCGACCGGGAAAATTTTCCAAAACGGAATCGCATCATTGCCGGTCTGTCGGATGCAGTATTGGTGGTGGAATCTGCCAGCAAAGGTGGTGCCATCATCACGGCCGAAATAGCCAACTCCTATAATCGTGATGTTTTCGCAGTACCCGGAAGAATGCATGATCCCTATTCAGATGGATGCCACCTTTTAATACGCCGGAATATTGCCGCACTCACCCGCTCAGCGGATGATATACGCTACTCCATGGGCTGGGAAGGTAAGGCCCAAAAAAAAGAAAGCAAGAAAGACTTCCTTCAGAAATATGATCATGATGAGAAGGTCATCTTAAATATTATTCTCAATAAGCAACGTGCATCCATCGATGATATCGTTCTGATCTCAGGCCTGGGGGCATCGAAAACTGCCTCTATTCTTCTGAAGCTCGAGTTTGCTGGTGTTATAACAGGCCTGCCGGGAAAGCTGTATGAGATAAGGAAGTAATGTTATCGAATAATGTACCTTTGTAACAGATAGCAAAAAAAATCATCTTTGGAAGGTATAGTCATTAAATCGACAGGTAGCTGGTATAGCGTGTTAAGCCCTGATGGGAGCCTTACTGAATGCAAACTGAAAGGCAGGTTCAAGATGCAGGGCATCAAGACCACCAACCCGCTGGCAGTTGGTGATCATGTGGAGTTCTACGTTTTGCAGGAAGAAAATGCCGGAATGATCACTAAGATCTCTCCCCGCAAGAACCATATCATTCGCAAAGCAACCAAGCTGTCGAAGGAATCCCATATCCTGGCGGCCAATCTCGACCAGGCCATCATCATTGTGACGCTGGCTGAACCTCGTACTTCTACAGGCTTCATCGACCGCTTTCTGATCACTGCGGAGGCGTATCACATTCCGGCGTTTATTATCTTTAACAAGATAGATCTGTATAATGAGAAGCGGATGAATGACCTTGCAGCCTTGAAAGAAATTTATGAAGCCGCAGGCTATCCCTGTTATGCTGTATCTGCCCTCACAGGGGAGAATACCGATGAAGTTGAGGATCTGCTAAAGGACAAGGTATCACTCCTTGCCGGGCATTCAGGGGTCGGGAAATCTGCATTGATCAACACTATTGTACCGGGCCTTGATCTGAAGACCAAGCCGATTTCTAAGGTGCATAGCAAAGGAGTGCATACAACCACTTATGCCAGGATGTTCAGACTATCCTTCGGGGGGTTTATCATCGACACGCCAGGCATAAAAGAGTTTGGGCTGTTTGAGCTCGACAGAAATACACTGGCGGAACGATACCCCGAGATGCGTGCCCTGATGCATGCCTGCAAATACACCAACTGTACTCATCTGCACGAACCCGGTTGTGCCGTAAAAGAAGCAGTGAAACATGGAAAACTCAGCAAAATAAGATATGAAGGTTATCTTCGTATCATGGCCGATGATGGACAATAAACAAAAATGAATATGATAGCATCAGAATTGATCAGCGATATAGCAGTCCCCCTCAAGACCTCCGATACGGTGGATGCCGCCATTTCAATGATGGCCGAATTCAGGGTGGCCCACCTCCCGGTAGTGAATAACCATTCATACCTGGCACTGGTTTCTGAAGATGACCTGATGTCGGATGTCGACCTGGATGACCCGGTAGGAAGTCTCAAGCTGGCATTACCCCGTCTGATGATCAACGATTATCAGCATATTTATGATGTCATTAAAATGATGAGTGAACATCGCCTGACCCTGCTTCCGGTTGTTGATGCGGAGGAAAATTTCCTGGGGTCCATCAGCCTGGAAAGCCTGGCGAAAAACATAGCAAAAATGGCTGCCATAAGCCAGCCAGGAGCCATCATAGTGCTCGAGATGAGCCAGAATGATTATAGTATGTCTGAAATTGCTCAGATCATCGAATCCAACGATGCGAGGATACTGAGCATGTACCTGACTTCCAGGATCGATTCCACCTATATGGATGTGATCCTGAAAGTTAATAAGCAAGACCTGAATGCCATCATTCAAACCTTTATCAGGTATAATTATACCATCAAGGCATCATATGGACAGGAAGAAAATCCAGAAGACCTTAAAGATCGCTTCGATTCCCTCATGAATTATCTTAATGTTTAAACACCCCTGTGTTGAGGCAAGCAAACCATCACCGGCTTAAATACAATGTTTTTATATTGGCTTTCATTTTATTTACTGCGCTGACTAAACAGGTTTCTGCCAGTCCTGACAGCCTGGTGATAGTGAAAAGCATAGGCTACGAGGGAAATAAAATCACAAAAGACCACATCGTTGCGCGGGAAGTGATGTTTACTGCCGGAGATACAATGACAAATGTTGTTTTTCGCGAACTGCTGGAAAAGAGTCGTAAAAACCTGATCAACACCTCCCTATTTAACTTCGTATCATATGAGCTGGTCAGCAGGCAAGGTGAATACGAAATAGTCGATGTCCTGTTCAAACTCACCGAGCGATGGTATATTTGGCCCTGGCCGGTTATTGAGTTTGCAGATCGAAATTTCAACACCTGGTGGAAGGAGAACCGCTCGCTGTCGCGAATGAGTTATGGAGTCGTTCTCAAATGGGGTAATTTCAGGGGCAGGAAAGAGGAACTGGACATTACAGCACGCTTTGGTTATAATGAACTGTATGGCTTTGAGTACACCATCCCGTATCTTAATAAGAAAGAAACCCTGGGCCTGGGAATGGGTGCTGCATATGGGAGATCCCATGAAGCCCCTGTAATGAATGAGGATGATAAGCTGGTTTATTACAAGGATGATGATGAATATGTCCAGCAGGAGGTGAGGGCATACCTGAGCCTGATTGTCCGTAAAAAGATATATAATACACACACTTTCAGGCTTGAATATGATTTCTGGAATTTTGCAGATACCCTGAACATGATCAATCCCGCTTTCACTCCGGGCGGGAAGGAAAAACTACAATATTTTTCACTGGTATATCAGTATAAAAGCGATCACAGGGATGATAAACCCTATCCGCTGAGAGGTTATTACTTTGATGTGGTGCTGGCCAAACGAGGATTTGAAATATTTGATAATGCCGGGCTGGATGTTTTTTACGTCCTTACGACTTTTAGGAAATATTTTCAAATGGGTACGAGGTGGTATTTTGCCACAGGATTGAATTCTAAATTCTCTAATGAATCGGAGCAGCCTTTTTATATGGACAGGGCCATTGGCTATGGAAGGGATATTGTGAGGGGATATGAATACTATGTGGTGAATGGCCACAATTTCGGGATATTCAAGAACAACATAAAGTTTGCCTTGCTTCCACAAAAGACATTCAACATGAACTTCATCAAATCTGAAAAGTTCAGCAAGGTTCATTATGCATTTTACCTGAATGCTTTTTTTGATATGGGTTTTGTGGATAATTTCTATCAGGATCCTTACCTGAACAACCAGCTTGAAAATTCATTTTTATTGGGTTACGGTATTGGCCTTGATTTTGTCTCCTATTATGATATCGTTCTCAGGCTTGAGTACTCCTTTAACCGTATGAATGAGAATGGTTTTTTCCTGCATTTCATGGCCCCTATATAAACTGGCCTCTTATAATGTTAATTATTCTTAAGTCAATGATTACTAATCCGCAGATTTTCGTAAACTTGCATCGGTTTTAAAGTATTATCAGAACATCTTGAAATGAAGCTTGCTTTATTCGGAAAAAGCATCAGGAAAGAAAACTATCCGTACCTTTTACAGCTGATCGACAAACTGGAAGAGAATGCGTGTGACCTGTTGATATACAGGCCATTTCTTGAAAACCTCAAAAAGAACAAGAATTTCAATTATGAGGTTACAACATTTAGCGATCACAATGAACTGAAAGGAAATGCCGACATGGTTTTCTCTATCGGTGGTGATGGGACCCTTCTGGATACTGTTTCGCTGGTCCGGGATTCGGGCATTCCAGTGCTTGGGATCAACCTTGGCAGACTTGGATTTCTCTCCAGTATCTCCCGCGATGATATTATTCCGGCTATAGAAAAGGTGTTAAAAGGAGAATATACCCTCGACAAGAGAACTTTGCTTCATCTCTCATCAGAAGCAGATCTTTTTGGTGAGTTTAGCTGTGCCCTGAATGACCTTACAGTATCGCGTAAGGATTCTATGGCACTCATCGTCATTCATGTATATGTAGATGGTGCCTTTCTGAATTCCTACTGGGCCGATGGCCTGATAATAGCAACACCTACGGGCTCTACGGCCTATTCACTCAGCAGTGGTGGACCGATCGTATCACCTGGATCTGAAAATATATTAATTACTCCGCTGGCTCCGCATAACCTGACCATAAGGCCATTGGTGATCTCTGATAAAAGTGAGATCAGTATTCGTGTGGAAGGCAGGGACAAGAAATACCTGGTTAGCCTTGATTCGAAAACAGATGTGATAAACCCTGGTGTTGAATTGAGGATACGAAGGGCGGATTTCAGCTTTAACCTTGTAAAATTTGAACATAAAGATTTCTATACAACCATTCGCGATAAACTCAAATGGGGATTGGATGTCAGAAATTAATTGATCAAGAGATAAGAAATTTGGAAATAATGCGTTTTGGGAACTATATGAAGAAGATTACATTGATTATTATTATGATCATTGGCGCTTATAGTGTGCAGGCGCAAAAAACCATGGAAGTGGGTCTTTTTGGTGGAGGTTCCTATTATATCGGCGATCTTAACCCGGCAACTCCCTTCAGGCTGACTAAACCGGCCTATGGCCTGGTCGCAAGATTGAACCTGGATTCAAGGTGGGCCATAAAGCTCAGTGGTACGATGGGGATGATTGCCGGCGATGATAATGTTTCCAATGCAATGGAAAACCGTGACCTGAAATTTGAATCCAAAATCACAGATATCTCTGCTGTTGTTGAATTCAACTTCTTTAACTACATCACCGGTAGTACAAGAAATTTTATAACACCATACATCTTTGGAGGTATTGGTGTATTAATATTTAATCCGGAGGCTGATGGCATTTCCCTGAAAGAACTGGGCACAGAAGGCCAGAACGTAGGCTTCGATGACAGGAGTCCTTACCAGACCACACAGTTGGTGGTGCCTTTTGGTATAGGTTTTAAGTATAGCCTGAATAAAAAGCTTGGACTGGCAGTGGAGTGGGGTGTACACAAAACCTTTACCGATTATCTCGACGACGTCAGCACAACATATTACCTGGATGGAGAAAGTATTAACCCTTCTAATACGGCTGAGATCATGTCGGATCCAAATATGATTCACAAACCGTATGAAGCCAGGGGGAATCCAAGCAATAAAGACTGGTATTCCATTGTTGGTGTATCCCTGACTTATAAGTTCAATTTGGGGCGCGACAAAGGCTGTAGCCAGTTTGGATCAAGAAAAGATTATTAATCATTGATAAACAGATGGACCTGAAAAGTCACATAGACCTTGAACGCCTGCCCACGCATGTTGCTATCATCATGGATGGGAACGGACGTTGGGCTAAACAGCGTGGCAAAGCCAGGACCTTCGGACATCAGAATGGCGTTACCTCGGTGAGGGAAGCCGCAGAGGCTGCAGCTGAGTTGGGGATCAAATACCTGACCCTATATGCTTTCTCTACTGAGAACTGGAAGCGGCCTAAATTTGAAACAGAAGCCCTTATGACCTTGCTGCTTCAGACCATTAACAAGGAAACAAAGACTCTGAATAAGAACAATATCAGGCTGAATGCCATCGGTGACATGATGAGCATGCCATCCAGTACCAGGAAGCAGTTGGAAAAAGCGATCAAGAATACTTCGGGTAATGACAGGATGACCCTGACTCTCGCCCTGTCGTACAGCTCCAGGTGGGAATTGCTAAACGCAGTAAAAAGAATTGGTGCACAGATTGAAGAAGGAAGCCTTGAGGCAGAAAAGATAGATCAGGAATTATTCGAGTCAACACTGGAAACACATGACATGCCTGACCCTGAACTGCTGATCAGAACATCGGGTGAATATCGTATAAGCAATTTCCTGCTATGGCAGATCGCTTACGCAGAGCTCTACTTTTCACCCAAACTATGGCCCGATTTCAGGAAGGATGACCTATATGAAGCATTGATAGACTATCAGCAGAGAGAGAGACGATTTGGGAAAATTAGTGAACAAATAAAAGCAGAATAAGCGGGAATGACAGAAACGGATACACGACTAAAGAGGGGGGCGGAATTTTCCTGCAATACATTACTTGCCGGATTGCTTGGCATGCTTTTTATATTGCTCTCAGCACCAGTGTCGATGGCTCAGGAAATCAGTGGCGACCTGGAGGTGATTGATTATTCAGCACCAAAGAAATATGAAATAGGTGGCATTACGGTATCGGGGATTGAATACCTCGACCAGAATGTACTTATAATGCTGTCAGGACTGAAGATAGGTTCAAGCGTGGATATCCCGGGAGAAGAGATTACAGCTGCTGTGAAGAAACTCTGGGACCAGGGCCTTTTTGAGGATGTCCGTATCTCAGTTAGCCGTTTCCAGGGGGATCTTGTTTTTCTTGATATCTTCCTGCTTGAACGGCCCAGGCTAACCAAATATTCTTTCAAAGGGATCAAGAAATCAGAAGCTGATAACATTCGTGACGATATGCGATTGACGCGGGGCGATGTAGTAACTGATCACCTCCTGGTCAGGATAAATAATATCATTACAGGCTATTTTAGTGGGAAAGGGTTTCTTGACGTAGATGTTGATATCCGGCAGATTGCCGATACAACAAAAGCCAACAATGTGATCCTGGATATCGTTGTAGATAAGAAAAGCCGCGTAAGGATATACCAGATCAATATTCACGGTAACAAAAGTATGTCAACACAGAAGGTGAAAAAGGCCTTCAAAGAAACCAAAGAAAAAGGATTGTTCCGTCCACTTGCTGGTGCCGACAAGCTCCTGGTTGATGTAGTTTGGGATGCCTTGCGTCTGAAGTTTCCTAAGATGATTGAGGATTTTCAGTCCTACGTCAATGAAACAATGCGATTCAGGATATTTAAATCCTCCAAATTCATTGAAGAGAGTTATGAGGGTGACCTGATGGCCCTGATCGCTAAATACAATGAGGTCGGTTATCGTGATGCAAAGATTGTAAGAGATTCCATCTCACGGAATGCTGATGGCACCATGAATATCGATGTATGGATCAATGAAGGAAATCAGTACTATTTCAGGAACATTACCTGGGTCGGGAATACCAAGTATACTGCTGATCAGCTGAACAATGTCCTCAAAATCACCAAAGGGGATATATATAACCAGGAATTGCTTACCACTAATCTCACATTTAACCCGAATGGCTTTGATGTGAGTTCACTATATCTTGATGATGGTTACCTTTTCTTCCAGGCAGAGCCAGTGGAAGTAAGGGTTGAAAATGATTCTATCGACCTTGAGATCAGGATACGTGAAGGGAAACAAGCTACCATTAATAAGGTGACGGTAAAAGGTAATACCAAAACCAATGACCATGTTGTGATCAGGGAGATCAAGACCCGCCCCGGACAGCTTTTCAGCAGGGATGCGATCATCAGGACGGTCAGGGAACTTGGACAACTAAAATATTTCAATCCGGAGACCATTGCCCCTGATGTTATCCCGAACCCGGAAGACGGTACTGTGGATATTGTTTACAGTGTTGAAGAAACTTCTGCCGACCAGATAGAACTCTCAGGTGGGTGGGGATATGGCAGGATTATCGGAACCCTGGGAGTTTCATTTAATAACTTTAGCTTGAGGAATTTCTTCAAGAAAGGGGCCTGGAAACCTATACCTTCAGGGGATGGACAAAAACTTTCACTCCGTGTACAGAGTTACGGAAGGGGTTATATCAGCTACAGTGCCTCATTTACAGAACCATGGCTGGGTGGAAGAAAACCCAATGCATTCAGTGTCTCTTATTATCATTCTCTCTATTCCAATGGGCTTCCAAAGAGCGATACCAACAGGGCATATTTTAAGATTAACGGTCTGACCTTCGGTCTGGGGCAGCGCCTCAAATGGCCGGATGACTTCTTTACCCTCTATCAGGCCATCAACATGCAGCGTTACGACCTGCATCAGTACACAACGATATTTACTTTTGGGGATGGTTCCGGGACATATCATAACTTTAACTATAATATCGTCCTTGGAAGGAATTCGACATCACCCAGTTATATCTATCCCCGTACGGGATCAAACGTGTCACTGTCGGTTGAACTTACTCCGCCTTACTCACTTTTCAGCGATGCTGACTATACCAAGATGTCGGATAATGAGAAATATAAATGGATAGAATACCATAAGTGGAAGTTTGAAGCTGCTTATTTCCTTGAAGTAGCACCCAAATTTGTAATCATGGGCCGGCTTAAGTTTGGCTTCCTCGGATCTTATAACAGCGATATTGGGATCACGCCATTCGAAAGGTTCTACCTGGGTGGTGACGGACTTTCAGGCTACAACAATCTCGACGGAAGGGAGATCATCGGGATGCGTGGATACGGGAACGAAACCCTTACTCCATATTACTACCAGGATCAGAATGTTGGGGGTACTGTTTATGCTAAATACACCCTCGAATTCCGTTATCCGCTCTCACTAAATCCTTCGGCAACAATTTATGCCCTGGCATTCCTGGAGGCAGGAAAAGCCTGGTTGTACCATCCTGCATTTAACCCCTTCGATCTATACAGGTCGGCAGGCTTTGGAATGAGGGTATTCCTGCCGATGTTTGGTTTGCTCGGACTCGACTGGGGCTATGGATTTGATGAGGTCCCCGGACTACCCGGTGCCAATGGCGGACAGTTCCACTTCTCTATCAACCAATCAATAGATTAAGAGGAAAAATAATTTATGGCAGGTTTTTTGTAACTGCTAGTTAAAATAAAATATTGGAGGACATACAAATGAAAAAACTGATTTTAACCATCGCTGTGATCCTATCTGCATTTGCAGTGACCATGGCACAGAAATATGCTTTTGTCGATTCAGACTATATTCTAACTAACATCCCTGAATACCAGGATGCACTTGATATACTGGATGAATTCTCTATCGATTGGCAAAAAGAGATTGAAAATAAATTTGCCGAAGTGGATAAGCTATACAAAGATTATCAGGCTGAAGCCGTATTACTTCCCGAGGATATGAAAGCACAGCGTGAAAATGAGATCATTCAGAAGGAAAAGGAAGCCAAGGATCTGCAGAAACAGCGTTTTGGCCGTGAAGGCGACCTGTTCCAGAAACGACAGGAGCTTGTACAGCCTATCCAGGAGAAGATCTATAATGCTATTGAAGAGATATCTGAAGCACAGAACTATGCCATTGTCTTCGATAAAGCAGGCAGCCTGTCCATTCTGTATGCAAAACCTAAATACGACATTTCTGATGATGTATTGGATGAAGTAGGTACCGTTATGCAAACAGTTAGGCGTGAAGACAGGAAAGGCGCAGCCACCGGCACTTCATCCGGCAGTTCATCTGGCAACAGCAACAACGCAAATAAGATGATAGAACAGCACCAGGGAGGAAATCAGCAAGGTGGTAAAAGATAAGCTGTTACACAGCTGAAAGCCAGGCCTGGAATGCCATTATTAATATGAATAAATTTTTGTTTTTATATTGAATAATTCCATACATTTGCGGGGTTATTTAGAATTTTAATCTATACTGAAATACAATGAAAAACATTCTGAAAGCTGTACTTCTCGTAGCTTTTATGCTCACAGCAACAATTGCATGGTCACAGGCCAACTTAAAGATCGGATATATTGATTCACAAGCCCTCATCGAACTGATGCCGGAGAAAGATTCCGTCGAATCACAGTTGATGGCATATCAGCGTTCTCTTGAAGAACAGATCGGTGCAATGTATCTTGAATATCAGAACAAAGTTCAAGACTATACCGACAATATGGATGGCATGTCTGATATCATCAAACAAACCAAAGAAAGGGAGATTGCCGATCTTGAAACCCGTATCACGGACTTCCAGCAAAGCGCCGAGTCAACCTTTGGTGCCAAGCAGCAGGAACTTTATGACCCGCTGATCACCAAAGCAAGGAATGCGATCACCGCCGTTGCTGAAGCCAATGGCTTTACTTACATCCTGGATGTAAGTATGGGAACTGTACTGTATTTTGAAGCAGGCGAAAACGTGCTTCCACTTGTTAAAGCCAAGTTAGGCCTTTAATCAGCAAAGAAATTTATTTAAGAAACCCTGCAGAGATGTGGGGTTTTTTTGTTTTAAGTTTTGAGTGTTGAGTTTTTACTAAATATATTGGGCCGGGTTTCTGACACCTGATTTTGATTTTCAAGCATTGCGTAAGCAAGCTTATCCAGGAATAAATTGTAGTAAAAATTAAGGAACCTATAACTAAAAACTAACTCAACACTCAGCACCCAACACTCAAAACTTATTCATACCAACTTGCGTACATATTATAGCTGTTGGCAATACGCTCGATCTCGCCCTCAATAAGGGCCTTGTCGATGTCTTTGATTTTCCTGGCAGGAACACCTGCATAAACACTTCCTGATTCAACTAGCGTGCCTTTAGGAATGAGTGCTCCGGCTGCAATAATGGAGTTGCTTTCGATCACGGCATGATCCATAATGATGGATCCCATCCCAATCAGCACATTATCTTTAATGGTACAGCCATGCACAACTGCATTGTGAGCAATGCTTACATTGTTCCCAATTTCAACAGCAGCTTTCTGGTAGGTGCCATGTATGCACACTCCGTCCTGGATATTTACATTATTTCCGATATGGATTTGGGTTACATCACCCCGAACAACAGCATTGAACCAAACACTGCAATGCTCGCCCATAACTACCTCACCTGTAATGGTGGCATTGTCGGCCAGGAAACAGCCTTTTCCAATTTTTGGTGATATGCCTTTTACGGATTTTATCAGTGCCATATTTGTTATTTCTTCACAGCTTTATGATTATTTACCAGCAGGGAACTGCCATCGATGGCATCCCTGGGGTAATCAATAGAATAATGGAGTCCGCGGCTTTCTTTTCTCTTGTTAGCCATCTTTATGACAAGGTAAGCCACGTTGATCATATTCCTCAATTCACAGATGTCAATGGTCAGTATCGACTTGTCGTACAATTCTTCAGTTTCACGGTAAATGATTTCCAGCCTGTCAAGGGCTCGCTTCAGCCTGAGATTTGACCTGACTATACCAACATAGTTGCTCATCAAGGCACGCAGTTCCTTCAATGACTGGGTAATAAGGATCATCTCTTCATTCAGGACTGTTCCTGAAGCATCCCAGTCGGGGACAGCATCACAGTAGTCGATCTTAGAAACAGCTTCTATGGCATTCGTGCTTGCCCGGTGTGAAAATACTGCTGACTCCAGCAATGAGTTTGATGCAAGCCTGTTTGCTCCATGCAAACCTGTAGAAGCACATTCACCCGAAGCGAAAAGGTTGCTGATAGAGCTGCGGGCATATTCGTCCACCTTGATACCTCCACAGATGTAATGCGCAGATGGTACTACGGGGATCATTTCCCTGGTGATATCGATATTAACGCTAAGGCATTTTGCGTAGATCCTTGGGAAGTTTTTAATCAGTTCATTTTTGTCGAGATGGGTAGCGTCCAGCAAAACAAAATCATCTCCTGACAATTTCATCTCGTTGTCGATGGCTCTGGCTACGATATCCCTGGGAGCCAGCGATCCACGCTGATCATATTTTTGCATGAACTCCTGACCATTGATGGTCTTGAGGACTGCTCCAAAGCCCCTCAGGGCCTCGGTAATAAGAAAAGATGGTTTTTCACTGGGATTATACAGCGAGGTAGGATGAAATTGGATGAATTCCATATTTTCAACCTGTGCTTTGGCACGATATGCCATGGCTATGCCATCGCCGGTGGCAACTTGAGGATTGGTGGTGGTGCTATATATGTTACCCGCTCCACCCGTGGCCAGCATAGTAGTTTTGGCCAGAATAGTCCATATCTCCTGCTCCTTGAGATCCATGGAATAAACCCCGTAACATTTGATGTCATTATTTTTCCTGTTGATTTCTTTCCCCAGATGGTGTTGTGTGATCAGGTCGATAGCAAAATGATCTTCCAGCATCTCAATGTTGGGATGCTCTTCGATCTTGTTCAACAATGCCCTCTCAATCTCCAGTCCTGTGCTGTCTTTATGGTGAAAGACCCTGTGTTCTGAATGTCCACCTTCACGGGCCAGGTCATAATCCCCAGAGGAATTCTTATCGAATTGTGCCCCCCATTCTATCAGTTCCCTTATCCTTGCCGTCGATTCTTTGATAGTAAGTTCAACGATTTTCCTGTTGTTCAGGCCATCGCCGGCATCGATGGTGTCTATGATATGTTTCTCGTAGGTATCAGGGGTATACATCACTGCTGCGATGCCGCCCTGGGCATACTTCGTAGCCGTTTCTTCTGCCTTTGATTTGGTCAGAATACAAACCTTCCCGTGATCAGCTACCTTCAGTGCATAAATGAGACCGGCAATGCCGGAACCAATGATCAGAAAGTCTGTTTTTTTTCTCATAATCGTACTTTATAGCTGAAGGAGCGCTTTAGCAGCATCGCTGCCGCCGAGCAGCATTTTTGTCGGGTCCTCAAGCACCTCCTTCACCTTCACCAGGAATCCGACAGCCTCACTGCCGTCGATGATGCGGTGATCGTATGAGAGGGCGAGATACATAATGGGGTGGATCTCCACCTTGCCATTCACGGCAATAGGACGTTCTACAATATTGTGCATACCCAGGATGGCGCTCTGAGGAGGATTGATGATCGGTGTTGATAGCATGGACCCAAACACACCACCATTGGTGATGGTGAAGGTACCACCTTTCATCTCATCCAGGCTCAGTTTCCCATCTCTGGCCTTGATCGCAAGCTTTTTGATGTTTTCTTCGATATCAGCCAGACTCATCTGCTCAGCATTTCGCAGTATAGGTACCATCAGCCCTTTGGGTGCGCTGACAGCAATACCCACGTCTGCATAATTATTCATGATCATCTCGTCACCATCGATCTGTGCATTTACCTTGGGAAAATGCTGAAGGCCTATAGTCACTGCCTTTGTAAAAAATGACATGAACCCGAGTCCAACTCCGAACTTTTCCTTGAAAGCCTCTTTATACTTTGTTCGGATTTCTATAACAGGAGTCATGTTAACCTCGTTGAAGGTGGTGAGCATGGCAGTTTCATTCTTGACTGAAACCAGCCTTTCGGAAAGTTTTATCCGCAGCCTGGACAACTTCTGGCGGTCCTGATCACGGGTGCCTCCCCAACTTGATTCAGCTGTAGCAATGGCTGCCGGACCCTGATTCGATTTTTCAGAGATGAAGAATTCCACATCTTTCTTTCCAGCACGGAATTTTTTAAGGAATTCTTCAAACTCTTTTTCAGTGCTTCCGCTCTCCTTGAGAAGTTTTTTTGCCAGGGGGGATAGGTGCACATTCCCTTCAGCAGCAGCCTCTTTAACTTCCTTTTCCGGCTCAGGAGCTTTTGTTTCTTCCTTTTTTTCAGCAGGCTTGTCATCCGTAGCCTTGGCGGAGGATGACTTTTCCTTTTTCTTTCCTGCAGCTTCCGTATCAATAGTAGCCACAACAGCCCCTACCTCCAGGTTATCACCTTCAGTGGCTTTAAGGCTGATCTTGCCGCCATCTTCAGCGCTGATGGTCAGGGTAGCTTTATCGGAATCTATCTCTGCGATCTCCTGGTCTTTTTCTACCTGTTCGCCATCCTCTACAAGCCAGCTGGCAAGTTGTACTTCGGTGATGGATTCTCCCGGACTGGGAACTTTTATTTCTATGATCATAGGTCAAATAATATTATTACAAGCTTACTTTATCCGTTTGATGGCGGAATAGTCGCTTGTATTTACTTCTTCTTCTCCTAATTTTTCCAGTTCTACGTCGAACGACTGCCATCTGTTACCAATACAGATCATTCTGCATTCCTTTTCTACCATGGGGCAATTGCATGAGCCAAAGGCTTTTTCAATGATCTTGCGCTGACGGATCTGGTGAAACTTGCTCGACCCGGTGGCTGTACTTCCACTGGGAGGACGTGCCACAACCCTGAGGTTCAGGGCGGTGAAGTGAAGCTTGAGGAATGGCCATGCTCCCATATTGATGGGTTCTTCCTGGACCCAAACCCAATCTTCGACAAGCGTATATTTTCCAATGATGGCTTTTAACTGGGTCTTCGGCAAAGGAAACAATTGTTCCAGTCTGATGATGGCTGTGTCGTCTTTTTTTTCTTTTTGTTTCTCCTCAAGGAGATCGTAATACACTTTTCCACTACAGAAGATCGCCCTTTTTACTTTCTGGGGGTCGGCATTATCATCAATGAGCTCCCTGAAACTTCCTTTTGTAAAGTCATCCAATGGAGAAACACATGCCGCATGCCTGAGTAGGCTCTTGGGTGTGAAAATAATAAGGGGTTTCCTGAACTCTCTTTTGAGCTGTCTGCGAAAAGCATGGAAAAGGTTGGCAGGTGTAGTTGGATTGATTACCTGCATATTGTCTTCTGCACAGAGGGTCAGGAAACGTTCCATACGTGCGCTGGAATGTTCAGGTCCCTGTCCTTCATATCCATGAGGCAGGAGCACAACAAGATCGTTCATAACATTCCACTTGTCTTCAGCGCTGCTGATAAACTGGTCGAATATGATCTGTGCCCCATTAGCAAAATCGCCAAACTGTGCTTCCCAGATAGTAAGAGTATATGGAGAAGTTAGAGAATAGCCGTACTCAAACCCAAGCACTCCATACTCCGACAATGGGCTGTTATAGATCTCTATTTTTGCCTGATCTTTGCTGATATGGTTGAGCGGCAGGTATTCCTTTTCTGAATCTTCTACCTTAAGAACAGCGTGCCTGTGCGAAAAGGTTCCGCGGGCAACATCCTGTCCGCTGAGCCTGATAGGGATACCTTCATTCAGCAGGCTTCCATATGCAAGCAATTCTCCCATAGCCCAGTCGAGCATGCCGGTCTTTTCCAGCATATCCTTCCTGCTTTCCTGCAGGCGAAAAAGTTTTCTGAAAAGTTTTTCGTCGGGTGGCAAGGAACAAATCTGCTTTCCTATCTCGAGCAGCTCAGCCTTCTTAACCCCAGTTTCCGGAGATGTATCAAAATCCTTGGGACTTGCTTTGTGTATGTCGTGCCAGGTCTGTTCTAAAAAGGAATTTATACTGGCTTTACCCATTTGCTTTGCCTTTTGGAGGTCATTTTCCAGCAGGGTGTTAAAATTTTCTTCAATTGCATTAGCCTCCTCCGCCTTGATCGTTCCTTCTTCTATCAGCCTCTCAGTATAGATCTGCAGCGGGTTTGGATGTGCTTCAATGAGTTTATAAAGGATGGGCTGGGTAAACCTTGGCTCATCACCTTCGTTATGCCCGTATTTCCTGTAGCAGAGCAGATCGATAAATACATCTTTATGGAACTTCTGGCGATACTCCATGGCCATATTGATGGTATGTATTACGGCCTCTACATCATCGCCATTCACATGGAATACAGGGCTGAGTGTTGTTTTGGCAACATCGGTGCAGTAGGTGCTGGAGCGGGCATCCAGGTAATTGGTGGTAAAGCCTATCTGGTTGTTGACAACTAAATGGATGGTTCCACCGGTACGGTAACCGGTTAACTCTGACATTTGTAATACCTCATAAACGATGCCCTGGCCTGCAATGGAGGCATCTCCATGGATCAGGATGGGGGCCAAACGCTTATAATCACCTTTATAATCCCTGTCGATGCGAGCCCTGGCAATGCCCTCTACAACCGGATCTACTGCCTCCAGGTGGGACGGATTTGGTGATAAAGTAAGCTTGATCTCATTATCTCCCGATTCCCTTGTAGTGGTATACCCAAGGTGATATTTCACGTCCCCGAGAAGGTATTCCTCTTCGTACTCAGCACCTTCAAATTCGTGAAAGAGGTTCTGATAAGGCTTGTGCAAGAAATTGGCTAGGACATTCAGCCTCCCACGGTGAGGCATACCTATTATAAATTCCTTGATGCCCAGGTCTGCACCCGTTTTTGTGATGGCATCCAGTGCAGGGATCAATGACTCAGCACCTTCAAGGGAAAATCTCTTTTGCCCTGGAAATTTCTTATGAATAAACTTTTCAAATAAAACAGCCCTGCTGATCATCTTCAAGAACTCCTGCTTTTCCTCCTTCTTGAAGTCTGGAGTGTTGCGGGTGGTTTCCATACGTTTTTGGAGCCAATTCACTACCTCCGGGTGCCTGATATACATGTATTCGGCTCCAATGGAACCGCAATAGGTCATGTTAAGATGATCAATGATCTTTTCCAGCGTAGCAGGTCCGATACCTATATCATTTCCCGCCTGGTAAACGTTTTTCAGGTCAGCTTCGGTAAAGCCGAAGTTCTTATAATCCAGGGTAGGGGTGTACTTGCGACGAGTCCTGACAGGATTGGTTTGTGTAAAGAGGTGACCCCTTTGCCTGTAAGCATTGATCAGGCTAAGAACCTTAAACTCTGATGGGTATTCTTCAGCTGTGACAGGTCTGGGTTTATAATCTTCACGGGCAAATTCAAAGCCTTCGAAAAAATGCCGCCAGTCATCTGCGACAGATAGAGGATCGTTCAGGAAATCCTGGTATAACTTATCTATGGTGTCCGGATCAGAACTGTTGATAAAGGATTGTGTGTCCATATTACTTGCGTATGCGAGCCTGCAAAGGTACGAATATTAAGAATGATTCAAGATAATGTAGGAAACAATCAGAAGCGTTTAAGGGTTCATCCCAATACAAAAAAAGTTCCTCCAAATATTTGGAGGAACTTCTTTATGGATTAATCTTGTTTACAGATCGATATTATTCCGGCTCGATAGCTTCTACCGGACAAACATCTGCGCATGAACCGCAGTCAGTGCATACGTCGGGGTCAATAACATAGATATCACCCTCTGTGATAGCCTCTACCGGACATTCGTCGATACAGGTTCCGCATGCAGTACAGTCGTCTGTGATTTTGTAAGCCATAGTCTTGTTTTTTAAAATGATAAAAAGTTTCTGGATGCAAATATAAAGCACATATTTTTTATGATTTACTATATTGAATTATGAGTGTTTAATTTATTTCAGTTCTAAATAATCTTATCTTTCTATAAGAGGATGAATTTCAGCTTGATATGGCTGAAATAATTTGTGTTGAAAATTTGTTAATAATTGCTCATTGGAACCATATAAAACTTATAACTTTGCGAGATTGTTTAACAATCTGGCACAATGTCGAAAAAAACAAGTAAAGTAATAGAACTGGATGCGGTTGTAGTGAAGTTTGCCGGCGATTCTGGTGACGGAATGCAACTTAGCGGGAGCCAGTTCTCAGATACTTCCGCATTTGCAGGCAATGACCTTGCAACATTTCCCGATTATCCATCTGAGATCCGTGCGCCACAGGGCACGATTGCCGGTGTATCCGGCTTTCAGCTGCACATAGGGCATAAGGAGGTAGACACTCCGGGTGACCTTGCAGATGTCCTGGTCGCCCTGAACCCTGCAGCACTTAAAGCCAATATGAAGTGGGTTAAGCCCGGAGCCACTATTATTATCGATATCGATAACTTCGACAATAAGTATTACAAGAAGGCCGGCTTTATCGAAGATCCCCTGGGTGATGGAAGTCTGAATGGCTATAATGTGGTAAAGGCCCCGATTTCCCAACTGAGCAAGGCCTCGGTCAAGGATCTTGGTGTTGATGCTAAATCGGCTGAAAGGACAAAGAACCAGTTTGCGCTTGGGATACTGTATTGGCTATTTAATAAAGATTTGAAATATGGTGAGGAATTTATCGAAAGCAAGTTTGGAGCCAAGAAACCATTGTTGGCAGAGGCCAATAAAAGAGTTCTGCGTTCAGGCTACAACTATGCTGAAACGGTAGAGGCCCTGCGTACAACATACCAGATCAACCCTATCAAAAACCGAAAGGGAAAGTTCAGGAATATTACCGGAAACGTGGCTACTGCCTGGGGCCTGATGGCTGCAGCAGAGCGTGCAAACATGGAATTGTTTCTTGGATCATACCCTATTACACCTGCATCAGAGATCTTGCAGGAGCTTTCTAAGATGAAACGCTTTGGTGTGAAAACCTTCCAGGCTGAAGATGAGATCGCAGGCATAAATTCTGCTATCGGAGCCAGCTTTGCAGGAGATTTTGCTGTTACCACTACTTCCGGTCCAGGACTTGCCCTCAAGGGGGAAGCGATTGGCCTGGCAGTGATCACTGAACTTCCGCTGGTAATCGTTGATGTACAGCGTGGTGGCCCGGCAACAGGCCTCCCAACAAAGCCCGAGCAGTCTGACCTTATGCAGGCCCTTTACGGCCGAAACGGGGAGAGCCCTTGTGTTGTTATTGCTGCAAGCACACCTGCCAATTGCTTTAAGTATGCTTTTGAAGCAGGCAGGATCGCCCTGGAACATATGACACCGGTAATCCTCCTGACTGATGGCTACCTGGCCAACGGATCAGAATTATGGAATGTGCCTTTGATCAAAGATCTGCCTGAGATCAAACCACCATTTGTAGAAGATAACATAGATTATCAGCCTTATAAGCGGAATCCTAAGAACCTTGCACGATACTGGGCTCTGCCCGGACAAGAAGGCCTGCGGCATCGTATTGGCGGCCTGGAGAAAGAGGATATTACCGGTAATGTGTCACATAATCCAATGAACCATGAAAGGATGACCCACCTCAGAGAAGAAAAAGTGCAGAAAGTGGCGGACTACATCCCTGAACTCAAATTGTCAGGAGAAGACAGTGGTGATCTGCTTGTTGTTGGTTGGGGAGGTACGTATGGGGCATTGATCTCTGCAGTGAAGGATCTGCAGGAAGAAGGCAAAAGCATAAGCCTGGCTCAGTTTAATTATATCAAGCCACTGCCTAAGAATACTGAAGAAGTATTCAAAAAATTCAAGCATATCATTGTTTGTGAGATCAACCTCGGACAGTTTGTAAATTATCTGAGGATGAACTTGCCCGATTTCAGCTATATGCAATATAACAAGATTCAGGGACTCCCATTTATGATCTCTGAACTCAAAGAGAAGTTCAACAAAATTCTGGAGGCTTAAATCATGGTTGAAGATATCAAAACAGATCAACTGCTGAATACCAAAGCTGATTTTAAAAGTGATCAGGTAGTTAAATGGTGTGCTGGATGTGGCGACTTTGCCATTCTTTCGGCAATACAAAGCGCCCTGGTCGAAAGCAACGTCAGGAAAGAAGATGTAGTCTTTGTTTCAGGAATCGGTTGTTCGTCAAGGTTTCCGTATTATATGAATACATATGGTTTCCATGGCCTTCACGGAAGAGGGGCTGTCATCGCCTCCGGCATAAAGGTGGCAAATCCAAAACTGGATGTTTGGCATATCACTGGAGATGGCGACAGTATGGCTATTGGGGGAAACCACTTTATCCATGCGGTGAGGCGAAACATAGACATGAACATCATTCTCTTTAACAATAAGATCTACGGCCTGACTAAAGGGCAGTATTCTCCTACTACACCACGAGGCAGCATTACCAAGACATCTCCCGATGGAACCATAGAAAACCCCTTTAAACCGGGTGAACTTTGCATGGGAGCACAGGGTACATTCTTTGCCAGGGTAGTTGATACTGAACCTAAACGAATGAAGGAGGTCTTCCTGGAGGCCACCAGGCATCGTGGAACATCCGTGGTAGAAGTCTTGCAGAACTGCGTGATCTTCAATAACCGTATCCATTCTGAGATCACCGGAAAAGAGGTCAGGGATGATCACCAGATCCATCTTGAACACGGCAAGCCTATGATCTTTGGGAAAGAAATGAATAAAGGGCTCATTCTCAAAGGATCCAGACTGGAAGTGGTAACGATAGGGGAGAACGGAGTAAAGGAGGAGGATATCCTTGTGCATGATGCACATAACCCGGATGATACTACACATTATATGTTGGTCAGGATGACACTTCCTGAATACCCCGTTGCTACCGGTGTAATTCGTTCATGCGAATGTGCCAGCACATATGATGCTGAACTTGAGTTTCAGATGGAGAAAGCCAAAAAGCAAGGCGGTCTGAATTCTTTACAGGAACTCATAGAGAATAAATCCTTCATAGTGGATTAATTTTCATCTCTTAAATAAGGATAACAATCTTATTATCTTTGCTTTGTGATAGAGCAATTCAAAACCTTTATTAAGGAGCACTCATTGTGCTCAGAAAATGATAAGCTGCTTCTGGCTGTCAGTGGAGGCATGGATTCCATGGCTATGGCTGAATTGTTTTACCAGGCGGGATACGAGTTTGCTTTTGCTCATTGCAATTTTCAACTTCGTGGCGATGATTCAAATGCCGATGAAGCCTTTGTTAAACAAGCAGCGGATCAATATGGTGTAAAATGCTTCATCCGCTCTTTCGAAACGGGCAAAATTGCTGAGGATAGCGGAGATTCCATACAAATGGTTGCACGCGACCTTCGATATGCTTTCTTTGATGAGATTGCAAGTGATCATGGTTTCGACCGGATCGCTACAGCACACCATCTGGATGATCAGATTGAGACATTTTTTATCAACCTGATGCGTGGATGCGGTATTGCCGGCCTGCATGGCATACCCTTTATAAATGGATTGGTTATCCGGCCAATGATGATGGCTTACAGGAATGATATAGAAGCATTTGTTCAGGAAAAAAACCTTCAATTCAGAGAAGATCTTTCAAACCAGAGTTTAAAATATCAAAGAAATAAGATCAGGCATGAATTGATGCCAATTTTCCTGGAGATGAACCCGTCTTTCCGGCAGGAAATGACAAAGAATATCCATCGGCTGAAAGGTACTGAAGAGATTTATAAGCAAGTTATTGCTCTGGCAAAAAAAGAGACAATCAAGATTGGTGATGGTGAAATTAGCATGGATATCAAGGTGTTGAAAATGTTCAAGCCATTTGCAGATGTTCTATATGGGGTCATTTCAGAATATGGGTTTAAACAGGACGATGTAGATAATATTACACGCGCTTTGGAAGGGATTTCCGGAAAGAAATTTCTGAGTCGAAGCCATCAATTGATCATCGACCGGGAAAAAATACTGATCTCGCCACTTTTGGGAGATACAAATGATGACGCCCTCTTCATTATGCCTGATACAGAATTGATTGAAGATCCGCTGAGATTGATCTTTGAAAAGGAAATGGCTGATCAATATTCTATTCCGTCAGACCGAAACATTGCCGCCCTTGACCTGGAGAAACTTACTTTTCCATTGCAATTAAGGAAATGGCAACAGGGAGATTCTTTCGTGCCACTGGGTATGAAGAATCGTAAAAAACTCAGCGATTTCTTTATTGATGAAAAGTTTTCTATCCCGGAAAAAAATAAAACGTGGGTTCTTTGTTCAGGCGATGATATCGTGTGGATCGTAGGGCACCGCATCGACGATCGTTACAAGATCACAGAAAGCACACATAGGGTTTTTCAAATTAGGAACTAGGTACTCGCAAGCAGGCACTATTCAATAAATAGTTTCGATGCTTAACAAAAATTAAGAGTATAGTATCTAAAATATGCCTTGCTAAGCTATGCACGTATCTATATTTCTCGTATTTTTGGCCTCTCAAAATTAAAGTACATGAAAGCTACCAAATCACTATCCGGAATACGTTTCTTCCTGACTATTTTCATGAGTCTTTTGATCACTTCCATGGCATGGTCGCAGATTTATGAGCCTGTGAAGTGGGAATTCTCGAGTGAGGAAGCCGGGGAAAATGAATTCTTGCTGACCTTCAAAGCTGAGATTGACCAGCACTGGCACCTTTACTCACAGGATATTCCAATGAGTCCGCCGGCAACAACATTCTATTTTGAAGGCGATACTGCTTTGTATGATCTTCTTGGTGAGGTATCGGAGTCGAAATCTATTGAAGAATTCGATCCCAATTTTGATATGGTGCTGAAGTACTTTGCGGATGAAGCGATCTTCCAGCAGAAGATAAAACTGCTTACGGATGCCCCAGTTAAGCTTAGCGGAGCGATAAACTTCATGAGCTGTGATGATAAGCAGTGCTTGCCACCGGAAGATGCAGAGTTTGAGTTTGTCTTTAACGGTGCAGTAGCCCAAGCCGGGGGCGAGGATTTGGTATTAGCTGATGGTGAGTATAAACCAACCACCGAGATCATTAAAGATAAAGCCATCCTTGAAGAAATGAAGATGGAAGAGCCTGGAATATTCATACTATGTGGGACCTGTTCTTCCTGGCTTTTGTTTTCGGACTGATCGCTATCCTTACACCATGTGTATTCCCTATGATCCCCATGACAGTTAGCTTCTTCATGCACGAAGGGGAAAGCAAGGCCAGGGGTAAATTCCAGGCTATCGTTTTTGGAATATCAATCGTACTGATCTATACTGTAATTGGTACCGTGATCGCCCTCACACTGGGTGTGAATTTTGCTAACTGGCTGTCAACGCACTGGCTACCCAATATTTTGTTCTTCCTCATCTTTGTGATTTTCGCCGCTTCATTCTTTGGAATGTTTGAGATCACACTTCCCAGCTGGATGATCAATAAATCTGATAAGAATGCTGAGACGGGGAGGCATTACCGGTCCATTTTTCATGGCATTTACCCTTGTACTGGTGTCTTTCTCATGTACTGGCCCCCTGGTTGGCTACTATCCTTGTAGAAGCTGCTACCGGGGCCTGGGTGGAACCTATTATTGGTATGCTGGGATTTTCACTGGCTTTCGCCTTGCCTTTTGCACTCTTTGCATTCTTTCCGGCATGGCTGTCGAAGATGCCTAAGTCAGGAGGCTGGCTCAATTCTGTAAAGGTTGTCCTTGGTTTTCTTGAGCTTGCACTGGGGCTTAAATTTCTCAGCATCGCCGACCAGACTTACCATTGGGGAATTCTCGACAGGGAAGTTTATCTGGCCATCTGGATCGTGATATTTGTGCTGATGGGCTTTTACCTCCTGGGAAAGATCAAGTTTGCCCACGACAGCGATGTATCATTTATCAGCGTTCCCAGGCTTGCCCTGGTGATCATCACCTTCTCTTTTGTGGTTTACCTCATCCCCGGGATGTTCGGTGCCCCACTGAAGTTTTTATCAGGATATATGCCGCCTGCACAGAGCCATGACTTTGATCTGAATGCCATTGTGCGTGAAAATGTAAAATTGATGGCACCTGATGATGAATCGCCCTCGAGCTGTGAAACGGCCAAATATCATGAGTTTCTGCATCTCCCACACGGGCTGGAAGGCTATTTCGATTACGAACAGGCATTGTCCTGCGCAAAGACCCTTAACAAGCCCCTCTTTATTGACTTTACAGGCCATGGCTGTGTGAATTGCCGTGAAATGGAAGCCAATGTATGGTCTGATCCGAAAGTGCTGAAACGATTGCAGGATGATTATGTCGTTGTAGCCCTTTATGTGGATGATAAAACTGCATTGCCGGAAAATGATTGGGTGATTTCAAGTGCCGATGGAAAGCTTAAGAAAACCGTAGGTAAGGTCTATGCCGACCTTCAGATCCATAACTTCAATATCAACGCTCAGCCTTATTATGTACTTCTTGGGCATGATGGCGAGATCCTGGCCAAACCCAGGGCTTACGACCTTAATGTGGATGCTTTTGTTAAGTTCCTCGACGAAGGAAACGGGAAATTTCATGAGCTATACGGTGAATAACATCATCTGCTGTTAAAAAATCGTTAAACAGCCTTTTCATATATCAATTCCTGTATATTTGCTATTTTAGCATTTATTACTGCAATCTAAACTGAGGATAATCTCATGAACAGAACTACTACATTACTTTTTGCGCTTTTTATTTTCCTTTCCACTGGCATTTCTGCCCAACCCTTTGAATCCATAACATCTTCATTTCCCAATGTGGGAAGAAGTTATATGGCATGGGGTGATTATGACAATGATGGCGACCTTGATGCTGCTATTTGTGGTATTACAGCTGCAGGAGATCATATCAGTAAGATCTATATGAACGATGAGGGTACTTTTATTGATATTGATGCAGGGATAAAGGGTGTGAAGGATGGTTCCCTGGAATGGGGCGATTATGATAATGATGAAGACCTTGACCTGCTCATCACAGGAGAAACATTCGATGCAGGAAGTATTTCATTGATATATACCAATAATGAAGGCTCCTTCGAGCTCTTATGATGCTGGTTTTGTCCCGGTATCATATGGCCATGGCGCATGGGGGGATTATGATAATGATGGTGATCTTGATGTATTGATCACGGGTGAATGGAACGTAAATTTATATGAGAATGAGGATGGTATTTTTACACTTCTTGAACATGGATTTCGGACAGCTGCAAACTTCAAGGGCAGCCTGGGGTGATTTCGACAATGATGGTGATCTCGACCTTCTGTTGATCGGTGATACAGGTGGTGGACCGCTAACAGCCGTTTATATCAACGAAAAAGGATCATTCAATGTGGCCAGCCTTGAAATGGAAGGTCTGTTTTCAGGAACTACCGACTGGGTAGATTTCGACAATGATGGTGACCTTGATATTTGTGTATCGGGATATGATATTTTTCTTGAACCACGCTTTATAATCTATGAGAACCTGGGGGATGGAAGTATTGCGCTTTATGAAACATACTTGCCCGGAATGGGAATCAGCACCGTTGATTGGGGCGATTACGATAATGATGGTGATCTCGACATCCTGGCATGTGGAAAGAATGCTTCCTGTGGAGGAGGTATTTCATACATTTATTATAGTCATGATGGCTATTTTGATTCTGAACCCCAGGCCAACATTGATGGTGCTATAAGATGTAATGCCGGGTGGGCCGATTTTGATAATGATGGCGACCTTGACTTTCTCTTAACAGGGATGACTCCCGCTGAAACTCCTTTTTCGAAATTGTATCGAAATGAAGCCGGGGACAACAATTATGTGGTAAATACTGTGCCTTCAACACCTGCAAACCTTGAATCCAGCCCTGATGGCGGCTATGCTGTCTTATCCTGGGACAAGGCTACTGATGATCAGACCCCTCAGGATGGATTGAATTATAACCTGAGGGTTGGAACAACACCGGGGGGGAGTGAAGTGCTTTCAGCTATGGCCGATGAAGATTCCGGCTTCAGGTATATTCAGGCCCTCGGCAATACCAATACTGAGATATCCAGAATGATCATGAACCTTGAAGAAGGCACTTATTACTGGAGTGTGCAGGCCATCGATCAGGCCTACAGCGGATCACTTTTCGCTGAAGAACAGAGCTTCACCATAATTGAAACCGGAATTGATGATGTCATAGAATCCAATGCTTCAGGTGTATATCCAAATCCAGCAAAGGATAAGATATATTTACAATCATCCGCCACCGGAAATATTGAGTACCGTATTTTCAATACAAACGGACAGGAACTGATGCAAGGCAGTGCTGCAGCAGGCACTTCTCTTGATATTTCAAGCCTGGTAGAAGGAATCTATTTTATCCACCTTCAAACCGGTGATGTAGCTTCTATTCAGAGGTTTATTAAACAATAATTTATTATGTACTTTTTTGGACAAGCAAAAAAGTACGAAGTAAAAGTAAAATTATTTAACTGAGAAGGAGATAGGAGAAGGCGATAGAAGACAGAAGAAGTAAAAAAAAGCGGCCGAAGCCGCTTTTTTTTATTTCATCATTTCAGCGTAGTACTTATAAAAGTAAGGTATCGTCTCTATCCCATTAAAGAATTGCTCCAGTGGAAAATTCTCATTAGGTGAGTGGATGGCATCAGACTCAAGTCCAAAGCCCATCAGGATAGATTTTATTCCCAGTACCTCCTCGAAGGTGGAGATGATAGGAATGCTGCCGCCGCTACGAACCGGCACAGGTTTCTTTCCATAAACTTTGGTATAAGCTTTGTCAGCTGCCTGATATGCTATCATATCGGTGGGGGAGACGTATCCCTGTCCACCGTGTAAGGCAGTTACCTTAACCTTAACACTGGGAGGAGCAATAGCCATAAAGTGTTTCTCAAAGAGCTCAGCGATCTTGATATGGTCCTGATGAGGAACAAGCCTCATAGAGATCTTGGCATAAGCCGTGGAAGCGATCACAGTCTTGGCGCCTTCACCGGTATATCCACCCCAGATGCCGTTTACATCCAATGACGGACGGATGCCTGTGCGTTCGTTGGTGCTGTATCCTGTTTCGCCCCATACTTCGTCGATATCGAGTGCTTTTTTGTATTCGTCCAGGCTAAAAGGAGCTTTGGCCATCTCAGCCCTTTCTTCATCACTGATCACTTCTACATCGTCATAGAAGCCGGGGATAGTCACTACATTGTTATCGTCGGTGAGTGATGCGATCATATTGGTAAGGATGTTGATCGGGTTAGCTACAGCACCACCAAAGAGCCCTGAATGCAGGTCTTTATTTGGCCCGGTTACTTCCACTTCCATATATGCCAGTCCACGAAGGCCGGTAGTGATGGATGGGATGTCGGGGGCAATCATGCCAGTATCAGATACAAGTATGATGTCAGCTTTGAGGAGTTCTTTGTTCTGTTCACAGAATTTTCCCAGGCTGGGAGAACCTACTTCTTCTTCACCTTCAACCATGAATTTTACGTTACATGGGAGGGTATCTGTGCTTACCATGAGTTCAAAGGCTTTGGCATGCATGAATGCCTGTCCTTTGTCATCATCAGCACCACGGGCAAAGATCTTACCATCGCGGATCTCCGGATCGAAAGGATCGCTCTTCCACAGATCAATAGGATCAACAGGCATAACATCATAATGTCCGTAAACCATGACTGTAGGAGCAGATGGATCGATCATTTTTTCGCCATAAACCACCGGATTACCGTCGGTAGGCATGATTACAGCTTTGTCGGCACCGGCCTTCAGCATTGATTCTTTCCAGTATTCGGCTGCAGCCAGCATATCGTCTTTACGCGCAGATTCAGAACTGATGGAGGGAATCCTGATAAGCCCAAAAAGCTCATCCAGGAACCTGTCCTTATTCTCATTAATGTATTTTTTTACGTGTTCCATAATTTGTGTTTGGTATTTATTATGTATCTATTGAATTATTCTTTATAAACAATCATAATGTTCATCTGATGCCGGGCGTTAGGCTGTGGGCGATGGGCATTGGGCGTTAAACTTTATACATCCAGCCCCCAGCCCCCAGTATCCAGTAACCAGTATCCAGTATCCAGTATCCAGCATCCAGTATCCAGTATCCAGTATCTGGCCTTTGGCCTTCAAAATTAACAATATCTGATTGAATATAGGATAACGCATGCTGAAAATCAATATTTTTGCAGAACAGCATTAAATTTTTCACGATGAAAAAGATCAGGGTTGCCATCAATGGTTTTGGCCGAATAGGAAGGATTACTTACCGTGCCATGGTAGAGAATGAAAATATGGAACTTGTGGCAATCAATGATCTGAGCTGCCCGGCCACCCTCGGGCATCTGTTCAAATATGATTCTGTACACGGGCGCTTCAATGGTGAGGTAAGCTGGGGCGAAGATCATCTGCTTATTAATGGCCAAAAGATTAAAGTATTTAAGGAGGAAGATCCCGGCAAACTTCCCTGGAAGGACCTGGATATCGACCTGGTTATTGAATCTACCGGCTTATTTGTTAAAAAAGAAGAAGCCATTCGCCACGTGACAGAGGCCGGTGCCCGCAAGGTGATCATCTCCGCTCCGGCTAAAGGCGAAAGCGATGGGGTGCCTTATGTGGTTCTGGGCGTAAATGATCATGTGATCAAGAAGGAAGATGTGATCATTTCAAATTCTTCATGCACTACCAATAATGTGGCGCCTCTGATCATGATCCTGGACAGGCTCTGGGGAATAGAAAAAGGATTTATCACAACTGTACATTCGTATACAAGAGACCAGAATCTGCTTGATGCGCCGCACAAAGATCTCAGGCGCGCAAGGGCTGCAGCCTATTCCATTGTACCAACAACTACCGGTGCTGCCAAAGCTGCTACACGTATCTTCCCACACCTGGAAGGTAACCTCGGGGGTGCTGGCATACGTGTTCCTGTACCCGATGGTTCACTGACCGACTTAACCTGTACACTGGCAAAGCCTACCAGTGCAGAGGAGATCAACAGTGTATTTAAGGAAGCAGCCGACACATACCTGAAAGGTATACTCGAATATACCGAAGATCCCATCGTATCTATTGATATTATCAGCAATACTCATTCCGCCATCTTCGATGCCGGCCTCACAGCCGTGCTCGGCGACAAGAACAAGCTTGTAAAAGTGGTGGCATGGTATGATAATGAGACCGGTTATGCGAACAGGCTGGTGGAGTTGATAGAGAGGTTTGCCTAGAAGGTGTTATCCACTGTTTCACTGTTCCACTGTTTCACTGTTCACTGTTGAATTAAACTGACAATGGGATAATAGAGCAATTAAACAATAGATCCCATGAATTTCTTATATTTAGGCTACGAATAAGCTATAAATATGAGAATTAGTTTCACTGTATTGTTTTTACTCTTGGCTTCAGTAGTTTTTGGGCAAGTATATAAAACCATGCATGGCTATGTCAATGACAGGTATACATATGCCCCCCTGGAAGGTGTCCTTGTACAAACTGATGATTCCTTTACAACAGCATATACAGATAAAACCGGCTATTATAAAATTAAAATTCCCCGCAAGAATTTAAAATTATACTTCCACCTTGACAAGTATAAGCCGGAGAAGATTCGTTTCTCACTTACTGCCCGTCGACAAGATGCCCGATTGGCTCCAATCGATAATGATGCTGAAAGATATGGGAAGCCTGCCGGCAAGAATGCCATATCCTGGCTCCCTATTAAATTGATATGGGGTGCCGTGGGATTGAGATACGAACGTATTATAGGCAGTAAGTTCTCAGTTGGAGCTTATGCTGATTGGTATTTCTCAGGGCAACAGTATTTTGGAGATGAAGAATATACGGGGATAAAGGTCACACCTACTTTTCGCTATTTTTTCCGCCATCATGAGGCCCTGGGATTTTATATTCAGGCATCGGCGATCATTGGATACTTCGATTTCTCAGTTCTAAATTATGTTAATCCGGATGATCATGAGGAAGTTTATTCGGTTGAGGATTTCTTTTGGACCGGAGGTGCCGGTTTCGCAATAGGTGCTTATTTTTCATTTTCCAGAAAAAACGCCGTCTTTCTCGACCTGAACGTCGGTTCTCAAATTATGCCAGCAAATTATCCATCGAAAGTGGAAACACCTTTTGGCAGTACTTATGAACATTACAACACCTGGTGGTATATGGGCGGCCCCGGAAGCTTGATAGAAATTAAAATAGCCATAGGTGGAATGTTTTAGGCATTAGGCATTGGGCATTGGGCGTCAGGCGATAGGCTAAGGTAGATTTAGCCCCAGTCCCCACCCCCAGCAACCAGCAACCAGGATCCAGTAACCAGTATCCAGTAACCAGTAACCAGCAACCAGGATCCAGTATCCAGGATCCAGGATCCAGTATCCAGAATATTTACCATAACTTTACAATCCCAGAACAACACCTGGTAAAACAATTCGAAATGCCTCAACGAAAGACTATCATAGGACTAATCATAATTTTTTCAAGCCTCTGTTTGCGATCTCAAAATTTTGGTGACTTAAACTTCGGAACCGATAGCACATTTGAGGTGATGACATGGAATATTGAATGGTTTCCAAAGAATGGACAATCCACTATTACTAACGTATCTCAGATCATTGATGCTCTTGATGTGGATTTGATCGCAGTGCAGGAAATAGAAGATAAATTGAAATTTGGCCAGATGATAGCCAGTCTGGATGGGTGGAATTCCTATTTTCTATATGGAGAATATCAAAGCCTTGCCTTCATTTATAAGGAGAATACGGTGCAGCTGCTGGATGCTTATGAGATTTTTACTGAAGATTGGCGTGAATTTCCACGATCCCCTCTGGTGGTTGAAGTCCTTTATGAGGGCAACACCTTCTTTGTCATAAACAATCATTTGAAATGTTGTGGTGACGGGGAGATGAATCTGCAGGATGCCTGGGATGAAGAGACCAGAAGATATGATGCCTGCAATATGCTTGATGACTTTATTCGATCTGACCTGTCGGATGAGCGTGTGATACTTCTTGGCGATCTTAACGATATTCTTACAGATGGTTCCGGGAATAATGTTTTTAAGGTCTTTCTTGATCATTCCTATGAATACTATTTTGCCGATATGCAAATCGCACAGGGCAGCAGTAGCGGATGGTCATATCCAAACTGGCCTTCTCATATTGACCATCTGATGATCAGCAATGAGTTGTTTTTTATGTTCGGGGAAGATGGTGCTGATATTAAAACAATTAAGCTCGATGAATACTTTCAGGGCGGATTTGATGAATATGATGAGAAAGTCTCAGACCATCGCCCGTTAGCCATTAAATTCCCGGTGCCGGAAAATTTTGGGGCAAAGGAAAACAAAAGCCTGGAAAACCTGGTCAGAATATCCCCAAATCCTGCCGGCAGCTTTATCAATATCAGGATAAATGAGAAGTTGAGTATTCAGAAATTAGAGTTATACAGTGCAACTGGGAGTATGATTCTTGAAAAATACAAGCCTTCGGAACGCATTGATGTTACAGCCATCCCGTCAGGATTATATCTTTTGCTGATCTATTTTGATGATGCTGTAATATCACGGAAAGTCATGATCAAATAATTGACTGTCAACCGTCAACTGTCAACTGTCAACTTCCTCACACCCCATACCTCACCCCTCATATCTACGAAGCGAAAGCTTCGCTCCATCAAAAACAGCATAGGTAAAATTCGTGATCCAATCGCCAAGGATAACAAGCTGTGTATGATTATTGATGTTTTCCTGTGTGGGAAGATGGCGGTGGCCAAAAATAAAATAGTTAACATCAGGGTGCTCTTCCACCATAGTCTCGGTGTATTTATAAAGCATTTCGTCCTTGATATTATTAGTACCATCTTTCTTGCCTTCTTTGGCTACATTGGCGTAGCGGCTTCTTCTGGAGAAGTAAAGTCCCATCCTGGCTCCCAGGTCAGGATGCAACCATCGGAACAGCCACTGGTTAAAAGGGCAGGCAAAAACTTTTTTCAGAAACTTATAGCCATGATCGCCGGGTCCCAGGCCATCACCATGGGCGAGGTAAAACTTCTTTCCAGAGAACTCCATGATCTCTGGTTTGCGATATAGTTTTATGTTGAGCTCCTTATCGAAATAATTGAATGCCCAAACATCATGGTTTCCCCTGAACAGGCTCACAGGAATGCCGGCATCAGTGATCTCAGCCAGTTTGCCAAGCAATCGGACAAATCCCTTTGGTACTACTGTTTTATATTCAAACCAGAAGTCGAAAATATCTCCCATCAGGAAGATCTGTTCAGCATCATCCTTTACCTCATCCAGCCATTTAACAAACAGTTTTTCCCTCTCCAGGCTGCTCGCATGGTTCGGGATTCCGAAATGAAAATCGGAGGCAAAGTATATCTTTTTCCTTTCTGAAGAGGATGTCATCAATGCTGATTTTCTACAATATTAAGAAAATGTGACTAATAATTAGGCCCTTTAGTGATTAATTCCTGTATGCTGGGTGGCAGCTCATTAAAATCACGCCCATGATCAAAGATGCGTCCTTTAGTATCGATCAGGAAATAAGTAGGGAGTTGCATTTTAAGGTTAAACAGCTTCTGCAGGGGTGAGCCCGGGCCTTCTGCATCACCAATATGTATGCCGGGCAGTTCATCCAGCTCAATGGCTGATGTCCACACATTAGGGTCCCTGTCGAAAGAGATTGTCAAGATTTCCAGGCCAAGCTGATAACTAACCTTGTTTATTTCCTTAATGAGCTGGTTGGTTTGCCTCGATTTTGCATCTGAGGCTGACCAGAAATAGATAAGGAGGTTTTTACCTTCAAAGTCCTGTGGACCGGTCATAGCACCGTCTATGGTCCTCATCTCGAATTGAGGCACCATCCGTCCCGGGGAAAGTCTCATCTGAGCTGCTGCTTCATATTCATTTGCCTTACGGATATTATCAACCTGCTCATTCAGATCCTTTGTATACTTGTTTTCGGGAAAGCGTTCTTTCATCGCCTCTGCAACAAGTTCATAATATGTGAAGTCCTTTTGCGTATCGAAAAGCAGGAATTCCCTGAAAAAACTGTTGATCATGATCAGTGAGGCAAAAGTCCCAGGCTGATGGCTTACAAAGTTTCTGGCCCATTCTTTATGACTTTCATGGATATTCTTGAATTCCCGGTTTAATTGATCCCTGATGGCCAGGAAATCAGGCTCAGACTGGCTGTTGTGAAAGATAGCAGATAGAGAATCCACCTTGTGCTCATCACGTTTAAGCTTTTCTAAGTATGTTGCAGTCAGCATGCTCTCGTCATTTCCCTGTACAAGGTAGGGCCATGCTACATCCGTTGTTTGTTCAATCCTGATAGTGTCACCATTTTTAGCCACAACGATTAGCGGGTAAAGCCCCTCACGCTCAAAACGATACAAGGCATAATCCGGGGAGCTGGCCCTGAATATGAATTCCGGATTCTCTGAAATATCAGCGGAATCTATTTCCTTAACATTATTTGCATGAACTTTATTCAAGTAGACTTTTGCATCGGAAGGAAAATATTTTCCAATAAAAACAGCTTTGCTTTTATCTGTTTTTTTATCTCCGCAAGAAGAAAAAATGATCAGGATAAGCAGTGTGAGGAATAATGAGGAATATTTTTTCATTTTAGTTGATTTCAGCTTGCAAAATTATATTATTTCGTGAGATACGATCATGGACCCAATTGATTTTATGCTTAATTTCATCATCATAATTCTCATTGATGAACGTACTAATAAGAATATTGGTATTTCTTTCTTTGTGTTTGCTGGTGAATACCATGGATGCGCAGAGGGTATTGCTTGTTGAAAAACCTGGCAAATTCAAGAATTTCAAGTATTTCGTGGGAGATGATATCACCCTGAAAACTCTCCCGTATAGCGAAAAGCAATCTGGAACTATCCATGAGATCACTGATACCAGCATATTGATCAACTTTGATAATGAGATCATGATTGACGATATTGACATGATTCTCAAGCGGAGGTGGGGAATCAGCCTACTTGCCAAGATTACTAGGATAGCTGGTGCCGGGTATTTTGTGCTGGACGTGGTCAACAGGACCATTAATAATGATTCTCCGATTGTTACTCAAAATACGGCCCTGATCAGCGCTGGTATGGTTGCCTTCAGCTATGCCCTGCTGCCCTTGCAAAATAGACGCATGAAAAAGGGGGAGAAATGGAGAATAAAAATCTTGAACATGTCAATGGATGATGATGTCCTTAATCCATTTCAGCGATAAATGCTTTTATGATCCCTGTCATCTTAGGCTCAGCAATACTGGCTGCATCGATCACATCATCATGAGAGATCTCCACGATCTTTCCCTCAACACCAAGGTCTGAGATCACTGAAAAGGCGAGACATGGTAAGCCTGCCTGACGAGCTACAATCACTTCCGGTACTGTTGACATTCCAACGGCATCCCCGCCAATGATGCGGACATAACGGTATTCGGCAGGAGTTTCGAAGGTTGGGCCGGTAACTGCTGTATAAACGCCGGTCTGGTACTTGATGCCCAGGCGTGTAGCGATATCTTGTGCTTTCCCCCTGAGGGTATGGTCATAAGGTTCACTCATATCAGGAAAACGTGGCCCCAGGGCCTCATCATTTGGCCCGATCAGCGGATTCGTTCCCATGAGATTGATATGGTCCTCGATAAACATAATGTCCCCAACCGAGAAATCGGGGTTAAGCCCACCGCTGGCATTGGAAAGAATCAGGACACGGATGCCCAGTTCCTTGAATACCCTGATGGGGAAGGTAACCTCTTGCATGCTATAGCCTTCATAAAAGTGAAATCGGCCCTGCAATGCTACGACTTTTGAACCACTCAATTTACCAAAGATCAGCCTTCCGCTATGGCCTTTAACCGTAGAGACAGGAAAGTTTGGGATATCTTTATAGTCGATGATGTACTCAGCCTCTATCTCATTGACCAGCCCACCCAGACCGGTGCCCAGGATGATACCAAAGTCAGGCGTAAAACCGGTTTTATGCTTTAGAAAATTGCTTGTTTCCTGTATCTTTTTCAACATACTCTTGAATTTGGTCGTCAAAGATAATATTATCTCCGTTATGGAACTTGAACTTGATCGGAATATAAAATACAGGCATGCTTTTGATCAACTCTCTCAATACTGATTTATCAAGCCGCATTGCGTCTTTTTCGGTAGTAAAGATGACTTTATTGCGGGTGAACAAATTGTCGAAGTTCGATTTTATTTTTTCAAGATCCTGCACGGTGTATTTGTGATGGTCCATGAAGTCCATGACCATCAGCTCCTGGCACATGCTCTGAAGGTGTTCCTGCATGGGATAAGAATTGGCTACGCCTGAAAAAAGAAGGATGGTGTTGTAACTATCTTTCAGCAGTCCCTCATTTTTCGTGTATAAGGGTACGGGTTTACCGTAAGAGATATAGGAAAAGAGCAGTTGCTGATGCAATCTTGGCTTAATCATAGAGGTGATCCTCCTGCGTGTGATCGGTGACAATACGCCGGGGGTCTTGGTCACAATAATGATATCTGCCCTCTTTGCGGCACCCCTGAATTCTCTTAGCGTCCCAGCCGGTAAGGGGTAGTCGTTAACAAATAACTTATGAAAATCGGTTAGAAGTATGGAAAGACCGGGCGTAACGTAGCGGTGCTGATAGGCATCATCAAGCAATACCACATCCAGGTCGGGGAAGCTTTCCATTAGCCGCTTGATCCCTTTTCTTCTCTTCTCATGGACGGCTACCTCTACATCATCAAATTTAGTTTTGTATTGCAAAGGCTCATCACCGATCTCTTCATAGGTGGAATTTTCATTGGCCAGGACAAAGCCCCTGGTTTTTCGTTTATACCCTCTGCTTAATGTGGCAACATTATTGGAATCTTTCAAGAGCCTGATGAGATACTCAACCATGGGTGTTTTCCCCGTGCCTCCGTAGGAAAGGTTCCCCACAGAAATAACTGCTAATGGAAATGATTTGGCTGGAAGCACTTTCCAATCGAAAAGTTTTCCCCTTATGGCCATGATCAATCCGTAAATGCAGGCGAATGGAAATAGTAATACGCGCAAAACATCCATTGTTGAAAGATACAAATTAAATCAAACCCTTGCTGACCCCAGTATTCACTTTGCTTTAATTCTTCGTAAAAAGCAACGTATTTTATTCAAATATAGACGAATATTAAAAAATTAACAATTTTGTGTCCAGTTTTGGTGACATTACGTAATGGTATACGAAAATTCACCAGAGAAGTTTGAATTTAGTATTTTTGATGTTTAAGAAATGTTCTATGAAGATAAAAGACATCATCTCCGGCCTTGAAGAAATAGCACCTCTTGCTCTTCAGGAGTCGTATGATAATTCCGGATTGTTGATCGGAGAGCGTGATCATGATATTAGTAAAGCGCTGATCTGCCTCGACATTACCATGGAAGTAATTGATGAAGCTATTGAAGGAGGATTTGGCCTGGTCATATCGCACCATCCCTTGATCTTTTCCGGTATGAAACGGCTCACGGGAAGCAATGAGACTGAAAGAATCGTGATCAAGGCTGTGAAACATGATGTTGCGGTATATGCAATGCATACTAATCTCGATAATGTTCACGGAGGAGTGAATGCCATGCTATGCGAAAAGCTGGGTATTGGTAATCCTTCCGTTCTCAGGCCCATGAATGGGAAATTGAATAAACTTGTCACATTTTGTCCCCTGGAGCAGGCCGATAAGCTAAGGGAAGCTTTATTTAATGCCGGGGCCGGGCACATTGGGAATTATGACAACTGCAGCTATAACCTTGATGGTTATGGAACATTCAGGGCAGGTGAGGGGACCAATCCTTTTGTTGGGGAACATGGAAAGCTTCACCGGGAAGAAGAGACTCGTATTGAGGTGATTTTTCCTGAATACATCATGGGAACTTTGCTGAAAGCACTGCAGACAGCTCATCCATATGAAGAAGTGGCTTATGATATTTATCCCCTGAAAAACGATCTCATGCAGGCAGGTGCCGGGATGGTAGGAAAGCTAAAGAATCCAATGGATGAAAGATCATTCCTCGAAATGCTTAAAAAGACGCTGGGCAGTGGCGTGATCAGGCATTCACCCTTCACCGCAAAAAAGATCAGCAAGGTGGCTGTATGTGGAGGTTCGGGAAGCTTCCTTATCCGGGATGCCATGGCGGCCGGAGCGGATGCTTTTGTGACCGGCGACATGAAATATCACCAGTTTTTTGAGCCTGAGGGAAGGATGCTGATTGCCGATGCAGGGCATTTTGAAACGGAGCAGTTTACAAAAGAATTGATTTATAGCATCCTTAATGAAAAATTTCCTACCTTTGCACACCGAATTTCGCAAATCAATACCAATGCGGTTCATTATTTGTAATTCATAAAATCCATTGAGCGGACATGGCAAAAACGACGAAGAAAGCACCTGCATCAACAGCGAAAAAACCGACTGCAGCAAAAGATACAACGGCTAAGAAGACTACCACAGCAAAGAAGGCAACAGCAGAAAAGAAACCTGCTGCCGCTAAAAAACCTGCTGCGGTAAAGAAGGCAACAGTAGAAAAGAAACCTGCTGCCGCTAAAAAACCGGCCGTGGTAAAGAAGGCATCAGTTGAAAAGAAACCTGCTGTCGCTAAAAAACCGACTGCGGCAAAGAAAGCTCCTGAAGCAAAAACCAGCAAAGCTGTTGCTAAAGCGGGCGTAGAAGAAAAAGTTGAGACCACTTTGTTGGCACTTTACAGTCTTCAACAGATCGATTCACAGATCGATAAGATCAGGATCGTGCGTGGAGAACTGCCCCTCGAAGTACAAGATCTGGAAGACGAGATAGTTGGGCTGGAGACAAGGGTAAACAACCATAAGGTTGATATCGAGAATGTTGAAAAGAACATTAAGGAGAAACAAGAAAGCATCAAGAATAGCCTGGCCCTGATCAAGAAGTATGAAGATCAGCAAATGAATGTCAGAAATAATCGTGAATATGATTCACTGACGAAAGAAATAGAATTCCAGACCCTGGAGATCCAGCTTGCTGAAAAACGCATTACAGAGAGCAAAATCGCACTGGAAACTAAAACAGAGGAAATAGGCACCTCAGGTGAAGTACTGAGTGAGCGCCAAAAGGATCTGGAGATCAAGCATAGCGAACTGGCTGATATAGTCACCGAGACTGAAAAAGAAGAAAAAGACCTGATCACACTTTCAGAAAAGCAGCATACTAAGATTGATCACCGCCTGCTTACTGCATATCACCGTATCAGGAAGAATGCACGTAACGGCCTTGCCGTTGTGAAGATCGAAAGGGATGCCTGCGGAGGTTGCTTCAATAAGATTCCCCCACAGCATCAACTCGACATCAGGATGCATAAGAAAATTATCGTTTGTGAATATTGCGGCCGCATCCTTGTTGATGACGACATTGCTGCTGCAGTTGATTAAAACCAGAAAAGCATAATTTCATATTTTAAGGGGTATGGCCATTGGCCATACCCCTTTTTCTTACCTTTACACTTCTAAGGGCTTACCTATGAAACAACTGCTGTGGTTTCTTATATTGATCCTGAGTGTGCCTGTTTTCGGGCAGTATAGTTATTCTCCTTCCTGTGTGAGGGCTCATGCTCTGATAACATCACTGAGGTTTGAGGAAGCCCGCTCAGTACTCGATTCTTCGAAAACAGACCATCATGAAAACCTTGTCCCCATTTTACTGGAAAACTACATCGATTTTCTTACCATCATTGTAGGTGAGAATGAAATTGTTTTTGATAGTCTGGAGCATAATCTCCGGGTAAGGATCGATCGTTTGCAAGATGGCGACAAAAGCTCTCCCTGGTATCGCTCTATGATTGCAAACGTGTATCTGCAATGGGCCTTTGCAAGAGTGAAGTTCGGCGAATACTTTACTGCCGGAAGGGAGATCAGACGTGCTTTTCTGCTGCTTGAAGAGAATGCGGAGCAGTACCCTGACTTTCTGCCCGATAAAGTGGGTTTAGGAATTATGCACGCACTGATCGGTACCATTCCTGATAATTATCGCTGGATAGCCAGCCTGTTTTCCATGGAAGGCTCGGTGGAAATGGGCCGGTCCGAATTGCTGGATGTGCTGCAGCATGCAGATGATGAAGGCTATCCTTATCTTAAAGACGAGGCCTTGTTTTTCCTGAGCTTTGTCGATTTGAACCTGCAAGCCGATAAATCGAAGGCACAAGAGCTTTTAGCTTACTATGGCGAGAATAGCTCGAAAAACCTGATGCTGGTCTTCTCCAGGGCAAAGATCCTCATGCAGACAGGGCAAAATGATGAAGCTATCGACCTCCTTTTGTCACGGCCACGAGGAGAGGGCTATGATCCTTTTTATTACCTGGACTTCTTGACAGGACTTGCTAAACTGAATAGACTTGATGATGATGCAGATGCATATTTCCTCCGTTTTACAGCAAACTTCAAAGGCAATGCCTATGTGAAGGAAGCATATCAGAAGTTGGCCTGGTTCTGGCTGCTTCAGGGTCAGCCTGACGGCTATCATTCCTATATGCAAAAGGTACGCAATTATGGAAATGATTTTGCCGATGGCGATAAAATGGCTTTGGATGAAGCAGAATCAGGTGCAGCGCCTAATCCCTGTTTGCTCAAGGCCAGGCTTCTCTACGACGGTGGCTACTATCTGAAGGCCGACAGCATACTGGATCATTTTGATTGCCTGCTTAAGACGGATCGTGACAGTGTAGAATTTCCATATCGAAAAGGCAGGATTGCACATTCCAGGGGCGAATATGCTATAGCTATTAAATATTATGATGAGACCATCAACCTGGGCGAGCAGATGTCATATTATTTTGCTGCTAACGCAGCATTGCAGGCAGGTAATATTTATGAATTGGAAAAAGACTTCGAACTGGCTGCCGAATATTATAAACGATCTATGAGAATGCCCAATAAAGAATACAGGCGCAGCATACAGCAAAAAGCAAAGGCAGGCCTCAACAGATTGAAGGATAAAGAACAAGTCCGGAAATAAGCTTCTTATTTTTTTCTAACCAGCCTGGAAAGGCTTTTTGCAGATATGATAACAATGAAACCCAAAATTGTTTTGATCAGTCCGTATAGCCAGACCAAATTGCTGCTGATCGCAAATTCTTCCTTCATCGTGATGGAGGTGATGAAGTTTGTCATGAAATTCGACAGGCCGCCAATCAGGGTGATGCCGCCAATAATGATCAGGGCATATTCCAGCGCGGTGGATGAATTCAGGTCGATCAGGATGTCGGAAGGGTCAAGATACCTGCTGATCTCTTTTGCAATGCCTGTTGCCCTCGTGATCAGGAGTATGGATAGCCCAATAAAAGCGGTAAGTGTAAAAAGGTAGATAAAGAAGTAATACCATTGTGCATAGCCTTGATCACCAAGCAACTGGAACAGTGCAGATATAAAATATTGCAGGTAATCCACAGCTTTGATGAAAAGGCTTACACCAGCAATTACGCATATGATCTCGATAAGCTGCTTCTTCTCCATGATTTAACTTCAACATGTAAATATAAATATAATTATAATAATCAGGCATACAAAAAAAACCGCCTCTAGAAAATGAAGGCGGTTCTGGATAATATATTGGTGTTTAGAACCTGGTCCCAAGTGTTACAAGGAACCTGTGATCTATGAGCTCATTGTGTACCGGCTGAACCTGGATGGTTTCCGTGCCGTAGAAATAGTAATCTTCCATTTTTTTAGTATAGACATAGGCAAAGTCGATAAAGAAGTATTTTTCCTTATATCCGATACCTCCCGAGTAAGAAGATAAAGCACCATCGTTGATCCCATTCAAATATGGACTGTTCTGATAAGCATAACCGGCCCGGAAACTGAATGGTCCTGTCCTCCATTCAGTTCCTGCCTTAAAATTGTGGCCCTTTCCATAGCTGCTTGCAATATCAGTGTTCTCGTTGTAGTAGTCATAATCATATGCACGGAAGTTTGCATTGGCGTAATCTACATACTCATATTCCCCGCTGATCAGTCCATAGCGACCTATAATGAAGGCCAGGCTACCCTGTAAGCGCAAAGGAGTATTTAGTTTGTAGTTGTAGCTCCCGTTAGGGCTGGCTTGATAATAGGAATCACCATTGTCGAAATACGATTGCATGCTGCGATCCCAATAATCCCTCATATTGAACCAGCTGGGAGTGTGTATTGATCCGCCTATCCTGAGAAAATCAACCGGACGCAGGATGAACCCAAACTTAAAGTTAAAGCCTGTTCCCCTGGTTTCCAGCCTGTCGTAGACCTCGAAACTGCTGAAGTCGTAGATGGTATCTGCAACATCTGTCTCACTATAGGTCGATCTTTCAAAGTATCTGATCCATGGGATGTTGAATGACATACCAAGGTAAAGGATATCGCTGTAATTGGTCCCAAACCCGAAGGTCCATTCATTCATGGAACCCCACTGATCAACGATCTTACGCTGCATGGTTCCGCCATTTGGGACGGGTGAATAATACGTGCTTGTAGATGTATCTGCATCCAGCAAATAGGTCCACCATGCAGGGTAGAGGTCAAATCCATACATGCCTCCACGGTTGTCTTCTATATCCTTGTAATAGATCCCATCAGCATATTGCACATAGGTGTCGAGCAATGAATTCTCGGTATTTTCCCCTTGCATTATCATTCTCCTGTTATAGTCGTTCAACCTGTTAATGCCCATGGCAAATTGAAAATTCTTGAATCCGTTTCCGGCTGCCTTACCTTTTAGCCTGGCGGTATAAACGTAGCCGGCATTGCCAACAGCAAAGTTGGTTCTGGAATCTGTTCCAGTATATCCATTATACAGAGAATTTGTTTTTCCGGTATGGACGGAAGGGGTAAAGCTGAGTTCGGAACTTTTATAGATACCGAGTCCGCCAGGGTTGGTGCTGAGCACTGTGAAATCGCCACCCAGAGCCCCAAAGGCACCCCCCATTGCCATATACCTGGCGCTTCCACCTGTATACAATTGCGAGTACCTGAGGGCATCCACTGCGTTCTGGTTTATCGCCAGAAGGGGTACAAGCGTGGCTAAAAATAAAGTTATGAGATACTTTTTCATCTTTATAGCTTTCCTGGTTATAAGTGGGTTTATCTTCTTCCTCCACGGCTTCCGCCACCACTGCTGCTGCGGCTTCCGCCACCGCTGCTACGGCTGCCACCGCCCGAGGATCCTGAACTTCGTGAAGGACTGGAGTAGCTTCCTGATGAGCGTGATGGTGATGAACTGCTCCTGCTTGGTGCAGAATAGCTTCTGCTGCTGTTTGAGCGTGATGGTGCAGAATAGCTCCTGCTCTGTGTCCTTGAAGGAGTGTTGTAGCTTTGGCGACTGCTTGGTGAAGTAGTCCTCAGGCTTGATGCCTGACGCGTAGCTGTTCCCGGGCTTGCCTGCCTGCTGGTGGTTGTCCTGGACTGTGAAGCAGGTGCCTGGTATCTCTGTGAAGGAGATGTGCGGCGTTCCGGTGCTTCATATGACTTAGGCTTACTGTAGCGCTGTTCTGGACGACTTGTACTATTTGATTGTCTGGATGCAGGTGGGTTTTGTGCATAACGTTCAGAGTTTTGTGTAGTACGGGCATCACTGTTTGGCTTTGCCTGGCGTTCGGCTGAAGGAGTTTGCCTTGCAGCGGGGGAAGATTCCCTTCCGGCAGGCGCTTGCCTCGATACACCGGGCTCTTGTCTGGCCTGTGTATATCTTGATGCAGGTGGCGTTTCTTTACCATTTGCTGACTGCCTGGACATTTCGGCATCCTGTGGTGATGCGTCCTGACGTGAATTAATATTTGATTCGCGGCTGGCCGGGTTAGTCTTTCCGGGTACAGATCCATCGGCAGACTGGCGTCCTCCACTATGACTGATGGGGGAGTCGCCCATGCTTGACCTGGATCCTGAACCGACTGCCAGTGCATCCTCATATTTTTCTCCAAAGTTTCTTGAATTTCTTCCGTATGCAGTTCCTGTACCATTGGTGTTGGTGCCCCTGCCATTTCTCGGTCCGTAGTAGTAAGAGTTGTTATCGTAACTATTATAATAATATGGTGAGGGATAGTAACCACAGCCACAACATCCGTAGCCCCAGCCATAGTATGGGTAGCCCCAGCCATATCCGTAGTAAGGATAGCCCCAGCCATAATATCCGCCCCAACCGTAGGAAGGATAACCCCAACCGTAGTAAGGATAGCCCCATCCGAAGCCTATGCCGAATCCATAACCAAATCCGATCCCGATTGAAACACTGGGTCTGTAGTATGAAGGGTAACCATAGTAGTTTGAATAAATGCTGTTTCCGTAAGCCCAGGGATCATATTCGTAATAATAGTTATTGGTATAGTAATTATCGTAATAACTGTATCCCGGGTTGGGTTCGTGAAACCTTCTGATCCTGGCAGAATAACTGTAGTCGTAGTAATCATCCATCTCAAATTCCGCATCTGAATATTCAGTGGTGGTAATAAGTATTCTCATACCCATAATCGAATTCATCAGAGGCCGGGGTCGGACTTTGTGTGTATTCCGACGATGTTGATACTTCGCCTGCTGTATATGCTGCTTCTTTTTTATTATCTTTTTTTGACGGCTGGATATTTTCTTTTTTAGTAGAATAGTAAACGTCGTCATAAGCAATGTCAGACTCTTTCTGTGTTGAGCATGAGCTCAGGAAAAAGACTGCAAGCACAAATAGGATAAGATAAGTTTTCATGGCGAACTCCTTTCGGTATATATTTAGTAAGTTGTTATGTGGTGTATGCTTCATTTTATTAATTTTGCTGCGTTCAGACTTAAAATTGCAAATACTATACCAAACTTCAAATGGCCAAAGATTTTCCTACAAGAGAAGAGAATTATTCACAGTGGTACAATGATATCGTAATCAAGGCAGACCTTGCAGAGAACTCAGCTGTAAGGGGTTGCATGGTGATCAAAGCCTTATGGGTATTCGATATGGGAAAAAATGCAGGCGGCCCTTGACAAAATGTTCAAGGATACCGGTCACTCCAATGCTTATTTCCCTCTTTTTATCCCCAAATCGTTTTTCAGCCGGGAGGCAGCACATGTCGAGGGCTTTGCAAAAGAGTGTGCGGTTGTGACTCATTATCGTCTTAAAACATCAGAAGATGGTAAAGGCGTTGTGGTTGATGAAGATGCGAAGCTTGAAGAGGAGCTTATTGTAAGGCCAACCTCAGAAACTATAATCTGGGATACATACAGGAAGTGGATACAATCATATCGTGATCTTCCAATCCTCGTAAACCAATGGGCCAATGTTGTTCGCTGGGAGATGAGGACAAGGCTGTTTTTACGCACTGCAGAGTTCCTCTGGCAGGAAGGACATACTGCACATGAAACCCGGGCAGAAGCTGAAAAGGAAACAGACCTTATTCTGAACATCTATGCCGAGTTTGCAGAGAAATTCATGGGAATTCCTGTACTCAAGGGGGTGAAGACCGTAAGCGAACGTTTTGCCGGAGCTGTCGACACTTATTGTATTGAAGCCCTGATGCAGGATGGAAAAGCACTTCAGGCCGGGACATCACACTTCCTGGGACAGAATTTTGCCAAAGCCTTTGATGTGAAATTCCTGAGCAAAGAAAACAAGCTGGATTATGTGTGGGCAACTTCATGGGGGGTATCAACAAGGTTGATGGGAGCCCTTGTCATGGCCCATTCTGACGATCAGGGACTGGTACTGCCTCCAAAACTGGCACCCATACAGGTCGTGATCGTACCTATTTACAGGAAAGATGAACAACTTGAAGAGATCTCTGTAAAGGCAAATGAGATTAAAAAGGCACTTGAAGCTCGTGGTATCTCAGTTAAATACGATGACAGGGATACTTATAAGCCGGGTTGGAAATTTGCGGAATATGAATTCAAAGGCGTGCCTGTCAGACTTGCCATCGGCCCCCGTGATATGGAAAACGGTACTATTGAGGTGGCACGCAGGGATACCCTTGAAAAAGAGGTCCTGCAAATGGCCGATATAGAGCATAAGGTTGCTCATCTTCTTGAGCAGATCCAGGAAAACCTATACCGTAAAGCTCTCAATTTCAGGGAAGACAATACGTATAGGGCTGATACCTGGGAGGAGTTCGTGGATATCATCGAAAACAAAGGTGGATTTGTATATGCCCACTGGGATGGAACTGACGAAACCGAACTGGCCATCAAAGATAAAACCAAGGCTACGATCCGTCTTATCCCTATAGATGACCATAAAGAAGAGGGAAAATGTATTCTTAGCGGTAAACCTTCAGAGAGACGGGTTGTTTTTGCGAAAGCATATTAGATAGTGAATAGTGCCTAGTTCCTAGTGACTAGGTACAAGTTCAGATTTCAAAGTTCAGATTTCAGAATTCCGAAAGTTTACTGTCTTATCAGTTTACCTGTTCCGGCTCCCGATAAACTCACGCTGGGCGTGTCGCTGAAATAATAAACATCCCCTACATTTTCGATCTTCACTTCCAACTCCAGGCTGGCCCGGACATAACAATTGTTGGTGCTGTTGTTAGTCAGATAGGTATATGAAGTTTCAAGATTACGCAGGTCAGCCGGGCCGTAACCACCTGAATAAACATAGCTGATTTGGGAATAACCTTTCACCGTCAGGTCAACAGTGCCATAATGAAGATTATACTTTGATTTATACATGTTTACCCATAGATTGATGCTGCCGGCCCCCTCGAGTACATCTAGCTTTAAGGAGTCAGTAGTGAACTGGTTCATAGAGGTCAGGTTCCCGGAAGCCTGGTAAACGATGCTGTCCAGAACCGGTGTGCCAATATATACTTCGATAGGCTTTTCATAGCTTCTTATCCAGTTGCAGGTATTCTCATTTGCAACAGTAAGGGTATTGTCTTCCACTTTGGTGGTGATGCCCTGGATGATATTTTCCCCGGCCCTGACTTCAACAGAGTAAGTTGGACTATACGTGAGAAAGACATCCACATTGTTGTTCATGGAAAGGTAGCGGAAAGAACCGAGCTCCCTGGCCTCTGTAATGATGGGACCGGTACTTTTAAAACAATCGCCAGGATTGCTTTTGTTGCATGAGAGGGCAACAAGCATGATCAGTATAATATATATGGTATGCCTTCTCATGCCTTAATAATATTTGATATTTAAGTTATAGCCCACCCCTAAAGTGATATAATCAGCTCTGGCATAATGTGCTTTCAGGGTGAGTGAAGTGAACACGTTGTCATTAAAATAGTACCATATGGCAAACTTCTCATAGATGCCACCCTCGGTCTTATATGCTCCACTGAAATATCCTCCAATGTTAAATACCAGGGATACTTTTGAGATCATCAGTTCCCAGGCGATATTGCCTCCGGTCTTAACCACCGGCCAGAAACTTTCCACCTGATCACCATTGATTTCCATCATCTTCTTGTCGGTGCCATCATAGCTCACATCAAAGCCAATTCCCAGCCGACTTTTAAATGAGATTTGTTTCAACACATTGGCATAGAGCGCATATACCATATAGCTTCCGCCGACCTCTGCATCCATATTCTTGTATCCCAGGCCCGCACCAAATTGAACCTGGAACCATTTTTTACCATCGAATTCGTAGGGATAAAGTTCAGGCAGAAGCTTGCTCCTGCTGTATGGGTTGGGTTTACTCATATTATAGGCCAAACCGGTATATATCGATGGAATATTGATCCCGTAATTCGGGGTTTTCATTGATCCGTTTGAAAAGTGTGTCAGGGCAATACTGCCGCTGAGAGTAAGTCTTGTTGCCAGGCGGATACGCAATTCCAAAGAAAGGCTCACGGCTGCATTCAGATGGGAGCCTATGGCTGTGTTCTTATAGTTTTCCAGCCTTTCGAATCTCTTGGTGAGGTATCCCAATCCCACGCCGGTTCTGAAATACAATCGGGTAGACTTATTGGGTGTGAGGGGAAAGCTGATATAGGGAAACACAGCATGGGCATCACCAAGGTATGGTGAGGTTCCTAAATTCGAGTACCAGTATGCGATTCCCACGATGGGATAGCCATACATATATTCCCATCGCTTCGCTCCGAAGGTTTTCTGGGAAATGCTTATCTCAAAAGAAGGAAAATGCGAGTTGAAGATCTCCATTTCGAGGCGATGAGGAATCAGGAATCCGTAGCCTGCCTTGGCTTCTACCATCAGGTTAGAACCTATCCTGTTATGCCTGCTGCCCTGTGCACTTACATTGGAAGGATATACCAGCATCAGCACTGCAAAACATACCGCAGTAAAAATCAATTTACCTGCGATCCTTTGAAATGATATGTCCTTATACAGAGCTGGTTTATTCATATAATCCTTTTTCAACAGATCCGGTCTTGCCGGGATCAGGGTCGAGCGGGTAAAATTAGTGAAAAATCTGTGCTTTGTCTTTTGTAAACAGCCTTTCCATGGTCATTATTGTGGAATAATAATGATTACCTTTGTGGGTATCCGAAACTTATGATCATATGAAGAGAGAACTTTCAGAATTTAAGCGATTGCTGGATATCATGGACGAGCTCAGGCTAAAGTGCCCCTGGGACAAAAAGCAAACGCTGGAAAGCCTTCGCTACCTTACCATTGAAGAGACCTACGAACTGTCTGATGCCATCATTGCTGAAGATCTTGATGACATAAAAAAGGAACTGGGCGACCTGATGCTCCACATTGTATTTTATTCCAAGATCGGTTCAGAACAGAATGCTTTCGACATAGCTGATGTGCTGGAGAATATCAATGAGAAACTCATTGAACGACACCCTCATATTTATGGCGATGTCAAGGTTGTGAATGCCAGGGAAGTGAAAGATAACTGGGAGAAGATCAAGATCAAGAATGAGGGGAGGAAGTCTGTGTTGGGAGGTGTGCCTAAGTCCTTGCCACCCCTGGTGAAAGCTTACCGCATGCAGGAGAAGGCCAGCGGTGTTGGCTTCGACTGGGAATCCCGTTCTCAGGTATGGGATAAGGTGATGGAGGAGCTGGAAGAAATGAAAGCTGAGGTTGATAAGCCGGAAGATGGCAAGCTGGAAGGAGAATTTGGTGACCTGCTTTTTGCTCTGGTGAACTATGCCCGTTTTATCGACATCAACCCGGAAGATGCCCTTGAAAAAACCAATATGAAATTTATACGCAGGTTCCAGTACCTGGAGGAACATGCCAGGGAAGATGGAAAAGCCCTCTATGATATGAGCCTGAAAGAGATGGATGTTTATTGGGAGGAGGCCAAGCAAATCGAACGTAAAGCCACCTGAGCTTGATATTACTTAGAAATATTTTCATTCTATTGCTTTTTGCGACGTCCCATCTTACGGGCCTTCATTCGCAGGATACATTACAACAACATCATGAGGTCAAACTGAACAAGGCTTATATCAAATCCTATTTCACCGATTCCTGGGAAGTACTTAAGTCACCAATAAGGTGGCGTGGGAAGCAATGGGCTACCTTTGCCGGAGTTACGGGCGTAGCTATCCTCGCCTACACCCAGGATGATGTGATCCGTGATGCCTTCCAGCGCAACCGCACTGGAGGGCTCGACAATGCAAGCAAGTATTTTTTTGAGCCCCTTGGAAGTGCTGTTATTACCCTCCCTTTGTCTGTTGGCTTCTGGGCAGTTGGTGAACTCACAGATAACCAGAGAGCAGCCAGGGTCGGACTGACGAGTATTAAAGCCATGGCCATCACGGCAGTGTTTACTTATGCAATTAAGTATGCTACTCAGCGCCACAGGCCGCATGATGATGACCCTCCTGATCCCAGGATATGGGAAGGCCCTTTTGGCAGTTATTCAAGTACTTCTTTCCCGAGCGGACACTCGTCGATGATTTTTGCTGTTGCAGCGGTCTTTGCAAGTGAGTACCGTGACAGGATATGGGTCCCGATCATGTCATATTCATTGGCTTCCCTGGCTGCCGTGTCACGGGTGTATGATGACAAGCACTGGGCTTCGGATGTGATCATTGGATCTGCCCTGGGCTTCTTTATCGGAAAGTTCGTTTACAAAAGTACCATTCAGAACCCCAACCTGCTTATTATTCCGGGGGTTTCCGCATCCGGCCAACCCGGATTTACTATGATATATCAACTCCGTTAAGTCCATTTATTGCTTATTTTTGCCGCTTCATAACAAAGCAGATACATTGCCGTTTATCAGATAGGATGAGTACAAGACCAGAAGAACACAAAGACAGTACGAGGAAAATGCTGCCATTTATTGGCATTATGATCATACTCCTGGGAGTTGTTATTGTAATCCAGTATTGGGATAAGGAAGATAAACAGGAAGTGGTGATTGAGGAGGAAGAGGTTTATGTCCCGACATTGGAGTATGGCATTATAGTAGATTCTTTAGAGGTGATTACCCACAAGGTAAAAAGGAATGAATTTCTGGCCGACATCCTGCTCAGGTATGATGTCGATTATAATATTATTGATGAGATTGCCAGGAGCTCCAGAGATATATTTGATGTGAGGAAGATCAGGGTTGGCTATCCGTATGCACTGATAAGGACCCTTGATTCGGTGCCCCGGGTTCATTATTTTATATATGAGCAGTCGCCCACCCAATTTGTTGTTTTCGACCTTCGCGATACATTGAATATTTATAAGGGTGAGAAAGAAGTTGAACGCCGACTGGCCAGGACTTCCGGAACCATCACTTCCTCACTCTGGAATACGATGGTAGAGAATGAATCTGATCCTAACCTGGCCAATGAGTTGTCAGAGATTTATGCCTGGACAATAGACTTCTTTGGTATCCAGAAAGGGGATCATTTCAGGGTGATTTTTGAAGAACTTTATGTGGAGGATGAATATATTGGGCTGGGAAAGGTTATTGCGGGAGGATTCAACCACCTGGGACATGAATATTATGCTTGCTTCTTTCAGCCTGATACACTGGGGGATTATTATGATGAAGAAGGAGGCAGTATGCGTCGTACCTTCCTGAAGGCACCTCTTCGTTTTCGCAGGATCAGCTCCGGATTTTCATACAGCAGAATGCACCCTGTCTTAAAATACAGAAGGCCTCACCTGGGGGTTGATTATGCTGCAGCTGCAGGAACTCCTGTTCATGCGGTGGGCGATGGCGTTGTAACCTTTGCCTCGTGGACCAAGGAGGGAGGCTATACCGTCAGGATTAAACATAATGGAACTTATTCAACCGGGTATTGTCATTTTTCAGGCTTCGGCAAGGGAATTAAGCAAGGCGTTCATGTCAAGCAGGGACAGGTGATCGGCTATGTTGGACAAACCGGCCTGGCTACGGGCCCCCACCTCGATTTCCGCTTTTACAGAAACGGACAACCCATAGACCCAACAAAGGTGAAATCGCCTCCGGCCAAACCTGTCGATACTGCCTATGCTGAAGCATACCGCATATACTGCGACAGCCTGATCATGGAACTGGACAGCATTCCTGTCTTACCCTAAGTTTTTTTTAATAAATTTTTGCTTAACAGTCTTGCTCTTCTTTTTTTTCCAAAGGGAAAAGCAATAAGAAAGAGTAGGATCAGCAGCCCGTGTATGATAAAGTCGGGAAGAAAAGGTCTTGACATGATGCTTTCTGCTGCAAGAAAAATCAGGCAGGAAGCAGTGTAGATATAAAACCCTAGCTTCTGTAACTTCCACATCAGTAATACCCCAACAAAGGAGGAAAAAAAGATCAGGAACATACTTATAGAGAATATCAAGAAATTCAGGCGGGAAAGATCGTACAGCTGCAGGTATTTATTCATGATGCCGCTGATGCCTGTGGAGTATAGCATCCCCATCAGAAACAAGAATGCAAACAGACCGGTATAGGTAAAACCGATGATGCAAAGAAAGCTGAGAAAATGTGGCCTTTTTGGTTTAATGGCTTTTGGTGTATCGGCAGTATCAGTCATTATATATCCTTAACGCATGTATTGCAGGTTCCGTGCGTATAAATATACAAATAATGCTGTGAGCATGATATTGGGTAAGGGATTGGTCTCGCCACCAAAATATAAGAGGGGTACTACCAGGTAGATCAGTTGAGATGAAGTATAGAGGTGGAACCCGATTTTTTTCAGGTTCCACATCATAATTGCTCCTACAACAGAAAATGCAGACAGGAAAAAGGATACCATAAAGAAATCCCTGGGAGCTTCCAGCAAAAAGGAAGCTTCCGGCATTCCGGAGTACAGCACCTTCATGGCTTTCATAGTTTCCTCATAATTGATCGATACCATTAAAAATCCGGCTACCCCGAGCCCGCTTCCAATGAAGGTTAGTATGCACAGGATGCTTAGCAGCTGTGGCCGTTTTGGAGTTTTTTCCTGTATGGTTTGCAGTTCTTCCATTATTTTTCGAGGCTTCCAACTACTTTTTCAACCTCTTCGAGGATCTCGCATGATTTCACGAGGTCTTTCATGCTGTTGTGGTCGTTGTACAATGGCCTGTCGATGTCAAGGAAATCAACATACTTCCTAACAACCTCTTTGGCTTTGGTTACGCCGGTACCAAAATTATATTCACGGAAATCGAGGGCCTGTGCAGCAGCCATGATCTCGATACCCAATATGCCGTAGGCATTATCGAGGATCTGGAAGTTTTTTATGGCTGTGTTCATACCCATTGAAACAAAGTCTTCCTGATCGGCAGCTGCCGGGATGGATTGAATACATGCCGGTGCTGAAAGGATGCGTTGTTCTACAATCTGCATGTCGGCAGTGTACTGACTGAGCATCAGGCCTGAGAACATGCCTGCCCCTTTAGTCAGGAATGCCGGTAGTCCTACGCTGAGTGCAGGATTGTTGAGCCTGTTCATCCTTCTCTCAGAAAGAATGCTAACCATAGTGATTACTGTTCCTGCCATATCCATGGGTACAGATACCGGTGATCCCTGGAAGTTTGCTCCGGAGAGCTGCAGGTTTTCGTCAGGAAAGAAGATGGGATTGTCACCCACTCCGTTCAACTCGATCTCCACCTGTGAACGTGCATAGGCCAGTGCATCGTGCGCTGCACCGATCACCTGAGGTGTTGAACGCATTGAATATGCATCCTGAACCTTGCAGTCGATCCTCCCTTCTTTCAGGTCTCCACCGTTGACCAGTTTATTAATTGCATTGGCGCTTCTTACGGCACCTTTAAAACCTCTTACTTCATGCAATTTCGATGTGTAGGGTTTCATATTGGCTTTCAGGGCTTCCAGCGACATAGCTGCTCCGATCTCTGCCTGCTTGAGCCAGTTATTGGCATCATAAAGGAAGAGGGCACTCATGGCTGTAAGCACATTAGATCCATTGATGGTAGCCAGTCCGTCGCGGGCCTGAAGTCCGGGAACCGGGATGCCGGCACGCTCAAGGGCTTCTTTACCACTGTATAGCTCCCCTTCAAAATAAGCTTGTCCTTCACCCATCATGAGCAGTGCGATCTGTGACATGGGGGCAAGGTCACCACAGGCTCCAACAGAACCTTTCTGGCAAACCCAGGGAGTTACACCCTTGTTGAGCATATCTACCAATGTTTGGGTGATTTCCACGCGGACACCTGAATTGCCATGGGCATGTACGTTGATCCTGCCAAGCATAGCTCCTCGGACGTAATCGATGGGCATGGGATCGCCAATACCGGCAGCGTGATTATAAATAAGATATTTCTGAAAATCTTTGACCTGGTCGTCGTTCAGGACTACTTCAGAGAATTCACCGATCCCTGTGTTTACACCATACATGATCTCATTGGCTTCGATCTTATTCTCGAGCATGGTCCTGCACTTATTGATGCGCTCAACAGCTTCCGGGTGGAGTTCAACTTTCTCATTGTTACGGGCTACGTTTACAACGTCTTCTATGGTGAGCCCTGCACCTTTTATTACATATGTCATGATTATTTCTCCTTTGATTTAATATAACTGATTCATTAAGAATGGGCAGAATGCCCCCGATATCAGTTAGCAGAGTGCTGAGCGATTGATCTTGATCTTGAACCTTAGGATCCAGTTTATCATTGTACCTTGTTTTCAGTTCGGGCAGTAAATGTATAAAATCTGCCGGAATGAGGTCGTTTATTTCAGCTTTTTAATGAGTTCATCTTCAGTAAGCAGAAGCTGTTCCCCGCTGGCCATATCCTTTAGCATAAACTTGGCATTATTGATTTCTTCGGTTCCGGCCATGATGATGAAGGGGATGCCTTTGTTATTAGCCCATCCCAGCTGTTTTTTCATCTTGGCTGCATCAGGATATAGCTCTGCATTGATGCCTGCTTTTCTTATTTTATCGAGGGTTGGCAAGGCATATTTTGCTTCTTCTTCACCAAAATTGACAAACATGGCCCTGGAGGATGTCAGGAATGCTTCCGGAAATCCATTGAGTTCCATCAGTACATCATAGATCCGGTCTGCACCGAAGGAGATACCCACTCCCGAAACGCCTTCCAGCCCAAACACACCTGTGAGGTCGTCATACCTTCCTCCTCCGCAGATACTGCCCATGGCTACATCGGCAGATTTTACTTCGATGATGGCCCCGGTATAATAATCCAGTCCGCGGGCGAGGCTGAGGTCAAGTTCGAACTTGGTGTTGATGCCAAGGTCTTTCAGATGATGCATTACCGTCATGATCTCTTCACAGCCCTTGAGACCGGTAGGGGAGTCCTTGAGGACCTCCATCAGCCTGGGGAATTTGTCCTTGAGTTTGCCATCCAGGGTGAGGATGGGCTGAAGCTTGTCAATGGCATCCTGCGAAACACCTTTGGCCAGCATTTCATCATTCACCTTTTCCAGGCCGATCTTGTCAAGTTTGTCCATGGACACGGTAATGATCCCGAATTTATCGGATTCACCGATCACTTCTGCAATCCCGGCCAGGATCTTCCTGTTGTTCAATTTAACTATGGCATTGATGCCCAGCTTGGTGAAAACATCATCGATGATCTGGATGAGTTCCACCTCGTTAAGGAGGGAATCGCTTCCGATCACATCCACATCGCACTGGAAGAATTCACGGTAGCGTCCTTTCTGCGGGCGGTCGGCGCGCCATACAGGTTGCACCTGGTAACGTTTGAAAGGAAAAGAGATGTCGTTCCGGTGCTGCACCACATAGCGTGCAAAGGGAACCGTCAGGTCATATCGCAGGCCTTTTTCACTGATCTGCCTGGTGAGGCCGGGCTGATCCTTGCTTGCCAGTGTCTGATCATCTACCTTGTCAAGGTAATTTCCAGAATTGAGAACTTTAAAAAGCAGGCGATCGCCTTCATCCCCATATTTACCAAGCAGGGTGGAAAGGTTTTCCATGGCAGGGGTTTCGATGGGCTGATAGCCGAAATTGCAAAATACCCCTTTGATGGTATCAAAGATATAGTTCCTTCTGACCATTTCAAGAGGGGAGAAATCACGTGTCCCTTTAGGAATGGATGGTTTCTGTGCCATAGGTGAATGTTTATGGCAAAAGTAAGACTTTCTTAAGAAAGTGTTGGGTGTTGGGTGTTGGATGTTGAGTTAATCTTTATAATCCAGATAAAAATCCTTATCTCTTGATTACTTTTATTAAAGATGGGCTGTTATCTTGAGTTGTGATCTGAAGCATATAGATACCCTCTCTTAAGGACTGAGAAATCAAGTTCAAAATGGTGATTTGAAATAAGCCTGGAATTTAGCTTAACAAGCTGACCAAGCTGATTATAAACCATGATTTTGTCAATATTCACAGCAACATTTGATTTGACCGTAAGAAAACTCTCAACAGGGTTTGGGTAACATTCAAAATAGGCATTCCGTAAATAATGAGGGTATGCTTACATTGAGATCGCATGGCATCCATGGCTGTGACCACCAGCTGGTATCATTTTGAATAAAACAATGAAGCATAGACGGGAATTCGGGATTTGGGAATAACTTCAAAAGGCCCTCCATCAAAGCCTATCCCTTCAATTAATATGTTATCAAAAATATAATCTCCTTTCAGCTTATATATCTTTCGGTATGAATCCATTACCTGTATGTTGTAAATACTATCAACTGTAATAATATCCATTATGTGATTAGTTTGAGGAAGAGTGTCTCCAACTTCTAGATTGAAGTCATACAGCAATTCTTCTTGTTGGCCATTATGGGTGTACATTTTTAAACTGTCCTGACGAATAAGTGTAAAGAATTCGTCAAAAGTATGGTCATTATCACAGTTATAAAGCCGGAGGAATATCATACCATACATAATCTACCTCACCTCTCCAGTATACTTTCTTATATACGTGTCCATCCAGCAATGAATCTCCATTGATATAGTAGACATAGTCTTGATTAATAATACAAGGATAATAATATCCGAAGCTCCAGCTTACACGCCATTGAGGATTATTCTCCAGATAGTCTGGAACCTGTGATTGCAATGTAAGAGTAGCCATAATTAGCAATGCAGTAAGTATCCTTTTCATTCTAACGATGGATTTATCGACTCAATGTAAAGATAATGAAAATAAACTCAAAATTTCAATAGAGATATTCAAATTTAAACAGGACAATTGAAACGAGTAAATTATTTCCCTTTCAGTTTGTTTAGAAGAGGTGTGGTAATTGTCCCTAAAACATCAAGGATAGCGAAAACACCCAGCAGGCGCGCACATCGTTCAGCAATATCGAAATCACAAATAATTACATTAATGAGCATGCCCGCCACGATAATAATAAAACCGATTGTGGCCATCAGTGCAATCCTGGTAGCTTTCGACTTTGGTTTAACCAGGAACATCAAAGATATATGTGCCAGGCAAAAGGCGACAATGGATGCAGTCATAGATGTTTTCCATAATATGCCCCCATCATCGATATCCCACCAGATGGAGTAAGTGACCAATACAAATGCAATGAAAGATAGGATTACTCCAAAGATCGAAACCCAATTCAGATATTTTCTGTTCTGGTTTACTGAACTGCAAAATCCCAGCAAACTGTATGCAGCAACTGCCAGAGTAGTTCCAAAAATTTTCATTTCTGTTTCGCCCCAGTCACCGAAAAGGAAAATGTATATTCCAACCAGTGCACTTATGACCAGAGAAATGATCATAGTGATGAGAAGTATTCTCTTGTAATTCATAGTATTGGATTTATTTGACAATATATTAAAGATACTCAATTACCCAGCCGTTGTCAAATCAGGCCCGCAGCCTTATCTCCATTTAACTCTAAGTACTTTAGGCACTTCAAGTACTTCAGGCACTTTAGTGACTCTAAGTACTTATTTTTTATATTTGCCAATAAAGTCTCAAGCAGCATGCGAATACTTCAAATTGCCAATAAAGTCCCTTACCCGCCAAAAGATGGTGGCTCCATCGCTACTTTAGCGATGACGAAGGGATTTATGGAACTAGGACATGAAGTGACTGTGCTGGCCATGAGCACTTCCAAGCATCCCATAAAAGAAGCACATATCCCACAAAAGCTAAGGGATGATATCCGTTTCATCCTTGTGGATGTAGATACTCGATTGTGTCCGATGAAAGCTGCGAAAAATCTGCTTTTCTCAAGGATGGCCTATAATGCCGAACGCTTTGTGAACAAGGATTTTGGTGATCGTCTGGCTGAACTTCTTATAGAGAAAGAATTTGATGTGATCCAATTGGAAGGCTTATACCTGGCTCCATATGTACCACTGATCAGGGAACTCAGTGAGGCCTTTTTGAGCATGCGTGCCCATAATATTGAACATGAGATATGGGACCGTACTGTACGGCAGCGTTCTGGCTTAACTAAACTCTATACACGCATTATCGCAGGGAGAGTAAAAAAGATGGAAGTGGAATGTCTCAATTGCTATGATGCCATGGTTCCTATCACAAACAGAGATGCCAAGATCCTGAAGGGTTTAGGATGCACTTTGCCGGTGCATGTTTCCCCCACCGGGATAAACATGGCAGATTTTATGAAGTACAAGGGGAAACCGGAGTTCCCATCCATCTTTCATATAGGTGCTCTCGACTGGTCACCTAACCAGGAAGGGCTCGACTGGTTCCTGAAAAAATGCTGGAAGGCACTTCATGCGAAATACCCTGAACTAAACTTTTATATTGCAGGCAGAAATGCTTCTGATCCGATCCGGAATATCAAAGAACCGGGAGTTGTATTCCTGGGAGAGGTGGAGGATGCCTATGAATTTATGGAAAGCAAGGCGGTGATGATCGTACCCTTGCTTTCAGGCAGTGGCATGCGGATCAAGATCATCGAAGGCATGGCCCTGGGCAAAAGCATAGTATCAACCTCAATAGGGGCTGAAGGCATCGCTATTAGCCATGACCACAACATCATCATCGCTGATGATGCACAAAAATTTAAGGCTGGAATAGAGGACCTCTTGGATAATTTTGATAAATTTGAAGCCATCGGTAGTAATGCCGTGAGTTTTATTGAAGAGAACTACGATAATTTATCAATCTCAAAAGCTCTGACTGCTTTTTATAAGGAACTGATCTGATGGTATTGCTGACTGTATTTTTTTGGTTATCTGTTTACCTCATCCTGCATACCTACCTCTTTTACCCACTCATCCTCACAATCTTATCTTCCGGTAAAAAAAGCAACCACATACTTTATGGCAGGGACGATGAGCTTCCGCATGTTTCTGTGATCATTTCTGCATTTAATGAGGAAGAGGTGATCGCTGAGAAGATTGAAAGCATCTTTGCCGGAGACTATCCTGATGATAAACTGGAAGTGCTTATCGGCTCAGATCATTCTGACGACCGCACCGCGGAGATCATTAATACTTATCTTTCGAAACATAAGAACCTCATCTTTCATGATTTCAAAGAAAGGAGGGGAAAGCAAAATGTCGTGAATGACCTGGTGGCTGAATCTGCAGGCAGCATACTTATACTGACCGATGCCAACGTGATGTTCGATACCAGCACAGTTTACAATCTTGTGAAGCATTTCAGGAATGCCGAGATCGGACTTGTAGATACGAACATGATCAATAAGGGACTGAAACGTGAAGGTATCTCATACCAGGAAAAGGCCTATATAAGCCGGGAAGTGCACATCAAGAATATGGAAGGGCGTTTGTGGGGTGCCATGATGGGGCCTTTTGGTGGATGTTATGCCATCCGTAATGAGGATTATTCGAAGGTGCCGCCAAATTACCTGGTGGATGATTTTTATATCAATATGAAGATCTTTGAAAAGCGCAAAAAGGCCATTAATGACCTTGAAGCAAGGGTTTTTGAAGATGTTTCAAATGTGCTGAAAGATGAGTTCAGACGTAAAGTGAGGATTGCCACCGGCAACTGGCAGAACCTCAAGACCTTTGCACCTTTGCTTTGGAGAAAGCACATTGGCTTTTGTTTTTGGTCACACAAGGTGCTGAGATGGAAAGGTCCATTCTTCATCCTCACAGCATTGATCCTGAATATTTTTCTGGCCTTTCATTCTGATTTTTATCAACTGTTGCTTGTTTTTCAGTTACTCCTGCTCATGCTGCCTCTCCTTGATTTCTTGCTTAAGAAAGTCAATATCCATATCAAGCTTCTTCGGCTTATCACTCATTTTTATGCCATGAACCTTGCCCTGTTTATTGGGTTTTTTAAATCCTGGAAAACCATTAAGTCAGGTGTATGGGACAGAACACCCAGGAATCAATAATGATGAGATCCTATTGATAAGAGAAGATTGGTTATAGAAAGGAATAAATTAGACGAAATATTTCTATTAGAAACTTCCAAATTCTTATTCTTGATTCTTGTTCCTTGTTCCTTGTTCGTTATTCGTTATTCTCTTAGATTCTTTTCTTCAAAACCTTCCCCAGCCGTCTCTTCCAGATATCAAAATCCAGCAAGGGGCTGTCGGAGGTTGCTTTTATGGTGAGAAAGAAACCGAGGGGGAGGAGTACCGCTGAAGCTATCCACATGCCAACCTCAACGCTGATGGCACCGGCTATGGCAGACTTTTCTCCAGTGATGGTGATAATGTGGAAGAGGACAAAAAAGAGGACTGACACAACTACGGGCAGGCCTATACCACCCTTTCTGATGATGGCTCCCAGTGGTGCACCAATGAAGAAGAGCACCAGGCAAGCAAATGAAAGTGTAAATTTCTTATGCCAGGCAACTTCATGCTTCGACAGCCATTCCCTTTTGGTTTCGTAATCTGAAATATGCCATTCGATATTGCTCTTCACTCCTCTTGCCTTATTCAGTGCACGTTGGATAATAATGCCTTTCTCAGCTTTTGTCCATCCATCCAGGGGAGCCAGTAAACTGTCGGCATTGGCAGTTTCTAAATATGCGGCACTGTCGATGGTGTGGTAATACTGGTAATTCTTGTTGAAGTTTTCTTCAAAGTTGTCCTGTTTATTCTGATACAGGGCGCTTAGAGAGTCAATCGCATAATTCAATTGTGATATGTTCAGCATAGAGTAATTGTTCTTGAAAAGATCTTCATCCGTTCGCTTCATGTCGAAGCCGGAGAGGTCGAAGCGGCGGTACTCTTCCTGAAACCTGGTCTTCTGGAACTGCCTGTTAAACCTATAATCCTTTTGGTCGTCTTTCTCCTGGTAGTTATAACCATTGAAAAGGTGGAAAATAAGGTACCTGCCATCGGGTGTAGACTCCATTCTGCCTGAGTCGGCCAGTGTCAGATCGGTATTGCCATGTCTTTCAAGATGGTTATAGATCATTACATCACGAATGGTGCGATCATCTTTCTCTTTTTCCCCAACTCGCATAACAAAGCCATCCATGCCATCGTAAAAGATCCCTTCGGTGATGTCGAAGGCCAGCTTTTGCTTGCGGACATCGTAGAGCAAGGACTTGAACTTTAGATTAGCAATTGGCAGCACATTGTTGGAGAAGTAGAAGGCAACCCCGCTGATCATGATCGACAGTATAATCAAGGGCCGCATGATCTTCCAGAGAGAAATGCCAGATGACTTCATGGCCACCAATTCGTAATGTTCCCCCAGGTTACCAAAGGTCATAATAGATGATAGGAGGATGGCCAAGGGAAGTGCGAGTGGAACAAAGGTGGAAGAAGCATAGAATAAGAGCTCCAGTACGATATACCATTCCAGGCCTTTTCCCACCAGGTCATCAATATACTTCCACAGAAATTGCATCAGCAGGATGAACACTGACACGAAAAAAGTAAGGATCAGTGGTCCCAGATATGATCTTAATACGAGAAGATAGATCTTCTTCATAAGTCCTAAATGCATTCCCCGCTATAATATTGCATGGCCGGGAGTGATTTTCACAAAATTAACAATTATCAGGTATCGCTTAGCAGATACCTTATAAAGGGTTTATTATTATATTTGTACACATGAAACTGATCGAAGTCACTGATAAGAAAACCAGGAAGCAATTCCTCGATGCAGCCCGCGAGATATACAGGAATGATGACAACTGGGTCTGTCCCCTCGACAGGACCATTGAGTCGATATTCAACAGGGAGGAAAACCCTTTTTATAAGCATGGCGATGCCATCCGGTGGATACTCATCAGTGATGAAGGAAAGCTGATTGGCAGGGTAGCCGCATTCATCGATGATCTGAAGTCAAAAAATTTCGATCAGATTACCGGGGGGATGGGATTTTATGAGTGCATTGATGACATGGACGCTGCATTCTTATTGTTTGATGCCTGCAGGGACTGGTTAAGGGATAAAGGGGCTGAGGCCATGGACGGGCCCATCAATTTCAGCGAAAATGATAATTTCTGGGGACTTTTGGTGGAAGGCTATATGCAACCATCATATGGTATGAATTATAACTTCCCCTATTATAAGGATCAGTTTGAAGCTTACGGTTTTTATAAGTATTATGAACAGGTAACCAATCACCTTGACCTGCGGAAGCCTTTTCCGGAACGTTTCTGGAAGATTGCTGACAGGATCATGGCAAGGCCTGAATATCAAATCAAACATTTCGAATACAAGAATGCCGATAAATTTATTACAGACCTGATCAGTGTTTATGACCAGGCATGGGTTTATCATGAGCACTTCCAGCCTCTGGAAAAGAAAGTGGTCCTAAATAGCCTGAAAAAGGCTAAAGCCATACTTGTAGAAAAGTTTATATGGTTCGCCTACCATAATGATAAGCCTATTGCATTCCTGGTAATGCTTCCTGATGTGAATATGATCCTCAAAAAGCTGAATGGAAAAATGAACCTGTGGAATAAGTTGCGTTTTCTCTATTATAAAAAGAACAAGACCATGACCCGGACCAGGATCACTGTAATGGGTGTCGTTCCGCAGTATCAGCGACATGGGATTGAATCAGCCATATTTAAGAATATGGATATGGTGATGAAGACGATGCCACACTATGATACCATTGAGATGTCGTGGGTGGGAGATTTCAATACAAAGATGCGCGCCCTTCATGAAGCCGTGGGTGGGCAGTTTGCCATGCGTCATAATACAATGCGTATGTTGTTCGATGAATCCAGGGAAGCCAAACGCTCAGGTTATATTGATCTTGGAGCGGGGAAAGAATAGGGCTTTATTTTCAAATCATTTCGGGGTAAAAATGAAAAGAGCTGCCTGGTCTAGCAGCTCCTCTCAAAATAAACAAAACCAAATCTTTATAAGGCAAGTAACTATTTACAAAAAGGATGCCAAAATATAAATGATACGCTGTCAGTCACTTGAGTATTTTTGCCCATGCCATTTGTATCCCGTAGCGGGAATGAGCTTCCCAATTTGATACAAAGCCTGAGTTTTTTCAGCTAAGGAATCCCTAAAAAGCCTGAACAATCATGTTGCTTGATTTGTTATTCATATACCTTAAAACAGGCAATAATGGACGGAAAAAAAGTATTGGTCACTGGTGCTACCGATGGTATAGGAAAACAAACGGCCTTAAAACTGGCAAAGCTTGGTGCCACGGTTATCATTCATGGAAGAAATAAGGCCCGCGGAATGGAAATTCTTGAAGAGGTCAAAAAGATCAATCCAAACGGAGCAACTTATGTGAATGCAGACCTTAGCTCACTCGCTAAAGTAAAGAAAATGGCCAGTGAGCTTTCGAAAGCGCATGATCATATCGATGTGCTGATTAACAATGCTGGTGTATTTCAGCGCGGACAAATATTTTCAGATGATGGCTATGAACTTACTTTTGCTGTGAATCACCTGGCCCACTTTTCTCTGAGTCTTCAACTGCTCCCCTTGCTGCGTAAAGCAGAACAGGGAAGGATAATCACCGTGAGCTCTGTGGCCCATAATAACAGTCCCAGGAATGACTTTAGCGATATGCTTGATATAAACTCTTACATCGATTACAGCGCATATGCGCTATCAAAGCTTGCCAATATTTTATTTGCAAATGAGCTGGCTGATAGGCTGAATAATACAAATATTACCAGTAATAGCCTGCACCCGGGGGTTATCACAACGAAACTACTTTTTGAAGGGTTTGGGATTTCCGGGAGCCCGGCAGAAAAAGGATGCATGACCTCAGTATTCCTTGCTTCGGATGAGGCTCTTGCCGGCACATCGGGGAAATATTTTTCTGACAGCACTGAAACGCAACCATCAGCATTTGCTTTAGATCCTACAGCCAGGAAAAACCTCTGGAAATTAAGTGAGGAAATTACTGGTGTCAGGTTTGATGATTTTAAGTAATTTTGGCATTCCTTTATAAATGAACAGCTGTCTCCCGGAAATTGATCGGGGGGCTGCTCCACAAAAACTAAAATCATGCAGACCAAATTATATTTAGCACTTTCCTTTTTCTTTATTTTCGGATCAGTCCTTATCTCGTTTTCCCAGGAAAACAGCGATATCACTACCGAAGAACTTCAACAGCATACCGGCTTTTTGGCCTCTGATGACCTGGGTGGGAGACTTCCCGGGACAGAGAACGACAAACAGGCTGCGGCATATATTGCCGGCGAATTCGAAAAGGCAGGTCTGGAGCTGATTGGAGAAAATGGATTTCAATATTTCGATGTGGTTACCAGTGTAGATGCTGGAAAGAATAATGTGCTCAAATCCGGTGACCTGACAGGAAGAGTAAAAAAAGATTTTATCCCGCTTTCATTCTCGAAAAATACTTCTCTCGAAGCGGAGGTGGTATTTGCCGGATATGGATTCCAGGTAGAGAACGACAGCCTTCAATGGGATGAATACAAAGACATAGATGTAAAAGGAAAGTGGGTCGTAATTATGCGTGGGGAGCCTGGTGATGAGAATAGTGCCAGCCCATTCAATGCCAATGTAGGCTTGCGCGAGAAAGTTCTGACTGCGAAAGACAATGGCGCCGGAGGTGTGCTGTTTGTTTCTGGTCCTTCTTTTGATGAGGAGGATGCCCTTATGAAGATGTTCTTCGACAAGACAACTTCTGATGCCGGGATCCCGGTATTTCATGTGAAGCGCAAATATATTGATCAGGTGCTGGGAAAAAGCATTGCTGATCTTGAAGGAACGATCGCGGAACAAATGTTGCCTGCTTCTTTCGAAACAAAAACAAGTTTGCTGGGCGAATCGGATGTGAAGCACCAGAAGGTAAGGACCATGAATGTGGTGGCAATGATAGAAGGGAACGACCCGGTATTGAAAAATGAGATTATCGTACTCGGGGCCCATTATGACCACCTGGGTATGGGTGGTCCGGGATCCGGATCACGGGAACCGGATACCATTGCAATACACAATGGCGCGGATGATAATGCTTCAGGAGTTGCAGGAATCATAGAGATAGCTGAAAGGATTGCCGCCAGCGGAGACAAACTGAAAAGATCGGTAGTCCTGGTCGCATTTGGTGCAGAAGAAATGGGACTGATCGGATCCAAGTATTTTGTAGAAAACCCCATTATAAGCCTGGATAAGGTAGTGGCTATGTTCAATCTTGATATGATTGGCCGGCTGAATGATGAGAAATCTGTCGCCTTCGGCGGAACGGGTACATCCAAGGAAACGGAAGAAATATTGAACAAATATCTCGAACTTCATGATATGAAAGGCTCCTTCTCCCCGGAAGGCTTTGGCCCCTCTGATCATGCAGCATTTTATGCAGAGGATATTCCGGTATTCTTTATCTCCACAGGAGCACATGCAGATTACCATACTCCACAGGATGATGTTGAATTCATCAATTTCGAAGGACAGAAATTTGTATCTGACCTCACATATGACCTGATTATGGAGGTTGCCAACAGGGATGAAGCCCTGACATACCAGGAAGCCGGTGCAAAAACACGTAATACCAGGATGAACTTCAAGGTAACCCTGGGTATCGTTCCCGATTTCACGAGCAGCGAGAATGACGGGCTTGGTGTGGGCGGTGTCAGAACCGACGGCCCCGCTGATAAGGCGGGTATGCAAAAAGGGGATGTGATCATTGCATTAGATGGTATGGAGGTTGCCAATATTTATGATTATATGGCCCGCCTCAAAAAGCTGGAAACCGGACAGATCATCACAGTAGATGTGTTGCGTGATGGCGAAAAGGTGGTGTTGCTGGTGCAACTTTAATACTGTCCTTGCGTTTTTATATCTTTACGCATTATTGCTTGATCATGTCTGAATTTCTGACCACATCATTTATTCTTAAGTTTCTAAAGTTTGTGGCTGTCGGTTTCTCCGGTTTACTGGTTGACTATGGCTTTACTTATATTTTTAAGGAATGGTTCAAAGTGCAAAAGTATGTAGCCAACTCCATAGGCTTTACTATTGCAGCGAGTTCGAATTATGTGCTGAACAGGGTATGGACTTTCGAAAGCGATAATCCCGATATTGCGATAGAGTATTCGCAGTTCCTGATCATCTCCATTATTGGATTGGGGCTCAACAATCTGATCTTATGGCTTATCGTTAGCAGGTTTAAGATCAACTTTTACCTGGCCAAGTTCTTTGCCATCGTTGTCGTAACCTTGTGGAATTTCCTGGCAAACTTCTTTTACACCTTTTACCAGGGATAGAGCGGGCATAAAAAAAGTCATTTCACCGGAGGGAGAAATGACTTTCTATGATAGAATACTAATACTATTCTGAGTATACTTCAAATTTCATATCAACCGTAACATCCTTGTGGAGTCTGATCTTGGCGATGTATTCGCCCAGTTCTTTGATTGATTCACCATCAACACTGATGTCTTTCCTGTCGATGTCGAAATTGTGCTGTTCTTTGATCGCGTTGGCGATCTGTATGTCGTTGACCGATCCGAAGATCTTTCCTGAAGTACCTGCTTTGGCAGCGATCTTGATCTGCAATGCGCCAAGTGCTTTGCCAAGTTCTTCAGCTTCTTTCAGGATCTTTTCTTCCTTATGGGCTTTTTGTTTCTTATCTTCAGCAAGAACCTTTTTACTTGATTCTGTTGCCAGAATAGCCATCCCTTTAGGAATAAGGTAGTTTCTCGCATAACCGTTTTTCACGGTGATGAGGTCATTTTTGTATCCCAGACCGGGAATATCTTCTCTAAGAATAACTTCCATTTCTATTCCTCCTTATTTTAAAAGGTCAGCAACATAAGGCATCAGGGCAAGGTGGCGGGCGCGTTTCACGGCCTGCGACACTTTTTTCTGATACTTGGTTGAAGTCCCGGTAATCCTTCTGGGAAGGATCTTACCCTGTTCGTTAACAAATTTCAAAAGGAAGTCAGCATCCTTATAGTCAATGTATTTGATCCCGCTCTTCTTGAAGCGGCAATACTTCTTCTTTTTGGTATCGACTGCTATCGGAGTCAGATACTTGATGTCACCACTGTTTTGTGCCATTGTTTAATTTTTTAAGGTTAAAAGATTAGGCTTCAGGTTCAGCAACTTTTGCTTCAGCAGCTTTCTTCCTTTTCTTTTCGTTGTACGCAATGGCGTGCTTGTCCAGCTTCACAGTAAGGAAACGGAGAATGCGCTCATCCCTTTTGTACATCAATTCAAATTCTTGTAGTTCTTCTCCATCAATTTTGTATTCGAAGAGATGATAGAACCCGGTTGATTTTTTCTGGATGGGATAGGCGAGTTTCCTCAAACCCCAGCTCTCATCGAGAACTACCTCAGCTTTTTTATCCTTGAGGTGTTTCCGATACTTATCAACCGCTTCCTTCATCTGTTCATCAGACAAAACGGGAGTCATAATGAAAACGGTTTCGTACTGGTTCATGTTTGTAACTAATTAATTGATAATGAATCTTAAATCCGTTTCTTGAAAAACGGAGTGCAAAATTACTATAAATTCTGTAATTAGCAAACAATTGTGTGTTAAAATGATACTGGATTCTGGATTCTAGATACTGGATAACTCCCAACTCCGAACTCCCCTTTCCGAACTGCTTTTATTGGCTGAGGAGCATATCACAAATAAACCATGCCGCCTTACCATCTCCATACAAAGGAGGAAATGAAACCGGAGGTGTCTTTTTGAAGTAATCGTATGCTGAAAGGATGCTATCTTCATCTGCATCAGCAATGATGGCACTCCCATTCTCTACGATCTCTACCCATTCGGTTTCAGGACGAAGGATAATGCATGGCTTGTGATAGAAATATGATTCTTTCTGTACTCCGCCCGAATCAGTCATGATCATGGATGCATGTTTCTCTAACATAATCATCTCCAGGAATGATACCGGTGGGATAAGTTTAATCTGATTTGAGGATTGTAAGTCAGCCAGCAGTTTATTGTCGGAATGTTGTTCGAGCATTTTTAGCGTCCTTGGATGCAAGGGAAGTACGATTTTTTCTGCTTGACTGATTCTGAGGATGGCAGAGAAGATCGACTGCAGGCGTTCGGGGATATCGGTATTATTGTCGCGATGGATGGTTGCCAGAACAAATTTCCCATCTTCAAGGTCAAATACCTTTAGTATATTCGATCGTTCTTCGGCGATATTTGAAAAATACAATGCATTGTCGTACATCACATCCCCGCAATGAAATACACCCGGATGATCAATTGTATATGGAGCCTTTGCGTTTATGGTAAAGCCCTCTCCAGCCAGGTTATCTACACCGCTCAGGGTGGGGCTGAACAAAAGCGTTGAGCAATGGTCGCAGGTGATACGGTTGATCTCTTCAGGCATACTCTTGTTAAATGACCTCAGGCCTGCTTCGATGTGGGCAACAGGAATACCTAATTTTACTGCTGCAATGGCTCCTGCCAGGGTGGAATTGGTATCACCGTACAGGACCAGCCAGTCGGGATTCTCCTTTTTTATTGCCTTTTCAATGCCTTCGATCATAGTGGCAGTTTGCCTGGCATGTGTATCAGAGCCCACATTAAGATTATAGTCAGCTTCAGGTATCCCCATCTCATCGAAAAACACCTGTGACATATTTTCATCATAATGCTGCCCGGTATGCAGGATGATCTCCTTTATCCTGTCTGCGTAATCCGTACTAATGGCTCTGGAAAGAGCCGCTGCTTTGATAATCTGCGGGCGAGCGCCGATGATTGTGAGGATCTTTAGCATGTTTAAAATTTGAAATCCAAAGATACTTTTTTTATCAATATTGAAGTCACCGGTATTTGAAGGCCTTGAGTGCCTAGAGTTTGGAGTGCCTAGAATGCCTAAAGTTGTAGCTTCTTGCCAATGGATGTAAATAATGCAAGCAATTCCTCAGATTCTGAAATTAGATTTTGAATACTGGGTACAGTTACCCATTCCAGGTCAGCTATTATAGTTAACCAATATACAGTCTCACTTGCTTCACTTTCGCAAATCTTGATTTTATTTTTAAAGTCAGCTCTGCTTCTGGCTCGATTTGCCTCTCTGTAATTTGCACCAACACTAGTGGTTGATTTTGTTAATTGATATTTTATTGCTTTCCCCTCTGGGGTATTGGGTAACGATGAAGATAAGTTGATTGATTTTATGGCAAACGCCCTGGTCCTGGCTTCTAAACTTATAGCAAATTCTTTATTTTTCATGCATCGAATTATTGGTGGATTAACTTTAGCTCACTCCAAACTCTAGACACTTTTGGCACTTCATAACAATCCTTCGTCAGCAAAACTAAAATAGCTGTCATCACCAATAATGATGTGGTCGATCACGGGCAGGTCGAGGAAGGAACCGGCTTTCTTGAGCTTTTGTGTAAGGCGGATATCCGATTCGCTGGGTTTGATGTTCCCGGAGGGATGGTTGTGGCAAAGTACCACCGAGGCTGCATATTGTTCCAGTGCTGTTTTAAAGATCTTTTTGGGGTCGGCCACGGTACCTGAAAGTCCGCCCTGGCTGATGCAGATACTGTTGATGATCTTGTTTCCGCGATTGAGCAACATGATCCAGAACTCTTCATAGCTTGAGTCTTGCAGCAAAGGTTTAAAGAAAGCATATACATCTTTGCTGCAGGATACTTTTCTTCGGTTCAGGCCTTCTTCACTGCCTGAACGGTTGGCAAGCTCCAGGGCTGCGATGAGGGAAACCGCTTTGGCTTCCCCAATGCCTTTGTTCTTCATCAGGTCGGCCACCGAGAGTCGCGACAGCTCTTTCAGCTTGCCGCCACTGGCCTTCAATATTCGTTTCGATAATTCAACGGCTGTGTGCTCTTTTGTTCCTGTTCCGATAAGGATGGCGATGAGCTCTGCATTGCTCAGGGCGCGCTTGCCCTTCATCTGTAGCTTTTCCCTGGGACGGTCGTCTTCTGCCCAGAGCCTGATAGGTATATTTTTGTGGTAGTCAGTCATAAGTCCTCCTGACTATTAATACCCAAAAACAAAAAAAGTCCCACCTGAAACAGATGGGACTTTTCAATATCTTATCAAATCAATTACATAGAATTGACGTGTTTTGTTAATTTTGATTTGAGGTTGGCAGCCTTATTCTTGTGAATAATAGACTTCTTGGCAAGCTTGTCGATTAATGACATGATGCTGGGAAGTTGTTCTTCTGCTTCCTTTTTTTCACCCAGTGCCCTGAATTTCCTTATAGCGTTTCTCATGGTCTTGCCATAATAACGATTGTGATCCCTTCTCTTTTCAGATTGCCTGATCCTCTTTAAAGCTGATTTGTGATTAGCCATATGCTCAATGTTTCTTTTTATTATTCCCTCATTTTGGGGGTGCAAAGATAAAACTAATTTTTAATACGCAAAAGAAATTGAATAAATATTTCTGTCAGGCGGGCTGTGTAAATGGTTGCTGGATCCTGGGTACTAGATCCTGGTTGCTGGTTATTGGTTACTGGTTGCTGGTTGCTGGTTACTGGTTGCTGGTTGCTGGATGCTGGATACTTCGTGCGCCGAAGCCTTGGCGGAGGCGGACTGGATAAATGGCTACATGGCTACATGGTTACATGGTTACATCGTTAATATGTCAACTGTCAACTGCCTACCACCTACTGCCTACTGTCTACTTCTTACTGCGTACTGCGTACTGCCTACTGCCTACTTCTTACTGCCTCTCAAAAACTCACAACTTGCAATACATCCATTTTATTCGTATATTAGATTGCCTTAAATGACTCGAATTCATTTATTAATAAAACCAAATATTATGAAAGCACGAATTAAATCTTTATTGGGCTTAATGCTATTTATGCCCTTTCTGGCATTTTCACAAACACAGAACTGTGTCGATTTTGAAACCCTGACACTAGGAACCAATTTTGGCAACGGGATCAATACACAGGGGGAGGTGATATTTACGCAGAGTGACATCCCCGTCAGCGTTGAATACTTTGAATGGGTTGGTGGTGGCGGCATGTTTGGCACTGCTATAGTCGATAACGGAGTATTCGGGACAGGACTTGCCATGACAACTAACAACATTAATTTAATGTTTGATTTTTACAATGTTGGATATACTCCAAACAGGGTGTCGTTCGACTATGTTGATTGGGGTGGAAACGAAAACATCTCTGTAAATGGTGAACCCATTTTTGCAGGTGAGCTGGATATGGCACCCATGCCCCCGGGGGTCACAATGACAATTACGAATATGGGCTCTTTTATGCGGGCAACATTGAATGGACCGGTTACAAAACTGCTTGTAGGCGGACAAGAATTTCAGATGGATAATGTCTGTGCCCTGTTGATAGAAGATCTGGGCCCCTGCGTTGAGTTTGAGCTGCTGCCTATGGGATCGGAATATGGCAATGGATATAATTTACAGGGTGACGTAATTCTCACGGAGAATGGTATTGATGTCAGCGTGGAGTATTTTGACTGGCCAGGAGGAGGAGGGACATTCGGTACCTGCCTGGTGATTGATGGCACCACCTATTTCAATACAGGGCAGGCCATGTGGACCAATAATATTAACCTGAAGTTTGATTTTACGAATTATATATACACGGTGAACTGGATTTCCTTTGATTTTTATGATAGCGGTGGAAATGAAAACTTCGCCCTGAATGGGCTGCCAACATTTGCCGGGGAAATAGAAGACTGGCTTCTTCCACCACAATTTACACTGGGGATCACAGATATGGGAACACATAAGCATGTGGTGATTTCCGGGAATGCTGTGATCACTTCATTCCTGCTTGGAGGACAAGAATATGCAATCGATAATGTTTGTGCGGGATATATTGACGATCCGAGTGATTGCGTTGATTTTGCCTACCTGGCTATGGGAGCTCAATTTGGAGATGGCTACAACCCTATGGGGGCAAAGATATTTGAAGAAAATGATATCTCCGTCTTTGTAGAATGGTTCGAATGGGTCGGTGGAGGTGGTACATACGGAAACTGCTGGGTGATAGACGGTGATCCTATTTATGGCACAGGAAACGCAATGTGGACCAGTAATATTAATCTGAGGTTTGATTTCACTGCAGCAGGTGGAATGGATGCCGTAAGGTTTGATTTTACTGATTCAGGAGGGCACGAGAACATTGGGGTTAATGGGTATCCTCCTTATGTTGGTGAGATATCTGAAGCTGTGTTACCCGCAGGATTTAATATGGGTATCCAGGATAATGGATCATATTTTAGTGCATTTCTCTGGTCAGGGTTTGAGAATATTACGGAACTGACCATCGGTGGTCAGGAATTCACCATCGATAATATTTGTCCGGCAGTAGGGCCTGGATATGATGAACATGTCCAGAATACAGCAGCACTGCTGGGGCAAAACCACCCCAATCCATTTAATGGGCATACTATCATTCCATTTGAAGTGAAAGAAAGTTCCCATCTTACCCTAAGAATTTATGATTACCTGGGTAGAGAAGTAGCTATACTGGCGGATGCCGAATTCACACCCGGTGAATACATTCTGGAGTGGGATGCATCAGAAGTGAGCAATGGGATTTATTTCTACCAGCTGAGGACGGGGACAGATACGCAGACTAGGAAGATGGTGGTGGAGTAAGAAGAAGACCGAGGACCGAGGACCGAAGAACGAGTAACGAGCAACGAGGAGTCGTTGTACCTAATACGTAGTACGTAATACATAATATTATTTGTCATGCCGAAATTTGCGGACCTCCACTGCCACCCCGGCCTGCATCCGTTTGCATATGACTACGTAGGCAAGAAGAAAAACGAGAATGTCTGGGATGATGATCCTCCCAAGGCAAAACAACGCAAAAGCACCTTCCCTGAATTCACACAATCCGACTTCAGGACCATGGCCAGGGGAGGGGTGAAGCTGGTCTTCGTGTCTATCTACCCGATTGAGCAGGGTTGGTTCAACCCAAAGCTCTTCGGGAAAGGAAATGTTGCCGACCTCCTGGCCCGGATGATCTCGAAGCTGCCAATTAAATTCGTAAACGAGGTTCAGAGTGACGACTTCCGTTACTATGATTTCTTCTTTAAGGAATACCACTATCTGAATGAGGAAGATGGCATGCCTCACGATGTGGATGGACAGGTATATCGCTATGTCATCCTGAAACCGGGCGATGATATCGATGAAGTCCTTAGCCGGGAAAATACCATTGGTGTGATCATGACTGTGGAAGGCGCCCAATCCCTCATGCCTGCCAATGCAGAAATGATCGATAATGAGACTTTCAATCTTGATCAAACCCTTTTGCATATCGAGGCGCTAAAATCCTGGGACCACCCGCCTTTCTTTGTCTCTATGTCGCATCACTTTAACAATGGGCTTTGCGGACACGCCAGAAGCTTTCCCGGAATAGCAAGCAAATTCCTTGATCAGAGTTTACACATGGATGAGGGATTGAATGATAAAGGACGCAGGGTGATCGATTGCTTCCTGGGTATCGGTGAGTTCGAAGGTAACGGGCAACGCATCCTGATCGACACCAAGCATATGAGCATAGAATCCCGCAAGGAGTATTACGAAAAGATAAGAATGTTCAATACCGGGAAGGAAGATCCTGATAAGATTCCTATCGTAGTAAGCCATACAGGGTATTCAGGCCATAATACCATGGAGGATGCTGCCAGGGTGCCGGACTCTGACGAAAAATACAAGGCTTCGGGAACCTTTAACAATTGGAGCATTAACCTCTGCGATGATGAAATCATCCATGTGTTCAAATCCAATGGCATCATGGGCCTGAATTTCGATGAGCGGATATTGTCGGGCCAGGAAGTGATGGATGATTATGACCAAAAGTTCAAGAAGAAGGACATTAAGAAAAGGGGCATCGATCTCCAGAATTTCTGGGCCCAACAGATGCTGAACAACATTCTGGGCATTGTTAAAGTTGTGGTGAATTCAGGACAGGTCCCTGATCCTAAAAAAGTAAGGATATGGGATATGCTGGCCATTGGTACTGATTTCGATGGGATGATCAATGCTGAGGATGCCTTTATCACCGCCGGGGAATTCATAGATTTCAGAAATGTGCTGCAGGAGATCATGCCACTACAGGATAACATAGGCCATTTGCTCCAGGGCTTATCAGTTGAGCAGGCTCTGGATAAAGTCATGTATGAAAATGCATACAACTTTAGCAAGATGTATTACCTGAATGCCTGATAAGCTGTAGTGTTATTGTGAGTTAAAAACCTGACTTTCAAGGGTTACCTTTTTACTTTTTTTGGAATAAACTGATGTATTTAGCCGGCATCCAACAATCCATTTTTTACTGCCGTAAAAAGGAACGCTATGAAAATTGCAATTCGCGGATTTAAGGATGTCACTGTGATTGAACAGGAAGACATCCTTTATTGTAAAGCAGACGGCAGGTATACGAAAATATTTATCGGCAAAGACCGATCGATTCTTACTTCGAGATTGTTGAAGGAGATTGAATCGGCCCTTTCTAAACAGAGCTTTTGTCGAATACATCATTCTTACCTGATTAATCTTAATCATATTACCGGTATCAGGAACCACCGGAAACTTATCCTGAAGGATAGTATTGAGATTCCTATCGCCAAGCGGCGAAACAAGAATCTTGTCAGCAGTATTGCTAAGTTAAATATTGACTTTGTTTAAGGAGTATAGAAAGCTGATCTTTTATAGTTTTCGGAGTTCTTTCTGCCTACGAAGCTGCAAACCGCCAGCTGGTCCTTCCTCCCTGCGGTCGTCAGGATGACAACTTTTACTTACACGCCTTTGCTATAAATGGTACATGTTAAATGCTACATGCTATATGATAAATGCAAAAACCCAGCAGAGAATCTGCTGGGTTTTTAGTAGCCCGTAGGGGAATGAAACTCTAAATATCTAAAGAAAATGAATTCAAAGAAGGAAGAAAAAGAGGTAAAGTAGAAAAGTTGAATAGCCACACTGTACTGACCAGAAAGAGTTTTATCAACCCTTAACACATATGGATGATGTTAATCTGAATAAGAAATTTGTGGTTTTCCGGAATTTTTGTAACTTTAGCATGAGTAAGTTTCGGTCGATTACGAAAATAATTAACAATCTTAAGCAATTCCATAATCTTCCTTTCATTTAGGAATTGAGGCATTTGACACCAGGCAAGCAAAAAATAAGCGTAGACATGAATCACGCTTATCCGGATGTTTACATTTTATCTGTTAAATAGGATGTTGGACTTCTTGGTGTTAAGAAGGTTATCAAAAGTTCCAATTGAGGACAAATTTTCTGTTGTTTCCGATTTACAGAAAATACATTCAACTTTGATGTGCCTATGCAGTAATTATTTATAGTAAAAAGTTATGAAACGAATAATTATACTGACAGCTGTTTTTTTGCCACTGTTCCTGGCAGGGCAACAATCCATCATTATCGACCACAATTGTTTAGATCTTGATGATATTCCGAGATGAATATATTGACAGCGCAAAAGCTAATTTGTGGATCGGATATGGGGGTACTTCTCATAGCACCCAGCTCACAAATGGAATGAATGCCCTGGAAAACTATTTTGTTGATGGCACTTATGACTGGAGTCCTGACCGGGGGTCCTGGTGAACTGCACCTTATATAAAGGAGGAGGGCGGTTACCTTTCAGGTGACTGCGGTACTGTTGGATGGGATAATGAAACACGCGAGTACCTGGATGATTTCCCCGATTGTAATGTGATCATCTGGTCATGGTGCGGACAGGTTAACGAGGTAGATCTGCCCACTCATTACTTTGGCCCTATGGAACAACTCGAGACTGATTATCCGGATGTACAGTTTGTTTATATGACCGGTCATCTTGAAGGTCTGGGGCCAGGGGGTAGTTTATTTTTGGCTAATCAGCAGATCAGGGACTATTGCATCGCAAATAATAAGATCCTCTACGATTTTGCTGATATTGAGAAGTACAGCCCCGATGCTGATACAAATTACCAGGAATACTTTGGAAATGATGCATGTGATTATAATCCTCCAGGTGGAGGGACGGCTAATTGGGCCAATAACTGGCTGGCTGCTAACCCACATTCATGAACTGACGCAAATATCGCAAGAAGTTAGCTACTGTGCACATTCTGTATCACTTAATTGTACTAAAAAAGGAATAGCAAGCTGGTTCCTCTGGGCAAGACTTGCAGGATGGGAAGGACCAGCATCAAATAGTTATGGCGTGTCCATTAGTTCCGATGGATCAACAGCCAATAATTCCTCTATGCTGGATATAATATCATCCGACAAGGGTATCTTAATCCCTCGTGTTACTTTGGATGATGCATCTACCGCTAGTCCGATTTCCAGCCCAGCAACCGGATTGATGATATACAATGAGAATGGGACCGAACCAATTGGCTTTTATCATTGGGATGGCTCAGTGTGGCAAAAACTTTTTGATGCCAATGGCGACGATAACGATTGGATATTAAGGGAGAATAATATATGCTCCGCAGTTAGCGGTAATGTTGGTGTAGGAACATCAACCCCGGCCTTTAATTTCCATATACTTGACGGAGCGCCTACATTGCTTATTGAAGCAAGTGAAGAAGCTGATGCAAGCCTTCTTTTTAGAGATTATCAGGATGCTTTTACCCAAAACTTCGATATCACATTTAGCGCAGCTGATGAAAGCCTACACATCAGCAGTGACGAAAACCTGGCCATGACTATTACGCCTGACGCTACAGTGATGATGAACAATGAAATTGAGTATATAGGAAATAATGGTAATGGGTCTGGAGCTAATGGGATGATACAAAAAAACGCTTCTGCCGGGCGTGATGAGCTGCAATTTTATGCCGGTGGTGATGCTTATGCTACAAATTCTAACGGTGCAGGCATGCATTTGTATGGTAACTATGATGGGGAGCATGCAGGAAATATTGCTTTCTTAACTGGCAATAGCGGCGCTGGGAATGGTAGAATGATCGTTGCCGGTGGGGGTGGTCCACTCAGTCGTGATCTGACAGATACAAGGATTACTATTGGCAATGTTATCTGGAATTGGGTGGATGATGAAGATGATGTAGGTTTGTTGAACCTGAAAGACCCTTCAGGAACTCCCGCAATATATATACAGGGGGCCTCTTTATCAGAAGGGGAGATAGCTATTGCAAATGGAGAAACATTTAATGTCGGACAGTGGAACGGTTCAAGTTTCTTATCAACATTAGAAATAGATGGAAGCGGGGATGTTGGCATTGGGACAACCGCTCCAACTGCCCTTTTATCTGTAAATGGATCTGCAGACAAACCGGGTGGTGGTAACTGGACTGCTTTTTCTGATATCCGTTCTAAAAAAAATATTGACGCTTACGATAGAGGCTTAGCGGAGCTAATACAATTACACCCTGTTAGCTATAAATATAAAGAAGAATTCAACTGGGGCGATAAGACCTATGTAGGTTTAATAGCGCAAGAAATAGAAAAGGTTGTTCCAACCATGGTTATAGAAAAACAAGTTCAGAATATCATTGATTTTAAGGAAATTGATCCTAATGAATTAACATATATGTTAATAAATGCAGTGAAAGAACTTAAAAACGAAAATAACATTTTAAAAGCGCGCCTTGCAGCATTAGAAGCTGAATAAGAAGTACAGCAAATAAACAGAATACGACAAAATTGAAATATTATGAAAAGGAGAAACGTAATTTTGGCTATCTCAATATTGTTCTTACTTAATTTCTATAGTTATGGTCAGGGCGTATCCATTAGTGCTGATGGATCAACAGCCAATAATTCCGCTATGCTGGATATAATATCATCCGACAAGGGTATCTTAATCCCTCGTATTACTTTGGATGATGCATCTACCGCTAGTCCGATTTCCAGCCCTGCAACCGGATTGATGATATACAATGAGAATGGGACCGAACCGATTGGCTTTTATCATTGGGATGGCTCAGTGTGGCAAAAACTTTTTGATGCCAATGGCGACGATAACGATTGGATATTAAGTGGGAATAATATGTATTCCGCAGTTAGCGGTAATGTTGGTCTAGGAACATCAAGTCCGGCCTTTAATTTCCATATACTTGACGGAGCGCCCACATTGCTTATTGAAGCAAGTGAAGAAGCTGATGCAAGCCTTCTTTTTCGAGATTATCAGGATGCTTCGACCAAAAACTTTGATATCACATTTAGCGCAGCTGATGAAAGCCTACACATCAGCAGTGACAAAACCCAGGCCATGACTATTACGCCCGACGCCACAGTGATGATTCACAATGAAATTGAGTACATAGGCAATAATGGTAATGGGTCTGGGGCTAATGGGATGATACAAAAAAACGCTTCTGCCGGGCGTGATGAGTTGCAACTATATGCTGATGGAGACGCATGGTCAACAAATTCTAAAGGTGCGGGTATGTTCCTGTATGGCAATTATGATGATAGTCATGCAGGGAACATTGCATTTTTAACAGGTAATCTTGACGAAGGGAATGCAAGAATGATTATTGCCGGCGGTGGTGGTCCACTCGGTCGTGATCTGACTGATACCAGGGTTACCATTGGCAATGGCATTTGGGATTGGGTTGATGATGAGAACGATATAGGCTTACTTAATCTCAAAGACCCTTCCTCAAGACCTGCAATTTATATATTAGGTGCATCTACGACAGAAGGAGAAATTGCCATTCCTTCAGGGGAAGCATTTAGCATCGGACAGTGGAACGGTTCAAGTTTCTCATCAACATTAGAAATAGATGGGAGCGGAAATGTTGGTATAGGAACAACTTCTCCAACCGCCCTCTTATCTGTAAATGGACCTGCTAACAAACCAGGTGGCGGTAGCTGGGCTGTCTTTTCCGATATCAGGTCTAAAAAGGACATTGTCAATTACAATAAAGGTCTAGCCGAAATAATACAACGACACCCTGTTAGCTATAAATATAAAGAAGAATTCAACTGGGGTGATAAGACATATGTAGGTTTAATTGCGCAGGAGTTAGAAGAGGTCGTCCCATCTATGGTTACAGAAATAGAGGTTCAGAATATCAATGATTTTAAGGAAATTGATCCCAATGAACTAACATATATGCTAATTAATGCTGTGAAAGAACTGAAAGCTGAAAATGATGATATTAGAGCTCGTATTTCTGCATTGGAAGCTAAATAATAAGTAAATCGGGAGAATGTCCTTTCGCAAGAGAACCTGTTAGAAGGGAAAATTGCATGATAACGGTGACTGGCAAAGTGAAATTTCTTAGAGTTCGGAGTGCCGAGAGTTGGGAGTTTGGATTTTAAGAACATTTGAATTTGTTTAGAATTTGGGGTTTGGAGCTTGGAACTTAATCCAGTGGAGCTGCAAACCGCCAGCTGGTCCTTCCTCCCTGCGGTCGTCATGATGACAACTTTTACTTACACGCCTTTGCTATAAATGGTACATGTTAAATGCTACATGCTATATGATAAATGCAAAAACCCAGCAGAGAATCTGCTGGGTTTTTAGTAGCCCGTAGGGGATTCGAACCCCTGTTACCAGGATGAAAACCTGGCGTCCTGACCTGGCTAGACGAACGGGCCGTTCATTTTCGGAGTGCAAAAATAAAACATATTTTTAATTCTGCAAAAATATTTATTTAATATATTTGTTGAGCTTATTGTCTGTTGTTTGATGCTGGTCACTGGTCATGGTTACTGGTTGCTGGTTGCTGGTTACCTCCTTAGGCTTACAGCCAACAGCTAACAGCTCCCAGCCGACTGCTTACTGTCAACTGTCAACTGTCAACCGCCTCGGTTTTCCAATTATTCCCTATATTTACCTTCCCTAAACACGAAACAATGACCGACAAAGAAAGAAGACAAAAGCTCTTCACCAGCCTGGTAGAGAAAGGTACGCTTAAGCAAAAGGTATTTCAGCAAACATATGAATCGTTTCAGCTGTTTAAATCAGTGCTTTCTGAACTAACAGAAAATTACGAAGAAGCAGAAAAAAAGTCTGAGACTGATATTCCCGTAGAATATGAAGATAAAGGCGAGTTTGAAGTTCAGCTGAAGTTTGCCGGTGATGTGCTGGTATTTATGATGCATACCAATGTATTTGAGTTTCCACGCGACCACATCATACAAAAAACCTCCTATGTGAAAGAAGATTCTACACGATCTTTCTGTGGTGTGATCAATATTTTCAACTTTCTGGGCGATTCTTTCAAGTATCGCAGGGTAAATGATGTCGGTTACCTCCTGGGCAGGGTGTTTGTAAATAAGGATAAGCATTTTTATGTAGATGGTAAGAAAGAGCTTCGATTGCTCCCCAACAACTTTGTGGATGCCACCCTCGACAGGGATAAGATTTGTGACATCATTGAACAGGCGATGAAATATACTATCGACTTTGACCTGCTCACGCCCCCATACGATCAGGTAAAAGAGGTCAGGGCCATGGATTTCCTAACTACTCTCGATACTATGAGACTAAAAACAGGAAAAAGACTTGGATTTAAGTTTCAGGATGATCAGGATGAAGAGAATATTGAATAAAGAATAAAGAACAAGGAATAAGAATAAGAATGATGAAGTAGTTCCTAGTTCCTTGTTCCGCGCACCACGTACCTCGTCCCGCGATCCGCGAACCCTACCCCGCCTAAAACATCTCCTTAATCTCTTCTTTCACAAAAGCCAATGCCGCATCATGGGCTGGTGATTTTCTGTCAAAACTCAGGGCAATGACCGTTTGCCCGAAATCTGTTGCAGTACTTTTCTCTTTCATCTTGGATGCAGCAGTATTAATGTCACTCAGGACTTCTTCTTTAGCGCCTTTTACAAAATCCCATGCCTTATCTGATATGTAGATCTGTTGAGCGAGGTTATGCTCATATTCTTCCCGCACACTACGCAGCAACTCCGTCTGAAGCATTTCCTTGCTCATGCCTGGCTTGTTAACACGGAGTATCAGGTTCGATGGACTGATGCGTTCCAGAAATAATACGATTCGTTCATAAGCCTGAAAACGAAGCGGGACAATGACTTTCCGGGTGTCATCCTTTTTCTCTTCCTTGAACTGCTTGACTTCATGATCCAAAAAAGAACGGATCAGGAAGAATGCAGTAGCAAAAACCACCAGCGATGGAAGCACATATTTCAGTATCTCGAGAAATTCATTCATGTCAAAGGATTTAAGGTTGTGAAATGGGAAAGTACAAATTTAACAATATTTGGGATTGGACGGTAGGCATTGGGCATTGGGCAATAGGCAGTATGCTAGATCCAGGATCTAGTAACCAGTAACCAGTATCCAGGATCCAGGATCCAGGATCCAGAATCCAGAATCCAGCACCCAGCACCCAGTCTCACGTATCATACTATTTATTACCTTTGCTTCTCTTTAAAAAAACCAACTTAAGTATGAAAGCATTGTCGGAAAGAATTAAGATGCTCTCGGAATCAGAAACCCTGGCTATGACCAGGAAAAGCCGTGAGTTGAAGGCAAAGGGTTTTGATGTGATCAACCTAAGCATCGGTGAGCCGGATTTCAATACGCCGGAGTTTATCAAGGATGCAGCCCATGCAGCCATCGACCAAAATAAAACACATTATCCGCCTGTACCGGGATATCCTGAGCTGAGGCAGGCCATTGCCGAAAAGTTAAAGAGAGACAATGGCCTTGATTATACTCAGGAACAAGTAGTTGTGTCTGGAGGAGCCAAACATTCTATTGCAAATGTTATGCTTTGCCTGGTGGATAAAGGGGATGAGGTGATCGTTCCTGCCCCTTACTGGGTCTCATACAAGGAGATCATCAAACTGGCAGAAGGTACACCGGTTGTTGTGAATGCAAGCCAGGAGTATGATTTTAAGATCACAGCAGAACAACTGGAAGAAGCTATTACGCCTAAAACAAAAGTGCTGATATATAGCAGCCCTTGCAATCCTACAGGTTCAGTGTACTCGAAAGATGAACTGGAAGCCATTGCAAAGGTCATTGCTGCTCATGACGATATTTATATTATCTCTGATGAGATCTATGAGCTCATCCGCTTTGAAGGCCATCATGAAAGCATCGCACAATTCGAGTTTATTAAAGACCGTGTGATCGTTATTAATGGTGTTTCAAAGGGCTTTGCCATGACAGGCTGGCGTGTGGGATACCTGGCCGCTCCCCTTGAGATCGCCAGGGCCTGCGATAAGTTGCAGGGACAGGTAACCTCGGCAACCTGCTCCATATCGCAATATGCTTCCATCGAAGCCATGAAGTGCGATCCGGAAAATAATGAGGAGGTCAAAAAAATGGTAGAAACCTTTGATGAAAGGAGGCAACTTGTTTTTGGACTGCTGGAGGAGATTCCGGGATTCAGGAATAACATGCCCGAGGGAGCCTTTTATTTCTTCCCGAACGTAACAGAATACTTTGGCAAGAAGTTCGGTGATCAGGAGATCAGCAACAGTACCGACCTGTGCATGTACCTCCTCAATCACGCCCATGTTGCACTGGTGCCCGGCGATGCCTTCGGCAACCCCAATTGCCTCAGGATATCCTATGCAACTTCCAAGAAATTGCTCATCACTGCTATTGCCAGGATCTCAGAAGCCTTGGCTGAATTAAAATAAGCTCCAATGGGCGCCTATTCACAACTTGTTGATTCTTTCATAAATACACGGGTCATGATTGTTGGTGATTTGCCCATCGACAGGCCCCGCTTTATGGAGAGCTTAGACAAACTTGGGTAGTAAAGGATAAATCAATAAGTTTGCAAAAAATTTTATTCGCTGAAATAATCCTATAAAACGCTCGTTAGTTACATTAATAACACAGGGATCCCTTGAAGTTGATACGTTACATAAGCATTTTCACTCTTACGATTATCCTTCTGACTGCCGGTCCGGCACAGGCTCAGAAAAGGGGTGTGATGAACCTTCCGAACTATAATCATTCTCCTTATCATTTTGGCTTTATCCTGGCACTGAACCAGATGCACTTCACTGTGAAAATGAATGAAGGTTTTCAGAGAGTCACCTATGATTCATTGCAATCACCCGATGTTTTTGCGGATTCCCTTCGCCTCCTGAATGTGGATACAAAACCTACCATCGGATTTACGGTAGGTATTGTTGGTAATCTCAAGCTGAGCAAGTACTTTGACCTGCGATTGATCCCCTCTTTGGGCTTTGGAGAGCGTTATCTCGACTTTTACATGGCTGCATGGGATGATGGTGCCCTCACTTTTGTGGAGATCAGAAAGAGTGTCACTTCTGCTCATATCGATATTCCCTTGCATGTCCGTTACCGCTCCAAGCGTGTGCACAACTTCGGGGCTTATGTCCTGGGAGGTGCAAAATATGTGCTCGACCTGGCTGCAACGCGTACACAAAAGAAGGAAGACGAAAACGAAACACTGGTTAAGCTGAATAAGCATGATATAGCTGCTGAATTAGGTGTTGGCGTTGAGTTTTACAACGGCTGGTTCAAATTCGGGGTAGAGGTAAAGATGTCGTATGGCTTGTTTGACCTACTCGTGGGCGAAAACAATATCTATACAGGAGGCATTGAAAGTCTTAAATCCAAAGTCTGGCAAATCTCATTCACCTTTGAATAGCTAATATACCGGCTGCATGCAAAAAAAAACCGGAACTTCTCAGTCCCGGCTATCAAAATTTTATCATCATTTCCTAGTTGTCAAAATCTTTTAAGCCTGCCATCAGCTTCTTACGTGTGAAGAAGATCCTGCTTTTTACGGTGCCGATGGAAATATCCAGTTCCTCAGCAATTTCTTTGTACTTAAATCCCTGTGTATGCATCTCAAAAGGAACCCTGTGGTCATCAGAAAGAGCTTCAATCTCTTGCAGTATCTCTTTCTCTGAGATCTGGGATTCAGGTGAAACTGAAACATAAGTATTGGAATTATTGATATGATAGAGATTATCTGTAGTATCGATAATTGTCCTTGCACGCACATTGCGCCTGTAATTATTAATGAAGATATTCTTCATGATGGTGAACAACCAGGCTTTCAAATTGGTAGAATCAACAAACTTGTCCTTAAAAGTTAGCGCCTTCAAAAATGTTTCCTGGAGTAGATCCTGAGCATCATCATCATTATTGGTCAGTTTCCGCGCAAAGTACTCGAGATGTTTCTGCATCCCTGTGAGTTTATAATTGAATTCTATACTTGTCATGGTTTCTCGGTGTTTGTTTAATTACTTTGACGCAAAGTTAAACATATTTGCCTACATAAGTCAAGTTTTTTTGCGTCTTTTTTAGAATAAATCTAAATAAAAATAGTAAATGACTGATAAACAGTAAGAAAGAATTAAGGTAAAATTGTACCTAAATGATAAAAAATAGGTGAAAATTTAAGAAAATCAGGAAAAAAGGTAACAAAAATTATATCTTACTCAGGACTTTTTCCTTGAATTCGATCACAGTGGGGAACTTTTGGATGGTCTTTGGAAGACTGTTGCATATTTTGTCGAGTTGGATGCCTCCGACATAAATATCTTTTCCCTTGAAATAGGATGTTAACTCCTTCAGGTAATCGCCCATTTCCTCTGTTTCTACAGGTGTGGAAAAGGATGTGATCAGTGCATAAGGATTGACCAGCTTATCAATGGCTTCTACATCTGAGAGGGGGACGCCCTGGCCCAGGAAGATCGTATTATGCCCCTTCTTCCTGATAAGATAATTGTATACTAGCAAACCAATATCATGAAGTTCCCATTGTGGAAGAACAAGAAGGAAAGTCTTGCTATTTTGATTCCTTTCAATCGGTAAACCATCAATAGCTGCAAAAAGCTTTTGACGTATCAGGTTTGATATAAAGTGCTCATGCACAGGTGTTATGCTGCCAATTTGCCAGAGGATTCCTACCTTATTAAGAAGAGGATAAATAACCTTGAAGAGAGTATCTTCGAAGCCGATCTTTATGATAGAATTGTTCAGTACATTCTCGAACTTTACCTCGTCTAGGTCGATCATGGCAACAATAAGGTTCTCGATCTGACCGATTCGATCCGATGATTGAACATTGTTTAATTCAAGGATCTTCTGGCTAAGGTCTTCATTGCTGAGTGCAGAGATCTTCGAGATCTTTTGGCCATTGTTCACAAGTACAGAAATATTCAGCAAGCGCTTAAGGTCTTGATCGCAATAATAACGGATGTTAGTATCCGTCCTTTTAGGCTGGAGTATATTGTATCTCTTCTCCCATATTCTTATGGTGTGGGCCTTTATCCCGGAGATTCTTTCAAGGTCTTTTATTGAATATTGACTTGTCATCCCATTTTTTTGTAGTGCCAATATAACAATTGTTTAACGAAAATGTTTAATGTTTATTAGTAAATTCGCAGCAAACATGTCTATGGGATCAATTCAGGATATCATTATTATCGGTGCGGGCAATGTTGGATGCCACCTGGCCAGGGCTCTTTATGAGGCTGGTTATACGATTAGCCAGGTTGCCGGCAGGAGGGAAGAAAGGCTTATTGCCCTGGCCGCTGATGTGAATGCTGAATATACAGTTGCATTTGAAGATATCCTGCCGGGGAAAGACCTTTATATCATGGCCCTTCCCGATGAAGTGATGGAGATGGTCCTTCCGAAGCTCCCCTTGAGTGACGAACTTCTTGTGCATACTTCCGGTTCTGTTCCTATGGACATCCTATGCAAGTATGTTGAGAATGCAGGAGTGTTTTATCCATTGCAAACCTTCACAAAAAGCAAACATATCGAACTTAATGAAGTGCCTTTTCTGATCGAAGCCAATCGCATCGATAATGAGAATAAGTTGATTGAGGTGGCACAGAAACTCAGTAATAAAGTTATTGTAGCCGACTCTTTGAAACGCTTAAACCTGCATATTGCTGCCGTTTTTGCATCAAATTTCAGCAACCATATGTATGACATTGCCCGTCGGCTGTTAGATGAGCATGGACTGGATTTTGAACTGCTTGTTCCACTGATCATGGAAACGGCTTCAAAAGCTACTGCCCTTGGACCTTCCAAGGCACAAACAGGTCCTGCCCGGAGAAACGATCTGGAGGTGATCCGGAAACACCTTGATCTCCTGAAAGGCAATGAGGAGGTGATGGAATTGTATAAAAGAATATCTGAAAGTATCTCAGACCAGGAAAAATAAAGCAGATGACAAATTATAAAGAACTTTTACGCAAAATCAACACTTTTGTGTTTGACTATGACGGGGTGCTTACCGAAGGCATAGTAATGCTTACCGAAAAAGGAGAACCCTTGCGTACGGCCAATGTAAGGGATGGATATGCCCTGCAGCTTGCAGTGAAGAAGGGGTATCGCATTGCGATCATCTCCGGGGGAAAGTCCCCCTCCATGTCGCACCGCCTGTCATCCCTGGGTATAACTGATGTTTTTCTGGGGGTGGAACACAAGTTAGAGGTATTCGAGAAATACCTGGCAGATAACAATATTAGCCATGAGGAAGTGGTTTATATGGGTGATGACATCCCTGATTACCATGTGATGAAGCGTGCAGCTGTTGCCGCTTGTCCGGCTGATGCAGCTGAGGAGATCAGGGCCATATCAAAGTATATCTCCCATTACGAAGGCGGAAAAGGCTGTGTAAGGGATATCATAGAGCAGGTACTTAAACTACAGAAAAACTGGATGGATGATGATGCATTCAAGTGGTAGATCAAATATGCTCAGGAACTGGTTGTCGATGCTGCGCATTCCCAACCTGGCCATTATACTCCTGACCCAATACCTTCTGGGATACGGGATCATCAGGCCTTTAATGCTTATGCAAAATGTGGATCCGCCTTTGGGCCACTTGAATTTCTTCATCCTGGCACTCGTGACTATGCTGATCGCGGCAGCGGGTTATATCATCAATGATCATTTTGATGTAAACACCGACCGCAAAAACAAGCCGGGCAAAAATATGCTGGAAGGCAAGATCTCGGTCAGGATTGCCCTGCGGGTATATTATATTTTTAATGGTATTGCAATCCTATGCGGTTTCTATCTGTCGTGGATGGCAGGTTCATTTCAACTGGGTCTCATCTTCCCGGCCATCATTGGCCTCTTATGGTTCTATTCGTCGCGCTATCAGCGCATGCCCTTCTGGGGAAACCTCATTGTTGCGGTCCTCTCGGCCATGGTGGTGCTGATCGTATGGCTATTTGAGTTTTTTATGCTCTTGAAAACGGGTGATGAATTTGTGAGTGTGATCAGTCAACTGAGTGCCATCAATAAATATGTGTGGGCTTATGCGCTTTTCGCTTTCCTGGTATCCCTCTTCAGGGAGATCTTAAAAGACATACAGGATATGGAGGGAGATCTGAGCATGGGTTACAGAACTTTGCCCGTCATTTGGGGCATGAAAGCCTCGAAGGGCCTGGCATCCGGCTTGATCCTAATCACCATTGCTGCCCTGGGCGTGGCCCAATGGCACCTTTATTCCAAAGGCTTTACGCTCCCATTCTGGTATCTTTTGCTGGCGGTGCAGACATTGCTCTGTTACCTGCTGTACCAGGTGATCAAGACCAGGAAAGCTGAAGGATTTGGTTTTCTTGGTAATACAGCCAAGATCATCATGCTGGCCGGAATATTGTCAATAGAACTGATCTATATTAGCTTTTAGTTATGTTGCTGAAAAACCTGGAGAAATATCGTATTATCCTGGCCTCAGGATCACCACGCCGGCATGCCTTACTTGCTGAGCTGGGAATAGATTTTGATATAGATGTTAGGCCTGTGGAAGAAGCATATCCTACTCATTTGAAAGGAGAAGAGATTGCCTTGTACCTGAGCCGGATGAAAGCTGATGCCTTCGAAACGGGGTTCTTCAATGAGAAAACTTTGCTGATCACTGCCGATACTATTGTGTGTATCGATGGTAAGGTACTTGGAAAGCCGGGCTCTCGTGAAGAAGCTATAGAAACCTTATGGCAACTTTCCGGAAAGATGCACCAGGTGATGACAGGTATATGTCTGCGCAGCAAGGAGAAGGAGAAAAGTTTCTCCGTGAGTACGGATGTTTACTTTAAAGAATTGAATGAAGATGAGATCGCCTATTATGTCGATCATTTTCAACCTTACGACAAAGCAGGTGCCTACGGTATACAGGAGTGGATAGGAATTATAGGGATAGAAAAGATTGATGGCTCCTTTTATAATGTGATGGGTCTTCCAGTTCAGAAGTTATATGAGGAGTTGCGTAAGTTTTAGTAATTTTATACAAGGGATATTATAATGAAAAGACCTCAAATACTGGTTACCAACGATGACGGCTTTACTGCACCGGGCATCCTTAAACTGATCTCTGTTGTTCAGGAACTGGGCGATGTTACAGTGGTAGCCCCGGAGGAGCCCATGTCGGGCACCGGGCATGCCATCACAGTGAGAAACCCGCTCAGGTTGAGAAAGAGGTCGCAGGAAAATGGCCTCCAGGTATGGTCATGCGGGGGCACACCGGTAGATTGTGTAAAGCTTGGTGAGCAGATCGTACTCCGCAAAAAGCCCGATCTTCTTGTTTCTGGGATCAACCATGGCTCCAATGCCGCAGTGAACATCGTTTATTCCGGTACCATGGGTGCAGTGCTGGAAAGCACCATCAGCGGGATCCCGTCTATAGGATTTTCGCTTTGCGACTATCGCCACGATGCAGATTTTAGCCAGGTAGACAAGTATATCAAAAAGATCTGTATGGAAGTGCTTGAGAAAGGCTTGCCGGATCAAACCTGCCTGAATGTGAACATTCCTGCAGTGAATGGAGCTGATATCAAAGGCATAAAAGTTTGCAGTCAGGCCAATGCCCGCTGGGTAGAAGAATATGATGAGCGTAAAGATCCTGCCAACAGGGACTATTACTGGCTGACCGGTAAATTTGAACTGCTCGACGACAGGGATGAAACGGATGAGGCCGCGTTGCGTGATAATTATGTTTCTGTGGTGCCGGTACATTACGACCTCACGGCACATCATGCCATGGAGCACATTAAAAATTTTGATCTGGATGTTTAACAGAAATTCATTGTGGTTTGGAATACTGATCGGCATTCTTATGCCACTGATCATATATAGCTTGTTGTACGGTGGATTATACCTTTATTACCATCTGTCGGGGGCTGAAAGCTTTTTTGATGAATCAATGCTTCAGCTGATCGCACCTGTGATCAACCTGTTTTTCATTCGGTACTATTTTGTCAATAAGAAATATGATGAAACAGGAAGGGGCTTGCTATTGGTTACCTTTGTTTATGTGATAGCTTACTTTGTAATAAATTGACCAGCATAGAGAATTTGGATATTAAATATGAAATATTACATCATAGCCGGTGAAGCCTCGGGCGACTTGCACGCCTCTAATCTCATGAAGTCCTTAAAGAAGGATGATGCTGAGGCTGATTTTCGTTGCTGGGGTGGTGACCTGATGGAAGATGCAGGAGGGGTGCTGGTCAAACATTACCGCGACCTGGCATTCATGGGCTTTTTAGAGGTGTTGAAGAATATCCGGACCATCTTCCGGAACCTGAAATTCTGCCGTCAGGATATCCTGGATTATAAACCAGATGTACTCATTTTGGTGGACTATCCCGGTTTTAACCTTCGGATGGCAAAGTTTGCTTCTGAGCAAGGTATCAGGGTGTTCTATTATATTTCACCACAGGTATGGGCCTGGAAACGATCCAGGGTACAGAAGATCAAGAAATTTGTTGAGCGCATGTACGTGATCCTGCCTTTCGAAAAAGATTTCTATTCCAAATTCGATTATGAGGTTGATTTTGTGGGCCACCCATTGCTGGATGCCATAGAGGCTGAGCATATTGAACAAATAGACATCAGAAAAGAAGAAGGCCTGGGCGAAATCCCGGTCATCGCTGTGTTGCCCGGCAGCCGCAAGCAGGAGATCAAAAAAATGTTACCGGTGATGATGCAGATGACAAGACATTTTCCTGATCACCAGTTTGTGATTGCTGCAGCCCATTCGACTCCCGATAGTTTCTACGCAGCGGCTACAGAAGATGACAGGATCAGGATCATCAGGGGTAAGATGCATGATATACTGCGTATTGCAGATGCCGCCATGGTCACCTCAGGTACTGCCACACTGGAAACGGCCCTTTTTAAGGTACCTGAAGTGGTATGTTACAAAGGCGGATGGATCTCCTATTATATTGCCAAAAGATTGGTAAAAGAAATAAAATACATCTCACTGGTCAACCTCATCATGGACCGGGAAGTAGTGAAAGAACTGATCCAGGGCGACTTCAATGCGAACAAGCTTAGAAAAGAACTCTCACGACTGGTCTCAGATGAAAACTATCGTTCAAAAATGCTTGAAGAGTTTGACCTGCTCCAGGAAAAGCTTGGCGGCGCCGGCGCCTCAGAGACCGCAGCAAAGCTAATGTATAGCAGGCTCATGAATAAAGAATAGAGGAACAAGGAATAAGAATAAGAGTGTAGAAAGTTCTCATCCATAATTCATAATCCATAATTCATAATTCACAGTGTGACATTTCTCCAATATTTGTATTAATAGATAGAGGTACTTCTTATCAATATTTATGAATACAATCAGATGTGGAGCCGTATACCCCTGCTGAGGTTGATCATGCCCTATGTCGTGGGTGTGCTTATTTCAAATGTTCAAAGCCCTGGCATAGAAGATAGCGTTTTATGGATAGCCGCATTACCGCTCCTTGCCGGAGGGATATTTTATGGCTTGTTCTTCAGCTATAGCAGCAGATGGGTGTATGGCATCTTTATCATAATTTTCATGTTGATCTGTGGGCTTTTTTCCATTTCAAAAAAACATTCCCGGCAGGAGATGATCCTCTCCGAAATACCTTTGGGTGAGCACATATACATGGCCAGGCTGGATGAGTGTTTTGAAATGCGAACACGTTCCTGCAGGGGGAAAGTCAGCCTCCTGTCGGTACATGACAGCTCCGGATGGCATGATCTTCAAGCACAAGTGATGGTTTATACCGAGCCTGATAGCTGCTTGCCGATGGTAGAGGCGGGAACGTTCTCACTTATCTCTGCCGACATCAGGGAAATCAGGCCTCCGGCAAACCCGGGGGAGTTCGATTATAAGACATACCTGCTCAGGAAAGGGATCTATCACAGTACTTATCTTAAAAAAGGGCAATGGCAATTCAGCGATCATGTGGCCGGTTTTGACTTAATGCGATTTGCTGCAGGCATCAGGAAAAAGCTGCTTGAAAAGCTCAGTCTTAATGGTGTCACAGGAAAGTATTTTGGGATATCTTCTGCTTTATTACTGGGTGAAGATAGTCATCTGGATGCCGATATCAGGGATGTGTATGCGCGTGCCGGTGCCATGCATATATTATGTGTTTCCGGATTACATGTAGGGGTGATCTTTTTGGTCTTGAACTTTTTATTTGCCTTTTTGAAGAGGGTCAGAGCCGGCAAGTTCTTGTTGCCTGTATTGCTGATGGCATGCATATGGTCATATGCGCTTATCACAGGCCTGGCCTCCCCGGTTGTGAGGGCCTCCTGCATGATCAGCTTTTTTATTCTTGGAAATGCCCTGGGGAGGCATAAGAATGTGTACAATACCCTCTCGGCATCAGCCCTTTTAATGCTTTTTCTTGATCCATATGCCTTGTTCAGCGCCGGTTTTCAGCTATCCTATGCTGCTGTGTTGGGCATCATTTCTCTTCAGAAATCTATTGAAAACCTCTTTTTCTTCAGATATAAATTCATCAGCAGCATTTGGTCTATTACCTCAGTTTCCATTGCAGCACAGCTGGGTACCCTGCCAGTGGTCTTGTATTATTTTCAGCAGTTTCCTTTGTACAGCCTGCTTACCAATCTCATCGTGATCCCGCTTTCTTCCCTGATCATTTATTCCGGGATACTCCTCTTTATGATGCCGGTATTTACCGTGGCTGCAGAGGTGGCTACGTACCTATTCAAACTGCTTATTAGCATCATGGATGCAGGTGTCAGCATGGTTGACCGCATCCCTTACGGAATGGCAGAAGGCATCTTTATCGACATCCCTATGGCAATAATGATCGCCCTGATCATTTGCTTTATCTCGGCCTTTCTTATAGGGAGACAAAAGCTGTATCTGCTGGCAGGGCTGCTGCTGATCTTTGCTTTTTCATGCTACAGACTCAGCCTGCAATACAAGCGGCAACATCAAAAGATCTTTATTGTATATGCTGTCAATGGCCATTCTGCGTATGATGTCATATCAGGAACATCCCACACTTTTATAGCTGATTCGCTCTTGTTGGCCTTAGATGGAAAGATTGACTACAGCATAAAGCCATACTGGCTTGAAAAAGGCCTTGATAATCCTGAAATCAACACTTTATCGAGCCACATGATAAATGCTCAATGCTATATGCTCAATGCTACATGTTCTCGAATCCTAATCTGGCAGGGCTCCTTCCCGCACTGCCATCCGCCCCGCGAAAAGCTCAGGATTGATTATCTTATCCTCAGGGGAAATTGCCCTTTCGATCCTGAAGATGTCTTCCAGTGGTTTGATCCACAACTTGTTATTTTGGATTCATCAGTTCCACCATGGGTTAAGAGCCCTGTAGGAGATGAGAGGTTTTGGGTGATTAGGGAGAAAGGAGCTTTTGTGAAGAACGAAGAACGAGTAACGAGTAACGAATATGATGAAAGAGAGCTTAGTGAATAATTAGTTTTTGGGAATGCTGCAAATTATGTGTTCGGAGGCGGATTGAATAAATGCCTTTACTCAATGTGTTATCCCATTCAATGATATAAGATCCCGGGTTTTGCATTTCATCCTTTAGAGTATAAATCGTACGGCCAAGCATATCAACTATAGAAAGATGAATATAGGAGTTTTCGGAAAATTCATATTGAATATTGACCTGCTGACTTGCAGGGTTAGGATATGGATCATGAAGAATCACTCCTTCCTCGTTCTTCGTTCTTCGTTCTTCGATCTTCACAACACCATTTTCCTGATAGGCAATCAATCCCGTGTCAGCTGTTCCTATCCAGAGGTTGCCGAGTTCATCGGCGGCAAGGGATTGAACATGTTCTGAGAGCATGCCTGAGTTTGAAGGCTTGAAAGTGGTCCATTCTGCCCCGTCAAATTTGATCAGGCCCATGGAATGCCCGATCCAGGTGTTGCCGCTGTAGTCGAAAGCAATGTCGAAGACATAACCTATGGCAGTATCAGGAATCCCTGTAATGCTTTCATGAAAGACCGTCCATTCCCCAGCATAGTAGCTGCAGAAAATGCCATCGCTGCCCACCCAGATGCGGTTTTCATGATCGGCGGCAATGGTAGATGTGAAATAGAGATCGGGCGGAAGCTGGTAGCTGCTCCAATCACCGGTGTAACTGAATATCAAGTTGCCTGCCCCTCCTGCCCAGACTGAGTTATCTGGACCCACATCAACACTGTTAAGGTAATCAGGGAGGATAGAGTTTCCGCCATAATACTGCTCCCATGATGATCCGTCGAACATAAAGAGTCCATGGCCCCCTGTGGCTGCCCAGGTATATCCGTACTGGTCAGAGCTGATACTGAATACGGGTACGTTTACTGGTGTTGGGAAGGGGTGGGCTTCCCAGTTGTTTCCGTTGAAGGAAGATACTTCCCCATGGTTGGTCCCAACCCAGACGAGGTCATTTTCATCGATATGTACTGACCCGATAAAGTTAGAGTTCAGTGTGCTATTCAGGGAATCATACACCAACCAGGTGTAGCCGTCGAAGACTGCCAAACCACCGTCGGTACAGATGCCGCCACCGCAAACGGGTTCGGTACCAATCCATTTCTTTCCTTCAGCATCAATGTCGATGGAAGAAAGGTATCTTGAGGGGATGGTACAGGTCCATGGGTCCCAGTACATCCATGCCGGGTTCTGGGAACGGGCGATCCCTGAAACCATCAGGAGGCCTATCAATAAAATCATGTATCTGACGACAGGTCTCTTCATAAAATTTATTTTATCAGGCTTTCCTGAAATCAAGTATCCTTCCCCTGTTCCTTCGTTTATCGGGGTAGCGGAGGGCATAGAACAACCTCACATAGTAGGAGAGGAGGTCTTTTAGATCCTTTCGTTTTACAAGGTGTTGGATCTTCTCGGTTTCATATAGCTTGTTGGTGGTGATGATGTCGCGATCGACACTGAATCCGCCACCCATGACAACACGTGGGCCTGCAAATTCAACCAGGGCACCTTCTTCGCCAATGATGATGTCGCCCTGTGTGACATAGCTTGCGTATGCACCACCTGTTGTCGGACCGGTGATGATAGACAGGTAGAGAATACCTTCATTTTTCAAATCGAGCAGGGCCATATTCATCTTGGCCATCTGCGCCAGCGACATGGGTCCTTCATTCATGCGTGCACCCCCTGAGGAGCATACAGAAATGAATGGTTGTTTATGCTCAACGGCATAATCAACAGCACGTTTGAACTTCTCACCGAAAACAGCTCCGAAAGAGCCGCCAAAGAATCGCAGGTCAGAGATCACCAACACGATGGCTTTACCATTGATCATGGCTGTTCCGGTGACCAGTCCTTCATTGGAAAATGCATTTTCCCTTGTCTTAGTCAGGTTTTTCCTATAGCTTCCAAAGTTGTAGAAATCTCCATTCAGCATCTTCTTGAACGACATATCGCCTTCTATCTCCTGAAATGTGTTTTTGTCGCACATCTTTTCGATATGTTCCTCAACACTCAGGTATTCACCTTTACCACAATTGGGGCATGCATAAAAGTTATCGATATAATCCTGTTTGGAAATGAAGCCACAACCGCCGGCCACCTTAAAGAGGTTTTTATCCGGATCCCATTGTTTTTCACAGTTCACCAGTTCGGTGTCTTCTATCCCTTGTTTTTCCAGGTGGGCTTTGATCAGGTGCATGATCTCGAAGTTCTCCTGCTCGATATGGATGGTCTTCACCTTATCGGGGAACTTTCTTTTTGTCCTGCGTTTTGCCAGTTTATCGAGGTCATCAATAAACTCACCATAGTGCAATACTTTTTCCCGCCTCTTTTCCTTAAGTTTCTTGATGGTGGAAGCTTTGAATTCTTTTTCCCCTTTACGTGATTTCGATATCCACTCATTCAGGGTCTTGACCAGTGATTTCTTTATCACCCCACAGGTATATTCATAATCAAGATGAGCTCCTTTTGCCGGTTCCGGTAACTTCTCATCCACCATACCTATCTGCATGAGGTGTTCAACGCCCGGACGCAATATGTCGAGTGCATCCGGTAAAACCTCTTCAATATCTTCGCCGGCTGTGAGTCTTCTGTGGAAGATGATCCTGCAGCAGCTTTCCGGGGCGATTACGGAGTAGATGGCATTTTCGAGCATAAAGGCTTTGTCGGCCACCTGCATAGCCAGGGCCCCACCGCTACCACCTTCACCAATCACATAGCTCACGGTGGGTGTGTTGGCATCACAAAACCTGCTGATAGAGTCGGAGATCAGGAAGGATTGCCCACCCATCTCTGAGTCCATGCTGGGGTCGCCACCATAGGTGTCGATGATGGAAACCACCGGCAGTTTTTTCTTTTCAGCCTGGGCAAGCATCTCAAGGCCAAATCCGAAACCTTCCGGCTTTACCATACCTGTGGCTTTGCTTTTCTTTCCTTTACGTGGCTTTTCCTGCCCTAGGATGATGCAGTCGATGCCATTTACTGAACCGGTGGCTGCAATCAGCGATGGGTCGGGTGAGCCATAATAAACGATGTTATTGAATACCCCTTCGATCACATCTGAGCTGCGGATGCGCTTGGGGTGTCGTACGAGGTCATATCTTTCTTTGTAGCTTAATTGCGGAGAATGGTCAGATTTTCTGGGCATGAGCAAACATTTAGTTCTTCAAAGAGACAATTTTGAGGCATAAAGGTAGAAAACTTTGGATATGTACGAAAATTTCAAAATTAAAACTACTTGCAAGTTTGCATCCTTAGATAAAAAAATGCAAAAGATTATGATGCTTGCAGCCACGACGATACTGATCACAACAAGGCTTTTGATCTGCATCAACTTGTTGATTCATATTCTATGTCACTGCTCACCCTAAATACTACTGTATTATTAAAACAGGCCTATGATATGGGTCAGATCTCCCTGATCAGTACCTGGTGGAGGTGCAGTTTTATTACGAAACCATTGTGAAAGCCCTGGAGACTCAGCGTGAAATGCAAAAAGCTGTTGCTGAGCTTGAGAAATGGAATTGATGACAAATAAAACTTATTAGTTTCTTGTTAAATAAAAATTTTAATGTATTTTTGCAGTCCCAATTTTCGGGAAAGTTCTTTATGACTTTGGACTGGTAGTTCAGTTTGGTTAGAATATCGGCCTGTCACGCCGAGGGTCGCGGGTTCGAGTCCCGTCCAGTCCGCTAGCATTATCTTAAAAGCCTTGTAATTCAATGAGTTGCGAGGCTTTTTCTTTTTAATACTGGCATATTTACTGACAAGTGAACAGAGCCTTTATTGACTTGCCTGGATTAAATGTCTATATCCGTATTGTGTTAATAACTTCGAGATTAGAACTTATGTGTACCTAAAAACCTTATTTGCTTTGGGTGCAGGGGATCGTAGGTTCGAATCCTACTACCCCGACTTGAAAATCAAGGACTTACATTAATTTGTGAGTCCTTTTTTATTTCTGGTGTCAACATGGTGTCAACTTATTAGGCAGCTACTTACCCTTGATAACCTTTTTTACCCCAAGTACTTGTCCATTTGACTTTATTGAACACAAGTAAACCCCAGGTTGGAGGTCATTCGTATTTAGCTTTATTTTTTGCGAACCAATATTGAAATACTGATCTTCTCTTAGCAAAGCCTGTCCTGAAAGGCTAAATAGTTCAATGGTGTATTGGTCTGCCTTATCGATCTCAAATTCTATGCTTGTATATGATGTAAAGGGATTGGGGTAATTATTTATTTCAGTGTATCTACTATCTATCAATTGCTCATCATAAATATTAACCGGGAAGTTTGAATCCAGAATATGAATATGCTCTGTAAAGGTTTTAGCTGTGTCATCACTATAGAAGATATGAACTTTGGTATTTATACCGTCAAACCATGGCATTCCTTTAATATAGTAGAAAGTACCCTGCTCGAAGCCAGGGGTGAAAACATATCCTTCATAGTAAAAATTACACATTGGAGACTCGTACCTTAGTTCAAAGGATGTACCATAGTCTGTACTGTAGAAAATCTTGAAGTTCTCTGGTAAATGCCAGCTTACCAGGTATAATTCACCAACCTGACTTCCATGGAATATTCTAGGGTAGTGTCCTGATAGATTATAACCGGCTACTGTTGAATCGTATTCTTGAATAAATTCAAAGTCAATCCCCCCATTAGTACTGAGAAAAATTTGAAAATCATGATAAATTGACGGGCCCCAATTATAATATATCTCTCCTGGTTCAGTTCCAATCTCAAGAAAGCCATAGGCTGTATCGTTAACTTGCTCAAAAGTCTCTCCAAAATCGTGGCTTTTATATAGTCCTTCATAATAATAAGATCTCATATAAATAACCCCAACTTCGTTCCCGCTTGTATAAAAGGGTGACGGCGCTGTGAAGCCAGAACACTGTACCCAATTCGAACAGCAATCCGTACTTATAAAAGTTTCTGGTGGATATTGTATGCAATTATAAAAAACACCTTCAGTTGCGTCTGACAAGATATTTCCAATTCTCATGTCTCCGTTATCTATATCGCATATATATTTGAACGATAATGTTTGCCCGTAATCATCTGAGAAGCATATTACATCATAGCGTTCCCCAATATCAATGTAGTACCATGCTGAACCAAAATATAATTCTCCAGTGTGATTACCTCGTGAAATATCTGTCCATGCTTGCGTTTCATGAGATAGAAAAATCACAAATATTAGAAATATATATAGCTTGACTATTTTCATTCTGCTCTGTAATTCTTACATACTAAGGTAAGGGAAATTTTGGTTTCAAGCCAATCGAAACTTGGATTGTAAAGCATCTCGTATTCTCTTCAGACTCAATAATGGGTTTCGCTAGCATTAATTATGGCTAAAGTGATATGAACTGGAGTTATAGTAACTCTAGCCTCACTTCCACTCGCGCGAATCCTAAGATTCGTTCGTCCTGTTGACTCATCTCTTAGTGCATGGTTCACCGCTTATTTAGTGGAAGAAAATATGTAAATTTGAATAAATGGTATTGCTTGTCGGGAGACAAGTAGTTACAAAGGCACGGATCGAGAGATCCGCGCCAACTGGAGACCACACAGTGCTTTTAAGGGAAAAACTCCTTACGAAAAGCTAAATGGTCTATTACAAAAATGAATTTTCAGTTCTGTTTTAGTTGAAGTAGCACAGGATTATAGAAATTAGAGTATCTTTCAATGAAAAGGAAATATATGTGTAAGCTAAATCGTCATTATATTAGGAAACTGTTAGTTTTTACTGCCTTATCCATATTTCTATTTGGATGTAAAAAAGAGATAGATGAATTTTTGTTGGGAGATCTAAAAAAACAAAATTCCTACATTGGGAATGAAACTTTGATTTATATAAACGAAATTGGGGATTCCATTGTATTTGATGGTAAAGGGAGATATTCAGAAACATTTCGATCAGAATCAGAAAACAATCCAAAAAGGTATTACACTAATGAAGCAGATGAGTGTATTTTTGAGAGCAGAAATGGAGATTATAAGTTTGAAATTGTATTAACGACTCATAGGGATAGAGCATTTCAAATGAGTATTGAAACATTCAGGATAATTAATCAGCCTAACGATTGGTGTTATTGTTATAGTCTTTATTATCAGGCTTTACAAAACTATTATGGAAGGAAGGATATGTACCTAGATAGTTTGCAAGTCATGAATAAGATGTATTTTGATATAATTGTTGACTCATCTTTGTCAATATCTAGCACCGTACCAAATGACAGTTGTCACAGATTTGTGTCAAATCTATTTTATACAATCAATGATGGAATAATTAAGCTAGATTTTGATGATAATTCAATTTGGGAGCTTAAAGAAATATTGAATTAGAATAGTTAAATCAAATATGTACTCGAAGGGGTATTAGAGCTATTCGCTATAATATTCCTTCATTCATTTTATCCAACTCTTCATTCTTAAAACTATCAAGGTATGCTTGGGTGGTAGCCGGATTATTATGGCCTAAACTATCACTGATCATAGATACTTGGCTATGCAGATTTTTTTTATGAACCATGGCCCAGGTGTGATGGGTAAACGGATAGAAAAATATTGCTTGTCAGGAGACAAGCAGTTGACAGGCACGGATCTTCGGATGCACGCAAACCGATCCTTCGTCATGCCGCAAAGCGGGGATTCCTCAGGATGACAATTTTGATTTAAAGGCGTGTGTGCAAAACGTATCCAACATCCAGTATCCAGTATCCAGTATCCAGCATCCAGTATCCAGCCCCCGGCATTTGCAATAAATGCAAGACCCTTCCTGCTATTGTCCCTGATTTGTAAATATCAATAATAATAGCGCGGGGCTTGTTGGAAATCAATTTCAGTTTAGCGTTTAATGGCAGTAATTTTATTGAAGATTCACCAAAAGCTTTACGCTATGAAAACAAAAATTTTACTCATCGCAATGGTCGTATTAATGTCTTCCTGCTCATATTTTCGGGTACTCCCCGAAGATCCTTATACCGTGCAATCGATCAAGCAGCATGAAGATGATGGACATTTTCTCATCCTACAAAGGGGAGAGGAAGCCTGGCAAGCTTACGATCTGGAGATTAAGAACGATAGCCTCATCGTAAGACTGGACCCACAACTTGGCCATCATCTCAACTACCTTGAACCGAAGGAAAAGGGATTGAATAAGTTTGTAAAACAGCAAACTGATGTAATCAACTCTGTACACATATTCACTTCAGATACCACCTTCAACAGCCTTGATACTCTTGTTGCCATTCCCGTATCATCAATATCGGGTGTTAAATCCTATGAATATGCCCGTGCACCTTCAAGGGCATCGAGAATTGTTCCTGCAGTTTTTATTCCTGTACTGGGACTGGTGGTCATCAGTGTTATTGCTCTCCAACAGGCGGATTTTGGTCTGGGAGGATCCTTTTAAATTGGCTGTTGGCATTAGGCACCAGGCAATAGGCGGCAGGCAGTTGACAGTAGGCAGTTGACAGTTATTATATTAACCATGTAACCATTTAACCATTTATCCATGATCTAGTATCCAGTATCCAGTACCCAGCCCCCAGCACCTAGTCCCTATCTACAGCTTGCGATTCTTGCCGGTAAACATACTCCGCCTCGGCCCTCACCATCTCTTTTTCTGTCATATAATAACGGCTGGCTTTGGCAGTCACATAGCTGTACCAGCTGCTGTCGGAACGGATGTTAACCATCAATTGATTGACACGATCGTATTTGGCAAGTGCCTCAGGATGTTTTTCGTTCAGGGTCCATCGCGCTTCCCCCATCAGACTTTCTTCCACAGTAAGACCATTCTTAACTGCACTTTCCCTGATCTTGTTATACCATTCTTCGTTGTTTAGAATACTCCTGATGAAAGGCTCCGGCCCGTAGGTGCCGTAATAAGTCTCGGGATCTGCTGTCATAAATACATAGTGGGCATGCCTGTCGATGATCTCGGATAGTTCAAGGTTTTTTCTGTCGGCTTCTTCAATTAAACTTGCAAACCAGCTCAGGTCACAGAGGATGCTAGTCTTGATACGGGTGAGCTCATTCCTGATTTGAGGAAGTCCGTAAAATTCCATCAGGTCATCAACAAAGCCCCGGTCGATCATATATAGAAATCGTTCAGTAGCCATATACAGGATTACATCCTGTTTTTCTATTTCTTCCTTGAGGTTGAGGTCTTTTACAGATTTGTCACCAAAATATGTGTCGGGATATACCTTCTTGTAAAAATACCAGAAGGCCGGCTTGCTGAAAAGGTTTTCCGGGATATGTGTATTGTAAATGTTCCAGTAATAGCTGTCGGCAATGGCCAGCACATTGGGCCTTTGATGTGTGGAGTCTTCCCTGAAATGAAATTTCGGATAAGGCATTGCACCATGTTCCAGTTCAAACAGTAAGTTTAAGGTGACACCCACGTCATAATCAGTTGATTGAAGCTCTTTGCTGTATATCACTCCTTCCTGCACAACTTCAGGAAGGTCTATGTTTCTTATGTGCTCAATGTAACTGATGAGAGAGTCAGCAGCATACCACATGGCAAACTCACTCCAGTGTGTTCCCTGCTTCGGGAACAATGGGTAATGACCTGTGTCTTTGATTTCCATGAACCAGGCATTCATATCGATGAGGTTGATATCCAACTCTCTGGCGCGCAATTGCATATAGTCATAATTGCTTTTACCTGCTGCTGCTTTCCTGTACTTCGATGGGATATCCTCGGGATAGACCGATGCCTTGCCGGGTTCCAGCACCAGCACCAGGTCAATGTCGAACTGATTTTTCAGATGCTTTTGAAGAAAGCGAAATTGCCTGAGTTTAAGGTCTAGCAGTTCTTCCCCCACAAAGTCTTTCCCTTCCCACGCCCTGATATAGTTTTGTTCATAAAGCTGTCCTTGTTTGCCACGGATGACACCCTCAGCATTTGGTGAGTGATATATTGAATAATCCATCTGGTTGTTCAATCTGACCAGCACATTATGAAAGCCGATATTTTCTTCCAGCCATGGATCGAATGCCGACTGGTAATTCCCTGATATCCATGATTCCTTGCTTAGTACGGGCTTGCTCTTTTGTTCAAAATCGCCATGCAGAGGCCTTTCCTGGAAAATATGGAAGATTTTTTGCAGGGCCGGCATCACCATGATTGCCATGATAATGATAAAGAGGATATATTTGACTTTAGCGGCCATGATTAAAATCTGAAGTAGATGAAGGGATTAAATCCTGATGATGTGATGGCACTGAGGCTGATCACAAAGAATATAATGCTGAAAAGAATCATCCAGATAATGCTCCTGAAGCTTTGTTTCTCTCCAAACAATCTCACCTGCCAGTTTTCAATTCCTTTAAATCCTCCCCAGAAGGCGAAGAATATCGCCACGATCAAAATAGTATAGAATTTCGAATCGAAGATGATGCCGTCTCCAATTGCAGTAAAGGAGAACATCCTGTCGAGGTAGCTGATGGCATCCGGCAAGGTTTCTGCCCTGAAAAACACCCAGCTGATCAGTACGATAAGATAGGTAATGATGATGCTGGGTACCTTGCCAATGGCTTTATAAACCTTGAGAAGGAAAACCCTGTCGGCGATGAGGAAGAGGCCGTGGAAGGCACCCCAGATCACGAAGTTCCATGCGGCGCCGTGCCAGAAACCTGATATGAGGAACACCACCCAGAGGTTGAAATACATTCTTCCATTAGAAACCTTATTCCCTCCCAGGGGGATGTAGAGGTAGTCCTTCATGAATCGTCCCAGGGTGATGTGCCACCTGCGCCAGAATTCGGATATGCTCTGTGAAATATAGGGATTGTTAAAGTTCTCCGGAAAACGGAAGCCGATCATACGGCCTATCCCTATGGCCATATCGGAGTATCCCGAGAAATCGAAATAGATCTGGAAGCTGTAAGCGATGATGCCGTACCAGGCAGTCATGCTGTCGATGGAGTCTCCACCCAGAGCAAAAATAATGTCAACCTCCTCGCCAAGTACGTTGGCGATCAATACTTTCTTCGACAGGCCGATCACAAAACGGAAGAATCCTGTAAGCCTGTTGTCGATATTTTCATTTGCACTTCGATCAACCAATTGATCAGCGATCTCATTATAGCGAACGATAGGCCCTGCGATCAGCTGTGGGAACATCAGGATGTACAGGGCATAGTCACTGACCAGCTTCAGGGGTGCATGCACCTTGCGGTAAACATCAACGGCATAGGTGATCTTCTGGAAGGTAAAGAAGGAGATACCAATGGGCAGGGCAATCCTGACCCAGTGAACGGCATTCATTCCGAGAGATGTTAATATATCATTGGCATTGTCAACGAAGAAGTTGGCATATTTGAAGTAGAGCAGCAGGCCGATGTTGAGAGTCATGGAAGCGGCCAGCAGCCAGCCCTTTGCACTTCCGCTCTTCTTGTCCATCAGCTTTACCAGGTAAAAATCGAGTACAATAGATCCCAGTACCACAAATACAAAAACCGGTGCTCCCCAGGCATAGAAAAAGATACTGGCCAGGAGGGCAAATGGGTTTTTGGCTACCCTCGGGAGTAGATAATACACGATCAGGAAGATCGGGAAGAAGTACAATAAAAATAAACTGCTGCTAAAGACCATTTCTTGGATTTATATTTATTCTTTCTCTAATTCGTTTTGCAGGACCCACATGGCATCCTTTCTAAGCATTTCTTCGGTGGAGATACCGCGCTCAGAAGCTTTCCTGATCACAGATTCCATCCATTCGGGTGTTCTGCGGATCTTATTTTTAATGCTTTCCAGCCTGTCGCGGTATTGAAACAAATCATAGAGCGTTCCAAAGAGCCCATCCGCGAATTGGGTCATATTGGCCTCAGTATACAATACCAACAACACATCAAAGGTCGATAATTCCTCAATGCTAAGCTGCATCGAAGGCCTTTCCTGCATGTCGAGGGTCCAGGTTTGACGGTTATAATACCTGAAATGATGCTTTCCCCAAAGATCCCTTATTCCCGGAAGCCTGAATATATTCCAGTAATAGCTGTCGGCAATGACCATGAGGTTAAGTTGCTTCTTTCCAATGGTATCGTAAGTATAGCCATAGGGGTAGGGCATAGGTTTGTCGGGAATTCTGAAGATCAGGTTGAGGGCATCGCCTACATCATAGTCGGTTAACCTGGGCCTTCGCGATAATTCGATGCCTTCTACGCTCATGTCCACCATGTCAATCCCTTTGGCGGCTTCAACAAAATTGATGATTGAGTCAAGCGCAATATAGGTACCATACTGGTTCCAGTGTATTCCGCATTTATGATAGAGCGGATAGGATGATGTGTCGCGCATGCCATTGAAATATGTGCTGAAATCGATATGCCGGATTCCCTGTTCTTTGAAGCAATTTACGTAAGCTTCGTGGTTTGTAATGCTTTTTCCGCCCTCGAGGTATTGCTCTGGAATATATTCTGGAAAAAAGCTTGCTTTCCCCGGGGGGAAAACGATCAAAAGCTCTATGCCAATTTCTGATACAGCATCCTGAACATAGCTGATCTTCTCGCATTTCTCTTCAATAAATGCTTCTCCCAGGAAATCTCTCCCGGTATAGGCATCAATATAATTTTTTTCATATAGGTAATGATCTTTTCCAATGATCACGCCTGATGCATGCCCAATATTGAATAGGGAAAAGTCGAGCTGGTTGTAAATGCGTACATACACATTCCTGAGACCAAGATGATCTTCAAGGTAATTGTTATATTCAGTCTGATATTCGCTATCAAACCATCTCTCCCATGTAAAAACAGGCTTTTCAGCCAGCACTATATGTCCTCTTAAAGGGGCTATTGTAATCGGGAAAATGTTAGAGAATAATCTGGTAACAGGCGATGCCAGCATGGCGATCAGAATTGCCGCCAGTAGGTATTTTTTTCTTTTGTGCATGCAGGGGTCTCCGCTCAAGCTGCAGACCTATTCCTTGATAAATTTTGAGAGGTCAAAGGGCTGCTCTGGAGTGACGGATGAATGATGATCTATGATCTTCCATTCATCTTCCAGCAGGTACATAAAAGAGTACCTTCCGGGGACAACAACTTTTTTACCATCCTCGTACCAGCTGAAAACATAGGAACCGCTGTTGACAGCCACATTGCCGTATTTCCTGATCACAGGATCGCTGAATTCTACATTGATTCTGTCGAGTGTTGCGAAGACTACAAAATATTCCTTGATCAGTTCAGGAGTATCTCTGATCACAGGGGAAAGGGTTCCCCAGAGTACGGCATCTTTGTGATAGAGGGCAGTAACATTGTTCTCATCACCGGAACACAGGGCTACGCCCCAGTCAATTGTCAATTGCAATATTTCTTCCATGATAGCTTTTTGGGTGAAGAGACAAAATTAATCTTTTTGCCGAAATGAACGCATGCTACTGTCCGGTGAAAATGAGCTTTTTTGTGATGCTTTGTCGATCTGTTGCAATGCGAAGAAAATATATTCCTTCCGGGCAGGAATTCCCGGCATCATCCTTTCCATCCCATAGGATAATATCTCCGCTATGCAAAAGTTTGTTCTTTGCAAGCATCCTTACATGCCTGGCATTTACGTCAAAGATGCTGCAGTCCGTTGTGGCATCAATTTCTTCCATGATCCTGATAGAGATCTTCTGGCTGAATGGGTTCGGATAGGCCTGGATGCTTTTATCGCTGAGAGCATGATCTTCTATACCCAGGTCTGTGGCTGAGAATATAAGTGTGCGGTACGACCTGCAATGCTCGTCATCTTCTACACAAAAACATATTGGAACTTCTTTGTAATAATTTACCGGGGAGCCGGAAAATAGTCCGTCTTCGCTGAGATGCATCTCCTCCGGCAGGGGAGTACATTGTATTTCAATAGCGTCGCCATCCTGAATTATCGGGGCTTCTGAAATGGTGGGGATATGATAGTTCATATGATCACCTTTCGAGATGCCGCACGACCAGATTGTTTTGTGTCCTTGAAGTTCGCTCCCATAGACAAATTCGATCTTCCCGGTCTCATACATATTGATGGCGAAATCGACCATGGCCTCATAGCCGAGGTCAATGATCTTGCCATGCCACCTGATTGAAAGCATGTCATCGTCTTCTTTGAGCCATATTCCCTGCCCTGATGCTGTATCCAGGCTCAGGAAGTATGACAGTAAGGGTGCAATGCATTTGGTGGTACGGATCAGGAGATCCGGGTCTCTGAGGTACGGCCAGGGATAATTGGTATTTTCAAAAAGGATCAGGCCGTTTGGTGATATGAATATGGAGTCATATATCTCTCCGTAAAAAGGAAAGCCAAATGGAAGGGCATAGGGGATATTGGTGTATTTCGTGTAATCATTTTCCTGGTAGATGCCGGTGGAATTGATCTCAGCCTGGATGGGTATGTCTGCTGTGGCATTCAGCACTGACCACTTATAAGGTATGCTACCTCCTGTGGCCTCCAACTGAAAGGAGTATTCTTCCCCAACAACAGCTGCCGGAAGGTATTTGCTATTAATGTCCATAACCTCCAGGCTCTCCGGGAAAAAGAGGCTTGCATAACTTGTCCTGTCATTCCGGATTGGGATAGAGCCTGCTTGGCTGGAATACTCCACCGCGGATGCACCGCTATAATCGATCACTGAAAAATGCTCAATATATCCTGTGCCCAGGCTTTCAGGGTCACGTTCTTCAACAATGAGGAAGAATTGCTTCGATGTGTTTGTGTTTAGCAGTCCCAGCAGGGGTGTAATGTCAAGTCCGAATTCAATGGTTTTATTTTCTTCCTGCTCATAACCGCCCTGCATATAGTAGCTACCCCCCTGGAAATTGAATACTGGAAAGCTGATGCTCTTTTCCGGAAGGGTATCCTTGGCTTCAGATGAGATGCCTACCCTGATCCTTAACATATTCCTTTTATTGTGAGTCAGTCTGATTTTGGCTGTCAGCTTTGGCTTTTCCAGCTCTTTCACATCCAGTATGTGTACGGCATTGTTCCATATGCCGCCTTCGTATAATTTATCTGCCAGGGTTTTATACATCATATAGCATCGGCCACTGTCGCCAAAATTGATCCCGCCCTGCCAGCCATCGGCAAAAAGCAATCCTCCTATTTCCCAGTCTCGCATATCCAGCACTCCATCATCATTGATGTCGAGATCCTTGGTGTATTTTCCATCCTGGTTGTAGTCGTACCTTATGGAGTCGTTATATCCGGTAATGGTCATGGCATGTGTCGGGTTCCCGGCCCACCAGGTGATTACTTTTTTCCCTGCTTCCGGGCTGTCTTCAGGCAAAGTCTTCATGTTCCAGGGCGAGTTGGCGTAGAAAGATGCCACGCCTCCCACATCTGAGCCGTCGAGGTGATTGTGCAGCCACTGCTTGAGCTGAAGAAGTCCTTCCTCTGTGTTCACCCTGATCTGATATACTTCGCGAATACGGTTACTCATGGCACTCAGATAATCCTCATATCCTGTCATCCATCTGCCGTCGCCACCTGCTGCCATACCACCATAGGTGGTCACGCTGGGGCAACCGAGGGCCTTCACGATCTCGAAGCTGTGAAAGTAACTTACACCAAACCATCCGGCACCGCCATTCATAAAATTATAAGTAAAATGGGGTGGATATTGATTGGCTGGATCGTTGGCGGGGAGGTCGCGCAGCCTGTTCATTTCATAGGTGAAATTATAGGCGATGCCGCTTACCTGCCCACACTCATTGCTGACTTGTTTATAGATAGGCCTGTAATATTGGAGCCTTGAATTATCCAGGAAATAGGGGAGATCGCTGCTCTTCAGCACAGGTATGGCACTCAATTCAGGCAAGTTTGCCAGCATGAGTGAATCATATGGACTGAGGGAAGGGGCTTGGTTTAATAATAAGCCCTGCGCCATCATGCATTGCATGCCAATGAATAATGCTATGGTGGCTGCCATTGATCTCATGACTGTCTATTCGTACCTGATTACTTTCTTCACTTCTCTGCTTGTTCCGTGATCCACGATGATGAAATACATGCCATTGCCTACAGATGATTCTTCTCCGGCATCCCAGCTGAAGCTGTGCCTGCCGGCAGGAAGCATCTTACCATCAGCGATCAGGGCAATAGTTCTGCCTTCCAGGTCTGTCACGCGGATGCTGACCAGCTCTTGCTGTTCAAGCGTCAGATTGATGCTTGTTTCTTTGCTGAAAGGATTAGGGAAGACTTCCATGTGCATGGATGGGCCGTAGTGTACTTCAGTGCCCAGGTACGTGTCTACCAGTAAATGCACAGGGATAATGGTTTCATGCTGGAAGTTATCCCTGATGATCAGATTGCAGTAATAATCTCCATCGTTGAGCCCATCGGTATTGAAGCTCAGCATAATCTCTTGCTGGCCTGAACCGTTGATGATCCCTTTGTATATATCACATGAAATCCAGGATATGTTTCCACCCATGTTGGTTAGTATAGTACTTCCTTCAATAAGATGAGGCAGGCCTCCATATTCATCACCGCTGATCACATACTCCAATGTTGCATCTCCGGTGAAATCGTTTTCGATCAATCCATCGATCGACCCGTAGGCATATTCTCCGCCTTTAACCACGCCCCATCCGTTAACGTCCTCACCGTGCCAGTTCATCAAAGCACCGTTACCGAAACTACCTGCAAACACGAGATCTCCATTGCTTCCTCCCAGGAAGTTTGAAGTTGCCTTGGGTTCTATCCCATCAGGAAACTGTATACTCAGGTTGGTCAGCCATTCATCATCGTCACTGGCGTTAAAAAGAGTGAAAGACCAGGAGAAGGGTTCGCCTGCAAAGAATTCCGTTTGATCACATTCGAGATATGAGCCTGCAATGTTTCTGTTGCCTTCGCCATCATTCGAGTCGGTTACAGATGCAATAATAATAGAAAATTCAAGCTCCCCCTCAGCCATATTACCGATCATCAGTGTGTCAGTGTCCTGTTCATCCGGTTTCATACTTTTGTCTATCTCTTCAGGATTAAAGCTGAGGTGTGGGTTCATGTCCAGGCATCCCGGGAAACTTATATAGTCGATAAATGCAGCATCCAGACCGGCACTTACTGTAGTATCTTTTGAATATTTCCATTCCAGCCTGTGGTATCCGGTACTTACCGGAAAGCTTACTTCTTCCCAGCTCAGAATGCTATCCCATCGTGCCTGCTCAACGTCATCTATATAGAATGATAGGTAATCATAGTTGTCGTTTTCATCGTCTTCACAGCTTACCATCCTGAAGAAGCTGATATTGCCTGCTTCCAGGATCTCTACATCCAGGATCATGGAAGTTTCCTGCATGTGTGTGATGGAGCCGGAACGCGCACAAAAATTGCCTTCATAAGGTCCATATGCATTGATAGACCAGTCACGTTCTCCTTTAAAACCCCAGTTGAACAAGTGGAAGTCACCTGTTTCGAAGTCTTCAAGGGTCAGGCCAATGCGCTGTTCAAAGCTTACAGTGGTTTCAAAACCCATGTTCCCATCTATTTCCAGGTCTAAACTTACAATGTGACCTATGTTAGTGGTGGGATCCACGCTCACATTATAAACCAGGAGCGCACTGCTGTCGATAGGTAGTTCATCCACCAACTGGCTGGAGGAATTGACTGTGATGAGCGGGTCGAGGCAAGTAAGGATGCAATCCAGCATAGAAGCCCTGCTTCCTCCATTATTTTTGATAAGAAGGACCATGTCGGTCGTTTCACCGGGGTCGAGCCTTCCGTTCTCGCCATCATTAATAACGACCTGGAGTAAATCTATCACCGGTGCATGGGCTTCATACAGGAGCGTATTTTCCCATACCTGTTTCATAGATCCGTTGATCGTCGTTTCAATTTCAAAAGTATGATCATTGGGTATGCCTGGGGCTACCTGGAAGCTGAAAGCATTTTCAAGCATGACCGGTACTCCCACCTGCATACTGCCAATATATTCATTGTCATCGAGTATGGTGATATAAGGATCTGTTGTGCTGATGTCCATGCTGGCACCGCTGATAGGGCCACCCTCAAGGTTGGTCAGCTCAATGCTGAGGTTGGCCATTTCACCGTATTCGATGATATCATCCCCACCTGAAATGATAGAATCTATCATCTGAATACCTGACGTAGAGAAATATAATGTCTTGGTATCATAAACAAAGTTATTATCAGTAAGCTTGAAAGTCATTGCTTCCCCGTTCACCGGCTGTGTTACTGTTCCTGTGATCATGCCATCGTCGGATATGCTCAGCCCTTCCGGATATGTATATCTTTCATAATTATAGCGAGAATCCACCACTGGCAAAGCATCGAAATAAAAATAAGAGAATTGCTGATGATCCTCATTGCCATCACACAGACCCGGAACCCATAGGACATGATCGCCGATCACGATGTCACCATACAGGAATTCTATCTTCCCGTCGGGAAACAGCCTTAAGGCAACATTAATGTCGGTTGTGGAACTTTCCCCGTCGATGGATGCTTTCCAGCGGAAGGTGGCCTGTGTAGCATCTCCTTCATACCAGATGCCATCTCCAGAGTACAACCTCATGTCGTGACACATAAAGGGAGAGATATGCCTTGTGATATTGAAAAGGTTCATATCATCGATGAAATAGGGGTAGGGATACAGTTGTTCATCAAACATCACGTAGCCATCCACGTGTACGGTAACAGATGAATATACAGAATCGTAATACGGAAAATCGAATTCGAGGGCCTTTGTGACAAATCCATTGCTATTGCTGTTGGGGTATAGTTGGGTCTGGCTCACCATGGGGAAAGTCTCAGTGGAGATGCTTTCTTCATAGTGTTTTACAAGGTTAAACTTATATGGTGCATCCCCGCCGTCGGCAAAAAGCTGTACGGAATAGGGCTGCCCTACAGTAGCTGCGGGCAGTAATGAATTGTTGATATTCACCCTGTCGAAGTCGAAGTTAGCGTTAACTGTAAGCTTTGTAAGCCCATGATCTATAATGGGTACGTTGCTTTGTGGGCTCACGTGCTCCACAGCAGTGCCGCTGGTATAGTCGATCACCGAAAAGCTGTTCACCTCACCTATGCCCAAATGGTCAAGATCATATTCATAAACTTGCAGGAAGAATTTTACATCCTGCCCCAGGTTGATCTCACTGAGAAGGGGTGAAATGTCGAGTCCAAATTCAATTGTTTTGTTTTCCGGAGGGCTCCAGCCGCCCTGCATGTACTGGCCTCCACCCTGGTAGTTCAGTATAGGAAACTCAAGGATGTGCTGGGGATGAACAGAAAGAAGATCGTTTGAAACTCCAGCCACGACTTTCAGCCTGTCTCTTTTGGTGTGTGTCAGTGTAACTTTCATGGTAGCTTGAGGGTCGCAGCTTTCCTTCACATCAAGCACAAAAACACTATTGTTCCAGATACCACCTTCACCGAGTTTATCGGCTACGGTTTTGTACATCATATATGCATAGCCCTGGTCGCCCCAGCCTGGAACGCCCCCATAGCTCTGTACCATCTTAAAACCGCCGATCTCCCAGTCTTTCATGGTCACCTGGCCATCGTTGTTGATGTCTATATCGTTGGTGTACTGCCCGTCATTGTTATAATCCCAGCGGATGGAATCGTTATAACCCACGATTGTTTGAGCGTGGTTGGCACTACCGCCAAAATAAGTTAGTACATACTTTCCTGCTTCCGGTGTTCCTGCAGGTAAGGTGTTGCTTGCCGACATATATTGAGAGTAAAAACTGCCAACACCGCCCACGGCAGAACCGTCCAGGTGGTCATTGATCCAGTTTTTGAATGTTTCAAGCCCTTCAGGGGTACCAACTTGTATCTGAAAGGCATCATTGATCCTGTTGGTCATGCCGCGGTAGTACTCGTTATAGCCTGATATCCATCTCGACTCACCGCCAAAAGAGAGGCTGCCGCCATAATCAGTCACATTCATGTTTCCGCAATGCTTCAGCACCTGGAAGCTATGCAAAAAACTCACACCATAATATCCGTAACCGGAGTTCATCCAGTTCCAGGTAAAGTGGGTAGGATAAAGATTGTCATTGGTATTGGCAGGAAGGTCTCTCATCCTGTCCATCTCATACGTAAAATTATATGCTACGCCTGCAGCCTGTCCGCAGCAATACATATGCTGCTGAAAAACTTCACGCATGTAGGGCTGGGTGGAGTTGTCCACCATTCCCGGCAGGCTTTTGCTTTTATATTGTTCCGGTAGTTTGAGGATAGGAATTTTTTTCAGTGCATCCAGTTCTGCTGAACTCAGTGCAGGGGGTTCTGCAGTCTGGGGAACGCTTAGTTCTTGAGCGAATAAAGTTCCCGTAAGAAACAATATTGTGAGTAGTGAGGAAATGAACTTCATATAAAGATGGTTTGTAACTTGAAGCAAATCTAATAAATATATAGATATAAGAAGGACCGCGAATTACCCCCGATGGTTGTCTGCTTGTTTAGAAACAGTGATTAATAAAAGATAATTTCCAATCCAGGTCTTTCTTCACCGAACTTCAGGACTTTCTTTTCGCTGAGCTTGGTATTGTAGCACTTGATATGCTTCAGCTTAGTCAGGTCCTCCAGCGGGCTGAGCGATTTAATGGCAGTATTATAGAAAGAGATCTCTTCCAATTGGTTCAGAAATGCAACCTCATTCATTTTTTTGATCTCCGTGCCGGCCATATCCAGCATTTTTAGATTCGTTAATTCCGTCAGGGGGCCAAGGTCGCTTATTGGCGTGTTCTTGAATTCCAGTTTTTCCAGTCCACTCAGCCCGGCGATGGCTTCCAGTCCATCGATGGGGTTATTCGAAATATTCAGTTCCTCCAATGTGATCATCCCTGATATGGGCTCCAGCTCAGATATCTGGGTGTCATTCATTTTCAGGGAACGCAATAAATATAGCTTCTGAAGGGGGATGAGCCCGCCAAGGTTCTTATTCTGTGAGATATCGATCTCAGTGAGATCGGCAATGCGATGCAGTTCTTCGATCTCCGGTGTATTTTTTATCCCTTCTGCCTTCGTGAAAACATCTTTCCATGACTGCGACAGTCCTGCCCACCAGGTTTGCAGTTCTGCACTTTGATAGACTACTGTGGACTCAGGGTTTTCTTTTCTGAAAGCAATGACCTCACTCATGCTTACGCCTGTTTTATCAGCATAAATGAGATCCATCTGGCAAGCTCCAAAAACATTAATCGTTGCTACTGAAGTGTTTTCAATATTCAACTCTCTGAGGTTTTTGATCCGGGAAATGCATTGAATGTTGCTTACCCTGGTGTTGCTTAGATCCAGGTGTTCAAGGTTGGTCAGGTCGCGGAGAGGGTCACAACTGCTGATTCCGGTATTTGAACAATCCAGAGTGTGCAGGTCGATGAGGTCTGAGATTGGCCATAGATCAGTGACCCCTGTATTGCTACAATCCAGGGACCGCAGATTCGTCAGTACTTTGAGTGGTGCAAGGTCGTTGATCGACTGCTTGCCGGAAATGTCAAGCTCGGTGATCTTTATCGCCTGGTGCAATTGTTCCTTACTGGGTTCAGGATCAAGCAGGATCATACTCCTGAAAATATCCTGCCAGTCGCCCGACATGCTGTTCCACCATTTGGTGAGGGCAACTGATTCATATATGACCATCACCTTGCTATTTTCAGCCATGAACATATTGGCTTTCGACCTTGTGATGCCCGTATTGTCACAATAAACGATCTCCAGTTCTTTTAGCCCGTTGAGGGGCTCAAGATCGCTCACATTGGTGCTGTCCAGGTAAATGGTTTGCAGCTTCTCCAGTCCCGACAGGGCCTGGAGGTCACTTACGGGAGTGCTGCTGATATATAGCCTTTCTAGGTTGACAAGTTGCTGCAGAGGAGCCAGGTCTCTGACATAGGTCCTTGAAAAGTCCATAATCTGAAGCTCTGTAAGTCCTTGCAGGGCAGTAAGGTCACTGACAAAAGTATTGTTAAACCTCAGGTCACGCAGGCTGAGCATACCGGAGAGCATCTCCAGGCTGTCGCCTGGTGTCTGTGAGAGGTTAAGTCTTTCAAGGTTTCTCAGGTTAGCCAGCAGCTCCATGTCGGAAATCCTTGTAGAATTTATATCCAGATTTTTAAGCGAGATGGAATATTGCAAGGGAGCAATGCTGGTAACAGCTGTTCCTGAACAGTCAAGGGATTCGATATTGATCAGGCTCCTGAGTGGGCTGAGGTCATCGATCAGAGTATTGGCACAGTTCACCTTTGTGAGTTCACCCATTTGTGTCAGGGGTTCCAGAGATGCGATGTTCAAGTTACCACTGATATCGATCTCCGGTTCAGAGGCCAGGCGTTGCAGCATGCGGTAGCTCACGTTTTTTCTCAGGGCCAGGGTGTCCATGAATATACCTTCAAGCGTATCTGTTTCTTCAATATGCAGGGTGTCGTTTCCATACACCAGGATGGTATCAACAGAAACAAGCTTAAGGCCATAGTACTGAGCGATGGCCATGGTATCGTTGATCTCAATCACATTGGACAATAGTATGGTGTCGGTGATGATGGCTTCATGGCCAAGCACCTGTCTCCAGGCTTCAGACATCTTGTTCCACCAGGCGAAAAGCTCGTCTTTTTCGTCGATCTTGGTTGTATATATGGATACGATCCTGAGATCCTGCGCAGCTTCATCAAAGTTGACCTCTATAAAGCGTTCTTTATTGGAACTTACGCTTTCATCTGTCACAGTAATGCCGGTTAGTGTGCGTGTCAGGTTCACCACGAAGTATAGTTCCTTATCTGCTGTAAAATGATGATCGATGCTGCTCACATTGAGGGAGAACTCCACCTCTTTGAAAAAGAAATCGATATCCTTGAGATAGGCCTGCACGTCTTTGTTGATCAGGGTTTCCCGTTCGTCATCCAGGTCGTCTTCCACCTGTACATCCGCGTCGCGGAAGATCTTGGAATAACTCTGGTTGATGATCACATCCTTGTCGCGGGCAGATGTTTTTTGATTACCCAGGGTATTAAAAGAATACTCCAGGAAATCGACCAGGTTTTGAACGTTGGCTTTATACTCCTCGATCTTTTCAGGGCTTATATCCTCTTGTGCAAAGCTTGTGCCGGGTAAAAGGAATATCAGAAATAGCGCAATTAAACAGTAAAGCTTATTCATGGTATATATAGTTGAGCAGGATGTCCCTGTTCTTTTCGTCAATCTCCAGGAGGTTGGAGATGAGCCATCCGCTGTTATACCCGTCGCGGTTGAAATAGCTTAATTCGAAATACCATCCATCGATCTGGAAAAAATGGAATTTCAGGTCTTTAACTGTTTTAAACTCCAGCCTCCCCTCCTTGATCTCATAAAAGAACAAAGATAAGTAATCAGGCTTAAAATACCTATGAGCGAAATATTCGAGGCTGTCGCTCTCATTAAAAACTCTGAAAATGTTCATGAACCCAAGCTCATGGCTCAGGGGATGAAGAAACTTGGAGTCGTTGAAATTGCTGTTATCAGCTTGCTTCACTTCATCATAAAATGGCTTAAAATATACTCCGTCTATAACCCATTTGGAGCCAACTTCTTCTTCCTGTAATACCAGGAATAATATCAGTTCCTCTTCCACGCCTTTATACTTAAAAACTGTTTTTAGCTCACATAGCCAGGCTCCGCCATGAAAATCCAGGTAGACAGGTTTGTCCTTGTCCAGGACAAGGTTTGAAAATTTCTCCTTGGCTGCTTCACTCAGTATGCTGTTTTCCAGATTGAAAAGCCCGGGGATGTATTTTTTTCTGAGCTTCAGGGTCCTGAAATCCTTGTCCTTGGTATAGAGGCGTTCCCCCTGCTTATCTTCTTCCCCGTTAAACCTCCTGAAAAACTGGTTTACCTGTTTTGTTTCAGCATATAACTCTGTCTCGTCATATTTGAATTCACCCATGGATTGTGTTTGCGCATTCCATGGAAACAGCACCAGCAACAAGAGTATTGCCGGGATGGGGATCATTTTTGACATAGGATTTATTTTGTTGTTTCTACAACCCGGATATCTCCAAGGAGTACATCCCAGAAGCCTATCAACTTGCCCTGGATCTGTGTTTGCTTTCGTTCAACATATACGGTGATGTCTTTCTTTGTGACATCTTTATACACCAGGCCGTCGTCTGAGGTCCCTTCAAAGCGCTGGAAAATGGTGATTACCCCCACATAGCGCCCATCGGGTTGTAGTTCGAGGTCACTGATATATTGAATGTTGAACCATTCTATCTTCACCTTGTCATAGTTGAGCAGCATCAGCCTTTCGAGGTATTCTTTGATGCCGTAATAGGTTACTTCATCTTTGTACAGGGAAGAAACACCCATCTGAGCATCTTCCACGAAGAGTTCGAGGGTACGGTCGATCACCCTTTTTGCCTCAGAGAATGGGGTTTGCTTGTTTCCAATGATACTGATGTATTTGCCAAGGTCGCGGATCTTCTCCATAGCAAGGCTGTCGATGGCCCGCTTTCTTTCAGGGCTAATGTCGGTCTGTGCTTCTGCGGTATAGCCAAAGGCCATACCGGTCAATATTATAAGAATCAGGCTTAATCTTTTCATGGCTTAATAATCCTTTTTAATAAGTTCTAATAATTTAATCTTCCCACTATCATTATACTCGATATTATCGATCTCATTGAGGTTTTTCTTCTGGTCCTTGAGATATTCGAGGTATTTCTTCGCTGTGGTTGGCCGGTCGTAATCTACCAGTTCACCTTCCTTACTGATGATGATCAGCACGGGTGTGTCAGGGCTTGCAAAGAGTTTGAGTGCTTCATTGATTTTGATATTGGCGTTGTCAACGCTCGATGCCCCTGCCACCAGGGCAAAATAGTCGGCCAGAGATAGGCTCATGGCCTCTGTTTTCTTTTTATTCTCCTCCTCCCATTTTCTTCGCTGTTCTGCTTTTTCAGCTTCAATAACCTCTTCTGCCTGACGGATCAAAGCAAGTATCTCAGGTTCATTCAGGTTCATGTCCTTTACCCTTTGCAACTTGCTTTCTTTTTCCTGCAGGCTCATGTTGCCTTCATCATTGATAATGGACAGCAAGTCATGCTTGGCTGTTTCTACTTTTCTGGCATATTCTGCAGCCGCTTGCTCACGCGCCAGCTTCTTCTTGCTTTTACATCCGGCCATTCCAGATCCCAGGCTAGCGGCGATCATAAGCAGTAATGTAACTTTTAAGATTCTCTTGATCATCTTATTTAAGGTGTTAAGGGTTTAGTAAAGAGGTGTTCCCATTTTTTATTATCAACGCACAAATCTATATTAAATTTCATTAGAAACAGAAATTGTGCCGAATTGAAATTAACAGGGGTTTGTGCATAAACCGAGGGGACCGGATAAAGGGAAGAAATTCTTGCTATTTTTGCAGCATAGTTGATATAAAATGGTGCCCGATTTACAAGGCACCTCACCCCCTTAACCCCCTGGCACCCTTTTCCCCCTCTCCTTGAGGAGAGGGGGCCAGGGGGTGAGGTGGAAGAACGTAAGAAAATAAGCGTATGGAGAAGATGAATGAAGCTAAAGATTACCTTCTGAAGAAGGGAATGGCTGCCCCTGAACTTGGCATTATCCTGGGCAGTGGATTGAGTAAACTGCTTGAAAGGATCGATATTGATATCAAGATTCCCTATGAAGATATTCCTCATTTTCCTGTATCTACAGTTGAGTTTCACAAAGGCGAACTTATTTATGGCACCCTTGGTGGGAAAAAAGTGATCGCTATGCATGGACGCTTTCATTATTATGAAGGCTACAGCATGCAGGAAGTAGTGTTTCCTGTCAGGGTGATGAAACTGATGGGCATCAATGCCCTGCTGGTTTCAAATGCCTGTGGTAGTATGAACATGGATTTCCCTAAGGGAAGCCTGATGATGCTTACCGACCATATCAATATGCTGGGTGATAATCCCCTTATCGGCCCCAATTATGATGAACTAGGCCCCCGCTTCCCGGACATGAGCGAACCCTATTCAGGAGAGATCAACGAGCTGATGCGGAATATTGCAAAAGAGAGGGGCATTAGCCTTCATGAAGGTGTGTATGTGGCTTTTCCCGGCCCCATGCTGGAGACCCGGGCTGAATATCGCTATCTCAGAAATATAGGAGCAGATGTTGTGGGCATGTCAACAGTTCCTGAATCCATCGCGGCCAAGCATATGGGCTTACCCTGCGCCGCCGTATCTGTCATTACCGATGAATGTGATCCCGACAATCTTGCAGTAGCTGATATCGTGGATATTCTGAAAACAGCAGCAATAGCTGAAAAAGATCTGATTGTTTTGTTTGAGGAAATTATTGAGCGGTTGACAGTTGACAGTTAACGGTTGACAGTTAACGGTTGACAGTAACTCCGAACTCCGAACTCAATCTAACTTTATTACTTTCCCAACAGCTGCACTCATCCCTTCCTCCATCTTATTATGTTTATACAGCTGCTTGAGTTGTATTCCGTAAAGTTGTGAAATGAAATGCATGCTTTCGCCTGCTTTTACGGTGTGTGTGCCGGCCTCTTTATTCTTTTTCTGTTTCTTTTCGATATAGATCATTTCTCCCTGCTCAAGGCTGTGTTTCTTATCCAGCTCATTGTATTTGGGTAGCTGCCAGGAATAGATCTCAAAATCAGCTGCAATGTCGGAGAAATTGTCGCCGGCATCTGCGAAGATGAATTTTACTCCATTGTTGCTGTATACTTTGCGTCCGGTTTCCCAAATCTCAATGAGCTCATATGTGCTTGCTAAAGGGTAGGCCACCGGGCCTGTTACAGGTGTATCAGCCAAAATCGGGTTTTCCTCCTTTTTCGCAAGCTGGGTGGGGGTAATGCCTCTGTCGAATTCATAAAGTTGGTTCTCTTCAATGATCTTGATCAGGAGCTGAGGATATTTTGGATTGGTGGCATAACCTGCTTTCTTCAAACCATGGGCCCAGCCTTTATAATCTGATATCTTCAGCGTGAATAGATCGGCATATCGGTCCCGGGTGGTCAGAAAGAGGGAGTGGTCGCGATAGGATTCATCCGGAGACTTGTATTTTCTGAAACATTCGTTCTTCGCATCATCATCCATATGGTAAGTTTTGCCATTCCAGTCTTTATGGCACTTTATGCCGAAGTGGTTGTTGGCCTTGCGAGCCAGCTTGCTGTTGCCGCTGCCTGATTCCAGGATGCCCTGTGCCAGGGTGATGGAGGCAGGGATGCCATATGATTCCATCTTATCCATTGCCACATCTTTGTAGGTCAGGATATAATCTTCTACGCTAATCCTTTGCTGAGCATTTACAATAATACCGCTCAGAAAAAATATTAATGTAATAATTGTTGGTTTTCTTGTCATCAAATGCAAAAATAGTCGGCAAGATGAATACTTGCAGGATAATTAACTTAACTTTTTCACAACTTATTGTTTATTTGTTTTGATTTTGTCTCCGCCCCGCGTCCCTCGTCCCCCGTCCCCCGCCGTCCCGCGCATCCCGCGTCCCTCGTCCCCCGCACCGCATTATTTATTAGTTTTGTTGGCAATGGAACTCATCCGCCAATATTTCCCAGATTTAAGCCCTGAGCAAGACAGGCAATTTTCTATGCTTCAGTCTTTGTATGAAGAATGGAATGCACAGATCAACCTGATCTCACGCAAGGATATCGATATGCTGGAAGAGCGCCATGTGCTTCATTCACTGTCTATTGCAAAGATCATTCAGTTTAAGCCCGGGACAAAGATCCTGGATGTGGGAACGGGAGGAGGCTTTCCGGGCATCCCCCTGGCAATCCTGTTTCCTGAAGCAAAATTTACACTTGTGGATTCTATCGGAAAAAAGATCAAAGTAGTGAATGAAATAGCGAAGGTACTGGAACTCAAAAATGTTAAAGCCATCCAGATCCGTGCTGAAGAGCTTGAGGGTTCATTTGATTTTATCGTGAGCAGGGCAGTGACCCGCATGCCGGTATTTCTGAAATGGGTTAGACGAAAGGTCAGGAAAAAGAACTTCAACAGCCTCAACAACGGGATCCTATACCTGAAGGGTGGAGATGTGGAAGAAGAAATGAATGGTATACAGGGAAAATACGCCATTTATGACCTGGATATTAATTTCCCCATGGAATTTTTCCACAGCAAAAAGCTGATATATATACCACTTTCGCGATAAGTTGAAAACAAAATAGCCGGGTGCAGATTCTGGCTATATTATTTTATCTATATTCGCCTTCTCTAAATTTTGCATATAAATTCAAACCATATATTATGACTGAAAAAATAGTAAAATCCTTAAGGGATTCCAAAGCAGCTCGCTGGACTGCTTTGATCCTAGCATCCTTATCAATTTTTGGTGCATATTATTTCAATTATGCACTTTCTTCGATTAAGCCAATGCTAGAAAGTATTCTTGGATGGAATAGTGAAGATTTTGGAACCTATACTTCTGCTTATGCATGGTTTAATGTATTCCTGTTTATGCTCATTTTTAGCGGATTCATCCTGGATAAACTTGGTATAAGAAAAACTGGACTTGGAGCAACTTTAGTCATGTTTATCGGTACTGCATTAAACTATTGGGCAGTTTCGCATGAGTTTGCTGCAGGATCGTCTGTTAACATTCCCTTATTGGGCGAGATGAAGATGCAAGTGCTATTGTCATCGCTTGGTTTTGCACTTTTTGGAGTGGGTACTGAAGCTATAGGGATCACGATTTCAAAAGCTGTGGTGCGTTGGTTTAAAGGAAAGGAACTTGCGCTTGCCATGGGGATGCAAATGTCAATTGCCCGTCTAGGGACTTTGCTTGCACTGGCTATTTCATTGCCCCTTGCCAAGAACTTTACGGTAACAGCCCCGATTCTATTTGCTTTGGTGGTGATGCTGATTGGTATTACATCCTTTATTTTATTTTCGATTCTCGATATTAGACTTGATAAATCCGAAAAGGATAACGAGGTTGACACATCAGATGAATTTAAGATCAAAGACATCATGGTGATCATTACCAACAGGGGGTTCTGGTATATTGCCATATTATGTGTCTTATTTTATTCAGCGGTATTTCCATTTTTGTTTTATGCCACTGACCTGATGATCAATAAATATAATGTTAGCCCTTATCTGGCTGGTCTTATTCCAAGTTTACTACCGCTGGGTACGCTTTTCCTTACCCCTTTGTTTGGTGGTGTCTATGATAAATATGGAAAGGGTGCCACTATCATGATCATTGGCTCCTTAATTCTAATATTTGTACATGGGGTACTGGCAATCCCTGGCCTAACCACCTGGTGGATCGCAGCAGTAATGGTGATCATTCTTGGTGTTGGGTTTTCACTTGTCCCTTCAGCCATGTGGCCTTCAGTGCCAAAGATCATTCCTGAAAAACAGCTGGGTACAGCCTATGCTGTTATATTCTGGATTCAGAACATAGGACTTTTATTTATTCCCTTGATTCTTGGTTTCGTGCTTAATGCTACTAATCCTGATGTTTCTCCAAACAAAATATTGGTGAGATCAGCAATAGAGAAAGCGTTCACAGAAATGTTGCCGGAAGGTTCATTCACAGATATTGAGATAGGCAAAGCACTTGATAAAACCACTGGGGCTACTGTTGATTCTATTGTTCAGTATACTGAATATATCCCTGTGACAATTGAAGAGGTCGATACAGGGAATGTGAGAAATGAGATTTATATAAGTATCGTTTCCGGGATCAGTAATATTGACGTGTCGGGCGACAAGGAAGAAACACTTGAAAAAATAATATTGATTGGCCAAAATGAGGCATATACAATTATTGAAAAGGAAAAGTTGAACATCACATATGATTATTTTTATGACATGCTCATATTCCTTGGCCTTTCGATCTTATCCCTGTTCTTTGCCTTCATGCTAAGGGTGGAGGATCGCAAAAAAGGGTATGGACTTGAACAACCTAATATCCAAAAATAACTTATCTGACCCAAAAGGGGTGAAGGCCATTTTCTGGAATGAGGGAGATGGCCTTTGCTTCCCATTGGGAAATAGAAAATTAAAAAATAATTATTATGAGTGAAGAAATCAGAAATCTGAAGCCAAAGGCATTATGGGAAAACTTTTATCAACTCACACAGGTGCCCAGGCCATCCAAACATGAGGATGCTATCCAGGCATTCATGATGGAGTTTGGAGAGAAGCTGGGACTGGAAACGTTCAAAGATGAAGTGGGTAACATCATTATAAAAAAGCCTGCTACATCGGGAATGGAAGGGCGTAAAGGAGTGATCCTGCAGGCGCACCTCGACATGGTTCCTCAGAAAAACAGCGGTACTGACCATAAGTTCGAGACCGATCCCATCGATGCTTTTATCGACGGCGACTGGGTGAAAGCCAGGGGGACCACACTTGGTTCAGACAATGGTATTGGCGCAGCTGCCGCGATGGCCGTTTTGCAGGATACCGAAATAGCACACGGACCTATTGAAGGACTGTTTACCTCTGATGAGGAAACAGGCATGACCGGTGCCAACGGACTGAAACCCGGATTGCTGGATGGCGATATCCTGATGAACCTGGATTCAGAGGATGAAGGTGAGCTGTATATTGGCTGTGCCGGGGGCGTAGATACTGTTGGTGTTTTCAATTATACAGAAGAAGCAGTCTTCGATGGAGCTGTTACATATAAAATTGGCATAACCGGCCTGAAAGGAGGACATTCAGGACTCGATATTAACCTGAACCGTGGCAATGCCAATAAGATCATGAACGGATTGCTGATGGAAGCTGCTGATAAGTTTGGCTTAAGGCTGGCTGCTATCGATGGCGGGAGCCTTCGCAATGCCATCCCCCGTGAATCTTTTGCTATTGTAGCCATTCCGATCGAAAATAGAGAAGATTTTCTTGGTTTTGTATCTGCCTATGCAGTTGCACAGCAGGATGCCTTTAAAGAGGCAGATCCCGGCCTGGAGATTGATATTGAAGAGACCAGTATGGCGGAAAGCCTGATTGATGAAGAGAGCTGTAAAGGGCTCTACCAGGCTGTTGAAAATTGTCCCAATGGCGTTATAGCCATGGATAAGAACATGCCTGATGTGGTTGAAACATCAACCAACCTGGCTGTGATCAAGTCCGAGGGTGGAAGGATAGAGATGGCGAGCCTGCAGCGCTCTGCTGTAGATTCTGATAAAGAAAAGCTAGCCAAATCCATCTACGATGTGTTTACAGAAGCCGGTGCTATTGCTGAGAATTCAGGCGACTATCCTGGCTGGAAACCTAATGTGGATTCACCCATTCTGAAAGAAATGAAAGAGGTTTATAACAAGAATTTTGGCAAAGTCCCTGATGTGAAAGTGATCCATGCCGGATTGGAATGTGGTATCCTTGGATCAGCATATCCTCACTGGGATATGATCTCATTCGGGCCAACGATTCGTAACCCTCATTCTCCTGACGAAATGGTGAATATCCCTACGGTAGGCATGTTCTGGGATTATCTTGTAGAGACTTTGAAAAATATTCCTGCAAAATAATTTGTTAGAATTAAAAAAAGCTCTATTTTTGCACTCCCAAAAATGAAGATAAAATGAAAAGAACATTTCAACCATCAAACAGGAAACGCAAGAACAAACACGGATTCAGAAAAAGGATGTCGTCTGTTAACGGGCAGAAGGTGATTAAAGCACGCCGGGCTAAAGGCAGGAAGCGTCTAACTGTATCTGATGAAATGAGATAAACTTCTAAAACCCCGCTGATCAGCGGGGTTTTTTTTTGCAAAAACATATGGAAATAAGAAATATCGCCATCATAGCCCATGTTGATCATGGGAAGACCACACTGGTTGACAGGATACTGCACCAGGTGAAATTATTCAGGGACAACCAGGAGGTGGAAGATCTTATCCTTGACTCTAACGACCTGGAAAAAGAAAGGGGGATCACCATCCTTTCTAAAAATGTCTCTGTCAGGTATAAAGACACCAAGATCAATATCATCGATACACCGGGCCACTCCGATTTTGGCGGGGAAGTAGAGCGGGTATTGAACATGGCTGATGGTGTGCTCTTACTCGTTGATGCATTCGAAGGCCCTATGCCTCAAACACGATTTGTAATGCAAAAGGCCCTGGAAATGGGACTGAAACCTATCGTGGTCATCAATAAGGTGGATAAACCCAATTGCAGTCCCGATGAGACCAATGAAGGCGTATTTGATTTGATGTTTTCACTGGACGCCACCGAAGAGCAACTCAACTTCCCAACGGTATACGGTTCATCAAAACAAGGTTGGATGGGCCCCGATTGGAAAGAACCCACTGCTGATGTGACCTATCTGCTCGATACCATTATTGATTATGTTAATCCACCTGAGGATAATCCTGGGACCCTCCAATTACAGATCAGTTCACTTGATTATTCATCATACACCGGAAGGATTGCTGTGGGTAGAATTCATCGTGGCAGTATTAAAATGGGAGACCAGGTTTCAGTCGTACAGAGAAACGGGCTGACCAATAAGTCGGTGGTGAAAGAATTATACCGTTTTGAAGGACTTGGTAAAGAGAAAATAAAAACTGAAATAAAATCCGGTGAGATTGTGGCCGTAATGGGGCTTGATAATTTTGATATTGGCGATACCATCGCTGACTATCAAGAGCCTGAAGCCCTGAAGCCCATCTCCATTGATGAGCCCACGATGAGTATGCTTTTTACCATTAACAATTCACCATTCTTTGGCAAGGAAGGAAAGTATGTGACTTCAAGGCATGTGAGAGATCGCCTGTTTAAGGAAATAGAAAAGAACCTGGCTCTGAGGGTTGAAGAAACTGATTCTCCGGATAAGCTGCTGGTATATGGCCGTGGCATCCTCCATTTATCTATCCTGGTTGAAACCATGCGTAGAGAAGGCTATGAATTTCAGCTTGGCCAGCCCAAAGTGGTGATCAAGGAAGTTGATGGCTTTAAACATGAGCCTGTTGAACTGCTGAACGTGAATGTTGCTGAAGCGTTTTCAGGCAAGGTGATCGAGCTTGTTACAAGAAGAAAAGGCGATATTTTAAATATATCGACTAAAAACGACAGGGTAAACCTGGAATTTAAGATTACGGCCAGGGGCCTGATCGGACTGGCCAATCCTATCCTGACGGTAACCGAAGGCGAAGCCGTTATCTCTCACCGTTTCAAAGCCTTTGAACCATGGAAGGGTGAGATCCAGAGCAGGAGAAATGGTGCCCTGATAGCCATGGAAACCGGAACAGCTATTGCTTATTCAATAAGCAAGGCACAGGACAGGGGTAAATTCTTTGTAGATCCTAATGAAGATATCTATGCCGGACAGGTGATAGGAGAGAGCACCAGGTATGACGACCTGGTCATCAACGTGATCAAGACCAAGAAGCTAACCAATATGCGTGCATCCGGTTCTGATGATAAATTGTCGATCGCACCGGCTGTAAAATTCTCATTGGAAGAAGCCATGGAATATATAGGTGAAGATGAATACCTGGAAGTAACACCAAAGTCGATCCGTATCAGGAAGATCATGCTATCCGAACACGACAGAAAGAGGGAGCGGAACCGCAAAAACCCGGTTTTATAATATTTTAAGAAGCCCTTTCATCATTAATTAATAATTTAGCGTCACATTTTAACCCGCAAGTCGGGGCATTGAACTATGGAATCATTCTTAAATTTTATCCTGATATTGGTTCTGATATGGCTGGGATTTTCCCTATTTATCAGGTATATCTTTCCCCGTTTGCTGCTATACTGGGTAAAAAGAAAGCAGAAAAAGATGATGGAACAGATGGGCATCAACCCCAATGATGTGAAAGAGAAAGCACATAAAGAGGGAGAGGTGAGCATTGATAAGAACCCTGCAAAGGATAAAAAAGGCTCTACCGAGAACATGGGGGAGTATGTTGATTTTGAAGAAATAGATGAATAGGTGTTGGGTGTTGGATGTTGGGTGTTGGATTAAAAGACCCCAAGCCCCAGGCCCCATGCCTCAAACCAATAATATACATGGAAAAGTTCAATTATAAAAAATTAATCCCCTATGCAGTTGCGATCGTAGGTTTTATTCTGATTTCCCTGATCTATTTTTCTCCCGCACTGGAAGGAAAAAAACTGAAACAGGGCGACATTGACCGTTTCAAGGGCATGTCGAAGGAGATTACCGATCACAATAAGGCCAACGACGATAATACCCTATGGACCAACAGCATGTTCGGGGGTATGCCGGCATATTTTATTTCGGTACAGTTCAATGGAAACCTGTTTAAAAAGGTGAACAAAGTATTGCAGCTTGGATTGCCACATCCTGCCAATCAGGTGTTTGTATATTTCCTGGGCTTTTTTATACTGTTGCTTGTTTTGCGGGTAAAACCATGGCTGGCGGCTATTGGGGCATTGGCTTTCGCCTTCTCCTCCTATTTTTTCATCATTATTGAAGCCGGCCATAATTCAAAGGCTGCAGCGGTGGCTTATATGGCGCCGGTGGTAGCAGGTATCATCCTGACATACAGGGGGAAATATATTGCAGGGGGTTTGCTTACCGCCTTCTTCCTGGCCCTGGAGATCGCCGCCAACCACCTTCAAATCACCTACTACCTCTTTATGATCATTCTGGTATATGGGATTTTCGAGATGGTGGATACCATACGAGAAAAGACCTGGCCGCATTTTCTGAAAGCTACAGGAGTGCTTGCCATAGCAGCTCTGCTGGCTGTAGGTACACATGCCACAAGCCTGCTGATATCTAACGATCATGCACAGTATACTACGAGAGGCAAATCGGAACTCACATCCAATGAAGAGAATAAAACCAGTGGGCTGGACCGTGATTACGTGACTCAATGGAGCTATGGAATAGGCGAAACATGGACCCTGCTGGTGCCTGATTTTATGGGTGGTGCTTCATATGGCAGTGTAGGGGAGAGCTCGAACACTTATAAAATGCTGATTAACTACAGGGTGCCAAAGAACGATGCCAAGGCTATCGCAAGTCAGCTGCCTTTGTACTGGGGTACGCAACCTTTTACCTCAGGACCGGTATATGTTGGAGCGCTCATCTTTTTCCTCTTTATTTTTGGACTGATCGTAGTCAGGGGTAAGCTGAAGTGGTGGCTGCTAACAATAACGATACTGTCTATCATGCTTGCCTGGGGGCAGAACTTCATGTGGTTCACCGATCTTTTCCTGGATTATTTCCCGGGCTATAATAAATTCAGGGCAGTCACCATGATCCTGGTCATAGCCGAGTTTGCCATACCATTGCTGGCGATCCTGGCTCTGGCGAAAGTATTTGAGAAAGAACGTAATGACAAATTGCTCTTAAATGGCTTAAAGTATGCCTTGATTGCAGTAGGTGGCATCCTGCTGATCTTCCTGGCTATCCCGGGAGTTATCTTTGATTTCAGCCATGCCGGCGACATGCAATATGTGACCAGGATGGGATATCCTCAGGAGATGCATAATGAAGTGATTGCCGCTCTGGAAGGTGACAGGATGAGGATTCTCCGCATTGATGCCTTCCGTTCACTCCTTTTTATCTTGCTGGGTGCCGGATTGATCTGGCTCACACTCAAGAGCAAGATTAAAGCGGGATATGCCCTTGCCGGACTTGCATTGCTGGTATTGATCGACATGTGGGCGGTGGACAAACGCTATTTGAACGACGATAATTTTGTCAGGGCAAGAGAAGCTGACTATCCATTCCAGCCTAATGAAGCGGATAAAAAAATACTGGGGGATACGGAAGTATACTTCAGGGTGCTGAACATGACGGTGAACCCATTCAGCGATGCCAGCACATCCTATTTCCACCGTTCAATTGGTGGTTATCATGGTGCTAAGTTGCAGAGGTACCAGGATCTGATCGACTTTCAGATAGAACCTGAACGCGTGAGGCTGATCAACACCATGAGCAGCTCAGCCGACCCGGCAATGATTGGCGTTGTTCTGAGCCAGGCACCGGTGCTGAATATGCTTAATACAAAGTACCTGATCATTATGACATCGGGCGGGCCCGCTCCGGTGATGAATCCTTATGCCCTTGGAACCTGTTGGTTTGTCAAGGATTATGAGATCGTGGAGAATGCAGATGAGGAGATCGTAGCTGTCGGAGATATCGACCCGGCCAATACCATGGTAGTGGACAAGAGATTCAGTCATTTTGTTGAAGGAAAGCAGTTTGTCACCGACACCAATAACTATATCCGATTGGCAGATTATAAGGCCAATCATATGACCTATGAATCCAATGCCGGATCTGATCAGCTGGCGATTTTCTCAGAAGTGTACTATCCGAATGGATGGAATGTCTTTATTGATGGGGAACCAGCCGAACATTTCAGGGCTAACTATGTTCTGCGTGCTATGCTCGTCCCGGCAGGACAACATACCATTGAATTTAAGTTTGAACCTGCCATTTATAATACCGGAGAAGTGATCAGCTATGCGAGTAGTATTTTATTGCTGCTGCTGGTGTTGGTATTTGGAATTGTTGAAATTCGGAAAGCAATATAAAAACTGTTACTGGTTACTGGTTACTCGTTACTAGTGACCAGCAACCAGTGCCCAGTAACCAGTGACTAGTAACGAACAAACATGAAATCCGTTCTCATACTTACCTACTACTGGCCTCCTGCAGGCGGACCGGGTGTGCAGCGTTGGCTGAAGTTTGTGAAGTACCTGGAAGACTTTGGCTGGAAGGCCCATATCCTTACTGTCAAAGACGGGACCTATTCTGCTATTGATGAGGAGCTGGAGAAAGAGGTTCCTGCAAATATCCCTGTTTATAAGACCAAAAGCAGTGATCCCTTTCGTTATTATAATATGCTGAAGGGTAAAAAAGACGGATCGGTTTCCGTAGCGCTCATCAATATCGATAAGAAAAGATCGCTGGTAGATCGTCTTGCAATGTATATCCGTTCAAACTGCTTTATCCCTGATGCCCGCAAAGGCTGGAAGAAATATGCTTATAAGGAAGCACTGAAGATCATTGCAGCCAATAATATTGATCTCATTGTGACTACCGGCCCTCCGCATAGTACCCACCTCACAGGTTTGAAGATCAAGAAAAAAACAGGCATACAGTGGTTAGCCGACCTCAGGGATCCCTGGACCAGCGTTTATTATAACGATATGCTGCCACGTAGTGGCAGAACCAGGCGGATTGATAAAAAACTTGAGGATTCAGTATTGAAAAGTGCTGATGCCGTAAGCGTTGTAAGCCCTGGTATGCAAAAGGAATTCAGCGACCGCAATTCGAATGTGAATGTGGTGATGAATGGCTTTGATATATCGGATATGGAAAGTTCAGAGTTCAGAGTTCAAAATTCAGAGTTCAAAGTTCAGGAATTTAGCCTGGTTTATACCGGGAATTTTAAGCCGAATCAACATATTCCGAAAATATGGGATGGCATCTGTGAGTTGATCAGTGAAAGAGAAGATTTTGCAAAGGATTTTAAAATCCGCATTGTGGGTAATGTTGATTCATCAGTCCCGGAATATTTTGAAGCTAAGGGCGTTGGAGGGAAGCTGGATCTTGTCAGCTATGTGCCGCATGCGGAGGTGACCCGCATCATGGATACTTCTTCGCTATTGCTATTTGTGGTACCTCAATCGAAGAATAATAAGCTCATCATCACAGGGAAACTTTTTGAATACCTGGCATCCGGAAGCCCGGTGATATCAGTTGGCCCGATTGACGGGGATGCGGCAGCGATACTGGATGATACAGCAAGGGAAAAGATGCTCGACTATCAGGAGAAAGACCTGTTCAAACAGAAACTCCTTCAATTATATGAAGCATGGAAAGCAAATGACGGTAATCTGAAAAAGCTTGACACTGCGATGCTGGATAAATATTCAAGAAGGTCATCGGCGGAGCTGATGGCTGAAATCATGAACAATATTACATGATGAAAACCGAGCTGAGAACATTTCAAAGAAACAGTAGTTTCTACAAGCCCAAGGCGTTTCTGGTCACCGTGAAAAGCTTTGAAATGCAGAAGATCCGCGAACGATACCTCGAATCACGCAAAAGTAAGCATGGCAGGATAGGAAGTGTGGAGCGCAGGGAGGTGGCCGAGGGCGGACTGGTATTTATTGAAATAGATAATGGGGTGATCAGCAAGTATGAGATCCTGAGCTTTCTGCCTGAGCCCAGAGGCATAGATGTTGCTAAGGATATGATTGCAGTATCTACGGAAAATGTGGTTCATGTGATACGAGAGAGCGGAGTGGAAAGGATCGACGACCCATGGTTCAGCTATATCCACACCCTGCAATTTAATCATTGCCATGCAGCAGACCGATTGCTGGTTTCTTCATCCGGCTATGACTGTATCTTCGAATATGACCTGGCTACTTTTGAGAAAACATGGGAATGGTTTGCCTGGGAACATGGATTTCAACAAGGATATAACGCCAGGACCGGGCTGGAGATCATTCTGACCAGGAATGTAAAAGAGGCCAGTAAATTGCGCGCCAGCGGAAAAGATTATCTTTTTATCAGCGATCCTGAAAAGCAAACTCTCCCAACAGCACAACGTGCAGCTTTTATTAATTCAGTGGTGTATGACTGCAAAGAGGCGGGAAAACTCCTGGCTACATTTTTTCATGAAGGAGCCGTTTATCGCATCGACATGAAAGATGGGAGCTGTGAACGTATCCTTGAAGGAATGAAAAGTCCGCATGGTGGCAGGAACTATCGTGAAGCCTATATGGCTACAAGTACTGCGACTGGCGAACTCCTTTTCAGTGATGATAGGAAAATCTCGTTCGATGGACTGCCGGGTAAGCCGGAAGAACTGTCCGAACTGGAGTGGTTGCAAAACTCAGTAGCCTTTGATGATTGTATCATCACCATTGATGCCAACAGGAACAGCTTTGTGCTGATCGATCCTGATCAGGAAAAATTCGACATGGTGCGTTTCGATCCCAACTGGGCCATACAGGATATTGCTCCGGTCATTGATGCCAGTACGAAAGAATTGGTAAAGAAGATCAAGGAATTATTATAGTATCCAGCGAATCACTTCAAAGGCCTCAGCAAATTCATGCCCTATTTGCATGCCCCTGACCCGTGCAAGACCTTCAAAGAAAGTTTCTGACTTATATGCCCTGATATCCTGCGATTTGTAGGCATTGATTGCTTTCCATTTCTCTGCCATGTCATCCTTGTTCAGCCTGACATGGAAGTTTGAGGAGAATTGCAGGTTGTTCCATGGAAGTTCATAGCCCAAAATGCTGCAATGCTTGAATGCACGCAATCCTTCTTCATAGATTACCTTATGATCCTGGTGGATGTCGGTGGAGTTGGGCATCACAACCAGGTCGGGTCCCACACTTTTTCGGATTTTGACCATCTGTTCCAGGATCTCCTGCCTGTATTCTGAGAACCTTCTGACAGGGAAATTATAAGTAAAAATATTTTTATCCGGGATTCCCATTAGCCTGGCAGCTGCCTGAAGTTCTTCATAAAGTGCATTTTCAGCAAAGCCTTCCGGCAGGGATATGGTGCATGGTGAAAAAGCTACGTAAAAAAGCTCATTATCCTTACTCCAGCGAGCAATACTGCCACCACAAGCGTATTCAGGGTCATCGGGGTGGGGTGCAAGTAAGAGGATCTTTTTCCCTTTTATCATAAAGCCATCAGTTTTATATATATCAACTTTTATTTACCTGTAATATTGTTAGCGGACAAGCTTCAGTATATTTCCTACAAAAGAAGAGATATCGTAATTATTTATAAAGATCTTATGCAGTTCAAAGATCAGGGGATAATTCTTTTTATCTGTTTTGTCGAGTATTTGCTCACAGCAAGTGTTTACTGCCAGTTTGCCTTCCAGTACCACTTTGTCGGATATGTCTCTGGTGAAGAATCCTTTGCCTATCAGAAGTCCAAGCGTACGATTTCTGCTGAGGTCGTTCAGTGCTGTAAGGCCGAAGTCCCCATAGCCACTGTAATGGAACATGGATGTCTCCTTTCCGCCTGATTTCAGCATGATCCTGCGCATCTCGTCAAAAGCCTTTGTGAGCACAAGGAAACGGAGGTTTGGAGAATCAAAATTAGCATCAACTATGCCAAGGATGATAGCATAAATATTTTTCAGGATACTCAGATATTCAACGCCCTCCACATCGCTTGTATAGTCGAGGAAGATGGAGCTGTCTTTAAATATATCGCCGATCTGAGCAAAGAGTTTCTCATCCGAGGCCGCAAAGGTCATGGCTGTTGGTGATCCATTCATGATCTCCCTGGCAAAGGTGGGCCCTTTCATGGTGCATACCGGATTTTCCAGCATTTTCTCCAAACAGCCTGTGATGGTCATTTTTCCACAGCCAAAGCCCTTGGCTAGGTTCACAAGGAGCACCTTGTCGCCAATATATTCTTTATTCTGCAGTACAAAATCAACGGTAATGATGGAAGGGATAGCCAGAAAAAGGATATCTGCATGCTTCAGAACATTGATGTCGCCTGTGGCACTCAGTTTTTCACTGAGTCGTGAATTCGGAAAATGATCCGGGTTGATGTGCGACTCATTGATGGGTTTTAAGAGGTGTTCTTCTATGGTGTGCAGAACAACATCATGCCCTGCAATGGCCAGGGCATTCCCCATGGCTGTGCCGATAGAACCGGCCCCTGCTATGACTATATTGGTTTTTTTCTTGCTCAAAATAAGCTTGTTTCGGGCAAATATAAGGAAAATGAGTCTTAGAGGGCTATTTCTGCAATTCTACAACTGGGAGACCATGATCTTTATGCGTTCAAAGATATTTACAGAACTCAACTCGATCACATAAACCCCCATCGGCAGTGTGCTTGTGCCAAGCTCGAATGTACTTCCTCCCTTGAGGTCCAGCTCATTTGTATAAACGGGGTTTCCTTTGAGGTCAAACATCCTGATCTTGTATTGACCGTCCTCGGGGATTTCAAACTTGATACTCTTGCTCCCAGACGAAAAATAGATATTCAGTTCCACTGGTTCTTCATAAGTGTCCACTATAACGTCAGTGCAATATGAATATGTACCTTCATCATTCTCGATGGTCAGGCAGCAATTGTATGTGCCATTGGCCTCATACTGATGTACTGGGTTTTGCTCCGTGGAGGTGCCCCCATCGCCGAAGTCCCAGAAGCAGGACATGGCATCTAAGCTCTCATCCTGGAAGTGGACCACACCATTCTCATCCACTGTAAAGTTGAAATTACACATCATGGGCAGAAGCAGGTAAATGGTATCGAAATGCTGATCTGCTCCGCAAACATTAAATACTATAAGACTGACAATGTAATTGCCTTCTTCATCGTAGGTATGTACAGGATTTGGCTCATATGAATGCGTCCCATCGCCAAAATCCCACTGGTAATCTTCTGCCAGGGCTGATTGCTGGAAAAAGCTCAGCTCTAATCCATTTATGTAGTAGTAAAAATCAGCTGTTGGATCCGCACAAATACTTACTTCCTGACAATCTGTTTCCTGTCCGCAATCATTTGTAACGCTTAGACATACTGTGTATGTGCCCATTGAGTCGTAAACATGAATAGGGTTCATGTATGTCGATGTATCTCCATCGCCAAAGTCCCAGTAATAGGAATTGGCTGTTCCGTTTGGGGTAAACTGCACACTTAGATCTTCAACATTATAATAGAATGTTGGATTTGGTGGCGGACATCCGGGGCCTAATGCAGCAATATATGAATCCATTCCCCCTTGGTTTGAGATCTGCTGGTTTCCTATTTTCAATTGTTGGCTATAGAAATATCCTGTAAAGTATAAATTGCCAAAAGGTCCGCCTGCCATACCAAAGGATCGGTCATTATCTTCTCCACCGGCATGAAGTACCCATTGTACTTCTCCGGCAGGATTATATTCTGCTATAGCCAGATCACGCTCGCCATTGTTTATAACTGTCGTATTGCCGAAGTTCAGATCGCCGAATGTCACTACCTCCAGGAAAACATGACCATTATTACCCAGAACAAGAGCATCCGTTCGTTCATAATCATCGCTGCTGATCTTTTTGATCCACTGATGCTCATGATTTGCGTTATACTTTGCCAGGAAGACATCAAAGTGGCCTGCAGCATTTGTGATTAGCTCACTTCCAAAAATAAAATCTCCCTTAAAATAGCCGCCCGAATAGATGTTAAAATTACTATCGACAACAATCGCCATAAATTGCTGATCATATCCGTCGGAGTGGTTCTCTGCCCACATTACTTGCCCATCGGCACTGAGCTGTACGATGATAGCTGCCCGTTTATCAGATGTATTTATGAAGTGATAGTTTCCCAGATCAATTACACTGCTGTGAAAACCGCCGGTAAAATATATCCTTCCCTCAATGTCAACACACAGGCCCATGATGAAATCTAAGTCATTCCCGCCATATGATCTTGCCCATAGCAATTCCCCTTCCGGGTTGAATTTGGCAATGGCAACGTCAAGTGATCCTTCATTTTGAAGGCTTGTATCAGCTATATTCAGATCGCTATCTGAAAACCTGAATCCAACAATTATATTTCCATCTTTATCTAACACAATTTCTCGTCCTTCGGCAACGCCCTGGCAGTGCATGGCAATACCCCAGAGTTCATTTCCATCTTTGTCGTATTTGATCAGGAAAGCATCCTCATCAGCAGTAGCCTCCAATTCTGTTCCTGCGAATTGAAAATTCCCTTTGAAAAAACCTGTGACATAAATGTTGTCATCCTGATCGGCCCTGATCCCATGGGCCTCCTGGTGTGTGGATCCGCCCGGGTTATCCATCCATACCGGGTTTCCCCAGAAGTCATATTTGATTACATAGGCATCGCAATAAGCTTCCCTTGCCAGCGACATGTCACCGGCATATAAAGTCTCACTGGTAAAATAGCCACAGCATATGGGGTTGCCGGTTCCATCAACAGTTATATCAAGCCCTTCATCATCCTGCGAGCCGTGTATTCCTTTGAGCCAAAGTGGATCCGGGCTGTAAAATGACGAGCAAATGAAATCCTGCCCATAGATAGCTCCCTGGATGCTGCCTCCGCTAGCTTCTTCTCCATAATTGATCAAGGTTGATCCTGTTCCTTCCTCCATTCGGTAGTAACACCAAAGATTATCAGATGAACCTGGGTCGATCGAATCACACATGTGTTCAAGTATCTCCTCCGCACTCAGAGCCCGCTTCCATATTCTTACCTCATCAATATCACCCTCGAACCACCTTTCATATTTATCTCCCCAGCAAGCAAGTGTTGTTATTTCATTTTCATCTTCCGTTGGACTGGTAGACGGGTCAGAATCTTGTTGCAATACCCCATCAATGTATAGTTTCATCCCTTCCCCAGGATCAATAACTCCGGCTACATGATACCATCGGTTTGCTTCCCAGGAATTATGATCTGAATAAACATAATAAAATTCTGACCCCACCTGCCTGGTGAAAGTCACCCTGCCTTGTTCTCCCATGAAATCGTATCCGATAAAGATCCCAAACTCTCCATGCTGACCATCACTATTACGTGTGGTCATTGTATATCTCTCCATATTGTCAGGGCCGATCTCAATATCTGAACGGAACCAAAGTTCAATACTTCTTATCCCGTCTCCGGCATCTGAGCCAAGATTGACATAGTCATTCATTCCATCAAAATGGAGTAAGTGGTTTTGAGCCATGCCAGAGTTCATGGTTAAAAATAGCAAGCTTAAAAAAAATAATTCTCTGATTCGCATGAGGTGGTTTTTCGTTATTGTGACTATAAATATAGGATTAAAACATATATATTGCAAGGATTAATTCCGATATTTGTCACAAATAGACTGTAAGTTTGAAAACCGGTATCATCATACAGGCACGTGTTGGATCAACCAGACTTCCCTTTAAGGTTGTTCTTCCGTTTGAGCATACAAACTCTATTATAGAGATTATACTGGCGGACCTCACAGCTAAAGGAAATGGGACTCCACTTGTTCTTGCTACTACCACATCTTCAGATGATGAGGTCCTGTGCAAACTAGCATCCAATATGGGAGTGGATTGTTTCAGGGGGCCTGAACAGGATGTGCTGGGCAGGTTTATCCAGGCTGCTGAAAAGTTTGGTTTCGACCGTATTATCAGGATCTGTGCTGATAATCCTTTCCTGGATGTTCAGGGAACCATGTCACTACTTGAACATGACTCGGACTACGATTATGTTGCCTTCAGGGTGACCGGAAACGTACCATCTATCAAAAGCCATCTTGGATTATGGGGGGAAGTAGTAAACCTGGAGGCATTGAAAAAGATCAAGGAAAACACAAGCAGCAAAATCTATTACGAACACGTGACCAATTATATATATGGTCATCCTGACAAGTTCAATATTAAATGGGTAGATGCACCGGCTATTGTTTATGGTAGGGAAGACATCCGACTGACCATCGATGACGTAGAGGATTTTAATCTGGGCAAGGAACTTTTATACGAGATAAAACAGAATGGACTGGAAATCTCAACAGAAAATATTGTTGAATTTATTGACCGGCACGGGCACTACGTGGAGGCGATGAAGGAACAGATAAAGAAATATACCAAATAGCACTTATCTTTGCTGTTTTATGGAAAGTACATATATTATAGGGGAGATCGGGCAGAACCATAATGGTTCCATGGAGCTTGCCAGGAAACTGATCGATGCCGTGGCAGAACCAGTAGAAGACAAACTCTTTGGCGAGTATCTCAAGCCTATGGATGCGGTGAAGTTCACAAAACGAGATCTGGCGGAAGAACTCTCAGAAAGCGAAATGATTCGCCCATATTCCGGTCCGCATTCCTTCGGAAAAACATATGGTGAACACCGTGCCTTCCTCGAACTTGATGATGAGCAGCACTTTGAATTATATCAGTATTCGAAGGCCAAAGGACTCGATTTTGTTGAAACCCTATGTGCAAAAGGCTGCCTGTCGATGTTTCGCTATTTTGAGCCCGACCGACTAAAAGTTGCTTCACGTGACCTGACCAACCTGCCATTGCTGGAGGCCATGGCCGAAACAAAGATCCCTATGATCCTCTCAACGGGTATGGGAGGGAAACCCGAACTGGACAAGGCCCTGGAAGTGATTACAAAGTACCACAGCAATGTGGCTATACTGCATTGCCTGTCGCAATATCCTTCTGAATACAAGAATATCAACCTGAATACAATTCCATACCTGATCGATGAATATCCCGATTATACCATTGGCTATTCCGATCACAGCATAGGTATTGTAATCCCTGTAGCTGCTGTTGCCCTGGGGGCGAAGGTCATTGAGAAGCATATCACGCTCGACAGGAATATGAAGGGGACCGACCAGAAAGGATCCCTGGGTACTGAAGGTATCTGGCGCATGGTCAGGGACATCAGGAACCTGGAAAAGTCCATGGGGGAGGAGAAGATGTTCATCTCCGAAGCTGTTGCAGATGCCCGTGTGAAACTTGAAAGATCGATTGCGTCAGCAAGAAAGATCAATAAAGGAGATATTATACGTGAAGAGGACCTGCATTTACTCAGTCCGGGCGACGGATTTGTATGGAATGAGCGTGAAGCAGTACTTGGCAAGGTAGCCTCAGAGGATATCCCCAAAGATGAGATCATTTACCAACATATGATAATATGAAAGAGATCAAGCTTTTCCTGACCGATATTGATGGCGTTTGGACCGATAGCGGCATGTATTACGACAATGAAGGGAATGAACTGAAGAAGTTCAATACTTCCGACAGTGCGGGAGTGCTCTTTCTCAGGATGCTTGATATTCCTGTTGGGATCATTACAGGGGAAGATACCAATATTGTTGCCCGAAGGGCGAAGAAGCTGGGCATCGAACTGCTTTTTATGGGTGTAAGAAATAAGCTGGCAGTGGTGAAGAAGATTTGTGAAGACCACAATATCGGTCTTGATGAAGTAGCCTACCTTGGCGATGATATCATCGACATCCCTGTGCTGGAAGCCGTTGGACTCAGTGCTACACCGGCTGGCGTGCCTGACTATGTCAGCCAGCATGCCATTTGGTCATTAACAAAAAAAGGCGGTGAAGGTGTATTCAGGGAATTTGTAGAAAAATACCTTTCAGAACAAGGACAGCTCAACCATGCCATCCAACTCTATCTCTCAAAAATCAAATAGAAATAAATTTCAGAGTTCAGAGTTCAAAGTTCAGATTTCAGATTTCAGATTTCAAATCCCCACGCCTCACACCCCAAACCCCCTAATCATCTTAAGCGCCCTCTCCGCTGCCTTCCCATCAATAGCACAGGCATACTTTGAAATGAACTGATCATAGGCTGCTGTATCAATCCCTGAAGTTCCGTTCAGAATACTGGTGAGATGTTCTTTAAGTTCCTCCATATTCGTAGCCTGGAAAGCTACACCTTCCTGGTGGTATTTCTGGATATCCTGCTTCAGGTGATCGAGTATGATCAGTGGCTTGTGGAAATATACTGTTTCTGTTCCCACCGTTGAGAAACAGGTGACCAGGATATCGCAAACCGAGATCAGTAAATACAGGTCGATCTCCAGTGTGATCCTGATGCGTTCAAGCCCAATTTGTTTCGCAAGCCTGGCATAATATTCTATATCATTCTTTTCGTTGGGATGCAACTTGATCACCAGAAAAGCATCAGGAATGCTATAAACGGCTGTCATCACATCTAAGGCAGCACGCTCACGTAGTTGAGGATCACGTTGTGGCTGTGAAGCAAAGACAATCAATTTATTTTGGTCAGCTTCCGGCAGGACATGCTTCCTGTCAATGCGTGCTGCTTTGAGCTTTGGGATGATATCAGTCCTTATCTGTCCACTGATATGCAAAGCATCAGCCTGGTAATTCCCTTTTTGCATCAGGAACTCTTTCCAGAATTCACCCCAGACGAGATTGTGCTCCGGGAAAGCATTCCGCCCGGCATCTGCCCTTGTATAAATATAGGCTGGATGCAGATCATGAAGGTTCCCATGTTGCATGCCAATAGTCTTAATCCCGGCTGTACGGGCAGCATCCAGAATGCTCCGCTGAGCCGGGCTGTTCTCATCCAGTGTACTGATGGTTCTAAAGTTGTGCCTGCCAAAGAATTTCTTATAGGCCAGGTATTTGATAAGGTAGAAATTGCTGGCCCCTCTGAATGATAAATAGATATCGATCAAAAGTTTTTCATCACCCGAACACAATCCATATAATTCACGTAGGTTTCTCTGGATGCTGCTCAACAATTGCCTCTTTCTCTTTTTTAGCTTTCCGGAAAGAAAGTAGTTCAGGAGAATGGGCTCCCCGAAATACCTTTTTCTTAGTTTGCCTTTGCCACACAATTGATCTCTGCCCAGGCTGATCTTTGCTCCATCTGTCATTTTTGGTTGCACCGCCTCATCGATAATGAGAAAATCCTTCCCTGCCTTTTCAAGCATATAACCGATCACAAAATTCCCCTTTTTCTCTTTCATGCTTGCCATGTCGAGGAAGGCCTGCCGCTTGGTTACGTCCATGATGATATGAGCGGGCTTTTTTAACTTCCCAAAGGAGAGAATATTGAGAAACCACCTGGAATCCAGGATGATAAAATATTTAATCAGGGAAGATAATTTCCATTTTTTTGTATTATGGAGCTCGGAAACAATAGTATGCACATGATCGGGAAACTGTACCTTTGAGAGCAATAGGTCTGAAGTATAATAATATATCTCCTCGTATTCGCTTGAAAGTTTTTGTATCCCGGCCATCTCGTATTTCAGGTTCCGCAGGCGGAAATATGACCTGAACTTATGATAGTACCAGAGGCTACTATCATCAAACTTCATCCAATCCACCACAGCTTTTCCTTCGATCTTTTTATCCCCGAAGGAGACCACCATTTCCATGACTCCATAATTGATCTTTTTCTTTTCCTCTTCACTGATCTCGTATTGACCCCTGTCAAAAACTTTAGCTCCGGCTGCTGCCATTTTCCTGACAGATGATTGCTCATCATGAGATAATTTGCGATTTATGATGATGGCTTTCATCGCAGGTACTTATTGAAGGTTTGACGGATCTCTGTCTTGTAAAGCAGGAAAAGGCTGCTGATAATGATCAGAACAACCAGGGATGCGGTGATATAAGGGTTAATCTCAAGCCTGATCTTGGCCACTTCGAGCAAGCCAGCCATTAAAACGATCATAAAGGGATAGAAAAGCACTTTTTTCCTGTTCCAGCGGATACCAGTAAGCTTTTTACTGATGAAATAGAATGAGATCGCCTGGATACATAGGGAGGAGTACATGGCAATGATCACACCATAAAAACTCAGAATTGGAACAAGGAAATAGTTGAGGCCGAGATTCACTGCAAGAGCAAGGGTATTTACATACAGGAAATAGACGGTCTTCTTTTTGAAATACACACCGTAGGAGAAGATCAGAAACTGTGTTCTGACAATAAATTTCACGAATATGATAGCGATCAAACCAAATGCAAGCCGGACATCGGTGGTATAGAATAGGGTAAGGTAGAGCATGGCCGGAATAATGGCAAGGGCGATGAGGACCTGCGTTTGTGCAAGAAGCAGGTTCGAAAGCTTTTTAATGTCCTCTGTGTGCTTTTGAATACCTTCATCCATGAATCTATAGATCTCCGGCTGGGTGGCGCTTTGAATGCCGATCAGGATCTTCTCAAAACCCAGGGCCAGGCCAATAGCGATGCCATAAATTCCAAGGTCAATAGGTTTGCTCTCCATGAAAAATCTTTCTGCATAGTTTATGGCCCAGAGGACAATAGCGAATTGGAAAAGCGGAAATGCGAACTTATTAATTTCCTTGAGTATATTTAAATCAAACCTGAAGCCACAGCTATACCATGTGTAAACCAGTACACTGATGCTGGTAATACTGCTGCCGATAGCTCCTCCCCAGAGGAAACCGATAAAGGACATATCATAATAGAACACACCGATTACCTGGAATCCTGAGCGAAATATTCCAAGGGCTACATTCAGGAGCACAAAACGCCGGACCTTCTTTTCGTTTCGGTAAAGTGCTGCTGCAGTCATGTTGATGGCCCTGTTTATCCCAATGATAATAGCCAGGAATCCATAACTTTCGAAATCCTGTAAAGCCGGCTGTGAGAAGATTTGTCCGATATAATCCCTGAACACCCATGCCAGGCCAAGTATCAGCAATCCTCTGAAGAGAATTGAATTCATGACGGAGGATACGAGCTTGTCATATCCACTCTGCCGGTCCTTATGATCATAATAAAACCTTGAAATGGCATTGCCCATGGAGAATAAAGCGACGGTGAAGGTCAGGCTTATTATGATTTCACTTATGGTTAGTTGTGAGAAATCGACCGGCCCTAATCTGTCGGGGCCTTCGATGACAGGTTGTATGATAAGCTGCAGGCCGGGTGGCAGGGCAGCAACCACAACATAAATCGCTGATAGCTTAAAATACTCCTTCAGGTTGAGCTTCATGCAAAAGGATTGGTAAAACAAAAATAGGGAATCTTATTCATTCTGATAGTTAAGAAAACTTAATATGCTCCCCCTCCTTGTCAGCAGGGAGATGCTGTAGGGTGGGTAATTAATAATTGTTATTGTTTCTTCCTTCTCATCTGCACATCATAAATGCTGGCATTCAACTCGAAACCGATCAGCAGGGCAATGGCGTTTATGTTAATAAACAGCATGAGGATGATGATGGTTCCAATGGAGCCATAAAGCTTGTTATACTGAGCAAAGTGATCGATGTAAAGGTTGAAGAGTGCAATGAAGCTAAGGGATAAGATGGTAGCCAGGGTGCTTCCGGGAGAGATAAACCTGAACACTCGCTTCCCGGCAGGGGCCATGTAATAAAGGAATGAGAGGCTGAGGAACATCAATAATCCGAGGATGATCCACTTGAAAATCTGTATGAGCACAATGGTAAAACTACTGGTGATGATGCTGTTCTCCGACACATAATGCAGAAATATGGGTGTAAGGATAAGCAGGGCTGCAGCAATGATTGTTACGATGACAAGGACAAACTGAATGAGCAAGGATACCAGGCGCATCCTCCAGGAGGACCTTGTTTCAACTGTATGGGCGGAGCGGTTGAATGCCTTCATGATGCCGATCACCCCGCTGTTAGAAAAATAAAAGGCCATGAAAAAACCCAGCGAAAGCCATCCGCCACTTTGCTTGCTGATGATCTCTAAGATCGTAGTATGAAGAAAACTGAATACCTGTTCCGGAAGCACGTTCGACAGAGCATTGAGGATAGAAGCCTGCAAACCCTCCACAGGAATGTATGGGATCAAAGTAAAGAAGAAGAGGATCATAGGGAATATGGCCAGGGTAAAGGTGAAGGAGAGGGAGTTGGCCCTGGAAAGCAGTGAACTTTTCCTGATTCCCCTGAAAAAGAACTGCACCACATCATAAATAGGCATCTTTTCAAAGCCGGGTAAGGTGAATCTTCTTATCCAGACCATGAATTCCCTGTAAGCCCGGGTTTTCTTCAAGCGGGCAAAAGTGTGTTTGATTTTTTCTCTTGACTCAGACAAATTAAATGGCTTTTAGACTCAGATCAAGGCTTTTTATCTGGTGTGTCAACGCACCTACAGAGATGAAATCTACACCGGTCTCAGCCACCTTCCTGATGGTACCTTCGGTGATCATTCCTGACGCTTCGGTTTCATATTTTCCGCCAACCATCTCTACGGCGGTGGTCATATCAGCGATACTGAAGTTGTCAAGCATGATCCTGTCAACCCCTCGGGTTTCCATCACTTCCCTGAGCTCTTTGAGGTTTCTGACCTCGATCTCGATCTTCAGGTTTTTATTTTTGTCCCGGAGGTAAGTACGCGTGGCCTTGATGGCCTCGCCTATGCCCCCGGCAAAGTCTACATGATTGTCTTTGATCATGATCATGTCATACAGCCCCATACGGTGGTTTGCCCCGCCGCCAATACGCACGGCCTCCTTCTCAAAATACCTGAAGTTGGGTGTGGTCTTCCTGGTGTCCAGGAGTTTAGTGTGCAAGCCGTCCATCAGTTTTACAAGGCTGTTTGTATAGGTAGCAATGCCACTCATGCGTTGCATAAAGTTCAGGGCCAGCCTTTCGGCCGACAGCAATGAAGCGGCCTTTCCTGATACCTGGAAGACAATATCGCCGGGCTTGACAGCTGTTCCATCCTGAATAAAAACCTTGAATCCGGTATCCGGATCAACGGCTTTAAATACTTTTTCTGCAACATCAACACCTGCCAGGATACCTTCCTGCTTAACAAGCAGTTCTGCCGCACCGGCCTTCCCCTCCGGGATGGTTGAGAGAGATGTATGATCTCCGTCGCCCAGGTCTTCTTCAAGGGCTAATCTTATAAACTCGTCAATATTCATTTTGGATCAATTTTGCTGCTAATCCTCTTCAAATTGCAGCTGGACAATTAGGTGTTTCCCTTCCTTTTCTTTTAAAAGGATATAGGTTTTATAGGTTTTCGCACTCTTATAAGTACCAATGATGTATTTAGTTGCCTCCCTGGAGGAGCCTGAATGGTTTTCTACATATGAGCGGGGAGGATTGTCTTTAAAGAAACTTTTCATCACCTGGGTAGCGTGTGACTTGCTCATGGTTTGATCGGTTCCCGGTATGCTGATGTCAAGGGTGGAATTAAAATATTCGCTCAACGTCCCGGCATCTCCGGCTTTCATAGCTTTGTTGATCTCAGTAGTAAACTCCTGTGCCGTGGCAGCAGAAGAGAGGCCTGCTATCAGCCCGGCCTGGATCAGAATAAAGTATATCAATAACCTCATAGTCTGTGATTTGATGAATAGTTTAATACAAAGAATAAGCCAAACCTTGCTCAAAGTTAGTGAATATTATAAATATTCATATCCAAATCAAAGTATTCCTTATAAAAGTGGTCATTTCGACTGCAAGGAAAAATCTAAAGCCCTTTAAGATTTACAGGTTTACTCGCATTTGCTCGAAATGACTGTTAAAATATCATCGCAAAATATCTTACTTTAGCTGTAAAGAATATACAATATGAATATCATCATCACAGGTGCCAGTCGTGGAATAGGGAGAGAAGTAGCATTACAGCTTGCAAACCAGGCTGGAAACAGGGTAATAGCCATTGCCAGGAATGAGAAAAAGTTGCAATCACTCTCAAAGGAAGTGCAGCTGTCGGAACAATTGATCACCATAGCTTTTGATCTCCGTAATGCCGATTTTGAGGCTCTGGCTGTAGAGATCCGTGGTCATATGTCTGAGATCCATGTGCTGATCAATAATGCCGGGGTGCTGCTGAACAAGAAGATCAGCCAGCTTAATGCCGAAGATTTTGACCTGATGATGGATGTGAATGTGAAATCAGCTTTTCTTTTGAGCCAGGCTTTGATCCCACTCTTCGAGCCCGATAGCCATATCGTAAACATCAGCAGCATGGGGGGCTACCAGGGAAGTGCCAAGTTCCCCGGCCTTTCATTGTACAGTGCAAGTAAAGGTGCCCTGGCCATCCTCTCCGAGTGTATGGCAGAAGAACTGAAGGAATATGATATCTCGGTGAACTGTCTGGCCCTGGGGGCTGCACAAACAGAAATGCTGGCAGAAGCCTTTCCTGAATATAAGGCACCGCTTTCTGCCGAGCAGATGGCATCATACATCGCTGAGTTCGCCATGTCAGGGCATAAGTATTTCAATGGTAAGATTTTGCCCGTCAGCCTGAGTACCCCTTAAACAATTTGGTTTTTCAGATGTTATCTCTTTAATTAATATATTTGCGCCTTCATAATGAGCGCCAGAGATAATATCACCCATCCGGGCATAGTTGAACAAATTAGCGGAGATAGCATTTATGTGAAGATACTTGCCATGTCAGCGTGTTCAAGCTGCCACGCCAAAGGTATGTGTAGCATAGCTGAGGTTGAAGAAAAAGTGATAGAGATAAAAAAAGACCCGAAGCGGGATCTCAACGAAGGACAGGAAGTAACGGTGGCCATGCAAAAGTCATTGGGCGGAAAAGCAGTTTTCCTGGGATATATTCTCCCCTTCCTGGTGTTGATGGGAGTCCTGATCCTGGTTTTATCGCTAACAGGGAATGAAGGTATTGCCGGCCTTTCAGCCATATTGATCCTTATTCCTTACTACTGGCTGCTTTATATATACAGGGATAAACTAAAAAGGACATTCAGCTTCAAAATACTATGATGACAGATGCCTTTTTTGAATAATTTTCCAAATATTTGTAAGGTTTAAAGAATGATTCCGACTAACCTAAATTGTAACTTATAACTATAATCATCACAAGCTATGCACAAAAAGATTTTAACACTACTGATCGCTACTTTGATCTTCATGGTAGGCTTTGGGCAGGAAAGCTCTGAGCCAACGCTGGTCATCGAAGCCACTTATTTCGACAAATCACCGGCCTTGCGCGACATGCCGGCAGTCCTTACAGCTGAGAAAGACCGTTCATGGAAAGATGGACAGGTAGGGAATAGATCCCTGGTTGAAGAGTACAAAATAATGGCTGCCAATTCACCTGCCAATGCTCCTGACGGAGCCTTGCAGATGGCATATCCTGCTAATGGATCCCGTGGGCCGGAACTCGGCATCGAGGGCGTTGGAAATGTCAACGGTGTTTTTCCACCAGATACTGATGGGGATGTTGGACCAGACCATTACTTCCAAATGATCAACCTTTCCTTTGCCATCTGGGACAAGCAGGGAAATAAATTATATGGACCTGTAAATAACAGTACCCTCTGGCAGGGTTTTGCAGGAGGATGGTCAGGCACCAACGATGGTGACCCCATCATCCTTTACGATGAAGTGGCCGACCGCTGGCTGGCCACACAGTTTGCTGTAAATACAAGCAATGGTGTGAAATACCAGTTGCTTGCTGTTTCAGCAACCTCCGATCCTCTGGGCGAATATTACCGCTATGGTTATGCCATGGTAGCCTTCAATGATTATCCCAAGTTTTCCGTGTGGAATGATGCTTACTATGCCACATGGAATATGTTTGGATCATATACCAGGGCAGGTGTTGGCGCCTATGAGCGCGACCTGATGCTTGTTGGTGATCCCGGCGCGCGCATGGTATATTACGACAGGCCTTCAAGCAATTTTGCTATGTTGCCGGCCGATTTCGATGGCACACCACCCCCGGATGGAACAGCCTGTCCTTTCATCCATATGAGGACCTGGACAGACCATAAAATTGAGATTTATGAGTTTGATGTTGACTGGAACAATACAGCAAATAGCTCATTTACCCTCGCCACAACTCTGACACCTGCAAGCTACAACACTAATGTGAATGGTGTGCCTCAGCCCGGTACCGGCGTTGTGCTGGACGACCTGGCGGTGATGATCATGTACCGCTTGCAGTACAGGTATTTTGATACTCATGAAAGCATGGTTGTAAACCATACCGTAAGCAATGGTGGCAGGGCAGCACCACGCTGGTACGAGTTCAGGAGGGCCAGCGGAGGAAACTGGTCGATCTACCAGCAGGGAACCTATGCCCCTGACAATGAAGAACGCTGGATGGGAAGTATTGCCATGAACGGAAACGGTGATATTGCTCTGGGCTACTCAATCTCAAGCGGCAGCACCTATCCTTCTATCGGCTATACAGGAAGAAGAGCAGGTGATCCCCTGGGAGAGATGACCGTTGATGAGGTAGTCGTAAAAGAAGGATTGAGCTCACAAACAAATTTCGATCGCTGGGGTGATTACAGCTCCATGTCGGTTGATCCTGTTGACGATACAACATTTTGGTTTACAACAGAATATAGAAAGTCAAACAATTGGGGAACCTATATATCGAAATTTAATCTCGGCCCTCTCACACCTCCCATTGCTGACGCCGGAGATGACGCCAGCATATGTAAGAATGACCAGTATAATGCCAATGGTTATGCCACCAGTGCACAATCCGTTCTATGGACTACTGCAGGTGATGGGATCCTGGTTAATCCAACATTCCTGAATGCAACCTATATCAGGGGAAGCGGCGATATTGCCAACGGACAGGTGACACTGGCCCTGACAGCATATGGTTTCCAAAGTGGCTGGGAAGACACCGATAGCGTAATTGTTTATCTGGTTGAAGCTCCCACTGCTGATGCAGGGAATGATACCCTCTTATGTGAAGGTGAAGTATTGCAGTTAGACGGGATGGCCATCAGTTATGATGAAGTTGCCTGGAGAACCGCCGGCGATGGATCATTTAGTGATACTGCTGCTTTGGCAGCTATCTATACACCGGGTTCCGGTGATGTCATCAATGGCTCAGTGGAACTGACACTCGTGGCCAAAGGCCTGAGCGGCTGTATTGGCGAAGATGAAGATAAGATCATGGTGACTATAGATGAATGCACAGGCATCAATGAAGATGATAATAACTTCAGCCTTGGAATCAGGCCTAACCCGAACAATGGAGTGTTTGCATATGATATCTATGCCCGATCATCTTCAGATATTGTGGTAGAGGTACTGAACCTTCATGGTCAGATGATATTCACACAAAGACTGAGCGGATTAAACGGCAATTATACAGGAAGTATTAACATCGGAGACAACCCGAAAGGGGTCTATTATATGAGGATCAACAACGGACAAGAAGTTCGAATTGAAAAGGTTCTGGTGCAATAGAGGAAAAATCATCGTATCTTTGTGGGTGCCTTAGGGCACCCTTTTTTTTAACCTTGAACGAACAACCCGATGAAAAATCTACTACTCGTACTTATTATAGCTATGTCGGTAAGTCTGGTTTCAGCCCAGGAGAAAAGCTATTCCCCCACTGAAGTGAAGAAAGCAACACATTTTCGGAAAACACCTCCATTAAGAGAAATGACCATCATTCTGCCCGGTGAACGCGACAGGAGTTGGAAGGATAATGTGATCCCGAATGAAGTTTTTGATGACCAGGTAGTAACAGAGAATGCTTTGCCCAACGGGCCTGATCCGGTTGCACAGCAATATATGGGAAAAACCCAGCATAAAGGCCCCCATGTGAATATTGCCGGTGTTGGAAATGTAAACGGTGTTTATCCGCCGGATACCGACGGTGACGTTGGACCAAACCATTATTTCCAGATGATCAACCTTTCTTTTGCCATCTGGGATAAGCAGGGAAATAAACTTTACGGACCTGTGGATAACAGTACGCTCTGGAGTGGCTTCATCGGGCCCTGGACAGGAACCAACGATGGCGATCCTATTGTATTATATGATAGTGAAGCTGACCGCTGGATGGCCAGCCAGTTTGCGATAAACACAGGTGACGGCTCTTACTGGGAACTGATTGCTATTTCTGAGACCGGAGATCCCCTGGGCTCATGGTATCAGTATGCATTTGAATTCCCTGCATTTAACGATTATCCCCACTTTGGGATCTGGCAAGATGCTTATTACGCCACCTTTAATATGTTTGGTGAATACTACAGGGGGGCAGCGGCAGCCTTCGAACGCGATAAGATGCTTATTGGAGATTCAACAGCGCAGATGATCCTTTTTGATATGCCGGAATTTACCGATCAACACAATATGTTGCCAGCGGATTTTGACGGTCCGCCACCTCCGGCAGGTACCCCTAATTATTTTATGAATTTTAAAGATGATGCCTGGGGATATCCGACCGACAGGCTGGTGATATGGGAATTCATCGCTGATTGGGATGTTCCGATATTATCTCTGTTCCAGGAAATCCAGGTGCTGGATACTGAACCTTTTGAATCATTTCTCTGTGAAGCGCCCAGATGGCGTTGCATTGATCAACCCAATACAAGTGTCAAACTGGAAGCACTGAACGACAGGCTGATGTTCAGGTTGCAGTATCGGAATTTTGGAACCTACAGCACCATGGTACTCAATCATACTGTGAATGCAGATGGGAACGGACAGGCCGGTATCCGCTGGTATGAACTCCGCGATTCTCTCGACGGGAATGGCTGGCAGATCTATCAGCAGGGAACCTATGCACCGGATGAATTTCACCGCTGGATGGCCAGTATTGCCATGAACGGAAAGGGAACTATTGCTATTGGATTTACAGTATCAGGTGACAATACAGTATTTCCATCCATGCGATACACCGGACGTCATAAAGATGCTCCATTAGGCGAAATGAGCTACATGGAGATCGAAGTTATTCCTGGAACCGGCCCGCAAACTGCACTGAACCGCTGGGGCGATTACTCCATGACCTCTGTCGATCCGGTAGATGACAGCACTTTCTGGCATACCAGTGAGTATGCTACCAGTGGATGGAGAACCAGGATCGCATCTTTCGACTTTGGCCCATTCAGTGCGCCAACAGTTGATGTGGGAAATGATACGACGATCACGATCGATAAAATGTTCCATCGCACGGCGGTTGCTACTGATTTTCACAGTGTCCTGTGGGAAACTGATGGAGACGGGATCCTTGTCAATGATAAAAAACTGGATGTCTCTTACCTCAGGGGAGAGCAGGATATTCTCAATGGATCGGTAAACATCTGGATGACAGCCACTGGCTATCTTCCGGAGCTATCTGCTGTTGACAGCCTCGTTCTTACTCTCGAATCGTCAGTTGGTCTTGATGAAGCAGAGGAAAATATTTCCCTGAATGTCTATCCAAACCCGCTTCGCGATAAGTTCAATATCGAGATCAGCGGTATGGAACAGGATTACCTTGATTTGCTTGTCGTTAATGCACAGGGACAGGCCATTTTCAACTACCACATAAATCGTTTTGCCGGAGAATACAGCAATACGATAGATATGAGCTACTTCCCGGCAGGTATCTATTACCTGAAGATCAGCAGTGGTCGCTATTCAGAAACCGTGAAGTTGATCAAAAACTAAAGAAGGCAGATACCAGATACCAGAAAAGCGAAGTTAGAAGTGAAGTCAGAAGTGATTTCTGCCTTCTGGAATCGTTATTCTGGTATCTGAGTTCAACGCTCTCTTATCTTGCCCCAATTTTCCTGTTTAGGATTCACTTTAATAATCCCTTGATAATCAATTTAGAGAAGTTCTAAACAAATTTCCAAATGCCTGATTAATAAGGTTTTCGGAGTGCGTGTGTTTCCAGTACCCCCGGTGCGCCTTTCTATATTATTGTAGTATAGCGAGTTACGCTTGTTTAGATTTTGCTCTAAATCACTTTTCGATTGCTCTAATGTTTATATTTTTGCCCTTTGTGAATTAATAAACATGGCTTTTCTTATAAGCCAATAAAAAGGAGCAAAACGTGAACGACGTAATGATCTATTCGGTGATTTCAATTGGATCCATTGGAATTGCTGCAGCCGTTATCCTTTATTTTGTTGCTCAACGATTCAAGGTCATCGAAGACCCCAAGATCGATGAGGTAGAAGAAGCCCTTCCTGCTGCAAACTGTGGCGGTTGCGGATATCCCGGTTGCCGTGGTTTCGCCGAAGCCACTGTGAAATCAGCCAATGAACATAAGCATATTGAAGGCTTGAACTGTCCCGTAGGTGGAAACGATGTGATGGCGCAGGTAGCTGCCATCCTCGGCCTTGAGGTAGAGGAAACCAAACCTATGATTGCCGTAGTGCGATGCAATGGTTCCAGAACCAACTCTCCACAAAAGGTAGAATATGATGGTCCGGCAACCTGTGCATTTGCCCATAACCTGTATTCGGGTGAAGGCGGATGCCCTAATGGCTGTCTTGGACTGGGCGATTGTGTTGACTCCTGCCTGTTTGATGCCATCCATATGGATCCCGAAACCGGGCTTCCGGTGGTGAACGAAAAGTGTGTGGCCTGCGGTGCCTGTGTGAAAGCATGCCCCAGGGGCATCATTGAACTTCGCTTCCAGGGACCGAAAGACAGAAGGATCTTCGTAAGTTGTGTGAATAAGGAAAGGGGAGGCCCTGCCAAGAAAAATTGTGCGGTGGCCTGTATTGGTTGTGGCAAATGTGAGAAGGAATGTAAGTTCGATGCCATCACCATCGCGAACAACCTGGCCTATATCGACTACGAGAAATGCAAGCTCTGCAGAAAATGTGCACCTGTTTGCCCGACAGGTGCCATCCATGAACTGAACTTTCCTCCAAAGAAGGAGAAACCTGCAAAGGTGGAGGAAGCTGCTGCAAAAACGGAAAATCCGGTAGTTGCTGAGAAAGCGGCACCAGAAGGAAATGCTGCAGATGATAAGAAACCGGGCGATCAGAAAGCATAGTATTTAATCTATATCGACATACAGAATGGGTATCTTAAAGACTTTTTCATTAGGCGGTGTTCATCCTCCGGAGAACAAGCTCTCTGCCGACCAGGCCATAGAGGTGCTGCCGCTGCCCAAACAGGCATTCATTCCATTGAACCAAAACCTCGGTGCCCCGGGCGTTGCCCAGGTACAAAAGGGCGATGAGGTCAAGGTGGGGCAATTGCTCGCCAAGGGTGAAGCCTTTATTTCCTCCAATGTGCATTCACCAGTCTCGGGCAAGGTCCTGAAGATTGATGCTGTGATGGATCCGTCAGGCTATAAAAGGCCTGCAATTGTGATCAATGTGGACGGAGATGAATGGGTAGAGGGTATCGACCGTACGGATACACTGGTAAAAGACATAAAACTTAGCCAGAAAGAAATCGTTGACAAAGTCCATGAACTGGGCATTGTTGGCTTAGGTGGTGCCACCTTTCCATCTCATGTGAAGCTGATGGTGCCTGAAGGCAAAACAGCCGAGGTGCTTATCATCAATGGTGTGGAGTGTGAACCTTACCTCACCGCCGATCACAGGCTGATGCTGGAGAAAGGGGAGGAAGTGCTTGTGGGTACATCTATCCTCATGAAAGGACTGGGTGTTGATCGCGCCATCATCGGCATAGAGAATAACAAGCCGGATGCCATCAAAAATATGACGGAACTGGCAAAGAATTATGCCGGCATTGAAGTTTGTCCGTTAAAAGTGAAATATCCACAGGGTGGTGAAAAACAGCTGATCAAAGCGACCATCAAAAGGGAAGTCCCGTCAGGGAAACTGCCTATTGAAGTGGGTGCTGTAGTCAACAATGTCGGAACTGCTTTTGCTGTGTATGAAGCGGTTCAAAAAAATAAACCCCTGATCGAACGTGTAGTGACTATCACCGGTAAGTCGGTGGCTAAGCCGGGAAACTTCATGGTCAGGATAGGAACACCTATAGGTGAACTCATTGAGAAGGCCGGTGGTCTTCCTGAAGATTCAGGAAAGATGATCGGTGGCGGACCCATGATGGGTAAAGCTTTGCTATCGACCGATACTCCGGTAGTAAAAGGTTCATCAGGTATTCTTATCCTTCCCGAGAATGAATCGAAAAGGGTGGAGATGAAGAACTGCATCCGTTGTGCACGATGTGTTTCAGTTTGCCCAATGGGTCTGGAACCTTTATTGCTTGCACAACAGGCAGAGCTGGAAATGTATGACGAACTGGAGCAGGAAAGGATCATGGATTGTATCGAATGTGGTTCCTGCCATTATACATGTCCGTCGGGAAGGCCATTGCTTGACTACATCAGGCTAGGCAAAAACAAGGTTGGTCAAATTATCAGAAACAGAGGAAAAAAATAAGATATGAGCATGTTAACAGTTTCCGGGTCTCCCCATGTTCATGGAGACTCATCCGTTAAGAATATCATGTACACCGTGGTGATTGCCATGGTACCTGCTATGCTGGTGTCAGTTTACTTTTTTGGACTGGACGCCCTGCGGGTGCTGTTGATCTCTTCACTGGCATGCATGTTCTTCGAATGGCTGATACAGAAATACCTGATCAAGGGGCCGGTCACCATTGGCGACGGCTCTGCCCTTGTCACCGGCATACTGCTGGCCTTCAATGTGCCAAGCAATCTGCCAATCTGGATCATCCTTGTCGGGGCTTTTGTGTCGATTGGGATGGCCAAGATGTCATTTGGTGGCCTGGGTAAAAACCCCTTTAATCCTGCCCTCGTAGGACGTGTATTCCTCTTGATCTCCTTCCCGGTTCAAATGACCAGCTGGCCGGAACCAAAGCTTTTATTCGGAAACATGGTTTCTTATCCTGATGCCATGGCGGGTGCTACTCCACTGGGTTTCCTGAAGGAAGGACTGAAGAACAATACGGTACCTGAAATGATGGCAAAAATGCCTGACCTGATGATGGATTTCATTGGTTTTATTGGTGGCTCACTTGGTGAGGTGTCTGCAATAGCCCTCTTGCTGGGTGCCATCTACATGCTGGCAAAGAAAGTGATTACCTGGCAGATCCCGACAGCCTATATCGGCTCGGTGGTTGTGTTCACAGGGATCCTCTGGCTGATCAATCCAGATATGTATGTTGATCCAATCTTCCATGTGCTAACCGGTGGTTTGATACTCGGAGCATTTTTTATGGCTACCGACATGGTCTCATCACCAGTCAGCCCCTGGGCACAGATCGTGTTTGGGATTGGCTGCGGGGTGATCACCATATTGATCAGGATATGGGGATCGTATCCTGAAGGGGTATCATTTGCCATCCTGATCATGAATGCCTTTACACCATTGCTGAACCGCTGGATGAAACCAAAGCGATTCGGTGAAACAGTGAAAGCAGCTTAATTTGTTCAATAGATAATCTATAGATAAATGGCCAAAAAAGTAAAATCATCCTTTGTCAACATGGTGCTGACACTCACGATCATCACCGTGGTGGCCTCTCTGGCACTGGGCTCGGTATATAATATGACCCTGGAGCCGATCGCTGCAGCCAAGAAAGCAGCACGCGAGCGGGCCATTAAGCTGGTATTGCCAGAATTCGATTCCCTGAACAGCTTTAAAGTGCCTATGCCTGCAGATGCCGAACTCATTGCCGGCAATGGCGGTCAGGATTCGCTGGAATTTCACCAGGGTTATGAAAATGGACAACTTGTCGGTACTGCGGTATCGACTTTTTCCAACCAGGGCTATGACCCCACACAGATACAGATCATGGTGGGTTTCCTGCCGGATGGGGCTATCGACAGCACCGTGGTAACACAGCAAAAGGAAACCCCGGGATTGGGGACCAAAATGGCAGATGAGAAGTTTAACGGGCAGTTTGCAGGTAAGAATCCAGCCACCTTCAGTCTATATGTGACTAAAGATGGCGGTGAAGTGGATGCCATTACGGCTTCTACCATTAGCTCTCGGGCAGTATGCGATGCCATCCGCAGGGCGTATAAAACTTTTGAATCATATAAAAGTGAAGGAGGGAATGAATAATGAATCAATGGACCAATTTTACCAAAGGATTTATTAAAGAGAATGCAGTATTTGTATTGCTGCTCGGACTCTGCCCAACCCTTGCTGTTACATCATCAGCTATTAACGGGATGGGTATGGGCCTTGCCACAACCTTCGTGCTGGTTTGCTCGAACATGGTGGTAACCCTGATCAAGAGTTTCATTCCTGACAAAGTGAGGATACCTGCCTTTATCGTGATCATCGCTTCTTTTGTGACCATAGTAGAACTTGTAATGCAAGCTTACGTACCTGCATTGTTCGATACACTCGGGATCTTTATCCCGCTGATCGTTGTGAACTGCCTTGTTCTGGGACGTGCGGAAGGCTTTGCCTCCAAGCAGGGTTTCATTTCATCAGTGATCGATGGTGTGGGTATGGGACTCGGATTTACTTTTGCACTCACCCTGCTGGGTAGCGTAAGGGAAATGCTGGGTAACGGATCCATCTTCGATGTGAAGTTTGCCACCGGGGATGCTATCCTCATCTTTATCCTGCAACCGGGTGCCTTTATCGTTCTTGGCTACCTCATTGCATTAATCAATAAATTGAGAAAAACAGCTTAATATACAGATCATGGAATATTTCGGTATAATCATCGGTGCCATATTTGTTTCGAATATTGTTTTAGCCCAGTTCCTGGGGATTTGCCCTTTCCTGGGCGTTAGTGGCAAGGTATCTACTTCGGTAGGTATGAGTGGAGCGGTCCTCTTTGTGATGACCCTGGCCACGCTTGTTACCTGGCTGATATATGTTTATGTACTTGTACCGCTGGGGATCACTTTCCTGCAAACCATCAGCTTTATCCTGGTGATTGCCTCGTTGGTACAGATGGTTGAGATCATCCTCAAGAAGATCAGTCCTCCGCTATACCAGGCCCTGGGTATCTTCCTGCCTCTGATCACAACAAACTGTGCTGTACTTGGTGTGGCTTTGCTTGCACAGTCAAAGAACCTGGACCTGCTGCAATCCCTCGTGTTTGCCATTGCCAATGCCATCGGCTTCGCCCTGGCCATGATCCTCTTTGCAGGTCTTCGCGAACACCTCAACCTTATGCAGGTGCCCAAAGGCATGCGTGGTGTGCCCATTGCTCTGGTCACTGCCGGCATCCTGGCTATGGCCTTTATGGGATTTGCAGGAATGGTCAAATAAGTGCCTAGAGTTTGGAGTTTGGAGTGCCTAGAGTTTGGAGTTTGGAGTGCCTAGAGTTTGGAGTGCCTAAAGTTTAAGACTGATTTCAGATTTCAGAATTCAAAGTTCCAAATTTATCCGGTATCCAGTATCTTTTACTTACATTTGTCTAAAGCAAAATGCCACACATGCCCTTAGATACCATCATCAGCTTTCAGGACGTAGCTGTTTTTCAGAAAGACAACCTCATCCTTTCCGACGTCACTTTTAATCTTGAAAAAGGGGAATTCCTCTATATCATCGGGAAGACCGGAACGGGAAAGAGCAGCCTGCTGAAAACCATTTATGCTGATCTGCCGGTAACGGCCGGCACCGCTACTGTAGCGGATTATGATCTGCGGACCATCAAGCGTAAAGAGGTTCCTTACCTGAGAAGAAAGCTGGGGATCGTATTCCAGGACTTTCAGCTGCTCACCGACAGGACTGTTTTCGACAACCTGCTTTTCATCATGAAGGCAACGGGCTGGAAAGACAAACGGAAGATTGAGGAACGCATACAGGACGTACTCGATAAAACGGAGCTTGGTACCAAAGGTTTTAAGATGCCTCATGAACTCTCCGGAGGTGAACAGCAAAGGCTGGGCATTGCACGTGCCTTGATCAATGATCCTGAAGTTGTGCTGGCCGATGAGCCTACAGGAAACCTTGACCCTGAATCATCGCATGGAATTATGGAATTATTGTTCGAGATCAGCAAATCGGGGAGGGCGGTGATCATGGCTACACATGACTACTCATTGTTCCAATTTTTTAAGGCAAGGACTCTGGTGTGTGAAGATGGGAAACTTGTATCAAGCATAAGCTGACAGTAGCGGGTAAATCTACCTAAATTACTCCCAAACAAGATTAATCAATTTATCTGCATTCTTCGCATTCGAGTACTGATCAGCCAGCACCTTCTCCCTTTTAGCGGCATCATCAGCTGTAAATTCCGATTCGAAAAGAACTGCAAGTCTTTCTTTGAGTGATTTTGTGTCATTCCCTATGAAGCAGAGCTCATCCAGACCGGTACCATTCAGCATCTTGTCGTTGACCAGGCAAAATCGTCCCTGGTGCAAAACGTTCAGCAGCTTAAGTTTTAAGCCGGTGGCCTGGAATGTAACAAGGATATTTACATGAGCCTTCCTGATCAATTCGGTCATTTCCTTGTCATCGGGATTGCAAATGATCTTGATGTTTTCTTTGTCCTTGACCATCTTCTTGAGGCGTTCGGGTGGGTTCATGCCGGCAATAATCAGAGGGATATTATTATCATTGAAAACCTCATTGATCAGGTATATGGCTGCATGTGTATTTTCCGGGACTTCGATGTTTCCGTGATAAAGTGCATATTCGCCTCTGCCATTCAATACATCCACGGTATTGCTGGGATGAAAACTTGGGAGGTAACTGACCTTATTCTGAGGGAAGTGATCATGAAGATATGCTGTATCTTTTTTAGAAACACAGAGCATCAGCTCAGCATGTTTCAGCACACGCTGGTATGTACGCAATTTACAGCTTGCACCCAGATAATAAATCTTTTTGAAAAGGTTATTGCAAACTTTAAAGAGGTTGTAATAATAATGGTGCTCAATATTGCTTTCCCTGTAGATCTTAAACCTGTCTTTCAGTCTCGCATCTGTCAGGAAATAACATGAATGCAGGCCTTCAAACAGTATAGGGTAATCATCTTTCGTGATTCGTTCGAGCATTTCATTGGAGCGACGGCTGGAGACGATATATGGCTTCAGACTCAAAGCTGAAACCATACCGGTCTTCCTTGGATAATAGTGCACCTCTTCGCAATACTTGTTGAGTTCTTCTGAACGGCTTCTTCCGGGATACTCAATACAATGAAGATGAATCCTGACACCTTTTTCATGAAGGGTCTTGATCTTGTAAAATACATCGATCACTCCCCCGTAATTGGGAGGGTAAGGAACATCGAATGAAATGATATGTAAATGCTTATTCTGCAAAGTGTGCGTAAATTCGGGTTAATTTTTGCTCTTCATTTTCCCAGCATAGCTCCTCAGATGCAAAACTAAGGTTTTCTTTCCAAATTTCATAAAGCGCTTTGTCCCGAAGCATCGCATTGGCGGCAAGAGCGATCTCAGTAGCTTCGTGAGTGTCGACCACCCTGCCAATATCATAGTGATTTATTACCTGCTTTATTTCAAACAGGTCTGAGGCTAGCACCGGTACCCTGGCCTGTATATAGTCAAATAATTTATTCGGAAGGCTGAAGCGGTAATTAATATTGGTATCCTTGTCGAGGGTTACCGCCAGGTCGGCATGGACGGTGTATTGATAGAGTTCCCTGAAGGGCATCTTGGGAATGAAACGCACCTTTTCATCCAGATTCATATCAATAACCTGTTGCCTTAACAATGGAAGAACATCTCCACCGCCAATGATAATAAACACAGCATCATTGATATACTGCATGGCTTCTATCATTTCTTCAGTTCCGCGCTGGATGTTGATGCCGGCACCCTGTAGTAAAATGATCTTTTTGTCGACAGGCAAACCAAGTTCAGCTCTTCCCGGTTCCAGTTTATATTCCTGCCTGTAGGGTAAGTTTCTGATCACGTCAACATGTATCTTATATTCTTCCCTGAACAGCCCGGCAATGGATTCATTTACCGTATATACGGTCTTCAGTTTTGGGAAGATCCATTTTTCAATACTTTTCCATATCCTCTGGACCGATTTGCGGTTCACCAGCTCAGGCGTTTCCGTGTAATATTCATGACTGTCATAGACAAGGTCTTTACGCCTGATCCGCGAAGCGAGATAATTGGCCGTCAGGGTATCCAGATCATTGGACACAAAGATGCTGGCAGGCCTGAAAAGTAAGAAAAGAAAAAGACGGAAGTTGTATTCAGCATAAAAGCAAGGCCCTTTGCCAAAGATCAATCGCATGCGGTGCATACGGTAGTTTCTTGCATTGAGGGGCAGGCTGTCTTTCCGCTTTCTTCCAACCAAAAGCACATCAAAACCCATCTTTTGCAGCGAGTTACATATGCGATCGACGCGCTGGTCGGTAACGAGGTCGTTGGTAACGGAAGCAATGATCTTTTTCATACAAAGAAGAATACAATGCTAATATAATTGATTTAACGTTTGATTTCCTGCTTTATGGTGATTATACAGAGAAAGCATTAAAGAATTGGGGTCCTTCAGCAAACTTATTCCCTTCGGTCATGAGATCCCTTTGGTCGGGTCGCACGGGATGACAGATCAATTCTTAGTCCAGAGGAAGGATCGTATTATTTTAAAGCTTAGCCCTTTTTAATCCAAATCCTTAGTATCTTTATAAGTCGAATGAAGATCCAGAAGAACATATCCCTTAAAGCATATAATACATTCGGCATCGATGTAAGGGCCTCTGAATTCGTGGAGATTCATACTGTCGATGATATGCAGGAGATCATTCGGGTAGGGCATCTGAGTAATAAGGACTTCCTGATCCTTGGAGGAGGAAGCAATATCCTGTTTACTGATGATTACAACGGACTGCTGATCAGGAATGGTATCCAGGGGATCGATGTCAGAGGTCTGGACTATGACCGGGTACTGCTCAAAGCCGGTGCAGGGGTTGTTTGGGATGAACTGGTTCATTACTGCATGGAAAGGGGCTTTGGTGGCATCGAAAACCTGGTTATGATCCCAGGTAGCGTGGGTGCTAGCCCCATACAAAATATAGGGGCTTACGGGCTTGAGCTTAAAGATACCTTCCATTCTCTCGAGGCTATTGATGTAGAAACAGCTGAGATCCGGACATTTCTGAAAGAAGAATGTGCATTCGGCTATCGCGATAGCATATTCAAAAAAGAGCTGAAGGGAAAATATATTATTGTTTCGGTCAGCCTTGTGCTGAGCAGAGACCATAAGCCGGATGTATCTTATGGTGCTATCCGTGATGAACTTGAAAATATGGGTGTTTCTGATCCGGGGATCATGGATGTTGGGGAGGCCGTTTCGGCCATCCGACAGAAAAAACTGCCTGATCCGGATGAAATAGGAAATTCGGGCAGTTTCTTCAAAAATCCGCTCATACAGGAAGAAAAGTTTATAGAGATCCGTAACCGATACCCGGATATGCCGTCATATAAAGATGAAGGGGGCATGGTGAAGATACCGGCTGGATGGATGATAGAGCATTGTGGTTGGAAAGGAAAAACTCTCGGCAATGCCGGGGTGCACGAACAACAGGCACTGGTGCTGATAAATAATGGAGAAGCTACAGGAAAGGAAGTTCTCCGCTTAGCAAGGAGGATCAAGGCTTCCGTATTCGATGAGTTTGGTATTGACCTCGAAATAGAGGTTAATGTCATTTAGAATAACGTGTAACGAGCAACAAGTAACCAGTAACCAGTAACTAGTAACTAGTAAATAGTAAATAGTAAATAGTAACAAGTAACCAGCAACCAGCGAACCAGCGACCAGCAACCAGCAACTAATAACCAACAACTAGTAACCAGCAACCAGTAACATGAATAATAAACTTCATAAAGTGTTTCTGTTTATCAGGCGAAACCTGGAAGCTTTTATCTGGATTGCTGCCTTGCTTGTATTGGCTTTGAGCAGCCCGTTGGATACGCACTACAGCCTTTGCCCATTGCATAACCTGGGCTTTAGCTGGTGCCCCGGATGTGGACTCGGACATTCCATCTCATGGCTGTTCAGGGGCGATATGGTACAATCATTTCATGCCCATCCACTGGGAATTCCGGCAGTGATCATCATTGTTTTCAGAATCATTAGTATCTTTAGAAAGAATAAGAAATATAATTCCTATACATACAATAAATCAATACAACATGGCTGAAATTTTCACATTCATTCCTGAAGCCCAGGGCCAGGAGATGATCCTATTACAGGAAGTAACAAAAGACTATTCAGAGCAACAAATGCAGAACTTTGCTGCACTTTACCGTGCAAGAAGAAGGGATCCACAGATGATCTTACTGGTAACGGTATTGGGCTTTGTGGTTGTGGCAGGGCTACAGCGTTTTATTACCGGTCAGATCGGCATGGGACTTCTTTACCTGTTTACTGCCGGATTATGTTTTATCGGAACCATCATTGACCTGATCAACTACCAGGACCTGGCTTTTGAATATAACAGGAAGATGATTCTGGAGAGTGCTGCCGTTGTTGGCACCAACTAAGCTAAAGGGTGTGAACGGTACCACATTTGGTACATGATAGGCTCTTTTGAGAATATTCAGGTGGCACCTTGATGCGTAAGCCACAGTCGCAATCTATGAAGCGATACTGGTTTGCGGCCATCATGATGTCACCGGCATCTCTTTTGGCTGATCTCTTCACATCGGTATCATCAAAGGCCTTGCGTATGCCAGGTGCATCTGCTTCAGTCAGGCCTGATCCCGGGATGATCTTTGACTTTTTCCCTTTCACTTCTTCATAGGCTGTCTCATAACTCTGGAAGCCGGCTCCCTGCATGGCCCTGAGTATCTTAATTCTTTCTTCGATGGGCGGATGGGTGCTATGTAGTCCTGCGGCCTTTTTTTTCTTTGAAAAGGGCAGGGAGATATACATGGGTGCCGTAACATCATTCGAGGATTTCATCTCTATCTTGCTTCCGGAGATCTTTTCCAGGGCCGAGGCCAGGCCTTCGGGGTATCGGCTGAAGCGCACCCCTGTTGCATCAGCCAGGTATTCGCGCTTTCGGGAGATCGCATAATAGAGTATGCCTGCAAAGATTGGCACCAGAATAGCCAGCACCACTGCCACGATCATAACGATAATCTGTCCCTGCCCGCTGTTAGAATTTGATGAACGGTACCTGGCTCCTCCACCGGTGTACAGCATCCCGCGTAAAAAAATCTGGGAAATCAGCACGATGCTTCCAAGCATGACTCCGGCAAGGGTCATAAACCTGATGTCTCGATTATAAATATGCGCCATCTCATGAGCGATCACGCCTTGGAGCTCATCCCTGTTGAGCCTGGCCAGCAGGCCGGCAGTTACTGCTACTACTGCATGTTTTGGACTGCGCCCTGCAGCAAAGGCATTGGGTGCCTCTTCATTGATGATGTAGATCTCAGGCATATATTCGAGGCCGGAGGCGATCTTCATCTCTTCTACCACGTTAAACAGCTGAGGATGAACATTAGAGTTGACCTTTTTTGCCTTGCTGGCAGAAAGCAGGATCTTGGCACCCTGGTAATAGCTTATCAGCGACATGATGATCCAGATCAGCAGGGCCACAATGATACCGTCAATGCCCAAACCTTCAGGATTCAGGAAGTAGCTGATGGCTGCGCCAAGCACCATGAGGCTAATGCCCATAAGGATGAACAATACAATTGACTTTCTATGGTTGGCCCGGATGAGTTCCCACATAATATGTTAGAATTCTACTTTTGGAACAGCCTTTTCTGAGGGATCTTCAAGTTCGAAGAACTCTTCTTCCTTAAATGTGAACATGCCCGCAACAATATTAGAGGGGAACATCTGTATCTTATTGTTGTAGAAAAGTACCTGGTCGTTATAGTTCTGTCTCGAGAAGGATATCTTGTTCTCTGTCGAGGTCAGTTCTTCCTGCAGGCTGAGAAAGTTCTGGCTCGCCTTCAGGTCAGGATAGGCCTCAACGGCAATCTGAAGCTTTCCCAGTGCACCGCTCAGCAATCCTTCAGCTTTAGCTTTTTCTGCAACGCTGCTGGCGTCCATCGCCTGGCTGCGGTATGCAGTAATATTTTCGAGCGTTTCGCGCTCATGCTTCATATAACCTTTTACGGTTTCTAAGAGGTTGGGAATGAGATCGTGACGGCGCTTGAGCTGCACATCGATCTGTGACCATGCATTCTTAACCTGGTTGCGCAGTTTAACCAGGGAGTTGTAGATGCCTACAAACCAGATCACCAGGATGACAATAATTCCAAGGATTACAAATAATGGGACCATAATTTTAGTTTTATTAGATTAATTGTTTGAATTATTTTTTTAATTGGTGCCCGAACATTTCTTTGAGGATGGGAATCACTTTCCCTTCTCCATCCCGGCTTTCCATTTCGAGCACCTGAATAAGTTCCCCTTCGTCGAACCACAGTCCGTGTCCGCGGCTGCAGCGGTCTATCACTACTTTGTTCCTCACCAGCACCTTTTCCATTCTCTTATTGCATATGGGGCAATGGATCTTCTTTTCCCTGTTGCCCTCATCTTTTTTCAGCGATGTCAGGAGCTCATCGGCTTCTTTTCCATCCTCATACAATTCTTCCAGTTCACCGGCATCCAGCCAGATGCCATGGGTGAGCGGACAATAATCGATCTCAATACCAGCCAGTTCCAGCACCAGCATAGGTTCGTCTGTAAGAGGAGATTTCATGTTGTAGATTTATAGGAATGTGAAATTAGTAAAAATCATTGAACATATAACGTTTAGCATTGAGCATTTAGCATGTTTGTATTGCATATGATATACGCTAAATGCTAAATGCTCAATGCTCAATGCTATATGTCTAGGATTCCATTGCTCCAATGAGCTCTGAAACGTCATTAACCCCATGCTTTTCCATATATTCTTCAATACCCTGTATGATCTTTACAGGAATTTGTGGGTCGATGAAGCAGGCAGTGCCCACCTGTATGGCTGTGGATCCGGCCAGCAGAAACTCTATGGCATCTGTGGCATTCATGATGCCTCCCATACCGATGATGGGAATTTTAATGGCATTATACACCTGCCATACCATACGTAGTGCAATGGGTTTGATGGCAGGCCCGGAAAGTCCTCCTGTGATGGTGGATAGCTGGGGTTTACGGCTTTCTGCATCGATGGCCATTCCCAGGAAAGTATTTACCAGGGAGATGGAGTCTGCTCCGGCACCTTCCACAGCTGCTGCCATCTCAGCAATGTCGGTCACATTAGGCGAGAGCTTGACGATCAGCGTTTTATCATAAACTTTTCGAACGGCTTCAGTAACAGCAATGGCTGATGGGCAACTGACGCCAAAGGCCATACCGCCTTCTTTTACATTCGGACAGGAGATGTTAAGCTCCATGGCAGAGATGTGATCCAGCTCATTGATGCGCTCACTCAGTTCTACATATTCTTCTACTGTTGAGCCATTTACATTGGCAATAATATGGGTATCGAACTTCTTGATCCTGGGATAGATATTCTCAATAAAATGCTCGATACCTTTATTTTGGAGTCCTACGGCATTCAGCATACCGCTGGCAGTTTCTGCCATCCTGGGATAGGGGTTGCCATCCCTGTTTTTCAGGGTCAGGCCTTTGATAAAGATGCCTCCCAGCAGGCTGAGATCGAAGAAGTCAGCAAATTCTTCCCCATAACCAAAAGTGCCGGATGCCGTGCTGACCGGATTTTTGAAATTTAGGTCATGGATTTTTATATTGAGATCTACCATTTTAACTCCTTAATATTAAACACCGGTCCATCGGTACATACACATAGGTTCCCCTTTTCGGTTTCCTGTATGCAGCAAAGACATGCTCCAAAGCCGCAGGCCATCAGGTTTTCGAGAGATGCTTCGCACTCAATGGATCTTTCATTCGCAATTCCTGCTACTGCCTGCATCATCCCCTCCGGGCCACAGGTGTAGATCATGTCAAAGTCAAATTTCCCTTGAAATATACTGTGCTGCGTCAGTAAACCTTTTTCGCCCAGGCTGCCATCTTCAGTAGTGCAGTGAACCTGTCCATATTTTTCGAATTCCTCAGTAAAAAGGATATCTTCTGCTGTTCTCCCCCCGGTGAGGATATGGACCTCATTCCCAGCAGCTTTCAGTTCCCTGCTAAGCATGATGTATGGGGCTATGCCCGATCCGCCCCCGGTGATCAGCACCTTTTTGTTCTGCGGAATACTGAAGGCATTCCCGAGGGGATGGATTACGTTCACAGTATCACCCGTCTCCAGGGTCCCAAGCTTCCGGGTGCCTTTCCCGATGGCTTTTATAAAGAAGCTTACAGTCTTATCTTCTTTATTATAGTCGAGATACGAAAAAGGCCTTCTCAGGAACACATCCGGGTGGTTATCAACACGGATCTCACCGAAGTTGCCCGGCCTGATATCCTGGACTGCTTCCGATCCACTGAGAACAAGTACAAAGGAGTTGCTGTTCAGCCACCTGAGCTCTTTTAGTTGTAAGTCTTCTATCCTTTTCATGTTATTATAAAAAATCCCCCCGAGTGCTCGGGGGGACTGTCTTATTTAGTATCGTTTTCTTCATTCACTTCCTCTGTGCCATCATCTTCAGCTTCATCTTCAACCTCCTCTGTGAAGTCGAGCATGTCCATCTCATGCAGCACATTGTACCATTGAACCACCTTCTTGATATCAGAGACATAAACCCTTTCCTTGTCGTAATCAGGTACGACATCGTCGAAGAAATCCTTCAGCTCATCTGCGGAGGACTTATGGCTAAGTGCCTTTTCCCCTTCCATCAGTTCGTTCATCTTTTTAAAGATATCCTTGAGTGAAATGTCATCAGTTTCAGTAAAAATGCTGATCTCTTCGAGTGAACTGACCTTCTCATGCGCAAAGACCGGGAAACGTTTCTGGTCCGACATAGACTCCACCAGCATGCCTGTCTTGGTATGCGATATCATCTTATACAATCCCGGCTTCCCCGATATTGATAGTATTTCCGTTAAATCCATCATAGGTCAAATTTTATGCAAATTTAAGAATAATTATTAGATATTGATGCTGGTTACTGGATGCTGGATACTAGATACTTGATACTAGATCCTGGATACTGGTTACTGGATGCTGGATACTAGATACTGGATACTGGATGCTGGATGCTGGTTGCTTGAGTCAGTCCTTAACTTTCAATTCACCTCACCCCCCTTAACCTCCAACCCCCTTTTCCCCTCTCCGTGAGGAGAGGGGGCCAGGGGGTGAGGTGCTAAATGATGTAACTTAGAATCACTTTTCACTTATAATTAACTCAACACCCAACCCTCAGCACTCAAAACTTTTACCGAAGTCAGTATATTTGCATAGCTATGTCAGAAATTAAACTTGCAGAAATACTAACCGACAGCGGCCGTTCAACAGCCGATATGGCCGTGGATGTGATTTCACAGCGACCCGAACTCTTTGATGAGGCATATCAACTGTGTATGAAGCAGGATGGCAAGATGGCTTTAAGGGCTGCGAGGGTAGTGCAATTAGTTGCGGAGCAGATGCCGGAACTTTTCCAGCCATATTTTTCTGATCTGGTTCATCGCCTCGATAGTCTGTCTCATAGCAGCGTAAAAAGAAATATGCTTAAGGTTTTAACGCTTTATGATCTTTCTGACGATGAGGAGCTTCACAGCCTGATCATTGATGCATGCTTTCACAGGATGAACGACTTTGAGGAGGAGGTGGCCACCAGGGCTTATGCTACCAGAGTTTTGCAGCGCTTTTGCAGGATCTACCCGGAACTCACAGGTGAATTGATCGCAGCACTCCATATTCTGATCGATAACTCGAAAGAAACACTGAGTAAATACTCAAAGAATGTATTGAAGGAATTGTATAAGGATGCAGTTCCCTAAGCAAATGTCTGCAGATCGTGCAATTTCTTGTACATGCCTTCCTGGGCGATCAGTTCATCATGATTTCCCCTCTCCACAATTTTTCCTTTCACAAGTACAATGATCTCATCGGCAAACTTGATCGTTGACAGGCGGTGCGCGATCACAATAGATGTACGGTTGCTCATTACATTGGCCAGGGCTTCCTGTACAAGCCTTTCTGATTCGGTATCCAGCGCAGAAGTAGCTTCATCCATGATCAGAATGGGAGGATTCCTCAAAATAGCTCTTGCAATGCTGAGCCTTTGTTTCTGGCCCCCGGACAGTTTTGTGCCCCGGTCACCGATGTTTGTCTGGTAGCCCTCCGGCATCTTTTCAATGAACTCATGGGCATTGGCTACTCTGGCAGCCTCGATCACATCGGCTTCGCTTACATTGTGCATGCCGAAAGCAATGTTGTTAAAGACCGTATCATTGAATAATATAGACTCCTGTGTAACGATTCCCATCAAAGCGCGAACATCATCTATCTTATAGTCTTTCAGGTTGATACCATCAATTAGGATCTCCCCTTCAATGGTGTCGTAAAAGCGTGGCAGAAGGTCAACCATGGTGGATTTTCCGCCCCCCGACTGCCCAACAAGGGCAATGATCTTGCCTTTCTTGATGTCGAGATTGATGTTGGTCAGCACATCCTCTTCTACATATCTGAATGTTACATTCTTGTATTCAATATTGTTCTCGAAGTCCTTGATGGGTCTGGCATCAACTTTTTCTTCGATCACTTCCTCTGCATCAAGTATCTCGAAAATACGGTCGGCAGAAGCCAGCCCTTTCTGTATGCTGTAATAGCCTGTAGCAAAGGTTTTGGCCGGTGGGATGATCTGTGAAAAAATAACAATATAGGTGATAAATACCTCTCCGCTGATGGGGGAGTTGTCGCCAAGTACCAATCCGCCACCAAACCAGAGTACGGCAATGATCACCACGGATGAAAGAAATTCACTCATGGGTGAAGAAAGGTCGCGACGGCGATAAATACCCAGAGATACTTTGGCATAATCATGGTTCTGATCAACAAACTTCCCGTCCATGAAGTTGATGGCATTGAATGCCTTGATGATCCGCAAACCACCGATGGATTCTTCTATGGTGGATAGCATCCCTGCCAGCTTGGCCTGCCCAACCTTCGATTTTTTCCTCAAGGTTCGCCCGATTCGTCCAATGAGATAGCCTGTCACTGGTAAGACCAGAATCACAAAAAGGGTAAGGCGGGGGCTCATGCTGAGAAGAAAAGCGAAATAGGCAATGATGGTGATGGGATCACGGATGATCATTTCCAGGTAATTCATGATCGAGTATTCAACTTCCTGCACATCGGTAGTGACCCGGGCCATGATATCCCCTTTTTTTCTTGTATGGTAGAAAGAAAGTGGCAGCACCAGTATTTTTTTGAACACTTCGTTCCTGATATCTTTTACTGAGCCTATACGTACATTGGCCATGAAGTACATCGACATGAACCTGGCCGTATTTCTGAGGAAAAATGTGCCAAGGAGCACAAAACAGATGGTGAGCAAGGCTTGCATGCGTCCCTGTGATTGAATGATGTCACTCAGGATATAATTCATGTAGTTGATCAGTGCATCTGAACTGAATGAGAGATCCGGTTTTTCCAGCACCAGTTCTGTTTTTTCAAACAGCAGACTGAGAAAAGGAGCCAGCAAGGCAAAGGTGAAGAGTGAAAAAATGATAGTACACAGGTTGAAAAATACATTCAATCCTGCATATAACCAGTAGGGTTTGATATATGCTAAAACTCTTCCGTACTTTTTCATAATTCAGTTTCCATTATACACTTTTATCCAATACAGGCTTAAAGCTTGTCCCGAGCGGAGTCGAGGGCCCACCCCCTAATGCCTAAAGCCTAACGCCTAATGCCCACATAATTGTGCGGTGTAATTTGTTTTAGCTCTTCTTTAATTTGATTTGAAACTTTAAGATTATCAATAAAGTTATGCATGGCTTCTTTGTCGATCTTTTCGTTCTTCCTGGTCAGGTCCTTAAGCATTTCATAGGGGTTGGCAACATTCTCCCGACGCAAGATGGTCTGTATGGCCTCAGCCACTACGGCCCAGTTATCTTCCAGGTCGGCATGGATCTTTACTTCGTTCAATTCAAGTTTATTCAGCCCTTTGATCAATGATTTCATGGCAATTAAACTATGGGCAAATGGTATGCCAATGTTCCTTGATACTGTCGAATCTGTGAGGTCGCGCTGTAAGCGACTGATAGGAAGATCCTGTGCCAGGTGTGCAAACATGGCATTGGCTACACCCAGGTTGCCTTCCGAATTTTCAAAATCGATGGGGTTAACCTTATGTGGCATGGCGGAGGAGCCAACTTCACCTTCCTTGATCTTTTGCTTAAAGTAGTCCATGGAAATGTAGGTCCACATATCCCTGTTCAGGTCGATGAGAATAGTATTGATCCGCTTCAGGTTGTCGAATAAAGCCGCCAGGTTGTCATAATGTTCGATCTGTGTAGTTGTTTGCAGCCTTGTCAACCCCAGTTTGTTGTTCACAAAGTCATTTCCAAATGCTACCCAGTCGATATCAGGATAGGCCACATGATGGGCATTGAAATTTCCTGTAGCTCCGCCGAACTTGGCCGAGAAAGGAATGGTCTTCAGCAGCTCCATCTGTGCCTGCAGTCGTTCGGCAAACACGGCAATCTCCTTACCTAAGCGGGTAGGGGAGGCTGGCTGTCCATGCGTGCGGGCCAGCATAGGGATGTCTTTCCATTCTTCTGCCCGGGCAATAATTTTTTTATGTAGCTCGATGAGTTGTGGGAGCAGAATCTCTTCAAATGCCAGTTTGGTGGCATAAGGGACAGAGGTGTTATTAATATCCTGTGAGGTGAGGCCGAAGTGGATGAATTCCTTGAAGGCTTTCAGCCCCATTTTATCGAACTTCTTTTTGATATAATATTCAACCGCTTTTACGTCGTGATTGGTTACTTTTTCTATCTCTTTGACCTCATATGCATCTTCAAAGCCAAAGTCGCGGCTGATGGCACGTATTTCTTCATATTTCTCCTTATCGAAAGCTTCCAGTCCCGGCAGGGGAAGCTCACAGAGGGCGATGAAATATTCTATCTCGACAAATACCCTGTAGTTGATTAAAGCTGCTTCAGAAAAAAAGTAAGCCAGCGATTCGGTTTGCTTATGATAACGGCCATCAACAGGGGATACGGCACTTACGACGGAGAGATCCATGGGATATGATTTTAGCACTTCAAAGGTACTAAAATTAGTGAATAGTGCCTAGTTGCCAGTGCCTAAGTATAGTGAATAAGTTTTAGTGAGAAATGATGAACTTATTGGTTTGTATTGTTCCTCCTGTTTGCGTTCGTAGAAAGTATATACCAGCAGGATATGCTGAAGTGTTTAATTCAAAAAGCTCACTTTCAGTCTTATTGGAGTACACAATCTTTCCATGCGAATTGAATACTCGTAATTCCTGAATTGGGTTTGAGGATTGAACTGATAAATCCTGATTACAAGGATTTGGAAATATCCTGATCTCCGAAGCTTTTTCAGGTTCTTTTATGTTCACCGGACTGTAGATATGGTTCGATTCAGGTTCGCAGTCTTCATAAACGGCAGTTACATAATAGAGGCCGTATCCGAGGGGTGGATTTGGGGAATAGAAGGTGTCAGTTGTAAAGCCTAAATGAGAATTGTCATAGTAGACATTATACCCTAGAAATTCTTTCCCCGAGTTGTCTTTGTTGTATGAATGAGGCAGCGGACTACTCCATGCCATTAGATTGTCGTATGAAACCCAGTGAAGATCGCGGGGTGGATTGCATTCACGACTTACTACAATGTTATCGATATACCAATCCTGGATATTTGAACCGTCTTCTCCATGGGCAACAAATGCAAATCGAATATAATTTCCTTTAGCCAATTCGGTGATGTTTATTTTATAGTTGGTCCAGCCAAAACTTCCCTGCTCAGTGGAGAATTGCTCAAGAATGTGCCAATCGATACTGTCACTTATTTCAATGTTTAAATAGTCGATACCGCTCATTGGCAAATGGTTGAGCTGAACATCAAATTCAAGATATATGTCTCCATCAATGTAAGGCGTGCCACTTATTGGACACTCTCTGCAATCGATCCAATATGAAATGAGGCTTTGCCTGTATGCCGTGTCAGGGAAATTTGAATAAGTAGCACATGGAGGCGGGTATCCATAAGGACCATCAACGTACCAATACTCATCGGCAGTCCATAAGTTTGGGTCAAAAGAACCGGTGGACCAGTCTTCTATGAATGAGAGGATGAATCCTCCATAACCAGCTCCAATAACGGGCCCTTCACATACGGATTGACCTATCTCCCCAGCCAACCCACAAAGAGTCAAATCATAAAGTGCACAAACATAATATTCATGAGAACTTGGGTATCCTACTCCAAGATCATCGTAATAGTGAACAGTATCTTCGCCCGTATGATGCACAGTATCAAAGTCCTCACCGTCCTTGATGATCTTGTATGAGAATAAATTATTCGGAATAGTACTCAATGTTGAATCTAGTACAGGCACTTCCCATGTGATTAGTATGGTATTGTCAAAAGTTAAATGATATATATTCCTCGGAGGCGGAAAAGTATCACAGGCTATACTATCCGATTTTAATAAAATGGGATTATTCTGAGCGAATATACTTCCTTGTAAAAGTCCCAGAAATATGATCAATACAAGGAGCTTAGGCCAATTTCTATTCTCCATGACTATTGGTCTTATATATACCTAAGACAAATGTTTGCAGCCTAAGGTTGCATGAGGGATTATATCCTAATGATTATTGATTAATGGAGATTGGTAATGATGAAATAACTCTAAGTACTCTAGGCATTTTAGGCACTCTAGGCACTGTAAACACTTCCTATAGTATCTGCTTAAAAGCTTCCTGAATAACATCCCCGTATCTGTCACCGAATGTGATCAGGCACCAGGCCTGGAGGGTGATGATTTCTTCTTTCTTCAGCCATTTGATCGATTTCTTCAGCTCTTTCCCGAAGAGCTCTCTGCTGAAGCTTACTTTTCTGAGGATCAGTTTTGTGTATTCAAGCATGGAAGAACGATTTGAGTTTACTTTTAGCTTAACGAAAATGCTCTGTGGTTTAGTGTACGGAGCAGGATTGAGTTTTTCACAATTAATGTTAAAATCAATTCCTCGTAACCCGGCCCGCGTCCCGCGCCCATTTATTCAAAAACCGTTGACGCAAACAATACCGGATAACTTGTAAAGTACCCTATCGCGCCATCGCTGAGGTTGCCAACCACATTGGCTGGTGGGCCGCTGAAGAGGGGTGTGCTGAAACTGACTTCATCCTGTACCTCCCACACGAAGTTGGCATAGCCTTCCGTTATACTGGAGGCCCTGAAGGTAATCACATCACCTGGTCGCAGGATCTCGTCTTTCCTTGACTGGTCGAGGTATCCGACCCCGATACCGTTGGTAAAGCCCCCGTCATAAAATACATCGTCAACTACCTGTTTCTCGCTGATCGTATCAGTAAGCAGGGTATCATTCTTATAAATGTCGAACATATACCAGTTGGGACCGAGCGGATCCCAATAATAACATTGCACTATATAATAGCCTTTTTCTCCCCAGTCGGGTTGGTGTTGCAGGCCAATATATACTGTGTCGCCAATTGAAGGTGTACTTGTGCTGGCTGTATAGTTAACCCGGCCGTCAATTTCCTTGGCCAGGCTGATATCAAGTGAATATGTTACACCGATCTTTGATTGAAAACCGGGCGGAAGATAATATACACCTGCTTCCTCTTCAGCAAGCAATGCACTGCTTCCATCGTCGCCATTTACTGTTACATCCGCATTGGTAACAGGAGGAGGAGGCTGGTTAAAGAAATAGCTGCTCGATTCAGTCAGGATGATCTTCTGGCTTTCGAGACTGTCGCTGGTAAGTTGTCCGTCGACAACCAATCTCACGTATGTGTCATCCAAATCTACCTCCAGACGCTCTGTACAGGAAACCATCATGATCCCTGTTAAAAGCATGAAAAATATTTTTGTTATGTAGGTATTATGTGTCTTCATCATCAACTAAAATTTAAAGTTAAAGGTGATGGCCGGGATGATGCCGAACAAATATGTCTTTTCCGCGTAGGTTTCATATCCTGCATTTGGGTTTCCTGTTACTGGTTGTTCTTGCACAAAATTGATAGCCCAGGTATTATGCCTGTTATAGGCATTATATAAAGCAAATGTCCAGGAATGACTCCAATGCCGGTCTGGTTTCTTTTTGCTGTGTAGTGTCACTGAGATGTCGAGCCTGTGATAGTCTTCCATGCGGTATGCATTCCTGTCGGAATAGATAGGGAGGATAACCCCACCGATCACGGCTCTCCCGGTTGGAAAGGTAACGGGCTGACCTGTGGAATATACCCAGTTGGCTGCAACTGTCCAGCGAGGGTTAATATCCCAGTTGCCCACAATAGAAACATCATGAGGTCGATCGTAAGGGGATGGATACTTATTTCCATTATTGATATCTGGAAATTTTCTCCATGTCCTTGACCAGGTATAACTTACCCATCCGCTGATCTTGCCATTAAGCAGTGGTAGTCCGTTCAACCTGACCAGCGTTTCAATTCCATAAGACCATGCATGGCCAAAGCGTAATTCGCCTTCAAGCTCCTGATTAAGAAGTAGTTGTGCGTGGTCCTTAAAATCGATAGAATTCTGCATGTTTTTATAATAGCCTTCAATAGAAGTTTCTATCATATTATTTTTGAAGTTCCTGAAATAGCCCAGGGCAAATTGGTCGGAAAGCTGAGGCTTCACATTCGGACTTGCCGGGAACCATATGTCGAGGGGTGTGCCTGCTGTCGAATTCTGTGCTACCTGGATATACTGGTTTGTCCTGGCCCAGCTGGCTTTAACAGAAGAATGCTCATCCAGCAGGTAGTTCAGACCGATCCTTGGTTCAAGGCCAAAGTAAGTTTTGTAGATGTCGCCGGAGGCATATACTGTTGAATCGATAGCCTCAAAGTTTTCATCATAATTATATAATGTTCCCGGTCCGATGCTGTTGAACATGGAAAGCCTGAGCCCGTAATTGAGGGTCAGAAGGGCTCCTATCTTCTGTTCATTACTGATGTATATGGCTGATTCTATGGCATGGCTCTTTGGGATGATATATTCATCGAAGAGGGAGTTGTCGCCCTTGCCTTCTGCCACACCGGGATTGAAGGTATGATAGAGACCCGTGATCCCAAAGCGGATGGTATTCTTCTCGTTGAGATAATAAGTGAAATCCCCTTTCAAACCAAAATCTTGCAGATCAGAGTCCCACATAAAAGAATTGGCCTCATCGTCTGATGCTGTTCCGAGGCCATATTTATATTTGCTATAGATAAAGGAAAAGTTGGAGAATAAATGCTTGGAGAAAAGATGGTTCCACCTCAGGGTGGCCGTCTGGTTTCCCAGTCTCATCTCTGCAAACTGGTTCTTGAACACATCCCTGCCAAAATATCCGGAAAGGTAGATCCTGTTATTCTCATTGATAATATGGTTCACCTTGGCATTAAAATCATAAAAAAATAACTTGTTGTCCCGTATATCTTCATTGGAAGACAATGGCAGGAAGAGGTCGGCATAAGTCCTGCGGCCTGAAGCAATAAAGGATGTCCTGTTTTTCCAGATCGGGCCTTCCAGCGTCAGGCGGCTGGAAATGATCCCAATACCTCCGGTACCGGAGAAACGTTTGGAGTTTCCGTCTTTCATACGTACATCCAGTACTGAAGAAAGACGTCCGCCATACCTGGCCGGGATATCGCCTTTATACAGCTTAACATCCTTGATCGCGTCATTGTTGAACACGGAGAAAAAGCCCAACAGATGCCCTGCGTTGTAAACCGTGGCCTCGTCAAGCAAGACCAGGTTCTGGTCGGGGCCTCCGCCCCTCACAACAAATCCTGAGGATCCTTCGGCAGCGGTTTGAACACCTGGTAGCAATAAGAGTGCTTTGATAATATCTACCTCACCCATGAGAGAGGGGATCTGGTTGATGGTCTTTGAGTCGAGCTTCATCACACTCATCTCAACAGCTTTCACATTCTGGTCTGGCGCATCGGCAGTGATCTCTACCTCCTGAAGTTCTTCTCCCCTGGGCTGCAGTTCCACATCCAGGGTGATGTCTTCGCTTAGTTTTACCTTTTGAACCAGTGATTCATAACCTATGTAGGAAAATTTTAAGGTATACTCCCCGGGTTCCAACCTCAGGGAGTAATAACCATATGTATTGGTAGCAGTACCTGATTGCTGCTCTTCAATGTATATAGTAGCGCCGATCAGATCTTCTCCGGTAGTGATATCTTTCACATGCCCACTGATGGTCTTCTTGGTCTTGTCAGATTCATCACCATCAGCCTTGATTACCGAAGGCAATAATAATGCTGCCGCAAAGAGCAATGATAGGATTATTCTCATCGGTAATTTTCTCAATCGTGCTATGCAATATTTACTTAATTATTAAACCAGCCGAATGCCAGGGTGATGTTTCCTGTAACGCTGTTAAAGGCATTACTGTCGAAATATTGTGTTTCAACCAGGCCTCCCTGACCATCATTTTTCATGTAGGTTTCATTAACACCTGTAACAACCCTATAACCTACTCCAACGTTTAAACGCATCCATTTTAGCAGGTTCAATCCCATGTTCACTTCAGGAGTGATCACAAATACATTGTCGTACATATAATTGTACCAGCTTTCGTTATAGTCTTTGTAAGTCTTATCTGTTAATGATACGGCTCCCCAGCCTAATTTAGCATTGATCCCCCAATGGATGGCTTTTTGGGGATTATGGATATAACCCAACCAGAAACCGCCATGGCCAAATCGTGTATATAGATCTTCTGATTTGTAAAGAGGAGTACCATTTGAAGTTACTCCATCAAAACTTTTTAGATGTCTTGTTGTCACTCCCAATCCATAACCACCAAAGAAAAACCTTTGGTCGATAAGCAAGGCAGCACCACCACCCATCGAAAATGCAAAGTCTTTGTCGAAACCGGAAAACTCATTAAATACGCCTGCAAAGCCGGATATGGAAACATCACCGTCTTTTCCCTGGAAGAGATATTTCATTTCCTGGTCCTGGGCCATGATGTTGCCGGCAGAAATGGTCAATAAGAGGCTCATTGCGATAAGAATGTAATTTTTCATGCTCATAGTTTTTTTATTTGTAAACTTCTATTTACTATCAATGACAAGACAGTTTTACAAGAGTTGCAATATTATACCATTATTTTCATAAATATAGACGAAATGACACGCTGCTTATTGCATGAAAGCAAAAAAACATGATAATTTGTCGTATATTCCCAATGGAACAATATTTGATCCAAAATGTTTTCTAAGGGAAATATATGCCCAGCGAAAAAAATAAACTCTTTTACAGCCTGTTCTTTCCAACAGTGTTCCTTCTTGTGATCTGGACCGTTGGCCTGGCTGAATATGTATTTGATGTACGTTTTGTCGAATATGGCTTGTATCCACGTAGGTGGGAAGGGGCATTAGGCATTATCACATCTCCCTTGATACACGCTGATTTTAATCACCTGTTTGCCAATTCGGTACCCTTATTCGTGCTTGGGGCCAGCCTGTTCTATTTTTATAGAAGCATTGCCCTTCGCGTATTCATCCTGATCTGGCTTTTTAGCAATATATGGGTTTGGGGAATGGGCCGGGAGGCTTATCATATTGGTGCAAGCGGACTCGTATACGGCCTGGCGGCTTTTCTCTTTGTTAGTGGGCTTATCCGTAAGGAACCCAGGCTGATGGCTATCTCCATGTTCGTGGCATTTCTGTACGGCAGTCTGATCTGGGGCATCTTCCCTGAACTCTTTCCCGAAAAGAACATCTCCTGGGAAGGCCATCTCATGGGCATGCTTGCCGGGGTGATCTTTGCCATATATTTCCGGAAGCAAGGCCCTCAGAAAAGGCAATATTCATGGGAGTTTGAAGAAGAGGAAGAGGATGATGGGCCGGCTTATTGGAAGGTATCTGAGGGGAATGAGAAATAGTGACAGCATTTAGCACCTCTCCCCCTGGCCCCCTCTCCTCAAGGAGAGGGGGAAGAGGGGGCCGGGGGGTTAAGGGGGTGAGGTGAATTGATGAATTGGAAAGTTTAATTCATTTGAATTTGTTTAGAATTTGGAGCTTGGAGCTTCTATTATTTAGTTTTTAATAGCAGTCGATCATAAAGAAACAACAAAACCACTGTCGACAATCCTATCCCTGTAAAAAGCATCCAGATATTAGAAGGCTGGTATTGTACCCATAAGAAGCTGGTGAGCTCCGTTGGGTTCATATGCATAAGCTCGCAAGCTTTGTTGAAATAGTCGTTCTTTGAAAAGCCCTCTCCGATCTCAGGGATCTCCAGGCCCTGCTTCTCTAACTCGACAGAGAGAAGGTAATATTTATCACTCATCCGTGTATATACATCGCCCGACAGTATCCCGGCCAGGAAATTCCCTCCTGCCAGTGGCAGGTAATAGGTGCCCATATACATGGCTATTTTATCTTTTGGCGCGATCTTTCCAATATACTCGAGGATACGGGGTGAAGATGCCATCTCACCAGAGGCAAAGATCAGTATGGAGAGAAAGAGGTAAAAGCCATTTTGAGTTACAAACCATAAGGCGATTCCGATAGAACTGATGAAGAATCCTGTGATAATAGTATTCACCGGCTTGTATTTCATGATGAGGGATGATACGAGCACCTGGAAGAAAACGATATACAATGCATCGATATTTATGATCATTTCAGGATTCACGGTCCCATGTTCAGTACCAATAAAATTGGCCATCCAGGGCCAGAATCCGGATACCCAGCTAAAAATGGCCGAAGTGTTCACCCACTGTTCAATAAATACCGGAAGGGTGAAGAACAGCTGGTTGTACATGGTCCAGAAGCCAACTATGATCAAAAGGAATACGACGAGTTTGTAATCTGTCAGGGCTTTGCCCAGGTTGACAAAAATATCCCTGACGGTCTTGCCCAGTGGCTCTTTGACTTTCTCGCGTTCAGGCTCTTTGTAGAAGAAGATGACCAGGAGCAGGTTTACTGCAATGGCTGCTGACGACATCCAGAATGCATATTTCCAGTCCAGTTCTCTCAGCTTGGACGCTACCACCGGCCCGACAAAAGCACCTATGTTCACGATCATATAGAAGATCCCAAAGCCAATGGAGGCTGTCTTTTCCGTTGTTGTTTTGGTAATGGTGGCAGAGATCACCGGCTTGAACAAGCCTGCACCCACGGCCAGGTAAAGAAATGCCAGGAACATAGATCCGTAGGAAGTTACGCTACCCATGAGCAGGTAGCCGGATCCCAGGATCAGGTATGACAAAATCAGTATCCTTTTGTATCCAAACTTATCAGCTATGGCGCCTGTTATCGTAGGCAATACATAGAGGATGCCCACAACAGTACCCATCAGCAGGCCCTTTTGTCCCTGTGTGAAGCCCAGCCCGCCATCATCTGTAGAACCGGTGAAGTATAGCGCCAGCAGGATGAACATCCCATACCATGCCCATCGCTCAAATAATTCCATCACATTGGCTGTCCAGAATGTTCCTGGGAAGCCAAAAATCTTCCATTTGATCTTGCCATAAGGAAATAGCTTTTTACAAAGAAACAAAAAAAGTGTTGAGTGTTGAGTGTTGAGTGTTGAGTTGATTTTCGATACTCGTTACTCAATTTTCGTTACTCGATTTTCAATTTCTGGTATTTCAGGTAGTATCTGACTTTCTCCCACATCGGATCATACCCTATCACCATCCTGAGTGTGTCATCACATGTAATAGGGCCTTTGCGTTCCCGATAGTTGCATATCAACTTCACAGTCTCGTAGTCCAGGTAGGGATGTCGTAGCAGGGTTTTGAATTCGGCATGATTTACATCAATACGCTCCAGGTAGGCAGTGTCTACAATGATATTTTCCTTGATCCCTGCATAGCGGGTACTGTCCATCCCATATACTTCCATCAGTTGTTCGATGGAAAAAAAGCCACCGAGCATGCCCCGGTATTTGAGAATGCGTCCCGCAAAAGAGGGACCTATCCCATAGAGTTCGACCAGTTGTCCAGAGTCAGCAGTGTTTATGTCAATGATCATGGGAGGCCGCTCGGTGTAGGCTTTCTTCTTATATGATGTTCGTTTTGGGTATACTTTTTTTTCAGCATGCCGCTGCTGTTTTTTTAGCTCAAAGGTGTCAGGAGCATTCAGTGCAGCTTCAAATTCTCTGACTTCTTGTTCGAAGGCGGTCATATCTGCCGGCTCATGTTCAATGAGTGCAGGTAAGAGGGCATTGACGCTTTCGGTGAGCAGAATAAGGATCACCAGCACCATGATCCCGCGACGCTCAGCATAGTTGAAAGTGAGGTAGCTCTTGAAACTTTCTTTTATGGATTTGAATATCGGTGTCACTTCTCATTTCCCTTTATCTATTAATACCGGAAATCGAGAAATGTCACACCAAAATCATAAAAAAAATATCAGGGAAGAAGAATGGCTAATAATACAGTACTTGTTAGCGGTGTTTTTTGATCTCTCCCGACTTGAGCCGGCTCATGTATGAGATCAGGTCTCTTCTAACCTCCGGTGCGAGGATGATCAAACCTATAATGTTTGGAAAAGCCATGCACAGGATCATCATATCGGAGAAATCAAGTACAGCACCTATGTCAGAGGCTGCCCCAATAATGATACAACTCAGAAAGAAAAGCTGGAATATCAAATTGGTGACCTTGCGGGTGCCAAAGATCTTTTGTCCGAAACCACCTACCAGGTAATCGAAGCCTTTCAATCCGTAATACGACCATGAGATCAGTGTTGAGAAAGCAAAAAGTGTTACAGCAACCAGCAGAAGGTAAGGAAACCATGGAAAAACAGAACTGAATGCTGCTGAGGTCAGCTGCACACCCTCAAGACCGCTGGTATCATTCCAATATCCGCTAAAGATAATAACCAGTGCGGTCATGGTGCAAATAATCACCGTATCCACAAAAGGTTCAAGCAGAGCTACTATACCTTCACTTACGGGTTCATTGGTTTTTGCTGCAGAGTGAGCGATCGAGGCACTGCCAATACCGGCCTCGTTTGAAAAGGCACCCCTCTGGAAACCATAGATAAGCACACCCACAAAACCTCCTTTTAAGGCATCAGGGGAGAAGGCTCCATTGAAGATCAATTGGAAAGCTTCTCCGGTATGGGAAATGTTCATGCCTATGATGACCATGGCGGTGACAATATATAGTAAAGCCATGAAAGGGACGATCCTTGATGTGACGTTGGCAATGCTTTTGATCCCGCCAATGATAACAGTACCAACCAGTATTGCCAGTCCTACGCCATACCAGGCTCCATTATTTTGCATAAAAGGGAAGAAGACCTCGAATTGCTTGAAGGCCTGGTTAGCCTGGAACATATTTCCTCCCCCGATGGCACCACCAATGATCATGATAGCAAAAAGGAAGGCCAGTATAGCGCCCAGGACTCCGAGACCTTTTTTCTTTAGTCCATTTTTCAGGTAATACATAGCCCCGCCGGAAACCACTCCGTTTTCATCGATTTTTCGGTATTTTACACCAAGCGTACATTCAACAAATTTTGACGACATGCCGATGAAGCCGGCTAAGATCATCCAGAAGGTCGCCCCCGGGCCACCAATGGTAATACCTATGGCCACACCTGCAATGTTCCCAAGGCCAACAGTAGCCGATAAAGCCGTGGTTAGTGCCTGGAAGTGGGTGACCTCTCCGCGATCGTCAGGTTTGTCATATTTTCCCTGGATCAGCCCGACGGCATGTCTGAGCCCCCTGAAATTAATAAACCGCATGAAGACGGTGAAAAATATACCGCCTGCAATGAGCCACAATACAATCAGTTTTAATGGGGCCGTGACAGGTTCACCATCTTCAGCCAAAACGATCTCACCCTGGGCATCATAAACTTTATCATCATAAATCCCGGACCAGGCAAAGGGATCAAAGAACAGAACCTCACTCATACCATTTACCAGGGGTGTAAAAGTATTGTTGATGCGCTGACTGAGCGTTACTTCTTCAGCAGCAAGCCATGTGGTGTCAGCAGCGGGCTGCTTGATTTTGGCTGTAAGCTGTTGGCTGTTTTCTGCTTGCTGTTGGCTGACCGCTGATGTTGAAAAACTGAAAATAATAAAACTAAAAAGCAGAAACCTTAAGGTGAATTTACAAATCCTCCTAAGACTCTGTAACATTATATCAGTATTTATTATTTTCATTAATCAATAATCATTAATAATTAAGAATTCTTGAGCTTTTTCATTTCATCGAAATAATTCTTTGTTTCTTTCATCAGCACCCCTGACAGGAGCAACAGGGCGATCAGGTTAGGGATGGTCATAAAAGTGATGACCATATCTACAAAGTGCCATACCAGTTCAATCCCGAAGATTGATCCAAAAAAGACAAACAGTGCATAAACATATCGATAAGGCTTGATATATTTTTCTCCGAAGAGGTAGTTCACCGAGCGGGTTCCGTAATAGGACCAGCTGATCACTGTCGAAAAAGCAAAAAGGATCAGGCCGATGGTCACAATATGCTGCGCCCACAGATGCATTCCAATTTGTCCAAGACCTATTTTCATGCCTTCAATAGTCATTCCAACGCCCTGTATGTCGGTATTCCATGCGCCGGTTACAATAATGACCAGGGCGGTCATTGTGCATATGATGAGCGTGTCGATCAGGGGTTCGAGAGAAGCCACAAGCCCTTCCCTTGCAGCATATTCTGTTTTAGCTGCAGCATGGGCGATAGGAGCAGAACCCTGTCCTGCTTCATTGGAGAACAACCCCCTTTTTATACCCCATGTCATGGCCAGAAACAGGCCACCCAATATTCCGGCCTCTTTGGCATATTCACCATGAAAAGCATCGTAAAAGATCAATCTGAATGCTGAAGGGATATCCTGATACATTACCGCCAGGACTGTAATTGCAGCCAGGAAGTAGAGAATAGCCATAAAAGGTACCAGTAAGGAGGTTACTTCGGCAATGCGTTTGATCCCACCTACAATGACCAGCAAAACAAGAAAAGTAATGACAATCCCTGCCAGCCATGCTTCAATGCTGTAGCTTGTAGAAAGTGCTCCGGTTATTGAATTGGCCTGGGCCATATTTCCTGTACCCAGTGAACATAAGATAGTGGCTACGGCAAAGATTACGGCCATTACTTTTGCACCTTTGCCCAGCATACCTTTCAAACCATTTTCCATATAATACATTGGCCCCCCGGAAACACTCCCGTCAGAATTAAACACCCGGTATTTATGCGATAGAGTACATTCTGCATATTTCAATATCATTCCCAGGAAACCGGTTACCCACATCCAGAAAATTGCTCCCGGGCCTCCCCAATAGATGGCCAGTGAAACACCGACAATATTACCTGTTCCAACGGTAGCAGAGAGGGCTGTGGTCAGTGCCTTAAAATGACTGACGTCCCCCTTGTCGCCCTTTTTATCGAATTTTCCTGCTACCACCTGGATAGAGTGCCACAACTTTGTAACGTTGAGGAATTTTAAACGGATAATAAAGTAAATGCCTGTGGGAACAAGCATTGCCAGTACGGCATAAACGCCAACGTAATTGTTATAAATCTCGATGACATTGTCAATTGACTGGAGTATAGGATGCATAGTTTTGACTTAGGAACAGCTAAAATAAAAAATCCAATGGAGGTCTTAATATGCTTTTCTTCGTATATTTACTGTAAATAATGATTCTAAATAACACGGAGTGGGCGTTTATTTACTAAGCATTTCTTTTGATTTCGACTATTTGCCCTTACTTATAGTGGTGGCTATTGCATGGGTTGTACCTATGTTATTGTCAGTATTAAGGCTGCAGCGGATCCCGGCTGTTATCGTGGAAATACTGGTTGGTTTTGTGGTCGGCCGTTACCTGCTGATGGACGTAGGCAGCGGAAGTATGGAGATCCTCGAGTTCCTGGCACTAACCGGTTTTATCTTCCTGATGTTCCTGAGTGGGCTGGAGATAGATACGGATCAGATTGTTGCCGCATTTCCAAAGCGGAAACTCACACTGCCAAGGTTCCTGAAAAATCCACTCCTGGTGGGACTGGTATTTTTTATCCTTACGCTTTCTCTCTCTTATGCCGGGGCTAGCGCACTTTCAGCTATGGTATTTATACCGAATGTCTGGTATTTCTCATTGATCATGGTGACCACTTCGGTTGGGATCATTTTTCCTGTATTGAAGAACAGAGGTGAGACCCTTGGGCATTTCGGACAGATGCTGATAATGGCAGCGGCTGTGGCGGACATACTCAGTATCCTGCTATTTACTTTCACGGCCTTCATTATTAGCAGAGGGTTTCAGCTAGAGCTTTTGCTTGTGTTTGTGTTGTTTCTTCTGGTTTATGTTTTTTATGTTTTGGGAAAGAAACTTGAAGCAACCATCTTTCGGAGGATTACCTTCCAGCTTTCACATGCAGCCTCACAAATCAGTATCCGGGGGACTTTGCTTCTGATCCTTGTTTTTGTGGTTCTGGCCCAGTTTCTCGGCGAGGAAGTAATTCTCCTGGGGGCATTCCTGAGCGGACTTTTACTTTCCTTCTTTCTTCATAAGGAGAGGTCCCTGTTAATGATCAAACTTGATGGCATGGGTTTTGGCTTCTTTATCCCTGTTTTTTTTATCATGGTGGGAGTAAAATTTAACCCTGCCCACCTTGCTGAATTTGACGATACACTCATCCCATTCCTTCTCATACTGGTAATCCTCCTCTACCTTGTAAAGATTCTTCCAGCATTTCTCTGGGTAAGACTATTTGGCCGCAGGAGGGCAATTGCCGGTGGCTTTCTTATGTCTTCAAGGCTGAGCCTCATTATTGCTGCTGCTGCTATCGGCCTTGGGCTGGGAGCCATCACCGAAGGAATCAATGCCAGTTTTGTGCTGATGGCTGTGGTCACCTGCCTGGTATCCCCAATGGTGTATAATAATTTAAATTCACTCGACAAGAAAAAGGGGAGAAAGGTGATCATTGTTGGTGGAAGCAGCACAGGGGTATTGCTTGCAAGGCGCCTGAAGGTCCATGGACGGCCATCAGTCATTATTGAACGTGAAGAAGCACGATCTCATGATATCCGGCAGAAGGGAATTCTGTCGTTCATGGGGGAGGGGACTGATGTTGATACTTTTATTAAGATAGGCTTGCAAACCTCAGATTATGTGGTTGTTCATACTGGCGATGATGAAGAGAATATCAGGATCTGTGAAATGTTGAGAAAAGAATTCCGGCATGAGAAACTGATCTCGAAATCAACGCATGCTGCCGTAGAACAGTCACTGAAGAGGCTTAATGTTGAGATACTGGATGTACGGCGAACCCTGGCTGCCACTATTGAAAACCTGATCCTGCGGCCGGGAACCTACCATGCCCTGGTCGATACTTTCGAAAACTATGTGGTTGAGGAGATCACTATTACAAATGCCCTGGCTGATGACATCTATGTGAAAGATTTTCATTTTCATAGGGATAGTACCTTGATTCTGATTCAGCGAGGCAGCGATAATTTTATACCCCATGGTGAATCACTCTTGAAAAGGGGTGATGTGCTGATTGTTTTTGGAACTGATGCAGCGCTTGAAGATACCAGGACGCGATGCTTAGCCTAAGTCCCCTTTGATCATTTGTTTCATATTCCTGATCTGTTCCGGTGTGCCTAGAACAAATATTTTGGAGCCTCTTGTTACACTGAGATCGGGTGAAGGGTTGATGATGAATTCACCATCCGGGGTTTTAAAACCAATAATATTGGCTCCGGTTTTCTTTCGGATCCCAATCTCGTATATCGTTTTGTCCATGACTTCAGCCGGAAGTTCGCTACACACGATCTCTTCCAGGTTAGTAGGAGCAGTTCCATGAACAGAGAGCCTTTCCAGGAATTCCATGATATCCGGTCTAGCTACCAGGATGGCCATATGGGCACCACCAACACGTTCAGGCATCACTACATTGTCCACACCGGCCACCTTCAGCTTTTTGTCCGAACTCTCATTTGATGCTCTGCTGATGATCTGCATGCCGGGGTTTAATGAACGAGCCGTGAGTGCTACAAAAAGGTTGTCGGCATCATTTGGCAGGGTTGAAATCAGTGCCCGGGCTTTTTTGACATTTGCCTTTTCAAGGATATCGTCGTTGGTAGCATCACCCTCCACAAAACTGACATCATCGCTGATGTGCTGCATGATCACATCATGCCTGTTTTCGACAACTACAAAAGATTGCTTGTGAGCCATTAGTTCATAGGCTGCCTGCTGTCCGTTGCGTCCGTAGCCGCATATAATAACATGATTATCCATTTTTTTAACTTTTGATTTATTCCCTCTGCCTCCAACAAAAAAATCTGATAGTTGTCCTTCAACAAAGTGTGTTGTGATGATTGAAATGGCATATGCATAAGTACCGAAACTTGACAGGATCAGGAACATGGTAAAGATCTTGCCGGGAGCACTGAGCTGATGGATCTCACCGAAGCCCACAGTTGAAGTAGTAATGATGGTCATATACAGAGCGTTCAGGAAGTTGTCTCCCTCGATTAACATATAGCCGGTAACCCCGACTACTATGATAACAAGCAGGATTAATATGGCTGTGAGGATCTTTCTTTTGCTCGATTGTTCCAATTCGATCTGTACTTAATGAATATATACAAAGGTATGAATTTGTTAATTACCACCCTTTAATATTTGGTGGCCTATGCTGCATTCGAGGCAACGCTTATGATCACAAAGGCCTTTATTCAACTGCAATATCCCCTGGCTTTCCAGGCTGTTGGTGGCTTTGATGCCCATAGAATCCCATCTCCGGATTAGGGCATTGTTTTCAGCTGGCAGGGATTCCATAAACGAAAGGGCACGAACACAAAGCTCCGGCTTGTTCATTTCCTGACCATAGATGTGGATCAGGGGAATGATGGCATTGATAAGCAAGAGGTGCACACTCTGCTTACCGAACTTCTTTTTTGACTTTGTACTTTTCTTGTCGAAAATGAAATGGGAATCCCAGTATTCAGATGAGCTCAGCGAGAATAACTCGCTTAGCGAAGCGATTTCTTTTCGCTCGATGATTTGCTGGAAGATACTTTGATGTTTGGTGTATAATGCTGCCAATTGGGCTATCCTGAGACTTGGGAACGAGGCAGGGCGCATGCGCATGAATTTCCAGAGGTAGCCAGGCATTGGCTTTAAGCCATACTTTCCCGCCAGGAATTGATGCTCTTTCTTCAAACTTTGAGGATAGCGACCCCTTACACGCATATTCAATAAGCCTGATTGCCCGAAAAGCAGAGCCTCTATCCTGTAAAGATCACCCTGGTGTTTCATCAGCACCTTCACCGGCAGGGTCCGTGTCAGCATTTCGAACGAAGAGGTATTTACTTTAGCTCCAAATTGCCTGGAGATGATCCTGTAACAACATTCTTCCCAATCCATTTTTAGCAACATCAGCTCTTCTTTAATAAGTTCAGATTTATGGTACAAACGTCTGATCGCTTCAGAATTTATCATAGAAGTGACGTGGATGGGGGCTACGTCCTTTATCATCCTCTGGCAAGGCACCCCTAAAAGGTTCTGGCTGATTTCTTTATATCTGAACAATAAACTCCGGTCATATGCATCAGAAATACAAAGTGTTTGCAGTTTCCTTCCCGAGCGATCTTTAACAGGCTTATCATTCTCGGCCACCACATGCAGGATCACGTTGCTATAAGCCCCATCTTTGTGGTGATGGTGCTTGTACCAGTCGGATGAGTTCACATGGATCTCGACATTGCCAACCCAGAGTGTGTTGCCGATCCTGATCTTTGCACATAGAAAATCAGGTCCGGAATCAGTATTGTAATTTCCGGGATGGATGATGCTGATGGGATCACCATGGATGGTTTTTAACCCATTTTTGAGTAATTTATACCTCCAAATATGGTGAAAAAATGCTTCAGGTATATTTACGTAGGTAAGCATAATCGCGTATTCTTTGTAGTCCTAATGATTAATACCGATTCAGCGAATATGTCACACACGTACTTTAAGTAATGTTGATTAAAGTGTTGATAAAAATGAATTTAATTTATCCACAAACACTTGCAATTGCCCTAGAAATTCTTATTTTTGTATAGAATTAAAAGCTTATCAAGCTTAATGGAGAAGGCTAAAGATTTAGTTTCCAGAATTAATGAGCAGGTTTTGGAACTGCTTAGCCGAAACCAGTCAATAAAAAGTGAAAGGGATGAATTGCGAGCCCAGAACACTGAACTTTTTAGAACAACAGAAAAACTTAATACAGAAATAGACCAACTAAAAGAGCAGATTGTTAAATTAAAAATCTCTAAATCACTAACAGATAAGAAAGATTCAACAGAAGTTAAGGCAAAGGTTGATGAAATGTTGCGGGAAATAGATAAATGTGTGGGACTTTTGAATCAATAGAGTGACCGATTGTGGTCCGGAGACCGGATGGAAGAACTAGCAATAACAGTGAAGATAGCCGACCGTCCTTATAGAATGACGGTCAAAGCAGAGGAAGAAGAGGTCATACGAAAAGCTGCCAGGTTAATTAATGAAAAGATAACAGAATATGCAAATACTTACGCTTTTAACGATAACCAGGACTTGCTCGCGATGGTGTCGTTGTGGTTTTCTACAACATCGTTAAAGGCTCAGGACGCGAACAGGACAGATAGTGAAGACCTGATCAGCGGACTGAAAACCCTGGAAAAACTGCTTTCTGAACAAGAAGAGGGATAGTCCCCGAGCAACGTTCTTTGAAAATATAAAAACATACCCGCGTTAATTCATTTTGGTTTGTAAACTCAACATTACTTTAATTAGGGATTGGCTCAATAGCTCCTAAAATAGGCCTCCATCCGTTTCGACGGATTCCAAATGGTCAGGAACAGAGGAAATTTGAATAGCTTGGTCTCCCTATCCGTGTCTTTTGGGGTTTCGTAAAACCCACGAATTAACTGCGGGTTTTTTTTTGCCACACACTTACTGCTCTGATTAATTATTGTTTAATTAAACACTGAGAAGATGTTAGATATAGTGTACCTGGTTATCTCAGGTGTTGCCGGATTGGTGCTCGGGGTAATCATTACCTCAAGCATATTGAGGAAAGCAGTAGAAAAGAAAAGTGAAAGGCTGCTGGAGGAAGCAAAAGAAAAGGCTGAAGTGTATAAGAAGGACAAGATCCTGCAGGCGAAGGAGAAATTCCTTCAGCTAAAGATAGAACACGAAAAAGCCATCAATGAGAAGAATTCGGTAATTCAACAGAGTGAAAGCAGACTAAAACAGAAAGAATCAAGTATTTCCCAGAAACTGGAAGAAATACAGCGTAAACAGAAAGAAGTTGAGAGCATCAGGGCCAACCTGAACAATCAACTTGATATCCTGAGTAAGAAACAGGAAGAAATCGACAAATCACACAAACAGCAGGTAGAACAGCTGGAAGCCCTCTCAGGTCTCTCGGCCGGAGAAGCCAAAGACCTCTTGAAGGAAACCATACTCGAGGAGGCCCAGGCTGATGCTCAGGTTTATATTACGGAGGTCATCGAAGAGGCCAAACTTACCGCCAACCAGAAAGCCAAGAAGATCGTTATCGAATCTATTCAGCGTACTGCCGTGGAGCATGCCATTGAGAATACAGTTTCTGTATTTCATCTTGATAATGATGAGATCAAAGGACGTATCATTGGCCGTGAAGGAAGGAATATCCGTGCGCTTGAATCGCTTACAGGCATAGAGATCATCATTGATGATTCCCCCGAAGCGATCATCCTCTCGGGATTTGACCCGGTCAGGAGAGAGATTGCGAGACTGTCGCTTCATAAGCTTGTGACAGATGGCAGGATCCACCCGGCACGCATCGAAGAGGTTGTGGCTAAAACCCGAAAGCAAATCGAACAGGAGATCGTGGAAACGGGAAAACGTACCTTGATCGACCTTGGACTGCATAATATGCATCACGAGCTGATCCGAATGGTGGGAAGGATGAAATATCGGTCCTCGTATGGACAAAACCTTCTTCAACACTCCATCGAGGTGGCTAACCTCTGTGCTACCATGGCATCTGAACTAGGACTTAATCCTAAGATCGCCAAAAGGGCCGGCCTTTTGCATGATATAGGCAAGGTGCCCGACAATGAGCCGGAACATCCACATGCTATCCTGGGGATGAAGCTGGCAGAGAAGTTTAAGGAGAAACCGGAAGTTTGTAATGCCATCGGTGCCCACCATGATGAGGTGGAGATGGAATCCCTTATAGCACCTCTTGTACAGGTTTGTGATGCCATTTCAGGAGCACGCCCAGGCGCACGTCGTGAAGTTGCTGAAGCATATATCCAACGCCTCAATAAGCTGGAAGAACTTGCACTGACATATCCCGGTGTTGTGAAAACCTATGCCATACAGGCTGGTCGTGAGCTGCGCGTGATAGTAGGTGCTGAAAAGGTATCTGATAACGATGTGAACCAGATATCATACGACCTTTCAAGAAAGATCCAGGATGAAATGACCTATCCAGGACAGATCAAGATCACCGTGATCAGGGAAACGAGAGCGATTAATTACGCAAAGTAATTGCTGAAGACCGTAGACCGAACAACGAGGAACGAAGTTCGAAATTCAACTCAAAAAGTTAACAAAAAAGCGGCCGATTTTCTGCTGGGTTTTTTTAATTGTCCATACTACATAATCTATTTATATAAGAGTTGACCCCAGCGGGGTCGAATGTCGTTAAGCCCGGGTAAAACCCGGGGTGGAATGGCATCTAATGCACCTCACCCCCTGGCCCCCTCTCCTCAAGGAGAGGGGGAAAAGGGGGACGGGGGGGTAAGAGGGTGAGGTGGTTTTTTTCTTCAAAATATCTTATCTTAGCAGAATAGAGGACTCATCCCGTCGGGAATAGCGAATAACGGACATGGAACAAGGAATAAGAATAAGAACAGTTAGCTGCTATTCTTCAACCCTGCATTTATACTCAAATCTTCAGCACCAATCTTACTTACCTGATGGACTCATCCTTACAACACAGGCCAGATCGACAGCTTCCCGATTATACCCGATTGTACGGAGATTGAAGGGACCTGACAATCTGACGGGGTGATTTACCAACCTGAACGGACTGATTTCTATTACAACATCTCATATAGCTTTCCTGCAAATATTAGTGGTATTCCTCGCCTCCGCTCGGAATGCAAGGTATTTGGTCATAAACGGGAAGGGCCGGCGCTCCCATGATAATCAGTTACTAGTGCGCCGCGCCTTTCACTCTGAAATAGACTGAATTGTCATCACCGAGTCCCACCAAAGGTGGGTAAAGATCCCTGGCGACATTGCACCTCCACTTGTATAACCCAACAATTATTTACCTATCTTAGCACGAGAAAAGGATTACGATACATCCTTTTGAGGATAAAGAACCCTCCTCCGATTTCACTACGGAGGGCAAACAAAGAACATGGAACTCTCCTTCATTTCATGAGTAGAGCAAGCAAGGAATAAGAATAAGAACGATAGTCATGTTGTGGCAATCCTGTAGGATATCATGAACTCTTGCACAATCCTATGCATCCACTACCTGATTCTAATAGCTACCTGGATAACGCAGTACTATTATGCAGCAGGATTCTGTCTGATTGAGGGAGCGAATATTATAAATCTAGAGGATTTAATGGCATGATCTTCTATTGATGGTACTGCTTATTCAAGGAACGATACCTTGATGATTTTACAGGCTTAAATTTACTTAAAACCATCACAGGAATCTTAGGAAAGTTATCAGAGACAATGGGAAAGCGTACAAGAATTGTAATGGACTCGATAGTTAGAACATGTTGGCAGGCTTGGAATTATGCCAATGATTCAGTTGCAAATTATCTCGGGTCTGACAGCAATCTTTCAATAATAGAGTGATAGTTAATATTAGTGGAACCATGCTTCAAAATCTTATAGGAACATAATAGATTTAATGCTTGAACGGACTTCGGATACTAAAAGAATACCCTATGCCAATTGATAGTCTTGGAAATGTTAATGTCATCGTCGGATCCACTCTTGAACATTAAGTACAACGATACTTACAAGCTTATCAGGGATAGAAAATATTGGCTCCTTTGAATGCTGAAAATTTATAATAATGCATACGATCCTGATCAGTATGCGAAGTAAAGTGTGTATGTGAACACTTGCTTTACTCAATGCAGTTTTGCTAAATCTTGCAGATAATGTAGCTGGATGTTATAATTGAGCAGAGGTAGAATGTAGCATGCAATCTGTAGCAATCCGTGAAGTTAAACCCTGAAACCTCCATTGGATATATATCCCCAACCCCTTCACCACTACTACCACCATCCAATACGAACTTGATGGAAATTCCAAAGTCCAAATTTCAATATTCAATACGATGGGAGAGTTGATGTATCAATTTGAAGATCACCTTGAACAAGGAAATCACATAGTCTTATGGTCACCCGGTCATCTGCCCACAGGGCTGTATTACGCTGTTCTCAGGACTGAGGAAGGAGTGTGTGTGGTGAAGATAGTGAAGCAATAGCTACTTCATTGTCCATTCAGCATTTACCATTTTGCATGTACCATTTATAGAATATCCTGGTATGAAGCACTGGTCATACTGATTCGCCGAAGTCTTGGCGAAGGCGGAAAAGGCTTGGCAGGCGGTTTGTCTACATTGGAAATCCAATGGACAATTTTACATCCAGAACACAGAATTTAATATTCTACTGTTCTTCCGCAGCGGTAGCTGCTTGCTGTTCTTCAAACTGCCTGATGAGTTCTTCGGGGCTTTTCCCAAGGTTTTGGATAGATACTTCAGCATCGTCGGCAAACTCATTGTCGGGATACAGCTCAATGAACTTAAGGTAAATGGCCTTGGCACTGTTCAGGTCGCCCAGAAAGTTCTCATATACATATCCTTTCAGGAAGAAGCACTCAGGTACCTTGCGGAAGTCAGGGTATTCAGTAATTACCCGGTCGTATAAGAGGATAGCACGCTTTCCTTCGCCCAGGTTCAGGCAAAATTCAGCACCTTTAAACAGGTATTCAACCGCCATGCTGTCTTCAGGGTATTTGTCGGTGTAATCTACATACATATCGACGAGTTCGATGGCTTTTTCCTTATCAACGAATCCATTGTCAGCAGAGAAGAGTTCGTCTTCGGCAGCTTTGATCTTGGATGCATCTTGTTTGTCGGCAGGCTCGCAGGATACGATCGTGGCCACGAGGATCAACAATAAGAGTGTGTTTCTAATGATTGTCATGTTTAATGGTTTTATGTTATTTTCTTTTCTTTGATTTGAGGGGAAATATCATTTTGTAATCCACGTCGATATTCCCGGTGGAAATATCATGTAATTTTCTTTTTATAAGCACTTTTCTGATAGGACTGACCCTTTCTACAAAGATCTTCCCTTCAATGTGGTCATATTCATGCTGTATAATTCTAGCCATCACGCCATCATAGGTCTCTTCAATCAGATTAAAATCCCTATCATGATACTCTATTCGTATTTTCGGTTTCCTGATGATGTCCTCCCTTACATTAGGCACACTCAGACAGCCTTCATTGAAACTCCATTCTTCCCCACTTTCCTCAAGGATATAAGGATTGATGAGGACCTTTTTAAATTCGGCTGCTTCCGGAAAATCATCAGCATATGGTGTTGCATCCACGATAAATAATCTGATCGACTTGTTCACCTGTGGAGCAGCCAGGCCAACCCCCGAAGATGAATACATAGTCTCGAACATATCACTGATCAGTTCATCCAAACCGGGATAATCCGCATCTATCTCCTCAGCAACTTTCCTGAGTGTAGGGTGTCCGTATGCTACTATAGGTAATATCATTTCTTTTCTTTATTAATCTTTTCTCATCTCCATGTAAGTCTGAAGGATGATGGCTGCACTCACCTTATCCACCAGGCTTTTATCCTGCCTGTTTTTCTTGCTGATACCTGATTCCAGGATCGCCTGTGAGGCCATTAGAGAGGTGAACCGCTCATCAATACGCTCTATCCTTAATTCCGGAAAGGCTTTTTTCAGTTGCTTGATGAAAGGTATAATGTATTGTTCTGCCTCGGAAGCTGAATAATCCATTTGCTTTGGTTCACCAATCACCAAACAATCAACGTCCTCATCAGGAATATATTTCTTCAGGAAGGCATGAAGTTCATGTGTAGGCACAGTGGTCAGCGGACTGGCAATGATGCCAAGTGGGTCGCTTACTGCGATCCCGCTGCGTTTTCTTCCATAATCGATGGCCATGATCCTGCCCATAATATCAAGATTTATCCCTGAGGAAACCAAAAGAGTCCCTGAAAATCTATGCAAATTTAATTTTTTTCTTCCTGTCAGCCATGCCCGGGGCTTATTCAAGGGAAAAATGTCTAATTTTGATTTGCATAAACATACCAAAATGCTTGAAAATCTTAAGAAGACCATCGAAACTGCCTGGGAGGATCGTTCCAGACTAGAGTTGGAAGAAACCAGAGCTGCTATTCGCCGGCTTATCGAAATGCTGGACAAAGGTGAGTTACGTGTTGCTGAGCCCGTAGGGGATGGATGGAAAGTGAATGAGTGGGTAAAGAAAGGGGTGATACTATATTTCCCTATCAGTGAAATGTCGACTACCAATGCAGGCCCGCTTGAATTTCATGATAAGATCGACCTGAAAAAAAATTATGCCGAGCTTGGTGTACGCGTAGTACCTCATGCAGTTGCACGTTATGGCTCATATATCAGCAAAGGGGTGATTATGATGCCCTCGTACGTTAATATTGGAGCCTATGTAGATGAAGGCAGCATGATAGATACCTGGGCCACTGTTGGTTCCTGTGCGCAAATAGGTAATAATGTTCACCTCAGCGGAGGTGTCGGGATTGGCGGAGTGCTCGAGCCTGTGCAGGCAGCCCCGGTCATAATTGAAGATAACTGCTTCATTGGTTCCAGATCCATCGTTGTAGAAGGAGTAAGGGTGAGAAAAGAAGCAGTTTTGGGAGCTAACGTAGTGCTTACACAGTCAAGCAAGATCATCGATGTTTCGGGTGATAGCCCTGTAGAATACAAGGCTGAGATTCCTGAGCGCTCTGTGGTGATCCCCGGCAGCTTTACAAAACAATTCAATGCAGGTGAGTACCAGGTCTCCTGTGCACTAATCATTGGGAAGAGGAAAGCATCAACCGATTTGAAAACCTCTTTAAATGATGCTTTACGAGAATACGATATCCAGGTTTAAAAACATGCCTTGAAAAAGATTCTCATCATACAAACAGCCTCCATTGGCGATGTGATCCTGGCAACACCCTTGCTGGAGAACCTGCACAGATCATACCCTGATGCTACAATCGACCTTTTGGTGAAGAAAGGCACCGAGTTCCTTTTTGCCTCTCATCCATACCTGGGAAAATTATATGTCTGGAATAAATCGGATCGTAAGCTTCGTAATCTGTATAATATTCTTAAAGAGATACAGTCGGAACGCTACGACCTGGTTGTAAATGTTCAGCGCTTCTTCCTTACGGGTTTTCTAACTGCCTTTTCCAGATCAAAGCAGACAATAGGCTTCGATAAGAATCCTTTTTCGATCTTTTTCTCCCGCAGGGTGAAACATAGGATAAAGGAAGGGGAATACCATGAAACGGAAAGGAATCTCTTGCTTATTAAGCATCTTGTGGAGCAGACTGAAAATCGTCCTGTACTTTACCCTTCTAAACAGGATGATGCCCTGACTTCACAATATAAGACACACCGTTACATTTGTGTGGCCCCGGCATCGCTCTGGCAAACAAAGCAGTTTCCTGCAGATAAATGGGTGGAATTTCTGAAAGCTGTTCCATGAGGACCTTTATGTTTATCATCTTGGATCGCCGGCAGATGAAAAGCTTTGCGATGAGATCATACAGGAATCAGCTCATAAGAACAGCATGAACCTGGCCGGGAAGCTGAAATTATTGGAGACGGCCTCCCTGCAGAGAGATGCCTTGATGAATTTTGTGAACGATTCGGCCCCCATGCACCTGGCATCTGCCGTGAACGCACCTGTAACTGCGATCTTTTGCTCAACTATTATGGCCTTTGGATTCGGGCCGCTGTCGGATGATTCTGCAGTGGTAGAAACAAAAAAACAACTTGATTGCAGACCCTGTGGCCTCCACGGATTGCGTGAATGCCCGGAAAAACATTTTGATTGTGCATACAATATCGTTAAAGAAGATTTGCTAAAAAGGATCCAATAGTATTAATTTTGCATCGGTGAAAGAAGAAATTACAAATGCACTAGGCTATCTGAACGAAGGAAAGATCATCCTTTATCCCACTGATACAATATGGGGTATTGGTTGTGATGCTACGGATTCACCAGGCAGTGGATCGCATCTATAGTCTTAAACAAAGGGTTGAGACAAAAAGCATGATCATACTTCTGGATGATGCAGACAAACTCCCGCTCTATGTAGAGCATGTGCCGGAGATCACTATGGATCTGGTTAACAGTATAGAAAAGCCTCTTACAGTGATCTTCCAGGGAGCAAAGGGATTGGCAAAGAACGTGATCGCGGCGGATGGAACCATTGCCATTCGGGTGACCAGGGATCCTTTTTGCAAGGAGTTGATCCGTCAGTTGGGGAAGCCCATAGTTTCTACCTCGGCAAACGTTTCAGGGAGCATAGATCCCATCACATTTTCCCAGATCCCTTCTGTAATAAAGAATGGGGTGGATTATATCGTTGATCATCATCGCGACAGGATCGTAAAGGCAAAGGCCTCCCGCATTATAAAGCTTGAACCAAGCGGGGAATTCACCGTTATCAGAAAATAAAATGTTGAAAGTAGCTATCATACAGTTTGCACCATTCCTGGGCAATGTTGAGAAAAATACAGCTTTGATCACTGACTTGCTTGATGAAAGCAGGGATGCAGACCTGGTTGTTTTGCCCGAGCTGGCATTTACGGGCTATAATTTCCCGGATAAAGAAACGGCATGGCGCCTGGCTGAAGTGCCGGAAGAGAGTGCCATCATTCGCATGCTACAGGAAGTGGCTAAGAATAACGATCAGTTTATTGTTAGCGGGTTTAATGAAAAGGCGGGTGATGTTTTATACAATTCATCCTTGCTGATTGGCCCTGAAGCACTATTGGGAACTTACCGTAAGATGCACCTTTTTATGAAGGAAAAAGAGATCTTTGAGCCGGGCGATGGCAGGCTTGAGGTTTTCGATATCGGATTTTGCAAGATCGGCATGCAGATATGCTTCGACTATCTTTTCCCTGAGCCCTGGCGAATCCTGGCCCAAAAAGGGGCTGAAGTCATCATCCACCCCTCAAACCTGCTTACTCAGAACGCCATGAAGGTTATGCCGGGCATTGCCCTCATGAACAAAGTGTTTACTGTTACTGCAAACAGGATTGGTACCGAAGGGGATCTTACCTTCAATGGAAGTTCAATGATCCTCAATCCCTCCGGGGACGTCCTGGCCCGGGCTGCAGTTGAAAATACGGAGATCATCCGAGTAGAGATTGACCCCGCCCTGGCACATGATAAGATGATCACTTCCATGAACCATGTCTTTGATGACAGGAGGCCTGAACAATACAAGGGTGATAATTGTTAGCATTCTACAACAACAAAAATTATTATTAATAACTCTGATGGGTAAAGGACTTTACCCCCTATACAATAGAGATCATGTACAGAAACAAGCGTTTGAAGATAAGACGGGAAGATAAAATCTACAACATCAAATCCACCGGAAAAGAAACCCTCCAAAAGTGGTATTACCTGATGACCCTGGGCCGTCAGCTTGACAATAAAGCCCCGAATTACCTGAAACAGGCACTCGGTTGGTCATATCATGCACCTTTTGCAGGCCATGATGGTATTCAGCTTGCCATCGGACAGGTATTCGATAAAGAACACGACCATTTGTTTCCGTATTACAGGGATATGCTTACTACCATCTCTGCCGGATTGACAGCAGAAGAGATTATCCTGAACGGATTGTCGAAAAAAGATGATGTTGCCAGTGGCGGAAGGCATATGTCGAACCATTTTGCCAAACCCGAATGGAACATTCATAACGTTTCATCATGTACGGGCAATCATACTTTGCATGCTGTCGGCGTTGCCAGGGGAATTAAATATTACGGTGACGAGGGTGTGGCTATCAGTTCACAGGGTGAGTCTTCCACCTCCGAGGGATATGTATATGAGGCTATCAACGGAGCTACCAACGAGAAGCTTCCGGTGATCTTTGTGTTCCAGGACAATGAATACGGGATATCGGTCCCAAAGGCAGATCAGACTGCCAACCCCTATGCAGCAACGAACTTCGAAGGATTTAAGAACCTCGAGATCATCTATTGCAATGGTAAAGACGTATTCAACTCCATGAATGCCATGACCCTGGCTAAAAAATATGTAAAGGAGAAAGGTCACCCGGTGATCGTACATGCCAATTGTGTTCGCATGGGTTCTCATTCCAATTCCGACAAACATGAGTTGTATCGCGATGAAGCGGAACTATCAGAAGCCATCGGACAAGATCCATTGAAAAGGTTCAGGGAAAGGCTGGTTTATTCCGAAGTCTTTAGCGAGGCAGAATTGGATGAACTGGATATGAAAGCCAAAAAAGAGATCTCAGCAGCACATAAAAAAGTGATTACTGCTGCAGACCCCGACCCGGCCTCTGTTTATGATTTCGTTCTCCCGGAACCATATATACCTGAAAACTTTAAAGATGGTCTGCCGGATGGTACTGGACAAAGCATGCGCTTTATTGATGCCCTGAACAATACTCTGAAAGAAGAATTCAGAAGAAACCCGGATACCTTCATCTGGGGGCAGGATGTGGCCAATAAAGAAAAAGGCGGCATCTTTAATGTGACCAAAGGAATGCAACAGGAATTTGGCAAGAAGCGCGTATTCAATGCACCCATTGCAGAAGATTTTATTGTAGGCACTGCCAACGGAATGAGCCGATATAAAAAGGATATCCGCATCGTGGTGGAAGGTGCTGAATTTGCTGACTATTTCTGGCCTGCCATGGAACAACTCATTGAACTTAGCCATGATTACTGGCGCTCGAACGGGCAGTTTGCTGCCAACGTAACCATCAGACTGGCATCAGGTGGATATATTGGAGGAGGCCTGTATCACTCACAAACCATAGAAGGGACCCTTACGACCCTTCCCGGACTAAGGATCGTTTACCCTTCATTTGCCGATGATGCGGCCGGGCTGCTCAGGACATGTATGCGTTCTGAAGGACCTAATATCTTTCTGGAGCCTAAGGCATTGTACAATGATCCATCGGCAGAATCTGTCGTGCCCGAAGGTTTTGAAGTACCTTTCGGTAAAGCTCGTGTCAGGCGTGAAGGCAGTGATCTGACCATGGTAACCTATGGAAATGCCACTCACCTATGCCTTAAGGCAGCAGAGATGATTAAAGAAGACAGCGGCATGGAGGTGGAGGTGCTTGATCTTCGCTCGCTGATCCCGCTTGATGAGGAGGCCATATTGAATTCAGTAAAGAAAACCAACCGTGCACTGGTAGTGCATGAAGATAAGGTCTTTGCAGGCTTCGGCGGAGAGATTGTAGGCCTGATTAATGAAAACGCATTTGAGCACCTTGATGCCCCTGTGAAGAGGGTAGGATCGATATTCACTCCAGTTGGCTTCAACCGCATACTTGAAAAAGCCATCCTCCCGGATGCTCAAAAAGTTTTCGAGGCTGCAAAAGAACTTCTTGATTATTAGTAAAATTAGAATTAGACCTCACAGGTCATAGACCTGTGAGGTCTAATTGCTCAGTCTCCTTTTACCAGGTTCTTGATAAATAAAACCCTGGCCTTCTGCCGGTGCGTATACACATAGTTTTCGATATCCTCAAACATTTCAATGACCATTTCCCTCTCAAGTATAGTTGGATGACCCTTTAGAATTGAATTGTATGATGAATACTTGTATTGCCTGAAGTCATCGCAGATCTCATGATGGACGGGATTGGTATGAATATAATGAACCAGATATTTCAGGTATATTTCATTGTCAATTCGTTTTCTTCTGAACCTTTCCTGAAATAAGCTCCCAGTTCTGCCGTACTTATAATTAATGTATTTCGTGTAAGCGTTGAAGTAATTTGAGAATGCTTGATGGAATGGTTTATTTGTTAGTTCAAAGGATGTAATTTCTTTATGCTCTTTTATCCGAATCATGAAGTGAAAATGGTTTGGCATCAAACAGAAGCAAAATACATTTGCTATTTCATAAATATGCTTTTTGAATAGCTTCAGGAAGAACATATAGTCTTCATGTTCAAAGAATAATTTCTCTTTGTTATTCCCGCGATTGTAGATGTGATAATAATATCCTTGTTCAAGTATTTCCATAAATGAGGCTTTATCTATTAATACCGAAAATTGGATTTTGTCGCACTTCAAGATTGACCTCACAGGTCCCTGACCTGTGAGGTCTAGTTTGACTTTCTTACAATTTCTGCTTAATTTTATAGGGAATAATAAACACCAACAGACATGAGAAGGCCCAAAATCAAATCTAAGATGCTCCGTATATCAGGTTTGGGAGTCACACCAAGGATCTTTCTCACACTGACTCTTCTATTGCAGTTTCCTTTACTTTCCAGAGCGCAGGACGATTATATTCCGCTTGCTGTGGAAGGGGCGCAGTGGATCGTGGCAACGGGCGATATGACATCCATATTGCCAGTAGAATACTTATGGGAGTATTATGCCCTTGGCGATACTAGCATAAATGATATTGTGTATAAGAAAATATATCACAGGAGTTTGGTCACAACACAAGATCCTCCTCCTTATATTCCTAATGGTGATTATCACCTGAAGGGACTAATCCGTGATGATACAATTGAAAAAAAGGTCTATGCAATTGATCTGTTTGGATCTGGAGGGGATTTTTGTCCGGCTGGTGAAGAATTTTTGATGTATGATTTTTCAGTAGATCAGGGAGATACTGTTGGGTTTTGCTTATTACCAGACTGGGAAACATATATGATTGATACTATACATCAAGACGTTTATAAAGGTTTCGATACAAGAAGATTTCAACTTTTATGGATCTATGATAGTTATTTTGAGGGTATTGGTTCAGATTATGGGCTTTATGAACCATTTTTCATACCTATTGATAAAGCTGCATCAAATCCATTGTATTATAACTATCTCTATTACTACTGTCGCCAGGCCCCTTGCGGATTGATCGTCTCAGTACGTGAAAAGCAGATTACCAGAAACTATTTTCAAATATATCCAAACCCTGCCACTAGTGTTCTAAATATCAAGCTGAGAACAACAGAAACCAGCGGAGAAATCAGCTTGTTCAGCATCTACGGACAAGAACTGATGCAAATTAAAGCTGAAAGAAACAAGGATGAATATAGCCTTGATATATCAGACCTTCCTGCAGGGAATTATATTTTGACTTACGACCAGGAAGGCGTAGTTCTAGATACGGAAAAGATCATTGTATCCCGTTAGCCAAGAGACCTGCCAGGTCTCTTCTTCCACCTTTCACTTAACGTTTTTTAACACTCAACTTCAATCCAGTAATCACCCAAGGCTCAATTTTTGATTACTTTTGACCTTTATATTGTTTGAATTCTAAATCCAATTCTATGTTCAGGAAATTTGCCGGAAACCTAACACTTGTCCTTCTCGTCAGTTTATTTACATTTTCTTCCTTCAAAACTATGGCCCAGAGTCAGGAGGTGAAGGATAATATTCAAAAGCTTGTTGCACTCTATCAGTTGATCGATTATGCCTATATCGATTCAGTGGAAATGGATGAACTGGTTGATAATGCTATTGTGGAGACCTTGAAAGAGCTTGATCCCCACTCATCTTTCATTCCCAAAAAGGAAGTTGAGCGTATGGAGGAACCCTTGAGAGGCAGCTTCGAAGGCATTGGTATCACTTTTCAGATATTCAAAGATACCATCCTGGTGATCGCTCCTATCCCTGGCGGCCCTTCCGATAAGCTGGGCATCATGGCCGGTGATAAGATCATTGAAATCAATGATACAGCTGCTTATGGTGATAAATTGAACAACCAGTACGTCATGGACCGTCTGCGGGGTAAAAAAGGGACTGAAGTAGATGTTAGTATCTATCGTAATGGAAGAGATGAACTGATAGAATATACCATCATAAGGGATAAGATTCCTATAAACAGTATCGATGCCACTTATATGGCTTCTTCGGATATTGGCTATATCAAACTAAACCGTTTTTCACGTACATCTGTGGAAGAGTTTCGCGAGTCAGTGGCTGAGCTGAAAGGGCAGGGGATGACAAATTTGATCCTCGACCTCAGAGGGAACTCAGGTGGATATCTGGGAACCGCTGTTGATCTGGCCGATCAATTCCTGGCTGGTGGCAGCCTCATAGTTTACACGGAAGGCCTGAAGTCGCCTGAACAGAAATACTGGGCCAGCCCGGGTGGAAGCTTCCCGAACGGGAAGTTGGTTGTTCTGATCGATGAAGGATCAGCCTCTGCCAGTGAGATTGTTTCCGGGGCTATACAGGACTGGGACCGTGGCTTGATAATCGGACGCCGTTCATTTGGAAAAGGACTTGTTCAACGCCCCTTCCCACTGCCTGATGGATCCCTGATCCGACTTACCACAGCACGATATATGACGCCTACCGGAAGGAGCATACAGAAGCCATATGATAATGGCCTCGAAGAATATTATATGGACGTTTATAACAGGATGAAACATGGAGAACTTGTGCATCCCGACAGCATCAGCTTTCCTGATTCCCTTAAATACTATACACCTGCCAATCGTGTGGTTTATGGTGGCGGCGGCATCATGCCCGATATTTTTATTCCCTGGGACTCAACATGGATCTCAGATTATTACACCGAGCTGAGGCGTAAAGGTGTGCTGAACCAGTTCACAGTGCAATATGTAAACGACCACAGGGAAAATATACTGAAAACTTATCCCGAGGTCACTGATTATATCGATGGCTTCGTGATCGATGATGCCTTTATGAATGAATTTATTGCCTTTGCAGAGGGTATGGAAGTGCCTTTCGATGAGGAAGGATATGCAACTTCAGGTGATTTCCTCAAAACACAGATAAAGGCCTGGATGGCTCGTAACCTCTGGGACATCTCAGCTTCGTACCAGGTTTTTTCTAAGCATGATCATGGGGTCACAAAAGCCCTGGAAGTGCTTAGTGATGAGACTTTGTTCGATAAGTTGCAAATTCAACATTAGGCAATAAGTTGTTTGCGATAGGCTTGAAGTGTTGATATTCAGCCCCTAACGCCCACTGCCCAATGCCTTTCGCCCAACACAAAAACTCTACGCAGTTATTTGGTAGCTAATACTTGGGCTATTTCATTTTCGGATATGAAATAATTGTATAAATTTGTCCATCTTAACGTTTAACTGAAAGAGATCCAATGGCAAATTTATCAACCTCCTATATGGGCTTCAATCTGAAGAATCCCATTATTGTCGGTAGCTCCGGCCTGACAAATTCCGTTGAGAATATCATAGAGATTGAAAAGAACGGAGCTGCAGCTGTGGTCTTGAAATCATTGTTTGAGGAACAGATCAACCACATGATCAATAAATCCGTACACTCTGCTGCTGATAACTTTTCCTATCCTGAGGCTGATGATTACATCAGCAATTATACCAGGGATAACGATATTGATATCTACCTTAAACTTATCAAAGGAGCCAAGGAGGCTGTAGATATCCCGATCATTGCCAGCATTAACTGTATTTCATCCACCGATTGGATCTCCTTTGCGAGAAAGATCCAGGATGCCGGTGCTGACGGCCTGGAACTGAATATTTTCATTCTGCCATCAGACCCCAAACATGATGCAGCTCAAAATGAAGCCGTTTACTTCGACATTATTGAAAAGGTGAAGAAAGAAGTGACCATTCCTGTGGCTATCAAAATCAGTTCATATTTTTCAGGCCTTGCCAATATGGCTCTGAAACTGTCGTGGACAGGTATCGATGGAATGGTGCTCTTCAACAGGTTTTTTTCACCCGATATTGATATAGATAATTTCAAGGTGACTGCTACCAATGTGTTCAGCCATCCTGAAGAACTGGCTACTTCTCTCCGATGGGTAGCTATGCTTTCCAGCAGGCTGCATTGCGATGTGGCTGCCTCAACAGGCGTGCACGACGGTTCTGCCGTGATCAAACAGCTTCTGGCCGGTGCCAAAGCCGTGCAAATTGCTTCTGTCCTTTACAAAAAAGGATTCGGTGAGATAGGCAATATGCTCAAGGATCTTGAAAATTGGATGGAAAAGCACAATTTCGAAAACCTGAATGCCTTCGTCGGCAAAATGAGTATCAAGGAAGTAGAAAATCCTGCAGCATTCGAAAGGGTGCAGTTCATGAAGCATTTTTCGGGGATAGAATAGACTGAGAACATTTCACATTTAGGATTTAGCGTTTAACATTTAACATGGTATGTTTCATTTTCCACGTTCCTTGTTCCTTGTTCGTTATTCTTTATTCTTTATTCATAATCTATATACCCTTCTTGCCCCTGTGTATAAAACGTCTTCATATCCCAGGGAGTGATGGCAGTTCCATTTCTGTATTTTTCCACCAGGTCAGGGTTTGAGATGAATGGCTTGCCATAGGCGATGAGATCAGCTTGCCCATTCTCCAGGGCATGTTCTCCACTCTTAGCATCAAATTTTCCATTGGTCATAAGAGTGCCTTTGTAAGTCTTTCTATAATAGGGTGTTACTTCCCCGTCCTGGAGATAATGAGGCAGATGGCTGACATCAACATATGGTTCCATGATATGCAGGTAAGTCAGGGGAAAGTCGTTCAGCTTATTGATAATATATGTGAAGGTACCCACGGGATCAGAGTCTGAAACATCGAGGGTAATTCCACTGGGTGAAAGACGCAAGCCCGTTCTCTCAGGTGATATTCGACTGCTCACTTCTTCTACTACCTCAAACAAGAATTTTGATCGCTTTTCTATTGAACCGCCATATTCATCTGTCCTTTTATTGGTACCATCTTGTATGAACTGATCGATGAGATAGCCGTTGGCACCATGGATCTCCACGCCGTCAAATCCTGCTTCAATGGCATTTTCAGCGGCCTGACCGTATTGTTTTACAATGGCGTTGATCTCATCAACTTCCAGGGCCCTGGGAACTACAGTTTCTTTGATGCCATCAGGGGTTTTAATAGTTCCCTTATCTTTCACAGCGGATGCTGAAACAGGGAGCTCTTCATTTTCCTGGTACCAGGGATGCGAATGCCTTCCTACATGCCAGAGCTGCATGAATATTCTTCCACCGGCTTTATTTACTGCGCTCGTTACCTCTTTCCAAGCCCTGATCTGTTCACCATGATAAATTCCAGGGGTATATGGATATCCGGTTCCCTGGCGGGAAATATTTGTAGCTTCGGATATGATCAAACCTGCACCGGCGCGTTGTCTGTAATATTCGACCATCATTGGAGTGGGCACCCCCTTAATTGTAGACCTGGAACGGGTTAAAGGAGCCATGACCAGTCGGTTGGGAAGCAGAAGTTTTCCCAGTTTATATTCAGTGAAGAGCATCTCTTTCATTGTGAATAGTAATTTACTAGAGTATCATTTATTAAATACATGAACAATAAGTGTGAAAAAATGTTTAATTTTCAGTTCCATTAGCACAAATGGAATAGAATTAAAATCAAGAATTAACACCCGGATCAATGCCTTTTTACAATCGTCTGGGAGAGATCCCTCACAAAAGACATACACAGTTTAGAAAGCCTGATGGCGGATTATATGCCGAACAACTGGTTTCTACCGAAGGTTTTTCTGATGATTATTCACTGGTATATCACACACATCCACCTACACTGGTGAAATCGATAGGAGAGCCCTATTCTGTTGCCCCTGAGGCAGCTATTGATAAGAATATGCAGAATAGAAGCTTCCAGGGCTTTTCGGTCAAACCCGAAAAAGATTACCTGAAAAGCCGGAAAACGGTCATGTTCAATAACGACCTGGCAATCATCCTGGCTGCCCCGGAAGAGTCCATGACAGAATACTTTTTTAAGAATTCCGGCGGGGATGAAATGATCTTTGTCCATGAAGGGGAAGGAGTACTGAAAACCATGTATGGCTTGCTTGAGTTTAAGCCCGGCGACCATCTGGTTATTCCTCGTGGCGTGACCTACCAGCTGCATTTCAAGAATTCTGCCAACAGGTTGCTCATCATGGAGTCTTATTCTCCCATCAGGTTCCCTAAAAGGTATATGAGCAAGCATGGGCAGCTGTTGGAGCATTCTCCTTTTTATGAAAGGGATATCAGGGTGCCCCAAACACTGGAAACACATGATGAAGAGGGCGACTTCCTGGTCTATATCAAACGTGACCATATGATGTTTCCATATCATTATGCTACACATCCTTTCGACCTGGTTGGATGGGACGGATACCATTATCCATATGCTTTATCGATACATGATTTTGAACCTATCACCGGAAGGGTGCATCAACCACCACCTGTGCATCAGACCTTTGAGGGTCACAATTATGTGACCTGTGCGTTTGTACCCAGATTGTATGATTATCATCCTGAAGCAATTCCTGCCCCATATAACCACAGCAATGTAGATTCAGATGAGGTCTTATATTATGTCGATGGTGAGTTTATGAGCCGTAAGCATGTGGAACGTGGGCAACTGACCCTTCATCCAACAGGCATTCCGCATGGTCCACACCCGGGTGCTGTTGAAAAAAGCATCGGCCAAAAAGAAACTAATGAACTGGCTGTGATGATAGATACTTTCAAACCCTTGAAGATCACAAAGGCAGGCCTTGAGATAGAGGATAAGGACTATTACCTGAGCTGGCTCGACAAATAAGAATGATTAAAACCAAAATAAAATGAATAAAGATTTTTTGCCGATCAACGGTACCGATTTTGTAGAATTTTATGTAGGCAATGCTAAGCAGGTAGCCTATTATTATCAGAGTGCATTTGGCTTTCAACCTCTGGCTTACAGTGGGCTGGAAACCGGCGATAAAGAAAAAACGTCTTATGTCCTGGTACAGGACAAGATCCGTTTCATCTTCACCACAGCGCTTACACCTGATTCAGTCATTGCTGACCATGTGAAAGAACATGGTGATGGCGTAAAAGTTGTGGCTCTCTGGGTAGATGATGCTGCCAAATCATGGAAGGAAACCACCGACCGTGGTGCCAGGTCATACTTTGAACCAATCACCAAAAAAGATAATAATGGTGAGGTGGTCATGGCCGGCATTCATACCTATGGTGAGACTGTTCACGTTTTTGTTGAACGTAAAAATTATAATGGCATTTTCTTGCCGGGCTTCGTAAAATGGGAACCGGATTACAGGCCTGAGCCTCTTGGACTCAAATATGTTGACCATATGGTGGGTAATGTTGACTGGGGCGAAATGAATATCTGGGCAAAGTTTTATGAGGAGGTGATGGGCTTCAAACAACTGATCTCCTTTGATGACAAGGATATCTCAACCGATTACACCGCACTAATGAGCAAGGTGATGTCGAACGATAATGGCAGGATCAAATTCCCCATCAATGAGCCTGCAAAAGGTAAAAAAATGTCTCAAATAGAAGAGTATATCAATTTCTATCGTGGAAGTGGTGTGCAACATGTGGCCATGGCAACCGACGATATTATTTATACAGTTGGTGAGCTGAAACGCAGAGGCGTGGAATTCCTGTATGTGCCGGATACCTATTACGAAACTGTATTAGACAGGGTAGGGCATATTGATGAACAGTTAAAGGAACTGCAAAAGCTGGGAATCCTCATCGACAGGGATGATGAAGGATACCTGCTGCAGATCTTTACCAAGCCTGTTGAAGACCGTCCAACGGTATTCTATGAGATCATCCAACGTAAAGGAGCCAAGTCTTTCGGGAAAGGGAACTTTAAAGCTTTGTTTGAATCCATTGAAAGGGAGCAGGAACGTCGGGGAACCCTTTAGAAATCTGAAATCTGAAGTTTGAAATCAGAATTAATTCAAAACTCAAAACTCAATACGTATATGGTAGAGGCGAATGATATGAATTTGAAATCATGGGTAGAGGTGCCTGAGAATTCAGATTTTCCAATACAGAATATCCCTTTTGGAATAGGCAGAACTGCGGGTAAAAGTGCTTTTCCGGCAACTCGCATCGGTGATACCGTGATTGACCTGTCGGCATTGGCTGACCAGGGCTATTTCGACCATCTCGGTATCAAAGACCCTGGTGTTTTTCAATCTTCTATTCTGAATGATTTCATTGCCCTGGGCAAAGCAAGCACGTCCAGGGTAAGGAACAGGATTGCGGAAGTGTTTTCAGAAGGAAATAATGAACTGAAAGATGATAATGAAGCCAAAAAGTTGGCCCTGTCTGGTGCAGATGAGGTAGAAATGCTGTTGCCTGTAAGGGTTGGCGATTATACTGACTTTTACTCCAGCATTGAGCATGCCACCAATGTGGGCATAATGTTCAGGGACCCGGAAAATGCACTATTGCCAAATTGGAAGCACATCCCGGTAGGATATCACGGAAGAAGTTCTTCAATAGTAGTGAGTGGTACTGACATTCACAGGCCAATGGGACAGACAAAGGCTGATGATGCTGACAGTCCTTCATTCGGGCCCAGCAGGCTGGTGGATTTTGAACTGGAGATGGCTTTCATAACTTCCGAAAGTACAAAGCTGGGAAGCCATATTCCTGTTGATAAAGCTGAAGATTTTATTTTTGGAATGGTTCTGTTTAATGATTTGTCGGCCAGGGATATACAGAAATGGGAGTATGTGCCCCTTGGACCATTCCTGGCAAAGAATTTTGGTTCTGTAATTTCTCCATGGATAGTTACCTTAGAAGCTCTCGAGTCATTCAGGGTAGAAGGTCCGAAGCAGGATCCCCCCGTTCTTCCTTACCTGCAATTTAGTGGCAAGAAAAGCTTTGACATCAATCTTGAGGTTGCTTTGAAACCACAAAGCGGGAAAGAAAACCTGATATGCCAATCGAACTTCAAATATATGTACTGGAATATGTCCCAGCAACTGGCCCATCAGACTGTGAATGGCTGCAACATAAATCCGGGTGATATGTATGGAAGTGGTACGATTAGCGGACCCACCCCTGACTCATACGGTTCTATGCTTGAGTTGTCGTGGAAGGGAACAAAACCCATCAAACTGAACGATGGAAGTGAAAGAAAATTCATTGCTGATCATGATACAGTGATCATGCGCGGATATGCAAAAAACGATCAGGTGAGGATAGGTTTTGGTGAAGTAAGCACTACCATTCTTCCTGCTATTGAAAAATAATAACATGCAAATTGATCCAACAGACATTGCCGTTCCAAAACTGCATCATCTCATCCTTGGAGCTGTTGCACCCAGGCCAATTGCTTTAGCCAGCACACTGGATAAATACGGGCATCCCAATCTTTCCCCCTTTAGTTTTTTCAATGCTTTCGGGGTAAATCCCACAACCCTGATCTTTTCCCCCTCACGCAGAGGCCGGGACAATACAACAAAGGATACTTATGAAAATGTAAAGAAAGTACCTGAAGTGGTGATCAATGTTGTTACAAGGGAACTCGTTGAACTTGCTAACCTTTCCAGTACAGAGTTTCCTTCTGATGTAAATGAATTCCTGGAAACAGGACTGACCATGGTCCCTTCCATGAAGGTCAAGCCTTTCCGGGTGAAAGAGTCACCAGTACAGTTTGAATGTAAAGTACGGCAGGTGATAGAAACCGGTGACCAGGGCGGCGCAGGCAACCTGGTTATCTGTGAGATTCTCATGGTTCATGTAGATGATTCAGTTCTGGATGAGCAGGGTGTGATCGATCCCAATAAGATTCGTCTGGTTGGCAGAATGGGTGGAGACCACTACGTGGAAGCTTTCGGACCGGCCCTCTTCGATCTGAAAAAACCTGATTAAAGGTTTTTGCCCTGTTCGATCAGGTGGGTATATTCCGGTGAATGCTTTTTGATCTCCTCCAGGTAGGCAGAAACCATTGCCATCAGTCCCTGATCTTTTGTTTTTTTTGCAAATTCATGAAGCTCAACGCTGAGCAGCCAGTCATCCGGATAATCTGTGATCAAGGTTTCCAGTATACAATCAAGGTTTGCAGCCTGCTTATTTGTTTCACGAACATCTCTGAGTTCCTGGTACATCCTGAACAAGCGTAGCTGCTTTTCTTCATGAATGATCTTATGTGTCTTTTCTGTGGGTACTGGGAACCTGAGCCCAAAAGCGTCAGGATCTGCTGGTCCACTGTAGCATGAAATAATCTCTGCACCTATGGCCATGTCGTAAACACCCCAGCTGGGTTCGAATAGTTTTCTGTCACGATAACTTACTGTACAATCATTGAATGACAGCAACAGCAGCTTATCTTCATTGTATACACTGCCGGATAAAATACCCTTTATTGTCACACCGGATTCAAATTCTATTCTGCACTTTTTGTCTGTGACGATGCCATATCTGCTGAGATCAGACTCAGACAGGTTTTCAGGCAGGGTGGATATTCCCTTCATTTTCCCAACAGGAGATCCAAAACCATGTGCATGTTGATCCGTGCCATGACCGGGCAGCTGTTTATCCTTACAATTTAACGATGCAGCACCACTGGCCTGTATATAAACAACTTTTTCGCCTTCCTGTATCATCTCAGTAAATATCCCTGCTACTTGCAGGCCTGAACTGTAAACACATGTGGCATAATTTTCCGATTCAATAGCTTTCCGGATCCCGTACAGGCCGCCCCGCTTCAGAGACATACTCTCTTCAAACTCTCTGAGAACCCTGGTCAGATGGGCAAAGTCAGGTGTCACAAATAACTGAGGCTGCATGGTGGTGATGTCAAAAGCAAAATCTTTGGCATCTATACCGTATGGGATTTTCTTTACACTGTCCTGCAAAGCATTTTTACTTTCACCAATGGAAGATAAAAGGCCTGCACCGTATATCTTTGGATTCTTAAGGTCGCCAATGAGTCCATACTCAACGGTCCACCAATGCAGGTTTCTGACCAATGACATTTCAGAAAGCTCACCAATATCCTTCTCTTTTTCTGCCAGATTCTGCTCTGCAGCAATGATCTTTTCTTTAGGTGTATAAGGGTTTGTTTTTAAGATCGACAGTAGCCTGATGGCTTCATACAAGCGATAATTGGCTGCAGATGAAAAAGCCTTGCTTCCAATCTCTCCGAACAGGCGCAAATACTCAGCATATTCAGGGTCGGCAATTATGGGTGCATGCCCTGCTGCCTCATGAATAATATCCGGCGCCGGAGTGTATTCTATCTGACTGATCGGCCTGATGTCGGCTGCGATCACCAGTACCTGATACGCCTGGAATTCCATAAATGCCGCTGGAGGAATGAAACCATCAACAGCTACAGCTGCCCATCCGATCTCCTTCAGGATACGGTTCATACCATACATATGTGGGATGCGATCAATGCTGATGCCTGTCAGTTTTAGCCCATTAGTATATGAACCATGGGCTACCTCGCCCAGGAAACGCACATTTTGCCTCATTACGTAACGCCAGAGTGCATGATCCTGAGCAGTATATTCATTGTATGGTTGATCGATCACCAGGTCCAGCAAATGCTTCGGCAACCTATCCAGAACTTCATTCATTTCCATGGCCAACTATTTAGAAATGTTTTAAATTGTATCAAAAATAAAGAATATTCGTGGAACTCTGCCCGTGAGGAAGGTAATTAACTTAAAAATAACGAATTTCGAACTCCAAACTGCGCACTCCGCACTATTAAGGTTATGAGTCAACATCCAGACAGAAAGATCTTCGCTGCCATTCCGCTTATTGATGAGTTGGATAATCTGCCATGCCTGTTGAAGGACCTGGAAAGGCAGGACAGCCAGAATTTTAAGGTATTTTTCTGTGTGAACCAGCCGGATAATTGGTGGGACCTTGACGAAAAGAAAGGTGTTTGTGAGCGCAACCTCCAGCTCGATGGAGTATATTAGAGCAGCATGCTCAATTTCCTGTGGCTGTGATCGATCGCTGCAGCAAAGGGCATGGATGGCAGGGGAAGAATATAGGGGTTGGATGGGCCAGGAAAGTGGTGATGGATACAGTTCTTGAAGAGGCAGGCCCTGATGATATTATCATCACTCTCGACGGTGATACGACCTTTAATCCCGGATATTTCAGCTCTGTAATAGAGAACTTTAATGCCAATCCTAAGGCAGTTGGACTTTCGGTACCTTATTATCATAAATTGAGTGGCAGCGAAGCTGAAGACCGGGCCATCCTTCGGTATGAGATCTATATGCGCAATTATGCCGTGAACCTATGGCGCATCCGGAATCCTTATCGGTTTACCGCTTTAGGCTCGGCCATGGCCATACCTGTTTTATCCTACAAAGTAATAGGAGGGATGACGCCAAAAAAGAGCGGTGAGGATTTTTATTTCTTGCAGAAGCTGATCAAATATGGAAGGCTGATGACATGGAATGAAGAAAAAGTGTATCCGGCAGCACGCTTTTCCGACAGGGTTTTCTTTGGGACCGGGCCGGCAATGATCAAGGGGGCAACAGGCGATTGGGAGAGTTATCCAATATACCATCATAGCCTTTTTGATGAAGTAAAAATGAGCTTCGATGCCTTTGATGCACTCTATGAAAAGGATCTTCCAACGCCACTGGGGAACTATTTGAAAAATGTGTTGGCACAGGATAACATCTGGGAACCCCTGAGGAAAAATTCCCGTAGCATGAAACAATTCCGCAAGGCATGCAGCGATAAAATAGATGGTTTAAGGATATTGCAGTACTTGAAGTACAGCCAGCAGAAACATGGATATCGTGATGAGGATAGCCTGGCTGAGTATTTTAAGTTGTATCAATCCTGCTTCTCTCAAAAAACTTGATTTTTTCTCTTCTGATTATAACTTTGATGATTTAAGTGTGGATCAATTGGATGAGATCAGGAACAGCCTCGTGAGAATTGAGGAAGATTATCAAAGAGAACATCATTATGGATGAGTTGATCACTATACTTGGCCCAACAGCAACGGGAAAGACTTCCGTGGCTGCTGCCCTGGCGGATAAGATCGGTGCTGAGGTGATCAGTGCTGATTCACGGCAGGTGTACAGAGGCATGGACCTGGGTACCGGCAAAGACCTGGAGGATTATGTTATAGATGGTGATCGGTTCCATATCACCTGATCGACATAGCCGATCCTGGTGAGGAATACAATGTTTTTCGCTTCCAGCAGGAATTCCTGAAAGCATTTAGTGACATCCGCAAGCGCGGTAAAAAAGTCATCATGTGCGGTGGTACAGGCATGTACCTGGAGTCGGTGATCCTTGGCTATGAAATGTCTGATGTTCCCCGAAATGAGGCCCTGAGAAAAGAACTTGATCCCCTGACGGATAAAGAACTCCGGGCAAGGCTGCAAACTCTGCGCTCAGATTCATAATATTACTGATACAGAAAGCAGGGATCGTTTAATAAGGGCCATTGAGATTTCATCAACTCCCAGCCCCCGTCCACCAACCACCAGCCCGCAGCCTCAGCTCTCAGCCCCCAACTACCAACCACCAGCAACTTTCCTGCAATAAAACATATCGTTTTCGGGATCAGTTTGCCCAGAGAAATGGTCAGAAGCCGGATCACAAAGCGGCTCGGGCAAAGGCTGGAAGAAGGCATGGTGGATGAAGTCAAAGGCCTGCTGGCCTCCGGTCTGAAACCTGAGCAACTTGAATTTTACGGATTGGAATATAAATATCTCACCCAGTATGCAATCGGTCAGATCAGTTATGACGAGATGTTCAGGAAGCTGAACACGGCCATCCACCAGTTTTCAAAGCGGCAGATGACCTGGTTTCGTCGGATGGAGAAGAAAGGGGTGGAGATCAAGTGGATTGATGGAGAAGAGGATGTTTCTTCCAGGCTTGATGAAATCATTGAGTTTCTTCAGACTTAAAAGTTGTTGATATCTGATATTTGAAATTCGAACCTGGTTTCAAGTGTTCTCCTACCCTCGAATTCTCGTGTTCCCGTACTCCCGAATCTCGAACTCTCGAATGAATTCCCGAATTCTAGAAAGGAGAAGGTGATAGAAGAAAGAAGAAGTTTTTTTTGAATTATAAAATTCAAAAAAAAAGGGACGCAACTAATGCATCCCTTGTAAATATCCTGTATCGGAATTCTATTCTTCTACTATCATATCAATGTTAACTACATCACCTTTTGCATTGAGTGAGTTTACTTTAATCAGGCCATTTAACATCATTCGCAGTTTTGAACTGAAATACATCATCAATTTCACAGCTCAATATGATCATCTTCGTTTCCGGTAAATCCAGGGAATGAATATGAATCAGTGATGGCATCGAAATCAGCAGCACTCAGTGTTGTCAGTTCGAACAGTGTTTCATTGAAAATTGTCCATACACCTTCCAGATCGAAATACATCTATAATATCATCATTTGAAGGTGCTCCGAAAGTAGATTTGTTCTGAGCCCCAAGGTAGAATGCAAAGTCAACAGCAGCCTGATCTGCATCTAGCTTCAGCTTTGGTCATAACAGTACCGTTTGCTGCGTGCATGAAGCTCCCATAAGTAGGATCATTGTATGAACCCATTATTGATGTTCTTGATAAGGAACTACCGGGTTATTTGTTGTGATAATTATAGCAAGCTCTTTAGCTACACCATCTTTATCAACAACGGTAAATGTCCACCTTTCGTCACCGGCAACGGCATTTGCGATAAGGTCTTGCTCCCAGTTATAAGTAGACTCATTGATGCTCATATCTTCAAATACGTCTGTAGCAACGTTGTTAAAGGTGCGAACCACCTTGAATGATGCAATTTTACTGTTTGAGTTTGAGTTAGCAGAAGCATTGATTCCTACTTTGAATGTGCTGCTTGGAGCCAAAGTAACATCGGCATCTGTATATCCGGCGCCACCAATAAAGGTGAGAGTAGGAGTCAGGTCAACTGTGGGTTCTTCTTCATCTTTCTTACAGGAAGTGAATACCATTGCTCCTGCCATCAGCAAGAGGCCAAATAAATAAATTGTTTTTTTCATTATCTTATTGATTTTCGAGTTAATTAATAAATTACCTTTTTTTAAGTCTTTATTCAAAACGCAAAAATACAAAAATATTGCCATAATTTGTATTTATTATAAACAGCATTTGAGTGTGCTGATTTTCACTCTATTATATTTTAAGGTTTATCAATAAATAGATTGCCTTCCTCGAATAGGGTTGCCCATACTAACTATAATTGCATTAATTAATTTGTAATATTTGATTTTTGAATATCTTTATTCTTATATTTGATATTCGAATAATATTATGGAGTCTTAACCTTAAAACAAAAATTATGAAAAAAAGAAAACTCTTTTACCTTGTGGGTATAATGTTTGTGAGCATGGCCCTCGTCTTTTCAGCTTGTAAGAAAGACGAAGAAACACCTGCTCCTACACCTCCACCTGCTGCTTACACCCCGGCGTTTTCACCAACTTATCTGGTAGTAAATCAGGGTGGAGTTGAACTGCTCGATTTCTACATTACATGTGTTACTGATGATTGGGAAATGATTAAAACCATTGTTACTTATCCCGGCGGATTGGGTAGCGAAGAATACATCGGCAGTGGACAGATCGTAACTGCGGGATCTCCATTTACCTTCTCAAATTACTTTGTGAAATTAGGAGGAACATGGACCTTTGCCATCACCGGTAATATTAAGTCCGGTCAACACCTCGGCACAAGTTTTACTGTGGTCACTTCAATGACGGTAACTGGAAAGTAACAAATTATATTGTAAAAAAGTCCACCTGACAGTGGACTTTTTTACATAATTTTTAAGTAAAAAGGGCCCGATGTTCGAACCGGGTTTGACAAACCTGCGTATTCCCTATGCGCAGGTTTTTTATTGAGACTCAGGTTTTACAAGCGAAGCGCAGTAAAACCTGTAGTCGAAATAATCCCCCGAAGATGGGCGGAGAAAGATTCAATTAAAGCCCTCTGAAATACTCCAAAGTAAAAATCGGGTCGATCTGTTGATAGAATCTGATCAGAGTCTCGGTTTTTGTTCTGATAGCCTCACTGCTTTCCCAGGCATCCCAGAACCCGGGATCGTTCAGAAAGATATACTCTGCGTAGCAGTTCAGATCTTCTTCAATGGAGGCTAGTGAGTACTCGTTAAGGAAACCTTTGTGATAGAGGGTAGAATCCAGTCTCAGTCCTGTGGCATCGTTCTGCAGGGCCTCGACACCACCACCGCCATAAGCAAAGTCTTTGGGGTTGGCATTCAACCATGAATGCCGGTCAAAATGTTTTATATAGCGTTTGATCAGCACGCTGGAAAACTCATGGTGAAAGGTTCCCTCAATAAACTTATCGGAATAGCCGTTTTCTATTCCATTGTTGGTTAAATAAACTTCACGCCTGTAATAGGTGCCTCCATATTCGAGGCCAAAGAAAAAGAGGGTTTTAAGCACGTAAATGCCTTTCAAATTTTTCTTCAGAAGTTTTCCAGGGTATTTTGCAAGTGAAACATCGAGGATTTTTTGCATGCGGGGAATCTCCTCAGCCGGAATAAGACTGAACTCGGGCCTTATCTTATTGTTCCGCCACTTACATGGGAACATCTTAGCATCACCCTTGTAATTGATCCTTGTGTTTGCAGGTCCAGCCTGCATAGCATCCTGAGCATATAGTCCCTGTAAAGCCATCAAAGCTATAAGGTAAGAAAAAATGAGCAGATGCCTGTATTTAGTCATCAGCCAGCTCTTTTAAAAGAGGAACAAAACGAAAACTTCCATGATCTTCTTTTCTCAGGCTCCCGTCGGCTTCTTTTATAAATCTCATCATGAGCTGCACATCACCCCTGCCCATTGGTATGATGATCATTCCCCCTTCTTTGAGCTGACTGCCAAGTGCTTCAGGTAGTTCTGGTGCTCCTGCAGTGATCAGGATCTTGTCGAATGGTGCAAAAGCGGGCAAGCCTTTGTATCCATCTCCATAAAATGCTTTGGCCTTGTACCCCAGTTCATTCAGGAATTTTTTGGATTTCAGGTATAGCTTTTTCTGCCGTTCGATGGTAAAGACCTTGGCACCTAATTCTTCCAGTACACATGCCTGGTATCCGGAACCGGTACCGATCTCGAGCACCTTGTCACCTGTTTTGACCTCACAGAGTTGGCTTTGGAAAGCCACAGTATAAGGTTGAGAAATGGTTTGCCCTGACCCAATAGGAAAGGGTTTATCCTGGTATGCAAACTCCAGAAAGGAGGAGTCGAGGAAAAGATGCCGTGGGATTTTATTTATGGCTTCCAGCACGCCTTCATCCGTAATCCCTTTTTCCCTGATCTCGTCCACCAGTTGTTTGCGTAATCCTTTATGTTTATAGGAATCTATCATCATGTGCGAAAATAATAAAATCAGCCTTGGGGTAAGGCGAAAAAAATTACATTTGCAAAAAAAATAAAGCATGTTAAAAATAGGTGTACTCGGAGCCGGGCATTTAGGCAAGATTCATATTAAATGTATTCAGCAAATTCAGGATTATGAACTGGTAGGATTTTATGATACGGATGATGAAAATTCCGCCAAGGTGGAGCAGGAATTCGGGATCAAACGTTATGAAAGTGTTTCAGCCCTCATTGAAGACGTTGAAGTAGTGGATATCGTAACTCCAACTATATCTCATTTCGATTGTGCCTCGGAGGCCCTGAGAAAGACCAGGCATGTGTTTATTGAGAAGCCTGTTGTAACAACACTTGATGAGGCACGCAAACTTATTGCCTTGTCGGAAGAGGCCAATATCAAAGTTCAGGTTGGACATGTAGAGCGTTTTAATCCTGCTTTCATAGCAGCAAGGCCATATTTCGACCAGCCCATGTTCATTGAAACCCACCGCCTGGCACAATTTAATCCGCGAGGAACGGATGTTCCAGTGGTCCTCGACCTGATGATTCACGATATTGATATCGTTCTCAGCGTTGTGAAGTCCGATATCCACCGTATCAGCGCCAGTGGTGTTCGTGTAGTGAGTGATACCCCCGACATTGCCAATGCACGCATTGAATTTAATAATGGATGTGTTGCTAACCTTACCGCGAGCCGGATTTCGATGAAGAATATGCGTAAATCACGCTTCTTTCAACGTGATGCTTATATAGCCGTTGATTTTCTTAAAAAGGAGGCAGAGATACTAAAAATGAAAGATATCGATCCTGCAACTGCTGATCCATATGCTGTGATCATGGAACTTGGTGAAGGGAAAACTCCCAAGCAGGTGATCTTCGATAAGCCTGAAGTGGAACCCGTGAATGCGATCATGAGAGAACTGGAAACTTTCCACGATGCCATTGTTAACGATACTGTACCCCCGGTTACGATCAATGACGGATATCATGCCCTGGATGTGGCCCATCAGATCATCGAAAAGCTGAATTTGAATCCAAGCAACCTATAATTTACAATAAATCTAAATTGTATTATCTTAATTAAGATAATGCAATAATGACCCCCCCATAACGTTGAATAGTATTAAAGCCGATTACATAAAAGAACCCTGCATGTCCTGTAAAAGTTTACGCTTTTTTGTATTCCCTTTAGTATTACTTCTCTTTGTGTCCCTGCTTAGCTCTTGTCAGAAATTTAAAGGCGACCAAACCATTCCGGCATACATCCGGATAGAATCCATCAGCATTCAGACCAATTATGAACAAGAAGGTGCTCCTACTTCCAATATTACAGATGCATGGGTATACATCAATAATGAATCCATCGGTGCCTATGAGTTGCCTGTGGTATTCCCGGTTCTGGCCAGCGGACTAACAACTGTAAGGGTAGATCCCGGCATCGAACTTAATGGCATTGCAGCCCTGCGTTCACCCTATCCTTTCTATAAGCCCATTATACAAGAAGTAATGCTGGTAGAAGGGGAGGAGGTCAACCTGAATACCGATACCCTCTTTATGGGAGGTGAATACGTTCTTTATACCATGACTACGGGCTATTATGAAAATCTCGATTTTGTTTGGATTGAAGATTTTGAGGATCCCAGCCTTTCTCTTGACAGTACAAGCAAAAGCCGTACTGATATTACCCGTACTGAGCCTGCAAACGATCCCGAAGCATTCCTGGCTGATTATAGCAAATATTCAGGGCTGATGATCCTGACTGAAGAAAAATATCTGATCGATGTGGCTACGAATGTTGGGAATGATGATGGCTTTGTGCTTCCGAAAGTAGGGGAACCAGTCTTCCTTGAAATTGATTATAAGAACAACAACTATTTTACAACAGGATTTTATGCGAATGAACTCTCGCAGATTATACAGCACCCTGTCCTGAATATGAACCCTACTTCTGAGTGGAAAAAGATCTATGTTAACTTAACACCCGGGGTTAGCTCTCAGACAGGAGCAATCGACTTTAATATCTTTTTCGGGGCCGTGAAGGAAAGTGGAGTGGATGCACCCAGGATACTGATCGATAATGTTAAACTTATTCACCGTAAACAGTAGGATATGAACAAAAGCTTACAGGTACTGAAGTATGTGATCTTTGATTTACTGTCTGCAGCTATTGCCTGGAGTTTTTTCTTCTTTTTCAGAAAGTATTCTTTTGATGTTTACACCTTCAAGGAACTGGAGCTGATCTTCCACGACCCTAACTTCTACATTGGTATTGTAGTAGTTCCGATCTTCTGGTTGATCCTTTATACCTTGATAGGTACTTACAGGAAGATCTACCGAAAATCCCGCTTGAAGGAGCTCGGACAAACATTCCTGATCACGCTGATCGGGGTTACATTCATTTTCTTTGTCCTTATCCTGGACGACCAGATAGCCACATATCATTCATATTACCAATCATTCCTGACCTTGCTGGGGCTGCACTTCTTTTTTACCTATTCCTTCCGCCTCATTTTAACCTCAAGCACTGTTCGCAAGATACATAAGAAGCTTATCGGCTTTAATACGGTTATCGTAGGTAGCAATGGGAATGCTATTGCCATTTATAACGATATTGAATCCCAGGAAAAATCATCCGGGAACAAATTTATTGGTTTTGTAAATGTATTCGATTACGATGAGTACAAGATTGCGAAACACATTCCGCATCTCGGGGGCTACAAGGAATTGAAAAAGCTTATCAAAGAATACCAGGTTGAGGAGGTGATCATTGCCATTGAGCGTTCTGAGCGCAGCACCATTGAGAAGATCATCACCTTGCTGGAAGATATGAATGTGGTAATCAAGGTGATCCCCGACATGCAGGACATCCTGCTGGGCTCAGTGAAGATGACTTCAGTCTTTCACACACCACTGATTCAGGTCACACCCGACCTCATGCCGGCATGGCAGCAGTCTCTCAAGCGGATCATCGACATCCTGGCTTCATTGCTGGCTATGATTATCCTGATCCCGGTTTACATCTTTGTAGGCATCGGTGTAATGTTATCATCCAGGGGGCCGATATTGTATTCACAGGACCGTATTGGCTTGAATGGGAATCCATTTTCCATGCATAAGTTCCGGACCATGTATAAGGATGCTGAGAACACCGGTCCACAACTATCATCCGACAATGATCCCAGGATCACACGCTTTGGTAAATTCCTGAGAAAGGTCAGGCTGGATGAAACACCACAGTTCTATACAGTACTAAAAGGCGATATGTCGCTTGTGGGCCCCCGCCCGGAAAGGCAGTATTATATTGACAAGATCGTAGAACAAGCTCCTATCTACAGGATGCTGCATAAGGTGAAACCGGGAATCACCTCCTGGGGACAGGTAAAATACGGTTATGCTTCCAATGTAGATGAGATGATTGAAAGACTGAAATATGATCTTCTCTACATTGAGAATATGTCGCTGGCCATGGATTTTAAGATCATGATCTATACTGCCCTCATCGTTCTGCAAGGGCGCGGGAAATAAAGTATAGTATACTAAGTGCCTAGTGCCTAATGACTAGTATTCTTATTCTTATCCCGATAAAACGCAAATCTTTGATTTGCTTTTTTATCGAGGATCCACGAAAAACGATGAAATCATAGATTTCTGGTTTTTCGGGATTCCTTGTTCGTTATTCTTTATTCTACAGTTGACCAGCTTCTATCATCTGCACAATAAATTCTATCTCTTTATCTTCTCCTTCAGGATCATATTCATTTTTTAGGTTGAAGCCAAATACCCTGGCAAAGGCTTGCCAGAAAAAGGCCCTGAATTTGCCCCTCAGTTCGGCTACCAGCTCATAAGAGGAAGCTCCGGTTTCACGATATACCAGCTTAATAAGGATCTTTCCCTGTGTGAAAGTAAAGTCGCGAAGGTCATCACCAAATTCGGCTTCAAGTTCATCTTCCGCCTGTTTCATGATCTTCTTCCTGGTCTTCTTATCTTCTATCCCCGAGAGGATTTCCTCATATTCATTCAGTTTGATCCCTGCCAGCTTTGCATATGGGTAAACCCGCTTTACATTGTATATCAGGCGGGTCATTTTCCTTGCCTGACGCTTGCTCTTATAAGGTTTGAAAGAAAATATCTTCAACTCAGGGAGTTGTATAACGGGAATGGTATCGCCGTCTTGCATGGTGGCATAAACCACAATCCGGTCTTTCTTCTCCTCCTGGGCACAGAGGGGAGCAAGGAAAAGGAGTAATATGCTGATCAGCAATAATCGCTTCATGGTATGGTGCTATAGGCAACTATCATGCCGTATGCCGCAATAAAGATACAGAAGAAGATTGAAAATTGTAAAGATCCCTAAGCAACCTTTAGCCTGGAAATATTTGACTTCTTGAATTTGCTCTGTGCATATTCAAGGGTGATACGCAGGTCTGAAGTGTCGCCATTCGATGGCAGATCGAACATGGCATCGGTCAGGATAGCTTCCAGGATCGACCTCAATCCGCGGGCACCAAGTTTGAACTCTATGGATTTTTCCACCATATAATTGAGTGTCTCTTCATCGAATGAAAGGTTGATCTTATCCATGGCAAACAACTTGGTAAACTGCTTGATCAGGGAGTTCTTGGGCTCGATAAGGATTCGCCTGAGGGCCTCTTCATCGAGGGGGTTCAGGAAACTCAATACAGGCAGACGGCCAACGATCTCGGGAATCAGTCCAAATTCCTTCAGGTCACCTGGGGCGATATATTGCAATATGTTTTCCTTGTCGATCTCATCTTTCTCCTTGTCGAAGTTATACCCGATCATATTGGTTTGCAGCCTGGAACCGATGATCCTGTCGATGGAGTTGAAGGCTCCTCCTGCAATAAATAATATGTCACGGGTGTTCACCTGTATCATTTTTTGCTCAGGATGCTTCCTGCCACCCTGTGGCGGAACATTTACATCGGCACCCTCTAGCAATTTCAGCAGTGCCTGCTGCACACCTTCGCCCGACACATCACGTGTAATGCTGGGGTTATCGCTTTTTCTGGCGATCTTATCTATTTCATCTATAAAAATGATCCCCTTTTCTGCAGCAGCTACATTATAATCAGCTGACTGTAAGAGTCTCGATAAAATACTTTCAACATCTTCGCCCACATATCCGGCTTCGGTCAACACTGTAGCGTCGGCAATACAGAAGGGTACATGAAGCAGGCGTGCGATCGTCCTGGCAAGCAGGGTTTTTCCTGTTCCGGTCTCACCAACGATCACAATATTTGACTTTTCAATTTCGATTTCCTCTTCACCTTGAGGTGATGGAGGTTGGGTGATTCTTTTGTAGTGGTTATATACGGCAACTGATAATACCCGTTTGGCCTCTTCCTGCCCGATCACGTATTGGTCGAGGTATTTCTTGATCTCAGTTGGTTTAAGCAGTTTTATGTCACCAAGGCGGAGCTCGTGTTTCGATGAAATCTCTTCACGAATGATCGCCTGGGCCTGCTCAACACATAAGTCGCATATGTGTCCTTCAAGGCCAGCAATTAAAACATTGGTTTCTGCCTTAACCCTGCCGCAAAATGAACATCTGTCTGTTTCTTTAGTCATGTTTATTAAGATGTTAGAACCTTATACGGAGATCATTATTTTTTGTTCTTCACCAGGACCTCGTCTATCATTCCATATTCTTTTGCCTCATCTGATGTCATCCAGAAATCACGGTCGCCATCATCCCATACCTTTTGATATTTCTGGCCTGAATGATTGGCAATGATCTCGTATAATTCTTTTTTAAGTTTCTGGATCTCCCTGGCGGTGATCTCAATGTCGGAGGCTTGTCCTGAAACTCCACCCATAGGCTGATGAATGAGAACCCTGGAGTGGCTGAGGGCAGTGCGTTTTCCTTTGGTACCGGCACATAGCAGTACTGCGCCCATAGATGCTGCCATACCTGTACAGATAGTGGCCACATCAGGCGAAATGTATTGCATGGTATCATAAATTCCCAGGCCTGCATATACAGAACCACCTGGTGTGTTCAGGTATATCTGTATGTCTTTGCTTGAGTCAGATGATTCCAGGAAAAGCAATTGCGCCTGGATAATATTTGCTACATAGTCGTTAATGGGAACACCAAGAAAGATGATCCGGTCCATCATGAGCCTGGAGAAAACATCCATGGTTGCAATATTCATCTGTCTTTCCTCAATAATGGTAGGGGAGATGTAATTGCCATAAACAGACATATAGTTGTCGAGGGTCACACTGCTGATCCCCTGGTGTTTGGTCGCGTATTTTTTAAATTCGTCGGAATTCATTTTGGTAATTTTTAGTTGGTTGCAGTTGCTAATTTAATAAAATCATCATAACTGATCTCTTTGTTCCGCAGTTTTACCGTTGATTTCAGTAGGTCCCGCATACGTGTGTCAAGTAGTTGGTCGTAGATGCGTTTCACTTCTTCCTCATTCTGCATGATGCTTTCGGAAATGTCATTCAGGCGTTTGCGGGTTTCCTCATCTATCTCTCCGGGCATCTGGAAATAACTCATGATCTGTTCCCTTACATCGTCAGGTGTTACCTTGATGTCATGATCAGCAACGATCTTGCTTTCAATGATCTGCCATTTGAGTGCACGGGCATATTCATCGTAATGTGTATCTATATCTTCCGGTTTTATCTGTGCTTCACCACTTTCGCGAAGCCAGCGCTTCATGAATTCATCAGGAAGCTGTATTCCTGAATCGTCGATCAGCTTATCGGCAATATTTCGCATGAACAGCCGGTCGCTCTCCTGACCAAAAGATATTTCAAGTTGTTCTGCCAGCTTTTCTCTGAAAACTGCTTCATCTTTGATCTCCACGCCTGGGAATACAGCTGCATAGAATTCCTCATTCAGCTCTGCGGGCTCCATCTTTTGGGCCCCGTCTTCAGTGGTTTCACCTTCAATAGGCTTGCCATTCTTCATGCGGAGGTCTTCAATGTATTTATTTATGCTACTGTCATCCACCTTTATCTTGTGGTAATCTACCTTGATCTTATCGCTTAGTTCAGTAGTCACTTCAGGCTGAAGGCCCAGGTCAAAATAGAAATCAAATGTCTCATTAGTGTCAAAGTCAATCATATCTTGCTTGTCCTCATTGGGGAGGGGATGGCCAAGGGTTTTGATCTCATTCTCAGTAAGGTAGTTATTCAGTCTTTCAGAGATAACTTTGTTGATCTCTTCTGCCAGAACAGCCTTTCCATACATCTTTTTGACCATTCCCATCGGGACTTTCCCCGGCCTGAAACCAGGCATGTTGGCCTTGCGCTGATAGTCCTTAAGCACTGTATTTACCTGATCTTCATAATCTTCCTTAACAAGTTCAATCTTTACTGTTGCTGTAAGATCGCCTGTTGATTCCTGTGTGATATTCATTCCCGCTAACTATTTTAAATTAAGTCTGCAAAGATACATAAATTAACTTCAGTGAAGCCATTTATGGCTTTATTAGTTTGGAGTTTGGAGTTCGGAGATTATCCCAGAGGTACATATGGGATCTCGACGAAGAAGGTAGATCCCTCGTCAATTTTTGATTCAAGGTATATGCGCCCTTCCATAAGTCCTACCAGTTCTTTACAGATGGCCAGGCCTAGGCCGGAGCCCGCATGTTGGCGTGTGGAACTGTCATCGACCTGACGGAAGCGTTCGAATATCATTTCAAAGTTACTCCTCTCTATGCCGATGCCGGTATCTTTCACAAAGATACGCATCGTAGAAGGTGAAACGATCTCATAACCGAACTCTATGCTGCCTTCCCTGGTAAAGCTCATGGCATTATTCAGAAGGTTGTACACGACCTGTGCAAGTCTTTTCTTATCAGCCATGAATTGATGATCCTTCGAATTCTGGGGTGCCAAATATTTAAAGGTGATATTCCCCTTGTTGGATTCCATCTTCTCCTTCTCAAAGTATTCGAGCAGATCAGAAAATACATTATCAGGATGGCAGACTTCTGGGTCAAGTTTTAGCTGCTTGGTTTCTATGGATGAAATGTCGATGATATCGTTAAGAACCTTTAGCAGCTGGCGGCTGGAGGAATCAATATAGGAGAGATATAACTTATTCTGTTCTTCTGTTCCTGCTCCACGCTGCAAGAGGTCGGTGAAGCCCATGATGCCATTCATCGGGGTCCTGAGTTCATGTGAAACATTGACGAGGAAAGTCGTTTTCAGACGATCCGACTCTTCAGCTTTTTCCTTGGCAATGATGAGTTCCTGCCTGTTTTTTAGTATTTCCTCATGCTGTGACAACAATTGTTGCCAGGCCTTCACCCTCAGCTTGTATTGCCTGTTTAGCAATATGGTGAATACAACAATGATCAAAATTAAGGCTATAAGCCCGATCATGGCGTATTCCTGTCTTTTGATCCTTGACTTCTGTTCACTCATCCTGGCCTGCTGCAATACCATCTCCTTGTCTTTTTGCTGAATCTCATAGGCACTGGTCAGGGTGTTAAGCCGTATGGAGTTTTCAATGCTGAAGATGGAGTCCCTGAGATGGGTCCACTTTGAAAAATAATCAAGTGCAGTTTTATATTTTCCTTGTTCCTTATAAGCCTTATGCATGCCCTCGTAAACATTCATAATAGGCGAGCTCAGGTTCATGGACAACACTATATCCAGCCCCTGTTTGTAATAATCCAGGGCCGCCTCATATTCTTGACTTTCCAGGTACAGATCTCCGATTAGGATATAGGATTCTGCCTGTCCACTTACGGATCTATCTAACTTGTATTCCTCCAGGGTTTTGAAATAATAATCTGCTGCCTGTTCATAATCCTTATTCTCAAGGTAAAAGCTTCCAATATTACTGCTCGCAACGGCGATCATATAATGATCGTTCTGCTGTTGTGCGAGCTCGAGGGCTTGGAAATAAACATTTATCGCTTTTTCCTTCTCACCTATTTCGTCATACAGAATAGCTATATTGTTCAGTGTTTTTGACTGTCCTTCAATATCATGTAACAAACTGTCAATCTCAAAGCTTCTCTTATAATACTTCAATGAGATTTCTTTTTCACCCCAGTCGTAATAAATTATCCCGATATTATTCAGGGATTTTGAGATCCCTGCCGAATCCCCGATTTTTTTGCAGGTAGCCAGGGAACTCAGGAATAGATCAAGGGCACCCTGGTAGTTTCCCCAGACAAGAAAGATTGTCCCGAGATTATTTTGCATACTTGCCAGACTTGCTTTCTCATCCAGGGCCTCAGCCAGCCTGATGCCCTTATTATAATATACCGAGGCAGAATCATAACTCTCCCCCTCATTGTATGTAGATGCAAGTTTATAGGTAGTGAAAAGTATGCTGGAGCTATCTTGTGCGGCCACAGCAACATTCAATACATTCAGGAGTGAATCTACTTCTTTTTGATCATGCTCCTGCCCCATAGCAAAGCCCTGGCATAGGAGAATGCCAATTAGCATACTAAAAAATCGTTTTTCAATCTTCAATACGAATCATGTTAAGTCGTTGATATTGATAAGACCGGGTTAGTTGCAGTTTATGGTCGCTGCATTGTGCGGATGAAGGGACTCGAACCCCCACGCCTTGCGGCACCAGATCCTAAGTCTGGCGTGACTACCAATTCCACCACATCCGCTTTGGGGGCAAAGATAGGGAATTTTATACGCTTCCCAATACCTTCAAATGGCAATATTATTCTTTTATTGAAGTTATTTTATAAACAGGGCAACTCGTATTCCTGAAAATTATCTTAAGCATATAGGATATTGTGTTACGGTTAATAAAAGTGTAATTTTACTTAACACTTTGGATAAGAATTTTTTTTTGATAATAATATTGAGCTTGCTCCAACTGGTAGCATGTGCACAGGAGATGTGGGGTGTGGTGAATGGTAATTATGCAGGTATCAACAGCACACTCATCAATCCTGCCGGGATCATGCATTCCAAGCTATACCTGGATATCAATGTAGTTACTGCCGACTTTTTTTTCGAAAACAATGCCTTCTATATTCACAAAGGTGATTTCAAGCCCATAGCTTTTCTGAAGTCTGATCAAAATCTGCCTGAATATGGTAAGGATGACCTTCCTTTTGATTATTACAGCAACAAGCAGCGGAAGAATTTGCACTTCAATGCTCTGGTGATGGGGCCTTCTTTTTCCATTTCCAGGGGGAATGATGCTTTTGGATTCAGGACTGCTTTCCGGACGGTAGGATCTGGCAGACAGGTTCCCTACGAGATCATCCCATTCAGTTATGAGGGATTGAATTATGAACCCCAGCAAAACATCAATTATAATGATGATGTGATGCGTGTAACGGGGATGGCGTGGACGGAGATAGGCTTTAGCTATGCCCGCTCGTTCATTCGCCGGGGCCCGGATCGTTTTTCATTCGGGATCACGGCCAAATTTCTGATGGGGATGGCAGGTTCCTACCTGGATATAGAAAACCTGGACTATATAGTGAATAACGACAGTACCCTGAATATTAGAAATTTCAGAGCCGAAATTGGGTATGCCGGTACCAGGGAATTTGATCCCTTATTCACTGGGGCAGGTCTGGCTTTCGACCTGGGAATGGTATATGAGAAGAAAAGAGGAGGGTATAAGAGTTATCGTTCGAATAAGCTATGCAATATACCCTATGAAGATTATAAATACCGGATCGGATTTTCATTGCTTGACCTCGGCTTGATCAACTTTAAATCAAATGCCGCCAGGCATGAATATGATGATGTAGGCACTTTCTGGGAAAATGTAGATACGGTAACTTTCACAAGCCCGAGTCAATTCTTAGCCATGCTAAGCGAAGAGTTTTACGGAGATCCCGATGCCTCTTACGTATCCAATCGTATACAGATGATCCTGCCTGCTGCCCTGAGCTTTCAGTTCGATTATCATTTCAGGAAACAGTGGTATGTGAATGCCTCTGCCGTTCAGCCGATCATGGCATCTAAATCATATATCTACCGTCCTGCCCAGATCTCTGTTACACCAAGATATGAAACACACTACCTGGAATTTAGTATGCCCATATCCTTATATGATTACCGTTACCCACGGGTTGGGCTGGCAGCTCGTTTCTGGTTCTTCACCATAGGAACCGATAAACTCCTTGGCTTCTTCAATCTGACCGATTTTACGGGTATGGACATATATGTTTCCCTGAAATTTAATTTTCTCAAAGGCAAATGCCGGGCAAAAAGCTACCATTGCGAATACCGGCCCATGCGTTGAGCCTACGTGTTTTTACTGTCTTTTTTAAGCATCTTACCTATTTCAAATCAGTGTGATTTTATTGCTGTCTGCAAGGTGGTATATTATTTTAGCTCATGCTGAGGGAGTAACTTTTACAAGTTCGGAGCGTAAACATGATATAAACAAAATCAAATCTTGCGTAAGGCATTTATATATCTGGTCATCATTGCATGCTCTCTTTTTGGACAGCCTTCAACATTGATGGCCCAGCATTTTACCGGGGCCACCGTGGGCTCATATGCCGGTGTTACCAATACCTTGACCAACCCGGCCCTGCTAAGCAATAGCCGATATTATCTTGATGTGAATGTATTCAGTGGAGTGTCATTCATCCATAATAATTATGCTTACCTCTCACAGGATGAGTACCGTTTTTCCAACTTCCTCTTGCCAGGTTATGATTATCCCATGCATAACAAGGAATACGGACAGGGAGAGAGGCCTGCATATACTGTAGAAAACAAGAACAGGAAAAATCTGCACATGAACTCCCGTATAATGGGCCCTTCAGTCATGGTAGCTGTGAACGATCATACCTTTGCCTTTCAAACGAATTTCAGGACAGTGAATACCTTCAGGGGTATTCCTTATGACATGGCTAACTACTTCTACTATAGCCTGGATTATAAGCCCCAGCATGGTTATGAATATGAACACCGTGATCCAATGAAATTCGGCACATTGACATGGACGGAGATCGGATTCAGCTGGGCATATATGTTCAGTAAGTATAACCGTGACCGCTGGTCGGTTGGCGTTTCAGCCAAATTCCTGATGGGACATGCCGGTGCTTATGTATATATGGACAAGCTCAAATATTTCACCCCGGATGACGACAATGTGTATGTGAGGAATATGAATGGCGAAGCGGCCTATTCTCTGCCCATCGATTATGCAACGAATGAGATGTCGGGTTCCAAAATTAAAGGATATGGTATGGGTTTCGATGTGGGTGTGTCATATATACATACTGAAAAGGGTCATTCAAACATGAAATACAAGCGCCTTTGTCAGCAGCGCTATGAAAATTATAAGTATAAGATAGGGATCTCACTGATGGATTTTGGATGGATCAGGTTTAATGATGCCGCAAGAAAATATGAATACGAAGATGTATCAGGAGATTTCCTTCAAGTTGATACCCTGAAGCCATACTATGATAATCTTGAGTTTATTACCCAGGATGTGAACTCCCGCTTTTATGAAAACCCGGACGATGCTTTGGTGGCTGAAAGGTTTAGCATGTATTTGCCGGCCAGCCTTGGTGTGCAGTTCGATTATCATTATGTGAAGAACTGGTATGTCAGCGCTTCAATGAGCCTGCCGGTCAATTTTGCCAAAAGCCAGGTTCGTGCCCCATCCAATTTCATGATTAGCCCCAGGCTGGAAACCCAGGTGTTCGAAATTGGGATGCCGTTTACATTATATGACTTTCGCCACCCCATGTTGGGAGCATATTTCCGTTTCTATAACTTTACCGTCGGAACTGATAACCTCGGTGGCTTCTTAAACCTGACAAACCACTACGGCTTCAACGTTTATTTTTCCTTCAAGATCAATTTCATCAAGAACCGCTGTAAAAAGAAACTCCCACGTTTCTGTACAGGGGATGATTTCAGCCTGAGATAGATACTTAAGAATTCAGAAGATAATAGCCATTTACCCCTTCACGAAAGCTTCAACATACATAATAGCCATGTAACAATTTAGTCATGGTATAGAGAATCAGAGTAGCGGAGAGTCAGTGAAACAGTGAATCAGTGGAACAGTGCCCGCCTTCTCCGAGGCTTCGGCGGATTAAAAAACAGTGATATCTACTTTTGGATCCCAGCAATCTCCTCCAGCATATCCGTTGTCAGTGATTTTGGACGTTCAAGTGGATACATGAGTGCGCGGTCCCAGATGATATTGGCAGTGATACCAATGGATCGGCCAATGCCAAAGAGTACGGTATAGAAATCATATTCACGCACACCATAATGCCATTGTATTACTCCTGACTGTGCATCCACATTTGGCCAGGGGTTTTTGGCTTTTCCATGCTCCATCAGGATTGGTGGAACTACCTTGTACAGCATGTCAACATATTTGAAGAGGGGATCATCTTGTAAATATTTCAAGCTGAAATCTCTTTGCAAAGTATAGCGTGGATCGGTTTTTCTGAGCACGGCATGCCCATATCCCGGAACGACGAAACCTGCATTCAGTGTGTCCCAAACATATTGTTTGATCTCACCTTCCGTTGGTTCGGCACCACCCATCCTTTCCATGAGGTCCTGCAACCATCTCAGCACTTCCTGGTTGGCCAGTCCGTGCAGTGGGCCTGCAAGTCCGTTGATCATGGCTGAAATAGACAGGTAAATGTCAGATAGTGAGCTGGCTACCAGGTGTCCGGTATGTGCGCTTACGTTGCCACTTTCATGGTCGCTATGTAAAATAAAATGAAGCCTTGATACATCATCATAGGGTTTGTCTTTACCCATCATAAAAGCAAAGTTTCCACCCATATCCAGGTTGGGGTTGGACTGAATACGCTCGCCATCTTTGTATAATTTTGCATAGATATAAGTTGCGATCTCCGGCAATTTTGCCAGCAGGTTCAGCACATCCTCATAAGTTGGCTCCCAGTAATCTTCTTTTTTCAGCCCGGCAAAGTATTTCTTGGTAAAGAATGATTCCCTGTGCATAGTCAGGATGGCCGAGGAGAAAATAGTCATCGGATGGCTGCAACAGGGGAATGCATCTATCACCTCGTATACATAACGTGGTAGTATTCTTCTTTTACTGAATTCATCAACAACGTCAGCTACTTCATCTTGCGTTGGTATGTCGCCGGTAAGCAGGAGGAAAAGCAGTCCTTCCACATAGGGCATCTCTGCTCCTTTGGGTTTAGGCAGAAGTTCAAATACTTCTTTCAGGGTGTAGCCCCTGTAGCGAATTCCCTCGTTAGGGTCGAGGTAAGAGATATCTGTTACCAGGCTTTTTAAGCCCCTCATCCCCCCAAGTACTTTGGAAATGGTTACCTCATCAACAACAACATCACCATATTCATTCAGCAATTTGGCCGTGCGGGGCCTCGCTTCCTCAATTTTTTCTCTGAGCCTATCTTTTAATACTGACATATTTCCTCCTCACTTTCTTCCGAAAGCATTGTTTTACATATTTTCAATAATGGCGCTACCAAATTCTGAACATTTCAGCAGTGTGGCTCCCTCCATCATTCTGTGGTAATCATAAGTGACCCGCTTCTGGGTGATAGCCTTTTCAAGCCCTTTCCATATCAAGTCATGGGCCTCATTCCAGCCCATATACTTAAGCATCATGCTTCCAGAAATGATCACAGAGCCAGGGTTCACCTTGTCGAGCCCGGCATATTTAGGTGCCGTGCCATGGGTAGCCTCAAAGATAGCATGTCCGGTTACATAATTGATGTTGGCGCCGGGTGCGATCCCGATTCCACCAACTTGCGCAGCCAGTGCGTCTGAAAGATAATCGCCATTCAGGTTCATGGTGGCCACTACATCGAATTCAGAAGCCCTGGTCAGGACCTGCTGAAGTGTGATGTCAGCAATGGCATCTTTGATCAGAAGCATTTCTTTCCATTTTCCTTCTCCGTGTGTTGGGAGAAGCTTCAGCCCTTCTTCCACCTCTGCCCTGACACCTGCTTTTTGTGTGTCAGTCATCATATGGTATCCCGGCTCTATTTGCTTTGCATTATCTTCAACAGAAATATTGGCATCCCTTTCTACATTTCCCAGAATCCAGCTTTCTCTTTCGGTAACCACCTGTTGGCGAAATTCTTCTTTTGCCAGCTGGTAGCCCCAATTCTTGAAAGCACCTTCTGTAAACTTCATGATGTTGCCTTTATGCACGATTGTGACCGAGCGACGGCCTTCTTCGAGTGCGTAGGCAATGGCTGCGCGGATAAGCCTGTATGAACCTTCTTTGGAAATTGGCTTAATACCGATGCCGGATGTTTCCGGGAAACGGATATTTTCGTTACCCATTTCATTCTTGATGAAGTCCACTACTTTCTTTACTTCAAGGCTTCCTTCCTGCCATTCGATCCCTGCATAAATGTCTTCAGTGTTTTCCCTGAAGATCACCATATTCACATCTTCTGGTTTTTTTACAGGAGAGGGAACACCGCTAATGTATTTCACCGGCCGCAGGCATACATAAAGGTCGAGCATCTGACGGAGCGCCACATTGAGTGAGCGGATACCACCTCCAACAGGTGTTGTAAGGGGGCCTTTGATTCCAACAAGGTATTCATTGAATGCATCAATAGTCTCTTGCGGAAGCCAGTCGTTGAAGCGGTTGAATGCATTTTCACCTGCATAAACCTCTTTCCATTCGATCTTGCGTTTTCCGCCATAAGCTTTCTCTACTGCTGCATCGAATACCCTGACCGATGCTGCCCAAATGTCAGGACCAGTGCCATCGCCTTCAATAAATGGTATGATAGGATGGTTGGGAACCTGGAGTTTATTATTTTCTATTCTTATTTTTTCTCCCATAGGTATATAAATTAAGAGTCGCTAATTTACAAAAATCAGCGGTACATAAAAGAGGTTTAATTATTTATAGGAATTTCTAAACTATTCTCTGCTGAATGTAACACGTTATCCCTGTCATTGTTCACTGCCTGAGAGCATTTTAGTGTCATAATTAACAATTTTTAAAATTCTGATATGTCTAATAAGTGTATATTTGTTATGATAATCAAGACAAATACATAAAACTATGGAAGAACAAAAAAATCAGGAAAGCGGACAATCAGGTTTTCCAAAGCAAAATCCTAAGTTCCAGAAGAAGGATGAAGGCAGCCTTATTGCAGGTTTGATCCTGATCGCCCTCGGTGTAATTTTCCTAGTGATCCGTTATGTGCCACGGGTAGATTTTGGTGACCTCTGGCCAGTGATCCTCATAGTGATTGGTATCGTATTGCTGCGGAATGCCTTCGTTGGTAAAAAGTAGCCGGGATCACTCCCATAAATAGTGCTTAAAACCATTCATTATGAAATATAAAAACCTCTTCTGGGGAATACTCCTCATTCTGTTGGGAGTATTATACCTCTTAAAGCAATTTGATGTCATCTACTTCAACTGGCGTAATATCATCAGCCTATGGCCGCTGGTTCTGGTGTTATGGGGAATATCCATCCTTCCCATAAAATCTTTGTATAAGCTTATAGCGTCATTCACAGCTATCCTGGTGATGATACTTATCTTATACTATAATCCCGGCAGAAGGCATTCAGGCTGGTTATGGCTGGGTGACTGGCACCGGGGCAATAAAGTGGAACTGAAAAAGAGTGAACCCCTGCCGGATTCAGCCGAATTTGCGGTGCTGGAACTGGAAGCCGCTGCGGGCTCCTATGTAATAGAAGGGACAACAAATGAGCTTGTTGATTTCCGATACAAAGGAGATGAAGGAACCTACTTCATGACAACAACGACAAATGATAATAAACAGCGAGTGCGGATAGCCCCGGAGCATAAGAACCAACAAATTAGAATGTATCGTTCTCACGAGGTGGAGATCAAACTGAATCCCAACATGATCTGGGACATTGACGTGGATGCCGGTGCAGCCGATATACGGCTCGATCTGAGCTCCTTTATTATCGACGATATTCAGGTCGATGGCGGGGCTACCTCCATTGAAATCAAACTGGGGAGTTTGTCGGATAATGTAGATGTGCACATAGAGACGGGTGTTTCATCGGTCAAGATCTTTGTTCCGAAAGAGGTAGCATGTGAGGTTAACTCGGATTCTTTCCTGGTTTCCAGGGAATTGCCGGGTTTCGACAAGGTGAGCAAAAGTACCTACGTGAGCCCCAATTTCTCCAATGCCAGTAAAAATATCAGTATACAGTTTAACTCAGGAATCTCAAGCCTGACTGTAATACGGTATTAGGCTTAACGGAGAAGCTTTTCATGAGCGGAACAAGCGAAAATAACATGTCATTATTTCATGTTATTCTTCAAGGTATGATTATTGATATGTCTTTATTCATATGAATTATAGAGATTATTATAAAATATTAGGAGTAAAGAAAGACGCCACACAGGCCGAGATCAAAAAGGCTTACCGAAAATTGGCAATGAAGTATCATCCTGATAAGAACCAGGGAAACCCAAAGGCGGAAGAGAAATTTAAGGAGATCAGCGAGGCTAATGAGGTGCTGGGCGATGCCGAGAACAGGAAAAAGTATGACCAACTCGGTGCCAACTGGAAGCATTATGAGAAGAATGGGGCCTATGCCAATCAGGGATATGGCCATGGACAATATGGTGGATATTATCAGGCTGGTGGAGAAGGTGTCAATATGGACGATATCTTTGGAGGAGGTGGATTTTCTGATTTCTTCAAGACCTTTTTCGGAGGAGGATACGGCGGTGGCAGCAGCCAGCCCAGGACAAAGCGCAATGTAAAGGGTACTGATTATTCTACAAAGCTTACCCTGACACTTCTGGAAGCATTTAAGGGGACCGAGCGCCTGATTGACATCAAAGGCAATACCATCAAAGTGAAGGTGGGAAAAGGAGTAAAGGATGGCCAGCGCCTCAGAGTGAAAGGTAAAGGCGGATCAGGGAACTCAGGAGGCCAGAGCGGCGATCTGTATATACAGATCAATATTCTTCCTGACCCGAGGTTCAAGAGGAAGGAGAATGACCTGTACACCACCATCGAAACCGATTTATATACTGCCGTGCTTGGAGGCAAGCAGACCGTTGAAACCATGAAGGGCCCGGTGAATATAAATATTCCGGCAGGGACGCAAAATGGAAAATCCTTCCGCCTGAAAAACATGGGAATGCCTGATTACGCTCATGCAGTTGTTTCCGGCGACCTCATGGTGAAGGTGAGAATTAAGATACCTCAGAAGCTCAAACCCGAAGAAAAAGCACTCTTTGAAAAGCTTCGCGATCAGGAATAAGACCGATAACTGAATTTTTTCAACCGTATACTGGTTCCTTGTATTGAAGTAGGGAAAATATCTTAATTTAGCGAATACGAAGGGATGCCTGGATCACACATCTTTAGTGTTGCATCTGCTTTGCCATTCCCATGAAAAAGGCAGGAACCATACTGATAACAATTATTCTCTTGCTTAGCTATTCCTGTGAGAAAGACCTGGATATAGCAGAATACAAAGAGATTACGATTGTTTACGGCCTGATCAATATCCGTGATACGGCACAATATGTTCGTATCAACCGCGGCTACTCAACCACCGAAAACCCATATGACTATACCTTGGTAAATGACTCTGTCAATTATCCGCAGGATGCATTTGAGGTGTTCCTGGAAGAATATAAGAATGGAATCATGGTAGGGGATCCTGTGCAATATCTACAGGTGGACAGGCAGAAAGAGCCAGGATTGTTTTCAACCGAGTCGAATTGTGTGTATAAAACCACTGTGCCAATACAAGAAGAATGTGAATACAAGATTCGGGTAATTGAACGCAATACCGGTCATGAAGTTTGGGGTCAGGCAAGCGTTCTTGGAGGGATAACACTGGATGAATCCTTTTATTGGGAACGGGCTTTTTACAGGGTCAACTATTCTGCTGAGAAACTGTGGGAATTTGAGGGCTCACTGAATCCGGATGACTATGATCACTATATCATGCGATTTTTGTACTGGGAGTACGCAAATGGCGAAACCTACCAGAAATATGTTGATGTTGTCCCAAGTATGATGTGGTATAAGAATATTGCTGAGGATGATACCGCATACCAGCTTTTTGATCTATACTATGAATATCTTGCAAGCCAGATTCCGATTGATCCGACGGTAAAACGCCGTGCCAGGGGGGTGGATTATATGCTCGCCCTGCCGGGAAAAGAATTGCAAACATTCATACAGGTATATGAACAACCCACGAATCCACATTTTTTCCCCGAATACACCAATTTGCACAATGGAAATGGGATATTCGGCAGTAAGTATAGTTATACCTATTTTGGCCTGCAACTGAAGAAAAGAACCATTGATACAATAAGCTGGGGAAGACACCTTTACCATCATCGTTTTGCAGATTCGAATGGTGAGTGGCATTAATGTATATTGTAATAAAACTTTATTTACTTTTGTACCTCACTGAAAAATATGCGACCAAACAGACTACTTAAGATGAAGCTGAGAACATATATAACCTACCTACTAAGCTGCCTGATCCTACTACTTGTAATCTCCAGTGAATCCTTTGCCCAAACAGGTAGCATCCGTGGAACTATTTTTGAGAAAGGAAGCGGAGAACCAATCATTTTTACGAATGTTTACCTGAAAGGAACTACCTATGGCGCAGCTTCTGATGTGAATGGTTTGTATGTGATTACCAAGGTCCCTGTTGGAGATTATACACTTATGGTAACTAATCTGGGTTATGATACCCTGGTTATGCCGGTAAGTGTGGACGCTGATGTGATCCTGACCAAGAATCTCGTTCTGGAAAAGGCTTCAGTTACGCTGGATGTCGTGAATATCTCAGCCGAACGCCAGGAAGCACGCACTGAGACCAAGACTTCTGTCAACAAGGTGACTCCAAAAGAGATCACAAAGATCCCTTCCATCGGTGGACAGCCTGACCTGGCACAATACCTGCAGGTACTTCCGGGTGTCGTATTTACCGGTGACCAGGGAGGCCAGCTCTATATCAGGGGAGGTTCTCCAATACAGAATAAAGTATTACTTGATGGGATGGTCATCTATAATCCATTCCATTCAATTGGATTGTTCTCAGTGTTTGATACCGACATTCTCAGGAATGCCGATGTATACACAGGAGGCTTTGGTGCTGAATATGGCGGAAGGATATCTTCCATCATGGATATTACTACGCGAGATGGGAATAAGAAAAGATTTGCCGGTAAGGTCGCAGCCAGCACATTTGGTGCTAAGGTCATGATAGAAGGCCCCATGAAGAAAGAAAAAGAGCCGGGTGGGGCCAGTTCATCCTTTGTGTTTTCTGCTAAGAACTCTTACCTGGAACAATCGTCTCAGATATTTTATAAATATATCGATGAAGATGGCCTCCCATTCAACTACCTCGATCTTTACGGTAAGCTATCATTCAATTTCGGGAATGGGTCGAAGATCAACCTGTATGGATTTAACTTCACCGATAATGTGAATAATTACAAGTCCATTGCCGATTTCAGCTGGAAATCAGGTGGAGGTGGTACAAACTTTGTAATTGTACCGGGAAAATCAGCGGTGATGATTGGTGGGCATGTAGCCTATTCAAAGTATAAGATCTCTCTTAAGGATGAGGTGAACCCTGAACGTAGCAGTGAGATCAACGGCTTTAATATGGGATTTGATTTTAACTATTTCCTTGGCCGCGACCAGTTGAAATATGGTATTGAAGTGCTCGGATTTACAACGGATTATTACTTCATTAACTCCGTAGGCCGTACTATACAGCAGAAAGAAAATACAACCGAACTGGGAATGTATGTCAAATACAAGAAAACAGCAGGTAAGGTGCTTATCGAGCCCAGCTTCCGTCTTCAATGGTATGCTTCCCTTTCGCAGATGTCACCTGAACCAAGGCTTTCACTGAAATATAATGTGACCGACCATTTCAGACTTAAGTTTGCCGGTGGACTTTATTCCCAGAACCTTATCAGTGCAACCTCCGACAGAGATGTGGTTAACCTGTTTTACGGTTTCCTTTCCGGTCCCGACGACCTCCCCGATGATTTTGATGGTGAGCCGGTAACGCATAACCTTCAAAAAGGTCAGCACCTGATTCTTGGTGCTGAGTTTGACCTCGGTAAGTATATTACCATGAACATTGAGGGATATTATAAGAACTTTTCACAGCTGACCAACCTGAACAGAAATAAGATCTTTGATGAAGATAAGGCACCTCAGGAACCGGATTTGCTTACCAAAGACTTCATTATCGAGAAAGGGGATGCAGAAGGCATCGACTTCACCCTGAAGTTTGATAACCGTAAGTTTTATATCTGGGCTGTGTACTCCTTCGCATACGTGAACAGGTATTACGAAGACCTCGATGGACAGCTTCAACACTACTATCCTCATTTTGACAGGAGGCATAATGTGAACCTGCTGGCGGTGTACCGTTTTGGAGGTAAGATGGATTGGGAAGTTAGCGCCAGGTGGAACTTCGGTACAGGATTCCCATTTACCCAGACACAGGGTTATTATGAGAAGATCGACTTCAATGAAGGAATATATACTGATTATACAACAGCCAATGGTGAATTAGGCATACTCTATGCAGATCTCAATGCCGGGCGACTGCCCACTTATCACCGTCTTGACTTTGATCTTAAAAAGAGGTTCCATATTAGTGAAAACACTCTTTTTGAAGTAAATGTAAGTGTTGTGAATGTATACGACAGAAAGAACGTATTCTACGTTGACAGGATCACGAATGAGATTGTTTACCAGTTGCCTGTTATGCCCAGCCTGGGCGTGAGCCTGGCATTCTGAGAAGCGTGCATTGCCCCGGTATCGCATGCGAATTGAACATAATGTACCTATCTAAACTTTAGTGCGATGAAGAACTATTTTTCCGGCAGTATTTTATTTATTGCAAGTTTGCTGATATTCAGCGGATGCACAGATACAAAAAGCACCATGAAACCACCAGTTGCAAAAAAGATTAACAAAGAACTTACGGCTCACGACCACACACGCATCGATCCCTATTACTGGCTTAATGACAGGGAAGACCAGGAAGTCATCACATATCTGGAAGATGAGAATGCTTATACCACAAGCATGATGAAGCATACTGAGGAGCTTCAAACGGAATTGTATGATGAGATCGTTGGCAGGATACAGCAAACCGATATGTCGGTTCCTTACAAACGAAATGGGTATTATTATTATTCCCGTTATGAGGAAGGTATGGAGTACCCTATTTATTGCCGGAAAAAGTCCACACTGGAAGCAGATGAAGAAATTATGCTTAATGTGAACGAAATGGCCGAAGGGTACAGTTACTTTCAGGTTGGAGGATTATCAGTGAGCCATGACAATAAGATCGTTGCATATGGGGTGGATACTGTAAGCAGAAGAAAGTACACCATTTATTTCAAGAACCTGGAAACGGGTGAGATATTTGGCGATGCTATTCCGAACACCACCGGTTATTCGCCATGGGCGGCAGATAATAAGACCGTATTTTACACACGTAAAGATGAAATAACACTTCGTCCCGACAAGATCTACAGGCATGTGCTCGGTGAGGATGCTGCCAGTGATCCGATAATCTATCATGAGGAGGATGAAACATTCCGTACTTCGGTTTCCCTGTCGAAATCTATGGAATATATCATGATCGGGTCCTATAGTACCCTGTCAACAGAATATCGTTACCTGAAATCATCAGACCCTGCCGGAGAATTTAAAGTTTTTCAAACCAGGAAGCCTGATCTTGAATATTTTATCAGTCATTATAAAGACCGATTCTACATCAGAACTAACCTGGATGCCAGGAATTTCAGGCTGATGCAAAGCCCGATTACGGCGACCGGGATAAATCAGTGGAAAGAAGTGATCCCTCATCGTAAGGATGTCTTACTGGAAGATTATGAGGTATTTAATAAATACCTTGCATTGCAGGAGAGGACCAACGGCCTGACAGAGATCAGGATCATGAGCCACGATGGTGAAAAGGACTTCTATATCGATTTTGAAGAGCAGGCCTATGTTGTTTATATTTCCACAAATCTGGATTTTGATACTGAGGTGCTTCGCTATGGCTATACTTCAATGACTATTCCAAACTCGGTTTATGATTACAATATGAAGACCGGGGACACCGAACTTCTTAAAAGACAGGAAGTTGTTGGAGGGTATGAACCTGATGAATACTATTCTGAAAGGTTATTTGCAACTGCCGCCGATGGAACCAGGGTTCCGATCTCGCTGGTTTATAAGAAAGGCTTGAAGAAGGATGGAAACAACCCACTGGTATTATACGGCTATGGCTCATATGGTGCGAGTATGGATCCTTATTTTAGTTCAGTCAGGTTAAGCTTGCTCGATCGCGGCTTTGTTTATGCTATTGCCCATATAAGGGGCGGCGAAGAGATGGGCAGGCAGTGGTATGAGGATGGAAAGCTCCTGAAAAAGAAAAATACATTCACCGACTTTATCAACTGTGCCGAATTCCTCATTGAAGAGAATTTTACTTCGGATGAAAAGATTTTCGCCATGGGTGGTAGTGCAGGAGGGTTGCTGGTAGGAGCCATTTACAATATGCGCCCCGACCTGTTTAAAGCAGTCATTGCAGCAGTTCCTTTCGTTGATGTGGTCACTACCATGCTTGATGAAAGCATCCCGCTTACAACAGGCGAGTATGATGAATGGGGAAATCCCAATGATCAGGAATATTACGAATATATGCTTTCGTATTCACCATATGATAATGTGGAAGCCAAGGACTATCCGGCCATGCTGGTGACAACAGGCCTTCACGACTCTCAGGTTCAGTATTGGGAGCCTGCAAAGTGGGTAGCCAAACTTCGTGATATGAAAACTGATAAAAATGTGCTGCTCCTCTGGACCAACATGGATTATGGTCATGGTGGTGCCTCAGGCCGTTTCCAGCGTTATAAGGAAGTATCACTGGAATATGCCTTCCTGATCGATCAGGCCGGCATTGACTTCTGATTACTTACCTGTTTCAAGCTTAAACCCTGCCCCGTGCACATTGGTGATGGATAGGGCGGGATCATCTTTCAGATACTTTCTGAGCTTTGCGATGAATACATCCATGCTTCTGCCAAGAAAGTAATCATCATTACCCCATACTTCCCTCAGGATGAAATCGCGGGCTACCAGCTTATTGCTGTTTTTTGCCAGCGTTCTGAGCAAAGCTGTTTCTTTTCTGGTCAATGTAATCTCTTTTGTTCTATTCTTCAGTAACATGTTCCCGGCATCGAAGGTATAGCTGCCCAGAGAGAAGACTTCCTTCTGCTCTTCTTCTTCAGTGGTAGGTTGAGCCATGCAGCGGCGCATAATGGCCTCTATCCTTAAGCTCAATTCTTCAGTACTGAATGGTTTGGTGATATAATCATCGCAACCGGTCTGGAAACCTTTGATACGATCTTCTTTCAAGGATTTGGCAGTCAGGAAGATAATGGGGATGGTGGCATTCTTTTTTCTGACCTTTTCCGCCAGGGTGAATCCATCCATCTTAGGCATCATAATATCAAAAATGCACATGTCGAATTCTTTTTCGCCAAAGGCTTTAAGGCCTTCTTCACCGTTTATGGACAGGTGCGTCTCATAACCTAACATCGTAAGGTAGTCTTGCAGGACCATGCTCAGGTTTGGGTCATCTTCTGCTAATAGTATTCGTGCTTTATTCATAATCCGGGTTTAGTTTTGTGGTATTTCAATAATGAAACTCGTTCCTTTATTTAGTTCACTTTTGACATGTATTTTTCCGCCATGGGCCTCTACCATCGTTTTTACATAGAAGAGCCCAAGTCCAAATCCCTTGACGTCATGTATGTTTCCTGTCGGGACTCGATATAGCTTCTTGAAAATATGTTTCTGATTCTCATGACTGATGCCCATGCCATTGTCGCTGATCACAAGTATAAGCTTATTTCCTTCGTCTCTTGTGCTAATATTGATCTGAGGGTTTTCTGAACTATACTTGATCGCATTATCGATCAGGTTGGCTATGATATTTGAAAAATGTGTCTTGTCGGCTTTCAGCAGCGAATGATCAGAATCCAGCTGTGTTTGGATCATGCCGCCTTTCTTTTTAACGATTACGTCAAAGTGTTCAGCCATTTTGCGGATGATCCTGTGCAGGTCTATTTCTTTTAGTTTCAGCTTAAATTCTCCTTTTTCAAGAACAGATAATTGTAAGACCTGGTCGACCTGTTTCTGCAAACGTGTATTCTCATCAAAGATCGCTGTTGCATAGCGTTTTGTCTTATAAGGGAACTTATTGACTTCCGGTTTCAGCAACATTTCACTTGCCAGGGAGATTGTTGCTATAGGGGTCTTGAATTCATGGGTCATGTTGTTGATGAAATCAGATTTGATCTCGGAAAGTCTTTTTTGGCGGTACATCAAACTGATGACCATATAAAAACTAAGGCTAAGGATGAAAAGAAAGACTATGGATAGTATGATAAGAAATACCATCTGGTACAGCACCATCCTGTCCTGACCGGGGAAGAGTACACCCAGGAAATACACATCCTCTTTATAGATGCATGTCAGGGAAACCCGGTGTTCGCTGGAGAGTAACTCTTCTTCCTGGCCCATATATGGCCCCATGATGAATGTTGAGTCCCTGTCATTGAATACACCATACCGATAGTTTCCCTCAATGCCCATACACATGAGTTCATAAATAAGTAGAGAATCCAGCAAGCCTGCATTGATTACTTCAGAGATGGGTTTATTGCCATAGGCCAGAGTATCGCAGGGTGATAAAATATATTTGGCTGTGGAATCGATCTGGGAGTCGAGAATCTGGGTAGAAACACTTTTCAGGGCAACTTTAACACGCTGGTTAAAGAGCTCTTCACGGATATCATGAGCATCCTTGACCCAGAACAACTGTGTTATGATGATCCCCACCAAAGCAAATACGGAGATACCAATAAAAAGTGAGACCCTTCTCTTTCTCATAATAATGTACTAACACATTTAAACTGCTTTCTGTTCATTAACAAATCATTAACATTGTTTAACAAGCATTTAACAGACTGATGCTCATCATTGGATTACTTTTACCAGCGGAAACAATATTTAACCAAGTAAATCTTATACAAATGAAAAAACTCCTCATCGGACTCGCCCTCGTTAGCTTTGTCGCATTCGGGACACTGGGCATTCAATCAGTTATTGCAGACGACAATAACACAGAAATCGTTAATCTCCAATTAGACGACGATCCAAAGAAAGATAAAAAATCAGATGCCAAAGTTGATGGTAAAACCAAGCAGTGTGCAAAATCTTGCGACAAGAGCAAGACCAAATGCTGCCCTGATGCCAAAGCAAAATGTGAGACAGACGCAAAGAAATGCGAAACAAAATGCAAAGAAAAAAAATCTCCTGCAGGTGGAGATAAAAAATAATTTTTTCATTAATTAATTTGGTTTTGGCCCCTTGCGAGAGATCGTGAGGGGTTTTTTTATAGAAGATAGAAGAATGAAGAAGTGGATTGTAGAAGGGGAAGGAGATTGAAGGAGGAGGAGTACTTCTTCTATCATCTATCTTTCCCTTTTCCATTCTGCATTTTCCATTCTACATTCTTCATTTCTCTCGCCCCACGCCCCATGCCTCATATCTCATACCTATGAAGACACTATATTTGCAAAAAAAAACGCATATGCTTACCTCAAAAGTAGTTTACACTAAAGACCTTCGCACCGAAGCAACCCACATCCTTTCCGGAAACACTATCATTACCGATGCTCCACCAGACAATAAGGGCAGGGGAGAGGCCTTTTCGCCCACCGACATGGTGGCTACATCCCTGGCTACATGCATGCTCACTATTATGGGCATAGCTGCTAATGAGAAAGGCTTTTCGATAGACGGTACTCAGGCGGAGGTGACAAAAGTGATGTATTCAGATCCCCGCCGTATAGGTGAGATACATGTAAAACTGCAATTTCCTCCGAATAATTATTCTGAGAGAGAGAAGAAGGTGATTGAGCGGGCAGCATTCACATGTCCTGTATCCCAGAGTCTGCACCCGGATTTGAAGCAAGAGATTACTTTTAAATTCTAGGCGGTACGCGGGTCGGGGGACGAGGTACGGGGTTTGTGGTTCGGGGGGAGTTGTTAAGCTTTAAAGCACGGAGATTCCTCGGTCGCTTCGCTCCCTCGGAATAACACTTTATTACAAGATATAGTGGAAGGGCGCGGTGCACAATAACTAATTTCATAGGAGCGCCGCGCCCTTCTAATTAAAAGATAATCATCTGTCATTCCGAGCGAAGCGAGGAATCCCCTTGTTAATGTATTTTAACTTCCAAATTTCCAAGCTCCAAATTCTAAACAAATTCAAAATTCAAATTCATCAATGTTTAAAACATTTGAATTTGGGAACTTAAGTATTGTTTGGGGTTTGGAGCTTGGAGCTTGGAACTTTATCCCAATAGTCTATTCCCTGTTTTTACTATCAATGATGATAGTCACGGGTCCTGAATTAACGAGCGAGATGTCCATCATGGCACCAAACTCTCCGGTTTTTATACAAATGCCGGTTTCAGATTGGAGAGTTTTTACAAAAGATTCATAGAGGGGGATGGCAATATCTGGCTTTGAGGCCCTGATGTATGAGGGCCTGTTTCCTTTCTTTGTGCTGGCATGCAGGGTAAACTGGCTGACCACCATGAGATCTCCCTTCACATCTTTCACCGACAGGTTCATCACTTCCTGTTCATCGGGAAAGATCCTGAGGTTTGCAATTTTGGCACATAGCCAATCAATATCACCCTGATCGTCAGTATCTTCTATCCCTAGCAGGACCAGTAATCCATTATCAACGGCACTTTTTATGGTACCATCTATACTGACTGAGGCTTTAGAAACTCTTTGAATGACTACTCTCATAATGCAATTGTCATACAAACTTAGTAAATTCTTAGCTTTGTATATTCATTGAAATCAAGATCTCATGACCCGATTAAGTGTTAATATCAATAAGATCGCTACCCTTCGCAATGCCAGGGGAGGCAATATACCGGATGTAGTACAGGCAGCCATCGATTGTGAAAGATTTGGTGCACAGGGGATCACCGTGCATCCCCGCCCCGATGAAAGACATATTCGTTACCAGGACGTTCTTGATCTGAAAGAAGTAGTTACTACTGAATTTAATATTGAAGGCTATCCAAACAGGCAGTTTATTGACCTGGTTTGTAGTGTGAAACCTGCGCAGGTCACACTGGTGCCCGACCCTCCCGGGGTGCTCACCTCCAATGCAGGATGGGATACCATTAAGAATGAGGCATTCCTCAAGGAAGTGATCACTGAATTTAAAAAGAACGGGGTCCGGACATCAGTATTTATCGAAACTGATGCAGCCATGATAAATAATGCGGCTAAGACTGGTGCCGACAGGGTGGAACTTTATACTGAGGCCTATGCCCATGATTATCCCGGAGGGAAGGAGAAGGCCATAAAACCATTTGCTGATGCAGCCCGGCTTGCTCTTAAGGTTGGCCTTGGTCTGAATGCAGGCCATGATCTCAGCCTGGAAAACCTGAAGTATTTTGCATCCAACTGTGAAGGATTGCTGGAAGTCTCCATCGGCCACGCCCTCATCAGCGATGCCCTGTATTTCGGACTTGAGAATACCATTCAAATGTACCTGCGACAGTTGACTGCCAATGAATAAAACAAAGAAACGACAGGCAGAGATCCTTTTTCTGGTGCTCACGGCACTGTTTGTTGCTGCCCTGGTCACGGCCAACCTTATTTTTCAAAAGTTTTTCAGGTGGAACCCCTTTGGGCTTTGGGAGTTTGAGCTTTCTGCCGGGATTATCCCTTATCCGGTCACCTTCCTGGTTACCGATATTATTTCAGAGATCTATGGCAGGAAAATGGCCAATCGTGTGGTGATTGCCGGGCTCTTTGCCAGCATTTTCATGCTGCTGATCATTGTGGTGGCATCCCTGGCTCCGGCAACGGACTTCTCACCCGTAAGTGATGCACAGTTTAATACAGTATTCGGCTTCACTTTTATTGCTGTAGCCGCCTCACTGGTTGCCTATCTGTTGGCACAATTCCTTGATGTGCAGATCTTTCACTTCTGGAAACGCAAGACCAAAGGCAAACACCTCTGGTTCCGCAACAATGTTTCCACTTTCAGCTCACAGTTCGTCGACACTTTCACTGTGCTCCTGCTGCTTTGCACCTTTGAGGTGATCGAATGGGAATTGTTTGGTCTCCTTTTGCTTAATGGCTATATGTTCAAGGTGATGGTTGCACTGCTTGATACACCAATTATTTACCTGGCCGTCTGGGGTATCCGCAAGAAGTTTGGCCTGAAGGGACATGGGGCAGAAATTCAGCTATAGGCAGGAGGCTTGAGGCACTTCTTCATTCTTCTATCGTGTAATCTTCTATTTTCTATCACCTTCTCCTTCTACCATCTGCTTTGGAAGTTGACAGGTGACGGTTGACAGTAATTAATTGGCAATAAGTAAGAGGACAGAAAGCCTCACACCCCATGTCCCACACCCCACACCTAATTCCATGTTCCATGTTCATTATTCCATGTTCAATATTCTTACCTTTGCGGCAATGAATCTCAAATTCAAAAAATACGGCTCCGGAAGGCCACTCATCATCTTGCATGGGATCTTCGGTATTTCGGATAATTGGGTCAGTTTTGGCAAACGTATTGCCGAGCTTGGTTTCGAAGTATATATACTTGACCAGCGCAACCATGGCCGTTCACCGCATCATTATGCCTTTACATATTATGCCCTGGTGGATGACCTTGTCGAATTTATCGAACAGCATAGCATTGAGATGCCCATCATCCTGGGTCACTCAATGGGTGGAAAGGTGGCCATGCGTTATACGCTTGAAAATCCTGATGATGTGAGCGCCCTCATTGTTGTGGATACCAGCATGCGGACCTATCTTTCTCATAATTACCACCGCACCCTAATCGATGCTATGAAGTCAGTCGATTTTTCAAAAGTGACTTCCCGCCAGGAGGTGGTTGAGCATATGAAAGGCTTTATCGACAGCCAGCGAATAGTGCAATTCCTGGTAAAGAACCTCTTCTGGAAGGAGAAAGATGTTCTTGCCTGGAGGATCAACCTGGATGCTATCGATCTCAACCTGGATTCCATGTATGATGGCGTATTTTATTCAACAGTTTTTGATCATCCAACCCTGTTTATCCGGGGCGGAAGGTCCGATTATATCATCGAGGAGGATATCCCCGCTATGAAGAAGAACTTCAATAATATGGACCTTGTAACCATAGAAGAAGGGACCCATTGGGTGCATGCCGATGCACCGGAGGAATTTTATGAGTTCGTATCACAATTTTTGACAGACCTGCCTGCATGAAAGATGGACATCCCATAAACATGGAAGGCTTCAATTACGACTTGCCGCAGCATCGTATTGCGGAGTATCCTGTTGAGAAGCGAGATAGCTCCCGCCTCCTGATCATGCGTGAGAAGATTCCTGCAGAGGATGTTTTCAATAAATTGCCTGGATACCTGCCGGATGGTGGAATGATGGTATTTAACGATACCAGGGTCATTCGTGCCCGACTGGTATTTTATAAAGAAACAGGGGCCCGGATAGAGGTTTTTTGCCTGGAGCCGGTGCTTCCTTCATCTGAGATCGCAAAATCATTTGAGACATCCTCACCTGTGACCTGGAAATGCCTGATTGGCAATGCAAGGAAGTGGCGAAGCGGTAAGCTTCGGATGATGCTGGATGGCCCGGCCGGTAAGATCAATTTCGAGGCAGAAAAGACATCCGATATTGATGGCGCCTTTCTGGTTCGCTTCAACTGGGAACCTCCAGACCTTTCCTTTGCCGAAGTCCTTGAGGCTGCAGGGAAAGTCCCTCTGCCACCATATATTGAACGTGAGGTAGAAGAAGAAGATGTGAACAGGTATCAAACCATTTATGCCCGTCAGGATGGTTCGGTGGCAGCACCTACGGCAGGATTGCACTTCACCGATGAAGTATTGAACAACTTACGCGAGAAGAATATCCTTATTGATCATGTTACGCTTCATGTGAGTGCAGGGACCTTTAAACCGGTCAGCCATGATGATATCCGTGATCATGAAATGCATACCGAGCAGATAATCATCAGCCGGGGGCTCATTACTTCCTTGCTGAGTAACAAAGAAAGCCTGACTGCAGTCGGGACCACTTCCATGCGTACCCTGGAGAGCCTCTATTGGTTTGGAAATGTCCTTGGCAACGATCCTGAAGCATCATTTGATGTTAAGCAGTGGCAGCCTTATGAAGATGGCCCTCAGGTTTCCAGCCAGGAAGCATTGAAGAATGTATTGCAGCATATGGACCAAAAAGGGATCAGTGAGATCAGTGGGACGACCAGCCTTATTATTGTTCCTTCATATCAGTTCAGGATCGTCGATATTTTGCTTACAAACTTTCACATGCCCAAAAGTACTTTGCTCCTGCTAGTAGCTGCTTTTGTGGGTGAGACCTGGCGGGATGCCTATACCTATGCTATGAAGCATGATTTCAGGTTCCTGAGTTATGGCGACAGTTGCCTCTTCTTCAGGAAAGATCAAAACTGATATTTCGTAAAATACCGGAGAGACCGCATTATATTCCCGGGTTTCTCCATGTCACAGATAAGTTCCTCACGTGTATATTCAGCGGGGCTGAACCGACCTCCGGTCTTTTTTTCGAGTCCCTCCAATTGATCCAGGCATACAAAACACCTTGATATCCCAAGAACAAACTTATTCAGGTAATTCCGGATAGAAAGCTTGTCATAGGCCGTATCTTTGATAAGAAGGATGCTGTGTGCCATTTGTTTCAGGAAAACCTGCCTGACATCTTCTATCGTATTGCAGGTGGTAAGGAGCGTGTGGATCTGAGCCTTTTCATCTTTGTACACATCGAAGATGTCATTTCCCAGTTGCATCAAAGCACCAACATGAAACAATGCTTCCTCTTCCCCCGGCTGAAACTGATTTTCAAAAACACTTCTGTAAAAAAGTACTGAATTGCCCCCCTTTCTGAAGGTGATCTCTTTTATACTTTCCCGGCTAAGATCTTTAGATGCCTGCTTTTTACTTTCGATCTGGGCTTTGAATACCTGGTCGAAGCATTGGTTGAAGTGGCTTTTGTCGGCCAGGTTTTCATGAACTTTGACCAGAAAGTGAATAAATAGCTTCTCGAGAGATGATGAAGGCTTCAATTCTTTGGGCGTATCCATCATTTGTTTGATCACATCCTGCCCGAGATGCGTCTTATCGAAGAAATCATCATACAGGCCGGTGAGTGCACCCTGGTATGAGCTTGCCACTCTTTCGCGGGCATTCATCGGTATTCCTCTTAGAGTGCATATTCCTTCACCTACTATGGCAGGCACCCCGAATCCATAATAATTCCTGATCTTTTCGAAATCTTCCTCATCCAGTGTACCGTCATTGCTTTTCCGGGCATTTTCTATCTCTGATTCCATCACATCATGCACAAAACGCCTTTGCCGCCTTACATCCCCGTAGAGGGAATAATATGCCGATGGAAGCTTGTATAGATTCTGAATTATCATTATTCTGTGCTTGATCCTGGATCCTGGTCACTGGATCCTGGTCACTGGTTGCTGGCCACTTGTTACTGGTCGCTAGTACTGCTTGTTGTAGGTCTAAATATTAGCTCCCAGTACCTGGTCCCTAGCTCCTAGTCCCCAACTTAAACACAAACTTAAATAATTTAAAGGATTTATTACTTTTGGGAATTAATAGAAGCCACAGTGCATGACAGAGTTTAATACGACGAAGAAAAATCCCCCCCCACCACCTGCAAAGGAAAAGGAAATGTCCTTTTGGGAGCACCTGGAGGAATTGCGATGGAACCTGGTAAGGTCGATCGCTGCTGTATTGGTCCTGGCTATCGTGGCATTCATCTTTAAGGATTTTATCTTCGATAAGGTCATTTTGGCACCTATCAGGGAGGATTTCCTGACTACGAAGTTATTGTGCCGCTTTGCCGACCTTGTAGGCATCCAGGCTCTTTGTCTGGATAATTCAACCCTGGAGATCATCAACATCAGGATGTCAGGGCAGTTCCTTACCCACATGTATATATCTATCATGGCCGGAGTGATTTTGGCCTTTCCATATATACTTCACGAGATTTGGAGCTTTATTCAGCCTGCGCTGAAACCTACTGAAAAGAAGTATTCCGGCGGAGCGGTCTTCGTCTGTTCCCTTCTCTTTCTAATTGGGGTGCTTTTCAGCTATTTCCTCATCGTTCCACTGACCATCAACTTCCTGGGAACCTACCAGGTGAGCCAGGACGTTGCTAATAATGTTTCATTGAGTTCGTATATCAGTACCGTGGTTTCTGTATCACTCTCCGTTGGTATTGTCTTTGAGCTCCCCGTTTTTGTATTCTTCTTTACCAGGGTTGGGTTGCTCACACCTGAATTTCTGAAGAAAAACCGTAAATATACGCTCGTGATCTTATTGATCATCTCTGCAATCATTACTCCTCCTGACATTTTTAGCCAGATATTGGTTGTCATACCCCTATGGGGATTATACGAGCTAAGTATTGTAATAGCTAAAAAAGTTGAGAAAAACAGGGAAGCAAGAGAACAGGCAGACTAATGTAATACTGGAGTTGTTTGCATTCTCCAGGCCGGCATTTATCAAATATTACGAAAGAAAATTTACTCTTCTTTTTCGGATTCTTTAGGAATCTTGCAGCAGTTGTTGTACATGCATAAAGCGAATAGAGCAAATGCAATGACCAGGATAATAATCACCACATTATGGTAGACTGCAGTAGTGATGTTGGCACAACAGCCAAAATATCCGGCAACAACTATGAAGATATACCCAAGGAATCCAAAAGCACCAAAAAGTAATGCAAAGTTCGCTAATATATGTTTTCTCCTCATTGGTATGGATTTAATGTGTTATTCCAAAATTACAATTTATCTGGATCGGGATCAAGAGAAAGTTGTGATTTATAATAACATTAAAGTTGATATAGATCACTTATACGAAAATATATATGATCATATACGTTAATTATGAAGGCTTTAGCAGCCACCTTCAACAACACTTTCTTTTTTCTTCCTGGCCGGGATAACTACTTCAGGCCGGTCAATTTTAGAATCACCTTCAGATGTAATGCTCCCCATCGATTCCATGATCTCATAAAAATTATATGCCGGCTCTTCTGCCAGGTATCCGGGTATCTCAGGCATTTCGTAGAGGTCAAGCGGTCCGTTTGTAAAATAATGATAGCCGCCCATGAGTACCACAAAATTATTATAACCCATTTGCTTCAGGATCATCCATGGCCCATTGGCTTCAAGCTGGGTATGCCCGTACAGGACCACAATAGCTGAATCTGCTTCATATTCTTTGAATGCTTTAATATTCTCTTTGTCCAGCAAGCTGTTTGTAGGAATATTCAAGGCGCCATTGATATGTCCATTGATATAGTCATAAGGATTTCGGAGGTCGATGATCACATAAGCCGGATCCTCATATTCAACAATTCCTGCAAGGTCTTCAGGGAAAATAAGGTCTTCTTCTAGCATCAGCTGTTCAAGGGTTTCTTCAGGGCTGAGCTGGTATTTCAGGTCAGGCCAGTTGAGGGTGAGCAATCCGATAACTATCACACCAACAAAAATGACCACGAAGGCTACAAATGACCTGTTAGGATGTTTAAATTCCATAATTCTTTTATTTATTTGAGGTTAACAACCTCCTTCTACAACTTGTGTTTTAGCTTTTTTTCTTACCACCACCGCTTCGCTACCGGTCTCCATTTCCATAGGTGCAGTTCCGCCGGTGAAATAAATGGATGCCCCTTTTCTGAATTGATAGCGGTCGATTTCTTCACTTGAAGCTGTTTCCGGTGGGGGGGTGGGCTGTATGATGGTCTCGAACCAGCAATTCAGTCCGCCCTTCATTACATGGATGTTCTTATGACTATATCTTTTTAGGAGGATCCAGGCCTGATCGGCTTTGATATCGCTGTTTGAAAAGAGTACAACTTTGCTTTGCTCAAAAGAAAGGGAGTCAACCCAATCGTAAAGCAGGATCTCTTCCAGTGGGATGCTGTGAGCTCCCGGCAGGGAGAAATCCAGGTTGTCGTACATGTCCCTAACATCAACAAGTACCAGCGTAGGGTCCTGGTCGATGAGCATTTCAGCCACCTTATCGGTAGATATGAAACGCGAAGGGTTGCTCAGCTCGCTGAGAAGTTCACGTGGCGGAGCCTCATCTGGATGATCCCGTTCCGGTAGAAGTAACAGTCCCACACCTAATAGTAAGAGGAATACCGCAAGTATATAATATGCTTTGTTCATGAGTTTATGATTAATATTCTACCTTTTTAACTTTGTTTTGTATGATCCGTGCGACTACAAATGCCGCCAGTGCTACTATGATTAGCAGAAGGGCAAAAACTCCTGATGAGAGCCCGAGGCTATCATAAACTTTTACAGGTCCCAGGTAATTGCTGTAATAAATACCTTCAAAAAGTGAAAATGCTTCGGAGAAGAACAGTATTCCGATAAACATTCCACCCATGAATACCATGGCATCGATCTTGCCAATGGCCACGGCACACATGCCCGTTCCGGGGCAGAACCCGCCGGTGACAAATCCCAGGCCCATGATGACTCCGCCAACTATAGTAGCAACAACATAGGTTTCATTTACATAAACCATGGAAAGGTCAATCCATCCCATATAGCTGAAGTAAAGTAAGCCCAGCATTGCTGTAACGGCTGCTGTAAAGAAGACACGCAGCACGGTGAAGTCGTATCCGTAAAAGACACCTGCGAGTTTCCTTGAAGATGAGAAGCCTGCCGACTCCAGCACGAATCCAAAGGCCATTCCGATTAAAAGAGCGATCACCAGGTCCCAGCCTTGTCCGATCACGCCCATGGGTATTAATGGTCCAGTCATATCTTTATTTCTTTTTGATTGTTAAATCCAAAATTTTCTAAAAAAGTACGCGAACAGGTATGCCCCGCCAAAGATTGTAAGCATGGCAAGGAAACCTGCAAGGGCCATTGTAGCCATTCCACTTAAGGCAGCACCACTGGTGCAACCCCGTCCAAGTTGAGAGCCGATCCCGAATAAGATTCCCCCGATTCCGGCCATGATCAGGCGAGTCCTTGATGAGATCTTGGGTGAATGCTCTACTTTTAACTTCAACCTGCCTGCAATTGCTCCGGAAAGGAAAGCTCCGGCAATCACACCCAGTATTTCGAATACCAGCCAGTTGTTCATGGGATGATTGTCGTCACTGATGAACTTGCTATAATAAGCTGAATGACCGGCGTGATTTTCAGCAACTGCATTTACAGCAGTTACTACGGTTGACTTAATCGCTCCACTGGCACCCAGCCCACGGCCGGTTATATAAAAGGTGGCTAGCAATACCATTCCAAGCAGAAAGCCACTTAAATATGGATTTGCGTAAATTTTACTTCTGTCGGTCCTTGTTGTATTCATTATATTTCTGTTTACGATCAAATGCTAATATAAATATCGTGTAAGCTGTCCCGCCTCAACCATGATAAACCTGAATGCCAGCCCTCCAAAGAGGATCAGCAGGGCTGGAATGGCCACGGGGATATGATAACCACGCAGTTCCAGTATCTCCAGGATAGCAGGAAAAACAAGACCCAGCAGAACCACAAATACCCAGAAAGAAACGGTAAACTGTCCGCCGAGGAACAGCTCTGCTGCTTCGATCTGCACCGCAGTACTGGCAAGGAAACCCATGAAAAGGTGGATGATAAAAAATATCTCTACTACGATCAAGACAAGGTCGATCATGCTCATGATCTTTCGTTCCTTATGGTCTTTCGACATCCACATGATCGTGGCAGCGCCGGTCGACATCCCTGATACAAGGAAGAGTGGTCCCAGAATGGAGGTGTTCCAAAGTGGTCTCGCATTGAATGCTGAAAGCAGAATACCCGTGTAGATCCCCAGGATGATAGCCAGGGCAAGCATGGCCCAGGCCAGGGCTTTGCGGTATTTCTCTACCAGGGCCATTATCTGGTCAAGGATTTTAAATTTCCATTCCCAGGTAGGGATGGCCTCTTTGATATAACTGGCTGCCCATAGCATCGATAGCGGCGTGATGAACATCAACACCCATGCTCCCCACGACATCGGGGATTCAATCCTGACCGTCGTATAAAGCCGCCAGAAAAATAGCTGGTGCTTGAGGTCAAAGAACAAAGCCATCAGGCCAAGTACCAATGCGATAGGTACTACAAAAGTGGCCCATTTTACAGCAGTTGGCATTTCTTTTTCCCTGCCCATAATAGTGTATAAGGCAGCAAAGAACAATATGCCGGCCGCAAGTCCACCAAGGAAAAGGTAAACCGGAATATGCCAGTGCCATATATGCAGGAAGGGGTCGATGTTGGGATTCATCCTGCCGCTTATGATCAATTCTTCTTTCATATGATTGTGTTTGTTTTATTCTTAGATCATGTAGAAAATATGTGGTTTGGTACCCGCTTCAGGGGCCAGTGCCTTGTATTTTCTGTTTTTCAAAGCCCTGGAAACTTCACTGTCAGGGTCATCCAGATCGCCGAAATACATGCACTTGGTAGGACATACCGATACGCACGCAGGATTTTCACCCTTGATCACCCTGTGGTTGCAAAAAGTACATTTGTCAACATAGCCTTCGGGATGGGAATACCTTGCATCGTAAGGGCATGACTGTATGCATGCACCGCATCCTATACACTCATCTCCTGTAACGAGTACTGCGCCACCTTCAACAATATGACTTGCACCTGTAGGGCAACACCTTACACAAGGTGCATTATCGCAATGGTTACAGCGCTCGGTCCTGAGTTCGATCTCAACATTCGGATAGGAGCCATCAACAGTCTCAGTGATCCAGTCGCGGCAATACCCTATCGGGACATTATTCTCGGTTTGACAGGCAACCACGCAGTCACTGCATCCAACACATTTCCTGGTGTCTATTGCCATTGCATATCTCATGATAATTCCTCCTGTTTATATCTTGAATTCAAATATTATACTTTGAATTATGAAGTTTGTGTTTTGTATTTTGAATTTTAAACATGTGGGTCTTCCGTAAGAAAGGTCACAAAGTTTGCCCTCATGCCGGTTCCGCCCATGATAGGGTCAATTTTAACATTAGTGATCATATATGAGTCGGCGGCCCCTTTTCCATATGCGAGGGATAGTTTTTTATCCTTATGCCCAAAGCCATGAACCATATAGATCGAATCCCAGCGGATCCTTTCAGTCACCCTGACCTGTATAGGGAAGTCGGAAATCACCCCATCCTGGTTCTTCAACCAGATGTATTGCTTGTTGTCAATGCCCCACAGATCAGCTACCTTCGGATTGATCCAGCAGGTGTTTTCATCCATCAGGGCAGTCAGGTTGGGGTTGTTAGCCGTACGGCTGAAAGTATGCATGGGAGCACGTCCGTAGATCAGCCTGTAAAAGCCCTGCGGGGGTTCCTCATGCGGTGTATATACCGGCATGGGATCGAATCCTTCTGCCTGCAGATCGGTAGAGAAAAGCTCGATCTTACTGGTGTTTGTATTAAATGAATAATCTTCACCGGGGAGCAGGTATAAACCACCTGATTTCCTGTCGAACTTTTTAATCCCAATTTTCTTCATCTCTTCAAGTGAGGAGCCCACTTTTTGGAGTTGCCAGTCGAGCACCTCAGTGTAATCTTCATAGTCGAAATATTCACCGAGTCCCAGTTTTTCACCCAATTGCTTTGCCATCCACCAGGCAGGTTTGGTGTCGCCAAGTGGTTCGGCAGCAGGCATTCTCAGGGCCAGATATGGCTCCCTGTGTGGTGAAACACGGATATCATCCCATCGTTCGAGGTAGGTACATTCCGGCAGGATCACATCTGCCCATCCGGTGATCTCCATCGGCATGGTATCAACCACAGCAAGGAAGTCGAGCGACTGCATGGCCTTTGCCAGCGTTGGCTTGTCGGGCATGGTCAGCGGAAGGTTAGTCCCTGATACCAGCCAGCCATGGATCTGGTGAGTGTTTTCATCAGAAGGTATGGAAGCCTCGATCAATGTGTTGGAAATGGCGAGCCCGGCGAGCGGGTATTTGCCATTCATGGTGTCTCTCCACGACCATTCAGGCTTGGGATATTCAGGATGTGGATAATGCGGAAGCTTTACGCTTTCCTTGAAATAAAATCCACCGCGACGGCCCCATGAACCTAGCAATGCGTTGAGAATTGCTACAGCCCTTGCGCGCTGAGTATCATCTCCGTACCAGGTCACATGACGGCCAGGATGAACGATGGTGGCCGGGGCTGCATTGGCCATCTCACGGGCAGTTTTCCTGATCACATCAGGCTTGATGGTTGTGATGCCATAAGCCCATTCCGGCGTCATATTTTTTACATGCTTTTTCAGCTGTTCCAGGCCAAAAGCATACTTGTCGATATACTCTTTATCATAAAGATCTTCGTAGATCAGCACATTGATCCAGGCCAGAAGAAGGGCCAGGTCGGTAGATGGCTTGATAGGAAGCCAGTATTTTGATTTGCTGGCAGCTGTGGATAGCCTCGGATCGACCGTAATAATGGTAGCACCTTTATCTATGGCGTCAGACATTTCCTGTACCTGTCCGTTGTGCATGTTCTCTCCCAGGTGGGATCCGATCAGCACAAGGCATTTGGTGTCACGAATATCAGTAGGCTCAGGTGAGCCAACTCCGGAACCGAATGTAGCTGTAAAGCCAACCTCACGAGGTCCGCGGCATTGTGCATATGATGGAGCAACGATGTTGGAAGATCCATATGCCTTCAGCATATGACCGAAGTAATGTCCTGATGAACCGTGATTGAAAAGTGCCATCGCCTCAGGACCATACTTTTCCTTGATCTCTTTCATCTTCTTTGCAACGAGGTCGAGGGCCTCATCCCAACTTGCCTTGCGAAAAGTCTGGCTTCCCGGTTCTCCCTCACGGATGAGTGGTGTGGTTAGCCTGTCTTTATCATAATACATGCCAATACCGCCGGTACCCCTTGGACAAAGTCTTCCGTTACAATGCGGATCTTCTTCGTTACCGAGGATCTTGATGATCTTGCCATCCTCATCGGTATAGGTCCAGCCGGCACACTTCCAAAAACATACTTCGCAGTAGGTTGGGTAACGCCTGAGCCCCTTTTGAGGATCCGAATCCTTGTTGATCAGGTCCTGTGGCACTGCACCCTTTAAAACATTAAATGCAGATGCGCTCATAGCCAGGCCACCGATCCCAAGAGCTGAAACCTTAATGAAATCTCTTCTGTTTGCCATTATCTGTGATTGTTTTTAAGTCTTGAAATGCTGTTAAATATGTAGATATTATCATATTTAATCAAGTACAAATTTATTAATAATTAGTATGCTAAAAAAGCACACAATAAGGGATGTTAAACCCCCTTAACTAGCAGTAAATCAAATAAGTATAAACATATAGATTAGTACATAGTTGTGTAATGTTCAGTAATACAGTACTTTACATTCTAATTTAGAAACATATTTAGATAATTCAATCGTATTCTAAGTGATTGATAATCAGTATTGTTAATTATTAACAATCAGTAATTTAGAGGGATTCTGAATAATATGTTATTTGGCCGGGGGCTGATTGAATTATAATCGCTATTTTTGAGTGATGAAGCCTTGCCCCGGAATATGAAAACCGATCATAAAAAAATGGCGATTACAAGAAGGGAATTTTTTGCAACACTCATCCCCGTGTTGTCTATTCCTGCAATGCTGTGGTGGATGTTCACCGGGAAAAGGGAAATGAATAATTCTGGCAATGGAAGGACAATCACCATAGCTAAAAATCTACCTGCCGGGATAAGCTTTCATCAGGGAATAATCCTGGTAAAGGAAAGTGACAACATAAAAGCCTTCGATGGAAAATGCACACATCTAGGATGCCGCATTAATAAGTTTGAAGGGAATGAACTTGTATGCCGTTGCCACGGATCCAGGTTCGACCTTTCCGGAAAGGCTGTAACAGGGCCCGCCATTGATCCATTAAAGGAGCTGATCATAAAAGAGGATATCATCAATGATAAACTTATCATACAAGTTTCATGACAAACGGCCACACAGATAGTATAAAAATGCCAAGGATTTTCATTCTGGACACCTTTGGGGGGATCGCTGTAACGGCACTTCTGATCTGTGTGATTTCCGGCGTGGTATTGGCTGTGCCCTTTGATGTATTCAATCCCTATGCTTCTATCAGTGCATTCATCCTGTCAAACCCAGGAGCTGTGATTGCCAGAAATATGCATTACTGGAGTGCACAGATATTCCTGATCTTCATCATACTTCATATCTGGGACCATTTCAGATTGGGTACAGAGAGTGCTGTCCGTCCAGGTGTGTGGCTACGGCTCGGACTTGGGATCATGGTTATTCTGTATGCCATGCTGTCGGGTTTTATCCTGAAAGGGGATGTTGATAGCGAAGAGGCCATGCGCATTTTTAATACCCTGATCGGGGAAATACCACTTATTGGTGGACAGCTGGCTTATATTCTGATGGGTGGAGAAGGCTCCTACTTATTGTTATATGTAAACCACATTGCCATTGCCACCATATTTATTATCGCGATCCTCTTTGAGCATGCAAGAATATTATGGGGAAAGGCTGTAACTTTCATCGTTCTGGGTCTGATATTGCTGCTGCTTTCAATCTTGTTCCAGGCTCCATTGCATGACGGCTTATCCGGGATCATTAAAGGGCCATGGTATTTTTTGGGATTGCAGGAGATCCTTCACTGGATGCACCGGCCGGGATGGATCTGGCTTATTCTATTTGTGGTCATGATCCCGGTATTTTTGATGCCCTTTATAAAAGCGAATTCCGCCAGGATAGCAAAGTATTTTCTTTTTCTTGCATTTGTATTCTATGCAGTGCTTACGACCATTGGTTATTTTTTCAGGGGAGAAGAATGGCAATGGTCTGTGAGCGGTGAAGGCATTTATATGCCTTTTGACCCTATTCCCATGAAGCCGGGTAGTTTTCAGCATCCACAGGCTCTTGAACTCGGTACTTATGAAAGGACAGAATCCTGTTTGTTGTGCCATCAGGGAATGAAAGGCTTTTCTCCCTCACATGATCCGGATGCTATTGGCTGCGTTTCATGCCACCTGGGAAACCCCTTTGTCCCGGACAAAGACCAGGCCCATGCCGGAATGCTTTATGTTCCGGGAAATCTGGACAATGCCTCCAGAAGTTGTGGAACACTTCATTGCCATCCGGAAATTACTGACCGGATCCATACATCTCTGATGACTACCATGAGCGGCATTATTTCGGTTGACCGATTTGTGTTTAATGAGCTGGAGCTCCCCGAGGGGCATTTCAATATTGAGGATATTGCTCACAGCCCGGCCGATCAACATTTAAGAAATATGTGTGCACGCTGTCATCTGGGCAACCCCAAGACAGAACCGGGGCCAGTAACACAGGAATCTCGTGGTGGCGGATGCAATGCTTGTCACCTGAACTATTCGGATGCTGCAAATGCTGAATTGCAAAAATACTATGGTATGGACATGCCTGATTCTTCACTCTGGTCAGGCCATCCCTCTCTGGACCTGAACATTTCAAATGATCATTGTTTTGGTTGTCACAGCCGCTCGGGAAGAATATCAACTTCCTTTGAAGGCTGGCATGAAACCCAGATCGACAAGGATGAAGTACATCCTTCGGATACCATCAGGATTCTTGCCGACGGAAGGGTGTTCAGGTTTATGGCGGAGGATGTTCATCATAAAGCCGGCATGCTGTGTATCGATTGCCACGACTCCTATGAACTGATGGGTGACGGAACATTATATATGCATGAAGAAGACCAGGTAAAGATTTCCTGTGAAGATTGCCATTTTGAGCGGCAGCCCGGCCTGCTCACATATGCCAATCTGGATGCAGAAACACAAAAGATACTGCAGCTGAAAGGGATAGATGAGGATAATGCTTCATTTCTTCCTTTGAACAATACCGGGCGATTAATATGGAACAGTAAAGTATTCCATGATGGAGATCCTGTTTTGATTGGAAAAGTATCCGGAAAAGAACATTCTTTGAATGCACCAGCAGACATTTGCAGAAGGGGAGGGGCTCATGATGGACTCTCCTGCCAGTCATGTCATACGGCCTGGGTGCCACAGTGCATTGGCTGCCATAACGAGTATGATCCTGAGATACCCGGTTATGATATGATCAGGAACAAAGAAGAAACCGGCAGCTGGGTGGAATATGTGGGTAAATATATGGCAGATCTGCCTACGCTGGGAGTAGTCGATGGGGTGAAAAGAAGGGTACACACCTTTGTACCCGGAATGATACTGACTATTGACAAGGGTACTTATGATCCTGGAATTGAAGACCCACTGATATTCCACCGCTTGTATGCACCATTGTCTGCACATACAACGATATCGGAAGGCCGAAGCTGTCGCTCCTGTCATAACGATCCCCTGGCATTGGGCTATGGGCATGGGAAACTGACTTATTCACTGGAAAATGGTGTCGGATCCTGGCATTTTGTGCCAAGGTTTGCCAGCAATCCGAACGACCGACTGCCGGAAGATGCCTGGATAGCTTTCCTGCAGCAGCCCGATGGTAATTATTCGACGCGCACAAATACACGGCCTTTTAGCCTGGAAGAACAGAGAAAGATATTGCTGGTCGGTTCCTGCCTGGAATGTCACGATCAGAACTCAGAATTAATGCTTTCCACGCTTGATGATTTTGAAGAAATTCTCAAGCGGCGTTCAGTTAGATGCATACTCCCGGACTATTTTTAGTACTGAGACATTAGTATTGAGATATGAGACATTAGTATTGAGAAATTATAATATTGTCTCAGTACTCAATACTCAGTACTCAGTACTCACTACTCGATACTATACCAGAGGATACCATCAAAGCCAATATTCTCCGGTTGGAGGTTAAAATCTTCACCATTAAATGATATGACATGATCTGCCATTGGTATAAGTTGTCTAAATCCAATTTTTAGCTCATCCCGTTTTTCTTCATTCATCAATAAGAAGAGAGATGGTTCGATGATTTTACGCAGTCCGCCTGATTCACAGATAACTGCACCTTCCAGGAAATTTCCATCTAGCAAAATATCTACAGCCTTTTTTAGATGTTCATCTTTAGCTTCAATGTAGAACACTCTTTTTGCTCCTGCCCGGAGCATGAGCGAACTGTCTTTATTTCTCTCAAGATCCAGCTCTTCCCATACGATATATTGATCACCCTGAAATAGGGCATCTTGATTTTCTGAAGAATGAAAGTGAGGCGAAACCTTGATGGCAGTGACCGGAAATTGTTTGCTAATATGTTTGATCACCCTGCAGATAAATGAGGTCTTTCCTGTATTCCGGCCGTTCCCGGAAACGATCAAAAAGTCTGTTCGCCGGATCATGTTTTTCCTTTCAGAAATTGTTCTGCATGCAAAAGGTCTTCTTCCGTATTGATATTATGAAAGAGCATGGGGTGATAAAAAGCAGCATCTTTAGGTATGCTAACCGCTGTAAATGGGAGGGCCATGAATACATCCGGCAGTTTATAATTTCCTTTCTCGAAAAAGGCTTCCATCACCGGGATGGCGCCTTTATTATAATAAGCACAGAGTGGCTCGTAATGATCTTTCTCATACCATGGTGCAGCTATCAAGCCATCCTTTTTTGATTCAAGCATGAAGCGGATAAATTCAGGTCCCACAAAAGGCGTATCCACACTCACTACGAAACAATGTTCATTCTTCGCAGCTTTCAGGCAGGCATGTATGCCGGCCATGGGGCCTTTTGCATGATATTGATCGGGAATAACAGGCAGACCAAACTTCTTGCATTGCTCAGTGTTTGAACTGATGAGGACTTCATCGCAAATCCCATTCAGCTTGTCGATAACATATTCGACCAGGTGTCGGCCATTGAGTTCGGCCATGCCTTTGTTGCGGCCAAGGCGGATGCCTTTGCCTCCGGCAAGAATGATGCCGGTCAACTTTATTCTCCCCGTATAGTTCATGGAGGTGCAAATATATGCATTAAAAAAAGAGCCGCTCTCGCGGCTCTTTTTAGCAATTCATCCGTTATTAACACGAATTAATTAAGCAAAATGAATTCGTTATTTTTCCATGGCTCCGCCCTGGGCTTTCCATTCGTTATAGGCTCCGTCATATACCTTAACGTTTGGATAAGCGAGAATCTCTTTCAATGCTACAAAGATGGCTGCAGCACGTACACTTGTCTGGCAATAAAGAATAATGGTTTTGTCTGATGTTAAACCATGTTTCGCAGCAACAGCCTTGAGTTGGTCAGCTGATTTGAAAGCACCTTTGTCGTCAAGAAATTCTTTGTATTCAGCGTTGATGGCGCCTTTAATATGACCATCACTTACTGGTTTTTCGGATGTGCCGTCATATTCACTCACATGCCTGGCATCCACAACAACACAATTGCCGCTGCATCCTTTTACATCGGCTGCAGATGCTATGATTGCAGAATTAACGCTGGGAGTAAAAGTAGCTGCTTTAACAGATGTTGGGTTCCTGGTCAGAGGTACCCTGGCTACTTTCCAAACATCCATATCTTTATGGAGAATGCGGAGGTTTGTAGCGCCCAGATAATCGAGAATCCAATAAACGCGGCTTGAATATTTATTTGAGCCATCGTCATAGAGCACGATGTTGCTGGTATTGCTGATGCCTTTTTTTCCAAAATAGGCAGCCAGATCCGCAGGTGATTTAATCAAACCTTCGATCTCACCATCTTTATACAGCTCTTTGTGAGGCACATTTACAGCACCCATCACGTGTGACTTGGCATAATTGTCTGCTGTGTTAGCATCAATTACAACCATTGTTTTATCCTTCTTCTTCTCAGCTGTAAAGTCTTTGGCTGAGATCACCACCTGTGCAGTGAGCGCCTGTGTGATAAACAGGAACATAACCGCCAGGATCATCGATACACTTGTTCTTTTCATTGATATAATATTTAGAGTTTATTGTAATACTGCCTGTAACTGGATCACAAACTGTTGTTTGAAAAAGTTACCGTCGTTGTCAACAATCAAAGAGTTGTTATAGTTATCGGTTCCACCGCTAACAACGTTGTCGTCGTTATGAATGATATAGTTAACCTGTACTCTTGACCAGTCGTTGATGAAATAGTTGAGTCCAAATGTCCAGCTGCTTACTTTGTCAGTAGGTGATCCTGCAGCAAGGGTGTAATCTGATTTCTTGTTTGGATTGAAATATTCATATTTTACAACAGGTTCGAGGTTCCAGGGGGTTTTGTAAAGAAGCATGGCATAGTAACCATCTCTTTCAAGTTCGCCTTTGATGTCAGGTGTTCCTCCACCGCCGCATCCGCCTCCGGCAACACCTCTAAGGTTTTTGCCATATCCATAGATATATTCAGCGTGGAAAAGGAAATTAAAATAATCAATAGCCACTTCACCACCAAAGGTGGTTTTGATACCATCACCATTGTTTGGGTCAGAAGGCCTTTGTTTTCCATATCTCATACTACCACCAACATTCACACCTTCCCAGAGAGAAAATACACCCCTGAAAGCAATGTCTTTTGCGTTGTTGTTGTCCCACTGGTTGATCCCACTTCCATTCATAATAGCCAGCTGATAGCTGAAGAATTTGTGATCGGTAAGACTACCATAATTTTTTAAAGATACACCACCTGAGATCATAAATCCGAGGTCACGCCATGGAGCAACGAGTTGTTGTACTACCAGTGAGCGATAAACGGTATGTAGTTTATGACAGGCAGTGTTGAGTTCAAGGCTGACCGGGGTTTTGAATTGACCGAGTGAGAATTTGGCCCATGGGCCGAGGCGGTCATAAGTAACAATAGCATCGAGGAGATAAACTCCGCCGACGAAGCTACTGTATTCAGCCATTACATAATAGCTGATATCGTAAGGGATGTTACCGGTTACCCCAAGACGGGCACGGTAAAAGTTGAAACTGTTTTTGTTTGTGATTTCTTGTCCATCGACCATGATGGTGTTTCCAAGGGAGTTTACACCATTCATATCCAGTGTGTATTGAGGTTGGATAAACCCAATAACGCTTACACCGGCGTCGGATGATGGTTCCATACAGCCCTGGGCATTGACCAATGCCGGGCTCATAAGCATGATGCCGATCAGGATGGTAAATAACTTTTTCATGTGAATTGGTTTTAGATGAATTGTTTAAAAAAGGGTTGCCGGAATATGCTCAAGATAAAGTGCAATTTGTCTTTGTATTCCGGCAACCGCTATTTCATATTATTTAGCTTTTTTGATCAAGTCTGCAATAATTATTTTGTAGGAACAACAGGATAATCAGTTGTAGGTACAGTGTATTTGTGTGACTCAAGGTTTGAATAAATCATACCATTTGTTCCGAACAGGAGGCTTTTAGCATCATATCCAAGGATCCAGAGATAAGCTGAAAGCATAGATGATGTCTGGCCAGTCCAGCAATAAGAAACAATAGTCCTGGAAGGATCAAGGTTCTTGTCTTTGTTGGCAGCAAGTGTGAAAGGCTGAATACGGTATGCACCTGAAATATGACCATAATGCTCAACATCAGTAATAGCCCAATAGTTGTTTACAAAATAGTTTGCAGGAGCAGCAAGTACATCAGCGTTAGGGATTTTGTTAAATCCGTTAGCAAGAAGTGCGTCAACCCTTTCGGCAAGGATGTCAGCGCCTTCAGTGAATGATGATTCGAGAACAGGAGCTGCAAATTCAGCATCAGGAGTGATGTTTCCCGGAGGAGCTATCCAGCTAGCTGATCCAATAGCAGCATCACCTTTGTTATTTTCCCATGAACCAGAAAGGTCAGCACGCCAACCTGCCATGCCCCATTTGAGGACTTTAGCATCAGTGTAACCACTCAAACGCAGAGCCAAAACAGCATGACCTGCAGTCTGACCTGTGTAACATACCACGAGGATAGGCTTGGTTGCAGGAGCAGCTTTGTCGAGCAGAGTACCTAAGGTAGCATTAACAGCACCTTCAATATGACCTGCATCAAAATCAGCTTGCGAACGGATATCAATAATAAAATAAGCATCTGATCCTTTTCCATTAACAGCAGCAGCATCAGTAATCCAAGCGTCGATCACTACATCTGCATCCATGTTATTGGTGACCAGGTAGTCTTTCAGAACTTCATAGGTAGGAGTTGCTGGTGGTAGTGGTGTTTCTTCATCATCATCTTTTGAACATCCTGACAGTACCATTGCTGATACCATGAGAACGAGCATAAAATACTTCACAAATTTTTCCATAGTTACTTGTTTTTTAATTAGTGTTTGTTTTTGATTAAATTTTAAATACTTTTTTTGCTAATTCGTGTATTTGTTAAATATTTCACAAAACTATGTTGTATTTTGATATGAAAATAACTTCATATGTTGGAATGGAATATGAAAAAAACTGGCCTGAATCATAAAAAACCTGACATAGATCAGTTTGTTTAATGATCTTATTCGTATTTTTGCGGAAAGTATAATATAAAATGAATTTGAATTCATATCCTAACTCCTGTGTTGTCCGTACCCCGGAAGGAGCTTGTTTCGATTTGCTCACCGAGGATGAAAGGAAGCTGGTTGATGACAACATGGTGGAGGTACATTATAAAAAAGGGGAGATCATCTGTAAGCAGGGCTCTTTTGCATCCAAGATCATATTTCTTTCGGAAGGCCTTGTTAAGGTATACCTGGAAGGGAATCCCAAAAATCTGATCCTTACCATCACACCAAAGAATAACCTCGTTGGTCTGCCATCAATATTTGAAGGAAATAATACTTTCCTGTACTCCGTCAGTCCTTATGTTGATTCATGGGCAAAGCTCATCGATATCAATGTTTTCAAACAACTGCTTAAGCAGAATGCTGCTTTTGCTTCCAAGATCATCGATATCCTGAATGAAAATACTGCCCAGGCCTATGGCCGTTTCTTTTGCCTCACTCAGAAACAACTTCATGGCAGGATGGCTGATATCCTGATGTGCCTTTCTGAAAGGATCTTTAAATCTCTGGAATACGAACTTCCGCTTTCAAGGATTGAGCTTGCCGAACTTACAGGCATGTCGACTGAAAGCGTGATCCGCCTGATGAAAGAATTCAAAGATGACAGTTTGATCGAAGTATCGGGGAAAAACGTCAAAATCCTTGATATGGAAAGGATGCGCAAGATCAGCTCCATAGGATAATAATCTTATCTTTGCTTCATGAAGCATATCCCGAATCTGATCACCCTCCTGAACCTCCTGGCGGGATGTTTTGCCATTGTTTCTGTATCGAAAGGGGATCTTGGCTATGCCTCCTGGTTCCTTATCCTGGCACTTGTTCTTGATCTGCTCGATGGTGCGGTGGCACGATTGCTCAATGCACAATCAGCTCTTGGAAAGCAGCTTGATTCGCTGGCTGATGTTGTTTCTTTCGGCGTAGCCCCGGGATTTATCATGTACACCCTGATCCTGGGCGTGGCCGAAAATCAATATATGGCCTTTGCAGGCTTCCTTTTACCGGTATTTGCAGCACTTCGCCTGGCACGTTTTAACATCGACCCTGATCAGGAAAAAGAATTTAGCGGACTTCCTGCCCCGGCAGCAGCCCTGATGATATTATCCATTCCCCTTGCCCTGAACTGTAAACTGGGTGGCATCCCCTTCCTTAACGACTTCTACAGCCATACATATGGTCTCCTGGCGATTGTTCTGGCGGTATCTGTGTTAATGGTATCACCACTGAGGTTGTTCTCATTAAAAGTCAGCAGCATCTACTGGAAAAATAACCGGGGACGATATATCCTTATCGTCTTTGCAGTCGGATTCTTCCTGACCTATCGCTTTGCTTCTATTCCATTCATACTTATAGCATATATCTTTCTTTCGCTTTTTAATCTTAACGAAGCAGAGGAGTAAGCATTAGGCAGTATGCAGTATGCAGTAGGCAGTAGGCAGTACGCAACTAGCCATGTAACCATGTAGCCATGTAACCATGTAACCATATACCCGCTACCTGGCACCTAGTACCCACTACCCTTTCTCATTTTGTTAATGTTTTGTTAAAGTTCATCTCTGTGTGATTCAATGAGTTACATTTGCATCGAGAAATCAAGATGTTTAACCTTAAAATTCAATCATGAAGAAATTTACACTATTGTTCACAGCAATATTTGCATTTGCTGTTTTATCTTTTGCCCAGGCTGATTACACCATGTATAAAGTGGTTTATATCAAACCTGATTATACCAAGCTGAAGGAACTTGGCGAAGCCATGACCAAGTACAACAAAACCTGGAATAACTCAGCTGAGCACCGTTCACATATCTGGGTAGTTAACTCCGGCCCACATACAGGCGAATGGTTGTATGTACATGGACCAACTACTTTCACAAATCTTGACGACAGGAATATTACTGAAGACCAGCGCAAGCATTGGATGTTTGAAGTGATGCCGAATGTTGCAGATCTTTCGGATGCCGGTTACTGGCGCCAGAACGATGATCTTACCTACCCCGGGAATGGTGTTTTTACAGGGAAAGAAGTATTGACCTTCTTTAAGATCAAGGATTTCGAAGAGTATCGTTTCAAGGCGATGATTGGAAAAGTGAAAAAAGTATATGAAGAGAAAGAATATCCAAACTTCTTCCAGGTGTATAATTCTGAATTTGCCAGGAAATGTGGCTATGATGCCATGATCGCAGGTGGCTTTGAGAACTGGGCTTTCTTTGATAATAAGCCCAATTTCAAGAAAGATTATGAAGAAGTACATGGCGAAGGTTCCTTTCAAATCCTTCTTGAAGAATACAGGAACGTAGTTGAAGGCGAATATGATGAGATCATCATGTATGTTGAAGAACTGAGTGCCGATCCTACAGAATAACCTATCTTATAATATTGAATTGAGAGAGACCTCGCTCCTTTACGGCGGGGTTTTTTTATGCCCTATTGAATAATGAATAACGAACATGGAATCCCGAAAAACCAGAAATCTATGATTTCATTGTTTTTCGTGGATCCTCGATAAAAAAGCAAATCAAAGATTTGTTTTTTATCGGGACAAGGGACAAGGGACAAGGAACAAGGAATAAGAAATAAGAATGTTGAACTAGTTAAAGGTTCGATGTTCGATCTTTGGTCCTCGGTCCTCGGTCTTCGGTCTTCTGTACTTGCTTATCGCCCTGCGATTTAGTATATTTACACCACCAACGGGAAATTTTCCTTCCAAATGCTCTGCTTAATCAAAAGCTAAAACTTAAACAGTAGAGCCATGAAAAAACTATCCATCTTCACTCTTATACTTCTGTTCTGCTATGTAACAGTTTATTCCCAATCCTGTTTGCCAGATGGCATTGAATTTACTACACAATCACAGATCGATAGTTTCCAGATACTTCATCCAAATTGCACGGAAATAGAAGGGGATGTATTAATTAATGGAAAGGATATAACAAATCTCAATGGACTGACAGTATTAACTTCATTCGGGGGAGGACTTGATATTTTTGGGAACGAATCTTTAATCAGCCTGGCGGGACTGGAGAATGCAACCTCCATCGTGGGATACCTTTCGATTTGGGCTAACGATACTCTGGCTAGCCTGACGGGCCTGGAGAACCTGACGTTTATCGGAGACGGTTTATATCTGGGCGTTTTGGGCCAAATTGGCTGCCTTGGCAATCACTCTTTAATCAGCTTGTTTGCACTGTCAGGACTATCCTTCATTGAGGGAGACATTTTTATTGGCGGTAACGATGCTCTGACAAGCCTGACCGGCTTGGAGGGTCTGACTTCGATCGACGGATACATCTCTATATGTGATAATGCATCACTGGCCAGTCTGATAGGGCTGGGGAATATTGAGAGTTTTACAATTGAATCACTCTCAATTGGGAATAATCATTACTTATCTACTTGTGAAGTTCAGAGTATTTGTGATTACCTTGCTAATCCTGGTGGGAGTGTAGAAATATACGATAACGCAATTGGTTGTAATAGCCCGGAAGAAGTTCAGGATTCCTGCATAGCCAATGGTGTTAATATTGATGAGCAAAGCATCCCTGATAATGTTAAATTATACCCCAATCCCGCCAACCAAGAGCTCAATATCTCAACTGAAGGTTTTGCACTCGATCAGGTAGCCATCTATACGCTCACTGGTCAACAGGTACTGCAGGAAAGACCCGTATATGGCACTATTGATATTTCCCACCTGCCACCAGGCATGTACATCGTGGAGGTCAGTGTTGAGAACAGGAGTTTCGGCCCTGGCCTTGTGGCCGGCAAACAGCACCGTATTGCTTGCGAAAATGTTGCGTCGGGTTTGGGTCCGTGTACAGCCACCCGGAATTGCCGAAGCCGATGCGACGACGCGTAACCTGTCGCGAGCGACGCGACTGCGGTGGTTGGGTGCGAAACGCACCGACACGGATTGCTGGGACTGCTACGAGTCACCGACCGGCAAACCACTGGTGCAGGCGATCGATGCGGGTCTTCGCTGGGAAGCCGTAGTCGCCGCGTGCGTCAGTTTTCGCGCGAATTGCAAACGGCGATCAATGAAGCTTCGCTGCCCGAGAAACTTTCGTTGGCACACCTATGGATCACCGAGGACGAATCATTCAAATTGCTGCCGTTCGCCCGCAGGTCGCCGCCGAGCCCGATCCCTTCACGAGCTCGGAAGCCAGACGCCAGCCGACAGACGAAGACGACACAACTGCGGCGTTGCGATGCCTGAGTGAAGCGGCGCAACGCGCGCTCGAGCCAGGCGGCGAGCCCCGCAGCGTCGATGTGCCCGGCGGAATGCCGCTGAGTGTTCGTCATTCGCTGCAGGGAGTCGCTGACGCCCAGACGCTTGACGATGCGACGGGGATGCTCGCTTCGATGGCGGCCCAGCCGCCGGTCAACGTAGACCGTCGTGTGGCAGGCCTGCTCGCTGTTTCGCTCGCCGTTCCTACGCTGCTGATTGCCTCCACCATCGCGGGCGTCTTTGCTCTGGAGCAGCAAAAATCGAGGATGCCCCGGGTAACGGAATTGTCAAAAGCCGTGGTGTTGCTCGAAATCGAGCGTGAAGTCAATCATCAAGACAAGCAACAACGGGTTGCGGCAATCGAAACCTGGATTGCGGGAGGATATAGAGAGGTGATCGAAGACCGGGCGCAGATGGACAGTTTCTACGCTTTGATGACGATCCCGCCCCAACGACGGCAAATATTGAAGCGGTTGATCGCGGAACCACCACCCACGGCGGAACAGACGGCAGCGGCAAAGTCGACTTACGAGCAGTTGATCGCGGAAGATCGCACCGTCGTTCCGGCAGAGATTGGATTCTTTTCGCTGCGGGGTTTAGTATTTTTGGCAGCCGTGGCATGGATGGAACTGATTTGGATTCCAAGCCTGTTCACGGCGGTTGCTTGTCGGGGCGGAATGTTGCTGTGGTTGTTTGGTCTGGCATTGGTCAATCGGCGTGGCCAACGGGCGTCACGACTTCGCATTCGTCCGCATGATGATCGGTGGCCTGCCAGCATTGGCGATTTGCTACGCATTCTTGGGCTCGACGGGATTCGGAGGCCCGTTGGGAGACACGCTGCAGATCACAATCATCGTGGGCGTCGTTTTCGTCGTCGTCTTCGCCGTCATCACTCGGCGACGTCTCCCCCACGATCGGCTGGCCGGAACGTACGTCGTCGCACGGTGAATCTGGAGCTCAATACGTCGTGTTCGTCATCTCGTCACCTTTGCGGCTGTGACCCCGGCGTCCAATGGCTGCGAACCCACAGCAAGTAGCCGACAAATACGACAAGGTTAACCGTCATCATCAGCGGAATGTTCATTTCAAGAACTCCCGCAGCTTCCATCATTTTCAACTGATCCGCAGGGAAGTTCATTTCCCGGTACAGATCCAACATGCTCATTCGAGAAAAGCTGATGACAGTGGACAGACCAAGCAAGACAAAGGCCGCCAAGGTAGCCCACCACGCCGCCATCTTGAGCTTGTACGTCGCCCACGCCAGATAGCCAAACAGCAGGCTCAAGGCGAGAAAGAAAATCGCGCCACTCACGCCTTTCAAAATGACCCCAAAGAATGGCGTCACAAAGCCATAGCCCGCGGACCAGATCACGGAGGTCGCAGCGAACCCTAACAGTAGGCTCAAGGACAGCACCGGAAGGGGACAATGGTCGGTCCAGCGGACGTGCGGATCCTTTGCATCACACGTCCGCTTTACATCACCGCGTTGATAGAAGGCGACAAATATCCCCGGCAACAACAGGTACATGCAGCCCATCGTGCCGAACATCACGACGTAGATGAACGTGATCGCCTGCGGAGGAACTTGCTCGCCCTGTGCGGCCATCATTTTGGACATGTTCGGCATCCACAGGACCATGACGACCAGCGTCATGACGCCCACCACCAGCCACATCCAGGCCAATACCAGCGTCAATGCTCGCGCCAGCGTCGAGCACGGATCGAGCCGACACCCAACCAGACGAGCACAACAGCGAGCATCGCGTAGATTCCAGCCGCCGGGATCATCTGCGCTGCCGACGCCCCACCCGACGGCGGACTGACCGCAAGCGACAGCAACATCAGCGGGATCATCAAGGCCGCCAGGCAGCCCAGTGCAATTTGCAGGAATCCGAAAATGAAAAGTCCTGTACTTCGATCTCTGAATTCCGGCGTATCCACCGATGAATCTTCGATGATCATCACATGCCTCTTACAATCCCGTGGCATTGGTTTCGATGGTAAAGACGGCGTCGCCGGCGGTGATGAACAGATGGCGGTTTTCCGGTCCGGCAAATGTGACGTTGGCGGTCCAGCCGGCGCGGCACGTTGATCGTCTGGATCAGCTCACCCTGGGGATCGAAGACGGTGACTCCCTTGCCACCGGTCAAGTAGAGATTGCCTTCACGGTCCATCGTCATCCCATCGCTTCCCGACTGGCAAAACAGTGTCTTGCCCGCCAATGATCCGTCTGCGGCGATCTGGTATTGTGTACGTGCGCCGAGCGTTGATGTCGGCCACAAACAACAATCGTTTTCTCAGCGTCACCGATGATCCCGTTGGGCTGTACCAAATCAGCGAGCACTTGCGTCAATTCGGCCCGGCGGGCGACAGACGATACAACGCCCCGCGGAGTGATCGTCGCTGAACTGCTGTGTCCAATAGGGCCGCTTGTAAAAGGGTCCGTGAAGTAGATCGGATCCGTCGCGGTCGACCCAACAGTCGTTCGGCCCGCCAAATCGTCGCCCCTCGATGCCAGCGGCAAGCACTTGGTGCTGCTTTTGGTGTTGACGTCGATGCGACCACAAGTTCATTGTTCGCGTCCGCGCAGGCGACGATGCGATCGGGTGCGACGAAGTACAACCCGTTGCTCCGACCCGATGACTGCAACCAGGTTGTCGCCTTGCCCGGTCGCGAAGTCGAAATGGACGATACGGTCGTTGGGTTGATCGGTGAAGTACACGTTTCCCGACTCGTTCCGTCGTGGGCCCCTCGGTAAACGAATAGCCGTCCGCGACGAGCCTCAATTCGGCATCGGGTGCGGTCACTTGTGCCTCCACAAGGCAGGGAACCGCGACGAAACTGAAAACGGCGAAATGACGAAGAAGTCGGTTCATGAGATTGATAGGTCTTGGGGGTTGGATCCTGGTTTGACGAGCTTGCTGCGCGAGATCAGACGCCGCCGGATAGCCGCTGGGCCGCCACGCGTGGCCTCCGCACTGGCCGCGCCGGATTCTACTCGATGGAGAGCGTGCAGTTTAGAAAATCACCCTCCTCCAGGAGGTTCAATTCTAAGCGAGGCGAGGTCTCCGACAGCCGGCCCTCCCCTCGCTTAGGCTCGCTCGACTCATCCCGGAGGGAGCGTGAGGGAAAGCATTGCCACACAACGAGTGAAAGGCTGCAAGACCTCGATGGCGTCCGGGGCGGGGTTTCCGGTCAATCCAATCCTGATAACGGCATCCGCGTGACGAAGACGTTTGATCCCCGATAGAACCCGACCTTGGAGATTTCGCCACAAGATCGAGGGCCGGGAACGTCGATTACCACTTGCACACCCCCCCTCTGCCAGTACGACATCCAAGTCATCCGTTGCTGCCCCATCGGTTCTCAGATGCAATCGCCAAGACTTCACCCCAAGACTTTCCGCCTATCGGCCATTTTCCTGCCGATTTTCTTGGCTTTCGCTCAAGGTGCCCGGGCGGACGACTTTGCCTGCGATGCCTACGCTGGCTGTGCTTCCTGCGATGCCATGTGCGATTCGGTATGTGGAAGCTGCTGTGAAACTCCGATCCAGACGTATCGGGACAGTTTCTATCAGGGTTCCGAGATCCTTGGCGGCTATCTGGGAGACCTGGGCGGCTCGGACCCGAGCCTGAATCAGTCGTTTGCCGAGGTACGAGCCAGTTTCGGAGTGCCACTTGGCAGCATGGACCACATCCTCGGCTTCCGGCCTTACTTCCGCGTCGACAACTTGGACGGGCCGACCGGGATTGAAGTTCCCGAGACCCTTTACGATACCGGGGTCTCGATTCTGCATGAGAAACCCTGGTCGAATTCGATTTCGTCAACGTTGGTACTGTCGCCCTGTATACGAAGCGACATGAAGACCGGTGACAATGCGTTTCGGATATTCGGACTCGCACTGATCAACTGGCAGGCGAACTGCGACTTGGTGTTATCGCTGGGCGTCGTCTACTTCGATCGCGACGACGTTCCGTTGCTGCCCGCATTCGGCGCTACCTGGACACCGACACCCGAGTGGAAGGTGGATGCGACGATGCCGCGACCGCGGATCGCACGGCGGCTGTGGAAGGATTGTGGTCAGGCGGAGGGGTGGGCCTACCTCGCCGGCATCTTGGGCGGTAACACCTGGGCCGTGCGACGCGACAATGGCCTCTCGGACGACTTTTCGATGCGTGACTTTCGCGTCCTAGGGGGATACGAAGTGGTTCGTCCCGGCAATCGCGGTTTCTACGTCGAAGGCGGCTACGTCTTCGGCCGTACCCTCGAATACGAATCACAGAGCGGTGACACCGACCTCGACGACGCGTTGATCGTTCAAGCGGGTTGGAAGTTCTAGGCTTTGTCTCAACAGACCCCTCTCTCTAACTCTCTCCCCCGCAAATCCGGTGGAGAGAGGACAAGCGGCGTCGCTCCGCGACCTTACTCCTGATGTCAAGACAAAGCCTGCGTCACGTTCGCCAGTGCACCGGCTGCTTCGGGGCGTGATAGGACACCGCCATTTCGGGCGTGTCGACGAGCTGCTGGCCTGCGAAAAGCGACTCGACGCCAGCGATGACCATGCCCGAGGTAAGCAGCGTGCGGTGGATCGGATACGCCGTTTGGCCGCTGACGATCATCTCTTCGACCTGTGCGGTCAACGGATTGAAGAAATCCGCGGTCGTCGCATTCTTGCCCGGCATCGGCAACATCATTTGACAGCCAATGATCTGACCGGTGTCCGCTCGCATGCCCGCGTAATTGAAATCGCGAATATCCGTTAAGAAGATCGCCGTACGAAATCCGTCAAGGTGCTCGATGAAGTAGCCCGTGATAATGGGCAACGACCGCCGCGCCCAGGCGAAATCGGCCCGCGCCGTCGGATATCCGGTATTTACCGGCAGACTATGGCTGCGGCACAGCGCGCTGACCAGCAGCTTTCGTGTGGTCTCGCGATTCTGCAACATGTTCCACAACTGCTGTCCGCTCGCAGCGTGAACGTTGCGGATGCCGACTTCTCCACCCAGCCGACGTTCGGACATGCACTGCGCCGTTTCTAAGGCATGAAAGTCGTAGCTATCGATGCCGCCGTAGGCCACGCAAACGCTTTCGGCCAGCGGTGCGTCGTAAGGCACGTCGACCGAGGGCAATCGCCAGGTGACAGGCAACGAAGAACCGGCATAGAAAGGAAAGCTCAACCTTTGTGCGTCGGCCACCATTTCCTGGCACTCCGACCAAGAGGTCGAAAGATGCTTGTCGTTGAACACGGGCACACTTCGGCCGCTGTCCTCAAAAACATCGACGACTTCCTTGAACCACTTGTAACGAGGGTACAGCGTTTGCCCCTTTTCATTACGCGGATACCTGCCGTGTTCAGCGATGATCACGACTCCATCGACAGCAAGCTTGCTCCCGCCCAGCGTCAGTGATTCGACGATTGTCGGAAACTGCTTCAGCCCATACTTGGCGATGCGCTCTTTGCCAATGTCGCGAGAATGGAACTGGTCAATGTACACGGCGGCCAGATCGACCTGCGGTTCTCGCCACCGACCGCCCATGGCATATCCCATCGAAAAGCGGTCGAGAAAGTGCTGTGCGTGAGAGTGCTCATACACTTCGGTGGCCAGCAAGGCGATCTTCTTGCGAGGCGGTGCCGCGCCGCGGGTCAGCGCACGGCGTGAAACCGGCAGCCAGCGACCCAATGAATTGACGCCGATTGAACATCAGACTAACCCTCCCAAGAAATGCCATCCCATTTTTCAATGCGGTCCAAAAGTTGCAGGACGTCCTGGCTGAACGTCGCCAACAACTGCTCACCCTTTTCGACGCTCGCCAGATGCGGCCAGCCGATGTGACCAAGAGTCGATCGGTCCTTGGTAATCCAGGCGCGAGTGGCGGGCGTGAACGGCTTTCCCGGCTCGATCACCGGCACGTCGCGATAGTTGCCAACCAGATGGGGAGCGATTCGCATCACCATCGACGTTTCCCATTCGCAAGCGTGCCCCATCTCGCGTTGCTGTATCTCGGCCATTGATTCCCACGGTCGGCCGCCCAATGACCAGTAGGTCGTGAACAGCAGCAACAAATCGTTTCGTTCTCGAAGCTGCTGACGCACTTCGAACAGGGCCTGCTTGCCCGGCACATCATTGCCACCGTGACCATTGAGCAGCAGGATCCGTCGAAACCCGTGCGTGACCAGATTGTTCAACAAGCCGACGAGCAGATTCAAGTAGTCTCGCGGTGAACAGGACAGCGTACCGGGAAAGTCGAGGTGGTGGTGCGAATTGCCAAGCCACATCAATGGCGTCACCACGATTCGCTCGCTCCGCTCCGCTTCGACCCGTCGCACGATCTCTCCTAATAACAGGCTGTCGGTCAGCAGCGGCAGGTGATGACCATGTTGTTCAACCGCCGCGATAGGCACTACGACTGGCATGTCCCGCGACAGTTTTTCAACCGCCGGCCAACTGAGATCGCTTAGTAACATCGCGCACCGATGGAGTTAGAAACGAGCGGAGTATTGAATCACGGCGAATCGTACCGTGCGGAGCGAGAGCTGCTATGATACCTCGGTTGGCTGTCAAGTTTTCACGCGATCGCCGACACATTGAAAGCCCCGCAGGCGACGCGAGCCAAGCTGTGCCGAAGACGCTCCTGCCGCATCGCTCACCTTTCGTGGGCACGATTCTACTGTTTTCTGCCCGACTGATTTGATTCTGCGGAAACCCGTCAATGAACCCCAACAGTCGCCCCGCATCGTGGCAATGGTGGGTTAGCGGGCTGCTGCTGCTGGCAACCATGATCAATTACATGGACCGGCAGACTCTCTCGAATCTTGCCGTCCGCATCACGGAGCAGTTTGACCTTTCGAATGAGCAGTATGGCGACCTGGAGTTCGTTTTTGGCGTGACGTTCGCCCTGGGGTCTCTGTTTTTCGGAATCTTGGCCGATCGTCTCTCTGTACGATGGCTCTACCCGTTCATTCTCGTTGCTTGGTCGGTGGTGGGAATCGCCACGGGGTTCTCGCAAGGATATCGGTCGTTGCTGGTGTGCCGAGGATTGCTTGGTTTCTTCGAGGCGGGTCATTGGCCCTGCACTTGATTGTCACTCAGTCCGTACTTTCTCGCGGCGATCGGGTGATGGGAAACAGCATCTTGCAGAGCGGTGCGTCGCTCGGCGCCATCTCGACACCGATCATTATCCGGCTGGTTGTGGGCGATAGCGTCGCCGATTCGGCGTGGCGACAGCCCTTCTTTATCATCGGTGGCGTGGGTTTGCTTTGGGCGATGCTGTGGGTATCCGTCATCAGGCGGGGTGACCTGCCCAGTCACAAAGCCGAAGAAGGCGAAGCTTCGACCGAGATTTATCGCGATGCGATGCGTCTGCTGACCGACCGACGTTTCTGGGCATTGGTGTTCATGGTGGTGTGCATCAACACCTCATGGCAGTTGATCCGAGCCTGGCTGCCGAAGTTCCTTCAAGAGGGAAGGGGCTACACCGAGGCGCAAGCGCTCTATTTCAACTCGGTCTATTTCATTGCCACCGATGTCGGCTGCATTCTGGCGGGCGTTGCGGGGCTGGCGCTGACGCGTCGTGGAATGTCGGTTCATGGCAGTCGCGTGCTGGTGTTCTTCGGATGCTCATTGCTTGCTGCGATGACGACCCTCGCCGCGATGCTGCCGCACGGCTGGGCGTTACTGGCCGTCCTGCTTTGCGTCGCTGCAGGCACTTTGGGTCTGTTTCCCTGCTACTACTCATTCACTCAAGAGGTGAGTGTGCGGCGGATGGGGTTGCTCACCGGAATGCTTTCGTCGATCGGCTGGCTGGCGTCGGCGCCGACGCAAAAGATCTTTGGGATCGTGGTCGACCGAACCGGATCATACGACTTCAACCTGGCGATTCTTGGCTGGGCGCCGCTGATCGGATTGATGGTGTTCATCGTGGTTTGGCCTCGGCACCCGGCCGCGACCCCAAGCGATTGACCAACGTTGGCCATCGCTGATTCTGGCTGCACCGAATTTCGAGTTCTATGACGCTCAGGGGCGGCAGAGTTGGCGTCACCTGCCCGACGGGTTAGGCTAAATGATCCGCCAGGACTACCGAAAGCGGCGCGTTCCGATGCGTTGCCTCTACCTACACGATGAGTGCGTCACGATGAACTCAACAGGGCAACGACCTGAACTCAAGAAGGCCCCCATCGCCTTCATGATTCCCACACCGTGCATCGTCGTCGCCTGTTTGCTTGTTGCCAGCCAGTATTCTGCGACGGCTTTGGCGGACGAACAGCGTCTTCGCCAACGAAAATCCGTTGCTTTGCAAACATCCGCGGATGCCTCAGACGAGCGGCAACATGAAATTTTCCTTCGCCCCACGGCCCGCGATAGGCGAGGACATCGAATCATCGTCGGAAAAGGCGAGGCACAGGTTCCACTGGTCGTTGTGCGTGGCACGCCGTATGAGATGGGACACCAATTGGGGCATCTGACTGCCGACCAGATGCACGCATTCATTCCAACAGCGATGGCGGGTCTAACGTCAGAACTGAAGGTTTCTCAGCAAGATCTGTGCGACGTTTGGTCGCGCACCGCCGCCTACACGGATGACCGCGTGGAACAAGAGTTGGCGGGACTGGCCGACGGCTCCGAGTTGCCCTTGGCACAGCTGCAAGCGATGCATGCGGTGCCACTATTGATGCCCTACTCGTGCAGCAGTATCGCCGCTTGGGGCGATGCCACTCGAGACGGGCATCTCTATCAAACCCGGAATCTTGATTGGAGTCTCGAAGTTGGCGCACATAATTTCCCGGTGATCGTTGTCTACATTCCCGATCACGGAATCCCGCATGTTGTCCCCACGTTTGCAGGTATGATCGGCGCCCACACCGGCATGAATGCGAGCGGAATCGCATTGTCCGAAATGGGGGATGCCTCGTCCAAGGAGATGCCCTACCAGGTACATGCGCCCCACTTCACGACGTTCTTTCGCACGATACTTTACGACGCCGAGTCGCTGACGGACGCTCTGAAGATCTTTGCCGCACAGGAGCCAACGAAGCGTTATCACTACGTTTTTGGTGACGGCCGGAAAGAGCATCACGCGGTAAAGATCCGAGCCCATGCTCCCGAGTCATTCGATCAGCGTGTGGTCATCTGGAAGGATAATGATCCGGCCGATGAAGTTGCACCCAATGTATTGCCCGGTGTGGTGTACAACGACGAAGGGCGCGGTGCCTTTCCCTTGCTACAAAACCGCCATGGATCTTTAGACGCAGAAAGTCTGGTGGGGATGTGCAACAAAATTCCCATCAAGGGCGGGAATGTTGTCAACGTCGTCTATGATGCGACCGCATTACGACTGTGGGTGTCTTACGCCAAAGACGGGCAGGAAGCTTATCAGCGACCCTACGTATTCGTTGATTTAGAGCGGTTGGATGCCGATCAAGACGGCAAACCAGACTTGCGGAGAATCGGCAAATAGGCCCTGCCGACTAACGATGCCTGAAATGCATGCTTGCTCCTTGTCACGAATCTTCAGGCAAAGTTGTATTCGTGTTCGTGTTGGAACGCGCGTTCCGAATATGCGGCGTCACCGGCTCGTGCCCTGCGATGACGACACCGAATTCCGGCCGATGAGTCTTCGCATGAACGTACGCTTCAGTGGAGAACTGCATCGAGGCAGACTCCTTCCTGTTTCCAAGTCAAAGACGTCGGGTATCGGCGGCTTGGAGAACACGTTTGGCGTAGATCCATTGGAGAGAGCACGGGCACGATGTATCCTTTTCCCCAAATGACCGCCGATGAGGCGGCCGAGTTGATTGGCGACGGCAATTTGGTTGCGTTCAGCGGCTTCACACCCGCCGGAGCCGCCAAGGCAGTTCCCCGTGCATTGGCGAACCGTGCGGAGCAGTTGCACGCCCATTGGCCAACCGTTTCAGATTCGCGTGCTCACCGGCGCGTCCACTGGCAGTAGCCTCGATGACGCGCTGGCAGAGGCTGATGCCATCAGTTGGCGGGCCCCCTATCAGTCGTCGCGCCCACTCCGCGAGCGAGTCAACGATGGCCGAGTGAGCTTTGTCGATATGCACGTCTCTCATGTGCCGCAGTCGGTGTTGTTCGGCTTCTTTGGGAAGATCGACGTTGCGGTCGATCGAGGCCGCAGAAGTGACCAGCGACGGTCGGGTCTATCTGACCACATCCATTGGTGCGTCGCCTACCTTTTTGCATGCTGCCGAGAAAGTGATCATCGAGGTCAACCGGCAGCAGTCGAGGCGGATCAGCGCGATGGCGGATATCATGATTCCCAAGCCACCGCCGTATCGTCCGGCAATCGACATTGATCACCCCTTACAGCGCATCGGCAAGACCTACGTCCGCATTGATCCAGAAAAGATCATCGCTGTCGTCGAAACCGAACAATGCGATGAGCTGCATGGTTTTACTCCTCCGGATGCCACCAGCCAGGCGATCGCCGCTCACGTTGTCGATTTCTTGCACGAGGAACTCGCTGCAGGCCGTATCCCGCGCGATTTCCTGCCGCTGCAAAGCGGCGTCGGCAATGTCTCCAATGCCGTGATGCAAGGGATCGGCGAGAGCCCTGACATCCCAGACTTCCTGATGTACTCCGAGGTGCTCCAGTCCTCCGCGTTTGAACTGATGCGGCAGCGGGCGTCTCCGCGGCGCGAGCACCTGTGCACTGACGCTCACACCGGAACACATGGAGGAACTTGTAGAGGATATCGATTTCTACTCGCCGCGACTGGTCTTACGTCCGCAGGAAATCTCCAACAATCCAGCCGTCATTCGTCAACTTGGGGTCATCGCGCTCGAATACCGCGTTGGAAGTCGACCTCTACGGTCACGTCAACTCGACTCACGTTTGCGGTCGCACGATGATCAACGGCATCGGCGGCAGCGGCGACTTTGCCCGCAACGCGTATCTTTCCATCTTCGTTTGCCCCTCGGTCGCCAAGCAGGGAAAAATCTCGACGATCGTTCCGATGTGCACGCATATCGATCACAACGAACACACGGTGCAGGTCATCGTTACGGAATACGGTCTTGCCGATCTGCGTGGGCTGGCCCCGAGAGAGCGAGCCCGGTGCATCATCGATCGCTGCGCCCATCCCGCCTACCGGGACTACTTGCATGGCTACTTGTGCGATTCCGGGGCCGGGCACATCCGGCACGATCTGACTCGCTGCTTCGAGTTGCACCGAAATCTAGAGCTTTATGGAGCAATGCTGCCGGATGTCTCGCTGGGCATGCGCTCGCACAGTGCCGAAAACTCGCCTTCGAATTCTCTATTCGGCGACTGCGTTTATGGGGCCAGCGCGCTGGCGACAACCGCGGAATGAACCAGGGGTCATTCAAACACCTGTTTCCCTTGATTGCTCACCCTCATTCGAGGAACAAATCGTCAGTCTACATGCTTAATCGTGGCGAGCATTCGATTGGCGGCTTGACCGAGAAACAGCGTGTCGGTGCCCGCGCAGATCAGCGTCGCGCCGCGCTGCATGTCTTGCAACGCGGCGTCGGGGGTGATGCCAAAACTGCCAATCGCGAGTCCCGCTTGTTGGGTGACCGCACAGATGCGATCAATCGCCGCGACGACTGCCGGATCGTTGATCTGACCCATTTTCCCCATGCTGGCCGACAAGTCGTAGGGACCCAACTGAATCGCATCGAGTCCCTCGACCTGGACGATCGACTCGATGTTTTCGACCGCTCGTGCATGTTCCGCCTGGACGATCACGGCGACCTCGTCGTTCGCCCGCTCGATGTACTCGGAAAACCGCGAACCGTAACCGTGGGCCCGGGCCAACCCCACGCCGCGCGAACCCAGGGGGGAATACTTAGCCCAGTTAACGATATTCTCGGCTTGCTCGGCCGTGTTGACCTGCGGCACGATGATCCCATGAGCGCCGAGATCAAGCACCTTCTTGATCGCGACTTCGGACGCTTCGGGAACCCGCACGACGCACGCCACCCGATGGCTGACCGCTTGCAAAATGGACAGAATTTCGGCGCAGCCGAGTGGGCCGTGTTCACCGTCAATGAAGAACCAGTCGAAGCCCGCGTCGGCCAACACTTCGGCTGACGCGGCAGTTGGTAACGTGATCATCGTCCCGAACAGCTGCTGGCCACTCGCCAGTCGCGATCGAAAGTTGATGGACATAGTTGCAGCCTCTGAGTGGCGACGTGAAATCGTAGCGCACGTTATACTACATCTCATGTGATTGCCGAACCGACGGCTACCCCTCACGCCACGCTCTCGGAGAAATCAAAGATGCGAAGTTTCACTGCTACCGGCGTCCTTGTCGCATTGATACTTGGGGCCAACGTCAACACAGTCGTCAGCGGACAGGAACGAGAGCGAAGTGGGTCCGTACCGACCAAAGCAGACGTCGCCTATGGCAGTAATCCGCGACACGTGCTCGACTTCTGGCAAGCGGAATCCGATCAGCCCACGCCGCTGTTCATCTGGATTCACGGCGGAGGGTTTCGTGGCGGGGACAAGAAGTCGTTTCCCGGCGAACTTCGCGAGCGGTGCTTGCAAGCCGGCATCTCCTGCGCCGCCATCCACTACCGACTTTCGGGCGAGGCGCCCTATCCAGCGGCGATGCACGACAGCGCCAAAGCGGTTCAGTTTCTTCGATCAAAGGCGAGCGAGTGGAATCTCGATCCCTCAAAATTTGCTGCCGGGGGCGGATCGGCCGGATCGGGAATTTCACAATGGCTTGGCTATCACGATGATCTGGCCGATCCCGACAGTGACGATCCCGTCGCGCGGCAATCGACACGACTGGCCTGCGTCATTCCCATCAACATGCAATCGACCTACGATCCGCGCGTGATCAAACGAATCATCCCGGGCCAGGCCTACAAGCACCCGGCATTGGTCGCTTTCTTCGACCGACCCGATGGCTGGGATTGGGACCGCGATGCCATCGACGACAAATTGGATGCGTTGCTCAAAGACGCCTCACCGATCACTCACTTGAGCAAAGACGACGCCCCGATCTTTCTGCTGCAATACGCGCGGGCCGCCACACCTGGAAACATCCACCATCCCAAGTTCGGCGAGCATCTGAAAGAGGCGGCCGATCAAGTTGGGCGTGAATGCGTCGCCAAGCTGGATACGGACTACGAATCGATGTCCGCCGCCTACGCCGACATGGTCAAGTTCATGCAACAACAATTCGACGCCCGCGATCGTAGTTGATCGATTTTCTACCGACAATGTAGGGCATGCTC
>CAWCAB010000002.1:0-1228958 GCA_963793485.1 uncultured Bacteroidota bacterium
CAGTTGAGGCCGACGCCGAGCTGGTTGCCGCCGGGCTTGTTCTGGTATCCAAAACCGCCGCTCACCGACCTATCGTAAAGGCCCCCGCCTTCATGGGCCCAAGCGGCACGCAAGAACGGCAACCAGTGATCGCCCACAACATGGGAGACAGACACATTGACGCCCCATCCGCTCTTCACGCCGCTAACGTTACTCTCATCCTGCTGCCAGACCGCGATATGCGCATTGTCGAACAAAAATCGCTTGCCACCTCCGGTGATCCCGATCTCCGCGGTCTTGAAGGTGTTGAAGTCACCGAAGAAAGTCTCGAAGCCACCGAACATGGATGTCGGCTGGAAACCGGCGTCGATGATGCTGACTGCCCCATAAATGTGGTCGGTCAGATAGCCGCCGATCATCGCGCCAAACGCGGCGTCCGGCAACGTGATCATCGTGTTTGAGCCGATCGTAAAGGCGAGATTGTGAAAGCCGGTCCAAGGACTGGCCAACGCGTAAATATCGAAATATTCCTTCATATCAAGAAAGCCGACACGGAAGACAGCGCGATCGTCGGCGAAGACCTGCTTCCAATAGAGAGTGGTCGCGCGAAAGCCGTCGTCGTTGAAGACAGGTTCTGGCGTACCGACAAACCCGACTTCGACACCGAAGGCAGAAGGCGTGATGTTGGTGTAGGCGTGCCGGTGTTCGATCTTGAACTCGAGGCTGCCGGTGTTCGCCGCGCCGCGGTTCAGCAAGTCCCAGCCCCCAAAGAGGCGCGCGACCCCAGAGGCCGAGGTGTTGTCGCCGAGGCTGTTGGTGGCGACGAAACCCACTGCGAGGTAATCGCCGCCAAACCTGAGCCCTGTGCTCTCGGCAATACCAGCCTTCCATCCTTCCCACGATTGGAGGACATTGAGGTTGAGTAGATTCGTCTTCTCCTCGCGATTATCGCTCAGGAGAGTGGTCCCTGCGTCGGGTCCACTCAGAGGGTCATGGTCAAGGTTCTGCGCGAAGGCAGGTTGCCAGCACATACAGAATAAGAGCGCAGCCAGTGGCGCGACTGTCAGCCTTGGTGACAACAGGGCGTCTGCCGCACAGTAAAGGTGCCCAAGGAGGGCGTTTCGCTCGGCTCTCAGACAAGAGCAACAGCCGACTTGGTCGAGGCGGCTGCGCATCGTGCTGAGGAAAGACTGCAGGAAGCTAATCATTTTATGATCTTGTAAACACGGGTTGTCTTTTCTCTACAAATGCTTTGGTGCCTTCCGCCTTATCATGAGAATTAGCAACTACTCCAAAGACTGTTGCTTCCTGGTGTATACCATCTTTGTTTGACATATCATTTCCCTCATTCATAACTTTTTTCGCACTAGCAACGGCAAGTGGACCATTTCTTCCTATAACTTTTAAACAGTCAACTGCTGCTTGCAGACAGCTTGCTTTATCATCTGATATATTATTCACCAATCCCCACTCATAGGCTTTATTAACATCTATAAAAGTGCCCGAATAGATAAGCTCTTTTGTCCTGTTTCAGCAAAGACTTGTGTTTCTTCTGGAGTCATTTGAGACATAGCAGCTATATCTGCACCTGCCATAAAAGCTTTATCTCCAACACTTGTAAGAATAGCGCCTTTATATTTTGAAACATCTATCTTTTTTATCGCATCCAACATCTCATCTAAGACCGTTTTATTCAATGCATTCAGCTTGTCAGGCCTATTTATTTCTAAATAGAAAATACTATCCTTTTCGTATGTATTGATGGTTTTATAACTAGTACTCATATCTTTTTTTTAATACCTATCAAATTGTTGGTTTTTCTGCTGCCTTAAGTCCCTCTCAGATTCCCTCCAGCCGCAGCCACCTGTTCGACCTTTGTCATCAATAAGCAGTCCTCAGCCACCATTGTAAACCTTAGCTTAGCCCTTGGCTGGAAGTTCTTGCAGTACCCCGAGATCGGTTAGACCCCAAATCATCAACTGAATCGCCAAAGCGACTAGCAATAATCCCACAATACTTGACACCACTTTAAGCGCTGCCGGGCCTATCGCGCTAAGGATCTTATGAGCGCCAAGAAGAAAGATAAAGTTGAATGCCATGACCCCGAGTATCAATCCTATCATTAACGCCACTTCACTCGTTCCGGGTGCGGCTGCAGTTAAGGTAACAATCGCAACAAGGCCCTGAGGGGTCGCCATCAATGGCATGGCCAGAGGGAAAACGGCAATATTGGGCGATAATTCCACATCGGTCTTCGACCCTTCTTGTGACTTGCTGCCAATCACCATTTCAAGTGCATAGAGTAGCAAAATAATTCCGCCGGCCATCTTCAAAGCGGGAATCGATATGTGAAACGCATCCAGCAGGAATTCGCCGGCAACCACAAAAAGGATTGATACGACAGTTGCTACTAGCACCGTTCTTATAGCGATGCGGCGCTTAAAGCTGGCATCGGCATCGGCTGTCAATGTAACATACACAATCGCCGATTTGAGCGGCCCCAGGGTAATCAAAAAGATTACAAAGAGTTCTGATATTCCAAAATTCATCTTTCTACTTTATTTAGTTATGTTTTTTTTATTTTCTCATCAGGTCAGCTCAAGGCTGAAAACTGATGACTACTTAGTCTTCCATTTTGGTGCAAGTTTTTCGGTAAAAGCACGGGTACCTTCTTTGCTTCGATACGTCCATTGGTGCCTCATCGATAAGCCAACCCCAACACAAAAAGGCCGAGATCCCCGGCCTTCTTGTGAAACTCGCTCGCCAACTCAAGCCTCAACAACTGAGTAGACCCCCGCTTCGTTTGGGGCGCGAGCTTATTTTGGAAACATGCAGCCAACGAATTTTGAGGTGTCCAGCGGGTCTTGAAAATTCGCTTTGCGCTTATTCATGAAGGCGTCGGCTCCCTCGCGGAGGTCCTGCGTACGCTGTAGCACATCGAGCACGTCAAGCAGCTTCGCGATTGCCTGCTCCTCGGGCAATTGCAAGCCATACCGCAACGCCTGCTTGGCGGCACAAATGGCCTGCTTCGGAGCGCTTGCAAGCCTTGCAGCAATTTTTTGCGCGTGTGCGAGCACCTCTCCCTTAGGCTTAACGTGATTGGCGTAGCCCCACGCGAGCGCTTGCTGCGCATCGATCATATCGCCCAGCAAAAACAACTCACTGGCGCGGCCAATACCGATACGCCGTGTTATACGCACTGAGCCTCCACTGCCAGGTATGGCGCCAAGGTTTATTTCGGGTACGCCGAATTTTGAATTTTCGGCGACCACTATGATGTCGGCGCCGGCTGCGAGTTCCATGCCGCCGCCTAGCGCATAGCCTTCAATGGCCACGACTGTGGGTTTCGGGAAATTGGCGAATTTGGTGAATGTTTCGTTCTCAGGACCGAGCTTGGTAGACACGACGGTACCGTCCGCCAAAAGTCCTGGAAATTCCTTGATGTCAGAGCCTGTGCCGAAAGCGCGGTCACCGTCGCCTGTGAGTACAATCGCCCCTATCGCTGGGTCAGCCTCCAGGCCGGTAAGGGCCTCGTCCAACTCGCGTCTCATATCCAGTGTCATCACGTTCATCGGCGGGTTAACCAGGATGATTGTTGCCACGCCGCCATCAATCTCCAGGCGTAATTTTTGATATTTTTTTTGATCACTCATAATCTTTATTATTTATTTACTAAAATTTATTTGTTTTTGACTAGTATTCTTATGTGAGTTACACCCTAATTAGTTTAGGATCTTGTAAACACTGGGTGTCTTTTCTCTACAAATGCTTTGGTACCTTCCGCCTTATCATTAGAATTAGCAACTACACCAAAGACAGTTGCTTCCTGGTGGATACCATCTTTGTTTGACATATCATTTCCCTCATTCATAACTTTTTTCGCACTAGCAACGGCAAGTGGACCATTTCTTCCTATAACTTTTAAACAGTCAACTGCTGCTTGCAGACAGCTTGCTTTATCATCTGATATATTATTCACCAATCCCCACTCATAGGCTTTATTAACATCTATAAAAGTGCCCGAATAGATCAGCTCTTTTGCCCGGTTTCGACCAATGTATTTTGGAAGTCTTTGGGTTCCACCAAAAGCAGGTAACACACCCCATTTAACCTCAGGCTGTCCAAAAACTGCTTGCTTCGAAGCATAAATGAAATCGCAAGACATTGCCATTTCACATCCACCGCCGAGTGCAAAGCCTTGAACACAGGCAATAAGAGGCAGGGCCAGGTCTTCCATGGCCAGGGTAACGGCCTGTCCTGTTTCGGCAAAGACTTGTGTTTCTTTCGGAGTCATTTGAGACATAGCAGCTATATCTGCACCTGCCATAAAAGCTTTGTCTCCAACACTAGTAAGAATAGCGCCTTTATATTTTGAAACATCGATGTTTTTTATCGCATCCAACATCTCATCTAAGACCGTTTTATTAAGTGCATTCAGCTTGTCAGGCCTGTTTATTTCTAAATAGAAAATATTATCTTTTTCGTATGTATTGATTGTTTTATAACTCGTACTCATATCTTTTTGTTTTTTTTATTATTTAACTAATTGTTTATCTAATTATTTGTTTTTCTGCTGGCTTAAGCCCGTCTCAGATTTCCTCCAGCCGCGTCTGCGGCTGGAGGTATCAATTGCATTCATCCTCGTTGGACGATCAATCGTAACCCGAGAACGCCGTGACTTATGCCAAACAGGACACTTATCCAGCGCTCTTAGCGTTATTTTCCGGACAAACCAAGTTCGCTAAGGATTTCTTGGGTGTGCTCACCGAGCTGTGGCGCCATTATTCTCGTAGTAACAGGAGCGTCACTGATATGAACAGGGCAACCAGCGGTTGTAATTTTACCAAGAATCGGGTGATCAATATCCATTACCATATTGTTAATCTTAGTTTGTGGATCTTCCATTACGTCACTTAATTTACGAACCTTGGAACAAAGTACATCCTGCCCTTCAAAACGTGCCAAAGCTTCTTCCATAGTGTATTTTGCAATTTCAGTACGGATTGTATCCTGAATAAGCTTTTTGTTTTTGATCTGAGAAGCCATATCTGGGTAAGGTACGGTAAGATCATCTATTTCCAATGCAGCAGACATATTCTGTAATGGGTTAGGCATAAACGCTCCAATCACTACAATTGGTCCATCCTTGGCCTCGGCGTGAATAGCGAGTGGCATTGCCGCCCAGTTCAGCACTTGTTTGTATTTACTCCAGTAGGCAACTTCCTGTAGTTGCGTATGAATCATCGAATCATAAAGACACACATCTACTTTTCGACCAAGGCCTGTTTTATTTCGCCCAACCAACGCGGCCAGAACACCCTGACAAAGGTGCATTCCGCCGGTATAATCGCAGATAGCTGTTGGAACTATCGATTGTGGGACTGACGGATCCGCGGTCTCATACATAAAGCCTGTTACAGCTTGGGCTACCATGTCCTGCCCAGGTTTTTTCTCATTTGGTCCAACAGGTCCGTAGCCTGTTGCGGACGCAAAAATAATGCCTGGATTAATCTCTTTAAGCTTCTCATAGCTGAAGCCAAGCTTATCCATCACGCCAGGGCGAAAATTATTTACGACCACATCCGACACTTTGACGAGTTCATAAATAACCTTCTTTCCTTCTTCAGTTCTCGTATCAAGTTCCATCGAACGCTTGTTGCGATTCATGGCTACATATGTCGGATTGTTCGTTGCCTCTAGAGAGGTCCCGCCAACGGTATGCCGACTCAGGTCACCTACGCCCGGGCGCTCAATCTTGATTACATCGGCACCAAAATCAGCGAGCTGTAGAGTAGCAATGGGACCCTGCTCGGCCTGCGTGAAATCTATAACGCGTATTCCGTCTAACGGAAGATTTGAAGTTTTACTCATAATTTTTGTTTTTAATTGTTAATGTAATTGTAATTAATATCTCTTGTAATATCGGGTGAGCGAACTCATCCGGCTGTAATCTTAGTCTTGGGTTTCGTAGTAAAGTATCCATTCGCAGTAAAGCGCTGGCTTTTCCTCACCTTCAATTTCAACGGTTAATGCAGTGATGAACTTGCAGTTGTGCTCATCCTTCCAAATAACATCCTTAACCTCTCCGTGTATGCGTACTCGTTTACCTGTATGAACCGGGGCCAGGAAACGAATCTTATCGTACCCATAGTTAAATCCATGTGGCATATTCTCAGGCACTGGAAAGTTAGCCATTATATAAGGTGTCAACCCCAGCGTCAATAAGCCGTGAGCAATGGTTCCACCCATATCAGTTTTTGACGCTTTTTCGGGATCAACATGCATAAAGTAATTATCCCCTGTACAGTGTGCAAATTCATTAATTCTATCCTGCCCAACTACATACCAATCGGTTGGTTCAACTTTAGTCCCAATGAAATTGACTAGCTCTTCTTTTTTTACGACTTTGTTCATTTTGTTCTTTTTTTAGTTAAAATTCAATTATAATTAATATCTATTGTAATATCGGGTGAGTGAACTTATTCGGTAATAATTGTATAGATATTAGGGGCCTTTTCTCCGTTGTCTTGTCTGAAAGACTTCAAAACGTGCTGTAAGGCCTGCAATTCAATGTGTTAAATCCCGAAATTTTAAGCAATTTTACAACATCTGTAACAGTTTTTACAAGCATTTATTCAAATTTCCTACTTTTTTGCAACTTTAGTATTACAACATTTCATCCCAGGTGTTTGTATATTGCCGAATTAAAATTCAAGATACATTCTCTTAGGATAGATCTATTTATATAAGTGAAAAACAAGGTGGAATTCATGTTGCTAAAACGTACAAGCTTGGATAGAATACGGGGTGCAGGGGCCCTGTTGCAGCGACATGTTTGGAATTTAGAGGATTTGACCATCAAGGTGCGCAATGAGGATGTCCCGCCACCTATTCTGTTCAGTTTTGGGGATTCCCTGATCCGGCCCTTTAAATACGATAAGGCGACAGGCTGCATGCGTGCAGCAGCGAAAATGCTCAATGGAGAATAAAGGTGAATAAAAATCAATAAAGAAAAAGGGCTCTGCTCTTGGTATAGCCCTTTAAAAGAAGTACTATATATGACAGAAACAAAATTCAGTAAAGGTTCGAAGGTTTCCTTTGACGATGCCTGGGGTTTTATAAAAAAAGTTGGAATAGCAGCACACAAATATGGTTCAACATCAGCTCGGTTGGAATCATTTCTTGTTGATCTGTCAAAAGGTTTTGGGTTTCGGGGTGTATTTCGGTCAAATCCCTCAGAGATTGTTTTTGGTTTATGGGAAACCCCTGAGTCGCATCAACGTGTGGAAGTCATTGCAAGCTCTGCTCCTGATCTCAACCTTGATAAACTGGCACGGCTGGGTGACCTGCTGAAGGAATATAGTACTGAAACAATGTCGCTTAAAGAAGCCTATGCACGTATCGATGCCATTGAACATGTACCGCCACCCTGGGGAAAGTTTGCTACTATGTTGGGCTATGCTTTTGTTGGCCTTGGCCTTGCAGCCCTTCTGGGTGCTGGTTGGGTTGATCTCTTATTTGCAACAATTTTTAGCATGCTCGTCTATGGCATAGTTTTACTTTCCGCAAAACTGGGATCTGCCGCTTTAACCTGGATGCCCCTTACATCAGCTTTTGTTGTTGGGCTATTGGCAACTGCCTTAAAGGCATTTATTCCAGAGCTTAATATTGTTTTGATTATCCTGTCGGCAGTAGCAATTATCCTTCCGGGATATACCATTAGTCTTGGTGCCGGAGAGCTGGTGGCGCAACGTGTGGTATCGGGGACTGCCAACCTAATGAACGGATTAATCTGCCTTGTCAAGCAAATTGCAGGAAGCTGGATTGGTATAGTTATGGGCAGTTCCATTTTTACTTTGGAGACTAGCGGACCGGCAACACCTGTTGGACAGGTCTGGGCAATGGTGCTTTTTCCCCTACTACTTGTTGGACTTTGTGTCGTTTTTCAAGTTTCACGCAGAGATCTCATTTGGGCTGTATTGGTTTCTGCCATAGCCTATTTGGGGGTTTTGGCCGGAAGTTCGATAATGGATAGTAATCTTGGGAATTTACTGGGTACAATTACAGCCGTGGTGATTGCTAGTTTATGGGCCAGGAAAACAGGACGCCCCACTTCAATCGTGCTTATTCCGGCCATCGTGATGCTGGTAAGTGGAAGCATCGGTTTTCGTGGTTTGGCCTCTATGGCACAGGGAGATCTGGCGTTAGGTGTACAGCAGTTTTTTCAAATGTTTGTGGTAGCCATGACGATCCTTGCCGGGATAATGATTGGTTACACGATTGTTCGTTCGGAACCAGGATTATAAAACCAAAGGAAATAAGTACAATCGATTATGAAAACTATAAATTAAAATAGAGAGATGCTACAACAACTATCCAATCATGGAACGACATCTTTAAATGAAGCTGCGATATACCAGATTCAATTAAAAGGTAAAATTACTGATTCGCTGATCCATTCGGTTGATGACATGCAGCTTAGGCAGGAAGACGAAGATGAAATCATAAGCCTGATCGGCTGGCTACCTGACCAGTCAGCTTTACTAGGATTACTAAATACATTAAATGATATCAGGTATGCTATTATTTCAGTACGGATTTTAACAAATAACCATTAGTTTTAAATATTATTTGAAACAATTTTATTAAAAAAAAGAAAAATGAAAAGAACAATTTTAACACTATTTGTAATTGCACTTATTTTCAGTAGTTGCAATGAAACAGCATCTAAAAAAGGTGCCGATCCGAATCAGGAATTTGATGTGGTCATCTTAAATGGCCGTGTAATGGACCCCGAAACCAATTTCGACGGTATTCGAAATGTAGGAGTTAAAGATGGTAAAATAGCCATCATAACCAAATCCCAAATCAAAGGAAAAGAAACCATTGACGCTACAGGACATGTAGTTTCGCCTGGTTTTATAGACACTCACTACCATGCAATGGATGTTTTTGCTAGTAAGATGGCCTTAAGAGATGGTTGTACTACCGGTATGGATCTTGAAGCGGGTTCATTCAATGTAAAAGATTGGTACGCTGAGAAAGCAAAAACGGGTTGGCAGTTGAACTACGGTACATCTGCTAGTTTGCTATATAATAGAATGGCTGTTCATGATCCTGAAACTGAAATGAGCGTGCCAGTCGACTTTTCGACTATATCAAGCTATGCTGCAAAAGCTATGGAAGATGGGGTTCAAGGATGGGCAGAAACGAAATCTACAATTGAGGAAATGAATAAAATAATGCAGCTATTGGATGAAGATTTAAGGCAAGGAGGCATTGGTCTTGCTGCTCCCATCGCATATATGGCTATTGGACTTAGTTGTTACGAACTTTTTGAAGCTCAAAAGGTGGTTGGAAATTATGGTCGCCTTACATCTGTTCATACAAGGTATCATCTTTTATCGGAAACACCTACGGAAGCTCCAATCGCCTTTGATGAGGTGTTTACCAATGCGATGTTAGTAGAAGCTCCATTACTCATAGCACATAACAATGATTATGGCTGGTGGGAAATTGAGGAAAAATTACAAATGGCTAGAGATAAAGGCTTGAATATGTGGTCAGAATATTATCCTTACGCTGCTGGGTCAACAACGATAAATGCAGCTTTCTTGACCCCTGCTGAGTGGGTAGAAAAACGTGGTTACAAATATGAAGAAACCATTTATGATCCCATAGATGATAAATACCTTACCAATGAAACCTATGCGGCACTGATGAAAAAAGATCCTGCTCGCTCTGTTGTGGTTGAATTTCCTTACAGAAAAGAATGGATGAATTATTGGTTGGCAATTCCTCACATGGCTATAGCAGCTGATGCCATGGCTGGTGTTGGTCCTGACGGTAAATTGTTACCATGGGATGCGGATTGGTCTGAATATCGTGGTCATCCGCGTACTTCTGGCGCACGTGGTACTGTTTTTAAAATGGGACGAGAACAAGGCATCCCACTTATGTTTACCATAGCGCAAGCGAGTTACTGGCCGGCCAAACATTTAGGAGATTGTGGTCTCGAAGCCATGAAACAACGTGGTAGACTGCAGGTTGGTAAAGTTGCTGACATTACCATTTTCGACCCTATAAACGTTACGGCTAATTCTACTTTTAAAGTGGGTGAACATGGAATACCAACAACAGGCATACCTTATGTGATTGTGAATGGAGTTATAGTAGTAAAAGACAGTGAAGTATTGGCTGTAAAACCTGGAAAAGAAATTCGTTTTCCAATAGAAGACAAAGGAAGGTTTACTCCACAGGATCGAGAAAAATGGTTGAATAAGCATACCATTGGTTTGAATACAGAACTTTTAGAAGGTCATACAGTTGATGACAATTGTGCTGGTGAAATATTAGATAAAAACCATGAAAACCATTAAAAACTTAACCAAATAAACTGTAAAAGATATGAAAAGAATAATTTTTGCCATATTTATTTCAGCACTTATTTTTACAAGCTGTCAGCAAACAGCTACTAAAAAAGCTGCCGATCCGAATCAGGAATTTGACGTGGTCATTTTAAATGGCCGGGTAATGGACCCCGAAACCAATTTCGACGGTATTCGAAATGTAGGAGTTAAAGATGGTAAAATAGCCATCATTACTGAAGCAACTATAAATGGTAAAGAAAGTATTGATGCCAAAGGTTTGGTGGTTGCTCCAGGCTTTATCGACGGACACCAGCACTGTCATGAGCCTTATATTTATCGATTAATGGTTCGTGATGGTCGAACTACCATTATGGATTTGGAATTTGGAGCCTACGGACCTACCATAGATCAGTGGTATAAAAAACGTGAAGGTAAGGCCCCGTTAAATTTTGGAATAACCGTTTCACATGAGTTTTCACGTGCAGCTGTAATCGATGGTTTCAATGAATTTGAATATTTATATACACCTGATGCAATAAAATCACGGGTAAAACAGGGCTGGTCGAAAACAAGACCTAATCTGGAGCAGGGAAACGAGATTTTAGCACAAATAGATGAAGGTTTGCGTAAAGGAGGTATAGGCATTGGTTCTACGCTTGGTTATATGCGCGAGGGTGTGTCAACACGTGAAGTTTATGAATTGCAAAAGTTGGCGGGCTTTTATGGCCGTCAAATGGGCATGCACTTTAGAGGTACCCCTGGCAACGATGTAGGCGAAGTAAATGGCATACAGGAAATGTTGGCCAATGCGGCTGCCCTGGGCGTGCCTGCCATTGCCTGTCATTTTAACAACCCAGGCTATAATTTAGTACACGAATTATTGGTTAAAATGCGTGAGCAAGGCTACAATGTATGGGGAGAAATTTATCCTTATGCTGCCGGTTCAACCGCTTTAAATGCCGTTTTTCTTGAACCTGAGGTATGGGTAAAAAGCTTAGGCTATAAATACGAAGAAACGGTACAAGATGTTGCTACAGGAGAATGGTATACACAGAAAAGTAGGGAGGAAATGTTAAAGAAAGAACCCACCAGAGCTGTTTTAGTTTTCAAAATGCCTGTGGAAGCCATTGTTGACTGGTTAAAATTGCCGGGCGTGGCCATTGGTAGCGATGGTATGCCATTAATTCCTGATGCGGGTCTTACCAGAAATACACCTTATGAAGACATGCCGAATTCCCATCCTCGTTCTTCAGCTGCATTTGCTAAAACATTGCGCTTAGGCCTGGAAAATAATATTCCATTAATGCAATTGGTTTCTATGACCTCTTACAACTATGCCAAACCTTTGGGTGAAATGGGTTTAAAAGCCATGCAGGTACGTGGACGTATGCAAGAAGGCATGGTGGCTGATATAACTATTTTCAGTCCTGAAAATGTAAAAGATAATGCAACCTATGCGAAGGGAACTCTACCATCGACTGGGATTCCTTATGTTATTGTTAATGGAGTTATTGTTGTAAAAGATTCTAAGTGCATGCCCGATAATGTTAACCCGGGTCAAGCTATCCGCTTTGAACCTGTAGCAGAGAGTAAACTTGTGCCGTTGAATGTTGACACTTGGCAAAATGAATTTTATGTTGTTCCAGAGGACTTTGGTGGAGCAAGCTTTAAGTGCTGCGATTTTGCCAATGAAGAAGGACATGTGCATTAAAAAGCGAACAAACAGTATGTCAGGTCTAGGAATACCCGGCATACTGTTTAACAAATATTTATACATAAAAACAACCTTAAGATCTTAATACACAAAATGAAATGATGAGGCGATCAAACATTTCTAAAAGAAATACCCGGCAAATAAACAAATTCAGTATTATGAGCCTGTTCCTTTTGCTGCTTTTTTTGCCAGTTTCAGTTTTTTCGCAGGAAGCCGATTCGCTACGAAAAGAAAATCAACTTCTCAAAGAACAACTTATGCGGATGAATGAACTGGAAATTCGTATTGCAGAACTGGAAGGAAATCAGGAAATAGTGCAGGAAAAACCGGCACCCGAAGCGGTAAGAGACACTACATCCGCCGAAATGTTGGGTATTCCTGATTCTGAGTTAAGGGAATCACACCAGGTATTAACTGGCAATGAACTGGAGGAAGATAATTTCCCGGGGTCCTGGCCCTTGTCCAAATCAGCATTCCGTATGAAAATTGGTGGCAGAGTTAAGTTGGACATGCTTTATGACATCAATGGGACAATAGATCGATATCAGTTTTTAATGTCAGGCAATTCCAGTGGAGGGATCACCGGAATATGCCAACCGTGGTTATTTTAACATGTTTGTGCGCGAATCAAGGTTTAATATCGATATGCGTCGTGTAACTCCAGGCAAAGTTCCCTTCAGTATTTTTATTGAAGCAGATTTCTGGTCTAGCACGGGTAGCTTTCCCTTTCGTTTACGGCATGCCTACATTGTTGTCGGTAATTTCATTTTCGGACAAACATGGACGACTACTTCTATTATGGAGTCGATCCCTAATTTGATTGATTTTGCGGCCGGTGATGGTTTGTATGGCGGAAGGACTGCACAGATAAAGTACCAAAAACGAATCAACGATAAGTGGAAATGGGCGCTGGGATTGGAGATGATGGATTATATAGGTATCGATAATCCCTTTGATCTACCCGGGAGATCAAGCCTCGGTCTGCCGGCTTTAGCTGCACGCATAGATTACAGTTGGAAAACAGGAATGCTTGCACTGGGTGTCAATCTTGCACAAATGCGCTGGGACGGAGGAGATAGTCTCTTTACAACAGCCATGCAGCTTGCTGCTGTAATTGGAGGACGCCAGTATATCGGAAAAGACTATTTTACCTTTAATGTGGCTCTGGGTAAAGGTTCCGGCGACAACATTATGGCCCTTACAGGAAGTAACTCTAACGCTATTCTTACTCCCGAAGGCGAGCTTGAAACAATGCCAGCCATTGCTATTGTTCTTGGGTATGTTCATAAATGGAACGACAAATTTACCACCAATGTATCCGCAGCTTACACCACACTGGATCCCTCAGTTTATCGTGCTCCGGAATCGATGAAAGCAGCTATTATCGGACACGTAAATCTTATTTATCAGGCAACCGAACGTTTATTCGCTGGAATCGAATATATGTGGGGCGAACGTATGAACAAAAACAGTGATTTTGGTCGGGCAAACCGCTTACAGGCCATGGTGAAATTTGATTTTTAAAAATGACGCTGTAATCGAAAAACGAAGCGATCAAGGTTTTACAAAAAAGAGAAGAGGGGCCTGGTAAAACCGAACCTTGACCATTAAACGGTAGAAGAAAGAACTTTATACTTTTAAATTAAATACTGGCAAGGCAAGCCTAAAATGCTACGACTTTGCCGGAGAAGAAGGAAATAAACACTGAAAAAATTAAAAATAAAAACATCTATTTTGAAATTATTTATGCTGGCTTTTCTCATTGTATTTGCAATGACAAGCAGGGCACAAGATGATGATCAAACTAAGGGTGTTGAAAAGTCGGCATCGGAAATAGCGGCAGAATTAGCTCATCCTAACACTACCTTAGGTAGTATGAACTTCAATTTTGATTATATAAATTATCAGGGAGATTTGCCTGATGCGGGAAGCCAAAATAGCTTTACCGTGGGTTTTCAACCTGTCCTTCCGGTACCATTAAGTAAGACGATGAATCTTTTCGTAAGACCTAATATCCCCCTTTATTTTACGCAACCAACATATGGGGCGAATGGGTTTGAAAATCAGGGAGTCAATCTGGGAAATATCAGCGCCGATATTGCGGTAGGAAAAACATTTCCATCAAAAACAATTGGAGTAATTGGTGCATTTGGTAGTTTTCGTACGGCAACCAATGATGCCTTAAAATCAAATTATACCTTATTAGGTCCTGAAATTGTTGTGGCACAAATTTTTAAATGGGGTGTAGCTGGACTAATGGTAAATCATGCATGGAGTGTTAATAGCCTTGATGCAGATCCGGATAGTTTTACAATTCTTGCTGACGACATGTGGGCTACAGCTGCGGGAGGCGAATCTGCAAGTATTACTGCTGGGCAATATTTTTATGTTGTTCATTTAAAAAATGGCTGGCAGATCCAGGGGTCGCCAACATTTTCCTATAACTACAAAGCGGCAAAAGGAAATAAATTAACACTACCTATTGGTACTGGTGCGAATAAAGTGATGATTTTTGGTAAAATGCCTATAAAGTTTAATATGCAATATTGGTATTATGTGGCATCACCAGATGCATTTGGTCCACAACATCAAATACGTTTTACTGTTTCTCCTGTTGTTCCATTACCATGGTAATTAATGACTATATACTTATGGGCACAAAACGTAAATTCATCACACATTTGGCAGACAGCCGAATAAAAAGGTCTAACCTAATTATTCGCATAACCATGCTGGTTATGATTCTAATTGTGCTTTATGACTCGTACGTTTTTAGAACCCCATTGTATTATGTGCTCTTTGCCTTGGTTGGCGCCATCGTGGGTAAATTGTTCTTTTTTTCACACAAAGTTCAGATCAATAAAGAAAACCTGGAACTCACTTTAATAACAAATCGCGGTAGCATTGTTTTGCTTTTTTTACTGATTGTCGTTCGCTTTGTTATCGGTAGGCGCGTGTTAGAATCGTTCCATGTCATAGAAATATCAGATGCGTTGTACCTCTTTTTTATCGGAATTTATTATACCAAGTGGAAAGTAATTATTAACCAAATAGATGAATTGTATTATCAAGTTTTAGCTAATCTCAACAAAAACAAAGAAGAATGAAAAAAATCACCTTCTTTTTCGCCGTGCTGGGCACCTACGCAGTAGTACCCGCTCTTGGCCCTTGTTTGGCTCCAAAGCCCGCATGGCTATAGGTGGCTATGTAAAATTGGATTACATCCAAAATTTTGATGGGGCATATAACCGGTTTCAAATAGATAAAACCATAATAAAGGAAGTTAGAGGCTAAAATTACAAAAGTTGTGCTTGTCAGCATACTGTTTAGTAACTTATAATTTGTACTTTGCATTGCAATTAATTAACATATAATGAAGCCAGGTTCTTTTAACAACTCACAATTGGTCAGGATAGCTGCAGTATTGGTCATATTAACCATTAGCGTTGTAATAATGATCATTGCAAAATCATTCCTGGTTCCGCTGGCATGGAGCATGGTTATTGCGCTTGCCTCTTTTCAAATGCTTACTAAAATTGAAAGAAAGTTTCACATCAACCGTTTTGTTTCCTCAGCCGTTTTTGTTGTATTGATAATTCTGGGGATCATTACTTTATTGTATTTCTTTTATATTGAGATTGCCTCAATTATAAACGGGATACCCTCGTTTACAACAAACTTGACAAATTCTATTCAAAATATTTTGGATAAGCTTAAAGAGTTTGATATTCATATTCAAATGATTGACCGGACACAAATATTTATTTGGGTTTCGGGGCATCTGGAACTTGTTGCCAAAGCCTTGGCCGGTTTTGGTAAAAGTGCCGGTCAGCTATTTCTGATAGCTATTTACCTGTTTTTTATTTTGTATTACAGAGACAATTATCTCTATTTTTTGAAGCTATCTGCAAAATCAGATCAGGATTTTCAGGTCATAAAAATTAGGGGGAAAAAAGAGGTCGGCATTATTAATGATTTCCTGTATGGTTTGTTCATCACTACTTTTCTTTTGGCAGTTATACTTTATGTTATATTTCTTTTGATCGGTTTGCAATTTGCCTTGTTCTGGGCTGTTCTTTTTGCCCTTTTAACGCTTGTCCCGTATATCGGCAGTCCGATTGGTATGGTCGTGATCACACTTTTTGCATTGATCACCAATGATGGACTTTTGGTGCCGATACTCGCACTGGCAGGAATGATTGTTTCAAATGTAATAAGAGCTAATGTGATCAAACCGGTAGTCATTGGCAATAAGATTAACCTGAATGCCTTTGTTATTTTTCTTTCTGTAATTGTGGGTGGACTGATCTGGGGAGTTTCGGGTATGATCCTGTTTATGCCCTTTGCAGGAATTGCAAAAGTATTGCTTGAGAGCAGTGAAAGAACAAAGCCTTTGGTTGCCTTGTTTATTACCCTTCCGAAGGATGCGATGAAAACATCAAATAAGTCTTCCAGTGAAATTATGGATGACCCCAAGTAAACAAGGATGGTACCAGTGTGCAAAAATTTTTATTATTATTGAGTCCCAATTAGGATAAATTAAATATGAAAGTGATTATGCAAAAGCCGATTAAAATTGTAGTATTTATTGTTCTGTTGCTTTCGGTAAGCGGAGTTTATGCCCAACAATTTAACACCGACAATTACCTGTCTATGCCTAAGGGCATTAGTACTTTTTGTCCTACAGTCGGTGTAAGAAACTCATCATTGTTAATGTCTTTTGCCTTAATTGACCGGTTTGAGTTTTTTTTACAGGGTAACTTGTACCGGGATTATAGAGATGAACAAATTCCTCAACATTTTACAACTACTGTTTACGGAAAGTATATGTTTTGGAAGAATGAAGCAAACACTGGTGGCGGAGCAATATTTTTAGGCTTTGGTCAATCGCCTGGTTATTATAACGAAACACAATTTACCGAATTTCATAAAAACATATGGACAGCAGTTCCTATTACAATTCCGTTCCTCAATAACATGTTTTCGTGGGATATTATGCCTGGCGCAATGGTTGACTTCGATCATGGAAACAATAATGAATCAGCTTTTGGTTTTACTTGGACTACACGTTTGGCTATTTATAGAATAATCCCCAAAACAGCTATTGTAGGTGAATTATACGGCACTAATGGCGAAGTATACTCCAAACCGGAATACAAAGTTGGCTTGCGTTGGGAACCTAATAGTTTTATTATTCCGGCCATTACCTATGGAGCATGTTTGGATGGTTCAAATGGGGCTGGTTTTGAATTAGGAGTAGTTATTTATACGCCTCCGTTTTTGAAAAAGGATTATATAAAAAATAATACCATTCAATACTAAATTCAGCGTGAATAATTCAATCATACAAATACAGGACTTACAGTTTAATTGGGACAAATCAAAGGTTCCTTTTATTGTAATTCCAGAACTCGAAGTTTTGAAAAGTGAACATCTTTTGATTAGAGGCGACAGCGGAAGTGGAAAGACTACTTTTCTGAATTTAATATCCGGTGTTTTACCCCTTAGCAGCGGGGAAATAAAAATGGTATATCGGATATAAATTTGGGATTTGCAATGTCACCCCAAAAAATCTGGGGCATAGAAAAAAACTGAGTTTAAAAAATCAATTTATGGATAATGTAGGTTAAAAGATTAAGGCAGAATTAAAGTTTAAATGGAGCTCATTAATACATAATCTAAAACATTTTCTGCTGGTATATGTATTAGATATTAGCGCGATTTAATAAAACAATTAATATTTCAAACATGAAAAACCATTACGGATTCATTCTTATATTGACATTAGCTATTGTATTTCCGAATATTATGGTAGCACAAGATGAAAATACCGACGAAAACACGAAAGCCTATGATCTTATGTCAAAGTATTATAATGAGGACTTTAGTCCTTTTAAAAAGAAAAATATTTACATCGGATTAGCATTTTCTCTTGAAGACTTGCAGCAGGAAAATACAAAGGGCTTGATACAAGATGTAGTGGATGGAAAAAGTCTTAAATACAATTTATTACTGAAAGGGGGCTACTACATAAATAACTATACCTTAATTGGTTTGAACTTCACTTATGGTCAAAGCAAATTTACGGGTCAGGTATTTCGGGATCCGGACACTTTACAGTCAAACACCTTAATACGGTCATTTGATTTTACGCCCAATATCAGACCATCCATTCCACTTACAAGAAACGACCGATTAAGCTTTTTTATTGAGGTAGGTCTTACCCTCGGATACAACACCGCCCTGGTGAGAAATACTAAAAAGCTTGATGAAGTAGATACAAAATACACAGAAGGATTTCATTTCAGAGCAGGACTAAGCCCAGGTGTTACTTTCTTTGCCTTCGAAAGTTTCGCTTTTGAAGTGCAACTGGACGTGATCGGTTATGACTTACAGATTAACCAGGAATCAGTAAACAATGATGAGCCAGCCAGGGAAGTGAATCAGAAAATAGATGCAAATATTAATATTTTGACATTAAAGCTCGGTCTTGCCTATTATTTTGGTTCAAAGAAGTAATCTTAAAAAAACTGAAAAATGAATAGATTTTTTATACCAATTCTGTTACTTGCCACAGTCTTAACTTCATGTGTCAAAGAAGATCATTTCGGATTATCTGGCTATGGGAATATTAAATCATTCCTGCTAAGCAACCAGGCAGGAAATTCCGTGATCAACAACAATTCTATGAGCGTGGTAGTTGAGATTCCTGCCGGCATCGATCTTTCCACTCTAAGCATACAAACCCTTGAAGTATCTTCATTTGCATCAGCCGATAAAACCGTTGGAGATAAGCTCGACCTGAATGAACCGGCAAACATAACAATTACTGCAGAAGATGGCAGCTTGCATGTATGGACCATCAGTTCCTTTGTTGCTTCTGCGAATCCTCAGCTTGACAACTGGCATTTGGATGACTGGTATCAAACGGCCACTGATTATTATGAACCTGGAAGCAGTGCCGAATCAACCATATGGGGAACCGGTAATCCTGGAACCCAGCTCCTCAATAAACTGGCAACTACCCCCCTTGATATGGGTGGTGGCGACAAAGCGGCAATGATGGAAACATTATACAATGGAGCCATACCGGCGGCACTGGGCATGCCGATATCTGCAGGATCCCTGTTCACAGGTTATTTTAATCCAGATAATCTTGATCCTGGCGATCCGCAGGCAGCTATTGAGTTCGGAACACCTTTCACCGGCCGGCCGGTCAAACTCCGTTTTAATTACCAGTATGAGGCCGGAGAGGTCAATAAGGACAGAGATGGAAATGAACTGAGTTACCCTGATATGCTTGATATTTATGCCTTGCTCGAGATCAGATTGAATGGTGTTACAGAACGTCTTGCCACAGCATGGTTCAGAAGCTCAGAGACAGTTGAGAATTTGACAAGTTTAGAGATAGTTTTCACCTACGGAGAACTTGACAATACCTTTCCTGATTATATGAAGCCACCGGACAATGCTTATGTCAGTGCCGATTCAGTTGCCTTTGCACTACCAACACATATCACATTTGTTGCCTCATCAAGTTTTGATGGTGCAAATTTTGCCGGAGCAGTTGGCAGTTTGCTTGTTGTAGATGATATTGAAATGGTGTATGATGAGTAATCTCGTCTAAGGGTGTTTATGTAAATATAGCTTGGAAATAAGGTCTTGAATTATTTATTGGCAAAAGGTGGTCTGTTACACGCAGGGTTGGGATTTGCATTACAAACAATTACAGGAAAGATGAAATCAAGCGAGCTACTGCATAAGTCAGCAGTTTTAACTTGCTTTGTTTCATCCACTCATCGTAGTGAACTTCATCGGATACCTCTAAATCATTCATAAATGCTTCCTCAAGTCTGGTGGCAAATTGTTGTCCGTAAACAACAGACATGATCTCGAAGTTCAGGTCAAAACTCCGGATATCCATATTCGCAGTACCAACTACACTGAGCATGTTGTCAGCTACAACGGTTTTCGCATGTATAAAGCCTTTTTTGTATAAATAAATCTTTACCCCTGCATATAATAATTCGTTGAAATAAAATTTGGAGGCAGCCCCTACTATAGCTGAATCAGATTTTTGGGGTAATATTATTCGAACGTCAATCCCACTTTTAGCAGCCAGCTTAAGGGTGTCCAATATAGTTTCATTGGGTATAAAATATGGATTTGTAATAAATAGCTTTTTCTGCGCCAGCGAAAATATTTTAGCATATGTCAGCATGATATTCGACATGGGATAAATAGGCCCTCCCGCGATAATTTGCGACATTTCAACTGGTTTCTGATTCGGTAATGATGTAGATTGGGGAAACAATTCTTGATCAATTTTTAGTTTATTTGGCTGGCAGGCACTCCAATTTATAATAAAATGACGCTGTAAATTTGCTACCCCCGGTCCGGTAATCATCACATGGGTATCGCGCCAATAAAGTCCTGTATCAATCGAATTGTCATAGCGGTCGGATATATTAATACCACCCACGAACCCAATATTTCCATCTATTACAATTATTTTTCTGTGATCCCTGTGATTGATTCTGTTGGCCAGTCCAAGCAGTTTCACTTTAATTATGGGATAAATTTCAGCACCGCCATTTCTCAATTCTGCTACGATATTATTTGTAATCTTTCGGCTGGCATAGGCATCGTATATAACCCTGACTTTCACGCCCTGTTTAACTTTCTGTAACAGTATGTCTTTGATCTGATTCCCCCGGCTATCGTTTTCCCATGCATAATATTCCATGTGGATATGGTTTTCTGCTTTGGCCATCATTTTGAGCACCTCAGGGAATTTTTCTTCACCATTTATTAATAGCTTGAAATTGTTGGAAGTAAAATTTTCATTACCCAAATTTTTCAGGAATCGGACAAGTTCGCCATATTGAGACAGGAAATTTTTATTGTCGATTGTTGAAATGTCTGTTTTATCTTTTACCAGCAAATCAAATTCAGCGGATACCTCTTTATAAATCTTACCCATTTGTTTATTTGATTTAATTCGCCTTGTATTAATTCCAAATGAATAGTAGAAAATAACTCCTAAAACGGGTAACATCATGACAAACAAAAGGTAAGCCAATGTTTTTGAAGTTGAATTGGTATCCAATAAAATCCTGAATACTGTGTAGACAATTACGATCAGGTAAACAGCAAATAATAAAAAAACAATTGTTACGGGTAAGTAGTGATCAAGGAAATTCATTGTGGTCTTCTCTCTTAATGGTTAATGATGTCAAAAGTTAATTAAGATACTAATTTTCATTGAAATGATATGAATGAATAACTGCTCATATGCGTTTACATTTTTAAAAATTACCTCTTATTGTTATCGATGGCCCTCTAAAGTTATAATCTACTACTGTATTAATTTCATTGTTCGGAAAATATATACTGACATCAAATTCCTGGTAAGCAATTGAAAGCCCTAAGAATTTTGCAACCTTGAACGTCAGGCCGACATCCAGGTCATAGATTGACCCTCCGAAATTTTTGGTGCTTAAGGAAAAGAATCCTACATCTGCATTGAATTGCAGCCACTGGCTAAGCTTAAAAACGGCAAGCAAGCCAAGGTTAGGCAGAGGTGCACCAAGATTAAAACCCAGGTCAATGTTACCCACATCGGATTTAACTCCTGTTTTCAGGAATATGACGAATACATTAAAATAAACCCCCAGAAAAGCATGCGGATCCCTGAGTATGGAGAAAAGATAGCCGCCACTGAAGACCTGGGTGTTAAAATAAGTGGTTGTTTGTAGCCCCGATGGTATTGTATCCGCTAAAAAGATAAGTTCCTTTTCAGTTTGCCAGTTTTTCGTGCGGTTAATCCCGTAATATTGCAAATAAATTCCACTTCGTGGGGTCGCACGATAAATATACGCACCAGTAAAAAAAACACTCTGGTCAGGCAAACCAAGGTTTTGTTCTAGTCCCACATTAGCCGAAAACAAACCATCTAATAATTCAAAGGAAACCTGTGTTTTTAGGCTGGCATTTACCAAACTCAGGAATACTAAATTGCGTTGATGGCTATTTTTCAGACTAACTTTTTCCTGCTTCCGAAGTTCTTTTTTAAAAAGAGTATCGTCCTTATGATTCTGTAATTCAACATCTGTTATCTGAGCATTTAAGATATAAGGTCCTAAAACCAGCACCAATAAATATACAACTCTTATATAGGAAAACTTGGATTCCTGCCTCATAAACAATTCGTCTTAAATCCAAAATTAATCTAATTATAACATGTGTTGAATAAATTTTAACACCTGAACTCCAAAATCCAAACAAATTCTAAAATCCAATTCCAGGAAATGTACAATTCAAATTTTAAGTTCTAAATTCTTTAATAACTCAACACCCATCACTCAAAACTCAAAACTTAAAAAGGGGAGTGAAAGGATAAGTTCTCATTATAATTATAACACCTATCCCCTTATCAAATGAAAAATTTAAAGTGGCTAGTGCAAGGATAATTCTTTTCCTCAGAATTTTACAATGTTCGAAGTCAGATGCCTGGAAATAACTCTGAAGCGAAGAGCTACAGGCCATTGACCAAGGGTCAAAAGCCAATATCGTTACAGCTTATTCCTGGTTATTTTCCGGAAAAGGCTCATGCTCCGGCCATGGCCTGGGATCTTCTTTGATCTTTTTCAATAATACTTCAACGCCCTTCATCAATTGGGCATCATATCCTTCCGCAACCTCTTTAGGTGTTAATTCTACAATAATATCCGGAGTAACACCTTCATTTTCTACGATCCAGCTTGCCATCAACATCATAGATCCTGTAATCAGGGGCTGTAAGCCCACCGCCATCAATTAATGGGATAAACATAGAAACACCAACCAGTCCTCCCCATGTGCGGGTTCCGATAACCGGTCCCATATTAAATTGCTGGAATTCCTGCGGGAATTCATCACCGCCAGAACCGGCCTGCCTGTTGGTCAGGCAAACCATATGTGCATTTACTGCAAAAGCCGGGCTGGTTTGATCGTGAGAATACCTCCGGGTCCAATATGAATGAGGAGCTTGGTTAAGGCGGTTGAAAAAGATGATCGGATCAAGTCCGCCTCCATTAAACCTGCCGTCGATGATCAAGTCCTTTTTTACGGGTCTGGGAGTAAAAATATTTCCCAAATTCCGTTGCTGAACCCATATAAGTGTCCGGGAAATGTAAATAACCGATCTGCCCATCGGAAGCCTTTTCAACAATTTTTCTGTTGGTCTCCACCCAGTTCTGGTAGCGTAAATAGATTCATCATTGACAATGTTTTAACAACATATTCTTTAGCCCCATCCAACGAAGGTTTGTCATTTACAGTAATAGTAATTTGTTTGTCGGCCAGGTCCAGGAAATAGCTATAAATATTTCTATCCGCAAATACTTCTTTACCGTTCACTTTTAAGAGATAATCCCCTTCATTCACATCAATCCCTGGTTTTGTCAATGGAGGATAGATACCCCTGGACCAGTCGGCTGTTTGATAGATCTTTTCAAATTGATATCGGTTATTTTTCTGAATCAGCTAGTAGGTAGCACCTAACAATCCTACATTGATCTTGTCAGCTTTACGTTTCCGGTCACCTCCAAAAACATAGGTATGTGATGTGTTCAGCTCACCGATCAGTTCACCGATGATGAATTGGACATCCTGCCTGCAAGAGGCGAATTCGATCAACTTGCCATATTTTTCCTTCATTTGATCCCAATCCAGGCCATGCATACCCGGCTCATAGTAATAATCCCTCTCAAGCCGCCATGCTTCATCGAATATTTGTTTCCATTCCGCCTGTGGATCATACCACATTTTCAGATCTGCCAGGTTCAGATTATTTCCTTTTGAATCAGTCTTCTGCACTGCTAATAATGCCTATATCATTTCCTTTCTTATATACTATTTTTTGCCATCAAATGATAGTTTATAAGCATTAATTCCTTCAAGCATTTTATTCTCTTCCTGTTCTTTAAAACTGAAGCTGTATAGATCCATAGATGACGGCACTCTGTATTCGAACCGGTTAAAATCACCTTCATCTTTATTTAAATAGAAAAGCGTATTATCATTCACTGCCAGGTAACGATAATTTCCTCTTTCTAACGGAAGTGCTTCAATTCGTTCAGCTAATCCTTCCCAATCGATCGTTACAGTTACTTCTTCTTTCTCCCCGTGGTTTCTTCTTCCTTCTCTTTGCCCAACGGAACTTCATCACTTTGTAACTTAATGAACGGTTCGCCATCTTTTTGCAATGCGAGGCAATAAATCCCGCTGGTTTTCTTATAAACCATTTCCCATTCGAAGTCACAAAACGTTGGATTGAACCTCCGGTTAGATATGAAGAACAGATATTGCCATCCCTGGAGAAAACAGGATGAAAATCATTGAAGATGGTACTTACCAGATGAATTGTTTCATCCGGAAAAGAATAAATATACACCTTATTTACCAGGTCTTCATCCATTTTGGAATAAGCAATATATCGGCTGTCGGGCGACCAGTTGAAATCGTAAATGGGTTTCAGATCAATGGAAACATCGATATTTTCAAAATAGGCTTTATCAATGGTGGTTAGTTTTTTCGATTCCACGTCAAGAATATTCAGTGACAATGTTTGATCTGTGAAAGCAAGTTTCTTAGCATCCGGAGACCATCGTAGTGTATGCCTGTATCCATTTTTAAAATCAGTTAATTTAATGGCATCTTTTGCTCCCATTTGATCAATGATGTAAACATTATATTCACCTGATTCATCGGAGATATAGGCGATATATTTCCCATCGGGCGACCATGCCGGGTTTTTATCTCTTGCCCCAGAGCTATTGGTTAAATTACGTGTAGGGCCATCCTTACAAGGTACACTGAATAATTCCCCCCGGGCTTCAATTACAAGCCTTTTACCTGCCGGGGAACTATCAAAACCGCTAATGTCATCCTTGACCTCTTTTAGGTAAGGTCTCGCTTCAGGCATATCTGTCTTTATCTCGACATTTAATTTCCTTGTCGCTCCGGTGTTAATATCCAGCACCATTAAGTCCCCGCCCAGTTCATAGATTATTTTTTTTTCTCCAAAATCAGGACGTCTTACATCATAGTCCTTGTGGCTGGTGATCTGTTTTATATTTCCTGTAACTGGATCGGCAGAGAAATATTCAGCAATCCGTCCCGGTCCGATGTGAAATATATTTGATCATCGATCCACATCGGCATGCGGTCTGTTCCGTCAAAATTACTGATGTTCTTCTCTTCATCAGTTAAAAGATTATAGACATAAACATCCTGGGCCGGTCCCCCTTTATATCTTTTCCAGGTTCGGTTCTCCCGTGAGACTTTATTATAGGCAATCATGGTCCCATCAGGTGAAAAACTGCCTCGTGCAGCTTCATGCAATATCAACTTTTCCAATCCGGTTCCATCAGGAGATATAAGAAACAATTCCGAATACCTGGGATAATCACTGCGGGAAGCTGCGAAAATAATTTTGTTTTTTCCCCGGATGCCATCCTATCACCTCGTCATAGCCCGGGTAATACGTAACTCTTCTTATCTCACCTCCATATTTGTTCATTACATACACATCCGGATTACCATCATAATATCCTGTAAAAGCGATCAGGTTCCCATCAGGCGAAAACCTTGGAAATCGCTCCTCTCCATCATGGATCGTCAGTCGGGTTGCCACACCCCCTTCAGATGGTACTGACCAGATATCTTCTCCATGAACAAACACGACCAGGTCTCCATGAATATCCGGAAACCTTAGCAACGGCCCCTGGGCAGTGGCATGAATAGTAAATAACACGTTAACAAACAGAAATAATACGAATACAGCTGCAGATTTTTTCATTTTGTACTAGTTTATCAAAAAGATTAAGGATAACACGTCCTTATATGACGCTTTTAATAGTGCGATTAAAGGTAATAAATAATACGAGCTTTAGCAATAGGCTTCATTCATTTAAAGCTTAAAACTATTGTTGTTCAAAGTATAAGAATTGTCAGTTTCGGGCTCAAAATAAAGCCGGCCTGAGCTTAAATCCAGAACATTGCAAATTCCAGAATTCAAACCAGTAGTGTCCGGTAATAATCTAATTGGATTATGAAAACACATGGTGGAATGATATTGTCAGGCCAATGGTTTTGATGGGCTTAGAAAACTTCAAATGGAGAGGATGTCGAGCGAAGCCGAGGGGCAACACTTAATTTGGGATTGATTAGATAATTCTTTTTCCTCAAAATACTAAATAGGGGTTTCCATTAAAAATTTGTATTCTGGTTGAGAATACCTGGGAGGTATTCAGCCGATTGGCTATTTCTTCTTTCGCTTGAAAAAGTTACCCATCCGCTTAAAAAATCCGGGTTTTTCTTCCTCCTGCCCTGTTTCATCCCTATTTCTAAGCTCTCTCTTGAATTCCCTGGCTTCCCTACGACTAAGATATTCCACAGGGATGGTCCTCGAATAGGCAGGACAATCCATAAGGGCTGCAATCGTATCGTTTAAAGGTGGAAAACTTACGAGGTATTCCGATTTCAGTTTAGCATCGGATTCCATCTTCTTCACCGTTATTGCAAATATTGGCAGTGCCATGTGGGAGCCTGAACCCAGAGCTGTGGTTCTGAAATGGACAGCCGGGCTTTCTGCCCCCACCCAGACACCGGCCACGAACTTCGGCGAATAGCCTATAAACCAACCATCAGCATTGTTCTGGGTTGTTCCGGTTTTCCCAGCCAGGTCTGATCTCAGGCCATAAACCCTTCTGGCTGACGAGGCCGTACCGCTGTCAACTACGGCTTGCAGCATACTGTTCATGATCATGCCTGTCTCCAGGCTGAAAGCTGCTTCCAGTTCTGCTTCTTTTTCCATGCTATAGATCACCTTGCCATCACTACCTTCAATCCTGGTTATGAAGTACGGTGTCTGAGGTATTCCATTATTAGCAAAGCCTGTATAAGCGGTGACCATTTCCAGCAAAGAAACATCAGCTGTTCCCAGGGCAATGGATGCGACTTCCGGAAGTTCGGACCGCACTCCCATAGCGTGAGCAAGCTCGATTACACTGGCAGGGCCAGTTTCTGCTATAATGGCAGCGGTGATGGTATTTACTGAATGCATCAGACCTCCTTTCATGCTATAGAAGCCTTCATATTGCCCACTGGAATTGCCCGGCGACCATCCGTCAAATTCGTCGTACACCCGCTTTTCATTGATAAAGATATGGCATGGTTCCAGGCCTTGCTCAAGTGCAGTTGCATACACGAATGGCTTGAATGTAGATCCTCCCTGACGTTTGGAGATCACGTGGTCATAAGGAAGGTACTGGAAGTTGATTCCGCCAACCCAGGCCAGCACAGCACCGTTTGTGGCATCCATGGCAAGAAAACCGGTATTTAGGAGACTCATATAATGCTTCAGAGAGTCAATGGTGCTAATATCTAATACTTCTTCACCAATATGAGTAAGGATATCCCTTTTGTGTTCAACAGACAGCGCTGCCAGTATCTCGTTATGGGGCATGCCGGAGGCCTGTAGCTTTTGGTATGCTTCTGTTTGTTTAAGTTTCTCATCAAATATGGCTGGATTGCTTTCCCAGGGCTCACGATCTTTCCAATGACGTCCAAACTCATCCTGAAGCTTTTTCATATGCTTTTCAATAGCTGCTTCAGCATATGATTGAAGATCAGGATTGATGGTGGTAAATATGCGCAGCCCGTCAGTTTCAAGGTCATACTCGTCGCCCAGGATTCTTTCTGCCCTGATCCTGACAAAATCCCTGAAATAGGGAGCTGTCCCGTTATTATGATCCATAAGCCGGTAGTCAAGGGTGATGGGCTTTAGTATTAGCTTTTCAACTTCCTCCGCGGAGATAAATCCCTGCGTATGCATCCTGCTGAATACAACGTTCCTTCTGTCCAATGCATTCTCAGGGTGCAGCCTGGGGTTATATAAGGTGTTGGCGGCCAGCATACCAATCAGGGTGGCTGATTCGGAAATGTTTAGTTCTGCCGAGGGCTTCCCAAAAAAACGCCAGGCTGCTGCCTCAATTCCATATACATTTTCACCAAACGACACAGTGTTTAGGTAAAGAGTTAGGATGTCTTCTTTGGAAAAAGTATTTTCCAGCTCGGAAGCAATGAACATCTCACGTATCTTGTTGATGGGTAGTGACAGAAATCCGTAATCCTTTCTTTTAAACAGGTTCTTAGCGAGCTGCTGGCTGATTGTACTTCCTCCACCCTGATCCAGGTCACCCATTAAAATCGATTTGATGAATACCCTGCCCAGACTGATCAAATCGACACCATGGTGTTCGAAAAATCTGTTATCTTCAGTAGCTATGAGGGCATGTCGGACATGAAGCGACATGGATTCATTATCAATGCTCTGACGATTGATCCTGAAGTACTTGCCCATCAGGCTCCCGTCAGATGCATATACAAGTGAAGCGTTGCTTTGCCTGATGCCGCGTATTTCCTCCTGGTCCGGCAACTTGCCAAATAGCCCCATATATATGGTCAGAATCAGTAAAGAAGATAATATTAAGGTAGTACCAAAAAGGAATAAAAATATATATAACAATTTCCTTATACGACTCCCGGACTTCTTTATTTTCTTTCGTTTTTTTTCCATACTTACAGCTACTCAGATATAATACCTGACACGACAATAACGAAGAAGGGAGATCATTGTTATTCCCTGAAATAATCATTTCCATTTTATTAAGTAGTGGCAAGAAAAGACCTCCATGGAATAAGTAACCTGGAACACGGGAGTGGGGTCTTTTAGCCTCCAGCCATCAGTATCCGAAATTTTTTTACCATTGAGAATTATTTATTCTTATATTTACATTACAATAATATGTTAATTATTATCTTATGCTTATCCATGGCTAACAAGATACTATTAAGATATTATGATACGATAAAATACAAGCTTTAAAAATCAGGAGGAAGTTTTATGAATCATTGTAAATCTCTATCATTATTTGCTTTCTTCATAATTGCTGCTCTCACCCTTCATACAAAGGATTTGAAAATACACCCAATGCATGGAAAGGATGCAGCCATTGGTATTAAAATATCAAATTCAAATTCTCCGGATACCGTAATGAATGAAAATGCTTCCAGCGAAATTGCTCAACTTATCCTGGGCAAATGGGAATTAGCGCCCAATAAACGTGCAACTGAAGGATTTATCATTTTTAACCAAAACGGCACCTATGAAATGTACGAGAAACTGATCGATGGAGCAGGTGTATCTAAAAAAGGAGAATATTTGCTTTATAGCAATGTAACTCCTGTGAAAATTGACATCTGTCTGGGGAAATGCAAGCAGGACGGGGCAGAATGGACAACTCTATTTGGAATCATAAAAGCAATTTCCAATGAAAAATTGGAAATTCGTACTTCAGCTAGCAGTACATACCCCTCAGGGTTTTCAGACGATAAATCTGATGAAGGGACGATGATACTGAGCCGAACAAAATAATCCATAATTGCGATTTACAATGTGTTAACCGCTGAAGGTGATTCCCTTGATCAAGCACCCAAACTGCGCCGCGCCCTTCATAGATTAGACTGATATCGTTGTCATTTCGAACAAAACGAAGTGAAGAGAGAAATCTCCTTCAATTTAAAACCTAAGTTGAATTTTAACCGGACAGGAGCGATTCCAATTTCAAAATTCCAAAGTTTTGAATTAACTCAACACTCAATACTTAAAACTTAAAAAGGGATATCACTTAAATAAGGAAGACTTACTTTAAATTGGCTTCGAGGTCCTGGATGGCTTTTACGGCCACAGAATGCCTGATAATTGAAAATCCATGATCAACAACTTGTTTCTGACCTTCAGTTAAAACCCATTTAATGAAGATTATCTCTTCATTGCCTTCTGGTTTCTGATCAGCCTGAAGGAATATACAACTGCATAATTTGGGAGGATGAAGCCCAAGATATAGGGCCCTTTCTAATTCACAGAGATCATCGCTGATTTCTTCCTTGCTGTCGATACGTCCATCATTATTCAAATCCATGGAAAGGGCAATGATCCCTTCCACGCCTTCATTAGTTTCAGGATCATAGGCACAGCATGCATTTAATACTGCTATGATGTTTGGATTTTGTTTAATGGAATCAAGTATTGTCTCCATATTTGAAAATCTCCTGGCTTGTAAAGATTCAGCACTGATTTCCAGAAAATCTGCCCACTTCTCACTGCACCCCAACCCTTTCTCAGGAAGAAATACTGTGACTTTTTCTCCTGCATCATTGCCCAGTAATTCTCCCCAACTAACTTGATTACCGGTGAATATTTTTACTAACTTTTCTTTACTAATTCCCTGTTTTGCCAGAACATCTAAATAGGGATTTTCGTCTGAAACAACAGGAATTATTCCCTCCCGCATGACAGGAACCCGCCATGAAACTGTATCATTAGATTCGATCACTCGGTTTTCAGAAATAAGTACTAAATCAGAGTTGCTGTCCTGAACTATCATCTGAATGTTGGGATGTGATAGATTGAAATCTTCAACCCAGGTTAACAAGATTTTTTGAAAAGGGGATTCACAAGAAATGCTTATTTGCTTATTACTTATTTCAGGATCTAATGAGTTATCCGACATGTTAGTCTCACCTCTATTACATGATATCACACACAATAAAGAAATGTAAAACACGGAAATCTTAATTAAAGTTCTCATGGCTACACGATTTTTCGTAATATAAGTATAAATCAAATATGATCGACAAAAAACACGTTTTATTTTACTGACATACAGGTATTTAGCAATATATATCTATATGTGCATATGATCAAACTAAACGCTAATTAAAGTGATTTATAATCTTTCCGGCTAACAGAAAGAAAATCCTCCGGCTAAGTGGGCTCCTCAATGATCCTATTGTCCTTTATGACCTGCTAAAGGAGTCCCTTCATAGGCTATCCTTTAAGCAAGAAAAAGGGGGAGGAAATGAAAGGTGCATGATCACAGGCAATAATGAATTTATATGAGGAACCAAATTATTTACTTATTTAAAACCTCAATTAAGTCTATAGAATAGGAAGAAGGAGTACAAAATGAAGGGATGTTTGGCGAAATCAACAAGAAAGAGCAAAGACAGTAAAGAAGGCATATGAAATACAAAGCTCCCGTGCAGAACCAGATGTCTGCCAGTGTGCTTTATCGTTTTCATTTCGTGCTTTTTTATACCTTTACCGTTCTAAAAAAAACATATGAAAAAACTAATCTTTATCATCATAGGAATAGCCGTCTTATCTTCCTGCAATAATGGAAAAGATCCTCAAGCTTTAAACCATGAATCTGTGCAGGAGCAGGCTATGGCAAAGGAAGCCGCAATGCCGGCAGCAAATGAAAAAACGGCGATTGTATTGGAAGCCATTGATGCCGGAACATATACTTATCTGCGACTGGAAGCAGACGGTAAGGACTTTTGGGCGGCCATCAACGCCCGCCCGGTCGAAATAGGGAAAACATATTATTATGTTGAGTCCGTCTGGATGAAGAATTTCGAAAGCAAGCAATTGAAGAGAACTTTTGATTCCATATTGTTTATTGGATATTTCGGAGAACAATCACAACATACGGGAAATACTGCAATGCCTGCGGCCACCCAGGGCCAATCAGATGCGAGTAAGGAAGGTGACATCAAGATCACACACAAGGGGGAAGAGATATCTCTTGCAGAACTTTTTGTCAACAAGGAAAAATACAGTGGGAAACAAGCCACCGTAAAAGGGAAAGTGGTTAAGATCAACAGGAATATCATGAATCAAAACTGGATCCATATCCAGGATGGCACAAGCTATGAAGGCCAGTTTGATCTTACAATAACGATGAAAGACCCGGTTAAATTTAATTTGGATGATGTTGTTAGCTTCCAGGGCACCATCGCCCTCGACAAGGATTTCGGGGCAGGTTACGTCTACGCCATTATCATGGAAAGTGCAGCCGTGCTTGAGCAATAGAGCTACTGATCATACCGGGCTTTGGCATGCTTTTTGACAAAGCAATAACATCTCTATTTGGAGATTAAATATGTCAATTTGTCAAGTTTGATGTTTGATCATGAATAATCTGTAAGTCTTAAGTTATTCGGACTACTGACTTCTTGCAGGCAAATACACACCAGGATCAATAATAAAAATAACGAATAAATACTATTACCATGAGTGAATCTACCGAAAAAACAAAATGCCTGATCATTGGCTCAGGTCCTGCAGGATACACAGCAGCTATTTACGCAGCACGTGCTGATCTTAAACCGTTGATGTACCAAGGGCTTCAGCCGGGCGGACAGCTGACCACAACTACTGAAGTAGATAACTTCCCGGGATATCCGGAAGGAACCGATGGCCCTGCCATGATGGAAGATCTGAAAAAACAAGCCGAAAGGTTTGAAACGGATGTACGCTGGGGCATGATCACGGAGGTTGATTTCTCAAGCAGGCCTTTTATCGCCAAGGCCGATGATGGCAAAATTATCGAAGCAGAAACAGTCATAATCGCTACCGGTGCAACAGCAAAATGGTTAGGCCTTGAGTCTGAATCAGAATACAATGGTTATGGCGTATCTGCCTGTGCCACCTGTGATGGGTTCTTTTACAAAGGAAAAGATGTTGCCATCGTTGGCGGCGGAGACACAGCAGCTGAAGAAGCCACCTACCTGGCCAAACTCTGCAACAAGGTATATATGATCCACCGCCGTGATGAACTGCGCGCCTCAAAAGCCATGCAGAAAAAAGTGTTCGCGACAAAAAATATTGAAATGGTATGGGACAGCGTACCTCTGGAAGTTGTTGGGGAAGTTGAAGGCTTTGGCAAAAAGGTGACCGGAGTAAGTGTACAGAATGTTAAAACACAAGAAAAGAAAACCCTGAAAGTCGATGGATTCTTTGTAGCCATTGGGCATAAACCAAATACTGAGATCTTTTCAAGCCAGCTTGAAGTTGATGACATGGGTTATCTTGTCACCAAACCGGATTCAAGCAAAACAAGTGTAGAAGGAGTATTTGCCGCAGGTGATGTTCAGGATCACGTTTTCCGCCAGGCAGTCACTGCCGCAGGAAGCGGATGTATGGCTGCCATTGAAGCTGAACGCTGGTTATCATCTTAGGTGCGCGGGACGAGGGACGCAGTTCGGGGGGCGTGGGACGCGGTACGAGGTTCGCGGGACGCGGATCCAGCATCCAGCATCCAGTATCCAGTATCCAGGATCCAGTATCCAGCATCCAGTATCCAGCATCCAGTATCCAGCATCCAGCATCCAGTATCCAGTATCTAGTATCCTAGTGCGCGACCGTGTAGTTTTTCAATCTTCATACGAAATACAAGTACATCTTTTACGGCAGGGGCATTGAAAGCGAAGTCAATCTCTGAATAGTTTTTCATAATCACTTTCAGTGCTTTTTCTTTTTCATCAAAATCATCTATGAACTCGACCTGTCCATAGGCTAGCACCGAGCGGTATTTCATGCCCCAGCTGCAAGCCACCTTTTCATTCACCCATTTGAGTTGTTCATCGGTACTGAATGAGACGCATATATTGGGGTTGTTGGTAAGTACATCGACCTTCATCCCTGTCCGGGCAGAATGGAAATAAATATAGTCATCCTCATATCCAAAATTCATGGGTAGCACATAAGGATTTCCATCTTTATCGACCATGGCCATGTTACAGATCTGGCATTTTTTTATTATCGTTTCAAGCTCAGGCTTGAATGTAAGTTCACGTTTTTTCATGGTACTTTAATTTGTTTCAAAAAAACTTCAAATAGATCCTTCACAATCGTTTAGTACGACAATTTAATACATTTTTCCGGGTTGTGGGGCACCACCAATATAAAATGAATTAAAGCCGATAGAGAACAGAAAGGACCAATATGAAGTAGCATCATCCGGCAGGTAAGCATAACGCACCCCCAGCTCAAATGGGGCCAGGAACCGAAGCACATGCAGCTCGGTGAGCAGATCTGCTCCAAATGAGTTATAGGTTTGCAAATTATTATTATCCCAGCCAAAAGCATAATCATAAAAGAGGTTAGCACGGATGCGTTTCATATAAATTACGGGGCCAATACTCCAGTCGGGATAGGCAATCGGGAAAGCATAGGTCCCCCTGATACTCATGAGGCTCTGATTCTGTTTCCCACTAACTCCCCTTGGATATGTTACAATATCGCCAAATTTATAAGTAATAATCTCCAATCTCCCTGTACTGATACCCGGCATAGATATTCAAACCCTGGTGGCGGATGATACCGGGAACATACACACTCACTATAGCGGCGGCTATATAACTATAGTTATTTCTTCCCGGGGTATCCCGATAGTATAATCCTAGGCTTTGTCCCCAGCGCGGAAAAATATCGCGCATGCTGGATTTGATTTGCCGGTACATGTTCAGGCTATAGCTCATCGAAAAGATATCCGGGTTTTTAAAGCTCAGGGTACTCTCCTTTACCATGCGCCTCAAGATCTGGCCGGCATATACAGATGTTGTGAGCCCGGCAAAGTATTTCCCACGACTAAAGTTGAAAGGTAAGCGGAGGCCTGCACTCAGATTTGTTTCATGCCATTTCACTTCTATCTTCTCGGCCATGTATGCATAATCCCTGCGCAAGCCATAATCAGCCATCAGATCGATGATTGGATACCACCCTGCATAGCTGTATTTACCATAGATCTTACCCGCCTCCTCGTTGAGATCATAGGAATATCCTGCTTCCAGGAAACTGCTGCTCAACAAGTTTTGCGAGAGGATGGATACACCCGGGTTGATATCAAAGGTAGAGGCATTGATGGCAAGTGGTGCCCAGCTATGAAAGTTGAAGAGGTTTCCGGCCTTAGAATATTTCTTCGAAGGTGTTTCAGAAGCCGGCACTTCGGTCCACGCAGGCACGATCGTTTCCTGTGTAGTGATTGACTTATAGAGGCCTATGGATTGATTGCGCACCTCCGACAGAGGGATCCAATGATCTTTTTCCAAGGGTGTTTGAACGATGGTGTGGCCATCCGGTGTATAATCAACATATAGCAGCCGGGTCCCATCTTCCGAAATGTTTGCATCCATGGCTCCGAATCGTGAAAAACTCACCTGATACAGGCTGGCGTCCTGCTTACTTAATGCGTATATATTAGAGATCCCTGACCATGATCCTGTGAAGTAGATATATGGAGCATGAAATACAGGCTGAGAAATCTCGCTGAATCCCCATCCAAGAAAAGTTTTATACCGCCCAGATCCGGCATCGAACTTGGCCAGGGTCTTTCCATTCTCCGATACAAGTACTGCTATGATCAGCTCATCTCCCGCCCATACAGGAGTAAGCGGGAATACATTTTCCGGTGTGGGCATTCTTCTGATGATCTTAGCTGTCTCTGCATCAATAATCACCAGTGCATAGCTGTCGAGGCTATCAACATGCACCGCAACAATCTTTGTGGCATCATCATTCAGGGCGGGAGCAAACAGGCGCAATTGATTTTTCAGGGTCCTCGATTTCCCGCTTTCAATATCAAAGATCCTGATCACAGTCGTACTCTTATTCGACCAGCGCAGGTCGGCCCTTGTCTCTGCCCAGCAGATCTTTCCGGCAGCATATGTAAGTGTTTCCTGTTTCAAAAATCCCGGTGTAAAGATCACCTCCTCTTCCCCGTCCTTATTGATCTTTACAAACCTCGAAATGTCGTCGATCCCTTGCTTAAGTGCCACAATCTCATTATTTCCGATATAAGCCGGATAACGGTAATCAGTGTAATATTTTTGCTCAGGGCTAAGCTGTTTTACGGGATCAACCTTTGTCAGGCTATCCTGCCTGTACCACCTTTTCTTTAAACTACTGAGGCTTTCATTATAAAAGGGTAGCTTTCTCAAACCGCTCACGTCTTTGATCCCTTTCTGAAAAGGTGTTACCATGTAAGGCCGTTTCGCTACCCTGTTGAGGGTATGAACCCAGAGCTCAGTCCCATATTTTCTTCTGCCTTCGGCTACCAGGAAATAGCCCAGTTCGTAAGAGTCCGGGATAAAATCCCGATACGACCCCAGGACAGCCTTATCATATGAGTATCGGCCTTTAACCAGCATCTGTGCACGCAAGCGCATTTCAAACAGCGGATTCCTGCCCCTTCCCGAATATCCCAGGGCAGTTTCGCTCACAACGGCATCGCCTTCAAGAAACCAGAACGGCACGTACAGGCCAAGGATGGCAGCCGTTCCTTGCTGGCCAAAGATCCAGGAAATAACTTTTGTGAGGCCCTGGTTTAATTTCTCCACCTGGACAACATGCCTGTATTCATGCAGAGATAGCTGTTCAAGCCATGGCTGTGCATATGAATCCTGGGGCGGTGTGGTGTAAAATTCCATGCGCCTGGGGGCCCATGCAACCAGGGCATTGGATTTTGCCGACTGGGTGTGCATGATCAAGGAAATGCGTTTCGGATGATAATCGAGGGAATTCCCGATATAGGTATTTGTAGAATCGAGATAGGTGAGCAACTTACGGGCCTGTTGCTCATAATAATCAGGAAAGACCAGCTTCACATGCTCGGATCTAATCTGTCGCCAACGGATCGATGCCGGTTCCTGCCCGGTGCTATAATACTGGGCCTGAGAGAGCTGGGGTGACAGGATAAAGATCAGGAGAAACAATAATCCCGAATAACTTCTTATGAGTTGAGCATGCCATTGCATCATCCAAAGTTAGGAAAAGATGTTCAGAAAAGGCAATGTATGATCAGGAGCCGAATTCCTTTTGAAAAAAGTTCCATACCGGGTCGTCAGGCACGGGAGCAATAACTTCGATCGGCTCTTTTTTTATGGGGTGTATCAGCTTGACTTTTCTGGCATGGAGGTGAATGGATGCGTTCTTATTGGACCTCTTTGCCCCATATTTCAGATCGCCTTTGATCACACAGCCAATTTCAGCCAGCTGCACCCTGATCTGGTGGTGCCTGCCGGTGAGCAGGTCGATCTCCAGGAGGTTAAAATTATCTGACGAGGCCAAGAAACGATAGTCAAGTTCTGCTTTCAGGCGATCAGGGCCGGGCTCGGCAGAGGCAAATGACATATTTTTTTTCTGATTCCTCCTGAGATAATGTGTCAGGTGCCCGCTCTCCTCATGTGGCATGCCGGCAGTCACTGCCCAATAAGTCTTATCGATCTTTCTATCGCGGATCATCTCATTCAGGCGGGTCAGGGCTTTGCTTGTACGTGCAAAGATCACGGCCCCGCTTACCGGACGGTCGAGACGATGTACCACACCAAGAAAAACATCACCCGGCTTGTTATACTTCTCTTTAATGTATTTCTTAACGATCTCGCTCAGAGGAACATCTCCTGTTTTGTCGCCCTGGACAATATCAGATGACCGCTTGTTGACCACAATTATGTGATTGTCCTCGTAAAGGACTTCAGAGGGGGATATATTTCGGATCTGTTTGATTGTATATGTAATATTAATTATCAAAAATCCACCTCACCCCCTGGCCCCCTCTCCTCAAGGAGAGGGGGAAAAGGGGGTCAGGGGGTTAAGGGGGTGAGGTGCATGAATGTTACCTAGTATTGTTCTCTTTCATTTGGAAAGTCAACGCTCTTTACATCTTTAATGTAAGCCTTCACTGAGCCTTTGATCTCCTCGCTAAGGTTGTGGTACCTTCTCAGGAACCTGGGAGAGAATTCCTGGGTGATGCCGAGCATATCGTGAAGTACGAGCACCTGCCCATCTACTTCGTGGCCTGCTCCTATTCCTATCACAGGTATCCTGACCGTTTGTGCTACTTCAGCAGCAAGCCTGGCCGGTATTTTTTCCAGTATGATGCCGAAACAACCGGCTTTCTCAAGCAATAGTGCATCTTGTACCAGTTTGCGGGCTTCATTTTCCTCAGTAGCCCTCACCACATAGGTCCCAAATTTATGGATTGATTGAGGGGTCAGTCCAAGGTGCCCCATAACAGGGATCCCTGCCGACAGTATACGTCCGATTGACTCCAGGATCTCCTCCCCTCCTTCCATCTTCACCGCATTGGAACCTGATTCTTTCATGATCCTGATGGCCGATTGCAAAGCTACCTTGGAGTCGCCCTGGTAAGTACCAAATGGCAGGTCGACAACTACAAGGGCTCTCTTCACGGCCCGCATGACCGAAGAGGCATGATAGATCATATCATTCAATGTAATCGGGAGAGTTGTTTTATGGCCCGACATCACATTGGAGGCAGAATCACCCACCAGAATGATATCAATGCCAGCCTGGTCAAGAATGCGTGCCATGCTGTAATCATACGCGGTCAGCATCGCAATCTTTTCCTGCTTCAGTTTCATTTCCTGCAGGACGTGCGTGGTGATCTTTGGAAAGCTAGGTTCTATTTCCATCATATCCTTGGAGCTTGATTATCAATTTTTTTGCAAAGATAGGAAGATTTTGGCAGTAGGCAGTAGGCAGTAGGCAGTAGGCAGTAGGCAGTAGGCAGTAGGCAGTAGGCAGTAGACAGTAACCAGTAACCAGTGACCAGTAACATCAAATAATTCCCAATGAAGATCTCACATATGTATATTTTGTATACTTTTGTCATCCCTAATCATTTAACTGAAATGAAAAAAGTTTCATTACTTCTACTCATACTCATTAGCATCGTCCTTTTCAACCGATGCAGCACTGATGTTGATATTAATGCATCATACCAGCAGATCACGGTAGTTTATGGCCTTCTTGATACCAAAGACGATACTACATTCCTGAAGATCAACAAGGCTTTCCTGGGACCCGACAATGCTTTGATCATGGCCAAGGTTCCTGATTCAAGTCAGTTTATAGAAAAGTTGAACGCCAGCATATGGGCAGAAGATAGCCCGGAGATTATTCATTATTTCGACACCATCACCATCACTAATAAAGATACCGGGACTTTCTATAACCCTAACCAGATTCTATACTACAGTACTTTTCAGCCCGAGGTGAATAAGAACTACCAGCTTCGTATTCTTTATAAAGAGACAGAGATCACATCTGCGGCTACCACTTTTATGTTTGACGAATTTGATATTACTACACCAGGTTTTGCGAAAAAGGTCCGTATCGACAACACCACTGATCCCAAGGCCATAATCTGGAACCGAAAAGATGAGGCGCCACGCTATGATGTCGCTATAAGGTTTCATTTCAAAGAACTATTTGAGGGTTCTGCTGATACAGTATACCGCTACATTGACTGGTTCAAGGATACACGGAAATCCCAGGTAGGTCTGGAAGTGGAATCCTATTACACAGGTAATCTGTTCTATGTTGCCCTTGAAACCTATGTCCCTTATCAGGATGCATCTACAGAAGAAAAGGTCACCGATCGCTTCACGAGCAATGTAGAGTACATTATAAAAGCGGGCGGGAAGGAATTGAATACTTATATGGAAGTCAATGAGCCTTCGACCAGCATTATCCAGGACAGGCCTGAGTATACCAATATTGTGAATGGAATAGGTATCTTTTCATCCAGGGCCACCGCCATCAAACAAAAAAAACTCAACGATATAACAGTGTCCTATATCAAGGAGAACTATTACACCCTGAAGTTCCGCTACTAGCCTCTTTTAAGCTTATTTTCTGCCTTTTTGTCACATAATTCTTCAAAAAGGCCTGATTTTCCTGCCAAAATCCCATTGGCACAATCATTGACATATGGTCTACAGAAAATAAAGTGTCAAACAAACAAAATATATAACAAATGGGAAAAATAATTGGAATTGACTTAGGTACCACCAACTCATGCGTTGCCGTGATGGAAGGGAATGAGCCTGTCGTTATTCCTAACAGTGAAGGACGAAGGACAACCCCATCTATTGTAGCATTCACAGAGAATGGTGAACGTAAGGTTGGTGATCCCGCCAAAAGGCAGGCCATCACCAATCCTGAAAAAACAGTATATAGTATCAAACGCTTCATGGGTGAAACCTTCGACAGGGTATCAACCGAGATCAAGCGTGTACCATATAAGGTTGTCAAAGGTGACAACAACACTCCACGAGTACAAATCGACGACAGAAAATATACTCCTCAAGAGATCTCAGCCATCATTCTTCAGAAGATGAAGAAGACAGCTGAAGATTACCTTGGACAGGATGTTACCGAAGCGGTCATTACCGTTCCGGCATATTTCAGCGACTCTCAGCGCCAGGCTACCAAAGAAGCCGGTGAGATCGCAGGACTAACAGTAAAAAGGATCATCAATGAACCAACAGCTGCTGCTTTGGCCTATGGACTCGACAAGAAAGCCAGTGAAGTAAAGGTTGCTGTATTTGACCTTGGTGGCGGAACTTTCGATATTTCCATCCTCGAACTGGGTGATGGTGTATTTGAAGTAAAATCTACCAATGGTAACACCCACCTGGGTGGTGATGATTTTGATGATGCTATTATCGAATGGCTCGCTGAAGAATTCAAAAAAGATGAAGGCATCGACCTTCACAAAGACCCAATGGCCATGCAGAGGCTGAAAGAAGCTGCTGAAAAGGCCAAGGTAGAGCTCTCGAGCTCAAATGAGACAGAGATCAACCTGCCTTATATCATGCCAGTAGATGGTATTCCTAAACACCTTGTCAGGAAGCTCAGCAGGTCGAAATTCGAGCAGCTTACAGATAAATATATACAGGCAACCATTGAGCCTTGTAAGCTTGCGCTGAAAGATGCCGGTCTGACAACAGCCGACATTGACGAAGTGATCCTGGTTGGTGGATCTACACGTATCCCTGCCATCCAGAAGGTTGTATCCGATTTCTTTGGCAAAGAGGCTTCAAAAGGTGTGAATGCTGATGAAGTAGTTGCAGTAGGTGCTGCCATCCAGGGTGGTGTTCTCACAGGAGAGGTAAAAGATGTATTGCTCCTCGACGTAACCCCGCTTTCACTGGGTATTGAAACACTCGGTGGCGTGATGACCAAGCTCATCGAATCAAATACAACCATCCCTACCAAGAAGTCGGAGACTTTCTCGACAGCTGCAGATAACCAGCCATCGGTTGAGATCCATGTACTTCAGGGAGAAAGGCCCATGGCCACAGGAAACAAAAGTATTGGCAGGTTCCACCTCGACGGGATTCCTCCCGCACCAAGAGGTGTACCTCAGGTCGAAGTAACCTTCGACATTGATGCCAATGGTATCCTGAATGTATCTGCCAAAGACAAAGGCACTGGCAAATCACAGCAGATCCGCATTGAAGCGTCTTCAGGACTCACAGATGATGAGGTCAACAAGATGAAGCAGGAAGCTGAAGCCAATGCCGATGAGGATAAGAAAGCCAAAGAAAGGATCGACAAGCTGAACAGTGCCGATGCCATGATCTTCCAGACAGAGAAACAGCTGAAGGAATATGGCGACAAGCTCCCGGCCGACAAAAAGGCTGAGATCGAAGGTGCCCTGACTGAGCTCAAAGAGGCTCACAAGAACCAGGATATCGATGCCATCGATGCTTCACTGGAAAAGATGAACCAGATGTGGCAGGCCGCCAGCTCAGAGATGTATCAGAACACTGAGCAGCCTGGAGCAGAAGGACAGCCCGGACAGGACGCCCCTGGCGGAGAAGCCGGCAGCGGCGGATCAGGTGACGACGAAGTCACTGACGTAGACTTTGAAGAAGTTCCACCGGACGATAAGAAGTAATGCAAACGTATAACAATCACAAACCCCGCAGATTCTGCGGGGTTTTTTTATATACACTGTACACTGTGAATTATACACTTTTACTTCCCATTAGGCACTAGCAACTAGGAACTAGTCACTAGGAACTAATTTACTTTATTAACATTGTTAACAAATATTTAACTCCCCCCTCTTTACTTTTTCCAATATAATCAGCATTTTTGTATATTATAAGATTTGGTAAATTCTAGTAAAACTTAACCTACAAATATTTAAATTATGAGAAAGATCACTACCCTTTTAGTGGCTTTAATAGCCCTACTTGCCCTTAACCTTCAGGGGCAGAATGCATGGATCAATGAGATCCATTATGATAATGCCAGTACCGATGTCAACGAAACCGTTGAGATTGTGCTGGAAAACCCAGGCAGTTATACCCTGTCCGACTTTCAAGTTGACCTCTACAATGGAGTAATGGGGCATCTTATTATCACCACACACCCTTGACGAATTTACAGTTGGTAATACTGTAGGCAATTTTACCTTTTACTATTTTAATTATACCGCAAATGGTCAGTTCAAAATGGTGCACCGGATGGACTGGCATTTAGTTACCAGGGCACTGATTACCGGACAATTTCTCAGCTATGAAGGTGCATTCACAGCTACTGATGGTGCTAGCAAACGGTATGACTTCTACTGATATTGGTGTCGCAGAAACCAGCAGTACTCCAGTTGGAGAATCACTGCAAGTTAAGTGGTAGTGGAACAAGCTATGGTAGCTTTACCTGGCAAAACCCAGCTACAGCAACGTCTGGTGCACTAAACAATAGCCAGACATTTGGAGGTGGTCCATTGCCGGAACCTACCAACTATCCTAGCAATTTTGGAGCAATGGATATGGGTAATGCAATTGAAACAAGCTGGACAGATGCAACGGGGGCCCAGTTGCCAGGTGCATATGTTGTATTTATCAGCGAAGCTGACGACATTGTTGCCCCGGTAGACGGAACACCTGTTTCGGATGACCTTGACCTGAGCGATGGTGCCGGAGCCAAGAATGTTGCATTTGGCAACGAGATCTTTACTTTTACTGGTCTTACCACAAGCACAATGTATTATTTCGCCATATTCCCTTATACGAATGGCGGTACTGATATAGATTACAAAACGGATGGTACATATCCTGAAGCTACCGCGGCGACTACTTCCTTGTTGCTTTACGAGGACTTTGACTGGAGCTGGATGGCATGGGATACTGTGAGCATGATAGGCGACCAGGTATGGGACCGTGACAATTCTTTCGGTATAGGTGGCTCCAACTGTGCCGCGATGTCAGGTTATTCAGGTGGTGCACAGGACAATGAAGACTGGCTGATATCTCCGCGTTTCGACCTTGACGGGGCCATCAACCCTGCACTAACTTTCATGAATGCATGTAACTATGCAGGGCCTGACCTGGAAGTTAAATATTCAACCAATTATGATGATGGCGGAGATCCGTCAACAGCTTCATGGACCGACCTCACAGCAACCTTATCAGGCGGTGGCTGGGAATGGGTAAGTTCAGGAGGCATAGACCTTTCGGGTATTGATACCGAGGTTCATTTTGCTTTTGTTTATTATTCAAATCCCACCGACGGAGCCAAAACCTGGGAGATCGACAATGTCATGGTTACCGTTGACTCCTACGAGCCCGGTGGTATCGTGATCAACGAGATCATGTACAACTCAACAGGTGATGATGAAGAATGGATAGAACTTTACAACAACACTACCGAAGATATTGAAATTGGTGGATGGTTTGTCCAGGATAATACACCCACCAATACTCCTGTTGCCATTCCCAGCGGAACTGTACTAAGTCCGGATCAATATTACACTATCAAATTATCCAGTTTCGGTAATTTCCCCTTCACTCCCGATCTGGATGGCACACTTCAAACAAATATTTACTTAAATAACGGTGGTGATGACGTAAACCTGTTTAGTTTGGGTAGGCTCTCTGCCGATATAGTACCTTACGATGACGGTTCTCCATGGCCAACAGAACCTGATGGCAATGGACCTTCACTTTCACTCCTGGATCCGAACCTGGACAATGAAATGGGTGAAAACTGGGCTGCCAGCCTTCAGGCAGAACTGGGAACACCGGGATGGAAAAACTTTCCTGATGATCCAACTATTATCGTTACCTCTCCTACAGGGGGAGAAGTCTGGGAACAAGGATCTACTCATGAAATTACATGGGACACCATTAACTACTCTGGCCAGATGAGGATCGATCTTGTTGATATTGGTACAGGTACACCTCAATTGATCGTTAACAATATATCTTCAGGTGAATTGTCATTTAACTGGACCATTATGACAGGACAGGCTCCCGGCGATGAATATATCATCCGCATTTCTGACCTTAGCGGAACTCCCGTTGGAAATAGCCCCTCAACCTTTGAGATCATCGAAGCCTATATTCCACCCGAGATTGTGATCACCGAGATCATGTACAATCCACCGGAAAGTGGAAACGACTCACTGGAGTTTATTGAACTATACAACAATGGTGCTGATCCGGTCGATTTGGATGGATTCTACTTCGAAGCAGGAGTTACCCATACATTTGCACCGCTTGTACTTAACCCGGCCGAATATGTAGTTGTATCTATCAACGCTGCTGCTGTTGACAATCTCTTCGGAATCACCTCAGTGGAATGGACCAGCGGTGCTCTTAGCAACTCAGGTGAACTTATCCACCTTGTTAATGCAAGCGGCATGTTTGTCGACTCGGTGAGGTACGATGATCATATGCCATGGGATTCACTGGCTGATGGCTTCGGGCCTTCACTGACACTCTGTGATCCAGGCCTCGACAACGGACTGGCAGCAAACTGGGCAGCATCAACAGAGTTTGCAGCTATTAACAGCGCAGGAGATAGCATCTGGGCCACACCAATGGCCGGATGTTCTATGGTCATGCCAACAGCTAACTTTAAGGCTGCTGATACTACTGTCCTGGTAGGAGGAACTACCGACTTCAGCGATATGTCGACCGGTGGAACAATGATATCATGGATGTGGACATTTGAAGGTGGAGATCCTGCTACTTCTACTGATCAAAACCCTGCCGGCATTATGTATGCTGCACAGGGCACTTATGATGTGACACTGGAAGTGGAAAATGATTTCGGTGAAACTTCTTTGCTTACAAAGATGGATTACATCTCTGTAGATTTTGCTCCGGTAGCTGATTTTGAGGCTGATGCCACAAACCCGGCTGTAGGACAGGGAGTGAATTTCACTGATCTATCTACAGGAACCATCACCGGATGGTCGTGGACCTTCGAAGAAGGAACACCTCCAACTTCCATGCTGGAAACTCCGGAACCGATCACATGGGCCATGGTAGGCTTATATGATGTTTCTCTTACCGTAAGTAACGACTATGGCGATGATACTATGCTGAAAACAGATTATATCGATGTGCATCCTATCGGCATTGGTGAATTTGACGCTGAAGGTCTCATCAAGATATATCCTAACCCGGCTTATGGCATCCTGAACGTTGAGAATACCAGTGGCGAAGACATCACCCTGAGCATTTTCAACATGACCGGCCAGCAGATTCTCCAGAGCAGGATCACGGAAGGAAGCACAGTACTTAACCTTGATCACCTGGATTCAGGCATCTATTTCATCAGGTACCTGACAGAAAGCAATATACTTGAAACAGGAAAGCTGATCATTAAATAATTTGAACATCTAACACAGAGTCATTTCTGCTCACGGGCAGAAATGGCTTTTTTGTCTAATCCAAAAAAATAGCCTTATGAAAAATCTTTACATTTTATTTATTCTGGCAATGATAATTGCCCTCCCTGCAGGAAGCCAGGCACAGGAGTTGGTTGTCAATGGCAGTGTTGAGCTCTGGGATGACATGAACACACCTTCAGACTGGGACAAAGCCGAAAATATTGTTCAGGCAAAAGGTAGCGCACACAGTGGTGATTTCTCCGCAGGTCATACCTCAGAAAGCAGTTCCAAGGACCTGCAGCAGGACGTTGCAGGTATCGTTGGTGGTGTGAACTACACCATCAAGTATTATTATATGGACAATGATACTGCTGCAAAAACCCGGATATGGTCGTACTGGCTCGAAGGCACATCCTATTTAGATGATAATCAGGAAGAACTCAGGCCTGATGAATATTCCGTAAATATGCCGGGCTGGCAAGAGTTTACTGTTTCTCTTCCGGCTCCTGCCAATGCAGACGGATTCCGATTTGAAGTACGAGTGTACCACGAAAATAACTTTACAGGTGGTATGGTTTACTATGATGATTTCAGTATTATGGCAGCCGGGGTCTCACCTGAACCTACCAATTATCCCACTGATTTTGCAGCTGCTGCTGCTGGAGTAGGCATCAACCTGAGTTGGATGGATGCCATAGGCGATCAATTGCCAAACGGATATCTCGTACTTGCCAGCACAGAAGACAATATTACTGCTCCTGTGGATGGAACAGCTATCGCAGACGATCTGGATCTCTCCGATGGCAGTGGGGCATTGAATGTTGGATACGGAGCACAGGCATGCAGCTTTGCAAACCTTGGGACCAATACTCCTTATTACTTCAAGATCTATCCTTATACAAATGGAGGAGCCGATATTGATTATAAGAATGACGGTACAGCTCCTGCTGCAAACGCCACAACAGCAGACATCAGCATTATTGAGTCAGAAAACTTCAACAATGGATGGGGAAATTGGACCCGCGTCAATGTTGGCGGTAGCCAGGAATGGGAGATTGATGATATCCATGGTATAGATGATACCCCTTGCGCCAAATGCTCAGGCTATGATGGCTCTTCTTCAAATGCTAATGAAGACTGGCTGATCTCACCCTCTATGAATTTCGACAACTATTCTTCTGAGGTGCTGATTTTCCATACAGCTGATGCCTATGACGGACCAGCTCTTGAAGCATTGATATCAAACGATTATGATGGTAGCGACCCAACTACTGCAAGCTGGACACCTCTCACATTTGAAACTTCCTCAGGGTACTTTGATTGGATCTCTAGTGGCGAAATCGATATCTCAGGAATAAATGGAAGCTCAGTCTTTGTCGCTTTCAAGTATACTTCGACAAGTGCTGAATCTGCCACATGGGAAGTTGATGACATCCTCATCACAGGTGTAGGTGGTACAGGAATTGGTGAAGGATCAAGCTTTGCCGCTGAAGTGAGCTTCTATCCAAACCCTGCTGTAAACACATTAAATGTAACTACAGCAAAAGGGCAGACCGTAAACCTCCAGGTTTATTCACTCCTTGGAGCTCAGGTAACAGGCGATATTACAGTTTCAGGAACTACCAGCATTGACCTGGGCGGACTGACAGATGGTATCTACATCCTGCATTTTACCGATGAATTCGGAAACAGCAGGAACGAGAAGCTTATTATCGAATAATTAGCACACATCATATAATATTTAAAGGGCCTCACAGTAGCGGGGCCCTTTTTTGTTACAGCATCAAATATTTCAGCAAAAAAAGTGTTAATATTGTTATGGCAATGCACACGGAATAAGATGAGATATATTATCCTTTTTATACTTCTGCTGGCCTTCTGCTTCGGAGCTAATAAACAAAGCCAGGCACAAGGGAAGAACCCTCTTCGGGTTGAGCTAAATGCCAACCTCGACATGGAAAGTTATAACCTGGTGCCATGTGCAGAAAACGGATTGCTTGTTTTCTTCGAGAGTGAGGATAGAGGAAGTGGCATAGATACCCGCATCTGGCATTTTGCCTTTTACACTAAAAACCTGAGCCAAAAGTGGCTGGCCGACACAGCCCTCATCACCGGAATGAAGTTCAAGGGTTCCGGGCATGATGATCATAACACCTATCTGCTTTTCATGGATATTGACAAGCCGAAATCCGACTTTAATATACAAATCGTTAAGATTGACTATAGCCAGAACGTGTTTGAAGTAATCGATGTAGCGGGCCCTGAAAAGTCGGAACCGATGCATTTCAGCATAAATAATGGGACTGCAGTCATTGCATTCAACAACAGTAAGTATGAGCCATATTTGCAGTTCGTTGATCTTGATCAGGGTACATCAAGACAGGTCAAACCTGAAATGGAAGGCCTGAATATTCTCCAGCAACTGAGTTTCGACCAGGAAGACAGCAAAATTTTTATTATCGTGCAAAACTACCTGGGAAAGAAACAGAATGCCATCCTGATCCTCCAGATGGATTATACAGGGACACTGGAAAACACTTACCGGATCAATCCTGCAATAGAGAAGAAGGTTATGAATGAGGCCAGGATCGCCTATTCCGGAGGTGACACCCTGCTGATTATGGGTACTTATAACAATTATGCTTCTAAAGTGGGCGAGGCCCAGGATGATACCGGTCCGGAAACGGCAGGATATTTTATTACCAGGTTCGAAGCAGGGAAAGAAGTCTTCATCAACTACTATAATTTCCTGGAATTTGAGGAAATGTTCCGGGCTCTAAGCAGCAAAACAATAGCCGACTTGAAGAAAAAAGCAGAAAAAGAGAAGAGCAAGGGTGATGAATACTCGCTTGAATATACCTTGCTGCTCCATGATGCTGTCCCTTTTAACGGTAATTATATCCTTTTGGCCGAAGCCTATTATCCTGAGTACCGCACAGTGACCAATATGTATTATGACTATTATGGCAGGCCAATCCCACAAACCTATACGGTTTTCGACGGATACAATTACATTACGGGTATAGCTGCTGCCTTCTCCCCTGAGGGGGAACTTGTTTGGAATGATGGGGTAGAGATCCGCGACATACTTACCTTCAACCTGGCAAAATATATGGAAAGCTATACGAGCCGCGGCGAGCTCGCATTCTTTTACACCAGCCAGAACAAGCTCTATTACAAGATCACCGGGAACGATGAATCAGGAAATACCCTGCAAAATATGGGTATAGAGAATAAATATAAGAACGATAAAGTAATGGAAGACCTGGGCAGTAAAATGATTCACTGGTACCAGAACTATTTTATTTGCTTCGGCTACCAGGTCATCAAAAATAACAAGATCTCCGGGGGCAAGCGTACCGTATTTTATTTTAATAAACTGGCATTTAATTAGGATGATCATCCGCAAAATAAGAACTGTGTTTCATTATCTGAGATACAAGCTGACAGCAAAGTCCAGCTTCAAAGTGCATTCCCCCTTTGTATTCAAGTTCTACACTGAAGTGATTTTGGATGAACGTCCCCGCGATATTTATGCCCCTATTGAGAAACAACGCAAAACTTTACTCAGGCAAAAGAGCCTTCTGGAAACAACCGATTTCGGTACAGGTTCAGGCAAAACTGGATATAAGATCAGGTTCAGGCAGGTAGGCAATGTAACACGCTTTTCCTCCATCAGTCCGAGATATGGGAAGCTCATCCATCGGCTGGTGGAATTTAATAAACCAACTGAGGTGCTTGAGCTCGGTACTGCCATGGGGATCAGCACACTGTATATTGCAACTGCAGCCCCGGAAAGCAAGATCGTCACCATGGAAGGATGCGCCATGATAGCTGAAAAGGCCTCACAAAACTTCAATAATTTTGGGATCAAAAACATTGAGTTGGCCATGGGTAATTTCGACCATATGCTCGAAAAAACGGTCAGCAAGTTCGAAAAGCTCGATTTTGTCCTGATAGATGGTAACCACCGCCGTGAACCTACAATGGCATACTTCAGACAGATCCTGCCCAAATTACATGCCGGGAGTATGCTCGTGATCGATGACATTCACTGGTCGAAAGGCATGGAACAGGCCTGGGATGAGATCAAAATAAATGAGAAAGTGATACTGACGATTGATCTTTTCTGTCTGGGAATTGTCTTATTTAAAGAAGACATAGCAAAAGAGGACTTTATTTTGAAGTTTTAAGGGTTGAGGCTTGAGTTTTTGCCATATTTATCATGCCCGACAGCAGGTATCCGGTACCCTGCAACTCATTAAACTTTATAAAACTTTAAGTATCAAAACTAAAACCGGGATTAATTTGTTAAATTTGCATAAAGCATATACTAATGAGCCAGGAAGTTATCAAATTAAATGAAATATCACGGCATTTTGTCGTGGGTACGGAAACCGTTAAAGCCCTCCGATCAATAACATTAACGATTGAGAAAAATGAGTTTGTCGCCTTGATGGGGCCTTCCGGTTCCGGGAAATCCACATTGATGAACATCCTGGGTTGCCTCGACACACCTACATCAGGAAATTACTTCCTGAACGAAAAGGATGTGAGCAAGCTCAATGATAACCAGCTGGCCGAGATCAGGAATAAGGAGATCGGATTTATTTTTCAGACCTTTAACCTGCTACCACGATCTACTGCCCTTGAAAATGTGACCCTGCCTCTGATCTATGCAGGCATGAGTAAAGTTAAAAGGTTAGAGCAAGCCAAAAAGGCACTGGACAATGTGCAGCTTACCGACAGGATCACACACAAGCCCAATGAGTTATCTGGTGGACAAAGGCAACGTGTTGCTGTAGCCAGGGCCCTGGTGAATGAGCCTTCCATCATACTCGCTGATGAGCCAACAGGAAACCTGGATTCAAAAACATCCATTGAGATCATGGGCTTGTTGGAAGAGATTCATAAGTTGGGAAACACCATCATCGTTGTTACACATGAGGAGGATATTGCGCAGCATGCACATCGCATCATCAGGCTCATCGACGGTAATATCTCTTCCGATGAGCGAAATAAAAATATCCGGACCATCAGCTTTTACAAAGGCACAGCCCCTGTAAAATAAGCCATGCCTGAAGAGTTCAAAATATATACCAAGACCGGTGACAAGGGACATACATCCCTGATTGGTGGGACAAGGGTGCCAAAATACCACCCACGCATTGAAGCCTATGGTACCATTGATGAGCTAAAATCTTATATCGGTCTGGTCCGTGACCAGGGCATTTCTGAGGATCTTAAAGAACTCTTGATCGAGATTCAGGACAGGCTTTTTACGATAGAATCCCAATTGGCCCATGACCCGGAAACCAAGCTAAGCAGGCCACTTCCCGAGATTGCCGAAGAGGATGTGGTCAGGCTTGAAAAGGCCATTGATAAGATGAACGAAGACCTCGAACCACTCTCATCATTTATACTTCCCGGAGGCCATGTGGCGGTATCGCATTGCCATGTTGCACGATGCATTTGTCGCAGAGCCGAACGTTATAGCCTTCGTTTATCGGAGCTTCATCCGGTGAATCCTTTGAATATCAAATACCTAAATCGCCTTTCTGATTACCTTTTTGTGTTAGGCAGGAAAATAGGCAAAGACCTCAATGCCCCCGAAACCCCCTGGAAACCTAGGGTTTAGAGGATTTTTGCAGCCTCAAAAAAAGTGCTTGACTTTTTTGAAAATTCGCTTATTTTTGCAGAAATTAAAAAACCCAATTATTCATATGTATTGGACCCTTGAATTAGCTTCTAAACTGGAGGACGCTCCATGGCCGGCCACAAAAGATGAGCTGATTGATTTCAGCATCAGGTCTGGGGCACCACAAGAGGTGATTGAAAACCTTAGAGAGATCGAAGACGAAGGAGAAGTTTACGAGAGCATCGAAGACATCTGGCCGGACTATCCGACCAAAGAGGATTTCTTTTTCCATGAAGACGAGTATTAATCACCTCATTTAGAAAAGAATTATAAACCAGCCGCCTCCTGATTCGAGGCGGTTTTTTTATTTTATTGAAAACATACTGAAATTCACTTTCCCGTACTGGCGCTGCTGATCAAGATTTGGGTGCTCACTAAAAACCGTAGCTATGGAATGCTCAATGATCAACCATCCGTCTTCCTCCAGCATCTTATTTTCAAATACCAGATCGGGTATCCGCTCGATCCCATCAAGGTCGTAAGGGGGATCGGCAAAAATGATATCAAATTTCTTTCCGCCCCCGCGGCTCAGATAGGTAAACACATTCGCACGGATCACAAAAAGGTTCTTCATCTCCAGCTTTCGTGTTGTTTCGGTGATGAAATTGATGCAACGTGGGTTCATCTCTACGCTATGTACTTCGGCAGCATCCCTGGAGGCAAATTCAAAAGATAGGCTCCCGATCCCGGCAAAGAGGTCAAGTACCTTGAGCCCTTCGAAATCATAGTGGTTATGCAGGATGTTGAACAGGGCTTCCTTGGCCATGTCAGTGGTGGGACGTACAGGGAGATTGGTAGGTGCCTGTATCCTTCTTCCTTTATGCGATCCCCCTATTATTCGCACAATGAAGCATTCATGAGGTTATAGTAGTAGTGTCCGGGGACCTGATCGAAAATGAAGCTGTACCGGAAGTCAGCATTGCGTTCAATATACTTAACATTTCTGATATACTTAAGGATCATATCTGCCAGGGGTGAATGTTTTTCAATCTCCCCCATAAGAAGCAAATCTACATTTTCCGGGTTGAGGCCCAGCTGTTCCACTACAAACACCAGGGAATACATGAAGTCTTCCGCAGTATTGAAAAGGAAAGAATTGTAGTAATCCAGCTTCTTATTTTTGATCTGCAGTATATCTATGTGCGAAGCACCGGCATTCACAAACAGTTGTTTGTCGGAATCCATATTCCTGTATTTCAGCAATAAGCTCTCAATAAAAGAGCTAGAATGATGGTATACTTTTGCAGCCGGGAAGTACTTACTGATCAATGTTTCCATCGTGGGTGGCAGGAGATAAATACTGTAAGCATTAGCTGCTTTCAGGTAGTCGTGCTTCAGCTTCGAAGCATCAACAAAGTTTCCAGCTACATTAAACTCGAAAATGGCGGCTTTTTCTTCTTCTAAAAAGAGAGCTTCAGGCACCAATGTAGTTTTACCTTGCTCCAGCAATATCCTGGTTTTGCTAAATGGCTGGCATAGCCACTTCAACTCACTTTCGAAGACCTGAGCCAGTTTTTCAATGTTTGTACTTTCAGGCTCACCGGGAATATGTGGCGTTCTTGCTGGGCCTGCCAGATCGAAGGCCTCAAGGTGCAGAAACTTGTTTGTATTACAATCCAGGATACAATATGACAGTCCATCAGAACACAAACGAATGGCTAACTCATATTCATAAGTCTTTAGCTTGTCTAATCCAGGATCAGAGTAAGTATGTATTGCTTTGAAATGTTCAGCCATCAATTACGGCTATAGGATTACTCCCAGTTACCATCGGTGGATGGCTCCAACATGGATCCCACCTTCAGGCCGGGGAACTTGTCAATATCTTTACGGGATTTGATCAGGTTCACAATCATCTGTTGTTCCATCCCTTTCAGAATCAGCTTGTAGTCAGCAGAGGCTTCAAAAACATGAACGCTGAGCCCTCCTTTTTCAACCTCGCCTGCGTCCAGGGTGTACATTACACCTGCTCCGGGAATCCAGGGCAAAGAATCAAGGACAAAATGAGGCCTGTGTCCGTAAAGCGAGTCTGCAACAACAATATAGCCCGTTGTATCATTGATCGTCCTGGTAAAAGTGGTATCCTCAGGATCCGGCACCTTTTTCACGATGGGAATCTGCCCATCACGGAGAAACATCATCAATGTATCAAAGTCTTTTGCATATTGATCATGCATTTTCTTATAAATAAGCTGGCCGCTTCTGATGTCTTTAAGGTCCTGGATGACCAAGACTTCCCTTTTATCTTTCCCAGCATTGAATTTCAAGGGTTTATTTACGCTCTGGTAAACAAGGTATGCCAGAACAATAATAACGAGAAGGAGGACGATCTGGATGACAGTTCTTTTCATTTCAGGAGGTTTTTGAATACACGCAAAGTTAAAATTTTTTTTAATCCATGGATGCCTGACTACATTATTTAATGCAAACAAAGATTTTACTACAAAATTAACGCCAGAAATGCCATTTTTTATTTAAATGAAAATAAAAATGAAACTTCGAATATCGAATCACATCAAATATCAGACATCAAATATCATACGCATAGGTCTTCGTATGCAGGTACATCCTCCAGGAATCGATAAGTATTCTCCTTAAGATCCATCTGGCAGATGTAGTGTTTCATGCCGTTGGTCACTACAAGGAAGGGGGCTTTGATAACTGAGTTGTAACGAGCTATCTGATCAAACGTATCCTGGCTGATCTCCACCTCAGGGGCTTTGCACTCCACGATCATCACAGGTGTTCCTGATTTATCATGGACAAGAATATCAGGCCTTCGGCTCATGGTGTTCATCGTGATCTGTTTCTCGAGGATCATCAGGCTGGCAGGAACCTTCTTCTGCTCTATCAGGTACATGATGAAATGTTGCCTTACCCACTCTTCCGGTGTGAGAGCCACATATTTCTTCCTGATCTCATCAAAAATCTGTATCTGATCATTTTGCTTTCTCAGGCGATACTTGTATGAAGGAAGATTCAGCTCCTGCATCATATGCTAATTAAACTCTTCGATGGTCCGCATGGAGCGGTTCTGAATGAGCGAGCGCAAGGGTCGGATGATGCGTTCCAGCAAACGAATGTCCTGTGTGATGATCTCGGCCTTTCCACGCATCTTTTGTGAAAAAGGCAAATCTACCTGGTAATTTGTTCTCAGCCCGTTGGGGAAAACGACATCTACTGAATAAATGTTATCCGCGGGCACAATAGAGATCTTATCTACATATCCGGTGACCACGCCAAACTCCATGTAAGGATAGTTCTCGAAGCGGATGTTGACCTTCTGCCCTACTTTCACTTTCCCTGAACGATATACCGGCATGGTGAGCTTTCCGATGATATTGAAAGAATCGACCGGGACTATACTGATGATCTTTTCTCCTTCGGTCACATTCTGGTTCACAGACCAGAACTTATTGAAAGTGGCACTCCCATTGATGGGTGCAACGATCAGGTAATTCTGAGCCCAGCTGTTGATGGCCGCATTCAGGTTGTTAAAAGATTTATTGATCTGCAGCTGTATGCTGTTCTTTTCTTTCTCATATTGTAATTGCAGATCGAGCTTTTCCCCTTCCAACTCATCCATCTTGATCTGTGTATTGGCCAGGTCGGTGCGGGCACTCTCATAGGAATGCTGTTTTTGCAGGAGCTCACTCTTTAAATTATCCAGTTCCGATTGGGAAATAGCAGCACTATCGTACAGAGCCACATAGCGCTCGTAATCCCTGTTTTCCAGCTCGAAATCTTCCTGAAGCGTTTGCTTCTGGGTATACATGTAATTATAAGAAAGTCTATAATCTTTGATCTGTTGTTGAATGGCCTCTATTTTCTGGCTGTAATAATTCAGTTCAACAAAATTCATCAGGTCGCGGAAATCTTTCTGGAAATCTGAATATTCATCCTGCACATCACCCAGGCGCATGTTGTGCCTGAAATTAAATTCTGTGATTGAGATGACCTCATTCCCTTCCAGTATAGGCCTGAATTTCCTCAGTTCTTCGCGGAGCTGAAACATATCTTCATACCGTGCGGGGTTTTCGATCACTGCAATGCTGTCGCCCATACTAACCAGCTGCTTATCTTTGATGAAGAATTCCTCGATCTTTCCTGTTGAGCGGGCGATCACATCGGCAGGGGGCTCGGTGGTAACCACCTCCACATCAAGATTGGGAACCACTTCGGGATAGTGGAAGAACCAGCTTCCCACCAGTAACAGAATGATAATAGTGAAGAAGAGCGTAGTTCCCCAGCGGATGATCCATGATGGAACAGTGCCCAGAATCTCCTGCACAGGTTCGCTGCGAAACTCAAATTTCTTATGTTGGCTTCCGTTTGCCATCTATCTTATCTAAATATGGGCTAGCTGCCCAGTTCAAGCTGATTCTTCACCAGATTATAATATGCGCCTTTAAGTTTTGTTAATTCTTCATGTGTGCCCTGTTCAATCACCTCTCCTTTATCCAATACTATGATCTGATCAGCATTAGTGACAGTACTCAGGCGGTGAGCCACAACCACGGCTGTTTTTCCTTCAAAGAATTGGTTTAGCTTCTTCATGATCACCCGTTCATTATTGGCATCAAGTGCATTGGTGGCCTCATCGAAAAACAGGAATTCAGGATCCTTATACACAGCTCTGGCAATAAGTATCCTCTGCTTCTGTCCCTGGCTGAGACCGGTTCCTTCCTGCCCTATCTTTGTGTTGTAAGCAAGTGGCAGTGATTCAATGAATTCCTGAATATTTGCTACGTTCACCGCATGCAATAGCTTTTCGCGGTCGATATACTCATCACTTATTGCAATGTTTCGAGCGATGGTGTCGGAAAAGATGAAACCATCCTGCATTACAGCACCGCATTGTTGCCTCCAGAACCTTCCATTTATGTTCTTTATGTTCATTTCACCCACTTTAACCTCTCCCTGTTCAGGAGGATAGAAACCCAATAGAAGTTTCACAAGGGTAGTCTTACCACTTCCACTTGCGCCAACGATAGCTGTTATTTTCTTTTCCGGGATCTCGAAGTTCATGTTCTTCAATACAGGGTCAGTATTTGATCCCGAATAGCGGAAGGTCAGGTTGCGAACCCCAAGGCTTTTCTTGACCGGGAGCGAGGATACTTTTGGTTCATCAGGTATTTCCTCTTCATCCTTCTGATGGATCTCACCCAGTCGTTCCAGGCTGATCTTCGCATCCTGCGCGGAGCGGAAGAAGGTGATCATTTGATCAATGGGGCTGTTGAGTGTACCTATAATGTACTGTACTGCCACCAGCATACCCAGGGTCATATCGCCACGAACAACAGAGTCGGCAGCAACGAAAATGATCAGAATATTTTTGGTCTGATTGAAGAAAACTGCACCCGCCTGCTGATATTGGTTCAGGGCCAGTCCTTTAATGTTGACTTTAAACAGGCGTGCCTGGATCTTTTCCCAATCCCAACGTTTTTGTTTTTCGCAGTTGTTCAGCTTGATCTCCTGCATCCCGGTGATGAGCTGGATGAGGTTACTCTGATTATCGGCCATCTGCGCAAAACGCTTGTAATCAACTTCGCGACGTTTCTTCATGAACAGCAGCACCCAGATGACATACAGACCGCTTCCGATCAGGAAGATGAGTAATATCTTTACGCTGTATATTGCCAGGACAACGCTGAATATCAACAAGGTTACCATACTGAAAAGAATGTTCAGGCTCGACACCGTAAGGAAATTCTCTATACGTGTATGATCTCCTATACGCTGCATAAGGTCACCTATCATCTTGCTGTCGAAGAAGCCAATAGGCAGCTTCATAAGCTTGATGAGGAAATCGGAGATGAGGGAGATATTCACCCTTGTACTGATGTGGAGCAATATCCAGCTCCGTATAAATTCAACCGAGGCCTGGCTGATGAAGAGCACCAGCTGGGCTATGAGGATGAGGGAGATGAAACCCAGATCCTGGTTGGAGATACCAATATCGACGATAGCCTGGGTGAGGAAAGGGAAGATGAGCTGCAACAATGCGCCCAACACCATCCCCAGTACAAGCTGAGTAAGAAACTTTCCGTAAGGTTTCAGGTATGAGAACAGGAAACGGAAGGTTTTCTTGTCCCTGACCTCTCCTTCCTGATTATAAAAATCAGGTGTCGGTTCCAGCAGCAGACAGATGCCTTGAGGCTCATCTTCTGTCATGGTGCTGGCCCACTGATTCATAAACTCTTCCCTGGTATATTTTATCAGCCCATGAGCAGGATCGGCAACAAGAACATGTTTTTTCGTGATCTTGTAGACCACAACGAAGTGGTTTTGTTTCCAATGGGCGATGCATGGCAGTGGAGTTTCTTTGGCTAGCTGATCGATGCCCAGGCGCACGCCCATAGTACGGAAACCGATGGATTCGGCAGCATCACTGGTACCCAAAAGCGAAACCCCTTCACGAGTGATATGACTTCGCTCCCGAAGGGATTGCAAGCTATAATTGCGTCCGTGATACTTAGCGATCATCCGCAAGCAAGTGGGGCCGCAATCCATTGCGTCAAGCTGTTTATAAAAAGGAAACTTAGCCATTCAACATTAACTGTAAGAGCATTATACTTCTAATTATTAAAAATGTTACTCCCGGGAGGAAATTCCAAACTCCCAACTCCGAACTCCAAACTAATTTCAATGCACCTCACCCCCTGGCCACTATTATATGGCAGAAGGCTAAAGGGAAAAGGCAGAAGGGAAAAGGAAAAGGCAAAGGCAAAAGGGAAAAGGGAAAAGGAAAAGGCAAAAGGCAGAAGGGAAAAGGAAAAGGCAAAAGGCAGTAAGGAAAAGGGGATAGATGATAGAAAAAGTTCATCAATAACTCAATACTCAAGGATAACTCCGAACTCCAAACTCCAAACTCCAAACTAAAAGATTAATACCTTTGTCTGCATGGCATTTTACAAAAGTATTTCGGAGCATTACGATGACATTTTTCCTCTGCAACCCGCACAGCCGGAGTTTGTGAAAAATGGCTTTGATAATACATCTGAGCTGAGTTTATTGGATATTGGATGCGGGACAGGAAGCTTAAGCATTGCCCTGGCACCGCATTTTAAAAATGTCATCGGCATTGATCCGGACGAAAAGATGTTGGAGATGGCCATCGAAAAAGCTGGAGCAAATCACAGCAATCTTTCATTTCATCCCTTCGGGATGTTAGATATCCAAAAGCAGTTTGCCCCTCAGTCCTTTGACGCCATCCTATGCTTCGGCAATACCCTGGTTCACCTGCCTTCTGAAAAAGAGGTCTTTGAATTTCTGAAACAGGCAAAAAATATATTGAAACCCGCTGGGAAATTATTTATTCAAATCATCAATTACGACCGGATCTTCACGGGGAACATCAGTGGGTTACCGGCCATAGAAAATGACCGTATCAAGTTTGTGCGGAACTATCATTACGATGAACAATTGAGCTCCCTTGATTTCGAAACCATCCTGACCCTAAAATCAGGTGGAGAAAAGATCAGGAACAGTATTCCTTTGTACCCAATTCGGAAAAAAGTCCTTGAAAAAATGCTGTATGACAACAGCTTCACAAATCTTCAGTTTTACGGCAATTTTAAAAGGGATGCATATCATCCTGACAGCATCCCTCTTATCATTGAAACAAGTAATTCCTGAGTTTAATTAAGAAGCTTTCTTCGAGATCAGGATGAAGGGGCAAAACTTTATCCTTGCGCTCTTGTTGATATTGATGAGTCCGATCTGCACCCCTCTCAGGCTTTCTGCTACATTTACCAGGCCGATCTGCGTACCCTTGCGTTTTATTTTCCTGTGATCTTCTTGCCCTTCTACAGGGGGATTTGTGACATTTACGACACCAATCATAGCTCCCTTAAATTGTTTGCCATGGTGGACATTCACTGCTCCGCTGAGCAGGCCGGTATAATTATCTTCCACAACATTCACACTTCCGTTGATCCAGCCGTTTCCTCCACTTATTACATTGACTGCAGCCCATGCGAAGCCTTCCATTTTTCCTTTCCCGATATTCACTACGTTCATTCGGAAACCCTCGAAATCGCCTTTATTAACACCAACGACTCCAAGCTGGGCCCCTCTTTGATATCCATTCGTTTGATTGACCAGGCCCATATCAAAACCGACCATATTTTCATTCTCACCATATAGCAGGTCGAACCTGAATCCATGAATTGAAATGTCCCGGGTCACGATCTGTACAGGATGATAAAGAGCGAGCTGAAAAGCTTTGTGATCTTCCTGGGCAATTATGCTGGTTCCTGTTAAAAGGAGAACAAATATTATTGCTAGTTGCTTTTTCATAATATATATATTTTTAGATGTATTAGTTACTGTTAATGACACCTAAACATTAATAGGGTTGCAACATTGCTATAAATGCTCCCTGAACACCATTGATTTATAATACCTGAAAAGCAGGTCGTAAACCAGCATCTCATGCATGCGGTTATTGTTTCTGAAAATACGGTTCATCGACATGTGGATGAAGCTGGATAAAAGATCATTTTTCTGTACAGTCATCCTATCTTTCGCATACAGTTCAAGGATTGCCTTTATGTCCGTATTCGAATTCTCTGACCGCTTACAAAAAAGTCTATGGATATTCTGATCTGAACCTTTCTCAAATATTTCCTTAATTCTTATCCGGGTTTCACGGAATTTCACGGAAATCTGCTTTGCCATATGTTTGTCTTTGTTAAATTCATTAGCAAAGCTCCTGCTCAGCTCCAGCAAAAGTAATTTCTTTTCATCCAGTATATAATTGAAATCATTCAAGAGATAATCAATAGATGCCATTGCAAACAACCAGCGATAGTCTTCACCTGACTTAAATATTCCCGAACGTAAGGCCTCTGCAAAAGCTGTACTGTCGGCGTAAAATATTTGCTCAGAAAAAGCCATAGATCCCTCGCCATACCTCTCTTTTTCAGGGACATATGATCCCAATTCAATTTTCCAAATCAGAGCTTCATCCACAAGGGGACTCAGTGTTTCTTTCAGCTTTTCCACAAACATATAAGCGGCATCATTGGTCTTGAACTTTGCCCTGAATCTCAGGTGAAAATCAGGATCGGAGAAACGGATAAAAAACCAGCAGTCTGACAGGCCTTGCTTATTTAGCTGCTGCCAGAGAGGGAACAAAACTTCCGATAAGATCCAGTCTGCCCTTCTATGTCCGGTATAGATCCGTACATAGAGCCATTCATCACAGGGCAGATATGTTCGGCAGTATGTCATTTGACCTGGTATAAAAAGAAAACAAATTCATTGGTTCTGGAACCATCTACGGCCTTTACCAACTCTCCATCAGGAGATATAAATTCTTGCAACAGGACACTTTTCCTCCTCTTGATCAGCTGCTGAAAAAGCTCCGTGCAATGAGGGCTCTCCAGATCCAGCCAGAGTTCATTATCGGCATCGACCAGGACTATCTCCTGTGGGATCCTGTATTTTTTCCTGAGTATAGCTATGCTGTTTTTCAAGTCTAAGGTATTGTTCGCATCCACAATACTTTTAAGATCCCTGGCATTCAGGTTCCAGCTTGCTCTGGCAAGAATGAAATTCTCATAAGAAACCCTGGGAAGAAAGATCGTTTCACCCTCAAGCGAACCCCAGGAGAAGCCAATACTGCTATTGGTATCCTGGGATTGCAAGTCACAAAGGAAACGATAAACCGATAAGGATGCAATGGCATAATTGTGGGCATTGGACATTCGGGGGAGTATATATTTATTCAGCCTCACTGACCGCAACAGGACTTTGTTGTTTTTAATACTGACCATCAGGTCCCTTATCGGAATGCAGAATTCATCCGAAACGCTAGGTCTTGCCAGGTATGGGATCTCATATTTGCGCAACACCGGCCTTAAAAGTATGTTCCCGGTCCTTTGCTGGGGCAGATGGGCAATCTCAGCCAGCACAAAATCACCATGCAAGCCTTGCTCAATATCTGCAATCTTTTCCATGGCATCTAGTATCCTGTCATCAAGGTAGCCAAACCTTCCTGCAATTTTAAGTGCACTGCTTCCTCCTGCACTTTCAATGAGTAGGTGATATTTTTCTGGATCAGGTTTCCATCTTCCGAAAACCTTCGCCATTACGGAGAAGCCAGGAGAAAAATTACCTGCAGTATCCGGAAGCTCCTTCAGGTCATTATCATTGATCGTTATTTCATGCTGTCCTTCCATCAATGCTATCTGAAGTTTCCTGTATAGCATGCTGTCAACCAATGTCCATTTAATGTCCAGATCCGTCCGCTCTTTTTCCGGCATCCGTATCCCTTCAATCAGAAACGAATTGTCAGAATGATGATCATCAGGAAGGTATCCCAATCCTGATTCTGCATCCATGACCAGAGAAAGAGGAACTTCTCCTTCTTCATATCTTCTCAGAAAGCGCTTTTTAAATCTTTCCAACAAAGAATTTCCCAGTGGCCGTGATAGTTTCTTGAGGGCGGGAATGATATTTTCAAGATCATATTTGATGCTTTCCGGCAGGGAACAGTTTTCAGCCGAAAGCTTCAGGTCAGCCTGGATAAGGGCATTCTCCTTGAAGCTGATACCACTCTCTTTTACATCCCTGATTATTTCCTCAATAATTCCAATCCCGGAACTGCTTTTCAATGACTGCAATTTCAGAAGCCTGTCATTCAGATGCGAAAGCAGCCGTATGTAGGGATTCGTAAATTCAATTTCTTTCAGAGATTTCTTCAGGCTCACAAAATAGCCTTCACCTGTAACACTTGGTTCTAAGTCTGAAACCAGTAACTGATTATCAATCAACAAATGGATAAATTCTCCGACCTCATTCCTGCTCACTTCCTCATCAGCAATGGCTTCTTGCAATTCCCCAAACAAGGCCCCATATGAAGCATGATCAATGATGGTTTCCAATTCCTTCGAATGCTGAACACTCTGAAGTTTATAATGGCGTAATCCCTCTTCATCAGATTCGTATTCCACATATCGGTATTCATCGCCAAGTTTGTAAAGGCTTGTATTCGGATAATATTTCAGCTTTGGTCTAACATTCTTATCACTTATGATCTGTTCGGCAAGCTTGCAAAGAAATTGCATATCAGGCCGCAGATATAATTGGTGATCCTTAATTGAGGAAAGCATTATATTGCTTTTGTCGCCAAAAGAACCCGGACAAACCCCGGCAAAAAAACCAAAGGGCGTACATCGGGAAGACATGCGGATGAGGTATTTCATTAGAGAATAACGGATTTTTTTATCCTCCATCCCATCCCGCATCCATCGCATAGTGGACTTATATAGTTCGGGGGAAGCCAGAATCAGGGCCTCAGAAACTTCTTTTCGTGAGAAATAATACCTAAGCAAGCCATCTATATCCTCCGCAGAGGATAATTTTTGCAAGGTGCGAAAGGGCAATAGCGGAGCCCGTAGCACGAATGTATCAGCTACCTTATATTTGGTCCTATCGTTGCTCTTATACATCTATTTTTATAAGAGTAATAATGATCCTGCCCATGTCGGCTCCCTGACGCTTACAAACGAAAGCAAACTCAGGCCAATTCCGGCAACTCCATCCAACAAGCCCGGGGAGTTTTGCCATCCACCATAATCTGGATGATGCCATGCTTTATAGCCTGCACTACCATCATCATGAATAGCCATATTCAGGCAAATGTCCAACCAGTACATTGCCGCTTCCCTGAATACGGTCAATAAAGTAGTCTGGTATAGCACATTATATATGAGTGCCAGTCCTGAAGCTCCATGGCAAAGACCTGCATCAAAAACATTATTTTCCTCCAGGTCCCTTCTCAGGGCAGTACTCAGAAGTATACTCAAGCCATCCGTTTTGTATGATGATTCGGGGAGAATTTCTCCTGCCTGCATGTATGCCAGGCCAATGCCAAGGTCACCATAACACCAGGCCAGCCTCGACTGCTCGGATTCTTGCATACTTTCCTTTGCCCATGATGGAAATACCGATAAAAATTCACCAGATGGGAGTTTTTGTTTATTTACATACATCAGGCTGCCTTTTATCAATTGGCCGGTCATCTGTTCAGATATTCCTTCGGCATAGATCTTAGAAAGGATCAGTATGATAGATGCCATTCCATGAGAAAGGCTCAGGTTATAGCCGCTTTTATTTGTTTTTTCATCGAGTACTGATTTCCATTTAATACTGCCATCATCTTCTCTTACTGCCATCTTATCCAATTCTGAAACCAGCTCTTCCAGATGAGGTCGGTATTTGTCGCTCCCGGGCTGCCTCAGAAAATACAATGCAACACCCAGGGCTCCATGCAGATAATCATAATGCCCGGCAAGCATTTCTGCCAGCATATAGGGATAGAGATGAGGATCCAGCTCATCAAAAACAGATGTTGTGTCCCACTGGAACATGCCCGTGGCAGTCAGGTGGTGTATGAGCCATGCAAGCCCGCTCAGGCCATTCGAGAATCTTAGCTCTGGAACATGCCCGGCAGCAGGATTGAGCTCCTGCTCAATCATATCCGCCGCCAGGCTGTCGAAAACCCGATTCCCACTCCAGTCTGCATAATAGGCATAAAAGCAAGCCAATCCTGCCTTACCACCCATCAGTCCTCCTTCGTCCGGAACCCGGTCGGCGAGCGATCCAGCAATCTCGTGGATCTTATTTTCTACAGGTATTAATATACCTGTCAGGAAGAAAAACCTTCCACCCCATACCTATTAATACCGAAAAACGAAAAATGTCACACTTTTTTTTGAAGTTTATTTAAAAATTCAGGTTCCAGATACCTGGTAACGGGTAGCGTGTGATGTGGTCTTTTTAATTAATAAACTTACAATCTGCAACTTATAACTAACTCAACACCCAACATCCAACACTCAACACTTATTTGTATTTTTGTTAAAAGAATTGCACTTTCAACCAAAGCATCGACAATCACGAGAATCTATTATCCCAGAATGAGGACGCGGTTGACAAACTCAGTGCTAAAGAACTAAATTCATTTGTACAGAAACTTCCTGATGGTTACCGTGTAGTCTTTAACCTCTATGTAATGGAAGGATACAAGCACAGGGAAATAGCAGAGATATTGTCTATATCAGAAAACACCTCCAAAACGCAGTTGTTGAAAGCAAAAAAGATGCTTAGCATGCGATTGGAGAAAGTATTGGAATATTAACTAAAGGCTTTATGGCAGATAATTTAGAGTCATATTTTAAAAAGCATCTTTCTGACGAAAGTCCGGGCGAGGGGAATTGGAATGTTCCTTCAGACAATGTATGGAAGAATGCTGCTCCCCATATTGTGAAGAAAAGCGGGCTCTTCATTCCATGGAGGTATATATATATTGTTGGAGCAATTTTACTTGCCGGCCTGGCCTTCATTTTCTGGCCTACAACAAATACGGAACCCTTTTCAGACACATTCTCAGAACATGGTATTCTTGCTCCAGGCAATGAACCTGAATCTTCAATCATTGAAAACTCTAACACCCCTATATTAAATACAAAGTCAACATCCACGGTGATTGCTAAAGAAAATGCCGAACCCACAAATATTGTTATTCAAGAAAAAACAGCAGAGCTTGAACCGCCTCCTGCCGAGAATGGGGAAATACTAATAAATACTGATGATAATGTGTATGCCGGAGAAGTATCATTATCAATCCCCACAAGAAACATCTCCATCAATCCTCTTCCATTAATTGCAATAAATTCTATCGAACTTCCTTCAACAGTCATCGATCCGGATACTGTGCAAAAAATATATCCCACAATTTCGTTTCAGCATAAAAAACAGAGGCCAAAGCCATATAATAACAAAAACAAGATAGCAGTAGGGGTGTATTTCGCACCTACTTATAATAGTACATATGTTTCAGGAAATTTAAGTACAGGTGAAATTGAAACTGCCAATACCTTTTTATACTCCAATAATTGGGGTGCTGAAATTAAGTATTTCATTTCAAAGCGTTTTGCACTGGTAACAGGATATGAAAGATCAGAGATCAAAAGCTGGTCAAGGTCACTCATCGATTTTAATTATGATCTGTCGACCGAACATACCATGCCCGGAGGGAATAAAGAGAATACTTCTTCAATACCATTGCAAACGCCCTTTGGTGAAATTGACACAGAAATAACCTACCAGTTCTCCGGTGACCAGGCCATCTCAGAAGGAGAAGTCATGCAGTCGGCCATGGAAACCCACCAGACTATACTTTATTTCGCCATTCCGCTGGGCGTAGAATACAATATCATACAATTTTCTCGGTTCAACTGGTTTGGCGAAGGAGGCCTACGCTATCATCGGGCCCTGAAAGACGGTACCAGCTATACAAGCAGGATACTGCATGAAGGAGATGATATGAATGTGGTGGAAGAGGTCATGACAGGCCACCCCACTTACACCAAAAACTATTTAGGGTTTTATCTTGGAACGGGTGTAAACTACCAGTTTTCAGAATCTTTTCAAATAGGCGGTTCTGCCCGCTATTTTGGCAATATAAGCAAGGTTAACCTCCAGGAAAATCTCTCCACTTATGTCCAGGGATTCAATCTGAAGCTGGGCATTATTTATATTTTTTAGCCCTCAGGCAACTATTTCGCTTTTCTTTTCATAATCACTTTAGAAAATGTAATTTTAATTTAATCTAAATAAATTTATATGAAAAAGACAAGAAACCTTATCGTATTACTACTGGCGGGATTAACTATTATCTCAGCCTGTAAGAAAGATGAAGAAATGATGGAAGATCCCATCCCAATGAAAAGCATTAGCTTGAATATTTCAGGCCTTGAAGATCTGGGAAGTGATTATGTTTACGAAGGATGGCTCATCGTGGATGGTGCCCCTGTTTCAACGGGTACATTTATGGTAGATGCAAACGGTATGTTATCAAAGACCAGCTTCTCATTAAAAGCAAGTGATGTTGATGGTGCAAGTAAATTTGTTCTTTCGATTGAACCGGCTAATGATTCAGATCCTTCTCCAGCAACTACAAAAATGATGGCTGGCGATTTCAGCGGATCCAATGCTACATTGAACACAGACTTGGTTGGAGACTTCTCAAATGCATCCGGGAAGTATATCCTGGCTACTCCCACAGACGGTTCCGACAATAATGAAAACAGTGGAATCTGGTTCCTGGACCTTGCCAGCGGTAGCCCGAGTGTTGGCCTCATGCTTCCAGTACTTCCTGACGGATGGAAATATGAAGGCTGGGTTGTTATAGGTGGACAAGCTGTTACAACAGGTACATTTACAAATACGATGGCAACCGACGATGCCGCTCCTTTCAGTGGTAGTATGTCATTACCTGATGTGAATGGTATGGATGGTTTTTTCCCAGGAGAAGATTTTCTGATGAACGCACCCTCAGGACTTACATTCCCAACAGATATTGCCGGTGGTACAGCGGTAATCAGTGTTGAACCATTTCCAGACAACAGCCCTAATCCGTTCACATTGAAACCATTGGTGAATGAGATCCCTGGTATGGCCATGGACCATACGGTTTATGATCTGGCTCAAAATTTAAACTTCCCAACAGGTACAGTCACCCGATAAGATAAAATAAAAACATTCGATATACAGTCACCCCCGGTATCCCTTCTCAGAGAATAGTGGAAACCGGGGGTGATGTGCTTTGAATTAAAAGCCTTATTTTTGTTTGAAATTTGCAGGATGAAAACAAAAGAAGATATCGTCAAAAACTGGCTTCCCAGGTATACAGGAGAGAAACTTGAAAACTTTGGAGAATACATTTTATTGACCAACTTCAATAAATATGTAGAGCTTTTTGCAGAATGGCATAAGGTGGAGGTGGTCGGTATTAATAAGCCCATGCCCTGTGCAACAGCCAAGGGTATTACCATCATCAACTTTGGGATCGGGAGCGCCAATGCTGCCACCATTATGGACCTGCTCAGTGCCATAAGCCCAAAGGCTGTTCTGTTTCTCGGTAAGTGTGGCGGACTAAAAAGGAAAAATGAAGTTGGAGACCTCATACTCCCCATTGCAGCCATCCGTGGGGAAGGTACCTCGGACGACTACATTCATAAATCAGTGCCTGCGCTCCCGGCTTTTAACCTGCAAAAGGCTGTATCTACTTCCATCCGTGATTTTAAGCGTGACTACTGGACCGGCACGGTATATACGACCAATCGCAGGGTTTGGGAATACGACGAGGATTTCAAGGAGCACCTGCGCAGGACCAGGAGCATGGCCATCGATATGGAAACGGCCACCATCTTTATTGTAGGTTTCCAGAATGAGATCCCCTCCGGAGCCCTATTGCTGGTTTCCGATCAGCCCATGATCTCGAGCGGTATAAAGACTGAGGAAAGTGATGAAAAGGTCACTGAGACGTTCCTCGAAGACCACCTGAACATTGGCCTTGATTCGCTGAAGATGCTAAAGAACAGCGGCCTCACTGTGAAGCACCTCTATTTCGATTACGACAAAGACCTCGACGGCATATGAAATTCGAAGAGATTCTCCGGGACCTGAAAAACAAGATTTACAAGCCGGTTTATTTCCTTCATGGTGAAGAAGAATACTTCATCGATATTATTACTGATTATATTGCCGAAAATGTGCTTGAAGAATCCGACAGAGAGTTCAACCAGAACATCTTGTATGGCAAGGATGTGGATGTCGGAACTATCATCGACACTGCCCGCCGCTACCCCATGATGTCGAACTACCAGGTAGTGATCGTGAAGGAAGCTCAGGTGATCAAAAACATTGATGAACTGGCTTCATATTTCGAAAAGCCCGTAGAGTCAACAATACTGGTGGTTTGCCACAAACACAAGGCCTATGATAATCGTAAGGTCCTGGCCAAAAGGGCCGGCAATGTGGGCGTGAATTTTGCTTCGAACAGGCTGTTTGAAAACAAGATCCCTGCCTGGATCAACGATCAGTTGAAAGCCGAAGGCTATTCCATTAGCCCCGGTGGTGCACGCCTGCTGACCGCCAGTCTGGGTGTTGACCTTAGCAAGATCCGGAACGAGCTTGGAAAACTAATTCTGAACCTAAAACCCGGCCAGGTCATCGATGAGGACATCATTGAACAGAATATAGGGATCAGCAAGGATTTCAACATATTTGAACTGCAAAAAGCCATGGGCGAAGGGAACATGTACAAGGCTAACCTCATATGCAGGCATTTCGCCGCCAACCCCAAGAGCAATCCATTCATCCTGACTACTACACTTTTGTACCAGTTCTTCATCAAGATCCTTATATTTCATTCCCTCAAGGATAAATCAAATAATCAAAGTGTTGGTGCAGCTTTGGGCATGCACCACTTCTTCGTGAAAGAATACCGTACCGCAGCCAGAAAATTCAGTCCTGCCAAGGTTTTTAACTGTATCAGCCTGCTTCGTGAATATGACTTGAAATTTAAAGGAGTGAATAATAACTCAACCGTCGAAGGCGAACTGCTGAAGGAAATGGTGTTTCGCATGATGCATTAATTACGTATCATTAATACAGAATTTTTCTTTTTTAACTGAACTTCTCGTTATGATAAGATCTGGCCAGGGAAGTAGTCCCTGTGGATATCAGGACTAAATATTGATGATCATGAGATCTTTGCATTTGAAGGACAATTAATATTTATATGCATGAATGTAGAGTACCGGCAAAGATTTAATCAATGGCTATCTATATACTTCTCATTAAGTATGGCAGGCCGTCTGGGTACCGATATTTCGACCATTCTTGCTAATGGTATAAGTACAGTTAAGGGAGGAAATATTGGAGAGTATCTCGAAGACGTCATCAATGGGGAATGCAAATTTAGTTTCCGGGAAAATAGCTTATACCGGATCTGATGATTTTGAATTAGGCCTTCAGTACACTTTTTCCAAAATGAATCTGGAAACCCTTGATCAAAAACCCAACATTAATACCATCTTACTGATCATGAATTTTTACTTCTGGGAAGGTATTCGATTATTTTAACTTATTGAAAGTGGTGGCATTTGCCTGATCGGTAGGCATGATCACCACATCGTTGATATTTGCCCGTTGCGGGAGGGTGGTTGTAAAATAAACGACCTCTGCCACATCTTCCGGCAGAAGCGGATCATATCCCTGGTATACTTTAGCTGCACGATCATCATCACCCTTGAATCGTACTTTACTGAATTCTGTTTCCACAGCACCGGGTGCGACCTGGCTCACCCTGATCCCTTCATTCAGCAGATCCTGCCTCATTCCTTTAGTGATGGCATCCACTGCATGCTTGGTGGCACTGTAAACATTACCCTTAGGATACACTTCCTTTCCGGCAATGGAACCAATATTGATGATATGGCCAGAACCATTTGCAATCATTAGCCCGGCAACAAGTTTACCTACATACAGCAGTCCTTTAATATTGGTATCGATCATGATATCCCAGTCTTCTTCTTCTCCATCCTGAAATGGGCTCAGGCCAAGGGCGAGGCCGGCATTATTCACCAGCACATCTATTTTTCTCCATTCCGCAGGTAATCCCGAAACACAGGATTTTACATCTTCCTTTTGTCTGACATCCAATTCAAGAGAATAAACCTTCACTCCAAAGGAAGCCTCTAATGATGATGCAAGTTCCCTGAGGCGTTCTTTCCTCCTGCCGGAGATGATCAAGTTGAAATTATTTTCTGCAAATTTGTGTGCACAGGCTTTTCCAATTCCGGCAGTAGCACCTGTAATAAAGACAATCTTTGACATAAAGGTTTTAGTTTTTCTTTTCGATCCATTTTCGGGCATTCGCAAAGGCTTCTATCCATGGTGAAACCTCATCATTCGGCCTGTCTTCAGGGTAATATGCCCATTGCCATGGGAAGATGGCCCGCTCAAGGTGGGGCATCATGGCCAGGTGGCGGCCGTCGTTGGAACAGATCGCTGCTGCGTTGAAGTCAGAACCGTTGGGATTTCCCGGGTAGCCTTCATAGGTATATTTTGCCGGGATGCTATACTTATCGCGGTAATACGGGAAACAAAAACGTCCCTCACCATGAGCCACCCAAATGCCTAATCGGGAGCCTGAGAGGCTACTGAGCATGATCGAATTGTTGTCTTCAACATTCACATTGAGGAATGCAGACTCAAACTTACCGGATTTGTTCACCCTCATCATAGGTTTCTCAGGATGTTCGGGGTATACAAGTCCCAGTTCAACCATTAGTTGGCATCCATTGCAGATGCCCAGGCTAAGCGTATCGCTTCGCGAATAGAACATATCGAGGGATTCCTTTGCCTTTGCATTGAACAGGAAAGCCCCGGCCCAGCCTTTGGCCGACCCGAGAACGTCTGAATTCGAGAAGCCACCCACAAAAACGATGAAGTTTACATCTTCCAGGGTCTCTTCGCCAGAGATAAGGTCGGTCATGTGTACATCTTTCACATCAAAACCGGCCAGGTACATGGAATAAGCCATCTCCCGGTCGCCATTCACTCCTTTTTCACGAATGATGGCTGCTTTTACACCACTTTTAGATTTCCTGTCGGGGTCAATTCCATATTGCGCGAAGCTGCCATCGAAATTTTTTGTAACGCTAAACCGAAGGTCCTGCTTGAAATAATTATCGAACCTTAACTTGGCCAGGCCTTCAGCGGTTTGCAACTTATCAAACAGATAAGAGGTTTTGTACCAAGCCTTGCGATAGGCGTTGATACTCAATGCATATTTCTGGTCACCATGGCTAATATTTACTTTCAGCTGTTTAATGGTCTTGCCCAGCACATGATAATCAATACCTGATTTATCAAGTAATGCACTCACCCTTGCAGTATCTTTTACCTGCAATACCACGCCCGGGTTCTCGCTGAATAAAAGCTTGATCAGGTCCTTCTCCCCTATGCTGTTCAGGTCGAGTTCCATGCCCATGTCATTCACCGGGAAAGCCATTTCTAGAAGGGTAGTGATCAAGCCGCCGGCAGAGATGTCGTGCCCGGCCAGGATCATATCATTCTTGATACATTCCTGAATGGCATTGAAAGCTTTTGCAAAGTATTCTGTATCCTTTACGGTCGGGGTTTTAGTGCCAAGCCTGTTGATGAGCTGTGCAAAGCTACTTCCACCCAGGCAATAATCATCTTTCGAGAAATCGATATAGATGATAGAGGCATCATATTGGAGTGCCAGGAACGGGCTGACTGTCTTTTTCAGCTCGCTGCATTCTCCCATTGCTGAAATGATCACTGTACCCGGTGCAAATACTTTTTTTCCATCGGGATATTTTTGGGTCATAGAAAGGGAATCCTTTCCTGTCGGGATGTTGATACCGAGGTCGATGGCAAAATCGCTCACCGCCTTCACTGCATGATACAGGCGTGTGTCCTCACCCTCATTTTTTGCAGGCCACATCCAGTTTGCGCTGAGGGAGATTCCTTTCAGCCCATCCTGTATGGGTGCCCAAACAATGTTTGTCAATGATTCGGCAATCGCCAGAACAGATCCGTTCTCTGCCGATACCAACCCTGCAACCGGGGCGTGGCCGATTGCGGTAGCAATGCCTTTCACACCTTTGTAGTCAATGGCAGCAACAGCCACATCATTGAGCGGAAGCTGAATTGGGCCGGTACACTGCTGTTTGGCCACCCGCCCTGTTACTGAGCGATCCACCTTATTGGTCAGCCAGTCTTTACAAGCCACCGCCTCGATCTGCAGCAAGTTTTTCAGGTATTCCTCAAACTTTGAAGGATCATATTCGGGCACCGGAAAAACATGTGGAGCCGTTTTATCATCCAGGGTTGTTTTCGGGGGCTTCCCGAAAAGGTATTCCAGCTCGAGGTCGATAGGATTCTTGTCTTCATCTTCGAAGACAAACTTCATATCACCGGTCACCTCACCCACCTTATACATAGGTGCACGTTCGCGGTCGGAAATATCTTCCAGCAAATCTACATCTTCCTTTTTGATGATCAGCCCCATGCGTTCCTGCGATTCATTGCCAACGATCTCCTTTGCCGAAAGCGTTGGATCGCCAACGGGAAGTTTTCCGAGCTGAATCTTTCCGCCTTTTTCTTCCACCAGCTCTGACAGGGAGTTCAGGTGTCCTCCTGCCCCATGGTCATGGATGGAAATAATCGGATTTTGGGGGCTTTCCGACATGGCCCTGATCACATTGGCTACCCTTTTTTGCATTTCAGGATTGGCACGCTGAACGGCATTCAGCTCAATGGCATTTTCAAATTCACCTGTATCCACAGAAGATACGGCTCCACCACCCATGCCAATGCGGTAATTATCGCCCCCAAGCACCACGATAATATCGCCTGCCTCTGGGATATCTTTTTCACTGTCGTCTTTCTTGCCAAATCCGACTCCGCCTGCCAACATGATTACTTTATCATATCCAAATGACTTTTCATCCTGCTCATGCTCGAAGGTAAGCAGGCTGCCACATATCAAGGGCTGCCCAAACTTATTTCCAAAGTCGCTGGCACCATTGGAAGCCTTTATCAGGATCTCAGCCGGTGTTTGATACAGCCATGGACGGGCTTTGGTATAGGATTCCCATTTACGTTTGTCTTCCAGCCTTGGGTATGATGTCATATAAACTGCGGTCCCAACGAGAGGAATACTGGCCTTCCCGCCTGCCATACGATCGCGGATCTCGCCCCCGGTTCCTGTGGATGCCCCGTTAAAAGGTTCCACCGTTGTGGGAAAATTATGTGTTTCGGCTTTGAGCGACAAAACGGTGTTGATGTTTCTTACTTCGAAGAAGTCTGCTTTATCCTGTGTAGCAGGTGCAAATTGTTCTGCCACCGGCCCCAGTACAAAAGCTACATTATCTTTATATGCCGAGACAAGCCTGTTAGGATTAACTTTGGATGTTTTCTTGATCAGGGCGAAGAGAGAATCCTTCATTTCATGCCCATCAATGATGAAAGTGCCGTTGAATATCTTATGCCTGCAATGTTCCGAATTTACCTGTGCAAAACCATACACTTCGCTATCGGTGAGTTTCCTTCCTATCTTAGCGCTGACCTCTTCTAAATAGTCCACTTCATCTTCACTAAGGGCCAATCCTTCTCCTTCATTGTAGGCCTGTATATTATGAATGAAACTAACCGGTTCGGGCTTCCTGTCAATGCTGAAAAGATCCTGGTCGAGATCCTCGTATCGGGCCTGTAGCATTGGGTCATAAACTTCGTCAGGAGTATCAATCTGCAGGTATTCCTCCATTCTTTCAATGCCATGAATTCCCATATTCCTGGTGATCTCCACTGCATTGGTACTCCAGGGCGTGATCATTTCCTTGCGCGGGCCGATATATGTCCCGGGAAGCCTTTTCCCCGGCACGGGCTCACATTCACCAAATAACCAGCATAGTTTTTCCTTATCCTGTGAAGAAAGATGGTCCTTCACCTGTAGTGCGTAAAACGATTTGGGCGAAATCTGGTAAAAAAGGATCATTGTTGATCGGTTTTAATGTTTTACACAATGGGAATTTCGATGCAAAATTATGAATAATTATAAGGCGAAATAAAAGTGCCTTTTCAGGTTTTCATGGAATTATTAACAAAGGCAGGTTACGAGGTACATGGTGCAGGGAATTTGGTGGGCTTGAGGAATGGGGCGAGAGGCGAGAAAACCAATTCAACTGATTCAACCAATTAAACTAATTCAACCAATTCAACTAATTCAACCAATTCAACTAATTCAACTAAATATCCTTATTGGAAACACCGAACTTCTCGTCATCCTCTACGTTTCCGTAAGGCTCAACGTGGACGATCACATCATACACATCTTTGATGCCATCTCTGATCTTATGTTCCACTTCGTGAGAGAGCTCATGTGCCTCGGTGACTGTCTTCGAGCCATCGACCTCGATATGGACCTCTATAACAAATTTATTCCCTGATTTCCTAATCCTGGCTCCATGTGGGTTATAAACAGACTTGACTTCTGCAATAATGGCAAAAAGGTTTTTATACATCTCAGGATTGTCCATGCCATCCATGAGATCGAGGTTTGACTGGAAAAAGATCCTGATGGCAGTGGCCATGATCCAGAAGGAAACTGCCAGGGCGGTGATGGTATCTATTATGGGTAGATCGAAAACGAAAGTGCAAATGAGGCCGGTGAGTACTGCGAGAGAGATCATCATATCACTCTGCATATTTCGGGCATTGGCTACAAGCATGGAAGAACCGGTTTTTTTCCCAACCCGGAACTGGTACAGGGCAAGCATCAGTTTACCGACAATAGATGCTACAATTACCCAAACGGCAAACAGTGATGGGACTTCAGTAACACCTCCTTCAAAAAGCCTTGTCACCGTTGAAATGGCCAGTTGAGCCCCGGCAAAGAATATGACAAACGACAGCGCCTTGGACGCTATAGTGTCAGCGCGCTCATATCCATATGGGTACCGAATGTCGGGCGGTCGGCTCATGATATGTGCCGTGATCAGGGTTATGACAGAAGTAAGTATATCACTGGCGGAATCAACGCCATCAGCTACAACAGCCATACTGCCTGCGATCATTCCAACGGTGATCTTCATGATCGACAAAACTGCATTACCTGCAATACTGACCCAGGAGGCACGGATTATTTGTTTGTGACGTAATTCCACCATTGCAAAGATAAAAATTTGGATTACTTCAATTTGTAGATATTCTCGGGAGTTAAATTAAATTTAAATAAACTCTAAGTTTTAAATTCTAAACAAATTCCAAACCCCAAGCTCCAAGCTCCAAATTCTAAACAAATTCAAATTTTTAAAATTCAAATGTTTCAAACCTGATAATCACAAATAGGGGACATTTTAATTTTTTTAGTATTAATAAGTATACAGCTACGATTCTAGTTTTACAAAAACATCAATATGAATAATCAAGGGACTAAAAAACAATATGATTTGATCCAGAGAACTCAAAAGTTTGCAAAAAGAGTGAGGCTATTTCTTGCCAAATTAAAGGTAACTATATCAAATACAGAAGACAGTAAACAACTTGCCCGATCCTCAGAATCCATAGCGGCCAACTATATAGAAGCTAATGATTCATTTAGCAAGAAAGACTTTATCTATCGATTGAAAATTTGCAGGAAAGAATCCAAAGAGAGCATTCTTTTTTTAAGCCTTATTGATACAGGTAAAAGGAATTTTCTTGATGAAGAAAGGCTTGATTTAATCCGTGAAGCGACGGAACTAATGAAAATTTTTGGAGCGATAATAACAAAGTCAGAAAAGTAAGTTTGGAGTTTCTTTCATTTGAATTTTGAATTTGTTTAGAATTTGGAGCTTGGAGCTTTGAGCTTCATATAGTGAACCTATATACTTCAATCATATCGACCCAATTTGCATTTCGTCATAAATTATTGTATATTTATAAGTTACACCACATACAAACACATCTGATATCATGGACTGCCCCATTTGCGATTATAAAGGACTGGCTGAGGACGCACACAACTGCCCCTCCTGCAATGCTGAACTATCCGTTTTCCAGGCGCTGGATAGTGTAGAGAAAAGTATGCAAAAACAAAAGGAACGCACACTGTTGTTTATCATCTTATTCTTCCTGGCTTTTTTGGCCTGTTTTGTCATCTACTTTATTTTTATTTCCGGAACTGACAAAGAAACAGATGCAAAACTTCTTGCCAGCACAGCGGAATTACAGATTTTGAAAGCCGAAAACCAGAAGTTGAAAGCCAGCATTACTAGTCTGGAGGCGGAGCAAACCAGGCTCAAGGAAGAGAAGGAAGAAGAGGTAATTTCCAAGCCCATCACACATGTTATCAAAGAAGGAGAATCGCTATATATCATTGCCAGAAATTATCTTGGGAATGGAGATCTGTATCCAAAGATCGCTGCCGACAATGGGATTTCAGATCCTGACATTATCATAAGCGGCACTGAGTTGATCATCAATAAATAATCCAGAAATCCCACCGTCATGGCCATTATAAAAGAAATAGAAACCGCAAGAGAAAAAGTAAGAGTATATATTAGCACTATCAACAAACTCGAATCAGACCTCCACAAGGCCAAGCAGGAAACAGCCCAGGCAAAGAAAGCTCTCGCTGATGCCAAAAAGGAGAATCAAAGACTGTCAGCCGAGGTAAAAGAACTTACACAGGAAAAAGAAAATTTCCAGGAAGCTATCAAGCACTTCAAATTACTTGGAGAAAAAGATAAAAAGGAGATGGATAAGATGGTGACGAAAATTGAATCCCTAGAGAAAGAGGTAGAGGCGTTAAAGAAATCCTAAACGTACTAAGTTCTAAATTCTAAACAAATTCCAAGACCCAACTTCCTAATGTTTTAAACATTGGATCATTTGAATTTACTATTTGTTTAGAATTTGGAGCTTGGGGTTTAGAATTTAAATAAGTATCGCCGGCTTCCTGAAAAGGTTCTTAACAAAACGCGCTATTACCCATCCAAGGAATGAACCGGCAACAGCCCCTGCTATCACATCCCCGGGGTAATGCACTCCAAGGTAAATCCGGCTGTAGGCTATCAAACTGGCCCAGAGGATGATGGCCAGGATGAAGGATGGGCATCTTCTTTTCCTTAGTGAGATCACAAAAACGGCAATGGCAAATATGTTTGAAGCATGCGAGGAATAAAACCCGTATTGCCCGCCGCACTTGCCGTTCACAATGTGTACCATGCCTTCCAGGGCAGGTTCGTGGCAAGGCCGTAAGCGGTGAAACACATCCTTAAAAAGGTGAACGGAGATCTGGTCACTCAGGAAGATCAGCAGAGCAGCGAAAAGCATGACGATCCATACCTTGTTTCGGTAATTCTTCCACAATAAAAATAAAAAGACCAGGTATAGCGGGATCCAGATGAGCTTATCACTGGACCACCACATAATGGTATCCCAAAAGCTGCTGTTCGCCCCGTTGAGGGCAAGAAAGAGCTCAGTGTCCCAATTGTTCAATGTATTTAAGAAGCTACTCATTCAGCTTTTCCCAGATCAGGTCTTTTAATTCGGCCAGGCCTTTTTGCGCTACAGAGCTGATAAAAACATAAGGTACGTCAGGCAATTCTTTTTTAATTTCTACTTTCAGTTCTTCGTCAATCATGTCCGATTTTGTCACGGCAAGGATCCTTTGCTTATCAAGCAGTTCAGGATTATATTGCTGCAATTCATTAAGCAATATCCGGTACTCGTCCGCGATGTCGTCCGCATCGCAGGGCACCAGGAACAAGAGCAATGAGTTTCTTTCAATATGCCTTAAAAAACGCAATCCAAGTCCTTTTCCCTCACTTGCTCCCTCGATGATGCCCGGGATATCGGCCATAACAAAGGAACGATGATCGCGATATGAAACGATGCCCAGGTTAGGCCTAAGAGTAGTAAATGGATAGTCGGCTATCTCAGGTTTTGCAGCAGAAACAACAGATAAAAGTGTCGATTTGCCTGCATTCGGGAATCCCACCAGACCTACATCGGCAAGCAACTTAAGTTCGAGTGTGATCCAGTGTTCTTCGCCGGGTTCTCCTGGCTGGGCATAGCGTGGGGTCTGGTTAGTAGGCGACTTGAAATGATCATTCCCCAGTCCGCCCCGGCCACCTTTCACCATCACATAATTCTCACCATCCTCAGTGATCTCACATATAAATTCTTCCGTTTCCGAAAACCTGGCTACCGTACCCAGAGGCACCTCTATGATCTGATCCTTTCCGTTGGCTCCCGTGCTGGTCTGTCGACCACCTGATTCGCCATGCTCTGCCCTGATATGTTTGGTAAACTTCAGGTGGAGCAATGTCCAAAGCTGGGCATTTCCCTGCAGAATAATATGTCCGCCACGGCCGCCATCGCCACCATCAGGGCCTCCCTTCGGAATATATTTTTCTCTCCGCAGATGGGCCGAACCTGCCCCTCCCTTGCCGGAGCGACAGTTGACGTTAACATAATCCACAAAATTGGAATTACCCATAATTAATCTTCTATAATCTTATAAATATCCGGCAGGTTTCGTCCATGTCCATCATAATCGAGCCCGTATCCAACTATAAACTCATTGGGAATTACGATCCCGACATAGTCGATGGGGTAATTCTTCCTGAATGCTTCAGGTTTAAAAAGCAAGGTAGCGATCCTGACATCAGATGCACCCAGTTTTCTCAGTTTCTCAAGTGTGTAATCCATGGTGATACCAGTATCGATGATGTCTTCGATTACAACTACGGTCCTGTCGACCAACACCTGGTCCAGCCCAATCAGTTCCCTTACAGTATTTGTGGTCTGTGTCCCGACATAGGAAGAAAGCTTCACGAATGAGATCTCACAATTTACTTTCACCTTTTTCAGCAGGTCGGATGCAAAGATGAAGGCACCATTCAGCACACAGAGGAAAAGAGGGTCTTTTCCTTCCATATCATTATTGATCATTTCGGCCACCTGCTCCACTGCTTTGTCTATGTCCTCTGCCGTAAGGAAGAGCGAAAATTCTTTATCCCTGACTTTAACTTTCTTCATGATAATTTATTAGGATGGATAGTCTGTCATACAAATATAATGGATATTTTTGCACTATCAAGTTTCTGGTTTCTAGTGGCTGGTCACTGGTTAATTTCTGATTACCAGAAACTAGTAGCCAGCAGCCAGCAACTTTAACTTGCAAGCAACAAAAACTGAATATATGAAAGCTGTAATAAGCATTATCATGGGAAGTACTTCCGACCTTCCTGTTATGGAAAAAGCTGCTGCCTTTTTGAACGAGATGGAGATCCCATTTGAGATGAATGCCCTCTCGGCCCACCGCACTCCTGATGAAGTAGAGAAATTTGCCAAAAATGCTGTTTCCAAGGGTATCAAGGTAATCATTGCCGGTGCCGGGATGGCCGCCCATCTCCCGGGTGTGATCGCTGCCATGACTCCTATCCCCGTGATCGGGGTACCTATAAAAGCCAGTCTGGATGGCATGGACTCTCTCCTGGCCATTGTGCAGATGCCTCCGGGAATCCCTGTAGCCACAGTGGGAATCAACGGCGCTTTGAATGCCGGCATCCTGGCTGCACAGATCCTCGCCAGCGGTGATGAAGAGCTGATGCAGAAAACGATTTCCTATAAAGAAAACCTCAAGCAGAAGATCGTGAAAGCGAATAAGGAATTGAGTGAGGTGACTTACAAGTTTAAAACGAATTAGCAGACTTATCCTTTGCCTTACTCAGGATGACATTCGCACTAGGCTGACAGACTGCATACTGCATACTACCTACTGCGTACTAAAGTAATCCCATCTCTCAGCGGAAGCAAAAAACTTTCAAGCTCGGGATCTTCCTTCACCATATCATTAAGTTTCTGAATGCCCTGCGTTTCTTGATCGCCGGAATGTGCTTTTTGAAGCACCTTACCGCTCCAGAGTGTATTATCGATCATTAGCAATCCTCCGGGCTTAAGTTTATCTTTTAACATGCCCAGGTAGTGAGGATAGTTTTCTTTATCGGCATCAAGAAAGATCAGGTCGAAAGTGCCTTCCAGTTCAGGAATGAGCGACATGGCATCGCCCTGGTGGCGGATGATCTTTTCCTCAAGCCCGGCTTCCTGAAAGTAGCGTATTGCTATATCCTCCAACTCCGGGTTTTTATCAAGGGTATGAATGACTCCTCCTTCTGCCAGGCCTTCAGCGAAGCAGATGGCCGAATAACCGGTATAGGTACCCACTTCCAGTATCCTTTTCGGCCTCAGAAGCTTACTCATAAATGCCAGGAACCTGCCCTGCACATGTCCGGTGAGCATGTTCGGATAAGGGACAGTTAGATTTGTTTCTCGCTCCAGCCTGTTCAGCAATTCTGAAGCAGCCGGAGTGTGGTCCTCCAGGTAGGCCAGGATATCTTCATTCATGAAATTCATAATGCATGGTAGGTTAGTGAGCTGACCTGCCGGGGATCGAAGATCTCGTTGGCCACCTCCATGATGTCTGAAGTAGTCACCCGGTCGATCATTTTATAGATATCATCAACACAAAGCAGCCGGTGGTCGTGCATGCAGCTTCTGCCTCCGCTGAGCATCATGTTTATGTTTGAATCAAAGGCAATGGCGATCTGTCCCCGATATTGTTTCTTGGCCTGGGAAAACTGGAGGCTGCCGAGTTTAGATTCCCGGAGTTTCTTCAGTTCCTTCATGACCAGTTTAATGGCTTTTTCATAGGTGCCGTTCTGCGTACCCAGGTAGATTCCCCATACCCCACTATCCGAAAATGGAAAATAAAAGGAGTCGATGCTGTAAGCGTAGCCATGTTTTTCGCGCACCATCATATTCAGCCTGGAGTTAAGTCCCGGCCCTCCGAGGATATTATTCAGCAAGCCAAAGGTAAAGCGATACTGATGATCACGGGCGTAGGCGCGGTTACCGATAATGGTATGGCTCTGGTAGGTCTTTCTGTCTTCAGTCAGCCGAAAGGGTTCAAGTGTTTGTGGTGCCTTTCTTATGATCTGATCCGATTTTCTGCATCCCTGTTCAAAGAACTTCTGCATGGTCTTCACAAATCGTGGGAAGCTCACCCCTCCTACCGAGCATATCACCATACGGTCAGTACAATAGTTTTTATGAAAGAAATCTGTAATATCCGTTTTCTTGATCGCCTTCACATTTTCCGGCGTACCCAGTATGGATCTTCCCATCGGGTGATCATTAAAAAGGGCTGCTTCAAAATCATCGAAGATCAGTTCGGAGGGCGTATCCTTATAAGAGTTGATCTCTTCAATAATGATACCTTTCTCTTTCCTCATCTCATTGGCAGGAAAGATGGAGTTGAAAACAATATCGGACAGAAGCTCTGCTGCCCTGGAGTACCATGTATTCAGAAATGAAGTGTAGAGACAAGTATATTCCTTTGTGGTAAAGGCATTCAATTCACCGCCAACACTTTCGAGCCTGTTCAGGACATGGTAGGCTTTACGCTTTTTGGTGCCCTTGAAGATCATATGCTCGATGAAGTGTGCCAGTCCGGCCTGTCCTTCGGGCTCGTCGCGCGTACCGGCATTGATGAATACACCCAGGTGAGCGACCGGGCTCTGGGTTGGCATGTGAACCAGTCGGATGCCATTTTCAAGTGTATGATATTCAGGGGTGATTGCCATTGGGGTGCAAAGATAGCACTAAATGGATTGACCCAATCCATTAAAATTCTAAACTCCAATAGCCCAAATTCTAAACAAATTCCAGGGTTTTAATTCTTCAATGTTTCAAACATTTGGAATTTGGTGAATTTGAATTTGTTTAGAATTTGGAGCTTGGAATTTATTTCTTCAAAATACTCCCATCCGTATATATCCAAAAAAGTGGCCTTGTTAACATCTGTCCATTAACTTTCATTTCCACAACAGGGCTAATGGCATAAATCTTTTTATCGATCTGCAGACTTTTTTCATCATATTTCCACTCTTCGAGGAAACGAAGAATGCTGATATCGGCCGGCCCAATATTTCTTATGATCATGGTATCATATTCTGTATAGGGTGGAACAGGGCGCATAAGTGTTTGGACCATAGTATCGGCCAACAGCGACTCTATCTGCTGAATACTCAAAAGCTCATTGAAATAATCATAGGCCAGAACCTCTCCGGAAAGTACCCTGTCAAAGATATTATTGACAAGTTCCTCCCTGTCGGAACCTTCAATGTTTCGTATCCACCAGTCGTGGCTGGCATCGGGGTTTACGATGGGAACGTCGTATTGGATCTTATTAGTGATCAGGGTACGGCTGTCCTCAACTTCTTTTTCGGCACATTGTGTAAATACAAGGAAAAGGCTTAGTGCCAGAAGGGCAAAAACTATTTTTTTCATATCAGGCTTAATTGGTTTCCAGATAATAACGTTCCATTCAGGCAATTATTGAGTTCCGCTCTCTAAACAAGCTGTTGCTGGCTACTGGTTACTAGTCGCTAGTTACCAGAAACCAGTGACAAGTTATGGTTTATAAACCACTCCCCTGTTCTTCTTTCCATCGAGAGCGATGACTATTGGCTTTTCAAAGCGGATATGCCTGATGAAATCATCTTCATACACTGCTTTTTGCTTGTCTAAGAAATCCAGATCATAGGTCCCATCATTGATGTAAGGATTGATTGTAAAATATCCTACCCGAAAGGAGGTCAGGTTCTGGAAGAAATGTGTTCCCTGGCTTGGGTCGATCCGGTACTTTTCCAGGCCGGACTCAACGATAAGCCGGGCAGCGGAAATCTGGGGCCATTTCACAGGTATACCCAGGTGAGGATCGGCAGAGCCCCAACGACCGGGGCCGACGAGGATGTAGTGTTTGTTTTCTTCAAGAAAAAGCTCATTGAGCTCACCTATGCGTTCCGCGATTTCCCTGGTCCGGGCCGAATCAAAACTGTCAGGTTTCACATAAACCAGGTCCTGAATATCTTTTACATAGCCATTTCCCAAGGCAGAATCGCTGGTCATGATTGTATCACTCTCTTCAATATTATCGATTTCCACATCTACTGATTCATCATTTTCTACTATGGGGCGGATTTGCAGCAGATGGAACGTATGTGGTTCATCTTTTGTTGGACTCATGTCCACAGCAAACTCTATCTCAATGGGTTTGCCCATCTCCCGTTGTCCGGTCTCCAGCACTTCCTGAAGGATCTCCGCCAGGGGAAATACACCATGGTTAAGAATAGCAGAAAATGTGACCAGTTTCTTTCCCTCCTGCTGAACTCCATCTCGGAGCATCTTACTCTGGTAATCATATGTGGAGGCCACAAAACGCATCGACTTATCTTTCTCAGCCTCCGTTAGGCGCAATTGCAAGAGGTTGATGGCATCATCGATGCATGGCTTAAAGCTATCGGCGATCAGGTCGAGAGCAAAGAAATGCCTTTGTGTTTCACGTAATGCAAGCTCCGGCGTACTGGTTTGCAAAACCTTTTTCGGGTATTTGGGACTGAAGCGAAGGGTCATCCCACCGTCAACAATATATTTTCCAAGCCCAAGGGCGATATTGGCCGTACCATCCTCGGGTTTTTCAGGCTCGATAGGATAAAAGTTTATTGATCTTGCAACACCTGAAAAGGTTGGATAAAACCTGTTGTGATATCTTCTTCCCACCACCTGCTGCAAAACGATTGCCATCTTTTCCTCGTCGATCACATTGGAGGTGGCTGTCATATATGCTTTGCTATCCTTAAAATAGGCCGAGGCATACACACTCTTAATTGCTTCGCTCAGCATGTCGAGCATACGGCGCTCATCCGACTCCAGGTTTGGAATCATATAGGTTGAATATATCCCAGCAAATGGCTGATAATAAGAATCTTCCAGCAAACTTGAAGAACGAACTGCAAGTGGATTCTTCAAGAAAGAGATTAGGGTATAAAGGTCTTCCTTGATCCTGAATGGCAAGCGGGCACCCAGGAACCTGGTCAGGATCTGCCGATCTGATAAATCCGACATGCCGATCTTGTACAGGTCATTCTCTTCCATGAATTGATCGAAAACATCTGTACCAAGAACCACCGTCTTCGGGATAGTGATCCTCACTCCATCCCATTTATCATAGAGCTGGTTTCTCTTGATCATGGAATCCAGGAATGCCAGTCCGCGGGCTTTCCCGCCCAAAGAACCTTCACCTATACGGGAGAGGGAGAGGTATTCATCGAAACTGTCGCGACGAAATTGCGCGATCACGCCACGGGCCTTGGTCATTCGATAGTTTCCAATTGAATCGAAAAGATACTTTTTGACCTCCTTGAGGTTATCAAAGTCATCGAGGGTGACATCTCTGAAACGTTCCGCAAGTGGAAAAAGCGCACGGGCCCTGAGCCACTTTGAAATATGGTTGCGAGCAAGATGATAGTGAAGGGAGTTATCAGGCAGCTTATGGATCTTGCGCTGCAAGGTCTTAAGGTCTTTGGCCCGGTCCAGCTCCTGCATAGTGTCAGGATCGACGAACACGAAATCGCCAAAGGCGAAATACTCGCTGATAAAACTCTTCAGTTCAATGGAAATGGTTTTTGACAGCTTATTGATAAAACCAACTTTCAGCTTCTTGGCTTTGGCTGATTGGTGAGCATCCGATGACTGAAGCAAGATCGGCATCAGTGGATCAATCTCCTTCACTTTCTTTACCAGCCTTAGCCCGGCTTCCTTATCAGGCTTTCCACCCCTTTCGTAAGAGACATCTGAGATGATTCCCAGGAGGTTATTCTTATATTCATCGAAAAGCTCAATAGCTTCTTCATAATTCCTGGCAAGCAGGATCTTAGGCCTGCCACGCATACGCATCATCTGCTGATGCTCGTTCAGGCCTTCCAGCATAAATTGTTGCGACTGCTTAAAGATAATCTTATAAATGTGCGGCAGATAGCTGGAATAGAACCTCACCGAGTCTTCAACCAGGATAATCGTTTGCACGCCCACCTCATGCACATCATGCTCCGCATTCATCTTATCTTCGATAAGCTTGATGATAGCCAGAAGCAGATCGGCATTGCCCAGCCAGCTAAACACATAATCAATGGCACTCAGGTCTTCCTTGTCAAGGTTGATCGTGACCTTCCTTGAGAAAGGTGTGAGCACCACAATCGGAATGTCTTCGTATTCATGTTTGATCTTCTTGGCAATGCCAAATGTATCTTCATCTTCTGCACTCAACATGGTCACCACCAGGTCGATGTCGCCTTCACTCAATTCCTCGAAGGCTTTTTCTTCATTTGTTACCTGTATAAATTGCGGGGGATAACGCAGGTTGAGGGAAACATACTCATTAAAAATCTGCTCATCAATACGGCCATCCTCTTCCAGTATAAAAGCATCGTAGGCACTGGAGATCAACAACACATGGTAGATACGCTTCTTCATGAGCGTATCGAAAGAGGTGTCGTGATAGAAGTGCTTGGAGAGCTGGGTATTGTTGGCTGTCATGGGGTGCTGAATTATTAGTGTAAAGGTATAAAATAATATGCACCTCACCCCCTGGCCCCCTCTCCTTAAGAGCCCGTCCTGAGCGAAGGCGAAGGAAGAGGGGGAAAAGGGGGCCGGGGGGTTAAGGGGGAGAGGTGTGCGCTAGTGTAGCGCTAATGTTTTAGATAGCCTGCTATCGCCTCGACATATTTTTCGAACGCATCCACACCCTTTTTCGTAATGCTACAGCTGGTCAGGGGGTAATTGGCCCGAAAGCTTTTCTTCACTTTGATATAACCTGCTTCCTTCAGCTTACTTATCTGTACGCTGAGGTTCCCGCGTGTAGCTTTGGTCTTTTCGAGCAACCAGGAGAACTCTGCCGATTCAATATTTATAAGTAGCGACATAATAGACAGGCGCAACTGGTTATGCAATATGGGATCGAGATCCTTAAACATGTCGGGATGCCTTGAATTTCAACATATGACCGGGAATGATGTAAGAAAGCAGGATAGACAGCGCCAACAAGAGGATCTGTACATTGAATGGATAAAAGAAAGCGATCCCGGCCAGGATCCAGCAAATAACACCGCCAATGATAAGCGGAGCAAACTTCAAAATTCCGCCAGACACCCAGGTTCCAATACCATATATGATCATGATCAAAGGGTATGCTGCCAGAGGATCGATCTGCCCTGATCCTGTGAAACCCAGGATCATGAATAAAGCGATCAGAAAAGCTGACCATAAGTATATAGCAGAAGTATCGAAAAATGTCTTATGCCTGGCAGCTGCACTTTTCCTGTATCCCGCAAATGCACTGAATATTCCACCCAGCGTCATGAGTACCGGCCAGGGCAGCCAGGGATAATCGCATGCAACATACTCCAATAGTATATAATGTGATATCGCGGCAACAAATACCAGGTAACCCCATAATAAGTAAAAGAAGCCATCGTCAGCTATCCGCTCACGGGCGTTATCGATCATCTCACTGATGACCGCCAAACTTTGTTTTTCGTCAAATTGCTTTTCCATCGGTATTTTCTTTTGAATGATAAATATGATAAATTCCTGTTGCCAGAAGCCCTACTCCCATTCCAATCAACAGGCCCACCGGGATGGCATTAAATATAAATCCTATACCCATACCGATGAACATGCATCCGGGCATGAAGAAGTTGGCAGGGTTCACTTTTTTAGTATTATTCATAACATTTAAATTGATTCCACTTTGCAAATATAAACTAGTTTATGTTATAAACCATATTATTTATAAAAAACTTTCTGAATAGGGATAAAAAACTGAAATAATTGTACATTCAGCATTGCCCATTCTACATGTTCCATTCGGCATGTACCATTTATATTATAGGACAACTATAGGAATTGGAAAGGAATGTAAACCCAAATGGAACACGGGCCATGTAGAATGCCGAATGGGCGAATGTATTAGTTTTCTCTTAATACGAAGTCATCATACTCAACCTCAAACCTCAGCTTATGCTTCGACTCCTCCTGGGCCAGCCCGGCAAAGAGTTCCTTTAAGACTGGTTCTGATGCTCTTTCTGACAGTGAAGTATAAAGCCTGAAAGCAGCTTTTTCTTTGTTCATAGCTACTACCAGTGCTTCCTGGTAAGACATATTGGGCGAGGCTTTCACATTTACCATATAATCAGAAATCTGAAGGTCGGCAACGTTCTCAGGAGGCATATTGGTGATCCCTGTTTCTTTTACCTCCATCAATTTCACTTTGTGCTTCACCTCTTCCTGAGCAAATTCTTCAAAAACTTCACGCATCTCGTCAGAGGATGCCTGTCCGGCCAGTTCAGAATAAAATTCTACTGCTTTTTGCTCCTCCTCGATTGCAAAATCCAGGATGGAATCGAATGTTGTGAGTTCTTTCATATGGGTTTATTTATCAAATGCATTATCAAATTCTTCATCAAAATGTTTGACGATAAAGTCACATCCGTGATTGAACATGCGGCAGTCGTTAATCTCTGTCGTGGTGCTAAAGACGAACTTTTGATCTTTGCTATCTGCCGGAAGCAACTTAACAATCTCTGACATGACTGCTTCAGCCTCACCTTTCTGTTTGATTTCGAAATGTTTCATCATACCGGCCAGTTGTTGCAGGGTGGTCAATCCAGAGGCTGCGTCAAAGCCTGCTTCGAATGGCTGTATCACTTTTTGTGTATTTGTAAATGTACCTCCTGACTCATACGGGAAGCTGGCTGGCAGTACCAGGTCGGCCTGCATGGCGGTATCCGTCATGAAATAGTCCGACACCACCACAAACTCCGCAATGGTCAGCCATCCTGCTACCTTCACCTTATCTTCTGTACATCCCAGCGGATCCTCACCGAAGATGAACAGGTTTTTCAGCTTCCCTTTTTCAAGTCTTTCAAACTGACTAACGTTCACTTCTTTCGGCAATGATTTCACCTTCCATACTTTCTTCATTAATGCCTGAAGGTTCTTGTCCTTAATGTCAATGGCACCCACTCCGAGTGTTGGGCAGATGCCCATATCGAAGATGCCCTGCGCATTGTTCTTCTCTTTGATGCTCATCAGGCCATTGGCAGTCTTGCCCAATTTACCGGTGATAAGTGCCAGGTTGAACAGTTCGCTGCATGTATTAGAGCAAATCTCTCTCTCGGAAAAAATGATCACTGCATTCATCTCGTTATTATAGGCCTTTGCAAACTCTATCACGCTGTCCATAAAGGCGACTCCTGATTTCTCAACCAGGTCCACGAAATTTTCTTTCAGCAGGTCTTCCTTATAAGCAGCAAAGCCCTCGCAATTATCACCGATAAACAATCCGTTATGGAAATTATTAGCAACCAGGTAATAGTTCACTGCTTTCACAAAGTGGTAATAGGATTTTACCTTGAGTGATTTCTCCACCTTATGATCCATGGAGCTGCTTTCCATGTTTGTGACCAATTCTACAGGCACATTGTGTTTTAACCTGGCATCATTTACCATATAACCCAGCACAGCATTGTCGCGGTTTAGTTCAGCACCGATCAGGTAAATCTTGCTGGCATCTTTCAATTGTTCAAATGGCACATTCGCCATCGCATTGTCGACGTATCCATGGCCCCTGTTCAGGTAGTGGAATGAAGTCACATTATTTGTCCTTACCCCTGCTCTGGCCAGTTTCTGGATCAGGTACATCTCCTCATTGCTCAGCCTGGCGCCTGCAAAAAATGCATTATCATCAGGTGTAACCGCTTTAATCTTTTCAGTAATGATTCTGAAGGCTTCGGCATATTCTATTTCTTCAAACCTGCCGTTTACCTTGAGCATTGGTTTGCTAAGCCTCGACTTATCATTCAGGTATTTATACCCGAATTTTCCGTACTTACAAAGGTTGCCGTTTGCATTCACCAGGCCATCGCGTCCTTCGCTTCTCATCACAAAGCCAGACTTATGTTCAAAATCAAGCTCACAGCCGATTGAGCAGTAATTACAAATGCTTTGGACCTTCTCCATTTTTACCGGACCCGGCTTGAATGGAACATTCTCGGTAAGGGCACCCGTTGGGCAGGTACTTATACACATACCACAGCTTTCGCAATTGGTATCGGTCAGGGAATCTCCCATACTGGGAGCAACATAGGTTTCGAACCCACGGTTTACCAGCCCCAGGGCATCTGCACCAACCACATCACGGCATATCCTTACGCAACGTGCACACAATACACATTTATTGTTATCGATCTCTATATAGGGATGCCTGAAATCAACATCATACTCTTTAAAGTCACCCTTGATACCCTCCTGCTGTGCATCATATTCAGTAGCAAACTTCTTCAGGTCGCAGGTATATAGCTCAGTACATCCGCATTCCATGCAACGCAGTGATTCATGATGGGCCACCTCCTCATTGTCATATCCTAGTTCTACTTCTTTGAAATTTTTCCTGTCTTTCGGATCGAGGGTAGGCATTTCTTCGCGTTTCTGCTCCTCGAATTTTCCGAGATAATCTTCAGTTTCCTGTGATTTAAAATTATCACGCTTGCTGAAGAATTCACCCGGCATGGGCACCACTTCTTCCCCGTTCAGGAAGAGGTTACAGCTATGTGAAGCTATACGGGCCTGTGCAATCGCCTGAATCAGGGTTGCCGGTCCGGTCACGCCATCACCGGCAGCAAATACATTCTCGACACCGGTTTGCAGGGTGTTGGGATCAGCCTCAATATCACCCCAGCGGTTCAACTTAAGTTCGCCTTTCTTTACTGCCTTGTTCATGTCTTCGGTAAAGTTCACATCGGTTTTCTGACCGATGGCAGCAAGCACATAATCTACTTCCAGCTCAAATTCTGATCCTGCGACGGGCACAGGCCTTCTCCTGCCTGATGCATCAGGTTCACCCAATTCCATTTTCAGGCAGGTAACTGATTTCACCTTGCCGCCTTTATCTTGATTTACTTTCACCGGGTTAGTGAGCAAGAGATATTCAATCCCCTCCAATTTAGATTCATGAATCTCTATGGGGTTAGCCGGCATTTCATTTTCAGTACGGCGATAGATCACGTAAACCTTTTCGGCTCCGCAACGCATGGATGTACGACAGCAGTCCATGGCGGTATTACCACCTCCAACAACGGCTACTTTCTTCCCTTTAAAGTCATACCGTTTTCCTGTCATTTCCATCTCTTTCAGGAAATCGATCCCGGAAAAGACGTTTTCTGCATCATCGCCTTCAACTCCGATCATGGTCCCTTTTTGGGAACCTATGGCGAGAACTACTGCATCATATTTTTTCTGGAGCTCGGCATATTTCAGATCATCACCCAAACTCTTGTTATAATGGATGCGGACACCCAGCTCAGTAATGTTATCCACTTCTTTCTGAAGAATATCATTGGGGAGACGATATTCGGGAATACCGTACCTGAGCCAACCACCCGGTTTTGGAGCAGCTTCAAAAACATCAATATCATGGCCTTCTTTACGAAGGAAGAAGGCGGCAGATACTCCACCGGGACCTGCACCAATAATGGCCACTTTTTTTCCGCTTTCGGCTTTAATCTCCGGCTTCCATTTATTTTCTGACTCAAGGTCGATATCAGATGCAAATCTTTTCAGGTAATCGATACCAACGGGAGCTCCTTCGTCCAGGAGGTTTCTTCGGCAGGCTACTTCACATGGCCTGACACAAACGCGGCCACAGATGGCAGGCAAGGGATTAGTTTCCTTGATCAGAGCCACTGCGTCGTGGTACTGACCTTTTTCGATATGGGAAATATAGCCTTGCACATCAACACCGGCAGGGCAGGTTTGCTTACATGGTCCTACGCAATCGGCATAGTGGTTACTGAGGATCAACTCCAGGGCAGTTTTCCGGGCACCGGCGATCTTGTCGTTATGTGTTTCTATCTTCATCCCTTCCGAGATCTTGGTGGAGCAGGATGGCTGCAGCCCTCTAAGGCCTTCCACCTCAACAACACACACATAGCAGGAAGTATAAGGTTCCAGGCGAGGATCGTTACAAAGGGTAGGGATATCAAACCCGTTTCTTTGCGCCAGTTGTAAAATGGTTTCCCCCTTTATGCCGGGAACTATTTTTCCGTTCAGTATAACATTAACCTTTTCACTCATTATGCAGCTTCCTTTTTGTCAGTTTAAGATAAGTTGATGGCTTCGAACTTACACTTGGTGTAACACACACCACATTTGATACATACATCCTGGTCGATGTTATGGATCTCTTTTCGTCCGCCACTGATAGCATCCACCGGGCAATTTTTTGCACAAACGGTACAGCCAGTACAATTTTCCTCATCCACAGTGTATGTCAAGAGGTTGGTACACACCCTGGCCGGGCACTTCTTATCGCGAATATGTGCTTCATACTCATCCCTGAAATACTTGATGGTGGTCAGTACAGGGTTGGGTGCTGTTTGTCCGAGTCCACAAAGTGAATTGTCCTTGATCTGGTATGAGAGTTCTTCCAGCCTCTCAATGTCGCCTTCTTCACCATGGCCTTCTGTGATCCGTGTAAGGATCTCCAGCATGCGTTTTGTGCCTATGCGGCAAAATGTACATTTACCACATGATTCTTTCTGAGTAAAGTCGAGGAAGAATTTTGCCACATCGATCATACAGGTCGTTTCATCCATCACTACCATCCCTCCGGAGCCCATAATGGCTCCCGTTGCATTTACAGAGTCATAATCGACAATGGTATGCGAAAGGTGTGCAGGGATACAACCTCCTGATGGGCCTCCCATCTGCACCGCTTTAAATTCTTTATCATCCTGTATTCCGCCGCCAAGCTTAAAGATCACATCCTTTACGCTCATGCCCATGGGCACTTCCACCAATCCTGATCGTTTGATCTTTCCTGCCAGGGCGAATACCTTGGTCCCTTTACTTTTCTCTGTGCCATACTTTGCATAAGCCGCGGCACCATGCTGGATGATCCAGGGGATATTGGCAAAGGTCTCAACATTGTTGATGTTGGTTGGCTTTTTCCATAGCCCTGAAGCTGCAGGAAATGGGGGGCGCTTGCGCGGCATGCCGCGTTGCCCTTCCACGGAAGCGATCAAAGCCGTTTCTTCACCACAAACAAAGGCTCCGGCACCTTCCTTGATGTAAATATCGAAGCTAAATCCTTCGATGCCGAGGATATTTTTTCCCAGGTAACCTTTGTCCCTGGCCTGGTCGATGGCGATCTGCAGTCGTTTAATAGCAAGGGGATATTCGGCACGGCAATAGATCACCCCGCCGGTGGCCTCAATGGCATAAGCACCTATGATCATTCCTTCCAGTACTGAATGGGGATCGCCCTCCAGAACGGAACGGTCCATAAAGGCACCAGGGTCACCCTCATCGGCGTTGCAAATGATATATTTTTCGTCTGCTTTATTGTTGTTGGCAAATTTCCATTTGAGTCCGGTAGGAAAGCCTCCGCCCCCGCGTCCGCGCAGACCTGATTCTAGTATGGTCTGGATCACATCCAATCTCGACATGCCATGGCCGGCAATCTTGCGAATAGCACGGTAACCATCATTGGCTTCGTATTCTTCAATACTTTCAGGATCTATGTAGCCACAGTTTCTCAGTGTTATCTTCACCTGATCGCCGGTGAATTCATTATCGACAGTCTCGAAGAGGTCCGATTGTACCACATATTCCTTCACAGGGTTATGCTGGTTCACATGTTTGTCGATCACCTCTATGGCCCGCTCTTCGTCAATCTCTCCGTAGAGATAGCGTCCTGTGTCGTCAATGATCTCTATCAGGGGCTCCCGGTAACACATGCCGATGCATGATGTCTTTTTGAGTTCAAACTTGAGTTTTTCGGCTTTCTTAAGGGCCTCTATCTTATCATACACCTTCCCTGCTCCAGCGGCTATCCCGCAACTTCCCAGGCCGACGATTACTTTTGTTTCCATCTTATAAGTTCAAAAGTGTGGTCAAATCAATTGTTTTCACTGATCCTGATATTCTTCACGATCTTCACTGCCTGTGCACCATTCAGTTTCCCGTAGGTCTCATCACCGATCATCATTACCGGTGCCAGTGAGCAACATCCCAGGCAGGCCACTGATTCCAGTGTAAAGAGCCCGTCTTCGGTAGTACCGCCATCTTCCACTTTCAGGGTTTCCTTCAGTGAAGTGGTAAGCGCTTTGGCATTCTGCACATGGCAGGCTGTGCCATGGCAAACCTTTATGATGTGCTTCCCGACAGGGTTTAATCGGAACTGTGCATAGAAGGTAGCTACCCCGTACATTTCACTCAGAGGAATGTCGGTTTCCATCGACAGTTTTTCGAATGCCACACGGGGTATATAACCGAAGATATCCTGAGCTCCCTGCAGCAGGGGAATGAGATTTCCCTTCTTGTGTTTATACTTTTCGATCAGTGGGTTGAGCATCTCAACATCGACAGCTCCCTGCTCATCGATTTCCCGCTGAACTTCAATTCTTTCAATGCGCATTTTATTAAGGTTTTAAGGCGAAGACAAAATTAAAAAATGTTTCATGTCAGCTAATTAAAACACATAATTTATATGGGGTCTAAATTGTTTGCTATCAGGAATATATGTGGCTGATTGTTAATTATTTAACAAATGGGGTGCGGGGGACAAGGGACAGGGTGCAGGGAAAATCAAATTATTTCCTGATTTAACCAATTAAACCAGTTAAACTAATTCAACATGTTCAACCGATTAAACCAATTCAACTAATTCAAGCGATCGATCTTACTTTGCCCACTTAATGGTGCAGCCAATTGCATTAGTAAAGGTTAATGGGACGGTACCATCATTCAGCAAGGCATCAACAGCCTCCTCAACATACTTTTCGCTTGCTGCATCAGCGCTTTTTGAATTATTATCGATGGCCCCAATGTATTCTACCACGAGCTCTTTATCTTTCTTTGAAAGAATGAATACATGAGGAGTACGCGTGGCACCATATGCCCTGGCTACCTCCTGTGTCTCATCATACAGGTATGGAAAAGGATACTCTTTTTTCGCTGCCAGTTTCACCATCTCCTCATAAGAATCCATGGGTTGAACTTCTTTATCATTTGGATTAATGGCAATCACAGGAAAGCCTTTTTCACTGTACTTGTTATCGAGGGCAATGATACGTTCCTCATACTTTTTCGACATCGGGCAATGGTTACAGGTAAAGACTACAATGAAGCCTTTAGCATCTTCGTAGTCTTCAAGGGATACCATATTTCCATCAACATTCTTAAGATTGAATCCGCTTGCTTTGGATCCAACTTTATAACCATCGGCAATAGCGATGCCGACTGAGAGTAGAATAAGCAGTATAGTCAGGTTTATTTTTTTCATCATTTATGTTTTAAATATTTATTAATTTCTACGATAAGTTCTTCATAGCCCATCGGTTTGGCAACAAAGCTCTCTTCGCCCCCATGTTTAAATAGGCTTACCGGAATAGCTCCATCCCATGACTCATGCACCAATGGGATCCAGCGATTTGCATCAGGATCATCGAGGAGAAGGACCTGTGAACTCAGTTCATTATCATTAATAAAGGGGATGAGTGCTGTTTCAATATCCTCATAAAAATCAAGGCTGATAAGAATAACCTTGATCTTCTCAGTTAAAAGTTCATCATTGACTCTTTCAAAATGCGGAAGTTCCTTCACGCAGGGAACACACCATGTAGCCCAGAAATTAAAAATCCGAAGTGTATCGTCTTCAATATCAAACAGGGGTTTCAAACCATCAAAGTCGTATACCGGAACGGAAATATTTTCTGCCTCCACAATGCTCAGTGGGCTTAGCCTTGGCTTATCCGCTGTAATACTTGTGTTACATGCATTTACAAGGATTGCCAACAGAAATATGAAGAGTATCTTTCTCATATTATAATGTACTATTGGAACACAAAAACAATAGGGATTGTTCATATGGAATAACAGGATCAAGTTGTGGATGAGACCTATCCCTCGTCGCTACGCTCCTCGGGATGACAACTGTCCTGATTAACCAATTACTGATTCAACATTCAACCGATTCAACCGGTTTAACAGATTTACTCGCTTTGCTCATGAGAACGCTTCGCTGAGTTCTCCCTTCGGTCGAAATAACTTTAGCACGCGAACTACTTCGTTGCCTTCTTCTTAGTGGCCGGTTTTTTCTTGGGAGTTTCCCTTTTCTTGGTCAGCTTTTCATGCATGGCTCTGGCAGCGATCCTTCCGGCACCCATGGCCTGGATCACAGTGGCAGCACCGGTAACGATATCTCCTCCGGCATACACAAATGCTTTGGTGGTTTCGTTGGTTTCTTCGTTGGCCTGAATATAGCCCCACTTATTCAGCTTCATATCCGGTGTGGTATCGAAGATGATGGGGTTGGGTCCGTTTCCGATGGCCACAATGGCCATATCACATTCAATTGTAAAGTTTGATCCCTCTACAGGAACAGGGCGTCTTCTGCCTGATGCATCGGGTTCGCCGAGTTCCATCTGAATACATTCAACTGCTTTAACCTTGTTGTTGTCGGTACCCAGATACCTGACAGGATTATTCAGCAGCTTAAACCTGATACCCTCTTCTTCGGCATGATGTACCTCTTCTCCCCTGGCGGGAAGTTCGTGCCGTGAACGACGATACACGATGGTCACATTTTCGCAACCCGAGCGCGCCGCTGTACGGGCACAGTCCATAGCCACGTTTCCACCACCAACAACCACTACATTGTGTCCTTTCGGCATAGGTGTGTCATATTCAGGGAAGCGATAAGCTTTCATCAGGTTCATGCGAGTGAGATATTCATTGGCTGAGAACACATTGCCAAGGCTTTCACCTTCAAGTCCCATGAACATGGGCAAGCCTGCACCTACACCAACATAGACTGCATCAAAATGCTCCAGCAGTTCATCAACAGTAAGGATATTACCGATCACATGGTTCAGTTCGAAGCGTACGCCCATCTCTTTCAGGTATTCGATCTCAAACTGCACGATAGATTTGGGGAGCCTGAATTCGGGAATCCCATATGTGAGCACCCCGCCTGTTTCGTGGAGGGCCTCATAAACGGTTACGCTATAACCCAGCTGACGCATATCGGCTGCTACGGTAAGCCCACCCGGTCCTGAGCCGACAACAGCCACCTTTTGTCCAGTATTTTCAGTTATCATCGGGATCTTCACAAGATCCATCTTGCGTTCGTAATCAGCCACAAACCTTTCAAGCCTCCCGATGGCCACAGGCTGATCTTTATGCCCAACTATACATTTCGCTTCGCACTGACTCTCCTGCGGACATACTCTTCCACAGATAGCCGGGAAAACATTTGTTTCCTTTATTTTCTTGGCCGCCTCATCGAACTTTTCTTCTGCCACAAGTGCAATAAAATCCGGGATATCGACATTCACAGGACATCCTTCCACACACATGGGTTTTTTACATTGCAGGCAGCGACCGGCTTCCAGTAAGGCAAGCTCCGTAGTATATCCATAGGGCACTTCCTGCCAGTTGTGCACCCTCAATGTTTGATCCTGTTCCGGCATATCCTGGCGTGGGATCTTCAACTTGATAGTGCGCTCGTCTCTTTTGCTCAAGCCATGCCATTCGCAACCTTGTTTTGAACACAAGAAGAACGGAATCAGCCGGGATGCAGCGGAAACGATGACCTCTGCCACCGGTGAACCACATTCCCCGCAGGGGATGTCTGTATGGATCAGGCTTTTCTGACAGTTTGGGCACATGATATCATCCACCTTATCGCCTTCATCGATGGGTACTGAAGTTTCCACCTCAAACACATCCAGATAGGGACTAAGGAGCAGGTCAATCTCCTCCTTATTATACTCAGCCTTGAACTCGATCAGCTTCATATCCTTCTTTTCAGTGTTAAAGCTCTCATGACAGTGAGGGCAATAAGTGTTCAGATAGGTTTTAAACTTTAAATATTTAACATCCTGGTCTAACATAGCGGGCTTTTTGTGGATTATTTTATTGAAAAGAGCAGTGATTCTTTTTCCTCTTTCATGTAAAGCGAATTTCTGTTGAGCAGCTCTTCAAAGTCAACTTTGAATCCGTCGAAATCAGGACCGTCAACACAGCAGAAAGCTGTGGCATCAGCCACTTTCACCCTACATCCTCCACACATTCCTGTACCATCTATCATGATAGGGTTAAGGCTCACCATGGTTGGCATGTCATATTTCTTGGTGAGCTTTACCACATTTTGCATCATTATGATAGGTCCAATGGCATACACCTGTTTGATGTCTTTACGCTCGTCAAGGTATTTTTTCAAAGGATCCGTTACAAAACCACGTTGGCCGTAGCTTCCGTCATCGGTGGTTACAACCAGCTCGTCGCTGATTTGTTCCATTTCATTTTCCAGGATCAGCATTTCCTTATCACGGGCGCCGATGATACTGATCACATAGTTGCCGGCTTCTTTGTATGCTTTGGCAACATGATGAAGGATGGCTACACCGGTACCTCCACCCACCATAATCACTGTTCCAAGCTTATCAGTATGTGCAGCCTTGCCCAGAGGACCTACTACATCTTTGATCAGGTCTCCCTCATTGAGCGAGCGCATTAGAGCCGTAGTTTTTCCCACCACCTGGAAGATGAGTGTGATAATTCCTGCGAATTCATCCTTGTCGGCAACGGTTAGCGGAATGCGCTCACCTGTTTCATTCACACGCAGGATCACAAACTGGCCTGCCTTGATCTTTTTAGCAATCTTGGGAGCACTGATATCGAAACGGATGATCGTGCCTTTGGCCATTTCCTGCTTTCTGACTATTTGGAACATATGTTTAAGATTTCGTTAATTATTACTTTACCACTCCAGGCTGTCCTGCAGCCGGATATCAAATAGATCGTCGCCGCTAAGCCCGTGCCAGCGACAGCCTTTCTTTGTACAGATGTAAAAGTCGATCAATTTTGTACGAGCACCTACTTCTATCTTCACTACATCGGAACCACATTTTTCGCATGATTTTTCCTCAGGGATGAGGCTCTTGTCGCAATGCCAGCACCTCACATCTTTGAGAACCTTATCCTCTTCGAGGCGGATGGTTGACTTGGAGGTGAAGACATTCATGTATGGGCTCAGAAGGAGGAAGCCCTCTTCCCCATTATGGATCTTTAACTTCAGCATATCATTTTCAAGCAGGCTTTTGTTGCAATGCGGGCAATATGAGTTGAGAAAAGCACCTGATTCGATGATCTCCTGCTTTTCGTCAACAGGTTTTTCCACCTGGGTGATCTCATGGTCGGGCGTGAAATTATCTTTTCCCGCCAGGCCATATTCCTGGTACATCTTTTTCAATGCCACTGCGAGATCCTCAAAAGCTACCACATGGTTCTTACAGCCACTCCTTGAGCAAATAGTTACTTTGCCTCCCATGTCGAGGTAGAAAGGAACCATGGGTGCTCCACATGAAAGGCATTCCGAATCGGAGGTGATATGCGTTTCACAATGTGGACAGCTGAATTTAGCTATCTCTTCCCTGGGCAAATCAATTTCAGTCTTGTAATTATAACTGCCATATATTGAGCTCAGGCGAATACTGCTTGATTTTCCAGCGATCTCGACATTCAGCAGAATGCTGGGTTCATTGTCAACAAGATGCTCATCATCCATCAGGGATTTCCCGCACACGGGACACTTCAATTTGAGCGAGATGAGTTCGTACATGCTATTTTCTCCTTTACTTCATCAATGAATAATACTTTAATTGTAGCACAATTATATAAAATTTCAAGGAAGCTACCTATTTAATTTATCAGCTTGTGAGCACCTTAGCTAACTAATACTCAAGCACCTGTATCTTAGGTTTTGAAATCCAAATAATTATCTATTCTATACCCAATCAATTTATAGTAAATATAAATAAGACAGCCTAGTCGCCAAGGGTGATCACAGAGATCCTCTTTTTACCGTCCATCCTGACTTTCAGTGGCTTTTTAAAGCGGACATGTCTTATATACCTGGTCTTTTTTACAAGTTTTTGTTCTTCCAGCTTTTCGTATCTGATATAGCTTTTCGACATCTCCGGCTGGACTGAGAAATACCCAACATTCATTGATGTGACATTATGAAAGAAATGCGATCCCGAGGATGCATCCAGGGGGAAATCTTCCAGGCTCGTTTCAATGATGACAGCTGCATTGGAGATCTGAGGCCATGTCACAGGAATGCCAATCCATCGATCGCGGGTTCCCCAGCGGCCTGGTCCGATCAGGATATATTTCTTCTTCTCAGCAATCATCCTGGAATTGAATTGATCCACTTCTTTAGCAATTTCAACGGTCTCGGCCTTATTAAAATTGGCCGGATCAATATAGATCACATCATGAATATCCTTGATGATCCCATTGCCCATACCCTTTTCAGAAAACATCAATATGCTATCTTTTTTTATCTTGTCCATGCTCACCGTATAATCTGATGCACTGCCCAGCAATGGTTTGATCTGCAGGAGGTAGAAAGATGCGAAGCCATTTTTATCCTTGTTCAGGTCAACAGCAAACTCAATCTCTACCGGCGAGCCCATGGCTTCCTTTACCACATCCAGCACCACCTCTATAGTTTTCGACAGGGGGATGTAATCATATTTCAGAATGTTGGCAAAATTCACGATTCGGGGGCCGTAATGTGTCAGGCCGGGAATGATCTGATCATTATCCGGATTATAAACCGAAGCACAATGCTTCAGGGTGCCATGCCGCTCAGCTTCATCAATATCCAACCTGGCCAGACCGGCAGTATCTCCTTCCAGCAGATTGGGTTCCGTTTTTTGCATGTCAACAGCAAAAAATTTAACCTGTGAGTTCTTGAACTGATCTTTCGGACTATTGATTTCAATCTCGGGGTATTTTGGAGAAAAGCGGTAGGCCTTTTCTCCCTCTACAACATATTTCCCAAGTCCTACAGCAGACACAACAAATCCCTCTTCCGGTTTCATATGGGAAACCGGATAGTAATTATATGACTGTGCCACTCCGCTGATGTGTGGATAGAAATAATTGCCATATTCGTGTCCCACAACTTCTTGCAGGACCACCGCCATTTTCTCTTCGTCGATCTTATAATTGATGGCTTCCACATATCCGCGGGCGGTGTCTGAATATACGCTTGCATAAACCAGTTTTATGGCATCCATCAATTGCTGTAACCTGACCTTAGGATCGTGGTGGTTATTGGGCAGGATATAGGTTTCGAATATGCCGGCAAAAGGTTGTATCAAAGAATCTTCGAATAAGCCAGAAGACCGGACAGCTATGGGCTTACGAAAATCTTCCAGCACCATCTTTAAGCGTTTCACCATGGTATCGGTAAGCCGTGTATTCAGGAAGGCTTTCTTTAATTTAATGAAGCTTTTCTCATTAAGCACCACATCTTTTAAGCCATTCCTTTCCATAAAATATTCAAACTCTTCAGTTCCGATCACGAGGGTTTTCGGTGCTTTGATATGTATCTGCGGAATCTGCTGGTTGAAATCGAAATTATGTATCAGGGTATTGATAAAAGCAATACCGCGTCCCTTACCCCCCAGGGATCCTTCTGATAATGCAACAATATTGGCGTCATCAGAAATAGCCGTCTTATCGAAAGGTATGATCTTGCCCTTATCCTGCTCGTTCCTGAACTTGGAAATGATGTCGAGCATATAATTCCTGATCTTCTGCGGGCTGTCGAAATCGCTCACCTTATGCGGGCTAAGAATCTTGGCTGCCTGTATCTCTCCCCTGGCCATAAGCCAGAGAGAAAAATGATCCTTCCTGGCATGGTGCAAAAGGGATTCATCAGGAATCTTTTCAAGCTGTTTTTCAAATTCTTTAAGTGAGCGTGCCACTCCTACGATCTTTCCTTTCTTATCACGGTATATAAAATTCCCGAAGCCCAGGAAGTGGGTAATAAAGCTGTTAAAATCCTGTGACAGGCTCTCGGAGTTCTTGTTGATGAAAGTGGATTTTAACTCATACGCCCTGTGGGCATTTTCTTCTTCCGAGGATTGTATGATCGTTGGCAGATACCTGGTATGTTCCCTGACATACTGGACAAGTTTGAAGCCGGCTTCATCATCCTCTTTACCATCTTTCAGGAACTTGACATCGGTTATCATGCAAAGCATAAAATCCCTGTACCTGTCGATAATTTCTTTCGCTTCTTCATAATCCGAGGCAAGTAATATCTTGGGGCGTGCCCTCAGTTTTAGCACCCTGTACAGCTCATCTGTGCTCACATCGTCGATGATACGCTTGGTTTGTTCCAGCACTATATTGTACAATATGGGAAGGTATCTGGAATAATACTGTGGTGAATCTTCCACCAGCAAGATCACCCTCACCATACCGATATTGGTATCATTTTCAACATTGATCAGGTCTTCTACATGCTTGATCATGGCAAAAAACACCTTCGACTCTCCATTCCAAACAAAGACCTTATCGATATGCCTGGTCGTGGATTTTTTCGACATGACATACTCTATATCGCTGTTGTTGTTCAGCAAGAGGAATACCGGTATATAGGAGTATTCATTCTTTATCTGGCAGCTTAGTCCAATGGGTGATTTCTTATCCGCACCCATCATCAGTATCACCAGGTCGAAATGTTTCGACCTGAGCTGTTCCATGGCTTCCTGTTCGTTCGACACTCCTGTAATCCTTGGCAGGGAAGTAAGATTCAGCTGATTATATTCACCCAACACATGTTCTGAGAAACGCCCCTCCTTTTCTATGCTATATGCATCGTAAAGGGTGGCCACCAGCAGTATCTCCCGTACCTTAAAAGGCATGAGGTCGTGATAGAGATCACGATCGTAATTGCTCTTGTTCAGGAAGCGCTGCAAGAGCTGCCGGCTATGTACACCAGTGAGATGATCAGGTGCTATCCTATCCTCCTCGAACAATCTCTTTTGTTCTTTTTTGAGAAGGGTTCTTCCTTTAACGCTGTTGAGATATCCTGTTACCAGCCCGGTCAGGTTATTGATCAGCTGTCTTTCCTCTTTCATGAAAGGTCCTTCGTCCAATTCCGGAAACTCACGCAGGTAAAACACTTCTATCTTTCCGCTTATCCCGTCAATTGTTTCGAAGGCTTGCCGTTGCACCCAGCTGGTGGGCATAAAATTCCGGCTGGTAAATTCCAACTCTTCAAAGGTGATGCGGGAAGCAGTATATTCAGGATATTGCCATGCCGGTGGCAGGATATCGACCAGGCGACTGAGGGTTTCTTCAATACTTTTTCCCTCATTCAGGATCTGAGTCGTTTGATTAATAGCCGCAAGTTCCTTCAGCCTTTCCCTGGCTTCTGCCTGCAGTTTATTGATGTCTTTTCCTGTATTTTTTTTGTCCGCCATTTTCAATAAATAAGGAAAGTTTATTGTGTCCCGTAAAGGTACGAATTCTTCTTTGCTGATAGCCAAAAATGCATCAATGTAATTTAGAATCAATATAATATCCCATCTGTGGCTATTCTAAAAAATTTTTGACTATTATTGTGAACATTTTCACAAAATCAATTTTTCATCAATCAAATACATATTTAAATTATGGCAAACGCATATGAATCATTAGTGAAGGAATTCATGGCAAAGATCATCGCCAAGAATCCGGGTGAAGAAGAGTTTCACCAGGCAGTAGAGGAAGTAGTAACCTCTATTATCCCTTATGTTGAGGAAAATCCAAAGTACAAAACTGCCAAGATCCTGGAAAGACTTGCAGAACCTGAAAGAGTGATCTTATTCAGGGTTCCCTGGAAAGATGACAAAGGTGAGCTCCAGATCAATAAAGGATACAGGATCGAGATGAGCAGTTCGATTGGACCTTACAAAGGTGGTCTCCGTTTCCATCCTACGGTAAACCTTGGTGTTTTGAAATTCCTTGCCTACGAACAGGTTCTTAAAAACAGCCTCACCACACTTCCAATGGGTGGTGGTAAAGGTGGTTCTGATTTCGATCCTAAAGGAAAATCAGACAATGAGGTGATGGCGTTTTGCCAGAGCTTTATGACAGAGCTATGCAGGCATATTGGTCCTAACACTGATGTACCAGCTGGTGATATCGGCGTAGGTGGCAGGGAAATTGGTTTCCTCTTTGGCCAGTACAAAAGGATAAGGAATGAATTCACAGGTGTTCTTACTGGGAAAGGCCGTGAATGGGGTGGTAGCCTCATCCGTCCGGAAGCTACCGGTTACGGACAGGTTTACTTTGCTCAGGAAATGCTCAAAGTTCGCGGTGACAGCCTGAAAGGCAAAGTTTGTACAGTATCAGGTTCAGGTAACGTTGCTCAGTATGCTACTGAAAAAGCAACTGAACTCGGTGCAAAAGTAGTGACCATGTCAGATTCAGCCGGTTTCATTTATGATCCTGACGGTATCGATGCTGAAAAGCTCGCTTTTGTCATGGAGCTGAAAAATGTAAAACGTGGCCGTATCAAAGAATACGCTGAAAAATATGGATGTGAATATTATGAAGGAAAACGCCCATGGGGAATTAAATGTGATGTAGCTCTCCCGAGTGCAACTCAGAATGAGGTTGACGAGGAAGATGCAAAAACACTGATCGCCAATGGTTGTTTCCTCGTTTCAGAAGGAGCCAACATGCCTTCAACACCTGAAGCTATTGAGATTTACCAGAACGCCAAGATCATGTACGGCCCAGGTAAAGCTGCTAATGCCGGTGGTGTTGCCGTATCTGGCCTTGAAATGAGCCAAAACTCACTTCGTCTGTCATGGACCAGGGAAGAAGTTGATGCCAAACTCCAACAGATCATGAAAGACATCCATTCAACATGTCTGCAGTATGGTCCGAAAGAAGGTAACTACGTAGATTATGTAACCGGTGCCAACATTGGAGGCTTTGTAAAAGTTGCTGATGCTATGATGGCTCAAGGATGCGTATAGGATATTTGATATCTGATATTTGATATCTGAAGTAAGAAATAATTGATTAAGATCCCGTTTCGAGAGAGGCGGGATCTTTTTTTATGGAAAAAAGATATGCATTGAAGAAAGCATAGAAGACCACCCCGGCCTGCTTTTCGAGCATGGATTCGAATAAAAAATTGAAAACGATCAGGAAAAGAAAGATGAGGTAGAGATAGTACCTCGTGTCAAAGCCATATAAAATAGGTAAGACCAGGTTCAGCAATAAGACGAGCAGGCCAATGATCCCAAGGGCCAGAGTAGTTTGTAAGTACTGGTTGTGTGCATTCAGTTCCAGGCCAAGAGCGTTGAACATCTGCTTTTCGCGGTACTTGTCCATCATAGTTTCTTTTACATCTCCTGTTCCAACTCCAGCCACAAAATGATCATTTGTGATCTCAAAAGAGTACCACCATATCATGATACGCTCTCCAGAACTGTTTGCCAGTTCAGCTGCATTAATATCGGCCTGTTCAAGGGCAACGCGTGTTTCCTCAAAGCGTTCGGCCGATACGGGAAATACATTAAAAAGAATGATAAAAGATGCAGCCAGCAACACACTGATCAAAAGTCCCTTAACAATTCGTTTTTCGGCGAATATGAAGTAGCCCGAAAATAATACCAGTACAATAGCCAGTCCGAGTATCCCCGATTTTGAGCTGAGCATGATCACGAAGAGCTCGAAAACAAGAATAAGCAGAACTGCAAGGGCATTTCTCAGCTTTCCCTTTACCATCCCGCTTGTCATGAAGAATAAGACAATGGCTATGGCAAAACATACATACATGGCCAGGTAGGATGGATGGATCAATGGAGACAGGCTACTATAATAAAACACGGCCAATGTGTCTCTTAGGTAGTACTGGTAAATAGCCTGACTATATGATATGATGATGGATGTTAGCACACCAAAAACAAAGGCCCAGAGCACTCTCCGGGCTATAACTTTTGAGAGTACTTCCTTTCTCACTGTTGCCAGCAGTACAGGGAATATGAACAATGACATCTTCACTTCCATATCAAAAAAACCATTACCAATATTCTTCGTATAGAGCAGGCCAAAGCCGTAGATCAGGTATATTCCTGCAAAGAGCAGGGTATTCATCCTGTGCTTATCATCGACGATGCGCCTGGCCTTTGCTTTGAAATCTGCTTCAAGAAGCCAGGTGAGCACAATAAGCATAATCACATAGGGAACTACTTTCCTGTAGATCGGAATGCTGAAAGCAAGAAGGATCAGTTCAGCTTCGTATATTTTGACAATATGTTTATCCTTGAGCAGCAATGTTATTCAGTGATCTTTTGAAGTTCATGATAAAAATCTTCGGCGATCTTATCCCGGTTAAAATGCTTTTCAGCATATGAGCGGCCCTGTTTACCAAGATCCCTGCAAAGTCCGGGATCAGTCGATAAAAGTACGACCTTTTCAGCCAGTTCTGTATCATTCTCTGGTTCATACGCAAGGCCGGCCTTTCCCTCGTCGATGAACAGCTCTTTTGCTTCCCCTTCCACCCCCAGAATTATGGGTATTTTCATGGCCAGGCTCTCGAAAATCTTTGATGGGATTGCTCCTTTGAAGAGATCCAGCTTTTTCAGTGGAATAACAGCTGCATCCATGGCAGCCAGCACTTCAGGCATCCCGGCCTTGCTCACACTTTCATAAAAATGCACATTGTCGATCCCAAGCTCCTGTTTTTGAATTTTCAGGCTTTCATCCAAAGGGCCATGTCCCATAATAATAAACTGAATATGTGGCTTATGCTGCACCCGTTCGGCAGCTTTCAGGATCACCTCGAGGCCCTGCGCATGGCCAAATATCCCACCATAGAACAGGAGGAAATCATCTTTTCCAAAGCCATTTTCTTCACGCCAGTGTGATATTAGCTCATCCGCCGGATAATGTGACAGATTAGCCCCGTTTGGCAGCCAGTAAACGCTCTTTTGAGGGAAACGGCCGGAGATATTTTGAACGATGCCTTTGGTTTGTCCGCATACCAAGACCGACTTCTCGTAGAGGCATTCTTCCAGCCGCGTACTCATTCCCAGCAGGGTCTTGTTTTTTATCAGCCCCAGCTTCTCTGCACTCTCAGGCCAGAGATCCGACACATTGAACACCATCTTGGCTCTCTTGATCCTGGAAAGGAGAAAAGCAGACATGCCAAGGAATAATGGTGGTGATTCACAAAGGATGAGATCAGTTTTTCCGGTATGAAACCAGCCCGCAAAGAATGAAGTAAAAACAAATGAAAAGTAATTCAGCAGACGCTGGATGATAGATTTGCTGTTCCTGACATAGATCCAGGATCTGTAAACCCTGATGCCATCGATCTCCTCTTTTAGGTGGCATTTCCTCCTGTAGCCTTCATATACCTTCATCTGGGGATAGTTGGGCATGGCAGTAAGCACTTTTACCTCCACACCCAGACTTTTCAGTCTCACAGCCAGCTCATGCAAGCGGTTCTGTGCAGCACCGGTCTCAGGAGGGTAATACTGTGTGAGGATCAGGAGTCTCAAAACTATATTTTGCAGCCCGCAGGGCTAGTCATTATTCGATATTCCTCAAATATGAGGCGGTGCGAAGCACTTTATCAAATACAAAGTACTGGATCAACACGAAATCCTCTTCATTGAGGTAAGCATAAAGGCGGTCAAGGTCGAAAGGCTCCAGAGCTGCACCATCCTCATTATAGAGTTCGGCAAAGCCTCCTTTCCGGTAGGTTCTGACAAGAACCTCGTCACCGTCTTTTTCACGCAGGGTGATAATGTGCGCTACCTGCCCTTCGGCAATGGAGTCGATATAAGAAGCTTCCAGCTTATTATTCAGCACCGACTCATACCTGACATCTTTAAATGCTGTCACAAACTGGTACATCCTGAGCGTGTCATATGGCAGTTGTTGTTGATTGTGCAGAAGCGTCAGAATGAAGTTCCCATCCTTGTCAGCTTCTACCATGAAGGACTCCTCAGGATCCTCAAGATATTCAATTTTTACAGAAGCAAAATCCTGCAAATTTGTACGGAATATGGTTTGATCGCGCCAGTCGTCCTCATCGGTAGAGTAGCGGGGATAAACAAATCCCCTGAGGGTGGGCAGATAAACAACATAGGGTTGCTCTGCCCCTTCCATCTGTATGTAAGTTCCCATATTATCCTGGGTAGCATCACCCACATAATAGGTGCGTGCCAGTTTTTCATATGGGAAGAGCTTGATCTTATTGAAAATGTCGATACGATAGGCCGATTGGTATATCTCCACCTTGCGGGCAACGGTAGCCAGCCTCCTGATCATATTATCACGTGCAGCCAGAGGCACCGGAAACTTCACTGTGAGCCCCTTAATAGTGCGTAGCAGCATGCTAATATTATAATTCTGTGCCGGGTATTTATCATTCACCAGCCATTTCCCGGGGGCTTGCTTAAGCAGCATCACGCTTCTGTTGTTCTTATCCACCATAAAAATCTTGGTGATTGAAGCAGTATCGGCAAGGGCAAATCCGCTTTCTGCATCATCAAGGGTGGTGTTCCTACCGTTATAGATCAATAGGATGCCAAAAAACACCACCAGGATTGTCAGTATAAACAGGAGTCTGTTTCTTTTCATTTCTTTAGAGTGATTAAGCTGTAAATCTTTTCCTCCGGATGAAGAAATAAATAATCCCGAAAATGATAACCAGCAGTGGTGGAATAGCCACGTTTATGATCTTCCATTTCATTTGATTATTTTTCAGATAAGTATTGTCGAGCATCCGGAGCTGGAGTTCGCGGGAGCGGATAGTGATCAGCTCAGAGCCTTCTGTCAGGTAGTCGATAGCATTCAGAATGAATTTCTTGTTTCCAAAGGTTTGTTCTGTCCACTGATCGTAGCCTAATGCCAGAGGGTATCCCTGTGCATAATGCAACTGGTTGCGTATAATATCCCCATCAGCCACAACGATCATGGATGTTTGTGCGCTTCGCTCCACAAAGCCAATCTCCTTGCTGTAGGCCAGGCTTGGCGGAATCCTGTTCTGGTACAGCGAAGAGAAAGATCCTTCAAGCAGTACAGCCACGGGCAGGTATTGCTCAGTGTACATGGACTCATCAGGTTCATAACCGATGATGTCAAGATTGATATAGACCGGTGCATTCATGCTCCTCGAATAAGGAGATGTGTTCAGCAAATATGTTTTTTTAATTCCGGGTATCCGGATGGTATCGATGCTGCTGATAAAGTTAGTCATCACGGCAGTTAAATTATTCACCACAGGATGACTGAGTTGTGGAGTAACAAGCGGGAAATAATACCAGGGGAAAAAGTCGATTTGTGGTTGTCCGGCCACATCACCTGTTGTTATTGGTATGGGCAGGGCGATCATATCCATGATCAGGTCTGTATTTAGCCTGACCCCGTAGTTGAATAGCATATCGTCCAGGTTGATGTTATTGGTCACCCCCATGGTGGCACCTCCATATTGCAGGCTGTCCATACTGGCAAAGACAGGATCCACCAGCCAGAGGATCTTTCCTCCATGCATCACATACTGGTCAATGATGAACTTATCTTTTTCGCTGAATACAGAATCCGGTGCGGCGATCACTATGGCATCGTATTTATTTCTGACAACAAGCCCGGCAGAATCAGATTGCTCACGCTCCGTCAGTGCATTGACTCGTTCATTCAGCCTGATCCTCTCGACCAGGTATTTTTCCTGCAGCGAACGGGTAACATCAGCCACTCTTCTGAGTTCATATTCGCCATGGCCCTCGATAAAAGCGATCTTGGGCTTTGTTTCATTGGTCACAAGGCTGATGGCATAGGCCAGGTTAAACTCAATATCTTCTATGGCACGGTTTACCATTTCATCTTCTGAGGCTCCACGCTCCGAACGCAATAATTGCAGGGGCATTTCCAGGGATTTATATGACACTATGGTACCTGGAAAGATCTGTTGAAATTTAACCCCTTCAGCATCATCCTCACGCAAAGGAACAGCTACGAGTCCACGGGCCTTCAGATTTTCATGGGCATTATACCTCTCTTCAGGATTGTCGCTGGTGGTAGGATTTATGAATTCATACTGCAGCTTGTCGGTATACACCCTGAATTCGTCCAGCATTTCCCTGGTGGCCCGTTGCAACCTTTCATATCGTGGGGGCAATGAGCCTTCCAGGTAAACCTGGAAATACACAATATCATCCAGTTGCCTGAGCAGTTCGCGGGTATCTTCACTCACTGTATAACGTTTCTCAGCAGTGAGGTCGAAGCGGGTAAACAGCTGAATGCTGATGATATTCACAAATACAATGATCACGATACCCAGGACCAGCCGGATCCAGCTGCTACGTTTCTGGTTTATCTTTGTTTTGCTCATTGTATCTACTCTATTTATTTACCATTTCCTGCTTGCCAGCGAAAACTTCGTCAGCATCAGGAAGAATGCAATTACACTCATAAAATATATCAGATCCCTGCTGTCGATCACCCCACGGCTGATAGATTCGTAATGGGAAAGTATCCCAAGTGAAGATATGATCAGTCCCACATTGCTAAAAAGATCCAGTGGCCAGATAAACTCAAACCCGACATAAAAGAATGCTGATAAGAGTGCTGCCACGATGAATGAGATGATCTGGTTGTCGGTGATGGAGGATGCAAACAAACCAATGGCCACAAAGGTGGCACCCAGGAACAACAAGCCAATGTATGATCCCCACATGGCCCCGGAATCAATGTTGCCCGGCGGCAGTCCCAGCTGATACACTGAATAATAGTAAACCAGTGTTGGCAAAAGGGCAAACACCACCAGGATGACCCCGGCAAAAAACTTGGCCAGGATGATCTGCAGATCGGTCAGAGGTTGGGTCAGGAGCATCTCAATCGTTCCTCCTTTTTTCTCTTCCGCAAACATGCGCATAGTGATGGCCGGGATGAGAAAAAGAAACACCATGGGAGCTATGGCAAACAATCCGTCGATGCTGGCATAGCCATTGGTGATAATATTATGTCCGAAGGAGATGATCCACAAGAAAAAGCTGACCACAAGCAGGAAAACCACGATCACGATATACGCGATGAGTGAGCTTAAAAAGCTTTCGATTTCCTTACGCAGCAGTGAAAACATTTCTTAATACAAAGGGTGATTTAAACAGGCGCTAAATTAGCGATTTTATTGCAAACGTTTAAAGGGAAGGTATAGTATAGGGCATTTCCTTAATACACGTTTTTCCATATGGTACATCCGGTGCTATAAAATTGCAAAACTCCAAGCTCCAAGCTCCAAATTCTAAACAAATTCAAATGATTCAAAATCAAATAAACTAAACCTTTATGATCTTAAAGCTTTGGATCATATTCTCAAAATGCAATCTTAATATATAAACCCCGGGAACCAAGCCTTCTGTGCTTATAGATTTTAATTTAGTGTTTGCAATCGATTGATTAATTATTTCATTTCCAAACATATCAAATATTTGCAGGCCATATGACTGATTTGATGACGTCTGGATATAAAGCTTATGCGAGACCGGGTTGGGGAATATTTTTGACTGTTGAATGTCACTCTTGACCTCATTAACTTGCACTAAGATGGAGTCACTGATTTTTGTTCCGTACCATCGCGTAGATGATACATGGTAATTAGGTGGCGGCATTGAAACACCTTCATAAAATATTGTAAGGCTATCGTCTGAATGAAATCTATAAAACAAATTATACGAGTTTCCATAACAAAAGTCGTAGCTTGTCTCATAAGCAATCCATGTTCCGCCTAGCCATGGATGGAAGTACATCAGTGTCATTGTCATGGCGCAGTTCTGATTGATTTCAACAATAAAAACTGTATCATTTGATATTGTCCATGTTGTATCTTCCTCCCACTTGAACCAATATTCCCCGGCATATGTGCCAATGAGTGAATCCGGTGTTATCTGGCTAAAAAGAAAACCGGGTAGGATGATAAAACAAAGAATTAATAAGTTTTTCTTAAACATATTAGATGCCAGTAATTCATATATCTACTGACAATATACGAATAATCGCCCAATCGCTCCATCGTTCAATCGTTCAATTTAAACAATTCCCTCCCTCGCCTGGGGGAGACATAGAGGGGGCCTAGTCGTGGAATTCTACCCGTACGGGATCGTCGGGGTTGAGGCCGAGGAGGCTGCCTGCTTTGCCGTTGTTCATGGCAATCTCGAGGTGGCCATTGCAACCAAAGAGGGCAAGGATCTCTCCCACCGGAACATCTGAATACGAATCGCAGATGTTATGGATCTCTTCTCCCCTGAAGGTGATGGTAAACTTCCGGTTCTTGCCTACTTCCTTAAACTTTTGCCTGCTTATATTTGTGATCACATTCCTATAATTATCAACATAGATAACCATGCCTTTGATCACATTATGTTCAACGACAGGTGCAAAAAGAAACTTTTCATTCAGGGTTTCTCTTTCATGGCCAAGCTTACTGAGCTCATCACCTTTGATGATATGTGCTGCAGTCTTTACAAAGCGGTCGCGGGAAGAAAAGGTGAAGAACTCTGAATCCTGCATCAGGCTTATTTCGATGATCTTTTCCGGAGTTTCATCAAATATCAGTGAGAAGATGCCATTGTCGGCACCAATAAAATACTGCCCATGTGCAACTACAAGTGTGTGTGGTGATTGCTCCGACTCTTCAGTACTGAGACCGATAATATGGACGGTCCCATCCGGGAAATCGCGATAGCAATTTTTGATGATGAAGGCTGCCTGGGTCAGGTTATGTGGAGGAATATGATGCGAAATATCGATGATACGGGCTTCCGGCACCTGTTTAAGAATTGCTCCCTTAACGGAAGCCAGGTAATGATCTTTGGTCCCCCAATCGCTGGTAAGTGTGATGATGGGCATGTATTCGTTCGTTAATTTGGTTTTTTACTGAGTCAAAAGTAATAAAAATCAGTTGACGGTGGACAGTTGACAGTTGACGGTTGACAAAAGGCTAAGCACCTCACCCCCTGGCCCCATTTCCTTGAGGAGAGGGGGAAAAGGGGGATGGGGGTTAAGGGGGTGAGGTGCTATTTGAATTTTACTAATTTTGTTTTAATGAACGAACGTATAATTTCTATTGAAGAATACAGCCCGCTGGAGGTGTATGGTGCTAACGACAGCCACCTGAACATGATCAAGAAACTGTTTCCGGGGCTCAAGATAGTGGCCAGGGGGGAAACCATTAAGTTAGAGGGGCCGGATAAGGAGCTCGATATTTTTGAGCATCGTTTTTTTCTTCTACTAGCTTCTTTCGAGCGCTTTGGGAAGATCTCCGAAAATGATGTGATGCAGATCATGGGCACGGAGAATGAAGAAGTGGAAAAGCAGGCCAAAACTGATAAAAATGAAGACGTACTGGTATTCGGTCGTGAAGGCCTGCTGGTAAAAGCCCGCACCCTGAACCAGCGAAAGATGGTTGAGGCCAGCGATACGAATGACCTCATCTTCGCCATCGGCCCCGCCGGAACGGGAAAAACATATACTGCCGTTGCTTTGGCCGTACGTGCTTTGAAAAATAAAGAGGTGAAACGCATCATCCTGACAAGGCCTGCGGTAGAAGCAGGAGAAAACCTGGGATTTTTGCCAGGTGATTTGAAAGACAAACTCGATCCCTACCTGCAACCTCTTTATGATGCCCTCAGGGATATGCTTCCTACACAAAAACTGCTATCATACCTGGAAGACGGCACCATAGAGGTAGCTCCACTGGCATTCATGCGTGGGCGTACCCTAGACAAAGCCTTCGCCATCCTCGATGAGGCGCAGAATACCACACCTAACCAATTAAAAATGTTCCTTACCCGTATGGGGAAATCGTCGAAATTCATTGTTACAGGAGATATTACCCAGATAGATCTGCCACCCAGGCAAGAGTCAGGCCTTATCCATGCATCCCATATTCTGAAGAACACCAAAGACATCGACTTCATATACCTGGATGAAAGTGACATCATCCGCCATAAGCTGGTGAGTAAGATTATTGCGGCGTACGGGAAGGGTAAGGAATAGGGAACAGAGGAACAAGGAAGGACACCTTGTAAATTCTAATTTCCAAGCTCCAAATTCTAAACAAATTCAAATGATCCAATTATCGAATGTTTCAAACATTTGAATTCTGCGGCTGCGCTCAATACTAGTTTTTGTATTTCGAGATTCGGATTTTGTTATCAACGTATTACCTCAAACTTCTCCCGGGCGATAATGCCTGTATCATTTCTAAGTACAGCAATATATATCCCCTCCGGATAGCCTGATACATTCACCCGGCTTTCTTTCTGCCCCGGAGGAATGATTATCTCATCTATGGTCCGGCCAAATATATCGTAAATGAACAACGAATATCGAGTATCAAATAAGGAGAATCGAATATTCATGTAGTGACTGGTAGGGTTAGGGTAGAGTTCAATTTGGTTTTCTTCTACATTTTCCTTTACACTTACAATAACCGGATTCCAAGTAATCCCTCCATCAATAGTACGTAAAATTGTACCGTTCAATCCAACGGCCCAACCTTTTTCTTCATCGTGAAAGTCAACTGATGTAAGCCATTCCGTAACACCGGAATTCTGTAAGGTCCAATTTATACCCCCATCTGCTGAGTTGATTATATTACCCTTCTCCCCGACAGCCCAACCTGAAGATTGATTCACGAAATCAATAGAGTGAAAACCCGGATTCGACATTCCTATCACTTCTGTACATTCCCAATACTCTCCTCCATCAGTGCTATATAATATATTTTTATAATTCCCTGTAAAGTAATCAAAATTAGCCGCTATCCAACCAGTACTGTCATCAATGAAATAAACATCATAAAGAAAATTCCCTGAGCAAGATACTTGCTGATTCCAGTTGTCACCTCCATCTTCTGTGTGATAAATCTTTCCTCCAGCAGTAACATACCAACCATTAAGTTCATCTGTAAATGATAAACTATAAATAGTTCCAGCAGTATTAAGTAGAAGAGTGTCCCAATTCATTCCCCCATCTTCTGAGCGGAGAAATATTTCAGGATAACCGGCGCTCCAGCCTAAATTTTCATTAATAAAAAATACTGACTTGAGGCCGTAGTTCTCTCCGGATTGGACAGCATACCATTGCTCCCCACCATCAATAGTTTTTATGATTGGGCCGCCCCAGCATACAGCCCAGCCATTCATACTATCAATGAAGTGAACACAGCTAAAATTCTGATTTTTTGGTGACACTTGCTGTGTCCAGTTCACTCCACCATCAATTGATTTCAGAATGATGCCGCTATCTCCTACAATCCATCCGGTTTTATCGTCAATGAAACATACTGAGAATAAGTCTTGCGTAACGACTTGTCCAATCAATGTGCTAGCACAGATTAATAAAACGTGAGTAATACAAAGCAATCTTATTGCTCTCATTTCATGATCTATTGTTGATAAAATTCGTGTTATCCTACATAAAATTACACAAATAAATCAAACAATCCGCTCTTTAATCGTTCAATACAACCCTGGGCATCACCTATTTCTCAAAAAGTTAAAAATAGAACAGTAGAACAATGAAGCAGTGTAACAATGAAACAGTGCCCGCCTTCGCCTGAGCTTCGGCGGATAAAAAACAGTGAAACAGTGCAACAGTGAAACCTCTTGATATAATTTAAGATTGTTGTATCTTTACCTTTCACGAACATTATTTAACCCACCTTTGAAACAAAACCTTATGAAAAATTTATTTTATCTATTCCTGATGCTTAGCTTCTTCCTCTTCTCCTGCGGGGGAAGTTCAGAAAAAACCACAGGAGATGGTGATGAAGCCGTTCAAACAGAACAAAGCAGTGAAATTGATGATGGCGACCTGACCATCAAAGACTGCGACGATTTCCTCGACAAGTATGATGAATGGACTGATGAGTATCTGAAGGTACTTAAGGCATGGAAGGAAGATCCTACCAATGTTGAGGTAAGTCAGAGTTATATGGAACTCACCCAATCCATGACCACCTGGTATACCGAATGGACCGATTATGTGCAATGTGCCGCTCAGGAAAAATATCAGAAGCGCTTTGAAGAGATCGCCGAAAAGATCGATAAAGGCATAGAGGAATTGGGGCTTGATGAGTAAATAGCCTTACACCTTCGTTTCAAATCCTGAAGGCTGTTGGCTGATTGACAGATTTCGTATACTTTTGTGCTTATAAAAATTATACAATATGAATACGATAACTGCCACAAATTTTAACTTTCCCGGACAAAAGAGTTTGTATAAGGGGAAGGTCAGAGATGTATATAATATCAATGACGAACTGATGGTGATGGTCGTTTCCGACCGCATTTCCGCCTTTGATGTGGTCCTGCCTGAAGGAATTCCTTATAAAGGACAGGTACTGAACCAGATCGCGGCTAAGTTTTTGGATGCTACAGCCGACATTGTTCCCAACTGGAAGATCGCCGTTCCGGATCCCATGGTTACAATTGGACGCTTTTGCAAGCCATTTCCCATTGAAATGATCATCAGGGGATACCTCACAGGAAGCTCCTGGAGAACCTATAAAAAAGGTGCCCGGGAAATTTGCGGTGTTCCCATCCCCGAGGGTATGAAGGAACACCAGGCATTTCCTGAACCCATTGTTACCCCAACAACTAAAGCCCAGGAGGGTGCCCATGATGAAGATATTTCCGTTGAGGAAATTCTCAGGCAGGGATTGGTATCTGAAGAAGATTACACATTGCTGGATAAATATACACGTGAACTATTCCAACGTGGGTCTGAGATCGCTGCCGAGATGGGATTAATCCTCGTCGACACCAAATATGAATTCGGTAAAGTGGGCGAGCAGATCTACCTCATCGATGAGATCCACACGCCCGATTCATCAAGGTATTTCTACCGCGAAGGATATCAGGAGCGTCAGGATGCCGAAGAACAGCAGAAGCAGCTCAGCAAGGAATTTGTGCGTGAATGGCTGATGTCGAAAGGATTTATGGGACAGGAAGGACAGGAAGTTCCATTCATGTCGGAGGAGTTCGTAAATTCGGTTTCTGAGCGCTATATCGAGCTCTATGAAAGCATCACGGGAGAAAAGTTTGTGAAAGCCGACATCTCGGACGTACTTAAGAGGGTAGAAAAGAATGTGACTGAGTACCTGTCTAAATAATTAAGTTACTGGCTGCTGGTTTCTGGCCCCAGGCCTCAAGCCCCAGACCCACCTAGCACCCAGAACCTAAAACCTAGAACCTAAAAAATGATCCCATTTAGTCCACCACGTATCGACCAGAAGATCATTGATGAAGTCAGTGAGGCTTTAAAGTCGGGCTGGATCACCACCGGCCCACGCACCAAGCAGTTTGAAAAGATGATCACGGCCTATTGTGGTCATCAATCTACGCTTTGCGTAAACTCGGGTTCTTCCGGCTTGGAGCTGATGCTGCAATGGTATGGCGTTGGCGAGGGTGATGAAGTGATTGTGCCAGCCTATACCTATACGGCTACTGCAAATGTAGTGGTTCATTGTGGGGCAAAGCCTGTTTTTGTGGATATCAAGGAAGACTTCAACCTGGATGTGGAAAAGCTCCGTAATGCCATCACCCCTGCTACCAAGGTTATCATCCCTGTCGACCTGGCGGGATTTCCCTGCGATTATCGCGAGATCAATGCCCTGGTGAACGACCTGGACATCAAAGCTCAATTTACAGCCAGTAGCCCCGAACAGGAAATGCTGGGACGCATACTTGTGCTGGCGGATGCAGCGCATTCGATCGGGGCCAGATATAAGGGGATCAGAACAGGTGCCCTTACCGACATCAGTGTGTTCTCATTTCATGCTGTTAAGAACCTGACCACGGCAGAAGGTGGTGCTGTTTGCCTGAACCTTCCCGAACCTTTCGATAACGAAGAGATCTATAAATACCTCTGCATAAAATCGCTTCACGGACAAACCAAAGATGCCCTGGCAAAGACGAAAGCCGGCAACTGGCAATACGACGTGATCGAAGCCGGGTATAAATGCAACATGACCGACATACAGGCTGCCATGGGGATTGTGGAATTGCAGCGCTACGATGATGATATGCTGCTGAGAAGAAGGCAGATCTTTGAAATGTACAGCAAGGCATTTTCCGCAAAAGACTGGGCCATCATACCATCATATGAAACCAGAGACAAAATCACTTCATACCATGTTTACCTGCTCAGGATAAAAGGAATTGACGAATCGCAAAGGAACGAGATCATCAGCAAGATATTTGAGAAGCAGGTTTCAGTAAATGTGCATTTCATCCCCCTGCCTATGCTGACCTATTATAAAAATGCCGGTTACAACATTGATGATTATCCGGTAAGCTATGATAATTTCAGCCGGGTGATCTCCCTGCCTGTATATTATGACCTGAACAACGAGCAGGTGGGCATGGTGATCGAAGCCGTATGCAAATCCGTTGAAGAAATCATTGCATGATCAAACGATTATTTGATATCGTCATGACCTTAATTGCCCTGGTGATCCTTTTGCCGGTTTTCATTTTCATCTCTATCTGGATCCTGCTCGACTCCCGCGGCGGAATATTTTACCGCCAGCCAAGAGTGGGAAAAAATAATCACGATTTTTCTATGCTGAAGTTTCGTTCCATGCGGCCCGATTCTGATGCGAAGGGCCTGCTCACCATTGGCGGGCGAGATCCCCGGATCACGCGTGCGGGATACTATCTCCGCAAAAGCAAAGTAGATGAATTGCCTCAGTTGCTTAACATTCTGGTGGGCGAAATGAGCATTGTCGGCCCCCGGCCGGAAGTCAGGAAATATGTTGATTTCTATACATCGGAACAGCTGAAAGTACTTGACGTCAAGCCAGGCCTGACCGATTATGCCTCACTGGAATATATCGATGAAAGTAATGTTCTGGCCATGAGTGAAAACCCGGAAAAGCTTTATATAGACACCATCATGCCGGCCAAGCTGGAACTGAACCTGAAGTATATTCGTGAAAGATCGATGAGGAAAGATCTCATCATTATCGCTAAAACATTCCAGGGGATATTAAAATAAATTGCAATCCCGAGGAGCGAAGCGACGAGGGATATGTTGGATATGTTAGACCAAATCCAATCCTAAGTCATTTTGAATGCATGGAGAAAACTCTGAATACTCAGTACTCAATACTCAATACTCTATACTCAGTACTCAATACTCAATACTCAATACTAGAACTATAGATTTCCCACATTCTCTCGAACTGACATATTTAGAAAGTTCAAGATGATAATATAATCCTAAAGTGCCGAAGCAAGCTTCTTCAACTCCTCAGCTTTCTCTGTATTACCCAGTTCTTCATGCAGGCTGATGAGTTCTCCGAATACCCTTTTCACGATGGTTAAATTATCGCAGGGGTTGAAATAGTTTTCATTATGCGGGAGCTTCATCTGCTTAATGTAAGCTTCTATTTCATTATGCGTAAAAAGAGTGCCACGGTTAAAAGGATTGATATAAAACAGAGCATTGTCGCCATCCGGAATGCCTTTACCCAAACCAGTCTGTTCCATGTATGCAAGCACAAAGTGCTTTGGAAGGTCAACGCCATAAACAGGTAACTTCAAGCTTCGAGCAATAATGATATATATGATACCGATAGACAGTGGGCTGCCCTTTTTTGTTTCCAGCAATATATTCATGTAAAGGTTGTCAGGGTTTTTCATATTGCTTTTATTTCCCCTGAACTTATGCACATCAAAAAGGATGTGGTTCACCACCTTGATCTTTTCCAGTGCAGTTAGATTGTCGTTCAACTCCAGCCAGACATCCTGCACCAGTTGTCCCACCTGGTGGATGATCTTTTCCATTTCCAGGTCGGGATACTGTGAGCGGGCTGCCAGCATAAAGCCTTTCATCAGGTCTTCGCTGCCAAGCTGAGCCCAGCTGCTGATCTCAGCATAAAGATCATCGAGCTGTATCATGTGGATAATCTCCTCGATGCGTTCCTGTAACAATGGGTCAAAGGAAACTTCCCAGGCAGATTCCAGCACTGGAATGGCCTCTATACCATAGGCATGGATTTTGCCCCTGATCTGCTCATAAACCACCCTGTCAGGCTCATCAAGCAAGCTGATAAGTGCTTTTAACTCACTATATTTATCCTTTTCACCCATCATTCATCTTTAAGCTTAATACTATTTCAATTGATATTTATGAGTATTATTGTACCCAAAAATAATACTAAATCAGCGCATTTTGAAAAAAATCAACATACGTTATCAACGGACATTTGAACATCTGTTTTTGTTCATTTTCATCATTTTCATGCAATTTTGTGGCAGTCCGGCCGAGCGTCATGAGGTCACACCTCCTCTGAGCATATCACCGGAAGATATTTCCACGACCAGGAACATTCCTGATAGTCATAAGGTTTTCCTGGCCAGGTTCCTTCCGGAGATACACACAGCCAACAATAATATACTGATATTGAGAAATCAAGTCCTTGATTTACAGGACAGTTTAAAAGATCATAACAGCTTAAGCGAGGATCAGAAGCATTTGCTGAATAAACTGATACGCACCTACCGCCTGGATCCGGTTTCGACAAAGCCGGAGCAAACGCAGGAGGAAATTTCTGCCTCCATTAATGCTTTGCTTAAGCGCCTCGATAAAATTCCTGTGAAACTGGTCATGGCACAGGCCATTATTGAATCCGGCTGGGGCAGTTCGGGCTTTGCAAAAGATGGAAACAACTACTTCGGGGTTCATTGCTATACTGAAGGTTGTGGAGTAAAACCTGCCGGGAACGATAGCGCTTCCTTCTATGTAAAGACATACCGTTCCGAGATGGCGGGTATAGAAGACTATCTGTGGATACTGAACACGGGGCATGCCTACCGCGGTTTACGTGAAACCAGACTAAACCTCAGGGAAGAGGGCAAGGCCCTGAATCCTATTGAACTTGCACAGGGGCTGTCAAAATACTCTGAAAAGGGAGAAGAATATGTAGAGATGGTGAGCAACATCATCCTGAATTACTTACCGGAAAATACCAATGCGCTTCTGACGGGGGAAAAACCTTAAAGTTCGGCCCCGCTCAAACGGCTTAAAACCAATTTCGTCAGTTTAAGAATGCTCTCCTTGGGCTTTCTTGTATATGTTTCATTCACCCTGTTGGCCAGAATAGTACATACCGTCAGGGTGTTATGTCCAAGCAATTTCCCCAGCGAATACAATGCAGAGGTTTCCATCTCAAAATTGATGATGCGAAGGTCCTTGTAGCGAAAGGCTGAAATGCGATTGTTCAGCGTCGGAAAAGCCGTTTTCAGCCTGATCTCACGGCCCTGCGGGCCATAAAATCCGGGTGCAGTGACAGTGATCCCCTTAATGAATCCTTCACCCAGCAGTTTTTCCAGCGATGCAGAGCCTTTTACCACATATGGCTCTGCAAGTACTTTAGGCCACCTGGCCTGCCTGATAAAAGCCTTCGTCATCCTGTTGTCACAAACACGGGGATGCTTATAAAACTGAAGCAGTCCGTCGATCCCTAAACCGTAGGTGGCCATGGCAAAAGCATCTACCGGAATGTCTGCCTGGACAGCACCCGATGTTCCCAACCGGATGATATCCAGACTGGTATGTTTCTCCTTCACTTTTCGGGTGATGAGGTCAACATTGACAAGCGCATCGAGCTCATTCATAACGATATCGATGTTATCGGGGCCCATGCCAGTTGACATGACGGTGATCCTGACATTGTTCAGATAACCGGTATGTGTGACGATCTCACGGTTCTCGAAAACAAAATCGATCTTATCGAAAAAAGATGAGATCACAGGTACACGCTGAGGATCGCCAACAAGGATGATCTTTTTTGCCAGATGCTCCGGCCGCAGGCGGATATGGTACAAACTCCCATCCGGGTTTAATATCAATTCGGATTCTTTAAGCCGTTTCATCATACAAATTTAATAACTTTGCAGCTCTAATAAAAGGGAAATGAAGAACATCTATAACACCATCCTTGTACCAACCGACTTTCAGGAACGATCATTAGCTGCTTTGGAAGAATCATTTAACCTGGCAAAAATGACCGGCCTGGAGATAACCCTCTTCCATGCGATCAGGGATAATAAGAACCTTTTTTCATCATTTGGTGGCGAACGCTCCAAATCAATGAGGAAGGAGTATGAAGACCAGATCAGAGACCAGTTGCAGCAGATTGCAGCAGATGCCTCAAAAAGATCAGGCATCCAGGTAAATGCTGTGGTTTCCCACGGAAAACCTCATGATAAAGTACTGAAGGGAGCACACCTACTGCACTCCAAATTCATTGTTCAGGGATTTAATAGTGAAAAAACAACCAGCGAAAGTACCCAGATCGGGACCAACGCCCTCAGGGTGATTAAAAAGGCAGAGTGTCCTGTTATCACTGTGAAGAACAAACATTCACAGGATGGCTGCAGAAGTATTTTACTGCCTCTCGACCTATCCCAGGAAACCAGGCAAAAGGTAGGCCATGCCATTGAGATGGCAAAGATGTTCGGGTCTACAATTAAGGTGGTATCTGTATATTGGTCAACAGGAAGCAAAGAAGTCTTCAAAAAGCTGGAACACCAGATGAGCCAGGTGAAGTCATTCATTAAGAAATCAGGTATCAGCTGCAGCGCTGAGATCATTGAAAGGAAAGGTAGCTCCAAGATACTGGCTCCCCTGATCATCGAATATGCAAACGAACAGAAGGATATTGATCTCATCATGATCATGACCCAAAGGGAAGCAGGACTTTTCGACCTATTTCTTGGTTCTTCAGCACAATATATCATTTCCAACTCCAAAGTTCCTGTTATGACCATCATTCCGAAAGAACTTGGATTTTCTTCAATGATCAACTAAATCATGAAGACTGAGATCATCAGCATAGGCGATGAGCTCCTTATCGGGCAGGTGATCAACACCAATGCTTCCTGGATGGCTGAACAGCTTAACCTGGCAGGTATCGAGGTGGTTCGGATAACAACCATCGCCGACAAGGAAGAAGAGATCCTGCAGGCATTGGATGAAGCTGCAAAGAGAGCAGAAGTGATCCTGCTTACCGGTGGTCTTGGCCCCACCCGGGACGACATTACCAAAAATACCCTGTGTACTTATTTCGATTCCGAACTGCAAACCCATGAAAAGGTTTTTGAATATGTAGAAAAGCTTTTCAGCGATCGTGGATGGCCTTTGAAAGAGATCAACAGGCAGCAGGCAATGATCCCGCATAATTGTACTCCCATCATGAACAGTAAGGGTACTGCACCCGGCATGTGGTTCGAACAAGGTGGGAAGATCTTTGTGTCCATGCCCGGCGTCCCTTTTGAGATGAAGTCAATGATGACAAAAGATGTTGTGCCCAGGCTGGCTGCCATGCTCAATGGCAAGTACATCATACACAAAAAGATCCTTACTCAGGGCGTCGGAGAATCCTGGCTGGCAGAGCTTATCAGGGAATGGGAAGACGAGCTCCCTGAACACATGAAACTGGCCTACCTCCCTCAGCCAGGGATGGTCAGGCTTCGTCTGAGTGGCCTGGCGGAAGATGCTGAAAAGCTTTACACGGAAATGGATCAAAAGATCGAAGAGCTGAAAGTTATCATTCCCGGCCTGATCTTCGGTTATGGCGAAGTCAGCCTGGAGGAGGTGCTTGGAAGGCTGATGAAAGCAAATAATCTGAGCCTTTCAACTGCAGAAAGTTGTACCGGAGGATATATCGCACATCTCATTACCAGCATACCAGGAAGCTCGGCATATTACAAAGGGAGTGTTGTTGCCTACTCCAACGAGATCAAGACAGACATACTGGGAGTAAAGGAAAAGACCTTGATCATGCATGGGGCTGTGAGCAAAGAATGCGTGACCGAAATGGCTTTGGCCGTAAAAAATAAATTCAATACTGATTATTCCATTGCAATATCGGGAGTGGCAGGACCTGACGGAGGATCGGATGAAAAACCGGTCGGGACAGTCTGGATCGCCATCGCCGGGCCTGACAAAATACTCGTTGAAAAACATCTCCTTGGAAAAGACAGGCAGCGGATTATCAGGGTTAGCGCGCTTACGGCCCTGAATAAACTGCGACTGATGATTTTAAAAGGCGATTAATTCCCGGCCTTTAGGATCTTCCCTTCTGTTGCTTGGGTACCTTTCTCATCCACCACCAGGAATTGAAATACATAAAATCCATCCGGCAGCTCTGAAGCATTCCAATGCAGGCGAAACGTTCCTGCAGCTGCATGCTGCTCACGAATCGATTTCAGCCGTCGTCCATCAGTACCATATATTTCAAGACTGACTTCCGATTCAGCTTCAAGTGAATATTCGAAGTATAGGCTTTTTGTGAATGGGTTCGGGTATGTATTCACATGGATCTTTGCAGGATACTGCCGCTCAGGCAAGTCGGTGATCAGGTATCTGATAAGCTCTATCCCATCCCCTGTTCCAAGGTCTCTTGTATATTGCTTATCAATATCATTGTTCCAGTGCTCGTGCACACCAAGGCTGGGAATGATTACCCCATCATTTTCAGGATCGTATATGATGCCTTCGGCCCAGTTGGCCGAATCTGCTGCCTGCTGCAGGTAGTCATCGGCGCCAAGCATATCGGCATATTCATCGAACTCCGCCCTGACGAAATCCATGCCAACCGATTCTATTGCTACATGATCCTGCGATACAAAGATGGAATTAGGCCAGTTGTTATTAAAGGGGGTAATCTGCCATTTTACTGGCTCTGTGACCGGCAGTTCGCCCCCCCAGATCCCATCGACGAGGAAAAGTATTGTTTTTTCACCCAGGTCTTCATGTTCCATCAAGTCCACCAGGTTCCTGAACTTTCCGTAACCCAGGTTCTCGAAGCCGTTAGATGTAGGACTGGGCAGTGAATAATGCAGGTGAGTGGCCCAGTCTCTTCCACAGGATCCAAAATGATTCTTCGCACAGAAAGTTCCTCCTGCCAGATCGTGCTGCTTGAGACAACCCATATTGATCATATAATCTGCATCCTCATAAGCCGTTGGTAATGAATCTATGATGGCACCATCGCCATAATGAATAATGGCAGTTTCAGAATTAACAACCAGTGTGCGGCCGAGGAAACCATGTTTATCAAGGTAATTAACGTTCGGGTATAATGGTTGACATCTGTCCCAGTACTGGTTATAGAAGTTTCGGATTGGATCGCCAATGCTGATATCCTCCTGTGCTATTCCATAAATGTCGATAAGCTGTTCCAGCATGGCCACGATCAGTTGGGGAGTGGCGTCCATCATCTCCAGGTTTAGCACCTTATCATAGGTTCCCATATCGACATTCCCCCATCCTCCTGTTGTAAGGTTTATCTTGATAGCAATTTTTTGTCCGGGCTGATAGCTGATGTTTCCATTGCCATGGGTGTTGTTATAATACCTGAAAAGCGCATCCCAGGCCAGGCTGTCATTATCTTCTCCGGCTAGCCTCCTGATCGATTGCGACAACATATTTTCTATCACATCCTTGTCCACATTATCATCCTGAAACCAGTAATCGCCAGGCGTATTGGTACAGGTCTCATCAGTGGCATTGGCATCCCATACCCATACCACCCTTCCCGGATGTATTCCACGGGCAATGCCCACCGGAGTATTGGGTGGACTATCAGAAACAAGTCCAGCTATCCCTGCCCTGCTATTTGCATTGTCGCCTCCCAGCAGTAAAAAGACCCCGATAAATAATCCCAGGGCTGCAAATACTGCCCCCGCAACATTCCTTCCGGAGGACCTGAGTTTTCTGATCGCCACAACGGAGATGGTCATCCCGGCCAGGTAAGTTAGAAAACCGGCTGCAAAAGGCGCAGCAGCCTGCATACAGGGATATGCAGCCCTGCTCGGCTTAGGCACCACCCTGATGATGAACCAGATGGTTGAGACTACCCCTAATAAAATAAATAAAAACTTATTGGATGGGCGACGGCTGGCCAGCCATCTTTTCTCTCGATGAAGATCAAATTTGAAACTCATGCTAGGGCGGTTTAGTCAGATATATAAATATAGACAATATTTAATCCAAATAGGTTGGCTCTCCAAAGTTTTTTTCATTTCATTTGAATTATTGAAAAAATATTCCGTTCTTTGCACTCCGTTTTTTGAGCGATAATCTGAAAAGAATAAGAAGATGTCAAGAATTTGTGAAATAACAGGAAAGAAAGTGATATCAGGGAACAACGTGTCCCACTCACACATAAAAACCAGAAGGAAATTTTATCCCAATCTCCAGACTAAACGTTTTTATATCCCGGAGGAAGACAAGTGGATAACCCTTAAAGTTTCTACAGCAGGTATTCGTACCATCAACAAGAAAGGCATCAGCGCAGCCCTGAAAGAAGCCAGAGAAAAAGGTTTTTACAGCGAGTAAAATGCCCTTTGAAGATATTTTGATGCTGTCATGCTTGCATGGCAGCATTTTTTTTGATTAAAATATTAGTTGCATACCAGCGTTTAGTTTTTCAATAATGCCGATTTAGGCTATTTTTGCACCAGATGAAGGTTATCGCTACATTCATTATAATTTTTATTTTATTCTCATTTACCTGCAGCCTGCAAGCCCAGGTATTTGAAGATCCCGAAGAGGATGAATTGATACAGTTTTCTGGGGTGATCCTGACTACTGACAGCCTTCTGGCCATACCCCTGGCGCATATTATCGTTAAAAACGCCATGCGGGGCACCGTCAGTGATTTCAACGGCTATTTTTCCTTTGTTGCCAAAAAGAACGATACTGTCGAATTTACTGCTATTGGGTTCAAAACGGGCCGCTTTATTATTCCTGATTCAATTATTAATAACCGCTATTCTATCATACAGGTCATGTCGACCGATACGATCTATCTGACAGAAACAGTAATCTATCCCTGGCCAACAAAAGAGGAATTTAAGGATGCATTCCTCACCCTGGAGATACCTGAGGACGACCTTGAGATTGCCAGGAAAAACCTGAACAATGAACAGCTTTGGCTGAAGGCTCAGAACCTTCCTGCCAGTGGCAGTGTGAATTTCAAATACCTGATGCATCAGAATGTGGATAAACTATATTACAACGGACAATCACAACCCATCACCATTCTGAATCCATTTGCCTGGGCTAAATTCATTAAGTCATGGAAAAATGGTGACTTTAAACGCAAACCGGTCGATTTCAATCCCGATGTAGAGGAAAACCCATGAGGCAGCTAAGTAAAATATTCTTTTTTGCATTGCTATCGTTGATGGTGCATACTGCATTTGCCCAGGAGAAAGCAGTCGTTTTCGGAACTGTTAAGGGTGAAGATGGCAGGGTCATTGAGTTTGCAAACCTTGCAGTTTCAGGATATGCCGGTGGTGCTGCCTCTGATAGCCAGGGGCGCTTCGAATTATCGGTACCTGCTAATACCGAATTGACCCTCATGGTATCTTTTATCGGTTATGAAAAACAAATGTTCCTGGTTTACCTGAGCGAAGGCCAGCGCAAGGAACTCAATGTGGTGATGAAAATATCAGCGGAAGAACTTCCTGATCTTGAGATCGTGGACAAACAGATCCGGCACACCAACCTGCAACGTCTCGATCCTAAGATCGCTAATGAAATTCCTACACTCAGCGGAGGTGTTGAAGACATGATAAAAACCATGCCCGGGGTTGCTTCCAACAATGAGCTAAGCTCCCAATATTCCGTCAGGGGAGGTAATTTCGATGAGAACCTGGTTTATGTAAACGGCATAGAGATCTACAGGCCATTCCTTATCCGTTCTGGTCAGCAGGAAGGCCTTAGCTTTATCAACCCGGCCCTGGTGGGAGAAATCATGTTTTCTGCCGGTGGCTTTGAATCAAAATACGGCGACAAAATGGCTTCTGTATTGGACATCCAGTACAGAAGGCCAACTGCATTCAGAGGTTCTTTCCAGGCCAGTCTTCTTGGAGCACAGGCGCACGTTGAAGGGATCTCAAAAAATCAACGATTTACTTACCTCACAGGTATCAGGTATAAATCTAACTCTTACATCCTGAAGGGTCTTGAGACTGAAGGAGATTATAAGCCCAATTTTGCTGATGTTCAGGCACAGTTCATGTACCGTTTTTCACCAAAAGTAGAACTCACTTTTCTCGGCAATTATGCCCGCAACTCATACAATGTAAAACCCTCCAGCAGACAAACCGAATTCGGCACCATACAGGAAGCCTATCGGCTGAGCATCTATTTTGAAGGCCAGGAGCTTGACCGTTTCGAAAATTACATGGGAGCCCTGAGTCTTGATTATAACCCTAAAGAGCACCTCCGCTTACAATTTATCACCTCCGGTTTTCAGACCCTTGAAAGTGAAACTTTCGATATCCTGGGGGAATATTATATTGGTAAACTTGAAAACCAACTCGATGCTGAACAATTTGGCGAGGTGGTTGAGGCACAGGGCGTGGGTGGATTTCTTGATCATGCCAGGAACTATCTGCAGGCTACCGTCTTCAATGTTGAGCACAAGGGATATCTCGACCTGAACAAGCATTACCTGCAATGGGGCGTACGCTATCAGCGTGAGTATATTAATGATAAACTCAACGAATGGGAACTTGTAGATTCAGCCGGGTATACCATCCCCGAACCCCCTTTTACCGTTGGAGATCCTTCACCAATATATAATCCCCAGCTGGAACTTTTTACAGCCTACAGAACAGATACATCATTTAGCTCGAACCGTTATTCTGCCTTTATCCAGAATAGCTGGAACTTCCATCTCGGTTCAGCCAATGCCTACCTGATAGCCGGTGTCAGGGCCAACTATTGGGATATAAACAAGCAATTGATCTTCAGCCCCAGGGCGACACTGTCGATCAAACCAGTCTGGAAACAGGATATCCTTTTCAGGTTCTCGGCCGGATACTATCAGCAGCCACCATTTTATCGTGAGCTCAGAGACCTGGAGGGTAGGATCAATCCAGGCGTAAGGGCACAGAAGTCTATTCAATTTGTTGCTTCCATGGACTGGAATTTCACGGCATGGAACAGGCCATTCAAATTTATTACTGAAGCATATTATAAGATACTTGAAGACCTTGTTCCTTACAATATCGATAATGTAAGGATCAGGTATTACGGGGATAACCTCTCGAATGGATTCGCATATGGGCTTGATTTTAAAGTTAATGGCGAATTTATTAAAGGCATCGAATCATGGGTCAGCCTTTCCTTCCTGAAGACGATGGAGGATCTCGAAAATGATTATTACTGGGATTATTACAATGCAGAAGGCCAAAAGATCATTCCCGGTTTTACGGTCGATCAAACAGCCACTGATAGTGTGCAAATCTTCCCGGGCTACATCCCTCGTCCTACCGACCAACATGTAAATTTTGCCTTATTCTTCCAGGATTACATTCCACGGAACCCCACCTGGAAAATGCACATTAAATTGGTTTTCGGCAGCAGATTGCCTATCGGACCACCCAACTCTCCCAAATACACGCATGTGTATCGCATTCCGCCCTACCGCAGGGTTGATATTGGTTTTGCCAAACAACTCATAGGCGGTTACAGCAGCTTTGGGCCTAAAAACCCCCTCAAGTATATTAAATCAGCATGGATCAGCCTGGAGATCTTTAACCTTTTTCAGATAGCCAATACCATTTCTTACATTTGGGTGAAAGACAAGAATGGCAAGGAATATGCCGTACCCAACTATCTTACTCCGAGATTATTTAACCTGAGGCTGGCAGTGACTTTCTAAAAAAGAAGAGACCTGGCAGGTCGCGGACCTGCCAGGTCTCTTCTTTGAACTTTTTCAGTACTATTTTGTTATTTAAATTAGATCTAAATAACTAATCAAATAATTATTGAAAAATGAGCAATTTTAAATTTAACGACCTACCATACGATTTTAATGCCCTGGAGCCATATATTGATGCCAGGACCATGGAGATCCATTATACAAAACACCACAAAGCATACTATGATAAATTCACGGCAGCCATTGAAGGAACCCCATTGGCAGATATGGATATTATCGACATTTTCAATGATATTGAAAACCAATCTGCAGCTGTAAGGAACAATGGTGGCGGATATTTTAACCATGACCTCTTCTGGAATATCATGAGCGCTAATGGCGGCGGCAAACCTTCCGGTAAGCTGGCCGATGCCATCAATGAAGCTTTTGGTTCATTCGAAAGCTTCCAGGAAACCTTCAACAATGCAGCAGCTACACGTTTTGGAAGCGGCTGGGCATGGTTATGCGTTGATGCTTCAGGTAAGGTAGAAGTATGTTCTACAGCCAACCAGGATAACCCTCTCATGAAAGGCATCGGATGTGGGAACACCCCTATCCTTGGTCTTGATGTTTGGGAGCATGCCTATTACCTGAAATACCAGAACAAAAGGCCGGAATACATCAATGCATTCTGGAAGGTTGTCGACTGGAATGCTGTTACAAAGAACTTCGAGAAGGCAGTATAAGATCGTCTCTATTTTTCGTAGGCGTTGTTATTTTTTATAATAACAAATTGATTTGGGTTAATTGCAAAAGCCCCGCGCTAATAAGCCGGGGCTTTTTCATTGTCGATATTCGTTATTCGATACTCGATATTCTTTAGAATGAAAGTATCGATTTCTTGATCAGTGCGATTGCTTCATGCAGTTGTTCTTCGTTGATCACCAGTGGTGGAGCGAAGCGGATGATATGATCGTGTGTAGGTTTGGCAAGCAAGCCATTCTCTTTCATCTTAACACATACATCCCAGGCTGTTTTATCGCCTTTAGGCTTGATCACGATGGCATTCAATAATCCTTTGCCTCTGACAAGGGATATCATTTCTGAATCGATCTTTCGAATTTCCTCTCTGAAGATCTTTCCCAGGTTTTCGGCATTCTCAGCCAGTTTTTCATCTGTTACTACCTCAAGTGCGGCAATGGCCACCTTTGCAGCTATCGGATTCCCACCGAAGGTAGAACCATGTTGTCCGGGCTCAATGCAGAGCATGATGTCGTCGTCGGCCAGCACAGCAGAAACAGGATAAACACCACCTGACAAGGCTTTCCCAAGGATCAGGATGTCCGGCCTGACGTTCTCATGATCGCAGGCAAGTAATTTTCCCGTACGGGCAATACCGGTCTGTACTTCATCAGCAATGAAGAGTACATTATGTTTTTTACAAAGTTCATAGGAACGTGACAGGTAACCGTCATCAGGCACATAAACTCCTGCTTCACCCTGAATTGGTTCAACAAGGAAAGCTGCAACCTTAGAATCCTGTAAAGCATTTTCCAGCGCTTCAAGGTCATTATAAGGTACAGTGATGAAACCGGGAGTATAAGGTCCGAAACCGCCACGGGCATCAGGATCGGTCGACATGGAGATCACAGTAATGGTCCTGCCATGGAAGTTTCCTTCACAAACGATAATCTTAGCTTCATTTTCAGGAATACCCTTCTTATCATAGCCCCATTTTCTGGCCAGTTTCAGAGCTGTCTCATCACCTTCTGCACCAGAATTCATCGGAAGCACCTTATCGTACCCAAAATACTCTGTGATAAACTTTTCATACACACCCAGTGCATCACTATAAAATGCCCGGGAGGTGAGGGTAAGCGTCCTCGCCTGCTCAGTCATGGCATCAACGATCCTTGGGTGGCAATGCCCCTGATTTACGGCAGAATATGCCGATAAAAAATCAAAGTACTGTTTGCCTTCAACATCCCATACATAAACACCTTCACCACGGGACAAAACCACCGGCAGCGGGTGGTAATTATGTGCGCCATATTTATTTTCCAGTTCAATGGCTTTTGCGGAGCTCATATTGGCTGTATCTACCTGTGTCATCATCAATAGTATTAAGGTTAATTTTTTGCAAATGTATAGATATTTACTGCATGTTCGAAGAAGAATGAGTATAAATCTAAAAATTTACAAGAGGTGCCGAAAGGGCAGGTAGATCCACTCGAAAAAGCGCTGAATGAAAGGCCTTTTCAGCCATTCTTCATAGTCGAACGGAGCGCTGTTGCTCAGGCAATTTGAGATATGGGTTTTTAGCTGACTGATGATCTCTTCGTTCTTACCTATCAAGATGATCTCCTGTTGATACCTGAAGCTCCTGTAATCGAAATTGGCCGATCCCAACGAAAAGGTATTTCCATCGACAAGCAATAATTTTGCATGGAGGTTATGGGGCAGGTACATCCTGAAGTTCACGCCACTTTTATGCAACATACCCAGGTACCTCCCTCTAACCATATCAACCATATGCACATCCGAATTCTTGGGTATGATCACGGTCACATCCACCCCCCTTTTAACTGCATCCATTATTGCTTTTCGCAGGAGAAAGCCCGGGAGAAAATATGGCGTTTCTATCACAATCCTTTGCCGGGCACCTTTGATCAGCTTTTCATACCTCTTTTTAATATTCTGGCGGGTAATGGAAGGTACATCCCTGATAATTTCAAAATCACCACTTCTGATCAATCTGGTCAATCCGGGTTTATTAAAAACGTAGCGGTTATAATTAGCGAAATCATCAAAAAAAATCTTTCTAAATTGTTTTTGCAACTCGGGGTCCTCGATCCTGAGCACAGATTCGCACCAGTTCAGAGAATGCCCCGCAATATTGGATGAACCTATGTAGGAGATATTATCATCGATGAGCAACAACTTTCTGTGGTTTCTCCTGTGGTTCTTGGTAAAAAAATCCCAGAAAAACTTGATCTTCATAAAAAAACGGACCTCACCCCCATGCTTCAGCAAGTCTTTAAAAAAAGATTGTGACACCTGTGAGCCCCAGGAGTCGATCAATATCTTCACCTCCACTCCTTCCCTGGCTTTGCGTGTTAATACATCACAAAAACGTTCCCCGATATTTCCCCCGCCATATTTATATGTCTCAATGTAAATGCACTTTTTAGCTGCAGAAATATCCTCTAGCATGGTATTGTAGTACTGCCAGGGATCATCGTAAAAAAGGGGACCTGTCTTTGATATGTTGGGTATTTCCTCCATCGGGGATGCTTTACAGGCTCTTGAACAGTTTCATCAGGTCTTCCTTTTTTCTGAATGAAACCGGGACATTGGAATTATCATCCATGATCAGAAATCCACCATTTTGTTTTTCATAGCGTTTCACATGGGCCAGATTGATCAGGTGTGACTGATGTACCCTGAAAAACTTATAGTCGATTAGCAGTTCATTAAATTCCTTCAGCGTTTTGGATACGGTGATCTTCTCATCTTCAACTGTATAGAAATGCGTATAGTTCTTTTCCGACTCACAACGCACAATATCTTTGAGGTTAACAATATGCACACTCTCGGTGGTTTTCAGAACGATCTTCTTGGCATTGGTGTTGATATTGTCGAGGTTTTCATACAGGGCATCAAGTTTTTCCGACATATTTTCCTTGCTGATCACAGTTAGGGCCTTCTGTACTGCATTCATCAGTTCATCCGGATCCAGGGGTTTCAGGATATAGTCAATGGCACTGAATTTTATTGCCCTGATGGCGAACTCTTCAAATGCCGTAATGAAGATGACCAGAAAATCGACTTTTTCCAGTTTTCGCAAAAGATCAAAGCCGGTCCCATCAGCCATTTTAATATCAAGCAATACCAGTTCCGGTTTCAATTCCTCAAGCACTTTCGCTCCCTCTTTCACACTACCTGCTGTTCCAATCACCTCTAGCTCGGGACAATAGGTTCCGAGCATGTTTAGAATGGTTTCGCGGGCTTTAACCTCATCATCTATTACTATGGTATTAATCATATCTTTCTTCTCTTTTACCTTATATCACTATGGCTTGATGTAAATATACGAATTTTCGGTAATCCACTACACTTAATCAGAATTCATGCATCGGGAGTGCTTATTAAGCACCTTTATAGGGTATGCAAATCTTTACCAGGGTACCCTGGCTATTCCCTGCTGAATCGTGCAGGTCTACTATATCGAACTCTATACTTTTTGGCATGATCTTGTTCAGTGAATTTACTCTTTTTGTGACGATCTCCAATCCCATGGATTTATGAAGCTTGCTTTTTTTTCTTTGCATCTTTCGAGACTCTTCCCTGCCAATGCCATTATCCAATACTTCAACCATAAGACAATTATCTCCGAGTTCCATCCTGAGTGTTAATAAGCCATCCTTTTCTTTATGTTGCAAACCATGCTCGATGGAATTTTCAAGAAATGGCTGAACCAAAAGAGGTGGAATAAGAATGGATTCAGGCATCAGTTCATCATCCAGTTCGATTTTGAATTCGAAATGCTCATTGAAACGCAAGCGTTGAAGATCAAGATAATACTGTAATGCCTCGATCTCCTTATCAAGTGATATATAGTCCTCACTTGAGCCATATAAGGTATGCCTGATCAGTTTGGCAAAGCTTGTCAGGTACCTTCCTGCCTCTTGAGGCTTATTCATGTACATATAGCCTTGTATGGCCAGCAAAGCATTGAAGACAAAGTGAGGATTCATCTGAAGGCGGAAGAGCCTCTGTTCCATCCTGACAAGCTCAAGCCTTGCATCTTCCTTAATTTTTTTCTGTCGCTGGAAGAACATAGTGATCAAAACTACCGTGAGCGATGTAGTTAGAATGAGCATGAGCATGAACCATATTGTCTGTGTAAAATGTTTTTTGATCTTAAAATTTATTGTCAGAGGTTCCTGGTTCCATATCCCATGAGTATTCCCAACATTTAGGAAAAAGGTATATTCTCCGGGAGAGAGGTTTGGGAAATTGGCCCACTGGTTTTTTGTATGTATGATCTCATCATTAAAGTTGGAAAGCATATAACGGTATCGCAATCCTTCGGCTCGGTAACTGATCCCACTGAAGTTTATCCTGATGTCATTCTGGTCACTCGAAAGATTATAACTATCTAAGATACATGTATCCCGTCCAGCGATCTGTATAGCTGTTATCTGGATCATAGGAGGTGCTGTATGAGGCTTCAATTCATCCGGGGCAAATGAAACCAGTCCACTGCCTGTGGCCAGCCAGATATATGAGTCATGCATGTCTATGCTATTGATCTGTCCCGACGGCAGACCATCACTCTGACCATAGCTTTCGATAGTGTATGAGTCATAGCCTTCCGAAAAAATAATTTTGTTGAGGCCATCCCTGGTACCCACCCAAACAATTGTGTCGTTTTGAATAAATATGGACTTAATAGAGTTACCGATCAAGCCATTATCTGAGGTCAGATGATATGCCACCGTATCATCACGTAAAAACAACAAGCCATAAGCTGAAGTACCAATCACCATCATCTCTTTCAGTTTGTCGATACAAGAGATCCTTTCCTCCAGGTATGGAGACATGTTTCCCTTAAAAGATATACTATGGCCGGATAATTTATATAAGCCGTAAAGTGTTCCCAACCAGATTCCAGTATTCCTGTCGTGATATGCTGAATATACCCTACTCACAGAGTCAGGATCAATGAGTAAAACCAATTTATCTTTATGGAAGATACCCAGTTTCTTACTTGCCACAATGATAGAGTCGCCCAGCCCTCTGGCAATAAAAGTGGAATTCATGATTGTATCAGTCGGTCTCGGAATCCCTGCCGGATCATAACGCAGATGCTCTGTCGATGAAAGCCAGAGAAGCCCATATGAATCAATACAGATATGCTTGATCCAGTCATAGGGTTCACCAATATTGATCTGGCGAATATCGCTGATGCCTCCTTTTGATAACCGGCCAGCATAAACATGCTTATCCCTGGTTGAGAACCAAAGCCGGTCGCCCGAAACTTTCAGTGCCATCACATTAAGGTTCCTATTGTCCCAGGGCAAGTTGTAGAGATTAAACTCAAAACTGGGCAGGAAAAATACCCCATGTCCTTCCGTCCCCAGCCAATAATCATCTTCCTTATCCTGGGAGATACAGCTTATCGTATAACCATCGAAAAAATGCGTTCCAGGGTCTTCGAACAAATAGTCCTCATACATGTAGATCCCATGATCATACTTTACACTGACCCATAACTTGCCTGCATTATCAACAAAAATTGCAAGTACCTCCTCCTCAAATTCCTTGATGGCCTTGATGCTATTATCTTTGATATAATACACGTATTTCCTGTAGCTTACCAGGTATGCCCCACCCCCTAAATCAAGATAATTTCGCTGAAACTCTCGTCCGATGAAACTTTCCTTCAAACAATAGCTGCTGTCTTCATAAGATAGGCGTCCCTCGACTTTATAGTTGTCCGGCTTCCTCCTTACAATGGTGAGAAAATACTCATCTCCTTTATCCTCAAACGAAAGGTAACAGGAATCAACCCTACCCGGGATCAGGTCATGCCTTGCATTCATTTTTCCCTTGCTGTTAATGTAACCGAACCCACCTTGTCTTGGTGCCAATAATATGCCTGATGACGAATCAACCAAAATCATATTGAAGTAGTTGTCGCGAAAATACTTGACCAGGGTGTCGTTATATGGATAATTGATTATTTCATCCCCATCATAATAACTGAGCATCCCATTATAGGCCAGGAACCATATTCTGCCAAAAGCATCCTCTTGTATCTTAAGGACTGAGTTTGTTGGCAATCCATTCGAAACATTGTAATTGGTAAAGCTGCTTCCATTGAACCTGCTTACCCCATTATCCGTGGCAAACCACATAAATCCATCTGATGCTACAAGCACATCATATACATCATCGCTGGGCAATCCCTCTTCCTCTGAGAAATTATTATAAATAAGGTCCTGCGACCTCAATGTGCTCAAATGTAGAAGGCATGATCCAAGAACCAAAAGTATGGTTAAGATAAGAGCTTTTTGATTGAACATAGTTACACTATTATCTGCAATTTAATAAATTTTTTGAAATGCCGGTCCGTTAAAGCGTGTCATGGTTTTGGAGATAGCATTTTCCTGACTATCTTTGCTGTAAATAAGAGGCTTATGTTAAGATCAATGACCGGCTTTGGCAGGTCCACTCTCGAGCTGGCGGAAAAAAGCATTTCCGTTGAGGTAAAATCCCTGAACAGCAAACAATTCGATGCAAACTTGCGATTACCTCCACTCTACAGAGAAAAAGAAGGGGAAATTCGTTTGCTCCTTAATACTGAACTTGAGCGTGGTAAGATCGAATTGAACATCAATGTTGACCGAAATGGCGAAGCAGGTAGTTTTCAGTTCAATCGCGTCCTGGCACGGCAGTACTTCACAGAAATGAAGCTTCTGGCTGAAGAACTTGAGCTTAAGCTCAACGATGAGGTTATAAATACGCTGACACGCATGCCTGATGTATTGAAAGCAGCGCAGGATGATCTGACAGACGAGGAATGGGCTGCGGTAAAACAAGCGATAGTTGATGCCATCAATAGCTTGAACGAATTCAGACTAAAAGAGGGAACAGCCCTGGAAAAGGACCTGCTGGAAAGAACTACATTGATCGAAAAGCTTCTGGAGGATATCCCTCCCCTGGAAGGAAAGCGCATTACAAACATGCGTGAACGCATGATGAAGCAGCTGGATGAAACCCTGGCCAAAGGGACTGTTGACATGAACCGTTTCGAGCAGGAAATAGTGTACTATATCGAAAAACTGGATATTACGGAAGAGAAGGTCAGGCTGAAAAAGCATTGTCAGTATTTTGTGGAAACCCTGGCCGAACAAGGCAATAATGGCAAGAAGCTGGGCTTCATCTCACAGGAAATGGGGAGAGAGATCAACACCATTGGGTCAAAGGCCAATGATGCCGACATTCAGAAGGTCGTGGTGCTGATGAAGGACGAACTGGAAAAGATCAAAGAACAATTATTCAATATCCTCTGATGGAAGGCAAACTGATCATATTTTCTGCCCCCTCAGGGGCTGGCAAAACCACCATTGTTCATGCCATGCTGGAGCAATTGGATGAGCTGGAGTTTTCCATTTCTGCTTGCACTAGGCCAAAGCGGAAAAATGAAACCGAAGGAAAGGATTATTATTTCCTTGGCGTGGATGGTTTCAGGGAGAAGATCGCAGAAAATGCTTTCCTGGAATGGGAAGAGGTTTACAAGGATCACTACTACGGCACACTCCTTTCCGAAGTGGATCGGATCTGGGCCAATGGTAAGCACGTGATCTTTGATGTGGATGTGTATGGCGGCATAAACATTAAGAAACAGTACCATGAAAATGCCCTTGCCATATTCATTATGCCTCCATCCGTTGAAGTCCTGGAGGAACGCCTGAGGAAGAGGTCCACTGATTCTGAGGAAAACATTCAAAAAAGGATGGTGAAAGCCCGGCATGAGATAGGCAAAGCCGTAGAATTTGATAAGATCATCATAAACGACAGCCTGGAAGTAGCAATAGCAGAAGCACTCATGGCAGTTAAGAGTTTCTTGCTATAACATGGCTGATAAAATAAATACAGGTCTATTTTTCGGATCCTTCAACCCTATTCACATCGGGCATATGATCCTGGCTGAATATATCGTTGAAAACACTGATTTGAAGGAGGTCTGGTTTGTTGTTTCACCACATAATCCCCTGAAAGAGAAAAAAGGCTTGCTGGCCGACTACCACAGACTGGCTATGGTAAACATTGCCGTAGAGGATGATGCAAGGATGCGTTCCTGCAATATTGAATTCAAGATGCCGCAGCCATCCTATACCATTGATACCCTGGCCTACCTCAGTGAAAAATATCCCGACAGGAATTTCGTACTGATTGGCGGAACCGACATCCTCCCAAGCTTTCATAAATGGAAAAACTACCAGGTTTTACTGGAAAACTATTCACTCTATATCTATAACAGGCCCAATTTCGATCCAGGCGAGTATCAAAAACATCCCAATATCAAAATTTTCCAGGCTCCCCTGCTGGAGATATCAGCCAGCTATATCCGCGATTCTATCAGGAACGGCAGGGAGGTCAGGTATATGCTTCCACAGAAAGTGTACGAATATATCATGGAGATGCATTTCTACGAGAAATAGAATCTTCATATATCACTGGATATTCCAACGTGATCTACCTTGTAATTTGAATGGATTGAATGTCAGGCAAAAGCCTGAATTACTAGAAGTAATAGGTAATAGAATCCTCTTCTGTTTCCAGCTTTTTAATCTTTTCCGGATCGAGTCCCGACTTAAAAAGCTCATGAATGCCACTCTCAAGATCTTCTTTTTCAAATACGATCTTGATTGGATCATCCCCGGCCAAAAGGTTTAACGCAACTTTTAATTTCTTGGCAATAAAACCCATGCTGTCTTTTTCAAGCGACAGGCGGACATATTCCTTATCCGGATCATCTTCAATCACCTTAAAGCCAAGCATCTTGTTATACTTTAAAGCCCTTTCATTGTTCTTGAGAATAGTGGCGGTGGGTTTCAATTCCCAGATGGCCACGCCCACCTCGGCAAAGATCATGGTACAAAGAGTGGGAATGTGCGTCTTCCGGTAATACTTGTCCCAGATGAAGATGCCTGTCTCCATGGTCTTTCCTTCCCAGTTGATATCCTTTCCATTGATCAGGCCGATCTTTTTCCCTTTATATTCAATGATGAAATAGAGATTCAAATTGTTATTAATGGAATTAAACCATTCCTGTTGCATTTCCTTGCTGATATGCTCCCGGTATACCATATACTTCTTAATGCTGTTATGGTTCCGCCAGTTCCTGACAAGTTCTAAATCTTCCTCTTTCAGGCGGTAAAAATGGATGTTATTTTTTGATACGAGCATAAGAGTGTAAATATATGATGTCGGCAGGCAAATTTACTCATTATCCTTCAACATGTAGAATATGGGCAAGTGCAGCTAAAAATAATATCTTTGTAACTTATCCGAAAGCGCTTAAACATGGGCATCAAGAAGCTGATTCTGATCAATCCTTTCAACCAGCATACAAAGCATGGTTTGCATGACACGCATGCCCTGTCGCCCCCTTTGGCCCTGGGGATCATTGCAGGTCTGACACCGGCCGGATGGGATATTGAGATCATCGATGAGAATTTCGAAGATTATAGCTATGCGGAGGCCGACCTGGTCGGGATCACTGCAGTGACAGCCAACATCAACCGTGCTTATGAAATAGCTGCACTCTACAGGGAAAAAGGCGTTCCTACAATAATTGGTGGCATCCATGCTTCCATGCTGCCTGAAGAAGCAGAAAAATACGTGGATGTTGTGGTCACCGGCGAAGCCGAAAGTGTTTGGGATGCACTCATCGCTGACTTCATTGATGGAAAGCTTAAAAAGCGATACCGGGGCGAGCTCTTGCCTATGAAAGATACGCCTCTGCCGCGAAGAGACCTCTTCCATCCTGCATATACATATGCCAATATTCAAACCACACGTGGATGTCCCATGAGTTGCGACTTCTGTTCAGTACATACTTTCAATGGCAGCCGATACCGCCAGCGCCCCGTCGAGGATGTCCTGGATGAGCTTGAAACCATTCCACAGGAGCTGGTTTATTTCGTCGATGATAATATTATTGGTTACTCCAAACAATCAGCCGAAAGAGCAATTCAGCTGTTTAAGGGAATGGTTGAAAGGGGCATCAAAAAAGACTGGTATTGCCAGGCTTCCCTGAACGTGGCCGACAATGAGGAAGTACTTGAATGGGCCGCGAAAAGTGGTTGCCGCATGATCCTTATCGGCATAGAATCTGAGAAAGAGGAACAGTTGCAGGAAGCCAATAAAAAGCTCAACCTGAAAATGGGTATCGACAAATACAAAGAAGTATTTGACCGCATCCATAGGTATGGCATCAGCGTACTGGGGCATTGATATATGGACTCGACAGTGATTCGAAGCAAGATCTTTATGACCGGACCCGCTTTGCCATTGATAGTGGCATGGATGCCATGCAGGCTACTATTGTCACTCCTCTGCCGGGAACCGGGCTTTATAATCGGATGAAAAAAGAAGGGCGTTTACTCTCCACCAACTATCCTCAAGACTGGGAACAGTATCACTTCCTGGAAGTCGTGCATCAGCCGACAAAAATGGGGGCTGATGAATTTATGGAAGCTAATGCTGGACAACTGGGGCATTATGTATGACGATAAGCTGCTTCAAAAGAAAATGCTCCGCAGCCTGAAAGAAACGAGAAGTGCTAAAGCTGCTGCGTGGGCATATCTTTCGAATGTGGAAAGGCACAATATCTGTTTTGGCAATCGGAAAGCACCACTGGATCCGAATGTGCTGCTGAGAAGCCTGCAGAATAACGAGTAACGAGTAACAAGCAACGAGTAACGAGCAACAAGTAACTAAATAAGGAATGGCCAGGCGAAGGTTTGCACGGGATGTTTTAGGGGTTTTCAACAGCAATGTGTTTTCTATTATTGCAGGATTCCTTGTCAGTGTTATTCTTGCCAGGATACTGGGGCCTGACAAATACGGGATTTTCACTGCCCTGCTCATCATTCCTATTATCGTACTCAGCATCACCCACCTGGGAATACGCGGTTCAGCCATCTTTCATGTAGGAAAAGGGAAATTTGACAAGAATGAGCTAATCTCCTCAATCGTCATCCTCTTTATTTTTGCCTCCATCCTCGGCATGGTTTTATCTGCCGTTGCTTATTGGTTGTATGATGAACCATCATTCACTCTCTTGCTGATAGGGCTGGTTCTGCTGGTTATCCCCGGACGACTGGCCATCATATATTTTGGTGGCATATTCCTTGGAAATGATGAAATCAACAGGGCCAACCAGATGAATTGGATTACCAATGCCCTACATCTTATCCTGGTCATTGTGCTGGTCTGGGGCCTGGGGTATGAGATCGCTGGGAGCCATTATTGCCTTCCTCGATATCAGGGACTATCGTTGCTATTTACGGTTACACCATGATCAGGAAATCATTTAAGATCAGGTTCAGGATCCACAAAGAAATACTCAAAAGCCTCTTAAAACTGGGTTTGCTTTTTTCTGTTTCTTTCTTCATCATACAGCTGAATTACCGCATCGACATATTGCTCCTCGAAAAACTTAAGGATGCTACAGAAGTTGGATTATATTCTATTGGAGCTTCCATTGCTGAGCAGCTCTGGCAATTGCCGCTGGCCATCAGCATAGTGGTGTTCAGCCGTACGGCCAGCGGGAAAGACAAGGCCGAGATGACAGAGACCACTGCGGTACTTCTCCGGCTCTCATTCATCTTTGCCGTTGTGGCAGCCATTGCTATGTACTTCCTGGTGCCATACCTGATCCCACCCATCTTTGGTGATGAATACATACCGAGTATCCGCATCCTGCAGCTCATCCTGCCGGGTATTATTATGGTTGTGATCTTCAGGATTCTTAGCGGACACATTGCCGGACTGGGAAAACCTGAGATCACCCTTTACATCTTCCTGCCAGCCCTGGTTCTGAATATACTTCTGAACCTGCTCTGGATTCCCGAATATGGTGGAAGAGGTGCAGCTATGGCCACAAACGTAAGTTATGCAGCAGGATCGATAGGATATATGTTTGCATATGCGCGCATCGTAAAGGTTCCTTTGCTGGAGATCATCACATATAAGAGAACTGACTTCACACAGATCAGGCAACTGATCAGGGGAATGAGAAAATAAATTTACTTTTGCTGCCGGATGCATGATTTTTACACAGAACTTGATGAAAAGAAGATCCTGATCGGTCAGAAGGAAAGGCATCTCGATGCCAGGCAACTTCAGGATATCCCAATCTTCTTTGTCGTCGGACGGCCACGTTCGGGAACCACCCTGCTCCGTACCCTCTTCGATGCCCATCCAAATGTGCTTGTCCCTCCCGAATGCCAGCTCATCGTAAACCTCTACCCCAGGTACGGAAAGGTAAATAATTGGACAAAGGAAAAGCTTGAAAACTTTTATCACGACCTGCAATCTCAGTGGCGCTTCGACGTCTGGCCCCTCGACCATAAAAAACTACACAGCAGCCTGATGGACTGCGAGGGAGAGCAAACTTTCGGCACCATCTGCAAGGTCGTTTATCATGAATATAAGTCCATATTCAAGCATGGAATGCTGCTTACCCTCGGAGATAAAAATCCGGGATATACGATCTATACCAAGCGATTGATCAAGATCTTCCCGGAAGCTAAGTTCATCCACATCATACGCGATTACCGCGACAATTTTGTATCCATTCGCAATGTTGACTTTGAATTGCCATTCATTTCTGTAACGGTCAGCAAATGGCGATATTTCGTTAAACAGTTCAGAAATACATCCGATAAATACCCGGGCACGCATCTGGAGATCAAATATGAAGATCTGGTGGCCGACCCTGAAGATCAATTCAGGCATTTGTGCGAATTCATCGGAATCCCTTTCAGTGAAAAGCCCTTCGACTTCTATAAAAAGAGTGAAGAGGTGCTAAAGATCTACCCCTCTGACCTTATTTTAAAATATCATTCCAGCTTGTTGAAAAAAATCAACACCAGCCGTTGCGGCTTATGGAAAAATGAATTGTCGGAATCAGAATTAAGAGTTGCCGATGCCTGCGCAGGAAAGTATGCCGCCTTGACAGGCCATGACAGAATCTATCCCAGGCCCGGCCTCTGGGCGTATCTGCGCAGCATCCCAGGAAAATGTTTTGCAGGATTCCTCTACCTGCTCACCTGGATCATCGACAGCTTTCCCTATAAACTGCGCATGGGAATCCTGAGCAAGGCACCCCTTGTGGTAGGACGCTTCTATCTAAGCATCTTCAACAGGAAGAAATTACGTGAAGTAGATGAAAGAATGAAAAACAAGCCGGTATTTGATGAAGAAGATCTGGTGAGGGGACTCAGGCCGATCAAAAAATAGCTATAAAACTTTCTTGATGGTAAATAGGGGCTTCCTGCTTTGTACCATATAAATTCTGCTCAGGTATCCACCAATAATTCCCAGGCTGAATACGATAATTCCGGTACTGAAAAGGATCACAACGATTGTAGAGGTATAACCGGGTACCGTGACATTGAACAGCCACTTTTGAAGGATAAACCTGAGTCCGAAAAGGAAAAATACCAGGGACATGATCAGCCCACCCCAAACCATAAGTTTCAGTGGAATATTGGTATAAAAATAGGTCAGGTCGGTCACCAGTGAAAATAGTTTTCTCGTGGTATAACCTGAAGTCTTCACCTTCCTTTTATGATGTTCAACCTCAACAAAATCAATATCATTGGTATGCCAGAGCAAGAGCTGGTCGATAAAGGCAAAATGTATGATATTTTCAAGGAGTTTGGCGATAATATCCTTTTTGATCAGACGAAAGGATGAGCCCTTGCCTGTACCTTCGAGGAGCAGTTTGGAAGTTGCTTTTGCAGAGCTGCTGCCGATGTTCCGAACCTTTGAATGTTGTTTCTTTCTGAAGATGCCATAGACTATATCAGCATCATCTTCCCTTTGCTTTTCAATCAGTTTGGGAATCTCTTCCGGAGGATGCTGCAGGTCATCATCTATGGTGATGACCATCTCCCCGCGTGCAAAGCCGAACCCGCAGATGCTGGCATTGTGCTGCCCATAATTCCTGTGTAGCTTGATGGCAGTGATGATCTCGGGATTAGCATTCTTTAGCTCCTGCAGGACCCTCCAGCTATCATCCTTCCCGCAATCCTCAACAAAAATAAATTCGAAGCTTGCCCCTAACTGCTCAAACACAGCCTTTGAACGACTGAATAATTCCTCCAGGGTGTCTTCGCTGTTATATACCGGTACGACTACAGAATATGTGGGCTGCTGCACGATATCAAGGTTTGATTTAACAAATATAGGGGATTTTCATATACTAGCTGTTACAGCTATTGAAGGGAATTCCTCGTGCTGGCGCGGATCTCATGATCCGTGCCGGTTTACGGCTTATCGTATAACAGCCCCCATTTCGATTCTTGTCCCTGATATCCACCTTGATTCATCAGAGAGGAGAAAGATGATGGTGTTAGCCACGTCCTCGGCTTCGCCTATGCCCATGGGGTATTTGGCCACGTAGCGTTGAATAGAATCATCCACGATCTCTACATTGCTTTCCTTGGCCGGATCAGTAATCAGTGGGGTGTTCACCAGGCCGGGAGCAATACAATTCACCCTTATTTTCCTGTCGACTAGCTCAAGAGCCAGTGTTTTCACATAAGCTTCCAGGGCGCCTTTTGATCCGGCATACAATGAGCCTCCGTAATACGGGCTTCCGGTAACCACCGACGACATCATTACAACGGATGCCCCGGCATTAAGTTTTTTATTTTTAAGTATGGACGCCATCAGGAGTACAGGCACTTTGTAGTTGATCCCCATCATTTTCTTGATGTCTTCCTGCCGGATATATTTTGCCGGTGCAGGACCCACGATGCCGGCACAATGTACCACTCCATCAAGTTCGGGAAGAACTTCTACAACAGCATTCCGCTGACCATCATCTGTCAGGTCGGCCGAGGCCATGATATGCGCTGTTCCATCCAGTAAATTATAGGTTTCAGCCAGTTTTTCCTCATTACGCCCGGTGATCACCAATGTACCACCCTGCTTACTGATGCTGATGGCAGCCTGCATCCCGATACCGGATGATGCGCCCGTTACCAGGAATATTTTTCCCTTAAGTTCACAAAAAGACATATGATCGTGATTTAAATTTCGATTAGTTGCGGGACAATAGATCTTATCTGTATTCAGCACTACGCTGCCCCAGGAAAGCCCGACGCCAAAGCCGGAAAACAACATCTTTAATTCCTTCTCCCATTACTTCATCCCGCAATGCTGTCACTATTGTTAAAGGTATGGATGCAGAACTTGTATTTCCAAAATTCATGATGGAATATGGATATTTTTCCGGATCGATCTTCAGTTTTTTTCTGATCGATTCATTCATCAGCTTATTGGCCTGATGGGTCACAAAATAATCGATCCCATCCAGCTCATGTCCTACATATTCTAATAAAGTCCTGATATTCGGCGCCACTTCACGCAAAGAAAAGTTGAATACCTCCATCCCATCCAGGGCAATATGAAATTTATTCCTGCTGATGCCTTCAGCGATCTCCTCATATTCAAAAGAAGTCTCTTTAGTGGCAAAGTTTCTGATCCCTCCGTCAGGAATGATAATGGCCTTATAGCCTGCCCCGTCTGTCTGAAGGTTAAAGGCCATATCAGGAGCACCAGCGATATATTCCAGGGCTGTTGCGGTACCTGCATCTCCAAATAGCGGATAAGTGCTTTTATCTTTATAAGAAGTATTCTGTGTAGAGACATCCCCGACCAGGAAAAGGCCTTTTTTGATGGCTCCGCCGCTCATCATCCTTCCCATCACTGAAAGGCCATAAACATATCCGGAGCATCCCAGGCTGATGTCGAGGGCAACACAGGTTTTGGGCAGGCCAAGCTTATCCTGTAGTATGCCGGCAGTAGCCGGGATCAGGTAATCACGTGATTGGGAGACAAAGATCAGGAGTTCGACCTCTTCAGGATTCCAATTTAATCCGTCAAGGAGCTGCTTTGCCGCTTCCAAACTAAGATCAGAGGTGGTCATTCCGGGATCCGCCACACGGCGTTTTTCAACGCCAACGGTTTTAATAAAGAATTCCCGTTCTTTTTCGGTAAGCAATTCATAATCCCTTGTACATACTTCCTTTTTCGGAACGGAAGCAGCTATTCCGGCTATCCGGATATCAGGGATACTGAAAACTGCCATGGGCTATATTAAGCGGCGTTTGCCTTTGTTGTAACCAGATCGTAAAGTTCCTGGATAGTCTGTGCGTTTATCAGGTCATCAGCAGTGATGACAACATCATACTCCACATTCACGTGAGCAATAAAAATAAGGGCATTGATCGAATCCCATGTAAAATGCTCTTGCAGTACACTCCCCGGACCTAATTTGCCGGACTCCATATCATCGAACTCATCTTCAACCTTACTAATAAACTCCTCAATTGCAACCATCTTCATTTCTGTTTTGCGCAAAAATACGGAAAAAGTTTTGAGTGTTGCCCCTCGACTTCGCTCGGGATGACAAAAAAAATTATGTTGAGTGTTGAGTTAATTTCGATATTCGATACTCAATACTCATTACTCAATACTAATTACTCAATACTAATAATGACATAATAATATTAACTTTGTGCTTGATGTCGACAGAAAGCAGAAAAAGAAAACTCTTACTGATCAATCCTCTAAGCACAAATCGTGAGGGACTGATATTGCACAGCCACGTAATCTACCCTCCGATCGGACTGGGCATTGTGGCTGCACTTACACCTGATCACTGGGATGTGGAAATACTTGACGAGAACTGGGAGCGATTTGAATACCGTGAAGCTGACCTGGTAGGCTTTACAGCACTCACATCAAGCGTAACCAGGGCCTACGAACTGGCTGCTATCTACAAAGAAAAAGGTATTCCTACAATACTGGGAGGGATCCATGCTTCCATGGTTCCGGAAGAGGCCGGGAAATTTGTAGATGTAGTGGTAACAGGTGAGGTTGAAAGTGTGTGGAAAAAGCTGATCGTTGATTTTGAGTTGGGAGAATTAAATAATATTTACAGGGGCGAGTTGCTGCCATTCGAAAATGCAGTCTATCCGGCCCGCCACCTCTTTCATGAGAAGTACCAGTTTGCAAGCATACAAACCACTCGTGGCTGCCCCATGATGTGCGACTTTTGCTCGGTACACCAGTTTAATGGGAGTAAATACCGGGAGAGGCCTATTGAAGAAGTGCTGGATGAGCTGGAAACCATCCCGCAGGAAAAAATCTACTTCGTGGATGATAACCTGATCGGATACGGTAAAAAGTCACAACAAAGAACCATCGATCTCCTTCAAGGAATGATTAACAGGGGTATCAAGAAACAATGGTTCTGCTCCGCATCCATGAACTTTGCCGATAATGAGGAAGTGCTGGAACTGGCTGCCAAAGCAGGTTGTGTGATGGTATTGCTGGGGATTGAATCTGAGCGCATCGACCAGCTAGAGGAGACAAATAAGAAAATGAACATCAAGATCGGAATAGACCACTATGATGAGGTGTTCAAAAAGATCCATAAATACGGAATCTCGGTGCTGGGTGCTTTCATTTACGGTCTGGAAAGTGACACCCCCGAGACCATGGCACGCCGGACAGAATACATCAATAATGCCGACATCGATGCCGTGCAGGCCACAGTGCTGACTCCTTTGCCCGGCACAGGATTGTTTAAAAGAATGCAGGCAGCAGGAGAGATCGTAAATAATAACTACCCCGAAGACTGGCAGAAATATGATTTTGTGGATGTAGTTTTTAACCATAAGAACATGGGGAAGGATGTTTTCTTCGTAGAAATAAGAAAACAGTGGGACGCCCTTTATAATGACAACATCCTGAAAAAGAAATTTCTCAGAACTCTCAAACAAACCAGGAGTCCGCTGGCAGCTATCTGGTCGTATGGATCAAACCTTCAATATTATAATCTTGTAAACGAAGGTATCAAGCCTAAGAAGAACATTGAAGATATTTTTGGCCTGGATGATTCTAATAAGGAATTACTGGAATCCAGTCCCTTCAAGTAATGGCAAATAAGAAGACATACAAGTTGTTGCTTGTCAATCCTGTGAATAAGCGCAGGCAAGGCCTTAAGCTGGATCAGGGATCCATTTATCCACCTATGGCCCTCGCGATCATTGCGGCAATGACTCCCCCTCACTGGGAAGTGGAGATCCTGGATGAAAACTTCACCACATTTGAATACAAAGATGCTGACCTTGTTGGCTTCACTTCGCTCACAGCAACAATAAACAGGTGTTACGAGATATCCAAAGAGTATCGCAAAAATAAGATCCCGACCGTTATAGGTGGTATCCATGCCTCCATGATGCCCCAGGAAGCTTCCCAATACGTGGATTCTGTTGTGATTGGTGAAGCCGAAAGTATATGGCATGAACTATTGGATGATTTTGAGAAAAATCACCTGAAGAAATATTATCATGCTAAATTGGCTCCACTTGTCAATTCTCCGTCACCAGCTATAAACTTATATAACCCTGGATATAAATTTGGCAGTGTGCAAACCACCAGGGGATGCCCGATGACTTGTGAGTTTTGCTCCGTTCATGGATTTAACGGGAGCAAGTACCGCCTGCGCCCGGTCGACAAAGCAGTCAAGGATTTCATATCCATTGATAAAGACCTGGTGTATGTCGTTGACGATAATTTTGTGGGATACAGCAAGGCTGCACGGGATCATGCTATGGAATTTTTCAAAGGTATTGCAAAAAGCGGCGTGAAAAAGGATTGGGGCGGCTCAGCCTCCATGAATATTGGAGAAGATGAAGAGCTACTTGAGTGGGCAGCTAAAAGTGGTTGCAAATTTATTTTCCTGGGCATTGAATCAGAATTGATAGATCAGCTCGAAAAAGCCCATAAGCATGTTAATCTCAAGATCGGTGTAGACAAGTACAAAGAAGTGTACCAAAAGATCCACAAGCATGCCATCTCTGTGATGGGTGCATTTATATATGGCCTTGAGAATGACACACCTGAAACCATATATAACAGGACATCATATATTCTAGATGCTGATATCGATATCATGCAGGCCACTATCCTCACACCTTTGCCAGGAACGGAATTATACTGTCGATTGCAATCTGAACATAGATTGCTATATACAAACTACCCGGAAGACTGGGAGCGCTACAATTATACCGAAGTTGTGTTCAAGCCCAATAAGATGAGCCCTGAAGATTTCTATTCGGCAGCATACGAGAACTGGGAGAGACTCTATGATTTGAAAACACTGAGAAAAAAATTCCTGAAAACACTTAAACTAACAAATAATCCAACCGCAGCCATTTGGGGAATAAGTTCAAATTTACAAATGCGTAATTTTGTTTTTGAGGGTACAAAAGAAACACTTGAGCCTGAGTCTGCTTTTCCAAATCTGCTCGATGGAATTAAACTAAGATAATACTACCTTTGGAGCCTTATTAATTGATTCGATGAGCATTATTCCAGAACAAATCCTTTCCTCTCAAAATGATAAAAACGCATATCCTGCCAAGGACATGGTTTCCCTTCTTTTAAAAAATGCAGAACAATTTGGGGATAAGCCACTTTATATCTTCCTGGAAGATGGAGTAAATGAATCATTAAGGATAAGCTACAGGGATGTGGTTAAAAAAGCGAAGGCTGTTGGCGCAGAGCTTCAAAAGCATGGAAGTAAAGGTGATCATATATTGTTGCTTTTCCCTGCCGGGATTGAATTTGTGATCTCATTATATGCCTGCTTCTTGACCGGAATGGTAGCCATACCTGCATACCCCCCACGACGGAAAAAAATCGATCCCAGGTTTCTATCTATACTTCAGGATGCAAACCCATCTACCATTCTGGCTACCCAACAAATTCATCAGGACCTTGAGCAGCTTGAACTAAAAAATATAAATCTCGATGAAATAAATATGATCTCTTTTGAGTCGATCAATGCTGAGCAATCAGAAGACTGGCAAAATCCTAAGGTAAGCAAGGATGATATTCTTTTACTTCAATATACTTCAGGCTCAACAGGTAGCCCTAAAGGCATAATGGTTTCCCATGGCAATATGATCCATGATTCGGAGTGCATCAGGCAGTCATTTGGCTTTGATGAAAACATGATCGTGGTGAACTGGCTTCCTAATTTTCACGATATGGGTTTGATCGGAAATCTCATCCAGCCGGCATATGTTGGGGGAAGCGTTATCACCATGACTCCGATGCGATTTATCCAGGAGCCTCTTAACTGGTTAAAATGCATTTCAAAATATAAAGGAACCTGCTCGGGAGCACCTAATTTTGCGTATGATTACTGTGTTGACAAGATTCCTGCTGATTCAGTAAAAGATCTAGACCTGAGTTCGCTTAATGTACTTTATAATGGTTCTGAACCTGTCAGGAAGCAAACCATCGAGCGCTTTGCAAAGCATTTTAAAGATGCAAAATTCTCTTCGAGACAATTCTTCCCATGTTATGGTATGGCCGAAACAGTATTGATCATTACGGGGGGCGATTATACAGCTGAACCTGTATATTTTAATGCTGATGTCAAGGCCCTTGAGAATAACAAAGCGATTCTTGCGAAAGAAGGATCAGAATCGCGCCAATTAACGGCCTGTGGTTTTCCCTGGTTGGGAATGAGTGTGATGATCGTGAACCCTGAAACAAAACTTCCCTGCCCAAAAGGCGAGATTGGCGAGATCTGGGCTAAAGGGTCATCCATCACCAAGGGCTATTGGAATAAACCTGAAGAAACTGAGCATACATACCATGCTTATCTAAGAGGGACTGATAGCGGACCCTGGCTTCGAACCGGAGACCTGGGATTTATCCATGAAGGGCAACTATACGTAAGCGGCCGATTGAAAGACCTGATCATCATCCGTGGTGCAAACTTCTTCCCGAACGATATAGAGCACAGCGTAGAAAATTGCCACGATGCACTTCGGAAAAATGCAAGTGCTGCCTTTTCGATGGATATCGACGATAAAGAAAAGCTGATCATTATCCAGGAGTTGGAACGTGCCTATATGAGGGATTTCAATGAAGAAGAGATATTTGAAAGCATGCGAAATGCCGTCTTTGCTGATCATGGCATTCAGCCCGATATTATCCTGCTTACAAAAATGGGCAGCATCAAAAAAACCTCCAGCGGCAAAACACAGAGATTTGCCATGAGAGACATCTGGAAAAACGATGAGCTTGATGTGCTGGCATCCTGGGAGAAGAAGGAAGAAAAAGAAAATATAGCCTCCAGCATCGGCTTCCGGCCCGAGTTCCTGCGCGAATGGATGATCAACTGGATGGCACATCAGCTGGAACTTGACCCTGGCAAGATTGATCCTGACAAGCCTGTTTCAGCCTATGGCCTGGATTCCATCACTGCCGTAAGCCTCGAGCGTGATGTCAATGCTCAATTTGGAATTGAGTGGCCTATCGAATCATTTCTAAAAGAGAATTCGGTGAATGATCTGGTTACAGAAGGTATTGATTTGCTGCGCAATGAAAATTCTAAACTCTAAGTTCTAAATTCTAAACAAATTCCAAGCTCCAAGCTCCAAAACCTGTGCTGAGCGAAGTCGAAGCATTCTAAACAAATTCAAAGGCTTCAATTTTAGAAATTCCAAACTCCCTTCTCCTTGAGGAGAGGGGTTGGGGGTGAGGTGCATTGGAAAATTGAATAATTTGATTTTTGAGCTTGTTTAGAATTTAGAACTTAGAGCTTAGAACTTCGAAACTACTAGTACTTTACAACACATCCAGCCCACGAAAATCCAACGCCAAAACCGGCAAGAACCAGGGTGTTTCCTCTTTTAACTTTACCCTCTTCAATGGCATGATAAAGCGCTATGGGAATGGTGGATGCTACTGTATTGCCGCAATCTTCCAGGTGATATAAGGTTTTTTCCTTCGGGATCTTCATTTTTCGGAAGATGCTTTCAAGGATGATCTGATTGGCCTGGTGCAATACGTACAGATCCACATCATTTTCAGACATTCCTGCTTTTTCAAGAAGCTCTTTGATCATGGCAGGGACCATCTCCACAGAAAAGGTGAAAACCTTTGCCCCGTTCATGTAAAAATTCCGGTGGTTACGGATATTGCCGGCTTCATCAACAAAGTCTTCGGCATCAAACTTCAGATCAGGATATCGGGCAGCCCCATGCTTGATAATGATGGCATCAAAACCTTTGCCGTCAGTTCCGAAAACAAAGTCGTGGATCCCGGATTCCGCTGCATCTTCATTGGTCGTGACCAGGGTGGCAGCAGCCCCGTCGCCAAAAATGGCCCGGTTGCTTTTATCCTTTGGATGTATGAGTTTGGAAATATTCACCGCTGTCAACAAAAGCACATTCTTTGCACTTCCGGTAGCGATAAGTCCGTTGGCTACACTCAGACTATAAATGAAGCCTGTGCAGCCCTGGTTGATGTCGAGTGCCCCTGCATGTTGAGGGATACCCAGACGGTCCTGCAAAACACAGGCCGTAGAAGGAGTTATATAATCTGCACCCTGGGCGCAAAATATGACATGGTCTATCTCAGCGGGGCTGATACCATGCTCCTTAAAAAGTTTCTCTGCTGCAAGAAAAGCCAGGTCGGCAGCGGTTTCTTCCTCAGAGGCAATATGTCGTTTCCTCACACCGGTCAACCTGGTCAGGTCATCGATCTTCAAACCTGGGAATTCCCTGGCCAGATCATCATTGGTGAGGACCTGTTCCGGAAGATGGTAACTGATGGCTTTTATATAGCTTTTCATGGCGTTGATGCCTGCACGGCCTGTGTATACTTATTCTTATAGTACCGGGCTTTTTGCCCATCTCCAATATTACTATAATATTCGGAAAGGAATGCAAAAACTTCGGGCCGGGCATTGCGCTTGGCAGCATCTTCAAAGGCTTTCACAGCCTTGACTGTGTCACCGGCCATCATATAATAATTCCCATAATTGATATATGGAAGGGCCTCTTCGGGATCAATGTACATGATCTCCTCATTTAATTCTTTTGCTTCATTCATCCTGCCCATCATAAACTTCAGGTTAGCCAGCCTCGATCTCGGGTTGATGATCTGAGGATTATATCGAATGCATTCTTCATAATAATAAACGGCAGAATCCATTTCGCCTACACTTTCATAAGTATACCCAAGGTTGAAGAGTGCCTTCCCGTCACCTGGTTCAAGTGAGAGTGAACGCTTGAAGCTCGATATAGCATTCTTCTTGAAGTTCATGAATTTAGCTGTATCGCCTGATGCTACCAGGTGTTCAGCTATTCTTGGATGATTATAGATCATACCCATGTTCTTCCATGAGGAGGCATGCCCGGGATAGATCTCTGTTGCACGTTTAAAGTGCCCCAGTGCTTTATTGATATCCGGCATAATAAACTTGGCCACATTCACCTGCTTGGACAATTCTGTTTCGATCTTCCGCATGAGGGTCGTACCCATCAGGTCATGTGCTTTCACCGAATTGTCGAGGTGCACCATATCGGCATTGTAAAGAGAAAGGTCAGTAAACCAGGCTTTATTTCTATTTACCGTTTTATATGAGTAAGGGATAAGGATCAGGCCTGTGAAGAGCATCACAAAGAGGATCCGGACCTCCTTGTTGGCAACTGACTCAGGTACAGCTTTAAATAGCTTAAAGATAAGCCAGGCCAGTATCATAGCATAGGCTACCGAAGGTACCAGCAGGAATCGCTCCCCTATGATACCAGGTACCGGACGATAGATGTTGGCAAACATGGCAATGGTGACCAGGAAGAAAAACAGGGCATAGGAGACCACGTTTTTTTCACGTGCTTTCCAGATGGCAATTCCCAAAATACCGGCGTAGAGTACAATGCTTAGTATCACCCATAGGTTCCCCAGGTTCACCACCGGGATCATATCATAACCATAATAATACAGTAAAGGATGCGGAACGACCAGCAACTTTACATAATAGCCCAGGCTATACATTCCTGTTCCCAGGATGTACCAGATATTATCTTCAAAATAAAGGGGATTATCAACCATGGAAACTTCACGTACCCTGTCGAGGAACCAGAAAGGCAGCAGTCCACCTATGACGATCATCAGGGTTATCAAAGAAAAAATGACCCCTATTTTCTTTAACTTCATGTCGGTAAAGAAGTAAAGCGTCAGGGGGAATACAAACCACCATGCCAGGGCAGTTGGTTTAGATAAAAATGCCAGCACATACATCAATAAACCGACAACAAGGTAAATGACCTTCGATTTATCATGATATTTCAGCAGCATCTGCAACGTTAGCAGGGAGAATAGCATGCTCAGCAGTTCATCCCTGTTCTTGAGGCTGGCCACCACTTCCGTATGCACGGGATGGGCTATAAAGAGGAGAATGATCACAAAGGGGAACCAGATAGAATACCCCCTGAACATTCTTTGCATGACCCGGTAAAGTAGCAGTACAACAGCAAGATAGAACAATACATTAATCAGATGGGCTACCCCCGGGCGGACACCGAAAATGGCATATTCCAGGGCATATACCAGCCGGATGACAGGCCGGTATCCAAAAGATTTTTCTTGTCCGTCGCCGGTTGAAACCGTTGTATATGTGGTGGAGAATATCTCTTTTATGGAGGCAAAGCCATGCTCATCGATCTGGGAGTCCATCGCCTGAATGATGTAGTCATCCAGTGAGTATAAATTGTTCCTAGTATTTCCGTAAAGCAGTAATGTAAAGAGTACAATGACGATCAGAAAAAATATCCTTGTCCTTTTATAATAGGTTTGTTGTCCCTGATCCTTGAGCATTTTTACCATAATGTTCAGCTTAATTCTTTGGCGCTAACAAAAATAGAAAATTCGCATAAATGAGATGATGGTTTAACAAAGCTTAACATTCGGAGTGTTGAGTGTTGGGTGTTGAGTGGATTTTCGATATTCGATACTCGATACTCGTTACTCGATACTCGTTATTTTTTCCTAAAGCACTTTCTTCGCAAAGCCTTCTATCGCCTTCAGTGTTTTCTTCCGGGCTTCGATATGCCCCATATGGCCAACCTTGTCGAGAACGAGGATCTCACTGGTGGATGGGAGTGTGGCCTGGTTCATTGTATTATCAAAGGGGATACGGCTGTCTTGCTTACCCAGGATGAATAAGACCGGAACTTTGCTTTTCACCAGGACTTCAAGTTTATCTGTCCGGTATTTCATCCCTTCCAGGGCGGCGATAATGGCTTTTGGGGAGGTATTCAAAGCATCCGCATGGAGCTCTTTAATTTCCTTCTTGTAAAGAGGGACATTATCGGGGGCAAAAAGCTCAGGGAAAAAATTAAAAATAAAAGCTCCCCGGTCTGAGCTTACCACTTCAATGGCCCTGTTCCGGTTTACTTTGGCTTCTGCCGTATCAGCCATGGCGTGAGAGTGCATCAGCCCGAAGCCTTTAAGTTTTCCGGGATATTTTGCTACAAAGGCCAGGGTTACATAACCCCCCATTGAGTGACCAATCATTAGGCAATGTTTCACACTCAGTTCATTCAACACCTTATTCACTGCTGTGGCCATCTGTTCCATAAGGTGTACCCTGCCCAGGCATTCACTTTTCCCGAATCCCGGCAGGTCGATGGTGATTACGCGGTAAGATGTAGAAAGCTTCCTTGCAAAATAATTCCACATGCCCATATTTTCCAGAAAACCATGGAGCAGAACGATGACAGGTCCCTCGCCCTTAACACGGTAGAATACTCTCTTATTTTTATATAGAATGTATCCGTTCATTATTTCTTTTCGGCCTCAAATTTATCTCTTTCCTCTTTGCGGAGTTTTTCACGTTTGTAAGCTAGCCAGATATTTAAGGGCAGGTTGATCAGTGCAATCAATATAAAACCCGCAACCGCCGGGTAAAGCGCATACTCCTTTGCAGTGAAATACAATATCGCGGAAAGGATGATCAGCACCACGGCGATGATGCGAACGAGGTTCATGATCCTGGCAGCGTTTTCAACTTTCATATCTGTAGTTATTTCACCTCACCCCCTGGCCCCCTCTCCTCAAGGAGAGGGGAAAAAGGGGGCAGGGGGTTAAGGGGGTGAGGTGCATTTATTTTAATTCAGCATCGTTTCTTCAATCTCTTCAACCGTCTTCGGAATCGGTTTCCCCAACACCCTGTGTCCGTCTTCTGTTACGAGAATATCGTCTTCGATCCTGATACCACCAAAGTCTTTGTAGGTGTCGGCAACATCATAATTGATAAACTCTGTGAATTTGCCTTCACTCCTCCAGAGGTCGATAAGGGAGGGGATGAAGTAGCATCCGGGCTCATCAGTCATCACGAAACCGGGTTTAAGTTTCTTACCAAAACGCAAAAATGCCAGTCCAAACTGATCGCTGCGCTGAATACTTTCATCATATCCGACATAGTTCTCACCCAGTCCTTCCATATCATGTACATCCAATCCCATGGCATGACCCAGGCCGTGTGGGAAGAAGAGGGCGTGTGCACCTTGCCTTACGGCTTCTTCCACATCACCCTTCATGATGCCGAGGTCTTTAAGACCCTGTGCAATGGTGCGTGCTGCCAGCAGGTGCATCTCCTTATAATAAATGCCAGGTTTGATGGCAGCGATGGTATCCATATTCGCTTTGAGAACGATCTCGTAGATCTCTTTTTGTCGCTGGTTGAACTTGCCTCCCACGGGCACAGTACGTGTGATGTCACTGGCATAATGCAATGCAGATTCAGAACCGGCATCGGTCACCATCATGCGGCCCAGTTGCAGCGTATTATGGTGATGATGATTATGCAAGGTTTGACCATCGACACTCAGGATCACAGGAAATGATACCGGACCACCGAATGAAAGGGAAATGCCTTCCACAGCACCGGCGATCTCCTGCTCAACTACTCCGGGCAAGGCCATCTTCATAGACATTGTATGCATCAGGTAGGCCACATCGACTGCTTTTTCGATCTCAGCAATCTCTCCGGCATCTTTAACTTCACGCATGCTCACTACAGCCTTGATGAGTTCCTCTGAAACAAAGGTCTTGATCGCGGCATGATTCAATCCAAAAACACCTTCCAGTTTCAACCAGCGATCGCCACGGTATGGCGGCAGGATATGCACCTTTCGACCTTTATTGATTGCATCCTGGATATAGGAAGCCAGCTTGCTGTTGGACAGAACGTTTTCTGTTCCACATTGAGCAGCCTGGTCTTTCATCAGGGGTTGTTCACCCATCCAGATAATGTCATCCATAGTCACATCATCACCTACAAGGATATCCTTTCCTTCATCCACATCCAGCAGTCCTGAAAGACCGTCATGATCATGACCAAAATAATACAGGAAATCACTGTCCTGGCGATAATGATAAGTGTTGGCGGGATAATTCATGGAGGCTTCATCATTACCCGGTAAGAATACCAGGCCACCTGAAAGCTTTTCTCTCAGCTGCTTTCTACGAGCAGCATATACTTCTGGATTGAACATATTTATTGTTTTTTAGTTATCAAAAATAGGATTAGCAAAGGTAAGGAAAATGGTATTACGTACTGAATACAACGTATTACGTATTAAGTACAACGTATTACGAGTTTTGAAATTTGATATCTGATAATTGAAATACTAGTGTCCGGTTAAAATTAACTATCTTTCCTGTAAACGGCTTGGTATAGTTGGATTATAGAGCGGATTAGTAAAGAAGGCTTTAACATAATGGCTAGGGGTTTCCGTTATTCGTTGTTCGGTCTTCGTTCTTCGGTCTTCACAACCATCAAGCCTACTGCATACTGCGTACTATCTCCCCTCCATCAAGCGCTCAATCTCCTCCACCTTCACCGGTATCTGCTCCGTCAGGTTCACCGGGCCATCTTTCGTGACCAGGATATCATTCTCGATGCGGATGCCGATGCTTTCCTCGCGAATATAGAGGCCAGGCTCACAAGTAAGCACCATGCCTGCTTCGAGAGGATCGAATTTAGAGCCCACATCATGCACATCCAGCCCCAATGGGTGCGAAGTTCCGTGCATGAAATACTTCATATAAAGTGGTTTCTTGGGGTCTTGCTTCTCAACGTCTTCCTTACTGAAGAGGCCCAGGTCGATCATCTCTGCTTCCATCAACTTGTTTACTTCATTGTTGAAAGCATCGATGCTTGTACCGGGAACCAGTAATTGTACAGCTTTATCGTGCACCCGCAATACGGCCTCATAACAATCGCGTTGACGAGGGGTAAACTTTCCGTTTACCGGGATCGTGCGGGTGATATCAGCGGCGTAATTGGCATATTCCGCTCCAAAGTCCATTAGCAACAGCTCACCATCATTACAAACTTTATCATTATCCACATAATGTAATACACAGGCATTGGCGCCGGAGGCGATGATAGGCTTATATGCATTTCCGTTAGCTTTATTCATGGCAAATGCATATTCTATCACTGCCTGTATCTCATATTCCCTGACTCCCGGACTCACGAATTCCAATACTTGTTTAAATGCCTTCCCGGTAATTTCACCTGCTTTCCTGATCAGGTCAATTTCAGTCATAGACTTTATCTTCCGGAGCTCGGTCATCAGCGGCGCTGAACGATCATATGCATGGGTTGGAAAACGTTCTGACAGTTCTTTGGCAAATCGCAGGTTCTTATATGGCACTGGATTAAAATACTTGGGATATTCATTCGAATTCAGGTAAACCTTTCCTGTCCACATCATGAGGTCCTTGAGCAGGAAGTCGAAATCCTTGGTCCAGCATACATTTTTGATACCTGATACCTTTGTAGCATCCTTTTTGCTAAGCTTCTGGCCTTCCCATGTGGCGATCTGTTCGCTGGTTTCCTTTACAAAAAGCAATTCCCTGTAAGACATGTTGGGGTGCCCGGGAGCCAGCAGCAAAATAGTCTCTTCCTGGTCGATACCACTCAGATAAAAAAGATCAGATTGCTGGCGGAAAGGAAAGTTTTGGTCGCCATTGCGCGGATACTCATCACTGGAATGAAAGATTGCGATACTGCCTTTCGACATCTGGGAACTAAAGCGCTTCCTGTTCTCGGCAAAAAAAGCAGGATCAATGGGGTCGTATCTCATGATTTCCAATCTTATTTAAAACCATTAAAAATTAATGTCTATCAAGGCTTTCAGAAGATTTTGAAAGCTTAAAATCTTATTTTTGTTAGCCAATAAAATTACACTTTTTGGTGTAGAAACTTAATCATCACCTGTTCTTTTTGTAAAAACAAGCATTATGGCGAAGTTAATTCATTACTCCTCCCTTACAAAGAAATTCATCATGGCGTTTGCGGGCCTGTTTCTGGCAGTGTTTCTCATGGTCCACCTTGGGATCAACCTGTTTATGTTGCCTATTACCGAAAACCATGTTGAGATTTTCGATGCAGCAGTTCACTTCATGTCATCTCCTCTGATTAAGATCTTTGAAGTGGTCTTGTTTGGCGGTTTTATCATCCATATCCTGTATGGTCTGATCGTACAGATCCAGAACTGGATGGCACGGCCTGTGAGGTACAAGAAAGAAGGCTACTCTCATACATCTTTCTTTAGCAAGTACATGATCCATACAGGGATCATCATCTTCATCTTTCTGGTGATCCACTTCATCAATTTCTACTTCGTTAAGCTTGGCTTTACTGACGCCCCCGAAGGGCCTATGACCGTAGCCAGCAAGCACGATTTTTACTCTATGACCATCAACCTGTTCAGCAACACCTGGTATGCGGTCATCTATATTGTGCTGATCATCATCCTGGCTTTCCACCTGAACCATGCTTTCCAGTCAGCATTTCAATCACTGGGCCTGAACCACAGCAAATACACCCCTTTCATCAAAGCAGTGGGCACGATCTATTCCATCGTCATCCCTCTCGGATTTATCATCATCCCTGTGTATTTCCTGTTCGCTTAATTTTTTGTGAAAAATAACCTAAAGAGATATGAAATTAGATTCCAAAATTCCTGAAGGCCCTTTAGCCGAAAAATGGACTAATTATAAAGCAAATCAAGATCTTGTTAACCCTGCAAACAAGCGTAAGATCGACATCATTGTTGTTGGTACTGGCCTTGCCGGGGCCGCAGCTGCTGCCAGTCTGGGTGAACTTGGTTTCAACGTAAAAATATTCTGTATCCAGGACAGCCCGCGGCGTGCACACAGTATTGCCGCTCAGGGCGGGATCAATGCTGCCAAAAACTATCCGAACGATGGTGACAGCATCTACCGCCTGTTCTACGATACCGTAAAAGGTGGCGACTACCGGGCACGAGAAGCGAATGTATATCGCCTGGCAGAGGTCAGCAACAATATCATCGACCAGTGTGTGGCCCAGGGTGTGCCTTTTGCACGCGACTATGGTGGCCTTTTAGATAACCGCTCTTTCGGTGGTGCACTGGTATCACGAACTTTTTATGCCCGCGGTCAAACCGGGCAACAGCTGCTTTTAGGAGCTTATGGAGCACTTAGCAAAGAGATCCATAAAGGTTCTGTTGAGCTTTTCACCCGTCAGGAAATGATGGATCTGGTGATGATAGATGGCAAAGCACGGGGCATCGTTACCCGCAACCTGGTTACCGGTGAACTTGAAAAGTATTTCGGCCACGCCGTGGTGATCGCTACCGGTGGATATGGCAACGTATTCTTTCTCTCTACCAATGCCATGAATTCCAATGGAAGTGCTGCCTGGCAGGTGTATAAGAAAGGTGCTTTCTTTGGTAACCCCAATTTTACTCAGATCCATCCAACCTGTATTCCAGTTCACGGTGATTACCAGTCGAAGCTAACCCTGATGAGTGAAAGCCTGCGTAACGATGGCCGCATCTGGGTACCGAAGAACAAGGAAGATGCAGAGAAGATACAGAAGGGCGAGCTCAGGCCCACAGACATCAAGGAAGAAGACCGCGATTACTATCTTGAAAGAAGGTATCCTGCTTTTGGGAACCTAGTACCGAGGGACGTAGCCTCCAGGGCTGCCAAGGAGCGTTGCGATGCCGGCTATGGTGTGGGAAACACAGGTCTGGCCGTTTATCTCGACTTTGCCGATGCTATCAATCGCCTTGGAAAGAATGTGATCGAAGCACGCTACGGAAACCTATTCCAGATGTATGAAAAGATCGTAGATGAGAACCCATATGAAACACCGATGATGATCTACCCGGCCATTCACTATACTATGGGTGGTATCTGGGTCGATTATGAACTGCAAACAACCATTCCTGGGCTCTTTGCCGCTGGCGAAGCCAACTTCTCCGATCACGGAGCCAACAGGCTTGGGGCTTCAGCCCTGATGCAGGGATTGAGCGATGGATATTTTGTTCTTCCATACACACTGCAGAACTACCTGGCAGATCAGATCCAGGTGGAACGCATCCCCACCGATCATCCGGAGTTTGAAAAAACTGAAAAAGAGGTCAGGGCCCGTCAGGAAAAACTGGTGGCGATAAAGGGAAACAAGACTGTTGACACCTTCCATAAAAAGCTTGGGTTGATCATGTGGGATCATGTTGGCATGGCGCGAAACAAGGAAGGCCTTGAAAAAGCCATTCGTGAGATCCAGGAGCTGAGAAAGGAATTTTGGAAGGATGTGCGCATTCCCGGTAAGATAGATGAGTTGAATATGGAACTGGACAAAGCCATGCGCGTTGCCGACTTTCTTGAGCTTGGCGAACTTATGGCCAGGGATGCACTGGAGCGCAAGGAATCCTGCGGAGGCCACTTCAGGGAAGAATATCAAACCCCGGAAGGCGAAGCTCTGCGTGACGATACGAATTTTACCTACGTGGCAGCCTGGGAATACAAGGGTGTAGACAAAGAGCCCACCCTTCACAAGGAACCGCTGATATATGAAAACATTGAAGTAAAACAGCGGAATTATAAATAATTGAGAAAATAACACACAAAAATATTCACCATGGACCTAACATTAAAGATCTGGAGACAGGAAAATGCCAAAGCCAAAGGAAAATTTGAAACCTTCAAGGTGGAAGGTGTTTCGGAGGACTCCTCTTTCCTGGAAATGCTTGATGTATTAAATGAAGGTATTGTTGATAAGGTGCAGTTACCTATTGCTTTCGACCACGACTGCCGTGAAGGCATCTGTGGGATGTGCAGCCTGTATATCAATGGCCGGCCACATGGTCCCGACCAGGGCATCACAGTTTGCCAGATGCACATGCGTAATTTTAAGGATGGCTCCACTATCGTGATCGAGCCCTGGCGTGCAAAACCCTTCCCTGTGATCAAAGATCTTATGGTGGATCGTTCTGCCTTTGATAAGATCATCCAGGCGGGAGGATATGTTTCTGTGCGCACCGGTGGTGTTCCGGATGCCAATGGAATTGCCATCAAGAAAGAAAATGCCGACCTGGCTATGGATGCAGCGGCCTGTATCGGTTGCGGAGCCTGCGTAGCAGCATGTAAAAATGCTTCTGCCATGTTATTCGTCTCTGCCAAGGTTTCACAAATGGGCCTTTTGCCACAGGGAAAAATTGAAGCATCACGCAGGGTACAGAAGATGGTAGCTAAAATGGATGAACTCGGCTTCGGCAATTGCACCAATACTTATGCCTGTGAGGCAGAATGCCCGAAAGAGATCAAGGTCACCAACATTGCACGTATGAACCGGAATTTCTTTGGCGCCAAAGTTGGAGCCCAAAAACTAAAATAACTCTAACTCCAAACTCCAAACTTTAAGTACTCTAAGTACTAATACTCTATCTTTACCCCATGCAATTCGCAGAGATCATTGGGCAGGAAGTCGTTAAGCAAAAGCTTATCAGCACGGTACAGGAAAACCGTGTCAGCCATGCCCAGTTGTTCCTCGGCCCCCAGGGCTCAGGAAAGCTGGCTCTTGCCATCGCATACGCCCAATATATCAACTGCAAAAACAGGTCTGATACAGATTCATGCGGGGTGTGCCCCTCCTGCCAGCAGATTGCCAAGCTGGCTCATCCCGACCTGCACTTTTCATATCCAATCATCCTGAGAAAATCAGGTGATGATAAAAAGGTTATCAGTAAGGATTACCTTGAAAAATGGCGTGAATATCTTCTTGAAAAGCACTTTTTCCCTGATTTGATCGAATGGTATGGCAAGATGGAAACAGAGAAGAAACAGGGCGTGATAGGAGCAGATGAATGCAACCAGATCATCAAGACCCTTAGTTACAAAAGCTATGAGGGGAAATACAAGGTGATGATCATCTGGATGGCAGAACTACTATATCACTCTGCCGCACCAAAGATCCTGAAGATACTTGAGGAGCCGCCCGAGAAGACCCTATTTATTTTACTGGCAGAAAAACAGGAACAGATCATCAGCACTATATTGTCACGTACACAGATCGTACAGGTCCCACCTTTGGATGATAGAGCCCTGACAAATACGTTATTGCTGCAATTCGGTTATGCAGAAAATCAGATCATTCCTATGCTCAAAAACGCAACAGGAAATGTAAACAAAGCCATCAATATCCTGGAGGAAAGTATAAGCGGGGATTTCTCCTCAGCCGAATTCAGGGAGTGGATGCTATTGTGCTACCAGCGAAAATATAAAGCACTTTCTGATTTCGTCGGCAAGACATCACGTAAATCCAGGGCGGGCCAAAAACAACTTCTCAGCTTTGGATTGAACCTTTCACGAAATTGTTTGCTTATCCGTTACGGGCAAGAGGATATGCTGGCCATCCCCGACCAGGAAGAAGAAAAGTTCACTAAGAATTTTTCAAAATTTATCAATGAAAAGAATGCCCTGGCTTACACCGCTCTGTTTGAGGACGCTATCTTTCATGTGGAAAGAAACGGTAACGCTGCCATGATTTTTATGGATGTCTCTCTCAAAGTAGCTCAAATACTGAATCCAACTTCTTAGGAGGGTAAGCAGGTTTTTCCTATTTTTGTATGCTTCATACTGATAAGCATGGATGAAAAAAATGAAAATATCGTCAACAATAATTTTATAAGCAGGGGATGTTCCTCTGCTCCCGGCATATATGATAAAAATGACAATATATACAGTCACGGATGCTGTAAATTAGACAGTTATGACTGGTTGTCAGAAATACCCAAACCCGATACCGGCACTGCTTTCCACAATGTGGAGGTCCGTTTCAAAAACAGTCGGCTGGAATTTTTCCTGGCCCCGGCAGAGCTTGAACTGGAAACCGGAGACATCGTTGCCGTAGAAGGCTCACCCGGACACGATATTGGAATCATATCTCTCAAGGGGGAAGCAGCAAAGCTGCAGATGAAAAAGAAGAAAGTCGACCCTGATGCCGAAGACATAAAAAAGGTCTATCGCAGGGCACGTGTTTCCGACATAGAAAAATGGATCCATTCCGTTGACAAGGAAGAGCCTGCTAAGTTCAAAACGCGCGAGTTTGCCGGCAACCTCAAACTGGAGATGAAGATTAATGACATTGAATACCAGGGCGATGGTACAAAGGCAACCTTTTATTACACTGCCGAGGAGCGTGTCGATTTCCGTGAGCTGATCAAGCTTTTGGCCGAAGAATTCAAGGTTAGAATAGAGATGCGCCAGATCGGGGTACGCCAGGAAGCCAGTCGCCTGGGCGGGATGGGATCTTGTGGCCGTGAGCTCTGCTGTTCCACCTGGATGTCACGCTTTAAATCGGTGAGCACAAGCAGCGCACGCCTGCAGCAGCTATCACTGAACCCACAGAAACTTGCAGGGCAATGCGGAAAACTGAAATGCTGTCTCAACTTTGAGAATGACATGTACGAGGATGCCATTAAAGACTTTCCGAATAGCAAAGTGGTTCTTAAAACCAAAAAGGGCGATGCCATCCATCATAAAAACGACGTATTCAAAAAACTGATGTGGTACTCCTATGCTGATGAAAGATCAGACATTATGGCCATTCCTATTGAAAAAGTAAAAAGTATCATCCAAAAGAATGAAAAGGGTATCCTGCCCGAAAAACTGGAAGATTTTGCCTTTGTAAAAGACAAAAAAGTTGAATTTGAGAATGCTGCCGACCAGGACGACCTGAAAAGGTTTGATTAAAACACAATATTTCATGGAATTTCTCCTTATGTATGTGTATGCTGTATTCAATATGAGAAGGCTAGGACTCATCTACTTAATTATCATTCTATTACCCTTAGGATTTATATCCTGTAAGCAGGGCGTGGTGTACCATGAATACATGACTATTGAAGATGCCAGCTGGGACAGGGATTCTGTTTGTCATTTTGAGATGCTGATCGAAGACAGCCTTTCCGTGAACGACTTTTACATCAATATCAGGAACAACACAGATTATGCTTACAGCAACCTTTATCTTTTTGTGACCACAGAATTCCCGAACGGACACATCACGCGGGATACCATTGAATGCATGCTGGCAGGCAAAGATGGCAGATGGCTGGGATCAGGTTCAGGGAGGATCAAGGACAATAAGATCATGCTGCAACAGGCACTCAGGTTTCCTCTTAACGGCAGCTATCACATATATCTGGAGCAGGCCATGCGCGATAAGCACTTAAAGGGTATTGAGGATATTGGATTTAGTGTGGAAGCAACAAAACAATAGATTAATAAACAGAAAATACCGGGCAGGAATGTCAGAAAAGAAATCAAGAAAAATCAGTTACATTCTCAAGTTTTGGCTATTTTACTTTTTTAGTCTGTTACTGTTTTTTCTCATCTTTTTGGGCATAGCACAGGGCTGGTTTGGCAACATGCCTTCTTTCGAAGAACTTGAAAACCCTGAGCGCAACCTGGCCTCAGAAGTGTATTCCTCCGATGGATATATGCTTGGCACCTATTATATTGAAAATCGCTCCGATATCCATTTCAATGATCTCCCACCACATCTGGTGCAAGCCTTGCTGGCAACAGAAGATATCCGATTCCGCAACCATGCCGGAGTCGATGTGAAAGCCCTGGGGCGTGTAGCCTATGGCCTGGTATCGGGGAGCCACAGGGGAGGTGGAAGTACGCTCACACAACAGCTGGCCAAAAACCTTTTTCCGCGCGGCAACCTGAACAAGTGGCAGCTGGTGGTAAGAAAACTTAAAGAATGGGTCACGGCCATTAAATTGGAGAAGAACTATAGCAAGGAAGAGATCATCGCCATGTACCTGAATACGGTTTCCTATGGCCACCACGCATTTGGGATCAAATCCGCTGCCCGCACCTTTTTCAACAAGTCTGTTGATTCACTGGACCTTCTTGAATCAGCCTTGCTGGTAGGGGTGGTCAATGCACCCACATGGTACAGCCCCATCAGGAATCCTGAACGTGCTTTCGAGAGAAGAAACCTGGTTCTCGGGCAAATGCTTAAATATGATTTTATTACTGATTCCATCTATGATACTGCGTCGAGGACCCCAATCGACATGAGCAACTTCAATATCCAGGATCACACCTCAGGGATGGCACGTTATTTTCGTGAATACCTCAGGAGTGAAATGAAAGACTGGTGTGAGCATCATTATCGTCCGGATGGGACCCCCTACAATCTATACAGGGATGGTCTGCGTATCTATACAACCATCGATTCGCGCATGCAAAAATATGCCGAAGAAGCTGTGCATGAGCACCTCGGAAAGGATCTGCAACCCAGCTTTTATAAGCATTGGGAAGGATATACCTGGGCACCTTTTGTTTTCGACAAAGATGTTGTGAAGGAAGAGGTTGAAAAGCTGATGAAGCAGGCTATGCGGCGATCAGAAAGATACCGCAAGATGAATGCTGCCGGCATTCCTGCAGACTCGATCGAGCTGGCCTTCAACACTCCATACGAGATGAGTGTGTTCACCTGGGGCGGAGCCATTGACACCATCATGAGCCCCATGGATTCCATCAGATATTATAAAGAAATCCTTCAGGCAGGCCTTTTGTCGGTTGAGCCAAACACGGGTGCAGTGAAAGCATATGTAGGTGGTATCGATTATCTATATTTCAAATATGACCATGCCACCATGGGCCGGCGCCAGGTTGGATCAACCTTCAAGCCATTCCTTTATACCCTTGCAATGCAGCAAGGAGAATTTTCACCCTGCTATGAGGTAGCCAACATACAATACACCGTTGATCTCCCGACAGGGGACATCTGGGCCCCCAGGAATTCCTCCTCAGACCGGGTTGGAGAAATGGTCACCCTCAAATGGGCACTGGCCAACTCCAACAACTGGATATCCGCATTTCTCATGAGAAGGTATTCACCGCTTTCAGTGATCAGGATGGCCAGGAATATGGGGGTAAAGAGCAGCATTGACCCGGTGCCATCAATCGCCCTGGGATCATGCGACCTCAGCCTTTATGAGATGGTCGGAGCCATGAACACCTTTGCCAGCAAAGGGATGTACGTGAAACCTCTCTTCATCACACGAATTGAGGACAAGAACGGTAATGTGATAGAATCTTTCGTCCCGGAAAGAAATGAAGCCATGAGCGAAGAGACAGCCTATCTCATGCTGGAATTGATGAAAGGTGTGGTAGAATCAGGAACAGGGATCAGGCTCAGATTCACCTATGGCGTTGACTACCCCGTGGCCGGAAAAACAGGAACAACACAAAACCAGTCTGATGGCTGGTTCATGGGTATTGTACCTCAACTTTCAACCGGGATTTGGGTAGGTTGCGAAGACCGGAGCGCACACTTCCGCACCATCACCCTCGGACAGGGGGCTAATATGGCTTTGCCAATATGGGCTCTTTATATGGAAAAGGTATACAATGACCCCAGCCTGAATTATACCAAAGGTGATTTTGCTCGTCCACTCAAAGAGCTTTCAGTTGAACTGGATTGTGAAATATACAATATCGATGGTGAATCACTGGAAGATGAAGAAATCGATATCATCGAATTTTAAGTCCCCCCTTAGCCTGCCCGAGGATTATTCATATCTTTGCAGCTAATTAATTAGTCCTTGAATAGAATCCTATGACAACTGGCGAATACGCAATCTCCGTTATCATCCCTGCCTATAATGAAGAAACCGGTATTCAGAGCACTCTGGAAAGCCTGGTAGCAGGAAAATATCACGAAAAATACGAGATCATTGTTGTTGACGACGGTTCTGACGACCGGACAAAAGAAATTTGTGAAAGCTTTCCCATTAGGGTTGTGAGCCATACCGTGAACAAAGGTTATGGTGCAGCACTAAAAACAGGTATTCGAAAAGCTACTGCCGACAAGGTAGTTTTCATGGACAGTGATGGGCAGCACAATCCAAAATATCTGGATCAACTGGTAGAGATGCTCGAAGAATATGAGATGGTTATCGGGTGCCGTACAGAAGATTCTTTCCAGGTTAGTAACAGGAAAGCAGGCAAAAAACTTATTCGTATCATTGGTGAATTCCTCGTGGAGCAAAAACTCCCTGATTATAATTCCGGGTTCCGTGGATTCGACAAGGACCTTATCAGAGAGATGTTACACTTCATGCCTAACGGCTTTTCTTTTTCAACCACCTCTACGCTTGGCTTCATGAAAGAAGGCTATAACATTGGGACCTTCCCAATAGTTGTTGAAGAACGTGTTGGGAGAAAAAGTAGCGTGAAATTCGTTAAGGATGGTGCCAAAACCCTGATGTTGCTGCTAAGGATCATCATGTTATTCAACCCTCTGAAGATCTTTCTTCCGGCCAGCCTTATCACAGGCACAGCAGGCATCACCTTTGGTATCTGGGGCTTCATCGTTACCGGCAGATTTCCCAATGGAGCAATCATCCTGCTTACCCTGGGTATGATACTATTCTTTATCGGGCTCATCGCCGACCAGATATCCTTGCTCAACCGCAAACATTAAGTAATGAAAAAGTATCCTCCGGACTTCAGGAACAAGTGGACCGACAGGGATGTGGAAGCCCACTGGGACAGTGTGGCCTCTATTTACGTAGCTGAAAACGACAAGTTAAAAGATACGCATGACCAGCGATTCACACAAAGTGTAGAATACCTGCAACTTGATAAAGGACAAACGGTCATCAATATCAGCAGCCGCGATTGCGAAGCAAACGATTATGTCCTGAAAGCTGTTCCGGGAACCCGTGTGATCAATACAGAGATCTCATCCGGACTGATGGATGAAGCAAAAAAATACAGGCCCTATGTTGAGCAGAAGAAGATCGAAACCTATTCAAAGCTTCCGTTTGAAGATGCCTACTTTGATCATGTGCTCACCCTCGAAACACTGGAGCATGTCGAGCAGCCCCTTCAATTCCTGCTGGAGCTCCATCGCATTTCCAAGCCAGGTGCCCGCCTCGTTCTTAGTTGCCCACCCGCCACCAGTGAGATCCCGTACCAGGTGTTTACTTTCCTTTTTGGCGGACATGGAGAGGGACCACATAAATTCCCATCTTCCCGGACAGTAAAAAAATGGTTCACATTAACAGGCTGGAAACTTATTGAACATAAAGGCACACTCCTGGTTCCGGTAGGGCCTAAATTTATCAAGAACTTTGGAGAGAAGATCATCTCCTCCTGCCAGGGAACTTTCATTGCTGAACTAGGAATAAGACAATTCTTTGTGTGTGAGAAAGCCTAAGCACATACAAGAAGTTGTGCGCAGTGGTATGTGTAACCGCTGTGGTACCTGTGTAGCTCTCTCAAAGGGAAAGATCAGCTTTTCCGATCGCACAGGAAAATTCGTACCACAGGTCAATGAAAAGCTCGATGATGATGAAAACGAAGAGTTGCTAAAATACTGCAGCGGAAAAGCATTCAACTTTCCGGAACAGAATAAACTGATTTACGGGGATGTAGGGCAACACAACATCTTTACAGGAACTTATCAGAACATTTATATAGGTAACTGTACCGATGAATTCATTAGAAGAACCGGAGCAAGTGGCGGGATACTCTCTGCCGTTCTGATCTGGCTTCTTGAAAAGGGTAAGATAGACGGAGCCGTTGTGGTTGGCATGTCGGAGGAAGAACCCTGGTTGACAAAACCCTTTATTGCAACAACAAAAGAAGAAATACTCAGGGCAGCCCAGAGCAAATATATCATCACAACAACTAATGAGATCCTTCCTGAAATAGAGCGTTTCGAAGGAAAACTGGCATTTGTGGGCCTGCCCGGACAGGTACAGTCGATCAGGTTACTTCAGAAAGAAGGACATTCTTCGGTAAAGAACATAGAATACATCCTGGGCCCCTTTTACGGGAACACCCTGCATTTCTCATCTATCAAAAGCTTCTTGCGCTCCTATGGAGAAAAAGACTACAGGAAGATCAGGAAACTGTATTTCAGGTACGGGGAATGGCCGGGCAATATGCGTGTTGAGCTTGAAGGAGGAAGGGTGCTGGAATTGCCTAAGTTTCACGCCAATTACCTTATCCCCTTCCATATTGTCAAAAATAGTCTCCTGTGTACCGATCTGAGCAATGAGTTTACCGACATTTCCGGAGGAGATGCATGGGCACCGGTTTATGAAGACCGCGGAAAAGGTTTTTCGATGGTGCTATCGCGTTCTTCAAAAGGACAGGCCATCATCGATAAGATGGTGGAAGAAGGCCTGTTAAGCCTGGACTCAATTGACGAATCATCAGCTATCACCATGCATTCACATGGATACGATCTCAAGAAAAGGGGAACATTCATCAGGATGAAGTATCGTCGTTGGCTTGGAATAAAGAATCCCGACTATGGATATGAGATGAATGGCTTTAGCTTCAAGAGGTATATGATGGAGATTTTCATCGACAGCCTTTTTATCATCCTTGGCACAGGATTTTCACGTTTCCTGATCGAGCGCATCCCACCAAAAACTGTTGGCCGGGTGTTCGAGAAGACCAGGAATGTATGGAAACGTTCAACAAAAAAAATTAAACGAGAACATCTGAAAACGGAAGATGAATAAAGATCCGCAACATACATCCGGCAGCAAAAGGTCGAAAAAAGCCAGCTGGTTCCTGCTGATCAGGCTGCTTGGTGTAGCATTGTTTATTTATATACTCACTACCGTTGACCTGCACGCCCTCTGGCAGCATATCAAAGAAGTTAAAACCGAGTTTTTTGTTTATGCGATACTTTTCCAGGTCCTGCTATTATTCATCAAGGCCCTGCGCTGGCATATCCTCAATGATGGGAGCCATGAGCGGATCCGGGTGATGAGAAGCTTTGGTGAGTTCTTCGAAAGTTATGCTATTGGTGTGATCACCCCGGGCCGTATGGGTGAATTAGTAAAAGCCGGACATGCCAAGGAAAAGAACAGGATCATGGAGGCAGGGATCCGGGTGCTTGTAGAAAGAGGCTTTGACCTCGGAATCTTTGTGATGATCGCAGGCCTGGCATTGTTTTTCACCTTCACAGAAGAAACAGCAACGATCTTAGGAATATTGGTGTCACTGGGCGGATTGTCTGTTATAATGCTGGCTTTTATTTTCATGAGATCTGCAAGAGCTACCAGCCTGGTGCAGAGGATACTCAACAAGATTCCTTTTCTATCCCTGAACCTCAATCTTAACTTCAGAAAGAGAAGCAATAGCGTTCAATACTCGGTACTGACCCTCTCCATCATCAGTAACCTGAGTTATTTCGTTTCATGCTATTTCCTGGCAGTCGGACTGGCAATGCCACAAAGCTTTCTATATATTTCAGGGGTTGTTGCATTGGCAGGGCTGTTAAACATGCTTCCCATTACTATTATGGGTCTCGGGACCCGCGAAGGAACCTTCCTGCTGCTCTTTAAACCGATGGCCGAACCCCTTATCCTCGCCTTCTCAGGACTGGTGTTCCTGGTTGCACAGATCGGAGGCGGCCTGATCGCCCTTTTGCTAGGGTATAGCTTCCTTTACCTGGCGGGAAAGAAGAGTGAAAAGAAATAATGCCGGCTGAGCATTAATTATTCAGCCAAATCCTTTACTTTTGCTGCCGCAATAAACCTCCACAGGAATGGATCAAACTATCATTGTAACAGGGGCAAACGGATACCTCGGAACATATATCTGCAAACAATTATTGTCGGATGGCCATAAGGTCACCGCTTTGAAGTTTGACCATTATGCATCCACCATCATCGATCATCCAAATATCAATTATTTGTACTGCGATATTACCAAAGACATTGGCTCTCAGATCGGTGATTCTATAAAGGAAGGTTCAACACATGCACTGATCAACGCCGCCGCATTATTGGGGAGTTCCGACTACGACAGGAATTTTGCTGTAAATGCTAGCGGAGTGCAAAATCTCATCAAATTCTGTGAGGATAAGCAGATCAAACGCTTTATACAGATCAGCAGTGTGGTAATCATGAAGGTTTTCAAAGGCCCCTATGGAGAAACCAAATTAAAAGGCCAGGAATTTCTTGAAGCCTCATCACTCGATTATACAGTATTCATTCCGGCCATGATACTTGGACCAGAAGGATTGGGCATCAACCGTATCCTTAAAAATGTATTCAGGATACCATTGTTCGTCCCGCTTGTAGGCTTTGGAAAACAGACACAGCACCCCATTTTTGTGAAAGATTTCGCGAAATATATTGTGAAATCAATTGATCAGGAAGTGGCCTACAAAAAAATATACCAGATTGCCGGTGATGATGTGATCTCATTCCGAAATTTTATTGCCACGATTCTGAAGATCAGTAAAAAAAGAAAGATCTTCATCCCTGTTCCTCCGGGCATCGTCAAACTGATGGGTAAGGGATTTCAGAAATTTCAAAAGGTACCCCTGTTCACGGCAGAGCATGTGAAAGGCGTATTGCAGGATTCAAACCTGGATACTTCTGCCTTAAAAGCCGATCTCGACTTTGAGCCAACATCTCTGAATGAATCAATGACATACTGTCTCACAGAGATTGGAGACAACTGGAATTATTACCTGAAGCCCAGGGATGAGAAAACCATTAGTCTTTAGTAGAATTCCACTTTCAGGTCATCAACGATGATCTGACGTTTACCTGAATACCATACATAGACTTTCATAATATCAGATGTGGATTTAATGTTCCGCGCTTCTGCTGAGATTTCAATCAGGTTCCACTTACCAACAGTAATATCATCTACATTGGAATCCACGGCTTCATATACATATGCACCATCCTTATTTTCGATGGAAAACACAATATGAAATGGATTGTAAAAAGCATTTTCCGGCACATATACGTATGCGCTTGCATGTATCAAAACTTTGCTTGTATCCTGAAGATTCCTGATCTCAGTTTTTAATCCGGGGCTGTATACATTATTAATGTTGAGCCTGATGGCCGTTTCACCGGAATGGGTAATACTCTTTTCTATATTGTTGGCATTCAAATCGGGTAGTTCACCCTCATAATCATCAAAAAAAGCATTGTTAACAGTAAGGTTCTTGAACCTGGCTTCAAATACTTCCTTATCTTTTTGCTGTGCTTTGATCTTTGCCTCCTGCCATAACAATCCATGGTATTCCTTATCAGTTTTCATGAATACCCGCCAGTACATCTCTTCATTCATATCCCAGTATAGGATCCAGTTCTTATACTGATATACCTGTATCATGTTCAGCCAGATCACAAATGGTGTTACGATATAGATCATGTAACGAAGGATCTTGAATTTGGCATCTGTGAGACTAAGGCCCAGCAGTAGAGCAAATACGATATAATGATCGAGGAAAGCACGATGTCCGTAGCTCATTCCATACCACCAGTTTCTCCACGAAGCGATAATATATAACACAATCAAACAGTAGGCGAGGAGTGTAAGTGCCTGGTACTTGCTCTTTCTGAAGAGATAAAAGAAGCCCGGGATGGCAAAAATGAGTACAGGGGTATATATGAACAATCCCTTCCTGTAACTAAACAATACATCGTAAATATGTGGCTCCAGAAAATTGAACCCAAGTCCGGTATAGGTCCAGACAAAAAACTGGCCTACCTGCAAATAGTATAAGATGGGTTGAATAGCCAAAACCGAAAGAAAAATAATGAGTGCGATGATCAGTTGCTTGTACTCCTTAAACAGGCCGATCACGGTATTTTTCAAGGATTTCCAATCACCCGCAAGAAATGGGATGGCTGCTATGACCATCATGTTTGTTGGCCTCATCAGAATGATCAGACCTAATATGAACGACGTTAGATAAAGGTGCCTGGACCTCCTGGTCATCACATACCTCCTGGTATAATAAAAGAACAGGACGATGGCAGTGAAGGTGTAAATATGAGTAAAGCTGACATCGACAGTCGCATAAAAATATATGGGTGTTGCAAAAACAATCAGTAGCTGGACCAATGCTACATGGTACTTGTTCACCCCATACATCTCCAGGAATTTCTTTATTCCCCACAGGCCCAGCAGAAGGTAAAATACTGCAGCAAAACCTATGGAGTATTGATATAGCGGGGCATAACCATCTGTAGGAAGCCCCAGCACCATGCTTCCAATATGAGCTGCAAGAAAAAATGGCAGAAAGAAAAGGGCCAGGCCTGCAAAGGTTATATTGGCTGTTTCTCCATCTATCTCTCTCCGGAAGTCAACATAGCTTTCGGCCGCATAATATTTCGTCTCATATTCATCAATAAAGCCGTATTCCAGGTCCTGGTAAATAAAAATGGCCGTGAGATATGCATAATAGCCTTTCCCGTCGCTATTGATATAGTTGCCATTATACCTTCCATGTTGCCACGTATAAAAAAGCATTAGAAAGGCAATGATGAGGGTAGCATGCTTTATTACATAATTATTAAAAATAAAACCCAGTACCTCTTTGAACTTCTCCATGGTATTTTACTTGAATGTTTTCCTGTCCCAGATGTTATATTTAAGGATACACCAGATGGCTCTGAACCCATCCCTGGCGCCAATCTTCTTGCCTTCTTCGTATGTCCTGCCATAATAAGAGATTCCCACTTCATAGAACCTGATACCGGGATAGCGTGACATCTTGGCCGTCACTTCCGGCTCAAAGCCAAACCTGTTCTCCTTAAAATAGATCTTCTTTATATAATCTGCCCTGAAAAGCTTATAACAGGTTTCCATATCGCTCAGATTCAGGTTGGTGAACATATTTGAAAGGAAGGTTAGAAACTTATTCCCTATCGAATGCCAGAAGAAGAGGATACGGTGCGGTGTACCTCCTTTGAAGCGTGAGCCATATACTACATCGGCATGGCCATCTATTACCGGCTTGAGCAAGATGTTATACTCTTCCGGATCATACTCCAGGTCGGCATCCTGTATGATGATATAATCACCTTTAGCCTCTGCGATCCCACGATGGAGTGCTGCTCCCTTACCCATATTTATTGGTTGCTCATAGAAACTAAACTCAACATCCGGATGGGTTTCAATGTATTCCTTCACCACTCCTGCCGTATTGTCGGAGGAACAATCATTCACTATGATGATCTCCTTCTCGAAGCCCCCATAGAGCTTCACCGCCAACACCTTATCAAGGATCCGGTGAATGGTATTCTCTTCATTGTAGGCAGGAATAAGTATTGATAGTTTCATTGTCTATTGGTTCCCTGATTTTTGTCAAAAATAGGAAAATAAAAGGCTTAGGCAAAGATTAAATTTTCAAAGCACCTCACCCCCTAAATCCCCCTCTCCTCAAGGAGATGGGGACTTAATAGGTCTTGAATTTCATATTTGAATCATTTGAAATTGTTTAGAATTTAGAGATTGAAGCTTATATCTTCCAGGAGTTTTACTCCTGGAAATAAACCCTTTTTACCCTTCCGGAGATGGAGGTCATAACCTCATAGGGAATGGTACCGAGATCATTGGCCAGTTCTGCGATTGGCCGTTCATCACCAAAGATGATCACAGGATCGCCTTCCTTCACCTTCATGTTTGAAATATCGATCATGCACATGTCCATGCATATATTCCCTATTGTAGAGGCTTTCTGCCCATTCACCAAAAGTATTCCCTTGCCGTTGCCCAGGCGACGGTTCAAGCCGTCAGCATATCCTACCGGCACTATGGCAATGTCCTTATCCTGATCAATGGTTGCATCTCCGTATCCTACCCTTTCGCCAGCTTTTACTTTTCTGATCTGGGAGATAGTAGATTTCAGGGTACTCACATTTTCCAGTTTATTGGCATCCTCAGGATTGGCAGCAACGCCATAAAGTCCAATGCCCAGCCGTACCATATCAAAGTGTCCTTCAGGGAAGCGGGTAATTCCGGCCGAATTCATAATATGCCTGAGCACATGATGATCAACAGTAGCACAGAACTGTTCACACATCTCTCCAAATCGGGCAATCTGCCCCCTGCTGAAGTTGTCACTTGAAGGATCTTCGCTAGCCGACAGATGAGTGAATACCGATTGTACATACAAGCGGCGGTTATTCTTTATCCGTTCCGATAGCTTTTCAAGCTCTGCAGCTTCAAAGCCGAGCCTGTGCATCCCGGTGTCCAGTTTGATATGGATCTTAACCGGCTTATTCCTGGGAAGAATATTTTTACTGATCGCCCTTTCCAGCACACCCAGTATTCTGAAGTTATAGATCTCCGGCTCCAGGTTATGTTGTATCATGGCGTCAAAGCTGTGTTCCTCCGGGTTCATTACCATGATGGGAAGGATGATCCCTGCCTTTCTGAGCTCAACGCCTTCATCGGCATAAGCTACAGTGAGATATTCCACGCGGTGGAACTGTAGGAGGTTGGCAATCTCATAGCTACCGCTACCATAAGAAAAAGCCTTCACCATGGCCATGATCTTGGTGATGGGGCTGATCTGAGACCTGAAATAGTTCAGGTTGTTCACCATGGCATTCAGGTTGATCTCAAGTACTGTTTCGTGCGACTTCTGTTGCAATGCCTTGCTGATCTGCTCAAATTCAAATACCCTCGCCCCTTTCAGCAGTATGGTTTCATTACTGAATGTGGTAAATGAGAATTTCCGCATGAATTCCTCTGTTGAAGGATAGAAAGCCTTTTCCATTTCAAAGGCATCAGCCTGGCGGGAAATAGAAGGCCCGATGCCAATCACACGGCTAATATTTTTTTGTTTGAGTATTCCGGCAATATCGGCATATAATTCTTCAGAATCTTTGCCGCTCTGCAGGATATCTGATAGGATCAGCGTGCGTCTTTTGTGCGTGGACTGCTGGTTCAGGAAATCGATGGCGATGCTAAGAGAGTTGATATCCGAATTGTAACTATCATTGATGATCGTACAATGATTGATCCCCGCTTTCATCTCCAGTCGCATAGCAATAGCCTGCAAACCGGTCATACCTTCTTCGATGACATCATGCTTAACCCCAAGGTAAAGCATGGTGGCCCAGCATTGAATGGCATTTTCAATAGATGCATCATCAATAAAAGGTATTTTGATGCTATGCTCCTGACCTTTGAATATTCCGGTAATGATTGTCTTTTCCAGCAGCTCCTTCACCACAGACGTGATCTGCAGATCGGCAGCTTGTTTCCTGCTCCAGGTAAAGGCCTGAACAGTTTCCAGGATCTGCGATCTGATCAGAATCTCCTGTACAGCAGCATGATCAAGACAATAGATCAGAGTATCAACCTTGGTAAAAAGTTTGAGTTTCTCCCCTACTTTCTGGTTGATGCTAATAAAATTCTCACTATGAGCTTCGCCGATATTGGTAAAGATCCCGATGTTTGGCTTGACGATGGACTGCAGCTTATCCATCTCGTCAGGTTTCGAAATTCCGGCTTCGAAAATAGCCAGGTTATTGTTCGGTTCCATCTGCCAAACCGACAAGGGCACACCAATTTGCGAATTATAGCTTTTTGGGCTCCTGACGATCTTATATTCCTTATTCAGGAGCTGGAAAAGCCACTCCTTAATGATGGTTTTCCCATTACTGCCTGTTATACCTATGACAGGCATATCGAACTTCTTCCTGTGGGCTGCACTAAGAGCCTGCAGAGCAGAGAGCGTATTTTTTACTTTGATGAAATTCGCGCCTTTGTATTCGCTCAGCTTAATGTCGACAGAAGAAATGATGAAGGATCGAATCCCTTTGCTATAAAGTTCAGGAATATATTCATGTCCATCCTTATTCCTGCCTTTAAGTGCAATGAAGATACAGCTGTCAGGGGATATCAAACGACGGCTGTCTACCAGAATATCCTTTACCTCCGGATCACCATCACTTTTCCTGATCAGATCCCCGTCAACGATCCTTGTTATATCCGATATCTTGAACATCCTGCTTATTGATCAATATTATTTCCACCATTTTCCTTGACCGCAAGTGGTGTCTTGTTCATTGCATCAAAACGAATACGATTCCTGAAAATATCTGCTGCCAGGAAAATGGCAGCCCGCATGCTTTCCGGTGAAGCCTCATTCTTTCCGGCAATCTCAAACGCAGTCCCGTGTGCAGGTGAGGTCCTCACGACAGGCAAACCGGCAGTAAAGTTCACACCCGATTCAAACGAAAGAGCCTTGAAAGGAATAAGGCCCTGGTCGTGATACATGGCCAGTACGCCATCAAATTTACTAAAGGCAGAGGAACCGAAAAATCCATCAGCTGCATATGGCCCAAAAGCATGTATGCCCTCAGCAAAGGCTTCTTTCAATGCAGGAATGATGATATCTTCTTCCTCTTGACCTAGTAGTCCGTTATCTCCAGCATGTGGGTTCAGTCCAAGCAGGGCGATCTTTGGCTTTGGAATGCTGAAATCCCGTCGTAAGGAATTGTCCATGATCCTTAACTTCTGCATGATGAGCTCCTGGGTCAATTGTGACGATACTTCCATTAAAGGGATATGGCCTGTTACCACTCCGATCCGAATGTTATTGCTGACCATCAACATCAGAAAATCCTCGCTTAAAAATTTCTCTGCCAGGTATTCTGTATGTCCAGGGAAATGAAAATCATCAGACTGAATATTCTTCTTGTTGATAGGTGCTGTGACCAACACATCAATATGTCTTTCCTGCAAATCATGAGTGGCTTTTTCAAGGGCTTCATAAGCCAGCGTACCTGCAGTATCAGTAGATTTCCCAATATCGATCTTCACCTCCTCTTCGGTCACGTTGAGGATGTTGGGCCGCTTGGGGTTGGCTACACCGGCATTCTTCACCAGGTTAAAATTGAAATCATCCATGTTAAGAACTTTGCGGTGGTATGATGCCACTTTCGAAACACCATAAACTACAGGGGTGATCATATCAAGGATACGCTGATCATGCAATGACTTGATGATGATCTCATAACCGATACCGTTCAGATCGCCATGGGTTATACCCACTTTAACACGTATTCCATCTTTCATCTCTGACTTGATCATGACTCGATAATTTTAAGGGCAAAGATACTAAAAAGTGCCTAGTTCCTGGTGAATAGTGGCTAGTTCCTAATTGATATTCAATACTCGATATACGTTACTTGATACTCGATATTCTTTACTTAATGGTTTTAAAGAATTCAACCAATAATCTTACGCCAATCCCTGTTCCTCCCGCAGGGTGATAATTGTCTTTTTTATCAAAGAATGCCGGCCCCGCAATATCGAGGTGGATGAATGGATAATCAGTGAATTTTTCGAGGAATTTACCTGCGGTGATCATTCCGGCATCTGCTCCACCAATATTCTTAATATCAGCAATTTTCGATTTAATTAGTTCGCCATATTCTTCCCAGAAAGGAAACTCAGCAATACGTTCATAAGCTTTCTCTCCGGCTTCTTTCAGTTTACTCATTGGCCTGGCTGCACCTGATTCCATAGCTACGATGCCATACTTCCCAATGGCCCGTGAAGCAGCTCCTGTCAGTGTTGCTGCATCAATTACGAGTTTAGGGTCATATTTCTTTGCATAACTCAGGGCATCAGCCAGGATCATACGGCCTTCGGCATCGGTATTGATCACCTCCACGGTGAGGCCACTATGCATAGTGATCACATCCCCGCTAACATATGCATTTCCATCAGGACGGTTATCGGTGGCGGGAAGCAGTGCGATCACATGTACATTCAAGCGTAGTCGGGCAATGGCATATAGAGCAGATGCCATAGTAGCGGCACCGGCCATATCGCACTTCATGTCTTCCATATAGCTGCCTGTCTTGATATTGAGACCACCGGTATCATAAACTACTCCTTTACCAACCAACACATAAGGTTTGTCATTAACAGCTTCGATCGGTTTCCATTCCATGATGGTGAAGGTGGGAGGATCAAGACTTCCCTTATTCACTGCTAGCAAGCCACCCATCTTCATTGATTCTATCTTTTTCTTTCCCATCACCTCTACCCTGGCCCCACTGACTGTACCCATTTCTTTTACTTTGGATGCCAGTTCCTGGGCATTGAGCGCATTGAGTGGTTCGTTAACCATATCGCGGCATTTAAATACTGCATCCAATACGATATTCAGGTCTTCAACTTCTTCTTTTTTGATGGCGTGAGCAGAAATTTTCAGCTCCTCAAGGGAGAATTTCTCTTCTTTTTTGTCCTTCTTATATTTAATGAACTGATATGATGACAGCCCCATTCCTTCGACAAAGGCCAGAATCTGTTTACTCCTGCCTGTGAAATCAATGAGCGTAACACTTTCTGCTTTATGATTATTAAGCCAGCCATGCAGCTTGCTGCCGGCATTCCTGAGCTCTTCTATCCTTTTTTCATCCGGGCGTTTTTTATTTACCACATGGACAAAGATCCATTGGTTGAGCCTGTTTATTGAGATCAGGTCCTTTTCGTCCTTTTTTACTTTCTTTCGGATATAATCCTGCTCAGCCTGGCTCAGCTTGCTTTTATTAAGGTCCTTCAGAGCATTAACAAGATAAATGATGTTGTCGCCCGCAGAGATGCGGTTTACCTTTTTGATCAGTAGTGTCATGGTCAGAAAATTTTAAGTTTGAGTGAGGGGAGCAAAGGTAGGAAATATTTTATTCGTTTAGATATGGGTTCTGATACATCAATCGATCACAACAGGATTGCCGGGGATCATATGCTCAGGCCACGTATTAGGCTTTAGGTATTGGGCCTCTGGCTGGTGACTTTAAACAGGGGAAATTTTAATTATCTTTGCTACGATGGTGATCCGAAAATCAGCTTATATCATCCTTCTCACGCTTAGCTGCATCCTTTTTACTAATCTGTTTTCATGCAAAAAGGATGATCCGAATAATTTGTATGATACGATATTCCCTTTGAGCTATTTTCCAGTGTACCCGGGCTCATTTTGGGAGTATGTAAATTACTTAAATGACACTAACCGTTTGGTAACGGATCCTGCATATGTCCTGGATTTTTATATAGAAGGATCGGCAGCCTATGTTTCTGATACTTTTTATGTACCAGTTTATGATGGTGTCCCGATCTGGGGTTATGAAGCCCATACCGGCCCCATTTCACATGCCGGATCTTATCCTTTAACCCGGATTCTATCTGACTCCTTGCCTGTAGGAAGCAGTTGGGTCATACATAGTTGGTCCGGGACTGCAATTAGTAGGAAGATTATCGCAAAAGACACCAGTATAATGATCCACAATCAGGAATATTCGCCAACAATTGTTGTGGAAGAATATTATTCTGAGGGCCCACCCTCGTATACCTGGATTGCAAGAAGGTACTTTACTGAAAACATTGGAATGATCAAGGAAGAACTTTTCAATATGCCTGACTCAACAATTTCTACAAGCTATATTATTGATTACCATTTAAATAAATAAACCTATGAACCGCTTACTATTGCTCTTAGTTCTATGCTTAGCTTATTGGGATCTCTACCTACTCTCAAGATACTTTCTCCATTGTAGCTCTCGATACCATTACCGGTGAGGTGGGTAGCGCAGGAGCTTCCTGTGTAGATATGGATAATTTCCCGGGTTATGAAGATGATTTCCTAGGTGAATTATTCCCCAACCTTGGAGCCATCAACACACAGGCATGGTATCTCGTAGCCAACCAGATCAATGCCAGGGCACGTATGAATGCCGGGGATAAGCCTTCTGAGATCATACAGTGGCTGTATGATAATGATGCACAAAACCAGCCGGAAAGGAGGCAATATGGAATCGTTGCATTTGTGGATGATCATTCTGAATCGGCTGCGCATACAGGGACACAAACCGATGACTATAAAAACCATGTACTCGGGCCAAACTATTCAATACAGGGTAATATCCTCCTCGGCCAGGAGGTCCTTGATTCGATGGAAGCTCGATTTCTCAGCGCCGATGGCGATCTTGCCTGCAAGCTGATGGCTGCCCTGCAGGGGGCCAATGTTGTTGGAGCAGATTCCCGCTGCGCAACCAATGGGACATCCTCACTATTTTCTTTTATTAAGGTTGCCCAGCCTGATGATGTTTTTGGCAGCCCCTCATTTAAAGTTTCCGTGAGAACTTCGGAAGGTGCCGGTATTGAACCTATCGACTCATTGCAAGTGCTTTTCGATCTGGTGCATGATTGTTCAGGAGTAGGAATCAGTGATCACAAAAGTTTTGAATCCTTTTATTCGGTATTCCCAAATCCTGCCAATAATGAGATCACTATAGAAAACATTTCTCCAGGCAGCGGAACACATCATATTGTCATCATGAATGTGACTGGCAAGATTCTTTATAAGCGGGCCTATAGTAGGCACCATACCATTGATATATCTTCCTACCAAAGGGGTGTGTACTTCGTAAGGATTTCCCGGCAGGGGAAAACATATAGTGGGAAATTCGTGAAAGAATGATCCGGGGATAATATTGAAGCTATCCCATGATCAGCAGCGCCACATAAGGTACTGCATTGAAGATCACAAAGAAGATCTTGTAGATGCCCAGGAAGAGATAAAAGACAGGGTTAAATTTTTCCTTCTCCATCGGAAAGAAAGCCGCCTGTGTTTTGTAGAGTAGATTGGGCATCACCATCTGACAAAATACCCAGAAGATCAATAGTCCACCATTAATTATCGTGCACCACATGAAAAACTCTGTCCAAAATTGTAGGTCCATAATACTAGTATTTATAACCAAAGATAATACAATATAAATCTAATCCGGGGAGATCCCTCAGTCGTAAAACTCCTTCGGGATGACAGTATTCTCTGGTGGGGAGAGAAGAACGGGGCGGTGCTCCATTAAAAGAAATAGTTGCGCACCGCCCAGTTCTTCTATTATTAGATACGATAATTGTCATCCCGAGCGAAGTCGAGGGAACTCCTATTAATAAGCAAGGTTTCAAATCCAAAATCCAGATAAATTTATAATTCGAAAATCAAGATTCAAAATTATCATGCAGATTAATAACTTTGCCTCTCCTAATAAATAAACCCTTAAAATTAAACAACGCTATGTTTAAAGTTAATGAATATTACGACGGAAAGGTAAAATCACTTGCTTTTAAAAACGATGATGGCGATGTCACTGTTGGTGTGATGGCTCCGGGAGAATATGAATTTGGTACTTCTACAGTAGAGTATATGACTGTTGTTTCAGGTGAGTTGATTGTACAGCTGCCGGGTGAAGAGGAGTGGAAAACTTATACCCCTTTTGAAACATTCATCGTTGAAAAGGATACTTCTTTCAAGCTTATCGTAAAGCAGGAAACTGCTTATAAATGTATTTATAAATAGGTCCGGAGCCCATCCATAATTTTTTCCGTAGCTCCTGTATTTTCCATCATATATGCTTTGCATCGCGAAGCAGCTGACTGGTATTTCTGTGCATCTGTAAGAAGGATACCCAGCACTTTATTCATCTCCTCCGGAGATTGAATTGAAAATGCTCCTCCCTGGCTTAGCAGGTCAGTGGCTTCCTTGAAGTTATCGTATTTAGGACCGAAAACAACCGGAATGGCATTCACAGCAGGCTCCTGGATATTATGCAATCCGCTACCGAATCCACCACCGATATAGGCAACATCAGCATATCGATAAATGGATGATAAAACCCCGATGGTATCTAAGATCAGCACCTGTTTGTCCTTCCATGTAGAGGGATCATCCTTTGTATATAGAGCAACATCAATATTTAAGGTGTTGATCAGCTGCTTTACTCGCTCCTCATTCACTTCATGGGGAGCGATGATGAGCTTCAGATCGGGATACTTCCCGGGCAATCCCGCCAGGACCTCTTCATCGGGTGGCCAGGTACTTCCGGCCAGCAGAAGCTGATGACCTTCGCAGAACTTTTCTATGTCGGGATATTCTCTTTTATCTTCAAGGATATCCGCCACGCGGTCGAAACGGGTATCGCCGCTTACGGTGATATTGCTGATTCCTGTTTGCTGCAGGAGGAGGGCTGAAGCCTGGTCCTGCACAAAGAAATGATCTACCCGCCTCAATATCTTTCGGAACCAACTTCCATACCATTTAAAGAAAGGTTCATTCCCTTTTATATGAGCTGAAATAAAAACTGTCGGGATCTTTTGCCTGTTGAGTTCAGCCAGGTAATTGTACCAGAATTCGTATTTAATAAATATGGCGATGGCAGGCTTAAGTGCACTCACAAAATATCTGGTATTCGCGCGACAATCGGCAGGAAGGTACATCACAGCATCTGCGCCCTCGAAATTCTTTTTCTGTTCATATCCTGAAGGAGAAAAAAATGTCAGTAAGATCTTGTAATCGGGATAATGTTTCCGGAATGCTTCCATCACAGGTCTGCCCTGTTCAAACTCACCCAGGGATGCAGCATGAAACCAGGCGATTTTATCGCCTTCACTGAAAGCTTTTGATAGTTTTCTTTTCCATCCTTTCCTTCCATGAACCCATTTTCGTGCTTTGCTATTAAAAAAAGCAGCAAACCTGATAAACAGGGTGTACAGGGCTATTCCGAAGGTGTATAGGAAAGACATTTGGGCTGATGCTAGTTATAGAAATAACCGGTGGGTGCTCGTCTGTACAATGGTATGACCCAGCCAATCTTTATGCCGTAAAAGAAGTCTAGCTTTTGTACATCATCGCTCAGGCCGGTATCAAAGTTGACATCACGATCATTCCTGGTCCATGTCTGGGAGAATTCAAAGCCCAGATAAAAATTCCACATCCTTGAATCACCAAGAAAGAGATAACCAATAGATTCCGTAAAACCGAAGCCATTATGCAATCGGTCGTAACCTTTTTTATAATCGTCTTTCAATTGAAATGCATTGTTATCCTGCACCCCGACAAACATCCGATGCTGAATCCATCCACCCCCTAATTGAAGCAGAATCCCGGAATTTGGATTGGGAGAAAGTACCGGAAAAAGCTTGCCTACACGCGCCCACATGGTATGCCCTCGCAGGAAATACTGGAAAATAGCATACTCCCCACTCTGCCCGATCAGCTGACCATCACTGGTGAGGATATGTTGCAGGATCTCATCACCTTGTTTCACCTTTCCTCCCCAGAGGTAATTATACTCGATCCCATAATAGAAATTCTTTCTTGTCTTGAAACCAATTCCTGCACCCGCGGTAGATGAGGGCCCATACATACTGGCTATATCCCCACCCAGAAAATTGAAGCCATACGCAGCATACATAATTGGGGTGTTAATGCAGGAGTCACGCACATTCACCTGCCCGGATGCACCAATAGCAGGCATCAAAAAGATAAGAATAATTAAAAGGCGTAGTAATCTATTCATGGTTCAACAAAATAACGAAAAAAATACAAGACTCGTATGCAGGTGGTGGCAGTAATTTGTATTATTCATCTCCTCGAGATGAATAGTAGTGTTGGGTGTTGGATTATTGTAGAAGTTATAATTATGATTTATAAAATTATATATTTGAATACCCATGACAATTTAACTTTAACAGCTCCTACAGCCACCATCTCACCATAAATTTACAATTAACAATTAACTCAACACCCAACACCCAACACTCAAAACTTAGATGTCTAATTTAGAATAAATATATCCCATAAGCGTTAGAATATGTATAAATTTGCAGCCAAAATATTATCGTTAATAAATTAACAATAAAACACAACAAGAATGAAAAAAATTCAAATGGTCGACCTGCGGAGCCAATATCTCAAGATCAAAGACGAGGTTGATGCAGGTATTCAGGAAGTGATTGATTCATGTGCTTTTATAAACGGCCCTGCTGTACATAACTTCCAGGCCGACCTGGAAGCCTACCTTGGAGTAAAACATGTGATTCCATGTGCCAACGGGACTGATGCCTTGCAGGTATCCATGATGGCTCTTGGCCTGAAACCCGGCGACGAAGTAATCACTACATCCTTCACCTTTATTGCCACTGCTGAAGTGATCGCACTCCTTGGATTGACGCCCGTTCTTGTTGATGTTGAACCGGATACTTTTAACATTGACCCCGCTGCCGTTGAAAAAGCCATCACTCCTAAAACCAAAGCCATTGTTCCGGTACACCTTTTCGGGCAATGCGCCAACATGGAAGCCCTGCAAGAGATTGCCAACAAGCATGATCTCTTCATCATTGAAGATACCTGCCAGGCTATTGGAGCCGATTATATTTTTAAGGATGGAAGCAAGAAGAAGGCCGGAGCCATAGGCGAGATTGGTTGTACTTCATTTTTCCCATCGAAAAACCTTGGATGCTACGGCGATGGTGGAGCCATCTTCACCAACAACGACAAACTGGCCGATGAGATGCGTTCAATCGTGAACCATGGCATGAAAGTACGCTACTACCACGACATCATTGGTGTAAACTCAAGGCTGGATGCTATACAGGCTGCGATCCTCAAAGTTAAACTGCAACACCTCGATGAATATGCTGCAGAGCGAAACAGGGCAGCTGACTATTATAATAATGCATTTAAGGACTATCCGCAACTTAAGACACCTGTACGCTGGGATAGATCCACTCATGTTTTCCATCAGTATACATTGGTCACCGAAGGTATCGACAGGGCAGCACTTCAGCAGCACCTCATGAGCAAGGATGTTCCTGCCATGATCTATTATCCGGTGCCCCTGCATATGCAAAAGGCCTACCTCGATCCACGTTATAAGGAAGGCGATTTTCCCGTAACCGAAATGCTTTCAGAAAAGGTTATATCTTTGCCTATGAGCACTGAATTGGATGAAGAACAATTGGCACATATTACATCTACTGTAATTGAGTTTCTTGAGAAATAAAAGATGAAAGTATTAGTAACCGGCGGAACAGGCTATATTGGCTCACACACAGTTGTTGAGTTACAGCAGGCCGGTTATGAGGTTGTGGTGGCTGATAACCTGATCAATTCTGACGAGAGAGTGATCGATGCTATTGGCAAGATCAGCGGAACAACACCTGCTTTTGAAAAGGTCGATCTGAGTGAGATTGATCAATGTACCCGATTATTCGATAAACACCCGGATATCAGTGCGATCATTCATTTCGCAGCACTGAAGGCAGTAGGAGATTCTGTCAGTCGCCCCCTTGAATACTATCGAAACAATATTTTCAGCTTGGTCAACCTCCTTCAGATGATGAAGAGATACGATATCAATCATTTCGTATTCTCCTCTTCCTGTACAGTTTACGGCCAGCCTGACACACTTCCCGTTAAGGAAACTACACCTCGAAAGGAAGCAGAATCTCCTTATGGAAATACCAAGAAGATCGCAGAGGATATCCTTTTTAACCAGGTGAACGCATCCGGTTTGCATTGCATTGCTTTGCGTTATTTCAATCCCATCGGGGCACATACATCGGCCATCATTGGCGAATTACCGCTCGGTGTGCCTGATAACCTGATGCCTTACATCACCCAAACAGCCATTGGCATACGTGAAAAATTAATGGTTTTTGGCAATGATTATAACACCAAAGACGGGACTCCGATAAGGGATTATATCCACGTGGTTGACCTGGCACAGGCGCATGTCGTGGCTCTTGACCGCATGTTGAATGGAAAACAAAAAAACGCCTGGGAAGTTTTCAACCTTGGAACAGGAAATGGCTTCACAGTGATGGAGGTGATCAAATCATTTGAACAGGTAGCGGGGCTGAAGCTGAATTATGAGATTGCCGGAAGACGGGAAGGTGATATTGAAAAGGTGTGGGCCGACACGACCTATGCCAATGAAGAGCTGGGCTGGAAAGCATCGCGCGATCTTGACGAAATGACACGTTCAGCCTGGGAATGGGAAAAAGCACTCAAGGAAAGAAAAAAATAAAAGTTAGCATATGAAATCATTGCTCATCACCGGCGGCGCCGGATTTATAGGATCACACCTCGTGAGGCTCATGGTAAACAAATACCCTGACTACCGCATCATCAACCTCGACAAACTGACTTATGCAGGGAACCTGGAAAACCTACGCGATGTGGAGGAAAAAGAAAACTATCTTTTTGTGAAGGCCGACATCACCGATGCTGATGCCGTACATAAAGTATTTGATGAGTATGATATCAGCGGAGTGATACACCTTGCAGCGGAATCGCATGTTGACAGGTCCATTACCAACCCCACTGAGTTCATATATACCAACATTGTTGGCACTGTTAACCTTCTGAATGCCGCCCGCCATCAATGGAAGGACAACATGCAGGATCATCTTTTCTATCATGTGTCAACCGATGAAGTTTATGGGTCGCTTGGCGATACTGGTTTATTTACCGAAACTACTTCATATGATCCCCGAAGTCCATATTCAGCTTCCAAGGCAAGTTCCGACCATCTCGTCAGGGCATACCATCATACCTTTAAGCTACCGATAGTCATATCTAATTGTTCCAACAACTATGGTGGGTATCAATTCCCTGAAAAGCTGATTCCTTTGATGATCCACAATATCAGCAATAACAAACCCCTTCCTGTTTATGGCAAAGGATTGAATGTAAGGGACTGGCTATACGTGGAAGACCACGCATCCGCCATCGATCTCATCTACCATAAAGGCAAACTGGGAGAAACCTATAACATTGGTGGCAATAATGAATGGAAAAACATAGACCTGGTGATGTTATTATGCAAGATCATGGACAATAAGCTGGGCCGTGAAGAAGGAAGTTCTGAAAAACTGATCACCTATGTAACCGACCGTGCCGGCCATGACCTCCGATACGCTATCGACTCATCTAAACTTCAAAACGAATTGGGCTGGGAACCTTCCCTGCAGTTCGATGAAGGACTGGAAAAAACAGTGGAATGGTATCTCACCAATGGAGAATGGCTGAATAATGTTACATCAGGGGATTATCAGAAATATTACGATAAAATGTATTCCGGAAGATAAGCTTCAGAGTTCAAAGTTCAGATTTCAGAATTCAGAGTTTATTCTGGCATTGTAGCGCTTGAAGTAGCTACATCGCGCTTCACTTTCTTAATCAAACCTTGTAAAACCATTCCAGGGCCTACTTCTACGAATTCAGTCGCTCCGTCGGCAATCATGTTCCTGGAGATTTGTGTCCACCTGACAGGAGAAGTAAGCTGGGCAATCAGGTTTTTCTTAATGATCTCTGCATCGGTAACTGATTGGCCGGTTACGTTCTGGTAGATTGGGCAGATCCCTTTATTAAATTTGGTAGCATTGATGGCTTCTGCCAGTTCCTGTCCGGCCGGTTCCATGAAAGGAGAATGAAATGCACCACCTACTTTCAGGGGAATGACTCGTTTGGCTCCGGCTTCTTCGAGAAGCTTGCACGCTTTTTCCACACCGGGAACACTTCCGGAGATCACAAGTTGACCCGGGCTGTTATAATTTGCAGGAACTACAATGTCACTGATATTCTTAAGAATATATTCTACTTCATCATCTTCCATACCAAGCACAGCTGCCATTGTGGATGGTTCAATCTCACAGGCTTTCTGCATGGCCATAGCCCTTTTGAACACGAGCTTCAAACCATCTTCAAATGAAAGGGTTTTGTTAGCTACCAGGGCAGAAAATTCACCCAGTGAATGCCCTGCAACCATATCAGCTTGAAAATCATCGCCAAGCACCCTCGAGAGTATCACAGAATGAAGAAAGATAGCAGGTTGTGTCACCCTTGTCTGCCTGAGGTCTTCATCGGTCCCGTTAAACATCAGGTCAGTGATCTTGAACTTCAATATTGAATTAGCTTTTTCAAAGAGATCCTTTGCAAGCTCAGAGCCCTCATAAAGATCTTTACCCATGCCCGGGTATTGGGCCCCCTGGCCCGGAAAAACATATGCCTTCATACTCGTGTCTTATAATCGTGTTATTGGGTTTAACCAAACTGAGGTGCAAAAATAGATATATTATTAAAACTGGCAATTGAATATAAGAAATCTTTATGTATTTGGATTAAATGTATAGGATTTTATAGAAGGTGCTGGGGGCTGAGAGCTGGAGGCTGGGGACTGGGCATTATAAATATGGATGCCTCTAGCACATATGAGTAAATTAATCCAACAGCCAAAATCCAACACCTAATGCAGGTCCATCCCAATCAGGTGAATAAACTCCGCCCGTGTTTCCTGACGTTTGAAAGCACCGGTAAAGTCTGATGTTGTCGTAACAGAGTTTTGCTTGGCAACTCCACGCATGACCATACAAAGGTGTTTGGCTTCAATGACTACAGCAACACCAAGCGGATTCAGGGTATCCTGGATAGCATCCTTGATTTGTGTTGTGAGCCTTTCCTGAACCTGCAGGCGACGGCTATATGCTTCCACCACCCTGGCTATCTTGCTGAGTCCAGTGATATAACCATTGGGGATATAGGCTACATGTGCCTTTCCAATGAATGGTATCATGTGGTGTTCACACATTGAAAAAACATCGATATCCTTAACGATAACCATCTCCCTGTAGTCTTCCTTGAACTTGGCCGAATTCAGTATCTGCACAGGGTCAACATCATTTCCATGTGTAAAATATTGTATTGATTTGGCTACCCTCTCAGGCGTATCACGCAATCCCTCCCTGTCGGGATCCTCTCCGATCAGGTTTAAAATTTCAGCATAATGGCCTTTCAGCTTTTGTATCTTCTCAGGATTATAATTTTCTAACCTTTCGTAATCCAGTAATTTATTATTGTCAGCCATAACAGTTTTTTGTTATTTACTTTGTTTTACTTCATTGATGTTTTATCCTCATGCACAAAATCCTTATTCACCTTGAGCAGGGATGAGACTTCCACGATAGTATAGATCATATAGAGGATAAAGAAAGTGACAATAAAAGATCTTGCTTCTTCCCTGTTTAAAAGAGCATAGGTGATCATCACAGCCATATATATAAAAAGCTTGATCATGGTTGTGAGCATAAAGATGTTTATGAACCTGGCCGGACGCTTTTCCATGGCTTTCAACATGAAGCTGTATACCAACACGGATGCAAGCACAAAAAATGCAAGCAAATAAGGGAAAGTAACTGTATAATATTCATTAGGCGTCACCGAATAAAATATAACACCAATAATCACGATAATCACTGTTGTGATCACCAGTGACCTGATAAACCGGAGTAAAGTATCTTTATGATTCATTTTCGGAGAAGGTCTTTGATGACAGTATATATGGCCAGAAATACTGCAAGGATTGTAAGTATCAGGGTAAAGACAGGGAAATCCCACTCAAGCCATCTATCAAGTTCACGTCCACCGAAAACCCCTGCCAGCATGATAGCCAGCATCTGGAATGCGATAGAAGTATACCTGGCATAAGCCTTAAGCGCTTTTTTCTCCTTCTTTGACGCTTGTTGTTTCATTCAGGGCAGCTTTATCCACCCTGGCACCTGTTTCACTCATATTGCAGGTACCTGAGAATCGGGCACCGGGTTCAATCGACAGCTTGCTGGTAGTGATTTCTCCGGCAATTTTAGCCGATGCCTTCAGGGTTAATAATTCAGCCACGACAACCTGGGCCTTTACCTGACCAGAGATATCGGCATTTCTGCAGGTCACTTCCCCTTCAACATGGCCAGTCTGACCGATCACGATCTTCCCTTTCGATTGAATAGATCCAATCAGGGTACCATCGATCCTGAAATCACCATTCGACTGTATGTCTCCTTTGATTGTGGTTCCTGCGCCAAGCATGTTCACAGATTGTACGTCGCCATTTGTTGTCTTTGCCATTGTCGTTTGATTCTGTTGTTTGAGTTTAATCAATGAGATAATATTTCTCAAAGAATTTCTTATACAAGTCTACATCTTTTTCTCTATAAAAGATGGGGTAGTTCTTCATTGAGATCACAGTTTCAGTATAATTCCCGGTACCCAGTTCGCCAAACACGTATGCATCTCCAGAGATCATATTAAAATACTCCATGGCATCCTCTTCATTTTCAAAGTTACCTACAGTGATCATATACCTGATATCATCCAGCATTACACTATTGATAGTCAGCTCACGGATACTGAAATACTTTTTGTTGTGGTCTGAGATCCGCACCTTCATTGCATTCAGTTTGATCGCTGCCCGCTTAACAACAAGCAGGTAGAGGTGGTCGGTTTCAGGTTCATAGGAATATGGTGAAACAAGTTCCGGCTCCTCCATTGATTCCGTTCCAGATCCTGTACCCAGGTCCGGGCGGTCTTTTGCAATATAATCGAGCAGATCCTGTGCCAGTGGGCTTACATCACTTCCGGGATAATCGCTGATGATCACCTTAAGTATTGAAGCCAGTGAATCTACCACGTCAACTTTTCCTACCGATAGTGCCTTCAGATAGAGAAACTTCGGGATAAGGTCAACGGTATCACCATAATTACGAAGGGCACGATCGGCATTACCTATAACAGTGAAATACTGTCCTCTTTCATAGGCTTCATAGGTACTATAATATAGTACAGCCAGTTCCGACTCCTGTGCCGCCATATTCTTGAAGTAGTCAGGATCCTGGATGATCTTAGCATAATCACTTTCAGGATGATCGTTGATGATCAGGTTTTTGTAATACTCCGCTCTTTCAAAATTGTTAATATCGAGGTTAAGCCTGTAAAGTTGATAATACGCTCTCAGCAAATTGGGATCATCCGGATAGCGCCTGATCAGCTCTTCATAAGACTCTATCGACTTCGGAGTATTGTCAAGGCCCTCAACATAGATCAGCCCCAGGTTAAACAGGGCTTCCGCAATAGCTTTATTTGATTCGGCCAGTGCTTCCTCCGAGAAAGGAATATCTTTAAGGTAGTACTCCCGGTTGTGCGAATCCAGAGCTTTGATACCGAGCGTATCTCCGGCCTGTGCCAGGCTGTCCAGTGTCTCATCCAGTATTTCTTCAGGAGCAATATATAGGACTTGTTTGTCTTTCAGACGCCAGAGATCTTCCAGCTCACGGCTTCCCCACTTGCGGATAAAATCTGTATAGCCGCTGCTCAAAGCATTGCTATTATAAAAATACCACTTTGCACCCCCAATAGGTGTTCCAGCAGTAAAGCCCGAGGGGCCAGGGTCGATAGATGCAAGGCTTTGCTGAAGCATTTGTTCCTCGGCTGCCTGGAGCTCCGCCTCCACAAGCTCAAGAATGATCTTATCAATCACAGCAAATCGCTCTGCCTCCGTCATGAAAGATAACATCTGGAGACTGTCTTCAAGCTGGATTACCTGCAGGTTTGACACAAGTTCAGACAGCATAGCTGCCTTTTTCTTGATTTCTTCATAATTTGGGTAGTCCTCAGGCAGGAATGTCACGGCAGTATCGTAATATGCCTGCGACAGCTCATACTCTGGAATGGAAAAATAAATATCGGCCAGCTCCAGAGAGGAAGTAGATTTCTGATAGTTGTTACTCACACTCCTCGCAACAGATAAGGTCAGGTAACGGATGCCAAGGCTGTCTTCGCCATCTTTAAAGGCCACCTCCGACAGGGCATAATAGATCTGATCCTGATAATCCGTATTCTTATCATCCTTAAGCATCCTTGTCAGGTACTTGATAATGGTCCGGCTGTCGCCATTATCTCCATCGTAGGACCTGGCCATGTTGATCTTTGCCTGAAAGGCCATATCATATTTAGGGTTGCGTCGAATCACCTCCGCATACAGTTCTGAAGCCAAATCTAATTCACCTTCTTCCTGGAAGATCTGGGCCAGGATGAATTTCGCCCTGGTCTTCAGATCCTTTTTGCCTACGGTCAATATACCATCATAGAGGTAATCGGTAGCATATAAATATTTCTCCTGCTTAACGAAATGATCAGCATATACGAGAGGGAAATTTTTATAAACATCCGAAGAGATTTTGTTCTCACCCTCAGTCATGTCCTGTTGGATCAGGTTCAGTAAAGGCTCAGATTTTTCATACTGTTCCAACTCAATATATGTCCGGGCAAGCCAAAGCATCGCATCATACTTGATCGTATTGTCTTCATATTCACGCATGATGAAGCTGAAGGAGCGTCTCGCACTGAAATAATCCTGCTTGAAAAAGTATGCTTTTCCAATCAACAGATAAGCATCATCGATCCAGTTCACGTACTCCTTACCGCCAAAACGCATGGAATGCTTAAGGATAGTTTTTGATCCCTTTTCTATGGCCCGGTCGAGCAAAGGCGTCACCGTCTTGGATTCCTGCTCGGTGCCATAGTTGAACACGGGCAGGATCATATTATAATTATCCTGTATCCCGACTTCAAGATCTTTCTCAGCCTGGATCATGGCTTCTTTGCCATTCCAGTATACATTATAATGGGAAGTGAGGTTGTGGTATAATCTTCGGGTAAAGGTGTTCTTTTTCGTAGAACATGCTATCAACACCAATAACAATCCCCAAATCAGAGACCGTCCAAAGAAACGATATACTTTACTCCTATCCAATATCTTTAGCTATGTACTGATTAACTAATTTTTTTAATAATTATTATAGATAGCTGCAAATATACGATATTTGCAAAACGCAATGCACATCACAGATGGCCAGGAAAAAGAAAAGTGACCGAAAGTGGTACACCAAGCTGCGCGACAAGTACCGCCTGGTGATCATGAACAACGAAACCTTCGAGGAACGACTCTCATTCCGCCTTTCCAGGCTGAATGTCTTCATTCTGACTGTAAGCATTTCCATTGTCCTCATCACACTCACCATCTTCATTATTGCCTTCACACCTATACGCGAATATATCCCCGGCTATATGGATGTGAGCATTCCGGGAAAAATTTACCGGCTTGAACGCCGTGCCGACTCCCTGGAGATCGCTTTACGCTCTAAGGATATCTATTTGCAAAATATTAAGAATATTATCGAAGGCCGTGAAATTGTCGATACTATCTCACCAGAGCGTGATGCCGGTGTGAACTACGACAGCATCACCATAGAATCATCACCGGAAGATTCTACCATGCGGGCAGAATACGAGGCCCGCACACAATACAATCTTTTCTTCCATGAATCTGAGGACTTTTACGATGGGGCACGCAGCATCAGCGATATTGTTTTCTTCATGCCCGTGGAAGGGATCATCATCAATAAGTTCAATCTGGCAGAAAAGCATTTTGGCATCGATATCGCCGCCAGCGAGGAGGCCATGATCATGTCGGTACTGGATGGCACCGTGATCTTCTCTGACTGGACCTCCGAAACCGGGCATACTATTGCCATTCAACACAGAGACAATTTTGTTTCAGTTTACAAGCATAACTCTACGCTCCTCAAAAACCTCGGTACTTTTGTCAAGGCCGGTGAAGCCATTGCTGTCAGTGGTGACTCCGGAGAATTGTCGTCAGGGCCCCACCTCCATTTCGAACTCTGGCACAATGGAACCCCGGTAGATCCTGAAGAATATATGTCTTTCTAGCATATTGGTAATGAAAAAAAAGCGGATTGCAATATTAGGTTCAACAGGCTCCATTGGAATACAAGCACTGGACATCGTGCGTGCCAATCCTGATCATTTTGAAATTGAGGTACTCACAGCAGCTAATAATACCGGGGAATTGATCAGGCAAGCCCGTGAATTTGCACCAAATACAGTGGTCATTGCCAATGATGACCGTTATAAAGATGTATCTGAAGCCCTTTCTAATCTTGACATTAAGGTTTTTTGCGGGAAGGAGTCGGTTTCCCAGGTAGTTGGTTCCGGCGAGATCGATATGGTGCTAAACGCCATCGTAGGTTTTGCAGGCTTCGAACCTACAATACATGCTCTTAAAGCAGGTAAGCCCCTTGCCCTTGCAAACAAGGAATCTATCGTTGTTGGTGGTGAACTTGTGAATAAGCTGGTGAGAGAATTCCGCAGTCCTATCATCCCGGTAGATTCAGAACATTCGGCCATCTTCCAGTGCCTGGCCGGGGAAGATGCTGATACAGTGGAGAAGATCTTCCTGACTGCTTCCGGCGGCCCTTTCAGGGAAACAAATCTTTCTGCCCTTGCAAATGTTAGCATTGAGGATGCCCTTAAACATCCAAACTGGGATATGGGCGATAAGATCACTATCGACTCGGCAAGCATGATGAACAAAGGCCTGGAAGTAATTGAGGCCAAATGGTTATTCGGATTGAAACCGGAACAGATCGAGGTGCTCATTCATCCTCAGTCAGTAGTCCACTCCATGGTTCAGTTCCACGATGGTTCGGTAAAAGCACAACTGGGTCAGCCCGACATGCGCCTGCCAATACAATATGCACTAAGCTATCCCGATCGCCTGCCTTCCAATTATGGGCGCTTTAACATCACCGAACATTCCAGACTAATTTTTGAAGCCCCGGATATTAAAAAATTTCGTAACCTTGCACTCGCTTTTGAAGCCATGAAAGCAGGTGGAAACATCCCATGTGCTATGAATGCGGCCAATGAGATTGCGGTCGGTGCTTTCCTCGAAAAGAAGATCGGATTTCTGCAAATGCCCGATATCATTGAAAAATGTATGAATGACATTTCCAGAATAGAACAACCCGAATTCATTGATTATCTAGAAACCGACATGGAAGCAAGGGCAATGGCCAAAAACTATATTAGGAATAACAATGGAAGTACTCATTAAAATATTACAACTTTTGCTCAGCCTATCCATTCTTGTGGTCTTTCATGAGATGGGACACTTTCTGGCAGCAAAACTCTTTCACACCAAAGTAGAGAAATTTTACCTCTTCTTCAATCCATGGTTCTCCATCTTTAAATTCGACTTTAAAGGGACGGAATACGGCCTTGGTTGGCTCCCTCTTGGGGGATACGTAAAGATTAGCGGCATGATCGATGAATCCATGGATAAGGAAGCCATGAAAAAGCCTCCACAACCCTATGAATTCAGGTCAAAACCTGCTTGGCAAAGACTCATCATTATGCTTGGCGGGGTAATCGTGAATGTGATCCTGGCTATGGTCATTTATGTATTCTTGCTTTTTACCTGGGGGGAAAACTACTTACCAACAACAGAGGCCAATAAATACGGTATTGCCGTTGATTCGCTGGGAATGGAAATGGGTCTGCGCGATGGCGATAAGATCATCTCTATCGATGGAAAGGTAGTAGAAGATTTCAGCCAGATTCCGATCACACTGATCCTTGATGAAGCCAATTACATCCTCATACAGCGCGACAGCATGATCATGAATGTGCCCATCCCCGATGGTATTCTGGGCAAGCTTGTTAAGCATAAAAACCCTGATTTTCTTTCCGTCAGATACCCCTATGTTGTAGAGAAATTTGGTGAAAACTCACCCGCCGAAGCTGCTGGAATGCAAATCGGCGACCGACTTATTGGCTTAAACGGCCAGCCACTGCAGTATTTTAATGAATACATCCGTGAGGTCCCAAACCTGAAAGGCCAGAACATTGAAGTAACTGCAGTACGTGAAACTGACACCCTCAATTTTGCTTTCCTGGTTCCTGAAGGAGGCGTTATTGGCGTATTTCGTATGCCGCCAACTAATTTCTTTGAATTTAACACACGCTCCTATAATTTCTTTCAAGCCATCCCTGCCGGGATCGCAAAAGGCTACAAAGGTATTGGAGACTATCTCAAGCAGTTACGCTTGCTATTCTCACCTGAAGTAAAAGCTTATGAATCGGTAGGTGGCTTCGGCACCATTGCCAGTATTTTCCCTTCCGAATGGGACTGGGAACGTTTCTGGCGACTGACAGCATTTCTGTCGATCATGCTGGCCATCCTGAATGTGTTGCCAATACCAGCCCTGGACGGTGGGCATGTCATGTTCCTCTTGTATGAAATGGTCGCCCGCAGAAAGCCAAGCGACAAGTTTATGGAATATGCCCAGATCGTTGGGATGATCATGATCTTTGCCCTGCTCATCTATGCCAACGGAAACGACATCATCAAATGGATAAACGGTGATTTTTAAGGCCTAGTCAGAAATCTTATCATTTAGAGATTTGAATCCGTTCCCAAGGATCTCATTTGCATTGATCACCGTAAGAAATGCATCGGGATCAACCTTGTTAATGAAGTCCTGCAATATTGCCAGTTCCCTTCTGTTCAGCACTGTGTAAATAATGGATTTCTCCCTTCCATTATACATCCCTTCACCTTTAAGGAATGTACCTCCTCGGTTCAGGTCGTTGATGATCTTATCACGTATCTCTTCGTGCTTTTCGGAGATGATAAAAAGGGTTTTATCATAAGAGATACCCTGGAGTACGAGGTCTACCACCCTGCCTGCAATGTAAATAACAATGAGCGAATATAAAGGTATGGTCCAGTCCTGAAACGCAAACAAACCGGCGAATACAATGGTCGAATCAACATAGATCATTAACTGTCCAAGCGGTAACTTGGTGAACTTTGATATGATCATGGCAACAATATCGGAACCACCTGAGGTAGCCTTCGACTTAAATATCAGGCCAAGTCCTAAGCCAATAAAAACGCCCCCAAAGATGGATGATAGCAGTATGTCGTCAGGGACAAGGGCTTTAACGCCCCAGAAATAGGTCATGGAATCGACAAAAACTGCAGTCAGGACAAAGCCAACGACCGTTTTCACTCCAAAACGTGGCCCCAGAATGCGAATACCGATGATCGTAAGCGGAATATCAAAACACAGGGCTGTTAAACCAATGGGCCAACCGGTGAAATGATGTATGACGATAGAGATACCGTACACCCCTCCCGGCACAATGTTGTGCGGCGTAATGAATAAAACAAAACCTGAGGCCATGATAAAAGCCCCGACAAGGATCAGACTGTAGGCTTTGAACCAATTTCCTGAAAACAATTTTTCTTTAGACAAGAACGACATTTCAGTCTATTTTTATATTGTTAATAATGCAAAATTCGGCGGGCAAAGGTAATATCTTTAAACAATTGGTAATACTAAAAATATATTAATTTTACATCATTATATAAATGACTGTATTACTGCCACTTACATTATTAAGTGCAGACCTGAAAAACTTACTGCACAATAGGGCAGGGTTTTTTACTTTATTCATTAGCACAGATGTAAGCTAATTTGAAGAGAACCTTTGTATATATCAGCTTTATTTTCCTCCTGTCGGGGCTCTCCGTTCAGGCACAAAACCTGAGCAACCTGCGCATTAAACCGATTGCTCTCGACAAGGATACAATTCAGCTTGACAGCCTAAGCATTGTTCCAGGTTCTTTCCGCCTGCAGTATCACAGTGGCGAATTTGTGGATACAGGGGCTTATGAGGTCGATGACATCAGGTCATTGCTGATCCCTTCCGGGGCCTTACGCGCTGACAGCAGTTCATTCAATATTTCCTACAGGGTTTTCCCTTTCAGTTTCACACAGGAGTACAAACACAAGGATTTTTCCATGCTGGAACCTGATGACCAGGGATTCGTGAACCCATTTGTTTATACCCAGACCCGAGGTGGAACAGATATTTTTCATACCGACGGGCTAAACAAGAGTGGTAGCATATCCCGTGGTGTATCTTTTGGCAATGGCCAGGACGTGGTGGTGAACTCCAGCTTCAACCTGCAGTTGTCGGGAAAGCTCAGCCGCGAGATCGAAATCCTGGCCGCCATCACTGATAACAACATCCCCATACAGCCTGAGGGAAACACACAACAGATCCAGGAGTTCGACAAGGTTTTTATCCAGCTTAAGTACAGGACTTCACGCCTTATAGCCGGAGATTTTGAGATTTCCCGGCCGCCGAGTTATTTTATGAACCTTTACAAAAAAGCGCAGGGAGGGGAGTTTCTGACCAGCTTTGGCGTGGGTAAAAAACAAAATGAAGCATGCCCATGGACTATGGACGTTCAGGTTGCCGGTGCGGTGGCCAAAGGTAAATTTTCCCGTAACAACATCCAGGGTGAAGAAGGCAATCAAGGCCCCTACAAACTCACAGGCAACGAAGGGGAATCATTCATTGTGGTATTGGCAGCCTCTGAAAAAGTCTTTATCGATGGGGTATTGATGACCCGAGGACAGGACCATGATTATATTATAAATTACAACACCGGAGAGATCACCTTTACACCTCTTGTGCTCATCACCAAGGAAAAAAGGATTGTAGTTGAATTCGAATATGCTGAAAGGGATTACGCCCGGTCAATGTTCTTTGTCTCAACAGGTATTACCAATAAGAAACTTAATGTCAGGGTCAATGCCTTCTCCGAACAGGATCTTAAAAACCAGCCCTTGCAGCAGGACCTTAGCAATGAACAGGAGGAATTTCTAAGCAACCTCGGTGATAGCCTGAACCAGGCCCTCTGGCCCAATATCGACAGCGTAGGTTTTTCGGGCGAGGAGGTACGTTATAAAATGGTCGATACCCTGGTTAACAATCTCATATACGATTCTGTTTTTGTTTACTCTACAAATCCCGACAGTGCTGTATATAAACTTGGCTTCAGCCTTGTAGGCGACCAGCAGGGGAATTATAAATTGGTGAGCAGTGATGCCAACGGAAGGGTATTTTCCTGGGTGGCTCCGGAAAATGGCGTCCCTCAAGGAAACTATGCCCCACTTATCCTTCTGGTTACCCCAAAAAAATCACAAATGATGACCCTGGGGGTGGATTATACTTTCAGCGAACAGTCGAGGTTTACTTCCGAATTTAGTGTCAGCAACAATGACATTAATACTTTTTCTTCCAAGGATAGCAAAGACAATACAGGTTTTGCCTTGCTGCTGGCCTATGACAAGAAAAGCAGGATCACTAAAAGGCTTTTAAACCCGTGGAACCTGATTACAGGGGCTCGATATGAATGGGTAAACCAGAACTTCACTCCAATAGAACCTTACCGGAAGGTGGAATTTAACCGTGATTGGAATATTGACCAATTAGAGAGCGAGGAAGACCAGCACCAGGGTGAGTTAGATGTAGGTTTCCAGAATGAGAAGCATGGTGTAGCGGCTTATAAGTTCAGCTTGCTTAACAGTGGCCCGGACTATAATGGTAATATGCACTCCCTCATGGCCGATATGAACACCGGCGGATTCTATTTGATTTATAATGGGAGCCTGCTAAACACGCATCAGCAATCCTACAATACTTATTTCCTGCGCAGTAAGGCCGATCTGGCTAAAAAAATGAAGTGGGTCACCATCGGGCTGCGTCAGGAATCAGAATACAATACTTTCAAGGACACCCAAACTGACTCGTTGACGGCAGCAAGTTTCAGTTACAACCAATGGGAAGCCTACGTGAGCAATAACGACTCCGCCATAAATAAATATGGTGTTTTTTATAAGCAACGCCTCGACAATAAGCCCCAGTACAATGGTTTGACCCCATCAACCTTTGCCAGGGAGGTAGGAGCAAGCACCGTACTAAAGAAAAACCCATCAAACCGGCTGAGCATCACCTTAACCTACAGGAACCTGGAGATCAAAGACTCCAGCCTGAGCGATGCAAAACCTGAGCAGGTACTGGTGGGAAGGCTGGAATATTTTCTGAAGCTCTTTAAAGGAGCCATCACATTCAACACCTTCTATGAAGTAGGTTCCGGCCTGGAACAAAAACAAAGCTTTTCCTACCTTAAAGTCCCAAGTGGAGAGGGAATCTATATGTGGATCGACTACAATGGAGATGGTGTGGAACAACTCAACGAGTTTGAGGTAGCAGCTTTTAAAGATCAGGCAAACTATATAAGGGTCTTTTCTCCCAGCAATGAGTATACAAAAACCTACACCAACCAGTTTCGGGAAGCATTAAATATAATGCCAGCAGCGGTGTGGAACGGAAAAATGGGATTCCTTAAGTTTCTTGCGCGCCTGCAGAACCAGACTATGTTCAGGATAGAGCACAAGACCTCCACCGATGACCTGAATGTGGCATACAATCCTTTCATACGTGAAAGCAATATCCTTGACACCTCCCTGATCTCCCTAAATTCATCATTCAGAAATACGCTCTATTTCAACAAGAACAACCCGAAATATGGCCTTGATTTAAACTTCCTTCGCAACAGGAACAAAGCCTACCTGGTGAATGGCTTCGAAACCCGCACTCTTTTCCAGAGCGGGATCAAGCTTCGCTGGAATTTTATCTCCGACTTTACCCTTCAACTGGGAGGAGAAACAGGAAGCAAAATCAGTGTGTCAGATTATTTCTCCTCACGGGATTATAATATCGATTATACCGAAATACTCCCGGAACTATCTTACCAGCCCGGGCCTGTACTCAGAGTCAGCATTGCATTCCGCTACAGTGATAATAATAACAAGGATGGTGGGGAGCAATCGAAAATCAGGGATCTGGGTGCAGAGGTCAATTACCGTATGGTGAACAAAGGCACCCTGCTGGTGAAGGCAAATTATATTGACATTAGCTACAATGGTGATGAAAACAGCTCTCTGGGTTTTGAGATGCTAGAAGGCCTGCAGCCTGGAAAAAATGCAAGCTGGAGCGTTTCCTACCAGCAAAATATTTCACAATATCTTCAGCTGAGTTTGATCTACGACGGACGTAAATCACCTGAAATTCCTATAGTGCATGTAGGCACTGTTCAGCTACGTGCTCACTTCTGATTTGCGCAGGCAATTAATATTTTGAAAAATAAACCGCCAATGATTGCGTTATCTTTTTCCGGAAATATTATAGGTAAGTGATTATACTGAATTGTTTACCAGTGATATTTAGGCGAAATACGTAGTTTGGATACGCACTTATTTTGTACATTTGACTTGACAAAATTTACCGCAAGCTAAACGCTTGTTTGTCAAGATGTAAATAAGTAGGCTGTTACGTTTACTTTTTTTTATATTTTAGCTGCAAATAAACAGGCAAACCGAAAACACTAACATGAGGCTGAAAAGATTCACCATATTTTTGTTCCTTGTAACAATTATTGGGACAAATCTGTCTGCACAGCAGGAGCCTCAGTTCACACAAAATATGTTTAACAGAGTTTTCACCAATCCGGGCTTTGCCGGCCTTGGGGAAGGCATCTGTGTTACCGGCTTTGTAAGACAGCAATGGGCCGGCTTTAAGGATGGTGAGGGCAACAAAGTTGCGCCTGAAACTTTTCTGGTCAGCATAGAATCGCCCGTAAGGGTGCTCCATGGCGGATTGTCTGCCCTGGTGATGCAGGATCAGATTGGATTCACAAAAACCATCACCCTGAGAGTAGGCTATGCATATGTGAAGGAGGTAGGATACGGAAATCTGGGGATCGGTCTGCAAGTTGGATTCAACAACCGATCGGTAGATTTCTCTAAATTTATCGCTGTTGATCCCAACGACCAGCTCCTCCAACAAATTTCGGGCGAAGAAAGCGAGATCCTCATCGATGGCTCTCTGGGGGTAGTATATGAGGTGCCCGATCAGTATTATGTCGGATTTTCGGTGAACCAGGTGATGCAGACCAAAGGAAAAGAGCTTGCAAACTGGACTACCAATGTTGATAGCACAACCGCTGGGAGTTTCCTTTACAAAATGACCCTCGACAGAACATTTTACCTGCAGGGGGGATATGAATTTCTATTCAGGAACAATCCTAATTTTGCATTGCTGCCATCTGCTATGATCAAGTTCGACCAGGCTTCAGTACAGCTGGATGTAGCAACACTGGTTGAATTCAAAGGCATGTTCTGGGGAGGACTGAACTATCGCATACAGGATGCAGTGTCAGTTCTTGCCGGAATTCAGTATAAAAATTTTAAAATCGGATATTCATACGACATAACAACTTCGCAGTTAGGACTGAGCAGAACTGGAGGCAGCCATGAGGTGATGTTGAAGTATTGCTTCAAGATAGAAGCGGAAAGAGGCAGGATGAGTTACAGAAATACACGCTTCTTATAGTAACTAAAAAAAAAAATTGTCGTTTGATTATATTATTTAATTTTGGGCGTTCTAAATAATAATTGTAATACTAGACCGTTAGCTACTTAATCAATAATAAAACAGTATGAAAAAGTTTCCATTCTACATGGCACTACTGACAGCTCTGATGATCCTCGACAGCTGCAGCAACACCGGGAACGGTGAGCTCACTGGCGTGAATAGGAGATCAAAGCACTTTTATCAACCGGATCCATATGGCATGGTATTCATTCCTCAGGGAAGTTTTACTATGGGTACTGGTGATGAAGACTTTAACTACAGCCAACTACACCAGCCAAAAACTGTTTCTGTGGCCGCTTATTATATGGATGAGACTGAGATCACCAATAATGAGTACCGTCAGTTTGTCTTTTGGGTGAGGGACTCTATCGCTCGCTGGATGCTTTATGACAATGGCATTACTGATCCTGCTTACATCAGGACGGAAACGAAAAAAGGAGAGATTATTGACCCGCCGGTAGTGAACTGGAGAGAACCGGTGCCCTGGGAATCTGATGATCAGGCCGTTAGGGACGCTTTAGAAGACATGTATCTCCCGGAACACGAAAGGTATTTCAGGAGGAAAGAAGTTGATACCAGGAAACTATTCTATGAATATTACTGGGTTGACCTGCATGCTGCTGCAAAGAAAGACTGGTCGGAAGACGGTAATTACGAAAATGCCGGATTTGCCAATCGTCCGCAGGGTATGAGAGACCGTTCAGTTTATGTCCGTAAAGAAATTATTAACGTGTATCCTGATACACTTTGCTGGATTCATGATTATACCTACTCCTTCAACGATCCTATGACAGAAAAATATTTCTGGCACCCGGCCTTCGACCATTATCCGGTTGTTGGCGTGAACTGGCTGCAAGCCAGGGCTTTCTGTGTTTGGAGAACAGAACTAAGAAATGCCTATCTGCGTTCAGCCAAAGACGAGACAGGGGTTGCTGAATTCCGTCTCCCAACTGAAACAGAATGGGAATGGGCAGCAAGGGGTGGCTACGAAAACAGTCCTTTCCCCTGGGGTGGTCCTTACACCAGGAACGACAAAGGATGTTTCCTTGCTAACTTCAAACCAATCCGCGGTAACTATATCGATGATGGCGGTCTGCGTACCGTGATCGTTGGTCACTACCCACCAAACGAATGGGGACTCTACGATATGGCAGGAAACGTGGCTGAATGGACAACCAGTGCCTTCGACCCCGTATCCTACAATTTCACATGGGATATGAACCCCAATTATACCTATAACGCGAAAGAAGACGATCCACCTGATATGAAACGTAAAGTGGTCAAAGGCGGATCATGGAAGGATATAGCTTATTACCTGCAGGTGCAAACCAGGGCCTATGAATACCAGGATACTGCAAAATCCTATATTGGCTTCCGTACCATGCAGCCATTCCTTGGAAGGAGTAAAGATGACAATCCTGCCAAGGCATCAAGGGTTTATAACTAAATCACACTAACTAAATCAGAAACATTAACTAACCAATAAATCAAATCATCATGGGTTTAAGTAACATTGTTCGGACCAGAGGCTTTAGAAACTTCATGGCAAAACTTTATGGATGGGGTGCATCAATCGTAATTTTGGGTGCTCTGTTCAAAATCAATCACTATCCATATGCTGACATTATGCTCATCATTGGTCTTGGTACGGAATCATTAATTTTCTTCTTTTCCGCATTCGAACCACCTCACGTTGAGCCCGACTGGAGCCTGGTATATCCTGAGCTCGCCGGAATGTATCACGGTGATGGATCAACAAGAAAACCAACTGAGGAACTTGACGCTATGCTTTCCAATGCTAAAATTGGACCGGATCTCATCGATAGTCTCGGTAACGGATTGCGTAAAATGAGCGAGAACGCATCCAAGATCGCTGACATGACCGATGCAGGCGTTGTTACTAACGAGTATGTTAGCAACCTGAAGAATGCATCATCCTCAGCCGCAGAGCTTAATGTATCTTACAAAACGACCGCAGGTGCGCTCGAAGGTCTGGCTGAATCAGCCAAAGCCCTCGATTTCACATCCAACGACAGCCAAGCATATACTGGAGAGCTGAAACGTATTTCCAGCAACCTGTCAGCCCTGAATGCTGCTTACGAACTGCAACTGCAGGCCACTAACCAACAGGTTGAATCAGCAAGCAAAATCCATCAAACTACTGAAGCATTCATTGAAAATCTCAGTGAATCAAGTGATAAAACTATTGCTTACAAGCAGGAACTGGATACACTTACTGACAGGGTTGCTGCGCTTAACAAGGTATACGGCAATATGCTGAACGCCATGGGAGGCCAACAATAAGCATCATTTATGCCACCAGTAATGAACTATTGCGCTAACAAAACTTAAAACTTGAACAATTATGGCTGGATATAAGGAAACCCCGCGGCAGAAAATGATTGCGATGATGTACCTCGTACTCACTGCATTGCTGGCCCTGAATGTTTCCAAAGAGATTCTTGATGCCTTTCTCGTAGTGAATGAAAGTATGATCACTACAAACGAGATCGTAAACAAGAAAGTTGGAACCGTTTATCAGCAGTTCGCCCAACAAGATATGTTAAACCATGAAAAAGTGGGAGAACATTTCGAGCAAGCGAAACTTGCCAGAGAATATAGCGAGAAAATGATCGATTTTCTGAACTATACGAAATTTGCTGCTGTACAGGTCTCTGAGAGAAAAGACTCTCTCACACTCCTGGAAAAGTACTACACAGTTGAGCAAATTCCCGATCCATTAGATCCGCAGAAAACCAAGAATAAATTTATCCTTGACTTAAAAGAAGTTCCTTCTAAAGATAAGTACGACCAAACAACGAACTACTTCATCAATCGTGGTCATGCTACAGATCTGAGAGAAAGAATTGATGCTTATCGTTTGCAGATGGAGGAACTTATTCCTGAAGAATATCGGACCCGTGTGAAGATTGGACTCCGCACAGATGAGGAATATTACGATGCGGATGGCGTGAGTCAGACATGGGAAATGCACCATTTCTATCACACCATTCTTGCAGCGGAAATCACCATTCTCAACAAACTTATTGCAGAAGTACAAACCACCGAATTTGATGTGGTTTCGGAACTCTTTAACGAGATTTCCCTTACTGATTTTAAATTCGATGCGGTAACTGCCAAGATCATCCCTAAAACCAATTATATTATTAAGGGACAGAAATATGAAGCAGAGGTTCTTGTTGCTGCCTATGATGACAAAGCAAACCCTGATGTATATATATTACAGGGCGCCAGCGAGATCAATGAAAGTAATATGTCCCGTGCCCAGAAATGGGAAGGAAAGGACGGTCTTGTAAAGCTTGAATGGAATGCCAATTCAGAAGGACCCCAGCGTTTTGCCGGTATCATTGAGATTACCAACCCCGAAGGGGAAAAAGAACGCCATCCTTTTGTACATGAATATATTGTAGCTCCACCATCACTGACTGTTGCGGCTAAGAAAATGAATGTATTCTATCGTGGCGTTGACAACCCTGTATCTATTTCGGTTCCTGGTATTGCCAAGAACAAGATCAGGCCTTCTATCTCAGCAGGTGAGATCATTCCTGATCCTGAAGCCCCAGGCGATTGGATCGTAAAGATGCCTGCCAATGTCAGCGCGGCTACAGTAGGTGCCCAGGCTGAATATGAAGGAGCATGGATGGACATGGGATCATTCGATTTCAGGGTAAAAAGGGTTCCTGACCCGATTGCCATGATCGGAGGCTTGCAGCAGGGTAACATCAGCAAAAACGAACTGCTGGCTGCCAATGCTATTATCCCGGTAATGGTTGACTTTGAATTCGACCTGAACTTTATCGTGACCTCTTATACCATGGGTACCATTATCAATGGTGACTGGGTACCGAAGAGAGCAAGTGGAAACCGTTTAACCAGCGAGATGAGTGATATCATCAGGAATGCAAGAAGGGGACAAAAGTTCTTCTTTGAAAACATTCAGGCTGAAGGCCCCGACGGTACCAGGCGTACACTTGGCTCTGTGAACTTAACTATTGACTAAAAACTCGAAATTCTAGTATAATGAAAAAGCTAATCATCATCCTTGGAGTTGTGGCCCTGCTAATCGGTTTCGGCAGCAGCACTGCACAAGCCCAGATCCTCGACAGTCCTCCTGTGGACGGTTTGTTTGAAGATGGGAGCGGATTTGTGAATATGAAGCCCGTGCCATATCCTCCACTCAGGAAAGCTGACGTTATGTGGCAGAAAAGGCTATGGCGCGAAATCGATTTTCGTGAGAAGATCAATCAGTATTTTTACTATCCTATCGAGCCGCATAATGACTGGAGAAGTTTTATGCAAATTATCATGGATGGCCTGAAAGAAGGCTCTATGACAGCATACGATATCTCTGCAACAGATGAGTTTCTGGTACCCCTTGTTTATCAGGAGGTAATTGCCCGCCAGGTGGATACCTTCCACAGGGTGTATCAACGGCCTTACCCACCTTACGAAGAGTACGACACCGTGATCTACACCGAATTTGACCCTACAAAGGTAAAACGTGTCAGAATCAAGGAAGACTGGTACTTCGATAAACAACGCTCACAGATCATGGTCAGGGTTATTGGAATATGCCCTGTGATGATCAAGGAACGCGACGGGGACGAAGTGACCGAGCCGCTGTTCTGGATTTATTTCCCGGAATCGCGTCCGATCTTTGCCAAAGCACTCATCTATAACCGTCATAACGATGCCATGCGGCTGACCTACGACGATGCTTTCTGGAAAAGGATGTTCAACAGCTATATATACAAGGAGTCCAACGTTTACGACAGGCGTATTTCAGAATATGCTACAGGACTGGATGCCCTGTATGAATCTGAAAGGATCAAGAACGAACTCTTTGAGTTCGAACATGACCTCTGGGAATTCTAAAAAAAAAGCCCTTCGACTTCGAAGGGCTTTTTTTTACTTCTTCTATCTTCTATCCCCTTCGAACATCGAATAACGAACATGGAACATGGAAATTAGCCTTATATTTGCTCTAAGCATATTAGTTAATGTCCGTTAACATCCTCGATACATCCATAGAATACCTGAAAGGTGTTGGCCCTAAGCGGGCCTCAATGTTTAAGAGCGAGATTGGTGTGCACACTTTCGGCGACCTGCTTCAATACTATCCTTTCCGCTACATCGACAAGTCGAAGATCCATAAGGTGTCAGAGATCAGATCCGACCTGGCCTATGTCCAGCTGAAAGGATGCATCAGCAACATCAAAAAGCTTGGAAAGCCGAGATCCCAGCGCCTCACGGCTATCTTAAGCGATGATACAGGATCCATTGAGCTGGTCTGGTTCAAAGGAATCAAATGGCTGGAGGGCCAGTTTAAGCCGGGAGTTGAATATATGGTATTCGGAAAGCCAAGCCTTTTTAACAATAAATATAATATAGCACACCCTGAGGTCGAGTTGCCAGATGACGAAAACATAAGCCTGACACAGGTGCTGCAAGGTCATTACAGCGTAACGGAAACACTGCGCACGAGAGGATTGTCAAGCCGGAACATCAGCAAGCTGATGAAGACCCTCCTGTTGAAAGTAGAGGGAAGCATTCCTGAGACCCTCTCCCCTGACATTCTGGATAAGCTTGGACTCATATCACGTGAGGATGCTTATCAGAATATCCATTTTCCAAAAAACAATGAACTCTTGCGAAAAGCAGAAGCAAGGCTGAAGTTCGAGGAACTTTTCTTCATCCAGTTACGTCTGTTAAAACAAAAAAAGGGACGTGAGGAAGAAGTGGCAGGCCATGCTTTCAAACATGTCGGCGACTTCACCAATGAATTTTACAAGAATCACCTCAGCTTCGAGCTCACCAATGCCCAGAAGCGGGTGATACGTGAGATCCGTATTGATATGGGATCCGGCAAGCAGATGAACCGCCTCCTTCAAGGTGATGTTGGCAGCGGAAAGACACTGGTGGCTCTTATGGCCATGCTCATTGCTCTTGACAACAGCTATCAGGCCTGCATCATGGCCCCCACAGAGATACTGGCCACTCAACACTTTGCCACCATAAGCCAGATGACCGCCCAACTGGGCATCAGGGTAGAGCTGCTCACGGGATCAACAAAAGCTGCAAAACGCAAACAACTGCATGAAGACCTGCTTAGCGGCAAATTACAGATCATCATCGGCACCCACGCCCTGCTTGAGGATCAGGTAAAATTCAAGAATCTTGGATTGGTAGTGATCGATGAGCAGCATCGTTTTGGTGTAGCCCAGCGGGCCAGGTTATATTATAAGAATATTGTACCCCCCCATATCCTGGTAATGACTGCAACGCCTATCCCACGCACACTGGCCATGACCCTCTATGGTGATCTTGATTTTTCAGTGATCGATGAACTGCCTCCCGGCAGGAAGCCTGTAAAAACTGTTCAATTTTTTGATTCTAAGCGACTTCGATTATTTGGTTTCATGAAAGAGCAGATAGCCATGGGAAGACAGGTGTATGTGGTGTATCCGCTTATCAATGAGTCGGAGAAGCTCGACCTGAAAGACCTGATGGATGGCTATGAGAGTATCAGCCGCGCTTTCCCCCTCCCCGACTACCCCATCAGCATCGTGCATGGTAAACTCAAGCAGGATGCAAAGGATTATGAGATGCAACGCTTTATCAAGGGAGAGACCAAGATCATGGTGGCTACAACCGTGATCGAGGTGGGTGTGGATATTCCCAATGCATCGGTTATGGTAATAGAAAATGCTGAACGCTTTGGTTTATCTCAGCTTCATCAGTTACGCGGACGTGTGGGACGCGGAGCCGAGCAGTCATACTGCATCCTCATGTCAGGAAATAAGCTATCCAATGAAGCACGTACACGCTTGAAAACCATGACCGAAACAAGCGATGGCTTTATGATTGCTGAGACCGACCTGAAACTGCGCGGCCCGGGTGACATGGCAGGCACACAACAGAGCGGCATTGTCGATCTGAAGATCGCCAACCTGCTTCGCGACGAAAAAATCCTGAAATATTCCCGCAACCTGGCGCAGGAGATCTTAGATGATGACCCGGTACTCAGCAAAGCAAAAAATTCAATTTTGAAGCAAAGCTTACATGCCCTGAATAAATCCCATCAGGATTGGGGATCTATCAGCTAGCAATCGGAAAATAATTACCTTTATGCTCTGTTTTCTGAAAAATATCCGACTGGGTATTATGTACCCGGAAAGCATTAGAATGAACACAAACAATGACGATTAAAAACCAGCAGGATGAAAATATCATACAACTGGCTTAAACGATATATAGATATCGACCTTGATGTGGAAGAGCTGAGCATTATGCTCACCAATAGCGGATTAGAAGTGAGTGGCATCGAGAAATTCCAGTCGGTGAAAGGTGGTCTCGAAGGCATTGTAATCGGTGAGGTGGTTAAATGCAATAGGCACCCCAATGCCGACAAGCTCAGCCTGACAATAGTAAACATTGGTGAAGAGGAGCTGCTTCCCATAGTTTGTGGCGCACCCAATGTGGCCGCCGGACAAAAAGTCGTTGTAGCTAAGGTAGGAACCACATTGTATTCTGGTGATGAATCTTTTGAGATCAAGAAAGCTAAGATCCGCGGAGAACATTCGGAAGGGATGATATGTGCTGAAGACGAGATTGGATTGGGTAAATCACATGATGGTATCATGGTGCTGGAGCAAGATGCCATTCCCGGAACCCCGGCAGCATCGTACTTTGAAATTTCCGAAGACCATGTATTCGAGATCGACCTAACACCCAACAGGACCGATGCCACAGGACATATCGGCACCGCCAGGGATGTGATGGCCGTGATCAACAGCCAGAAGGGCAAAGGCAGCATTAAACTGAACATTCCATCTGTAGAAGTCTTTAAAGCCCCTGATAAAAAAGCTGAATTCCCTGTACTCATCGAAGATAAAGAAGCTTGCCCTCGGTTTAGTGGGGTAACCATCACAGGAATAGAAGTAGAACCTTCCCCTGCCTGGATGCAGGACTTATTGAGCGCTGTAGGCATACGTCCCATCAACAACATTGTGGATATAACCAACTTTGTATTGATGGAAACCGGCCAGCCTCTGCACGCATATGATACTGCAGCCATCGGTGGCGGAAAAGTGGTGGTGAGAAAAGCAAAAGAGAAAGAAAAATTTGTGACACTCGATGAGGTGGAACGTGAACTCAGCACAAAGGACCTGATGATCTGCGATGCAGATAAGGGCATGTGCATAGCCGGTGTATTTGGTGGAGATCAATCCGGTGTGACCGAGAAAACCCAGAATATTTTCCTTGAAAGTGCCCATTTCGATGCCGCAACAATCCGGAATACGGCCAAATATCATGGACTATCAACGGATGCATCATTTCGTTTTGAACGCGGAGCCGATATTAATAACACCCTCTATGCCATGAAAAGGGCCGCCTTGCTCATCGAAGAACTTGCAGGCGGTACTGTATCTTCAGAAGTTGTAGATGTGTACCCTGAACCTCAAAAAGGCTGGACAGTTGATGTAAATTATAACAATCTTAACAAACTGATCGGACAGGAGATTCCACGAGAACTGGTAAAAAGTATTCTTGGCGACCTCGATATTGAAGTCACTGCAGAAAAGGGGGACGATATCAGCTTGCTCGTTCCAACATATCGATATGATGTTCGCCGCGAGGCGGATGTTATTGAAGAAGTCCTCCGTATTTACGGTTACGACAAGGTTGAGTTCCCTCACGGGATACGTTCATCGCTGGCCCATCACCCTAAACCGGATCCGGATAAATTGCAAAACAGCCTGTCTGACTTTCTGGCCGCCATGGGTTTTTCAGAGATCATGAACAATTCGCTTACCCGGGCAGTATATGCAAAACAATTTTCAGCTGTTGAGGAAGCAAATGCCGTTATTCTTCAGAACCCGCTCAGCCAGGATCTCAGTGCCATGCGGCAGACCTTGCTTTTCGGTGGACTTGAAAATATCGCTTTCAACCAGAACAGGAAGATAAGAGACATCCGTTTCTTTGAATTCGGGAATATATATCATCGTGAACCGAAGAAAGACCGTGAATTCCCATTGGATGGATACCATGAAGAAAAACGCCTGGCCCTGTTCATCTGCGGTGCAAAACAACAAGAAAGCTGGGATACTTCGGATAAGCCAACTGATTACTTCCTGCTAAAATCATATGTAAATAAGCTTTTAATGAAATTAGGTGCCGATCCGGATACTTTTCTCAGCAGGCCTTCTGATCCCAAATCTTTTTCTGAGGGGATCACTTACCTGAAAGCTGATATTGAGGTAGTATCATTCGGTATGGTGAGCAAAGAACTTCTCGATGCCTTCGACGTCAAACAGGATGTTTATTATGCCGATTTTTCATGGTCGATGATCATGGAACTGGCACGTGAAGCCAGGATTGTTTCAACCCCCATCCCCAAATATCCGGCAGTGAGGCGCGACCTGGCCCTGCTCATCCCAAAAAATATTGAATTCAACACTATCCGTGACATTGCCTTTCAAACTGAAAGAAAATTACTGCGCTCCGTAGGGCTCTTCGACGTTTATGAAGGCGACAAGATCGGTAATGATAAAAAATCTTACGCTGTTAGTTTTGTTTTCCGTGATGATGAGAAAACACTAACAGACAAAATTATCGACAAGGCCATGAAAAGGTTGATCAGCGCCTTTGAAAAGGAACTTGATGCAAGTATCCGGTAAAAGCCGGGGATCAAAACTTTTAAACCAAAGTCAAATGAGTAATTCACAGGAAATTTATTCCATCTCTCCACAGGGAGAACAATTCACACTGCCCGAAGCTTCAGCTTATGGCCCGGAGCTTGAACGTATAGAAATGCTGGTTGAGAAAGCCAGGGAAAAAGGACAGGAGATTGTGGTGGTAATGGGTGTAGGTTTTGTTGGTGCCGTGATGGCAGCCATCGTTGCCGACGCTAAAGACGAAAAAGGTCAGAATACCAAGTATGTGATCGGCTGCCAGCGCCCCAGCGTTCGCAGCTACTGGAAGATCCCTATCTTGAACAGGGGCATCTCACCCGTAAAGGCTGAAGATCCTGAAGTGGAGGAACTCATCAACAGGACTGTGCTGGAATCGGAAACACTTATTGCTACCTTCAACAGTGATTGCCTGCAGTTTGCTGACTGTGTCGTAGTTGATGTTCAGTGCGATTATAGCAAAAACGACCTGGGTAATATGCGTACCGGAGATGTTGAGATGGCAGCCCTCGAAGCAACCATGAAGACAATAGGAGAAAAGGTACCCCATACTGCACTTACCCTGATTGAGACTACCGTTGCGCCAGGTACCACTGAATTTGTAGCCTGGCCTATACTGAAGAAAGCCTTTGCCAGGCGTGGATTGAAGGAAATACCCTTGCTCGCGCACAGTTTCGAGCGTGTGATGCCCGGCAAAGAATATGTCAGTTCGATCCGCGACTTCTGGCGTGTTTGTTCCGGTTGTACTCCTGAGGCACGCGAGAGGGTAGAGAAATTCCTTCATGAGATCCTGAATACCGAAGACTTTCCACTTACAGTGATGGACCGTCCTATAGAATCGGAGACTACCAAGATCGTGGAGAACTCCTATCGGGCCACCATCCTGGCTTATATGAATGAGTGGAGCCTCTTTGCCGAGCGCAATGGCGTAGACCTGATCAAGGTGATCAATGCCATCAAAATGCGTCCTACACATAGCAATATGATCTTTCCCGGCCCCGGGATTGGTGGCTACTGCCTACCCAAAGACGGTGGGCTGGGTTATTGGGCCTACAAGCATATTCTGGGCTTTGATGATGGAGACAATGTCTTCAAGATCACACCAACAGCCATTGACATTAACGATACCCGCTCCTTGCACGTAGCCACGCTTACACGCGATGCCCTGCGAAATATGTCACGGTATATTGCCGGATCCAGGGTGTTGCTTTGCGGTGCCAGCTATCGGGAGGATGTTGGTGACACACGCTACAGCGGCTCAGAGATGGTCTTACGCAAACTTACTGAAATGGGTGCCGACATGCATGTACATGATCCTTATGTTGATCACTGGCATGAGTTTGAGACCCAGGATGGCGAAAACGCCGAATACTCATGGAAGAGGTTCTTCCGTAACCAGGACGGTTTGAGTACAATAGAAATCGAGAAAGACCTCCCCGCCTCAATAAAAGGAGTCGATGCAGTTATTCTGGCCGTTCCCCACGAACAATACCTTAGCCTTGAACCTGACCAGATCGTAGAATGGGCAGGCAACCCTATTGCCATTATTGATTGTTTCGGTATCCTCAGCGACGATGATATCCGCCGCTACTTCGAGCTTGGCTGCGAAGTAAAAGCCCTTGGCCGCGGTCATATCCAGCGCATTAAAAAGGAAGTGGCCAGTTCAAAAAGCTAACTCTAAGTACTCTAGGCACTTTAAGTACTTTAGGCACTTTTTTCGTAACTTTACACTTTGAAACACCTATAAGCGTTTAATACAGGAAGAAAGACCGGCAAGATGGATATCCAGAGCATGAAACAACGATTTGGGATCATTGGGAACTCAAACCTGCTGAACCGGGCCATTGATATTGCCAGTCAGGTAGCTCCGACTGACCTTACTGTGTTAATTTCCGGCGAAAGTGGTGTTGGTAAGGAGGCTTTCCCAAAGATTATTCACCAGCAAAGCTCGCGCAAGCATGGCCCATACATTGCCGTGAACTGCGGAGCCATCCCTGAAGGCACTATCGACTCTGAGCTTTTCGGACATGAAAAAGGATCTTTCACCGGTGCCCATGAAGCCCGCAAAGGCTACTTCGAGGTGGCAAACGGTGGTAGCATATTCCTGGATGAGGTGGCAGAATTGCCATTATCTACCCAGGTCCGTCTTCTGAGGGTATTGGAAAGTGGTGAATTTATGAAGGTCGGTTCATCCAAGGTGATTAAAACCGATGTACGAATCATAGCCGCTACCAACATCAATATTCCGGAGGCTATCCGCAGCGGTAAATTTCGAGAGGATCTTTATTACCGACTGAATACCGTACCTATCTTCATCCCACCACTGCGTGAGCGTAAGGACGATATTCACCTGCTTTTCAGGAAATTTGCTTCAGATTTTGCTGAAAAATACCACATGCCGGCCATACAACTCAGTGCAGATGCCATACGCCTTCTGGAAGAATACCGCTGGCCCGGCAATGTGCGCCAGCTAAAAAATATAACTGAACAGATCTCCATCATCGAAGAAGACAGGACCGTGAATGCAGAGACACTGCGCCGCTATCTTCCTACCGGGCAGTTCAACGAATTGCCGGTCTTATATAAGAAAGATAGTGATAACAAGGAATTTTCAGAGCGAGACCTCCTCTACAAGGTCTTGTTTGACATGAAAAAAGATATCCATGAATTGAAAAAGGTGGTTAGTGGCATCAGTCCGGATGCTATTTCACCTGAGATGCAAAGGCATAAATCAATGCTGATCGACCATATCAATGACGATATGAAAAGTGTGGAAGATATACGAGAGAATATTGAGATCCACAAACCCGTGGAGACAAACCACTTTAATGAGCCTATCCATCCTTCCGAAGTGGTTGAAGAACCCCTCTCCCTTCAGGAAAAGGAGATTGACATGATCAAGAAAGCCCTGCATAGGCACAATGGAAAAAGAAAGAATGCCGCCAAGGAATTGGGCATCTCCGAAAGGACATTATATCGTAAGATCAAGGAGTTTAATATAGACCAGTGAGAAGGCAGGATACTATAAGAAAAGTAAAACGATCAAGTTTACTATTGGTGACGGGGCTGATGCTATTTAGTTTAGGTGCCTGCGGAGTATATTCCTTTACAGGGGCATCCATTTCACCGGAAACACAGACTATCTCAATAGAGCGTTTTCCAAACAATGCCATGACTGTGGAGCCTACGCTAAGCCAGAAGTTCACCGACGCCCTCCGGGACAAGTTCCAGCGGGAAACTAACCTCACCCTCCTCACTAAAGGCGGCGATCTACAAATAGAGGGTTACATTAAAGGATACCGTACCAGCCCTGTGGCTATACAGGCCAATGAAACAGCTGCCATGAACAGGCTAACAATCACCGTTGAAGTAACTTTTACAAATACCCTCGATGACGCTCAGAGTTATACAAGCAGTTTTTCACGCTATGAAGATTATTCCAGTTCACAGAACCTGAATGACGTTCAGGAAACACTCATCGACCTGATCAATGAGATGCTGGTACAGGATATTTTCGATAAGTCAGTGGTAAACTGGTAATATCATATGGACAGGCAACAATTCATATCCTATATAAAAGAACCCGGGACACTTAATAAGGGTTCCCTGCCGGGAATTGAAGCCCTGTCAGAAAAGTTTCCTTATTGCCAGAGCCTGCAGATCCTTCACCTGCTCAACCTCAAGATGATTGATCATGTAATGTACAGTGAGCAGCTCAAATCAACTGCAGCGCATATTGCTGACAGGAAACGCTTACGGGAGCTGATACGAAGTCTTCAGGCTGAGGAGGTAAAGCCAGTTGAACCGCTTGAATTAGTTGAACCAGTTGAACCAGTTGAATCGGTTGATGAGGATGAATTGGTTGAGGAATTTACCCCTAAGGAATCGATTGTTCCGGTTGTTGAAGAAGATGAAGAGGGCAGGCTATTAAAACTGAAGCAGATCGTTGAAAACCGCCTAAAGCAGATCGCCCTTGAAAGAGATGGGATGCCGGAACCGGAAGAATCTGTAATTACAAAAGAAGAACTCATCGACAAGTTCATAAAGGAGGCGCCTTCCATCAGCAGGCCGAGGCCCGACTTTTTTGATCCTGTAAAAGTGGCAAGGAGTAGCCGTGAAGAACAGCCAGGCCTGGTGACCGAAACACTGGCACGTATTCACATCCAGCAGGGTAACATCGAGAAGGCCATTGAAATTTATCACAAATTAAGTTTGAATTTCCCGGAAAAAAGTGGTTACTTTGCAGCCCAAATTGAGAAACTAAGTACTGAAAATTAAAATCTAACACCAATGGGCTTATATATTATCGTATCTGTTTTTATTCTCATGGTCAGCGCACTGATCATCCTCGTAGTTCTTGTACAGAATAGCAAAGGTGGCGGACTCGCATCAAACTTTGCAGGTTCAAACCAATACATGGGAGTAAGAAAAACTGCTGATTTCCTTGAGAAAGCTACCTGGACACTGGCCGTAATGCTACTCGTACTGAGTCTGGCATCTATCTTCGTAATTCCTAGAACAGGCGCTCGCCAGGATAATGTTATTCAAATTGAAGATAGGGCAAGCGATCCGCTTCCTGGTGGTCCAACAGCACCCACACCAACGCCACAACAGCAGCCCGAATAAAATATTAAAAGCATATACAACATTAAGAATGTCAGAATGTCATATTTTCTGACATTTTTTTTTGTTTTCAAGCTTTGGCACAAAATGTGACTGACTAAAATGAAACTGAAATAATTCGTAAAACATTAAAATAAAAAAAATGGCAAAGTTGAACATCAAACCATTAGCAGACAGGGTGATTATTGAGCCTTCTGCTGCTGAAGAAAAAACTGCCGGAGGTATCATCATTCCTGATACCGCCAAAGAAAAACCATCAAAAGGAACTGTTGTTGCTGTGGGACCGGGGACCAAAGACAATCCCATTACCGTGAAATCCGGCGATACCGTACTTTATGGAAAATATTCAGGTACAGAGATCAGCTATGAAGACAAAGATTACCTGATCATGCGTGAAAGCGACATAGTCGCCATCATCTAATTAAGTTTAATAATAGATAAACACATTTAAAGAATAAAATTATGGCTAAAGATATCATATTTGATCTGAAAGCAAGAGATGGCCTGAAAAAGGGAGTTGACGCATTGTCCAACGCCGTTAAGGTAACCCTGGGGCCTAAGGGACGTAATGTCATTATTGAAAAATCATTCGGCTCACCGACCATTACCAAAGATGGTGTCACGGTAGCTAAAGAGATTGAACTGGAAGACGGTGTTGAGAACATGGGCGCCCAGATGGTAAAGGAAGTGGCTTCAAAAACCAACGACCTTGCCGGTGACGGAACTACCACAGCTACCGTACTTGCCCAGGCAATCGTAACCACAGGACTGAAAAACGTGACTGCCGGTGCCAACCCAATGGACCTGAAAAGGGGTATCGACAAGGGCGTAAAAGCCATTATCGAAAGCCTGAAGAAGCAGACTAAACAAATTGGTGATAACAATGAGAAGATCGAGCAGGTTGCTTCCGTTTCAGCCAACAACGATATCTCTATCGGGAAACTCATTGCAGAAGCTATGGGCAGGGTGAAACAAGAAGGTGTGATCACCATTGAAGAAGCCAAAGGTATTGATACCTATGTTGATGTAGTTGAAGGAATGCAATTCGATCGCGGTTATATTTCTCCATACTTTGTAACTGATACTGAAAAGATGGAAGCGGTTTATGAAAATCCGTATATTCTCATCCATGACAAGAAGATCTCTGTTATGAAAGATCTGCTTCCTATCCTCGAGAAAGCTGCACAGAGCGGTCGTGCTCTGATCATCATCGCTGAAGATGTTGAAGCTGAAGCACTGGCTACTCTCGTAGTGAACAAGATCAGGGGTTCACTGAAGGTAGCTGCCGTTAAGGCTCCGGGCTTTGGCGACAGGAGAAAAGAGATGCTGGAAGATATCGCAGTTCTAACTGGCGGTACGGTCATCTCAGAAGAAAAAGGATACAAACTCGAAGATGCTGACGTTAGTTATCTGGGCGAAGCCGAAAAAGTCTCAATCGACAAGGATAACACCATTATCGTAAGCGGCAAAGGCGAAAAAGACGCCATCGAAGCCAGGGTTAGGATGATCAAGTCACAGATTGACAGCTCAACTTCAGAATACGACAAAGAAAAGCTGCAGGAAAGGCTTGCTAAACTGGCCGGCGGTGTTGCCGTAATCTATGTTGGCGCAGCCAGCGAGTTAGAGATGAAAGAGAAGAAAGACCGTTTCGACGATGCACTGAATGCAACAAGGGCTGCCATTGAAGAAGGCATTATCCCCGGTGGCGGTGTTGCCTATATCAGGGCCATCGAATCAATGAACGGACTGAAAGCCGACAACGAAGACGAAGAAACCGGTATTTCGATCATTAAGCGCGCAGTAGAAGAACCACTCCGCCAGATCGTAGAGAATGCAGGCTTGGAAGGTTCTGTTGTGGTACAGAAAGTAAGAGAAGGCAAAGGCGACTTTGGTTTCAACGCCAGAACAGAGGTTTACGAAAACCTCCTGAAATCAGGTGTTATCGACCCAACAAAAGTAGCCAGGGTAGCACTGGAGAATGCAGCCTCAATTGCAGGTATGCTCCTCACAACAGAGTGTGTGCTCGTAGAACATAAAGACGAAAATGCGGCTCCAATGCCACCAATGCCGGGAGGCATGGGAGGCGGTATGCCAGGCATGATGTAAAAATAGGCCCCCGCCAACAGCGGGGGCTTTTTTTTGTATATTTACGCAACAATATTTGAAGTGAGTATTCGTAAATTAAGTACAAAGCCATGAAAAAGCTCATCACTTTCTTGATTATACTATCTTCTTTTGCTTTTGTTTTCGCCCAGGAAGAAGAGGTGGAAGAAGTAAAAGAGGTAAGCATTACTGAAGCTATTCCTGTAGATCCAAACACTGGTTTAATCACCTTTCAGGAGGTGGTTGAAGAGGATGGTACGCAAAAAGAACTCTTTAACCGAGCCGGAGAATGGTTGCACCATTATTTTAAACAACCCGTTTACGTGACCCAGGTCAGGGATGCCGCCAGTGGCGTGATCAAAGGCAAACATCAGTTTGAACTAATCTTTTATGAAAAAGATGTGAAGAAGATCGCCGGCATGATCAAATACTACTTCAAGATAGAGTGCAAGGATGGCCGTTTCCGCTATACCCTCGACAACTTCGTGCTCACAAGGCAATCACGCTACCCCTGTGAAAAGTGGTTGAATACGGCTCACCGCGACTATAACGATCAATGGCCTCTATACCTTGAGCAATTACGTGCTTATGCCATGGATGATTTCGGTGCCTCCCTCAAAGAGTACATGGTACCAGAGGTTAAGGTGGAAGAAGAAGAATGGTAAAGAGTTTCGAATAACGAATAACGAGTAGCGAGTAACGAAAAACGAAGACCTGTCATCCCGAGCGGAGCCGAGGGGCAACACCCAACACTCAACACCCAACACTTTATTACTATCTTTGCAGCCAATATGCAAAAGCAACAGATCAGAAAAGGCTTTTCAAAGCTTAACAAAGAGCAGAAGATCGATCTTACGGCCAGTTATTTTGAGAATCCGGCAGAAGCTGCCAGGGAACTAAAATCATTCAGGCACAGCGATCCCGATCTTCAGAAGAAACTAGATGAGTTTTCCGAGAATACCATCTCTAACTTTTTCTTCCCTTATGGCATAGCGCCTAACTTTGTGATCAATGGAAACATGTACCTCGTGCCTATGGTGATCGAGGAAAGTTCCGTGATTGCGGCGGCCTCCAATGCAGCTAAGTTCTGGTCGGAACGAGGCGGCTTCCATGCAGAAGTGATCTCCATGACCAAAATCGGTCAGGTACACTTCATCTGGGAAGGCGAAAAGGAGAAGCTAAAAGCAGCCATGCCGGAGATCAGGGAGATGTTGATAAAAGAGACTGATCCCATCACTGAGACCATGCGCGAACGTGGGGGCGGGATACTCGACATAGAGCTGATCGACATGAGCGATACGCTCGACAATTATTATCAGCTCAAGGCCAGCTTCAACACAGTTGACAGCATGGGTGCAAACTTCATCAACTCTTGTCTCGAAGAGTTTGCAGTACATTTGAAAAGGTTCCTGAAAGGGGATAAACGATTCACGGGAAATGAAGCCAATTGCGAAATTGTAATGGCTATTCTTTCGAATTACACTCCTGAATGCCTGGTCAAAACATGGGTAGAATGCGACATAGAAGAATTTGACGATATTGACCGCAATATGAGCTCTCAAGAGTTCGTAAAGAAATTCGAACGGGCAGTAAAGATCGCCCAGGTAGACACCTTTCGTGCCACGACACACAATAAAGGCATCATGAATGGCATCGATGCGGTAGTACTTGCTACCGGTAATGATTTCAGGGCCATAGAAGCATGCGCCCACACCTATGCCGCCAGGAATGGAAAATATTCATCCCTTACAGAGGTCTCGCTGGAAAACGAAAGATTTAAATATTCGCTTACGGTGCCTCTGGCACTGGGAACCGTTGGGGGCCTGACCTCCCTTCATCCACTGGCGAAATTCTCGCTCGAGCTCCTGAATAATCCTGAAGCAGAACAGCTGATGATGATCTCTGCCGCCGTGGGACTAGCCAACAACTTCAGCGCACTAAAGTCGCTTACCACCAATGGTATACAGGTTGGTCACATGAAGATGCACCTCTATAATATCCTTAATCATATCGGGGTCACCAGCGAAGAGAAGGACCACGTTGTGGACCACTTTAAGGACAAAAAAGTATCATTCAGCAATGTAAAAATACTTGTAGCCAAGCTGCGCAAAGCGAATTCCTAAGCGAAACACATTGGAGAATCAGACATTTTATGCAAACGGGAAACTGCTGATCACGGGAGAATACCTCGTTATGCAGGGAGCGCTTGCACTGGCCGTACCTACGGTATTGGGGCAGGAAATGCATGTAGAGACGCTAAGCCCTGGTGAGGGGATGACTGAGAGAAAGATCATCTGGAAAAGTTTCTACGAAAATGATTGTTGGTTTGAAGGCAGTTTCTCTATCCCTGATTTGAATATCCTGCATTCCTCCGACCGAAAAATTTCTGACTTCCTTATCAGGCTTCTTCGGGAGGCGAAGAAGCAGAACCCCGAACATCTTAGAAATAAAATGTCGTACAAGGTAGAGACCAGGCTAGGATTCAAGCCTGAGTGGGGCCTGGGAAGCAGTTCCAGTCTGACCAATCTGCTGGCCGAGTGGTTCCGCATCGATCCATTTGAATTATTCAAAAATACACAAAAGGGTTCAGGTTATGATATTACCTGTGCCAGGGTGCTCAATCCCATCTGGTTCAGCCGTTCTTTAGGTGTACCCATATCACAAAGCGTAAATTTCAAGCCTGAATTCAGAAAAAACCTGGCCTTTGTTTATTCAGGAAGAAAACAAGATTCAGCTGCTAGTGTTGAGAAGTTCCTGGGTAAGCACGGCCTTTACGACAATGAAAAGAGCAGGATCTCTGAGATCAGCCGGGAGCTTCCTGTAGTTAAGACACTTGCCGGATTCAATGCCCTTTTGGATGAACATGAAGAGATCATGTCGGGCGTACTCGATTTACCGAAGGTAAAAACCAGACATTTTTCTGAGTTCCCCGGAAGCATCAAATCACTGGGCGCCTGGGGTGGCGATTTTCTTCTCGCATCAAGCGAACTTGGGTTTAATGAAATAAAATCCTATTTTAGCAGTAAAGGATTAGAAGATGTCTTCTCCTTTGACGAAATGATTCTGGGTGATGGGCAATAGGCGTTGGGCACTGGGTAAGTTTACTACCCTTTACCAACCCACAGCCTAAAGCCCACAGCCTAAAGCCTAAAGATATGAATAGAGTAACTTGGCAAAGTCCATCTAATATTGCATTGGTGAAATACTGGGGCAAGCATGGAGTGCAACTCCCGAGTAACCCCAGCCTGAGTTTCACCCTGGGTGAATGCCATACCACCACCGAACTCCATTGGGCCGATGGTGATGGCAAGATCGACCTTACTTTCGATGGAGAGCGCAAAGAACGTTTCACAGTACGTGCACGTGAATATATTGGCTCCATTGTATCCATTTTCCCCTTCCTGAAGGAGTATGACCTGCATATTGATTCAACGAATAACTTTCCGCATTCGGCAGGGATCGCCTCCTCAGCTTCTGCCATGAGTAGCCTGGCACTATGCCTCTGCAGTATGGAGCAGGAGGTCACAGGCATTATATTGGGCGAAGAAGAGTTTTTTCGTAAGGCTTCCATGGTAGCCCGTCTGGGATCAGGCAGTGCAGCCCGATCAGTTTATGGTGGTTTTGTGAGCTGGGGAAAGTCTGATAAATTTCCCGAAAGCAGTGATGAATACGCAATGCCCCTCCCATTCGAGGTCCATGAGAGCTTTAAGGATATGCGCGACAACATCCTCATCGTGGACCAGGGAATCAAGGCAGTTAGCAGCAGAGCCGGGCATAAGCTCATGGACAGGCACCCCTATGCCAAACAAAGATTTGAAAGGGCGAATAAAAATTTCAATGATCTTACCAAAGCCCTCGCAGAAGGTGATGATCCAAACTTCATCCGGATCGTAGAACAAGAGGCCCTCGGTCTGCATGCCCTGATGATGACCTCCACACCAGGATATATACTACTCAAGGCCAATACACTGAATATCCTCCACAGGATCAGGGCTTTCCGCGATCTAAGTTGTACAACTCTCTGCTTTACACTTGATGCAGGACCCAATGTACACCTGCTCTATCATGCCAGTGATTCGGCCGAGGTAGAGGAGTTTATCACTGAGGAATTATTGCTATATTGCAGCGATAAATACCGGATTCTCGACCATATCGGAACAGGCCCGGTGAAAGGCTGACGCAGGGAATGACCAACAAGCAGGAAGTATTTTATGCCAAGATAATGCTCTTCGGAGAGTATAGCGTAATCTGCAACTCCATGGGGCTCACCATTCCCTATGCCCACTTCAAGGGTGAACTGGGCTTCCTGAACAAATACCGATATACCGATCATGATTTTGCCATCGAATCTAACAAGATGCTGCGGAAGTACCATGCACACCTCTTGGATCTGCAGGAAAAGGGAAAGCTGAAATGCATGCTTGACCTGGACCACTTCATGAAAGATATCAATAATAACCTCTTCTTCGAGTCAACCATTCCACAAGGGTTTGGCATTGGTAGCTCCGGGGCCGTGTGTGCAGCCATCTACCAGCGCTATGCGGTGAACAAAATACGTTCACAACGTAACCTCAAACAGGAAGATGTGCTCAAACTCAAGGCGATCTTCGCCCAGATGGAAAACTACTTCCATGGGATCAGCAGTGGCATCGACCCCCTCAACTGCTACCTCAAATATCCATTGCTGATCAATGGAGGCAGCGGCATCCGGGTGGTTGGCATTCCACGTAACAAGTTTCCAATCGATGGGGCCATCTTTCTCATCGATACAGGCAAGCCCGGCATCACCCAGCCCCTGGTGAACCTCTTTTTTGAGAAGTGCCAGGATAAAGCATTTGATAAGCTCATTAAAGAAACCCTTATCCCGCTCAACGACAAATGCATTCATTCTATGCTTGAGGGCAAGACAGATACATTTTTTTCTTCCCTGAACGATCTTTCGGCCTTTCAATACCAGCATTTCCGCCCCATGATCCCGGATTCAGTGATTGGCAGCTGGAAGGCCGGCCTCGATAGCAAGACCTATTCACTAAAGCTCTGTGGCAGTGGTGGCGGTGGTTTCGTTCTGGGTTTTACCCGTGACTTTGAAGCCAGCCAAAAGTCTTTACAATCGCAGGGGCAGAAGGTGATTGCAGTTTACAAAAACAGCTAATGAACTCTCAAATCTGAACCTTGATAAATGAAATGAGAAATAATTTGACATCAGAGTTCCATATTATCATAAAGCACCAACCTACAAAGTAAAAAAGTTAGGCTAATTGACGATCAGCTTTTGTCTAACCTTTACATCCTCCAGGACAACTTCTATAATATACGCTCCATGAGGCAAACCCGAAATATCAATAGAGTTATTTGAAATAATACTCTTTAGTACTTGTTGCCCGCTAAATGAGTAAATGTTAACCTCACTGATAATCTCATCTTCAATTGTAATCATTACCTTTTCTGAAGCAGGATTTGGATAAACTTTTAAAGTTTGTATGCTAACTGGATATTCAATCCTATTCAATAACTCGCCAGTGTAAACAGAAATTCCATATCCATCATGTGATATCCATTTTGAACCAGCTGTATCTATTACTATTGATCTGATATAAGTGCTGGATATTCCTGAATTAGAAGTGTTAAAGATTACCCAGCTTGTGCCATCAAATGCAGTTAATCCTCCAAAATATATCCCCATCCATATTATTCCATCATCATCAATTACAACTTCAGCAATATTGCCTTCTGGGATACCTGAATTCGACGCATTGTATAAAGTCCAGTTTGCTCCGTCAAAAGCTGCTAATCCTCCATTTCCATTTGTCCCAATCCATTTTGTTCCATCCTCGTCAATAGCAATAGAGCTAACATATTTGCTTGGCAAGCCAGAATTAGCTGTAGTATATGTATTCCAGCTTATACCATCATATGATGCAAGACCATCATTGGTACCTATCCAGTATACCCCGTTTTCTTCAATGGCCATAGACATAATATAACTACTTGGCAATCCTGAATTTGAAGAGTTATACACCAACCAGCTTGTACCATTAAAATGAGCAAGGCCACCATTTGTCTCCAATCCATTTAGACTCATCCTGATCTACAGCTATATAGTTAACATACTGATTTGGCAAGCCAGAATTTGAAGTGTTATAGGCTATCCAGTTCATTCCATCAAACATAGCCAAACCATCGGATGTTCCTACCCACTTTGATCCATTGTCTTCTGTTGCTATTGTTCTTACGTATTGATTAGGCAAACCTGAGTTTGATGGGTTATAGGTAACCCAGTTTACTCCATCATATGATGTCAAACCCCTCCATGTTCCTATCCACTTTGTCCCGCCTTCATCAATCGCTATTTTCTCAACAATATTACTGGGTAAACCGCTGGTGGAAAAATCATATAAAACCCAATTTATCCCGTCATATGTAACTAATCCATTATTTGTTCCAACCCATTGTAATCCATTTGAAGGATCGCAAATTATTGATTTGACATAATTATTCGGTAACCCAGAATTTATTGTATCATATACTGTCGCAACTTGAACCATCAAATCTTGCCAATCCTCCGCCATCAGTTCCAATCCACTTCGTCCCTTCTTCATCAATACTTATTGACATAACAAGATTTTCCGGCAAACCTGAATTAGAAGCGTTATGAGTAGTCCAGTTGGTTCCATTAAAGGATGTTAATCCTTTATGTGTTCCTATCCATATTTTTCCCATGTTGTCACTCGTAACAGTCCAGACCCAATTTGCAGGTAGGCCAGAATTGTATTCATTATAAATTGTCCAGTCTGCTCCATTAAAAACAGCAAGCCCACCACCATAAAGGTCTTCTTGAGCAACTCCAATCCATTTTGTCCCACCATCGTCTATCTCTATTGTGTTTAGTCTGCCCTCCGGTAAAGGAGAATTTGAAGGAGTATAAACTGTCCAATTGTTTCCATCAAAAGCTACCAACCCAGCATTTGTATTCATGCCAGAACCTATCCACTTTATATCATTGGTATCTATGGCAATTGAAGTAAGAAAGTTACTGAGCAAACTAGAATTAGATGTATTGTAAATCACCCAGGTTGATCCGTCATACGCTGCCAATCCATTTGAAGTAGTTATCCATTTCGTTCCAGTACTATCAATGGCAATATCCGTAATTTTGTTATCCGGAAGATCAGAATTTGAAACATTAAAATAGGTTAAACTTCCTGAGACAGTTTCAGAGCTCTATCAAACCCCCATCGGTACCTATCCAAACAGTATTTCCTTCCAACGAAATGCAATTTACCTCACCCTGGTTTATATATTGTATCCACTCGTTATTCTGAGCCCAACCCTGATTAGGAATCAAAAGTATAACAGCCAAAATTAAACCAAGTTTTCTCATCTCGCTTAATAATTATTTATTCTTTCTATCGTGAAGGCAAAGATGTTAGCCTGTGTTAAAGATACGAAAAACAGCTGATGAAGTCAAAATCAGAACCGTAGTGCAGCGGAGCTCGGCGAAGCCAATTTGAATTCTGAAATCTGATGTTTGAAATGTGAAGTAATTCTGACATCATATTTCCATATTATTATAAAGCACCAACCTACAAAGTAAAAAAGTTAGGCTAATTGACGATCAGCTTTTGTCTAACCTTTACATCCTCCAGGACAACTTCTATAATATACGCTCCATGAGGCAAACCCGAAATATCAATAGAGTTATTTGAAATAATACTCATTAGTACTTGTTGCCCGCTAAATGAGTAAATGTTAACCTCACTGATAATCTCATCTTCAATTGTAATCATTACCTTTTCTGAAGCAGGATTTGGATAAACTTTTAAAGTTTGTATGCTAACTGGATATTCAATCCTAGTCAATAACTCGCCGGTGTAAACTGAAATTCCATATCCATTATGTGATATCCATTTTGAACCAGCTGGATCTATTACTATTGATCTGATTTCAGTACTGGATATTCCTGAATTAAAAGTGTTAAAGATTACCCAGTTTGTTCCGTCAAATGCAGTCAATCCTCTAAAATATATCCCCATCCATATTATTCCATCATCATCAATTACAATTTCAGCAATACTGCCTGCTGGGATACCTGAATTCGACGCATTGTATAAAGTCCAGTTTGTTCCATCAAAAGCTGCTAATCCTCCATTTCCATTTGTCCCAATCCATTTTGTGCCATCCTCGTCAATAGCAATAGAGCTAACATATTTGCTTGGCAAGCCAGAATTAGCTGTAGTATATGTATTCCAGCTAATACCATTATAAGATGCAAGACCTTCATTGGTTCCTATCCAGTATACCCCGTTTTCTTCAATGGCCATAGACATAATATAACTACTTGGCAATCCTGAATTTGAAGAGTTATACACCATCCAGCTTGTACCATTAAAATGAGCAAGTCCACCATTTGTCCCAATCCATTTAGAGGCATCCTGATCTACAGATATATTGTTAACATACTGATTTGGCAAGCCAGAATTTGAAGTGTTATAGGCTATCCAGTTCATTCCATCAAACATAGCCAAACCATCGTCTGTTCCTATCCATTTTGATCCATTGTCTTCTATTGCTATTGTTCTTACATATTGAGCAGGCAAACCTGAGTTTGTTGGGTTATAGGTAACCCAGTTTACTCCATCATATGATGTCAAACCCTCCCATGTTCCTATCCACTTTGTCTCGCCTTCATCAATCGCTATTTCCTCAACAATATTACTGGGTAAACCGCTGCTGGAAAGATCATATAAGACCCAATTTATCCCATCATATGAAACTAATCCATTTTTTGTTCCAACCCAATGTAATCCATTTGAAGGATCGCAAACTATTGATTGGACATAATTATTGGGTAAACCAGAATTTGCTGTATCATATACTATCCAACTTGCACCATCAAATATTGCCAATCCCCCTCCATTAGTTCCAATCCACTTCGTCCCACTTTCATCGAATACATATTGACCTAACAAGATAATCCGGCAAACCTGAATTAGCAGCGTTATAAGTAGTCCATTGAGTTCCATTAAAGGATGTTAATCCTCTATATGTTCCTATCCATATTTTTCCCATGTTGTCATGCGCTACAGTCCAGATATCATTTTCAGGTAGACCAGAAAAGTATTCATTATAAACTGCCCAGTCTACTCCATGAAAAACAGAAAGTCCACCACTATAAAGACCTTCTTGACCATGTCCAATCCATTTTGTACCCTCATCGTCAATCTCTATTGACCTTAGTGTGCCCTCCGGTAAAGGAGAATTTGAAGGAGTATAAACTGTCCAAATGTTACCATCAAAAGCTACCAGAGCAGGATCTGTATCCATACCAGAACCTATCCACTTTATATCATTGGTATCTATGGCAATTGAAGTAAGAAAGTTACTGGGCAAACTAGAATTAGATGTATTGTAAATCACCCAGCTGATCCGTCATACGCTGCCAATCCATGGTAAGTGTTATCCATTTCGTTCCAATACTATCAATGGCAATATCCGTAATTTTGTTATCCGGAAGATCAGAATTTGAAACATTAAAATAGGTTAACTTCCTCAGACAGTTTCAAGCTCTATCAACCCCCATCGGTACCTATCCAAACAGTATCTCCTTCCAACGAAATGCAATTTACCTCACCCTGGTGTATATGGTGCACATATAGTATCCACTCGGGATTCTGTGCATCGATTATGCTTCTACCCGGAAGTGATCTCAGCAGCAAAAATCTTAATATCTTCATCACAAAAAATCCTAAATCCCACCTTCCTACATAGAAGGCAACGATATTAGCCTGTTAAAGATACGAAAAACAGCTGATGAAGTCAAAAATCAGAACCGTAGTGCAGCGGAGCTCGGCGAAGCCAATTTGAAATCAGAAATAGTTCAAAGTTCAGAGTTCAAAGTTCAGAGTTCAGATTTCCATTGTATCTTTAATTCATATTATTAAAAATGACCAAAAAAGCAATCATTGTCACCGGTGCTGCCGGAGGTCTGGGGCAGGCCATTATAGCAGCTTGTCTGAAATCATTTCCTGATTTTATTATAATCGCAACAGACATTTGACTCTGCGGTTGATAGCATGTTTGGAGAAGCTGTTTTAAGTATGCAGATGGATGTGACAGATGAAGCCTCCATTTCCGCCTTACGGAAAGAGATTGGAAGAGAGAGCTACAAGTCTGGGGCATAGTAAACAATGCCGGGGTCTCAGACTTCTATCCTATTACAGAGAAACCAAAGGAAGCACTCGAAGGGATGTTCGCTATCAATACTTTCGGACCTGTGAATATGGTCCGTGCCTTTCTCCCTCACCTGATCAAAACCAAAGGAAGGGTGGTAAATATCAGCAGCGAGAGCGTTCGACTGCCGGCAGCATTCCATCCCTATGCCAATACCAAGATCGCCATGGAAGCACTCAGCGTAAGCATGCGCAATGAACTGGCCCTCTATGGAGCAAAACTTGTCATCATCCGCCCAGGGGCCATCAAGACACCATTTCTTGACGATCTTAGCGGACTGGAGGGAAGAATAGAAGAAGGTGCCTTTTCTGAAAACCTCAGGAATTTTGCCAGCAAAGCCCCGCAGCAGATCCATAACATTGTAGAACCTGCAAAAGTGGCTTCTGTGGTACTTAAGGTACTGACAAAAAAAAATCCAAAAAGGTATTACCATGTGAATAATAATCCGAAGCTTCGGATAGCACAGTATCTACCCCACTCATTAAGGGATCACTTTATGCAGAAAATGCTGAGAGTTGAGTGCCGAGTGATGAGTGAAAATGATAAGTAATTATCTTTTTATAAATTTTCGGACTTGAATATCATCACTTGTTTTAAGGCTCAATATATAGGCACCGGCTTTTAAGTCACTTCCGTCCCAATTCACTGCAAACTCACCTTCTTGCAGCTTGCTGTTTATCAGTTCTGATATTAGTTTACCATGAATATCATAAACTGCCACACTGGTGTGTTCTGATTTGGCAAGATCAAAACTAATATTCATATGATCGGTGAATGGATTTGGGTAATCCATGAATTGATCCCGTGCCATCAGCATGTCATCAATATCCACCGGGCTGATCGGCAAAAAAATGATCGTATCAGCATTGAAGTTTGGGATGGCCAGAATATCATTTGATTTGTTGTAAAAAATATCTGCCGGATTAGTAAAACCACCTGCAATAATTTCGGGTGGATTTGTAAAAAGAGGATCGTAACGATAAACCCTGTCCGTGGTCCATGAAGAGAAATAATAATTTCCGTCATTGTCTTCCGTCAGGCCATCGATGGCACTGATTCCCGTTTCCACTATGGTCGAAACCGTCAAATCATCCAGGTTAACCGATAATATGGGCATTCCCGAAAGGAGGCAATTGAGTACCATCAACCTGTATTGTTGGGCTCATCAAATAAGATCCCGTTGGGATAACCCAGCCCTGAATCGATCAAAGCAGAATAGCTCATTCCTGCAATATTGACTTTAAATATTTTATTGGCATCGCAATCCGTGACATACAGATTGCCCATGTTATCTGATGTAATATCATTCAGGAGTTCCTTGTCAGGAATTTCCACAAAGAAAACTATCTCACCACTCGAAAGAAGCAAGCCAACTATCCCTGAATAGGGATCATCATTGGAAGAAACGTAAAGCATATCGCCCACAATGTGCAATCCCAGGATATATGTCAGATCAGTGTTAAAGTAGCTTTGTTCTCCGTTACTATCTATCTGGATGATCATCCCATCTCCACAATTGGATACCAGGTAGCGATTATAAACTGAATCATATACAATGCTTTCGGGGTTATTCAGCAGATTCTGTGAATATGAAAACAAAATGGAACAAACGAGCGCAAGTAGAGTAAATGTCTTTTTCATAAAATAAATTGTAATGGTTCATGTTATAGAATAAATGTACCCCTAAACAAGGCTTGAAGCCAGAATGAGTTGACGGTTGACAGTTAAGAGTTAACAGTTAGTGCGGTTCAACATTCCGTATCTTTGCTTACAAAAGAATTAAGTATGAAAATCCGACTATTCATCATTATATTATTGATCAATGCAGCCCTCAATGCCCAGGAAATTGCAAACCGCATCCCTTATCTTGAGGGCGACAAATATGGCTATGCCAACCCGGAGGGTGAAGTGGTCATCCCTGCAGAGTATGACGAAGCCTGGCCTTTTTGTGAAGGAACAGCAAAGGTGATGAAAGGAGGATTTTACGGTTTGATCAGCGAGAATGGGGCCACCATGGTGCCCGTTACACTGGAAGGCCTGGGAGAGTGGCGCGAAGGCCTGATCGATTATAGTAATAATGAAAAGTATGGCTTTTACAATACACAGGGCATTCGCGTTATTTCGGCCCAATATGTTCAGGTTTCGCAGTTTTATGAAGGTAAGGCAATGGTGATGCAGAAAAAAATGGCCGGATACATCAATAAGGATGGTATTACGGTATGCCCCATGAAATATATGGAAGCCTCAGAATTTCATAATGGTATGGCCAGGGTTGGACAGAAGAATCGCTTTGGTTATATCGATTACGATGGTGAAGAGATCGTAAAGCCCATGTATGAATATGCGGGCATGTTCAGGGATGGCTTTGCCCCGGTTAAGATCCGCGACAGCTATGGCTTCATCAATAAGGATGGCAAGCTGGTTATCCCTTGTGATTATGAAGAAGTGCTTCCATTTGGCCACAATGTTGCTCCGGTAAAGAAAGATGGGAAGTGGGGGTATATCGATGCTGATAATGAGTTGTCGGTTGAATTTGAGTATAAGATGCAGCCGAGAGTATTTCTGATGGAATATGCACCCGCAAAAAAAGAAGGGAAGTGGGGCTATATCGATGAGTATGGTTATGAGATCACGAATTTTGAATATGAAGAAGCAGCGCAATTCTCTGAAGGTCTTGCCCGGGTTAAAATGGGTGGTAAATACGGCTTTATCGATGACCGCGGAAAAATTATGATCCCATGTACATTTGAATCTGTTTCAGATTTCCATCAAGGCCGAGCCCTGTACAAAGAAAAAGGCCTTAGTGGCTATATCGACCAGAGTGGAACCATTGTCATCCCGGCGAAATACAAAACTGCAGGTGATGATTTTTGAGAATGGGATCGTCAAAGTAGGACTAGATGGAGCCGCTTTTTGGATTGACAGGGATGGTAGGGAATACAGACGGAAGTGATATCTGATATATGATATTTGAAATCTGAAATTCGAAGCTTTTCAAACAACTTATCTAATAATTTTATATATTTGATTAGCCTGGTCTGACATTTACCAGGCATATCTTCATAATGAAATATACCGATCTAAAGGAATTTATTGTAGAGCGGATGCGGATGAGCCATATTTATCAGCCTCTGCTGATAAAGATATTGATAGAATGCGGGGGGTCCGCCACGATTCGACAATTGGCTTTAAGTTTTCTTGGCTATGATGAAAGTCAGATAAGATATTATGAAAAAACTCTAAAAAGTATGCCCATTAGGGTGCTTTCTAATCATGGGATTATTAAGAAAGAAGGTGACCTTGTTTCCCTTGAAATAGAAAAATTATCTTTTGAGCAAAAAGCCGAGTTAAAGAAGTTGTGTGAAGGAAAAATTCAAGATTATATTTCAAAAAGAGGCTTGTCTGTTTGGGATTACCGCTTGATCGACACTGATCCAATATCTGATTCACTTAGATTTATTGTACTCAAGGAATCCAAGGGAAGATGTGCTTTATGTGGTGCCACAAGGAATGAACGCGTATTGGATGTAGATCATATTCTTCCTCGATCATTAGGAGGAAAAACGGAATATGCTAACTTACAGGTGCTGTGCTCTAAGTGCAATAGGTCCAAAAGAAATAAAGACAAAACTGATTTTAGGAATTTGATTAATGATAGTTTTAATAGCGAATGTCCATTTTGTCTAGTTCAAAACACTTCAAACACTATTCATGAAAATGAGCTCGCATTTGCCATTTTAGATAAATTCCCAGTAACAAAAGGTCATTCACTTATCATTCCTAAACGTCATGTAGCAAGCTATTTTGAGCTCAGTCAATATGAAGTCATTGCATGCCATGATTTAATTAAATTCATTGAGAGATCTTTACATGAAGAGGATAAGAAAATTATTGGTTTTAATATTGGACTAAACAATGGAGAAGTAGCTGGACAAACTATTGAGCATCTTCATTTCCATCTAATCCCTAGACGAAAGGGTGATACAGAAAAACCAAGAGGTGGAGTGAGAGGTGTTATTCCAAATAAAATGAATTATTAATATGGATCATCAAATTCGATTGGCGGCCTTTGATTGGCTCAAGAATCAAACTGAGATTCACGGCGAAGTTTTGCCCAGAAACATTTTGGAAGCTGGCTTTATATTTAAAGGGATTCGAATCCCTCTTCTGGGACCACAAGGTATTTGGAAACCTCAAGTCATGGAATTACCTCTATCTATTACTTCTACTCATGACGGTCAATATCCTGATGCTGTCGAAGGAGGATTACTTAAATATAGCTATAGGGGAGATAATCCAAATCATCCAGTTAACGTCAGGTTAAGAAAAACTATGTCCGCTACCGAACCAACTCCATTAATATATTTTACGAAAATCGTACCAGGAAAATACATGGCTAACTGGCCAGTCTATATAGTAAATGACAATCCTTCTGAACTTACATTCACTGCTGCAATTGATGATGTAAACTACATTGGCGACCTCCCTAAAAGCAATGCTGCCGAAGATACAGAGGATTATTCCAGAAGAGAGTATATAACAACAAAAGCAATACGTCGTCTGCATCAACATGCTTTCAGGGAAAGAGTAATTAAAGCTTATAGAAGTCAATGTGCTTTATGCAAATTGAAGACATACTGAATTGCTGGATGCTGCGCATATTATCCCTGATAAAGAAGAAGGAGGTGAACCAATTATCTCAAATGGATTATCACTCTGTAAGATTCATCATGCTGCATTTGACAGGTTCATCTTGGGTATAACACCAGATTATACCATAAAGTTAAGGGAGGATATTTTAGTAGAGATAGATGGTCCAATGCTTAAATATGGGCTACAATCTTTAGAGAATCAAAAGATTATTCTACCGAGTCATTTAGCTGAGAGGCCTGATCGAGATAGGCTTGAAAGAAGATTTCAGGAGTTTTTGGATGCTTCCTAAGCTTATCAGTTCAGTAAGCTTTTCAGTATTCCACTTATTCAATAAAGAATTTCCTAGATTCAGATAGGAACTAGCAACTAGGCACTAGGAACTATGCACTTCGAACTATTCAAAGTCCGCATCAGTAACCACCAGATCATAGGATTGCTGATAGTGATCCGGCTTGTGCTTGGTTTGCTCAATAAAAATTTCCCAACTATCGTTGTCGGCCCAGTCAATATTGCTTGTATCTCCGCCCAGCTTTGTAACCAGGAAAGTTTTAAAAACATCGTAGGCCAGCTGGAATTCTGAGTCACCCCAGTCTTCGGTGGTAATGGTAATAATTTTGCTCTCCCCCTTGGCTATGTTTTCCCATACGGTATCTGAATTGATCCTCAGGCTTGCTCTCACCTTGATCAGTGTTGATGACTCATTTTCTACAGACCAAACCCTTTCCGTGCTTCCCTCGCAGGACATAAGAAAAAGTATGATTAGAGGGAGGATAAGTTTTATGAGGATGCTTGAGTTATTCATTTCTGTGTTTTATACGCATTATTTAGTGTAGAGTGCCTAGTGCTAAATGCCCAGTGCCTAATTGTAGTTTATTAACTATTTAATTTAATAAATATTTTATTCTTTTAATTCAAATAGGCACTAGCAACTAGCCACCAGGAACCAGGAACTACATATCAATATTATACTGACTGTATAGTTCCATCGTCGTGAGCTCAAGGGCAACAAGGTTACCATATCCCTTTCTGCCTACCATATAGATTCCATTATCGAGGTCTAGGTGTCCAAAATTTTCAGGATTATCGCGCATCATGAATATTTCTTCAAGAGGCAGGGAAACATGTCCGTGAATGAGGATACGTCCACCAATCTTTTCGGGCAGGGGATCGAAGTCGCGGACCCACAGCATTGAATATTCATCTTCCAGGGGATTGTCAAGACTGTAGTCGAGACCGGCATGTACCAGCAGGTACTTTTCAAGTTCGATATAGGAGGGTTGCTTATCCATCCAATCGATATACCGCTGTGGCATCATATTCAGATCGCTCAGTCCAAAGCTTTCCATGGTCTCTTTTCCGCCGTATTGTTTCCATGCAGCCTTTGATCTGTTCTTCTGACGTATTCCCAGGAAGTTTTTCGTAAGCCCTTTCTCCTCTTCGCATGCATTCACACAGCTCTCTTCATGGTTTCCCTTGATCAGATGCACCTTCATGCCCTGGTTCTGCAGTGCCATAATGAAGTCGATTACGCCTTTTGAGTCCGGCCCCCGGTCGATATAATCGCCCAGGAAATACAGATCGTCATCCTTGGTGGGAATGATGTAATACTCAAATAAGGCACGCAATGTTTTATTGCAGCCGTGTATGTCAGGTATTATCCAGGTTTTGGGCATATTGATAACCTAAACTCTCTAATTGGCTCGAAACTTCAAGCTCTAAATTCTTTATGACTTTTTCGCCTGGTTTGCTACTTGATCCATCAACTTCTTGATCTCATCCGGATCACCGATGAAGTAATCCTTCACTAAGTTCATATTTTCATCAAATTCAAATATGTAAGGGATGCCGGTGGGAATGTTGAACTTGAGTATCTCGTCCTGGCTCATATTTTTCAGGTACATGACCACTGCGCGCAGGCTGTTGCCATGGGCAGCTACCAGCACCTCACCTTTTTCTTTCAATGCAGGCTTGATCTCATCATTCCAGTATGGGACCATGCGCTCGATCACTTCTTTGAGGGATTCCGTGCGTGGAATTTCCTTATCGTCGAGATCGGCATAGCGCGGGTCAAACTTTGAGTTCAGCGGATTGTCTTCTTCAATAGGTGGTGGTGGAATGTCGAAGCTTCGGCGCCAGAGAAGCACCTGTTCATCTCCATATTGCTCTGCGGTTTCCGCCTTGTTCAGCCCCTGCAACATGCCATAATGTTTTTCGTTGAGCCGCCAACTGCGATACACCGGGATCCACATCAGGTCCATGCGCTCGAGTGCCAGCCAGAGGGTTTTTATTGCTCTGGTGAGTAATGATGTATAGGCAACTTTTGGGATAATTCCATTTTCTTTGAGCACGATCCCGGCCTTCTTGGCTTCTTCCACACCCTGCTCGGAAAGACCAACATCTTTCCAGCCGGTGAAGCGGTTTTCCCTGTTCCATTCTGATTGGCCGTGGCGTAATAAAATCAACTTATACATATGTGTAATATTTTGCTTCAAAGATAATATTTTTTGGGGTGTGGGGCATGAGGCTTGAGGTGTGAGGCAAAACCTAAATCCTCCTCAGGCCCCGAGCCCCAAGCCTCAAACCCGACTCATTAATAACGGCGAAAGTTTCCTATCTTTGATTCCTCAAATAAATTCCGATTCCGAATGAACTATTTCAACAAAGTTAACAACATCATCGGCTGGATCATTTTTCTTCTGGCATCGATTGTATATATCATTACTTCCGAGCCTACGGCCAGTTTTTGGGACTGTGGGGAATATATTGCCACGGCGTATAAGCTGCAGGTGGGGCATCCGCCGGGAGCACCTCTATTCCAGATGCTGGGGCGTTTTTTCTCACTCTTCGCCTTCGGCGACACCTCACAGGTGGCGCGCATGGTGAACACCATGTCGGCGCTGTCGTCCTCCTTCACCATCCTCTTCCTCTACTGGAGTATTGTGATGCTGGCCAGGAAGTTTTATGAAAAAACACAAGAATTGGATCGCGGGCAGATGTTTGCCATTTTCGGTGCCGGTATCATCGGTTCCCTGGCCTATACCTTCTCTGATTCATTCTGGTTCAGCGCCGTGGAAGGCGAAGTTTATGCCATGTCATCATTCTTTACCGCTATCGTATTCTGGGCCATCCTCAAGTGGGAGCGCGTGGCTGATCAATCTCATTCCGACCGCTGGCTTATCCTCATCGCTTACCTCATGGGGCTTTCTATCGGTGTCCACCTCCTCAATCTGCTGGCCATCCCTGCCATCACCCTGGTATATTATTACAAAAGGTTTAAGCCAAGTCGTAAAGGAGCCATCATTGCCTTCGGCATGAGTATCGTAATCCTGTCGGCTGTAATGTATGGAATCATCCCGGAGGTGGTTAATCTCTTTGCCTCCACCGAGCTCATATTTGTGAACAACTTTGGCATGCCTTTCCATCTGGGTACGGCATTTTTTGCCATCTTACTAATTGGGCTGCTCGCTGCCGGCATAATCTATAACCGCCGTCAGATGCCTTCCATGCTCATACTGGTATATGTTCTGGGTGGCATCATGGCACTGCTCATCATGCTGGAATCAACATCGGTCGGTTCATTCATGATCCGCCTTCTGGTGATCGGGGCCATTGTGGCCATGTTCTGGTTTACCCGAACTAAAGGGGCCATGCAGAATACCATCCTGCTGTCGATCATATTCATTCTCATCGGCTACTCCAGCTTCATTATGCTGATCATCCGTTCCAACGCTGCTACTCCCATCAATGAAAACAGCCCCAAGGATGCCATCAGCCTGCTCTCCTATCTCAACCGTGAACAATACGGTACCTGGCCAAAGGTTTATGGACAATATTACAATGCTAAAGTGGAAGACCGTGAAGATGGGAATCCGGTTTACCGACGCGACAACAAAGTCGGCAAATATGTGATCATCGATGAAAACAAGGGTACGATCCCGGTTTACGATCCTGATTATATGACCATCTTTCCAAGGATGTGGAACAACACCGAACAACGGTATATCAATGATTATAAGAGCTGGGCGGGCATTACCAATGATCCGGACAGCCAGAAGATCCCAACCTTCGGACAAAACCTGAAATACTTTTTCCGGTACCAGATCGGCCATATGTACTGGCGATATTTCATGTGGAATTTCGCCGGCAGGCAGAACGATATGCAGGGACAGTACGGCGACCTCATCCATGGCAACTGGATCAGTGGGATTAGTTTCCTGGATGCGGCACGGCTTGGTCCCCAAACCGATCTGCCTTCCAACTTCGACAACAAAGCACATAATAAGTTCTTCTTCCTACCATTTATACTGGGTATAGCAGGGCTGGTATTTCAATTCCGGCGCCGCTCGAGAGACGGTTGGGTCGTTACGTTGCTGTTCTTAATGACCGGCCTCGCCATCACCATATACCTGAACCAGCACTCACCCCAGCCAAGGGAAAGGGACTATGCCTATGCGGCATCGTTCTATGCCTTTGCCATATGGATTGGCCTGGGGGTACTGGTGCTCTACGAGCAGATGAAAAAATATATCGACGGGAAGCAGGCTGCCATCATTTCCACGGCAGTGTGTATGATCGTTCCCATCATCATGGTAGCCCAGGGATGGGACGATCATGACCGATCGGGAAGATACACAGCACTGGATATGGCTAAGAACTACCTCAACTCCTGTGCCCCAAATGCGGTGCTCTTCACCAACGGGGATAATGACACATTCCCCTTATGGTACGCCCAGGAGGTTGAAGGCATACGCACTGATGTGAGGGTTTGTAACCTCAGTCTGCTGAATGGCGACTGGTATGTAGATCAGATGGTTCGCAAGGCATATGACTCCGAGCCGATGAAGATCTCCCTCACCGAAGAGCAGTACCGCCAGGGAACTCGTGACGTGGTCTATCTAATCGAGAATGACAACATAAAGGACTTCGTGGATGTGAAAGCATTATTTGATATCATCCAGCAGGATGAAAGCCGCCTGCAATTCAGTCGCGAAGGCATGAATATCGACTACTTTCCCACCAAGAAGTTTATGCTTACTGCCGACTCTGCAAGCGTGGTGAACAGTGGCACGGTCAGGCCAGAACTTGCAAATCAGATCGTTCCCATTACCTGGACTATAGACCGTTGGGGACTGCAGCGCAACAATGTGATCCTCCTCGACTTCCTGGCACAGAATAATTGGGAGCGCCCGGTTTATTTTGCAACCACTACCGGTAATGATGCCTATATTGGTTTGAAGAACTACTTTCAGGTAGAAGGCATGGCCTACAGGCTTCTGCCCATCAAGACACCTGCCAGTGGACAAGATGTTGGCAGGATAGATACCGACATCCTTTTCGACAACCTGATGACCAAGTTCAGTTCAGGCATGGAGAACCCAAATGTTTATCTCACCGAAGATAACCTGCGCATGTCGATGAGCCTGCGCAGTATCTATGGCCGCCTGGCACTGGAGCTGATCAAGGAAGGAAAGAAGGATTCAGCTGTGCTGGTTTGTGATAAGATTATGAAGCTCGTCCCACCGGAAAGCATCCCCTATAACTACTTTACACTGGGCATCGCCAGGGCCTACCTGCAAGCAGGTGCAACAGAAAAGGGGTTGGCAATACTGGAAGGGATGCTTATCCTCACGGAGGAGAACCTGGAATATTTCTTCCGCTTCGAGGGACACAAAGCCAAGCTGGTTGATGACATGCGCAAGCACTATTTGTCGATGGCTCATGAGGTCAAGGAAGCAGCCCTTAGGAATGGTCAAACCGATTTGTCTCAAAAGGCTGAAAAATTGTTCAATGAATACTACGATATCTACGTCGGTGAGATGGGGTATCAATAGGAATTTGCTATTCAACACACCATACTGGCTCAGGCTGCTGGGCGGTAGAGGACTCAGATGGGAAATGCCCGCCGAGGGCAAAACCCTCTACCTCACCTTTGATGATGGCCCAAACCCTGAAACAACACCACTCATCCTCGATATATTAGGCCGTTTCGGTGTAAAAGCTACTTTTTTCTGTGTAGGGGAAAACGTTACTAAATACCCCGATCACTATCAAAGCTTGCTGGATGCTGGCCATGCAGTGGGAAACCATGCCTATAACCATCTCAAAGGCTGGGAAACTGAGACCAAATCTTATGTGAAAAATGTTGAAAAATGCAATGAAGTGGTAAAAAGCAAGCTTTTCCGCCCACCCTATGGTAAAATGAAACGGTCTCAGCAACGGATACTGCGGAAGGAATTCAACATCATCATGTGGACCGTGCTCAGCCGAGACTATGATGCTAAAATAGATGCGGAAACCTGCCTCGAAAAAAGCTGGAAATATACACGACCGGGAGCTATCGTACTGTTTCATGATCACACAAAGACTATTGATAAGCTTCAGAACGTTTTACCAGAGTATCTGGAGAGAGCCAGGGAGAGTGGATACCACTTTGGGGTGTTGAGTGTTGAGTGTTGAGTGTTGGGTTATTGTAGAATTGTAATATCAGATATCAGATTTCAAATATCAGATATCAGAATTCAATTTTCCGCGTACCGCGTACAGTGAACCGCATCCCACAAACCGCGCAGCGCGTACCATAAATAATTATATTTGTTAAATGATTCGAACAGCAATAAGGATGACTTTGGCAGTAAGCTTACTTCTGCTATTTGCTTATTGCGCAAATATGTCTTCACCCACCGGAGGACCAAAGGATATCTACCCTCCCGTTGTACTGGAATCGGAACCTCCCAACTACAATACGCACTTCAATACGGGCAAGATCATATTAAAATTCAATGAATTTGTTTCAGTATCGGATGTAATAACAGAAGTATTTATTTCACCACCTCTGCAAAACACTCCGGAAATCAAGACACGCGGGAAGTCTGTGATCATTTATATCGAAGAAGAACTTCTTGACAGCACTACATATTCTATCTACTTTGGCAAGTCCATCAAAGATATCACTGAAGGCAACCCTATCGAGAACTACAACTATGTATTTTCCACCGGCGCCAAGATCGACTCCCTATCGGTGATTGGTGAGGTAATCGATGCATTCAGCCTAAAACCCCGTGAAGATGTGCTGGTCATGCTATATGAAGATGAAAATGATACCATCCCCTTCGACAGCTTGCCTTACCTGGTGAAGCCTTCATACCTCACCCGGACCAATACTGCAGGTTTTTATTTGATCAACAACCTTCGGGATGGAAATTATATGCTGTTTACCCTGGCCGACATTAACCTGAGCTCCACCTACGATGGTGGCGATGAAGAAATAGGCTTCCTCGACAGCCTGATCAGCCCAAAATATTATGCCCCGGAAACCTTCGACACAACACTGATGGATTCCCTGGCCATTAACATTCAAGAAGACAGCCTTGTGGATACTGACCAGCAGATCCAGGCTGATGCATTATATGATATCGGTGAGGAAATGCTTGAAGAACTTCCCGACGATACCAACCTGCTACTGAGCGATCTGATCGTAGCCGATAGCATCCCTGAAGATACTACCGATGAAAGCTTTTATACCCTTTTCATGTTCAAGGAGATGCCGGACACGGTGCAAAAACTGCTGGTAGTTGACATGCCCAGGAAGCAGATTCTTCGTTTCATCTTCCGCTACCCGGCAAAAGATGTGAAGATCACACCCCTCACTCCAGTGCCAAACGAGTGGATGCTGGAAGAATGGAACAAAGGTAAAGACACACTCAGATATTATATACTGAGTGATAAGCTCGATACCATCAGCCTCAGGATCTGGCAGGATACGATTGTATTTGATACGGTCTCATTCTCCCTGGTGGAGAAAGAGATACCACAGAAAAAGAAAGACCAGGAAGAAGCACAGATCTTAAAGGTATTCACAAATATTGCAAATCCCTTCCCTTTCAACGACACGCTGGAGATTAAAACTGGTTATCCCTTCCGGGAGGTGGACTTCTCACAATTCATCCTCACCTCTGACGAGGATACCATGGAGGCCTTTTTCGATATCTTCGATCCCGCGGGGCGGATGATCAGGCTCAATTATAAGTTTGAGGAGCAAGCTACCTACACCCTATTTTTTCCTGATTCGGTGCTGGTCGATATTCTTGGGCGTAGCAATGATACTACAGTGTTACGCTTTAAAACCAACAGCTACGAAGATTACGGATTATATGTCATTCATTTTGTTAATACCTCCCCTTACGATCAGATCGTGATCCAGCTGATGACCGAAAAAGAGAATCTCGTCAGGCAGAACATAATCCGACAGGAAGAAACCATTAACTGGGACCTCCTCAAACCCGGTAAGTACGTCATAAAAGCCTTTGCCGATCTCAACCATAATGGGAAGTGGGACACCGGTGATTTCCTCGAAAAAAGACAGCCAGAACCCGTGGTGTATTTCCCCGGTGTGATTGAAGTCAGGGCAGGCTGGAGTTTCGAAGAAGATTGGAAAGTAGAGTTTAAATAGACTAAATGAAAGAATTTACATATTTATTTGCCTAAGATGTTAATTTATATTAGTTTTGCTGAAATTAATCTTAAATGGAAAAAGTTGTGCTGGAAGTTAACAAGTTAGAGATGGCCGCAAGCAAGCTGAGAGCTATTGCGCATCCAATGAGAATAGCGATTATTGAATTGCTGAATGACAAACCCAAAATGAGTGTAACAGAGATTTACAGGAAATTGAACATTGAGCAGGCCTCTGCTTCACATCACCTCAATATCCTCAAGAATAAAGGTGTTCTCGTTTCTAAAAGAGACGGTAAAAAGATCTATTATTCATTGAAAAGTAAGTCGCTCAAAGAAATCGTCGATTGCATCAACCGTTGCAACGCTGAATAGTTTCCAGAGGATTCAAAAGAAATTTACCGGATCATTGTTAGCCCATAGGCTACGGTGGTTCGGTTTTTTATTGGGCATTGGGCGTCAGGCATTTGGCTTCGGGTGACTTTCTATATATCATTGGAAAGATATTCAATCTGCAATTTCCATCAGAAGAGCCTGAATATAAGACAGACCTATGATAGTACTCGCTCATCGCCTGAAGCCAAAAGCCAAAAGCCTAAGGCCTAAAGCCCCATACCTCATTTAACAAGTGGAATGAATTCAAATTTCTGGCCATCAAACAGCCCTTTATCACTGAGCTTAATATTGGGAATAACAAGCAGCGCCATAAATGACAAGGTCATATAGGGGGCACGGAGGGTAGATCCGAGTGCCCTGGCCATCTTGTCAAGCCTGTCGTATGCAGCCGCAACCTTGAAACCATCTTTGTTTGACATTAATCCGGCAACGGGAAGGGGAAGCACCTCTTCAACATCTCCATCCACCAGTGAGATACCACCTTTTTGCTTCACAATCAGGTTGATGGCTCTGCAGATATCTTCATCATTTGTACCAACGGCGATTATATTATGGCTGTCGTGGGCTACTGAAGAAGCAATCGCACCACGCTGAAAGCCAAAATGATTGATAAAGGCTACCGCAGGCTTTGCTTTTTTATTATAGCGATTGAGAACCACCAGCTTCAAAATATCCTGATCAATATTACACTCCACCATCCCGTCTTCAGTATGGATTCTTTTGTTGATCTCTTCTGTTACAAGTTGCCCGTCGAGCGCACGGATCACCGAAATATGTTTTCCTGTAGCAGCTACCTGAATATCTTCCTTTGATATAGGAGCAGCGTTAAATTTGTTGATGGGTTTTTCTTTTACGGACTTGATCAGGGTTCTTCCATTTTCTGCCACTTTTATCCCACCAATCCAGGTTTCTTTCACATTAAACTCCTTAAGGCTATCAACCACAATAAAGTCAGCCGGGTCGCCCTCCTGAAGCAATCCCACATCCAGTCCATAATGCCTTACCGGATGCATAGTGCAGGCTTGGAGTACGCTCATAGGATCAAATCCGGCCTTTACAGCCCGGATTACATGATCATTGATATGCATTTCGGCCAGGTCGTTGGGATGCCGGTCGTCGCTGCAAAACATCACCCTTTCAGGATATTTGTCCATCATGAGGATGAGCTCATCAAAATTCTTTGCTGCACTTCCTTCCCTGATCTGCACATACATGCCATTCACGGCCTTATCCAGGGCTTCTTCCAGGGTAAAGCATTCATGGTCGGTACTAATGCCTGCCTTTATATATTTGGCTGCACGGTCGCCCAGCAGTCCTGGGGCATGCCCATCTACAGGCTTATTGTGTTTTGCTGCCACCGCTAGTTTGGCTTTTACCTTCGGGTCAGAATTTAACACGCCGGGGAAGTTCATCATCTCCGACAGGTACTTCACCTCGTGCAAACTCATGAGTTCATTGATCTCTTCTGGTCCCAATTCGGCCCCGGCAGTTTCAAACGGTGTTGCCGGAACACAGGAAGGCGCTCCGAAATAGAACTTGAAGGGAACCTTCTTACCATTGTTTATCATGAACATCACACCATCAATGCCCAACACATTAGCAATCTCATGTGGATCGGAAACTGTGGCTACTGTACCATGTGTAACAGCCAGCCTGGCAAATTCACTGGGGATGAGCATAGAGCTCTCAATATGGATATGGGCATCAATGAAACCTGGTAGAATATATTCTTTCTCATCAACCTCAACCTCGGTTATGGCCTCTACTTTTCCGTTCTTCACCAGCACTGTTCCTGGGAAGATGCGCTTGTTGACTATATCAACAATCTGGCCTGCAACGGCAAACATGGGTGGGGAATTCATATTGTAAAGTTAAAAACAATTTACAATTTGAAATTCAATAAGCATATTATGTCATTGCTTCCTGCTGGCAATCAGAATCTCGAGGAGCCTGGTACCGGCATCGGAAATAACTGTTCCCGGACCAAAAATCGCCACTGTACCAGCTTTATAGAGGAAGTCATAATCCTGTGGTGGGATGACTCCTCCGACGATGACCATGATATCTTCCCTGCCCAGTTTTTTCATCTCTTCGATAAGCTGCGGCACCAGAGTTTTATGCCCGGCAGCGAGGCTTGAAACACCCACGATATGGACATCATTTTCAACTGCCTGTCTTGCTGTTTCTTCCGGGGTTTGGAACAAAGGCCCTACATCCACATCAAAGCCAATGTCAGCAAATCCTGTTGCGACGACCTTTTCACCCCTGTCGTGACCATCCTGGCCCATCTTTGCCACCATGATCCTTGGCCGGCGGCCTTCCAGTTCCGCAAAACTGTCTGCCAGTTCACAGGCCTTCTGAAAGCTGGCATCGCCCCGCGATTCGGATGAGTAAACGCCGGAGATGGAACGTATCACCGCTTTGTAGCGCCCGAAAACCTTCTCGGCGGCATAAGATATTTCTCCCAGGCTGGCCCTTTTCTGAGCAGCATCAACAGCAAGCTCAAGAAGGTTACCTTCACCTGTTTCGCAGGATTTTGTGATTGCCTCCAGAGATGCCTGGACAGCAGTTTCGTCCCTTTCGTCTTTCAATTTCTTCAGGCGCTTAAGCTGAGCATCCCTGACAGCGGTATTATCCACTTCCAGCGTATCCATGGGCTCTTCTTTTTCGAGGCGATATTTATTTACACCCACGATGGTATCCTTATGGGAATCGATGCGCGCCTGCTTGCGGGCAGAAGCTTCTTCAATCCGCATTTTAGGGATACCTGTTTCTATGGCCTTTGCCATGCCGCCCAGCTTTTCTATCTCCTCAATATGCTCCCATGCACGTGCAGCGATGCTGTTGGTCAGGCTTTCTACATAATAGGACCCTGCCCAGGGATCAACACTACGCGTGATGCTGGTCTCCTCCTGTAGATAAATCTGCGTATTCCTTGCGATCCTGGCAGAAAAATCAGTTGGCAGCGCAATGGCTTCATCCAGCGCATTGGTATGCAGCGACTGTGTATGCCCCAGGGTGGCACCCATGGCTTCCACACATGTGCGGGCCACATTGTTGAAAGGGTCTTGTTCGGTGAGACTCCAGCCAGAGGTTTGGCAGTGGGTCCTTAGCGCCATCGACTTGGTGTTTTTAGGATTAAACTGCTTCACGATCCTGGCCCAGAGCATCCTGGCAGCACGCATCTTGGCAATCTCCATAAAGTGGTTCATGCCAATGGCCCAGAAGAAAGAGATCCGCGGAGCGAAAGAATCGATATCCATCCCGGCATTGATCCCGGCCCGGAGGTATTCCAAACCATCGGCGAGGGTGTATGCCAGCTCTATGTCGGCAGTGGCGCCGGCTTCCTGCATATGATAACCACTGATGCTGATAGAGTTGAACTTCGGCATATTCTTAGAAGTATATTCAAAGATGTCGGCAATAATGCGCATGGATGGCAGCGGTGGATAAATATAAGTGTTCCTTACCATGAACTCCTTTAGAATGTCATTTTGAATGGTACCACTGAGTTGCTCCAGTGTAGCACCCTGTTCCAGCCCTGCTACGATATAGAAGGCCAATACCGGCAGTACCGCCCCGTTCATAGTCATGGATACCGACATCTTGTCGAGAGGAATCTGGTCAAAAAGGATTTCCATGTCGAGGATGGAATCAACAGCGACGCCGGCCTTGCCAACATCACCCACTACTCTTTCATGATCAGAATCATATCCACGATGAGTAGCCAGATCGAAGGCAATCGAAAGGCCCTTTTGCCCGGCAGCCAGATTACGGCGGTAAAAAGCATTGGATTCTTCAGCTGTGCTAAAGCCTGCATATTGCCTGATGGTCCAGGGACGCATCACATACATGGTGGAATAAGGTCCGCGCAAAAATGGTGGCAGGCCAGCAGCATATTGCAGATGCTCCATCCCTTCAAGGTCGGCTTTGTTGTAAACCGGCTTCAAATTGATCTTCTCCGGTGTAGCCCAATCCTCCTCGATATGGTGCATATGCTCCCATGCCTTGATATCGGATTCTTTGCTTTTAGTATTATTTATGTCTATCTGACTGAAATTCGGTTTCATGTCTTTCTATTTCAATGGTTGAACATCAGATTCCCAGCTCTTTTTGAATCTCCTGCAAGTTTTCGAGCACGTTTGAACGCATATGGATGAAGTGCTTCAGCCCCGCTGCCCTGAGGTCCTCAAGGATATCTTTCGGATAACCGGCTAATACCACAATGGCATTGCCTTTTAGCTGTTCCAGTATCTTCGGTGCGATCTCAGCATACTCATCATCTGAACTGCAGATCACTACGATCTCAGCTTTGCTTTCTTCGGCTGCCTTAATCCCATCTTCAACAGTTTTGAATCCAGGGTTGTCGATGAGATCGAAGCCGGCCACAGCAAAAAAGTTGCTTGCAAACTGTGCCCTGGCTATGCGCATGCTGAGTTTACCATAAGTAAACATGAACGCCGCCGGTCGCTTATTTTCACGAGAATAATCATCGGTTCGTTTACGGAGCAATTCGAAAGCCTGTGAGCCACGGTAGGGCTTCAGGGTTTCTACCACTGCTTCTTTTTCAGTGAAATCAGATGGCTTAAAAACCTCCGCAGGGATATATGTTTCTATCCTTTCGTTAATGTTGGGATACTGGTTGGTGCCCAGCAGGCTCATCCTGCGTGTTGCAACTGCTTCATCCAGAAATGCAGCATTTTCTCTTACCTTTTGCTGGATGAATCCTGATTTTACAGCCTCAATATAGCCACCCTTTTCCTCTATCTCCAGGAAGATCTTCCAGGCTTCTTCCAGCAGGGAGGCAGTCAGGTTTTCAATGAAATATGAGCCGGCTGCGGGATCAACTACTCTATCAATATAGGCTTCTTCCTTAAGCAGAAGCTGCTGATTGCGAGCAATGCGTTCACTAAAATCTTCAGGTTTGGCAAAAGCCGAATCAAAAGGCTTTACGATATGTGAATCAACCCCGGCAATGGCTGCCGACATCGACTCCGTAGTAGTTCTTAGCAAATTTACATGTGGATCGTAAACAGTAATGTTCCAGCTGGCTGTTTCTGTATGTATGCTCATCTTAGCATTTTCATCACTGCTGGGACCATAAGCTTTAACAATGTTCGCCCAAAGCTGCCTTGCGGCCCTGATCTTGGCCATCTCCATGAAGTAATCAGGCCCAACGGAAAAGTTGAAACGCATAGCCGGAGCTACTTTATCAACTGACAGACCCCTGTCGGTAAGTTGTGTGAGATATTCGGCTCCGGCGGCCAGGCTGAAGGCTAACTCCTGGACTATGGATGATCCTGCATGATGAAAATTCCTTCCATTAACGGTAATCACAGTAAAGTTTGGAAGGTTAGCTGTGAGCTTGAGCATTCTGCCAATACGATCGAAATCTTCATTGAAAGAATCATAATAATTCCCTTTAATGATCAGCCTGCCAAGTGGATCGAAATTCACCGACCCATGCACTTTTTGGAAGTCGCGGTTATATTGCTGTACAAGGTCAAGATAAATACCGGCGATGTTTTCGGCTTGCTTGCCGCACACAAAGTTCAGTTCCACGATCTCAGCAAAGATGTTTCGGCAAAGTCCATCAAGGTCTTCCCTGCTGTAATCCTTATTGTCGTCTAGTACGAAACCCAATGAGGTAATGCCTTTCATCAGGATATCCAGTGCCTTTTTATTGGCAGCATCTATCTTATTCACCCGGATATTCTGACGGATAAACCAGTCATTACCACTGATCTTATTGCCCCTGACAAAAGGGAATTCCCCTGGAAGGAATTCAGTTTCAATATCTTTCAAATCATCTTCACGATAATAGGGCTTCGCCTTAAAGCCTTGGCCTGTCTCCCAAACCAGCTTTTTTTCGTAATCGGCCCCCTTCAGGTCCTTATTGATCACGGCTTCCCAATCGGCGGTGCTCACCGGTGGAAACTCGCTGAATAATTTCTTTTTTTGATCGCTCATATTTTACGCTTGATCTTTTTGTGATGATCACACAAATAAATGGACTGCAAAAGTACGATAATTCTTACATTTGCTGGTGGAATGAAAGCCCATCTACTTACATTTTTCATCCTCCTGCTGTTTATTTCGAATGCATTTGCACAGGAAAAAGAAAGAGCAGCCGAATGGCTGCCGGCGGATCACTATTTCGACCCATTGATCCTGCATCCCCTGGAGTGCCAGTCGTATGCTTCCCTCTATGCCTATTGGGAAGGAAGCACCAGGCAAGACCTCATCTATTCACCAATAGCTCTGGGTTTTCAGCTTCCTGTTGTACAATGGGATAAAGGGGATTATGGCTTCGAGATCGGTTTTGAGACCGTGATCTTTTTCCAGTTTGAGTTTGTGCAGCCCTCCAGCCTCTTCCAGGTTAACGTCATCAATACCGACTTCAGGGTTGGGATTCCATTTATCTTCAGGATGAAACGCTTTTCATTGCGAACGGCAATCGTGCATCAATCCTCGCACTACTCAGAAGAGTACATCTTCAGGAACAATAAAATTACATTTGGAGATAACAACAACACTTATGATGCTGTTGACATACATTTCTCATGGCAGTTCACGAGAATGCGTTACTACGGGGGTGTAGAAATGGCTTTTAACTCACCCTACGACCGGGGTTTCTGGAAATTTCAGGGCGGAACAATATTTCGGACACCTGTAAAAAAGGGTTCTAAATTCAACTATATCGCCGGTGTAGACCTTCAGGTCCTGGAAGAAACCAAGTGGAGCCTGAATACAGTCTTGGGGGCAGGTATTGAGATCGCCTACCGCAAAACGAGGACCTTTCAGGTCTTGCTTCAGTACTTCAACGGCAAGCTACCCTACACCCAGGACACACAACAACATGTTCAGTATCTGGGCGCTACCCTGATTGGGCATCCTTTTTAAGTTGACAGTTGCGTTGACGGTTGACAGTTGACAGTAATCTGAGGGAAGATGGTTTGACCCTTTTTTAGTATTTAAGCAGTTTTTTCTGGATCTTTTGTTCAGAGTTAGATATGACCAATAAGTATATTCCATTGGGGAGATTTGAAATATCCATTTTGTGCTGGCCCCCATATATATCATTCTCGACAAGCTGTTTCCCCTCAAAGCTGTATAATTGAATTCGACCGTTTATGGAGGATTCAATTGTAATGGAAGAGGATGCAGGATTGGGATACAGTTTCATTACAATATTTTCCGGGGGTACTTCCTGTACTGAGGTCATGACGCTTTCCAGGTTTGCTATCCATCCGGTTGCGCTGCTTGCTTCATCAGATCGAAAGCGCAGGCTAAGCATATCACCGGAATACAAAACCGGAGGAATACTGTTTCCCGTGTACCCACCAAGGAGTGTCCCGCCAGGGTATGGACCAGAATAGACCCAGAGGGAATCATATCCTGTTTCAAGGCTGAAAGAGCTAAATTCGAGGCGCATAGACTTATTGCTCTCGCCATGAAAAAGCATAGTATATTCCTCATTATCATAATAATACCATGAAGGGCCACCACTATCATAAATCGTGTCGAACCAGCTGATAAGTGTACCCTGTGCAAAGTTTTCATTGATCACTTCCCAGAGATCAGTATGACCATTGTCGTATCCCAGCGCCCAGATACCTATACCAGCCAGCCCTCGCCTGTTTACCATTTTGTATCTCCTCTCCAGGCTTCTCTCATCATTTACAAAGCACTGGTGCCAGCCACTGCCATAGTATGCATAGTAGGGGCCAAATGAGTTTGCTTCAATATGTTTGTTGGCCAGGGAGTAGTTGCCTGAAGTATTATTCCTGATCTTAGCCCATGTATAAGCATCGCCCCAGCCCGTTGTGGCCGATGGAGGTGTGCTTGAAGCAGTAGGCCATTCTCTCGCATAATATGGAACTCCGAGCAGCATCCTGTCCAATGGCATTCCCTCCGATTGATAATATGATACCGTACGTGCAACGCTATAGTTATAGTCGGAGGTCATGCTGTAATGTGGGTCAACAGGGCCAGCCTGGCTGCTGCCGTTCCAGTAATAATCGTAACCCATTATCATATACAGGTCGATATAATTATTCAATTCCAGAACATCAAAAATTCCACTCCAATCAACAGCAGGCATAGCGATACTGAGAATACCATCGGCTATGCTATCGCGGAAAACAGCAGCGAATTCAGCAACATAATTCACCATATTTTCACCCTGTGAAGCCGGAACTGCTTCAAAGTCGAAACTTACTCCATGGGCTCCTCTTTGCCTGACCATACTGATCAGATTATTTGTAAGGGTTTGCCTCGACACCGGGTTATTGAAAAAGATACTTTGTCCGGAGAACAAGGTAACACAAAGGTGAACCCTGGTATCATTAGCGAAAGCCGAATCAATGGCAGGTGATGTAAACCAGTCGTGATAGCTTTCGGCATTCCCGCTTTCAGGGTCAACCTCGTATGAAAAATAACACAGATCGCTAAGAAGGTCCCACTGGTAATTAAGATAGTTCGACCCACCCCAGTAGGGATGATAACCGAAGACTGTCTTTTGTAGCTCACCCTTAATTGCTGGGGGATCATCAAGCTTAATGAAAGCATTCAACTCATCATAATCCTCTTGCGACAGAATTCCCAGGTCTGAATACTTGCGCAACTCCTCCTGATGAATGGATAGCTGTGAAAACACAGTGGTATTAAGAAATAATAATATGATGATAAAAAAAAACCTCATGTCTCTTGCCTCATGCCTCAAGCCCAAGCCTCACACCTACTCTATTATGGTCATTTCCTCAATAAGGTGCCCTGCTCCGGCAAACTTATCAATGATGAAGAGGCAATAGCGGATGTCGATAGAAATGTTACGACACATCTCCGGATCATATACGATGTCACTCATGGTACCTTCCCAGCAGCGATCGAAGTTGATCCCGAGCAATTCGCCATTGTCGTTCAGTAGTGGACTGCCAGAGTTTCCTCCGGAAGTATGGTTAGTGGCTGTAAAACAAACATGCATCTGTCCATCTTTATCTGCATAACGTCCATAGTCCTTATTCTCATAAAGCTCTTTCAGGCGATCTTCAACAACATAGTCGTAAATGGCAGGATCTTCCTTTTCCATGATTCCTTCCAGGGTAGTATAATGCTTATAGGTAACGGCATCACGGGGTTCAAAGCCTTTCACCTTGCCATAGGTTACACGGAGGGTAAAATTTGCATCCGGGTAATATCTTTCCTGTGGCCGGAAACTCATCAGGCCTTTCATATAGATCCTTTGCAGGCTGTCATCCTGGGCATAATACTTCATCAGCTCAGGTCGGATCTTTTTATTATATGTATCCACAAACTCGCTTGCCAGGATATAAACAGGGTCTTTAATGATCTTTTTGTACTTCTTGCGTTTGAACTTATCCAGGAAGTCATTGACCGAAGCTTCTGATGCCATGATAGATTTTTTATACACTTCATCGGCATATTTTGACACATTCCCATCGTATTTGCTGTCGATCACGTTTAGGGCTTCCGGTTGATATACAGGATCAGCCATTTCGCGATAGGCGATGATCATGGCAATAAATGTTTCTTTATCGAGGGGCTGATGGTAGTTTTTGAAATAAGAACCGGCAGTTCGGTGGAGAGATGCCACAGCCTTTTCTACCTGCTCATCAGTAGCATCTTCCTTCTCGCATACCTTTACCAGCCGGTCGAAATACCTGCCCATGCGTATGATCTCAATACCTAATGCTGATTCTGAAATATAGGTTAACTCCCTTTCCAGGGGTGAGATCTTGTCATAAAGATCGTCGAAAGCATCTATGATACCGTAATAAGGGCTTTCCTCTGCACCACTCAACTGTACCCAGGCGTCGAAAGCTCCTTCCTGGTATTCCTTTTCTTCAATGATTCCTGTTCGCTTGATCCCTTTGTTCTCACCGATCCATTTCTTCCAGCCATTGGCAATACCAGCCGCTTTAGCTGAATACTGTATCCTGACAAGGTCGTCCTTGTTGATGTACTTGTTTATGATATCGAGACGCTTTCCGCGAAGGTCGATCCTGATGGGATTCACCACTTCGGAGATATGTTCAACTCTACAGGCCGGAATATACTGTTGTGTCGATCCCGGATACCCGAATACAAAGGTGAAATCACCCTCTTCTACCCCTTGAATGTTGATGGGAAAATGGTATTTTGGTTTGTAGGGCACATTGTTTTCAGAATATTTTGCCGGCTGATTGTTTGAGTCGGCATAGATCCTGAATACTGAAAAGTCGCCTGTATGCCTGGGCCACATCCAGTTGTCGGTATCTCCACCAAATTTTCCAATATTAGAGGGAGGTGCACCAACCAGGCGTACATCTTCGTAAACCTCGGTGATAAACATATAAAACTCATTGCCATAATAAAAAGGTTTCACCCTTGCCTTGTAATGAGTGTCTTCCACCGCGGCTTCCTCAAGGGCTTCCGCATTCTTTTTAAGCTGCTCGTCGCGTGCTGCTTCGGTCATATCGTCGCTAATACCTTCCAGCATCTGTTCCGTCACATCCTCCATCCTGATAAGAAAGGTTACCGTAAGGCCTGGGTTTGACAGTTCTTCGCTCTGATCCATGGCCCAAAATCCATCAGTCAGGTAGTCGTGCTCCAGGGTACTATGCGCCTGGATACGGCCATAACCACAGTGATGATTCGTCAACAAAAGACCCTGATCAGATACGATCTCGCCTGTACAACCTCCTCCAAAGATCACAATGCCATCTTTCATGGAGCTGTGGTTGATACTGTAAATGTCATCGGCAGTGAGCTTGAAGCCCATGTCCTGCATTTCTTTTTCGTTGAGCTGTTCAAGAAGAAGAGGGATCCACATGCCCTCGTCTGCCCTTGAGAGAAAAACACTTAATACAAGTGTTAAAGATATTATGATGCGTTTCATAGAATTAATTTTGGTTACTGGTTACTGGCTACTGTTTACTGGCATGCAATACAAGAGATCTCCACATCAACATTCATGGGTAATCCTTTCACGGCCATGGCTTCGCGCGCAGGGGGATCCAGGTTAAAATAGGTGCCGTAAACTTCATTCACTTCCTTATAAATGTCCATATCCGACATGAAGATGGAACACTTCACGATATTGCTGAAATCCATGCCTTCTTCTTTCAATATGGCCCCGATATTCTCCATCACCCTTCTGGTCTGCTCGGAGGCACCGCCTTCTACCAGTTTAGAGGTATAAGGGTCGATAGCGATCTGTCCGGATACATACAGTGTATCGCCGGTCATGATGGCCTGACTGTAAGGAGCAATAGGTTTAGGGGCATCGGAAATGTTTACTGGTTTTTTCATCCTGATACTTTGATTGATTCTGAAAGAAACAAATTTACGGTTTTTTATTACATTTATCCTTCAAACTAAAACCAAGAGATCATGACATTAATCCTGAATAGAGATGAAGTAGTAAAGGTCCTCAATATGAAAGACTGTATAGCCATTGTTGAAGCCGCATTTGCAGAGTTGGCCAATGGCACTGCCGATATGCCCATGCGATCGAATATCAAGCCTCCGGGAGGTCTATCCCTGTATATGCCTGCCTACCTGAAAGAGATGAAGGCCCTGGCCTGCAAAGTGGTTACTGTATACAAAGACAATCCGGCGAATCATGATCTGCCCACTACTATCGGGAAAGTCTTGCTTCAGGATCCGGAGACGGGTGATGTGACATGCATCATGGATGGGGGCTTCCTTACTGCCATGCGCACCGGTGCAGCCAGTGGGGTGGCCACCAAATACCTTGCCCGCGATGAAGAAGGTATGAGTGTCGGGATATTCGGAACAGGAGTTCAGGCACAGATGCAGCTCTGGGCCATGTGTGAAGTGCGCGACATAAAAAAGGCCTGGGCATACGATCTCAATGCAGACGCAGCAGAGAACTTTGCAAAATTGATGAATGAAAAGCTTGGTATCGAGATCGTACTTGCGACTGATCCGGAAGATCTCCTGCAAGCCGACATCCTTTGCGCTGCCACATCCTCACCTACTCCTATTTTCAATGGAGCTAAAGTAAAAGCCGGAACTCATATCAATGGGATTGGAAGCCATACGCCCAATGCACGCGAACTGGACACAGAGATCATCAAGCGTTCAAAGTTTATCGGTGACTCAAGAGAGGCCTGTTTCAATGAGGCCGGCGACATCATCATCCCATTGCAAGCCGGCGAAATAGAAGAATCACATTTCTATGCAGAATTAGGCGAAGTTATTACAGGTAAGTTGGACGGACGTATCTCAGATGCTGAGATCACCATCTTCAAATCCAATGGACTTGCTGTTCAGGATGCTGCTACAGCAAAGCTTGTGTATGATCAGGCAAAGGAGCAAGGGATTGGGACGGAAGTTAAAATCTAAGTTGACGGTTGACAATATGCTGATAGCTGGGAGCTGTTGGCTGGAATTTGATAGCTGGAGACTGGGTAAATTATTTCACCTTTCACTTCTCACTGACAACTAACTCAACACCCAACACTCAAAACTCAAAACTTTTTAGAAGTCTCTAAAATCACGCTTTCTCTGCAGCTTCAGATCTTTAAGCATATCTGCTTTAACGTTGAGGGCGAAGTTCCAGGATTGGCGGCCACCGATGGGGATCCAGTTGAAACGCATTTCAAAGCAGTGCAGGTCACGATAAATATTGATGGAGGTATATGACAGATCAGCAGCCTCGAAATCCCAACCGGTACGGAATCCTATCTTCCACTTTGGTGTAACATTGAAATCACCACTTACACCCAGTGTTTGCACCAGGGTCTCTTCCTTGCCAGTCTTGGTTTGATTCACAAATGTTGGTTGGATAGTATATCTGAAGTTATAAGTGATATTAAGGTTCCATTTAATATCCCAGTCGATATAATCATCATAGTTATTATAGATGCTTTCTAACTCTTCATACATATCCATGTTCTCAGCCATGTCGGCCAGGTCATTCTCACGGGAATTCTCTTCTTTACCTCCCTTTCCTTTCTTTTTGAAAAATTCAGGGTTCAGCCGTAAGTTGGCACTGAATTCCCAGCTGGTATTATCGAGCCTTAAAAATCGCTTATTCACTTTCCATTCGGTCTGATTCAGGTTTCGTACACCTGCAGAATCCAGAACATAAGGATCAAAACTGCTGGAATACCGTATGTCAAAACCCTTGAAAAGCGTTGTACGGCCACTCAATCTTAGTTTCGCCCAGTTCAGTGAATCCTTAGCCATGTCATAGGACGTGGAAATAGTAAAATCATCAATCAGTTTGATCTTTTTTGATCCGGTCACAGTATCTTTTCTCGACCGCACCTTCATCTCCAGGTTATTGCTTAGAGATAAGTTAACCCTCCCCGACTTGTTACCCGGGGGAGAGCCATAAATGCTTCCCTCATATATTGAATAGTCTACATCCTTTTCAAGATCGGGGTTATAATAGGATTTGTAGTATCCCCATTGAGGGTCGCCAAAGTCAGGTGTATAGGTGAAAGATACTTTTGGTGTCATCACATGGCGAATGGCCTGTACCGGGAAGTTCTTCCCAAACTGGAACATCCCGTAGACCTTTGTTGAGATTGCGGTTGAAATACTACCGTCAAAGGCATTGCTGAATCCATTCACAGTATCAGTCCTCACATAACCTACTATGGTATCATTGCCGGAAAACAGTGTATCCCCATCCCAGTCCTTTCTTATGGTCCTGAAATACATCCTGTCTGTCATATTGATGGAGTTAGTCCAGGTAAAATGCTTAAAAAGTTTAACTGAACTGCTGATAGGAATACTGTGCTTTATCCCATTCTGCATCTTATCCCATGTTTCAGGCTGAAACAACAGGCTATCCTCAATGGTCACCGTATTCTTCATGTTGGCCGTGTAGTTGACGCTTATATCTTCCCACCACCTCATTTTTCCGGAACGTTTTTTCTTGCGCAAGGGGTAAAAGCGGTTGACATTGAAGGAGACCTCCGGTAAGGTCAGTGTCATCAGCTTTGTTTGTGTACTCTGGCTGTGGCTTGCATTCAGTGTCAGGAAGTATTTTCCCGCAAAGCTGGTCTGATATGCTATACTCGACTGGAAAGTGTTCGACAGGTAGTCCTGGGCTGTTGAGGGATTATAATAATTCGACTTGCGGCTTCGGATGTTCACATTGGCTGTGAAATTGCTATTGGGCCGGGCCTTTTGGTCCTGGGCATGCCTCCACCGGATCTGGTAGTCCCTGTCGCTCTGATAATCCGGGGTCCCTTTTTCACCAGTAATGTTGATGGCATACAAAAAGTCAAATGAGCCACTATATTTGTAGCGCTTACGATACCTGGTTGATGGCTTGACGGCCCAGCTGCCACGTGTATAAATATCTCCGACGATCTTAAAGTCGATATAATCATTGATCGCAAAATAGTATCCCATGTTCTCAAAATAGAAACCCCTGTTGGCCGACTCCCCCCAGGTGGGAAGTAAAATCCCTGAATGTTTACTTTTATTGATCGGAAAAAAGCCGAAGGGAAGAAAGAGCGGTGTGGGTACATCCTCGATCACAAGAAAGGCGGGACCTGTAACAATACGCTTGTTGGGGATCACCTTTGACTTGAAATACCTGAATTCGAAATCACGGTTCTCGCAACTTGGACAGGTTGAATAGGACCCGCCTTTAATGTTAGCCTCATTATTGGGCATTTTTTTGATCACCTTGCCCCTGATGGTTCCCTGTCCGTCCTCGGTCATCACATTCTTGATCAGCCCCTTTTTGCTATCATAGTTATAGCGCATGGTCTCGGATCGAAACTCCGACTCACCCTGGATAAAAATAGGTTGCCCCTTTAGCTTTCCTGTTGAATCCTCCAGACCGGAGGCAAACAACTCCGTTTTGTTGAAATCCATCTCTACATAATTGGCCGTCAGATTGATATCATCATAGTTGAGATTTGCTTTTTTATACATGTACACCTTCTGGTTTCGCATATCGAAGTAAAGTGAATCTTCCGACTTAAAATCAACACGGTAATCCAGGGCATTGGGAGAAATACCTGTTGGCCGCACAATAGAAGCCAAACTGTCGATATTGATCAGCGTATCACGTTTGAATATCGTATCGGGTTTAAGGAACAGGCTATCGGGAGGGATGTTGTATTGTTCAGCTGTGATAGTATCAGGAGTATGCAAAGGATCTTCCTGTTGCGCTGCAGTTGTACTGGCATACAGTAGCAAGCCTGTAATCATCAGGCAATATATTAGCCGGTAAACTGTTAATAAATTGGTGAACAAATCAAGTTTGTTGACGATGAATTAAGTACTATTTTTGTAATATCAGCTTTGTCAGTTCTTTTGACCGGACAGCTTGCAAACTGCCGGTTTTATAATGTAAAACTAACTAAATTATTCCTTAGGTGAAACGTAACCTTGCAATTTTTGGTATATTCTGCATTACCCTCTTTTTCCCTCTGGAAGGCTGGTCACAGCAAAAAGTACGCAAGGTAGTGATCGATGCCGGGCATGGGGGTAAAGACCCGGGTGCAGTGGGCAAATACTCCAAAGAAAAGGATATTGCCCTTTCTATAGCGCTGAAAACCGGTGAATACATCAGGAAAAACCTGCCTGACGTGGAGGTGATCTATACGCGCAAGACAGATGTCTTCATCGAATTACATAACCGTGCCAGAATCGCCAATGAAAATGAAGCAGATCTTTTCATCTCTATTCATTGCAATGCAAATAACTCCACAAAGCCCTATGGCACTGAAACTTATGTAATGGGTCTGCATAAAAGCCAGGCCAACCTGGAAGTAGCCAAACTGGAAAATGCTGCTATCCTGAAGGAGGAGGATTATTCGGATATGTATGATGGCTTCGACCCAAGCAGAGATGAAGACTATATCACACTGACACTCTTTCAGAATGCCCATTTGGAAAGCAGTCTTGTGCTGGCATCCATGGTGCAGGATCAATTCAGGGAAAGAGCTATGCTGAAAGATCGTGGTGTATGGCAAGCAGGGTTCTGGGTGCTCTACAAAACAGCCATGCCGGGTATCCTGGTGGAAACAGGCTTTCTTTCCAATGCTAATGACGAAAAGTACCTGCGCTCAGATGAGGGGCAATCTTATATCGCATCAGCGATCTACAGGGCATTCAAGGAATATAAATTGGGCATCGAAGACCCTGAAAACCGTGCAGAGATGGCCATCATCCAAACACAACCCGTAAAGTATGACATCAGTTTCAGGGTGCAATTTGCTTCTTCATCGAGGGAGAAGAACCCCGATAAATTCAAAGACGTTGATGATGTCAGGGTATATGAGCACAATGCTATGTTTAAGTATACATCCGGCAACTATGCATCTTTTTCGGAAGCCATCAAGCATCAAAACAAGCTCAGAAGTTATAATAAATACCGTGATGCATTTATTGTTGCATTTAAAGATGGGGAGCGCATCGATGTAGAAGAGGCCAGGGAACTTACTGGCCAATAATCAGTGATTTCACATATTTTATGAAACCTCATATAGTATTTTAAAATAAAATATCTTAACTTTGTTATAAACCTATTTGGTTTGAAGTATAAAAGAGAGATTGGTATCGGACTTGTGTTCATCGTTGCCCTGGCATTATTCATCTGGGGTTTTAGCTTCTTAAAGGGTTTTAACCTCTTCAAGGAACAGAGGGTCTTATATGCTGTATATGATCAGGTTAGTGGCCTATCCAAGGCCAACCCGGTTTCCATAAACGGGCTGAGGGTTGGACAGGTGACCGACATATATTTTGAGCCGGATTTTACAGGAAAGATCATTGTTGAGATCACCATTGAAACCTTACTGCCTATTCCAAGAAATTCCGTTGCACTTATTTACAGCTCTGATCTAATGGGTTCCAAAGCCATAGATCTGAAGCTGGGATCGGATTCGATCCTGACCAAGAATTACGACACCCTTTACACCCGTGTGGAGGCAAGTCTCAAAGAGGCAGTGAACCAGCAAATCCAGCCCCTAAAGGCAAAAGCTGAGGAGCTGATCCTCTCCATCGATTCCGTAGTAACCGTAATTAAGCAGATCTTTAACGATCAGGCCAGGGAAAACCTCACCAGCAGCCTGGCCAGTGTACAGGCCACTTTTGAGAACCTCGAAAATGCTTCATCCAATCTCGATCTGATGATTGCTGCAGAAAAAGTCAGGTTCGGAGAGATTATGGCTAACCTGGAAACCATCACCACAACTATTAGTGAAAACAAAGAGAATATCGACAATATAATCGCTAATTTCTCAGTCCTTTCCGATTCCCTTGCAAAGGCCGAGATCCCACAGACCTTTGCCAATATCAATCGCGTGGTTGGAGATGTAGCTGAGATCGTTGAAAAGATCAATACGGGTGAAGGCTCTATTGGAATGCTGGTAAATGATGATGCCCTGTATAAAGATTTACAGAAATCGGCAGAACAACTTAACTTGCTCCTGGAAGATCTGAGGGTGAATCCTAAACGCTATGTGCGCTTCTCGCTCTTCTAAGTTTAGGCACTCCTCGAGCCTCATGCACCAAGCCTCAAACCGAATCTAATCTTCACTAAAATCTTTCAGTAATTTTCTATATTCAGAAAAGACATTGGCCCGGGATATAAAACCAATGTATTTGCCGTCTTTAAGCACCGGCAGGTTGTAATTTCGTGTTTCCTGAAACTTCTTGGCCACCTCTTCCATGGATTCATTGGGATTGACGAAAGTACCTGGCATAAACATAAGGCTACCCACAGTTTTTTCGTCATAGAGTTCAGACTTGAACATGATATTGCGAATATCGTCGAGAACTATGATACCACAGAAAATTTGATCCTCATCAACCACCGGATAGATGTTGCGTTTTGATTCGGCAACAACCTTCACCAGATCGCCAAGCTTTTCGTCCGGGCTGATGGTCTTAAAATCCTTTTCGATAAGTTTTCCAACAGTCATCATACTCAGGATGGCCCTATCCTTATGATGGGTAATCAGCTCACCTCTTCGGGCCAGCTGATGTGTATATACGGAGTTTTTTACAAAAATGCGAATAGTAGCATAAGATATGGTTGCAGTAACCATTAGTGGAACGAATAACTGGTAACCGGAAGTGATCTCGGCGATTAGAAAGACCGCTGTAAGGGGAGCATGCAGTACTCCTGCGATCAGTCCGCCCATCCCGACCAGGGCAAAGTTCGATGGGTTCAGGTGGTTCACACCCAAATACTTTAAAAATGTAGTAAAGAAAAGGCCTGTAAATGCCCCCATAAACAGGGTTGGGGCAAAGATCCCGCCTATTCCACCTGCTCCAAAGGTAACAGATGTTGCTATAGCTTTAAAGAAGAGGATCAGCAGGAATAGCACGAACACCATGATGATCTCATCCTGAAAACCATAAAACAGGCTGTTGTTAAACAGTGGGCTGTAATCACCTTGCAGGCATGCGTTCACAGCTTCATAGCCCTCACCATATAAGGATGGGAATAAAAATATCAGCACTCCAAGGATCACACCCCCGAGGAGCCACCTAGCATACCACTTATTTATCTTTTTAAATACTGATTCGGTGAAGATGTACATCTTGGTAAAGTAAACCGAAACCAATCCGGCCAACAATCCCAGCAGAATGAAATATGGAATGTCTTCCAGTCTGAAGGCTTCTTTAATGTCGAAGGGATACATCACAGCCTGCCCCAGGAAGAAGTAAGAGGTCAGCACACCGGTGACTGAGGCGATGAGTAATGGTATCACTGATGATAAGGTTAGATCGATCATGATCACCTCTATTGCGAATACAACTGCTGCAATGGGTGATTTGAAGATAGCCGACATGGCTGCTGCACTGGCCAGGCCCAGGAGGAGGGTGATCTGCTTATAGTTCAGTCTGAACAATTGTCCAAGATTGGATCCAATGGCTGCACCTGTAGCTACTGTTGGTCCCTCTAATCCAACTGAACCACCAAAGCCCACAGTAAACACTGAAGTAATGATTGAAGAAAAGATATTATGACGTTTAATGACCCCATGGCTACGCGAAATAGCAAATAGCACGCTTGGGATACCGTGCCCTACATTTTGCCTGACAATAAATCTGAGATAAATTGTTGCCAGGAGAATGCCGATAGCAGGGAGCACAAAAAACAGATAGTTCTGATAATCCACCACGATATTGGCAGTAAGAAGTTTCTTGATCAGGTGCACTCCATTCTTGATCACAACGGCGCCCAAACCGGCAAGTACTCCGATGATCACACTCAGGATCATGATGAGATTGCGCTGGCTCATATTTTTAATACGCCAGATCAGAAATCGCCGCCACACCTTTGCACTTCTCATGAAATTCTTATTGAAGTTGCGAAGATAATGCAAAAAATCACATTAGCCGATAGGCGATGAATGGCAGGCATCAGGCGTCTATTTCGAGGAGGATGGGACAATGGTCTGAGTGATGTGCTTCCGGAAGAATCAGTGCTCTCTTGAGCTTATCTTGCATGGGCAGACTGGCCATATGGTAATCGATGCGCCAACCAAGATTTTTTGCCCGTGCGTTGGCCCTGTAGCTCCACCAGGAATAATGATGTGGGTCCTCATTGAAATGCCTGAATGTATCTATAAAGCCGCTTTCTATAAAACCGCCGATCCATTCCCGTTCTTCCGGCAGAAAGCCCGAACTTTTGGCATTTCTGACCGGATCGTGAATATCGATGGGCTTATGACAAATATTATAATCTCCAGAAAGGATCAGATTAGGCCTGGTCTTTTTCAACTCATCAATATATTTTTGATAGTCATCCAGCCATTCCATCTTAAAAGCTTGCCGCTCATCACCGCTGGAGCCTGATGGATGGTAGGCACTCACCACACTGAAATCCTTAAAATCGGCACGAATAAACCGGCCTTCATCATCATATTTTTTAATCCCCATCCCGTATTCAACATGCAAAGGAGTTTCCTTCGTAAGTATAGCAACGCCGCTATAACCTTTTTTTGTGCCGAAAACCAATAGCTTCGATATCCCAGGGCCTCGAATTCGAAAATAGGGATCTGTTCAGGTTGTGCTTTAGTTTCCTGCAGGCAAATAATGTCAGCATCAACAGCTGTTAGCCATTCCAGGAAGCCTTTTTTTATGGCGGCACGGATACCGTTAACGTTATAAGAAATAATTCTTTTCATGGGAGGGGATAATTATCCAAACAAGCTTCTGATCAGGTCTTCTATCTTCTTCACAAAAACTATTTCTGCTTTATATTTCTTTTGATCTATACTTTTTTTCGCGTAGCTAGAAACAAATATCTTTTCGAATCCCAGTTTATCTGCTTCTGCAACTCTTTGCTCGATGCGGTTCACTGCCCTGATCTCACCTGAAAGGCCGATCTCTCCGGCAAAGCAATATTGCTGTGGGATGGGTATGTCGGCATTGGATGACATCACCGAACTGATAATAGCCAGATCAATGGCTGGATCATCTACCCTGATACCGCCGGCAATATTCAGAAATACGTCCTTAATACCAAGTTTGAAACCCGCCCTTTTTTCAAGTACAGCGAGCAGCATGTTCAGTCTTTTTGCATCGTAGCCTGTAGCAGAGCGCTGGGGTGTTCCATAGGCGGCAGAACCAACCAGTGCCTGTGTCTCCACCAGCATGGGACGTTGCCCTTCAATTGTGGCGGCAATAGCTACACCACTAACATCTTCATCGCGTTGCGAAATGAGAATCTCAGAGGGGTTGCTAATCTCCCGAAGACCTTTGTCTGTCATCTCAAAGATGCCCAGTTCAGAGGTGGATCCATAGCGGTTCTTCACCGAGCGAAGAATGCGGAATTCATAATGCCTGTCGCCCTCAAACTGCAGTACCGTATCCACCATATGTTCCAGCACCTTCGGCCCTGCCAGCATACCATCCTTGGTGATATGGCCAATCAGGATAACAGGAGTGTTGGTAAGCTTGGCATAGCGCTGCAGTTCGGCGGCACATTCACGGATCTGGGAGATGCTGCCCGGTGATGAATCAATGCGGTCGGTGTACAGGGTCTGTATAGAATCAATGACCAGCACATCGGGCTCCAGCTGTTCAAGAAACTTGAAAATGTTTTGTGTATTGGTTTCGGTAAGGATCAATATATCAGGATTGCCGGATCCGATCCTGTCGGCACGCATCTTTATCTGCTGGTCGCTCTCCTCCCCTGTCACATACAGGATCTTTCTCTTTTCGAAACGGAGAGCTACCTGAAGCATAAGGGTTGATTTTCCTATGCCTGGTTCACCGCCTATCAGGACCAGGGAACCCGGTACCAGTCCGCCACCAAGCACTCTGTTAAGTTCATTGGTGCCGGTATCTACACGCTCTTCTTTGCCCTTGCTGATCTTTTCGATCGGCATGGGTACATTTTTCTTCGCCGACTTTATCTCCCCCATAGAAGATTCCCTGGAAGTTTCTTTTTTGATAAGCTCTTCTACATAGGTATTCCATTCGGAACATGACGGACAACGTCCGATCCACTTGGGCGATTGAGCCCCGCAGTTCTGACAGAAAAATACTGTATGCGCTTTTGCCATTGCAGTAAGTTAATACGAACATTCGTTCGTTAGATTCCGGGAAGAAGAAGTAAATTTAAGGATTTCTAATTTTATCAATAATGGCTGACGTTGAATAGCCTTCTACAAGGTCCATTGTCACGATCTGTCCACCTTTCTTCTCCACAATATCTGCACCAACGATATCCTTAACTTCATAATCTTTTCCCTTGACAAGGATGTCGGGTTGTACCAGCTTAATGAGTTTTTCAGGGGTATCCTCTTCAAAGATCACCACTGCTCCCACAAATCCAAGAGCTGCCAGGGTCATAGCCCTTGACTTTTCATCCTTGATGGGCCTGAAATCGCCCTTGATCCTTTGAACAGACTCATCAGAGTTCATTCCAACGATCATAAGTGTTCCTTCTCCGGCTGCCTTAGCCAGGTAGTCGATATGCCCAAGATGAAGCAGGTCGAAGCAGCCATTGGTAAAAACGATCTTGTGCTCATGGAAGCGCCAAACAGCCAGTTGCCATTCCAACTCCTTGTTCATGTGCCAGATCTTAGATTCAATATGTTCAAGATGATTCATGTTCAGACTTATTTTTTTGAAGAAATAACATCAGGAATGACAGGCCCCCAACCACGATGATCATTATTGTTTGGGCAGCATGTGTAATGGTAGCAAAAGAAGCCGCAATTGCCGGGCTAACCCCGTAAAGCTCAAAGAGGACTGCCTTTACTATCCAGTGATAAGTTCCAATCCCGCCAGGTACAGGTGCCACGATACCAAGGCTTCCTATACTCATAACGGTTAGTGCATCTATGAAATTCAGGTGTGAGGTGGCCTCCAGTGCAAAGAAAGGTAAATAAATCATGAGTGTGTACATGCCCCAGATGATGATGGTATAGAGTAAAAATCCTGCCTTGTTTTTTGTTTTACGAATTGTTTTGATGCCTTCAACCATACCTTTGGCAAACTCGCTGATTTTACGAAATATGGCATAGCGATGCAGATTTTTCCGGTATTTTTTCCATATGACCACCATCAGCACTATAAGTAGGACAAATACAATCATGATTGCAATAATGGAAATGATATTGCTCTCAAAGTTGGCAGAAAGGGGAGTAAATATCTTTTCACTAATAAAGGACCCTACCAGTTTCCATTGGAAGGCAATAACCATGATAATGATCGTAAAAAGTACGATCATATCAAAAATACGTTCAGCGATCATGGTTCCCAGCACCTCAGTAAAGGGTATATTTTGCTTTTTACTAAGTACGCCGCAGCGTGTAACCTCCCCGAGCCTGGGCACTGCAGTATTGGCCAGGTACCCTGTCATAACTGCATAAAATGTGGTGGTCAGCTTTGGTTTGTATCCAAGTGATCTGATCAGAATATTCCAGCGGGCTGCACGGGCAATATGTGATAATATCCCGGCTCCTATTCCGAGCAGAATCCACATATAATCGGCATGTGCAATGGAATCAATAATCTCCTGAGGATCCTGTTTCCTGAAAGCCAACCAGAGGAATAATACTCCCAGAAGAAGGAATATCACATAATTTAAAACTGACAGTGCCTTCTTAACCAATACCTTAAAGTTTATTATTTGCGTCAGGGAAAATAATGTAGGGCTTGAATGTTGCCGCTTCCTCAAGATCCATGCTTGCGTAAGAAACAATAATGATCAGGTCGCCAACGGCAGCCTTTCGCGCTGCAGCCCCATTGAGAGAAATAATGCCGGATCCCCTTTCGCCTTTGATGACATAGGTATCCAAACGTTCCCCATTGGTAATATTGTATATTGAAACTTTTTCGTTCTCGATCAGATGAGCTGCATCCATAAGATTCTCATCAATGGCAATGCTTCCTACATAATGAAGGTCAGCCTCGGTGATCACACACCTGTGTATCTTAGATTTGAGTACTTCGATCTGCATGTCAGCGCAAAATTACACTTTTAAGTTATCAATTAAACGTATTTCGCCGAGAAAAATCGCAATAAACACCCGAATATTTTCCGCTTCATCCCATGTTTCTACCTGTAAAAGTGTGCTTTCATCAACAATTTTCAGGTATTCCACTTTCATCTCCGGTACTGAATTAAGCCTTTCTTTAATATTCATCATAATAGCATCAATGGGCTTCTGTCCTGCCCTATCCCTGATCTTGCTCAATGCTTTATATATTAAAGGAGCGTTCTTACGATGTTCTTCCGACAGCCGGACATTGCGGGAGCTCATGGCTAATCCGTCATCCTCCCTGATGATCGGGCATCCAATAATTTCCACCGGCATATTTTCCTGCTGCACCAGTGCCTTAATGATCATCAACTGCTGGAAATCCTTTTCACCGAAATAGGCTTTATCAGGCAAACAAATCTCAAATAACCTTTTGACTACAACAGCCACACCATTGAAATGTCCAGGTCGATGTGCTCCTTCCATAACCCTCTCCAGTTGGCCAAAATCATACTCTTCAGTCACCTTATCCGGGTACATCTCTTCCACCGAAGGTACAAAGACCAGGTCGCAACCGGCTTCTTCAAGTTTTCTGCAATCATCATCCAGGGTCCTGGGATACTTATCCAGATCCTGTTCATTATTAAACTGAATTGGGTTTACGAAGATGCTGCAAACGCTGATGTCATTATCCGCAATCGAATGCTCAAGCAAAGACAGATGGCCATCATGTAATGCACCCATAGTGGGTACGAAGCCTATGGAAAGGCCCTTGTTTCTCTGATCTTGAATCTCTTTTTGAATGCCCTCTATTGTTTGAAATACCTTCAAAACTTTGTGAATGATTATATCCTAATGTTTAAATAATAATGGCGATTGGGAATATTGAAATATGATCGTAGAATATTGATTTTCAAAGAACACCCAATGCCCAATGCCTAAAGCCTAATGCCTATTTTATAATCTCCCAGACATCCTCTTCCAGCGTTGTTTCAGGTGTTTCTATGATTCGGCCCAGTTCCTCACCATTGCGATAAAAAAGGAAGGTAGGGACCAGTTCAATGTCAAATTTTTCGATATCAATATCACCTCCGGTTTTGTTTCCATCCACGCAGATTACCGAAATAACATCATCAGGTATCCCGGCATCATCCATAATGCGGTAAAAGCGTGGAACCTGCTCCTGGCTGTCGTGGCACCAGGTACCCAAAACTATGGTAATATCTATGTTCTTATCCAGATTATAAATATTATTTACCATCTCTTTATTTGCCTCATAAACACTATATTCCTCTGTGAAAACAATGCCAAATTCTCCTTCCTCCAGGCCTGTCCTGTTACAAATACCAATTAGTATTTCTTCCTCATGAGTAGGATCCATGATTTTCTTATTCACTTTTTGAGCTTGCAAAGAAAAACCAATAAATACAGTCATGATTATAAACCAAAGTGATGTTTTCATTGTTATAGTTTTAGATAGTTTTGACTTACAAATATAGACAATGATTTTAAGCAGCTTTCGTTTTAATATTATACTGTAATTTTGTAAAAAAAATAATATGGGCAGTGATGACCGTTCATTTAATGAAAATCTCGACTTGCTGATCAAGTTATTCAAGCGTTTGAAGGATAAGGCATCCTTCGACAATATGTCTGGTATCGACAAGACTTTTTACCAGAATTTTGAATACCTGCTGGGCAATTATGAGAATATGCGTGACCAATTGTCGGAAGAATTGTTAAGCAAGTTTGGTGAGCCTGTAAAGGGTATGATCGCCAGCCTGGTGGAGCAATTAAAGATGGAACTGGATGGTGATCTTGGCGATCTTGATCTGGATGAGCCGGAGGAAGACAAAGAGATGCAGCTACCGGATGATATTGCCAAGATTGATAAGATGTTGAAGAATCCCGGACTCAGTAATGACGAGATCAACAAATTGCTGGATGAAAGATCGAAGCTTGCTAAAAAACTTCCTGTCGACCCTGATGATATATTGTCCAACCCGGACCTTGACTAGCTTCTATATTGAAGCAGCAGACCTACTTTGGGTTATAAATCAATTTTCTTATATTTGCCTGACCCAACCCAAAAATCATAAAACTGATCACGATAAGCGCCAGGCAGGCATTCTTATTCATTAGAATATCTACAGCAAAGTTGATATCTGGATGCGTGTTCATACTCATTGCATTGCCGATCTTGCTAACAGCATCTGAGTATGACGAGTCTTCAATACATGAGTTGGCTGATGATACCACCAAGGTGTCCTTTCTCCTTGATCTGGGAATGAATTACTGCAGTGTTGAAAACGATAAAGCTCTTGGGTACCTACAGGAAGCTTTTACATTGTCAACCAAAGAGAACTATGATATTGGAACAGGCAGAAGTCTATTATGGCAGGGTCGTGTCTATTATTATAAGGACAATTACCCGCTGGCAAACAAATACTTCGAGCTCGCGAAGGAAAAGATCCTGGAATCATCCGATCAAGAAGCATTGCCTCTACTTTTCTTTTTCCGGGGAGAATTGTGCAAATTGCAAGGGGATTTCATCAGCGCTGTCGATCACTATAAGCAAGTCATCGATCTCACAAGCCAGAATCCTGTCGATAAAATATCCTCAGCATCCTACCTTGCGCTCGGGCATATATTGATGAAACGTAGAGATCCGAAAAATGCATTGGGTTATTTCCGGAAAGGCCTGGTCCAAAAGCAGGAAATTGGTGATGAATATGGCATTGCATGTGTTTATACACAGTTTGGAGAAGCTTTTGAAATGCTGCAAGAATATGATTCAGCCCTGATTTATTATTCCAGGGGGCTGGAGATTAGGGAAAAACTTGATATCAGCCGTGTAATTGCAAGTTCTAAATACGCTATGAGCGGACTGCTGATTAAACAGGATCGCTGCAATGAAGCAATAGAAATGCTTGAGGATGCGATTTATCGTTTTGAAGAGCTTGATGAAAAGACGGGGGTATGCATTTCAAAATACCGCCTTGCAGAAGCCTACAGTTGTATCATGGACCCAAGAGGCATTTCATTGGCATTGCAAACTCAAAAGCTAGCAGCCGAAATCAAGAACCCAACCCTCGTAAGCCTGGGATATCAATCTTTATCAAACATTTATGTCAACAGCAAGCAATATGATAAGGCGTACATTTACCAGATTAAATACAAAAACCTGGAAGACAGCCTCTTTACTGCTGAGAAGGAACGATTGCTAATCGAATTTGAGCAAAAATTCCAGTTAGAACAAAAAGACAACAAAATTGTCCGTCTTAATGATGAAGGTAAAATCCAGCGCAAAAACATTCTGCTCCTGACAATTTCCAGTGCAACACTTCTTATTATTGTGGTACTGATATTTATTCTCATGAGATACAAATCACTTGCTTTTAGAAAAAGTGTCCTTCTGCTGGAACAGGAAAACATCATACATGCCCAGGAAAGCAAGCTCAGAGAAAATGAGAATCAGATACTTCTGGATCAGTTGGAAACAAAAAACAGAGAATTAGCTTCCAAAGCCCTGGAGATGATACGATACAATGATACTATCCATAGTATACTTGAAAGGCTTGATGAGATCCATCATAATCCCGACATAGGGGAAGAGGTATCGGCCCATATACGGTCAATCATCAATGATCTTGACAGAAAGAACAAACAAAATATCTGGGATGAATTTGACAAGATCTTCAAGAACATCCATTCCGGTTTTTATACCCGCTTGCTGGAAAAATGTCCCGACCTGACCCCTAGCGAGATCAAGACTGCAGCTTTGTTGAAACTAAACCTAACAACAAAGGAAATTGCTGCTATCACTTATAAGTCGGAAGGAGGCATCAAAACAACCCGATACCGCCTCCGCAAAAAGTTCGGGCTTTCCTGCGATGATAAGCTGATCCCCTTTCTTATCAAAATATAGCCATTATAACAGACTGCTTTCCTGTCACTTACAATAATTGTGACTTTTTGAAACTCTGCAGAAACTTTTAGTATACCTGCTAAATTTTTCTTGCAGGATCCTCTGCTGTACTTTCGTTTCCTGAACGGTCGAAAAACATTATGAGCAAGAAAAAAACATATAAAAAAGATGATAATGGAATCCCTGACAATTTGAAATATATCTCTGATATCAGGGAAAAAATCGAAAAACAGCAGCAAGCGTTGAAAAAAATTATTGAAAACCTAAAAAATGACAATTAACCTATTAAAACCATTTATTATGAAAAAGTACACTATTAGTTTATTACTGTTATCCTTTCTGGTTCTGATCATTTCAGGATGCGAAAAAGATGAAGCGGAAGATCCTGCAGTTCCAGATCCCATCATCGACAATTCTCTTATCATTGCGATGTCGAGCTACAGCACCTATGTTATTGTATCTCCAACTACCGGGGAAGTGCTGTCGGCCGTACAACCCAACGTGATAGGCCTTCAGAATTGGGCGCTGGGCTACCGCAGCCAAAAAGCGGTGATTACCAGCAAAGAACCAGGTGGAAGTGCTATAAAAGTAATTTTTACCTGCGACAGGAGCACCGGTGACAATCTTTTTCAGGTTACAAGCCAGAACGACTGGGATGTAACTCAGTTTGATGTTTCACCGGTAGGCCCTCAAATTGTATTCGCAGCACAGGATGTTGATATGTTATCCGACGACCAGATTCACAAAATTAATGAAGATGGCAGCGGATATCAGCAATTAACATTTCAAAACGAAGCGATTGAGTGTCCGGGCAAAATAGCTACAAAAATGGTATGGGCTTACGAGCCTAGTTGGTCACCCAATGGTGCCTTCATTGCGTTTAACGGCAAACTCAGGGAGATCGATGCAAATCATCCACATGATGCGATCATTATTATGGATGCCAATGGGAACACTAAAGAAGTAATGTATAGCGAGCCTTTTGAAACAGTCCATTTCACGGATATCTGCTGGACACAGGATGGCAAATTCCTGGTATTTCTCATGGGATTGGGAAATGACCAACAAGTAAAGGTCCTAAATGTAAACACGGGGGCAATGACCGATGTAACAAACAGTTTTATTGTGGAAGGGCTGCATCCCACCGGGCTCTGGACATCACCCAACACCGATCAGATCGCTTTTAACAAATATGAGCCGGGCGGTGGCGACTTATATGTGATCAACTACACAGTAAGTGATACCGATCAATTTATGATCAGTGGCAGCGGGAGCCTTCTTTCTTCACACGACGCGAGCGGATACCATTACGGCGATCCTGACTGGCAACTATGGCCAACGTATACGGAATAAAAGTCATTCGCAATCTTTTAAAAATCTAAACATGAAAAAAACTACACTATTTTTGATTTCGATGCTGCTAACTTCAGCTGTATTTTGTCAGTTTACGATGAACAGCAGTTATAATCTTGTGCCTGGCGAAAACTACCGCATGGACATGTATAATGAGATCACAAGTATGAATCCCGGCCCATCAGGGTCAAATGTCAGCTGGGATTTCAGTACAATTAGCGGTGGCACCTATATCGCTGGAGAACCTTCATTTTGCATAGATCCTGCCGGCACTCCTTATGTTGATTCAACCTCATTGGTTGGTTCAAACCTCTGTGTTCGTGGAGAAGGAACATCAGAAGAAGGTCCCTTTGTTTATTATGCTATGACTAATTCAAACCAATCAATGTTAGGTTTAGGCAATACCGTGGGCGGAGCAGTTTCATTTGCAAATTATGATGATCCTCTAATAGGCATTGAATTCCCATGTTCATATGGAACTACCATATCTGATACTTATAAGTATAGAATATATAATTCTACAGCTGGAATGTACATGATGAAAGATTCTGGTTATGTAATGATGACTGTTGATGCATGGGGAAGCATTACTACTCCTGAAGCACATTATGATAATGTAATTCGCCTGGTTACGACAACCACCTCCTATATGTATATGAATTTTGGCGCAGGTTGGGTACATACCGGAACGAATGTTGATATACACTACTCATGGATGGCAGAAAACCTAAAAATAAATGTTTTCTCAATCACAGAATTTGTTACCGCAGGAGGATATAGTGTTACCTACCTGGTAGATCATAATTTCCCAGTGGGTATTGATGAATTAGAAAAAGTTGCTTTTGATTTGTATCCCAATCCAGCTGGAGATATTGTAAATATCCGCTGCTCAAGTGACATTATACATTACAAAGTCTATGGAATGGATGGCAGGATACTTGATGAGAAAACCTTCAAGCATAAGATGGAAGAAACCAGCTTATCTGTGTCACAATATCCTCCCGGAATGTATATACTGGAAACCTGTTTGCATGACGGCAGGATTGCCAGAGAGTGCTTTATTAAGCGCTAATGTGGTCATTTAACAAAGCCCCCGGAAAATTTCAGGGGCTTATTTTATGATGCTTTCTGAACATCCCTTAAACTTTATTGTTACTTCATTTCAGAGCCTAAAACAAATTAAACTGATGAGCACAGATAATTTTATCAAAGACATGTATGGTGCTGTGGATGCCATGAACGGAGCAGGCCTGGCAGCCATGATGACAGAGAACGGTATATTTCGTTTTGCCAATATCCCGGCTGTTGAGGGCAGGGAAGCAATCACAGGATTTCTAGACAACTTTTACCAGAGCATCAAAGGAATTGCACACGATCAGATCGAAGACTGGAAAATTGATGATACCCGTTTTGCTACCGGCAGGGTAAGCTATAAACGCCATGATGATTCTATTCTACAAGTTCCTTTTTCAGTTTTACTGAAGATGAAAGGTGACTTAATCCACGAATACCTGATATTCGTTGATGGATCAGAACTGTACAAATAATATAATAAGTCCGGCCGGAATAAACCGTCCTTATAATAATTATAAATAAGGACCTTTTGCGCAAAAATTGGTTTTGGATATTATATTTGCAACATATGCAAATAAACAAATATCTATCTATAACCAATCTTATGAAGGCAAAAATTCTACTCTCTTTCCCTTTCAGCTTAATTCTCCTGGTACTTATATACGGGTTCGGAGGTAATACCAAATGGCCAGGGGGTTCTCCCGGTGGATATACCGGATCACCCGGTGATGGGAAAAATTGCACACAATGCCATGGTGGCACTGCTTCCGCAGTCCTGGGCTGGATCACATCTGATATTCCGGATGATGGATATATTCCGGGAGAAACCTACAATATTTATATCACAATAAGCGGTTCCGGAGATAAAGGTTTTGAAGTTTCGCCACAGGATGCCGGCGGAAACATGTTAGGAACAGTTATTGATGGGTCCGGCATTCATCTCGTGAATGGAAATAAGGCAGTTACACAGGATAATGCAACATCCGCAAACCCTGCTGAATGGCAGTTTCAGTGGACCGCCCCCGCAACAGGAACAGGCGATGTGACATTTTACGGTGCATTCACGCTGAACAAACCCGTCACCAAACTTTCTACTTACATAGCCAACGAAAATACAACTATCTCCATTGAAGAGCATGCTGACATGCAAGTTGCCGTGTATCCTAATCCTGCTGTTGATGTGATCAATGTATCATATCATGCCGAAGAGGCTGGCAAGATCAATATTGAGCTTGTGTCGATGGCCGGAAGATCCATAAGTCTTTATGAAAATACTTATGGTCAAAAAGGCGATCATGCTATCGGCTGTGTTCTTCCTGACGGATTGCCAGCCGGTGCGTACATTCTTCACATACAGCAGCACTCGCAGGTATCCAATATTAAATTGCTTATTAAGTAAACCCACTCATTTTTTGTATTAATTTTGTCTGACAAGTCGCTCAAACTACTCAGGCCTTAATTACTATGTTGACGAAAGAAAACTTCCGTGAATGCAAGAATTGCAAAAAACGCAATAACATTTTCACCCTGCTTACCGATGAAGAAATCGAGCTGGTAGATAAAAATCGCTATGAGTTGACCTTCAACAAGGGAGAGATTATTTTCAAACAGGGTTCAGCGCTTACCCATGTGGCTTGCATTACTGATGGCCTGGTTAAGTTATATATAGAGGGCCTTAACAAAAGAAACCTGATCCTCTCATTTGCCAAACCTGTGCAAATGATTGGTGGCCCAGGCATGTTCGTTGATTACCGCCATCATTTTTCTGTGGCTGCTATTGAGGAAACCACAGCCTGCCTGATCGACACCAAGATCATTGAAGAACTGATAGAGCGGAATCCTTCTTTTGCCTGTGACCTGCTTAAAAAGACCAACCAGATATCCATAGGGAACTTTAAGAAATTTATTAATCTTACGCAGAAACAAATGTCCGGCCGCATTGCAGATGCATTTGTTTTCCTCTCTGATGAGATCTACGGACGGAATCCTTTTCTATTATCACTGTCGCGCCAGGATCTTGCCGATCTGACAGCCATGTCGAAAGAAAATGTCATCAGGGTTATTAAAACCTTTAAAGACCAGGACCTTATTAAAGTTGATGGGAATGTGGTAGAGATACTCAATAAAAAAGAACTTATCCGCATTGGAGAAACCGGATAAACTCCAACTTCATTAATTTATATTCAGTCTAAGTATTAATATTGTTTTTAAACACTCGTATTTTTATCTACCCAACCCATCCAATATCAGCTCATTAGAATGTTCTTATTGACATATATCATTTATTAACTGTATTCCTGCCGCAATCTCTGTATCGATATAGCAATAATTTTCCCATATACATCATAGGTGATTTTTTCGGAGGAAAGACATGATGACGTAAAATTGTAAGGATTTTAAAACGTAAACCAAACAAACTACCAGAAATATGAAAAAGCTCGTAACAATTTTATTACTTATTCCCGCTCTTGCACTGATTGTTTTCGTTGCAAGTTGTACTAAAGAAGGCCCTGCCGGGCCAGCAGGAGAAAACGGTATTAATGGTACCGATGGCACAGCCACCTGCGGACAATGCCATAACTCCGGAGAAGACTTCATGGCAAAAGTTACACAGTGGAACATGTCTGTACATGCCACCGGCGGAACTTATGTCCGTAACTCTACTTCCTGTGCTCCCTGCCATACCAGTATGGGATTCAGGGAAATTATTGAGACCGGTGAAACCACAACAGCTGCAGACATCAACAACCCAACACCCATCAGCTGCTATACCTGCCACGAGGTGCATGAAACCTATACCGCAGAAGACTGGACACTCAGGTACACTGATCCTGTAACCTATCTGCAGGGCGGCGCTACTTTTGATTACGGTATTTCTAACCTCTGTGCTAAATGTCACCAGTCAAGGGAAGCATCACCTTATCCTGCCATGGGTACGGGTACTATTGAATTCCCGGAAGGTACCAGTTATCGCTGGGGACCTCACCACGGACCTCAATCCAACGTTTTTGCAGGTGTAGCAAAAAGCGGCGCTTATGAAGTAGCTGGAGATGTAACATATGCTAATTCATGGCACACAAAAAACTTCACCGATGCCTGTAACACATGCCATATGGCTGATCCTCCTTATGGAGATAATTGGGGAGGTCATACTTTCTCTATGGGTGATTTGAATACTACTGGCTGTGTCGAGTGTCATGAAGATGCCGAAAGCAAAGTAGAAGAGGTTCAATTAGAAATTGAAGACCTGATGGTAGAACTTAAAGGATTACTGGAAACCAACGGAATTATGGATACAGTTGGGCATCCTGGTTACCTTAATGTTCCTGGCACATACTCCAATGAATTAGCCGGTGCATTCTACAATTATAAGATGCTTGAAGAAGACCGCAGCCTTGGTGTACATAATTTTGATTATGTAAAAGCATTGCTTGAAAACTCAATTGCTGCCATCCAGTAAATAATATTTGATTTTACGAAAAGGGGCTTCAGTTGGGAATTGAGGCCTTTTTTCGTATATTACTAAAAAAATATAGCTATGAAAATATTTAAAGCGATACTACTTATTGCGTTCGCCGGGTTTATCTTCTGTTCATGCGAGTATGAATGGATCCAGCCTGAGAAACAGCCTATTCCGGATACTGTCAGTTTTGAAAACGACATTATGCCGATCTTTAACAATGGGTGTAATACCAATGTATGTCATGGCGCAGGTGCAACATCTCCAGATCTCTCGGAAGGTAATGCATATAATGCGCTGATCAGTGGAAGCTACGTGGACACAGAAACCCCGGAAGCAAGCATCCTTTACACCAGCATGAAAAGCGGCTCGATGAAACCCTATACCACTCCGGGCGATGAAGATATCGTTCTGGCCTGGATCACACAGGGTGCGAACAACAATTAATTGTCAATCTTAAATACTTCAGCGCATGAAAAAACTAAATATATTCCTGATCATCTTTCTATTTCTTCCGGCACTTTTGCTGGCACAGGATGAGGCTGTAGAGCCGGTTAAGGTAAAGAGCAAACCTGTCAGGGCTCCTTTTGCATGTCCTACAGTCATCGATAACCAAACGGTTTACATCCCGACCAAGAAAACACTTGAAGTTGTCCTTGAACACCGTTTCGGTCAAATTGAGAACATATCTAATCTTTTTGGAATCTACGGTTCATCAAATATCAGGATTGGAGCTAACTATAGCATTACAAACAAGCTTTCAGTAGGATACGGTATTACCAAGTACCGCATGCTCTCAGATTTCCGGATCAAGTATAATATCCTGGAACAGACCCGCGACAATAAGATGCCTATTGCCCTTACAGCATATGGGAATATGGGTATTGATGGCAGGGCGGACACTTATTTTGGTAAGGATTACAAATTTACAAACCGTCTTTCTTATTTTACCGAGTTGATTGTAGCACGTAAATTTACCGACTGGCTTTCTGTCCAGGTTGCCGGTAATTTTTCACATATCAATCGCGTCGATTCTCTCACTTGAGCATGATAGGTTTGGAATTTCTTTTACCGCAAGGGCCAGATTCACACCACAGTCATCCATTGTATTTAATTATGGCATACCTCTGAACATAAAATCAATACAGGAGCATACTACACTGACCAATAAACCATATCAGAATTTTGGAATTGGTTATGAGGTATCTACCAGTACACACGTATTTCAAATATTCGTTACATCGGCCACAGATCTCTCTCCTCAATACATCATGATGGAAAACCAGAACGATTGGCTGGATGGAGAATTGTTCTTTGGATTTACGATCACGCGATTATGGACCTTCTAGCCGGAAAAGTCTGGCACAGTATTAGAATATCTAATTGTATAACTATCTAAAACTACACATATGAAAACAAAATCGATCAACAGTTTATTAGCCTTAGCAGGAATTATAGTCCTGGCTATCGCATTTATGGCTTTTGCCGGCCCTCAGGACGGACAAAAAAAAGGAGCAGCATGGGACATTCCTTCTAAGTATGTCAAAATGGAAAACCCATATGCCGGTGAAGACCTTACCAAGGTTGGTAAAATGCTCTACAGCAAGCATTGCAAATCATGTCATGGCAACAAAGGCCTTGGCGACGGACCTAAAGCCGCGCAACTGGAAACTTTTCCCGGTGACTTTTCATCAGAAGAATTTCAGGCCGGTACCGATGGCGAAATCTTTTATAAGTCGATCATTGGACGTGATGAGATGCCAAACTATGAAAAAAAGATCACAGATGATGAAGATCGATGGGCGATCATCAGCTATCTGAGAACATTGAAATAGTTTAGTGAATAATTTAAAGGTGTCATTTGTATTAAATGGCACCTTTTTTTTCTAATCTTTTGCCAAATGAGAAGGACACTGTTTTTTTCTGCCCCAATACTGATTTTATCCCTTTTTTTTCTACTCATTCCATCTCTTTCTTCTCAGACACCTGTTGAAGAGGAGCCTCAAAGGGAATATGAGTTTCTATCCAAAAACCAGGAATGCCTGAAATGTCATGGCCAAACCTATTATTATTATTACAATGACTGGGTAGAGCGTGATATCAAGGAAAGAATGAATCCGTACTATATTGTGGATTCCGCACAGTTCTATGTCTCCAATCATTGGAATTTTCGTTGTATCGACTGCCATTCAGAAGATTACACCGAATTTCCTCATGCCGGGGAGTTGCGGATGGAACCTGTATATGAATGCATGGACTGTCATGGCGGGGATGACAATTACGCTCAATATAATTTTGAACGCATTGATGAAGAATTCCACCAGAGCGTTCATTCCTCAAAACACTCTGAGGAGTTTACCTGCTGGATGTGTCATAACCCACACACCTATAAGATCAATGCCCGTACAAACAAAAACCTGGAAGAATTTATACTCTATGATAATGAGATCTGCCTGAGTTGTCATGCAAATACCTCCAAATACCAGCTTTTGACTACGCTCGACAATCCAAATATCCTTGATAAGCATGGATGGCTTCCCAACCAGGGACTCCATTTCAAAAGTGTCAGGTGTATCGAGTGCCATACAGAGATCAGTGACAGCCTCATGGTAGCTCACAATGTTCAGCCAAAAGAAAAAGCAGTTAAACGCTGTGTTGACTGCCATTCAAAAAATTCAATGCTTCTGACTTCACTTTATAAAATGCAGTTCACCGATCAGCGTTCGCTTACAGGCTTTTCGAATGCTGCCATATTGGAGGAAGCTTATATCATTGGAGCAAACAGGAATTATTATCTGAACCGACTAAGCCTGGGCATCTCCTTCCTCGTGCTTTTGCTTGTTGCATTTCACGCCGTTTTAAGAATGACGATTAAACACTCATAACCATGGAAGATAAATTGTATTTATATCCTGTTTGGATCAGGTTATGGCACTGGACGAATGCCATATTGTGCTTACTTTTAATTGTAACAGGGGTAAGTATGCAATATTCCGACCCCGAATACCCGATCATGCGCTTCGACTGGGCTGTGAGCATACATGACATTTCAGGAATCATTCTGACAATCAGCTACCTGATCTTCTTATTGGGGAATATATTTACTTCTAATGGAAACCAGTATTTATTCAGGCTAAAAGGTTACTTCAAGAATGTTGCCAGGCAGTTCAGGTATTATTCCTTTGGGATGTTCAAAGGGGAGAAACCTCCTTTTGAGATTACTAAAAAAAACAAATTCAATCCCTTGCAAAGGTTCAGTTACGTGGCAATCATGTACATTTCGATGCCTGTAGTTATTATTACAGGATTAATGTTACTCTACCCTGAATATTTTCTACACGACATTTTTGGCAACCGGAGTATTCACTTCACCGATCTTTTTCATGTAATAATCGGATTCGTGATCTCAATATTCATGATTGTGCATGTATATTTCTGCACTATTGGAGCAAAGCCCCTGAGCAACTTCAAGAGTATGTTCAACGGCTACCATGAAAAACATTAAAATCAAACCATAAAGCAAATACTATGGAAAAAGGCAATAAGAAGGAAAATCCCAGGCGGGAATTTATACGCAGAGGTCTTCTTGCCGGTGCAGGTGCATTTGCTGCCGGCGGCGTCCTTTCATCCTGCGGTGATTCAAAATCGGGAGAAAAAGTAAAATTGCTTACCCCTGACGGGAAGCTAGTAGAGGTAGATGCCGCAGATATCCGTCCATCAGAAGAATACAAATTACAGGCCAGGGAGGGTATTCCCGGGCGGAAGTTTGTCATGGTTATCGACCTGGCTAAATGCTTTAATGCCCGTAAGTGTGTTGAAGCCTGCCAGGAAGGGCACCATCTACCGAAGGATCATGAATACATGAAGGTGTACCTCATGCAGGACTCAGATAAATCTGCTCCTTACTGGTTCCCGAAACCCTGTTTCCAATGTGATAATCCCTTATGTGTAAGCGTTTGCCCGGTTGGAGCAACCTATAAAAGGACTGATGGTATTGTGCTTGTTGATCACGATCGTTGCATTGGCTGCAAGTTCTGTATGACAGGTTGCCCTTATTCGGCCAGGAACTTTGCCTGGAAACACCACGACGAATATGACGGGTCCATTGTTTATAACCCGGAGAACAGCGTACCCGGACAAGAAGGGACTGTATCGAAATGTGTGTTTTGTGCCGACCGCTTGCGCGAGAATAAATTACCTTATTGCCTGCTTGCATGTCCAATGGGCGTGATCTATTTCGGTGATATCGACGAGGATGCCGTTACCAATGGCTCTGAAACTCTTGCATTCAGTGAACTGATAAAGGACAGGAGCGGATACCGCTATCTGGAGGGCCTGGGCACCAGGCCAAGTGTTTACTACCTGCCCCCGGTAAACAGGCAGTTTCCTGTCGACCGCGGATACAAAAGCCTTGATGAGGATATCAAGGCAAGATATAAAGATACACCTTACGCAAAAAACAAGGGGTAAAATATGGAAGCAACAAATACAGCCAGTTTCGAAAAGTTAAGGGAATTCCGTTCACAGGTTGAAAGACCGAGAGCGAAGTCCATTATCTGGATCATTTTCCTGGTCCTGCTCATCCTTTGGGGCCTCTGGGCTCTCTATGTGCAAATAACTGAGGGGCATATTGTGACGGGAATGCGCGACAATGTGGTCTGGGGAATATTTATTGTCAACTTCATCTTTTTTATGGGGATCAGTTATGCCGGAGCTTTGATCTCAGGGACTCTGCACCTCTTCAGGACCTCATGGAGGAAGCCTGTGATCCGCATGGCAGAGCTTATCACGATCATTGCACTGTTTATCGGCCCCCTATATATTTTATTATGTATTGGTCGCCTCGACAGGCTACCCTTCCTGGTCATGTATGGAAGGATACAATCACCGATCACATGGGATGTTATTGCTATCTCAACTGATATTTTTGGATGTATCATTTTCCTTTACCTGTCGGTATTGAGGGATATAGCGGCATTGCGTGATTTCACCGAACTGAAGATCCCCAAATGGAGAAAGAAATTATACCGTGTGTTGGCCCTAGGATATACCGGAACTCCTGAACAGCAAAAGAGGCTTAATAATGCCACTGATATTATGGCTGCCATGGTTATTGCCATTGCCATCATTGTGTATTCAGTTTTAGCATGGATCTTCAGTGTAACCTTGCAACCCGGCTGGCACAGTACAATCTTCGGCCCTTACTTTGTAATCGCTGCTGTGTATTCCGGTACAGGTGTCCTGATCATTGCCATGTGGGTATTCCGCAAAATTTATCACCTGGAGAAATACCTGACCAAAAAGCATTTTGTGAATATTGGTGTCCTCATGCTTATCCTTGCTGCTTTTTTTGGATATTTCACCTTCAGCGAATACCTCACGAAATGGTATGGTTCACAGAAAGATGATGAGAACCTTATCCAATTGCTTATGGATAAATATTTTTTGATGTTTATCCTGTCTAATTATCTGGGGGTGCTCATGCCCCTGGTTGTAATTGGGATTCCCAAATTCAGGACTATCAACATGATTACTATCACAGCAGTTGTGGTGGTGATCGCCTTGTGGCTGAACCGATACCTTATCGTTGTTCCTACGCTGGAATCACCCTACCTGCCGATACAGGATGCCAGGCTCGATTGGATATCATACTCCGGGACCTGGGTTGAATGGGCACTGACCATTGGTGGTGTTGCCGCCTTCTGCCTCTTTTTTACCATAGGAGCCAGGTTTATCCCGATTATTCCGGTTTCGGAAGAAAAAGAAAGGAAGAAAAAGCAGGAGATCCTTTAAATAAGTATTCATGAGATAAATTCTTGATATGAAAAAGACATTCACATATACTTTACTGATCATCCTGACATGTGCCCTGTTCAGCACTGTATTGTATGCCCAGGATGATGATCCGGCTGATGTCTATATGGAATTCAGCACCTGGAAATATAATGACATGAGCAGATCATTGATCGCAAAACTCACCTCCGACAACGATGATGGTGAATATTTTGTACAAGGCTTGCCTGTACAGTTTATGCTTTCAAATGGGGAGGAGATTGTGATCCTTGGTGAATCCCTCAGTAATGCCGACGGCATTGCAGAATTGAACATCCCCGACGGGACCATTGAGTACCCTATGGATGAAGAAGGGTATATATATTTTACCGCCCGATTCGAAGGCAACGATTTTTACTGGGAAGCAGAAGAGGAACTGATGGTGAAGGATGTGGTCATCAGAATTTCTTTTAAGGCAGAAGAAGAAGACCGGCTCGTATATTTCGAAGGACTGATCATCGGACCTGAAGGAAACTGGCCTTTGGCCGATGACGACCTGTATTTTTATGTCCCCAGGATGTTCAGTTTCATGAAGATCGCTGATGGTTGGTTTGAAGAAGATGGTACCGGATATATTGATTTCCCGACCACTGTCATAGGGGACTCTACAGGAAACATCCTCGTTATAGCCAGGCTGGAAGAGCATTACGATTATGGCAATGTGGAGGTGAGTGCTATGATAGATTGGGCAAAGCCTAAAAAACTGATTGCTGCAGAAAAACCCTCACGAGAGCTGTGGACTCCTATCGCCCCGCTATGGATGATCATTACCCTGATCATTATGCTTGCGGGTGTTTGGGGGCATTATTTCTATGCCATTGTTCAGCTCATTATGATTAAAAGATCTAAAAAACAATAAATCAGGTAATGGAATACCTGAATAAAAGGTTTATTCTTTACATTTGTACGGTATAATTCAGCTAAATGAGCAACAACAAACCAAAGCAAAAGCAAAAGACCAAACTCTGGCAATACCCCTGGGAATACCGTGAAAGTTTTCTGGTAGCATTTTTTATGTTGCTGACAGGCTTCCTGATTGAACTACTTGTTGGCGGAGGAATCAGAATGCCAGGATGGCCCGTTAATATTGCCATTATTATCATATTCGTTATTTATTTTTTCCTTGTCCATAGCCTTATCAAGCATCCCATTGTCAGGTGGCTTTCCAGTACACAGGCAGCCATTGCATCCATAACTGCCTTTACCCTCATGGTGCTTCTGCTTGGGTTTATCCCTCAAGGCGGAAATATGCAGGATCCACGACTGATCGACAGTCTGGGCCTGACCCATGTGATAAGTAGCTGGCCTTACCTTATGAGTGCTTTATATTTGCTGATTGTCCTGGGCTTTACCATTGTCAGGAGGTTCAAGACGCTCACGGTGAAGAATTTTGCATTCCTTCTAAACCATATAGGTTTATGGATCGTTGTTGTGACTGCTTCTCTGGGCTCGGCCGATATGTGGAGGCTAAGCATGCAACTTGAGAAAACGCATCCTGTAACCACTGCATACGATAGCCAGGGACAAGCTTATAACATGGGATTCGGTATGTTGTTACTGGATTTTACAATTGAAGAATATGCACCACAGGTAGGGCTAATGAAAAATAAAGATTATACCCTGCAGTTGGAGAAAGGCGGAAAGCTGGCTACGGTTGAAGAAGGTGCAACAGGCAAGCTTGAAAACTACAACCTCAAATTTGAGAGGTACATTGATAACGCCAGGAAATACGGAGATAATTATGACACCACAGCATATCCGGGTGGATCGCACGCCGTTTATATCATAGCAAAAGATGAACTGAACGGCCACACTGTAGAAGGATGGGTGTCGGATGGCAGCTTCGAAGTACCTGCCAGCTATCTCAGGCTAAACGATGAACTTTCAGTGGCCATGACCAAGGTTCGTCCAAAGGAATACTCTTCCGACATAAGGATTTACCAATCCATGGACGAATATGAAGACTATTATATCGAGGTAAATAAACCTATCAAAATAGAAGGATGGAAAGTTTACCAGACAGGCTACGATGATCTTGCCGGCCGTTGGTCGGAAAAAAGTGTGATCGAACTTGTCCGTGACCCCTGGCTGCCGGTAGTGTACGTAGGCATCTTTATGATATTGTTCGGAACATTGTACTTGTTGTGGATGGGAAAAGGTAGAATTAAAACTAAAAAAGCATGACCTGGTTAGATTATCCAACATATTTACTCCTGGCGACAGTATTCTGGTCACTGGCCCTGATCATGTTGCTGACTCCTAAAAAGTCGGTATTTCAAAAACTTATTGGCATATTTCTTTTCCTTGGATGGGCTGCTGTCATCACTTTTGCCATCAGCTTATGGGTTAGCCTGGAACGCCCACCTTTCCGTACCCTTGCCGAAACCCGTTTATGGTATGGTATATTTATTTCTTCCATCGGGATCGTATTGCACTATCGCTGGAAGTTGCCACTTATGCTGGTATATACCATTCTCATGGCCTTGCTGTTCCTCTTCCTGAACTACATGAACCCGGATACTTTTGACAAAACCCTGATGCCGGCCCTTCAAAGCCCATGGTTTATCCCACATGTGGTTGTTTACATTGTTGGCTATGCTTTCCTTGGCTTCTCTTCATTGATTGGAGTATGGGGCCTGTACCTGTATTATCACGGTAAAGATGTTGACAGGGTGATGCTGATGGCTGATAACATTGTTTACATCGGCTTTGCATTTCTAACCTTTGGCCTGTTGTTCGGAGCCCTCTGGGCCAAAGAGGCATGGGGGCATTACTGGACATGGGATCCCAAAGAAACATGGGCATTTCTCACATGGCTGGCATATTTGCTTTACATTCACTTCCGACTGAAAAAGAAACAATCCCCCAAAACTGCTTTGTGGATCGTATCCCTCGCCTTTGTGGTATTGCTCATTTGCTGGTTCGGAATCAACTACCTGCCCTCTGCACAATCAAGTGTACACGTTTATTCCAGCTAGACCATTTCACATTTAGCATTGCACATTGCACATGTACCATATGACCTATGCCATATGCCCTTTTCCTTTTTCCATATGCCTTTTGCCTTTTAACCTATTAATTTCACATATTAAATACTAAAAGTTAAATGCTAAATGCTATATGCTCAGGTCAGTGTCTGGGTTTTTTAATGGTAAAGGCTCTCGTGATATTAAACCCAATATGAATATCGCCATTCAGCCATGAACCACTTGATTGTGGGATATAATATTCCTCAATCGCACCCCTACCATTGGTGGCAAATAGTTGAAAAACGTGGCCTCCGGTCTCCAGGTCAACTCCAATTGTAAAAGTGTTGTAATAATCGTCAGCCGTTTGTCCGGGTATCAGATAATAGTATTCCGCATTAATTGACACTCTGTTAGAAACTTTTACACGCCCTCCGGCACCTACAGAAAACACATCATTTTCATCTTGCGTTTTTTCAACAAGATTTCTGTGAATAAGTGTTGGCATGAGTTGAAATGTAAAAGCATTACTGAATTTCCTGGCTATCAGGATCTGATGTGCATAGGACATTTTGGAAGTAAAGTAATTTTTCCTGTCGGGATCCTGCCATTTCAATGTAGAAATAGCTGTGCTTCCAAAGTATGATACTGAAAGTGGCATATTTCTGGCACCACTGCTTTGACGCAGGATCTTGATCTTGGCAAAGCCATCAAAAGTCTTGTTGAGTGTACTCCTTCCAATTCCTATAGCGATCCAGTCATTCACACCATATTCAAATCCGATACGTGTGGTGGCCTGATCCAGACCAAAGAATTCATAAAATCCCTGGTTTATTGTCCCGAAGTGGTGGGAAACAACAAAAATGAGGTTGCCGTTTGGTGGGTTTTCGATGGACTGCCCGATGCAAATACGGGTTGTTTTAAAGCTTGCGTAAGCAAATTCTGTTTTGGGTTCTTCTTCCCCGAATAAGTCCATCAGGTCATCCTGAGAAGCTAGCCGTGCCGAGGCTGCACAAAGTACAGCCAGGCACAGAATCAGGCTTTTTTTGATCATTTGAGGTTATGGTTTCGAAACCTCCTCAAGCATTATATCAACACTAACTTCAATGCTTTCGGAGATTTGTTGTTTCACAGCTCCGGGCACTTTGATCTCATAATCGTCCAGCAGCACATTGAATACGCTTACGCCCTGGATCTTTCCATTCTTCACAATAAATGTTCCCTTTTCTTCCACTGCCTTGGTCACTCCGTGTATGGTCAGATCACCTTTAATGGAAGCATCATATGAGCCATCACTACTGAAATCAATATCAGCCACATTGGCTACTTTACCATTAAATATTGCATTGGGAAATTTGTCAGATTCTACATAATTCTCATTGAAATGCTCCTGCATGAGTGCCTTTTCAAATTCAAAGGATTTCATGAGAACCTTGAAAACGAATTCGCCTGTTTTTGGATTCAGGGCTGAATTAACCGCATGGTTGTTTGCCTCAATGGTCTCTATGGGTGTTTCTGAATAAAATTTGATATGACCCGTTTTGGTCACAAAATTCTGGCTGAAGGCTGCTGAGCCTAGCAGTAAGAATACGATCAGTATACTTATACTTTTTTTCATTGCTTTAGTGTATTTATGATTAATATTCATAAGTAACACTTAACACCCCCATTTAGTTTACATTCATTTGATAATTGAAGTCTTCTGAATGATCACATCAGTATCATTGTAACCCGTACAATAGCCCTTCAGGGTGATCATATCACCGGGCCCTACTACCCTCAATCCATCATAATGATTAGGCAGAATTACACAGCGAACACCTTCATCCCCGAACATCCCCTGGTCGAATACGAAAATAGCGACCAGAATCGAATCAGCGAATTCTACTTTATCCAGGGCACCGTTGACCTGCACTACCATCCCTGTATAGAGGCTATCAGCAAATGCCCTGTCGTTGCGATACTGGTAAAAGAGTTCTTCCGCGGTAAGAACCTGGTCGGGCTCAGCCTTTTCATAATCACGATGTGGTTTGTTATACACAAAAAACCATACATATAATGCAGCCAGGACGCCTATTATTAACAAGCCTCCTATTATTTTCATCCACTTCTTCATCTATCAATATTCTAATTTGTAAATTATAAACTATATATCAATTATCTTTCGCCCCCTGATCGATCCATGCTTTGATCTGTGATATGGTGCAATCCGGAAGCTTGTTTCCGTTCTTTGGCATGGGTGAATTCCCCGATGCATGACTGATGGTCCCGTACAGGCTGCCGTAGCTTCCTGCCCCTATTGCTGCAGCCGCAGCCACATCAGTATAATTTTCCAATTTGATCCCCCCGGAGGGATTTGCCCCGCCATGACAACCGGTGCAACTCGCGTTGATCACAGGCCATACATCATTCGCATATGACATATTCTCAGTCACACAATTTGCAGTAGACGGATACAACTCCTCTTCATTGTCATAGTAGCATGACGATAAAGTGATGGATATCATTGCAAAAACCATCAGTATGATCAACAATTTATTGTTATTGAGGTGTTCCATTTTGAGTCCAGATTTCAAGTTGAAGAATCTTACAATCAGAAAGTTTCGATGAATTCTTTGGCATAGCCGGATAGCCGGCTTCATGCTTGACAGTGCCAATCAATCTGCCATCATTGGCCACCGCTACCACATTATTGTATCCCTGAAGGCTTAATCCACCAAGAGGATTATTGTCGCTATGACATCCCAGGCAATGTTTTTGAATAATGCCACTTACCGGTGCTGTATAGCTTACATTACTTGTATCACATTCTTCTTCATCGCAGTAAAGGTTCTGTGCTCCCTGTGCAATCCAGGTATACAGGATGTCAATATTTTCCTGTGGCCATGCTGAAGCTGGTGGCGGTGGCATGCGATCTTCAGGGTCATTTTCGATCACTACTTCGTATATTTTGCTTCCCTCAGGATCGAAAGGATCCACATCGGCAGTTTGCATCACAGAATTATAATCAGTCAGGCGAACTCCATCCTGCATTGTAATGGCATCATGACATCCCGGCTGTGCACATGAGCTTTGCAGCAAGGGCAAAAGATCCCGTTCAAAATAAATGGTATCCGGATCACATGGATGCCCAGGTGAAGGGAAGGTCGTATCATTCACCCAGATCGTAATGGTCCTGATCAGGCAAAAGCTCAGTTTATTGCCGTCCTTAGGCATGGGTGAGTATCCGTTAAGGTGATTGATAGATCCGAGCAATTGCCCGTTCTGGGCCAGCTCAGCTACCACATCATAATCCGTCAGGTCGATGCCACCTTCCGGTATATCCCCTCCATGGCAATATATGCAATACTGATCAAAGATTGGATAAACATCGCCTGGATATGTAATCACCAGAGTATCGCAGGGAGTGGGATCGGGCGGGTTTGGACCGGCTATTTCTTCCGGATCATGCTTGCAGGACCAGATTACAAGAAATGCCAGGAAGATCACCATCGAAATAAAAAGCAGTTTCTTAGCCATAGGTTTTACCAGATAATATGATATGTAACAAATATAACTTTTATAATATAAAATTCCAAATGCAAACTACGCTAAGGTCAAAACTTTTATCCAACAATAGTGATATTATTGCGATTTAATATCGGATTATTTATATTTGTCGGATATATAAGAAAGTGATTAATTTTCTCATTGATAATTTAATCCGATTTTCAAGTATCGACTTTTTCTGTATCTTTAATACCTCATTAAACCAATACAGGATATGATCAACCGCATAATTGATTTTTCCTTACAAAACAGGCTTATCATAGGTTTGTTAACCCTGGCCATGATTGCCTGGGGTGTTTACAACTTCACCATCCTGCCCATTGACGCCGTTCCTGATGTAACTGATAATCAAGTGCAGGTGATCACGGTCTCCCCTTCGCTGGCACCCCAGGAAGTGGAGCAGTTCCTCACTTTTCCGGTGGAAGTGGCCATGGCTAACATACAGGATGTAAAAGAGATCCGCTCAATATCACGTTTTGGCTTATCGGTAGTAACCATTGTTTTCCAGGACAGGCTCGACCCCTACCTGGCCAGGCAGCTGGTGAGTGAACAGATCAAAATGGCTGAAGGAGATATTCCTGAAGGTTACGGCCAGCCTGAAATGATGCCGATCACCACCGGACTTGGTGAGATCTATCAATATGTGCTGGAACCTGAACCGGGCTTTGAGCATCTTTACAACCCCATGCAGATCCGCACCATTCAGGATTGGATCGTAAAACGACAATTGTCGGGGATCCCGGGCATTGTAGAGATCAGCAGTTTCGGAGGATATTTAAAACAATATGAGGTGTCTATCCAGCCACGGACCCTGGTAGGGATGGACCTGAGCATTACCGAGATCTTCGATGCTCTGGAGCATAACAACCAGAATACGGGTGGCAGTTATATTGAAAAGGGGCCTGATGTGTATTATATCAGGGCAGAAGGATTGGTTGAAAATATAGACGACATTGAAAATATTGTTATTAAAAATATTCGAGGCATCCCAATCCTCATAGGAGATGTGGCGGATGTCAGCATAGGGGCACCTCCCCGATTTGGAGCCATGACCAAGAATGGAAAAGGGGAAGCTGTTGGCGGCATAACACTAATGCTTAAGGGTGCCAATTCCTCACAGGTGATCAAAGAGGTGAAAGACAGGGTGGAGATCGTGCAGAAAAGCCTGCCCCGGGGTCTGAAGATCGTCCCATACCTCGACCGTTCTGAGCTTATTTCCAAAACCATCAAAACTGTCAGGAACAACCTGATCGAGGGCGGCCTTATCGTGATCTTCGTCCTGGTACTCCTCCTGGGAAATTACCGTGCCGGGCTTATCGTGGCCTCTGTCATCCCCCTTTCGATGTTGTTTGCTTTTTCCCTGATGAACCTCTTCGGGGTTTCGGCCAACCTCATGAGCCTCGGTGCAATTGACTTCGGCCTGATCGTCGATGGCTCGGTAATCGTGGTGGAAGGGATCATCTACCAGATCCACAAAAGCGGTTTAAAGGGACAATTATCGCGAAGCGAACTCGATAAAAACATCAGCCAGGCAGGAATAAAGGTAAGCAAGTCAGCGGTTTTTGGCGTAATCATCATCCTGGTCGTGTATCTGCCCATCCTGGCCTTCACAGGTATTGAAGGAAAGATGTTCAAACCCATGGCCCAGACAGTCAGTTTTGCTTTGCTGGGTGCGCTCATCCTTTCCCTGACTTATGTTCCGGTCATGGCATCATTAACTCTGGGCAATGTAAAGTCTCTGAAAACCAACTTTGCCGACAGGATCGTTCATTTCCTTGAAAAATCACACAGACCCGTGTTATTATTTGCACTTCGTAATCGCATCACATTTATGATCCTGGTCATCCTTCTGCTAATAGTCAGCATCTGGAAATTTACCCGTATGGGAGGTGAGTTTATCCCTACTCTTGAAGAGGGTGACCTGGCTGTACAGATGACCTTACAACCGGGTTCATCGCTAAGTCAGAGTATTGCATCAAGTACGAAAGCCGAGAAAATATTGCTGCAAAATTTTCCTGAGATCAGACAGGTTGTTTCCAAGATCGGAACGGCAGAAGTCCCAACCGACCCTATGGCTGTTGAGGATGCTGACATCATGATCGTGATGAAGCCCAAATCGGAATGGGTCAGTGCAAGCAGCCGGGAAGAAATAACAGAGAAAATGAAGGAGGCGCTCAGTGTCCTTCCCGGGGTTTCTTTCGAGTTTACCCAGCCCATTCAGCTTCGCTTTAATGAACTGATGACAGGCGTAAAATCAGATGTTGCAGTAAAAATATATGGTGAAGACCTCGACCTGCTCTATTCCAAGGCCAATGAAGCAGCCAGCATCATCCAGAAAATACATGGTGCCGGGGATGTCAGGGTAGAACAGATTGTAGGTTTGCCACAACTTGTGATCAAGTACAAACGCGACAATATCGCCCGGTATGGCTTAAATATTGAGGCTATCAACAGGATCATCCGCACTGCTTTTGCAGGTGAGTCGACAGGGATGGTTTTTGAGGGTGAAAAACGCTTCGACCTGGTAGTCAGACTATGCGAAGAATGCAGAAGCAACCTACAGAGTCTCAGCAACCTCAGGGTAAGCAACCCTTCTGAAGAGCTGATCCTTCTCAACCAGGTTGCCGATATCAACATCCTGGAAGGCCCTATGCAGATCAGCCGAGACAATACCAGCCGCAGGATCACCGTCGGGATCAATGTAAGAAACAGGGATGTTGAATCATTCATCACCGAAGTAAATGAAAAGCTCGAAAGTCAGTTTGAATTGCCGGCCGGCTATTATATCACCTATGGTGGACAGTTTGAGAATCTCCAGGCAGCAAGGCGCAGCTCATCCATTGCGGTTCCGATTGCATTAGCCGTGATCCTGGTGTTGTTATATTTTGCATTCTATTCGCTCAAGCATGCGCTGATGATCTTTACTGCCATACCACTGGCTGCGGTCGGAGGGATCTGGGCCCTCGTTATCAGGGGTATGCCATTCAGTATTTCCGGTGGAGTTGGATTTATAGCCCTGTTTGGTGTCGCTGTGCTCAATGGGATCGTATTGATTTCGTACTACAATCAACTCAAAAAGGACGGCATGAGCGATATTCTTGAACGTGTCCTGGTAGGCACAAGAACCCGGCTGAGGCCAGTATTGATGACTGCCTCGGTTGCCGCCCTTGGCTTTGTACCAATGGCACTTTCCACCGCAGCGGGTGCTGAAGTTCAAAAACCGCTTGCTACCGTTGTTATAGGAGGCATCATCACATCAACATTCCTCACTCTGGTCTTCCTGCCACTCATTTATGTGATGTTTGATGAAGGCTTCAAGATTAAGAGAGTTCTTAAAAACAAAGCTTTGTTTCTATTACCATTTTTCCTCATTGGTACGCATGCTTTCGGACAGGGGGAAGGACAAGCTGAGACAATCAGCATGGATGATGCCGTAAAGGTCGCCCTGGAAAATAACTACATGCTCGAAAATGCACGCCTTGACATTGATAGGGCAACGAAGATGAAGAAAACCAGTTTCGACCTGGCCGCACCTGAGTTGTACCTTGAACTGGGACAGATCAATTCCGGCCTCAACGATAGATACTTTGCGGTAAATCAATCATTTCGTTTCCCGACTATTTATGCTTCACAGGGGAAGCTTAATAAGGCCATGGTAAGTCTGGAAGAAGAGAAATACTCTATGACTCAAAGTGAGGTGGTGGCCAGTGTAATGTCGGTGTACAGCAACTGGCTTTTGTACCAGGAGCAACTTGAACTTATCATCACCATCGACAGTATTTACAAGGATTTTCTATCGGCAGCTGAATCACGTTTTGCTTCAGGCGATATAAACGGGCTTGAAATGATCATGGCCGAAACAAAGGCAGCATCCATCATGAATGTTTACCAGGGCATTCACACTGATCTTCTAATGTCTGAAAATGACCTGAAAATTCTAATGAATTCAAGCGATGACCTGAGCCCCTCGGAAAAAGAAATGATCAGGCTGGAAATTAATGTTGGTGATAGTGTTAGCCTGGCAAACAATCCCTACATATCATACATCAGGCAATATTCTGAAATGCAAAGTGCTGTAGTTAAAAATGAAAGTTCACAATACCTTCCTGATTTCAGTATCGGATATTTTAATCAGTCCATTGATCATGCAACAGGATTTGACGGTGTACAGCTTGGCATGAGTTTCCCCCTGTGGTTCTGGAGCAGGAGTGGTAAGGTAAAAGCAGCCCAAATTGCAAGAGACAAAGCAGAAAACCACCTTGATGCGGAAATCCGGCGTGCTACATTAGAGGTTGACAATCACTTCCGGCAGCTGGAAAAATTCATTTACATATTAAACTATTATGAAGAAAGGGCTCTCAGGCAGGCCAATCTGATCCTTGATCACTCCCTGAAAGCATTTTCAGAAGGCAATATCAGCTACATAGAATATGCAAATGCTGCATCTGATGCTTTCGATATTAAAATGGAATACTTAGAAGCCATAAATAATTACAATCAAACAGTGATCAGGATCAATTACCTGATTGGCAGTTATCAGAACTAATTCAAAAACCATGCGATCAAAAATCAATGTCTTCAAGCTTCTAATCCTCATCATGATGGTGTCATGCACGAATGCACCACAAACAGATGAGCAGGCTGAACAGGCCACTGTGGCACCCGATAACGGGGAGTTATATCTAAGCAGCAAGCAACTCGACAATGCAGGCATAACGTACGGCAGTATTGAATCACAGCGCTTATCCAGTGAAGTAAATGCCAGGGGGGAGCTTGTCCTTCCCGTGAATGCAAAAGCTGACCTGGTCAGCCTGTATCCGGGAGTCGTGAAGTCGATCAATGTCAGGGAGGGTGACAAGGTTTCAAAAGGACAGGTACTGGCCCTCTTGAACTCTCCGGAATTTGTAATGGCCCAGCAAAAGTATTTAATGGTTAAAAATCAGCTGGTGATGCTGGAGCAAGATCATGAAAGGCAAAAGGAATTAAACAAGGACAAGATCTCTTCCGATAAATACTACGAGAAAGCACTTGCAGACTATAATGTCGCCAAAGCTGAACTGGCCGGCCTTAAGCTGCAACTGGGAATGGTTGGAGTGAATATGGAATTGCTCGAATCAGGCCATATCATCCCTGAGTTAAAGATCGTATCCGAACTGAATGGGCTCATCGAGAATATAGACGCCAATCCCGGGAAATATGTCATGCGCGAGGAGCGTCTAATGCAGGTCATCAACAGGGAGAAATTACTTGTTGAGCTTAATGTTTTCGAGAAAGATATAATGAAAGTCAGGCCCGGACAGAGGGTTACCTTTGCCCTGTCAAACCTGGGAAAGGAGATATATGAAGCACGCGTATACTCAGTTGGGAATATGGTAAAGGAAGAAAACAGGGTGGTGAGGGTACTTGCCGAATTTAAGAACGAACATGGCAGGATGCTTCCCGGCATGTTTGTAGCTGCTGAGATCCATACGGGAGAAATGGAAGTTGAGACATTGCCGGAAGAGGCTGTGGTCAGGATGGGGAACCAGAAATATGTAGTTTTTTACACAACCCCCAAAATGAAGGGTGATGAAGGAACTTCATTTTTATTTGTCACCGTGAAAACGGGATATGCCCAGGATGGATCTGTTGAAGTATCACTACTTGAGAATATACCGGAGGAAGCCATGATCGTGACCAAAGGTGGCTACTTTTTGAAGACAGAAATGGCGAAACAAGCCGAGTAGAGAAGATATCCGATATCTGATACCAGTAGTTTGATTTAGGTTTTTTGCCGATGGGAGATCAAAAAAGTCAAACCGCTGGTGAGAATTAATATCAATCCAAGAGATACCCAGAACATATATGCTGCTTGTGTTTTGTAAATGGCGGTAGCCACATTGCCGATGATAAGCCATTGAATCACGTAAGCCATGGTTACATTTCGTCCCAGCCACCCAAAATACAAGAGGACCTTGCTCCCCTTTGCTTTCTCCAGAATAAACCTGAAAGCCATGATCCACAGGAGCATGAAGAACAAACCCCAGATAAAGAACAGTATTCCATGATTGTAATAAAGAGGAAGATTGGCGCTGATCCTGATTGCCCATGGTAAAAAAGCAATCACAGGAATACCGGAAATATATACAAGGTAGGAGCTATACTTCCTGTACATCGGATTATTTGAATATCTCTGCTCGAGCACGGCGAATGTAAAACCTGCCAGCACCCATCCTGCCCAGGGGAAAAAGGGGAAATATGACCATCCCACGTGGCTGATCAGGAATGCCATAATGTATTTTCTTATGCCATCACCGACAAAAGAAAAAGGTACAAATTCAGCTACGATCGGAATGATAACTGTGATAGCAAGGAAAAGCCATAGATTTTTACCGGCAAGATTTTTGATCAGGGCAATGAACATCAGGCTCAGTCCGGCCAGAAAAAGTATGTCAACTCCAAAAATATAAGGCCAGGGGTCAATATCCCATGATCCGTTAAGGATCAATATCAGCAGGTGGGCATTTAAACCAATATTAAGAGCAAAACCCAGTAAAATCAGTCTTATCCCGCGCCGGAAATGATGCCTGTTACTTTTTCCTGAATATGCCATAAAATAGCCCATTACAGCCATAAAGACAGGTGCTGCAGGCACTCCTCCGAGAAAGAGGGAAATACGGCCAAGAGAGCTATCATAAACCCCGGGCAGCAAGAACAGTTCCATGATGTGAACCTGTATCATCAGCAATACAGCTACCCCTTTAATGAGATCAGGGAGGGGGTTTCTGGTCAATTCATTAAACATATCGACACAAAATAATGAAATTTACGTATGAGAATCATAGTTAGAATTACTTATTAGCAATAAATATAAAGAATATGCTAAGGGTTTCTGCGTTTTCAGGTGTATTCATAATAGCAGACACCAAAAAAATAACTTCACATGAAGATCAAAAAGAACATCGCGATCAGCGACTCCGGATTCATTTTCAACCCTGATACAGGCGAATCCTTTACCGCCAATCCCATCGGACTGGAAATCCTCGACATGCTGAAAGAAGGGCTTGATTTCGAGGCCGTGCAGAAGAAGCTTATGGATAAATACATATCTGATAAAGACACCGTAGAGAAGGATTATCACGATTTTATCAATATGTTGGGCGAGTATAATATCATTGAACATGGCTGATAAAAAAACAATCAATATTGCTGTAACAGGCCTTAATGCCATCGACAGCCCGGGACCTGGAGTCCCTGTTATCCGGGGCTTGCGAGAGGCAAAGTCATTTGATGTCCGCATCATCGGCCTGTCTTATGAAAACCTGGAACCGGGCATATACATGCACGATCTCATCGATAAAACTTATCAGATCCCTTATCCTTCGGCAGGAAAAGGAATCCTCCTTGACAGGATAAAACACATTCATGGTAAAGAAGGCCTCGACGTGATCATCCCGAATTTTGATGCAGAGTTACTTCCTTTCATGAAACTTCAGCCGGAACTCGAGTCGCTTGGAATAAAAACTTTTCTGCCCACCGAAAAGCAATATACCGAAAGGGAAAAATTCAACCTTCCTGAATTTGGAGAGAAATATGGGTTTAAAGTTCCAGATAGCGAGGCTGTACATGATCTCGGGAAATTAAAAAAGGTGGTTTCGGATTACGAGTTTCCTGTGGTGATCAAAGGAAAATTCTACGATGCAGGTATTGCACACAATATGGAACAAGCTGTCAACTATTATAACAAGATCAGCTCCAAATGGGGATTGCCCATCATAGTACAGGAATTCATCAAAGGAAATGAATTCAATGTAACCGGGCTGGGTGATGGCAAAGGCAATACGATTTCTGCCGTTCCCATGCGAAAGCAATACATCACTGATAAAGGCAAAGCCTGGGGCGGGATCAGTATTTCTGACCAAAATATGCTTGCCCTTACAGACAAATTCATCTCCTCCACGAAGTGGAAGGGCGGTTTTGAACTGGAGCTGATGAAGAATAAAGACGGGGAATTTTACATCATAGAAATCAACCCACGCATACCGGCATGGGTTTACCTGGCGGTCGGGGTGGGACAAAACATACCCGAAGCCCTGGTAAAGCTTGCACTGGGTATGGAAATAGAACCATATAAAGATTTTGCTGTTGGAAAGATGTTCATCCGCTATTCGTGGGATATGATCGTGGACCTGGAGGAGTTTCAGCAGATATCCACCTTCGGTGAATTATAGACTGGATGCTGGATACTGGAACCTAGATACTGGATGCTGGATAATTAGATCATAAATTAAAGTTAAAATGGAAAAATTAAGATATGAACGGCCGATCATCAGGAAACTGGAATCAGCCATGCCGAATAAGTTTGGATCACGCACGGAGTTTTTACCAAAAACCCATATTGACGGGGTGGCGGTGAAGGAATTGATCCAAAATTATGGATCACCATTATTTGTGATCTCCGAAAAAACAATCAGGGAAACCTATCAGGCTGCCAGAAAGGCCTTCACTAACAGGTATCCCAAGGTCCAGTTCGCCTGGTCGTACAAGACCAATTACCTCGATGCCGTCTGCAATGTTTATCACCAGGAAGGATCCTGGGCAGAGGTAGTTTCCGGCTTTGAATATGATAAAGCCATCAGGAATGGAGTGTCGGGCAAGAAGATCATCTTCAATGGACCCGATAAGACTGATGCTGACCTCCGCAAAGCCATCACCAACGACTCCCTGATCCACATCGACCATCTGGACGAACTGTACACCATCATAGAGCTGGCTGAGGAGATGAAGCTCAAGCCAAGGATAGCCATCAGGGTGAATATGGATACAGGGGTCTATCCTATGTGGGACCGCTTCGGTTTCAACTACGAGAACGGACAGGCCTGGGATGCGCTCAACAAGATCATGCGTTCCGACAAATTGGAATTGGTTGGACTGCATACACATATCGGTACCTATATGCTCAGTGCCCAGGCATATGGCATGGCAGCTTATAAGCTGGCAGATCTTGCCGTGGGAGTGCAAAAGAAATACAATCACAAGATCAAATATATCGATATGGGTGGAGGATTCACTTCAAATAATACACTGAAAGGAGCCTACCTTCCGGGTACCGATACGAATCCCAGTTTCGACGATTATGCAGAAACCATTACCTCAGCACTGATCAATGCCGACTTTGGACCCGGTGAACTTCCATTGCTCATACTGGAAACAGGGCGTGCCCTCATCGATGAGGCTGGTTCGCTGCTGGGATCAGTGGTAACAAATAAAAGATTGTCTGATGGAAGACGGAATACCATCATCGATGTTGGTGTGAATATTCTCTTCACTTCCTTCTGGTACGATCATAAGATTACCCCGGCACAGGAATTCACACAATACGCAGAAGATACTGTCCTTTACGGACCGCTCTGTATGAACATCGATGTGATCCGTGAGAGTGTCAGCCTGCCATTGATGAACAAGGGCGATCAATTTGTCATCCACTCCGTGGGGGCATATAACATGACACAATGGATGCAATTTATTACCTTGCGACCGAAAATTGTCATGATCGATACCCAGGGGAAAACGCACCTGATCAGAGACAATGAAACGATAGAAACTATCACGCAGCTGGAGAAGATGCCAGAACATTTAAAGAATTTCAAACTCTAACCTTAAAGCATGAGCTATCATATTTCAAGAACACTTGAGGGAGGTTTCGAAGAGATCCTCGAAAAAGTAGTAGAGAACCTTAAAGATGTCGGCTTCGGCGTGATCACCGAGATCGATATGAAAGAAAAACTAAAAGAAAAGCTGGAGGTTGATTTCAAGAATTACGTGATCCTTGGTGCCTGCAACCCCGGATTTGCTTATGAGGCAGTGCAGATGGAGGAAGAGCTGGGTGTATTGTTACCATGTAATGTAGTGGTCATCGATAAAGAGAACGGAAAAGTTCAGGTTTCAGCCATTGACGCGCAAAAAATGATGTCGGTAGTTGGGAATGAAGAGCTTAATGTAGTTGCAGGAACGGTGAATGACAGGCTAAGGCAAGCATTGGAAAACCTATAAATCAGTCAACTTGGGTGAAAGTCAAAATATTCGGTTTAGTGCCGTTGTGGATAGCATCACAAACAGCTATTCGCAGGTGTTCTTTTCGAAGAACAAGATATTTGCTATTCTCATTATTCTGGTTACTTTTTTTGATTTTTATGCGGGTTTGGCGGGTTTGATCGCGGTACTGGCTTCCAATCTGGCTGCATTTGTGATTGGCTTTAACCGGCAAAACATTCAGAATGGCTTCTATGGTTTTAACAGCCTCCTGGTTGCCCTGGGCTTAGGCATGTTCTATGAGTTCAACGGGGAGTTTGTGCTGATCTTATTATTTGCCTCACTGTTTACCCTGCTTATTAGTGTGAGCCTGGAGGGGGTGATCGGCAAATACGGCCTCCCATATCTCAGCGTCCCCTTCCTTCTGGGTATCTGGATGGTATTCCTGGCAGCACGTGAATATACTTCACTTGAGATCAGCCAGCGGGGCGTGTATGAGCTAAACGAGATGTATGCCCTGGGCGGGAAGTGGCTGGTTGATCTGCACGAATGGATGTACAGCCTTCCCCTGCCTGACATTATAGTATTGTATTTCCGTTCCCTCGGAGCCATCTTCTTTCAGTATCACCTGCTACCCGGAATCATTATTGCTATCGGGGTATTGATATACTCCAGGCAGGCTTTCCTGCTATCCATTCTTGGCTTTGCTTCCGCATGGATATTTTATATTTTTATTGGTGCCGATATCAACGCTTTAAGCTACAGCTATATCGGTTTTAACTTTATTCTCACAGCCATCGCCATCGGCGGATTTTTTGTGATCCCCTCCAAATGGTCATACCTCTGGGTAATACTCATCACGCCACTTACCTCCTTCCTGATCACAAGTACCAGCGGGATGTTTTCAGCTTCACAGCTTTCAATATACTCACTGCCTTTCAACCTTGTTGTGATCATGTTTCTGTATATACTCAAATTCAGGGAAAGGAATTTCAGAAAACCTGAAGCCGTTAGCGTTCAGCACTTCTCGCCGGAGATGAATTTCTACACAAAAGACAGTTACAGGAAGCGTTTCGACGAAAATATAAGCATCAATCTCAGCCTGCCATTTTTCGGCGAATGGGTAGTGACCCAGGCCCATGATGGGAAACACACACATAAGAACAACTGGCAGCACGCCTGGGATTTTGAGATCACCGACGAAGATGGCATTTTTCATTCAGGAAACGGTCGTGAGCTTGAAGATTTTTATTGTTATAATAAACCTGTTATCGCCCCTGCCGATGGATGGGTAGAAGAAATCCTTGATGGGGTAGTTGATAATGAGATCGGGGAAGTTAACCTGGAACAAAACTGGGGCAACACCATCGTGATTCGCCATCATGATAAGGTTTTCACTATGTTGTGCCATCTGAAAGACGAATCATTCAGGGTTGAAAAAGGTGATTATGTTAAGCGCGGCGATGTACTCGCTCTCTGCGGGAACTCCGGAAGGTCGCCAAAGCCACACCTGCACTTCCAGGTTCAGGCCGACCCATATATAAGCTCACCTACTGTTGATTATCCCATTGCCTATTATATTCTGCATGAGACTCCCTCATGTGAACTCAAGACCTACTTCAGGCCAAAACAACATGATATTGTTTCGAACATCCAGATCAATGACGGCCTGTATAAAGCTTTCCATTTCGTACCCGGCAAGAAAATGCAGTATCGGCTTAAGACCGATAGCATTAAAACAGAAAATACTGTGAGGTTATCTGTGAAAGCCGATGCTTACAATAACACCTTCATTACAGATGAAGAAGGAAATTCAAAAGCATGGTTCCACACTGAGGCCGGGATGACCTACTTTACCCACTTTGAGGGAGACAAAACCTCGTTCCTGTATTTACTTTTCCTTGGTCTTTACAGAAGTGTGTCGGGTTACTACCAGGATATGAAGTTGCATGACACCTTTACTCTCGGCATGATTTCCAGTAAGGCAGGCATGATCCTTCAGGATTTTGTAGCTCCTTTTTATACTTTCATGAATGCCGAATTTGAGATGGAATACCTTGAATTTGAAGATGATCTGTCGAATAGTAAAGTAGTATTAAGGTCTATGGCCTCAGTGAGATCCGGAAAAAAGATCCGGAAGGCTTTCGATTTCCGCTTTGAAATAGACAAAGGCAGGATAGAGAGATTGTACATCAGCACTATGTCGGCAAATATTGAAGCTATATGGGAAGAAGCGGATTTTTGATCATATTGTTCTCCCTATCGATGATCACAGCCAGGGCACAGCTCAGCTATGATTACCGGCAGGTTGACTCCATCACTTACACCGCTACCCTTTCGGAAAGCTGGGATCAGCTTATCAGCGTTGGGAAATATGCCCTTCAGAATGACATGGATTACTTCTATCTCAGACTACGCATGGGAATCGCATACTTCAACAAGCAAAACTATCGGACGGCGTCCATACATTTCAGAAAGGCTGAGGCCTTTAACCCCGAACATGGCCTGACCAAGGAGTACCTTTATCATTCTTATCTGTATTCAGGCCAGGATGCTGAAGCTGCCTGCCTGGCAGGAAAAATGAATGAACGCATGCGTGAGGTTTCCGGAATCGATTTAAAAAGAAATATGAATCTCATCTACCTGGAAACAGGCCCGGAGTTCAACAATAATCTCAATGATAATGCCCTGGATCGTATGCCTTCGGGACAGAACTACAGGCAGCAAGACCTTTATGGCGATAGTTATTATACCCATCTGGGTACCCGTCTGTTTGTCCATCCACGGGTGAATATCTATGTCGGCATTTCTAATCTACTCATTTCCAAAAAGGCATCTCTGCAATATGCCTGGAACCAGCCCGACTCCATTGTTGAATATGACTGGGGTTTTGCCAAGTTCTTTCCGGAAAATTCAAGGATTGAAACCGAACACTATGAGTATACCCTAACACAGTATAGTGCTTACCTGAATGCAAATATTGTTCTGGGGAAAGGCTGGTCGCTGAAGCCGGCCATTAATTATATCAATGTTGATACCAGGAGTTTTGATATTCAAAATTTATCATCTCTGGCTTCAGATACTGCTTTTTATGTCACTGATATTGATTCAGGGGCCTATTTCAATTATGACCTTATCCGCTTTGAGATGCGACCAATTGTCCTCACCTTAAACAATGTAGTGCTTTCACTTTCCCTGCATAAGCAAATCTCGGTTTTTGACCTGGGATTGTTTGGCTCCTGGTCGGACCTGAATAATAGTAATCAGGGACAACTCGGATTTTCGGCTTCATATTATCCGTTTGGCAACCTTAATTTTTATGGAAACACGACCTTAAAGGTCCTGATGGCCGAGGAGGAAACCCATCCTGTTTTCAGTCAGATGATAGGTATGAAGATCGCAAGTTTTTTATGGGCTGAAGCATTCGGTGTATTTGGACATATCAGGGGAACAAACGAATCCGATGCATTTGTCGTTTATAATATTACCGACGAGATCAATTTAAAGGCAGGTATTAACTTTACCTTTGTGATTTCGCCGGCAGTTCAGCTCTCTTTACGGTACCAGTACCTGCAAAAACAAGGATACCGGGTAGTTGCAGGGATCAACAGCACGACAAGGATCAGGGTAGAAGAACTTGATTATAACAGCCATAGCATAATAGGAGGATTAAAATGGATATTTTAAAGAAAAGCATAGCAACAGTAATTCTTATCATGGCCCTGACAGGAGTGCAGGCCCAGATTACCGAAGCAGTACAATCAGCTTTCGAAGAAAGTTACACCTTTGAGAGCAAAGGTCATTATGCCGATGCCATCAAATCTTTGAAAGACATCTATAACCCGGCATCATATCACATCAATGTGCGACTGGGGTGGCTAAGCTATATGTCAGGGCAGTTCACCGAATCGGCAGCCTATTATCAGAAGGCCATTGAGTTGAAACCATATACTATCGAAGCCAGATTTGGATTGACCTACCCGGCTTCATCAATGGGAAACTGGGCGCAGGTGAAAGAACAATATATTAAGATTCTCGAGGTGGATCCTCAGAATACCAAGGCCAATTATTATTATGGCCTCATGCATTATGAAGCAGGGGAGTATGAAATGGCGGCCAGGCATTTTGAAAAAGTAGTTAACCTCTACCCTTTCGACAGTGAATCGGTTTTAATGTATGCCTGGGCTAATTTTCAGATGGGCAAAACCCGCGAAGCAGAAGTACTTTTCAATGAAGTGTTGATCATTATTCCCGGGAATAAATCGGCACTGGAGGGACTGGAGTTAATTAAATAACCTTTACATTCCTCAAATGGCACAAGACGAAAAATACGTCATTTTAAATGATCTTATCAGTAAAGACCTGCAACTTGATAAGGAGGAATCCCTGATTGCTGGTGAAGAGAAACCTGATCTGAATACTTTTCATAAAAAGTTATCTATCCTCGTAGCCTATTTGTTGGAAAATGACATGCCCCGCTTGTTAAATGCCATGTACCGTCTGGATGTGAGTGAAGCCAAATTCCATGATGCCATGCTGGCCGAAAGCAAGGAAGATATTGCTTTAGGCATTGCAGATCTGATCATCGAACGTGAGATGCAAAAGGTAAAAACGCGCCTGCATTATAAGAAGCATCGGAAATTCTGATTATTTTAGCATTGTAATACTTAATTGTATGGGTGATTTCAGCTGGAATGAGATCTTATTTGCTTTTGGGCTAACCATGTTTGCAGGCCTTTCGACTGGAATAGGCAGCCTGCTGGCCTTTTTTACCAAGAGGACCAACACACGCTTTCTGTCCCTGGCCCTGGGTTTCTCTGCCGGGGTAATGATCTATGTATCTTTTATTGAGATCTTTCCCAAGGCACGGGAAGAACTATCAGCAGCTTACGGTGATACTTCCGGTTTCTGGCTAACCACCGCTGCATTTTTCGGGGGCATACTTTTGATCGCAATCATCGACAAGCTCATTCCTTCATTCGAAAACCCGCATGAGATCAAGAGGGTTGAAGACATTGATGAGGAGAAGGCCGGGAAAGAAAAGCTGATGCGCATGGGCCTTTTTACCGCCCTGGCCATTGCCATCCATAATTTTCCGGAGGGACTGGCCACATTTATTGCCGCCCTTGAAGACCCCAGCCTGGGAATTGCTATCGCTGTTGCCATTGCCATTCATAATATCCCGGAGGGGATAGCCGTGTCGGTTCCCATATATTATGCCACCGGCAATAAGAAGAAAGCCTTCTGGTATTCTTTTTCTTCCGGCCTGGCTGAACCTGTTGGTGCAGCTTTAGGTTTCCTGATCCTCATGCCCTTCCTCAGCCCGCTGATCTTCGGAATGATCTTTGCTGGCGTGGCCGGGATCATGGTGTTCATTTCCATAGATGAACTGCTACCTGCTGCCCAGGAATTTGGTGAACATCACCTGTCGATATATGGGCTCATCGGTGGAATGATCGTGATGGCCCTGAGTTTATTAATGTTTGCTTAATAAAAATGGAATAATATGAAACGCTTTTTACTCTTCACCCTTATCGTATTTATCATGCTTCCGGTGTTTAGCCAGGATGACAACCCACCTATGGTCACTGACAGACCCGACCGGACAGAGTCATCGGTAACAATCCCGCAAAAGACTTTCCAGATAGAGAGCGGTTTTAATTTCGGCTGGGATAAAAATGAAGGAGTATCAACAAAAGACCTTGGTTTTAACGGAACACTATTCCGGTATGGTCTGCTCAGCAGGTTTGAAGCAAGGGTAGGTATTGCATATGCTGGTTTTAACACCAAAAATGAGGCTACAAATGAAGAGACCAAGCTGAGTGGCTTTGCCCCGCTGGTGATAGGCTTCAAATGGAATATTCTTTACGGTGATGGGCCCATCCCTACGCTGGCTCTCTTATCGCATGTTGATATCCCCCAGGCAGCATCCGATGACTTTAACGATGGCAACGTGATACAAAACTTTATTCTGTCAGGATCCTGGCAACTCAGCAATGTATTCAGCTTAGGCTTTAATTTTGGTGCCAGGATGGATTGGAAGGAAAAAAATGCCACAACTGTTTACACCACCTCCCTGGGAATAAATATAGTCAAATGGTTGGGTGCTTTTGTTGAGTTCTACGGCTTCCTGCCTGCCGGGGAATACTCCGATCACCGCTTCGATATGGGTTTCACCTTCCCCGTACGACACAATTTGCAGTTTGATGTCTCAGGAGGCCTGGGGATCAGCAAAAACTCACCCGATGGCTTTGCCAGCTTTGGCTTTGCCTGGCGTATCCCCCGATAGTATGGTTAAGAAGAAAGATCCATCGGCCCTAAAAGTTCAGAAAGGTATTGATCCGCCACCGCAGGTGAATAAAGACGCTGCGGAGCGCTTCAGTCAAATTAAAGCCGATGCGCTGGATGCCGCCACATATGTGGACGGAATCTCTGCCGGAAACCGTACACTCCTCTCAAAGGCCATTACGCTGGTTGAAAGCGCTCTTCCGAAACACCAGTCACTGGCCCAGGAAATCATCAGCGCTTGTCTCCCCAATGCCGGAAATTCAGTCAGGGTTGGGATTACCGGAGTGCCGGGAGTGGGGAAAAGTACATTCATTGAAACACTGGGAAAACACCTGACATCATCAGGGCATAAAGTAGCCGTGCTGGCCATAGACCCCAGCAGCAAGAGAAGCAAGGGAAGCATACTTGGTGACAAGACCCGCATGGAGGAACTGGCCAACGATCCCCATGCCTTCATTCGCCCTTCCTCATCCGCCGGATCACTGGGTGGTGTGGCCCAGAAAACCAGGGAGGCGATCATCCTTTGTGAAGCAGCCGGTTTTGATTGCATATTTGTGGAAACCGTTGGCGTAGGCCAGTCGGAAACTGCAGTACATTCCATGGTGGATTTTTTCCTCCTGCTGATGCTTGCGGGAGCCGGTGATGAGCTGCAAGGCATCAAGCGTGGAATCATGGAAATGGCTGATGCCATCGTGATCAACAAAGCCGATGGAGCCAATAAAAATAAGGCTGAGCTGGCCAGGCGTGAATACAAGAATGCCCTTCACCTTTTCCCGGCCACAGCCTCAGGTTGGGAAGTGCCGGTAGAGGTCTGTTCGGCACTGGAAAATGAAGGTATCGACAGCGTTTGGGGGATCATTGAGCAATACCGTTCAATGATGACAGCGGGTTCAAATTACTTCTTCATAAAGCGTAACGAGCAGATGGTACAGGCTATGTATGATACCATCGACAGGCAGTTAAAAAGCCGCTTTTTCGGAAATGCTAAGGTAAAAAAACGCATCACTGAACTTGAAAAGCAGGTGTTATCAGGAAAGATGAGTGCTTATCAGGCCGCCGGGGAGTTGCTCAAGATCAACTAGCAATTGACAGCTGATATTCGGTCATAATCCATAATTCATAACCCATAATCAAATAAAACAACCTTCACCGCTGTTTATACGTACAAGCAGTCAAGTTTTTTACTAAGTTTGATGTCCTTTTTCGCGAAACAAAATAAGATGTAATGAATCCGAATCCACTAGTACAATATCTCAATAAACCTGCAGAAGAATTTACCAAGGAAGACCTGATCCGCTATTGCGAAGATTATAATATCGGTATGATCAATTTCAGGTATACCGGCTGGGATGGCAGGCTCAAGACTCTGAATTTCATCATCAACAGCAGGGAGCACCTCGATAATATTCTTAGCTGTGGAGAGCGTGTCGATGGCTCCAGTCTTTTTGCATTTATCGAGGCCGGCTCAAGCGACCTCTATGTGGTGCCGAGATACAAGACAGCATTCGTGAACCCTTTTTCAGAGATCCCCACACTGGATATACTCTGCGCATACTTCGATAAGGATGGCAACCCATTGGAAAGTGCCCCGGAATATATCCTGAAAAAGGCCCATGACTCTTTCAAAGAGGTGACCGGAATGGAATTTGAGGCCATGGGTGAGCTTGAATATTATGTCATTTTCCAAAGGGAGCTTCTGTATGAGGCCGAAGATCAAAGAGGATATCATGAATCCACACCATTTACCAAGTGGGCAGAACTGCGCACCGAAGCCATGATGGCCATCGCCCAGTCGGGAGGAAAGATCAAGTACGGACATTCAGAGGTTGGCAATTTCGTTGTTGGTGACACAGAATATGAACAGAATGAGATTGAGTTTCTTCCGGTGAATGTGGAAGATGCCGCCGACCAGCTCATGATCGCTAAATGGATCTTGCGTACACTAGCCAATAAATATGGTGTGACCGTTACTTTTGCCCCCAAGATCACAGTTGGCAAGGCCGGCAGCGGACTGCATATACATACCCGTTTGATGAAAGACGGTGAAAATATGATGGTTGACAGCAAAGGACTGAGCGACATCGCCAAAAAGGCCATTGCAGGTTACCTCGACCTGGCCCCTTCCCTTACTGCATTTGGGAATATCAACCCTACTTCATATTTCAGGCTTGTACCACATCAGGAAGCTCCTACCAATATCTGTTGGGGCGACCGAAACCGATCGGTACTTGTCAGGGTGCCCCTGGGTTGGTCCCAAAAACAAGACATGCAGCATCAGGCTAACCCACAGGAAATCCCAAGCGAAGCTAATTTTACAAGCAAGCAAACTGTCGAATTTCGTTGCCCGGACGGATCTGCCGACATTTACCTGCTTCTTGCCGGACTAACGGTAGCTGCCAGGCATGGTTTCGAAATGAAAGATGCCCTCAAATATGCTAAAGAGACTTATGTAGATGTGAACATCTTCATGGAAGAGAATAAAGCCAAACTTGATTCATTGTCTGTGCTTCCGGGTTCCTGCTGGGAATCGGCGAATGCACTGTTAAAGCAGAAAGACGTTTACACCCAGTATGGCGTGTTCTCAGAAGGCATGCTCAACTGGATCGCATCTTACCTGAAAAGCTTCGATGACAAAACCTTAAGGCAGGATATCGGCCATGATGAGGAGGAAACCCTGAAGTTGGTTGACAAGTTTTTCCATTGCGGCTAATCCCACTTCGTGAAGTGTTGGGTGTTGGATTATTCAATCATCAGTCTTATGAATTAAGCCTCGTACCACGTCCCGCGCCCCGCGTACCCGATTTATAATCCATAATTAACTCTGGGAAGGCTTACCCTTAACATATACACGCCTGATCCAGAAGGGAAGGATGATGAATCCAATGAAGAGGTATGGGTAGTAACTCAATAACCTCCATAATAATCCAAGAGCCATTTCGAGGCCCTGGGGGATGAAATCACCCAGGAAGATAGGAAAGGCATATTCGGCAACACCGCTCCCACCGGGTGTGGGGCTCACAAGCAGTATGACCCACATCACAAGCTGTCGTCCGTATATCAGGAACTGGTCACCAATATGAGTGAACTGATCGTTGCCGGTGCGAAAAGCCATGATAAGGGCATTTACAACCCAGAAGCGGGCCGACCAGGAAAAAACCGTGGCCCCAAAAGCCTTCAACCAGAACAAAAAAGGTTTTCCCTTCATCTCCCTTGAAGTAGTAATTATATCATCACCTGTTTGCACGGCTTTTTGTTTCCAGCGCCTGAGAAACGGCAAGGAGGCAAGGCCCACGATGATCTTTTTAAAACTGTTTGGACTGATAAAGATTGCAGTGGTGATGATAAGTGTCAGGCAAAGAATAAAAATGTATCCAAAAATGAAAGCCTGTTTTCCGCCAAGATTCATAAGAAAACCGGCATCCGTCACGAAAATTCTGTCCATCCCAATAACCAGGATAACAATAGGCACCATGGTAATATAGAAAAGTTCATCCAGCATGGCTGTGATCATTACGATGGCTGTAGACCTTCCCATGCTGATCCCTTCCTTGTTTACGATAAACAGGGCGATGGCCGATCCCCCAACGATTGAGGGGGTGATAGAAGAAGCAAATTCCCAGAGCATCACCACATCGAAGCTATGCCGCCAGCTGATTTGTTTGTCGGTGAGCACCCTAAGCCTGTACATATATGCGATATCCCTGATAGCTTGCAAACATAGGGCAATGAGCAACCAGAGAAAAGTATATACCGACCAGTGAATATCCAGAAATGCGTCTTGGTTAAAGTCTTTGATCAGCAATACTGTGGCTACTCCAAGGCCTAGTATCAATGGAATAATAATGCGCTTTAGCTGAAAAAACTTTAAGACTTTGCCCAGTTCTGTATCCATATGTCAGAATTGAATATACAAAAATGAGGTTTTTTTTGATTGATTATGAATTATGAATTATAGATGGTGCATTATATATTATGAATTATGGATGGAATTACGATTGCCGAATGTCATCTTGACAGTCCAGGCTGAGTATTAGCGCCAGATTGTCAGTCCCTTAGGTGTATTTTGGGCATGGTACAGATGTTGAGAGATGAAAAGAAAACAAACTGAAAAAATTAACATAATTAAAAGGAGGACCATAAAATGACTTTAATGAAATGGACAAACAACCCCGTATTGAACGAAATGATGAACGGAATGCCAAGAAGGCCAATGCATCACGGATGTGAATTCAACAGGCCCGCGGCCAATATCATCGACAATGAAAAAGATTTCACTATCGACCTGGCTGTTCCCGGAATGAATAAAGAGGACTTCAACATCAAGTTAGAAGACGATGTATTGAGCATCTCTGTTGTGAAAAAAGAAGAGGAAGTGAAAGAAGAAAGAAACTTCACAAGGCGTGAATTCAGGTATGACGAATTTAGCCGCTCTTTCACCCTTCCAGAAATTGTTGACCAGGAAAATATCAAAGCGGATTATAATAATGGAGTTTTAAGTGTTGTACTTCCTAAGAGTGAGGAAGTCAAGATCAAAGGCAGAGAGATCAAGATCTCATAATTGCACCATAGCCACGGCTATTTTTCATAATCAGCAAAAAGCCCCGCAAAATTGCGGGGCTTTTTCATTGTCGATTGTCGAACTACGATCTTCGTTCTTCGGTAATCTTTATACAAATTCTTTCTTAAGAATCGCCACCCACTTTTTCAGACGTTCATCGGTAAGATCTTGCTGGTTTTCCTTATCAATGGCAAGGCCAATAAAAGTTCCGTTTTTCTGGGCAGCTGTTTCATTGAAAGTGTATCCATCAATTGGCCATGCCCCCACAATATCAACGCGATCATAGATCGCATCATATATAGCTCCCATACCGTCAACAAAGCTGTCGGCATAGTTCACCTGATCGCCCAGGCCAAAGAAAGCCACTTTCTTCTTACTAAAATTCACTTCTTCCAACTCCTCTATAAAATCTTCCCAATCATCCTGCATATCGCCAATGCCCCAGGTCGAGGTTCCGAAAACGAGGTAATCGTATTTTTCAATATCTTCCTTACTTGCTGAATCTATGTTATGAATCTCAGCATCCTTACCAAGCAATACCTTGAGTTTTTCTGCTACCACTTCAGTATTACCGGTGGATGAACCATAAAATATTCCAATCTTTTTCATCTTTCATTAATCTTTGGTGGTGCAAAAATACATCTTTTTTGAATAATTAGACGGATTCTAAATAAAGACTTTTAAAGTGTTGGGTTTTGAGTGTTGAGTGTTGGGTTGGTTTTAAGTTCGTGATTGAAGATTAGTGGTAACTAAAACTTTTATGGGGGACATTTTGTAAAATTTGGTATTAATATATGTAACCATAATACAAATGCAATGAAACAAAAGACGAAAATCATCGACATCAGTTTTCACTTTTCACTTGAGATCATTAAGCTTTACAAAAAATTGCGATTAGAAAAGGAATACGTAATCTCTAAACAACTTCTTAGAAGCGCAACGAGTATTGGTGCAAATGTTCATGAGGCTTCCGCTGGATTTAGTAAGAGAGATTTTACACATAAAATGGCAATTGCCTCTAAAGAAGCTCGTGAAACACAATATTGGTTAAAAATATTGAAGGAAGGACAATTGGTCGACTATGACTTGACAAAGTATATGGAAGAGATTCAAAGCATTATCAATATTACAACGGCCATTGTAAAAACTACTCAAAAGAGCTTAAAACAGGACTCTTAATTCAAAATTGCAAACTATTCACCAACCCAACACTCAACACCCAACACTCAAAACTCAAAACTATTTGGTTTACCAAATAAAGATATCTTCCTTGCGCAATGGTCTTCGCCCTTCAACCCACTTGAAGTCACGAAGGATGAGATCATCACCGGAAAGTTCCTTCACGGTGTGGATGGCTCCGTCGGGCTTATCAATATAGGTGAAGCCTGTGATCTGATTGCTGTCGATGTAGATCACCATGCGGTTAGAAATGGCCTTTTGTATACCTATGAGGTCTTTATTCTCTTCCCTCAGGTAGTACAGGGTTTCCGCATTGCCTGTTACCTTGATCCTGTTTATCTGATTATCCTTGAAATATCCGATCATGGTGCGCCCCTTGATCTGGTTGTAGCTGGCAGTATCATCTTTAGAAATAATAAAACAAGAGTTGTAGAGTACCATGGTGTCGATCTGGTTTTTGGCGATCACGATCTTAACAGAGTCGGAGGTGAGCTGATTTTCTTCGGACCACAATACCGGCTCGTTATACATGATGATGGTTGAATCGGGAAAGTGATAAACCAGGCTGTCACACATGCCTTGAAGATCCTTGCGGTAGAATTTAACTTTATAGTAGGCCTTCATTAAGCTTGCCCTGCCTCTATCGTCTGTGATCATCCACATGGTGTCAGCGTGCACGAAAAGGGAGTCTGTTTTATCAGGCATCACCGCCAGGGCGCTGTCAGTGACATAAGCGTATTGAAGTTCATCGTCGTACTCGCCATAATGGCCATGCACATAAATGTTTTGTACGGTGTCATGCAGGGTTACATTGTTCTCTGCCAGGCCATAGCGGGGAGAGCGGCGATAAAAGACCGTATCACCCATGAGGATCTGTTCGTTATGCTGCACCCAAACATTTATCTTGAGCCGCGACACATCCAGATCAGTATTGTACCATCCGTCTTCACAATAAATGCTATCCTCCTCCCCTACGATTGTTGAGGGTCCGAAGAACCAGGCCGTCTTGCTTGCTGTATTGTACTTGAGTGTATCGGAATTCATCACATAGTCGGGATTAGTCAAAACCACTTTATCGCGAAAATATGCCTCCTTATAGTCAGTATAATAATACCCTATGCGGCTGGTGAGGATGTTGGTATCACTCACGATCACAGCCCCGGTATTGTAGTAGGCGATATTGGTATTCCGATTATAAGTCAGGTGGTCGGTGGTGAGTGTAGCCCGATTGTCTATCAGCTTAACATTGCCGTAGAGGTCGGCTACGCGTGAGCTGCCGTTATAGTTGAGAGAATCGCTGAAGATCTCGAGAGTATCACTCACAATGATATGCACCTTACTGAATGCCTGAAAGTTATTTTCCTTGCGGTTTAGCCAGGCACTATCGCAATAAAAATAAGTGCTGTCGTGGAGCATCACCACGTCCCCGATCAGTCGCTGAATGTTTTTGTTGAAGTGATCATCCATCAGAAGCTCATCAGAGCGGATGAGTTTGACTTTTGTTGTTTTTTGACCCATGATTTTCCCCGTACCTATGAAGAGGAAGAGGAGTAAAATAATGTGGTATTTGGATATTCGGATCATTAAAATGTAAAGATAGGGAAAATCGATTATGGATTATGAATTATGGATTATGGATAATGAATGCTAAATTTGTTCTAAGCTTATAAACGCGGATCATGAAAAAACTCATTTCTATTTTAACGTTGATCGCCCTGATTATTGCTCTTGGTGCCTGCCAGCAAGACAAGGATTTATTCTTCGTTGATGAGCGGGATGGCAACGTATATGAATATATCCGGATCGGAGATAATTTTTGGATGAAGGAAAACTTACGATATAAGCCTGAGAGTGGCATTTACTGGGCCTATGGCGATAATGAAGCCAGGGGTGATACTATTGGTTTTCACTACGACTGGCAAGGTGCCTGTGAGGTATGTCCTGATGGCTGGCACCTACCAGGTAAGGCCGAATGGGACGAGCTCATAACCAGCCTGGGGGGTATTGGGGTAGCCGGCTCTAAGATGAAAGACACCATTTCCGGGCGATGGACCGGGTTTAGCGATGCTATCAGCAACAGCAGCGGATTCACAGCCCTGCCGGAAGGAGTGCGACGCTATAACGGTTTGTATTCATATTACAATAAGTATGCATACTTCTGGTCATCAAACAATGGTGCCGAGGAGATCCAGGCCTGGTGCTACGCCCTCGACGGTCCACAGAAGCTTTTACACCAGATTTCATGGAATAAAAACAATGCCTTGAGTGTGAGGTGTGTGAAAGACAAGTAGCTTACTTCTTCTCAATCTCAAGATCAATACCTCCAATCATTTGTCTTTCGATGTAGGCATTCACAGTAAACCTGGCCTTATCTCCCTTCATCACCTTTTCTTTGGCATAATCCGGGTCAACAATGATCATGGCTTCTGTACATTCACCGGGCTTTAACAGCTGTGGGTCAGGGTGTTTGATAAATGAACCCCAAAGTGGAGTTAACCTCCCTTCCTGGTCGAACTGCCTGTGCTGGAATACTTCAAAAAATATCATTCCGGGGCGCTCTGTTGGATTGCAAACAGTGAATTTCACCTCTGCAGGTGATGCAGTAGGCCCAACGTGGCAATTCTCCTGTCCTCTATTGTTATTGGGATTGATATCTTCGATATGATAGAGTTCTGCTTTCAGGCATACATGTCCGCTTACCGAGGGAGCCCATTCAACCTGTGCTACTTCAGATCCAAAGGGACCCACATCAATGGATTTTGAATCGATATCTTCCCAAACAACCTGGCCTACTCCGTGCAGGGCCCATTTAAAGCTGACCTTCACATCATCTGCCTGATTATTCTGGGAGTTGTATATCCGTGCATTGATCTTATAATTATGACCAAGAACAAGATTGTTGGATGCCACGGTAGATCCGCCATCCTGAATCCATATTTCAGGGCTATCCCATACCTTTTGTCCGTTAGGCTCAAGCACCCAGGTGGTTTCATCCCATTGTGAATAGGTATACAGATCGACTATCCTTGTATCGCGAATCTGGAAGATCTCCACCGCATAGCGGTCTGAAGTGCTTCCCCTTGCCAACACATTGTATAATCCCAGTGGTTTCCCGGGCGGGACTTCAAAGGTAAAATCGTTCGATTGCCCGAATTCACCGGATGAAGCATGGGTGGTTTCGATTTCGATACCATCAAAATAAATTTTTACCTCTTCACTTCCGCTAAAGCTTTTCGCACCCAGATTTATCGTTTGATTATCCACACCATTGGAGGGGTCCATAACATTAATATATGCTCCACCGCCAACTACTTTGATGGCTCCCATATATGGCCTGTGTGAAGTTGAGGTAACGGTAATATCGATATCACCTCCACCAACACCATTGACAATCAATATGGCATTTCCTCCGGGATCAGTTTGCTCGCTCCCAAAGATATCCAGGCCCCTGGAAAGAACCACCTGGGCATTGCTAACAGGATCTCCGTTGATCCTGTCTGTCACTTTTACCACCAGGCGTTGCTTGCCGGTAGCACCAATCCCTTCGGGGTGTATCACATCAATCTCCCTGGGGTTTTGGATCCATATCGGAAACTCCGGGTCGCCGAACAGGTGGGTCATCTCAAAAGTGATCAAGCGGCTTGCGGTAGCCCCTACATTTTGGGCGATATATGTTTTACTGTAATTCAGCACCTGGCCTGTTCGTACCAGGCGTGGGCCGAATGTGCTATTATCAAATTCGGGCCAGAGGGCATCACACATCCCTTCCGTTCCAGGATTGTTGTTCGATCCCCAGCTATTCCTTGCCGAAGCTACAATGGCCACGGCACCGCCTCTTTCTGCCCGTAGCATGATTTCAGCATAACAATCGTCGGGTGAATTCAGGGAATCATGGTCCACCTCATCATCGAACCAGCCTGTCTGGCAGGTAAGGCCCCAGACAAAGGACGGCATATCATTTTGGTCAAGGCTGGGTACATTCCATGTCCTGAAATCCGGTTCCGACCAACCTGTCCGACCGCCATGGCCCCGGTATGATACCAGGAAGTTTCCGTTGTCGAAGGCAGCTTCAATATCATTGCGGTCACCGTCCCATGGAAATATTGTCGGAGGCTGTTGGGTCAGGTGATCGGGCAGGTTCGAGCCATCTTCCCACTGCTGTGGCCCATTGGCAAAATTTGCAGAGAAGTTATAAATTCTGTCTGCCGTATACCCGGCCCCCACCAGGTGATCTCTCATCTCTTCAGCCCTCTCAATCAATATCCAGCCACCATCTTCCCTGCCATTGCTCGGGTCATCATCTTCAAACAGCCTGACGAGGGAAGTGTTATTGTAATATGCGTTCAGGTTAGGAGGATTTTGCTCGTATAAGATCGTCTTATCGATGACATCCTCCAGCTCGCCAATATTATCGACAGAGATCCTGGACAGGAATAGGTCGGGGAAATAATCATTTCCATCCAGTGTGGAATAATACAGGTCCGTGGCCACACGTGTTTTTACAATGCTTCCAAAAACAGTGACATCGTGGCTATCGTGTATGGCTCCGTAGTCAGGAATGATCTGATCTGCATCTCCAATCAATACAACATATGTCGGAATGCATGTCCATTGATTATATGCATTTTCCATATAGTTCGTGATGCTGGCTGCTGTATTCCCTATGTTGCTGATATTTTCGACCTTCACCTCAAGGCCCTTGCGGGTTTTCCAGTGTGCCAGTTGATTAACAGGGTTATTCATATCCTCCGGATCGTAATAATCATCATCGGTAATGATGAGATAATCACAACCATGTTCCTTTTCATCGCCTTCTTCGGTGGTTCCGGTGCCTTCCCCTTCCAGGGCAAAGCGATCGTCATTATAATTCAGCACCGCTACTTCCAGCATTTCTTCGAAAGCAGGAGAATAAAACCTTTCTTCAAGCGGATCGATCTGTCCCGGCTTGTCATACTTCACCCTCACCTCTATCTGTCTGTATGCTATGATAGATTTTCTGATCGGGTTGAACTGGATAGGATTCACCTTCAGGAATATCAGCCGGTGGCCCCTCATAATTCCCATATCTTCTGCATCAACATTAGTTATGTTTTCAGGATAAAATGCATCCTTTGCATAAACATCTGCGTCGAGGATAAAATCAGGAATATCCAGAATTTCCTGCTCTGTTGTCAGTTCATGGTATGGGAAGACATTATAGCAAGTATATTCAATAGGATCAGACTTGAAGATCTCCAGCGTAAAGCTGATGTCTTTGGGAATCTCCAATATCCTTCCGGCCATGGGAAGTGCAGGCTTTCCGGTATCATTTACATTCGAAAGTGTTGGAATGGATATGTAATGATAGATCTCATTTTTAAGCTTTAATTTCTCCACAAACATACCCGGGAACTCGAAGTTCACCAGTATGCCTGAAGTCGTTTCGTCCTTAAGGGCATAAAATGGCTTATCCTCCTTCTGTGCTCCCGGTGTAAACGGGATCCATCCAAGTTGAGGGTCGCCACAAACATTTACAATCACCTTGTTGGTTATAAAGGTCTTCAAGGGTTTGATGGCCGTTGGAGTTTTTGGTTTCTCCGGTGTGATCTCAGGTATGATCTCGCCTGTTTTGAACAAATAAATATGTGCATGGTTCACGATCGGTGAAGATGTACCTGCATTGGCGACCTTGCCTGAGACTTCGACAAAGCCCATGCCACCTGCAGCCACGTTGGGTATGATCCATTTCACGATCCAAATTGATTTTGTCGGGCTGAGCACTACCTCCTCAAGCACGCCGCCATGATATGCAACAGGGTCTTTAAAATTAGGGTGCAGTGTATCAATTATTTGCAAATCAACAATCTGGCTTTCTGTATTCTCATAATATATTCTGAATATCACTTTATCGCCGACATATTGTGTTGTCTCGGTCAACTCTCCCGCAGGTGTCATGATCACCTTTTTATTATTTGTATCCGGTGGTTTCTGGCACTGGCTGAGTCCGATGATTATAACAGCTAATGATAAAACCCTGAGCCATTGGCTAGGTTTAAATGAGAATGATTTTTTTTCTGGTAACATAACGATTGGTTTTAGTTATTGATAAACGGGAGATGTTTCTGATCATCCTGCTTATTGAGATCAGTTATATAAATTTACCACCCACTGAGCCTTATTCCAACCAATATGTTATAAGTGGTAGTGATTTACGTATAAGTGGGAAATTAAATTGAATAAGTGGAAGAGAAATATTGCAAATCAAAAATCGTAAAATCGGCAATCGTACAATATAAAAGCCCGTACCTGGATTAGTTTCACTTATCCTTTTTGGCTCGCTTCAAAAGAAAAAGTCCTGGTTCGCTACGCTCACGTGGGTTCTTTTCCCATATTAGCATTCGCAAACAAGTTTGGGTGCCAATATGACAAAAAGTCCCCACCCATCGGGCAAGGAATTTTTCTCTCTTGTCTCCCCGCTAGGATTCGAACCTAGGACCCGCTGATTAAGAGTCAGCTGCTCTGCCAACTGAGCTACGGAGAGTGGGCAAGAATTTTGCAAAAGTAATACTTTTTGCAAAATTATTGAGTGAATAGTGCCGAGTGCCTGATGCTTGGTCTTGAAGTTATTTCTCCAAATAAATGCAACGCATTTACTGACCCGGGCGCAGCCTGATTGATACAGCTTTTTTGAGATGCAAAAGTCAATCGAAGGCCTTGACCGGGGATGTCTTTTTTTGGTACTTTTTTGGACAAGCAAAAAAGTACGAAAGAAATATCTCTTTATTTTCTTTTGCTTGACAAAAGAACCAAAGAATCAAGTCTGCAAAAGTTTTATTGATTTCTACGATTTCCTTCTCTGAATCACCCAAACTCGCTTCGCTCAAACAAGGGTAATTTTTAACGTTCATAAAATCTCGAAATGCTACCGAAACTTTATGAGGCCGGTCCTTTAAAGGCGACGCATTTATTTATTATTCCTTTTACCTTGAAGCCTGTCCAAATCATGCAGCTATTGCTGCTGAAGCCTTACGGTATTGCATTATTTCAAAATAAAAGGGTTATTTATTTATTATAGATGTAACATAAGCCCCAAGCCCCACGCCCAAACCTAGTCCGTAATAACCAATTTGCCCGTAAAATACCCTTCCTCAGATTGAATGCGGAGAATGTAAAATCCCGCTGGAACATCTGAGACATCTACAGAAACCGATGAATTCCCGGCTGGGAAAAGCTTATCCTGAAGAACAAGACTTCCGGAGACGGAGTGGAGAGTAATGGTGGATTCGGGGATACGTGAGTCAGTGAAATATAACTTTAATTCATCCTTAACAGGATTCGAATATCGAATATCGAGTATCGGATATCGAATATCGGAGGTTCCAAGGTCTTCGGCGATGAGCAGTTCCATCACTACCGGGAGGTGATCACTCATGCCTAGCAGCGCATCGATAATATATGCCGGCAGGCCGCTGGTGTTGGGAGGATCTGCAATAGTTTCATTAAAGCGCTTTCCATCCTGTCCAAGGGCCCAATAGCTATCATCAATATATCCTATCCTGTCAGTCCCATCATGGATGGCCTGATTCATCATGATGAAGTCGAACCTGTCGTCCATGCCGCCGGAAGCCCCACAATTCCCTGCCTGTGCAGTCCGGGTCGATTGCGTATGCACATACCGGAAAGAGGAGTTATTATGCCAGTCGCCAATCTCGTTTACCGGATCATAGAACCTGAAAACAGGGTCATTATTGGTGGTCATCAGCTGAAAGGCTTCTTCCGATGATTCCTGGAAATTAAAATCGCCCATAAACAAATAATTACCGGCAGGCCCGTGAGCTTCAAGGTAGTTCAGTGTGTTTTCAACCATTTCGGCCCGGTCGGCTTCATCACCCGAATTACTGCCTGCCTTAAGGTGTCCTGCAACACAGCTCAGGAAAATGGTATCACCGGCCTCTAAACCAACATTGAGCGAGTAAAGCCGGTACACATCGATGTCACGGATCGTATTCTGTGCCACAGACTGTGAATGCAGAGCAAGCTTCTCAGTATTAAAATACATCTGGTTAACGATGCTCTCCTGGGCTGTGTTCGGAGCCTCCGCCATCCCAAACAGGGCATAACCGGCCTGGTTCATCACCTCGCTCAGCATGCGCTCCTGAAAATTGCTCTGATACGACATTTCATTCACGGTAATAATATCCGGCCTTGTATAAGTAAGGATTTGCCTGAAGTAGGCATCCTTCTGATCGGTATTATTTGTGTTCTCACTGCAAAATGCCGAGTTCCCATAATAAAGGAGGTTGTAATGCATCACCCGGATGGTATCTTGTGCAGAAAGAATGGTTAGGCTGAGGAAGAAAAGGAGGAATGTTATTATGCGCATGAATTCAAATATATTGTTAAATCAGTTGAACTAGTTGAATTAGTTGAATTAGGAATTAATTAAATAAATATTTACCAACTACCATTAGCCACCAGGCACTAGCAACCAGGCACTATTCACTACTTATGTACTTTCTTAATAAAGTCTTCCACCTCCGGCACCCCGCCCTGGTATACCAGGTAACCATTATATGGCTCGCGTGGGGTGATCTCGTCATTGATGGGCGTTAGCATCATGCGTTTTACCTCCTCAGGATCGTCGGTCTGGCCAAGGATCCAGCTGAGTTTGACCCATGCTACTTCGGGCAACATATTGCCTGCCGGGATGATTCCCTTAGCCATCATATCCCTTCCGGTATCGTAAACAAACATATGCACATAGCCCCAGATGGTTTGCAGGGTCATATACATATGCACGCCTTTTGCGTGTGCCCTTTCGATGGCAGGATAAAGCTCCTTGTTTACGTGCCCCAGGCCTGTGCCAACGAAAATCACGCCTTTATACCCGGCATCCACCAGTGCATCCAGGGTATCGGGCCTCATGCCCGGATAATAGTACAGCATGGTAACCTCATCGCTGAAATATGGCTTGATGGTCACGTTACGGTCCTTGCGGCGGTGGTTATATGTCTTGTGAATCGGGGAAATCTCCTTTCGGCTGATCATGGCTACCGGCGTATCGCCGATAGTACGGAATGTGGATCGGTAAGAAGAGTGCATCTTCCTCACCCTGGTCCCTTTGTGCAGCAGTCCATACTCATCGGAGGTTGGGCCGAACATGCACACCAGTACCTCTGCTATATCGGAATGCCCTGCAGCTTTCATGGCATGCATAAGGTTGAGGGCTGCATCAGAAGATGGCCTGTCGGATGAACGCTGTGAACCCACCAGTATGATGGGAACAGGAGAATTCTGTACCATGAAGGTGAGTGCCGCACCGGTATGGTGCAGTGTGTCGGTACCATGTCCGATCACGATGCCGTCGATGCCATTCTCTATTTCTTTCCCGATGGCCACGGCCAGTTTCTTGTATTGCATCGGACCCATGTTCTCACTGAACACAGCAAAAACTTTTTCGGTATCCAGGTTGCAAATGTCGGCCAGCTCTGGCACTGCACCATACAACTCGCCCGGCGAGAAGGCCGGTATTACGGCCCCGGTGCGGTAATCAAGACGGGATGCAATAGTTCCTCCTGTTCCGAACAGCTTTACATAGGGAAGACCCTCAGTAACAGGAAATTGCTTTTCAGGGATCTTGTAGTTGGCTTTCTTATATCCGGTCTCCTTCATGGAGGTGATGGTCTTGATATCGATGCCCACATTATAGCCGGTAGGGATCTTCAGCACGATATGTTGGTCATCGTCATTCTCCGACCTTGGTAACACAGTCCCGGTAAAAACCCCTCGTGTGGTATCCACCACAGCCTGCCCCCAGACACGGGTATTATATTTCTTTAAGACGTCCAGCGCCTCTCCCTTATAACCTTGAAAAAAGTCGTCGCTCATGGTCTTGCTGTTTCTTAGTTTTTTGCGTTCACGTGATTATATAAAGCCTTCATGCTCATGTTACCGCGGGCGATCTTACGAAGCTCACCCATGATCCAGTCGGTCTCATCTTTCTTTTTATCTGAGCGGCGGATCTCACCAAACTTGTTACGCAGGAAAGAGATCCTTGCCAGGATTTCGCTTTCCGGTATCCGCTTGAAGTTGATCACAGTTAGAACCGACTCAAAGTCCATCTTTGGGTGTTCATAGATCACCGGCAGCATATGCTCGGCCAGTTCCGGGTCCAGATTTTCATCCAGCAGATACTTGAACATGGCAAAGATGAGCTCATAGTTGAATTCATCTGAAGGGATAAAATGACCTTCGACAAACTTCAGGCGGTGGCCGAAAAAGGTCCCGACCATTACCGGGTCAAGTTTGAGCTTCTTGATGATCTTTTCGATCAGCAGAAAATAATTGCGGCTGAAAATGTATGCATAAGTATCCTCCGGGACATTCCATTTCTTCAGCTGATTGTAGCGATCGATGATGTCTGTCGGAAGTTGCTTTCTTAATGCCACTATTTGCTCTTCTTCCAGAGGTTTTGGAGGTGTATCTGTATCGGGATACATCCTGTCGGCGCCGGGCAGTACTCTTTCAAAAATGGTAGTTCCATCTTCGAAGGACTTTCGTGTCTCATTTGGAACACCCTCAAAAGCCATCTGGCAACGCTCTTCAATGGTTTCCAATGCGGTTTTTATATCATCTTCAGGTCCCCAGAAAACAAGCTGGGCATCATCTTGTCCAGCTTTTAGTTCTTTCCTGATCTTGTCCCAGTCAGCAGTTGAAATATCATTCTCAAAAGCTTCACTGTGGGTCATGTTCGGTTTCTCCAGACAGGCAATCACTTTGAGACGATCAGTGATCTCGTTGGCAAACATCTTTCCGGGCTGTGTAAAATGCGACAGGATATTCTTGAATCCTGGCAGGTTCACAGCTATGATACGGTGATGATTTTGTTTGGCATCTTTCAGGGGAGCATAGCCAAACTTGTATGAATGGAAATTCAGTTTCTTGGAAGATATCTTCCACTTAGAAGCATCTTCGATCTTATCATTCAATAGCTGGCGAACATTCAGCAGTGCCCACTGGCGGAAGGCTTCCACATGTGTAAGTTCAGGGATCCACCTGGTGTGGGCAACCCCTTTTATTTCTACACGTGTGCCTCCTTTACAGCTCACATTCACATCCTGGCGGCCGGCTCCAATGCCAGTCCTGACCTTGCCTGTACTCCTGTTCAGGAACCGGATATAATCACAGGCTTCCTTTACTTCATCAGGGTTCTCACAATCAGGATAGGTAACCGTCTCAATCAGGGGCATCCCCAATCGGTCAGTCTGGTAAGTTCTGACGTGTCCGACATCTGATATCTCACGGCAGGAATCTTCTTCCAGGCTAAGCTGGATGAGCCTGATCTTTTTATGCTTGAGCGGCAGTTCCCCTTCTACCCCTATAATAGCCGTCCTTTGAAAACCTGTCGGGATGCTGCCATCGAGATATTGCTTCCTGGTCACATGCACCTCACCAACAATATTGAGTTTGGAAAGCAGGGAAATCTCTATGGAGATATCCAGGGCTTCCTGGTCGATCGGGAATGGCGGTGTATCATCCACATCGTAAGTACAGGCAGTGTTGTTGTTGATCCTGTATATGATCTCTTTCCTGGTCTTGAATTCCATGAGTGCAGTGCCGTCATATTCTCCCAGCTCAGAGAGCGTAGGACGCATGTGGCGGATTAGTTCTGCATCATATTCTTCGTGCTTATTATAGAGCCCCGCAGGACAATGGCAAAAGAGCTTTTCCTTTGTCTTCAACTGCTGGTGCACCTCCAGTCCTGACATAAAACCTATGCGGTCATAATCGGCCTGTGATGCTTCTTTTCTGGGAACATATCCGATCTGTTCTCTTGTCTGATTAAAATTCTTTTCAGGATCGAACTTCTTTGTCATCGAATTGATTCATTGGTGAGTGAATAGAGATGGCAAATGTAAAAATAAAACCCAGATGATTATGGATTATGGATTATGAATTATGAATGGATTTCCAAATTCAACCAATTCAACCAATTCAACTAAAGAAGTCCCGGAAATATCGCTTTCCTGTCTTTCGGGTAGTCGTCAAAGTGCTTATTGTACCATTTATGATGATCGAGGGCACGAGGTACAAGGTTGGCGAAGGTCCATACAGCGAAGGCCAGGGCAGGCATATTCCATACCATGATCGCATAGCCTGTCCATTCGATGATCTCTGAAAAGTGGTTCGGGCAGGAGATATATCTGAACAGCCCTCCATAAGGGATCTTGTATCCGTTGCTGGTGGTTTTTCTGAGCCAGATGAGCATATTGTCGGACCTGATGTTGAAACCGATCCCTACACAGAAAATTATTAGACCTGTAATAAATTGCGGAGTGGTCAGCCATTCTACTGTATATCCATCGGAGAAGTATCCCCAGAAATAACCCAGGAAAAAGCCATTTACACTATTAAAAACAATGGCCATGATAACTATCACCAGGGGCATCTTCTTGCCGCTGGTCCTGAGCCTGAAAGGAAAGATCAGTACCCTGTTTATATAATGGATCAGAAAAGGAAGGAAAAGGATCCAGATCACCCTGCGACTGCTGCCTTCACCCGAAAGAAAAATGAAAAAAGGGATCATCAGTGCCGGCAATTCCATGATGAGCCAGCCCATACGGTTGCTGATCATCGGCCCCCAGCTAGTCTTGGTATGCCTGCCATATGGAGCAGTCACAAATAATAAAAGGATCATTGTCAACAGTGCAATAATGATCCATCCAATAATCAACTGATTAAATAATATCTCACTCATTTCATCAACATTTCAATGCCATTAGGCACCAGGTGCTTTCTTATAATAATTTGCTGTAATCTCAATCGCTTCCTCTTCTGAGTACTTCGGCTTGAAACCAAAGTCATCTTCCGCCTTTTTCGAGTTAAAGGTAAAGTCGGTACAGGTATAGTTCACTGCAAAGCGGCTCAGTCCTGGGTTATATCTTTTTATTGGCCTCAGAAGGATGGTAAAAAATTCTGAAATGGCCCCCATGCCATATGCGATCCCCCATGGGATCCACATGTTTTTGGGCCGGAATTTATAGCCTGCTCTCAATACGATCTGATCGAAAAATTTGAAAAAGTTCTGTCCTTCGGCATCAGTCATGAGGTATGTCTGTCCAAAAGGTTTAACGTTGCCATTCATCATCTCCGACAGAACCTTCACATGGGCATGAGCAATATTTCCCACAAAAATATGCTGTGTTTTTGATTTCCCATTTCCCAGACGCACATAAAAGCCTGTTTTTGCCATGCCTATCAATGCATTCATATGGTAGGGGTCGGCAGGGCCATAAATGTCAGACGGTCTTAATATTGTCGTTTTTAATTCTTCAAAATTTGCTTCTTTCACCCTTAATTCCCCAAGAACTTTACTCTGGCAATACATATTGTGGAACTTCTGGGGATATGGCTGGGTATCGTCGATATTGACCAAAGGCTTTCCTGTATAAACTGCATCCAGAGAGCTCGTAAATACCATATATCTGATCCCCAGTTCCCGACAGGCCCGGATAACATTTTCAGTCCCCTTAACATTTACATCAAACACATATTCAGCTGGATGGGTACCCCAGTCGATAACGGCTGCGCAGTGGATCACGGCATCAACACCCTGGCAAGCCAGTTTTACCGTTTCATAATCACGGGTATCGCCTTCAAGATAATTCACATTGAAATCACCTTTATAAGCTTTAAGATCCAGCACCCGGATCTCCGAAGGCTTGATCAATGCATCATCTCCTGATAGTTCTTTAACAATATTACTGCCCAGAAAACCGGAGCCACCGGTGACAAGAATTTTGGGTTTGCTCATTTGGCATTAAGATTTATATTTGTCGGTAGCCAAAGATATAATAATTATGAGCAAAACAATGAATATCATCCGCGGAAAAAAGGATGAATCTTATACAGCCTTCCATCAAAGGATCAGGAAAACCATTGATGCCCTGAATGCCATTGATCCGGGAAGTCTCTATTACACTATCACACTTGAAAAACCTCCTAAAACATCAGTAATCCCTTTTAGTAAAGAGAAACTCGCCCTGATATCGATCAACACAGATGATGATACTTTCCTTGACTTTTTTCAGGGAACTGATGGCTATGCCGGAAGCTTCAAGGTCACTGAGGCCCTGCCAATAGTATATGACAAAGACTGGCCTGATGGGGAAGCTACCCCGGGGGTTTGTTTGCTCACTTTGTTCCGGCAGAAAAAAAGTATCGACTATGAAACCTTCATCGACAGGTGGCATAACGGACATACCCCCTTAACATTAAAGATCCACCCCATCTATCATTACAACCGGAACGAGGTCACTGAGGTTCTCGGAAACCCCCCAGTTTTATATGATGGTATCGTTGAAGAACATTGCCGAACACGCAAAGAATTAATGAACCCATTTAAGTTTTTTGCCAAAAGTGGATTTGCGCCTGTCAATATGATAAAGACCTATTTTGATGTGAACTCATTTATTGATTATAAAAGCATAGAAACATATCTGGTTTCAGAATATCATGTTGTTAGTTGAATTGGTTGAATTGGTTAAATCAGTTAATTAGTATTTTTGGACCCAATTAAATTGGTACGAGGGACGTGGAGCGCGGTGCGCGGCACTTAAAACTCCCCGCGAATCTTGTACCGCGAACCCCGTACCGGTATAAATATGAATAATATTCTTTTCTTCTTTATTCGAATTCACAAATCTTTCCGCAAGCTGGTATTAAAGCTGAAGGGCAAAACGGAGCAGGATATACACGATGAACGTATCGTAAGCGGGAAAGCCTGGGAGGAATTTTGCGACAGGCTCAAGCTGGCGGGATCTGCCCTGCTTTACTCCGGGGCGCCACGGGATGCTTTTCAGCAAGCCGAAGGGGTACGGTATTTGAGCCGGCTGACACGTGCCGGTCTGGAAGCTTTTGTAGAATATAGTGACCCTATGTTTCCGGAATTCCGAAGGATGGTGCATGAAACCGTAAAGATGGGTGCCGACAATCCCGATAACCACTATTATAATGCTCAAATCAGCGGGCAGTATGAGTATAAGATCACCGGAAAAAGGAATACGGTCCATTACATTGGATTCTTTACCCAGAATGGGAATTATGGAACTACCGGCGGACTGGCGCCATGCGGTGTGCTGGAACACAAGGATATGTACTTTGAAGAAGATGGCAGCTTTGAGATCATCCTGAGCAAAGAAAAGCGCGGGAAGAACTGGCTGAAGATAGAAGATGAGACCGGCATGGCCATGGCACGGCAAACCTTTTTCAAACGGGATGAAGAGGTGCCGGCTGAGATCCATATAGAACGTATAGGAGGCAGTGATAAGCCGGATCCCCTCACCACTGCAAGGGTGGATGAAGGCCTGAGCACAGCTGCACTCTTTGTTGCCGGGGCACCTATGCTCTTTGCCAAATGGGCAAAGGGTTTTCAAAAGCATACGAACAAATTACCCCTCTTCGACCCGGAAACCTCTAATGCTGCCGGAGGCGATGCCAATATTATCTATTATCACAGCCACTGGATGCTGAATAAAGATGAAGTCCTGGTGATCGAGGTGAAGCCACCCAAATGCGACAGCTGGAACTTCCAGCTGAATAATTATTGGATGGAGTCACTGGACTACCGCTATTTTAATATCTGCATCAGCAAGGGAAATGCTGTATTTAATGATGACGGTAGTGTGAAGGTCATTGTTGCCCATCAGGACCCAGGCCTACCCAACTGGATCGAGACATGTGGCCATGACGAAGGGACCATGTGCTGGCGCTGGTATCGACTGGAGGAGGGTGCAGAAGCCGTTGAACCAAATTGTAGGATCATGAAGCTAGAGGAAATCAGGAATGGATAGGAATCAGAAAGCAGTAACTCCACAGGATTTTATTAAAATGCCATGGTGGTTCAGGGCCCTGAACCGAAGCTGGAAAGCATCATACCCGATAGGGACCAGGATTAAGCTGGATAAGGACAGTTTGATCCGCTCAGCGAAAAAATCTACCGGACTGGATGACCTGGGAAGTGATTTCTGGGACGAGCCCCTTGACAGGATGCTGTGGTCGATCAATGAAGAAGCAAACCTCCACCCCATCGGGATATTTATTTCGAAGGAGAGGATCGTGAACCTGCTGGCCAACAGGCTCAGGGCAGAATATTATTTTAAGAAACATCCCGAGATCCTTGAGCAGGAATTATATCCTGTGTGGATGATCGCAGGCTTGCAGCGTACAGGCACCACCAAGCTGCAACGCTTGTTGAATGCTGATCCAGAAAACCGGGTTCTGGCCAGTTGGGAGGCGATCAACCCGGCCCCATTTCTTAAAACATCGAAATCAGGTGATAAACGACTGAACAAAGCCCGCACTGCTGAGCGTGCACTGAAGGTGATGGCCCCCGGATTTTTTGCCATCCACCCCGTGGAATACCAGGCACCGGAGGAGGACATACTTTTGCTCGACACCACTTTCCTCAGCACAACGGCAGAAGCAACTATGCATGTACCATCTTACGCTGCCTGGCTGGAGAAAACCGACCAGACACTGGCATATGAATATGAAGCGAAGCTGATGAAGCTTTTGCAGTGGCAGCGCCCGGCCAAAAGATGGATACTCAAGTCGCCACATCACCTTGAATTTATGGGCCTGGCAGATAAAGTCTTTGGCAATGTGAAGTTCCTGTGGACACATCGCGATCCGAGCGTCTCCATCCCCTCATTCCTGAGTATGATGTCGCACAGCTGGGCCCTCTTCAGCGATGATATCTCGATGGAGAAAGTAGCCGGTCACTGGTTCAGAAAAAGCACCTTCATCCTTGAAAAAGGAGTTGAATACCGGAATACTCAAGCAGATGAAAAATTCATCGATATAAAATATGAAGACCTTGTAAGTGATTCAACCCAGGTGATGGATAAAATTTATGGCGGGATTGATGAGAAATTACAACAGGAATTTGTAGCCACAGAAGCCAAAAACCCACCTCAGAAATATGGAAAACATGTGTATTCACTGGAAGATTTTGGATTGACGAAATATGATGTGGAAAACAGAATTAAAAATTACAGAAATTTAATAGGCACCTCACCCCCTTAACCCCCATTCCCCCTTTTCCCCCTCTCCTCAAGGAGAGGGGGCCAGGGGGTGAGGTGAGTAAAAATCAAATATAGAATCATATGTCTGAAAACAAACAAAGCCACTATAAATCTCCGGTTAAAGCAACAATAACCGGTATTCGTGACCTTTTCAAAAAGCACATCCCGGCAGGGGAATTAAAAGATGATGACCGCCTTGACGCTAAGCGGGTGGTGATCACAGGATCAAGCTCAGGCCTGGGCTTTGCTACTGCCATAGGAATGGCCAAACGTGGCGCTGAAGTGATCATGGCCGTGCGCAGCGGTATCCCTGACAAAGGGGAAAAGGTGAAACAAATGAGTGGCTCGGATAAGGTGAGCATGATGCATGTAGACCTTTCGGATATTGATTCGATCATGAGCTTTGCTATCGAACTGAAGAAGAAGTACGATAAGATCGACATCCTTGTTTGCAATGCGGCAGTTGTTCCCAAGAAAAGCAGGAAAACGCCTCAGGGCTTAGAGCAGATGTTCATGGTGAACTATTTTGCCAAGTTCATTCTGGTTAATAAGCTGCTGGAACTGGATATTTTCAACCGGGACAAAGGGCAAATTCCACGAATCATTTTTGTTTCCTCAGAGAGCCATCGCAACCCCAAAGAGTTTAATCTGGAAGGATTTGGTGAATACAATGACTTCAAGATCGCTAAGGTCATGGAACTCTACGGACATTACAAACTTTTGATGACCACCTTTGCCAATGAGCTTTCGCGGAGGCTGAATCCAGGGGATAAGACAAGCTATTCAATCTTCGCTCTATGCCCGGGCCCGGTAAACAGCAATATCGCCCGGGAAGCACCAAAGGTCTTCCAACCCTTATTGAAACTCACCTTCAGCCTTTTCTTCCGGTCCCCGGAAAAAGCCTCGGAGCCAGTACTATATCTTGCTGCATCAAATGATGTAGAAGGGAAAGCTACCGATTACTTATTCCTTATGAGCCGGAAGGATATGGATCCTAAGGCCACTGATCCCGGAAATGGCGCGAAACTTTGGGATGTTTCCGAAGAACTGATGAGGAAATAACTGAAATCTGGTTAACTTAGTCCTCTATACTTCAAGCCTTATGAAAAATTTCATCATTATTTTCGGCCTTGCCGTTCTTATGAGCAATGCAATACATGCCCAGCTGCCTGTTGAAACACCGGAACAAAAACAGGAAAGGATGGCCTGGTGGACCCAGGATCGTTTTGGTATGTTCATCCACTGGGGGCTGTATTCGATGCCTGCCCGCCATGAATGGGTGAAACGGTATGAGCGCACAACCAATGAGGATTATGAAAAGTATTTCGAATTGTTCGATCCCGACATGTACAATCCGCATGATTGGGCAAAGATGGCCAAAGCAGCCGGGATGAAATACGCTGTCATCACATCCAAGCATCATGAAGGCTTTTGCCTTTTCGATTCAAAATACACCGATTACAAGGCAACAAATACCCCTGCCGGGAGAGACCTTCTAAAAGAGTGGGTGGATGCTTTCCGGGCTGAGGGCTTAAAAATAGGTTTTTATTATTCCCTCCTGGACTGGCATCATCCTGAATATACTATTGACAGGAATCATCCGCAAAGTGCCGGTTCAGATGAAGAGTACGATAAGTTAAACGAAGGAAAGAATATGGACATTTACCGGGAATATGTAAAGAACCAGGTCCGCGAAATCCTGACCAATTATGGGAAGATCGATATTATCTGGCTTGATTATTCATTCCCTTCGGGAAAACATGGCAAAGGCAGGAATGACTGGGATTCAGAGAACCTCTTAAAAATGGTCCGTGAACTGCAGCCGGGCATCATTATTAACGACCGTTTGGATCTGCTGGATGTTGAGGGCGGATGGGACTTTACCACACCTGAACAATACAAGGTATCGAAATGGCCTGAAAAGAATGGTGTAAGGGTACCCTGGGAAACCTGCCAGACATTCTCCGGCTCCTGGGGCTATTACAGGGACGAGGCCACATGGAAAGACACCAAACAATTATTGGTATTGCTCATTGAAACTGTGAGCAAGGGTGGAAACCTGCTGCTGAATGTCGGGCCCACTTCGAGGGGAACCATCGATTACAGGGCACAGGAAAAGCTTTTTGAAATGGGGGAATGGATGGAATATAATAATCGTTCTATTTATGGATGTACAGAAGCACCACAGGAATTTATTCCTCCCGACCACAGCCTCTTAACCTATAATCCAGTGGCGAACAGGCTTTATGTACATCTCCTGGATTATCCCATGAAGTGGCTGAAACTTCCGGGATATGGAGGCAAGGTGAAGTATGCTCAATTCCTTCATGACGGCTCAGAAATATTATTTGGAAAGCCAAGGCATAATGTGACTCACCAGGAAAGCCTGGAAGAAGAGGATCTGATGCTCATCCTTCCTATGGTGAAACCCAATGTTGAGATCCCGGTGATAGAACTCATCCTGAATTAAGCATGGGCCGCAAACTAATATTCATCCTTGTTGCATCAGGACTTGTTTTCTTTTCATGTCTGCCAGGCAAAAAGAAAATGGAGTCCGGCGGGGTGATCCCCACACCCCAACAGATTGCATACCAGCAGATGGAGTTTATAGGGTTTATCCATTTTTCCATCAATACTTTTACGGATAAAGAGTGGGGCTACGGAGATGAGTCAGCTGAATTGTTCAATCCTTCTGCTCTGGATGCTGATCAATGGGTCAGGACAGCAAAAGACGCCGGCATGAAACAATTGATCCTTACAGCAAAGCACCACGATGGTTTTTGCCTCTGGCCATCGGCCTATACCGAACATTCGGTAAAAAACAGTCCGTGGAAAGACGGGAAGGGTGACCTCGTTAAAGAATTTACTGATGCCTGCCGTCGACATGGGCTGAAGGCAGGACTGTACCTTTCACCCTGGGACAGGAACCACAAAGACTATGGCAAGCCGGAATACATTGATTATTACAGGAAACAGCTTACAGAGTTGCTGACAAATTACGGTGAGATATCGGAGATATGGTTTGACGGAGCCAATGGGGGCGACGGCTATTATGGAGGGGCAAATGAGACCCGAAGGATAGACCGGGAAACTTATTATGACTGGGATAGCACCTTCAAGCTGGTATACAGCCTGCAGCCGGATATCATCATCTTCTCGGATGCAGGTCCGGGTTGCAGATGGATCGGCAACGAGCATGGTATTGCCGGGGAAACCAACTGGAGTACTATCAATGCAGATTCACTAAGCATTGGCGGAGCAGATCAAAGCTATTTGAATGTTGGCGACCCTGAAGGCACACACTGGATCCCGGGTGAGTGTGACGTATCGATCCGGCCTGGCTGGTTCTATCATGCATCTCAGGACAATCTGGTGAAAAGCCTGGAACAACTGATCGATATTTATTACGGCTCTGTTGGCAGAAATGGGGTCATGCTCCTGAACATCCCACCTGATCAAAGGGGCTTGATACACGAAAATGACATACAAAGATTAAGGGAGTTTTCCGGCTTTATTCATCAAACATTTAGCCTGAACCTGGCTTCAGATGCCGAATCTGTCACAGAGCGTTTCATTGAAGGCGAATCCACTATGATCATCGAATTGCCCGAAGCAAGAAGTTTTAACCTTGTGGTCCTGGGTGAAAACATTTCCGAGGGGCAAAAGGTCAAATCCTTCAGGGTGGAAGTAATGTGTGAGAATGAATGGCAGCTGCTGACCCAGGGTACGACTATAGGGTATAAAAGAATCCTGGAAACAGATCTAACAACTGCTTCCCGTATCAAATTGATCATTAAAAATCCAAAAGATAATCCAATGATCTCTACCTTTGGTCTTTATCGTGAAGCCAGGTAAACAGCTTTTAAATAATACGTACAACATGGATTTCATCAAAAATAACCTCGCATTAAATAACATCATCCTTGAAGTGAGTGAAACTGCAGGTTATCTGTGGCAGCGGGGGTGGGCAGAGCGAAACGCAGGGAATATCTCTGTGAACATCAGCCATCTTATTGAGGAAGGGGTTGAAAACCTGGACGAGTATCCATATTTCGAACTTAAAACCGCCTATCCAGGCCTGGCGGAAGGATATTTCTTCGTCAGCGGGACAGGAAAACGCATGCGCGATCTGGCCAGGGAACCCCTCAGCAATGCCCTTATCCTGCACATGGATAAGACAGGAAGCGGATACAGGATCATCAGCAAAGACAGGGCATCTGTAAGCAACTTCAAGCCCACTTCTGAACTGCCGACACATCTGGGCATCCACCAGATGATCAAAAACAGGGGCACGGATGAAAAAGTGGTGATCCACACTCATGCCAATGAGCTGGTGGCCCTGACCCAGATCAAAGAATACTGCAATGAGGAAGCACTGAACAAGCTCCTCTGGGGTATGCACCCGGAAACCATTGTTTTCATACCCGAAGGTATTGGCTTCGTTCCATACGTCACCCCGGGGACAGAGCAAATAGCTGAAGAAACCCTTAAGGTGCTGCAAAACTATAAGGTGGCACTCTGGGAAAAACACGGAGTTTTTGCCATCGGCGAAACCGTGTTCGACACTTTCGATTTTATCGATATACTCGGGAAGTCAGCAAAGATATTTTTTCTCGTCAAGAGCAGCGGGCATGAACCCGAAGGCTTGAGCCAGGAACAGCTGGCCATATTGAAAGAACTGTCGAAGAACTTTTAAACTGTTGCGATGAGTACTAAGCCGTCCTTATTCCGGATCAACAATAGGAGCTACTTCATTCCATTCATCCTGCTCACAACATTGTTTCTGATGTGGGGTTTGGCCAACAACATGACCGATACCCTCCTGGCAGCTTTCAAGAAGATCATGAGCATGTCTGATTTTCAGACCTCCTGGATACAGCTTGCATTTTACGGTTCATATTTCTGCCTCGCCATTCCAGCTGCATTATTCATCAAAAGATTCAATTACAAATCGGGCGTCCTTCTAGGCCTGGGGCTTTTTATTGCCGGCTCAATAGCCTTTTACCCGGCCAGTATTACACAGGTTTACGGACACTTTTTGCTTGCCCTCTTCGTGCTTGCCGGTGGCCTGTCAATTCTGGAGACTTCTGCAAATTCCTACATCATCTTCCTTGGGCCCGAAGAAACAGCGACCAGGCGACTGAACCTGGCACAATCATTCAATCCAATCGGATCCATCCTGGGCGTGGTACTGAGCAAGTATTTCATTCTTTCCAGCCTGCACCAGGCTGATACTGAAGCCCGCTCAAAAATGTCGGCCGAAAGCTTGCAACAAATACAAACGGAGGAGATAAATGCTGTCATGGGGCCCTATGTTGGGGTCGCAGCTGTGCTGTTACTGATATGGATCATGATAGCCATATATAAAATGCCCCGTGCATCCGACGGGACAGAACTAAACATGATACCTACCATCAGGAAGCTTCTAAAAAACAGGAATTATGTTTACGGGGTGGTCGCACAATTTTTCTATGTGGGGGCACAGATCGGGGTCTGGTCTTTCACCATCAGGTACGTCATGCAGGAGCTGGAAATGAACGAAGAAAGTGCTTCGAGTTATTACATAGCAGCACTGGTGGCGTTCACACTTTCACGTTTTGTTTTTACCGGCCTGATGAAATATTTCAAGCCGGGGAAACTGCTGGCTTTTGCTGCAATGGCTGCCATGCTTTGCAGTGTGGTCGTCATACTAGGCAGCGGACTAATGGCCGTTATCGCCCTGGTCGCTATTTCAGCCTTTATGTCGCTGATGTTCCCAACCATCTTCGGACAGGCTGTGCGGGGCCTGGGTGCTGACACCAAGATAGGTGGATCCGGCCTCATCATGGCCATATTAGGTGGTGCCGTACTCACAGCAATACAGGGGCTTGTATCAGATTCGACAGCAAATATCCACTATTCGTATATTGTTCCTCTTTTCTGTTTCGTGGTCATTTTTGTGTATGGCCTCAGATCGGAAAAACTCAGGACTGCATAAAATAATAAGTTATGGATTATCCAAAAATTGGCATTCGGCCAAGCATCGACGGGCGTGAGGGCGGAGTGAGGGAATCCCTGGAAAAACAGGTAATGGCCATGGCGCAATCAGCGGCCGGCTTCATCAGCAAGAGCCTGAAATACCCCAACGGGCAAGCTGTGGAATGCATCATTGCCGACAGCTGTATTGGTGGTGTTGCTGAGGCAGCAGCATGTGCTGAAAAATTCCGCAAAGAAAATGTCGGGGTTTCCCTGACCGTAACACCTTGCTGGTGCTATGGCAGTGAAACGATAGATATGGATCCGCATATCCCAAAAGCGATCTGGGGCTTTAATGGAACAGAAAGACCCGGGGCAGTATATCTTGCTGCAGCTCTTGCAGGGCATAATCAAAAAGGCCTTCCTGCCTTTGGGATTTATGGCAGGGATGTACAGGATGCTGACGATACTTCCATCCCTTCTGATGTGCAAGAAAAGCTACTCAGGTTCGTTAAAGCAGGCATGGCTACGGCCATGATGAAAGGCAAATCTTACCTGTCGATGGGATCAGTATCGATGGGAATAGCAGGATCAATCGTTAATGAAAACCTTTTCCAGGATTTCCTGGGCATGCGCAATGAGTATATAGATATGACCGAATTCCTCAGGAGGATAGACCAGGGGATCTTTGATCCGGAGGAATATCAACGGGCATTAAAGTGGGTTAAAGAGTATTGCCAGGAAGGTCCCGATTATAACAACAAACCCAAAACACGGGAGCAGAAGGATGCCGAATGGGAAAAGGTAGTAAAGATGGCCATGATCGCCCGCGACCTGATGATTGGCAACCCCAGGCTGAAGGAGATGGGATATGGCGAAGAAGGCCTGGGGCACAATGCCATCCTGGCCGGGTTTCAGGGTCAACGACAGTGGACCGACTATCAGCCTAATGGCGATTTTCTGGAAGCGATATTATGTTCATCTTTCGACTGGAATGGAAAACGGGCACCCTACCTGGTGGCAACCGAGAATGATTCGCTCAACGGGATTGTGATGCTCTTTGGATATTTGCTCACCAATACAACACAGATGTTTTCCGACATACGTACATACTGGAGCCGGGAGGCCATTGCAAAAGCAAGCGGCCACAAATTGAGCGGATATGATGGATTGATACATCTTATCAATTCCGGGGCATCGGCGCTGGACTTCACCGGGAGACAAGCCATCGAAGGCAAGCCTGCCTTGAAACCGTATTGGGACATCACCGATCAGGAAGTATCAGATTGCCTGGAGGCCACTTCCTGGTGCCCGGCGATCAGCGATTATTTCCGGGGCGGAGGCTTCTCTTCCGAATTCCTCACCTGCGGGAAAATGCCTGTCACAGTTTCCCGGATAAACCTGGTGAAAGGCATCGGGCCGGTATTGCAAATTGCTGAAGGGCATACCGTGGAGTTAACTGAAGAAGTCAATCGAAAACTGACACAAAGGACCAACCCCAGCTGGCCAACGACATGGTTTGCACCCAGGCTTAACGGAAAGGGAGCTTTCAAAGACACTTATTCCGTCATGGCCAATTGGGGAGCCAACCATTGTGCCACAAGCTATGGCCACATTGGGGCAGACCTTATCACCCTGGCGTCGATATTACGCATCCCCGTAAACATGCACAATGTTGATGAGGATAAAATTTTCCGTCCATCGGCATGGAGTATGCATGGAGGCGATAAGGAGGGGGCTGATTATCGTGCCTGTGCCAATTACGGAGCTTTGTACAAATAAATATATTTTCACGAAGTGGATGCTATGAAAGAGCAGGCAGTGATTGTATTGGATTGCGGAGCCACAAATATCAGGGCGATCGCAGTCAACAGGCAGGGAAAGATCCTTCGCTCCATGTCATACCCTAACCTCACAAGCCCCGACCCTCATTTTAAAGGGGGCCTTATTTGGGATCATCAATTCATTCTCGACAAGCTTTCAGAGGCATGCAGGGATGTCTGTTCAGGTCTGAAGAATACAGCAATACAAGGGGTTTGTACTACAAGTTTTGGTGTTGACGGTGCTCCTTTCGATAAAGAGGGTAAACAGCTGTACCCTGTGATTTCATGGGCATGTGAAAGAACAAAAGAGATCATTGAAGAGGTACACGAGATCTTCTCTTTGCAAGACCTCCACAGAATTACGGGCTTGAACCAATTTCATTTCAATACGCTATACAAGCTTTACTGGATCAGTAAATACCGGCAAGACATCTGGGATCAAATGGACCACTGGCTATTTATGCCGTCTATCATTTCCGGCTATTTATGTGATGAGCTGTTTACTGATATGACCATGGCAGGAACATCCATGCTTTGTGATGGAAACACCCGGGATTTTTCGGAGGATATTCTTTCCGCTTTTAAGCTTAGCAAGAAACAATTTCCTGCCATGAAGGAAGCAGGGGAAATGGTGGGCAAGGTGACAGAATCCGCCTCCGGGAAAACCGGCATCCCGACAGGGACTCCTGTGTTCGCTGCCGGTCACGACACCCAGTTTGCCATTTTCGGATCAGGTGCCGGGGTGAATGAACCCGTGCTCAGTTCCGGCACATGGGAGATATTGATGGTAAGGACACCGGAGGTTCACCCGGACAATGAGACTTTCCGGGCCGGAATTACAACAGAGTTTGATGCCGTTCCCGGTTTATATAATCCCGGTATGCAATGGCTGGCTTCCAAATTTATCGAAGAGATCAAAAAGGAGCATTTTGCGGATGTATTGCAAAGGGCTGATGTCTACGATATTATGATTGACGAAGCCGAACAGGCTGAAAGCAGCCGTGGCAAGATGTTTCTGAGCCTGCTGAAAGAGCTCAGTGAAAAGACAAAAAAAAGCCTGCAGCAACTGGAAAAAAACTGTGGATTTAAGGCTACATCTTTAATCGTGGTGGGTGGGGGTTCGAAAAACAAATTCTGGAACCAGCTGCGCGCAGAAGTCCTGGGAATTGAGGTCAAAACCATCCCGCAGTCGGAAACAACCGTACTCGGCGCAGCCAGAATTATATTCGAAAATTTAAAAGTATAAATACACAATCGAAAATGGCCCGCAGGCAACCTGTGGGCCTGAGCCTCTCATCGGACTCGAACCGACGACCTGCTCATTACGAGTGAGCTGCTCTACCAACTGAGCTAAAGAGGCTAATAATTTGGGGTTCAAAGTTAAGACTTCTATCATTTTATTCGGTATATTGCATATGAATTTAAACAAAATCAGATGAGATATTCCCGGCCAGCTCTATTGCTTCTGCCTCTCCTAATGATCGTGTGCAGCTTCAGTCTTCCCCAGATCCGTTTTTCACCTGGAGGAGAACTGCCCGCTACCTATAATGACCTCTTTGCCGGATCAGGCACTTGCCAGATGTGCCATAATTCACAGGTAAACCAGGCAGGGGAATCCATATCGATTGTAGCCGACTGGCGGTCGAGCATGATGGCCAACGCTGCAAGAGATCCTTTCTGGAGGGCAAAGGTTAGCCATGAAGGCCTGGTCAACCCCGGACATAAAGAAGCCCTCGAAGATGTGTGCACCCGCTGCCATGCACCTACAGGGAATGTGAATGCTCATCATAATGGACAGCCTCTGTATTCCATTGCAGAGATGCAGGCTGACCCATTGGCCCTGGATGGAGTACAATGCTCGGTATGCCACCAGATCCAGGAAGGTGGTTTAGGTAACTTTTCAGGCACATTCGAGATCGGCGACCAGAAGATCATTTATGGCCCCTACATGGATCCCTTTACCATGCCCATGATCAATAATATCGGTTACACCCCTGAATATAGTGCACACATAAATGATTCCAGGGTTTGTGGCTCATGCCATACCCTCATTACAAATTCAGTTGATAATAATGGGCAGCCCACAGGGAATCAATTTGTGGAGCAATCCATATACCAGGAGTGGAAAAACTCCAGTTATCCGGCCAACAACATACAATGTTCCTCCTGCCATATCCCCAGGATAGATGAAACCATTAAGATCAGCAGCATGCCGCCATGGCTGGAAGGACGTTCGCCTTTCGGAATGCATCATTTCCAGGGAGCCAACGTATTGATGAGCACCATTATGAAAGAAAATGGGGAAGAGCTTGGGGTCACCGCATCATCCGAACAGTATGATAAGACCATTGCACGCAATGTTGAATCACTGCAGGAAGATGCTGTTGAATTGAGCATAGAGGAGATCGCACGTTCACTCGATACTTTATTTATGGAGGTAGAGATCATAAACAAGAGTGGCCATAAACTTCCGGCAGGCTATCCAAGCCGACGCTTTTTTGTTGAAATGACAGTAAAGGATGTGGATGATATTATCATTTTCCACAGCGGCGCGATGGATGAAAATTTTCAGCTTATCCATGAAGATGCAAGCTATGAAAGCCACTATAATGTCATATCTTCAGAAGAGCAGGTACAGATCTATGAAATGGTTATGGGCGATATCGATCATACCGTGACCACTGTGCTCGAACGTGCCAACTTCCACCTGAAAGACAACCGAATACCACCACTTGGATTTACAAGCAGCCATAATGCATACGACACCATTCAAATTGTTGGCCAGGCAGAAACGGATCCCGACTTCAATAAGCTCTCAGGGGTAGAGGGCAATGGCAGGGATAAACTGCATTTTCATATCCCTGTGAATGGATATTCCGGCCAGTTGAAGATCGCCGTCAAGCTTCATTATCAGACGGTCTCTTCAAGATGGCTTGAAAATATGTTTAGCTATTCATCCGATGAGATCGATGCTTTTCAGGCCTATTATATTGAAGCTGACAAAACACCTGTATTGATGGCAGCCGATTCAAGCATCAGCACCTATACCATGCAGAAGGAATACATCATGCAATCCGTTTCAATCTTTCCAAACCCTGCCACTTCTGTCCTAAATATCCGTTTTGAATCTGAACCCGGTCCATTGACCATACAGATCGTAGATATTCATGGTAGGGAAATGGATTCATTTCAAACTGAAAGCCAGAAAATACAGATAGGCCTGAGTAAATATTCTGACGGGATCTATCATGTTTTCATCGATGACGGAAAGCGAAAAGTTTCCAGGAAGTTTGTGAAGAAGTGATTCCGTGCTTAAAAATTTAAGCTTAACTTTGGAATAGCTAGTCACGTTTAAAAACTTTTATTATGGATAAAAAATATAATTCGGGCAGAAGAAATTTCTTCAAACTTGCAGCATTAGGAGGTTTAGGCGCAAGTATAATGTCACCATTAATGCTGAAATCATCCATAGCAGGAACAATTAGCGGTGATGATGAAATAACCAAAACTAACATAGATGATGCCTTAAAATATCCCCGCAACGAAAAGTCCATACCGGGAAAATATCCGGGAACTGTTGTCAAGGTGAATGATCCGAAAAGTGTTTTGGATGACAAGCCTCAGGAAGAAGAAGCATATTTAATGCTGAAAGAAGGGATGCTTTTACTTACCGGAGAAAAAAACCTGAGCAAGGCGTGGAAGCAATTCGTCAAAACCGATGAAATAATAGGTTTGAAGGTAAACCCTGTTGCCGGGAAGCCTTTGTCAACCAGTCATGCTGTAACAAAGTCAATAGTTAAACAACTTCAGGAAGCTGGTGTGCCAAAAGAGAATATTGTCATCTGGGACAGGCGGCTCATGCAGCTTCATGAAACCGGCTATACAGAAGAGAACTATCCTGGCATTCAGATCAGGGGAACAGAGCAGGAAGACGCTGACGGAGGATTTTATGATAAGGATGGTGTGCTTTATGGTGAAAAAATGATTGATAAAGACTGGTACTATTGGGCCGATTGTGAACAGGAATATGATGCTTACACCATTCCTTATATGGTTAACAGCGGTAAATATTCATACTTCACTAAAATTTGCACCCAGGAAATTGACAAGATCATCAATGTTCCTATTTTGAAAAATGCCGGACCAACCGTCACATTATGTATGAAAAACCTGGCTTATGGTGCCATTACCAATACCGGCCGTTTGCATAAGCCCTTATGGTCGGAAACAAGCGCCGAAGTTTGTGCCTTTCCTCCCATCAGAGATAAACTTGTACTAAATATAGTCGATGGCCTCAGGGGTTGTTACGAAGGTGGTCCCGGAGCGAATCCCCAGTTTATATATAATTATAAAACCATGCTGATTGGTACAGACCCGGTAGCTGTCGACCGTGTTGGATATGATATCGTTATTGCAAAACGCATGGAAGAAGGAATACAGGATGAAGAGAGCCCTGTTGGAGTTAAATTTATGGAACTGGCTGAAAAGCTGGAACTGGGTGTTTCAGATCCGGAAAAGATCCGGCGGATCGAATTGAATATTTGATTTGCAAATTCTAAAGACTACACTTTTTTGATATGAGGTCATTTTCAGGATTATCAATAGTTTTTATAATCAGCATAATCTCATGCAGTTATATTTCCGTGAGCCAGGAGATCCCGGAAATAACAGCGGATGAATTTCCCGACTTCATTTTAAACCGTAATGAGTGCTTCGATGGTGAATCCCTATGGGGATATATGAATGGCGGAGCAGATATTTACCTTGAATATGGCTTCGACATCCTGAGAGTTGAAGAGTTTTCCGATGAAGATGAAAGCATTAAGCTGGAGCTTTTTAAGATGGATGATCCCATTTCTGCATTTGGAATTTATAGCATCAAAACCTTTAAATGCCAGCAAAGCGATGTGACTGCAACCATTGATTGCCTTAACCCTTTTCAGTACCAGCTGATATACGGAGAGTATTACATACAGCTAATCAACGAAAGTGGCTCCGAAAAGGCACAACAAGACATGGTAAACCTCGCCAAAATCCTGCTTGAAAAACTTGAACCTAAAGAGTTGGAACTCCCCTTAAGATATCTTACCGACAGCTTGAATTTTTCACTTTATGATATAAAAATGTTCAAAGGTATTCTGGGGATTCAAAATAAAACCATGGGGCTGGCAGATTACTTTTCTGGCATAGAAGCTTACCAGATATACTATGCCAAGACGATAGTGAATGGAGAAAAAGTGAAATACTATGAGATCGTTTTTGATGAGCCGGAAATGAAGATTAAATTTCTGGAAAGCAATAAGGATAATGACCTGTACATTATCTATGAAAATGACATCAGCATTCTAATTCAGCAATAGGGATAGATCGCGAAAACCGCCTCTTAAAGTTCTACACAATATTTTTGAATTGCATATACTTCAGGGCTTTCGTGTCCGAGTTTGGCTAAAAGCTTACATTTAAAATTACGGCATACATCTTGGTGATGAAATAAAGAATAATAACCAGATTCATGATCCAATAAACGAATTGACTTAGGCATTTTTGGCACATAGAGATTATATCAATAAACTTTTGCAGCTCATTATAATCGTGCTCAGTTATGTAAATGAATGATTAATTAATAAAGTAATCAAAATGAAAAGAAAAACATTTCTATATGAATAAGAGAGCCATCCAAAATATAATTTTGAAAATAAAAAGGTGTTGTTATACCCTAGTTATGTGCCAAATAAGCAAACGCGAAACTAAATAGCAAAAGACAATGAAAATAAATTTAATTACTTATTTTTTTCTCATACTGCTGATATCGACCTCTTGCAATAAGAAAGAGACAGCTTCAGAGATTTTGCAAAAGACGATAAATACAATAGATACAATTGAGACTATTTATTATAAACAAGATATGGCAAGGACAAATCCTCGAAATATAAATGATACAATTTTCCGATATCGTGAGATGTATTTCAAAAGACTGATTACTGATTCAATAGTTGGTGTAAAAGGACACTGGTACATGTATGTAAATGATAAAGAAAATGTAACATTTGAAGATATTTATGACGGTAATCGACTGATTCGTAAAAATAATCGAGATAGTGCTGCAATGATGTATGATTTGGTTAAATATCCTGAGTTTAAGAAAAAGCATTTTTGGGGACATAATACGCTTTATGGAATGCAATATGAATTTATGTTTATTTTGGATAATACTGATTCATACACATTGGAGAGATTAAATGACACTACCATTGGCATCAAGGATTGTTATCAAATTAGAGTTCAATTGGAGAACAAGATGACAATGCCTGGATTCGCAATCGAACTTGAGAAAAACGAAGGTAGTATTTCGAAAAACTACTATTTCATAGATAAGGAGACAAACTATCCAATTAGAATGGTTGGAGAAAGTTATTCAACAGACAATCCCGAACAAAAGATTTTTATAGACCAAATGTATTATGACATTAAATTCAACTTGATAATTGACGAAAATGTTCAGTTTAACACATCAAATGAATCAATAAAAGGATTTGAAAATAAAGAGATGAAACCAGAATAAATTCGGCATATAACAATGTATAAAAATAATAGCCGAAACAGTAGTAAATTAAAGATTGTAGTCCGCTTCAGCTTTCTTATAATTTGACAGGAAAGCGCCACGCAGTCGGCTACTTATCTTATACTTAACGTTAGGCCTCCTAAAATTTTGACTATGAAAACAATAATATCCTTATCCTTCTCTATTTTGATTCTGCTTTGTAGCTGTAATCAAGCTAGCCATAATGAAAAGGCTGAAGTTTCTATTGAACAAGAAGAAGCAATCAAAAATAAATTGGAAACGATAGCAAAGGATTTTTTAAAAAGTTGGGAACCACCGTTCAATCCGGAAGGAGCGGTCGCATTATTTACTCAAAGTGAAGATTTTCATCTTGTAATTGATGGTATTAATATCGACACATACAGTAAATGGGCTAATGGTGTTCCTAATTTCATGGCAGATGATAATTATTTCTTCAAATCCTATACCCATGAGATAGAACATATAGAAACCGTCGTATTGTCGCCTAAGTCTGGGGTGGTAACTATAGTTTATATCTGGGATAGTATTTCTAAGGAAGGTGTTCACGAACGCACCCCAGGTGCAGCTACCCTTACATGCAGAGAAGAAGGAAACGATTGGAAGATTGTGCATTACCATGGATCTCATGGTGATCCAGAGATTGTCAAAGAATAAAATGATTACGAGGCCTAACATGAGTTAGCAGCAATTAAATCTAGTAATATGAAAAATTCATTATCGTTTCTAATTCTGTTTTTTCTATTCGCAACAAGTATAGTTGCACAGGTTTTCCCAGGCCAGGATTGGTCATATAATAAAGATCCCGAATCGGATGGGTGGAATTCAAAAAAGATGGCAGAATTCAATCGATTCATTATTGACAGCACTGTTATAACCGGGTTTTTAATTATCCATGAAGGACAAATTGTTTTTGACTATGGCGACATTAAAGAGAACAGCTACATTGCTTCGTGTCGTAAAAGTGTGTTGTCTATGCTATTTGGAAAATATGTCGAAAATGGTGATATAAATTTGGACGAAACTATAAATGAGTTAGGTATTCAAGACGTAAAGGAAATGTTGCCAATTGAAAAAGAAGCAACCATTAAGGATTTAATTTCGGCACGCTCAGGTATATATTTAACGGGATCAAATGGAGGAGATTTTCGCGATTTCGCACCGGAAAGAGGAACTAAAGAACCGGGATCCTATTGGCTTTACAGCAATTATGATTTTAACTTGGCAGGTTACATTTTTGAGAAGGAAAGCGGTAAAAATATTTATGATGATGTTGAAGACCAGCTGGCCATACCGCTTGAAATGCAGGATTGGGATAGATCCTTGCAACAAAAATATGAAGATCCAACAATATCAATATTCCCTGCTTACCATATGTGGTTTTCAACAAGAGATATGGCTCGCATTGGTTTACTAATGCTCAATCGTGGTAAGTGGAATGACAAGCAAGTCATATCAGAAGATTGGGTGGATGAGATGCTTACACTACGAACAACATCCGAAGAAATGATCGAAAATGTTCCAATATTGAAAGACCTATTTGGTCACTTTGGTTATGGATATATGTGGTGGCTATTTGAAAACCCGTCCGACGAAAGACTCAAAAATGCTTATTCTGCCCTTGGAGCACTGGGGCAAAGCATTAGTGTTTTTCCGGAAATCGATGTTGTCATAGCCTATAAAACAAATTCAGTGTATGGAAAGAGTAATAGTGCTAGAATTACACAGCTACTATTAATTAATGCTGTTAAGATATATGAACCCCAATAACCAGCTACTAACAACAGCTCAAGGTTATTGTATAGATTTGGAACTCAGTTGCACCCATTACGGCATAAATATTGGTATTAAAACCTAGAATAATAACCAGATTCAGGATCCAATAAACGCAGTGATTTAAATATTTTTTCAAAAAGATATATCATGCATAAAAATCTAGTATTAGCGATTATAATACTTAGCTTTTTCTTCAAAATATCATTCGGACAGGAACAATCAAAAAGTGAACTCATCCCTCCGGCTGAACTAATAGAAGACTACAATTATATGCTTAGAACACTGGAAGAAACCCACCCGGATTTATATGCATATATTTCAAAAGAGGAGTTTGTCGCTAAAACTGATGTCTTTCGGGAATCAATAGACAGGCCCATATCTGTAAGCGAGTTTTACAAGATTCTGTATAAAACAATTGCATTGATAAAGCAGGGACATTCCATGGTTTTTGGTGATGCAGGCTTTGGTAAATTTAAGAATGAAGGAGGACTAAGCTTTCCCTTTAAAATAAGCTATTTCTTTGAGCATATATACATTGACCAAAACTATTCTCAAAATAAAGAACTGGTAAAAGGAACAGAGATAATTGCAATAAACAGAATTCCTGTGAGCAGAATTATTGAGGATTTTACACCTTATTTAGTCGTTCGGCCCAACGGTTATATTGCAAAAACACTTGAGTATCACTGGCCGAAATTATTATGGCTGGAATATGGGTTTAGCGATGATTTTATCATTAGCTATATCCTGCCTAACAGCGACGAAATAAATACTACAAACATAGACGGAGTGAAAAAAGAATTTATTATGAAAAATAATTCACCCCGCTATGAAAAGGATTTTGATTATCGTATTGAGCAAGAACGGGATCTAGCTTTAATGGAGATCAATACATTTGAGTTCCAGTTTGAGCGATACGATAGCCTTTTAAAAAGCTCATTCAAAGACATAAAACAAAGTGGAGTAAATAATCTTATTATTGACGTTAGAGCAAATCATGGTGGGAATGGTAACCTTATTGGAACCCTGGTAGATTACCTAACTGACAACCCCTATATTACCGATGCTAAATCTCAGGTTAAGACAAGCGAAGCAACGAAAAAGTGTTATACAACGCATCCAATATTTGTGAATGCAATTGAGCAAGCCAGAAAAGCAGAAGATAATTCATCTGAATTTATGGAATTGGTAAATTGTTTCCTGGAAAAGCCAGCAGGTACTATAACTACATTCCCGGAAAAAATAACTTCTCCTCAGGAGAATGAATATCGATTTCATGGAACCTTATATGTTCTTACAAGTGCAAATACTTTCTCCGGAGGAACAGGATTCTCGGTAATTATTAAAGACAATGATATAGGATATATCGTTGGTAACGAGACCTCAGATAATCCAACTGATTATGGTTGCATCATGTTATTTGAATTACCCAATACAAAAATTAATATTCAGAATTCAACACAATTCACCCTTCGCCCTGCCGGCTATGATGATGGCCGAGGCGTAATTCCGGATTTTAAAGTAGTCCCAACATATCGTGACCTGGTGAACGGATATGACAGGGTCATAAATTATACATACTGGCTGATTGAAGAAAAAATAACTGACTAAATAACTCAATAATTATGAAGCATTTAATTCCATTTCTATTCGTGATCTTCCTATTTGGATGCAACACTGAAAAAACTGAAAATAAAGCAGATAGTTTTCCTGTATTGACCGGAAAGTATTTAGGACAACCCGAACCGGGACTTATCCCGGAAATATTTGCACCCAATATTGTGTCAACCGGAATGGATGAGATAAATGCTTGTTTTTCTTCTGACTATACAGAATTTTTATTCTCGGTAATCATGCCCGGCGGTAAATTTGTGATCATGTCCATGACATACAATGGGCAGCAATGGTCAGCACCGGAAGTAGCGAGTTTTTCGGGTGAATACTCTGAAGCAGATCCCTTTATTACGGCTGATGGAAAATACCTATACTATGTATCCAAACGCCCTATAGACAGCCTGCAAAAACCTAAAACAGATTGGGATATCTGGCGGGTGGAAAATATTGATGGAGAGTGGGCTAATCCGGAACACCTGGACACAAACATAAATTCAGATGCGGATGATATTTACCCTAGCCTCACAAAGGAAGGAACTTTATATTTTTCATCCGGAAGAGATGGAAGGAATAACCGGGATATCTTCTACGCCAAAAGCAATGGAAATAGTTTTGAGCCTTGCATAAAAATGTGCGAAACGATTAACAAACGCTGGGAGGGAGATATTTTTATTTCTCCGGATGAAGATTATATGATCTTCAAATCCTATGGCAGGGATGCCGGCTATGGTTTATATATTACATTCAATACCAACGGTGAATGGAGTGTTCCTCAAAATATGGGCAAAGAGATAAATAAAACAGGGCACGAAGGTTGTCCGATCCTTGATCCCGATGGCAAATATTTTTTCTTTACTTCAAGATACATTATACCAGAAGAAACGTCAGGTGAAATATTGACTTATCAAAAGATTAAAGATGAATTTATAAGCTCACATAAATATCCGGGAAATGGCAAAACGGATGTTTACTGGGTGGATAGTAAAATTATTAATAGTTATAAGGAAAACCTAAACCAATAACATTATGAATATTTTTAATAAAATACTAGTTCTATTATCTGTCGTATCAATAAGTCTTACATCTTATGCCCAAACGAAGGATAATGATCAGACAAGTAGGGATGAAGTTTTCAGGGTATTGCAACAATTTCAAGATGGATATACCCAAAGAGATACTTTAGTAATTGACGAATTTCTTGAGATGTTTACGAATGACATCGTATATATGGGCGTTGCTTCACATGAATTCTTTAAGGGAAAGGAAAGTGTTCGAAAACTGACTCTTTGGGACTGGAAAAAATGGTTTGACCTCAAAATTCCGGTAGAAAAAGTGGATATTCGGATAGATAATGCGGTAGCATGGTTTGAAGTTGTTGGAGAGAGTGGACCATGGAGAAATGGAAATACTTATGAGATACGAATGGTGGGATCATTAATATTAGAAAACAACAAATGGTTATTTAAGCAGATATGCTTTTCTTATCCTGCACCATTAAAAGAGGTAGAATGAAACTTACTGCTTTCTACTAGCTCACTAATTTCATTCAACAATTCCGTGATTTCGCTATTATCAGGATTTAATTGTTGAGCCTTCAACAAGGCCTCTTTCGATAATGACAGTTCTTCATTTTCTTTATATGCGAAACCTAATTCATATTGGGCTTGCCACGAATCCGGATGCATTTCTGTGTTAAATTTCAATAGTGGAATTGCAGTCTCTATATATCTGTCAATAAACATCTTGCTTAAAAGATTTATCTCGTTTTCTTTTTCTTTAAACGCTTCTTGATTTTCGTATAAGAAGCTTTTGGCAGTGTCAATCCCATTCGTTAATATTGAATTGCATAGTTGCATAATCATTGTATTATTACTCGACATAGGTTGAAAGTATTCACTTGCTTGAAGATCTAATTTTGACTCAGCAACCGCTGTAGGCTCAGCAAGTAAATATTCATCAAAAAATAGCAGCGCAATATTACAAATGGAATTATAACTGTTGCAGAAATAGTTCACTGATGAGGGAGATGAGCACAAGTCAAAAAATTTCCAATAAGAGATGAATCCACTATGTCCTAAATAAGGCATGCGAATAATATATTTATTGTCTGCAATTATTGAATTGTAGTATGGATAGATCGAAAAATTCTCAAAGTTATTTATGAGCAGGCAATATGGCACATTCGTTTTTTCAAGATTAAAATCTTCTACCTTAAAAAGTGAATTATAGGCTCCATATTCCTGGCTACCATCCATACTGAATACGGCCTTTACGTTTTCATTTTTCATTTGAAAAATTGAAGTTGCTAAACCGCCACTACTAAATGCCATTAATCCCAAACCTGAGTATTCAATCTTCAAACTATCCTCAAAATAGCTAAGAATGTATTCCATATCCTTTACCTGTGCCAGTATGCTTACCTGATCAATACCCCTTTCAATGGAATTTACTCCGGCTGAACCAACAGAAATAACCATATAACCATAACTTGCTAAAAACTCACAGATTAGATGGTTTTGAACGGATGATTTACTATTGGATGGAGCATAGATAATCAATGGAAATTTCTCTTTAGTTTTTGATATTGTTGCTCCTTGAAGAGCTACTACAGGACAATCTAATATTTGTTGAGTAGTAGTGTTGGTATCCAGGCCTAAATTTTGCCTGGCAAAGCCGGCATAGGCATTAACAAAATTGAAACTCTGTCCGTCAATTTCTGAATCAGGTTTATTATAATCTTCGCGAATTGCAATTAAGTCTATGTAATTCTTGAAATAATAACTTTCCTTATTTGCATTCTCGTCGGAAGGATACCAATAATGAATTAGTAAGGGCCTGGAGATAGTATCATTATTCACAATGTACCTTCTGGAAACATCATATGTTCTATGGGTTTTAAAGCCTACATCGTATGGGCCTTTTTCGATATTTTGGGCATGACCAAAACTACTTGATATGAGAAGGAAGAGAACGCTTAGATATTGTATTTTACTCTTCATAATAGCATGTTTTTCAGAAACATTTAATATTTAAATCAATTCATTTATCGCATCGCGAATCTGCTTGTCAACAGTGCCTCTATTATAGCCCCTTATTACTTTCCGGATTACCCGTTTTTCATCAAGAATAAAAAATACCGGGACTGATTGTACTTGATAACTTTTGCTCACCTCTTTGCTCGTCCTGATCAATGTATAGTTAATGTCGTTTCTATCCTGATATCTTAAAAGTGCATTCCATGATTGGCTCCAACATTCAATGCTTACAAAATCAAAATCCTCAGCTTCATATTCTGTTACCAATTGTTTTAAAAATGGAATTGATGCCTGACATGGGCCACAATTAACCCCCGTAAACTGAATCATGATCACTTTGCTTTTCAATCCCTCAAGTGAAATTAGATTGCTATCCTTATCGCACAACACCCAATCCGATGCTTTTACTCCTTCAAAATTATCCGGAACTGCTCTTTTTTGCCGGTTGTACGCGTAAACCTTAAAGTCAGATGGGAAATGTTCTTTCGTTTTAAAGTTCTTGACATTGAGATGGTTCAATTTCACATTTTTAATGCTTTCTATGGTGATCTGGCTGGGCAATTCCCTCCTGATACGATAAGGCAGTCCATCTGATTTATTTACCCATATATCATATTTTGAAACTTCGCCTATACTTGATCCATAGAGGGAAGGAAAATGAATAATTCGATTTCCAATAATGTCAACTATGGTGTCATAAATGCTTAAGCTAAATTGAATGGAATCCCCAAAATCAATCGATTCAATGAGCAGGCTGTCTTCCGTTTCAAAAGCATATTGAATCAGTCTTTTGGCCCGGGTGAAAAATGGAGCGGTAAGTGGCCTGAAAGGCATTGGGTTGATTTGAAAACTATCTATCTCAATTGTTTTTCTTTCTCTACTGACAATCGTCCGCATATTTCCATCATAGCAAGATCCAAACTCAGAATAATCTTCCCCTGAAAAGTATATAAAACTGGCGCCAACAAATGTATCGGACGGATTAATATACACTTCATAATAACGCTTAGCTATAAAATGAGGGATTGTGTCGCCGGGAGCAAAGGGCATGATTGTCGAATAATAAGAGGCAGACTCAATATGGTCAAGATTATTGAAAACCTCCTCCAGGAAGTCAATATCATTTTTTTCTGACAGGTAATTTCTTACTAATAAAAATGAAACAAGTAAAACTGATATGGATGTACCAAGCAAAAATATTTTTTTCATTGTAAGCTGTTTTTATTCAATCACCCACAGTAAATACTCATTCAGTAATTCTGTGAAATTTTCAGCAAAATTATGGCCCAGGCCTTCTGTTACTATTATCCTGCTTTGACCTCCAAGGCTATCAATTGTGTTAATTAATATTTCTTGATTTTCTAATGCAAAATCATTCTCTCCGGTTATAATTCCAATCTTTTTGTTTTTTTCTACAAAATCCGTAGTCATTTCATCTGTAATATCCCGGGGGATAACCGGACAATTTAATACCAATCCTGTTGTCGGAAAATAATTATTCATTGTAAACTCAAGTGCTTTATACCCTCCGGCAGACATACCGGCAAAAATTATTTTAGCCTCATCAACAGGATAATCCGTTAAAATTTGCTTATAAATTTCTTCAAATTCCTTTTTGATTTTCTCATCTTTCGGTACCCATCTAAAATCTATGGGAGAACTTGGAAAGTATGATTGTAAAAATACAGTTATAAACTCCTTATTCATTATCGGGGCATCCCACGACATTTTCGATTTCTCAATATTTCTGTTGTTGCCATGAAAAATGAAAAGTACGGGATAGGTCTTCTCAGGATTAAATCCGCTTGGCAATATTATCTCAGACTTTACATGCATGGTATCCATCCTGCTTTTCTCTATTTTAGCAAGTCTTTCAAAATCAGCATTATCCTTATAATATTCCTGGTAAGAAATGTTATTTAAACCATAGAAGTACCCTTTGTTAATACCCATTTCCCATATTTCAGTAGCTCTTGAATAATTGCCGGTTCTTGTGTAAACCTGAGCCAGTATTCTGGTTGAACTTCCCAATTCTTCGGGGAAATTTTCAAGGGCATACTCCAGGAGAATAATTGCGGAATCATTATTGCCGGCCCGCAAATAATTTATTGCCGAGCTTTCTAATTCATCATACGGCAGGTTTTCATCAATCTGTCCGAAACAGCTAATCATGAAGCTAATAAAGATGAACTGTAATAAGAATATTCTTTTTGTCATGGGGGAATTGTTAGTGATGTAATAAGTTGAAAATCTATCCTATTTATGTAAATGATACGAATGAACTTTTAATTCTCAGATTTCTTCATTACAAATGCTGTGCCGCAAGCACTATGTAATTGATTGATTGCATTATATATAGGCAGTATAAATAAAAACCGGAGAAATGTGTAAATGTATTTTACACAAACTGTAAAATACATTTACTTAGCAATGCTAATTGGGATGTGCTTCTTATTACCCAATCAGGTATTTGGAAGAAACTCAGAGTTCAGAATAATGCTAAAGGATGTTAGTTTTTCCTTACCTGTGTTTAAAATGATATCACCTCCCATTTGTAATATTATTTGTTTACTAAGGCTTAATCCAATACCTGTCCCATTTTCCTTAGTCGTAAAAAACGGAACAAAAATCTGCTCTTTTATTTCCGGGGAAATTTGTGGCCCATTGTTGGAAATTTCAATTTTAACACTGCCCTCATTTTTGAGCAATTTAATACCTATTCGTGGGCTTACTGTATTTTCTATGATCAGTACCTCCAAAGCATTTTTTAAGAGGTTGAGAATAACCTGAGACAGTAATTTCTCATCGGTAGAATACAGAATATCGTTGGGTATATCCTTCTCTATTTTTATGGTATGAAATCCCGGGTAAGCACTTGCAGCAATCAAATTACTTTCGATTAATGTACCTACGTTTACTTCTTTAAATTGTGGCTCTGGAAGCTTCGTAAATTTCCTGTAATTTTCAACAAAATTTATCAGACCCAGACCTCTTTCTTCAATCACTTCCAGGCCTTTAACAGTATTTGTAATAGTCGTTGCATCAATATCCTGCGAATTAATCGTTTTCTTATTGCTTATGAAATAGCCAGAAATTACCTTTGATAATGTGGTGATGGGGGCTATGTTATTCATAATTTCATGCGATAGCGTACGTGCCAGTTTAATCCAGGAGTCGATTTCCCGGTTATCAAGCTCTTTCGTAATATCACTAACAGCCAGTAGTTTTATGGTATCCTTATTCGTTTTTATTTCTGACAGTTTAAACAAAAGTTTTTGCCCGGCCGGGTTTTCAAAAATTGTGGATCTCTTGTTTATTTGGCGGGAAGGATTCAAGATAAAATCAGGCAATTTTTTATCGATAACACTTAATGAATTAACATGTTGGTACTCATTTAAGCCGGTGAGTTTTATTGCAGCAGGGTTAATGTTTATGACTCTTCCCGTATTGTCAATAGAAAAAAGTCCTGTGGCTGATTGGTCAATTACCGAACGATAATACTGTTCCTGCGTGCTGATATCTACTTTTATTTGCCTGAAGAGAATGTTTAGCCTTTCTATTCCCGAATATACCTCATCGATGGATTTGTTATTTGTTTTCGACGGTATCCTTAAAGTAGTATCATCATTTTCGATACCCATAAGGAAAGAAGCTATCCAATGATTTAAACCGTTAAAATATCGGATAATATTAATCACAGCGAAAATCAATAAAATCACCACCATGATGATGAAGACCAGTGACTGCTTTTCAAAATACAATATAGTAACAGTTGCCGAAAGCAATATGATGACTAACAGTCGAATGATTATGGCTCGATAGAAATGTTTGTATGACATCGATGAAATAATAAACTATTTATTCAATTTCTTCAATTTCTTATATAGTGTGGGGCGTGTAATCCCCAGTTTTTTCGCCACTGCGCTCAGGTTGCCTTTTTCCTTGTCGATACTCGCCAGGATCATTTCATTTTCCATTTCTTCAATGGTCTTATCCTGAAAATTAATTTTATGATTTGCGATTGTGCCATTTAAGCTAATGCAATCTTCATTTAGAACTTTCGTATCTGTTAAAATCACCGCCTTTTCGATACAATGTTGCAACTCTCTTACATTTCCCGGCCAGCTATACTTCAGAAATTTCTGCATGGTCTTGTCATTGATTGTCAGTCCGGGCTTATCATATTTTATTCCATATTTATGAAGATAATATTCGGCAATCAATGCCAAATCGTTTCCGCGTTCCCTTAGTGGAGGTAGCTCGATAGTAATGGTGTTTATGCGGTAAAGTAAATCTTCACGGAACAGGCCATCCTTTACCATCATGTTTAAATCCTTATTGCTTGCTGATATCAGTCTTATGTCGATGGGTACAGGAGTGTTACTGCCAACCTTAACGATGGTTCTGTTTTGTATGGATGTGAGTAATTTCGCCTGAAGTGACAAAGGAAGGTTTCCTATTTCGTCGAGAAATAGTGTACCCTTATCTGCTGTTTCAAATTTCCCTATGCGATCCTCCCTGGCATCAGTAAAGGAACCTTTTGTATGGCCGAAAAGTTCGCTTTCGAATAGCGATTCACTAAGCGCCCCCATATCAACACTGATCATTACTTCATTTTCCCTTTTGGAAAATCGATGAATTTCACGTGCAATAAGTTCTTTCCCGGTCCCATTTTCGCCGCTCACAAAAATATTGGCATCGGTTACAGCCACTTTTTTCACCATCTCCATCACTTTTTTCATGGGGTCTGATTGACCGATGATCGATTGCGACGTTGGTTTCAGCTCTTGTTTTAAGGTGTTGGTCGTTTTAAGCAGTTTTGCATTCTCAATTTTAATTTTTCTTAACTCTAAAGAAGCATGTAGCGTACTTAATAGTTTGTTATTGTCCCAGGGTTTTAGGATAAAATCGAATGCACCTTCTTTCACAGCTTTTACTGCCAGTTCAACATCACCATAAGCTGTAATCAAGACTACACTAATTGTAGGATCAAGCTTTTGTATTTGATGTAACCAATAAATCCCTTCGTTTCCGGTATTTGTTCCGGCTTTAAAGTTCATATCAAGTAATACCACATCTATTTGATGTTGGTGAATTAAAGCGAGCAAACTATTTGGATTCTGGAGGGTGAACACACCATCGAACTCGGTTTGGAGCAACATCTCCAGAGCGGTAAGAACACTTTTATTGTCATCCAGAATAAGTATTTTCCCCTTCATCTGATATGAATATGATTAAGCAAGTTTCATTTTTGAACATGAAACTAAAGATTGTATTCAACGAAAGTAAATATTTGTAAACGAATTTAACACTCACTGTAAGATTATTTTACACTTTTTTTATGAACCGACAATTCGTTATGCCTTATATGTCTGACAATCATGTTGATATAGATTTCGGCATCAGACTTGAACAGAAGCATATGGAAATGCATGAAAGTAGAAAACCAGGGACATTCCAAAGTAACAGAGACAAAAAACAAAATATCGTACAACCTTGAAAGAAAATACAATGATAAAAACTGAAAAAGTAACCAAAGTATTCAGGACGGAAGATGTAGAAACGCTTGCATTAAACGAAGTGGATGTTCATGTAAAGAAAGGTGAGTTTGTGGCCATCATGGGTCCTTCCGGTTGTGGAAAATCAACCTTTCTTAATATTGTTGGCCTGCTTGATAATCTTACGGAAGGCACATACAGTTTTGATGGAACTGATATAACTCATTTAAAAGAAAAAGACCGTACACAGTTTCGCAAAGGCAACATTGGCTTTATATTTCAAAGCTTCAACCTGATTGATGAATTGAATGTTTTTGATAATGTTGAACTTCCTTTGATATATCTGAAAATGAAATCTTCTGAGCGCCGCAAAAAGGTTGATGATGTGCTGAAGCAGATGAAGATAGGTCATAGAGCTAAACACTTTCCCCAACAACTTTCGGGTGGGCAGCAGCAAAGGGTAGCGATTGCGCGCGCAGTTGTGGCCAATCCGGGCCTTATCCTGGCTGATGAACCTACCGGGAACCTTGATTCAAAAAATGGCATTGAAGTGATGAACCTCTTATCTGAGCTTAATCAGGAGGGTGCTACTATCATTATGGTAACACATAGCGATCGGGATGCAGCCTATGCCCACCGTATAATTAATTTGTTCGATGGACAAATTATTATGGAGAAAGTGAATGGATCACATTAGGAGCATTTAAATTAAAAATTTAACACCCAGAGCATCATGTTCAAGAATTATATTAAAATCGCATATGCAAATCTTATTAAGAGTAAGGTATACTCCCTGATAAGTATTTCCAGTTTAACCGTTGGCATGGCTGTGTGTATTATGCTGTTGATTTATGTAACGCATGAATTAAGCTATGACCGCTACCATGAGAAATCAGATAATATCTATAGGTTATGTCAGGAGCAACATCCTTACCAGGCGCCTGGTGCAGCGAGGTTGTTGCAAGATAATTTACCGGAAATACAAAAGTCTGCCAGGATTTTAGACAGGGATAATATTACCGTACAAGTTGATGACAAGCGATTTAAAGAAGACCTTGTTGCCTGGGTGGATGCTGAGCTTTTTGAAATCTTCTCTTTTAAGTTCTTGAAAGGTACGCCTGAATATTCGCTGCAGCAAACTGGCACAATGGTAATCACAGAAAGTACTGCTTACAGGTATTTTGGTGATGAAGATCCCATCGGGAAAATGCTTAAAGTGGAGAATGAATATAATTATATCATAACTGGAGTTATTGAAGATATCCCGCAAAATTCCCACTTCACATTCGATATTTTTATGACGCTCGAAGATGGAGATATAATGTTTGATGATGATTGGATGGATAACTGGGGATGGTGCAATTTTCTGGTATATTTTGAGATGCAGCCGGAGTTTTCAAAGTCGGATGTTGAGGCAAAGGTTTGTCAATTAATGAAGGCTGAGACCGATCCTGAAGGCCCGCTGCCTGTATATACACTTCAGAACCTGGCAGATATTCATCTCTATTCCTCTCACTTTCTGGGTGATATTCAACCTCAAAACAGCATCATCTATGTGTTGATCTTTTCAGCCATAGGTTTGCTTATTTTACTCATCGCCTGTTTCAATTATATTAACCTGCTTACTGCAAATGCAACTACCCGGGGAACAGAAATAGGCGTAAGAAAAGCTTTTGGCGCCTCGCGCAAGCAACTCGCGATACAATACATTTCCGAATCTTTTATCGTGATTATTGTTTCCTTATTTCTATCGATCCTTATTATTCGAATGGGCTTACCCATATTCAACGAGCTTTCGGGTAAAGAGCTATCGTTTTCTATCCTGGCCGATATAAATATTATTTTGAGTATTCTTGGGATGGTATTGATCGTAGGCTTTTTGGGAGGATGGTACCCGGCCTTTATCCTTTCCTCCTATAGTCCAACCAAAGCACTCAAGTCTTCAAAAATTAGTATGGGTTCCAAATTTCATATAAAAAAAATACTTATTGGTGCGCAATTTACCATTGTGATCGTGCTAATAGCATGTTCAATCATTATGTTTCGACAAATCAATTTTATACAAAACAAGGAATTAGGCTTCGAAAAGGAGGCCGTTATTACAACAATTTTTGATTATGGCGAGGAAGAAGAATACAACACCTTACGACATGCTCTTCTGAGCCAAAGCTATGTATCCAATGTATCAGTAGCCAGCCGCATTCCTTCGGGTTCTCTCAGTACTGTAGGAGTTGTACAAGTTGAAGGAGAAACAGAATCCATCGAAATACCATATGTACATGTAAATTTCGACTATTTCAAAACGCTAGGCATTGAAGCAATACAAGGTCGATTGTTTTCAGAGGAACTTAAAACGGATGTAACAGAATCTGTTATTCTAAATGAAGAGGCAGTAAAACATTTGGGACTAGAGGGCAACCCCATAGGACAAACACTTGAATGTATTTGGCCAAGATCTAGCCGACACATTGTAGGAGTTATTGGCGATGTTTACATTGAACCGCTTTATAATAAAGTTAAACCTATCGTATTTTCATTTTATTATCCTTGGGTTTATCACCTGATCGTTAAGGTAAACCCATCTGATGCCATGGGTTCTATGGAGTCTGTTACTAAAATCTGTCAAAATCTATATCCCAATGAGGTCATTGAATTTAGTTTCCTCGACAACATTCTACAGCAACGCTATGAAAAAGATCAAAACACCTTTCGCCTCATGGGATATTTTGCTTTAGTGGCAATCATACTCGCCTGTATGGGCTTGTTGGGCATGGCTTCCTTTATTTTAACAAACCGAACCAAGGAAATAGGTATCCGAAAAGTAAATGGAGCAAGCATTAGCGAAATCATGCAAATGTTAAACATTAGTTTTGTGAAATGGATAGCTATTGCATTTATTATTGCAACTCCAATAGCTTATTATAGCATGGAAAAATGGCTGGCAAATTTTGCCTATCAAACGCCACTCAGCTGGTGGATATTTGTGCTGGCCGGAGTGATTACACTTGTCATAGTTTTACTTGCAGTGAGCTGGCTAACATACAGGGCTGCAAGACGAAACCCTGTGGAAGCCTTAAGGTATGAATAAAGCCAAGAGGGGCGTATATGACGAACGAAAGCAGGAGATTTCTTAGCTTAATGCTCTGCCATCACCCCAAGGTTTGTATATTCATCAGTAAGCTCAAATTCATATTCCGGATAGTCATAAAGGCTGCTCCTGGCTTCGGTTTCCCCAATGGAATAACCCCATATGCTCTCGTAGTCGGAAATGTCCTCCCCAATATCCTCCAGCTGTTGGAGGTATTCGCTAATCGACTTTGATTCGATGATGATCACCTTATCCATCTCTTTCATTGCAGGACTGTGATTTCGGGTATGATCGAGTTCAAATTCAAGTATGCGCCTGCCATAGCGTGTGATCCCGATAGTTCGGAAAGTAAGGCTTTTTCCAACACCCGGGAGGTTTAAAACATTCCGGTCGGTGCCAAGAAATGGTAAGTCGGTTTTTACCATAAGCTTATTGATATTTTCTACCAGTGCTTCTGCATTATTTGGAAACTCCCTGATTGCATCCTGAAACTTTTCATCGATCTTTCCATAAACCTTCTCCTCCATTTGCTCCTGCACTGCCCGTTCATTAGTTGCAAAGTTGAAGTTGTTTTCCATATAACCTTTCACACTGAAGGTATAGTAATTAAGTACACCGATTTCATTAAGCACCTGTCGTAATTTGGCAGAATGCCCTCTTCTTGAAGCAGCAGTAGTAAAGACCAGCTGATTGGTTACTGTCCAGCCGGAAGAGGTAAGCAGTCGTATGGCTTCTTTTGCTTCCGGAGTAACTTCCATAGGAGACTCAAAATGAGTTTGTATGAAAAACTGTTTGATCCCGATCTTTGAAGATTTTTTCTTGAACTTGCTCAGTATCTCTACCAGTTCCGAAGTAATACGCTGAGGAAGATAGGCCGGCAGCCTGCTTCCCAGTCTAACCCTAAGCAGTTCGGCATACTTTTCACCCTCAGGCCTCTTTTTATTAGCCTGTATCTTTCTAAGGGCCATATTATATACTTCATCTAAAATCTTCACCAGTGATTTATCCGAACTCATGAGAGCATCACCTCCGGTGATCAGGATATCGCGGAGTTGTGAATCCTGTTCGAAATATTCAATCAGTCTTTTCAGCTTTTCGTCCCACGCTTCCTTTGGTTTCAGTTTATCCAGGCTGAAGTTTAGGTTTCCTCTTTGGAAATCATACATCCTCTGACATGATGCACAGAGTCCGCCACAGGCTCTGCCCATGGTGTCGGGTATGAGAATAGCCACTTCAGGATAACGGCGATGGAGGTTATGGTCGGAAGGCAGCAACCAACCGGCTGCATTAGGTTTTCCGGGTTCCACTAGATCTTCCTTTTCCCAGGCAACAATATGATTGTATTCATCGATGAGTTGTTTGCTGTAAATAACATAGTATCTTATCGCAAGATCGGCTCCAATCGAAAAATAGGGAACCCGCACATGGAGAAGTGAGAGGTAATATGGATTCACAAAGAAGGGGATACCCTTTTCTTTTGCCTCATTCAGCAATTTCATGGTATCCGGGTCGAGAGAATTGCCAAGCAATTCATTTAAAAGCTCAGGCGAGCGAACAGCAAAACGTAAATGGAAAAGGGAATTTTTCCACCACTCCAAAGCCTTAAGGTACTTTTGCTCCTGCGACATTTCTGCTTCAAAGAAAAATTTCGAGTCCTTGATCTCTCCTTTATCAATTTTATCAATAATGATCTTTAGTATACGTTCCCGGTTTTCCTCTCTAAGCTTTACAATACGTGGATCAAGCCCCGAAGACCAGCGCGACATCCACTGTTCCAGCAGTTCCCTGTCAGGCAAGGTGCGCACACTTTTTCCTGTCAGCTGACGGAACAACTGAAGCATATCTTTAAAAAAATATGGCTTTGCTCCGCCGGTACCGTAGTTTACGGCCAGCCATATAAGCTTGATCGGGTTGCTGATGGCCTTTTCGCCACGCAGGTTCAGGTCGTCAAACTTTCTTCCTGCATTATCAATATAATCCAGAATGCGTATGGCAGCAAAATCCTTCCAGGTCAGTTTCTCAAATGCTTCACGACCGTGGGATTCGTTTCTGTAAAATTTATCTGCATCCGGATTTTCAGCCAGTATTGCCGATACCCAGTCCCTGACACCGATCAGTGCTTCCGTCTCATTGCGTGCATGCCGCATGATCTCCTCCAGTTCAGGATTTTCTTTGAGGAGTTCTTTGAGCAGCATGTGTGATTTGACTGTGATAGCTATCTTATCTAGTTCGTGGGTTATATTGATCATGATGAGTGTTTTGACATTGAATTGTCTGTGATATGTAAAGGTACATAAAAGGCTCGTCTTCATCAAGTTTGAAGTTTAATTTCGCCAGTGTATGAGGGTGTAGGGAGATTATTAACTGTTGAGGAATAGCAAATACATCATTTGTGCTTCGAGAAAATTTATAATTTTGCACTTCCATTGCAAAACCTGTAATATTTTGGAATTTGGATTATCAAAGTGCGGGATGTAGCGCAGCTCCCGAAAATTCGCGAACCTTTGGTTCGCTGAATTTTCGTGGATCCTCGAAAAACTATCGAATCACAGATTCGTTGTTTTTCGGGACAGCTTAGCGCGCCAAAATAAAGTAATTAATGGAGTTCTTTACATACATAATTAGAATCTGAGCTTGATGGCAGCCTTTATATAGGACAAACAAGCTCATTAAAGGATCGAATTAATAGACATAATAAAGGTTACAGTAGGTCAACAAAATCGAAAAGACCTTGGAAACTTATATTTTCAAAGGAATTTGAAAGTAGATCAGAAGCCTATAAAACGGAAAAATATTTAAAAAGCTTAAAAAAACGGAAAGCAATTTTCGAGTGGATGCAAAATCAGCGGGATGTAGCGCAGCCAGGTTAGCGCGCCACGTTCGGGACGTGGAGGCCGGGAGTTCGAATCTCCCCATCCCGACAAAGCAAAAAAGACCTGTCACGAAGTGATGGGTCTTTCTGCTTATAGAGCGTTGAAAGTTTACTTTCATAAGCAGTATAAGCAGAAAGAACTATGGGGCGTAGCCGCTGGTCTTTTTTGCTTTGTGCCCCCCCTAAGAGATCACCGCAGGTAATCTCCTAAATAGCGAAGCAAGCAGGTGCTTTTGGTTTGTACCTCCCCCAATAGAGATCAGCGAAGCTAATCTCAGCGTAGCCGCTGGTCTTTTTTGCTTTGTGCCCACCCCTCAGAGATCACCGCAGTTAATCTCCCCCTATTGGGAAACTCCAAACAAACTCAACCCCAACTTCCACGTTCCAACTTCCATGTTCCATGTTCGTTATTCTTTATTCCTTCACCACCTTCCCCACTTTCATCACACCAGTATCATCCATCACTTTTATAAAATAAACTCCTCGTGGCAACACTGACACATCAACAACCGTTTGTCGTTCCGTTATGGGTTGTGTGATGAGTTGTTGACCATTTAGGTTACAGATGGTCAGAGTTGTGTTTTTATTCGGTGTGGTGGGTAATTCAATGGTTATCTGGGTTGATGAGGGGTTGGGGTAAATTAATAGCCTATTGTTTTGGCTCAATTCATCCACAGATGCATTTTCGCAAGCCACTTCAATTTCTTCTTGGCTGTTGCAACCAGTAGCATTGTCATTAATATATGGTACTGTATTGGGATTTAACAAATAATCACATATGCTTTCTATTTCACACATAGACAAAGAATGATTCTCACTTATAGAAAGTGTGTCTATTGAGCTAGCATCAATATTGGATAAACCAGATATATTTTCAAGTGAATTATTTTGCCATAAATAGATGCCTCCATCAACTGAATTTACATTAATCAGTTCTGAAATGTTAGTTAAAGAGCTATTTCCAAAAACACCTAAACCTCCTTCAATTGACATTATATTATTCATACCCGACAATGTTTCCAAGTTATCATTGCCAATTGAAAATACTTCCATACCATTGAACAGAATTATGCCAATACCTAAACTTTCACCAATATGTTTTAAATTGTTTAATCCGTTTAAATTGGTTAATTCGTTATTACCATATATGGAAACTTGCCCAATAATAGTATCAATATTTTCAAGCCCAGACAAACTATACAATGAATAGTTATGCATAATTCCCAAATCGCCGCTAATCAATGTTAATGAATATAAACTATCAAGATTTGAAATTTCATTGCTTGGGTAAAGTCCAATTAGAAGAGACCCTTCTATTTCGGTACAATTCGGATAGTTAATCTGAAAACTATCTATCTGGGCTTGTGTCTCAAATGTAATTCCCTCTGGCAAGCAAGGTTGTGCCATTACACCGCCTGATACAAGCAATCCAAACAATAAAATGTAAAGTGTTTTCATAGCAGTAATTTTTTATCGAAGTTAAATAGCTATGATGATTACTACTATAAGATATGTAACAAATACTATAACTGATGTAACATTTTCTGAATACCCGACTATCCAAATATGGATGATTTGCTTTTATTCACCGATAAATATACAAAATGGGAGCAATGAAGTCAAATGTACAGCTAGAACCTAACAAGCCTCTAATTAAATTGAAATAATTACCTCTCTTTAAATCACAACACAGAGGCTACACTTGAAATACCTATCTAAATTCATTATATTTGTTATCCACCTTATCACCTCAGAGCCAATAATAAACAAATGATAAAGCCATGAAAACAATCGTATCCATTTGCATCGTGATCATCTTTTCGCTGAGTTTCTCGAATGTTTCCGAAGCACAGATCAAGAACCCTTTTAAGAAAGTACAAAGAGAGGCGGAGAAGAAGGCCAACAAGGAAATAGATAAAGGAATAGAGAACGCCATGGATCCCGAGCAAGCCGAAAAAGAAAAACAAGAAAAAGAAAAGCAGCAGCAAGCACAGGATAAGGATCAAGAACAAGATCAGAATCAGGAAGCTGATAAAACAAATGAAGATCAAGATGATAAAAATGCCCCGCCGGAGCTAATTTGGGCCAGCTACGATTTTGTTCCCGGTGATGAAGTATTTTTTGAAGATGATCTGGCAGGTGAGGAAAATGGTGAGTTCCCTTCGAGATGGGATATCTATTCCGGTAATGTTGAAAACGCTCAGCTCGGAGGCGAAAATGTCATCATGTTCAGGGAAAATTCATTTATCGTACCATTCCTTGAAAACCCGGAAACGGCCTATCTTCCTGAGGTATTCACCTTTGAATTCGATTGCTATTTTAATAAAGGGGAAACACACCATCATTGTAATGTTCTCTTCTACGACAAGCTGAACCAGCGTCCACCGGGTATTTCAGAGTTGGCTGTTTACGTGAACAGGGCTTCGATGGGAACTTTTGAAGGAAAATACCCAAGTTCCGGAAAGATACAAAAGGATGAAGGATGGCGACATGTGGCCATTTCCTTCAACAAGCGCTCTATGAAAATCTACATCGATGATTCCAGGGTAATAAATATCCCTAACCTGAAAATTAAACCTATTGGGATATCGATCTGGGGTATGTATAATCATTATACAGATAAATTCAGCTATATTAAAAATATCCGGCTTGCCAAAGGCGGTACCAAGCTTTACGATCGTATGATGCAGGATGGAAAGATTGTGGCTACAGGGGTTCGTTTCGATGTTGGAAAAGCTACACTCAAACCTGAATCCATGGGGATCATAAATACCATTGCTAAAATGATGAATGAGCATCCTGAATTAAACCTTAGCATCGAAGGCCATACCGACAGTGATGGTGATACCGATGCCAATCAGAAGCTTTCTGAAGCGCGTGCCAAAACAGTGATGGATCAACTTGTCAGCATGGGCATATCTGCTGACCGGATGAGTACCAAGGGTTTCGGGGAATCCAATCCTGCCGGGCCTAATAATACATCGGAAGGAAAGGCAAATAACAGGCGTGTTGAATTTGTCAGGATCTGAGCCCAATCAAACGGATATACTTCTCTGCATATTTGACTTTGTCATCAAAATAGGCTACTTTTATTATAGAATAATTAGTTATAAACCCCTAAACCACAATTTTTATGAAAAAACTCTACTACCTCTTACTTTTTGTACCGGTCATTGCTCTGCTTATTGCATTTACCAGTGGCCCCTCAGCCGGATATAGCGGTTCACCATTAGATGGAGCCGATTGTACTGATTGTCATGCTCCGGGTCCCGCGACAATAGTTAATGGATGGATCACCAGCAACATTCCTCCCATTGGATATACGCCCGGCGATACTTACACTATCCTACTCAGTACTCCCGGTGCAAATACATCCAAAATGGGATTTCAGATCACCGCCGAAACCCCGGCAGCAAAAGCAGGATCCTGGATCATAACAAATTCATCGCGAACCCAACTTAAGGGTGCTGCTGCTGTCACACATACTGCAGCCGGAACAGATCCAATGGGAACACCCAACACCTGGACCATGGACTGGGTAGCTCCACCGGCCGGGACAGGAACTTTAAACTTTTTTGCTGCTGTAAATGCCTCTAATGCAGATGGAACTAACGGAGGCGACTTAATTTATAAAACACAGCTGACGGTGAATGAATCTAATGTGGGCATTGCCGAGCATTTCGAAACCCTGGTTGGCAATATATATCCAAACCCGGCAAGTGCTTTGATCAGCCTTGAAGCACCACTTAATGCGGAAGTAAATGTTTTCGACAACATGGGACGCAAACTGATGTCGGCAACAGCACAAAGTGAAAAGCTGAATATAGATATTTCATCCCTCGAAATGGGTGTTTATTATGTGAACATTAGCCTCGACGGACAATACGCAACCAGGAGTTTTGTAAAAAGATAAATATGATTGATCAGTACTTTAGCTGATCAGGATCTTTTGCGAATATTGAATTCCACTTCCCCGGAGGTGCAGTATGTAAATACCTGCCGGGAGAGCAGATGGTATTTTTATTTGTGTGCTTCCTTTTTCGATGCCGAGAAATCCTTCTAAACAGGTATTGCCTGATTCATCTAAAAGGCTATAAGAAGTATAATTATGATCGCCTTTGATCATAATGTGATCTTTTGCAGGGTTTGGAAATACAATCACTTTATCCCTTTCCGGGTCCTCCGGCAGGCCTGTTTCCAGGATGACCAGTGTATCCGAATAAACATCTTCTATCTGGCAGGGAAAATCTGACACCAGGGTCACTACATATGTTCCTGCCCCGGGATATTCATGGCTTGGATTTTCGAGTGTAGAAGTATTTAAAGATCCTGAAAGGGGATCACCAAAGTTCCAGAAGTATTCTGATGCGTTTACAGAGGTGTTTATGAAGTCTGCTTTGTATGCTTCAACATTGAAGGTAAAAGAAGCCTCAACCGGATCAGGATGATAGATATTCCATTGCCCAGGGTTGTCGAGGACGGTTATGGTGGCAACTTGCTGCAGGTAAGCGGCATCATCCAGACTTAGCCCTGCAGTATATTCCAGGCCATGAGGGCTTTTATTCAGTATAGCAGCATAAAAGGTGCATGCTGCCAGATAAGATCCGGCCAGGCTCGGATGTGATTGGTCTGCAGTATACAATTCAATAGGGTCGCCATTTGCGATGGAATTCGACCATGACATCCCCACCGGGGAGCAAAAAGCCATATTGTCGATTGTCATTTTCATATAGGCAGACTCAAGAGAATCCTGCATATGGAAATAATCCATGAAAACCGGACTGCAATAACCCCCTATGCACTGCTGCCCACCATTCTTCCTGCCCCAGGTCATATAAAACATCGTAGTTCCACATGGGTTATTGACACGAATAAGCTTGTTGAGCGAGTCGGCAGAAGGGAAAGTGTAGTTGTCACGATAATGAGGTATCGTTGGGAACTGGCTTTGCTCCTGAAGGATAACATAATCCCAGATTCCCTCCTTGATCAGTGCAATTGATGCGTTATTTTCAAGATGCTGTGAAAGCGAGTAGCCCCCAATAACACTCCTGTCAACATAAATTGAATCTCCCCCTGACAGGGCCAGTTGTTGTAAGATATTGGGAAGATTGTTGACCCCGGTATAGCTATTACCAAGAAAAGCCACGTTGAGCACCTGGGCACTGATAAGCGTGCTTAAAGAAATACCAAGGATTGATAAAATGATCTTCAATCGATATGGCATGAGCTAAAGATGGTCTATGAAATACTTCGCCATCTTGGCATTCAGGTGGACACGATCCATACCTCCAACACCATGGCCGTGGCCGGGATAAACAAAATAATCAACTTGCTTCCCTTCTTTTATAAATTTCTTGATCAAAGTAAGCGTGTGCTGCCAGACTACCACCGGATCATGGGTGCCATGAATGATCAGCAGGTCGCCCTTGAGCTTATCGGCATGGGTCAGGAGGCTTGCTTCCTCATAGCCTTCGGGGTTTTGCTCAGGAGTATCCATATAGCGCTCACCGTACATGATCTCGTAATATTTCCAGTCGGTGACCGGGCCGCCACAAACGCCCACTTTAAAGTCATCAGCCTTCTTCAGCATAAGGGAGATGGTCATAAAACCACCATAACTCCAACCATTTACTCCTATCCTTTCGGCATCTACATATGGCAGTGACTTCAGGTAATGAATACCATCGGCCTGGTCTTCCACTTCTATGCTGCCCATGGTCCTGTGTACAGCCTGCTCGAAATCGCGGCCACGATGAGCAGATCCACGGTTATCCAATGTAAAAATGATATAGCCTTCCTGTGCCATATAATAGAGGAAAAGGGAAGCTCCACCCATCCAGGAATTGGTGACCAGTTGAGCATGCGGACCGCCATAAACATATACAATGACAGGGTATTTCTTTGCAGGATCAAAATCCGGTGGGGTGATCATGCGGCAATAAAGTTCAGTTCCGTCACTGGCATCCATGCTGAAGATATTCATCTTGCCAAGTTCATATTCAGCAAGGGGATTCGCATTTTCCTGCAATACCTGCTGAAGTTTGCCCTTCGTACTAATGATTGAATATTCCCTTGAAATTGTAGTATCACTGAAGATGTCAATATAATATTTGCCATTCTTGCTGAGCATTGCATAATGCGTCCCATTCTTTTCACTGATCTTTGTGATCTCTCCGGATTTCAATTCTACTGCATAGACATCCGTGTTTAACGGGCTTTCTTTGGTGGCCGTGAAATAGGCATATTTATCTTTGGGCCCCAATCCTAAGAAATTGCGAACGACCCACTCCCCGGAAGTCAGTTGCCTCACCATTTCCCCATTGGTATTGAAGAGGTAAAGGTGTCTGTAACCATCCCTCTCGCTGATCCAAATGAATTCTTCAGGATTGTTCTTCAAAAACACCAGGTCATCTTCCGGTTCAACGTACTTTTCACTCTTTTCTTCGAAGAGGGTCTTGACGAAGTTTCCTGTGCGAACGTCATACTGGTTCATCTTCATATGGTTCTGGTCGCGGTTCAGCACTGCGATATAAACATACTGATCATGAGGCCCCCAGCTGACGCAGGTCAGGTACTGATCGGCAGGTGTACCGGTTTTCAGGAATTTCGTTTTACCGGAGCCAACATCATAGATGCCCAGGGTTACCTCATGGCTGGTCATCCCGGCCATGGGATACTTGATGTTTTCGACTTCAGCCACCCTGGCGTCCACATCCACCATGGGATAGTCGCTCACCATGGTTTCGTCTTTCCTGTAATAAGCCAGGTAGTTACCATGTGGCGACCAGAAGGTGCCCCCACTGATCCCAAACTCATTGCGGTGTACCGTCTGCCCATTTACAATACCGGGATTTTCATCATTGCTTACCTGGATCTGCCGGCCTTCGAAAGCAATATACAGGTTATTATCAATGGTATATGCTATGGCATAAGTATTCTCCTGAAAGTCAGTATTTCGAGCTTCTTCCGGGTAATCGTTCAACTCTCGGATCTGGTTTGAGCTGATGTTATAGATATAAACCTTATTAGCTGCTGTAAAGTAGCCCGACTTTTCATCCATCCAGGTGAATGAGGGTAATCTTCTAAGCGTATCTTCTTCAATTTTCTTGAGACTGTTATTGATATCATCCAAACCAAACAAACGGAAAGGCTTTGCTGTACTTGCTTTTGAGGCCATCATTTCATTATCCTCTGTGAAGGAAAACATGTCACTTTTTCCCATCCACTTTAGTCCACGTATAGACTCAGGCATGATACTCCGGTTCATATAGGAAGCATCCTCTATGGTAAGTTTCTTATCCTGTGCATGGAGGACAAATGGAATTAAGAAGGCCGCTGTGAGCAGCGCAAGGCTGAATTTTTTCATGATCATAAGCTTATTAAATGAGGGGGCAAGATACAAATTATCAGCATGAATCAGGTAAGGGATTTCACGGATAAAAAATGCCGAGTGATGAGTGCCGAGTGCCGAATGCCGCATACCGCGCACCCTCCTACACTGATTTCACTGCAGCGGATATCTCCTTGATCAGTTGCACATCTTTTTCAATGGCAGTTCCTACCACCACCATATCGGCACCTGCGCGGCTGATCTCATGGGCTATTTCCGGATTACTGATCCCACCCCCGACGATCAGAGGTATGCTTATCTGCCCTCTTACTCTCTGGATCATGCTCACGGGAACCGGATGTACGGCACCGCTGCCCGCATCCATATAGATCAGTTTCATGCCCAGCATCTCCCCTGCCATGGCTGTACACATGGCAATGTCGTCTTTCTCACGCGGTATAGGTGTAGTGTTGCTCATATAGAGTGCGGTCGTGGAATTGCCACTTTCGATAAGCATGTAACCGGTAGGTATAACCTCCAGTCCGCTGGCACGGATATAGGGTGCAGCTACAACCTGTTTCCCGATCAAAAGTTCAGGGTTCCTGCCGGAGATAAGCGAAAGCAGAAGTATGGCATCTGCCTGCCCGTTGACCTGCATTTCACTGCCGGGAAAGATGGTCACTGGAAGCTGTGTTTCTTTCTTGATCAGGCGGATGCATTTATCCAGATTGTCATTGATCAACAGGCTTCCACCGACGAAAATATGATCTACCGCCGACTCATTGGCCAGTGACACCAGCTTACTCAGCACATTGTTTTCACATTGTTCCGGATCCACCAGCACGGCAAACTGCTTTTCTTTCCTCTCTGAAATCAATCTGTAAATATCCATGGCCATGATAATTGGCAAATATACAAAAATGAATCCTCCCCGGATAAGCGGAGTTCCTGTTTAATAAAAGCTTAAAAATCAGACGAATCTATAGCAAAGACCAGAAAATAGTCCTCCACCTTTTCAGCATGCATATGATAATGATGCTCTCTTCCCCCTGACATGATCATTCCCTTGAAAACCCCTTCGTGGCCGTCAGGGGCATGCAAAACCCGGATATGCTCACGGAAGTCGAGCTCACGTTCTCCATATAACTTGTACAGGGCTTCCTTGGCACACCAGTGGAGGCAAAGATTTTCAGTGGAAAGATCATGGCTGGCATCTCCCCCTTCCTCAGGGCTCATAAATTTTTCAGCCACTCTGTGCAGTCGTGGATGCACCTGTTCTATATCAATCCCAACCTGGTGTTTCTTACTGATGATCACAGTGGCAAATTTCCCGGAATGGGATACCGAGATATGGTCATCGGAAAGATCCAGAAAGGGTTTGCTGTGCGGATTATACTTTACCCTGAGCTGCGTTCCTTTGCCCACAATATTTTTCAAAATATAACGGTATGCCAGCCAGTGCACCCTGCGCTGATCTGTCCTGAATCCATTATATTTTTCAAGCTCATCTTCATCCAGGTGAAGGCCCGATAAAAACCACTCCGGTGATTCTTCAATCTCCCAGATCACCAGGCGTGAATGATCGCTTAAGTCCTTATTTGTGTGCAAAGGCATAGTGCAAAGATACAAACTAGTGTTGGGTGTTGGATGTTGGGTGTTGAATTAGTTTTTAAATTTTGAGTTGCAAACTATTCACTTCACTTAGGAACTAGCAACTAGGCACTAGGAACTAGGCACTAAATGTGCCATAGACCTTGCTAGGCTTTTTATCGAAAAATGTCTACTTTTGCAATCCCAAAAAATGAAATTGTATGACACAGGTAATCACAGATAAGATGACAGATTATAAGATCAAAGATATTACGCTGGCCGACTTTGGCAGAAAAGAGATAGAGATCGCGGAGAAAGAAATGCCGGGTTTGATGTCTTTGCGCGACCAGGTACCAGGACAGCAAGCCCCTGCAGGGTGCCAGGATCACCGGTTCGCTGCATATGACTATTCAAACGGCAGTACTGATAGAAACCCTTCAAGCTCTGGGAGCTGATGTAAGGTGGGCCAGCTGCAACATTTTCTCGACCCAGGATCATGCGGCGGCTGCGGTTGTACGCGATTCACAGGTGCCTGTTTTTGCCTGGAAGGGCGAGACACTGGAAGAGTACTGGTGGTGTACAAATCAGGCACTTAAATTTCCTGGCGGCAAGGGACCAAACATTATCGTTGATGACGGCGGCGATGCTACTCTTCTTGTTCATGTAGGTTATGAAGCAGAAAATGATGCTTCCATCCTCGACAAAAAAACTGAGAACCATGAAGAAGCAGTAGTCCTGCAAACGGTCAAAGGCATACTGGCAGAGGACAACACACGCTGGCACAGGACTGTAGAGGAGCTCAAAGGCGTTTCGGAAGAAACAACCACAGGGGTTCACAGGCTCTACCAGCGCATGGAAAATAACAGTTTGCTATTTCCTGTGATCAATGTAAATGATTCAGTAACCAAATCGAAGTTCGATAACCTTTATGGGTGTCGCGAATCACTGGCCGATGGCATCAAGCGTGCCACCGACGTGATGATTGCAGGAAAGGTTGTTGTAGTTCTTGGATATGGTGACGTTGGTAAGGGTAGTGCCAAATCAATGCGTTCTTATGGCGCTCGTGTGATCGTCACTGAGATCGACCCCATATGTGCACTGCAGGCAGCCATGGAAGGTTTTGAGGTAACCACACTCGAAGAAGCCCTGGAAGAAGGAAATATCTTTGTAACCACAACCGGAAACAAGGACGTGATCAGACTTGAGCATATGGCACAAATGAATGATGAAGCCATTGTTTGCAACATCGGGCATTTCGATAATGAGATCCAGGTTGATAATCTTAACAACGCTCCAGGTGTTGAAAAGATCAACATCAAACCTCAGGTAGATAAATATATTTTTCCTAACGGCAACAGCATTTACCTTCTGGCGGAAGGAAGGCTCGTAAACCTGGGCTGCGCTACAGGCCACGCCAGCTTTGTGATGAGTAACTCATTTACAAACCAGACCCTGGCCCAGCTCGACCTTTGGAAAAATAAATACGAGATTGGTGTGTACAGACTGCCGAAATACCTTGATGAAGAAGTGGCCCGTTTCCACCTCGAGCATATTGGGGTGAAACTTACGGTGATGACCGACGAGCAGGCTGAATATCTTGGGGTGCCTAAGAACGGACCTTATAAGCCTGAACATTACCGCTACTAATTACCTGCAAAACTCCGGTACTTTCTCTATCGGCCAACCCAGCGATATGGCAATTTTCATATCGTCACATGCCAAATTATACTTGCGAAGCTGCAAGAGTACCATTCCACGCCAGTAATGTGCTTTTGCCGACGTGCTATCCAGCCTATAGCCCGGTCAAATACTCCCTGCGCAGACTCATAGTCCTTCAGGTTGGCATGCATCAGGCCCAGGTTGATCAGATATGCCGCGTTCGCGGGTTCAAGTTCAGAAGCTATGGAAAAGTCTTCAGCGGCCTCTACGAAAACACCATTTGAAGCCCTTAACAATCCACGGCTGTTATATGTTGCCGCATCCCTTGCCCCCAGCTCTATGGCACGGTTAAAATCTTTTAGCGACTGTACAGGGTTTTCCAGCTTATAATATGCCAGGGCCCTGTTAACATAAGCATCGGCTGCGCCTGACTCTGAAATAATGGCCATGGAATAATCCGCAATGGCTTTGCTCATATCCCCTTCCTGTTGCCAGGCGTTCCCCCTGTTGATCAGTGCCGCAGAAGCATTGGGATATCGTTCCAGAACGTCATTCCAAAGGCTCAGGCTGTCTTTCCAGATCGCAGCCCTTGAAACAGTGATAACGGAAAATGTTGAAACAATCAAGACAGTGATTAACGAGGCATTCTTTTATACTTCCCTACAAAAAGGAAAAGCATCAAAGCTGAAAAGGCAAAATACAACCCAATGGAAGGAAGGTAAACATAACGCTCCTTCACTACTTGTACACCCACGGGGATGAGTTCCAGAACTATTGCGATTGTTATCAGGAAAAATAAAAATCCGGCCTTGACAAATCTTTTTTCTTGCCCTTTCAGGCGAAACAAAAGAAAAACAAGCATAATTGTAACCAGGGGAGCTATATAATATTCCACCGGCAAGCCATCCAGAGGGTATGGATGGAAGGCCGATAGCCTTGTAGGAGCAATCATATGAGTGACATAAAAAGCAATTGCATAAAATACCATCAGGATGCGCTCACCCCATCCAAATCTTTCCGAAATAGCAATAATATGTCCGGCTTCTTCGCGTGCATAAATGATCACGATGCCAATGAGAATTGATAAAAGTAAGAAAGGTACTTTTTCTATGATCAGGCCTAAATTGACCTTTCTGCGTAAATACAGATCGATGAACAGAATAACTATCGGAAATGTAACAGCAGTGGGTTTTGATAAAAGGGAGAGCACAAACAAGATAAATGTGAATACCAGATACTTAAATGCTGCTCTACGGACATATTTTAAATATGTGATCAACCCGGCCAGGTAAAAAGATGTGTATAGCAGATTGCTTGTGGCCGATACCCAGGCCACCGATTCTGTTTGCATAGGATTCAGTGCAAAAAGTGCTGCTGTAATCAAGGCAATGGTATCTTCCCTGGCAAAAAGACGCACTAATGAAAATACCAATATGATATTTAAAAGGTGCAGAAGCAATGAAAACGTATGAAATGCCAAAGCATCCTCTCCAAATGCATTATATACTATTGCATATAGCTGAGTAGTAACTGGCTGGTACATTCCAACATAAAAAGAACTGAAAATGCTTTTTGTACTTGTGATTCCCAGGCTTTTAACGTCCTTATTATTTACTACCTGTTCGAGGTCATCCCAATTAGTAAATCCATTCTGCAGAGAGGGCAGATAGACGAGAAAGGTGACAAGCAATATTACGGCAAGCAGCCAGGGGGTGTATTTCGATTTGTAAACGGGTCGCATCGAACTTATGCAGGACGCTAATCCTAGTTATTAATATATAGGTTCATACCGTCGTAGTATGCATTATATTGTTTCAGGGGTATAGTGGCCGGTGAGATTGGAGAACCATCGATGATCTGATACGACATATCAGAACATGTATCGTAAACAAAAGGATAGTAGTCATCAACGAGCAAATACGTACACAGGCCTGTTTCCGGATCACAACAAGAATTTGAATTGACAGGTGGCGTGCGTTCAAAAGCCAGGAACTGTTCCTGGGTCATCCTGTAAATAATCAAACCACGACTGGGAGGGTTCACATAGGGATAATACATCCATCCACCAATAACATTCAATTCCTGGTAAAGGGTTGAGTTGGGGTTGATCGTCACATTGATATAGGCATACGGGATATTGCTATTGGGGTCATCCCCTTTCTTCTTGCATGCACTTAAAATAATAGCGAGGAAGAAGAAGCTTATCACCAATCCAGACAAAAGTTTTCTGTTCACCATAATTACTTGTAAGACTTGATATTTGCCAACGCAAAAATAGTAATATTATTTTCCTCTTCAGCTCATGTTCATCGGGCATTCCATGCAATTTGCTAACTTCGTAGTAGATTTTAGGCATCCACAAAATGAAATTTAAAGCCATTTTTATCATCTTTCTCCTTGCCGGAGCCACTGTGGTCCTGTCGTGCCGCACCAGGAGGTCACCGGCAGAAAAGCGAGCATATAAGATGGAGAAAAAGATGCAAAAGGAAAATAAAAAGATGGTGGATGAATACCTTCAACATCATTACGACATCCAGCATGTGGATACTCAAAAGATGATGAAGAAATCCCAAAAGCGGGCAAAAAAAGCGAACAGGAAGCGGGGTAACTCCTGGGTTGACCGCACCTTCAAACGAAAAAGATCTAAATCCTGCGATGGCAATTAAATCCATATACTCCCGCTTCTTCATTGTTACCTTCCTGCTCTTTTCAATTTTTCCCTGCAGTATGGCGCAAGAGTCTTTTGAGGTCAGTTTTGAAAATTTCAAGACTGAAAATATTGAGCGAGTGAAAGGCCTCAGTCAGAATATGGTGAACACCATCATTCAAGACAGGCAGGGCTATATGTGGTTCGGGACCTGGGATGGGCTAAACCAGTATGATGGATATGACTTTACCATTTACAATAAGCTGGATGGCATGAGCGATCCCACAATTAATTCCATTCTGGAAGACGATGAAGGCATGATCTGGATTGGGACACAGGACGGGCTGAACCGATTTGACAGGAAAAGTTTGAGTTTTTCTGTAATTAAAAATATCCCGGGTGAAAAAAACAGTCTTAGCAACAATACTATTAATCATATTTTTCAGGATAATAAAGATTATTTGTGGATCAGCACTGTACAGGGCTTAAATCGTTTCGATAAGGAAAACCAGGTGTATAAACGCTTCAACTTTAACTTCGTAGATGTTGACAGCGTACGCACCAACTGGATCAACAAGGTGATGCAAGACCGGAATGGCTACCTGTGGATTGCTACCCGTTTCGGCCTGTTAAAGTTCGATGACTCAACTATGCTCTTCACGCCTTATTTCCATTCCCCTGACGATGATCATAGTATTAGTAACAATAGTATCAATGCCATTTTTGAAGACCGTGATGGCAAATTGTGGATCGGAACACAGGACGGGCTGAACCTCTTCCTGGGCGAAAGTGAGGGATTCAAGCGTTTTTATCATCAGTTTGACAACGACAGTAGCCTGAGCAATAACCAGGTAAAAACTATTTTTGAAGACTCCCGGGGCATATTCTGGGTGGGGACAAAAAACAAGCTTAACATTTTCGACCGGCAACAGGGCACCTTCAGCCATTACCAGCATTCGGGAAAGAGCACCAGCCTCAGCAGTGATGATATAAACTGCATCTATGAAGATGATATGGGCTCGGTCTGGATAGGGACATATAAAGGCGTTAACAAGGTGCAACTGGGCCTAAGCAAGTTCAACTACTACCGCAGAGATCCTGACGACCCGCACTCATTAAGCGATAATGTTATTCATTCTATCTTCAAAGATTCAGACGGGCTGATCTGGCTGGGAACAGGCAAAGGCGTTAACATACTCGACAGGAAGAGTGGCCGGTACAGCAGACTGCATTATATGATAGACCGGGATACCGATCTTGCCAATCTAAGGATACGGTGTTTGCATAAGGACAAGCTGGGCAACATCTGGATAGCCACCGATAATGACGGCTTATTCAAGTATGTGCCTTCTACCGGCAAATACTCACAATATACTTCTTCACCTTACGACCCTAACACCCTGAACGACAATAACCTTCTGTGGGTTACAGAGGACCATCTCGGATATATCTGGGTGGGCTCCGGCAGAGGGGTGAATGCTTTCCATCCCGATACCATGTTAATGAGATCCTGGGCGCACGATCCACGTGATCCCACAAGCATTTCCAACGATATAGTATGGATCATTTATGAAGATAAAGAGCATGTGAAGTGGTTTGGTACCAATAATGGGCTAAACCGCTATGATGATGAAAGTGATGCCTTCATTTCTTATACTCATGACCCTGAGGATGTATTCAGCATCAGCGCAAATGCGGTATTTGGTATCTATGAGGACAGACAGGGTAATTTCTGGGTAGGCACCATGGGTGGTGGTTTGAATCATTTCGATCCGATCCGCGAGCGTTTTCTACATCTGGATGAGCAGAACGGCCTTCCCAATAATGTTGTGTACATCACCCTGGAAGACCGTAACGGAAATCTCTGGCTGACCACCAACTGGGGAATCTCGAAATTCAATCCTGCCAGTGGGGAGTTTGTCAATTACGATATCCATGACGGATTGCAGGGAAATGAATTTAATGGAGGAGCCTGGTTTCATGCCGATGACGGCGAAATGTTCTTTGGAGGGATGGATGGATTTAACAGTTTCTACCCGGAGGAAATCCTTCTGAATGAGCAGGCACCTCGCATCGTAATCACCGATTTCAAGAAGTTAAACGAATCCGTGAAGCGGGATTTTGTCGACGGAGATTCAATACGGCTGAACTACGATGATAATTTTTTCTCCATTGAGTTCTCAGCCCTGGACTATAACAATCCTGCCAAGAATAAGTATGCCTTCATGCTGGAGAACTACGATGAGGAATGGAAATACCGGGATGCCAATCGCAGAATAGCCGAATATACCAGGGTAACCCCCGGCAGTTATGTTTTCCGGGTGATCGGATCAAACAATGACGGGATCTGGAATGAGACCGGCACCTCACTCCATATCATCATCCTTCCTCCCTGGTGGGATACGATGATCTTCCGGCTGATATTTGGGGCAATGATCTTTGCGCTGCTATGGTCGTTCATCTACTGGAGGATCAGGATGATCAAAAAGAAACATGAGGTAGAAAAGAAAGTCCTGGAAATTGAGAAAGAGCTTTTCGATGTACAGCAAAAAGCATTACAGCTGCAGATGAACCCTCACTTCATCTTTAACTCACTGAATGCCATACAAAGCTTCGTGATCAGCAGCAACACCGACAAGGCCATCCACTACCTTTCGAAGTTCTCCCAGCTAATGCGTCTCATCCTGACCAACTCACGCGAGTCGAGCATACCGGTTAAGGATGAACTGACAGCCTTGAAGCATTACATGGATATAGAGCGGCTTCGATTCGACAACAAGTTTGATTACACGATTAAAGTAGATAAGAACATCGATGATGAGTTCATGGAGATCCCGCCAATGATCATTCAGCCTTTTGTAGAGAACGCCATATTACATGGCATAGTCCATAGTACTGAACCCGGGCACATAAAGCTTGAGCTGCAACTGCAAAAGAACTTTATTTTCTGCAGCATCGAAGACAATGGCATTGGTCGGAAAAAGGCAGAGGAGCTCAGGAATTCCTCAGGGATCAAACGCAAATCCCGTGGCATGCTTATCACTCGTGAGCGACTCGAGATCCTGAACAAGCAGAATAAGGAGAAGTTTGCCGTAAATGTGATCGACCTCCATGATAAGAAAGGTGATCCCTCCGGTACCAGGGTGGAAATCAATATTCTGTATATAGATGAATAACTTATGAAATCCCAAATAATTAGGGTTTGTTTGTTGCTTTTAGAAACTAATCATAACTTTACTGCACAATCGCTGCTGTATTTACTAAATTTACTCACCTATGATCAGAGGCATTATCATTGAGGATGAAAAGCACTCCCGGGAAACCCTGAGTGGCATGCTTGATCGCTATTGTAAGAATGTAAACATTATTGCTGAAGCAGAAAGCTACCGTGGTGGACTTGAAGCCATACGTGAACATCAGCCGGATGTGATCTTCCTGGATATACAAATGCCGGACGGAAGCGGCTTCAGGATGCTGGAGGAACTGGATAACATCAACTTCGAGATCATCTTTACAACGGCCTTTGATCAGTTTGCCATCAAGGCCATCAAATACAGTGCACTGGATTACCTGCTTAAACCCATCGATCCGGAAGAACTGGTCAGGGCTGTGAAGAAAGTCGAACAAAAGATCAGTTCTACCCAGGTGAATCAGAATATACAGGTATTGCTTGATAATATTAAATCACGGGAGGCTGAACCACATAAGATCGTACTTTCAACCTCTGAGAAGATCCACATTATTGAGACTGACCAGATCATTCGCTGTGAGAGCGATAATTACTATACCAATTTCTTCCTGTCCGACGGAAAAAAAATACTGGTGTCGAAAACCCTGAAAGATAACGAGGAACTGTTAAGTGACCATAATTTTATCCGCCCGCACAAATCACACCTGGTGAATATAAAGTATATAAAAGGATTTCTGCGGAGCGATGGTGGATATATCGAGATGAAAGACGGGAGCAAAATTCCGGTCTCACGGCGTAAGCGTGAAAAGATCATAGAAGTGATCACACATCTGTAATATTGTTTGCCTGTTCGGTCTTCCTTCAATCGTTGGCTGCCTACCGTTAACTGATTGCAAACCACCGAAAACTGATTATTGCTTTCATTATTGCAAAATTTTAATATTTTTACACTAGCATAGCCAAAAACCATAATTGCAAATGGAAGAATTTATTTACATAATTATCGGCGTGATATGGCTTGCCGCAACCGTGTACAAGGCAAGCCAGAAGAAGAAAGCAGGACCAAAGAAGCCAGCAGTCCCAGGCCCGGATGGAGAAAAGAAAGTGTCAGCTACCAGGTCACTCCTCGAACAACTGTTAGAAGGGCAAGAACTCAGGATCCCCGATCCGGAAGTTGTTGAGTTGGAACCTGAATATGATGAGCCCATGGTAGCTGAAGTGGAGGAACGCAAACGCCAGAATACCATCCAGGCAGGATACACAGGTTATGGTTATAAAAGCCTGGAATCAGTGTCGGGTGAGGGGGTCAGTTCATTGGGAAAAATCACTTTTGAGGATATCATGCAACAGCATGAAACAAAGGTCAGGAAACCAGTGAAAATAGACCTTAGAAAGGCCATTATTTACCAGGCAATTCTTGAAAGACCTTATTCTTAACCGGTTGTTAAGAGAATGTTAAATTTTTTTGAACGTAGCGTTAATAATATTTGCATATTAATTTTTTTATTCGTTAACTTTACGCTCTTATTGCACAGTGTTTATATAACATAAAATTATCATGGTATGTTAAGAAATTTACTTCTAACTATTGGTATTGTACTGGCTGCCAGCTTGGTGGTATTCCCCCAATCGTCCGGTACGCTGCAGGGAAAGGTGATTGACAAGGACACCAAGGAAGAACTTCCCTTTGTTAATATCGTACTCGAGGTTGGTGGATCCCAGGTCTTTGGGGCATCCTCTGACATCGACGGGAAATATTCTATCAAACCAATCCCTCCTGGAAAATACGATGTCAGGGCTACATCCGTTGGTTACCATCCCCTTCTTATCCGGGGAATCCAGATCAACTCCAACCAGACACGCTTTTTTGATTTAGAAATGGGATCATCAGCGATCGGACTTGAAGAGGTAGTCATTGTCGACTATATAGTCCCGTTGATCGATAAAGATAAAACCGTTAGTGGCGGTACCATGACATCGGATGAGATCAAGAAGATGCCTAACAGGTCCGTAGGTGCTATTGCCGCCACCATTGGTGGTGTATTCTCCAGAGATGGTGAAGCAGGCAACGTTCGTGGTGCCCGTGGTGATGCCACCAGGTATTATATCGACGGCATGCCCGTAATCGGGTCTCTATCTCTTCCACAATCAGCTATTGCACAGCAGTCGGTGATCCTCGGTGGTCTGCCGGCCCAGTATGGTGATGCTACCGGTGGTGTGATCGAGGTAACCACAAGGGGCCCGTCAAGGATTTTTGGAGCCGGTGTCGAGGTCGAAACTTCTGAGTTTCTTGATCCTTTCGGATATAACCGTGTGGGATTGAACCTCAACGGACCTATTTTCAGAAGAAAAACAGATGTACCTGGTAAAAAAGGCGAATCACTACTTGGTTACTTTATCGGTGGGGATTTTACTTATCGTCAGGATGGTGCACCTATGTCAGGTGATATGTACCGTGGGACAGATGATTATATCTCATACCTGCAACAGGATCCGCTTCGCGTATCCGGCCTTGAATCAGGTGGTACATTCCTGAACGGAGAATATACCACTATGGATGACCTTGAAAAGATTAAAACCACATCCAACACTTCAAGGTATAATATCAACCTTACAGGTAAGATAGACGTGCGCACCGGACCTACAATCAACCTTACCTTTGGTGGTTCATATAACTATGGCCGGGGAAATAACTTCGATTACGGAAGTTCATTGTTCAACTACGACAAAAACTCCCTGTATTACACCCAAACCTGGAGGGTGTTTGGCCGCTTCACACAACGATTCCAGAACGACCCACAAAAAAACTCAAAGGTTAAAAACGTATATTATTCAATACAAGCTGATTATCAAAGTTTTAGCGGATCAACGCATGATCCTGACCATAAGGAAGACGTTTTTAAATATGGCTACCTGGGTTCTTTTACATCCCATCTGGCCCAAAACTATACCCTTACTTCCGACACCATCGGTGGTGAATATTACCAGGATGTATATGTAATGGATAACTATTTTGATACTCTGTTCACTTTTGCTCCCGGTAACCTAAACCCATATGTAACCCAGCATACACAGACTTATTATGATCTGTATCCGAATCCTAACGGAAACTGGAGAAATGCTGACCAGGTACAATTAGGTGGCGGTCTTATCAATGGACAGGGACCTCCTAACGTTTATGGTATGTTTGCACTCCCGGGTGCTAACCAGTCAGGATATTCAGAATACAACAATTCACAGATTGCTGTGAATGCTACCGGATCTATGGACATCGGCAACCATGAGTTGAAGTTCGGGATACAATATGAACAAAGGAAGGATGCAGGCTATGCTGTTGGCCCCACAGGACTTTGGACACTGATGGGTGGATTAACAAACTTCCATATTCAGGAACTTGATGTTGACAACCCTGACTTTATTTACATTGATGGCGTTTTCCAGGATACCGTTGAGTATCACAGGAAATATGATGAAGCTTCCCAGCGCGTATTCGATGCGAATCTGAGGAAGAAACTCGGTCTGTCAGTTTCAGGTACAGATTATATAAACATCCAGTCATATGACTATAATACCAACAGCATACAGTATTTCGATGAAAACAATGTTTCTCATACTGTCTCCACTGGTGAAGAGTTGTTCGATCTTGGTATGTTCAGCCCTGATGAATTGCTGAACGACGGTAACTGGTATGTAACTGCTATTGGTTATGATTACACAGGAAACAAACTAAAGAGCAAACCTACTTTCGCTGATTTTTACAATCAGACCGATGATGAAGGCATCTATACCCGTGAGGTTGGTGCATTTGAACCCATCTATATGGCAGGATTCATCCAGGATAAGTTTGCTTTCAAGGATCTGATCTTCAACCTTGGTGTTCGTGTTGACCGTTTCGATGCGAACCAGATGGTTCTAAATGATCCCTTTCTCCTCTACCCGGCTAAAACTGCATCTGAGGTGAATAGTGTAGGCGGACAGGCTGTCACACATCCCGGAACCATTGGATCTGATTATATTGTTTATGTTGACAATACTGACAATCCTACAGCAATTACCGGTTATCGTGATGAGAGCACATGGTATAACGCGGAAGGTACTGAGATTCAAGATCCGAATGTCTTGAACGTAGGATCAGGAGTTTCTCCTTATCTTCAAGACCCAAGCCTCACCAGGCCTCCGCTGGAATCATTTACTGATTATGATCCACAGATCAATGTGATGCCCAGGATTTCATTCTCATTCCCAATCTCTGATGTGGCCCTGTTCTTTGCTCACTATGACGTGCTCACACAACGTCCGACATCGAACCTGCGTTCCGATCCAAGGGTTTATTACTATTTTGACAATATTGGTGGAACCATTAATAACCCGAGTCTGGACCCATCCAAAACCATTGACTATGAGCTTGGTTTCCAGCAGAAGCTGTCACCAACTTCATCACTGAAGCTGGTTGCCTTCTACAGGGAGATGAGGGATATGATTCAGATATACCGTTTCACAGGTGCTTATCCTAAAGATTATACATCTTATAATAATATTGACTTTGGTACTGTTAAAGGTTTTACTCTCCAGTATGACCTGAGAAGGACCAACAATGCCAGGGTAAGTGCATATTACACACTACAATTTGCAAATGGTACTGGTTCAAGTACAGTAACTGCTGCCTCACTTGTAGCTGCCGGACTGCCAAACCTGAGAACTACCTTCCCACTCGCATGGGACCGTCGTCACAGTTTTAATGTCTTCTTCGACTACAGGTTTGGAAAAGGAACCGAATATAACGGACCAAACATCAAACGTGAAAAGAAAGGCAAAGCGCCGCTTCAGCTGCTTAATAATACCGGTATTTCAATGACACTGACCGGTGGTTCAGGTACGCCTTATACACGCTCACGTAACATTTACAGCCAGTTAAGTGGTGGAACCAGACTTCTGCAGGGTACCTATTTTGGATCACGCCTCCCATGGCAGTTCCGCATGGATATCCGTATTGACAAGGACATTGCACTTAAAATGGGTAAAGGTGAAAGACCAGGGAACCTGAACGTTTACTTTTCCATTAATAATGTCTTGAATACGAAGAATGTGATGAATGTTTATCCTGCCACTGGTAACCCTGATGATGATGGATACCTGGCCGCTCCTGAATGGCAACGTGAGATCAACGAGCAACTTGATCCTCAATCATTCCGCGACTTGTATGCTATCTTCATAAACCGTCCATGGTATTACAGCAGCCCCAGGACGATTCGCTTTGGATTAATCTTTAACTTTTAATCCCCGGAAGCAATCAGGATGAACGCCTACATTATGAAAACAAAAAATAATACAGCAATCATGAAAAATATATTTCGCCATTTATTTATTGCATTACTCTGCTTAGCGCTGGTTCAGGGCGCATATGCCGAGGAATATCAGGGAGATGGATCAACAGGCCAGAAGACCATTAAAGAGAGTGCTGCTGGTTGTGCTGCAGCATCTGGCTTTCGCTACCTTGATGTAAACAATGTACGCGCGAGGATCAACACTGGTGGTGACATGTGGTGGGATCTTCCCGGTGGTATCGGAGCCCAGTATTTTATTCCAAAAGCAGGGACCGCGACCTCACTGTTCTCCGGGTCTTTATGGATCGGTGGACTTGATATCAATAACCAGCTGAAACTTGCCGCCGTGCGTTATCGCCAGGTAGGTAATGACTACTGGCCGGGACCATTGACCATTGATGGAACAGCTTCTGTTGATGAATCTACCTGTGCCAAATACGATAAGCATTTCCTGGTTACGCGCGCTCAGGTTGATGAATTCCTGGGATGGTGGAACAGCGAAGACAGGGCAACTGAATACCCTGATTACGCTATTCCGCAAGCGATCCTTGATTATCCTGCACACGGTGATGTTGCAAAAAACCAGAGTTATTACCTGGCTCCTTTCCGTGATGTTGATGGTGATGGCGATTATAACCCTAACCAGGGTGACTATCCTTATTATGATATTACCAACGAACTTTGCCCCCTGAATTATGCCGGGGATCCAAACTATGTTCCTCAGGAAACAATGGAGGAAGAGTTAATGGGTACAGTAAAGGGTAGTATTCTTGTTGACCAGGTGCTGAAAGGCGACCAGACCCTGTGGTGGATCTTTAATGATAAAGGAAATTATCACTCAGAAACACCGGTGCGTCCATCGGATTTGAAATCCGTGCCCAGGCTTTCGGATTCGCAACAAACGATGAGATCAACAACATGACCTTTTACACATATGAAATCATTAACCGTTCTACCTTTACGCTAACCAATACTTTTTTCAGCCCATGGGTTGACACCGACCTTGGTTATGCATGGGATGATTATGTAGGTTGTGATGTTGGCAGGGGACTTGGTTACTGTTACAATGGTACTTCAGTTGATGGTTCAGGCGAAGTTGAAGCCTATGGCGACCAACCGCCGGCTATTGGTGTTGACTTTTTCCAGGGACCTTATATTGACCCTGATTTACGTGACAACCCTAAATTTACAGGCGACTGTTCTCTCATCAATTCACCATACCCATGGGATCAGATGGCAATCAATGGTGTGAACTTCGGAAACGTTATCGTGGATGATGAACGTTTTGGTATGCGCCGTTTTGTATACCACAATAACTCAGGAGGCCCGCAGGGTGACCCGGGTATCGCTCCCGAATATTATAATTACCTCCGTGGATTCTGGAAAGACAATACCAGGATGCTTTATGGTGGTAATGCCCACTTCAACTCAGGTGCCGTAGGCCCTGAGTGTGACTTCATGTTCCCGGGTGATTCCGACCCATGTAACTGGGGTACAAGAGGTGCTCCACCAAATGGTGGTTATAACCAAAATGGCCTTTACTGGACAGAAGAAACAGCCGACAACAATCCTTATGACAGGCGATTCATGCAGTCTGCAGGACCATTTACCCTCGAACCTGGGGCAGTCAACTATATCACAGTTGGTATCCCCTGGGCACGTGCTACCTCAGGTGGCCCATGGGCTTCTGTTGAACTGCTGCGCGTTGTAGATGACAAATGCCAGAAACTTTTCGACAACTGTTTTAAAGTACTTGACGGACCTGATGCTCCGGACCTCAGCATTGTTGAAATGGATAAAGAACTTATTTTCTACATCTCTAATTCAAAGACATCCAACAACTACCGGGAAAAGTATGATGAATATGACAATACCATTACTCAACCATTACCCGGTGGTGAAGATGGTGAACGTTCCGATTCAACCTATGTTTTTGAAGGTTACCAGATTTATCAGCTGGCTAATGCCTCTGTTACCCTGGAAAGTAAAGACAATGCAGACCTTGTAAGGCTCGTGGCTCAGTATGATGTCAAGAACGGTGTGGGAATGCTTGTTAATTACTACTATGATAAAGCAATTGGTGGTAACGTACCTGTTGTTGAAGTTGAAGGTGGCGACAATGGTGTTGTTCACTCATTCAAAGTGACTGAAGATCAGTTTGGAACTTCCAATCGTCAGCTTACCAACTTCAAACAATATTATTTTACTGTCGTTGCGTATGCCTACAATGAATACATGCCTTACAGCCAGGAACCTGGTATTTTGAATGGCCTTCTCGGACAAATGAAACCTTACCTGGCCGGCCGTAGGAACATCAAGACTTACAGTGCTATTCCTCATCCTACAGTAAACGGAACTGTGATTAACTCCGAATATGGTGAAGGACCACAGGTGACCAGGATAAAAGGTAACGGTAATGGTGGAATGCTGATCGAACTCACAAATGAAACAGTTGAGGAGATTCTCAGCAAGCCCCCGGCTGATTCAGTCAATAAGATGGGCGGTCCTGATTACCCGATCGCCTATAACGCCACATATGAGTATGGTCGCGGGCCATTGAATGTGAAAGTAATAGATCCTCTGAATGTTATCAATGCAGAGTATTTGCTCGAGTTTACAAATGTTAGCTATATTGATGACAACGACTCGATCAATATCGATACAGCATCCTGGATACTTACAAATACTTTAACTGGAAAAGTTTATACAGCCGACAAAGGCACACAGCATAATTATGAACAATTATTCCTCGACCTGGGACTTTCAGTACAGATTGAACAACCAGCAAATCCCGGTGACAGCGCATCTTCAAATAACGGACTGATCACTTCCTACTCTGCTTATCAAGACAGTTCACAAAGATGGATGGGCGGTGTACAGGATATTGATCTTCCGGGAAGTTCTGCTGACTGGATCCGTTCAGGAACATATCAAGATCAGGATGATCCAGCCAATCTCAATGATTGGGATGTACCGGATCGTGCATATGACCCTGATGCTGTTTATGAAAAGATAGAATCAGGAACATGGGCTCCTTACATGATGACAGCCTTTAATGCTCAAAATGACGCAGGGCCGGCATTCGATCGTGTTTCCAAAGAAGCTTATCCAATGGCGGATCTTTCCAGCGTGGATATCGTATTTACATCTGACAAATCGAAATGGACACGTTCAGTAGTTATTGAAATGTGTGCTGACAATGTCCTTTCTGAAGGCGGCATTGATCGTTTTAACATCAGGGCAGGGCAGTCTGTTGATAAAGATGGCAACCCTGCACCTGTTGGCAGTGGGGTCAGCAGTGATCCTAATGATCCAAACTATATCGGAGAAACAGGAATGGGGTGGTTCCCGGGTTATGCCATTAACCTTGAAACAGGTGAACGACTGAATATTATGTTCGGTGAAAACTCATACCTGGTTGGGGAAAATGGTCGTGACATGATATTTAATCCATCTTCCAATCAATATGATTTCTTAGGAACACCATTGTTTGGAGGTATGCACTATGTATATGTGATGAATCATACTACACGTAAGGTGCAAAACGATGATAATATTTATGAATTCCCTGCTTATGACGCAGGCTTACACCTGAATACATTGTTTGACACACTCACTTCAAACATCCTTTGGTTAGTGAGATATCAGCCAATGATCTTTTCTACACCTATGTGGGTTGGTATGCCATTATCCGTTGACGATGAAGAATGGTTACCTGAAGGCAACGACTGGAAGTTGAGTATCAGGATGGCTAAACCTTATAAGAGGTATTTCTCACTACCGGCAGCTCCTGAGTGTGCCAGTGAGGATACAACAGATATGGACTGGCCAACATATACTTTCAAAACTGAAGGCGTAGCAACCACACAATACAGTGCTTCTAAGGCGGAAACAGATCTTGACCTAATTAATGTAGTGCCGAATCCGTATTATGCATACGATTCATATGAGAATAATGCACTTGATAACAGGATCAAGATCACAAACCTGCCAGAGCAGACCACTGTTACCATTTATAATATCAATGGTACACTTGTTCGCCAGCTAACTAAAGACTCACAGGAGACCTATATTGACTGGGATCTCAAGAACTTTGCTGGAGTTCCGGTCGCCGGAGGTATTTACATCATACATGTTAAAACAAATGCAGGCGAAAAAGTGCTGAAATGGTTTGGTATCTTACGTCCACCTGATCTGAACACATTCTAATGCATGTTTGAGAAAATGAAATTAATAACACTAAATATAGTAAGTATGAAGAGTTTTTATAAATACTTAATTACACTCGTCATAGTCGGCATGTTGATCATACCGGAGAGCAGCTTGTATGCTGGGAACAAAGACCGTTCGGGACAGGCTGGAGCCACTGAGTTGTTAATAAATCCATGGGCCAGAAGTTCTGGATGGGGCAATGTCTCAACCGCCAATGTTAATGGGCTTGAATCAATGTTTATTAATGTTGCAGGACTTGCTTTTACAAACAAGACTCAACTGGTGTTTTCTCATACCACATACCTTAAGGGTTCCGACATTAATATGTTTGCGTTCGGCTTTTCTCAACGAATTGGCGATGCCGGGGTTATTGGTTTAAGCGTGGTATCGATGAACTTTGGTGAAATCGAGGTAACCACAACAGATTCCCCGGAAGGTGGCCGCGGTACCTTTAAACCAAACCTGATGAATATTGCCATAGCTTATTCAAAAGCCTTTTCAAACAGTATTTATGGGGGTATTACCGTCAAGATTATATCCGAGACGATTGCCGATGCAAGCGCCCAGGGGATCGCCATTGATGCCGGTATCCAATATGTTACCGGTGAGATGGATCAGATCAAGTTTGGGATTGCCCTGAAGAATATAGGGCCAAGGATGAGCTTTTCCGGCGATGGACTGTTGCGTACAGTCTTCCTCCCTGAACAGGAAAATGCATACTCTATGAGTGTGCCATCTGAATCATTCGAACTCCCGACAGCATTAGATATTGGTGCTGCATATGACTTCTATATTGGTGACTGGAACAGGATAACCCTTGCTTTCAACTTCAGGTCAAACTCCTTCGGAAAAGACCAGTTCATTGGTGGTTTGGAATATGCACTGAAAACTTATCTCATGCTTCGCGTTGGATATACTTACGAGCAAGGTATCACTAATAAGGCAGACAGGACAACTGTTTTCACGGGACCCAGCGCCGGTTTAACAGTGGCCATTCCTCTGAACAAGGAAAAAGGTTCTTCAATCGATATTGATTACTCATACCGTGCAACCGATCCGTTCTCAGGAACACATAGTATCGGGGCACGAGTGGTATTCTAGGCCACTTTAATTCAGACTTTTAATTATTCAAATAAATGAAAGACCCTGTTGCAGGGTCTTTCATTCTTTTTCAAAACAAAGACAAGTTCTATGGATGAAGTAAAATATTATACAAAGGAGGGCTTTCAGAAACTGAAAGAAGAACTTGAACATCTTGAATCAGTACAACGCCCGGAAATATCCAGGCAGATAGCAGAAGCTCGCGACAAAGGTGATCTATCCGAAAACGCCGAATACGATGCTGCAAAAAATGCCCAGGGTATGCTCGAGCTGCAAATAGCAAAACTGCAGGCCGAAATCCGCAATGCACGTATCATCGATGAATCAAAGATGGATACCTCGAAAGTACTCATCCTCTCAGTAGTAAAGATCAAAAACCTGAAGAACAATGCTGTAATGACATATACGCTTGTTCCGGAGAACGAGGCGGACCTCAAGTCCGGAAAGATCTCGGTGAGCTCACCCATCTCCAAAGGTCTTCTGGGGAAAAAAGTTGGAGATACTGCAGAAATCCAGGTGCCTGCCGGCAAAGTAACCTTTGAGATTATTGAAATCTCAAGATAAGCCTTCCCGAATCCTTTCCTGCAAAAACCGTTAACTGAACGGACATCGCCGTTTACTTTTCCATGCTTGAAATCAAGCGTGGTAAGTTGTACTTTTTATCTCCAGAATACAAAATGAGGTAAAACCATATCGTTCTTTTCATCTTCTCATTTTGTGCATAGTGTGCCGAACCAAAACCACCTAACATGAAAAAACGCCTACCCTATGCACTCGTCATTACATTATTACTCGTCCCATCTTATAACTGCCTCGCTAAAAAATACCGTGGCAATAAGCAATCTTCGCATACTACGGAGATAAAGCAGAATGCAGCTGGTTGCTCAGCAGCATCAGGCTTCCGCTATCTAACCGTTAACAATGTGCGGGCACGGATAAATACCGGCGGGGATATGTGGTGGGATCTCACCAACTTTTCGCAATATTTTATCCCGGCCAACGGATCCGCAACATCACTCTACTCAGGATCACTGTGGATCGGTGGATTGGATGTCAACGACCAATTAAAGCTTGCAGCCCTGCGATTCAGAGGCAGCGGGAATGATTATTGGCCCGGCCCGCTCACCATCGATGGTACGGCATCAGTTGATGAGGTAACATGTGCTGAATATGATAAGCACTTCCTGATCACAAGGGCTGAGATCGATGAGTACCTGGGATGGTGGAATAGCGAAGACAGAGCAAGCCAGTATCCTGATTATTCTATCCCGCAGTCCATACAGGATTACCCTGCTCATGGAGATGTTGCTAAGAATCAGAGCTATTACCTCGCCCCTTTCCGCGATGTGAATGGTGATGGCGACTATGATCCAGGTTCAGGTGATTATCCATACTATGATATAACGAACGAGCTCTGCCCATTGAACTTTGCCGGTGACCCTAACTATGTGCCCCAGCGAACAATGGAAGAAATACAGGAAGGAACAGTGCATGGCAGCATCCTGGTCGACCAGGTGCTAAAGGGAGACCAGACCCTCTGGTGGATATTCAACGACAAGGGAAACTTCCACTCGGAAACACAGGGCGCTTCAATAGGATTTGAGATCAGGGCGCAGGCATTTGGCTTTTCTACCAATGATGAGATCAACAATATGACATTTTACACCTATGAGATCATCAACAGGTCAACGTTCACCTTGCAAAATACCTTTTTCAGTCCCTGGGTGGATACTGACCTGGGGTTTTCTGATGATGATTACGTGGGCTGTGACGTGGCCAGGGGTTTGGGATACTGTTACAACGGAACCTCTGTTGACGGAAGCTCACAACCCGAAGCTTATGGAGACCAACCGCCTGCCATCGGTGTTGACTTCTTCCAGGGCCCATATATCGACCCTGACGGAAGGGACAACCCTGAATTTACCGGTGATTGCTCCATCATTAACTCACCATTTCAATGGGATCAGATGGCTATTAATGGGGTGAATTTCGGAAACCAGATCGTCGATGACGAAAGATTCGGCATGAGGCGTTTTGTATATCATAATAATGATAACAGCCCACAGGGCGACCCGAGAATAGCCCCGGAATACTACAATTACCTTCGTGGGTTCTGGCGCGACAATACCCGTATGCTATATGGCGGAAATGCCCATTTTAACTCCGGGGCAGTGGGGCCTGAATGCGACTTTATGTTTCCCGGTGACTCTGATCCCTGTAATTGGGGTACACGGGGCATCCCTCCCAACGGGGGTTATAACCAGAATGGATTGTACTGGACCGAGGAAACTGCTGACAATAATCCCTTTGACAGGCGCTTTATGCAGTCGGCTGGGCCATTTACCCTTGAACCCGGTGCTGTCAATTATATTACTGTAGGTATTCCATGGGCCCGGGCCACCTCAGGTGGTCCCTGGGCTTCCGTGGAACTACTTCGGGTGGTTGATGACAAATGCCAGAAGCTTTTCGATAATTGCTTCAAGGTATTGGATGGGCCTGACGCACCCGACATGGCCATAGCTGAGTTCGACAAGGAGTTGATATTCTATATTAGCAACTCGCAAATATCAAACAACTATCTGGAAGAATATGCCGAGTATGATAATACCATTACACAACCTCATCCGGTCGACTCCACACAAAGAAGTGATTCCTTATACCGCTTCGAAGGATACCAGGTCTATCAGCTATCCGATGCTACGGTAACCCTTGAAAGCAAAGATAACCCTGACCAGGTACGCCTGGTAGCTCAATTTGATATCAAGAACGGTGTAGGCATGCTGGTGAACTACTACTATAACAAGGACATACAAGCGAATGTGCCCATCGTAGAAGTTGAAGGAGGAGATAATGGTATCAGGCATTCTTTTGCAATCACTGAGGATGCTTTCGGAACTTCAAACCGACAGCTTACCAATTTCAAACAATACTATTATACCGTTGTAGCTTACTCTTATAATGAGTACATGCCCTATAGCCAGGAACCCGGCATATTGAATGGCCTGCTTGGTCAGAAAAAGCCCTACCTGGCGGGAAGAAGGAATATACGCACCTATACCGCAATACCACACCCAAGCGTAAACGGAACTGTGCTAAACTCCGTTTACGGCCTGGGTCCTCAGCTTAGCAGGCTTGAAGGCAACGGCAATGGGGGTATGATACTGGAACTTACAAGTGAAAGTATTGAAGAGATCCTGGGTAAGCCACCGGCAAATACGGTCCATGACCTTGGCAGCCCGGATTATCCCATAGCTTATGAAGCCACATACGAATACGGTTTGGGGCCCTTAAACGTGAAAGTGATAGATCCCCTGAATGTAACCAACGCAGATTACCGGCTTGAATTTACAGAAGTGGTATATTCAGATGAGGAAAACATCATTATAGACTCGGCACAATGGGTACTGACAAATATCACCACAGGGGATGTATATCATTCCGACAAGGACATCAACTATAACAATGAGCAATTGTTCCTTGACCTGGGCCTGTCGGTTCAAATAAATCAGCCTCTCTATCCCGGCGATAGTCTTGCGGTGAACAATGGCTTGATCACTTCCTACACCTCATATCAAGACAGCTCACACAGGTGGGTAGGTGGTGTAGAAGATATTGACCTGCCGGGAAGTTCTGCTGACTGGATCCGCTCCGGCACTTACCAGGATCAGGATGATCCGACCAATCTGAACGACTGGGATGTTCCGGATCAAACCTTTGACCCGGAATCTGTTTATGAAAAAATCGCTTCCGGAACATGGGCACCCTATATGATGACAGCATATAATGGCCAGAATAATGCAGGCCCTTCATATAACCGCAATTCCAAATTAGACTATCCTATGGCCGATCTTGCCAGCGTAGATATAGTATTTACGGCCGATAAATCGAAATGGACACGCGCACTTGTGCTGGAGATGTGCCCTGAAGACATTCTTGCTGAAGGCAATGCCTGGCGTTTCGATCTAAGGGCAGCACAATCTGTAGACAAGGATGGCAACCCGGCACCTCACGGCAGTGGCTCCAGCGATAATCCGAATGATCCAAACTATATAGGAGAATCAGGAATGGGATGGTTTCCCGGCTATGCCATTAATCTTGAAACAGGTGAACGTCTGAATATTATGTTTGGGGAGAATTCATTCCTGGTTGGCGAAAATGGCAGGGATATGCTATTCAATCCCTCACCCAATCAATATGACTTCGCCGGAAACCCATTGTTTGGAGGCATGCACTATGTATATGTCATTGATCATACGGTTCGTCAGCCTCAAAACGACACCAACATATACGTGTTTCCTGCATATGATGCCGGTTTGCAGCTGTATACTTTGTATGACACTCTCAAAACCCATGCTCTATGGCCGGTCAGGTACAAGCCATTGCTATTATCTGCAACTATGTGGGTTGGAATGCCTCTGTCGGTAGAAGATGAAGAGTGGCTGCCGGAGGGGAACGACTGGAAGTTAAGCATACGTATGTCGAAGCCATACCGCAGGTATTACTCCAGGCCAGAAGGGCCCGAATATGCCGGTACAGGAACCTCCTGGCCTGCCTATGGATTCAAGACTGATGGGGTTGCTACTACTACTTATAGTGAAAGTAAAGCAGAAACAGATCTCGACCTGATCAATGTTGTTCCTAACCCATATTACGCATATGATAGTTATGAAAACAACGCACTCGATAACAGGATCAAGATCACTAACCTACCTGAGCAGGCTACAGTAACCATTTACAATATTAATGGAACGCTGGTCAGACAGCTAACAAAAGAATCTAATGACACCTACCTCGACTGGGACCTGAAGAATTTTGCAGGGGTTCAGATCGCAGGAGGCATATACATCATTCATGTAAATACCAATGTAGGCGAAAGGGTGCTGAAATGGTTCGGTATCTTGCGGCCACCTGACCTGAACACATTTTAGGCGAATTATATTTGTGTATCTTTGATACTGTCCGGCTGCTGTACCGGGCAGTATCTTTTTATTAGATAAATCAAGTGCCATGACTAGCATATTTACAAAGATCATACAAGGGGATATCCCTTGCTATAAAGTAGCGGAAGATGATCAATTCTTTGCATTCCTCGACATCAGGCCATTGGCCAAAGGCCATACTCTGGTGGTACCAAAAAAGGAGGTCGATTACATCTTTAATATTGATGATGAATTACTTGGGGAGATGATAAAGTTTTCAAAACGCCTGGGCCTGGCCATTGAGAAGGTTGTGCCCTGTAAACGCATGGGTATGACAGTCCTGGGTCTGGAAGTGCCGCATGCACATATCCATTTGGTACCTATCAATAGTGTTTATGATATCGACTTTAAAAAGCCGGCCGTGGAAATGAGCCAGGATGAATTTGTCGTACTGGCAGAAAAGATATCAGCTGCCTTCGAATAATCAATAAGCCCTTTTGTTTGTGCCTTCGATATAGTGAATATAAGAGAGGTTGACCACCTTGTTGCCCCCGGCAGTAGGATAGTTCCCCGTAAAATACCAGTCGCCTGTATGGTCAGGTATCGATCTGTGAAGGTCTTCGATATTTTGATAAATGATCTTTAACCCTGGCTTCAGCCCGGCAGGTTTAAGCAGTTCTGCGATCTTATCAGAGATCTCCTGGGCACTGAAAGGTTTGTAGATATCCTTTACATGGTTCACTATCTCTTCCTTTGGTCGTCCCTGCTGCTCTTTGCATTTTAAATATACTTCATTTATCACATCCTGCCTGCTGGTCTCCTTAAGTAAATCAATGGCAGCACGGAAGGCAATAAAATCGCCGAGCTTGGCCATATCGATCCCGTAGCAATCAGGATATCGGATCTGTGGTGCAGAGGATGCGATAACTATATTCTTTGGCTCAAGTCGGGCCAGAATGCGGATGATACTTTGTTTCAGGGTTGTTCCCCGCACAATAGAATCATCGATCACCACCAGGTTATCAATTCCGGGACGAATGATACCGTAGGTTACGTCATATACGTGTCCGACAAGGTCGTTGCGCTGACTGTCCTGGGTAATGAAAGTGCGAAGCTTTACATCTTTAACGGCAATATTATCTACACGAGGGCGGAAAGCGAGGATCTCTTTCAGTTTCTCAGGTTCCTTTGTAGGATCTATCAGGCTGATCTCCCGCTCCTTCATCTCATCACAAACATTGTGAAGCTCATTGATCATCCCCCGGAAAGCTGATGAAGCTGTGTTTGGAATATAGGAAAATACAGTATTTGTCAGGTCATTTTCTATGGCTTCCATCACGGTCGGTACCAGAGCGCGTCCAAGGTTTTTTCTTTCTTTATAGATATCAGAATCCGTACCACGGGAGAAGTAAATCCTTTCAAAGGAGCATGATTTCTTTTCCAGGGGCTTAAGGAAAGCTTTCTCGGAATAAGTACCATCCTTTTTGATAATCAGGGCATGTCCGGGCTGAACTTCCTTAACATCCTCCTGTGAAACATTTAATGATGTTTGTATCACCGGTCTTTCTGAGGCTGCCACAATAATCTCTTCATCAGCATAATAGAAAGCCGGCCGTATCCCTGCAGGATCACGCATCAGGAAGGCATCACCATGGCCCAGAAGTCCTGCAATAGCATATCCGCCATCCCAGTCTTTGCTTGAATTGATGAGGATCTGTTGAATATCGAGGTCTTCAGCTATGCGTGGAGAAATATCACGTTTCTCGTAACCTTCTTCCTTAAACTGTCGGTAGAGCTTTTCATTTTCGGCATCCAGAAAATGCCCGATCTTTTCCATTATGGTGATGGTGTCAGAAGTCTCCACCGGATATTGCCCCAGGTCGATCAGCAGGTTAAAGAGCTCATCTACATTGGTCATATTAAAATTTCCGGCCAGCACAAGGCTCTTGGTCATCCAGTTGTTGAAACGAATCATCGGTTGCAGGTTCTCAACCACATTGGCTCCAAAGGTACCATAGCGAAGGTGTCCCAGAAAAAGTTCACCGGTGAACTCCATATACTCTTTAAGCCACTGAACATCATTGATACGTTCCGGTTTCTTTTCTGCCAGTTTCATGATTGGCTTGTAAGCCTTCTTGAAAACATCCTGTATTGGGGAAACCGAATTGGAGCGTATCCTGTTGATGTATTTATTGCCCGGTTCAAGGTCGAACTTGAGGCATGCCATGCCAGCTCCGTCCTGGCCCCTGTTATGCTGTTTCTGCATCATCAGGTGCAACTTATTCAGACCATAAAAGGGTGTGCCGTACTTTGAAAGGTAGTACTCCAGCGGTTTTAACAATCGTACGAGGGCGATCCCGCATTCATGCTTGATGGGTTCACTCATGCTATAGTGTTGAGATTAGCTGTATTCTGATGCAAAGTTAATATAATTCAATACGGACAATTGAAAATCCAACAGTGGTTTCAAACATTCCCCCTTCCAATTATCAACATCCGGGGATATTTTGTTATTTTAGTTAACTCAATTCAAACTAAACAACATCTCTATGACCATTTCAAGGACTCAACTTATCAAATCGCTATCATTTCTCATAGCCCTCAATCTGTGTTTAAGCTTATCTGCACAGACTTGATCCGCGCTCACCCTCACCCTACCCCGATGAATGTACAAGTATCACAGCCGGCAAGCTTGCCACTGCCGATGGCTCGGTAATCACATCACATACTGATGACAGTCACCGTACACGCTCCTGGATGGATATTGTTCCTCCGGCGAATCATGAAGAAGGTAGCATGCTGACAATGTACAAACGTATCAGCCAGCGACAGTTTCGCCATGCCTTCCTATGCACATGTGCCTATTGGAGAGATACCACAGCTACCATACACTTACGGATATGTCAATACCGCCTATCCATGCATGAACGACCACCAGCTGGCCATGGGCGAATCTACTTTCGGTGGCCGAAGTATATTACAGTCGGATGAAGGTCTGATCGATTGCCAGCGACTTTGCCTCTTGATGCTGGAACGATGCGCAACAGCTCGTGAAGCTATCAAAATGGCCGGGGAACTGACCAAAAAATACGGATGGAATGATGCCGGTGAATGCCTTACCATTGCCGATAAAAAAGAAGTCTGGCATTTTGAGATCGTAGGCCCGGGAAAAGGAAAAGTTGGTGCCATATGGGTAGCCCAGAGGGTCCCTGACGATCATATTTCGGTAAATGCCAATGCCAGCACCATCAAGCATATCGATCTGAACGATCCGGATTATTTTATGGCCTCTGAAAACATCTTTGATATGGCCCTGGACTCTGGCTGGTGCAATTCTAAAGAAGACTTTCAGTTTTGTTATGCCTATGCTCCACATAGCCGGACCTCTCTGGCATCCCGCCGGAGAGAATGGCGTGTATTTGACCTGGTGGCCCCATCATTGCACCTGGATCCGAATGCCGAGAATCACCCCTTTTCAGTAAAACCGGATGAGCCAGTGACCATGGAAAAACTGGTAAGCATCTTCAAGGATTATTATGAAGGAACTCCCTTTAATTTTGTGAAAGATATTACAGTGACCGATGATTCAGGAAAAACAGTATTGTCGCCGCTGGCCAATCCTTTTATGCCCTATGACATGAATAAAGTGTTCAAGATCAATGGCGGATGGGGTTGGCTGGGCGAACGCACCATTGCCCGCTGGTACACCATGTATGCAACCATCATACAATGCCGCGACTGGCTCCCGGATGAGATAGGAGGCGTGGTATGGCTGGCCCAGGATAATGTTGCCAGTTCCATCTACATCCCTGTATATTGCAGTGTAACTGACCTGCCCGAATCATATAAAACACCCGGCAGGCCGAACGGCTATACTACCGAATCAGCCTGGTGGGCTTTCAACCGACTGGGCACCCTGACTGCCCAGCGATGGGGCGACATGCGCCATGATGTGGATGCCGTTTGGAATCCACTCCAGAAAGAACTATTTGAAAATCAAGAGTATATTGAAAAAGAAGCCATGAAGCTTTATAAGAAAGACCCGGACAAGGCACGTCAGTTCCTGACCGAATATACCTTGAAATGGGGTGACAAAGTAGTGATTGATGCCTGGAAGCTCGGAGACTACCTCTGGACCAAATATGACGAACTATTTTAAGGATGTTATCCAAATCTCACTCGTATGATTGCCATAAAAAGAAGTGCCCGAATCATTTTGCTTGCTGTCCTTTTAAGTGGTATGCATTTATTTACCCAGGCCCAGGAAGTTCCAAAACCGGTAGATTTTTTCGGTTTCGAACCCGGTGCCGACCGTATGCTTTTCAATTATGATCCACTCATTGATTATCTGAAAGAACTTGAAAAGATTTCAGACCGAATCCACCTGGAAGAGATCGGCATCAGCCCTATGGGAAAGCCCATATACATTGCATTTATTTCTTCAGCGGAGAACATTGCACGGCTGGATGAATTGAAAGAAATCAATAAGAAACTGGCCTTGAGTGGAGATTTAAGTGAAGAAGAACAGGCAGAACTTGTCGAAAGAGGAAGGGTGTTTTTCCTGGCAACCCTATCCATGCATTCCACAGAGGTAGGTCCTTCTCAATCAGCTCCGCTGATCGCTTATGATCTCGTAACAACTAACGATCCTGATAAGCTTTCCTGGATGAACGGAGTGGTGTATATGATGAACCCCTGCCACAACCCTGACGGGATGGATATGGTGGTGAACCACTACAATGAGTACAAAGGCACTCGCTACGAAGGAAGCTCACTGCCAAGGGTTTATCATAAATATATCGGGCACGATAACAACCGTGATTTTGTAGCACTCACCCAAACGGATACCAAGGCCATTGCCACGACATATAATACCGAATGGTACCCTCACGTGGCTGTTGAAAAGCACCAGATGGGCTCAAGAGGAGTGCGATATTTTGTACCACCTCCACATGATCCTATTGCCGAAAACGTGGATGCAGGTATCTGGAACTGGGTGGGCATCTTTGGCTCGAACATGATCAAGGACATGACCAAAGACAGCCTGGCCGGAGTGGCCCAGCATTATCTTTTCGATGAATATTGGCCTGGATCGACAGAAACATGCCTGTGGAAGAATGTGATTGGTTTCCTGACCGAGGCTGCTAGTGTGCAGACTGCAAAACCCATTTATATTGAGCCCAATGAGCTATCAGTATGGGGCAAGGGTCTCTCTGAATATGAAAAGGGCATTAATATGCCTTTCCCCTGGGAAGGGGGTTGGTGGCGCCTTTCAGACATTATAGAATATGAGATCGCCACTACCATGTCGATCATAAAAACAGCCGCTACGCATGAAAAGGATATCCTGAAATTCAGGAACGACATTGCTCGCAAAGAGATCATGAAGGGAAAAACAGAAGCTCCTTACTACTATATCATGCCGAGGGAACAACACGATATAAGTGAGCTTGTGCATATTGTTAACCTCCTCATCGAACATGGTGTGAACGTATATGAGCTCAAAGAAAACTTCGAAGCGAATGATAGAATTTTCAAGAAAGGAGATGTTATTATCCCGATGTCGCAGGCATATCGTCCATTCATCAAAGAGGTGATGGAAGACCAGGTATTCCCGCTAAGGCATTATACACCTGATGGTGAGATCATCAGGCCTTATGACATCACCAGTTGGTCGTTGCCCAGGCATAATGGAGTGAATTCATTCGAAATTAATGATAAACCAGGTTCTAAACCTGTATTGAAAGGTATTGAAGGGAACTACTCTTTGAAGAAAGACCTTCCAGACAATTACTCATTCCTTATATTCCCCTCAAGCTGGAATGAGAGTTACGAAGCAGCTTTCAGGCTAGCTGCAAATGGTATAAAGTTCAGCAGGACGTACGAGGATGGTATGATGAACGACATATTTATTCCGGCAGGAAGTTTTGTTGTAAGCAAAGATGATAAATTACATGACATTCTGGACAATCTGAATATTTCCCCTTTAGCATTTTATGAGGTAATGCCTCCACGCAACACAGGGGTCAGTTTCCCTGATATCGCCCTGGTAGAAACCAACACCCACGATATAGATGCCGGATGGACACGCTACCTGTTCGACAGCTATGGCATTCCATATACTGTATTGAAACCCGGTGATTTTGAAGATACCGACCTCAGCAAGAAGTTTGATGTCATAGTGTTTCCCAACAATAATAAATCCATACTGATGGAAGGAAAATACAAATCTTCCTCAGGCGATTATTATCCCAGCAGCTATCCACCCGAATTTGTGAAAGGAATGGGCGAAAAAGGTTTCGAAAAGCTAATGCTGTTCATCGACGATGGCGGGATCATCGTTTCCTGGGGAAGTTCCACAGAGCTTTTCATGGGGCCTCTCCAGATCGATAGATCCGGCGAAGACCCTGAAGAGTTTGCCCTCCCGATCAGGGATATCTCCAAGTCAGAAAAAGAACTGTATTGCCCGGGCTCTTTTCTTGCTGTTGATGTAAAACAAGGCCATCCACTCACATGGGGCATGCCGGCCAAATCAGGGGTGTTCTCCCGCGGAAAACCATTCTTTCTTACATCTGTGCCACAATTCGATACCGACAGGCGTGTACTGGTAACATATGCGGAAAAGGATGCTCTGCTAAGCGGGTATATTGAAAAAGTGAAGAAACTTGAAGGCCGAACAGTAATGGCCTGGCTCAGCAAAGGCAAAGGGCAATTTGTCCTCTTTGGCTTTAATCCCCAATTCAGGGCTTCCACGGGAGCATCCTATAAGCTCCTCTTCAACTCATTATTGCTGCCCAAATTAACAGAATAGAAAACAGTATGGCTAAAAAACTGAAATTTCCACACACCTATGTGATCATATTTTATACGATCATTATTGCAGCCATACTAAGCTGGATTATCCCGGGTGGCGAATATGTTGAAGTGGTAAGCATACAGGATGGAGTGGAAAAAACAGAGCTGGTTTACAGGTCCGTCGAAAGCCAACCCCAAACCTGGGAAGTCTTTTCAGCTTTATTTGAAGGTTTCGAGCGACAGTCAGGGATCATTGTGTTCATCTTTATGATCGGAGGCGCTTTCTGGATCATGAACCACAGCAAATCCATCGATGTGGGCATCTTTTCCTTCCTGGGTTTTACGCGTAAACTGGAAAAGAACCGATTCATACGGAAGATTGGTGTAGACAATATTGTCATGACCCTGATTATGCTTATGTTCTCCATTTTTGGAGCGGTATTTGGGATGAGCGAAGAAACCATTGCCTTTATCATCATCCTGGTGCCACTGGCCATCTCCATGGGCTATGATTCCATTACCGGGGTTGGCCTGGTGTTTGTATCGGCAGGCCTGGGCTTTGCCGGAGCCATATTAAACCCTTTCACCATCGGCATCGCACAGGGCATCGCTGAGTTGCCACTTTTTTCAGGCCTCGAATACCGGCTGTTTTGCTGGGCTGTGATCAACTTTATCGGGATATTCTATATCCTTCGCTGGGCACATAAAGTAAAGAAGAACCCAAAGTCATCCTATGTTTATGAGGATGATGAATACTGGCGGAAAAGCCATGAAAAAGGCAGCGAAAAGGTAAAATTCTATACCCCCCTGTCGGCCTGGATCACCTATGCGCTGGTCCTGATCGCCCTAGGGATATTTTCTTTTGTGTACCCAAGCACTCCTATGAAGGTAGGTGATTACCTGCCTCTGCAACTTGCCATGGTTCCGGCAGGAACGCTAATATTTGCCATTGCGGGTTTTTTCTCCCTCCGGAGATCGGTCCACTTTTTCATACTCACTCTCTTAACGTTCACCATTTATTTCCTGATTGTCGGTGTAATGGGGTACGCCTGGTACATCATGGAGATCGCCACCCTGTTTTTTGCCATGGGTATCTTATCAGGTATAGCCATGAATTATAGTCCAAACAGGATTACACAATTGTTTATAGATGGGATGAAAGACATATTATCGGCGGCCGTGATCGTTGGCCTGGCGGGAGGTATAATCGTGATCCTGGAAGACGGAAAGATCATCAGCACTATTCTATACAGCTTATCGCAAGGTATGCAGGATGTGGGTGAGGTCACCTCAATCGGCATCATGTATATCATCCAGAATATCATCAACATCCTGATCCCTTCCGGCTCAGCCAAGGCTGCCATCACCATGCCTATCATGGCTCCTTTCTCAGACCTGATCGGATTATCAAGGCAGGCTACTGTCATGGCTTTCCAGTTCGGAGATGGCTTTACAAATATGATCACACCTACCTCGGGTGTACTCATGGGAGTGCTCGGCGTGGCCAAGATCCCCTATAACAAATGGGTTAAATGGGTTGCCCCACTTATCATTATCATGTTAATCTTAGGATTTTTATTGCTGATCCCAACCGTGACAATGGAATTGCCCGGCTTTGAACTGGACTTACATCTAAGAAAATAAAACAACTGTCAACTGTCAACTGTCAACTAACTCAACACCCAACACCCAACACCTTAAAGTCTCTTCCCGTCACCAAAGCAAACATCCATCCTCCTGGAGTTGATAACCATAGGATGATTGGGTGGGACGGTTCGTAGCTTGTTGGCTACATCCCCAAGTGGGACGCCCACGATCTTGTTGTCTTTCAGGGCTACCATCACGCCAAATTCGCCTTTGCTGATCATTTCCACGGCTGATGCTCCATACCTTGTGGCCAGCAGCCTGTCCATGGGTGAAGGACTACCTCCGCGCTGAATATAACCAAGGATGGTTTGCCTGGCTTCCAAGCCGGTTTCATCTTCGATCATTTCACTGATATGATGGGCGGCAGATTTACCCTTTTTACGTTTGATACCCTCAGCTACAACCACGATAGAATAAGGTTTTTTGTTTTGTGCCCTGCGTAGCAGGTAGTTTGCCACAACCTTTTCATCATATTCTATTTCGGGGATCAGAATCACATCACCTCCACCGGCCAGTCCGGAGTAAAGCGCCAGCCATCCGGCGTGATGCCCCATGATCTCGATCACCATAATACGCTTATGTGAGTTAGCGGTACTATGCAGGCGATCGATGGCATCAGTGGCAATGCTCACAGCCGAGTCGAAACCAAAAGTAATATCGGTGCCCCACACATCATTGTCGATGGTCTTGGGAAGACCTATCACATTCATCCCTTCATTGGCAAGCTTGGAAGCTGTTCGCTGGGTCCCGTTCCCGCCAATCACCACCAGGGCATCAAGCCCCATTTCTTCATAATGCTTGCGGATAAGCTTGGGCTTATCGATCTTGTTGAACTGCTTCTTATCTTCCTTGAAAGGCTTTTCCCGTGAAGTCCCAAGTATGGTACCCCCAAGTGTCAGGATCCCGGAAAGTTCATTCTCATGCAGCTCCCTGTATTCCTGATTAATTAGGCCAAGAAAACCTGATGAGATCCCATAAACCTGCATGCCATGTTCTACAATGGCCGTTTTACCAACCCCACGAATGGCAGCATTCAGTCCGGGACAGTCCCCACCTGCAGTTAGTATCCCGATTTTCATTCCTCTGGTCGATGTTGACATAGACGTGTTTTTTGTAAAAATACGATTCATCCACCATATTCGACAGTTCAGCAACTAAAATTTTTATTCTGATCCCGGTGCATGCATCTTTGTCTCACACAAAACACCTGAACTATGAACTGGGAAATAATTATTCTGATACTTAAGCTGATCATCACCTCAATCATTCATTTGCTTGAACAGCTATTTATCAGTTTCTAGAAAACAGAAAAAATGAAAATCATATATTTACTAACTTTAAAATTTTTAAGCATTATGAAAAAGATCATTCTCTCAAGCGTCATCATCCTGGCAACATTATTTTCTTTTGCCGGTGAGAAAGAGTACATCAAAAACATGGAAAAAAATTTGAAGGAGCTCGAAAAAGCAAAATCTTCAGAAGAATTTCAAGCCATTGCCGCTAATTTTGAACTTATTGGCGAAGCCGAAGGCGATAAATGGTTACCATACTACTATGTTTCTTACACTTACCTGAGCTATATTTTCTCAAAAAACACAGAAGACAACATCGACAAGATCCTTGATAAAGCAGAGGCATACCTGGAAAAGGCCAGGGAGCTGAGTCCTGAAAATGATGAGATCGAGCTTATGCAGGGCTGGATATACCAGGGCCGGATACAGGTTGATCCGATGGGCAGGGGACAGCAATTCTCACAGAAGGCATCTGCAAGTTTCGGCAAAGCCAAAAATATCAACCCGGATAATCCAAGAATTTATTTTCTTGAAGGACAAAATGTGCTATACACACCTGAAATGTTTGGAGGCGGACAAGAAGCAGCATGCCCTTACTTTAAGAAAGCTGCTGACAAATATGAAAGCTTTAAACTTGAAACACCCATTTCTCCAGATTGGGGCAGAAAACTCAACTTCGAACTTACAAAGAAGTGCAAGTAATATAAGGCTATAAAGTCATGCCCTCAAATATAAAAAAGCACACTATTGCACACATCAGGGGTATTATCGCGGTTACGCTCATCGGCACCGCGATATCCCTTGTCTTCACTCCACTGGACCATTATAGTTGGGCTAATGTTGGGAATAATCTTTTCTACTGTTTCCTGATCGGGCTTGCTCTCTGGTTTGGAAACTTTTCTATTAACCCCATACTAGAAGCGATATTTGGAAAAAACGGGCTCAAACCCGGATGGAAGTTGATCATCAGTCTGCTCAGCATGATTCTCATGTCATCCACGCTCATTATACTTGTTAACTGGTTATATGTGGTTGTGATCTGGGGAGGAGTATTTCAGAATTTCATCGATGGAAGCGGCAGGTCCATCATGATCGTTGAACTGATCGCCGTAATAATCATTGCGCTCGTACTCTATATTAATGAGTTTTTTAGCTCCTGGCGGGAAGCAGTGAAGAATGAAGAGTCGCTGAAGCGGGAAAAGCTCGCTTTGCAATACGACGCTTTGAAGAACCAGGTCAACCCCCACTTTTTATTCAATAGCTTAAATACCCTCTCAGGCCTGATAGGTAAGGATGAAGAAAAAGCTACACGTTTCGTGAAGCAATTATCAGACATTTACCGATATGTACTGGAACAAAAGGACAGGGAACTTGTAGCACTAGATACGGAGATGAAATTTGTTGAGAACTACATCAACCTGATGAAGATCCGCTTCGGTGATAACCTGGTCGTGAATTCTGATATCCCGGAGGGAAGTTCATTCAGGATCATTCCGATCTCAGTACAGATGTTGATTGAAAATGCCATTAAACATAATATCATTTCCGGTGATAAACCTTTGACCATCAGCATTATTCAGACTGATGAAGATTATCTGCAGGTAAAGAATAACCTCCAAAAGAAAAGCAGCATTTTAGGCGGCGATACCGGTGAATGGGAGAAACATGGTTTAATGAATATCAAGTCGAGATATGAATATCTAAGCGACAGGCTTTTTGAAGTGAACGGCTCTTCCAGTGAGCCTTTTCCGGAAGAACTTGATGGATGTTTCATAGTGAAGATACCTTTAATCAGGTAAAAATATGAGAGTACTGATCATTGAAGATGAAGTGATGGCAGCCGAGAGGCTTGAAGAGATGGTCCACAAAGCCATTCCTGGGGTTATAATCCTTGGGATCCTTGATTCCATCAGCAGGGCTGTTCAGTGGTTCGCTGAAAACGAAGCTCCCGACCTGGCTTTGTTCGACATACAATTGGCCGATGGCCTCAGTTTCGAAATCTTCAAGCAGACCGAGGTTAGCTGTCCGGTCATTTTCACCACAGCATTCGATGAATATGCCCTCAAGGCTTTCAAGGTAAATAGCATCGACTACCTGCTCAAACCCATAGATGCTGGGGAGTTAAAGGCTGCCATTGACAAGTACAGGAATATTCATGGCCAGGGAGATCAGCCATATCTTCAATCACAGCAAATGAACGATGTTCTCAGGCTTCTGACCCGCCAATACAAAACGCGCTTTATGATCAGGGTTGGTGAGCGGATCCGTTCTATCCCTGTTGAAGAAATACAATGTTTCTATAGTATGGATAAAGCTTCGTACCTGCAAACTACCGATGACAGGCATTATGCCATGGACCAGTCGCTGGAGCAGATTGAGGACATGGTGGATCCTGAAAAATTTTTCCGTGTGAACAGGAAGTTCATCATTGCCTTCGATGCCATCGATGATATGATCAGCCATTCCAACAGCAGGCTGAAGATCAAACTTAGCCTACCCACAGAAGAAACGATCATTGTTAGCCGGGAAAAGGTGAAGGAGTTTAAGAGCTGGTTGGAGAGATAGACATTGGGCGTTAGGCTCTGGGCATTAGGTACCAGGAGCCCATATTTCAACTAGCTATCTTAGTGAACAAAGAAGAAGCCTATTTAGCATTTAAAATCCAGTTATCGTTCTTCGGTGCTTGGTCCTCGGTCTTTCTTTGACTGCCCGGGGTGGAAGATTATTATACCTTCAGCTTCTCCCCTTCCGACTTCGCGATTACCACTGCACCGCAGCTATCGCTCCACACATTGGTACAGGTGCGGAACATGTCCAGGATCCGATCCACTGCAAGGATGAGTCCAACACCTTCCAGGGGTAGCCCCACTGCCGTTAGGATAACAGTGATCATCACCAGCCCGGCCATGGGGATGGCTGCTGCTCCAATAGAGGCAAGTAAAGCGGTCAGTACAACTATGCCCTGTTGAACTATTGTGAGCTCAACACCATAAACCTGTGCGATAAATATGGCTGCCACACATTCGTAAAGTGCAGTACCATCCATGTTGATCGTGGCTCCAAGAGGAAGAGTAAAACTGGAGATTTTGTTTGAAACACCCGAATTTTTCTCTACTGCCGTGATGGTCAGTGGCAAAGTGGCACCTGAAGAAGAAGTTGAGAATGCTGTAAGCAGGGGTGTCGACATATTTTTCATGTGCCGGAATGGCTTTGACTTTCCAATGAACTTCAGGATCAATGGCAGGGTAATAAAGAAATGGATGGCCAGGGCCAGTATTACAGTTCCCATATACAAGCCCATGCGTGATGCAAGACTTGTTAAGTCATCCTGCTCAGATACGACTTTTGCCACAATCCCAAAAATCCCCAGAGGAGTGAAACGGATCACGAACATGGTGATCTTCATCATCACATCAAAGATGGCATTGAAGAAATTCTTCATCACCAGGCGGTTTTCCTGACCGACACGGGTAACAAAGAAACCAAAGAGTACGGTGAAGAATATGATAGCCAGCATATCATTATTGTTCATGGCCTGGAATACATTCTCCGGGACCATCTCAATAAGTGTCTCCCCTAGCGATCTTTGTTTATCAAGCAGGCCTTCAACCTCAAATCCCAGATTACGGTCAACACCAACTCCCGGGCGAATGATATTCACCAGGACCTGTCCTGTGAGGATCGCCAGAAAACTCGTGGAAACATAATATATAATGGTTTTCAATCCCAGCCTTCCCAGGTTTGATCCACTGCCAATATTCGCAATCCCGGATATCAGCGAACTGATGATCAACGGAATGATCAGCATTTTTAAAGCCCTGAGGAAAACATCCCCCATCCAGGAAACATAACTAACTGCAGCTTCCCCCATGTAGAGGCCGTAAAATATAGCGAGAATAAGCGCAATGAGTATTTGCCAGTGAAGGGGGATTTTCTTCATAATTCAGGAATAAGGCATAAAAGTAAGGAATTTTTCAGAGGTCTCCATAGCTGTAAATTATGTACTTTTGCAAGTTAAACTATATATTCAGGCTTTATGAAGTTCCTAAGCTATATCCTTCCACTCTTTTTCTTGTTATCCCTTGTTTCACAGGCTCAGCATACCAACATCCTCATAGATGAATATGGCAGCTGGACCCAACCTGAAGAACCTTCCATCATGGTGAATCCAAAAAACACTGATCATATGGTGGCCGGAGCTAATATCGACAATATGTACTATTCCACTGATGGTGGTTATAACTGGACCGTCGGAGCCTTAAGCTCTTCCTATGGAGTATGGGGTGATCCTGCCATCATTGTCGATACCGCCGGGGCATGGTATTTCTTTCACCTTGCCAATCAACCCGGAGGGAATTGGATCGACCGCATTGTTTGCCAGAAAACCGATGTAATTGGCGGAACCTGGAACGACGGAACCTATATGGGCCTGGATGGTACAAAGGCGCAGGACAAAGAATGGGCAATTGTCGATATCACCAATAACAACATCTATGTCACATGGACCAAGTTTGACAGTTATGGGAGTTCAAATCCGGATAATAAAAGCGATATTCACTTTTCCCGATCTTACGACGGTGGGGATAGCTGGAGCGAGGCTTTGCGAATCAATGAAGTGTCAGGTGATTGCATTGATGACGACAATACTACCGAAGGTGCTGTCCCTGCTGTAGGGCCTGATGGAGAGATCTATGTGGCCTGGGCAGGCCCGGAAGGCCTTGTATTTGACCGTTCCCTCGATCAGGGAGATACCTGGCTTGCTGAAGATATCTATATTGGGCCATTCCCAGGTGGCTGGGCATATGACATTCCGGGAATTAGCCGATGCAATGGATTGCCTATTACCAAGTGTGACTTGAGCGGCGGCCCTCACCATGGTACGATATATGTGAATTGGACTGACCAGCGAAATGGAACAGATGACACTGACGTCTGGATCGCAAAATCTATCGATGGCGGTGACACCTGGAGTGAGGCCATCAGGGTAAATGATGATCCACCCGGAAGGCAGCAGTTTTTCACCTGGATGGACGTTGACCAGGTGACAGGATACCTCTACTTTGTTTTCTACGACAGAAGAAATTATAACGATAACAACACTGATGTTTATATGGCCGTTTCACGAGATGGAGGTGACAGCTTCATCAACTTTAAAATCAGTGAGTCTCCATTTCTTCCGTTTGCCTCCACATTCTTTGGGGATTATACCAATGTTTCGGCTTTTAATAATGTGATCAGGCCCATATGGGCCAGGCTGGAAGGAAGCGACCTCAGTATATGGACTGCCATTATTAATCCTCAAATTGTTGGAATAGAAGAAGAAATACCCTCTCTTTTGAGTCTGGAACAAAACTACCCGAATCCTTTCATGGAAAGCACTGTGATCTCATTTAAACTCAGGCAGCCTGATTACATTAGCCTGAGGGTATTCGATGTTTATGGAAGGCTGGTAGCTACCCTCCATGATCATGAATATGTTATCGCCGGTAAGCATACCAGGGTCTTCGATCCTTACGAATACGAGCTTTCACCAGGGACATATTACTTCTCCCTTGAGAATGAAAAGAGCGTGATGAAGAAAAAAATGATTTTTGTTAAATAGGAACTGCAACCCATGAAAATCTGCTTTGTCTTTACTGGATGAGGTAAATAGATCAAGCATCAGCAAAATTTTTTATATTATTGCATTATCAACTAAACCAGAAAGATGAATAAAGAATTCAAGGAGGTCATTACCAAAATCAGGGCATACCCGTTTTCTGAAGGTATTGGAGATATGACCATTGAGGAGCTTTCAGAAAAGACAGACATACCGGCTGAGTTGATATATAAATATGTTCAGGATGAAAAGGACCTGATCCGGCATATACTGAAATTTGAGCGGGAAAGCTTCAAAGTCATCTTTGATGTTCACAACTTTGAAGGCGTGAATGCCATCGACATCCTGCTAACAGTAAGCAAGGAGATAGCCACAAAGTTCCGGAATGTAAGTCCGGGCATCACTTTCGATCTGAAAACGAAATACCCCGATGTTTACAAGCGGCATTTTAAGTCCCGCATGGATTTTATTTTCAGCAAGATAAAGATCAATCTGCATAAAGGAATATCCCAGGGGATCTATCGTGACGACCTGAGCATAGAGCTCATAGCCAGGCTTTACCTTAGCCGGCTGATCGATTTGCACGATTCCGATTTCTTTCCACCGGAAGAGTTCAATTTTGAAACCCTTTTCGATGCCATGTTCGAAAGCCACATCAGAAGTATTGCCACTGAGGAGGGTCTGAAATACTGGGAAAAGAAAAAAAAGATATTTAAAAAAGAACTAAAAAAGGAAGATTTACAATAAAACGCGCACTCAAGCGTCATTTAAATTATTCTTTATTGATCAACAAATTAATTTAATGAAAAAGGTCTTCTATGCATTCCCGGCATTGCTCTTCATAATAGGGGTTTTCAGCAATAATGCTTCTGCTCAGACAGAATATCATTTTACCCTCCAGGAGGCACTCGACTATGCCTATGAAAACAATTATGATATTTTGAGTTCCTACAAAGACATTGAAACTGCCGAACTGCAGGTGAAGGAATATATGGCCATTGGGTTCCCCCAGATAAATGCTGCCATTAATTACACTGACTATATCGCACTCCCTACCATGATCATCCCTCCCGGTACTTTCGGTCCTGATGATCCGGGTTCAGAAGTGCAGTTCGGGACTAAATATAGTGCATCAGCCGATGCGACAGCCTCACAGCTGATCTTCGACGGGAAATATATCGTTGGTGTACAAGCATCTAAACGTTTGCTGGAAAAAACCCAACAGCAATTTATCAAGAACAAGCTGGATATGTACGAGGCTGTTTCAGCAGCATATTTCAGGGTATTGGTTGCCGAAGGCACAAAGGATATTCTTGACAGTACGATGAGCTATATGGAGGATATGCTTTATGAAACAAGGCTCACTTATGAAGCAGGCTTTGCTGAAGAAACTGACGTGGATCAGCTTCAGCTTATTGTTTCTGACCTGGAAGCAAACATCATTCTGACAGAAACTCAGGTACAGATCGCTTATGCGTATCTTAATTTTCTTTGTGGTTTGAAGATTGATGACCGCGTAATCGTTACTGATGAGTTGCGTACACTGCTCGATCAGATCAATTACTCCGCCCTGCTCAACGATCCATTTAATTACGAAAACAATATTGACTACCGCTTGCTCATGACGCAGCAGCAGATTGCCGAACTACAGTTGAAACTCGAAAAATCGGAATATATGCCCTCTCTGTCGGCATTTGTTAATGTCACAACACAGGCACAGCGCAATAGCTGGAATTTCTTTGAAACAGATCAAAAGTGGTATGGTTCATCTTTCTGGGGTGTTGAAATGAATATCCCTATTTGGAGCAGCGGGATCAGGCGATCCAGGGTTCAACAAGCACAGGTGAACCTTGATAAACTCAACATTGCAAATGAACAATTGCGAACAGGTCTGACCATACAGGTACGTACAGCCCAGGCTGAGTTTAATAATGCCTACCTGATCATGATGAATAAATCAATGGCCATGAACACTGCCGAAAAGATCCTTCGTATCACAAGCGAAAAGTACAGGGAAGGCATCTCAAGTAGTTTAGACCTCTTGCAGGCCAATAATCAATTCCTGACCAATACTTCTGATTATATCATAGCCATGCAGGAAGTGCTGATCAAAAAACTGTCACTTGAGAAGCTGATGTATAGTGAACCAGGGAATTAAAATAAAACAATAAGTTTATCACAATACGCATATAATGAGAAAATTTCTAACCATAGCCGTAATCATTCTTTTTGCAGCATCCTGCGGCCCCGCCGATGAGGGTAACACGACTAAAGAGCAGATCAAACAGTATAAGGATGAAGTCAGTCAGCTGAATATCAAGATCAGGGAACTGGAACAGCAACTTGTTGAATCGGGTGAGGCCGATCAGCAATATCTCACTCCCGTTTCAATAGTCAAACTCATTAAAAAACCTTTCAGGCATTACTTTCAGGTGAGTGGCAACGTGGAGGCTATTGACAACGCCTATATCAGTCCGGAGATCAACGGACAGATCAAGCAGGTACTGGTTGAAGAAGGAGACTACGTAAAAAAAGGCCAGCTCCTGGTCAGGCTCAATACCAGCATCACAGAAAATACAATCGAAGAAGTGAAGACCCAGCTTGAACTGGCAAAGACCCTCTTCAAAAAACAGGAACAACTATGGAACAAAAATATCGGTTCTGAAGTACAGTACCTGCAGGCAAAAAATAACAAAGAAGCATTGGAAAGTAAGCTTCAGACACTTGAGGCTCAGCTTGATATGGCCTTTGTTAAATCACCCATCGATGGTATCGTTGACATGATCAATATTGAAGAAGGCGAAATGGCCATGCCCGGCTTCCAGATCATGCAGGTGGTAAACCTGCACAAGATGAAGATCCTTGCTGAGGTATCAGAAAAGTATCTGCCCGTAATCAACAAAGGGGACATTGTGGAGGTAAGCTTCCCGACTTATCCTGACATTAAGCTGAATATTCCTGTAAACAGAACCGGAAATATCATTAACCTGGGCAACCGTACCTTCCCGATCGAGCTCAGGATTGACAATATCGATGGTAAATTAAAACCCAACATCCTTGCCCTTCTTACATTTCTCGACTTCAATAAAGAGGATGCACTCGTGGTTCCTTCTATCATCGTCAAGAAAGATATACAAGGCGAATATGTCTATGTGGTAAGAGAACTTGACGGGAAACAAATTGCCAAGAAAGTATATATCATTACAGGAAGGGCATATGATGACGAAAGCCTTGTTGAGGAGGGCTTAAAGGTAGGAGACAAGATCATTATCGAAGGATACTCACTGGTAACCGATGGTTCTGAAGTAAATATTATTTAGATGGAGATCAAGGAAAAACAAGTTATCCGGGAATTTAAGCTCAGTTCTTGGGCACTGAAGAACAAAAATACCGTGTTCCTGATGATGTTCATCCTGCTGGGATTTGGTTTTTATTCCTATCGCTCACTGCCAAAAGAATTATTCCCCGACCTGGTTTGGCCTACCATTTATGTACAGACCATTTATCCGGGTAACCCTCCCCTCGATATAGAGAATCTGATTACCAGGCCGCTCGAAAAGGAGATTGAATCTGCCAAAGGAGTGAAGGAGATCCGTTCTACATCCACACAGGATGTTTCTGCCATCTTCGTGGAATTCAACACTGATATACATATCCAGGATGCCCTGCAGGAAGTAAAAGATGCGGTGGACAAAGCAAAGGGAGAACTTCCCGATAACCTTCTGGATGATCCCATGGTGATCGATCTTGATTTCTCCGAATTCCCCATTATGAATATCAACCTCTCAGGGGACTATAGCATTAACGAGCTGAAAGAATACGCCGAAATGTTAGAAGATGAGATCGAGCGAGTGTCTGAAATCTCTAAAGTAGATATCACCGGGATCAATGAGCGTGAAGTGCAGATCAATGTAGATATGCACAAACTGAATGTTTTTGAACTCAGTTTTACCGATATTGAGAATGCGGTTGCATTTGAAAACATTTCCATGTCTGGTGGTGAGATCAAGCTGGGAAGCAGCCGGCGGTCGATCAGGATCATTGGCGAATTTACCAATCCTGATGAGATCAAGGATATTATTGTTAAGCATGGGAAAATAACGACATCGTGTATATGCGCGATGTGGCTGATGTCATTTATGGGTTTGAAGAGCCCAGAAGCTTCACGCGACTCGACAGGCATCCTGTAGTATCCCTGCAGGTGATCAAGAAGAGTGGAGAAAACCTTCTCAATGCCACCGATCAGGTATTTGAAATAGTTGACCGGGCTGTGGAAACAAAAGCCTTGCCTCCTGACCTGAACATCGTTTATACGAACGATCAATCGGAGATGGTACGAGACCAGCTCAGCAATCTCGAAAACAGTATGATCATGGGGGTGATCTTCGTGATCCTGGTGCTGTTCTTCTTCCTGGGAACCAGGAATTCCCTTTTTGTAGGCTTCGCCATTCCGATGTCGATGTTCCTGTCCTTTATGATCCTTGGCCTGATGGGATCCAGGATCAATATGATCGTATTGTTCTCCCTGATCCTGGCCCTGGGTATGCTGGTGGATAATGCCATTGTCGTAGTTGAAAATATTTACCGCTTCGTTGACCGCGGCTACAGTAAATTTGAAGCCGCAAAGCAGGCTGTTGGAGAAATTGCGGTGCCCATCATTACCTCCACTGCCACCACCCTGGCTGCATTTGTACCCCTGCTTTTCTGGGACAGTATCATGGGTGAGTTCATGAAATATCTCCCCACAACTTTGATCATTGTATTGTCATCATCGCTTTTTGTGGCCCTGGTGATCATTCCGGTGATCTCCTCTACTTTTATCAAGCCCGGTGATCAAAATCCCAGGCCAAATCGCAAGAGATCGTTGATTATTGCCGGAATCCTGGCATTGATGTCAGCCATCTTCTACATAGGAGGGATAAATACTATGGGATCCTTTTGTGCTGCATTTGCCATTATCGGAGTTTTAGATATTTTTATTCTGAGCAAAGCTGCCAGATGGTTCCAGGAAGTATTTCTGGTTAACCTTGAAAACGGCTACCTGAAGTTTATCAGTTTTGCATTACACAAAAGAAACCCATTCTACTTTATAGGTGGAACAATTGTATTGTTGTTTTTAACCATGAACTTGTATTTCGGGAGCAATCCAAATGTGGTAAACTTCCCGTCCAGTGATCCGAAATACATTAACATCCTGGCCGATCTCCCGATCGGTACAGATATTACAGCTACCAATGCCTTCATGGAATCACTGGAAGATGATGTATTTGTTATTCTTGAGCCCCATGATGCCGTGATCAAATCAGTATTGACAACCGTTGGGGCCGGTGCCAGACTGGAAGATGATGTCAACGACCTCTCGGAAAAGATGTTCAGGGGACTAATCACCATTTCTTTCATAGAGTATGAGTTCCGGCAAGGAGCGAACACCGGTGATATACTAGCCGAATTAAGCAATAAACTTCTTGGCAGGTACCCAGGGGTGGAGATGACTATTGAAAAGCAAAATGAAGGCCCCCCGGCAGGAAAGCCCATCAACCTGGAGATCATAGGCCGCGATTTTAAAGAGCTTACTGCTCTGGCTGATACGATACAGGGTTACCTCAACAGTGCAAAGATTGATGGTATTGAAGGACTAAAGATAGACCTGGAGATGGATAAGCCGGAGATCATCATTGATATTGATCGTGATAAAGCCAGGCGATTCGGTTTGTCAACCGCACAAATCGCCTCTACCATACGTACAGCACTGTTCGGAAAAGAAATATCTACCTTTAAGGTTGGTGAGGATGAATATCCCATACAGCTCCGGCTGAAAGAAAAATACCGATATAATATTCCTGCACTGCTCAATCAGATGATCACCTTCCGAAGCCCTTCGACAGGAAAAATCGTTCAGGTGCCTATTTCTTCGGTTGCTCACATCCATCTACACAACAACCTATGGATCGGTGAAAAGGAAAGATCTTGAAAGAGCGGTCACTATTTATTCCAATGTTGTAGAAGGTTACAATGCTACCAAGATCAATGAGCAACTGAAAGCAATGATGGATTATTTCGACATGCCTCCTGGATACAATTTCAAGTTCACCGGAGAACAGGAAGAACAGGAAGAATCATCGGCCTTCCTTTTAAATGCCCTGCTTATCGCTGTTTGCCTGATCACTATCATCCTGGTATCCCAGTTCAATTCTATTAGTGAAACCTGCGATCATCATCTTGAGTGTGATATTCAGCACCATTGGGGTGTTTGCCGGCCTGATGATCAGCAATGCCGACTTTGTTGTGATCATGACCGGTATCGGAATCGTTGCACTGGCAGGGGTGGTGGTTAACAATGCCATCGTTCTGATCGATTATATTGATCTTCTCAAACGCCGCAGGCGGAAAGAACTGGGCTTAAACTCAAGGGCTAATCTTTCCGTTGAAGATTCGATTCAATGTATCGTAGATGCAGGTAAAACCAGGCTGCGCCCTGTATTACTCACAGCCATCACTACCATTTTGGGTCTTTTTCCTCTGGCAATCGGGATGAATATCGATTTTGCCGCCTTTTTGGAGACTTTCGACGGCCATTTGTACTGGGGAGGTGATAATGTCGCCTTCTGGGGACCCATTTCCTGGACCATTATCTATGGATTAACATTTGCAACTTTCCTTACCCTGGTAATTGTACCTTCCTTGTATTATGTATTATACCTTGGAAAGATCAAGCTTTTCACAGCTCGGCCTAAAAAGCATTAAAATAGGCTTAGAAGCTTGTTTTCCTTACAGATGCAACCATTTTACTCAATTCTTTGTCTAGGGTATTATAAAGCAATATTGTTCTTTTACATAGGAAGAGAACCATAATGCAATGACATAAGCGCGCATGTTAAAACCAAAAAATCCGGATTTAAATACCTGTCGAGTAAATAATTCCTTAACTTTACTTTGATAAATTGTATCTGCCTGATGCCTAAGTGCGTCATGGTCAGGGTTTTAACATTTTTTAGCCGACACGATAGTGTTGAGCTTATTATGTCTTATGCATTTTGATGATGGCTTCATAGAACGATGTCTGGATAACGACTCCAAATCACAGGGGGAGTTATACAAGCATTTTGCGCCCAAAATGTTCGGTATCTGTCTGCGTTACGCTAAGAACCAGATGGAAGCTGAGGACGTCTTGCAGGATGGCTTCATCAAGGTTTTCAGGTATTTAAAGGATTATAGGAACGAAGGATCGCTGGAAGGCTGGATCCGGAGGACAATGGTAAACACTGCCATTAACTACTATAAGAAAAAGATCAAATACCAGAAAGAAATAAGCCTTGACCAAACTGAACCCATCAACAATGAAGAGGAGAGCGCTATTGACAAGCTTTCCGCCCAGGAATTGCTGGAGGTGATCCGGGAACTCCCTGATGGTTATCGCATGGTTTTCAACCTGAATGTGATTGAAGGGTATACGCATAAAGAGATCGGCGTGATGCTTGATATTTCTGAGAACACTTCTAAATCGCAATTGTCGCGAGCCAGGGGCGTTCTTCAGGAAAAGTTAAAAAACAGAATAAAAAGTGGCTGAAGAAAGTAAATATTTAGATAAGCTTTTTCAGAGCAAGTTTGCTGCTTTTGAAGCTGAGCCCCCTGCAAGGGTATGGGAAAATGTCCATGCTGAGTTGCATGGTAAGGGCGGAAGCTCCATCAACCCCGTGAACCTTGCTGTGCTTAGCGCACTCATCATGATCTCCGGGCTGCTTGGATACAGTATTATCAACGGATCTTCTAGCAGGCAGGAAAACATGATGAATGTTGACGGCCATACCGCTATACTCTTTGAGGACCCTGCCCTGGCACATCCCGAAGCACTTGAACTGCCTGTCCTGATCGAAAGCCATTTGGCTGCTCAAGCGGATTATCAACGTTCAGCAAATATATCCCCCATCATTGATGAAGCTGAAAATAATGACGAAACTATAACTGAAACACAGCTCTCTCACAATACATTGCACGCTTATTATGTAGAGACAACCTTCGGTGATGCTTTTTCTGAAAAAGCAAGGCTTGCCAAACTCAGGGCCAGAAGATCGCACGGACTTTACACAGGACTGAACCTGAATGTTGGTGATATCCGCGTTCGCGACAGCGAAATTAACCCCAGGTTTGCCGGCATGAACGATGGTGAACGCAGGTACAACAGAAGGGCTTCATGGCAAATGGGCGTTTTCTTTACACCCGAGGTCATCTTCTATCCCGAAGATTCTATCCCTAACCAGAGAGCTTATACCTTCGAGGTAACCGGAAGATGGGTAAAAAGCGACTTCTTTGTTGAATCAGGACTGGGCTTCTCATTTTCATCTGACGACGGCACCTATGCCATCGACTATGAAAAGTTCCTCGGAACCTATGATGATGTATACAATGTGACCTTCGATACTACCGAGAGTGGTGCCGTAGTACCTATATATCACACCAACATTGTAAATGTATATGACTCTATCAGCGAATATAGAGTTGAGCAAACAAAGAACAAATACACTTACCTGCAGATACCCGTTTACCTTGGGTTCCAGAAGGAAGTTAACCGCTTCGGATGGTTCATCAAGGGAGGCCCGATATTATCTATTCTGGTGCATGAGAACATTCCCACACCAGATGCAGGAATAGACAGGATCGTAGATATCGACCAGCAAATGCCTACAAGGGTAAATACCAACTGGCAACTTGCTTTCAGCGCCGGGCTAACCTACCAATTATCACGGAAGGTCAGCATCGCCCTTGAACCAACATTTAAATACTATTTGAACTCACAATATCAACGCAAATATATCACCACCCGTCATCCCTATTCCATTGGTTTAAGGACCGGGCTATTGTTTAATTTTTAATGAACCAAGCAATGCAAGATCTGTACCCCCGCTTAAGATTGCATTTCAGGCAAGCCCCACGGCAACGTAAGTTGTTGCTCAGGAAGATTTTATTGCCGATTATAATGCTATTTATCATCTCCATCACAACTACTTTTGCCCAGACTGAGTTGAATAGCCTCTACCTATCAGGACAGGTCATTAATTCAGAAAATGGAGCACCAATAGCCAACAAGGAGGTGTTCATTCAAACAGATATTGCTGCCGGCGGGGGATTAAGCAGTACTCATATCAGGTACACCAATGATCAGGGGTTTTTCTATGATACGATATTTACCCCTTCAGAAAAAGGATCATTACTCATATATGCGTTCGATATTAATGAAGTAAAATACGAAACTACCGAATACTTCCGCTTCAGGTGGGAAGACACTTATTATTGCAATATGGAGCTGGAGATCTTCGCTCATGCATCCAGTGATTTTCAGGCCAATTTTTTCCCGACACAGGATACTGTTGTTCCCAACAACATGGCCTATAGTTTTAACGATGTTTCAACAGGTAGCGGTATAGTGAGCTGGTTCTGGAACTTCGGCGACGGAAATTCGTCCAGTGAGCAAAATCCAAAACACACCTACTCTGCTCCAGGAATATATGATGTTATGTTGACAATATCTACTGAGCATCTGGCTAGCGACGTATTCAACAGTGCAATCGTGAAGAAGGTGAAAGTAGGGATGAAAGATTACTATCATTTTGGTGGCCATGCCTTTGCCGGATACTTCCCGGTGGACATTGGAACTGCCTACCTGTACCAGATCGTGGAAGATGATTTTATCCCCATCGATACAACAGTATTTGACCAGTATGGATACTATATGTTCCCTCAACTTATAAATGGGAATTACAAGGTTAAAACATTCCCATCAACCCTTTCCACCCATGCGGGCGAATACTTGCCTACTTATTATGGCAATGAATTGCTCTGGACCAAGGCCAAGACGATTCAATTAAATACTACCTCCTGGGAGTATGATATTGTTATGGCTGAGAACCATGAATACCTGAGCGGTGGCGGTATTATCGACGGTGTTGTTTTCCTGGAAGGAAAGAGTGCTGTTGTGGAAAATGTTGAGGTGATCCTTTTTAATGAAGATGATAACTGCCTTACTTATATCAAATCCGATAAAGCAGGCGGTTTTGAATTTACGGGATTAGCCTACGGAACCTATAAGGTCATGGCAGATGTACCCGGAAAATACACATATCCGAGTAGCATCACAATCTCTGAAAATAACCCAACGATTGATAACATCAACCTGATCATCTATAATGAAGACATTGCCCACGGAATAGGAAACGAGGTTCTTACCAGACTTACGGGACTTGGTGACCCGTATCCCAATCCGGCCAGCACATACGTCAATTTTGAATTTAACCTGCTTGAAAGCGGGCAGATTCAGGTATTTATCCTGAACCAGGGCGGCCAGGTTGTGGATAAATACAGCGGACATCACAACCCAGGCGAAAACAAAGTGCAGATGAATACATCCCGGCTTGCTTCAGGGATGTATAAATTAATGGTACTGTTTGGGAATGAGAAACATATTAAATCTTTTATTAAAATTAATTAAAGACTGATAAGCAAATAAGAGAAGGCATCCCGTAATGTTTTTCGGGATGCCTTTTTTTTACACATCATAAGAAATTGCCTTTGCACATGAAGCTATTGGCCTGACATAGGCAACCTTTGTTTTAGCTTACAGTCTTAAAAACAGTTGAGTTTTTTGATGGTTCCAGACCAGGAAATATTAGAAGGCTGCAAATCAGGAGAAAGACATGCTTTCGGTTTGTTGTATAAAAAATATGCTCCCACCATGTTGGGTATTTGCATGCGATACTGCAAACGGAGGGAGGAAGCTGAAGATGTGCTGCATGAAGGTTTCATCAAGGTTTTCTCTAACGTGAAGAAATTCAGGGGAGATGGTTCTTTTGAAGGATGGATCAAACGCATTATGATAAACACTTCTTTGAGCTATTACCACGCAAACCTGAAGCATTATTTCCAGTCGGGAGTAGAAGAAATGGAAGACCTGACTGTGGGTGATGAAGATGATGGGGTTTATAGCAATGCCCCTCCCAGGTCGGAATTCCTGGGCCTGATACAGGACTTCCTGATGGCTATCGCTTTGTGTTTAACATGTATGTGTTCGAAGACTTTTCGCACAAAGAGATCGCTGCAGAGCTCGGTATTTCAGTGAATACCTCAAAATCACAACTGGCTAAGGCAAGGCGAAAGCTGCAAAAGAAACTTGATGAAAATTATAATTTGAAACCCAATATCCGTTCGAAATGAAAAAGGAACGAAAAAATAGCCTTGATAAACTCTTCCTGGAATCTCTCGGAGGGCATCAGATCGAGCCATCTGCGGGTATCTGGGAATCACTTGTATCCTATATCCCATCCGGCAAGCGGCAGGGGAACATTCCTGTATCTTCTCTCCGGAGTATTGATTGGGGCATTTGTCGTTTTCATGCATTCCACTTTGCAAGATGACCCAGGAATACTTGCCGAATCAGAGCTGATCATCACTAAAGAAACTTTAACCCCTATAGAAACAACAAAGGCTCAGGATATCGATGCCAATGAAGAAAACATACAGGAAGAAAGAGTACCCGAACAAACCAACACATCACAAGGCACCAACTCCTCTCTGGGGTACTCACCAGAACTATCCGATTCGCCTCCGGCAACTGATGAAAGCATGCTGATACTTGCTGCCACTGAAGATGTGCCGGAGCTCATGGCTACAGACGCAGAAAACATAAGCTTCCAATACATTGTGCTGTCTAAAGCCAGGATGATCCCAGCACATATTGAGACAGACGCAGGCCTGACCATCAATGATTCTCAGGAACGCGAAAGCCCTGGTCCAATCTTCGATCTTAACATCAAGGATAGCTATGCTAAAAAGGCCGATGTGCTCTTTGGTGCAGCTTTCAGCCCCGGGGTGAACATCTTCCCCGAAGGGCAAAACCGAAATGATTATTCTTTCGAACTCATTGCTGCCTATGAAAAATCACGATTCCTCGTTGAGACCGGGCTTGGTGGCAATTACACCAGCGAAAGTGCAAAATACCAGATCAATTATACCAGCTTCGACAGCGTAGGATATTATGTGGGCGTGACCTCTTTCAATATCGATCCGATAAATCCTGATTCTATAATCTTCGAAACCAATCTGAAAAACCTCTACGACAGTATCGACCACTATACGGTCAGGGAAACCACGAACAAGTATGCTTATTTGCAAATTCCGCTCAGGATAGGTTACAGGGTATTCCAGACTCCACGCTTTTCAATCGACCTGAAAGCAGGAATATTATTCTCACTGCAGATATACAAAGATATACCTGATGTACCCTACTATGGTAATGATGCCAATGAGATTGAAGTGATCAGGCAATATCCCGACAGACTGACGACCAGCTGGCAATATACTGCCGGGGTCGGTTTGAATTACCAGATAAATAACAACGTACGTTTTTCTCTTGAGCCATTTTACCGGCAATATATAAAATCAGCTTATTCACCCTCATCTGCATTCCCGGCAAAATCACCGTATGCCTTTGGGATCAGATTCGGATTGTATTTTCATTTCTAATGAATCGACAAAAAATGAAAACGATAAGGCTTATACTCTTCATATTTTTACTCGGATTCGTTTCCCTGCCGGGAAGGAGTACCACTCCTCCGGCAGACTGCGATGCCGATTTCGAATTCAGCTATGTTCCAACAACGCCAATATACGTTCAGTTTTCTGATATCTCTACAGGAGATCCAACCAGCTGGTTCTGGGATTTCGGTGACGGAACAAGCTCCACGGAACAGCATCCCGTACACCCATATCCGGTACCCGGGATATACGAAGTATGCCTTATCATCGAGCACGATGTACCTCCCAACTATTGCAGCGATACCATTTGCAAGATCATAGAGATCCCCGACGAGGTTGCATGTGAAGCTATATATACCTATACCCTTGACCCATACTTCCCGATGGAAGTCACCTTTATTGACCAGTCGTTGGGAAATATTACCGACTGGGAATGGGATTTTGGTGACGGTACAACATCCTTTGAGCAAAACCCCGTTCACATCTTTCCCGATGCCGGCAATTACCTGGTTTGTCTGAACGTATATAATGCCGACTCCATGGAAACATGCTTCCATTTCATCTGCGAAACCCTGGAGATTCCCGATACCATGACCTGCATAGCAGAGTTCATGATCATGGCAGATTCGAGCAGCAGTGTGATGAACCAATTTAGCTTCTTCGATCAGAGCAATGGCTATCCTGACCACTGGTTCTGGGAATTTGGTGATGGAGGCTTCTCTACTGAGCAGCACCCCACATATATATATGCTGAACCCGGATTATATGAAGTATGCCTGAACAGCTGGAACAGCAGTTTCCCGGCATGCAATGATATACGTTGTAAGCTTGTGCAAACACCCGATTATTATAAGCTGGGTGGACAGGCCTTCATTGGTTCAACGCCTATCAACAACCCATATCATACAGGAGATACAGGGATGGCTGTCCTATACAGGCAAAGGGCAGATATGGGCCTGGTAGCAGTAGATACCAACATATTTTATGAGCATGGCTATTTCTGGTTTTCTGATATGATGGAGCTTCCCTATGTGGTCAAAATCGGCCTGACAGAAGGTTCTGAAAATTACGAGGCCGTGATCCCTTCATATTATCCATCAATGATGACATGGCAGGATGCCGCCACAGTCATACTGGATGAAGACCTGTTTGAAAATCATACTTCACTTTTGCAGGTAAATGAGCTTGAAACTGGGCCCGGAGGGATTAAAGGACGTATCAGGGATGACATCAGATATGATCTTGTTACTACCCATGGGTTTGCCGAAGTCCCGGTCATCCTCACCGATATGTCGAGCCAGCCTTTTGCCTGGACACGAGCCAATGAAAACGGCCAATTCACATTTAACAATATAGCCTATGGGTCTTACCTGGTGTATGCCGACCTGACGGGAATGTATTCCCTGCCGGAGAAGGTAGTACTGGATGAAGATTTCCCCATAGCCGATTCTATATATATCGAGATGTCGGTAACACCCCTGCTCAGCATACATGAGCCCGACCAAAGGATGTTCGACATCCTCTCATTATATCCCAATCCGGCAAGAAACAAAATTACGCTTGATATTACTTCAGAGGAAACAACAAAATTAGAGATCATGGTTTACAACCAGCTGGGACAGCAGATGCTGGGTGAAGACCACCTCATCTACAAAGGAGACAATAAACTGGAAATCAACATAGCAAATTTGCCTGGAAGCATTTATTTCCTGCGTATGCAGGCAATGAACGGAACACCCTTGATGAAAAGCTTTATCAAGGTTGATTAGTTAATGTTTTCTGGTAAGAAGACGAAGAGCGGCCGTAGAGGCCGCTCTTTTTCTTTAGCATTGAACATTTAGGAGCATGTACCATGAATGGAAAGTCTTGCAATAGCGCACTATCTTTAGAGTGTGCGCGGGACGAGGTTTGGGATTTGAAAATTTTATAGATGCGAAGCATTTACTGACCCGGCGTGACACAATTACCGATAAAAAGAGCTAGCATCTGAAGACTTCCAAGAGTTGTAATTCGTATTCTCCAATATAAATCGAAGCATTTAATGACCCTCGGCGCAGTTTGAATTGAAAATTACCAATAAATTGTCTATTTCGAGCAAAGCGAGAAATCCCCTTTCTTTTTTGTATTTTGAAGCTTGTAATTGTATCTTAGCTCATAGAGAATTAGATGATATGCGATATCTTTTTTGCATACTGTTATTGTTAGGGAATACATTATCCTTCAATGTTCATTCCCAATCATGCCTGCCGGATGGTATTGAGATTACCAGGCAGGGGCAAATCGATAGTTTTGCGATCAATTATCCGGGGTGTTATGAGATTGAAGGGCATATTAGAATAACTGGCAACTCAGACTCAATCGTCAACTTGCATGGATTAGATCAAATAACTACCATTGGTACCTTCCTTATTATACAACAAACAAACCTATCAGACTTACAGGGCCTTGACAATCTGACATACGTTGGAGATGCATTATTAATTTCAAGCAATCCAGATATTGAAACCCTGAGCGGCTTAGGTTCTCTCGTCCATATTGATAATACGCTCTCAATAATTGGCAACCCAATGCTATCAAGTTTTGATGATATAAACAGCCTGGAATATATTGGATATAATTTTCACGTTTATGGCAATGAATCACTGCAAGATTTCTCTGGCCTTAATAGTCTGCATTCAATAGGCAATGAGTTTGAAGTTATGTACACAGGAATTGTTGATTTCACTGGATTGGAAAGCCTGACAAATGTATTAGGAGGAATTCGACTTGACCAGAATCCAAACCTGATCAATTTGGCCGGCTTGTCAAGTTTAGAACGCACTGATTACTTTGGCATCTACGATAGCCCGTCATTCTCAAGTCTTAATGGACTGAATAGCCTTGAGTACACCGGGCAATTTAGACTTAGTGATCTTCCTTCGCTAGCAAATATTACAAGCCTTAATACACTTGATAGTATAGACGGTAACTTTTATATTCACTCCTGTCCTGCCTTGCAAAGTTTATCAGGACTTGAAAATGTTCAATTTATTAATGGTGATTTTGTGGTTTATAAATGTCACAGCCTTAAAAACCTTTACGGGCTTCAAGCATTACAAACTGTTGAAGAGACTGTGAGTATTGCAAAATGCGACAGTTTATCATCAATTGCCGAACTTATTAATCTTAAATATATTGGAGGAGATTTAAGCATTGAAGAAAACCCTTCATTAACTTCATTAGCTGGTCTGGATGGCCTGGAAGTTATCCGATTCAAACTAACTATTAAGGAATGTAGCAGGCTTAAAAACCTGATGGGTCTTGAACACCTTGATTCAATTTCCAGTTTGAATATCACAAGTAACGATTCAATAGAATCTATTGATGTTTTAGAGTTTGAATCTTCTTATCTACATCAATTGTTTATAGGCGGAAATGAGCAATTAACAAGTCTTCATGGATTGGAAGCTATAGACTCTGCTGGTCATATATCGATTGATGTAAATCATATGCTTAGTGACCTTACTGGATTAAATAGTATAAAAAGAACCCGCTATCTATGGATATTCGAAAATGATTCCCTTAGAAACCTTCAGGGAATAGAGGCTTTAACTTCTGTTAAATCTATTCATATTTCCAGAAACAATAATCTTATCAACCTGGACGGTTTAAACAACTTATCTGATGTAGAAATGTCGCTATGGATCTCTTATAATGACACCCTGTCATCCATAGAATCACTCCAAAATCTGGATTCAATAGGTTCTGCATTAATGATTGTCGATAACAGAAACTTAGACAAATTATCAGGCATTGATAGCACAGACCTATCAAGGATGCACCTTCTATATATTTACGACAATCCTCTGTTGTCAACCTGTGATGTTCATAGTATTTGTGAGTATTTGGAGAACCCGGGTGATGATATTCAGATCTATAACAACGCGCCCGGCTGCAACAGCCAGGCAGAAGTGGAAGCTGCCTGCGGCATCATAGGTCTCTCTGAAGAATTTGGTGATACTCAATTTAACGTTTTCCCCAACCCGGCCGATCACTACGTCAATTTTCGATGCTCGATACTTGATACTCATTACTCGATATTAATTTACGATATGTTTGGCAGGCATATGAATGAGGTCATCGTCCCGGCAGGACAGAAAGAAAGCAGTATTGATGTGTCACATTATCCGAGTGGTCTATATGTAGCGGTTATTAAAGAATATTCAGGAAGCATTAGAAAACAGAAATTCATTGTTGCTAAGTAATTCCTCTGCTTCTTCATCCTTACTCAAGATGTCAAAATATTGAAAATTAACAATACAGAATTGACAATTAAACACCCCTCCCATACCCTCCCCTTTCAAATCTTCATTCTTCTATCAAATATTTCCTGGGGGAGGGCTTTCATGATAATATAATCCTCCACCCCGGGTTTCAACCGGGGCTACAGATATTTGACCCCTCTGGGGTCAGCAAAAGCTGTCCTATGAAAGTCTTCAGCAGCAATAGCTGCATTTTGAGCGGGAATTGCGTTCCACCGAAGGTGGGACAAGCATGAAGCGAAAAATGTCGGCGGTTTTAGCCCGAGGAAACGGGATAAAAATTGCCTTTGAAGACTTTTGATTCTTTGGTCCTTTCTTCTAAAGAAAGGACATAAAAAACAAAAAAAAGAATGCTCGTCAGGAGACGAGCCATTATTTTTGCACGCGTCTGGAGACGCGCGCAAGCAAAAATGACAAGATTTCTATGAAAACTACCTCAAGCCCCACACCCCGAAACGCTACGCGTTTCAATTATCCTCCGCAAACCACTCCGAATATGAAGTAGCCGTTTCCCAGAGTCGGAGATTGTGCAATTGAACACCTGCAGGAAGGAGAGGCTTTATGATAGATGCGAAGTCGGCGATCAGGTTCTCAGAGGTAGGTTGATAATCCACCTCAATCACATTTTCCATATGCTTTTTCATCCCTGCTATCATATCAGGGTCGGTTTCGCTATTGATCACAAGTGCATGATCAAAACGGTCAACGATCTGGTTCTTCACGATGGCTTTAAGATCTTTAAAATCCATCACCATGCCTTTCTTAGGAGAGCCTGTATCGGTGATGGGTGTTCCGGTGACAGTTACGAAAAGCTTGTATGAATGTCCATGGATATTCCGGCAGGGGCCGTCATAATCTTTCAGCACATGGGCCATCTCGAAGTCGTACATTTTGGTGATTCTGATCTTTGCCATGGTATTAGTTTTTCATGAATGATGATGCATAGGTGCCGCGGCTCTGTTCATCGGTGATCCTGAGGATATAGAGACCTGCCGGCAGATCACTGCAATCGATATCTGTTGTTCCGGAGCCGGGAATACTTTGTTGGATCAATTCCTCTCCTATCAGGTTGATGATAGTAAGTGAAGCCAGCTCTGTAACGGTATACAAGCTCACATGCATAGTGCTGCTGACAGGATTGGGATAGAAACCAACATCAAGGATAATCTTTTCAGCAATACCTGCTGATGGATTCCAGATATTGTTCACAAATTCAGGATGGTCTATAAATGGGTTCCTGTTTCCCTGGTAAGAGTACACCACATTGTTGCGGTTCATCTCAAAAGCATCTGGAGGATCCTGTTCGTGCCACTCAAGTAAGGTGCTAAGGCGGCCATGTTCAGGGGCCGGAGATGTGTTAACCGCATCCACTGCCGTGAGATCAAGCTCGCCGTTGGTGCCTTCATAGCGTACATCCATGTACAATATTATGCGGGCTACATCGCCTTTTACTGCATCGCGTGGTTCCCAGGTATACTCAGTAAAATAACATTGTGTTGCCTCTGAATGTTGCTGTCCGCCTTCATCAAAGTCTTTATTTCCCCTGTCGGAGTTTACTGATACATCCGTAGGCCTGATCATATGGGCATCTGTGCCACAGGGAGGGTCGTTGCCAAAATCACCATGCGATTTTGCCCAGGTATGTTCACGATTCCATTCGTTGGCACCACCGCCAAAGGTACTTTTTGCCTGTGAGCGTCCTGTATAGAGTAAGATAACATTATTTGAGTTTTGAGGGTCCTCATCCGATTCTGGAAGGATGAAATCACGCAAGGTCGTTATAGGTAGGCTCATCATGCTCATCGATGATTCCATGCAGGACAGCCTTAAGTTGGCTACCATAAATTCCCTCAGTTCCATTATAATAACCTGGAGGGATCTGTGCTGATAGGTTCATGGTCCATAAGAGGACCACAACGAGAGAAAGCAGTAATCTTTTCATTTTCATTTTTTCATTTATATCACCTCATAGAGATGCAGTCCTGTAAATACTCCAAGCAGGATCACAAGGATGCCCGCAATGATTCCGGATAATCGTACTACCATGATCTTTCCGTTCTTTTTTCCTACATATGCTCCTGCAATCGTAAAAAGACCGACAGCGGTTGCCATAATCGCAATGGTTTCCTGAGTAACCACCCTTAATAATCCTATTCCCAGTCCTATCATAAAAGCATTTAATGAGGAGGCAAAGGAAACGGCAATCAGTTCGCCATATTTAGCAAGGTCAAAAGATTTTTGTTCAGGACGAAGCCGAACGGCTGAAAAGATCAGTTTCACTCCGGTGAGCAGGATAACGGCTTCAGCAACAGGAATAGCCAGCCATCCCATGGAGTTTGCAAAGGTGCTTCCCGACCAGCTGCCGAGAAAAAACATCCCAGCCTGGAAAAACATAAATGCCAGGGCCACCATAACGATCTCCGAAATGCATAAGCATTTATAGATGCCGCCCCAGAAAGATGTATTTGCAGCCACAAGGGCAATAGGAAGCGTAAGCAAAATTATATACAGATAATCGATCATATTGTTTCTACAGAAGGTTAAGGATTTTTTCAAGCCACCTGGCATCTACTTCATCAAAAGAATCCAGGGCAGAACTGTCAACATCAAGCACACCATACACCTTTCCATCAGCAGTTTTCAAAGGTACAACGATCTCAGAATTTGATCGCGAGTCACAGGCAATGTGCCCCGGAAACTGATGCACGTCCTCCACCACAATCGTTTTTGCCTGATTCACGCCGGCCCAGCATACACCTTTATCTTTTTCAAGGAGGATGCATGCCACAGGTCCCTGGTAAGGCCCTACTATGAGTTCCCCTTCTTCCAGCAGGTAGAATCCTGTCCAGAAAAAGTAATCCATCTTATGGTGTAGCACAGCTACTATGGTGGCCATTCTGGCTATAGGATAGTCTTTGCCATGCAATTGGCCGCTAATTTGCTCATATAAGCGCCCGTATCTCTTGTCTTTTTTGCTTTTGTCCATCATTCTGTTCTCTTCTCGCTTAGTTTTAAAAGTGGTGCGAGCAAAAATAATGCTGAACTTACGATCACTATGCTCCACCCAACTCCAAACAGATCGGCAAAGATACCAAATAGCAGGGCAAGTACAGCAGAGATAAGGGATTTTAACTGCGAATCGACCGAAAGTACCGAGGCCAGAACACTCCTGTCAATACTGCTACCCAGGTAAGCCACTCCAACCGGCTTTCTGATATTTTCTACCATATATACAGCGATAAAAAAGAGGACAGAAAGTACCCAGAGATCAATGCTGTAGAACAATCCGCTGACAATACCACAAAGCAAACCGATCATGATGGTGATATTCATTGGTGCCGACAGGGATATAAAGCGGTCTGAAAAACGCCCTGATAAACTTGAAGCTAAAGATGAAAGCAAGTACACCAAAAAAAACACCACACCCACCATGACCGATGATCTCTGTTCGTTTGTAAGGCCCGGCATGACGGAAATGGTCAATGCCCATGCTGCCACAACCGGCTGCAGGTAGTCTTTCACAGATTTATAATATCCGCTATAAACTGAAAGACTGCCAAGTATTCTAAGCACCTGCTTTGATTTTAAAGCATTAAACAATGAATGAAGAATCTCCCTGAATTTTTGCCCCATTGTTCTCCAGCTAAAAGCCTGCAGCTCGCCATCCAGGAAGCGGGGGTAGCTCATGACCAAAAACAGGTCCAGCACATATGGGATCACGGAGAAAATAAAGATGTAGCTATAGCTTCCCGTTATGAAAACGATGGCTGCTCCGATCAAAGCCGACAATGCAGAACCCATTTGTGACCAGGAGCGTGTGTGACCATAATAATGAACCTTTTGTGTTTCCCATCCTTTCACCGACAGATAATGAAATATCATCGCCTTGTGGTTACCACTACGGAAGGCCTCCCCAAGGGAAAATATGATCATCGCGATCAAAAAGCCGGTATATTGCTCCGAAAAATAGAAAGCAATAAAGGATATGATATAAAAAAGAAATGCCAGGAGCATGGTTCGGCGTCGGCCAAAAGCATCCGCGATCACCCCGGAGGGGATCTCGAAAATATTTACCGTAATCTCCCTGATAGCATACAAGCTTCCTATAGCCAGGAAGTTCATTCCTTTTTCCAGGAAAAATAAGATCAGGAATGCTTCGAAAAACCTCAGGTTCTTGAAGAATCCATAAAGGCAGAAACGATAATACTGAACATCCTTAGTGAAAGTCCGGGGCATACTGTAAAGATACGAAACCCCAAACTCCAAATCCCAAACTCCAAATTCTAAATTCTAAACAAATTCCAAATTCAAATGATTCAAATCCACAATGCACCACACCCCTAAATCCCCCTCTCCTAACGCAGAGGAGGACCTGATTTTATATATTGAAATTTTGAACTTATTCAATAAATGCGAAGCATTTAGGGACCCAGGCGCAGTCTGAAACCTCGCGGGTCGCGGGGTGAAGACCTTAACCGGGGATGTCTTTTTTTGGTACTTTTTTGGACAAGCAAAAAAGTACGTAAAAAATTATTCAGCCTTTTCAAGCTCAACCGTAAAATGTCTCATGATGGGCGCTTCATTTACGATCTTCAGTCCTCTCTTGATCTCATCCCTGCGATCAAACACATTTTTCAGCCCCGCTGCGATATACGCCATATGATTATTTGTATAGGTCCGGCGCGGAATGGCCAGTCGGAGCGATTCCATCTTTGGATAGCGGTTTTCGCGGGTGATAGGATCACGATCGGCAAGCAAGGTGCCTATCTCAACCCCACGCACACCAGCTTCGATAAAGAGTTCTACGGCCAGGGTTTGCGCAATATATTCTTCTTTCGGAACTTCCGTCAGAAAACGTTTTGCATCCACAAAAACGGCATGTCCACCAAATGGATACTGCACAGGGATGCCATAATCTTTCAGCAGCTGGCCCAGGTAAGCTACCTGGCCAATGCGGCTTTCGAGATAAGCAAATTCGGTACCTTCGTAAAGGCCTTGAGCCAGGGCATTCATATCCCTGCCCGACATACCGCCATAGGTTACATAACCTTCGAACAAAATATTAAAAACAGAGGCTTTTTTAAAGAGTTCTTCGTTTCTAAAACCGATAAATCCACCCATGTTCACAATGGCATCTTTCTTCGAACTCATGGTCATGGCATCGGCATGTGAGAACATCTCTCTTACAATATCCCTTATGCTTGTATCTTCATATCCCTTCTCCCGGGTTTTGATGAAATAAGCATTTTCGGCAAATCGTGCCGAGTCAAAGACCATCGGAATATTATGCTTTCTGGCCAGTTTGCTGACTGCCTTGATATTTCCCATGGAAACCGGCTGTCCGCCGGCTGTATTACAGGTGATGGTGAGAATGATGAAAGGGATTTTTTCCCTGGGTATCTCTTTTAATGCTTTTTTAAGCTTTTCAAGGTCAACATTGCCCTTAAAGGGATGATCGAGGGTCGTATCATAAGCCTCATCGATGGTACAATCAAGTGCACTGGCCTTCCTGTATTCGATATGCCCCTTGGTGGTGTCGAAGTGGGCATTACCGGGAATAATATTCCCCTCTTCCACCAGTACGGAGAACAAAACATTCTCTGCTGCCCTGCCCTGGTGTGTGGGCAGGTAATAATCAAAACCCAGGATATCTTTGATGGCTGCCTTTAATTTATAATAGGAAGTAGCCCCGGCATAGCTTTCATCGCCAAGCATCATTGCCGCCCACTGCCGGTCGCTCATGGCTCCGGTGCCTGAATCGGTAAGCAGGTCAACAAAAACATGCTCGCTTTTCAGGTTAAACAAATTATAGCTGGCATCCTTGATCCAGGATTCACGTTCACTTCTCGTGCTCTTCCGGATGGGCTCAACCATCTTTATCTTATAGGATTCAGCATACGGTAATTTCATAATGCATTGATTTACAAAAATTCGACAAAAGAAAATTGCGGTCAGGAATGTTTATGCATTATTGTAGCGATCGCGATCCTTGATATTGATATATCGCTTGTAAGATAGGATATTTAGGTAGCTGACCAATAGCTTGTAATTTGCTGATTGAACTTCAAATATACAAAAAAAGATTTAATAATAAAGTACCTTTGAGCGATCAATTCCTTCCAAATTGCAACCCTTTGGAAATGATGTTGTCAATAAACAGTAGAAAAAACAAGGATAAATTGCAGGCTACGGGTAAACAGGAGATACACCGGGACATCATTGAGGGTTGTAAACTCGGAGAACAGAGAGCACAGTACGAACTGTACCAGCTGTATTCGAAAGCCATGTTTAATGTTTGTTACCGTATGATGAGCAACCGGGAGGAGGCAGAAGACCTGCTGCAAGATGCCTTCACGGATGCTTTTCACAGGCTGAACTCTTTCCGATATGAATCGAGCTTCGGTCACTGGCTAAAACGCATCGTAGTAAACAAATGCATTAATGAAATAAAAAGAAAAAAAGCCGACCTGAGTTATTTTGAAGACATGGGTGGGTTTGAAAATCAAAAAGAAGAAAAAGAAGAAGCATATGGAAACGGATTAACAGTTGAAAATGTGAAAAAAGCCATGGAGCATCTTCCAGCAGGGAGCAAGATGATATTCTCCCTCTATTTGCTCGAAGGATATGACCACGTGGAAATATCACAGATTCTAAACATCAGTGAGTCCAATTCAAAATCGCAATACATGCGTGCAAAAAGAAAAATTAAAGAAATACTAAATACTACCAGCCATGAAGCCCGATAAACTAGAACAGTTCATTCTGGAAAACAGGAGCGACTTTGACGACCAGTCCCCCTCTGCAGAGACCTGGAACAAGATCAAGGCCAATATCAAACCTGTTCGGAGGGTCAACTGGACTGCAAGGCTCGTAAGAGTAGCAGCAGCCGTGGTGATCTTTGTTTCATCATACATTTTCATCGACTATACATTAAATAAGAATAATAGCGGCGAAGGGTATGCCGGACAGATGGAGAGCGATATTTATGAAAATATCCCGGTGCTGGCAGAAGCCAGGGCATATTACTCAAGCCAGATCAGAAATATGGAGGATGAAGTATACCGCATGGCCGGCGAGGATTCACCAATCAAGGAAGATATCAATGTTGAATTTGAAGAACTCGACAGGGCATTCTCTGAACTGAAGGCAGACCTGAAAGACGATGCCGCCAATGAAGAGGTTATTGAAGCCATGATTCAAAACTACAGGGTGAAGCTACAGATCCTTGAAGAAATACTACATCAACTAAAAAGCGCAGACGAAAGAAAAACACAAGATCATGAAGACAAAAAAGTTTTATTGTAAAATCCTTTTGGCTCTTCTGGTTGCCGGCATTTTGTCCAATACCAGCGTACTGGCCCAGCAGTACGAAAAGAGCCGGAGCTTAAGCCAGTCCTATCCGGCAACGGAGGAGACATCGGTACAGATCATTAATAAGTACGGGAACATTCATATCCTTCCATGGGAGGAAGATTCCATACGGTTTGAGATCACTATAAAAGTGGAAGCTAACAAGCAATCCAAGGTTGAAAAAACTTATGAAAATATCGACATCGAGTTTTCAGAGTCTTCATATTATGTGATCGCACAAACCATTCTGGGTAATAAGAAGAGTGCATTCTGGGCGGATGTATCTGACTTTACCTCCTCTATGCTCAACACCGGAGCCAATGCGCAGATCGACTATACAGTCTATATCCCAAGCCATATTGAATTGAGCATAGAACTCAAATTCGGTAACATTTACATGACCGATCATTACGGAAAAACAACCATCCTGATATCGAACGGAGATTTCAGGGGTGGAAAGTTTAACGAGCTCGACATGAACCATAGTTTTGGAAATGTGGTGATTGATTCCATACATTCAGGATCCCTCACATTAGGGTATACTGAACTCCGACTGAAAAATGCAGACGACCTCAGGGTCACCAGCAAGTCATCAAAAACCGAGATCGGTAGTTTCAACTCTATCAGACTGAATTCGAAACGTGACACTTACTTTTTCGAAGAGGCAGGGACCATAAATGGTGAAACATCCTTCACCTATCTCACTATAGAGCAACTGAATGGTAACCTTATTCTTGCAACAAATTACGGAGACCTGAATGTTGGAAGCTATAGCAGGGACTTTAGCCTGATGAACCTGAATGCCGCCTATACAGATGTGAGTTTGATCTGCGGAAAAAATCCTGGTTTTTCCTTCGAGGCTTATTATAACCGCAAAACACAGATGATTTATCCGGCAGGGCTTGAAACTCTCACAGTTAAAGAGATCGATGATGAGGAAGGAGAATTCCTGCTCAGCGGTCAATGTGGGAAAGCTACAGAAGCTGCACCCAGGATTAAGATCACTATGAACGGAGGCAGTGTAAATCTTATTCAACAATAAGCATCAGGGAGGGAGAATGAAAAGAATTTTTATAATTACTTTATTAATCACCATGGTGGTATTCAAGGCTAACAGCCAGGAACACCGCCATGCCATCAGCGGTCGTGTTGGACTATCGAGCGGGATCGCTTATCAGATCATGGTGGATGAATTCAGGGGATATAAAGGCATGCTAAGTTTTCGGGAAGGTGGCCTTCAGCTTACCGCCTTAATCGAATCATATCGGCCTCTTTACCTGAAGTTTACAGATAAAATGTACTACTATACCGGTATGGGTGCACATATCGGTTTCACAAGATATCCACCCCGAAGGGGCCTCTTTGTAAACCCTTTCAGGTACTACTATGGTGGATATAATGGAAGTGGTCACTTTGCCCCTGTTATCGGGCTCGACGCCATTATCGGGTTAGAATACAGGCTGGACAGGATACCTCTCACGTTCAGCCTGGATATAAAACCATTTTTTGAATTGTTCGGACAAACAATATTCCGCTTATCACTATTCGATATCGGACTTTCAGCAAAATTTCATTTTTAACAAACTGATCAAAACAAAACATCATGAAAAATAAAAATTATGTATTAAAAGCTTTCACAGCACTCTTGTTGGCGGCAGTATTATGCTTACCGCTAAGTGCACAGGAAAACAAAGAAATATCTACACTTTTTGGCAATAGGGACGGCCACATCGATCATGGCGGCTGGGGAGGCCTCACCTTTGGATACACCCAGGTGAACGGCAAAGACACCTATTTAATGGGGGCACGGGGCGGATGGCTTATTGACCATCATTTCACTATTGGCCTTGCAGGTAGCGGTTTTATCAATGACCAGGACTACTATATTGAAAGCTACGGAGATTCGCCCTTGAGCTTAGCAGGTGGATATGGGGGTCTTTTCCTTGAGGCCATCATTGCACCCAATTACCCTGTACATGTTACCATCCCTGTTATTATAGGAGCAGGTGGCATCACATATTCAGACCAACGATGGTGGGATGATAACTATTACGGGCAGCCGGCATACTCAATCGATTCTGATGCATTCTTTGTGTTGGAACCCGGACTCGAAATTGAAGTCAACATCATTAAGTTCATGCGTTTCTCTGTAGGTGGATCATACAGGTACACCTCCCAGATCAGTTTGATCGAAACTGATGGAGATATACTCAGGGGATTTAACGGCTATTTCGGTTTAAAATTTGGATCATTCTAGTTGGGTGTGAGACATGGGGCATGGGGTGTGAGGCACAATATATTTTCTGTCTCAAACCTCAGGCCACAGGCCTCAAGCCCAAAATTTTTGTATTTTCACGGCATAAATCAATGCCATGAAAAAGATCATTCTTCTCAGTTTCCTGGCCCTGGCTATCGGGGCACAGGCACAGTTCAAAAACAATTTCAAGAATAAGACACTACGGGTCGATTATATACACTCCGGCAGTGCTGAAGCAGAGTACTTTGTATTCGACACACTTTTCGTTGAAAAATACTGGGGCGGATCGAAAACCGGGCTTATCGATGAATTTGACTACGGCAACCATAAGGTTGAAGTTTATAATGCAGAAACCAACGAATTGCTCTACTCCAGGGGCTACTCTTCCCTTTTCAGGGAATACCAGTCGACCCCGGAAGGTGAAGGCAGTTGCAAAGCTTTTGATGAAACCGTCGTTTTTCCATACCCAAAACATGCTGTGAATATTGTTTTTTACAGCCGGAAGAAAGACCTCAGCTGGGAAAAACAATTCATCCTTCCCATCGATCCCAAAACCAGGGATATCCAGAAAAATAAACAAAATAAGTTCAAAAAATCAAAGATCCATCATTCAGGGAATCATAACAGCAAGCTCGACATAGTAATTATCGCTGAAGGCTATACAGCAGAGGAAATGGATAAATTTGAGCTGGACTGTGAACGATTCAAAGGCTATATTCTCGAGTCTGAACCATACATTCAAAACAAGGATAAGATCAATATCTGGGCCGTGAAGTCCATTTCGGAAGAGAGCGGCACCGACCTGCCAGGTGAAGACATCTGGAAAAACACTGTTGTCGGAACAAACTTTTACACCTTCGGATCAGAGAGATACCTGACCACCGAAGACATGAAAAGTGTGAGGGATGTGGCTGCCAATGCACCATACGATCAGATCTATATACTGGTTAACCATGAGAAATATGGCGGCGGCGGTATCTATAATTATTATAGCCTTGGTACCAGTGATAACACCTCGGCTGCCTTTCTTTTCCAGCATGAATTCGGACATGCTTTTGCAGGCCTTGGTGATGAGTATTACAGCTCTGAGGTGGCCGTGGAAGACTTCTATCCCCTGGACATAGAGCCCTGGGAACCAAACATCACCACGAGGGTGGATTTTGGAAGCAAGTGGGCAAACATGCTTTCCAGTTCAACTCCTGTACCTACACCGGCCACTGAAGAATATGAAAACACAGTGGGATTATTTGAAGGTGGCGGATATGTAGCAAAGGGCGTTTACAGGCCCTATGTTGACTGCACCATGAAATCGGTGAAATACGATGCTTTTTGCCCGGTCTGTAAGAGGGCTATTCAGCGGATGATCGATTTCTATGCAGAATGAGATAAGTGTATTTGGTGGTGCGCGGAAAGGGGTACGCGGGGCGCGAGACAGGGTGAACAAAAAAACCTTGTATTATGACTCATATTCCATGTAGCCATAAGAATTAACAATTTCTTTTCGCTGAATACTTTGTACTTAATTCCAACTTTCATACTTTTGCAGCGTGAAAAAATTAACAATAGGTTTTATTGTTATATATCAATCACTTAGCGTAGCAATTAAAAATAAACTGATATGTTGAAAAATCTTTCTGAATTACGTGAGATCGTAAAGAAATCACCCAAAAAAAAGCTGGTAGTGGCCGCCGCACATGATGAGCATTCTCTTGAAGCCGTTGTGAACGCTGCAAAGATGAAGATTATTGACCCTATACTGGTGGGTGATAAAGAAAAGATGTACCGTATTGGTGAAAAGCTCGAGCTTGACCTCTCACGCATGGAGATCATCGATGAAACAAACCTTAACGACTGTGTAGCCAAGTCAGTTAAGCTGGTCCATTTCGGCGATGCCGACATCCTTATGAAAGGGAATGTAGGTTCTGCCACCCTGCTGAAAGGTGTACTGAACAAAGAATGGGGACTGCGAAGAAATGACATCATTTCCCATATTGCCCTTTTCGAGGTACCGGCATATCACCATAAATTGATCGCCCTCACCGATGTGGCCATGAACATCGCTCCCGACCTGAATGCTAAAGTGAATATCCTCAGGAACTCCATTGAATTTCTGCACAAACTGGGTATTGATGAGCCCAAGATCGCTGTTCTGGGTGCTGTTGAACTCGTGAACGAGATGATGCCTGCCACACTGGATGCAGCCCTGCTTTCAAAGATGGCTGATCGTGGCCAAATCCCGAACTGCCTGGTCGACGGACCGCTTGCATTCGACAATGCTATTTCTGCCGAAGCTGCTGAGCACAAAGGGATCAAGAGCAATGTTGCCGGGATGGCCGACCTGCTGCTCCTCCCCGATATCGAGGCCGGAAACGTACTTTACAAAGCATTCATCTTCTTCGCCAATGCCAAGGTAGCCGCCAATATCCTTGGGGCTTCAGCACCAATTGTTCTGACCTCCAGGTCGGATTCGGAAGAGTCGAAACTTGACAGTATTTGCCTGGCTGCTGCTGTACATTAATATGAACCAACAAAACTTCATTTAGGAATGGAAAATATCCTCATTCTTGCCATCAACCCGGGCTCAACCTCGACCAAGATCGCCGTTTTCAAAAATAAGGAACAGATCTTTACCAAGAATATTAAGCACAGCAATGAAGAACTGTCTCCATTTGAAAAGATCACCGACCAGTTTGAGTTTCGCAAAGATGTGATCCATCAGGTACTGAAGGATGAAGGCATTAAAATGGATGATATCCATATTGTCATGGGACGCGGTGGCCTGGTCAGGCCAATCCCTTCCGGAGTATATGCCATTAATGAAAAAATGAAGGAAGACCTTCGCAACAGCCCGATAGGTGAACATGCCAGCAACCTGGGTGGTTTGATCGCAGACTATATCGCCAATGAGTTACCAAATGCAAAAGCATATATTGCCAACCCTGTTGTTGTGGATGAACTGGAAGATGTAGCCAGGATTCACCGGCTCACCTCTTTTTGAGCGTAAATCTGTCTTTCATGCCCTTAACCAGAAAGCTACAGCACGCAGGCATGCCGAGATCCAGGACAAAGAATATGAAGAGCTCAACCTGATCGTTGCTCATCTGGGAGGCGGTATCTCTGTTGGCGCACACAAAAAAGGCAGGGTGATAGATGTAAACCATGCCATTGGTGGTGAAGGTGCCTTTTCACCGGAACGTGCCGGCACACTTCCTACCATCGACCTGGTTGAACTCTGTTACAGTGGAAAGTACACTTTCAAGGAATTAAAGAAAATGCTTATTGGCCAGGGCGGGCTTACAGCCTATCTGGGTACCAACAGTGCTTATGAAGTGGAGCAGATGGTAAACAATGGTGACCAAAAAGCAACCCTGATCTATGATGCCATGGCTTACCAGGTGTCGAAAATGATCGGTGAGATGGCGGCAGTACTGGAAGGTGATATCGATGGCATTCTGATCACCGGCGGCGTAGCATACGACAAATGGTTCTGTGAACGCATCCGCACAAGAGTCCACCGCTTTGCACCCGTTTTTATCTACCCCGGAGAAAATGAAATGGAAGCCCTCGCCATGAACGGTTACCGGGTTATCCGCGGCGAAGCCGAAGTAAAAGAATACTAGGCCCACTGACTGTCGATTTTTTATTTCCCTCTCTCGTTATTCGTTATTCGTTATTCGTTACTCGTTATTCGTTACTCCTTCCTCCCTTTCCTTTTGCCATTTCTTATTTAGAAGTAATATAATTACTTTTGTATTATATATTATTAGATTTGCTATTCCCAAATCCTAATGTTGCCTTTCGATTGCTGAACAGGGACTCAAAAGCAAAGAAAATTTATACTTACACATCATGAAAAGGTCTTTCATCTCCACCATTCTACTCATCCTGGTATTTTCAATTTCAACAATGGCCCAGGGTTGGCGCATGAACGAAATGGAAGTCAGGGTCGAGATCAGTGACCAGGCTACCGCCCAGATATTATCCGGACTGAATCTGGTCGGCAGATTACTATAATGATCATGCCATATTGTATGTTACCCCCAGGGAAGCAGATCTGCTGACAAGTACAGGGCTCGAGTATACTATTCAAATCAAAGACCTTAACAAACATTATGACGGATTTTGGAAAGCCAAGACCGACTATCATTCATACCAGGAGATCGTGGACCTGGCCGACAGCCTTGTGGGAGCCTTTCCTGATATCTGTCTGAAGAAAATCTATGGCACATCCATGGAAGGCCGCGAGCTGGCAGCACTTAAGATCAGTGATAACGTGAGTGCCGATGAAAATGAAGCCGAGGTTTTCTTCGATGGCGGAATACATGGTGATGAGATCGGAGGGCCGGAAAACTGTATCCGTTTTGCCCGCGACCTATGCCGCAAATACGGCTCTGATCCAGAGGTGACCAACCTTATCAATAATCGTGAGATATGGATCTATTACATGGTAAACCCTGACGGAAGAGAAAATATGAGCAGGTATAATGCCAACGGCGTTGACTGCAACCGTGACTATGGATATATGTGGGATGCCTGGGGTGGAAGCACCGGAGCATTTTCACAAACCGAAACGCAAATTCTACGCAACTGCAGCTATGATCACCAGTTTGTTGTGCACACCTCCTATCACAGTGGGACCGAATATGTTTCATGCCCCTGGAGTTACAGACCGGAAAGTCCGGCAGATGCAGATCACATCCTTCAACTGGCTGAACTCTATAGCACATCTTCAGGATATGCCAACCTGGAATTCGGACAGGGAAACTCCGGAATGTATGCCATTAACGGAAGTACTAAAGACGGAAATTATGGTGTCGCAGGATCGATTAGCTGGTCCATGGAGATCTCAATGTCTAAACAGCCTCCCGCTTCTCAGATCATGCAATATTACAACTGGAATTATCCCTCTATGATAGCCATGATAGAATATGCCGGATACGGCCTGGAGGGAGTAGTCACAGATGCAATGACCGGAGACCCGGTACGTGCAACGATCTTTGTGAACGACTACATGCAAACCTATTCAGATTCTACAACAGGTGATTTTCATAAATATGTTTTACCCGGGAAATACTCCATCAAAGTGGTAGCTAATGGCTACGAAACACAGGTTTCAGCTGATAGTATTACTGTAACTGAATTTAGCAGTACAGCTTATGACTTTCAGCTTACACCCAAGGATACCGCCCGTTGGTACGCCTGGCGTATGATCAGCAGCCAGATTCCCGGCAATAATACAATAGACGAAGGCAACACCAAAGCCCTGATCGGTGAACCTGATTGGATCAATTATTCCATCGGGAAAGACGGCTGGGTGGTTGTCGATATGCAAAAACCCGTTGTTAACCTGCCCGGAAACGATATCAAGGTTTTTGAAGGTGATCTTACTCCTGAAGGATTTACACTTTATGCAGGCCAGACCATGGATGGCCCATGGGTATATATTGGTGAAGGGGAAGGAACGTCAGAATTTGACCTAATCAGCTCTGGTATTCCAGAAGCGCGGTATTTCAAGATATTAGATGATGGTGACGGTGGACAGAATGAGGCTGATGCCGGTTATGATCTGGATGCAATCAGTGATCTGGAGCATATTATTGGTGTGTTTATCGTGATGACCGACTATGCTCTCAATGATGAAAACGGTAACGGGCATCTCGACCAGGGTGAATCCGCCGAACTGACCATCGACTTGTTTAACAACGGAAATATAACAGCAAACGAAGTAGAGGCTACCCTTTCAAGTACAAGTCCATACGTAAGCATAACACAGTCTACAGCTGGATTTGGAACCCTGGTACAGAACCAATCAGGGACAGGAACATTCTCATTCGAGGTGGATGAGTCAACGCCTACTGGAGATACCATCATTTTTACGATCGATGTGATAGCCAACAATGGACTTTATAACACTTACTACTACCTGATGTTCACGGTAGGAAAATATCCCATCCTGATCATTGACCTTGACGGAAATCATAATTCAGGGACGGTTATGCAGGATGTGATCTCCAATATAGATGTGACTGCCACTTATGAAACAAATGTGCCTGATAACCTGGATATGTACCAGTGTATTTTTCTTTGCCTCGGAGTTTTTGATGAAAACCATATTCTCACAAGCGATGAAGGTCAGGCACTTGCTAAATACCTTGAGAATGGTGGCCGACTGTACATGGAGGGGGGCGACACCTGGGTTTATAATCCACAAACTGCTGTCCATGCCATGTTCAAGATCAAAGGCCTGGATGATGGAAGCAACAATCTGGGCTTACTGTTCGGCCAGGATGACTCTTTCGCCGAAGGGATGATATACCCGTATAGCGGTGACAATGCCTATATTGATCAGATATCACCACTCGACAATGCATTTGAACTTTTCAGGAACCAGATCCCCTCTTATTGCAATGCCGTGGCCCTGGATGAAGGAACATATAAGACCGTTGGTGCTTCTTTTGAGTTTGGAGGACTGACAGATAATCAGAACACCAAAGAGGAGTTGATGATCCTGATACTGGAATTTTTCGGAGATATTTTGACCGATGTTGAGGAAGATCCTCAGATTCCGGCAGATATTCAATTCTCAGCCTGGCCCAATCCTTTCAGCGAGCAGATAAACTTCAGTCTGACACTCGAAAAAACATCCCGGGTTTCTGTTGAAATCTATACGCTTAGCGGGCAAAAAGTCCGGTCGATAGCAGGAGGAGAATATGGAGCAGGCCCTCAGCAATTCAAATGGGATGGCACATCAGGCAATGGAAATATATTACCCGAAGGCATGTACATCTATTATCTGAAGGTTGAGGATCAAACAGAAACGGGGAAAATGATCTTGCAACGCTAATTTAAATTCCAAACACATTCATGTATACTTAACACATGAAAAGCGTGCTTGCAGGCAACTAAAGTATTTATTGAAGCATCTATATATAATACTATATTTTTTAATTATTTGTACCTTGTGGCGCTAATTGCTAAAATGCAAACCTAAACCAAACATAACATAATCTAAAAAACACACTAATGTTTAACTTCTACAAAACGAGCCTTACTTTAATCCTCTCCATGCTGGCCATCTCCATGCTGGCACAAACCTTCACATACGACAACAACTGGGGTGATGAAGGATTTCAGCTTACAAAAGAAAGCAAAACCGGAATCGAAGTAAACTATTCGGTACATGAATTCAATATGGATGCTGTATCGATAAAAGGAACTGAGATGAAAGCCATTCATCTTCCTGCAAACATGATCCCCAATAATGAAGGATCACCCGATCTCGCAGGCGGCGGGCATTACATAGCCATCCCCCAGGGAGCTACAGCAAAATTGAATGTGATCTCTTATAAAACGGAGAAATACCAGAATATTGAGGTCGCTCCTGCACCCCGTATCCCCCTGGATACAGACAATAGCCCCATGCAGTATAACAAGGATGAAAGCGTTTATTCAGTAGATGCCTTTTACCCGGAAAATCCCTTTATCCTTTCTGAAAATACAAGCATAAGGGGTGTTGATGTTGTTCTTCTTGGCATTACTCCTTTCCAATACAACCCGGTAAGCAAGGAGTTGATCGTTTATCGCGATGTTAAACTGGAAGTTTCTTTCGAAGGCGGGAACGGGAATTTTGGCGATGACCGCTACCGCAGCCGTTGGTTTGATCCTATACTCAGGGACCAGCTGTTAAATTATAATACCCTGCCGGAAATTGAATATACAAACCATGGCGGAAGTAAGACCGATGGTTTCGAATATGTGATCATCTCCCCCGACGACCCTGTATTCCTGGCCTGGGCCGATACCCTCAGGATTTTCAGGAACATGCAGGGAATCAGCACCGGCATCTATACCATCTCAGATATTGGAGGCAATAACATTACTACAATTGAGGATTTCATTGATAATGCATACAACACCTGGACTATTCCACCTCTTGCTTTTCTGATCCTGGCTGATTATGGTGCCACAGGAAACGGCATTCTTTCCCCTATCTGGGATTATTATTGCGCATCTGACCATATCTATGGTGATGTGAACGACAATGGTATGGCTGATGTGATCATGGCAAGGATGACCGCTACCAACGAAACGCATTTGCAGAACATGATCACCAAGATCACCGACTTTGAAACCAACCCACCAACCTACGAGAGTTTCTACGATCCCATCACTGCTCTTGGCTGGCAAACAGAACGCTGGTTCCAGATTTGCTCTGAAACCATCGGAGGTTACTTTAAGAACATAAAAGGTAAAAATCCTATCCGTATCAATGAAGTTTATGGTGGTAACCCGGAGGTTGACCCCTGGTCAACTGCTACAAATACCTCTACTATCATGAACGTATTTGGTCCAAACGGGCTGGGTTATATTCCTGCTTCCCCTACTGAACTTGGCAACTGGTCCGACGGTAGTGCCAGCATGATCAACGAGGCCATTAACAACGGTGCATTTATTATCCAGCACCGTGACCATGGCGGGAACACTGGTTGGGGTGAACCTGCATACAATAACAGCAGCCTGGATGGTCTTTCCAATGAAGACCCCATCTTCGTATTTTCAATCAACTGCCTTACGGGAAAGTATAACTGGAGCGGTGAGTGCTTTACAGAGAAATTCCATCGCATGGAACAGGGTGCCCTGGGACTGATAGCAGCCTCTGAGGTATCTTACTCATTTGTAAATGATACCTATGTTTGGGGACTGTACGACTATATGTTCCCGGATTTCCTCCCACAGTTTGGCTCTCCCATCGATGAAGAAAGAGGTATGCTTCCGGCTTTTGCCAACGTGGCTGCAAAATACTTCCTCCAGGCCTCCAGCTGGCCATACAATGAGGGCAATAAAGAAGTAACTTATAACCTTTTCCATCATCATGGCTGTGCCTTCCAGACCCTGTATTCAGAAGTACCCATGGATATGGTCGTACTTCATAACAGTGTGCTGCTTACAGGCGTGAGCAACTTTACAGTTACTGCTGATTCTGGAGCATTCATCGCCCTTACTCACAATGGCGAGATCCTGGGAACAGCGGAATCAGATGGCACCCCCAAAAACATTAGCATCAGCCCGCTTCTTCCAGGCGATTTTCTTGATGTAGTAGTTACAAAACCTAACTATTTCAGATATCATGCCCCTGTTGAAGTGATTCCTGTTGACATGCCATATGTAGTTTATAACGACTATACGATCAATGATGCCGATGGAAATGCTGATGGCATTTTAGATTATGGCGAATCAGTCATGCTCTCCCTTACGCTTGAAAACGTTGGGCTGATCGATGCCCTGGGTATAAACGCCGATATCAATACTGATAACACCCATACCACCATAACTGATAATACTGCATCATTCGGCAATATTCTTGCTCAATCAACGGCCAGCGTGACCGATGAATATGCCTTTGAAGTAAGCAACGATATCGCTGACGGCGAAGTAGTGAGCTTTAACATTGAAGCTACAGATGGCGATTCTACCTGGATGAGTATGTTTGCCATTCAGGCACATGCCCCGAAAATGGAATATCTCAGCTTTAGCCTTGATGATGCTTCCGGCAATGGAAATGGCAGGCTCGACCCGGGTGAAACAGCTCAAATAACCATAGATATTTCGAATACAGGTTCATCCGAAGCTTATAATGTTGAGATCTCACTCAGCTGTAGTGGTAAAGGATTTGTGAACGTGACCAGTGGTCCGCAAACAGTTGGGGACATGCCCGGACAAAGTAATGGTTCTGCCGTCTTTAACGTTTATGCCGAAGAAAATACGCCCGGAGGTTTTACTGCCTTCTTCAATGTGAATATCAATGCAGATAAGGACATCAGTGGAGCCGGTGGCTTCGACATTATTGTGGGACAATTTTCTGCACTTATCCTTGACCTGGATCCTAATAACTATTCAGGCCCTGTAATGATGGAAGCCTTTAACGACCTTGACCTGATTGCCAGTTATACTACCGTATGGCCGGAAGACCTCAGCTTTTATAAATCATTGTTCATCCCGCTGGGGATCATCTTTGCCGGTCACGAACTTACATCTGTTGAAAGCAACAAGCTGGTACAATACCTTGCAGACGGCGGAAGGCTGTATCTGGAAGGACGACGTACCTGGTATGACGACCCAACGCAGGTGATCCATCATAAGTTCAATATTGATGTTGTTGTTGACGAATGGTTCAAATATGATACACTGATTGGTGTTCATTCAACCTTCACGCAGGGCATGAACTTCATGTATGATGGTGTTACACCTTTGAACGATTATTACATGGTGCCCGAAGGAGATGCCTTTACTGTCATGACAGGACCTAACCCTGAACACGGCCATGTAGTGGCCTACGATGAAGGAACATACAAAACCATTGGCTGTTCATTCGAGTTTGGAAGCCTTGTCGACGGAACAAGTCCTTCCACCAGGGCACGCCTCATGCTCGAATACCTGAATTTCTTTGGTGATATCGTAACTTCAGTTCCTGATACCTATACCACTATTGAAGAAGCTTCCATAGATAATATGTTCCCGAACCCCTTTACAGATCAGACAAGGGTTGATTTCAACATAAAGGAAGATATGCAGGTAGCTATAGATATTTTCAGCATCGACGGCAGAAAGCTTGCCTCTCTGGTTGACAGTGAACTCCCTGCAGGTAATCACAGCGTGAGCTGGGATGGTAGCGACCTGAACGGTAATGTAGTGAACAAAGGCATTTACCTATGTACACTGAGAACCAATTCAGTAATTACCACTAAAAAGATCATCCGTTACTAATTGATAAATGATCTTTTATTAATTTGCAGATATAAAACTGAAAAAAGTTATTATCGTTTCAAACAAAACCAACAATGAAAAAAATAAGCTCGATAAGGCAACATGCGGCTTTATTTCTTGTGTTCATGTTATTCACTGCAAATAGCTATGCTCAAGAAGTAAAATATTCTGACAGTTGGTCAAGCCAGGGTTTCAATCTCACATCAAGTACACATTCTGGTGTACAGATCGTTCATTCAGTGAATGACTTTAGTTTCAATTTGTCCACCATTAATGGTGAAAGTATGACAGTCGTTCATATGCCAGGAAATATGCTTCCCGGTGAAGAAGGTGCTCCGGATCTCCCTGGTGAAGGAAGATATGTGGCAATACCTATAGGCGCAACTGCCAGGCTTGAGATCATTGATATGCGGATTGAGACATTTGATAATGTCGATATCGCTCCCGCACCACGTATTCCTTTCGATGATGATAACAGTCCGCTGCATTATGAAATGGATATGTCGATCTATGGACAAAATGCTTTTTATCCTGCTGATCCCATTAAGCTGTCGGATCCGGCAAAGCTCCGTGGACTTGATGTAGTCATGCTCGGGATCACACCATTTCAGTACAACCCGGTCAGCAAACAGCTCAAAGTTTTGCGCGATATTAAGGTCGAGATCATTTTTGAAGGTGCCACCGGAAGTTTTGGTGATACCAGATACCGTAGCAGGTGGTGGGACCCGATACTGGCTGATGCAGTCATGAATTTTGAATCCTTGCCGGCCGTTGATCATAACCGAATCTATGGGAACAACAGCGAAGCCGGTGATGGATGTGAATATCTCATCATCACACCCGACAACAGCGATTATATTTACTGGGCTGACTCTATTGCCTTGTTCAGGAATAGACAAGGGATAATGACAGAGGTTGTCACACTCACCGAGGTTGGCGGCAACACAACTACTGATATTGAATCCTTTGTTAACAATGCATATAACAACTGGAGCATTCCCCCATCTGCAGTATTATTGCTTGGTGATTACGGTACCAATATCAACAATAATGTGATCTCCCCTATTTACAACTCTTACTGCGCATCGGATAATATCTATGCTGATGTTGACAATGATCACCTTCCGGAGATGGCATTTGCCCGCATCACAGCAAATGATTCAAGCCAGCTGGCCACTATGGTAACAAAGTTCCTGGATTATGAAACCAACCCGCCAAGCAATCCTGATTTTTATGACAATCCAATCACTGCCATAGGCTGGCAAACCGAACGATGGTTCCAGCTCTGTGGTGAAACTGTAGGAGGCTTCTTTAAGAATGAACTTGGTAAAAATCCCGTTCGCATCAATGCCATTTATTCTGGTTCTCCCGGATCTGTCTGGTCAACGGCCACCAATACTTCAACCGTTGTAGATTATTTCGGACCAAACGGGCTGGGGTATATTCCTGCAGAGCCCAGTACATTGGGTGGCTGGAGTGGAGGAAATGCCACAGATGTTAACAATGCCATTAACAGCGGATCATTCCTGATGGTGCATCGCGACCATGGAAGTACTACAGGTTGGGGTGAACCTTCATACCATAGTTCCAATATTAATAATTTGGAAAACACCGACCTCATTTTTGTGATGTCGATCAACTGCCTTACGGGAAAGTATAACTTGTCGAGCGAATGTTTTGCTGAAAAATTCCACAGGCATACCTATAACGGTGCCAATTCAGGTGCACTTGGCATTACAGCGGCTTCGGAAGTATCATATTCCTTCGTGAATGACACATATGTTTGGGGATTTATCGACAATATGTGGCCTGACTTTATGCCTGACTATGGCACCACCTTCCCCCAGAGCTATGAGATGCCCGCTTTCGGGAATGCAGCGGGAAAGATCTTTCTCGAGCAATCGAACTGGCCATATAATACAGGTAACAAACAGGTAACTTATCATCTGTTCCACCACCATGGTGGTGCTTTCCTCACTCTGTATTCCGAGGTACCCATGAACCTGAGCGTCCTTCATGATGGTGAAATCATTTTCGGTGCTACCACATTCGATATCAGTGCCGATGACGGGGCCTTGATTTCATTGTTCTATGATGGAGAAATTATTGCAACCGCAACAGCTACAGGAAGTACACAATCCATTTCAATTCCACCCATCCCTCTCGGGGAAGAGGTTGCTCTCACCGTTACAAAACAAAATTATTTCCGCTATGAAGAGATGTTACCCGTGGTAGATCCTTTGGCTTCCAATTTTATGGCAAATATTACCACTGCCTGCCAGGGCGATGCCATCGACTTCACCGACCTGAGCCTGGGTGATCCTATCTCATGGCTGTGGACCTTCGAAGGCGGAAGTCCGGCCAGCTCAACTGATCAAAATCCGCAGGGGATCACTTATAATACCCCAGGCGACTTTGATGTAACTCTGGAAGTAACCGGCAGCACCGGTACAAACAGCTTTACTATGACTGACTATATTACCGTTGTTGATAACCTGGAGGTAACAGCCACGATATTTGCATCTACCGAACACATTTGTCAGGGTGCGGAGGTTGTTTTTAACCTGGAGGAAACCAATGGAGGCGATAGTCCTGTTTATCAATGGAAACTCAATGGCACAGATGTAGGTGATGGAAGTACTACCTACGTTTCCACCAGTCTTGAAAACGATGATCAGGTTGAATGTGAGGTCACTTCATCCTTCAATTGTGCAGCTCAGAACCCTGTCATGTCGAATGCCATTATCATGGAGGTTGACTCTGTTCTTCCTGTATCTATCACTATAGAATGTGATGCAAATCAGGTTTGTGAAGGGGAGCAGGTGAGCTTCAGTGCCTATCCGGAAAACGGGGGCGATGACCCACAATACCAGTGGATGGTGAACGGTGAAAACTGTGGAACCAATGATCCCTACTATATATCTTCACAACTCTCAAATGAAGATGAAGTAAGCTGTAAACTTTACTCGAATGCTTTATGTATGGACGGTGATTCAGCTACCTCCATTCCTATTATCATGACTGTATCTGTTGAACCCGGGCAACTGGCTATGCCTGACGGGCCCACTTATATTGACCTTAATTCGATCCAGTCAAGCAGCTATACCACTCTTTTTGATACCAGTGTAACATCATACATCTGGTCAGTAAACCCGGAGACAGCGTGGAACAACCTTAACCCTGCATTGAACAACCTTGAGGTGAACTGGTCGGAGGATTATATGGGTGAGGCGATGATTCAGGTTTTCGGTTCAAATGACTGTGGCGAAGGTACCGTCTCAGACAGCCTGATCGTGATTATTGATAATACCACTCATATCGGTGAAGCTCTCTCAGGTATTAATATAGCCGTTTTCCCAAATCCCAACAACGGAACTTTCAAGCTGAGGATCTCAACTGAAAGCAATGAGGTAATCAGTTTCAGTATCCGCAACAGTGTCGGAGAATTTGTGATTGATGAAGAACAAATTAGTGTTAGTGGAGAATTTATAAAATCTATTGACCTTAATCATCTGGCAGAAGGAATTTACTTCCTGATGATCAGGAATGGTGACAGGCTCACCACTGAAAAAATTATATTGCAGAAATAAATCAGGTGTAAACATATGAGAATGATTGGTTTCCATGGCTTTATGTATAAATCTTTTATATATTTGCACCGTTTGAATTAATATTCGTTAAAAAATCAAAATAGCAATAAATGAAAAATTCTATTCTCTTTAAGCAGGCGATAACATGGTTTCTCGCAACATTTCTTATGATCTCAGCAAGCTTTGCTGATGAAGTAAAGTACAATGACAGCTGGTCAGGCCAGGGGTTCACACTAACCGCAGCCAAGAATTCCAATGTACGCGTAATTCACTCCGTTAACAGTTTCAGCTTCAATGCTATTGATGTAAATGGCGAAGAGATGACTGTGATCAACATGCCGGGTGTTTTTCTTCCAAATGATGAAGGAGCCCCTAACCTTCCCGGTGAAGCCAGGTATATTGCCATGCCAATAGGTGCAACACCTCAGCTGAAGATTATCAGCATGCAGGTTGAGACCTACCAGAATATTGAAATGGCACCATCTCCCCGCATTCCTTTTGAAGATGACGACAGCCCACTCTTCTTCGAAAAGAACATGGAGATCTACGGACAAGATGCATTTTATCCGGCCAACCCGGTAAAGCTATCCGAACCTACTACTATCAGGGGAGTAGATGTTGTGTTGCTTGGCGTTACACCATTCCAATACAACCCTGTTACAAAAGAGCTTCAGGTTTTGCGCGATATTGAGATAGAAGTTGAATTTATCGGCGGTAATGGACAGTTTGGTGAAACCAGATACCGCAGCAGGTGGTGGGATCCCATCATGGCCGATGCCCTGATGAATTTTGAATCACTTCCAACAATTGATTATAACTGGATGCACCAGGATGGTGACAGTAAAACTGACGGATGTGAGTATCTGATCATCACCCCTACAGGTCTCGACTACATTGCATGGGCAAATACCATCGCCGAGTTCAGGAACAAGCAGGGTATCCTCACCAATGTGGTTACCGTAAGCGATGTTGGTGGCAATACTACCTCCGCTATCGAATCATACGTTAACAATGCCTACAACACCTGGAGCATCCCCCCATCAGCTGTATTGCTGCTTGGGGATTACGGGTCTAACATGACATCAAATATTATTGCACCTATCCATAATAGTTACTGTGCTTCTGACAATATTTATGCTGATGTGAATGGTGACAACCTGCCTGAGATGACTTTTGCACGTATTACTGCAAACAATGCTTCCCAGCTGGAAACTATGGTAACCAAGTTCATCGATTACGAAACCAATCCCCCTACTAACCCTGATTTTTATAATAACCCTATCACAGCTATTGGCTGGCAAACTGAACGTTGGTTTCAGCTCTGTGGTGAAATAGTAGGAGGATACTGGAAAAATGAATTGGGAAAAGAACCCGTACGTATCAATGCCATTTATTCCGGAAGCCCGGGATCTACATGGTCAACAGCACAAAACACCGGAACTATTATTAACTACTTCGGACCGAATGGCCTTGGATATATCCCTGCAGCTCCAAATGCACTGGGTGGATGGTCAGGTGGCAATGCTACCATGATCAACAATACCATCAACAATGGATCATTCATCATGCTTCACCGCGACCATGGAAGTACTAGTGGCTGGGGTGAGCCTGCATACAATAGCTCAAGCATCAATGGGCTGAATAATACAGATCTCACATTCGTGATGTCGATCAACTGCCTGACAGGAAAATATAATATGAGCGGTGAATGTTTCACTGAGAAATTCCACCGTCATACCAGTGGGGGCGAGAATTCAGGTGCCCTGGGGCTCACTGCGGCCTCAGAAACATCATATTCCTTTGTGAATGACACCTATGTTTGGGGTTTTATCGACAATATGTGGCCCTCTTTCATGCCTCTGTATGGAACAACATATCCACAGAGCTTTGCCATGCCTGCTTTCGGTAATTCATCTGGAAAATTCTTTCTCCAGCAATCAAACTGGCCATATAACACCGGCAACAAGGTTGTGACATACCACCTGTTCCACCATCATGGTGGTGCTTTCCTTACCCTTTATTCTGAGGTGCCAATGGATCTTACCGTCCAGCATGCCGGATTTATCACATACGGTTTAAATACTTTTGAGTTCACAGCCGATATGGGATCACTGGTATCATTGTACCACGATGGTCAAATTTTAGGTACTGCTACAGCTACAGGAAATGCCCAGGCCATGCCAATACCTTCTACATTACCCATGGGTGCAAACGTAACCTTAACCGTTACCAAACAAAATTACTATCGCCATGAAGAACTAATTCCTGTGGAAGATGGCCTGTCGGCGAACTTTGAGGCCAATATTACTTCTTCATGTGCTGAAAGCACTATCGATTTCACTGACATGACAGAAGGTGAGCCAATTTCATGGCTCTGGACTTTTGAAGGCGGAGATCCTGCCACTTCAACTGAGCAGAACCCACAGGGGATCCTTTATAGCACAGCAGGTGAATATGATGTAACCCTCGAGGTGAGCAGCGCAAATACTACTGATACTTATACGGTTGATAATTACATTCATATTCTTGACGATGCCATAGTTGTCGCAGAAATTGAAGCTTCAAGCCAGAATATTTGTGAAGGTGAGGAAGTGACTTTTGTTGTTGACCCCGAAAATGGCGGATTAACTCCCATCTATCAGTGGAAACTGAATGGTGTAGACGTTGGTGACGGAAGCGATACTTATGTATCAGCCGGCCTGATTGACAGTGATGTAGTAACATGTGAAATGACTTCATCATTGATGTGTACAGCATTGAATCCGGTCATGTCGAATGAGATCATAATGACAGTGAATGAGATCATACCGGTAGGTGTTAAGTATTTCAACAGCCGGATTGCAAATTTGTGAAGGCAGTGAAATCGAATTTACAGCCATCCCGGAAAACGGAGGCGACACACCGGTTTACCAGTGGAAGATCAACGGTATCAATGCAGGAAGCAACGATCCTGTATTTCTTACTACTGCACTGACAGATGGCGACATTGTAAGCTGTGAAATGACATCAAATGCTAACTGTATTTCAGGCAATCCGGCTTCATCAAATACACTGGTAATGAGTGTTGTTAGCGAACTTCCTGCCTCCGTAAGTATTCAGAGTGATGTGACTGAAATCTGCGAGGAGAAGAGGTAACATTCACTGCAACACCTGAGAACGGTGGTTCATACCCTGCATACCAGTGGAAAGTGAATGGTGAAAATGCTGGTGATAACAACAGCACTTTTATGACTAGCCGAACTTGCCGATGAAGATGTCGTTACATGTGAAATGACTTCCTCATTCGACTGTGCAATAAACAATCCTGCAACATCGAATGAAGTAAGCATGAGTGTTCAAGCCATTGCCGCTTGAAATGAGCACACCGGTAGGACCTGAATATGTAGACCTCTTTGTAAGTCATCAAGCAGCAGCTATACTACAAGCGACGATCCCAATACCGACTAGTTTACCATGGTCGGTAAGTCCGGAAGAAGCCTGGCAAGAATGTGACTGTTGACATGAACACCCTGAACATTAACCTGGAACGAGTCATATACAGGACAGGCAAGCATCGAAGTTTTCGGAACCAATGACTGTGGCAATGGACCCGGTTTCAGCAGCACTGGAAGTATCGGTTGACAAATACATTCGGTATTGGCGAGAATGAGTCTGAACGTTGGTGTGGCTGTATTCCCGAACCCTAATAATGGAACCTTTACTGTGAAACTTTCTTCTGAAAACAATGAAGATGTGAAACTCAGCATCAGAAGCATCGTTGGTGAGAATTGTTTTTAGTGATGAAGAGATCAGTGTTAACGGGGAATTTGTAAAAACTATAGACTTAAGCAATTTTGCAGAAGGAATTTACTTCCTGATCCTGGAGAACAACAATAAGGTTCTTACAGAAAAAATTGTTGTCCAGAAATAAACTCTATAACAAATACTAATAATGAACCATCCCTTCGGGGATGGTTTTTTTTACCTTTGTGTAGCCAACCCCGACAAAGAAATTATTGTCTGTTAGAAATACAATTGACAATGTAATTATATTTTAATCCAGGAAAACATCATGAAAATAATACAACACATCAGCATCCTGATCTTGATCGCATGCTTTATTTCAAGCAGTGCATTTGCCCAAAAGGAGAAAGATCCAAAGACCTGAAAAGGCGAACACGCAGAGTTGATAACAACGGGTACTGGAAAGATATGGCTAAGAAAGGGCTTAGCACCTTGAATCCGGTAACCGATGTGCCAAAGGCAAGATACACCGGATCAGCTTTCAAAGGCACTGTCTACTATTACTCTTGATTCGCCTGATGTGCCGGTGACTACGCAAACCAGTACACAGAGCGAGAACTCGATCTTTGTCGATCCTACGAATGCCCAGACCATATTGAACTCGAATAACTCAACCGGCGATCCTTATCCGCCATTATACGGGGCCAACGATCTGTATTCATTCGACGGTGGCCTGACCTGGCAAGGTGAGATACAGGGTGCCGGCATTTCAAATAGCGGTGACCCTGCGGTTGTGATTGGAAACAATGGATGGTGGTATGTAAATCATATAATCAGCGGTTCAAATATGGGGCAGGCAGTAGCCTACTCTGATGATCAGGGCACAAGCTGGTCGGTTGCTACCATAGATAATGGGGCAAGTGCCTCAGTGCTCGATAAAAACCACTTTTGGATCGATAATAAATTGAGCAGCCCTTATGAGGGCAATCTGTATTGTGCCTGGACAGACATTGGAGGTCATTCAACAATAATATTGGTTTTTCCTATTCTGACGATGGAGGCCTGAACTGGTCAACAACTGTCAATATTAGCTCTGCGATTAATCCCGGAAGCCACTGCCAGGGTGTAAACATTGGTACCGGCCCTAATGGAGAAGTATATGCAGCATATGCCATTTATGATTCCTGGCCAGAGATGAAAATGCCTAGGGCATGTCGAAATCCCTTGACGGTGGTGCCACATGGGAAACAGCAAGCAGGATCATAAGCAATGTAAAGGGAATCCGCAATTCAGAAACTTCAAAGAATATGCGTGTGAATTCCTTTCCGGGAATGGCCGTTGACATCAGCGCAGGTCCGTACAGCGGAAACATTTACATGGTATGGGCCAATATTGGCGAGCCTGGTATTAACACCGGCAGCGATATTGATGTATATGTGATCCGTTCGGAAGATGGTGGTGACACCTGGAGATGCTCCCATCAAGGTGAACCAGGACTTAGCGGATTGGGGAGTGAGCACTATTTCCCATGGATTACCTGTGATCCGATCACCGGGAACCTGAGTGTAGTCTTTTACGATGACAGAAATGTAGGCGGATCTGAATGTGAGGTATTTTGTGCCAACTCCTTTGATGGTGGCGATACCTGGGAAGATTTTAAGGTGAGCGATGTGGCATTTACGCCATCACCTATTCCTGGACTGGCCAGCGGATACATGGGCGACTACCTTGGAATCACAGCCAGGGATTCATATGTTTATCCGTGCTGGACTGATAACAGGACTGGCTCCACCATGACCTATGTTTCACCCTATACCCTCAATACGCTCTCGAGACCATTTAGCATGACAGCTATTGTGGATGAACCAACAGGTGCGGTTGACCTGGAATGGAATTACGATGAAGCTGCGAACTTCCAGTATTTCATTCTTTATCGTGACGGAATAGATATCGCGCATCCAACAGATACATTCTATACCGACCAACTGCCAGACTATGGATTTTATGATTATACAGTAACTGCCTATTATGACCCTGATGGAGAATCACCCCCTGCTGCAGCAAGTGTACAATGGGGCAGCCCACACATTTCTGTATCTCCATCGGAGCTTACGCAGACCCTGCCACCCGATGCCATTGAAATGCAAATCCTGAGCATTACCAACACAGGTCAACTTGACCTGCATTGGGATATTTCTACTATGATCCTCACTGATAAAGACAGCAAAGCTTATTGCAGTGGTAGTGGAGGATGCGATGAGTATATCTCGCTGGTAGAATTCGGAGATATTAATAATAGTTCTTCCTGTGGCGGTTATGAAGACTACACCAATTTAAGTGCCACCATTTCTACCGGAGAAACCATCCCTATTACCGTGACCAATGGAAATTCATGGACCGGAGATGAGCTGGGCATCTGGATCGACTGGAACCAGAACGAAGATTTTAGTGATGATGCCCCGATTACGGTAAGTGGTGGTCCTGATGTATTCACAGCCGATATCACTGCTCCTGATAATGCTGTTGGCGGGATGACCAGGATGCGAATTCGCATGACTTATCAAGAAACCCCCGAACCATGTGGTGTTACCACTTATGGCGAAGTGGAAGATTACAGCGTGAACGTGATCAGCTGGCTGAGCCTTAGCCAAAATACAGGAATTATTACTCCAAGCAGCACTGAGCAGATTGAAGTAACATTCAATGCTACTGGCATGGCACTTGGAACCTACAATGCCGAGCTAAGCATCAGCCATGATGATCCGGATCTTTCTGCGGTCATCGTTCCGGTTACCATGATCGTGAGCGAATTTGGTGTAACGGCCAGCGCAGATCCTCCGAATGTTTGTGCAGGCGAAAGCACACAACTCGATTGCAGCGTTTTTGGTGGTGGAGGCAGTTATGCCTACACATGGACCTCTGATCCTCCCGGATTTAACTCCACATTGCAAAACCCTGTAGCAACACCAATGGAAAATACTATCTATTTTGTTGAAGCCAGCGACGGGAGCAATACCGGAACCGGATCAGTTAGCGTGTCTGTTTATGAGCTTCCGGTAACTGATATTGGGCCTGATACCACCATTTGCGACTGGGAAGTTATGGTGTTCGATGCCGGCCCGGGATTCACAAGCTATGAATGGCAGGATGGCTCAAGCGGCCAAACTTTCCTCGCTACCGATCCTGGATTATACTGGGTAGAGGTAAGTAATGAATTTGCTTGCTTCAATGCTGATTCAGCAATATTGAGCGTTGATCCAAGTCCGGATCAACCTGCTAAGCCCGCAGGGCCAGCCTTTGTCGACCTTCATGCAGGCAATGTGTCAAGCTATGCTACGACTAATTTCCCCGGTACGGTGAGTTATGATTGGGTCCTTAGCCCTTCCAATGCTGGAATACTGCAGAGCAATGATAATGAAACAACAGTGACCTGGAATGCTGGCTATTTAGGACTGGCTGAATTAAAAGTAATGGCTACCAACGATTGCGGAAGCAGTATCTGGTCCGACAGCCTGGAAATTACAATAGCCAATTCGACTGGCATTGGTGACCTGGAACAAAACCTTGGCGTAAATATCTATCCAAACCCTAACAAAGGTGTATTTACTCTCGAGCTTGAAACTGCTGATGACATGTACATTAATCTGTACATTTTTAATAGCAGCAACGCGCTTGTATACCAACAGGATAATCTGCACCTGAAAGGGTCTTATTCTGAAAAAATAGACCTCAGTAAACTGGCTGCCGGATTGTACAATCTGCATATTGAAAGCAAGAATGGCAAAATAAGCAAACAGGTGATAGTGGGAGAGTAAGGAATTAATCCTTACACTTGTGATCCATTATATTAAATGTAATTCATCGATCAAATCTTTATTAAATGAAGAATATCATAAGTTTCTTGATCTGTTCACTTTTCAGCCTCTATACTATTGGGGGTGAAGTGACCAAAACCTACCACTTCTCTGATTATAAAATCGTAAATGCAGGAGATTATCAACTCATGAATTTCGAGGGTTGCCTGAATACCGGCTATACCGGTGAACCTTCTATGCCCTGGTTTGCTGTTAAATTGTTGCTTCCACCGGGCGAAAAAGCAGTCTCTTTTGTTGTGAACGGAACTCATGAAATAGCCATTCCGGGCAACTATTTGCTCTATCCTCAACAATCTTCGAGGCCATTGTCGGAAGGTGGTTCCGGTGAGTTTAAGATCGATCAGTTGGTGTATCAATCCAAATCTGATTATCCTGAGAACTTTTATGGGACAATTTCCACAGAATATATGAACGGGCACAGCATTGCATTACTCAATATTTGCCCATTGATCTATACTCCTTCAAGCGGCGAAGTGTCTTACTACGCGGAGATGACGGTAAAGATCAAAACAGAATCGACAGAAAAGTCAGCCAATGTATTGAGTATGCTGAGCAGTACTGCCGGTGTACAAAGCAGACTAGGCAGTTTCGTACAGAATCCTGAGATGCTGTTTGAATATCCCGACAGGGATCACAAAACTGGAGATTACCAATTGCTCATCATCACTCCCGAGGCCTTTCAGGATGAGTTTGAACAGCTAAGGGATCTCTATATGTACAGGGGCATCATCTCAGAGGTGATGACCACCGAAGATATATACAGTACCATGAGCGGGCAGGATCAACAAGAACAGATCAGGAACTTCATCATCCAGGAATACCAGACTAACAGTATTGAGTACGTATTGCTCGGGGGTGACGTGGAACATATTCCTTATCGTGGATTTTATTGCTATGTTCAGTCAGGATCGGGATACGAGGATAGTAATATTCCTGCCGATCTCTACTATAATGCCCTTGATGGCACCTGGAATGATAATGGTGATAACCTCTGGGGGGAGATAGGGGAAGATGATCTGCTGCCGGAGATTGCCATCGGCCGATTTTCATTCAGCAATCAGGACGAACTCGATGCCATGCTCAACAAAACCATCAGCTACCAGGACAGTCCTATTTTGGGCGAATTCAGGAACCCTATCCTGGCCGGTGAACACCTCTACAGCAACCCTGAAACATGGGGAGCAGATTATCTTCGTTTGCTTGTTGGCCTGCGTGATGACAATGGATATACAACCAATGGGATTCCTCCTGATCATGATATCGACAGCCTTTATGAACTACACCAGAACTGGGGTACCAACACCATCCTTGCAAGGATCAATGAAGGCAGGTCATTCGTACACCATGTTGGGCATGCCAACTCTACCTATGTAATGCATCTCGTGAATAGCGACATTACGAATGCTAACTTCTCACAGGTAAATGGAATCAACCATAATTATACCTTCCTGCAAAGTCATGGGTGTATTTGCGGTGCCTTCGATGATTCAGATTGTATCATGGAACGCATGGTAGCCATCGATAATTTTGCTGTAGCTGTTGTTGGAAACTCCAGGTATGGGTGGTTCAATGAAGGCCAGACCGAAGGACCGGCTGCCCATCTTCACCGTGAAATGCTCGACGCCATGTACGAAGAAAAAATGGGCCGTATTGGGATGGCATTTATGGAGAGCAAGATACAAACTGCCCCATGGGTTAATGCTCCGGGGCAACATGAAGAAGGTGCTCTGCGCTGGAACTTCTATGATATTAATATTCTGGGCGATCCAACCCTTCAAATCTGGGTTGATGAACCTTTTGTGGTAGATGCAGTTTTTACACCTCCCATCCTGGTTGGTGCTACATCATTCGAAGTAACTGTACTGACCAGCAATACGCCCGTTGAAGGTTTAAGCTGCACGCTTACCAAAGATGGCGTGTTGCATGGGACCCAGGTTTCTGATGTAAATGGTCAGGCCTCCATCATGATCGATCCTCTGATGACAACAACAGGAACAGCCGAATTAACCATTAGCGGGTACAATTGCCAGACGAGGACATATAATATTGCTGTATCACCTGCAGGAGGCGCTTTCATGATCTATCATGATCATGTGATCGATGATGATGCTGGTGGGAATTCGAATAATTTACCCGATTTTAGCGAATCCATCATGATGACCATAAACCTGGAAAATGCAGGAACTGCCGATGCTACAAGCGTTTCAGCAGATATCACGACACTAAGCGAGTGGGTGAGTATTACTGACGCGACAGGTAATTATGGCAACGTCCCAGCCGGTTCAATCGCAGGTACAATAAATGATTTTGCTTTCGATGTGGATACCTACATCCCCGATCAGGAAGTTGTTGAATTTACAGTGGACATTACAGACCTAACTAAAGGAAACTGGTCAGATGCTTTCAGCATTGTGCTCAATGCTCCTGTGCTTGAAGCCGGAGAGATGAGCATCGATGATAATGCCGGAGGGAATGGTGACGGTTTCCTCGATCCGGGTGAAACAGCCACCATAAGTATTGGTGTTTTGAACACCGGTCATGCTGTTGGACCAGATGCAGAGGCCACATTGGATATTTTAGGCAGCTGGGTCAGCCTAACTGGAAACAACTCATTTCAATTAGGAGATCTAAGTCCGGGAGTGAATGCATATGCAACATTTGAGATCGAAGTGGATGAGGACACCCCTCTGGGAACAAACACCATGTTTGCTTTTGCAGTGACCTCAGCAGCATACAGCACCTCTCATGATTATTATACAAGCATTGGAATACTTGTTGAAGATTGGGAAAGCGGTGACTTTACAAACTTCAACTGGCAGTTTGATGGTGATGTTCCGTGGTTGATCACTACCATTAACCCTTATGAAGGAACCTACTGTGCTCAATCAGGCGATATTGCCGACGGGCAGGAATCAGAGCTTTTCCTCTACATCGATGTATTAGCTGAGGGAGATCTTACATTCTACAGGAAAGTATCTTCAGAGGCAGAATGGGATTTCCTCAGGTTCTATATCGACAATACCATGCTTGGAGAATGGTCGGGAGAGCTGAACTGGGAAAAAGTAAGCTTCCCCATCACCCAGGGACTGCACACCTTCCATTGGGTTTATGAAAAGGATGATTACCTGAGTAGCGGAGGCGACTGTGCCTGGATTGATTTTATCGTATTCCCTCCGGTTGATATTGCTACAGGCATTGGTCAACATACCCAAACAACAGATGGGATCGAGCTGAATCTCAGGCCCAATCCTGCGGGGAGTACTTTGCATATCGATTATTCACTGGCCAATTCTACTGATGTTAATATCCTTATATATGACCTTCTCGGACACGAAGTGATGCAGGTGCTCGACCAGCATTTGCAGCAGGAAGGCATGCACACTCAAATGATCGACATCTCCGGAATCAAAGCAGGGATCTATCTTTGCAGGATCCAGACATCTGAGGGCACACTGAGTAAAAAACTTATTATCCGGTAAGCATATGAGGCAGATAAAAAGACAAGAGTTATCGCCTTGATCCCCACCAGGATACTTATTTAGAAAGTTAAATATTCACATTTTGGAATATTTTATCCTATTTTTGTCAATCTGAACAAACTCAGACACATAGCTATTTAACAAATAACTGATACCATGAAAACAAGTTTTCTATCAAAGACAATAACATTATTAACAATGCTTTTGCTCATTTTTTCCGTGAGCACAAACGCACAAAAATATGCTTTTGATGATGCATGGTCAGAGGCAGGCTTCAGGCTCGATCGTGCCAATGCATCGACTGTTGAGCTTACTTACTCATTGGATGAATTTTCGATGGCAGACTTCGAACTCAAAGGGGAAGCCATGAAAACCATTCAGATCAGTGGAAGTTTTCTTCCCAATAATGAAGGTGCGCCAAACCTTCCTGGTATCAGCCGTTTTATTGCAGTACCTCAAGGTGCAGCAGTAAACTACACGGTCACTGCCGAGCGTGTGGAAACATATTCAAATGTGAACATTGCGCCGGCACCACGTATTCCTTTGAGTACGGATGACGGACCACTTCGTTATCAGAAAGACATGAAACTTTACAACACTGATTCCTTTTATCCTTCGGAAGCAGTTAGCATGTCGGAAGTAAAAACCATCAGGGGTATGGATGCTGTGATCCTGGGGATCACACCTTTCCAATACAACCCTGTTACAAAAGAACTGAAAGTATATCGTGACCTCAAGGTAGAAGTAAGCTTTGAAGGCGGGAATGGCCACTTTGGTGAAGATCGCCTCCGCAACCGCTGGTTCGACCCAATCCTCAGTGACATGATGATCAACTTTGGCTCTTTGCCTGAAGTGCAATATCCAAAATATGATCCGGAATTAGGTTCTCCTGACTTCGAATATGTGATCATCACACCGGATGATCCTATCTTCATCTCCTGGGCGGATTCACTGGCCTTATTCAGGAACCAGCAGGGTATACGTACCGGGATCTTTACCACCACAGAAGTTGGTGGCAATACTACAGCAGCCATTGAAAGCTTTGTGGATGATGCCATGGCCAACTGGGCTATTCCTCCGGCAGCTTTCTTGCTCCTGGGTGATTATGGAGATGTAGGTAATACTGTTATTTCTCCAATCTGGAATTCATATTGTGCCTCAGATAATATCTATGCCGATATTAACGATGATGACCTGCCGGATGTGGTCTTTGCACGTATGACCGCACAGAACGAAACACACCTGGAAACTATGATCACCAAGGTGATTGAATACGAAACAAACCCACCCACCGATCCCGATTTTTACAACCATCCCATCACAGCCCTGGGCTGGCAAACCACAAGATGGTTTCAGATATGCTCGGAAGTTGTTGGTGGTTACTTTAGGGAAGTCCATGGAAAAGACCCTGTCAGGATCAATGAGATCTACGACGGGATACCAGGAACGATCTGGTCATCGAATGACAATACACCCATGGTTGTTGATTATTTCGGACCTGATGGTGTTGGATATATTCCTGCCACACCTGATGAACTGGGCGGTTGGTCGGGAGGTACAGCACAGGATGTTGTCAATGCCCTGAATGATGGTTCTTTTATGCTACAACACCGCGACCACGGAAGCACTACCGGCTGGGGTGAACCTTCTTTCCAGAGCTCAAATATCAGCAGCCTGACAAATACCGACCTTTCATTTATATTCTCCATTAACTGCCTCACCGGTAAGTATAATATGTCGGGAGAATGCTTTACAGAGAAATTCCACCGCTACAAATATAATGGCGAGAATGCAGGTGCATTTGGACTCATTGCTGCCTCAGAAGTATCTTATTCTTTTGTGAACGACACTTATGTGTGGGGGTTATTCGACAATATGTGGCCTGACTTCATGCCAGATACCCAGACTGAACCGGCACCGCGTGGTTTGCTTCCTGCTTTTGGAAATGCTGCTGGAAAGATCTTCCTGGAGCAATCCAACTGGCCTTATAACCCGGTCAACAAGGTTCATACACATCACCTCTTCCATCACCACGGCTGTGCATTCAGCACACTGTATTCAGAGGTACCTATGGACCTGACTGTAGTCCATGACAATGTGATCCTGGCCGGCACTACAAATTTCAACATCGCAGCTGACGATGGCTCATTCATCGCACTCAGCGTAAATGGGGAAATTATTGGAACCGGTATGGGCACCGGCAGCCAGATCACCATACCCATAGTATCACAACAGCCTCCAAGCATGGTTGACGTGGTTGTGACAAAAACAAACTATACGCGTTATCATGCAATGGTTGAAGTGATTCCTCCGGCTGGCCCATACATCATACAGAATGAAGTAACAATCAACGATGCTGCCGGGAACAACAATGGACAGATGGATTATGGCGAATCAATCCTCCTCAGCCTGGAAGTGCGTAATGTAGGAATCGAAGATGGCGAAAATGTTGAGGTTACTGTAACCACCGACGATGAATACATCACTATGACCAACACCGAGGCTTCTTATGGTACCGTTCCGGCAGGTGAAACAAAAACAGTTGCCGACGGCTTTGCACTTGATGTTGCCAATGATATTCCTGATATGCACAATGTGCAATTTAATGTATCGGCTACCAACGGTAGTGATACATGGGAAAGCGCATTCTTCCTGAAAGGGCATTCGGTTAGCCTTGCTTATGTACAGGTAATCGTAGACGATGCAGCCGGTAATGGCAATGGCAAGCTGGATCCGGGAGAGACGGCTAATCTAAACATTTACTTGGGCAATACAGGAACTGCTGATGCTTATGAGGTTCTTGGTGAGCTTTCATGCCCTGACCCATCTCTCGTGATCAACACTTCAAGTCAAACCTATGGAGAGATCGCAGCAAACGGAGAAGTTATGCAAAGCTTCAGCGTAACTCCTGATATCGCCATTTCTCCGGGAACAGAGATGGAATTCACAATAGATATTGAAGCCCAGACCGGCTTTACTGCGCAGGGCATGTTCAATCTTACAGTTGGGCAGATGCCTATCCTGATCATCGATCTCGATGTGAGCCCTCTGAACTCTGGACCGCATATATTTGCAGCCATAGAGGATCTCGGCATTGGTGCTGAATATACCTCTTCATGGCCCGAAAATGCGGATCTCTATTCCACCATTTTTGTGTGCCTCGGCATCTACCCTAAAAACCACCAGTTGAGCCCATCCGAAGGCTCTGAACTTGCTGCATTCCTGAATGCAGGAGGGAATCTATATATGGAAGGTGGCGACACCTGGTTTTACGATGATCAAACTGCCGTACATGGCATGTTCAATATTAATGCAGTGGCTGATGGCACCAGTGACATGGACATACTGCAAGGACAGTCAGGAACTTTCACTGAAGGTATGGCATTTAATTATGCAGGCGATAACAGCTATATGGATCATATCGAAGCCGTCGCCCCGGCCTTTAACATCTTTGAGAATAACGCCCCGGCATATTACTCCGGAGTAGCTTTTGATGAAGGAAATTATAAGACCATTGGATGCGCCTTTGAATTTGGCGGACTTGCAAATGGTTCCGGAATCTCAACCAGGGTACAGCTGATGGATGAATATCTCAATTTCTTTGGCATCAAGAAAGTAACTGATACCCCATCTAAGCCTGTTGGCGACGATCAAGTTTGCCAGAATAGCGCGGCTGTAGTATACACCACAACTCCTGTGGCAGGAGCCGATATGTATATCTGGACCATTGAACCTGCAAATGCAGGGACAGTAAACGGTTCTTCTCCAAGTATTACGATCGACTGGTCGGATGAGCACCTGGGCATGGCCTATATAAAGGTGTGCGGAATGAACAATATCGGCGTTGGGCCAACATCTGATTCACTCGGAGTGATGATCATGGAATCACCTACTGCTATCATGTCAGGAACAGCTTCCGTTTGTGAAGGCGGTGAGGCTGAACTGAGTGTAGCCCTGACGGGTGTCGCACCCTGGCAACTGGTCATCGACGGTGAATCATACACTGCCAATGCTTCGCCATTCACCTTCAACGTATCTCCAACAACGAATACTGCTTATTCAGTATCGAGCGTTGAGGATGCAGGAGGATGTACAAATGTTGGGGCAGGATCAACAGAGGTCTCTGTTATTAATGTTCCCGGACAGGCAGCAACACCAGGCGGACCTAGCACAGTGAATACTATCGATACACCAACAAGCGTCTTTAGCACAAGCGGTGCAGGCGATGCCAGTGATTATATCTGGGAGGTAACTCCAGCAGAGGTGTATTCAAACATGGAGATGAACGGGATGGAATGCACCATTACCTGGGCAGGATATTATACAGGCCCGGCCAACATCATGATCAAAGTGCAGGGAACCAACCAGTGCGGTGACGGTCCATTCTCAGAAGAATATAGTGTAGAGATTGAGAATGTTGGCATCAATGAGCTTGCCGATGCACTCGGACTGGCCATCTATCCGAATCCAAACCATGGCACCTTTACACTTGAGATAGCCACCAGCAAAGTAGACAGGGTGAACCTGCGCATTATGAATGCCACAGGAACCATGGTTTATGAAAAACATAATATGGCGGTGAATGGAAGCTTCAGTACGAACATTGATATTTCAAGCGAAGCTGAGGGTATTTATATGATGCTTATTGAGAGTGATCTCGGCCTTTATACAGCAAAAATCATTCTTCAGAAATAATATATTCACAACAATGAATATAAAGTCCCGCCAATATGCGGGACTTTTTTTATGCCAATCTTTTTACGATTTTGCACTATTCATGGTTATATTTGTACTGAGTATAAGATTTAATAACTAAAATTTCACGACATGAAAAAGGTAATTTTACTATTAGCGGCTTTTGCTTTTGTGATTACAGATGCAAATAGTCAAACCCAGGGCGATCCTTTTGGAAAAGGATCATCGGCCATCAATCTGGGGATTGGATTTGGCAACACCATATACACAGGTGCTGGCTATGGGCTGGGATTCCCTTCTATTTCTGTTTCTTATGAATATGGAATCGTAGAAATAGGCATGGGTAGCAAATTGAAAGGTATCGTTGGTGTAGGTGGCCTGGTTGGTTTTGGAGGATCCAAATATGACTATTCTTATGGGGCATATGGTTATGATGTTAAAGCTAATTTCTTCCTGGTTGCCATCAGGGGTAATTATCATTTCATCTTTCATCCCAAACTTGATCCTTATGCCGGAATTATCCTAGGTTACTACTTTGGAAACAGCAAGGTTACCTATGGTTCAGGATATCCATCAACACTGCCTACCTATAGCGGCAGTGATGGAGGTTTTCACGGTGGTGCTTATGTTGGAGCCCGCTGGTTCTTTACTCCTGCAATTGCAGTATTTTCAGAACTGGGTTGGAATATTTCCATTTTCACCATTGGTGCTACATTTAAATTTTAGAGAATAACAGACCGGATTAACATGTCCGTCAACAGAATAAAACCCCCGGGAAAGCTTTTCCGGGGGTTTCTTTTATTATCTTTGTTTTCAATCTGCTAAATTTATACTCACAGACATGAAAAAACTAAACCTTATTCTCATCATTTTTGCAGTCCTGATAAGCCAGGGCGCACTATCACAGGGTAGCTGGATATCTCTTAACGGATCCGCGGAAGAATACCCAATTGTTCAGCTTGAAGAACAGGATATGAACGGGATGACCGTAAGCATCACCATACCCGGGCTCTATTCAACCGATGTTGTCCATGATGGCATCACTTACAAGGAACTCAGGTTTGAAGCCTGGCAAACCCTTCACGAAACCGGTTTTCCGGAGTTACCGGTAATCAGCGAAGTCATAGCCCTTCCTGGCGATAAACTTGTCAAGGTAAAGATCCTCGAAACAGAATCCGTTACACTTGATAATATGCTGGTATATCCTTCACAAACTCCATCAAAGGATATCACGAATGGTCAATACACCGGATTCGATATCAATGAAGACTATTATGCCTCTGACCTTCCCTTCCCGGAAGTAATGGCAAATACCAATAAACCCGGTATCTGGAGGGATGTAAAAGTTGCCGGGCTGCATATCTGTCCTTTCCAGTACAAAGCCAATAGCAGGGAGCTGGAAGTGATGACTCATATGCGCTTAAGGATCGACTTCTACGGGACCGATACAGAAGTAGTCCTGAACAGAAGTAAAAATATCTCCCAGTCCTTCTACAATATGTATGAGGCCGGAATTCTGAACTTCGGCTCTATGGGTTATAAAGTTCAAAATACAAGAAGCAACGACGATATTAAATATCTCATCATCACCAACACCAATCCACTGGCAACACTGCAGCCATTCGTCGACTGGAAGAACAGGCAGGGATTCCCGGTTGAGGTAAAGGTAATAGAACCAGGTTTCAGCACACCACAGGAATTCAAGAATTATATCGATCAACTGTATGACACTGACGGGCTGGAATACGTATTGATGGTTGGAGATGCCTATCCCAACGGTGGAAACAACGGCGGACCCGATAATGTCCCCATGTACTGGTGGGCACCCTCAGGAGAAGACCCCTCCTATTCAGACTCATGGTATACTTGTTTGGATGGCGCTGACGATCACTATGCCGATCTGGCCATTGGGCGATTCACTTATGATAATCTGGATGAACTTGCATTACAATTGCAGAAAACCCTGGATTATTACCAGGCGCCCGATAACACAAGCAACTGGGCAGAAAACACACTTCTGGTGGCCCACAAGGAGCAATATCCCTCAAAATATACACAGTGTAAGAATGAGATCGAAGCTTATTCATATGCCCTGCAAACCCCGATCTTCACAGAGTGCTACGGAGGTGCAGGAGCAACGAATGCAGATATTGTCAATTTTGTGAATACCACCTCTTGCGGGATCTTTAATTATCGTGGCCATGGTAGTGCCACAGAATTGTGGGAGTGGGGAGCTACAGGCTCATTCACCAATACTCATGTACAGCAATTGACCAATGAGGATCAGCTCTTTGTTCTCTTCGATGTTTGCTGTGACAATATGGATATCGTAGCACATCCCGGCGACTGCCTCTGTGAATCATTCATGAAATCACCTGTAGCTTCAGTAGCTATCAATGGTGCTATCATTCCTTCTTATACCATCCCCAACCATGATTATGACAAGGAGATGTATAAGGCTGTTTTCCATGAAGGCATATATAATATTGGTTATGTGACCAACTTTGCCAACGTAACCGTACTGAATGTTCATGGTGATATTGGCCGTTCAAACGTAAGAACATACCTCTGGTTGGGTGATGCCTCCATAGAACCATGGACATTGCAGCCTGGTGACCTGGAGGTGAGCCACCTGCCAACATTATTCCTGGGCTTTACCGAGTTTGAAGTACTTGTTGAAAGTGGCGGCAGCCCTGTTGAAGGTGCCAGGGTTTGTATTAGTGATGAAGATATGGGCCTTTATGCCATCGGGTTTACCAACTCACAGGGTGTGGCCATGATCAATTTCGGTGGTCCTGTTACCAATCCGGGTACAGCTACCGTAGTTGTTTCTACACATAACTATATTCCATACATCATGGACATTCCTATCATCCCACAGCAAGGTTCATATTTCCTTCTGGAAGACGTTGATGTTGATGATCAGACCGGAAACGATAACGGTCAACTCGATTTTATGGAATTTGCAAACCTGGATGTTACTCTGGAAAATATCGGACTTGACACAGGTAAAAATGTTATGGCTACTATCTCAACTCTCGATCAATATGTTACCATAATAGATAATGAAGGTAGCTGGGGGAGCATTGCCGGAAATAGCATGGCCACTGCCAATGCAGCTTTCTCCGTGCAAGTAGCTGATGAAGTTCCCGACGGACATATGGTGGAATTCGAGATGGAGATCAGTGATCTCAGCGATGGACAGTGGCTCGAGACTTTCGAACTAAAACTGGGAGCACCTATCATCAATATCATTGAAGTTATGATCGATGATGCTGCCGGAAATGGCAACGGAAGACTTGATCCAGGAGAAACCGCCACAATTAAAGTTAAAAACAACAACCTGGGGCACTGCGCTGCAGAAAACACCTGGGCTACGCTACAGAGTACTAGTCCTTACATCAGTTTCGTGAATGACCAGGATTCATTGGGATCACTTGGCATGCTTGGATACAAATGGGCAGAATTTGTTGTTGAGGTAGAAGCTGACGCTCCCAACGGGCTCTTCTATGCTGACTTCAGCTATGAACTTGCATCTGCACCATTTAGCGAAACCATCGACTTCAGCAAGAAGATCGGTATTATTGTTGAGGATTGGGAAAGCAATGGATTTACTACATTCGACTGGCAAATGGGAGGACAGCATTACTGGATGACCAATATGATCTATCCTTTTGAAGGTGATTATCATGCTCAATCAGGTAATATCAACGACGGACAAACATCACAACTATATCTCAGTACGGAAGTTATGTTCTCCGATACCATTCACTTTTTCGCCAAAACCTCCTCTGAGATCAATGATAAGCTTAAGTTCTATATCGATGCCAGCCTGAAAGGCGAATGGTCAGGTATTGGTAACGGGTGGATCCTGGTTAAGATACCTGTGACTGCAGGTGTACATACCTTCAAATGGATCTATGAAAAAGATGGAATTATTTCTTCAGGAGATGATTGTGCATGGCTTGATTACATCGAGTTCCCACCACTGATGACCCTCACTGCCTTTGCAGGTTATGATGCTTTGATATGTGAAGGTGAAGACTATCAGTGCGACGGACAGGCATGGGCATACCAGACCCTGGAATGGAGTACATCAGGAACAGGTTCTTTCAATGATACCGGAATCCTGGATCCCGTATATACCCCAAGTAGCGATGACCTGAATACGGGCTACGTTACCCTGACACTGGAAGCTACAGGTGATAATATGGAAACTGCTGATGATGATATGATCCTTAGTTTCCGCACAGTGCCTCCACAACCTGAAACCCCGACTGGACCCGACTTTGTAAACCTGTATGTCACCACAACTTCAGAGTACACTTGTGATCCTGTTCCATTCGCTGATTACTATCAATGGACAGTTGATCCGGTTGATGCAGGTAACTTCGATGGTATGGGCAATATCGGTACAATCACCTGGAATCAGTCATTCCTGGGTACTGCAAACATTACTGTCAGGGCCATGAATACCTGCGGTGATGGTGAATATTCTGTAGCCTATGAAGTCTCCGTTGACAACTTCACTTCAGTTGAAGAGCTTTCGGAAGAACAACAACTTGCTATCTTCCCCAATCCTAACAATGGTGAGTTCACTATTGAGCTTAAGGGTGAGGATTTCGGCAGCGTTGAAGTTCGTATTTACGACATCAACGGCACACTCGTTTACCAGGAAGCTAATATAGAAGCCAAGGAGGGATTCTCCGGAAGGATCAATATGACAGCTTATCCGCAGGGCATGTATTTTGTCAAGGTCATGCACCAGCATGGAACCCTGGTAAAAAAGATCTTGCTAAACCGATAAGCAATAAAAATTTAAAAGCCGGATGCGATTGCATCCGGCTTTTATTTTAAATATAAGAATACATTAGTCACTTCAGTAAAGACACTTAAAATGATGTAAAGACTTGATAACGAAACGAAATCATTGTACCTTTGCACCCATCTAACGACATCTTAACCTAAAAAAGCTAAGCTCGCCATGAAAAACTCATTCTTATTTTTATTTGTTTTTTTCTTTTCTTTTCTCCTTGCATATAGTGGAGAATGGGTCGATATCAGCAGTGATGAAGCGGCTTCTGCCGAGATTCAACTGATCGATTCTGATGTACAAAACAGCAGGATCTCCTTCCGGATTCCCGGATATGAATTCATCGAAGTACAAACGGAGCAGGGCATGGCCTACACTCTCGACCTCGATGGTGCAAGCCCCATACTCCAGGCAGGCGCACCCGATTTGCTGAAACTAACAGCTTCGGTGATGATCCCCGACCTGGCCGGTATGGATGTTCGAGTTATATCATCTGATTATACCGATTACCAAAATATACTGATTGCCCCTTCCAAGGGTAATCTATACCGTGATATCAATCCGGCCAATGTGCCCTACACATTTGGAGAAGAATATAATGAGGATGCATTCTTTCCAGCTAAACTGGCTGAACTTCGGGATGCCTATATCATCAGGGATTATCGTGGACAGACAGTTGTGGTTTATCCCTTCCAGTATAATCCCGTTTCAAAAGTACTGAGAGTGTATCATAGCATAAATGTAGAAGTGTTCAAGGTAAATAACAATGGCGAAAATCAGCTTATCAGGGACAAGATGCCAGAAAAAATCTCTTCTGATTATTCAGCTATCTATGATCTTCATTTCCTGAACAATCCTGATAATCTTAGCGATTATACCCCGGTAAGTGAGCATGGAAATATGCTGATCATTTCCTATGGTGCCTTCATAAATGCTATTCAGCCGCTGGCTGACTGGAGAATACAAACCGGGACTCCGTGTGAAATCGTCGATGTGGCAACAATAGGAGGTTCTACGCAGATAAAATCCTTTATTGCTGACTATTACAATACAAATGGCCTCACCTTTGTAATTCTGGTGGGTGATGCACAGCAGGTCCCTTCATCTTATTCCAGTGGTGATTCTGATAATAATTATGCATATATCGTTGGGAACGACCATTACCCTGATGTATTCATCGGCCGCTTTTCAGCTGAAAATGTAGCCCAGGTAGAAACACAGGTGAACAGGACCCTGGAATATGAGCAAAATCCTGATCTTAGCTTCAACTGGTTTGATCGCGCCATAGGGATTGGTTCTTCTGAAGGTCCCGGAGATGATAATGAATATGATTATCAGCATATACGCAATATCCATACTGACCTTCTCGACTTTACCTATATCTATGCTGCAGAACTTTTTGATGGCAGCCAGGGGGGGAATGATGCTCCCGGAAACCCATCTCCTGCAACAGTAGCTACCGAGGTGAATACCGGAGCCACACTCATCAATTACGTCGGACATGGCAGTACAAACGCCTGGAGCACCTCTGGATTCTCCAGCAGCAATGTAAATTCATTGACAAATAATAACATGTGGCCATTTATCTGGTCTGTAGCCTGTGTGAATGGAAATTTTGTAGGCGGCACCTGCTTCGCAGAAGCCTGGTTGCGCGCAACCAACAATAACGAACCCAGCGGTGCTGTTGCCACAATGATGTCAACCATTAATCAGAGCTGGAACCCGCCTATGTGCGGACAGGATGAAATGAATGATGTGCTTGTTGAAACTTATCCAGGAAACATCAATCGAACATTTGGTGCAGCTTCCATGCATGGATGCATGCAGATGAATGACGAATATGGATCGGGTGGTGATGAGATGACCGATACCTGGGTTTGTTTCGGCGACCCTGCCCTGCAAGTCAGGACTGCTTTTCCTCAAGCCCTTGTAGCAAATTATATGCCTACCTTATTTATTGGCATGGGTTCACTAGAAATCACTTCTGCTGCTAATGGAGCTACTGCCTGCATCACAGAAAATGGCCAGATCCTGGCCTCAGGCATTATTGAGAACGGGACACTCACATTGAACTTCCCGGCAATTGCCAACCCCACAACTCTGACACTGACCATCACAGGATTTAATTATCTCCCCCTCATCGATGAGATCGATGTTGTGCCGGGAAATACACCTTTCCTTATCTTTGATGATGCCCATGTGAACGACATCAGTGGAAATAATAATGGCTTCCTCGACTTCGGAGAATCTGTAACCTATACTATCGACCTATATAACCTTGGAGGTGTTGATGCAACTGATGTTGACGTGACCCTGGAGGTGAATGACCAATATGTAAGCCTGACAGATGATTATGAAATGTATGATCTGATCCCTGCAGGGCAGACCACAGGAATGCCTGAAGGTTTTGCAATGGAAATTGCAGACAATACACCGGATGAACATATCATTGATTTCACGGTAACAGCAAGCAATGCTGACACAACATGGATCATGGAATACCAGGGTGTTGTATTTGCGCCCATCCTTAATATTGCTGAAATGAAGATCGATGATGCTGCCGGGAACGGAAACGGTAGGTTAGACCCCGGTGAAACAGCTATCATCAAGGTTAAGAATTTTAATTCAGGCCACTGCCCGGCAGAAAATACTGTAGCAAGCCTGGCATCGGCTTCCCAATACCTTAGCTTTTCCAACAATACATTTGACATCGGTGCCTTGGGCATGCTTGGATACCAATGGGCAGAATTCGAAGTTACAATAGATGCTGATGCTCCCAATGGTGCAGCATTTGCATACTTTGATTATACACTGGTTTCAGGTAATTTTATCGAAACTGCCCAATTCCAGAGAAAGATCGGTTTGATCGTTGAAGACTGGGAAACCGGTGATTTCAGCAAATTTGAATGGGCAAATAGCGGAGACGTCCCTTACGAGATCACGAGCATCTATCCATTTGAAGGAGATTATTCTGCCAAGTCGGGAAGTATTGGTAATAATGAAGAAAGTGTACTTTCAGTGAATGCTGAGGTGATGCTTGCCGACTCTGTCACCTTTATTCTCAAGACTTCCTCACAATTCAACCAGGATATTTTCAAATTTTATATCAATAATTCATTGCAGGGTGAATGGTCAGGGGTAGGCAACTGGCAAAAAATCGCTATCCCAATTGACCCCGGCACCTATACATTTAAATGGGTTTACTCAAAAGATGGATCCGGAATGGCCGGCAGCGACTGTGCAACTATTGACTTTATCACCTTCCCGCCACTCATGACACTCACCTGTTATGCCGGACCTGACGATAACAGCTGTACAGGTAGCGATTACCAGTGCGCAGGTGAGGCCACAAACTGGGTATCGGTTGAATGGACCAGCTCAGGCGATGGAAATTTCGATGATCCAAATATTCTGAACCCCATTTATTCTCCGGGAACTGATGACCTTGCCAATGGCAATGTTGTTCTAACCCTCACAGCAGAGGACGAGATGGGCGATTTTGTGGATGATGATATGAACCTGCTGATCATGGGTGCTCCCTCTGCACCGGAAACACCTACCGGACCAGATTATGTGAACCTGAATACAACAACAAGTTCTGAATACATGATCGATGCGGTTCCTTATACTGATCATTATGAATGGCAGGTGGATCCTATTGATGCCGGTACTTTCTATGGTATGGGCCCAATTGGTACCATCGACTGGAACACATCCTTCCTCGGAACAGCCAGCATCACCGTCAGGGCTATGAACAGCTGCGGTGAAGGTGAATTCTCAGCCGCTTATATAGTAACCGTGGATAATTTCACTTCAGTGGAAGAGATCAGCCAGAATAACACCTTCCAGCTCTGGCCGAACCCGAGTAACGGAAGTTTCAATATCCTTGCCTCTGTATCGGAAACAGGAAATTATAGCATCAGGGCCTTTAATATTGTTGGCAAGGAAATGGCTTCTCTATCCGATATTTACCTGGATGGGAAGAATAGCTTCACCGTGAACTTTAACGGGCTGTCGGAAGGCTTATACTTCCTGGTGATTGAAGGTCAGGGAGAAAAGATGATCCAAAAATTAATCATTAATAAATAATACAGACCTGAAGCCTTCTGCAGTAGCAGGAGGCTTTTTTTATCCAAAAATTTGTCTGCCATGAAAAATACAATTGTTGCGATAGCCATCAGTATTTCTGTGTTTGCATTCGGCACCCTGAATGCACAGAAAACCGTCCAGGTAACAGAAGATCAGATGAACGGGCTATCAATTAAAAACAGCTCATTCTTTGAGCTTTCTGGTGAACTAAACACACCTGTGTTTACAGTGACAGAAACCAATACTGAATTGGGCACTTTCACGCGCTTGGCAGTTAGTGGAAATACAAAAACTGATCTGTATGGCCAGCCGGAAATGCCTGCCATACGGAAATTGATCAGGGTTCCACTTGGAGCAGAAGCCATTGTCAGCATCAGTGAATTAAAATATGTTGATATCATGCTGGAGGATGAAGGATTTGATAATCCTGTTTATCCTGCTCAGCCTCCAAGAAGCAAAAATGAAGACATTCATGAGTTTATTTATGATCAGGCTGCATATCAGCAAGCCGGATTTTTTGAACATGAGCTGATCAGCGTTCAGATACTGGGTGTTATGAGAGACAAACGCATTGCCAGGATCACCTTCATCCCCTTTAGCTATGATCCTGTCAGCCACACTCTGAGGGTTTATCATCATATCGGGTTTAAAGTTGAGTATAAAAATGCAGATATGCCTGCAACACTTTCCCTTGAAGAAAAATATGCATCCATCTGCTTTCAGTCGATCAACAACTCCCTGGTTAATGAGGAGCCGCTCTATAACAAGGAAAACTTCAAGGTCTATCCAATCAAATATGTCATCATTGCCGACAGGATGTTTGAAAGCCAGCTTCAGTCTTTTATTGAATGGAAGACCCAGAAAGGTTTCCTGGTGGTAGAAGCTTATACCGATGAGGGTGCTGTTGGCAGTACGCTAACTTCAATAAAATCTTATATCCAGGGATTGTACGATGCTGGTACCCCGGATGATCCTGCCCCCTCCTATGTGCTTTTCGTAGGCGATATCCAGCAAATCCCAACATGGGATAATGGCCATGGGGCTACAGACCGCAACTACTGTGAATTTACCAATGACCTTTTCCCTGAGATCTATTATGGACGTTTCTCGGCACAAAATCCGACCCAGCTTCAACCTTATATAGATAAGACTCTACAGTATGAAAAATATACTATGCCCGACCCAACTTACCTCGACGAAGTGGTGATGGTGGCAGGGATGGATGGCAGCTTTGGTGCTTCGCATGGTAACGGCCAGATAAACTATGGTACCATTAACTACTTCAATGAAGATCATGGAATCTATTCTCAAACTTATTTATATCCAAATTCAGGCTCCAATGCTGCACAGATCAGGCAGGATATCAGTGATGGTGTAACTTTCGGTAACTATACCGCTCATTGCAGCCCCGATGGCTGGTCTGATCCTAACTTCAGCATCTCTCATATCCCTGCCTTGCAGAACCAGGACATGTATTGTGTCCTGATCGGAAATTGCTGCTCATCAAGCGAATATCAGCTGAACGAGTGCTTCGGCGAGGCTATTGTAAGGACTGCAAATAAAGGTGCGGTTGGTTATATAGGAGCGTCAAACAGCACCTATTGGGATGAAGATTATTATTTCGGCGTTGGTGTAGGACAAATCTCCCAAAATCCACCATCCTATTCGGAAACCGGACTTGGGAACTACGACCGTTCATTCCATGATCATGGTGAAGAATTCGGCGAATGGTATGTAAGCGGAGATGAAATGATCTTTGCCGGAAATATGGCTGTTACAGAAGGTTCTCCCGGCTCAGCAGAATATTACTGGGATATTTACAACTATATCGGAGACCCATCATTAATGGTTTATTACTCCAATCCTCCAGTGATCGCAGTGACCTATTCACCCTTGCTTCCCCTGCAATCCACCTCATTTACGGTTACAACAGAAGCATATGCCTATGTGGCTTTGAGTGTGGACGGAGAACTGCTCAGCTCAGCCCTCGCCAGCTCAGATGGCATAGCCGTATTAGAATTCCCGGCTCTGAGTACCATGGGCGTTGGCGATGTGGTAGTAACAAAGCAAAACGGACAACCATTTTTCGGTACCGTTATGATCTCATCCCCCAGCGGTCCTTACCTTATGCTGGAAGATGTCGATATAAGCGATCCTGACGGGAACCAGAATGGACAGGCTGATTACGGTGAATCTATTGCCATGGATGTCAGCCTCGAAAATGCAGGTAATGGAGAAGCCCTCAGTACAATCAGTACTTTGATCGGTAACGATCCATATTTAAGTATCACGAAAAATGTGCATGAATGGCCGACTATTCCCGGTTTAGAAACTGTAACCGAAGATGGTGCCTTTACAATGGAAATTGCATCCTATGTTCCGGACCAATATTCTGTTGGCTTTGAAATTGAACTGAATACACCCACAAAAGAAAGCTGGATCTATGAATATGATCTGCTGATCAATGCTCCGGTTATGTCCATAGAATCTATGGTTATTGACGACAGCCAGTCAGGAAACAATAACGGAAGGCTTGACCCCGGTGAAACCGCAACGATCAAGATCATCAACAAAAATACCGGGCACTGCCCTGCTGAAAACACACAGACACAACTCTCTTCAACATCCCAATACCTGAATTTTGAAAATAACACCTTTACTATAGGTACATTAGGTCTTTTAGGCTTTACCTATTCAGAATATGAAGTTGAGGTAGATTCTGATGCACCAGATGGAGCAGCTTTTGCTGAATTTGAATATACACTCGCATCAGGAGAATACATAGCCACTAAACAATTCAGGCAAAGAATTGGTTTGATCATGGAAGATTATGAAACCGGTGACTTCAGCAAATTTGACTGGACCATGGGTGGAGAACAAGGCTGGCAGGTTAGTAGCATCTTCCCATTTGAAGGTGATTATTCAGCCAAATCAGGTCTGATTACTGATGGACAAAGCTCTGAACTTATGATCGAGGTAGATGTGATGATCGCCGATACGATTTTCTTCACCTATAAAGTCGCGTCACAAATGGATGATGACTTTCTGAAATTTTACATTGATAATAGTTTGAAAGGCGAATGGTCAGGCATAGGTGCCGGATGGAATGAAATTAGTATATACGTCCCAACAGGCGTACATACGCTTAAGTGGGTTTATGAAAAAGATGGCAGTGGATTTGCCGGTAATGATTGCGCATGGCTTGATAATATTATCTTCCCACCGCTGATGACCCTGACCTGTTATGCCGGTAGTGATGCATACGCCTGTAATGGAAGCGATTTCCAATGCCTGGGTCAGGCCACTGATTGGGTTTCCGTATTGTGGACCTCAAACGGCGACGGTACATTTGACAATCCGGAAATCCTACAGCCCATTTATACACCCGGCAGCGATGATATTTCCAGCGGAAACGTACAGCTTACCCTGATGGCTGAAAATGCAGCCGGCTCAAGTGTTGATGACATCATGAACCTTTCTGTGATGGATACACCGGATGTGGCAGCCACTCCGGAAGGCCCTGATTATGTTAACTCACCTGCAACCCCCAGTTCTGAATATAGTACTGATCCATTGCAGTATGCAGAATATTACGAGTGGAAGGTTGAGCCTATCGAAGCAGGTTCATTCAGCGGAATGGGAATAGTTGGAACTATTAACTGGAATACTTCATTTGTTGGTACTGCTACCATTTCTGTGAGAGCAATGAATAATTGCGGCGATGGTCTTTTCTCGGAAGGTTTCGATGTGATAGTCGATAACATGGTTAGCGTTGACGAACCTTCAGTTGATAAAGGCCTGCAGGTATATCCTAATCCAACCAGCAGTAGTTTTAATATCCTGGTGGGTGAAGATATGCTTCATGCCAGCATCAATGTATATAATGTCATTGGTGAAAAGGTATATACCCTGAACACCAATATGGCAGCAGGGGAAGTCCTGAATATTGAATTAGGGAACAATCCGAAAGGCTTGTATATCCTTTCTGTTGAGGCTGAGCACCTCAGTTTCACTGAAAAGCTGATCAAAAAATAGAAAATTTTAATGGATACAAACCCTTCTGCCAATTCCGGTGGAAGGGTTTTTTTATTGCAGCAGCAGGCTGCACCCGCGAATATCACTGTGGTCTGTTCTACCCAGCACCTCAAAGCTTCCATCAGGATGAATCTTTCCCAGGTCCTGTGTTTCAATAAAAGCACATGAATGTATATTGGCCAGGTCGATGATGTTGAGTGCACCCGTTTTTCCTGTCGGAAGCAGGCTGAAGGGGTCCTGAATATCACGAACAAGTACCTTCATCCATGCTGGGGTCCTGAACCTGCCTATACCCACGGAATAAGCCTGCGAAAGCAATTCGGTCATCCCGTATTCTGAATGTATCGACTGAAGCTGAAATGCCTTTTTCAATTGCTGATGAAGATCAACCCTGGTAAGCTCTTCTTTCCTTCCTTTCATGCCACCGGTTTCCATCACAATGATATGATCGCCCAGAGGGAAACCGCAATCTTCAGCATAATCGATCAATGCAAATGAAACACCCAGTAATATGGTTTTTTTTCTCTTCGATGACAAATCGTGTAAGCGTTCAGCCAGAACATCATGTTCTTCCAGAAAGAAACCGCTTTCTTCATATCCTCCCGCCCCCATTAATTTATCAGCCATATATACCAGCGATGAGCCCTCCCTTTCGAGGTAGGAAGGCAATAAAGCGAGGATCCTGTAATTTTTTGGTTCACCATAAAAATGCCTGAACGCATTCATGAAACTTGCTTCGTACAGGCCAAGATCTTTCACATAATGCTTTGATTGCTGCATTCCGCTGGTCCCGCTGCTGCTAAAAATGATCTCTTCCTGAAAGTTGCCTGATACTACCCTGTGGTTCTTGAAAAACCCAATCGGCAGGAATGGGATCTGCCTGTGATCTGTGATCTTTTGAACATGAATCCCCAGGTTTGATACAAATTCCCGGTAAAGGATATTCTCTTCAAGCTGGTAACGAAATATTTCCAGTGCCAACTCGTTAAATGATTCCGGGGAAAGCTCCCGAAAGGCTTTTTCCCTGAACTTATTGATATGCGTAATGGCAGACAATTTAAATTTTGTAATTTTACTTCATATTCATCCTGCATGAGGCTCTCTTCAAAAATACAGTTATTTCTGCTTATCGCTCTGATTGCTGTAATAAGCTCATGCAGAAAAGTAGAGAAATTCCCTGATGAGCCCAGGATAGAGTACCAGAACTTCACCAGGATCTATAACCCTGAGCTGGGAATTTACGATCGTGGTGTGCTGCATTTTACATTTGAAGATGGCGATGGCGATATTGGCCTGAATAGTGGTGATACACATCCACCCTTCAATGCCGCATCAGAATACCACTATAACCTGATCATTACCTATTTTGAAATGCAAAACGGGGAAATAAATGAGGTACCCATCGTATGGTTTAATCCACAGACAGAGCAATACGATACGCTCTCGCTGAGTGCACGTATCCCCAACCTTACACCCGAGGGAACCAATAAAGCCATTAGCGGAGATATTTTCGATACCCTGTTTATTTACAATTTCAATTCCAATTTCGATACCATCCGCTTTGATGCTTTTATCGTTGACCGTGCCTTACACGAGAGCAATAGCATCAGCACACCACTTATTATCAGGGACTTATAGCCACATTAACATTGGCTTAACACAAAGATAACTTATTGTTAATGGGTTCATCCATTGATATTCTCCAATGCCGGTATATTTTTGTGGCAAATTAAAGACCATAACTATGAAAAAGATATTTGTTTTATTTGCAGCTCTCTTCATCGGAATCAGTTTTAGCTATGCAGAAAACGATCCAAACCCTGAAAATACAGCACCAACAACAAGCATGTCGGGAAAAGTGATCGATAAGGTCACCGGAGAAACCCTGGCCGGTGTCATGGTTAAGTTGGACAACACAGAAAAATATGTATTCTCTGATTTTGATGGTAATTTCACCTTTGAAGATCTTAAACCTGCTGAGTATAGCCTGACTTTATCTCTGATCTCCTACGAAAAGAGTGAATTATCGGTTGATCTTATCAAAGCCGGTAAAGACGAAATCAAGGTGAAGCTGGAAACAATAAACTAAGAACCAATTCAAAAAATCATTACTAAGACAAACCGATGGTTTGTCTTTTTTTTCATCAGCCCCCATGAAAGAAAACCCCACGTTTTTTTATATTTGCAGTACCTTATTAAACAAATAGATAATGAAGAAATTGGCACTGATCTTTTTCCTTATCCTTCCTGCTTTTATGCTCATGGGCCAGGATATTGAAGTCAGGAATGGAAAGTACTATCAAGGCGATAAGCTATATACAGGAAAGTATCTCGAGTACTATGATAGCAACAATGTTAAACTCGAGAAAGAAATAAAGAACGGCCTGGAACATGGTGATGGATATCAGTATTACGATGATGGTTCCAGAAAAGAACATCAGTCCTACAAGAAAGGGGAAAATCATGGTACCTGGGAAAGTTGGGACAAGAATGGTGTGAAAACTGCCGAAGCTTCATATAAAAATGGTAAGAAGGATGGTCCCTGGTATATTTGGGACAATAATGGAACCAAGCGCTATGATATGTTCTATAAAAAAGGAAGCAAAACAGGTCATTGGAAGATGTGGGATGAAAAAGGTAATCTGACAATGGAAAGGGAATATTAAGAATAATTTTTCATATAGAAAGCGGAGTAAAATACTTACTCCGCTTTTTTTGTGCGTATTCAATTCTGTTCAGCCAGTCACAATCAAGCGATTTTATTAGTAATTTTGGCCGGTTCAGCGGATTAGACCTATAATAGCACAATTCCATACCTGGAATAGCGTTGAATTTTTTGACGAAACGATACTAGATGTTCATAAGAATAAAGAAAATACTACCATATATCCTGATCATTTGTTTTTCAGGAGGGGCAATGATGCTTCCTGCTGAAGGAATGTCACAGAAGAAAACAGAACATAAAAGCAAAAACAGGGACAAGGACAAAGACAAAAAGAAAGAAGATAATTCGGCTCTTTTTCTTGAAGCCAATAGTGAAAAGCTCCTGGGTAAGCTTGATAAGGCCAAAGCATTGTTCATTCAGTGCCTGGAGCTTGATCCTGAAGATGCCGCAAGCATGTATGAGCTTGCACGTATTGAGCGGATCCAAAATAATTCAAAATCAGCACTCGAATGGGCTGAAAAATCGGTAAAATATGCCCCGGAAAATGTCTGGTACCTGAAATTGCTCTCCGAGTTATACCAGGAGAATATGCAATTCGAAAATTCCATAAAGGTGATAGAAAGCCTTGTTGAACTGCACCCCGACGACCTTGAATACCTCTATGACCTGGCATTAACCCATCTGCTCGTAGGAAACTACCAGAACGCTATCGAAGCGTATAACACTATCGAGAATATGATCGGGGTAACAGAAGAGATCTCAATACAAAAGCAAAAGATATGGCTTCGGATGGATAATCCTGAAAAGGCCATTGAAGAAATGGAAGCCCTTTGCGAATCATGGCCCCATGAGAGCAGGTATAGATCAATCCTTGCAGAGCTTTATCTGGCCAATGGCATGGATGAAAAAGCCCTGGCAACATACCTGGTCATTGCGGAGCAGGATCCTGAAAATGCTTATATACAGATATCCCTTTCTGACTACTACAAAAAAAGGGGCGAACAGGAAAAATCATTCGAACACCTCAAGCTTGGGTTCTCCAATCCTTATCTAGATATTGACACCAAGATCCAGATCCTGCTGGCCTACTTTACAATAAAAGAATATTATGATGAGCAAAAGGAAGAAGCTGAAGAGCTGGCCGCCATACTGGTAGAATCGCATCCGGATGATGCCAGGGCTCATAGCATACAGGCCGACCTGTATTATCAAAATGAGGAATGGGAAAAAGCCAGGGAATCTTTAAAAATAGTATTGAGCCATGACCCCAGCAGGTATGTGGTGTGGGAACAGTTGCTCTTTACCGAATCTAACTTATCCGACTTTGAAGGCATGCGGGAAGACAGCCGAAAAACGATTGAGCTCTTCCCACAGCAAGCCCTGCCATATCTTTTTGCAGCTGTTGCAAGCTATCAGTTCGAGGATCATGAGCAAATGATTAAAGACCTGGAAACCGGGATCCGCTTTGTGGTTAGGAATGACCTCCTCCTGGCTGAATTTTACAATTACCTGGGCGATGCCTATCACCAGGTTGGACAGGATGAAAAAGCATTTGAAGCTTACGAGGCCAGCCTCGACATCAATCCTGAGAACTCCATTGTGCTGAACAATTATGCATATTACTTATCTTTAAGGGGCGAACAGATGGAACGCGCCAAAAAGATGGCCAAAAAGGCCAATGAGCTGGATCCTGAAAATTCATCAAACCAGGATACCTATGGGTGGGTGCTCTATAAGCTGGGCGAGTATGATGAAGCTTTGAAGTGGATCGGCATGTCAATAGAGAACCACACGGAAGAGAATGCAGAGGTCCTGGAACATTACGGTGACGTCCTTTACAAACTTGGCAGGACAAAAGAAGCTCAAGGCTATTGGAAGAGGGCATTGGAAGCAGGTAATGGAGGCTCTGAGCTGCTCGAAAAGAAAGCTAACGAAGGTGTACTCTATGAGTAAAACTTTACGAAATATGATTACGGATCACAGACTGACAGGCATACTTGCCATGCTGCTCATCATGTCTGTCCTGGCGGGATGCTCAGCCAAAAGAAGCATCATTAAAGAACCCTTAAAAGAAGCCAAATCAGCATACCTGCTCGATGAACTGGCTAATAGTGAACTCCAGTTCTCCTGGTTCTCAGCCAAATTTACTATCAATTACATATACGATAAAAAACTCACCGAGTTCAGGGGACAGATAAGGATTCAGAAAGACAGTATCATCTGGCTGTCGTTTTCCCCGGCCCTGGGCATTGAAATGGCGCGGCTGAAGATCACCAATGACTCTGTGTTTTTCATGAACAGGATCAGCAAGACATATCTCAGGGGCGATTACCGCTTTATCAATGAATACCTTCAAACCAACATTGATTTCGATATCCTTCAAGCCATTATTATCGGAAACGATTTTCAATTCTACGAAAAATCAAAGTTCAGGGCCAGTGTCGATGGTTCAGAGTATAAGTTGTCTACTGCCGAACGACATAAGTTGAAGAAATTCGTGAAGCAGGATGAAACAGATGCCAAGGCATTTTATCAGGACATCTGGTTGAACCCGGAGAATTATAAGATATCCAGGGTAAATATTAAAGAGATCACCAACGACAAAAAACTGGAAGCCTATTACGGCAATTTCAAAGACTTTGAAGGTCAGTTGTTCCCTTATGACATCGTTTTTGAGATCACCGCTGAAGAAAAGATTACAGTGAAGGTCCATTATTCAAGAATCAGGCTCGACGAACCAACCAACTTTCCTTTTACCATCCCGACTAAATATGAGAGGATCTATTAAGGATGATGAGACCGCTTAACATAAAGGTTTTTCATCAAGTCATTCTCTTATCCTTTCTGGGTTTGCTTTTTCTTCCGGGAACAATATCAGGGCAGGACCGTAAAGCCAGCCTTCAGCAGGAAAAAATACAGATCGAGTCAGAAATTGCCTATACCAATCAGCTTCTCGAAAAGACCAGGAAAAATCGTCAAAACAGCATGGAAGGCCTGACGATACTCCAACAGAAGATAAGGCAAAGGGAAAGATTAATCAATAATATTAAGGCAGAATTGGCCCTGACCAATCGGGATATCGACATTACCGGCGACAGTATATTCTCCCTCACAAATGATCTTAAGAAGCTGAAAGAAGAATATGCCAAAATGATCTATTATGCTAACCGACACAGAGGTTCATACGATCGCCTGGTGTTCATTTTCTCGGCAGAAGATTTTAACCAGGCCTATCGCAGGATCAAATATTTCCAGCAATATAGCGCTTACCGACGCACACAGGCCGAGCTGATTACCTCAACTCAGGATGCACTGAGCCTGAAGGAGTTGCAACTTGAACGAGAAAAAGCCGAAAAGCAAAATCTGTTGTCGCAGGAACAGGATGAAAAAAATCAGCTTGAATTTGAAAAAGGTGATGTTGACCGTACTATACAGGACCTGGGACAAAAGGAAAAGCAACTGAAAGCAGACCTGAGAGCCAAGGAAAAGGCTGTAGCCGAACTGGAGAAAACCATCGCCGACATTATTGCCGAAGAGATCAGGCTGGCAGAGGAACGTGCCAGGGCTGCTGCTGCATCATCGACCACCACCACCAGCAGTGGCTTTGCATTAACACCTGAAGAAAAACTTCTTTCAGAAAGCTTTTCGAGCAACAAGGGCAAGCTGCCCTGGCCTACAGAGCGGGGAATAATTTCAAGCACCTATGGAGAACATCAGCACCCTGTACTAAAAAGGGTTAAGGTGAAGAACAATGGGATTGACATCCTGACTTCAGAAGGGGAATATGCCCGGGCCGTATTCAATGGTGAAGTGACCAGGGTGATCTCTGTTCCCAACTTCAATAATGTTGTGATCGTCAGGCATGGTGAATTCCTTACAGTATATTCAAACCTTGATGAAGTATTGGTGAGCAAAGGACAAAAAATCACCACCAAACAACGTATTGGCAGGATTTATACCGACCATAGCGATAATAAAACAGAGTTACACTTTGAGATCTGGCAGGCTAAGGAACTGATGAACCCTGCATATTGGTTGGCCGGCAAGTAGGCCTATCTGGATGTTTTGACCACCTTAAGCTTATCGTGGAAACCCTCTCCCCTCACATCAATAATATAGACACCACCGGTCAAGGCATTGGCATCCCACTGAAGGTTATGCTCACCATGAAGTAAATACTCTTCCCACGACCTACACATCTTTCCGGAAAGATTGTAAATATTGACTTTCACTCCGGTCTCTTTCTTAATCTTCATCCTGATGTTGAGTATATCTGTAAAAGGATTTGGATATGCAGCCATAAGGACGGCATTTCCCTCCTCTTCCTGAACGTTCAAGTCGGGAATCACATTAAGTTCAAGGACAAGCGAAATCATCCATCCACCAGGATCTCTGATCTCCAAAATACTGGAATAGGTTCCGAAATCCAGACCTTCAGTACGAAAGCCGATGCCCAGGTTTTCCTGGCCATTTTCAGGCAAATAGCCTGCAGTGGGGTAATATTCTATCCATTCAGGAAGGACAGAAAAACTGCAGTTATAAGCAAGTCTAAAGCCAGTAAGGTTTGAAAGTAAAACTGATCTGTGTGCACTTGAGTCCTGACTAAGATAAACACGCAGTGTATCCGTAGAATTTTCCATGCGAGGACTTTGCAGGGCCCTGACCACATGATCCACATTAAGCCTTCCACCGGATACACAAAGGGTGTCGAAACCGGAGAGTGTATCTACATTATCCAGGATAATGTTCTTCAGGAAAATGGCTGTTTCTGCGGGTTGGTCCACATATTGTATCAGGAACTGTTCATCGGCAGCAGAAAATGCAAGGGCAATGCTTCCACTTAGTTGTGGAGCAGCAAGGGAGGTTCCCGTGCTATAACCATAAGTATCGCTAGTTTTTGTTGACAGAATATTGGTCCCTGGGGCACCCAGGTCGATGGATATCGGCCCCCAGGCAGCATTGTTGTATTTTGCATCGTTCAGGTTAGTGTTAGTCACCCCGAGGATAAACTCACTGCTAAAATTAGTAGGTACATCCCCAACAATATCTACATTCGATTCGTAATTCATAGTGGCCGCGGCATTGAGAATACCAAGGCTTCCCAGTGAATCATACATCATTTCCCAGATAGGGTAATTATCAGGATTGCCAAAATCTACTCCAAAAGAACCATTTGTGACTACGATGAAAGCCCCTTGCTCGCCATTGGTCTCATCATAGAGCGAGCGCATCTTATACACATATGCAAAAGCTTCCACTACCGTGGATTCGAAGGTAGATGATCCGGCCACCGGCATGACCCTTCCATTCCAGCCTACACCGCTGATGCCAATTCCATTGTTCCCGACAGCTCCGGCCACCCCCGCTACCCTGGTACCATGGCTTCTTACCGGGATGTCACCGTTGCCGGCATAGGCGTTCCAGCCATCATAATCATCCACATAGCCATTGCTATCATCATCAATACCGTTGCCGGGAATCTCATTTCGGTTTTTCCAGAAGTTCATGTCCTCATGTTCCAGGTCGAAACCATCGTCGATCACTGCGATAATGATGGTATCACCCAGCAAGGTTGTTCCATTATTCACGCTGAGTTCCCATGCCTTCGTCGCATCAATATCGGCATCGGGTACTCCACCGGTTTGCCCTATATTATACAGGGCCCATTGCATTGCGAAGCTAGGATCATCCGGCAATACATCCCGAAGAGAAATATAATGGTCGAACTGCGCCTGTACGATACGCTTATCAGAGCGAAGTTTTCCCAGCAATTCATCAGCCTTTGACACATCCTGATCGAAACTGCACAGCCATATACCCAATTCCGGCGACAGGCAACGCTCAAATTTAAATCCCGCTTCTGAATAATCTTCTTCCAGGCTGGTAAGCCTGTTTCCTGCATTTCTATCAACTAGTATAATGACTTTCCCGGGGATTGAATTATGGTCAATATCTTTCACGGGAATGCCTCTGAGTGAAAGGAGGACAGTAAAAAATACGAAGACATATATGAATTGATACCTCATAGTTTATTCAAAGGTAATAATATGATGGGGAAATAAATTAGAAAACTATTAGAGTCTGCTTTATTTACTCTATGATGTTTAGGTAACATTGGTTTGAAGATATCCTTTTCCTTCTCACGTGCCTCGACTTCGCTCGGCATGACAAGGGAGTTTTATCGTATCATAACCATCTTTCCCGAGAAAGGAACACCATCGATCATTATGCGATAGATATAGATGCCATCGGGCAATGCACGTCCGCTATTACTACGGCCATCCCATGTGAATTTATATGAGCCTGACTCAAAGGTAGTTGATGGGGCCAGGTCATACACACGTCTTCCCTGCAAATCAAATACTGCAGCATCGATATAGCTCCGTTTTTCCAGCTTCACCGGTATGTTGGTTTCATGGCGGAAAGGGTTTGGATAGTTTTGCCCTGAAACTGTTCCCGGCATATCCGGCACCTCCTCCACGCCAAGCAGGCTTTGCTTCACTTCGAAGAAGTCAAGTATTTGCTCCATCAGTGTTTCCATCTGGCAGGAATCTGAGGAGATCAATCCTCCCATCTCGAAAATAGTGCCGATGGTTTTGTAATTTCCTTCATCATATGCCACAGCGGCACAATTCGGGTATTCCGTACCCGTAAAAATAGAAAATGCCGATGGTGTAGGCTCCAAGTAGAAAAGGCAGAGCGAGGTCTGCGCAGTATTTTCGTACACCAGACCTTCAGTGAAAGTGCTGTCAACGCCTTTTACAATCTCATATCCACCTGCGCTTTCCACAGTAGTTAATCCAAAACGGTCGAGTATGGGCAGATGTGGTTCCTGAGTCCATACCATCCGACCCTCCATATACAGGTTTCCTCCACTATTGATATAATCCAGAAGCATCTGACCCTGCTGCCAGGAAAGATTATGGCTGGTAAACAATTTTCCCACACACAAGAACACAGATTGATAGTTACTTATGGAGTTGGGAAATGAGGGACTGTAATTACTTTCCACACCCATGTCCTGAAGAGTGTTATAAATGCCTACACCAGACCCGGTCGATAGGTCAAGATCAATGACATATGCCGGGGTCCGGCCCACACGCATGCTGAAGTTCATCTCTGTGATAATCCCGAATTCATCTGTCAATACCAAATCAAATTCTACTACTGATCCATATGAAATGGAATAATCGGCTGATAGGCTGATCAGCACTTCCTTACTTTCCCATGGAGCAATAGTACCAACACTGATAGGTTGCCCATCGTTCACCGATACGCCTGCATGATTTGAGGTGAGCACAGCCACTGTGTTGATGCTGCTGCGGCTTCCAATATTCACCAACCTGACCATCAGGTCATCTGTATTGCCGGGTTCGAGAAGATTAAGCTCATTGCGGACTGCAAATCCACTTAATTCCATAGATGCTGCCTTGCTTGTCAGATCAAAATTACGTTGATAGGAGACAGTGCTTGCTGTGGCAACCAGATCAATGATTATGCGCTGGTTGTCCGGCATTTCATTGTCGCATAAGCAAGAAAATGCCCCACTGACACTGATGCTTTCGCCGGGATCAATTTGATCGAGCTGATAGAGGTCATCCTGGATCTGGAGTAAAGGATGATCACAGGCAAGCAAAAAAGCAATATTCTGAATGCTTTCAGTTCCATGGTTTACAATATCCAGATCCAGGTATGCGATCTGCCCATTGTTCACCAAGAGATCTTCATCACCATTCATGCTTAATGAAAACTCCAAAGCATCAGTGAAGGGAAATAACTTGCTTGCGCTGACCAGGGTATTGTCGGTCACAGTAAGCTTGATCTCGCTAATTGTACTCTCCCGGCTTTCCAGGATCTCAAGCAAGCCATCTTTGGATACTGCAACCTCCTCTGGCTGAACACCCGGAAAAAATTCAACCTTGGTTCCCGGAATGATATTGTGAGGGTCAGGTAACTCAGGCAGGCTGTTATTATAATAGTCACCATCAGATATGCCCGCCGTCCAACGGATAGGATCTTCCAGAATCATCTCATCATAGAAAAATTCTATGCGCCCGTCAGGGTACAAGCTGGCAGCAAAATTCATATCCAGCCAATCCTGTCCATACATAGCAGTCCTCCAGCGAAAAGTAGCTTTGGTTTCATCCCCTTCATACCATACGCCTTCATCGGTTCCCTGATGAACAAACATATCCTGGCTAAGGAGGGGGGCAAGAACGCGGCTGCTCTTCAGGAAATAATCATTGTCGGCCAGGTAGGACCAGAAATACATATTTTCATCGAAGAAGATATAGCCTGAAGAAGATACCACAAGGTTACTATACTTATTACCATAAAACGGAAACTCGAAATCCAGGGCCTGAAAAACCAGGCTGTCCGACCAGCTGTCATCGATAAGCTGTACTTCGTCCACTTCAGGGAAAGAAGCCTCAGTAATATTCATGACATAGTTCCTGTCGAGTTGCCAGCTGTAAGGCTGCTGGCCACCCTCAGCCTGGAGCTGAATGCTCATTGGCTGTCCGGCTTCATATGCCGGAATCGATTCTGTAGAAATGGCCAGATTGTCAGGGGTGGGTTCATAGATCACCGACACCAGGGTCCTGCCATTATCATTCAGGACGACATTTTGTTCATCACAAACGATTTCTTGCATTCCATCCTGATAATCGAACAAACTGAAATATTTTATCTGCCCGTATCCTTTATTATTGGGGTCTTTTTCATCTACGATGAGGAAAAATTTATAGGGTTCACCCTCTTCCACATAGGAAAGCAAGGGGCTCACATCAAGTCCGAATTCAATTGTTTTATTTGCATCGGTGGTATCGTTCCCCTGCATATAATGCCATCCCCCCTGGTAATTGAAGATGGTATAAGAATGGATATGCTCCGGCTTATTGCTTGTAAGATTGGATGAGATCCCGGCCTGTACCCTTATGCTTTCACGAAAATCATGTTCCAGGCTCACCTTATAAGTCATGCGGGTATCATGCTCAGGCTTCGCTTCCAGTACATGCACGGTGTTTGTCCATATGCCTCCCTGCCCAAAGTCATCTGCCATGGTCTTATACATCATATAGCAGTAGCCGCTGTCGGCCCAATTCTGTCCATAGCTGTTGCAGAATTTCATGGCACCGATCTCCCAGTCGCGAACATCCAGGATGCCATCATCATTCAGGTCAATATCATTGGTAAATTTCCCATCTTCATTATAATCAAAGCGAATGGAATCATTATATCCTATTATGGTCATACCATGCAAGGCCTGCGGGCACCACCATGTAACCACATGTTTGCCTGCCTGGGGAGATTCGGGTGGCAGCAGACGCAGGTCATAGGGGCTACAGGAAATGAAACTGGCCAATCCTCCGGTTTCAGAACCATCCATGTGGTCGTTCAACCAGTGCTTCAGTGTGATTATACCTTCCTCATCACCAACATATATCTTTTTGATACCTGCGATTCGGTTATTCATGGCATTGTACCACTCATCATAACCCGACATCCAGCGTTGTGCACCACCATTGTAAAAACCACCATAGTCAGTAACACTCGGGGTGCCATGATGCTCGAGCACATCCATAGTAAAAAGGTAGTTCACACCCCACCAGCCCTGTCCGCCGTGAAAGAAATTCCAGGCAAAGTGTGTGGTATATTGGTTGTCGGGATCATCACCCGATAGGTCACGCAGACGATTGATCTCATAGGTGAAATTATAGGCAATGCTGGTTGACTGCATACAATTCGGATAACTTTCCTGGGTGAAGATGGGCTGACGAAACCACTTATGCACAGAATTATCTATACTGTCGGGGAGTGACCTCGACTTGTAGTTTTCAGGCATCTCTATAGTTTCAATGCTATTCAGTATCCTGGCATCTTCATTGGTAAGGGGTGCTGTATTCCACATTCCTGCCGGGATGTTGCTGCGCTCTGGCTGCTGGGAGAAGGTGATCAGGGTGATCAAAAGAAAGATCAGGGTCAGTGTCCGCTTCATGAAAATAAGATTTTGCGCAAGTTATTGAGTTATTGGCAGATTGTCAAGCCGCATCAAGTTAGTGGTATGTATCAGCAAGTTTGCGGTTTTTCAGGCATCAGCCGGGCCGTAAAAATACACATTTTTGACGAGCTGGCGGAATGCTTCAGATCGGTGCGGATTGAACTTTTTTCATTTTATTTTGTAAGGTTTTCTGTGATATAACGACTGAAAAATAAAAATTAATGAAAAAGCTAAAGTTTTCTTTGTTGATCGCTATGATGATTAGTGGTCAGAGCCTGCTTTCCCAGGGATGTAATGATGCCGGATTGTGCAGCATGGGCGATCTCGACGGACAGGGCCTGAATATGAATAATGGATATAACACACGTCTTACATATGTTTTTAGCCTGGGTGAAAAACAAAGCCTGATCAATACCATTCAGTTTGAACAGGGTTTTTCAATCTTAAAGAATAGAGGAAAGATATTTGTCCAGCTACCCTTCACATATGTTTATGGGAACCTGGGGCAATCCTATGGTGTAGGTGATATCAGCCTGGGCTTTAATTATACTTATCTCAGGAAAAAAGACCTTGGTGCATCCTTTCTGATAGCCGCCAAGCTGCCGCCCAATGCATCCAACCAAACCATTGATGATAAAGGGGCCCCTATGGTTTACCAGACCAGTCTGGGTACCTATAGCCTGGCCTTAGGGGCCAACTTTTTCTATAAGAAGTGGCAATTGGGAATGGGTTACCTGAAACCCTTTGGCAGCAACAGCAACTATTTCCACTATTCAGAGTGGCCTGATAATGAGGACGCACTGGAATACACACAAATGCAAGATCTTGCGCGTGGCGATGATGCCATGCTCAGATTGAACAGGTTTTTTTACACTAAGAAGAGCCGGTACAATGTAGGACTGCTAGCCCTGTACCGGGTACAAAAAGATATTATTACCCAGGAGAACGAGCGTATTGCTCTTGACAATTCTAACGGACTGACCCTGAACATTAACCTCGGTTATCAAAAGGTACTTAAAAATGAAGATGCGATCACACTAAGCCTGGCTGCTCCACTCATCACTCGTGAAGTAAGAGTTGATGGTCTGACCAAGACATTTGTAGTGATGTTCACATATGCTTTCGGAAAGAAAAAAAGTAAGTATGATGATGTGTTTAAGGAGGCGAAAATCGGGAAATAGTATTTAGATATGAGTATTTAGATATGAGTATTGAGACATGAGTACTGAGTACTGAGTACTGAGATTGTCTCATGTCTCAGTACTAGACCAAAAATATATTCTCTGCCATCATCACAACCTCAATATGATCAAAGGCCAGTTCCGGCAGATCATTCAACTTAAACCATTCAGCTTCGGAAGCATCATCGCCTGCTTTAGCTTCAGCTCCAACGGGAAGGTATCCCACATAAACTACAGATACTGTATGTCCCCTGGGATCACGCCCCGGGTTGCCGAAAGCATGCATCTGTGTTAGCAGGATGCCACTGAGTCCGCATTCTTCTCTTAGCTCCCTGCCAGCTGCAACCTCAAGGGGTTCATCCTGATCGACAAAACCGCCGGGCAAAGCCCATTTTCCTTTGTAGGGGTCATTCCCGCGCTTGATCAGAAGCACTTCATGATCGGTCCCCGACTGGCGAAAGATGATAATATCCACGGTGACTGCAGGACGGGGAAAAGAGTAAGTGTATGCCATAAATTTTTATTTAAAAGTAAGAAAAAAAAAGAACGCCCCCGAGGTTTCAGGGGCGCTCATGCACCTAATGTTTAACTAACATAAAATTAACACTACAGCTTTTTAAAGCTGAATTTGGCATAGTATTGTTTACCAATTGTTACGCTGCCATCTCTTAAACGTATCTTCTCAATATTCGAAACCACATGCTTGTTGAATGAATCATTGCTTGACCTGGTGCTTTCAACATGAAGGTATCCGTCATCATCATAAGAAAATCCTACCAGAACGCATTCTTGATCGGCAGCATTTTCCACATCTTCCGGATAAGCCATGACATCGGCAAACTGATCGAGGATATCCTGCGGTAAACCTGTGTTATTCTCAGATTCGTTCAGGTTAATCACGATGAGACTGCTGTTTGAAGGAATTGTCATCTCCGTTGGCATGGTTTCAGTCTTCCCTTTCGGGTGAGTTTCTTTTGTTCCGTCTCCATCTGCAAAGGCAGTGAGAGAAATCATGAACACTAAAGTGAATAAGGTTATTACTGTTGTTTTCATTTTACACAATTTTTGGGTTACACATTCCGGTTTGATTATATAGTATCTAATTCTGTGCCAAAATTATAATAGTCTTTTAATCAGCGTTTTATAAGGGTGTTAATTTTATTTTAACCTAAACATGTGTACAGATTCCGATCACTTCTGTTCAATTGCGTACAGCTTTTTCAAAGAACGTTAACTGCGTGTTACATCAATAAGACGCTTCAATACTGAAGTCGTTACATCTTAGAGAGTTATTGTGAGGAATAGTTTAATATAGTTGAACTGGTTGAACTGGTTGAATTGGTTTATTTGTGATTTTAGTGTGACATTTTTTCATTTTCGGTATTAATAATTATAGACTCTAAACAATTACAAACTATGGGAAGGGAAGACATTAATGACCTTGAGGTATATCAGCTTGGTATGCATCTAGGTAATATTACTTATCAATTGGTGAGTCGCTGGGAAAGGTTTGATAAAAATACTGTAGGGTATCAGCTTGTTAGGGCTGTTGATTCAATTCCTGCAAATATTTCAGAAGGTTACGGAAGATTTCATTTCAAAGAGCAACGACAATTCTGTTATATTGCCAGAGGTTCTCTATATGAAACCCGTACCTGGCTTGAAAAAGCTTTGCAAAGAAAACCTGAGAATTCAGATTCAATTGAGGAAATAAGGGCTCTTATGGATAAACTTCATGTTAAACTCAACGCTTACATCAAGTATATCAACCGGAATATATAAAATCTAAGCTCCTGGCAAACCAATTTAACTAGTTCAACCAATTCAACATCCTGCTATGACAATAACAAACTCTCCCTTCACAAGATTCGACTCGAAATGGGCAATGATCTCGGGAAGGGTTCCCCTGACAGTCTCTTCATACACCTTGCTGATCTCCCTCGACACAGAAGCCTGTCGCTCTTCACCGAATACCTCTGCAAATTGAGTAAGGGTTTTAATTATGCGGTGGGGAGATTCATAGAAGACCATGGTACGTTTTTCATCAGTCAGGTTCTGAAGGCGGGTCTGTCTTCCTTTTTTATGTGGGAGGAAACCTTCAAAGATGAAGCGGTCACAGGGTAATCCGGATCCCACAAGGGCCGGGATAAAAGCCGTGGGACCTGGTAAGCAACTTACTTCTATGTTTTCTTTTATGCACTCCCTGATAATGAGAAATGCAGGGTCGGAGATCCCGGGCGTGCCGGCATCACTGACCAGGGCGGCAGTCTCCCCCGCCCTTAACCTGTCCACAAGCCTTTGTAATACTTTATGTTCATTATGCTGATGATAAGACATCATCGGTTTTGAAATATCGAGATGCTTCAACAAGTTGCCTGATGTGCGCGTATCTTCAGCCAGAATAAAATCCACCTCACCCAGAATATCGATGGCACGTTGAGTGATGTCCGCCAGGTTTCCGATGGGTGTTGGAACGATATAAAGCATGTTCTAATTAGTGTATTTCGCCTTTACAATCTTTTTTAGCCTGTGATAAGCCTCCGAATTGTCAGCCCATCCGAACTCGCTCCTGTAGCTTTCAATATTTACCTCTGCTGCAGCTATTTCTCCAGCGCGATTCAAACTTTCTATGGCCTCATTATAAATGCCCGGGTCTCCTTTGAATAGCTCATTGATGAAAAGAAATTTATCATTGATGCCGATGGCCATCTTTAAGTCCTGTACAGGTTGCGGGTGTACGTTTGCAGCAATGGAATTATCCTTTTCGTCATGGAAGGAATCTGCTATAGTAGTTGGACCGGAAAAAAGATCGGCTGTGGTTTTGGGTTCAGATACTGGGGGCTCGGGGCTGGTGACTGTTGGCTGTTCGCTGATCGCCGTTGGCTGGGAGTTGGGGGCTGGGGGCTGTTCGCTGGCAGCTGGAGGCTGGGGGCTGGGAGCTGGAGGCTGCTCAACAACTTCTTCTAAGTCCGAACTCCCAACTTCGCTTTCCGAACTTCCTTCTTCATGTTCCGAACTCCCAACTCCGCTTTCCGAACTTCCTTCTTCATGTTCCGAACTCCCAACTCCACTTTCCGAACTCATTTCCGGCTCAGAAGAATGTTCATTTACGATCGGAGCCTGTGGTGATGGAATCTCAGGCTCGGGTTCTACTTTTACCAAAGGTACCTTTTGAATTTCATTGACAACAAGGATCTCCTCTTTCTTTTCCTGCTCTCCGGTTTCCAGGGAATTTATCAGGGTATAAATCTCCTTGATTTTTTCACTCAAAACCTCCACATCGATCTCATGCAGTAGTTCGGGCTTCTTTTCCAGTCTCATTATATGGTTTTCCAGGATGCTAGCATGCTTTGCGATCTCGTTTAAAAGTGCCTTGTTGTCCATTTATGCAATGTATTTTTCTGTTATGAAATGGTTTTATTGAAGGATGAAAAATCCGAACTTTGTGTTGTTGAATAATTTACAATCATTCATTCACTACATAGCAGGAATTTGTACCTTTGTATTATCAACGAATAAAGATATAAAAGATTGAGTTGGGGATGCATCAATGTTTTTAGAAAAGTCAAATAATGGCGAAAGAAGCGGTTGGATCGAGGTGATCTGCGGCTCAATGTTTTCCGGAAAAACCGAAGAATTGATTCGCCGGTTAAAGCGGGCCAGGATCGCCAAACAAAAGGTAGAGATCTTCAAACCAGCTGTCGATACCAGATATGACGAGGAAGATGTGGTTTCGCATGATGCCAACACCGTCCGCTCAACACCCGTTCAATCTGCCAACCAGATCCTTCTGATGGCCAATGATTTTGATGTGGTGGGTATTGATGAGGCACAATTTTTCGATGAAGAACTCGCATCTGTTTGCAATACCCTCGCAAATAATGGGGTCCGGGTAATTGTGGCCGGGCTCGATATGGACTATCTGGGCAAACCTTTCGGCCCCATCCCGGCTCTTCTTGCCACAGCAGAATACGTCACAAAAGTTCATGCCATATGCCCCTATTGCGGCGACCTGGCACAATATACACACCGTACTGTCGATCAGGGCGGGCAGGTCATGCTGGGAGAAGCTGAAGCTTATGAGCCCCTCTGCAGAAAGCATTATATTGAGATGATGAAGAAATCATAAATATTTCACTGTTCCACTGACCCATTGTTTCACTGATTCATTGTTTCACTGATCCATTGTTTCACTGATCCACTGTTTCACTGTTACATGGCTACATGGATAAATGGCTGAAAACAAATTTTCCCCAGCACCCAGTCCCCAGGCCCCAGCACCTAATCTATGATTTATAATCCATAATTTATTAGTTTTGCAAACTCTTAGTACAAATAATTTTAATGAAATGAAAAAAGCAATTGTAATATTAATGATTGGCATCTTCTTCGGAGGCATGTCATATGCACAAAATGAAACTATGTTTGTAATTCATACCGATTATGGCGATATCACCGGAATGCTCTACAATGACACTCCCGGACATCGCGACAATTTTATCAAGCTCATTAAAGAGGGCTGGTATAATGGCTCAACTTTTCACAGGGTTATTCAAAATTTCATGATCCAGGGTGGTGGAAAAGATGGCGGTACTGTTGATATTGGCTATACTATCCCGGCTGAGTTTGTTCCCGAACGCATTCACAAAAAAGGAGCTCTCGCAGCAGCCCGTCAGGGTGATGGTATAAATCCGGAAAAACGTTCCAGCGGTTCACAATTCTACCTCGTACAAGGTAAAGTTTATGGCGATGCTGAACTGGATGCCCTCGAATCACGCAAAAACTGCGAATGGACTGATGAGCAGAGGCAACTTTATAAAACCATTGGTGGTGTTCCTTTCCTCGATTATGATTATACCGTTTTCGGTGAAGTGATCGAAGGCATGGATGTGATCGACAAGATTGCAGCAGTACAGACAGGTTATGGCGACAAGCCTGTTATTGATGTGAAAATGACTATGGAGATCGTTGACTAAAACCATGAAAGACAAGATCAGGCAACTCAGTGAAGAAATCGAACAGCTAATGGCGGAAAGCCAGGAGCATGTGGAAGAACTTCGCATTCGCTTTTTGAGTAAGAAGGGCCTGATCCCGGCATTATTTGCTGACTTCCGAAATGTCGCACCCGAACAAAGGAAAGAGATCGGGCAGGCCCTGAACATTCTCAAGCAAAAGGCCGGAGAGAAGATCAACGAGCTAAAGTCACAGCTTGAGAAGGGAGGATCCTCAGAATCATCGGAAAACGACCTGAGCAAGCCTGCCGAAGAGATCAGCATCGGCTCCCGCCACCCTATTTCTCTTGTCAGAAACCGTATCGTAAATATCTTTCAAAATATTGGTTTCAATGTTTCTGAAGGCCCGGAGATGGAAGATGACTGGCATAATTTTTCTGCCTTGAATTTCCCACCCGAACATCCCGCCAGGGATATGCAGGATACCTTTTTCATTGAAAAAGGCAGCGACTATAAAGATCAGGTGGCGCTTCGTACCCATACCTCCTCTGTACAGGTCAGGGTGATGGAAAACACCGAGCCACCAATCAGGACACTTTCGCCGGGCAGGGTATTCAGGAATGAAGCCATATCAGCCCGTTCGCATTGCATCTTTCACCAGGTGGAAGGGCTTTATGTTGACAAAGGTGTTTCATTTGCCGACCTCAAACAAACCCTGTATTATTTCGCTACGGAGATGTTTGGAGAGGAAACCAGGATTCGCTTCAGACCATCTTATTTCCCGTTTACAGAGCCTTCGGCAGAAATGGATATATCATGCATCCTCTGCAAAGGTAAAGGCTGCAATGTGTGCAAATACACTGGCTGGCTGGAGATCATGGGATGTGGCATGGTTGACCCGGCAGTACTGAAAAACTGTGGCATCGACCCGGAGGTTTATTCTGGATTTGCCTTTGGAATGGGCATAGAACGCGTAGCGATGATGCAATACGCAGTTAAGGATATCAGGTACTTCTTTGAAAATGACCAGAGGTTCCTGAAACAGTTCACACCTGCTTTTTAGCAGGATTACCTGGCCTCTTCTTCTATTTCAGCTTCGTAGGGTACCGAAAGATGTCCCTGCACAAGTTTCCAATGACCATCGCGTTTTTCCATAACCCCTGTAAACCGGATGCCTTCGAAAGTCATATCCTCACCCAAATAGATGAAATTGTAATCGAGCACTTCTGAAAACCAGGCCGTATTGCCACTCTTGTTAATCTTGATCTTCTGCTCAGAAATGTTGATCAGGGTGTTCTCGAACTCATCAAATTGCTTGCTCATGGCCTTTTTGATGGCTGTTATGCCTACCATCTGCTCATCCCCTTCTGTACCGAAAAGTACGATATCGTCATCTGATGCCCAGATCTGCTCTACCGTGCTAAAGTCTTCGCTTTCCCTTGCCAGTTCATACTGCTCAAGTGCTGTTCTGATATCAGATAATTCCTTGTCGAAATCAACTTCCGGACATTTTTCAGCCTGCGGTTCACAGGCAATCATTCCTAGAAAGATAAAAGGGATCAATAAAAATTTCAGCTTGTTCATAGTCCAAAGTTTATTTCTGTTTGGGGTGAATTTAGTAAAAATTTGTTGAAGAAGCAAGGAAAATCGTTTAGGCGGAGTAGTTGAATCGGTTAAATCTGTTGAATCTGTTATATCGGTTGAATCGGTTGAATTGGGAAATATATTTCCTCAAGCCACAAGCCACATGCCTGTCCTGAGCGAATTCGAAGGGCCCCGCCCCCCCTGCACCTTTATGCCGGTACCAGGGACCCGAATTATTATTTAGAAAAGTTCTTTATTATATCATAGATTATTCATAGATTTGCATCCGAAAAAATATACTGTTCCTCTTATATGAATTTGCCTAAATTCCTAAAAAGATCAAAAGCCGGATTATTATTTTTTCTCATCACTGGGATGATTATATTTTCTATTGTGATCACCTCATACAATGTTTATTCCGCAGCAATTGAAGATGGCCAAAGCGATGGCATGGAGCAGGTTGAAGAGGAAGCTCATGAGGGAGAATTGGATGCCGGGAAAATAATCATCGACCACCTGATCGATTCACACGAGTGGCACCTCTGGACATATAATGGTCATCATGTTTCTATTCCCCTGCCGATATTGCTGATCGATGAAGGAGAATTCCATGCCTTCTGGTCAAACAAACTTGCCCACGGGCATGAACATAAAGGATTTTATATAGAGTCAGAAGGCGAGAACAAAGGCAAGATCGTCAAGATCGTACAGCATGGTATGGTCGATGATCAGATCATTGCTGAGGAAGGTTCTGTTGTCCTTCCCCTCGACCTGTCAATCACCAAGAACGTACTTTCAATACTGATGAGCACCATCTTGCTGATCATTGTATTTACTTCTGTTGCCAGGGCATACAGAAAAAGGGAAGGCCAGGCGCCAAAAGGCCTGCAATCATTCATGGAACCCATCATTATTTTTGTTCGCGATGATATTGCAAAGTCTTCCATCGGAGAAAAGCGTTATGAACGCTATATGCCTTACCTGCTTACGATATTTTTCTTCATTTTCCTGAATAATCTGATGGGGATTGTCCCATTTTTCCCGGGTGGGGCCAACGTTACCGGTAATATTGCCGTGACGGGTGTGATGGCTATTTTTACCTTTCTCATCACAACCTTTAGCGCGAACAGGAACTACTGGACACATATTATCAATGCACCGGGCGTGCCCTGGTGGCTTAAATTCCCTATTCCACTCATGCCCATCGTTGAGATCGTAGGTATGTTTACCAAGCCTTTTGTGTTGATGGTCCGTCTCTTTGCGAACATGACCGCCGGTCATACCATCATCCTGGGTTTCATCAGCCTGATCTTTATTTTCGGAAATATCAACGCATATGGCGGACTGGCCATCGGAGCACTGTTTTCGGTACCCTTTGCCGTATTTATGAGCCTGCTTGAATTGCTGGTTGCATTCATCCAGGCTTACGTATTTACCCTCTTGTCTGCCCTGTATTTCGGGATGGCCATAGAGGAACATCATTAACGAACCTTATAACAACTAAATAATAAGTATTATGAGTCTTTTAAGTATTATGTTACAGGCAGCAGCAGACCTTGCCCCACTCGCACAAATGGGTGCCGGGCTAGGCGCAGGAATCGCAGCAATCGGAGCCGGTATTGGCATTGGCCAGATCGGTCGAGGCGCTGTTGAATCTATTGCCCGCCAACCGGAAGCAGTCGGTGATATCAGATCAAATATGATTATCGCCGCCGCGCTTATCGAAGGTGTGGCATTCTTTGCTATTGTCGTAAGTTTCTTGCTCGTCCTCCTCTAGGAAGGCGCGCAACGTTCCCTGCATTTCAACGTTTGGTTGTCATGCAGGGGACTTTTTACTGAATAAAAAAGAAAAAAGCATGGAAATAGTTAGCCCCGGAATAGGCCTGATACTATGGATGACCTTGTCTTTTACCGCCCTTATCTTCATTTTGAGGCGTTATGCATGGAAGCCCATCCTGAAATCGTTACACGATAGGGAGATTACTATCGATGAGGCTCTGAACCAGGCCAACAAGGCCCGTGAGGAGATGAAAAACCTCAAGTCCGATAATGAGAAACTGCTTAAAGAAGCACAGGAAGAACGTAATGTGATCCTTCGTGATGCACGCAAGGTAAAAGATTCCATCATCGAAGAAGCCAGGGAAAAAGCAAACGAAGAGGCCAACAATATTGTTGAAAATGCCAAAGAAAGGATACAAAATGAGAAGATGGCTGCCATGACTGACCTTAAGAACCAGATCGCAGCCATTTCCATCGACATTGCACAGAATATTCTTGATCGTGAGCTTTCGAAAGGCAAGGAGCAGGAGATATATATTAAAAAACTGGTTGAAAACACTAAACTCAATTAGGACATGCCAGGTTCATTGATCGCCAAACGATACGCCAAGGCCCTTTTCGACCTCTCACTTGAATTAAACGTGATAGAGGATACCAAGGCTGATATGGAAGTCATCATGTCGGTTTGCGAATCAAATCCGGATTTTAACCAGCTTCTCAGGAGCCCTGTGATCCGATCCGAAAAGAAACAAAAAGTGATCGGGGCAATATTTAAAGGCAAGATCAGTGAGTTGAGCCTCCGTTATCTCGATATCATTACACGAAAAAAAAGGGAAGGCATTATTAAGCAAATTGCTGAGGAATATATCCTCGCATACAAGAAATTCAAAAATATCTTCACTATTCATTTCGAAAGTGCTACTGAAATAAGTGATGATATCCGTAAAAAAGTGATCACCCTGCTGGAAGATCAGACCAAGGCAAACATTGAGATGATCGAAGAGATAAAGAAAGATTTGATTGGTGGTTTTGTTTTACAATATAATGACTATAAATACGACGCCAGCATCGCCTATATGCTTAAAAGACTGAAAAAGAGTGCAGCAGAGGTTAATTTATATAAAAGGAAAATATAAAAATTATAATATATGGCATCAATAAAACCAGCTGAAGTTTCCGCTATCCTGCGTAAGGAGTTGTCGGGATTTCAAAAAGAAGCAGAATTAATGGAAGTAGGTACCGTACTTGAAGTAGGTGATGGTATTGCACGTATCTACGGACTGAACAATGCTGAATCAGGTGAGTTGATCGAATTTGAAAAAACCGGTTTGAGAGGAATCGTCCTTAACCTGGAACAGGACAATGTAGGTGCTGTACTCCTTGGTGAACCGGCAGATATTAAGGAAGGCGACACTGTCCAGCGCACAGGACAGATCGCTTCCATCAATGTGAGTGAAAGTATGCTGGGCAGGGTGATCAATACCCTTGGTGAGCCCATCGATGGAAAAGGCGAGATTGGTGGTGAAAAATTCCTCATGCCACTGGAAAGAAAAGCTCCTGGTGTTATTTACCGCCAACCAGTTAATGAGCCCCTGCAGACCGGTATCAAGGCCATCGATGCCATGATCCCTATCGGTAGAGGCCAGCGTGAGCTGATCATCGGCGATCGCCAGACAGGGAAAAGTGCCATCGCCATCGATACCATCATCAACCAGAAAGAAAATTACGAAAAAGGCGAGCCGGTCTATTGTATTTATGTTGCCATAGGCCAGAAGGGATCTTCTGTAGCCAATACAGTAAAAACACTTGAAGACAATGGCGCCATGGCATATACTGTTGTGATCACTGCCACCGCATCTGATCCTGCAGCCATGCAATTTTACGCTCCATTTGCCGGTGCTTGTATTGGTGAATATTTCAGAGATACCGGAAGGCCGGCACTTATCATCTTTGATGATCTTTCGAAACAAGCTGTGGCTTACCGTGAAGTATCTCTCCTGCTCAGGAGGCCTCCGGGTCGTGAAGCATATCCGGGTGACGTTTTCTACCTGCACTCACGCCTGCTTGAAAGGGCTGCCAGGGTGATCTCATCTGATAAAATTGCAGCTCAGATGAACGATCTGCCTGAATGCCTCGAAGGCAAGGTAAAAGGTGGTGGCTCACTCACTGCTTTACCGATCATTGAAACCCAGGCAGGTGACGTCTCGGCTTATATTCCTACAAACGTAATCTCCATTACCGATGGACAGATCTTCCTGGAATCGAACCTCTTTAATGCCGGGATCCGCCCTGCGATCAATGTAGGGATCTCTGTTTCAAGGGTAGGTGGTAATGCCCAGGTGAAGGCTATGAAGAAAGTGGCCGGAACCTTGAAACTGGATCAGGCACAGTACCGTGAGCTGGAAGCTTTTTCAAAATTCGGTTCTGATCTCGATTCTGCCACCATGGCTGTTCTGGAAAAAGGGAAACGAAATGTTGAGATCCTGAAACAGGATCAGTATTCTCCCATGCCGGTAGGACAACAGATTGCTATGATATATTGCGGATCTAAAGGGCTTGTGAAGAATGTTCCTGTTGAACATATCCGTGATTTTCAAGAGGAGTTTCTGCATTTCATGGAAGAAAAGCATGCCAAAACCCTCATGGAACTCGAAAAGGGAATCCTGAACGACGATATCACAAAGATCCTTGATGTGGCTGCCAAAAACATTGCGGATCGTTATAAGGCATAATCAGAAAAGATATAAATCATGCCCAATCTAAAGGAAGTAAGAAACAGGATAGATTCTGTTAATTCAACAAAGCAGATCACCAGCGCCATGAAACTTGTTGCTGCCTCAAAGCTGAGGAGAGCACAGGGAGCCATCCTGCAATTACGCCCTTATGCACAAAAACTGCAGGAATTCCTTCAAGGTCTCAGCGCCGGACTCGACCAGTCCGACGAAGCAGCATATTCCGCCACAAGAAAAGTTAATAAAGTCCTGCTGGTAGTTATTACTTCCAACCGCGGACTTTGCGGAGCCTTCAACAATAACGTGATACATCAGGCTGAAAGATTGATCAACACGACCTACAAAGATGCCCATCAGCGAGGAGACCTGTCACTATATTGCATCGGAAAGAAAGGTGCAGAGTATTTCAGAGGGCATGGTTTTCCTGTAGCTGAGGAAAACATTGAGATCTTTGATCATCTGACCTACGAAAATGCTCTTCCTATTATCGAAAACCTGATGCAGGATTTTAGCGATAAGAAGTATGACCGTATCGAGATCATCTATAACCAATTCAAAAATGCCGCGGTTCAGATACTAATTACCGAGCAGTTCCTGCCGATCCTTCCACCTGAAGACGATGGCTCAACACTGCAGGTCGATTATATCTTCGAGCCCAACAAGGAGGATATTGTCCGCGAACTGGTACCCAAAAGCCTGAAAATTCAGTTTTTTAAGGCCCTGCTCGACTCCTACGCATCAGAACATGGCGCCAGGATGACGGCTATGCATATGGCCACTGACAATGCCACCGAACTACTGAAAGATCTTAAGCTTTCCTATAATAAGGCACGCCAGGCCTCTATTACAAACGAGATCCTGGAGATTGTGAGTGGAGCGGAAGCGCTGAAAGGATAGGAGAGATAGATGATATCTGATATCTGATATCTGATATTTGATATTTGAAATCTGAACCAATTCACCTGATTTAACTGATTCAACCAATTAAACCAATTCAACCGATTTAACTAATTCAACCAATTCAAAAAAAATCAATACTTGCAACTATTTCAAAGCTTGCTTACCTTTGTACAAACCAGATTAATTAACCTGAAAATTAAAGATCATGTTAACAAAAAAACTTGAACAAGCAATTATAGACCAGATCAAGGCTGAAGAAGAATCTTCACGTTTATACCTTTCCATGGCCTCCTGGTGTGAGGTGAATGGCTTTGCGGGTGCAGCTTTATTTCTTTTTGAACACGCAACAGAAGAACGCGAACATGCACTCAAACTGCTCAATTACGTGAACGACAGGGGTGGACATGCAAAAGTACTGGCACTTGAAGAACCAACCTCAGAATTTAAGTCTCTCCACGCAATATTTGAACAGGTCCTCGAGCATGAGATCCATGTTACCAGCCTGATCAATAATCTGGTTGCACTCTCCATGGAGGAAAAAGATTATACCACTCACAATTTCCTGCAGTGGTTTGTTATGGAGCAGATCGAAGAAGAAAGCCTTGCCAGGGGTATCCTTGATAAATTCAAACTAGCCGCAGGCGAAAAGGGTGGATTGTTCCATATCGACAAAGAACTTGCCGGCATGGCTGCTGCTGAAGCTGCTGGTGGAGGTGAATAGAAAGACGTCCCTCTGAAGATATTAAGAGTCATTTCGACTATCGGGAGAAATCTGTGTATGATGATTAGATTTCTCGCTATGCTGAAATGACTTTTTTGTTTTAACTTTATCAGATCTCAAAAGACCTCGCAGGTTCCTGAACCTGCGAGGTCTTTTTTTTTGTATTTTCACTTCATATTAACCTAAAGCAATATCCCGTGAAAGCCAAAACCATCCTTCCACTATTCATTCTTGCATTATTCCTCATTTCCTGCAATCAATCAGGAAAAAGGGGTGAACTTCAAACCTTAAACAGCTTAAAAACCACCATCGAAGGTGAGATTACAGCCAATGCCAAATACCTGGCCTATGCCGAGCAGGCAAGACAGGACAGCATGTATGAGATCGCTGCGCTTTTCAGTGCATCAGCCATTGCCGAAAAGGCGCATGCCGACAGGCAAATCACCATGTTACTGACCCTTGGGGGCAGCTTCAGCAAATTCGACCCGCAATACCCGGCCGGAACCGTATCTGACAACATTAAAGATGCCATAGAAGTTGAAAACTATGAAGCTGAGGATATGTATCCCGGGTTTATCAAGATCAGTGAAGAAGAAAAGCTGGATGACGTGACAGAATCCTTTCAATGGGCTTTGAAGGCTGAAGAAAAGCACCGCGAATTATTCAAGCTTGCCCTGGCAAGTCTGGAAGATCCTTCCATTGAGCTGCCAAAAGCATATATGGTATGCCCACGCTGCGGAAACACCATGGACGCCGAACATTACAGCAGTCCATGTGATATTTGCGAGAATGATGCTTCGAAATTTACGGAGGTGAGATAGTACTATTATTTACCTATCTATATCCGTAGAACAGGCATCCCCCATACAGTTTGGCTTTTCTTTTGGTTTCGGTATAATCTTTAAGCGTATCGAAAGGTGATAAAGCTGGCAACCTACACAGATCCCAAAAGCCGTTTCTATGTAAAGGAGTGATATGCATATTAAACACAGGCTGCATACAGGATCAAAATATGATACATCCGAAAGCAGGAAAAGCGACAAAATAAAAATGGCAGATGTCAGGATAAGCCCCAGGCTCCATGCAAACTTCTTTTGAATCGCACCAATAAGAAGCGGACTTTGTTTTCTTACCATGAGCCAGGAAAGGAAAACCACCGGGGCATATTTGGGATTAATAAAGACCCCAATGAAGAAATTCAAGGCCAGGAAGCCAGTCAGGTAAGGTAATACAATGTATTCCTGGATGATAAATCCATATATGAAAGCTACAAACGCGATCAATAACATGATACCGGCAGCTCCACGAACAACACGTTCATTCAAGACTTTATAAGTTCTTCCTTCTGTATATTCTCCAAAACTGATAATCGACATAGAATCAAATATTTATTGAAATAACTAACAATACTGTCACAAAAAAGTTCTTGCTAACCCGAGACCTGGCAGGTCCTTGACCTGCCAGGTCCGGCTTGCTTTTTGATTATACTTCCTGCATTTTGCGAATTGTCTTCAGGACGAATTTTTTAGGTGCCAGTTTAGTTGCGGGCATCATCAGCTTTTGGGAAAAAGAAATGCCAGAAATGACATTCAACTTACCTTTAAGCATACCATTGTACCCATCTTCAGCTACACCACGAGCACTGAAGGCATTCTTGAACATGCCTTTTTTGTCGAAACCTGCTGTACTGGCAAACTCCGTTTCTGTTGCCCCGGGTAGTAAAGCAGTTACCGTTATATTTGTGTCGTGCAGTTCTTCAGCAATGGCATTGCTAAAAGAGGTAACGTATGCTTTAGTGGCAAAATAAACGGCCTGTAAAGGTCCCGGCATCAGGCTGGCTGTTGATGAGACGTTTAGTATACGTCCTTCATTTCGTTTAACAAAATCGGGCAGGAAAAGGCGTGTGAGCGCAGTTAAGGCTATTATGTTCAGATTTATCATACTCAGATCTGTTTCCCAGTTCCTTTCATGAAATTTTCCTCGGCCGCCAAATCCTGCATTGTTTAAGAGATAATCAACTTCCAATCCTGCCGACTTAACTTCATCGTAGATTGCCTTAGGGGCTTCTGGCAAACTCAGGTCTTTAGCAATAACCATTACCTTAACCGAGTATTTATCCTCCAGTTCAGCTTTCAAAGTCTCCAGCTTTTCTTTACTTCTGGCAACGATGATCATATCGCCTCCCTGTTCTGCGTGTATGTTTGCAAATTCTTTTCCTATTCCGGTAGATGCTCCGGTTACTAATGCTACTTTTTTTGCTTTCATTATTGTTTTTGCTTTTTGAATTAGACCTGGCAGGTCAGTGACCTGCCAGGTCTAATTCTACGTGAGTACTTACTTATTTATAATTGTAAAATTTTTTAAACCTTATATTGTTTCTTTAAAAATTCGAGTAAGGGTTCGTAATTGAATTTTTCCATTAAAAAATACCTTGTAGCCATCCCGTCGAGTTCAATCATCAGCCGCATGGCCTCCATATCCGGATCTTTATATCCCAACTTTGCAAAGGCATTGACCAATGCAAGTTGCAATGGCTCCATCTTATGTTCCCCGTATTGTTCCAGTTCCCATTTGATCTTGTATTGCAGCTTCCAGAATTCCAGTTCTTCAACCCGCATCAGGGCAGGAGAAAAGACTTCCAGGGTTTTACGAATTACTTCTTTCGGTTCGGGTTCGAATACAATATCTGAAAACAATACTTTTATCCGCTCCTCTCCTTCCAAAAGAATAGCCTGCAACAAACCATCCTTGTTTCCAAAATGACGAAAGATCAATCCTTCTGAAACACCTGCATGTTTAGCCACCTTACTTGTAGATGTAGTTTTAAACCCATCCCGGGCAAAGAGTTCCAATGCTGCATGTAATATTTTTTCTTTCTTTTCTGTCATAATAAAAGTGAGTAATCACTTGCAAAGATACAAGTATTTTTTGAAATAGCAAGTTTTTTTGAGAAAAGTTACTGGATGCTGGGTGCTGGATGCTGGATGCTGGATGCTGGATGCTGGATACTAGATACTGGATGAATGGTTAAATGGCTACATGGCTATATCTTTATTGGCCTACTGCCTACTGCCTACTGCCTACCGCCTACTGTTCATTGCTCGATATTCCCGATCTCCTGAACCAGCTTCTCGTACCATCCGGTTCCGTATTTCCTGATGAGGGCATCTTTCAGAAATACATAAAGCGGAATACCTTCACGGGTTCCTGCAGCCAGAGCAGGGTCACATACCTGCCATTTGTGGTAATTCACAGCTTCAGTTTTGCCAACTTTTGCCAGCCTGACCGGGTAGAGGTGGCACGACACCGGCTTCCTGAATGGGATCCTTCCTTCTTCATATGCCTTTTCAATAGCACACCATGCAATGCCTTTTGTGAAATTAATAAAGGCGCAATCACCTCCACGGATCAATGGAGTCACAAAGGTCCCATCCATATCATAATCGAAAACACCACTTTGCTTCACGGCATCAATACCATCAGTGATCATAAACTTCATGATCTCATCAATATAGTCCTCCATATTCGAGATCTCTTCCTCCTCGAGTGGGGCCCCTGCATCGCCTTCTACACAACAGGCACCCAGGCACTTTTCTATGGGGCAAAGGAACTTGACCAGGTAGAGGTCGTCAGATACCATGATATCATCTATGATAAGCATAGATACAAATATAACAAATCATTGTGCATTTCACATTCAGCATTTCCCATGTACCATTTTTTCCTAATTTTGCAATCGCTTTAAACTGATATCAGACATATTACACAACATATTAAAGACTTACAAAAATGGCATTTAATCTCAGAAACAGGAATTTTTTGAAGCTTTTAGACTTCAGCCCTAAGGAGATCAAGTTTCTCCTCGATCTTTCCATGGACCTTAAAAAGGCAAAATATTCAGGAACTGAACAGCAAAAACTGAAGGGAAAGAATATAGCCCTGATCTTTGAGAAAGCTTCCACCCGTACACGCTGTGCTTTTGAAGTGGCTGCTTTCGACCAGGGTGCCCTGGTATCTTATCTCGGGCCATCTGGCACCCAGATCGGGAACAAGGAAAGCATGAAAGATACCGCCAGGGTTTTGGGGCGTATGTACGATGGGATTGAATACCGGGGCTTCGGACAGGACATCGTCGAAGAATTGGGAGCCTATGCAGGTGTCCCTGTATGGAATGGATTAACCAATGAGTACCACCCCACACAGATCCTGGCTGACTTCCTCACTATGATGGAGCATAGCGATAAGCCACTGCATGAGGTATCATTCTGTTACCTGGGCGATGCCCGCAACAATATGGGGAACTCTCTGATGGTAGGTGCCGCCAAGATGGGCATGGACTTCAGGGCTGCAGCCCCAAAAGAATTCCATCCCGACGCAGAACTTCTTAAACAATGCAAAGCAATAGCTAAAGAAACCGGCGCAAAGGTCATGATCACTGAAGATGTTGGCGCAGCCGTGAAGGGCGTTGACTTCCTTTATACCGATGTATGGGTGTCGATGGGCGAACCTGATTCAGAGTTCGAGCGCAGGATCAAGATGATGCTGCCATACCAGATCAATGCTTCACTTATGAAAAAGACTGGTAATCCCAATACTAAATTCCTGCACTGCCTGCCGGCATTCCACAACCGTGAAACCAAGGTGGGTGAAGATATCTATCAGAAATTTGGTGTAGAGGCCATGGAGGTTTCTGATGATGTTTTCGAATCAGAAGCATCCATCGTCTTCGACGAAGCTGAAAACCGCTTACACACTATCAAGGCTGTGATGGTAGCGACACTTGGAAGCTAGATCAGAATATACTTAGATAAAATATGATGCCTCCCTCCATATTATTGCAGGGAGGCTTTTTTTATGGATAATTTTTTATTATTTTTATCATTCGTGATATTCTTGTATTAACCCTAAAACATTATTTATGGAAACAGCTCTGCTTGTAATCTGGATCTTCTTTGTGTTAATTCTTTCACTTGTTATTATCATCGCTCAATGGAAGATCTATCAAAAAGCCGGAAAGCCTGGTTGGGCATCAATTGTTCCGATCTACAATACCATAGTTTTGCTTGAAATTGTAGGAAAGCCCTGGTGGTGGTTGCTTTTGATGTTTATACCCGTAGTGAATATTGTCTTTGTAATATGGATGACAAATTTATTATCGAAGAGCTTTGGAAAGGATGAAGGCTTTACCGTTGGCTTAATCCTTCTATCAATCGTATTTTACCCCATATTGGGATTCGGCTCCGCTGAATACCAGGGGCCTGCAGGAAAAGCAGCTTAAAGGTTGTTTTATTTCTTCTTCTTATCTTCTTCGGTACCCGGAGGAGCAGGTATTACATTTTTACTGATAAAATCGGCAACGATGGCATCAGCAAATTGTTCTGCCATCTGGCTCACACTATTGAAATCAGTTGACTCTGTTTGTGCTGACCAGAGCAGTTCATCATTTTTAAAATCGAATAAACTTGCTTCCAGGAAAACCTTGTATGAGCCGGTATAGTATCCCGGGCTATAGTAATAAGTGCCAAATCCCCCGTAATAATCGTAAAATCCTGCAGTACTATAATATGGTGTATAGTAAGTGCCGCTGGCTGGAACGTAACGGCGGGTGTCTTCCTGGTGGCGCATACTCATAGTGAATACGGCATCAACATCGGCGGAAATAAAGATCTCATTCACAATTTCTTTGGTGATAGTGCCTATCGCGGCATTTGGCGGAAGGAGGTCCAGGGCTGCAATAACGGGATAGCCTTTTGCAGCCAGCCGGGTCTCCACCTGATCTTCAAAAATTCGGCGGTTTTCCGAGTTGTGGCCGATACCCAATATCACGATTTTTTTGAACGATTCCTGCTCATGTTCAGGCCTGGCCCAGGAACCTGTTACTTTTGTAGTGGGGCCACATGTTGTCAATAGTGCGATCATGACAATGGCACCGAATCCTCGTAGGAATATTTTCATAATTTCTTAATTTATAATGTTTAAAGTCTTTTCGGCCGGAGGGAGAAATCTGTAAAATTAAATCGATTTCTTGCTTCGCTCGAAATGACCTATAAAAATGTGTCTGCTATCTGCCAAAGCGAAAAATGAGTCCGCCTGTAAAGTCACCTTGCAACACCAGTGCTGAGCCACCAAAAGTTAGCCCGCAACCACTGCCACCGGTACCAACACCACAATAGGCCCCGGCACCACCTGCATAAATAGGAAACAACATGCGCCCTTGCACACGGATCCCAACATGGTCGTTAAAGAAATACTTCAGACCAGCCTGAAGGCCAAATGCAAATCGCCAGAGATCCTGGATGTTTTGTTGCGTAGTATTATAATATGCCGCTCCAAGTGTTAGCCCTCCGAAACCAAAGAAATCATCCTGGATCTCCATGTTCTTGATGGCCCCAATTTGAAAATAATTAATATTTACACCGAAATCTCCGGCGGGGTAATCTTCACTGTAACTAAAGCCAGGCGCCCAGCTTGCAGTAGATTCAGAATGCGTGTATGATAGTTCTATCATCACACCATAATCGACCGGAATACCCAGGATGAGGCCATAATCAGCTCCATCCGAGAAATTCAGATCACCCTGCACAAAACGCACCTTCCCGTTAAGCATATAGCCACCAAATGGTGTAAGCTCTACCTGGGACTGGGCTGGCATTGATATCAATAGAATTCCTGCTAGTAGTCCGATCGTTGCCAGACTAAATCTTTTTCTAATACTCATAATAAAATGTTTTAGACTCAATCAAACTAGAAGCCAAAGACAATCCCTGCTCCGAAAGTGAAATAATTCAGGTTATCCATTAGTTTATCATATCCTATGGCTGCATTGTATTTGGCATTTACTACGAAGCCAATTCCTGAATTTGGGACTTGTATCAATGCTCCAATCTCGGGTCGCAGGCCAAAACTCCAGGTTTCTTCACGCCAGTAAAGCAATCCTATCTGAGTTGCCTGTTCTGTGTAGTACGTTCCAATACCCAATCTAAAATAAGGGGTCATAAAGAAATCCGACTGGTAGGCATATCCTGCCTCAGCCATAAAAAACCAACTGTATAGGTCTCTGAAATTAACTGCTGTTATCGTATTGGTCTGATAATCTACCGTTATAGGAGGCGTCTTTTTAAAGAAGGCGGCATAACCTACAGCACCACCAAGGGTTACACCTGTTTCGAAGTGATAGCTACCGCCAAATTCAATTCCGCGGATGCTTGTTTCGTTCATATAGTCTTCGAAAGAACCTGTCGGAATGCTGATATTCCATTCAAGCTCGAAGTGAGATTCAAACTGGGCTGTTGCAGTATTTGTGGCAAATACTGCCAGCAGGGCCATTATGCTTATGAGAATATATTTTTTCATGATCGATATTATTTCTATTAAATGATAGGATTAGGGATTGGTAACCATATACGGTGATTGCACGAAAGCTTGATCAATGTAGCCGTACAAACGCTTATCTACAAAACCGCTGTTGTTTGTCAATATGCCTCCAATCATGAAAGCCCATAGTGCATGGATCTGTTTATTTGCATGATCGATGTTTTTCAGATCTGACATATCAACAATAAGCGCACCCTCTTCATAAGATCCAAGGTATGTGGCCCATGGGTAATAATATCCATACCCGGGATAACCCCAATATCCGGGGTAACCATACCAGTAATTGTATGAGAATACATAATTTTCTCTGGTTATGATTGAAACACCCAATCCAAGGTCAGGATTGGCAGATGAATCAACTCTTACGAAATTCCTTGCCTCCATATTGGTATTGAGCGTGGCAAGTACAGATTCATAATATTCCTGGTACTTGGCTTTATCAGAAGCACTCAGTGTGCTGTCGAGCAAAATTGAGTCAGGAACAAAATAAGTTTTGTACTGAGTAAAGTCTGTAGTTTCATTGTAATTTGTCCAGACCATGTCCATGTCGCTTGTATTTACAGTATAAGTAGGATACTTACTGCATGAAGCGAACATCAGTCCTGCAAACACCATCAGAATGGCAGGATAGATAAATCTTCTTAAGTTTCTTTTCATGAGAATTACTATTGAATTGGTTTAATTTTCATTATGCTTTGTAAACAATGGCCACATTTAATTGTTCAGCCATTATCTAAGGTGCAAAAGTATAAAATTATAGGTGTAGTAAGCAATATTTTAGCGTAGCGTGAGGTTTTGTACATTTTAAATGCAGCAATGCAATAAAGAACAGCTATTCCCGTCAATAGTTAAAGTATGACAAATACAATACAAGATAGTATTCCAGGCTGGGTTAACCGGCGTATGGACGATATGGGGCCGGTTTACGCCGAAAGCGGGGGTGACGGCTTCCTGGTTGAACCCTGGAATTCGCTTACCTCTCTGCTGATGCTAATCCCTGTAATTTACTGGCTGATCAGGATACGCAAGGAGTCAGGCACATATAATTTTATGTTGTATGTCATTCCACTTATGGCCCTTGGTGGCATTGGCAGTGCTCTTTTTCACGGTTTCAGGGCCCATGTGGGCTTTCTGATCATGGATGTGGCCCCATCAGCCATTCTCACTCTTTCCCTGGCCATTTATTTCTGGTATAAGCTGCTCAGAAAATGGTACTGGGTACTTATCCTATTCATTCCCATGATCCTGATCCGTTTCCTTGTTTTTTCCATGATGCCAGAGCACATGGCCATAAACACATCCTATTTCATCACCGGCATGACCATTCTTTTGCCCATTCCATTCCTGCTATATCGAATGAATTATAAAGGAGCCTGGTCGATCGGACTTACCCTGGTATCATTTGGTCTGGCCTTGATGTTCCGCGAAGCGGATGCCCGGGCTGCCATATATCTTTCAATAGGTACACATTTCCTATGGCATGTTTTCAGCGCCATTGGCGGGTATTTTATGTTGCAGTATTTGTATATTTTCAGGAAAGCGGAAATGGAAAAAAGTAGAAAGTAAGCAGTACGCAGTAGGCAACAATTTGAATTTTAAACCTTACAATAGTTAGCCTTTTTAAACACCCCCACAGTCCAAAGCTAACAGCTAACTGCGTACTGCATACTGCCTACTGCATACTGCGTACTGCTTGCTGCCTACTGCCTACTGCTTACTTTTCCTCTTAAATTCCCCACTCAAAAAACGCAGATCTCTTTTCATACGAAAGCGGTACACCAGATTAAATCGGTACATCCCTGTATCATAGCCAAGCCAGGTGCGGGGTACAGGAGATTCATTCCTGACAAATATGCCCAGGTAGGATACGCCAACATAAAACCTTTCACTGTTATAACCCAGGGCAATTCTGCCGGTAAGGTTGCCGGCCACGGTAAATCCTGAACGGTCGGCTTCATCTGCTGCACTGGTATAAGCCCATGACCCACCTGCAGACACTCCTCCAACAAGCGACATGGTGAGAAAAAAGTGCTGTTTAACAACAAAGGTTTGGGCATAGCCTGCAATCACACCCGCATTAAAAAAACGATACTGACTGAAATGCAATCCATTAAAAAAATTAGTGTCGGCCGCCCCGGAGGGGACCAAAGATGAATCCCCACGCGTATCAACAAAGAATATGTTCCCACCTGCCAGGAATGAACCGGCACTTTTCTTTTGCCATTCGTTTTGTAAAAAGGGTGCGCGGTACGAAAATTTTTTAGAGTTAAAAATATATTGTCCGTTCATCCCAATGCTTGTCGATTGTATATCCGGCCGTTTGGGCAGGGTGTCAATTACGGGCCAATCAGTATACCAATCGTTGGGATTGGTCTGATGATAGCCCTTGTAATATTGCAAATAAAGGTCGAGTGTTATGAAGCGAAGATAAATGTGTGTTTGCAGATCAATGTATTTTGTTTCCCCATACTTATGATCGTCATTATTGATGAATGGAAAATTGAAGCCAACATTCAATCCGAGGATACCGTAGTTAGCACCTATACCAAGAATAAGGGGAACATTTGGATGGTACTCTATCTTAGATTTATTATTGTTATCGTGAAGGGTAATATTGGCCGTTTTGATGGAAGCATAAAGCCGTGTGGTTAGCATGTGAAGATAGGACTCCACATAATTGGTGTCATTATCACCGGCTAATTTTTTAAAGAAACCCTGCGCATCCGACGATCTGCAAAGCAATAAAAATACAATAAGAAGAATTATTAATCTGCTTTTCTGTATCATCCAAAAACTTAAAGGGTGCTACATATTGGTGACCAGGTCTTCTTTGGAGTAATAGTATTTGGCATTCCTGAACAAATTGAAATTCACGGAGAAGTAAAATACTCTTACATCGATATCCTTGTATGGTTGTACGCTTACGCCATTCTGGTTTACTTCAGTATATGACTCGTTAAAGAAGTTGGTGAGGTAATATTTAAACTTCAGACCAATTCCATATGGCAGCTGAACACCCACAAAAAGCGTATTATATAATGCCGGCACCCTTTTGCTAAACCACACATTGAATTTATCATCTTTTCTTTCGTTATTGAAAGTCTTTTCTTTATAATTTGTCGGGAACTCGATCTCATAGCCGGCAAATAATAACACATGATTCATTTGCCCTACTTTAAATCCAACAGGAATCCCGATATTGTAAGTACGGTATTTTTTCTTCAAACCGCTTTCCCGGTCATTATAGATAAAACCAACGTTACGAATCCCAAGGCCGGCAAAAAGCCCGAATGACCTGTTAATATCATAATTGAAGTTTCCCTGCAATTGGAACCAGCCTGTAAATCTCATGACGTTTCCGCCATCATCACCTTTATTATCAATGGAGGCGAAACCGAAGATAAACTCAGTGCCACCCGAAAAATAAGTTTTTGATTTTTTTACCTGCCCGCTTACAGGGATCATCATACCGGCAATCAGGATCAGTGTAAATATTTTTTTCATATCAGAAAGTATTTGTCATTGAATAAACTAGCCTTTGGCTTGCTTTTTATCCATCAGCATCACAAATGTATAAAATAATTCACATCCATTAAGCTCTGCATTTATGTATACTTTTGTAAGAACAAGGAAGCAACTCTATGCGGCATTTTATCATCATTTCGGTTTTAATGTTTCTGTCCTCCGGCATGAAGGCTCAGTATGGTTCTTATGGAGTAACTGATGCCCGCAGCCTTGGTATGGGCAATACTTATAATGCGACCACTTTCGATTTATATGCTATCGGAAAAAACCCTGCTCTTCTATCGAATAAAGGAGGTGATCACAAGGTGTCGATTATTTTTCCCAACCTGACTGCCCAGCAATATGGGGTTGGGGATGCACTCAGCACGCTTGATTATTATACAACGAATAAATTTCGCAGTGACGGCCTGATCACCCTGGATAAAGAAAAGTTCAGACTTGCAATTGATAATAACGGGCTTTTGTTTGTAGATATGCTTCTCGGTTTCTTTTCTGCAGCCTATCATCCAAATGAAAAGATTGGAAGTTTTGCTTTTTCAATGTCGGATTATATGACTGGTTTCATGGATATCCCGGATATTATTCTTGAAGTAAATTACGGGGCAGAAGTCCCGGGTGGCAGCTTTTCGCTCGACCAGTTTACTTTTAAGTCATGGTGGATCAGGACCTACGCTGTTTCTTATAGCAGGTATGTTTACAAAGACAAAAGCCTGTACAGGGGAAATGCCGGCCTGGTTAAAAGTATCTCTGCCGGTATTACGAGCAAATATGTGATGACCTATGCATACACTGATATTGGTCTATCGGCCAATGCAAATTACTCCACAGCCACACAAACCCTCAGCGGATCCTACCAGGCTAATGCCACTTATTCGTTTTCGGACGACCTTGGAATTGCCAATTCATTTCACGCTGAAAATCGTGAGCCACCACCTGGTTTCATGAAGCTTAAACCGGCTGGCAGAGGCTATGGTTTTGACCTGGGAGCAAGTGCTGAGCTCAGAAAAGGGTGGATAATTGGGCTGGCGGTCACTGATTTGGGCAGTATTAAATGGACAGGCTCTGCCAGATCATCCGATTTCGATGGATATATCGACATCAGCGGAGTGATCGATAATGAAACCCTTGATTCCTTAGCCAGCGAGATCAATCTTGTAAATGAGAACAGTGAGAATTTCAGAACGCCTATGCCTACTGCCTTCAGGCTGGGGGTAGCATTAAAATTTGAGGAGATGTTTAAGCGCTTCCCCGGAGAATTGCTGGTTGGTTTCGACTATAACCAGGGCCTGAATAACCAGCCATCAAACTTTTTAGCTTCACGTTTTTCTATCGGATTTCAATATCGATATAAGCCCAAATGGCCTATCCTGATCGGTGGATATACCTATGACCTGCTCGATGTAGGAAGGGGAGCTATTGGATTGGGATACGATACCTGGTTTATGGATGTATATGTGAGTACTATTGACTTATTCTCATATGTCGTGGGCGGACCACGCTTTTCGGCTTCCCTTGTTGCACGCTGGAAGCTTTTTACCGGGACAATGAAGAACAACAGGAAGGCCTGTTATTGATCATTTAGCATGTAGCATTGAGCATTTAGCATTTCATTTATACATTTATCTCATAGTCTCATAGTCCCATTGTCTCAAACTCATCCAGCACCTCACCCCCTTAACCCCCCCTTTTTCCCCCTCTCCTCAAGGAGAGGGGGCCAGGGGGTGAGGTGCATCATTCAAACATATCCCACTTGCGTATCCCTCAAAATTCATCTATTTTTGATCCACCATATTAAATTTTTCGAAATGAGACTCAACAAGGACCTTGATGATCACCTGTACGCCAACAGATACGCATATCTTTTTATAGGAACTCTTCTCCAGGTATTTCTGGTTTCATTTTTTCCTGACACCAATATGGCACTTATTAATGAAGTCGCTTTCTCAATATTTATGCTGGCCAATATAAATCTGATCAGGAGAAGCAAGCGTATCATAGCACTTATGGCCTTCTTTGCGGTGGTCATCTTAATATTGGTTTGGTTACCCGATGGATCACAGGTGGATCATGTGGTATTCCCTTTTGAAAAGAGTATTGTGATTCTCTTTTTAGGGGTAATTATATACCAGATCTTTTATCAAATACTCAAAGGCAGGGAAAAGGTCGGTCCGGATGTGATCTTTGGTGCCATCACTATTTACATATTGTTTGGACTTATTGCCGGAGAATCAAATTCATGGATTCTATTTCATAACCCTGAAGCCTTTGCTGGAGATATAGATCGTACAGATATTTCTGGCCTCAGGTATTACAGCTATGTAACTATGACCACCCTTGGCTATGGAGATATAGCACCTGTTTCTCAGCTTGCCAGGGCAACAGCAGTGTTCTTTAGCCTGGCGGGACAAATTTACCTGGCGGTGATCGTTGCCCTCATCGTGGGGAAATATGTATCCCATTCAGATCAGCACAAAGAAGAAAAAACAAAATAGCTCATCCGCTTCCTGACACATAGTTCCAGACTTGTATATGTAGCAAGTCTTTTATACCTTTGCCCCTCAATTATTTAATCGAATAATACAACAAAATGCAAAAATTTAAAAGCACATTTATATTGACATTTACGGTGCTTATGTTCACTGCTGTTTCATGCAAAAAGGGCAGTGATGAAAGCCCCATTAACCTGTTTTCCGTTGATCAGGACATTGAGTTTGGCCAATCTGTAGAAGCAGAGATCGCTGCCAATCCACAGGAATTCCCCGTTCTGGATGAAGCAGCATACCCGGAAGCTTATCAACACCTGAACCGCATCCGCGATTCCATATTGAATACAGGCATGCTCTTTTATGAAGATAAGTTCGAATGGAAGGTTCGCATCATCAGGAATGATACCATGCTTAATGCCTTTGCCACACCGGGTGGCTATATGTATTTTTATACCGGGATCATCAAATATCTCGACAATGAAGCACAATTTGCAGGGGTAATGGCCCATGAGATGTCGCATGCCGACCTCCGCCACAGCACTTCCATGCTCACCACAACCTATGGTGTACAGATACTGCTTTCTATTCTGCTGGGCCAGGCAAACAGTCAGCTGGCCGATATTGTAGCAAACCTGGCTTATGGATTAGGCGAGCTGGCTTACAGCCGCAATATGGAATATAAGGCCGATGAAAAGGCAGTGGAATATCTATATGCCACCAGCTACGATGCCAGGGGTATTGCAGGATTCTTTATCAAGCTTGATGATGCCCCCAATCCTCCCCAGTTTCTGAGCACCCACCCTTCACCCGAAAACCGTATTGAAAAAATCAACGAGAAATGGGTTGAACTTGGTTCCAAAGTGGGTAATGAGTATGTTAATAGTTATAATGCATTTAAGGCAAGTCTTCCTTAAAACGTATTACGTATTAGGTATTACGTACTACGAAACACTTAACCATCGTCGTACGTAATACGTAGTACCTAATACAATTTCCTATACAATTCCCTATATTTGCATAATCATGTGGATAAGTATCGCCATCGGGAGTGTATTGCTCATCATCACCATTCTCATCCATGCATTTGCTACCCGCGTTGCCATTTATATTGGCAATAAGCATCATGATGTCAAAATCAGGCATAGATTCCATCTGCCTGCAACATGGGTTGCCCTCGTAGTTCTATGGATGTTCTTTGTTTCCATTTTTGAGTCCGTTATCTGGGCCCTCGCCTATATGTATTCAGGAGCTATTGAAAACTATGTGGATGCCCTTTATTTTTCAATCGTTACTTTTACCACCCTCGGTTACGGCGATATCACTCTCAGTGAAAACTGGCGATTACTGTCTTCATTCCAGGCCACTGTCGGAATTATTGTTTTTGGCTGGTCCACCGCTATCGTTATGGTTGTGGTGCAAAATGTGTATTTCCGTAAGCACAATTCAGGAAAACAATAGCTTAGATTGTGGTAATAAAAAGTACAAAGTATTAGGTACTACGTATTACGATTTAGTAAGCACTCATTGTACGTAGTACTTTGTACCCTGTACTATCTCCTATCTTTGCCTGCAACACCTCTTGAATGAAAACAGAGAGGCACCATTGTTTAAAACCATATTTACAAAAAACCTATGAAAAAACTTGCTAAATATGCGGTAATAATGATTTTAAGTTTATTGCTGTTACCCAATATAAACATATACGGACAGCAATATGCTACAAGAAAAGTAAAGAGCGTACAGGGAGCATACACCGATAGCTTAAAAAATGTTGAATATAATTATGTGTTTCCCATTTTTGCCCAGAGAGTATACAAAAAGGGATTTGACATTCCATACCCTGCTGGCATCATGGCTAATTTTATGTGGTTACAGCAGGGAATTTTGATTGACAACCTTCAGCTCGGACTTAAAAACCAAAACCAGGATATCCCATTGACACCCGTTGATTTTATTGGTTTTGGAGATAATACAAACACATCCTGGACCGTGAATGTCAGGCCGGATCTATGGGTATTTCCTTTCCTGAATGTTTATGGCATTTTTGGTTACGGGAATTCGCGCACAGAAGTAAACCTTGTTACGCCAAATGAATTAAATTCAGTGGTTGAACAAAATATTGCCACCTATTATCTACCAACCTGACGTATCACAAGAAAGTGGAGGGCAATTCGGTGTAGGGGATATCAATTATTCGATGTTTTTTACATCAGCTAAAGCAGAAAAAATTATCTGTGGTATAGGCCCGGCCATGAACATCTCCACCCGAACTCATGACGTATTGGGAAGTCCTGAATTCGGACTGGGGCCTACATTCATTGCTTTGATGATGCCCGGCAACTGGGCCTTTTACAGTGAACAATGTTTGGTCATATAATACAGACAATCTGAATGCCCTCTTTGGGCAGGTATTTATTGTATATACCTTTCCTAGTGCATGGTTTGTTCAAATGATGCCTGCCATCACAGCTAACTGGACAGCACCCGCCGGCCAACAATGGAGCGTTCCAATTGGAGCTAATTTCGGAAAAGTTGTTATATTTGGAAAACAGTCGGTTAAGTTTATTGCCGGAGGTGGTTACTTTGTGACCAAACCCGATAACGGACCCGACTGGCAGATTTTTGTACAGGCGGTGTTTTTTGTTTCCGAAGAAGAAAAAATAGAGGCGGGGTGCGGTGCACGGGATGCGGGACGTGGAGCTTCATTCTACATTCTGCATATCCCATGTAAAATGTAGAATGCCGAATGGACAATTTTAAACAATGAAACAGTGGAACAGTGAAACAGTGGAATAAATAATTATTAACCTAAATTAATTAACATGGAAAAAATTACATCAAAGTACTGGTACATGCTCCTTTTAAAGGGGATCATCATGATTGTATTGGCTATCCTCATCTTTATGAGTCCGATTACGGCAATTCTTACTTATGGGATCTGGATTGGCCTGGGCTTTCTCATTACCGGGATTGTTCGTCTTGTGCAGGGCTTTCAGGCAAAAGGAGTGTTTGAGAATTGGGGATGGACAGTGTTTGAAGGAGTAATGGATATTATTCTTGGTTTTGTCCTGGTTGCAAATCCGGAAATTTTAGCCATTATTTTTCCATTTCTTATCGGTTTCTGGGGCGCTTTTTATGGCTTTTACCTCCTTGTGGATGCTTTTTCTGGAAAGGGGAGTGCTTTCCTTAAAATAATCGCCGGAATCCTGATCGTTGTCATTGCCTTTCACATCATGTTCAACCCTATTGAATTGGGTATAGCCATAACGATATGGATAGGAATTCTGTTATTGATTGCAGGTATCTATAATGTGATCGCCTCTTTTAGTTTGAAATAAAAATTACTCTACAAATTAATCAAATTGTGAGGAAGAGAATAGTTGGGCAATTGCTTAACTAGTCTCTTTTTTTATTGAATGGGATGCGCGGGACGCGGTGCGCGGGATGCGGTAACAGTGGAACAATGTAACAGTATAACCATTTAGCCGTGGAACCATGTAGCCATTTAACCATGTAGCCATTTAACCATGTAGCCATTTAACCATGTAGCCATAAAACCACAGAAAGAGGAAATATTCGCTCCCTCTGCCAAATACACAACCTTTTTCATACTTTAGTGTAATAAGAAACATCTGATTTTGCCTTATCTTGTCCTATGAAAGGATTTTAGCTTATTTTTATATAAAAAAGAGCGCATGAGCACAGATAATGACAAATACAAACTCATCGTCGCCGGAGTCATTGGTGCCATAGGCGGACTGCTTCTGAGTGAGTATCTCCGCGGAAAAGACGAAAGCCACAGGCCACTTTCCAAACACCTGTCTACTTTAAGTGAAGTACTCGAACAACTGGAAGGTATTGATACGAAAGAAGTGAAAGACCTGAAGGAAAGAATTCACAATATCATCAAAACAATTGAAGAAAATTATGGCATCTCTAAAGGATAATATCGACCATATAGTAGATGACAGCAAGGAAATATTGATGAATCACCTGAAGCTGTTTTCGATCAGGCAAACTGAAAAACTGGCCCGCTTTTTTGGGCTGCTTTCCACTATTTTTATCATATCCATCATCCTTTTGATCGTGATTATTTTCTTCTCCTTTGCCCTGGCCGGAGTGCTCAATAATCTGCTGAATACATCCGTTTGGGGTTACCTGATCGTCTCTGGTATTTATATCCTGGTTATTTTAATCATTCTCATCAACATGAGAAAGACCAAAAAGCCCCTCTTATCAAATGCCATTGCAAAATCTCTTGCTGTAGTTTTTGATATTGAGTCTGGCAGGCCCTTGGACCTCGATGGTTTGGAAATGGAAAAAGAGCTTGGTAAAGGAAAAGATCAGCTCAAATAAAGATACGATCGATACCAGTCTCCAATTACTTCGATATTCATTGATGGAGTCGCTCATTAAAGAGTTTTTTGGATTATTTAGCTCCAAAAAGAAAGATGAAAGCGCGGAAGAAGAAGATTCTGATCAAAAACCAGAGAAGAAGAAGAAAAAATAGAATACACAAATAGTCATTTCGACTGGAGGGAAGCGGAAGGGAGAAATCTGTCTATCGAATATCGAATATCAGAGACCCCTAGATTTCTCCCTACGGTGAAATGACTTATTAGGTTCATTCGAAATGACTTAATAGGATTCTAAAATAAAATTAAAGCATATGGAAAACGAAGGTCATTACTACCAAAAATAACAACATCATCAGCATTCTTATACACTTGAGCCATTACCCTGGTTATTCTGGGTTTGATATATTTCAGTGGAATTTTGAAACCCCTGGTGATCGCATTTCTTTTTTGGTTTATTATCAGCCAGTTAAAACACTCACTTGCCAAAATTAAGATCAAAGGGAAAGCCTTGCCTTCAATAGTCAGGGGTATCCTTGCCTTTTTTATCATATTCTGGTTCTATACCTTGTTGCCGAATTATTGATCATCAATATTGAAGGGATCGTGGCTTCCATGCCCGAATACATTGCAAATCTTGACATGCAGTTTAATAACGCAAGTAGCTTGATAAATAATCCTAAATATGCCAATTATCTGCAGGAATGGGTTCAAAAGCTCGACCTCTCGGCCATGGCTACTTCTGCGATCTCTTCCCTATCCGGAACAGTAGCCAACTCAGCCGTTGTGATCGTGTATGTGATCTTTTTCCTTATGGAAGAAGCTACGACCAAGGTTAAATTCAGCAAACTTTTTCCCGACACATGGAAAAGCATTTAATAAGTTTAATAGAAATTTAGCTGGTATCAATGATTCGATCCGCTATTATATTTCATCGATGGTTGGGATCAGCCTGCATAACTGCAGCTGTGAGTTATGTGATCCTGATTGATCATTGGGGTTGAATATTCATTCTTATGGGCCTTCCTGGTATTTATATTGAATTTTGTACCCTATCTCGGCCCATTGATTTCTTCTTTATTGCCTGCGGTTTTTGCAGTGATCACTACAGGACACCTGATGCAATTCGTTTATGTTTTTGCATTGATGGAAGGTGTTCAGATCCTGATCGGGAAGCTTCATTCAGCCTATGGTGCAGGGCAAAGGAACCAATCTTGGACCCATTACGGTACTTGTTTCCCTGGCCATCTGGGGCATGCTCTGGGGAATTGTTGGGATGATCCTTGCAGTACCCATAACAGCTGTGGTGGTTATTTCATGCAGCCAGATCCCATCAACACGTTACGTGGCTATTTTACTTTCAGAAAAAGGGGAGATCCCGGATTTGTATGATGAATAAAACAAATTAGAAAAGGCCTTCATTCCTGAAGGCCTTTTCCATATCCTGTCTTTCTTGAATGCTCATTCTTAACATTTGATAACAAATAATTCCAGGTTTTAACCTCTTCTTAACTTGTTTTAACACCTCTTTAACCGCATTGGCTATAAGGCAGCCTTATTTTTGTAAGGTAATTTATCCTCAGTGCCATGCATTTTATCAAACTCATCCTTTTTGCCATCGTTTTGGAGCTGCTTGCATGCTTCGGACTGGAAATGACATCAGAAAGGGGAGCACTCCAGGGTGCGGGGCATATTACCGAGCCTGCGATTACCGATTCCCCTGTTTCCATTATTACCAAACAAGCGCATTTCATCCATCTCGAAGGTCAGGGTGAGTTCGTGCGATCCACCGGTAGCACGGGTGATATCAGTCAACATAATATCATAACTATAGATCAGTTTCATCCTCACATTGTCCCCCATGTTAGCAGTCAGTCCGAGAACAACGACCATTGCATCATTGTTCAGGAACTGGAATTCGCTGTTCCTGTACCAGGCCCCCACATATAGCGGATGCTTATAAATATTCAATCCCAGCGACCACGAATCCAGGCCTGCCTGGTTCATATAGATAAAGGCAGGATTATACTTAAACCCTCCATGATCACTCCGGTATCCCCGGGCCCTTTCATTCTGTTGAAACTGAAAATCTGCAGTAGCTACTATTTTAATAGGAAGATTTGATTCCATATTGATGAAAGACTCATTCGGCTCAAAGACATGATGTACGGCAAAGCCAAAAGTTCCAATCACTTCGCTTTCTTTCCCGGCGTCCGCTGCAAAGCGAAAAATACCTCCAACAGAAAAATCGGGATAGGTAACCCTGTCAGAACTTGGTGGAATAAACTCCGAAGGTCCGATATTGCCATAGCTTTCATCCAGCTGATCACTGAAAACCAGCCTCGTCCAGTCAATATATTTCTGGACAAAGGAAGCTGAAATACCCAGTTGCGATACCATGCTATGCATAATAGGGATACGCACCGCGAGGTTGATCCCAAAAGAATTTCTCTTAATCAGGCCGCCTCCTTCATTCGAGGAGTCAAACATCAGACCCATCCCTCCCGATCCTGGGATCCCCCTGGCAGCAATATCCATGTTGAAATTCATGGCCTTGAAATCCTGGGGCATCTTCACCCACTGCCGGCGATATGCAAACTTGGCCCGCATCCCCTTTGCCAGACCAGTATAGGCCGGATTGTAATACAATGGGAGGTTGGTAAATTGAGAGAATTGATGGTCCTGTGACTGCAGATCGGGCATGATGAACAGAAGAACGATCAATGATAATACCATTGTTCTGAACTTAGCAATACTGCCTGAAAAATATTTCGCTGCTTTCATAACTATAGGTTTTCTGATCATGATTATCGTACTAAGGTTACATTTCCACTGGTGGTTCCTGATCCACCTTCATTGTTACCCACTGAATTGCCTTCCCAGATACTTCCGTCGCGGAATACTGCACGCACACGCCAGATGTACACATCTGTCGGCAATAGTTTTCCATCATAGGTACCGTCCCAGGCGTCCACAGGCCTTCCATCTTCATCCAGGCGGTCGCTCTCCCAGAGCACATTCCCCCATGAGTCATGAATGGCTATATAATATTCAGACAGGTTCTTCCCCTTCGGCTTAAATATCTTCACCTCAGGGTTAGGATTCGCAGGTGCAAGGGCATTGGGGATGAACAGGCTCGTATAGATAAAGTCATATTCCATCATGGCCGTATCCGGGCAACCTACATCATTCCATACCACCAGAGAGATCATATACGAGCCTTCATCTTCATAGAGGTGATCAACAGGCGGGTTGTTGTCCCATATTTCGTATCCATCGCCGAAGTCCCAGAGATAAGATTCAGCCCCGCTCGAAAGGTCTTCAAGCAAGACAGAGCCGGGCACATCTTCATAATTTTGATCAGGCTAAAATTCGCCGTGGGCGAATGCTTGATCTGAACACTGATCAGTGCAGTATCGATACATCCGTTCTCATTTTCTACGATCAGGCTTACTTTACTTGATCCCTGTTGTGCATAGAGCCAGGATGGATTCTGAGCACTTGAAGTATCTGCTATCTGTACAGGATCATTGAAATTCCACTTCCAGGATATGATCTCCGAATCAAAGCCATTGGATAAGTCAGTGAAATGCACAAATTCTCCTTCACAGGGCGCTGAGAAATTAAAATCGGCTTCCGGAATATAATCTACCCATACCTCCTGCCGGATGGAATCAACGCAACCATACTGGTTCGTCACCACCATACTTACATCATACTTACCCGCAGTATCATATTTGAATAAGGGGTTCCTGAAGATGGATGTATCAGCCAGATCACCGGTATTGAATGACCAATGCCAGCCGGTGAGAACTCCGGTATTTTGTTCGGTCTCATCAATGAATTTAGACGAATTCCCGAAACATACGGGGGCACAACTGAAGGCAGGCTGGGGTGTCTGTCTGATTTGAATAAGCTGATCAAAAGTATCAGCAACAAGAACACCATTAAATACAGCACTTACCATAAGCTGTACCTGGTACTGGCCTGCCGTCCCGTAGTAATGTTCAACGGTATCAGTCTTTGAGGTATAGATGGTATCTGTTCCGTCACCAAAGCTCCACTTCCACTCTTCGATTAGGAAATCAACCGTAGAATGATCAGCGAAGGAGATGGTATTCCTTTCACATGTGGAATTATTGAGCACAAGGAAATCGGCATTCATGCATGGTTCCCGTTCAACACTCATACTGGTGTTGTTCTCACATCCATTGGCATTGCTAATTGTCAGGGTCACCGTATATACACCCTCGTCTTCATATAGATGAGAAGTATGACCCGGAGGGGATGTGATCAGTTCCGGAGGTGATCCGTCACCAAAGTCCCATAACCAGCTTGCTATGCCAGCCCCGTTTCCGCTCGATTGGTCGGTAAAATAAATGGTGCTGTCGCAGAGAGCGCCTTCAAAACTGAATAAAGCTTCCGGGAGAGCATCTACCTCCACTTCTTTATATATTGTCGTCTCACAGCCATGAATATCCATTGCGGTCAGGCTAACAGTATAGTATCCTGCATCCAGATAAGTATGCTGGGGTGAGGGAAGGTTTGATGTATTGTTTGGCCCTGAAGCAGGTTCTCCGAAATTCCAATGATAGGAGAACAGTGAATCAGGAAGTGGCTGTATAACCGAAGCTGAAAAATACATTGGGTCGAGGTAGCAGTTTTGTGTATTGCTCACCTCTACTTCAAGCCCAGCCGGGATGAAGACTTCTTTAAAGATCTGGTCACTGCATCCGTTAGCATCCGTCACTTTCAGGCTTACCATATAAGTAGTATCCGTCAGGAGGAAAATGTGATGTGGATCCGGAACATAGGCGAATGAGCCAGGCTCCATCTCCCACTCCCATTCAAGGATGGGCGCTTGCATGGCCACTGAAGAATCATTGAAATATACCAAACCCTGGTCACATGGATTCACATTATAAGTAAAGTTGGACGTAGGATTAGAAGATGCAGCCACAGGAATCACTATAGAATCCTGGCATCCATGATCACTGGTCACAATCAGCTTCACATCATAGTTGCTCATGCCGGTAAACACATGCACAGGATTTTGCAGACTGGAGTAATTGTTCACTCCTGATGCCGGGTCGTCAAAGTCCCAATTCCAGGCAACGATCAGGTCGCCATTCAATGCGTATGAGAGGTCGGAGAAATAGGCAGTATCACTGGCACAGGCCGCATCATACTCAAATAGGGCTGTTGGATTATCCCTGACTTCCACCTCGTGGGTGATCGCATTAGAACATCCACCAAAATCCCAAACTGTAAGAGTAGCCTGGTAAATACCGGCCTCCGCATACATATGCGATGGGTTCATCAGGGTAGAGGTCGGGCCGCCATCACCAAAGTCCCACTGGTAAAGCTGAATTGCTGAAGTATCAGTAACAAGAGGATCGACAAAGAAATAAGTCAGCAAATTCAGGCAGGAGTCTTCAGTAACAAAGTCAACCGCTTCTCCCCCGCTAACCACTACGGCTTGTATAATAGAATCAACACATCCTCCTGCATTGCTGATCATCAGCATCACATCGTATGTTCCCGAATCAGCATAAATATGCTCGGGGTTCTGCAGGCTGGATGTATTATTTACCCCCGACTGCGGATCACCAAAGTCCCAGGACCATGACGTGATAAGCAGACCACCTCCTCCATTTGAATTATCCCAGAACTGCATAGGCGTTGCATTACAGGATGGGTCATAATCGAAGAGGGCAATGGGTGCAGCATCTATCAAAACATATTCAAAATATTCATCATAGCATCCATTTGCACTCATCACAGTAAGGCTAACCGGATAGGTCCCTTCCATGCTGTAAATATGTGATACATCCTCCTGATCGGGGAAGTAAATGGTGGTATCGCTTCCGTCACCAAAGTCCCAGTGCCATTCGATGAGATAGCTTTCCGGTACTGACGAAAGGTCATCGAAATACACCGGGCTATTTACACAATTCACTTCTGTTACATCGAAAAAGGCAAGCGGAACAGCATTTACCAGTATGGTTTCGGTATGGCTGCTGCTACAAACACCTGTATCCTGTATGGTAAGGGTTACATCATAATAGCCGCTGTTTTCATACATATGTGAGGGCGTAGGAACGCTGGCATAATTTCCATCTCCAAAGTCCCAGTGCCAGCTGGTCACAGAGGCCGGCAGCATCCCGCTCGAGTCGGGATAAAAATATGTTAATGTATCCTCACATGCACCATTCCAGAGAAATGCCACATCAGGTGAATCATTCACCTGAACGGTTTTCACAATAGTATCGGTACAGTTAGTGAAGTTCACCACGATCAGCAGCACATCATATACACCGGATTCACTGAAGATGTGTACAGGGTTTTGCTGGATCGATGTATTATTGATACCGGACATAGGATCATTGAACTCCCAGTACCAGCTGAGGATGTTTCCCTGTCCGTTCGGGAAAGAAGCATCAATGAAGAATACGGTCTCACCCTGGCAGGGATTGGCCGACCAGTGGAAGTTGGCAGTTGGCGTGGCCAGAATATCCACTTCACGTGTATAAGTATGTGAGCAGCCATTGGTGTTGATCACCGTAAGGGTGGCTCCATAGGTACCGGTTTCGGCATAGGTATGGAATACGTTGGGGTCATTAGGGAAATAGATGGTATCCTGTGGAGAACCATCATCGAAATCCCATATCCAGGTCTCGATATAACCCCAGGTGGTTGATGAAAGGTCATCAAAGAATACACTGTCGCCATTACAGGTGGGTTCACTGATATCGAAGAATGCCAATGGGGCTTCATCTACCATCACCTCTTTACTGATCACATTTTCACAGAGGGAAGTATCTGAAATCGTAAGGGTAACCTCATAAATGCCATATGCGGGGAAGAGGTGGGCCGGATTTTTCAGGTTAGACCAGGTCCCGTCGCCGAATTCCCAGAGGTAGGTCGTGATGGTATTCACGTTCACCACGGTATCATTCACATAAAACTGTGTCAGTTCACCTTCGCAGGAACTATCCCAGTAAAAGTCGGCAGGAGGTTTGGGCCGTACATCCAGGGTCCGCATAATGGTATCGCGGCAGGAGTTGTCGTTCCATACGATCAGGGTCACATCGAAGAGTCCTGAGCCTGTAAACATATGCTCTGGATTCTGCATTTGAGAATTATTTGTTGAGCCTGAAAGCGGATCGCCAAAGTCCCACCACCAGTTGATGACTTGTCCGCCGCCATTCTGAGCCGACATATCTGTAAACTGTACCAGGAGGCCATCACAGGCTGTCGTATGTTCAAAGTCTGCCGTAGGTTCCGGAAGGATATTGATCGGTTTGGATGTGGCACCAACGCATTGCCCCACGTTCATCACTGTCAGTGTAACCAGTTTCTGACCGGGAGTATCGTAGGTGTGCTCAATATTGGGGTTGGCCGGATGGTAAATCGTATCACGATGGCCATCGCCAAAGTCCCAGATCCACATCGTGATCACCTCATAAACCGTTTGGGAGAGGTCGATGAAGAGAACCGGCTCACCCACACAATGCTCATTGGTGAAAGTAAAGTCGGCAATAGGAGGAGGTTCAACCCAGACCTGCTGGGTGATGGTATGTGAACAGCCCGTGATATTGGTCACGGTCAGGCTCACTGTATAGGTTCCTTCCAGCGAGAAAGTATGGGTTGGATTCTGTGTAAAGGCAAAGTTCGCCATACCCGAGACAGGATCTCCGAAGTTCCAGTACCAGGCTACGATATCCTGCGCCGGCCCGGAGAGATCGGTAAAATAGGTAGGTGATCCAACACAGGTGGAATCAATTTCAAAAAATGCTGAAGGAGCGTCGAGGATCTCAATGCTTTGCACCATAACATCCTCACAACCGCCCATATCCGTTACGGTTAATGTTACTATATATATCCCTGGATCCATGTAGATATGCCAGGGATTCTGAAGGTCACTGATCTCCCCGTCGCCAAAGTCCCAGTGCCAGGAAGCAATTGGCATTACTGTAGCAGTTGTCAGATCAGTGAACTGTGTTGCTTGTCCGGCACAGGCATTCGTCAGGCTGAAAGCAGCATTTGGCCCGTCAAATACGCCAATGTTCTCCACATGGGTATCATAGCAGCCATTGGTATCATAAGCTACCAGCGAAACAGTGTAGCTGCCCATGATTGCATAAGTATGTACAGGATTTTGCAAGTTCGATGTATTTCCATCACCGAAATCCCACTCCCAGGATACTATCGGGCCAAAGCCTGATGTGAATGAGAGATCGGTAAATTGAATGTCTTCACCAAAACATGTTGAAGTAAATTCAAAATCGGCGGTGGGCGGAAAGTTTACTTCTATATTCTGAACAGTATTGGCTACACACCCGGCCGAAGAAGTTACCGTCAGGCTTACAAAATATGTACCCGGCACGGTATACACATGTATGGGATCCTGAACCGAAGAAGTGGTCCCATCGCCAAAATCCCAGTCCCAGGATACGATCACATCACCAGTCACCCAGGAGAGATCGGTAAAGTGTGCAGAAGTGTTTACGCAACCATTGCTTACGCTGAAATCAGCAACTGGTTTATATACATCCAGCGATTGCCATGTAGTATCCATGCAGCCCATGCCATCAGTCACAACCAGCATCACATCATAGCTGCCTGAATTAATGAAAACATGCATGGGGTGCTGCTGGGTAGAATAATTGTTCCATCCCGAAGCAGGGTCGCCGAAATCCCAGTACCAGGAGATGATAGTATCCCCTGCCCCTATCGACATATCGGTAAAGTAAACGGTGTCGCAGGAGGTGCTCTGGTGATCGAAGCCCGAGATCGGGCCCGGGTTCACATACACTTCGCCGATCACTGAGTTGAAACAGCCATTGGTATCATAAACGCTCAGGGTCACATTATACGTTCCCGGAACAGCATAATAGTGAGCTGGATTCTGGTGTATGGTATCCGTTGTCCCATCACCAAAATTCCAGTGCCAGGAAGTGATCACATTCCCACCTACAAACCATGAGAGATCTGTAAAGTACGTTGAATCCGGATAACAGTTTGGTGTAGCATAAGTGAAATCAGGTTCCGGCAGCTCATTTACAGTTATAGGCTTAACAACATTGTCGATACAGCCGTTCTCTGTTTCCACGGTCAGGGAAACCCAGTACACTCCTGCACTGCTATATACATGTGAAGGGTACTGCAATAAGGATGAATTCCCGTCGCCGAAGTCCCAATGCCAGGAGATGATATTCTCCCCTATGGCATAAGACAGGTTATCGAAGAAAGTGATAAATCCCACGCATGTACTTTCAACCTCAAAATCGGCTACAGGTCCCGGTGTCACCGTAATAGTCTGGGTGGTCTGATTCGTACATCCTTCAGAATTTTCAACCCAGAGGGTCACGAAATAGTCACCGGCTACAGAAAACTCATGGGTTGGATTTTGCAATGTAGAATTATTTAAAAGCCCGGATGCAGGATCGCCGAAATCCCAGTACCATGATACAATATCAGCTCCTGATCCATTCGAATAATCGGTAAAATGCGTGATGTTGTTTACACACGACATATTATATTCGAAGAGGGCTGTTGGCCTGGCATAAACCACCACCATACGGGTCTGCGAATCGCTGCAACCTACAGAATCGGTAACCGTGAGGGTTACATGGTATTGCCCCGCATTATCATAAACGTGAAATACACTGTCCTGGAAGGAAAAATATGAACTTGAATGGCCATCACCGAAATCCCAATGCCAGCTTACAAGTGGACCAACGCCAGGCAGGGAAATATCCAAAAATATGGTTGAATCATCATCGCAGGCATGTTCAAAGTTAAATCCAACTGTTGGGTTAGGATGTATGTTCACCTGCTTTACAATGGTATCATAACACCCATTGGTATTTGATACGATGAGGGTAACATCATATACACCTGCGAACACATAGGTATGTGTGGGATTTTGCAGGGTGGATGTATCAGAAGTACCGGAGACGGGATCACCAAAGTTCCAGAGCCAGGATGAGACCTGCCCTATCGAAGTTGTTGACAGGTCGAAGAAGTGGGTCGGCACACCCATACAACCGGGACTAAGGTTAAAATCAGCCACCGGTTGCGGGTAAACGATGATGCTTTGTGTGAGGGTATCCGAACACCCCAGTGAATTAGTCACTACCAGGGTAATATCATAAATTCCCGAACTTGTATACACATGAGTCGGGTGTTGAAATGTGGAAGAACTTCCGTCGCCGAAGGTCCATTCCCAGTTGGTGAGAAATCCCATAGCCGGGGTGGAAAGATCGACAAAGAATGTGGTGTCATTGGCACAGGAGGAGGGATTCACCATAAAAGCGGCCGTGGGCGATGACAATACGGTGATCATCACTGTGGTATCATCCACACATCCATCAGAATTGGTAACGGTGAGGTTCACTGAATAAAATCCTCCTCCGGGGAAAGCATGCTGAGGGTTTTGTTGGTTGGAAGTATAACCATCGCCAAAGTCCCAGTACCAGCCAATAAGGCTGTCGGCATTGGCAATGGAAAGGTCGGTAAATGTGACCAGGCTGGCCTCACATGCCGGAGCGCTATTGGAGAAAATGGCTTCAGGTATATCATGAACACCTGCAATATGGGCGATGGTATCCATACATCCCGTCGTGCTGCCGATGATCAATACAACATTATAATAGCCCGCTGAGGCGTAGAAATGAATGGGGTTTTGCAGTGTGGAGGTATTTCCGTCGCCGAAATCCCACAGCCAGCTGTTGATCACACCAAATGAGGATGTAGAAAGATCGATAAAATGGGACGGACTGCCCAGGCATACCGTATCGGTCTGGAATTCGGCTGTCGGGCCGGGATAGACCACCACCGGCCTGGTGATAGAATCCAAACACCCATTGGTATTTTCAATGGTCAGTTGGACCGGGTAGGTTCCCGAAACCGCATAGAAGTGAACAGGATGTTGTACTAATGAAATATTTCCATCACCGAAATCCCAGTGCCAGGAAGCGATCCCGGTGGCTGTGGTATCGGTAAGATCAGTGAAATAGGTATAATCAGTTGTGCAGGAGGTAGAATCCGAAAAGTCGGGGGCAGGAAGGGCATAAACCCTCACCTGAAGATTGACAGCCTCCACACAACCGCTGGTATCTTCAACCTGTACATTCACCATGTATAATCCCGGCAGGGAATACAAATGCACAGGATCGGGAATGCTGGCGGTAGTTCCATCACCAAAGTCATAAAAATAGTTAACAATAACAGCATTGGGATTTGTTACGGAGTCGTTGAAATGTGTGGGGTTCCCAATACAACTGGAATCGGCCTCTACGGTAAGTCCAAGCGGGGGATTTACATATACCCCCCGGATGATGGTATCGGTACATCCGTTCGAATTATGGGCGATCAGGATAACGGTATAGGTAGTGTCAACACTTCCATAAGTATGCGTGGGATGTTGCAAACTCGAGAAGTATCCATCACCGAAATCCCAGTGATATGCCACGATGGAATCACCGTTAGAATTCGACAGGTTCAGGAAATTTACAAGATTGCTGGCACAGGGGTTCTGGTATATAAAATCAGCCGTTGGACTTGGCGTCACATTCACTGTAACATTGTCGATGGCTGTACATCCCCTTTGATCGCTAATAAGTATCGTATACGTTTTTGTTGACGGTGGAATTGCTATTGGTGATTGTACTGTTGGATCACTCAGCGTAGCTGGCGGGCTCCACAGATATGTGGCCACTGGTAGGGTTCCTCCAGTCACGGCAGCATTCAATTGAACGCTGTCACCTGAGCATATCAAGGATAAAGATGTACTGGCTGTAAGCAAGAGCTCGGGGTTCTCAATAATCGTCACACTATCGGTGGTCTGCGAACCATTCATATCTGTAACTGTAACGCTATAGGTTCCAGCTGTAAGGTTATATATAGAGTCGGTTGTTGATCCGCTGCCTCCACTCCAGAGGTATGAATATGGCGGGACTCCGCCGTTGATCTGCACTGTTGCCCAACCATCGGCTGCGCCGAAACAAATGGTATCAGAAAACAAGAATGTTAAGGCTAGGGTGTCTGGCAAAAATACAGAATCGATCACCTGGCATCCATTGGCATCAGTGAGCGTATCGGTGTACCAGGCAGAGTTCAGCCCGCTAACCGGGTTGCCTGTCATGCCGTTCGACCAACTGTGGTTATAGGGCATGGTACCTCCGCTCACATTGGCTGTGATGGCGCCATCGGAACATCCGCCGCAAGTGGGTGGACTAAGGCTAAATCCTGTGATCTGTAATAAAGCAGGTTCTATAATGGTGACCAGGATACCGTTAGTTTCGCATCCGTTGGCATCCCGTACGAGTGCAATATAGTTGCCCGGTCCAAGGCTTGTAAAAGCAGAAAACGGGAAGTAGGTAAATCCATTGTCGATGGAGTAATCAAGCAGGCCAACTCCACCGCTGGCCATGATAGTGATGCTGCCATCATTAGCTCCAAAACAGCTAATATCGGTATGTGTCACACTCACATTGACTCCCGGAGGATCAACGATGGTGATAGGAGCAGTTGAGAGATTACACCCATTGGAATCGCTTACTGTTACCGTATAGACGCTCGTTGATAAACCGCTGAAGAGTCCTGTGCTGTTTGAAACACCTCCCGGGTTGAGCGTATAGGTAAGGCTGCCCGAGCCACCTGTTGCCCAGAGCTGTATCCAGCCATCATCATAGCCATGACAGCTGATGTCGGCATATTGTGTAGAATCTATCAGAAGTTCAGCTGGATTGCTCAGGGTAAAAATATTACTGGTATCCGATGGGCATCCATTGGCATCCTCCACGATCACATAATAACTACCGGGAGCCAGGCCACTGAAAAGTCCGGTCCCATTTTGTATCAGGGGCGGAAAAAGAGTATATACATAGGGCAGATTGCCACCACCGGCAATCACTTCAACAATCCCATCATTGGCATTATAACAGCTGATCGGTGTTATATTTTCATTGGTGATAAGGATCTCACCAGGATTCACAATGTTAATATTTGCTGTAGAATCAGAGCAGCCATTGATATCAGTGATCCTCACATAATAATTTCCTTCTCCAAGTCCGGTGAAGATACCTGTGGGGTTAATGATCACTGTTGGCATCAAGGTATAAAAAAGCCCTCCGGCACCACCGGATGCACTTACTGAAATGCTTCCATCCAGGGTGTCATGACAACTCATACTTGTATAAACCAAACTGTTGACGATTATAGCAGGAGGGCTAATGATAATGATGTCGGGCGTATCTACTGAGCATCCATTGTCATCACATACAGTCACGACAAAGGTTCCCCCTCCCAGGCCGGAAAATATCCCGGTAGTGTTGCTCGCACCACCGGGATTGAGGGTATAGGTTAGGGGTCCTGTTCCTCCCTGCGCCCATACCTGAATTAAACCATCATTCGCATTATGACAATTGATGTCCGTGCTTTGCAGGGAGTCAATAATGACTGCCGGCGGATTTGTAATCGTAACGAGGAAACTTGTGTCCGCCGGGCAGCCATTAATATCATCGACAACCACCCTGTATGTGCCTGCAGACAGGCCGGTAAATACACCGGTTCCGTTTGAAGTGCCAGGGGGCAGAAGTGTATAGGTGAGCGGGTTGGTCCCACCTGAAGCAAATGTTGTTATGCTTCCGTCATTATCATTGTGACAGATTATATCGGTAAACTGTAATGAATCGATATTTATGGTATCGGGTTCAATAATATATATCGTATCTGTTTCATCCCAGCAGCCGATGGCATCCTGGGCCAGTACCCAATATGTACCCGGCACCAGGTTGTTGAAAAATCCGCTGGTATTGGTGATATTGCCGGGAAAGAGCGTATAGGTGAAGATAGGGATACCCCCGGCTACACTCACCGTGATAGAAGCATCATCACTACCATAACATGTAATGGAATCAACGATCACGCTATCGATGAAAAGTCCGTCTACGTAAATATCCTTTGTAATGGTAGAGTCGCAGCCATATTCACTGCTCACCGTAAGACTGACAGTATAGGTTCCTGTGTCCGGATAAATATGGTTGGGATTTTGCAGTATGGAGTTTGTACCATCGCCAAAGTCCCAGAACCAGTTGGTGATCACAATGGCCGGGTTGCTCAGAAAGGAAGAATCATCATAAGCCCATGATAAACTTGTGAAATGGGTCTCGCTGCCAACACATACTGTATCGAAGATAAAATCGGCATGTACCCCGGTTATGTGGATGGTGATGGTAGTATCGGTTCCACCACACAGAGGGTTATCGGCAAGCAGCTTGACATGATAAGTTCCCGGATACGCATAGTTATGGCAGGGTTCTGCCAGGTTGGAACCTGTACCATCGCCAAAGTCCCAGGTGTAGAACACCGAAGAATCACAGCTGGAGGAATATCCATGGAAGGTATAATTCAGGAAGCAAAAGGGGTCAGCATAACACCCATAATTGCTGGTATCAATTGAAGTAAAATTCGCAATTGGCGACTCAAAGATGGTCATGTATTGTATGGTGGATGTCCATGTCCCGCATGCATTCGTTGCAGTCACGGAAGGAATATATCCATCGGGGGATGATGCCAGTGGATTAGCACAATGCGATTGCGTATAAATATGCTCTATGGTGTCGTTTATGTATGGGTCATTATAGTCCCAGTTTACCGTTGTCCCGTCATCAAAATCCCATACATAGGTTGTTCCCACAGAATTACCGGTATAACCATGAAGCACAAAGCGGGCAGTGTATGGTGCACAACCGGAGTTGGAGCCGACACCGCTGATACCCACGGATGGATTCACCTGATTGGCCACCACATAAGTAGTATCAGATATACATCCATTAATGCCATATGCTGTAATCGTTAAGGGAAATTCGCCAAGGCTCATGTAAACATGAGAAAGGGGAAATTCAGCACCGCTAAGATTAAGTGTATCAGTACCATCACCCCAGGAAATATCGAGATGTGTGATACATGCCATATTGGGAGTCATGTTACTGACCCAGAGTGTATCGGTAGGGTTGGCCGGGTTAACCGAATAGCAGTTCGAAAAGTTATTACCCGACATATCCATCAACAGTGGACGCGGAATGCGCTGGGTGGTCACTAGATCGTTATCAGTATCTGTACAACCGATAACATCCGTCACAGTGAGTTGCACATTATATGCCTGTGTAAGGTCGCAAGCTGCGTTGTTGTAGGAGTTGTACGAATAATTTGTTGTTGGCAGGAAGAGTCCATTCAAGGTGTTTCCGTCGCCAAAATCCCAGGAGTAGTTCAGGTTACTGCCAGTACTTCCGCTGGCATCAAAGGTGATGGGTGTTGAAGCGCATTGTCCGTCGGGGCCAAAGCTAAAGCTGGCTGCAGGCGGAGCAGGGAATACCAGTGTATCGGTAAACACCAGGCCACTGCAATATTGGTCGCTGATGGTTAAGCTCACTATATATGTAGCACCCAGACCGAAGTTATGAGTAGGGCTAGTGGCGGTGGAGGTGAATCCATCGCCGAAATCCCAGAGCCGGGTGATCAGGCCCGTGCCGGTCGAGTTGTCGAAGAACTGCACAAGATCACAATTGGTTTGATCGTAGGTGAAGTCCACCGTGGCAGGCGAGAAAACAGCAATAGAAAAGAAATATGTGTGTGAGCAGCCATATTCATCAAGTACTGTTAGGGAAACATTTTTTGCTCCACCTGTAGTGTAAGTATGGACAGGATTCTGCAATGTTGAGATCTGTCCGTCGCCGAAAGTCCAGAACCAGGAAGGGTTTGAACCTGCATAGGCCGAGAGATTATTAAACGTGATCTCGCCGCAGCCCGTCTGCATATAGTTAAAAGCAGCAATAGGCAGGGCCGTAGCCTCTACACTTTTGATGATGGTGTCGTAACAACCCGAAGTATCGTACACATAGAGTATAGCCTGATAAATCCCTGCCGCCGGATAGGCATGAGAAGGGCTCATGGCTGTGCTACTGGTTCCATCTCCGAAAAACCATTGATAATAATCGATCTGCCCTGGCGGGATGGCCGTGGATGTGTTCGTGAAATTGATCCTGAAATCTTCCGAACAGGATTTTTCAAAGAGGTAGTCCGGTACTACCGGGCATTGCCCGTATGACCTCGCTGTTGTGATCAGCAGGAGGATCGTTGTAAGGAGCAATATTGAACGTCGAGCATAAAGTTGTGCCATATGACTTGATTTTGTTTATTTTTTGCCTTGTAAGTGCCCTGTTTTTCAGGGCGATGTAACCGCTTACGAAAAAACACTTGTCGGCATTCCGTAAAAAATACTGTAATCTAAATTTGGGTCGATGGAGATAATTTTCGTGTCCTGGGTCGGTATAAGAAAGTTAAGGCAGAGGGCTGCGTATGCAAATAAATTGAAGAAAAAAATTAGCTTGAAAAAGCAATTTAGAATCGTTTTAGATAATTTCATAATGCCCTATTCTCTAAGAAGGCAGGTTATAGGCTTCAGAATCAGCACTTCTGCAAGGCAGCAAAATTTTTGCTAATCCCCGGGGCGGGACAGAAAAAAATAATCGAAAATTAAGCTCAAAAATGAGCCCCGTAGGCCGAGCTTAAGAGATGTCTGCAAAAGAAGTGGTGAGCCGGGAATTGGCTTGCGGAATTTTGCCAGCATGGGCTTTAGGGGAATGTACTTATAGCCAATCGGTGATGGAGGAAATAAAGAATATTCTGATCAGGCACCCTTTACAAACATGCACCAGCCAGGCTTTCCCTCACGCCTCAAACTCTATTTATCCCAATCCAGCAGCCTTCTTTCTCCCTCAATCTTTCTGATGCCGCTGATTTCCTGGGAAACCTCAACAACACCACAATACTTCCCGCTTTTATTCCGGACGGCAAAGTACCTGATCAAAATGCATAGCTCTCCACGATTGATCCAGAAGCTGGCCTCTTCCTGCCTGCCGGACCTGAACTCTTCAATGATCTCTTCAACGATATGGACACTTTCAGGAGGGTGACAATTGTTGACATCACGGCCTATGATGCTGTTTGTGCGGGGAAAGATGCGCTCTTTGGGGGTTGAGAAATATTTTACCCTGTTGTTCTCATCAACAAAGGTGACATCAACAGGCAAATGATTAAACAGCAAAGCAATTTGTTTTGCTGTCATATAGCCCGTGCCCAGGTTGATCTCATTTTTTGATCTATCTCCCTGTTTTTCCGGGGCCAGGTCTTTAAATTCAGGACGGACATATGGAAACAGCATTTCCCTGCTGTTGTAGAGCATGTTTTTAATTTCCCTTTTAGGAATGCTCTTCAGCATGAGGGGGAACAGAATTTTTTCTTCACGAAACCTGATTGCATACATCATGAAAAACAAATCTCCGCTTAACTTATTAAACCTGGGGAGATCCAGTTCAACTTTATTGAGAATAGACCCGAGCTGCTTAAGGTTTCGCCTTATATCATCATGGAAGGACCACATGATCGGCAAGCATCTGTGTTCAGTCCAGTATTTCTCCAGGACCGGGAAAAGCACATTTTCTTTGATGATATAATGGTTCTCAAAAACCTCCAGGCCTGCAATAGCCTTCATCAGTTTTGCTTTAGCTGAATGATCGTGCTTATTTTTGTTTATCTGCCTGATCAGAGGTTTCAGTTTTTTCAGCTTCTTATCCATTTCCTCATTGTTGCGCAGAAGAAAATCAGGGAAACTGTCTTTTTCAAATGAAACATCAGGAAAATTCTTCAATGCGGAGCTAAAGAGGTTGAGAATTTTATTAATTCCGGTTTTCAAAGCCTCCATCGGCAAATCCAATCCAGCCAATTCACCCATGAGAACAATGACCTGCTCCGGACTGACATTGTCGATCAGATGTTTATTTTCCCTGACCGCCTTAAGCGGCTCATTGCCACGGATGATCGCAATGCTGAGATCAAGCATCCCTTCTGGCAATTGAAGACTCCCTTTATTAAACTCCGACATGACAGATCCAAATTTGATGAGCAGCAAAGATAATTGAATATCCTCGTACAGATTTTTTAATGCCTTTTTAATTTCTATTACTTTTACAAACTCAAATTTAAATCATGTTTTTAAACAGAACCACAAAGTACGCCCTCAGCCTGCTGGCTTATATGTCGAATACCCCCGAGACCCACTATTCGGCTGAAGTTTTGCATAAAGAGCTGAACATTCCGCGCCGATACCTTCGATTGCTGCTGACTGATTTAAGTAAACACGGATTTATCAACAGCACCAGGGGCAGGAATGGAGGATTTCATTTAAGCCAGGATTCGAAAAAGATCAGTGTGGCCCAGGTCATCGATAAACTCGAGGGACTGCAAAACTATGACACTTGCTTCTTTGGTATCGAAAACTGCATTAACGACAAGCCTTGCGCCATGCACCAGGCCTGGTCCGACAGCAGGGAGATCCTGATAAAAACCCTCAAAAAAACTTCGCTGCACGACCTTGGAAAAGACAGTATTATGAAATTTTGACTTTTTTTATCAATAATTACTACCTTTGTATAGTATTTTATTTATTAACCAAAAACTTATCTCATGGTTGACTCCTCAATGGTCCTTTATGGACAAACGATCGCATACACCTGCTATGCTGTTGCGATCATTCTGGTCGTGGCGTGGTTTGGCTTAACCGTTACCAGGCCAAAGAAAGGGAATAATATCAGCAAGACGCTTTTTTACTCATTCGTTACTTTGCTGGTTGTGCTTGGTGTTTCCCTTCACATAGTAACCTACAATACTATTCCCTGGGTATCCATGGATCTAGACAGGAAGAATATCGAAGCCGATCAGGTTTTTGATATCGTGATGGAAGATCACACCTTCATCCTCCCGGAAGAAGAAATGCAGATCCTATGCGGACAAAAGGTGATGTTCAATGTTACATCCAATGACCTTACCTATGGTTTCGGTCTTTTCAGGCAGGACAACTCCATGCTGTTCCAGATGCAGGTCGTTCCGGGGCACGTAAATGATATTCTCTGGGAGTTTAAAAAGAACGGGGTCTATACCATCCGCTCCACGGAATATTCAGGCCCAGCAGGTCATCAGATGATCGTTAAAGATGTTGTTCATGTGACCGGATGCGAATAAATAGTATTCAATTAAAAAATTTACAATTATGAGCTATATAAATACATTAATGAATGGTGAGGGGGCGATATTCAATCCCCGCAAACTAACACCGATGCAAAGGATCACCTTGCGTTTTGTGGTTGTTGGCTTGCTCTATTACGGATTAGCAGCTATTGAGGGTATGATCATGCGGATCTACCAGGTAGAGCCTATTCCTCTTTTCGAGGCTGAGCATTATTTTGCCATGCTGACTGCACATCCCCTGGTAGGTATCTTTGGATCGACATATTCGCTGGTGTTTGGCGCTTTCCTTTTCGTGGTGCCATTCCTCATGAAAAAGCCACTCTGGAGCATTAAATTAGCCAATACTACCTTCTGGCTGATCACCATCGGAACATTCGTCTTCTGGTTTGCAGGATTTCTCACACACTATGCGCCATTGTATACTTTATACTGGCCATTGCCTGCAGATTTCACCCAGTTTAACCCACTGAGCGGGGCATTCTTTATCCTGGGAATAGCCATTGTGATGTTAGGAACAGTATTCTTTGTGATCAACATTTTCAAAACCATTGCCTATACACCTGAAGGATGGGATAAACAGCCATCAGGAGCCTTGCTGGCCGATGCTATCGGTTATAGCGGATTGCGCAATATGTTTAAAAGGAAATCAAAGCAAAAGGAACATCTTGTTGCTCTTCCTGTGGCAGCCATTGCCAGGGGAACAGTCGACACAGCCCTGAATGCCGGGATCATATTATTTACCGGAGTGCTCATCCTTGTTTATATGTTAGCTGCCGTTATGGGTTTCGACCTGAGTACCACGGCAGTGGATGCACTTTTATATAAGAACTGGTTCTGGTGGGGACTCGACCTCATCGCTGACGGCCTCGTACTGATCTTTGTTGCAGGAACCTGGTATCTCCTTGCCATGATGATCACCGGCAGAAAGATCTTTTTGCAAAATATTGCCCGTGCTGCTCTTTTAGTTGAGCTTATCGTGTCATGGACAGTATGGTCACATCACCTGCTTTCAGACCAAGCTCAGCCAGGTTGGCTCAAGATTGTTTCCGGAGAGCTGGTAACAGCCTTTGAGCTGATCACCCAGGGACTGGCCTTCTTTCTCACGCTGGCAACACTCTGGCTGGCAAGGCCACTGAAGATGACCAATGAACTGAAGTTTTTACTGGGTGGTCTTCTCGGCTTCGCCCTTGCTGTACCAGCCGGCATTATGCAGGCTGATATCGGCCTTAACAGGATATTGCACAATACCCAATGGATCATTGGCCCACACGTTCACGTGGCCATCCTTGTTGGCTTAACCATGACCCTCTATTCGGCCGTTTACCTGCTCTTCCCAATCGTGACCAATGGCGCAAAGCTTTATAGCCAGAAACTGGCAAACTTCCACTTCTGGGCTCACCTTATTGGTGGTATTGGAATGGGTGCTTTTATGGGTATGGCCGGATTGAACGGTATGCTTCGCCGAACCATTTATTACGAAGGAGAATTCAACCTTTATATGATCCTGGCCGGCATTTGCGGTGGGCTGCTGTTGCTCGCATTTCTTGCCTTCCTCTATAACATTATCATGAGTATAGGGATCAATGGCTTGCTTGGCATATTCAGGCCATCACCAAATAAAACAAAAGACCTTTTGCCTGCTGAGACAGAGTAAAAATTTCAGTTTTTGTGACTATAAAGGCCGCCTGGAGCGGCCTTTTTTTATAGATGATAGAAGATAGAGTATTGAGTATTGAGTAACGAGTAACGAAAATTTCCCGCGTACCACGTACCACATCCCGCACCGCGCACCAGATATAGTCTCTTTATAACACTATGATCTTCCTGCTACTTACATTTTCCGGGCTTCTGATCTGTATGAAATAAATACCCGGGCTCAAATCCTGAATTGATCTTTTTATGCTGTGTGAACCGGGAGGTATTGTCTGATCGACCAATTGGATGACCCGTCTACCTGTAATGGTATATATTCCTGCATGAATATTTTGGGTATCTGTCAGCTCAAATTGAATATTAAGCTCTTCCCGGCAGGGATTTGGATAAACAGACATGGAAATTTCGTCTGCAATCATAGAGGGAAGGATATTCTCAATTCCAACCCAAACAGGAGCCCCAAATTCATATGCCCCCATGTCGATAATTGTTGTCCCAGCTCCTCCATCCCAAATACGGATATTGCCTATTAGGTCAAAAGGCGGAAGATCCATGCCGCTAGTATCAGGGATCCCGGTATCAATACAGGGTGAACCATCTGCCAGTGTATAAGGATCATCTCCGTTACCCAGGAACATAGGATCGCCAATGATATTATGGTCGCCCCAGTTCAGCATGGATAAAGGGTCAACTTGTATGGAATCGATACCATATTGAATATCGCAGTAGTCGACATATGCAGTTCCTCCATTGCCATCATAATCGACCAGGGCAATCTGATCATTGGCATTCCCCCAGAAAATACAGTCTGTTAGATATGCTTCCGCCCCTGCTCCAACACTTATTCCGGCACCGTATGCAGCTCCATTATCAGCGAATGTGCAATTCAGCATAGAGACCTCCACCTCTCCCCACAGAGTAAAGCCTCCGGAATTTGTGTTTCCTCCTCCGGTAGACCCAAGATTCGATGCAATCAGGCAATTAACTATCTCTCCAGTACATCCTGCCACAAAGGCTCCTGCTGCTGAATAATTCACTGCTGTATTTCCTGAGAAGATGCAATTTTGAACTGTAAATGAAACGCTATCGCCCATGATCAATAAAGCTCCATTTGCAGTACATGAATTCTCAATAAAACTACTTTCATTGATCAGCGCTTCAACAACAGCATTCCCGCCGTTTTTTCTTATAAGAATGCCTGATACTTGGACTTCAGCAACATTATTATTGATCATGCATGAATTAATATCAATAATATATGTCATTCCTTCCATGCCACCAACACTATAATTCATGGCAGCTCCAAAAGAGCTAAGGTTATTGCTAAACTCGCAACCTACTATAAAAACATCTGAGTTGAATACCTTTATGCCACCTCCTTCATCAATACCCTCATTATTAATAAAATATACATCATGCAGTTCAAGAATACCATGTTGACAAAATATTCCACCTCCTTTCTTTGACATATTGTTACTCACGATCATATTCGATATCATAGGGGAGGCGCTGTTAAGGAAGATCCCCCCACCGTTTTCTACTGTATCCAATCCATTCTGAACAGTAAAACCAATAAGCCGGGATTCATAGGTAAGGTCTTGCATAGTGATTACCCTTCCAATATTATCTCCATCTAATATGGTCGTGTTAATGTAATCAGGGTCACCGGTGGTCAGAAAGAGGGATGCCAGGGTGATGTTTTTGGCATCAATGCTCAGGAGTTCTATATATGTACCCGGATGAACCAGGATCGTATCTCCGTCAGAGGCAACGTCAATCCCTTGCTGTATCGTATTATAATCAGCAGGGATGTTGATGATCTGGCAATAGGAATAAAATGGAAACGCAAAAATCAGGATGATAATAAGTTTTTTCATAACAGAGTTGATTTGGGTTAACACTAAGTAATCTTAGAATCCGGCAGAGAGGAGAGTAATCTTTGTAATCAATTGTAAATATAGTGAATTTCAGAGGCTTAGTCAAGTAGGGGTGCGAGGGAGGGGGACCCTTCGGCAAGCTCAGGACAGGCTCAGGGACGCGGTGCGAGGGAATAAAGAAGCTTCTTCTACCTTCAATCTTCTATCACAAAAGTCGATAGAAGAAAGGGACGACCACATTATAATTTCAATTGAAATACATGATTACCCGGAATTACAGATAATTCTGCATGGTTTGAATAAGGAGGTTGAAATTCTTGAGCCCTTGGATATGCGGAGAAGATTTAAGGAGAGCTTGGAGATTGTGGTGGGAAAGTATGAAGGGGACTGAAGATAGAAGAGGTAATAAGCCCCCCCACTGGCACAGCCTCCCTTTTCCAATCTAATATCCAAAAGGAATTTCGTATATTTGAAAGACCATCTGAGAAAAGTCATTTTTAAATTTAGCCGAATATATCATGAAAAGATACAGCTTCGTATTAATTATGGGGGTAATTTCTATTCTTGGATTGTTGTTGATTATTACATCATGTAAGAAAGAAGATTCTGATACAACTCCAGTTGATAATTCTCCGGCACTCACCTTTTTAACCGGACCAGAATATGTTTCCTCCAATATTTCGCTTGAAATAAATACGACATTTAAAGTTGGAGTTCTTGGAAGTAAAAATCCAAATACTAATATTGATATTGCAAGGTTCAGAGTAGTAAGAATTTTAAACGGAATAACCGAAAATGTTTATGAAAACCTTAATGTTGGGGATTCATACCTGTCATGGGAAAGTACTGAACAAACAAATGCAACAGTAGGAGAAGAAACATGGAAATTCACTATTACGGATTATACAGGAGTGACAAAGGAAATATCATTTGTTATTACAACTCTTGAACAAGGAGCTTTAGCCCCAACCATCATTTTTACTGAAGGGAATGATTTTGTGAGCAATGATACTGCACTTTCTAATGGAGCTGATTTCTTAGTAGGGATCAATGCATTTGCCAACACAAACACGAATCAAAACCTACAGTCTTTCATAATCAAACGTACGATTAACAACAATACGATCACGGTATATGAAGAAGCCAATATAAACAGTGCTAATTACTCCTGGCAAGATACCTTAACAGCAAGTTCTGTGAATGGAGAAGAGAACTGGAGTTTTGCTGTCAAGGATATTGCAGGATCAGAAACTGAACAGTCATTTGTTGTTAGTACAACCCAATCACCATACACACCGGAGTTTTCAACTACATACCTGGTCGTAGAATATGGAGGTGCAGAATTGCTTGACTTCTATCTTACATGTGTTACAGACGATTGGGAAATGGTAAAAATCACTGCTACTTATCCTGGTGGTGGTGGAAGCGATGTATTCACTGGAAATGGACAGATCATACTTCAAGGTTCGCCATATACTTTTCCCCAATACTTTATTAAGTTAGGTGGCACCTGGACTTTTCACATCATCGGATATATCAAATCAGGGCCACTATCTGGGAGAAACCTTTGCTGTATATACTTCGTTTACAGTTACTGATTAGTAAATTGATATTCGAAAGCGATCGCAAATAAAAAAAGAAGAGTTCAAAGAGTAAAGAGTAAATCGCGATAGAAGATAGAAGACGTAAAAAAGCCCGCGCGATGCGCGGGCTTTTGTTGTACCCGGAGCCGGGGTCGAACCGGCACTTCCAGAGGAAACTGGTTTTTGAGACCAGCGCGTCTACCAATTCCGCCATCCGGGCGAATTGAGTCGGCAAAGTTACATATTAAACTTCAGCCTTACAATCTATCTAATGTCCAATAATATCGAACACTGAACATGGAATAACGAACATGGAAGTTAATTGTACTAGAATTCTTCCCTTCATCATTCCATGTTCCATGTTCTTTATTCTTTATTCTCCAACCGGCGTCAGCTTAAATAACATCACACCGTGATGCGCTACGTCGGCACCAAAAAACTCATCAAAAGTGCCAATATCGACCTGGCGCCAGAGGTCACGAACAACATGCCTTCCTTCAACACCGATCTGGTCGGCACCAACAGTAACCTTCAGTTTCTCGGGAACACCATCCCACTGGAAAGCTTCCACGGGCTCATCACTTTTGCCGATATTAAAGATCGCTATGGCCACTGAACCGTCATACAGTTCCTTTTTCCATATCTGGTAACGGACACCATTGTAAACCATGCTCCCTTGCTTACCCAGGGGATCCTGGTTCACAGCCAACACTTCGTTATTTTTAAGCAGGTTGAGTGTAAATGCGTCCATTTGTGCAAGATCGCAACCCAGTAGCAAAGGCGCTGATAACATACTCCATAAGCTGATATGGGTATATTGCTCATCCGGCGTAAGACGGGATTTCCTGAGATCAGGGCCCCAGCCAAGCTTACCTACCACAAGCATATCAGGATCGTTCCAGTGCCCGGGACCGCTATAGGGAGCAAGATCATTCTGACCAAATCCTATACTCGACATACTGCTCCAGGTATCTACGATATCGCCGGTAGTGCGCCAGAGGTTGCCACCAACTTCTTCTCCCCAGGTCCATACATCACCACGACCATACTGACAGATGCTGTATACGATGTCGCGATCGATCTGATCAAGTACTTCACGGAAATGTATATAGGGCTTTTTGAGCTCTGGCAAGCTCTCATCCTTGGCAATATCATTATAGGAACACCAGTCGTACTTCACATAGTCGATACCCCATTCAGCCCAGGTCTTTGCATCCTGAAGCTCGTGCTCGTAGCTTCCCAGGAAGCCACCGCATGTCATGGGTCCCGGAGAAGAGTATATCCCCAGCTTCAGTCCCTTGTTATGAATATCAGTTGCCAGTTGTTTCATATCCGGGAACTTTTCGTTCGCCAGGAGCTCGCCTTCGGCTGTCCTTTCTGCTGCTTCCCAGCCATCATCAATATTGATATAGGTCCAGCCATACTCAGTCAGCCCAAGGAGTTCCATTGCGCTGGCAGCAGTTTTTACCTTGGTCTGATCTACGCTCAAACCCCATACGTTCCATGAGTTCCATCCCAAAGGAGGAGTTAGGGCAAGACCCTGCCCCACAATGATCTTGAATTCCATTTCATCCTTACCAAACTCATTTTCTGCGATGAGGGTAACTTTATAGGTCCCATTCTCAGGAGTGCGCCCCCTGATGAGTCCCGATTCTTCAAAAATGTTCAAGCCTTTGGGTAATCCCTTGGCACGAAAGGTCATCGGACGAGTACCGCTGGCCGGGATCTTAAACAGAAAAACACTTCCTGCATTTGCGCCAAAAACCATAGGGCCATTGATGCGTGGCTCCCTGGGTGCCGCAGGTGTCAAAATAAAACGGCCTTGATCGGCGGGCTTGACCACAACAGGTATGCTATCATGATACAATATCCTTACATCCACCCAGTCGGCATGATCATAATGGATGCCATCGCCTGCATCGGAAACATATAGTGCAAGTTTTTCTACTCCATTGATATCCACATCGAACTTTTTGGCTGAATTGCCTTTCATCATACGGCCGCTTTCCCAGAGGATCTGCTTATCGCCAAGAATAAAAAATGCTACCGAGGCTTTTTCTCCACTCTCGTCATCTACGCCAACAGCTCCTTTGATACGATCTCCCCTTGACTGCAAATCGATCAACATCTTGCTGACAGCATGGGTTCCAACGCCTCTTTCATAACTCTTTCCGCCTATACTGAGTTCATTATTGTCGCAACTCAGATTTGCATGTGCCTCTGACCAGTCCTGCTGCATGGCAGTCAGATCAGCTTCATGAAGCCACCAGGCAGTATCCATTTCTCCTTTGGGAATTCCATCACCGCAGGAAACAAAAAGGGAAGCCATTAAAACTAAAAGGATGTATTTTCTCATGATTGTAGATGTAAATTTTTAAGGGTGTGAAGATACCACTTTTTGAAATTCCAAATTCCAAACTCCAAACCTCCAAACTCCAAACTCCAAATTCAAAACTCCAAACTCCAAACTAATATTTGAAAACGCCCAGACCCCAGACCCCATACCTCAAACCTCAAACCTAATCATATAAATTCAGAAGGATAACCACTGCAACCAATATCAGCAGAAGAATTGTCCAGACAACCATCGCCTTGCGGCTGTACTTTTTGGCTTTCTTCTCTTCCCACCAGTATATGGGTGTGATGCCTGCGATAATAAAGGTCAGGATGCCAGCCAGGTTCACGCAGATGGTGTTGGCCAGAAAGACCAGGAAAGCATGCATGCTCTGCATCCATTGTCCCGCTCCGGCAAAAAGGCCTGTACGCATCAGTGGAGGCAATAGGGCCACGGCCACCATCACTCCTACCAGGGAGGAGGAGCCTCCGCGAAGGATGGTCACGGCGCCGGCAGCCCCGCTCACAAAGGCCAAAATAATATCGCTCAGGCTTATCCCTACATTATGGATAGTGCCCAACTCTACGCTATAAAACATTCCCCAGGCAAAAGCTATTACAAGAGATATGGCCGTAGCTATCCCGCCTGTAATGGCTGACTTTCTTACAAGAGGTATATCACCCAACACTGTTCCGAAAGCAAGGGCTATATTAGGACCCAGGAGAGGCGCGATCACCATAGCACCTACGATCACCGGTACATTCTCTGATAGTATTCCAATACCAGCAACCACCGATGATAGCAAAACCATGATCAGAAAATTCCGGTTCATCTCTGAAAACTGGGTGATGTCATCATAAAGCTCTGCACGACTGATTCGGAGCAGGTAAATTTTCTTTTTCTCAACTTTCTCTTCTACCTTTTCAGGGGGCTCTTCTACAACTTCTTCCTTGCGGGGGATTACCGCTTCCACAGGGGATAGAATAATTCGAAAACCCGGAGTATCAACATACTTTTTTTCTAATCTGTCGATCAGCTCCTCGCTGGTTTCAGCCTGGGTCAGGAATGCTCCCATCACCATATTCTCATCCAGTATGCTCCACCAGCTATCAATTACCTCATTCCTCTCAAGGAATTCAGCTAGCTCTTCTTTTTGAGTTATCTGGACGAAGATCTCCACTTTTCGTTGTGACATAGGCTAGTCTTGATTAGTTAAAGGTATGAAAATCCCCAAATTTAAAACCTGGAATCTATGAAAGTTGGTTTGGGGTATGGGACTGTTAGCTGCTGGCTGGGAGCTGTTGGCTGGTGAAACAAATTAGTAGACAGTGGACAGTAAGCAGTATGCAGTAAGCAGTAAGCAGTATGCAGTAAGCAGTATGCAGTAAGCAGTAAGCAGTATGCAGTATGCAGTAAGCAGTAACCAGAAACCAGTAACCAGTATCTAGGATCTAGGATCCAGAATCCAGTAAGCAGTAAGCAGCAACCAGCAACCAGAAACCAGTAACCAGTTACCAGTAGCCAGTAACCAGTAGCCAGTAACCAGTAGCCAGTAGCCAGTATGCCAGTAAACAGTATCCAGTATCTAGTATCTAGGATCTAGGATCTAGGATCTAGGATCCAGGATCCAGTAACCAGCAACCAAAAACATCTATTAATAATAATTGTATAGGCTTCTTTTTGAAAAATAATTTAAAAATAACTTGACATGAGGCTTTGATTTTCATACATTTGCATAGTTCACTTTTTATGAAGTATATATTTTATGAACTTAGCTCCATCTTATATCGAACATAACTCAACACCCAAAACTCATCACCAAACACCAAAAAAATGATAAACGATTCAAGCATAAAATGGCGCCCGGTCTGGAAACTTTGGATACCTATCATCCTATTTCTTGTACCGCTGATTCTGGAAGACCAGCTCATTGGGACATTATTTACCCCCTATGTTTATGGTTTATTGGTATTCATTATCGGGATCATATATTACTTCAGGTTCAGGCTCTGGCAATCCATTGTGGTTACGGCCATGACTACCATTGCTATTTCGGGTTATTTTCTGGCAGCCAGACCTGAGCAAACGGCAGAAACATTTCAATTAATAGGTCTCAACACCGGTCCGGATTTTATCCACTGGATGAAGACCTATCTGACTATGCCTGTATGGTTCGGAATCCTTATCATCAACTTCGTTATATATTATACCATTGGGCCACTTCTCTCGAAAGCCCTGGATCTTGAAAAATCTGCTATTCGTTTATTTAAACTGGCTGCCCGGGGAATTTCAGGCGAAGAAAATGGATTCACCGGCCGCCCATATCAGGCAGGTGAGCATGGCTATCAGCGTAACCAGCTTTATGGCCTGGCAGCTTTCCTGGAGCAAAAAAAGATTTGTGTAGCGGAATTTACAGGAAGCGGGATCAAATATATATATTCGATGGGAATCAGTCCATTAAACAAGTCACGACGCGATGAACTCAGCTATGTGGCATTCCAGGAGGATGGCAAATTGAATGTCTATATCTCAAAGCATGATTATAAACAATACCGGAAAGAATACACCTTCGACCAGTTATGTGAATTGATGGGAAATACCTTTCTGCGCTTTGCAGAATATCATCAAAATAATATGGAAAGCAGAATTATAGTAGAACTGAAATCAGTATAGTAATGATTATGGATTATAAATTATAATAACCATTTAGCCATATAACAATGAAACAATGAAACCATGAAAACTCTAAAAAACATATCCGGACTACTACTAGCAACAGCAATCATTTTTCAGGCCTTTAGCATACAGGCACAAATCGAAAGAAAGTACTATGGTGTCGAGATTGATGGTGTCCTTTGTGGCTATTCAACATCTGATGTGCAGACTACTGAATACAGGGGTATGCCTGTTCTTGAAACCAACGATACGGTTCACCTGATGCTAAAAGCACTTGGTCAGGATATGAATGCAGAAATTATTCATCGTCATTTTCTTGATCCGGATAGCTATAAAGTACTGCTGAACCAAATTGAATACATCACCTCTGATGCAGGCAGCGTCATCACTGCTACAACTGAGATTTTTGATAAGTATGCTATCCACAGTGAACTCGAAAGTGGCATCATAGATACCCTTTTCATTACTGATGACATGATCTTCGATAACCCATTGAGCAAATCTTACCTTATTGAAGACTTTTTGGTAGGCAGCACACAGGAAAAAACATATCAGATCTATGATTCCTTCCGGGGACACCTGGCTGAAGTGAAATATACCCTCAAGGGGGAGGAGAACATTCACCTGGCTGGAGTGGACTTTTCAACCCTGGTGTTCAATGCATTTAATGTAACGGACGGTATAAATACAACTGAATGGGTGAACAGGGAGGATGCCTCAACCGTCCAATTTGAGGTCATGAACAGGAAGATATTTCTGGCAGAAAGTTCTGTTATCAAGCGGATCAATACTGTAGACCTCGACAATAGCATCTTCGCCAGGGTTGAACAAAACATTCCAAACTTCATGGAGGTTTCATACATGAAGGTGAAAGCTGATATCAATTCCGGTGGGGAAAATATTTCTTTTGAAAGTCTCAACTTCCCGGGACAAAAATTTGAAGGAACTGTTGATAAGAATCACATTCAGGGGATTTTCTGGATAGAACCTCAAAAATATGACGGAATTGATGCACCTGGCTTCCCGGCGGACTATTCAGGTGAAGAAAACTTGAAAAAGTACCTGGAAGCTGAACCCATGATTGAGTCAGATCATCCTGAAATCCTGGCTATGGCAAAAGATATTACAGCGGGAGCCGATGATTCCTGGGAAGCTGTCTTACGTCTTAGCAAGTGGGTTGGCCATGAGATCCATGGTGCAGTGCCGGGAGGTACCAGTGCCATCAACACCCTTCGAATCAGGGAAGGAGAATGTGGCTCTCATTCACGATTGCTGGCTGCTTTTTGCCGATCAGTGGGTATTCCTTCAAGAATGGTGATGGGATGTTTGTATTCCCCCTGGTATGGAGGCAGCTTTGGTCAGCACGGATGGACGGAAGTATATATGGGCGAAAAAACAGGATGGGTTGCTGTAGATGCTACCATACTTGAATATGGCTATGTGGATGCAGGTCACATCAAGCTCGGTGAACTGACCGCATTTCACCCTGTTAGCATGGAGATCCTTGAATACCGTATTGGAGATGAAGGACTGACAGACACCGGAGTGCCGGATGAATACCTGCCTCTGATCGGGCAATATATCCATCCAGGAAATCGTGATATACTGGATGTAACCTACCTGGATGGAAGCCTGACGGTGGATATTATGGGACGCATGACGTTGGCCCTGAGAGAACCTGACGAAAAAGGAAGGATGTATGCCAAACTCACTGACCAGGCCTATTTTACTTTCCAGGGGGATAAGATGTCTGTGGTTGAAAAAACTTTCGCAAAAAAGAAGGATGATCCTGATATCAGTCTTGCCGAAGAAACACCGGAAGAATACAAAGCCCTCATTGGTAAATACGTGATTCACCAGATTCAGAAAGAGTTCACAGTGATCTGGAATGGGCAATTGTCGATGTTGATGCCTGGGGTTGAAGAGCCACGAATGCTAACATACCAGGAGGAAAACGGCCGGTGGGCAGATAACGAAAAGCAGAAAGAATATGAATTTAATTTCAGTGACGATGGCAGTGTGGACAATATGGCCATATATTCTACTACTGATCTTTACCGTGGAACCTCAGCCTGCTGGATCGTAAGTCAAAAAATTAAGGAAGAAGGCCTGGAAGCAGCTGCCCAGGAGTTTAAGGAGCTCTGGGATAACAGGGCCCTCGACCTGGAATTTACAGAAGCAGACCTGAACAAGCTTGGCTATATTTACCTCAACGAAGGCAAGCTGGAAGAAGCACTGATGGTGTTCAAGTTAAATGTGGATGCTTTCCCGCAGTCATCGAATGTATACGACAGCTATGGTGAAGCACTCATGAAAAATGGAAATACTTCGGATGCCATAACGAATTACCAGAAATCGATCAGCATGGACCCTGAAAATGAAAATGCCAGGGAGATGATCAAGAAACTAAACTCAGAAGATCAATAAAAAATATAAAACCATGAACGGACACTCAAAACTCAGACCTGATTTTTCGGCAAATGGAATTGGACAGCCCATCATTGCACTTATCATTTTTGCCCTTGTATGGATATTTTTCGGGATTTCTTCAGCCCTGGCCAGCCTGGCTCTCATATATGGTATATATGGTTTTATAACCCTGACATACTTAAGAAGGACTGAAAACCTATGGTATATTGCACCTTTCGCATTTCATACAACCATGATCATGTTTTTGCTACTGGCACCAAAAGTTGGGATTTTTGCCATTCATACCGAAAGTTTCACCCCGCTGATACTGCTGATGATCGTCATGATGGTCATCCTTATTTATATCATACTAACGAAAAGGTTAAAATGGAGAGGAAGGGAGATCCTGGAACTGGCGGCTCAGAAAGTAAGCGATACATCTAACGGATTTACCGACAGGCCCAGGCCAATTGACAGGATTGAATATACAGTCCCGGAATTTAATGGTTTCATCCTGTTCCTGAAAAGCAAGCTTATTTTCTTTCCTATAAAAGAAACCGACAGGGTAGTTTTTGTCACGGTGAGCATGGGGGAGGAATACCGCATTCCATTGGGGTTTTCCAATGATTATTCCGAAAATACCTGGGTGGCCGTCGACAAGGATGGAAATGTCAGCGTGCAGATATCAAAGAAGGACTACATGAAATATCGTGAGACCCTTGCTTTCGATCAGCTGGTAGAATCTCTCGGCATGCTATTTATCGATTATTTTGAAAGATTTAAGCGGGGAGAAGGAGACAGGATCATGTATGAATTGAACAGTGCAAGGTCGAACCCATTCTCATAAAAATTAAGAGATGAACAGAAAGCTTAAACCACCGATATTGGGAATAGAAGGCATTATTGGAATTCTTGCTATCAGCACCTTCATATTCCTTGCCATATTAAGCTATAAACTGGCAATGGGCTTTGGAGCATTGATATGTCTGGCGGCGGCAACGACCACAGCTATTGTAATGTTCCGTACAGGGAATATATATTTCCTTTCCCTGATATTCGGGCAGTTGTTTGCTACGGTAATGATGACCATGGTAGCTTTTATTGATAAAAATGCCAATCTCAATATCATATTGCCTATGGCAGCATTGATGGGGATATCTTTCACATTCGCGATCATTTTTACCCTGCAAAGGAAATTCAAATGGCGTACACGGGAGATGCTCGAGCTTGCAGCGCAACCCATAGAAGACAAAACAAACGGACTCACACAGCGGCCTTTCCAGGCCGGTGAAATAGGATACTCCCCCGGGGAGATCAGGGATTTTTCCTTCTTCATTAGAAGAAACCTGATTGCTATTCCTGTATTCGAAAAAAACAGAACAGTGTTCATATTGAATATTCCGACAAAAAAATTGCTTCTGTTTAGCAAAAGTTATGAAAAACGGACCTGGGTGGCGTTCAGCTATGATGGAAAAGTAAACGTGAATATACAACAGGACGATTATTTCATGTACAGGGATCAACTGGCCTTTGATCAGCTTTGTCAATCTCTGGGTGATCTTTTCATCGACTTCATGAATCTGTACCAAAATGGGGAAGAAGGCCAGATCATTTATCGTTTAAATGCTTTAAACCTGAATATTATTACTGAAGGATAAAATGGATTTTAAGAAAGCAGCTATATTAGGATCCTATATTTCGAAGGATTATGCCGAAGACCTCTTCCGCTTGCTGGTGACCTATCAGGACATCTCAGCATCGGAAGCAGCCTCCAGGTTGAGCCTGCATATCAAGACTGTGCAGGATTTTCTGGAAGCCATGGCTTCGCTCGACATTTTATCCAAAACAGAAGTACTGGAAAAGAAACGGCCTTACTATCGCTATGCCCTGAACACCCGCTATATCGACATGAAGATCGATCTGAACCCTCTTTTTGACAAGCAAGAGGAAGTGAGTAAAAATTCTATGAAGATCAGGGAGAGGACCAATGCAGGAGCACGATTTTCGACTTCTCGCGACGGGCAGTACATCAGCCATGTGGCTCTCTGGATCGGCAAAGGGCGCGACCGTAAGGAACGCCGGATCAACCTGAGCATCCCCCAGGGAAAATTCCTCTTTCACCTGCCATTCCCCAGTGCCGAACCAATGGGGGTTGAAGATATTATGATCAAAGCAGGGGTAGAAGACACACACCGATCAGAGGTGCTGGACATTGTTAATGTCCTGGTTGAGTATGGAGTCATAGATAGTGCCTAGAGTTTAGAGTGCCTAGAGTACTTAGAGTTATATTATATTGAGAATCAAACTAAAACCGGAAACCATGAAAACAAAAAATTTAAGAACACTCAGCAGCATTGGCTGGATCATTTTAGCAGCAGCCATAATCTCCCTGTCGGGATGCGCGACCAAAAAGGCAGCCTGGGGCAGCCTGGAAAAAGGGATGTTAATGAAATATCAGCTGAATCCCGAAAATAATCTGGATTACACTACTTCCAGTTCTTTTGAGCAGACAATGACAGTGATGAATCAGGAAATCACGATCACTTCCGAATCGGGACTGGATATGAGAATGATTCCCCTCAGCGATGAAACCAATGGATTGAATTATACGGTAAAGCTGGAGGACATATCATCCGTCATCAATACACCCCGTGGTGAGTTGATTGCCAATACGGAAGAGGTAGTCGGTAAATCATTTCAGCTCACCATCAGCCCATTGGGTGAAGAACTTCTCTATCCCGGGGCAGAATTATTAACCTATGACATAGGATCCGGTGAGACCAAAAGTCTTTCCTCTGAGATTCAGGCATTCTTCCCTAACCTTCCCGATCATCCCATCAAGATTGGCGACACCTGGGAAAGCAGTGACAGGGTTACCGAAAATTCAAACTCGAGAAGCCTTGTTATGGAATTTTCCAACATGAACACCTTCGAAAAAATAGAAACCTATAATGGATATGATTGCATGAAAATCAATGCTGTTGTTACAGCTACCATTGAAAGTGAAGGAGAGCAAGAAGGTATGCAACTCATCACTAAGGGAAGTGTTGAAGGAACTTCAATCTGGTATTATGCTTACAAAGAAGGCATTTTTGTGGGTCAGACCAGTGAAGGTTTCGGGGAAACCTCCACGGAGGTCATTGGGGGCCCGCAAGAAATGACCATTCCGGCCAGCAGAACCTATAAGATGAGCACGGAATTATCATCCTCCGGAAAATAATTTCTGGCAAGATCCTTACCCGGTACCATTAGCCTGTAATTGGCCCTTTGAATCTATTCCTTTTTCATTTGGACGAATGGATTATTCCCCGTATTTTTGCACGGATTTTCAGAACCTTAAATACTGAAACCCATGGGAAAGAAGAACCACGTCAGCATATTTTCAGGCCGGGCATCAACCTACCTGGCAGAAAAGATTGCCGAAGAATTTGGCATTGAACTCGGACAGAACATTGTTACAGAGTTTTCTGACGGTGAATTTCAACCTTCTTTCGAAGATAATATCAGGGGACATGATGTTTTTATTGTTCAATCGACTTTTGCTCCAACCGATAACCTTTTTGAGTTATTGATGATGGTGGAATCGGCCCGTCGCGCTTCTGCACGGAACATCGTTGCCGTGATCCCTTACTTCGGCTTCGCCCGCCAGGACCGAAAAGACAAACCCAGGGTTTCGATCGCTGCCAAGCTGGTTGCCAACCTGCTGGCCGTAGCCGGTGTAACCAGGGTAATCACCATTGACCTGCATGCCGACCAGATCCAGGGATTTTTCGATGTACCGGTAGATCACCTTTATGCTTCATCGATATTCATCCCATACCTCAGGGAACTTGATCTTCCGAACCTCACCATGGCATCACCTGATACAGGTGGTACCCGCAGGGCGGCCACATATGCCAAGATCATGGGAACCGACTTTGTAATCTGTTACAAGCAGCGGGCAAAGCCCAACGAGGTAGCCAAAATGGCTCTTGTAGGTGATGTGGAAGGCAGGGATATTGTGCTGGTTGATGATATCATCGACACTGCAGGCAGTATGACCAAGGCCGCACAACTGATGGTCGATAATGGCGCTACCAGTGTCAGGGCATTTTGTACACACCCTGTATTTTCAGGAGAAGCATACGAGCGCATAGAAAAAGCACCCTTTACTGAAGTGGTTGTAGCCGATACCATTCCTCTCAAGCAAGAGTCAGATAAGATCACCGTTCTCTCTACCGCACGCCTCTTCGCAGACGTGATCGGCAGGGTAGAAAGCAACAAATCAATCAGTTCATTGTTTAAATTCTAATATATATCAAATAATCATTAAATTTTTTAATTATGAAGACAGTATCATTGAGCGGTTCTCCACGCGAGAACGTAGGGAAAAAAGATGCTAAGCGCCTTCGCAAGCAGGGTATGGTTCCCTGTGTAGCATATGGTGGCAAGGAACAAGTCCATTTCTATCTTGACGAAAGGGACTTTTTAAAACTCCTTTTTACTCCCGAATCAAACATCATTAAAATAATCATTGGCGATAATAAAGAGATAGACACTCTGCTGCAGGATGTGCAATACCATCCGGTTTCCGATAAGGTGCTGCATGCTGATTTTATTGAGTTCAGTACTGATAAACCAGTAAAAACATCCATCCCCGTTAATGCCATAGGAACTGCTCCTGGTGTTCTTAAAGGTGGTTCGATGAAAGTGTTGATGCGCAGGTTGGCTGTGATGGCCATTGTAACAGATATCCCAAATTATATTGAGGTCGACATATCAAAAATGGAAATTGGCGATACCGTTATGGTTAAAGACCTCAAGCTGGATAATGTTGAATTCCTGGATCCTCCAAACAACGTAGTGGTTTCTGTTAAGGTAACCCGTATTGCTGTGGAAGAAGAAGAAGAAGAGGATGAAGAAGGTGAAGAAGGAGAAGAAGGTGTTGAAGGCGCTGAAGGTGCTGAAGGCGGAGCCGAAGGTGGCGACAAGCCTGCTGAAGATGGCGACAAGCCTGCTTAGTAGTCTCAGATATTTATATTATAAAGAGCCGGCAATTGCCGGCTTTTTTTTTGTATTACGTACCAGGTACAAAGTATTACGAGCATTATTCACTTTCGTAATACGTAATGCATTGTACTTTGTACTCTTTATTATCTTTGCCTCATGAAATACCTGATCATCGGACTGGGAAACATAGGAGACGAATATGTCAACACTCGGCATAATATCGGCTTTATTGTTGCTGATGCCCTGGCACTGGAAGCAGAAGCCTCTTTCAAATCCGATCGATATGCATCCATATGCAGGATCAGGTTCAGGGGAAAAACCCTTGTGATTATCAAACCATCTACTTATATGAACCTGAGTGGAAAAGCTGTCAGGTACTGGATGGATAAAGAGAATATTCCAGCCGAACGTAGCATCACCATTACCGACGACATTGCACTCCCGCTGGGAACCGTCCGCCTGCGTAAGAAGGGCGGTGATGGAGGCCATAACGGCCTCGAAAACATCATAGTCACCCTGGGCACAGAACACTTCCCTCGCCTCAGAATGGGCATTGGTAATGACTTTGGCCGCGGCTATCAGTCAGACTATGTTCTGGGGAAATGGACCCGTGAAGAAGAAGAAGTCATGATTCCAAAAGTAAAAACAGCTGTTGAAATTGTGAAAAGCTTCATAATAAAGGGGATCGATCAAACCATGACAGAATACAACAATAAGTAGTTTCCTAATACTTTGTACCTAATACTTTGTACGAATTACTATTTTTGCAGCATGGCAAATAATGAGGATCTTTTCAAGAAAGTAATTTCCCATGCCAAGGAGTATGGGTTCGTGTTTCCGTCAAGCGAAATTTATGATGGTTTGAGTGCTGTTTATGATTACGGACAGTATGGTGTAGAACTTAAAAATAATATTAAATCATATTGGTGGAAAGCCATGGTTCAGATGCACGAAAACATCGTGGGTCTTGATTCAGCCATCTTTATGCATCCTACCATCTGGAAGGCTTCAGGTCATGTAGATGCATTTAGTGATCCTATGATCGATAATAAGGATTCGAAAAAGCGCTATCGTGCCGATGTTTTGGTTGAGGACTATATTGCAAAGATCGAAGCAAAGCTTACTAAAGAAGTTACAAAGGCAGCCAAACGTTTTGGCGAAAGCTTTGACGAGCAACAGTTCATCTCAACAAATCCACGGGTTGTTGGATATAGTGAAAAGATCGAGGAGATTAAAAAACGTCTTTACTCTGTCATGGACAGTGATGATCTTTCCGATATCAAAACCCTGATAGAAGACCTGGAGATCGCCTGCCCTGTAAGTGGATCCAGGAACTGGACCGATGTCAGGCAATTCAACCTTATGTTTGCCACCCAGATGGGTTCATTATCAGAAGGAGCCAATGAAATATATCTCCGCCCGGAAACAGCCCAGGGTATTTTTGTAAACTTCCTGAATGTGATGAAATCCGGGAGGATGAAGGTTCCCTTTGGCATCGCCCAGATCGGAAAAGCATTTCGTAATGAGATCGTTGCCCGCCAGTTCATTTTCCGGATGAGGGAGTTTGAACAAATGGAAATGCAGTTTTTTGTTAAACCCGGAGAGGAACTCAAATGGTTCGAATATTGGAAAGAGCAACGCATGAAATGGCATCTTTCACTTGGGATCCCTGCTGAAAAATACCGCTATCACGATCATGACAAGCTTGCTCATTATGCCAATGCCGCCACGGATATCGAATTCGAATTCCCGATTGGTTTTAAAGAACTTGAAGGCATTCATTCCAGGACTGATTTCGATCTGAACGCTCACCAGGAATTTTCCGGAAAAAAGCTGCAGTATTTCGACCCTGAATTAAATCAAAACTATGTGCCTTACGTTGTAGAGACTTCCATCGGGCTCGACAGAACCTTCCTGGCAATCCTCAGTTATTCTTATACAGAGGAAAAACTGGAAGACGGATCAGAGCGTCTGGTGATGAAAATCCCATCAATATTGGCCCCGATCAAAGCTGCTATTTTACCACTGGTAAAGAAAGATGGTATGCCGGAAAAAGCCCGTGATATCATGAATAGCCTGCAGATGGATTTCATGTGCCAGTATGATGAAAAAGATGCGATTGGACGCCGCTATCGCAGACAGGATGCTATCGGAACTCCTTACTGTATCACTGTAGATCATCAAACACTGGAAGACAATACCGTCACCATCCGCGAACGCGATACAATGAAACAGGATCGTATCCCAATCGGTGAGATCGCCAGCATCATTAGCGACAGGATCAAAGGCTAAAAACTATACACTTTAAATAGGCACTAGGCACTATTCACTAGTAACTATTCACTCTTTATCGCAAAGCGATAAAGCAATTCTTGTCCGAAGTCGTAAGGAAATTTCCTGATCACATTTCCATCCATATCCCGGATCTCCACCTTGCCATTCTTGCCCATCATTTCAGGATTCTCATAATAATTCCACCAATGGCGGTTCATCCCGTCTTCCACCTTGTCGGTAAGGCGGAATTCATAACAGCCCGGGGGAAGTGTGATCTCATCCAAGAAAAGAGTATCGGAAGTAAAATCATCCCTTGCAAAGATGACTGATCCACAATTATCGGTAAGCAGATAGGCATTGTCGCGATCACGCCCCAGATCATTGGGTTCAATGTACAGAACAAACTTTGCAGGTAATACTTCAGGGACAAGCACCTTTGAGTGCATTGAATTATTGTGGGGCCTTTCATCAATACCATTATTGGGCAGAGAAATCTCGACCTCGAAGATCAGGCTGCCAGTATAATCCTGCCAGTCGGGGGCGGGAAGGACTAGCTGCTCCTTTTCCAGGAATTCCAGGTGGCCACTCCATGTATATTCCATTTTAGGTCTATCTTTTAATCCAAATGTAATCTTTGCTGTTATTAAAGGTATTTCCCCCAGGTTCCTGAGAATGATAATAGGATTGGCACAAATAGGATTGATCCGGCTGTACACATCCTTATCGCTGGGTGCAATAATTTCTTCAATGGCTGCATCCAGTTTAAAATTGGGCGGGCCATAGGTAAAGACTTGATGCGACATACGATATTCACCATCTTTTTCGCCATTGTCTTTATACATTTCAATGCCATAATCGATACTTACGCTATCACCCGGATGGACAAAGGGAGTCAGCTCAAAGTCATATTCATCCACCTTGGTTCCGGGGCACCATCCGGCCCGGTCGAAGGGCCAGGTACCTCCCTGCGGGTAGATGGCATTGAAACCACAATCGGTCCACACATTCCAGCGAAAATGATCCCATTCGTTAATATAGTATGTATGTGTTTTGCTGTCCCACTCACAACAATTGCGTGGTCCGTTGTGGCCATGGCCGGAGATCCTGGCACGCAACATATATGCTTCAGCATCCGGATCCAGAACTAGCTTTCTGGCCTTGAGCAGGGAATCATCCGCAAGATGACCATACTTATACAGTCCCCAGGGATAGAGGTTTTCCACCGAGATCACATCCCTGGGAGGAGTCCCTTCGATAAAAATGAATTTCATATCCAGCAGCTCCTGATTATTGCCCGACTTCAGATCAACTTTCCCCTTTAGCAAGGGTGCATAATCCGTAACATCATATGTCCATGTCCATCCGTTTTCACCTCCCATTTTCAAACGCTTGCCATAAGGCGTGATGAAGCTGCCAAGTTCAAATCCTTCCACAGTATCTCCATCCGGTAGGTAAACCATGGTATGGGTATGGTAGTCCCATTCACCACAGGGATATTTATCGCCTTTAGTCGCTGAATCACACCTTAAGCTACGCACCATCAGGATCTTTTCCCAGCTTCGTTCATCATCAGGGAAATCAAACAATCCACGGTATGGGGCACTCCAGCCTTCCGGACTCGGATCATCCCAGCTAAAGGTTTGTATGATAAGTGTATCGGCTTGAGCAATAGTCGTAAAAGCGATTGATAAAAGGAGAGAAAATGCAAGGAGTTTTTTCATAGGATAATATTTGACGGTAAAGATATGGAAATCGATAATGCACCTCACCCCCTTAACCCCCTGCCCCCTTTTCCCCCTCTCCTTGAGGAGAGGGGGCCAGGGGGTGAGGTGCGCTTATTATTCTATTCAAACAATTCTTACATTTACTATCCCAAAACCACATCGCATGAAAATCCGCTACTTATATTTATTGTTTTCGATCCTGATCATTAGTGCCTGTAGCACATTTGTAGATGATAATTACGAACTCATCGCAGGAGACCTGGGCATCAGTATGAATTCAAATGGCCGGATCACACACCTGTTTGATCTCGATAAAGGAGGAGATCACTTGCTCGCAGATTCTGCCTCCTTTTTGATCCGCATGCGCTTCGAAGACAGGATCATACAACCCAATTCCCTGAACTTTGACCGGGAGGAGAACATGCTGTATTTCTATTTCCCGGGTGAGAGGGAAGTGAAGGTGAAGATGAAACAAAGCAGGGATTATCTGAGTTTTGAAATCTTTAACATCCGCTCCGTGCATAAGCCCGACCTCATCATCTGGGGGCCTATTTATACACAGATAGGGGAAACGATCGGAGAAACTGTGGGGGTGGTCAGGAATACTGAATTCGCCATTGGCATTCAATCACTCAACCCTAAAACCCTGGGTGGTTATCCATGGCTGGAAAACGATGTGATGCCGGAGATAGATTACTTTGATCAGAACAATTATTCCGACCTCAAGCAAGGAGGAATTGCCCATACCCTGTACCGTATTGAGGCTGCCCGGCCAGTTGAAGGCGGTAGTGCCCTGCATGCCTATTGCAGGAATCGATATGAGGATCGCCAGGTAAAAAACTGGGGATACGATAATTATCTGGTCAATCGCTTTGATGATGAGGGCCTGATCGGCTCTTCAATTGCTCTGTTCGGATGCAGGCCTGAAAAGGTATTGTCCACAATTTCATTTATCGAAACCAATGAGGGCCTGCCCCATCCTGAACTCGACGGACAATGGAGCAAGCTAGCAGCCCGTGCATCCTCCGCCTACATGATCATGGGCTTCGGTGAGGATGATTTCGATCGTGCCCTGGCATATTGTGATCAGGCCGGCTTAAAGTATCTTTATCATGACGGACCATTCGAAACCTGGGGCCATTTTAAACTTAAAGAATCCTTTTTCCCTGAAGGGAAGGAAAGTCTGAAACGTTGTGTTGAAAAAGCTGAAAAAACAGGAATTTCCATCGGCTTGCACACCCTGTCCAACTTCATTACCACTAATGATGCCTATGTGAGCCCGGTACCTGATGAGAGATTGGCAGAAGCAGGCTTTAGTGTCCTCACTAAGGCCATTAGCCCATCCAGCAAAAAGATCGTAATCGAAGATCCATCCAGTTTTAAGCAGTTCAAGAATAACTACCTGAAAGCATTTCGTATTGGAGAGGAAATCATCCGCTACGAGGCTGTGAGCGAAACAGAGCCCTGGACCCTGCTGGAATGTCAGCGGGGATCTTTCGGAACCCTGCCGGCACGCCACAGAAATTCAGATACTGTATTTAAACTGGCAGACCATGCCTACAAGGTCTTCCTTTCCGATCCTGATCTGACCTTTGAGATCGCTGAAAATATTGCTGCCCTTTATAATGAAACCGGGGTGCGTCAAATCTCTTTTGATGGCCTGGAAGGATGCCGCTCTACCGGCCTGGGTAACTACGGAGAGATCCTCTTTACCAACACATGGTTCAACAAACTTGATGAAGATATCAGGGCACACTATATTGCTGATGCCAGCCGTTCGTCACACTATTTCTGGCATATTTTTACACGTATGAACTGGGGCGAGCCCTGGTATGCAGGATTCCGTGAAAGCCAGACAGAATACCGTCTTAAGAACCAGAAATATTTCGACCGTAACTATATCCCAAATATGCTGGGATGGTTCCTGATGAAACCCGAAACCAGCATAGAAGATATTAACTGGTTGCTGGCACGATCGGCAGCATTTGATGCCGGATATGCTTTTGTGACTTCTTACGATGCTCTCGAGAACAATGGTTTTACTGATGAGATCCTTTCAGCTATTGCAATGTGGGAAAATGCCCGCATGAACCGGATTTTCTCAGCGGAGCAGAAAAAGCTGATGGAAGATGTAAACAATGAGTTTCTGCTTGACAAAAGTGATGATGATGGCTATCAGCTGAAAAGGATACATGCTTACCGGCTTACCCATAAATTCAAGCAGCGACAGCCCGGCGAACCAATCACTACTTCATTGGAATTCGAAAATCCCGCTAATGAGCAGATCCTGCAATTTATCATCACGGCCAAAAAAGGCACGGTGATCAACCCCGAAATGGAGATCAGCGGAAATCACCTGATTAGCATTCCTGTGAAGTTGAATGAAGGGGAACACCTGAAATTCAATGGTAATTTTGCCAGTATATATTCACCGCAATGGCAATTGCTCAAGTCGATCAGCCTCGACAAGAGCATCCTGATTGCCCAGGCCGGCAAAAACAGCATTGAAGTATCATGCAAATTCAAAGGCGATGAGGGAGAAATGATGGTTGAACTACGTTTGCATGGTGAAACCTATCTAATCGATTAATTATGACAGTCATTTCGACCACCAGGGAGAAATCTATCCCAGGAGTATCGAATAACGAATAACGAGTATCGAGAAACGAAAAATTTTTACCTGGTGGTTGAAATAACCAAATATAAAGAATGCTCCATGAAAAGAATACATCTGTTCATCATTCTGATTTTAGGTTCCTTATGCATCCATGCACAAAACTATACCTATCCTTTCAACGATCCTTCGGTTGCTGTGGATCAGCGTGTTGACGATTTGATTGGCAAGCTCACGCTTGAAGAAAAGGCGTCTCTCATGTTATACAACAGCCCGGCCATCAACCGTCTGGGAATTCCTCAGTACAACTGGTGGAGCGAGGCCCTTCACGGAGTGGGGCGCGCCGGTGAGGCCACTGTTTTCCCGCAGGCGATCGGACTGGCAGCGACCTTTAATACAGTTCTTATCAACTTCGTTGCCAATGCCATTTCCAAAGAGGCAAGAGCCAAACATCATGCTGCTGTCCGCAAGGGAAACCGGGCACAGAATATGGGTTTATCGTTCTGGTCGCCCAATATCAATATATTCCGCGACCCGCGCTGGGGCCGCGGACAGGAAACTTATGGGGAGGATCCACATCTTACATCAAGGATGGGCCAAAATTTCGTAAACGGGCTTCAGGGAGATCACCCAAAATACCTTCAGGCAGCAGCATGTGCCAAACACTATGTTGTGCACAGCGGCCCGGAAGCATCACGCCATCATTTCAACGCGGTCCCTGATGAGATCGACTTCCGGGAAACCTACCTTCCTGCTTTTCGAAAGCTTGTAGCCGCAAAGGTGGAAGCTGTAATGTGTGCTTATAACCGGACTTATGATGAACCCTGCTGTGGAAGCCCTTTTCTTTTGCAGGATATTTTGAGAGATGAATATGGATTCAAAGGACATATTGTATCAGACTGCTGGGCCCTGGATGATATCTGGGCCAGGCACGAGGTGGTAGAAACAAGGATAGAGGCAGCGGCCATGGCTGCAAAGGCAGGGGTGAACCTGAATTGCGGGTATATCTATAAATTCCTGCCGGAAGCTGTGGAAGCAGGAATGATCAGCGAGGCTGAAGTGGATGATATCCTACGGCCTTTGCTCAAAACACGTTTTAAGCTGGGTTTATTTGATCCCGACAGCCTGAACCCATTTGCCTCTTATGGACCAGATGTAGTGAACTGTCAGCAGCATCGTGATCTGGCAAGAGAGGTTGCGGTTCAGTCCATAGTATTGCTCAAAAATAATGGTGTGCTGCCTTTAAATCGTGATAGTATCAACAGCATCTTTGTAAGCGGCCCGATGGCAGCCGATCTTTCAGCCCTGGCAGGAAATTACAATGGCTATTCAGGGGAAATGGTCACTATTCTTGAAGGCATTGTGGGCCATGCAGGCCCGGCCATTGCAGTAGATTATACCGCCGGTGTGCTGCTGAACAACGACAGCATTTTTAATGGTTTCTGGCAGGCCGGTTTTGCCGATGTGGTCATCGCAGCGGTGGGTATTAACAGGCTGCTGGAAGGGGAAGACGGGGATGCCATGCTGAACCGGAATGGGGGTGACAGAACACGTATTGAGCTTCCGGAAAACCAGCTTGAATACCTCAGAAAACTAAAAGATCAGATTGGCGACAAAAAACTGGTGGTTATAATGACCGGGGGCAGTGCAATAGCCATGCCGGAAGTGGTGGAAATGGCCGATGCACTCCTTTTTGCCTGGTACCCCGGTGAAGAAGGGGGGAATGCGGTGGCGGATATTATTTTCGGTGACGAAAATCCTTCAGGACGACTTCCTGTAACTTTTTATAAAAGCACCGACGACCTCCCTCCTTTCGAGGATTACAGCATGCAGGGTCGCACCTATCGTTTTTTCGATGGCGAGGTATTATTCCCCTTTGGCCATGGCCTGTCATATAGTAGTTTTGAATACGGAGAAGCCTCCATCCGGGACTATGACGATGACTATCTATTGATGAAGATGAAGATCGAAAATACAAGCAATATCGATGGTAATGAGGTGATACAGGTATATTGCATACACCCCGATTCCGGTCCCGGCGCTCCTAATAAAACACTTGTTCACTTCGAATGGATCAATCTATCCCGTGGACAGACCAGCGAGGTGTATATGTATATTGACAAGGAATATATGCAAAGGTGGGATGTCGATAATGCAAATTACTACCTTCCAGATGGGAGTTATCAGTTCCAGATCGGTGCTTCATCAGAGGATATAAGACAAAGGCTCACTTTTGAGTAATGAGTATTGAGTACTGAGTACTGAGTACTGAAAATTGATAAAAAAATTGAAGTAGATGTTTGATATACGAAATGATATATCCGATGGAAGAGGGAGAAGGAGATAGATGATAGAAGAAGTACCTATCCTTCTACAATCTCCTTCACAAATCCACTTCTTCATTCTTCTATCTTCTATGAAAAAACCCTCTGCCATTACAGCAGAGGGTTCAAATCATAATCAAAAGTCAATCTTATTGTTTTATTAGCTTGGAGGTAAATACCTCACCATCGCTGATAACTTTTACAATATAAAGGCCTTTTTCAAGATGAGCCACGTTTATGCTTTCCTGCACATAAACCTCCCTGCCTTCATACATCAGTTGTCCGGTGGTACTGTAAATATATACCTGAACCTCTTCCGCTCCAGGAATAGCTATATTTAATTTATCCTGTACCGGGTTCGGATAGATCTTCATTTCATCTTCTTCTGCTTCAAAAGATGCACTCTTCAATTCTGGTAGATAATCCAGCATTACGAGGTTTTCACCAGGAATAAGATCATTTGATGCCGTGATTCGGATGTCGTCAATATAAACATCATCCCTGTTGCCGCTGGCATCACACATAAACCTGATCTTCATATCAAGCGGAAAGTTATAATCGGTTTCAAAAATATCGACAGTAGCCACATAAAACACTCCATTGTCGAAGTCAATACCTCTGGCATAAGTAGCTACGGTTTGCCATGTATTACCGTCATAATACTGGACCCAAAAATCTTCTTTGGTATTGTCCATACTAATGGCAATAAAGTAAAACTCAACTTCGATCTTAGTATAACCCGCTGTATGAACATCCACCCCGTTGGTCATATAAAATGATGATGCTACACCGGAATTATCCTGGATGTTGGCAGCATTATTGCCACCCCAGGCATAGGTACCGGAAGTATACAGAGCACAGTCTCCTCCTCCGTCGGTCCAGATGCCCCAGCCTCCTTCAAAATCGGTAAAGCTAAGCTCTGATGATGATGGTGGATCTGTTACTGTAATATAATCTACCTTGGTTTCAGTATCAGATCCATCCGCATTGCTTACCGTTAGTTCGATTGTATAAACCCCTGCAGTATTAAATTGAGATTCAGTGTTCTGCAAGGAACTTGTGGAAGGGGTTCCCCCTTCTATAGTCCATGACCATGTTGTAGGATTATTTGTGGAAAGATCATTTAAATTAATCACTTCACCTACTATCAGGTTGGTGTTGCTTGCTACAAAATCAGCCACCGGTGGAGTGGGAACATGCACCACCGTGATATAATTGACCTTTGTTTCGGTATCAGATCCATCTGCATTTGTAGCAGTTAATTCAACCGTGTACGTACCCTGGGCATTATAAACCACAGCCGGATTTTGCAAGGTACTTGAAGATGGTGTGCCACCGTTAAAAGTCCATGCCCAGCTTGTTGCATCTGATGAAAGATCAGAATACTGAACGCTGGCACCTTCATTGATCATAGTTTGATCGGCAGTAAATTCAGCTACAGGAAGTATCACCACATTATTCACTGTGATATATGCAGTTTTAACTTCCGTATCGGAACCATATGCATTGCTCGCAATCAGGGTAACGGTATATGTACCGGGAGTGTCATAAACAACAGATGGATTCTGAACATTGCTGCCGGAAGGGCTTCCTCCTTCAAAAGTCCATGCCCATGTATCGGGTGCATTTATCGACAGATCACTGAAACTCACTGTCCCACCTTCATCGATCGTGGTAAAGTCAGCAGTAAAATCAGCAGCCGGAGGATCTATCACAGTAATATATGCTGTTTTTGTTTCGGTATTAGATCCCATGGCATTGGTCACTGTAAGGCTGACAGTATAAGTTCCGGCAACATTATATGTTATGCCCGGATTCTGTTGTGTACTGGATGAAGGCGTTCCACCATCAAAAGTCCAGTCCCACTGGTTTGGATTATTTGTTGATTGATCGGTGAACTGTACACTGTTGCCTGTACCAATTGTAGTATTGTTGGCTGTAAATTCAGCAACCGGCGGCTTAATTACATTGCCGCCTTCAACTTCAATCAGGTCAATTGCAATATCACTGTAATAGGTAGATCCTGCACCACTACCAACAATTCCCCTGAAACGGACTACAATATTACTTTGTCCGCCATATGCAGAGAGATCTATTATGGCTTGTTCATATGGATCGCTCTGGGCAGTTTGTTGCGGGCCTATGGCCGACCACACACTGTTGTGCCAGCTTCCGTCATATACATCTACATGCAATGCAGCTATGGAAACCCCAAACATATGATAGTAAAATGAAAATTGAGGAGTCTGAACTGATCCGAAATCAAAAGTTGCTTCAAGATGAGCCTCATCTCCATTTACCCTTGGGCTGGATGATTCTGTGTACATGTACTGTGTTCCGTCATGTGCGCTTAATGGTCCGGTTGAACTGGAAGGTGTACCCCCACTGTTTCTGGTCCAGTCGAAATCATCATTTGCACTCTGAGTCCAGAGGCCAGTGCCATCTTCCCAGCTTTGTGAATATGGGAATGAATTAATTACATACGCCCCGGGGTCGATCTCCTGGATGGTGATATCATCAAAGGAAAAGCCGTCGCTGGCAGTGGTACTCGTGGCAGGGTAGTTATCTTCCTGTCCGAAGCGAAGCTGAAAGCTTGATGTTGCCGTTTGTCCGGCAGCACTGAGCAGTGCATCAATATCGATCTGGTTCACCAGGTTCCATACACCGCCTGTTCCCCTGTTTGAATACAGGTCATAAATCTCGATCCAGCTATCAGTACTGCTTCCCCTGATCCAGACCCTGTCGTTAGAGTGTGATTCCTCCCCATGATGCATAAAGTTGAATGACAACTCCAGGTTCTGTGAAGAAGCATATGATGAAAGATCCAGGGTTGCTGTGAGGTAATTCACCGAATAAGTGCCTGAGGGATCAGCATCTAATGTGGCTGCATGGCTTCCTGAGAGATAGAAACCGCTTCCTGCTGTAAATCTCAGACGGCCATTGGAAGTTTTTTCATAACCCCAGTCAGCAAGGCCGTTCAGCGAGGCTGAATTGGCTGTATAAGTTGTGGTGATCGCCCCTTCGAAATCTTCTGTCCATGGCAGTGCAAATGGTGTCGGATCACTAACATTGATATAAGCTGTCTTAATTTCATCGTCAGATCCTTCGGCGTTTGTAACTACCAGGGTCACATCATAGCTTCCTGCTGCGTCGAAAGTAACTTCCGGATATTGTGAGTTCGCATCGGTTCCGTTTACAAAAGTGACGATTGAAGGGCTGAAAGACCATGACCAACTTGTTGGGCCATTGGTCGACAGATCGGTGAAACTTACTGTGCTTCCTGTGAGCGGGCTGGTATTGTCCGCTGAGAAATCCGCAACTGGAGGCAAAGGAGTGGCCGTTCCTATACCACTCACAACCAGAGAAAATATCTGTGATCCACCTGAAAGTGAACCATCATGATCAACTACAATGGTATAATCAGTCCCTGCAACAGGATTATCAATGGTAACCATTTCAACATTATCCACATTATTTTCTCCGCTTCTTGTTGCAGCAGAAGAAGGATTATTCCTGTCGAGCTTCCATGGATAGTATGTATTTGAAGCCTGGGTAAGCCTGAGGTCAAGCTCATTCACGATCATTGGATCAGAGGGATCGAGAGATGCTCCTACCGGAGTCCCGGGTACATCCGTCCATACGATGGTGACCTGCAGAGGCTGCGTACCATCAGCAGTTACTGTACGCTGATAGCTTCCGCCATTATTGAGTGTTATTTCTTCTATTGTGTTTAATGAGGCATCATCTGAGATCACATCGGCAGCCGCCAGTGTGTTCATCAGTCCCCAGCCAAATTCATAGTCAGGACCGTCGTTGCTGCCTGCTTCGTCTGCTGTGTGTATGATAACTGCCTTCAGTGTTGAGGCCAGCATAAAGTTTCCTGTTCCGTTCAGGTCTTCATAATGTTCCTGGAGCAAAATGGCAGAACCTGCAGCTGAAGGTGTAGCCATAGAAGTTCCGCTCAGGGAAGTATAGTCAGCGTTATTGCCATCATCGGTTGAATAAAGGCTTACCCCATTTGCGGAGATGTCGGGCTTGATACGTCCGTCATCAGCCGGGCCCCAGGCACTGAAAGAACTCATCACCACACTGGATGGGCCTGAATATCCACCAATTACATCTTCAACAGCTGCTACAGTTAAAACATTCTTAGCAATACCGGCATGAGAGACACAATCATATGGCCCATCTAGTGGATATACCGGATTTGATGGTCCATCTCCCCGGTCATTACCGGCAGATTTGCAGATCAGGTAGTAAGGTGCATTGGCAGCGATCTGATCCCAATCCTGTGCCTGCTCATCATAAAAGCCAAAAAGATAATCCTCCTGGGTGCTGATGCTGGTGTTTCCATACCACGACCAGGTTGTTCCTGTCCATACCCACCCACGGCCATAGCCATAGGAGTGGTTAGATACCAGGGCATTATTGTTTGCAGCCTCGTTGGCCATCTCTGATTCATCGCTGTTCCAATCGAAAGCTCTCAGGTTCGCACTCGGGGCCATTCCTTTGGCATTGGCAACAACGCCTGAAGCTATCATGGTACCGGCCACATGTGTTGAGTGATAATGAGTAGTTGTTACTCCATCACCCATCACCACACGGCCGCTGTACTCCTGGTGCGTAGTTAGCACTGCACCACCGTCCCATTCATGTACGGTCATACCATTTCCATCTAAGGAATAGCCGTAGCCTCCACCCGTATTCACCTTGTTAGTAGAAACACTTGCCGCAGCATTGGCGTTATTGGTTATGTAGTATTGTGCCTGACCCAGGCCATCAATATACATCAGTTCCATCAGCACTTCATCATTCTCGATAATGATCGGCTGATCATTCAGCTTTGCCCACTCTAGGGCCTCAGCCTTTTTAAACTGGAACTCAGCTGCTTTTTGCTGTGAAAATTTATTCAGGGCAGTTTTATCGGTTACTGCCTGACCAATAAGTTGTGCAGCTGCAAATAGCATGCAGCAAAGTAAAATCGTAAATTTCCTCATGATTTGATTTTGTTTATTAGATTATGTTTGCTTGCCTTTTTTAACCTTCTTTTCAAATTTAGACATAAGTACTTAGTTGCCTTATAAGTAATAGCACCATTATTGTCTACGGGTTTTTACTTAGTTTGTGGGTATTTTGTTACAAAAAGGGAGTTTGAGAGGGAGAGAGTTCGGGAGGGAGAGAGTTCAGGGGTTCGGGACTTTGTGAAATGAGAAACGCTAAATGCTAAATGTGAAATAAAAAACGCCCGCCTGATTGAAAACTTCAATCGTGGCGGGCGGGGGGGTTATGGAGAATCTGTTAAAGATGGTTAGTTTGCGCTGATCACACTGCCAGAGCCGGATATGTTTAGTACGATCTGTGGAGTACCTATATAGTATACCGAACCGCTGCCGGAGATCTTTACATCAAGGAGATCAGATACATTGACGAACATATCACCGGAGCCTGAAATATTTGCATAGCAATTATTAAGAGCAAATTCATAGGCCCTGACTGAGCCCGAGCCGCTAATATTAAAATGTGATGTTTCTCCCTGTCCGCTAAAATACATATCACCGGAACCGCTTATATAAGTGTCAATAGTATTGCAAAGCACATACATATTTGCAGATCCCGAACCATTTATCGAAACAGTCACATTCTCGGCATCTACGGAGCCGCTGATGTCGCCGGATCCTGATACAACCACCTCTAGATCATTTGAAATAACGCTCCCAAGGTCAATGAGTCCCGATCCGCTCAAAGTAACACTATTCACATCAGGAGTAGAAATATAAAGCTTGATCGGATAATTGGTCTTCAGGTTTTCATATGTATAAATTCTCAGGGTACCATTATTGTTCTCCGTCCTGATATATGGGATAAGATTTGATTCTGCTTCGATCCTCACCTCAGAAATGGAATCCTGAATGATATATACATCAAATGCCCCTTCATTATCCATCTTATTAAATGGTGTCATGGCCCGCGTTTCTGTTGTCACGCTGCCGTTTCCTTTGATCTTGATGGCTGATTTGTGGCATCCTGCCAGGATCATTAATCCTGCTGCCAGTAATACGAGTATAGATGTTCTTGTTTTCATGTTTTTTCTGTTAAAATTTTCAATCACCCTTATAGACAAAACGAAAATTAAAGGGTTGCAAATGCATATATCCCCATCTATGAAAACTATAAAGAAGACGGTCTCTCTAATATAAATAAAAGAAAAATAGCTGCCTAGTTGGGGTTGTTCGCAATAAAAAACTCCAGAAATTGCTTGTGAATGACTTCTACCAATATGGTGGTATCGTATTCTTCTATGGTTTTGCCAAAATAATGCCCCACAAAGCCATGATAACCCCCATCAATCATGTATAAAAAATCTGCTTATAAAACCATTTGAATCCGAAAACTCTTCATTCGTAGAGTTAAATGGGGTCTTGGTATAAATTACATCTAAGATGCTGTAATATGTTATATATTGTAGCCATCTGAATAATGTCAGTCAATTTAACCAAAAGGGGAAATTATGATCACCATCAAACCTAAATCCGTTCTTATGCCACCTAAAAAAGCTTTGAAATCTCTATTAATAGTCAGCCTTCTTTTCCTGTTACTGAGCATCCCTTCATTATTATTTGCCCAGCAAGCATACATCGTGAGCATGACACCTGAAGAAGTATTGCTGGCAGAGAATATTTGTGGTATTTCTTTCGAAGTCGTAAATGTAAATAATGGGAATAAAGAAATCATCCTAAGTGAAGAGCAATTGAATAAACTAAAAAAGGGAGGGCTGTTTCCACCAATTAAAACCAGTGAGGCAGATCTTTTAGACAACCTTCGCTTGGGCAAATTACTGGATGGCTATCGCTCTTATGATGAGATACTGGCTACCCTGCAAGACTATGCGAATAATTACCCCGACATCTGCCAGCTATATGATATCGGAAACAGCCTGGGTAAAGAATACTGGTATCAGGGTTATGATGCATATGAAGATTATCAGCACGACATCTGGGCTCTGAAGATATCCGACAACCCGGGAATAGAAGAGGACGAGCCATCATTACTTTTTGATGCGGCACATCACGCCAGGGAAACCATCGCCCCCGCGGTGGTTATGAACTTCACTCAGTATCTTTTCGATAATTATGGCGTTGATCCCGAGATCACAGATGCCATTCACAATAACCAGATCTGGATTGTGCCTATCGTCAATCCTGATGGTTATAAAATTGTTATTGACAGTCTGGAAGTCTGGTGGCGGAAAACCATACGCGACAATAATGATAATCATCAGATCGACCCTTTTCTTCCCGACTGGATTGAGCCCGACGGGGTCGACCCAAACAGGAACTATGGAAGCTATTGGGGTGGAGACTGGACCACAGCGCCATCTTTCAGGGAAACTTATCGTGGCCCATGGTCCTTCTCCGAACCATGTATCCAGGCTATGAAGGATCTGCTGGGAAGCCACCACTTTGTGACCGAATTTTCATATCATAGTTATGGTGAAAAGTTCTTTTACCCCTGGTCTTATGATCCTATCCAATACCAGAGCCCTGACCACCTTTTGTTCTCCACACTGGGCAGCGAGTTGGGGAATATGACTCCCAGACTGGACGGAGGTAAATACCTCGCATATCCATTCGGAACATTTGTCATGCTATCAGGAAGCACCATGGATTATGCTTATGGAAAATACGGCGTCATTGGGTATTGTGTTGAGCTGGCACAGGATTTCATCCCCCCTCCTGAAGATATCATACCGGTGTGTGAAGCGAATCTGGCATCCCAGTTATTCATTCTATCAAGGGTACATGAAAGCATACTGACCGGACATGTAACCGATGCTGCAAGCGGACTGCCATTGGTAGCCAGGATGTTTGTTGAGGGCATCGACAATGATTCGCAGGCCCGTTCTGATTATAAAAGTGATTCCCTCTTCGGCAGGTTTTACAGGTTGTTGAATCCCGGCGATTATGATGTTACCTTCAATGCCTTTGGCTATCTTCCACAGACATTCAGCATAAATATCAATAATTCTGGCCCGACCAGCCTCGAAATCAGCCTGGAACATGACACTCCTTTTCAATTTACCGGGACTGTGAAGGACAGTAATGGAAATCCCGTTTCCGATGCACACATAGTATTGGTGAATGTGCCGGTTGATACCCTGTACAGTGATGGTTCAGGGCTTTTCACTATTGACCCATTTTATGCAGGGCAATACTATTTCAAAGTGTCGGCGGAAGGATATTTTACCAATAATACAAGCGTTGAGGTTGATGAGCAGAACAATGAACTGGTATTTATATTAAAGCCCTATGAAATAATAGATTTTGAAGATGAGGAGGAGCTGGATTATTTCACCATGAAAGGCCACCAGGACTGGTCAAGGGATGATCAGATTGCTTACCATGAAGATTATTCATTGGTATGCCCGGTATTATCGATGAACCAGTTTGCCTCAACTTCTATCGAGCTCTACTTTGCCGAAGATAAGCTGATGAGTCTTGCCACCCAGGTTTCTCTAGACAGCATCACCCAGGGTATGATATTTACCATGGATGAGCGTATCATGAAGACATATTATGGCAACGAGGATTGGGTTTCAGACACATTTTATATTCCAGCAGGAATGCACTTTTTTAGATGGTCATTGTCACGCGACTGGAAAACCCCCGGGCTTGCGTTTCAAAACAAGTGCTGGATTGATAAAATCAGCTTCCAGGGGTACGCAACTTCCCTCTCAGAATATTTTATAGAACCCCGAGCATTATTCAGTGTGTTTCCGAACCCAAGCAGGGGCACGACTACTATAAGCCTGGCACCCGATGTTCGATCAGTTTACTTCGCAGGTGTATACAATATAAGTGGTGAACTGATCAACATATTAAATACCTCCAAATCCTCTTCAGAGCAAATTCTTTGGGATGGAAATTCAGAATCCGGAATGCGTGTACCTGCTGGTATCTATGTTATCAGGATCGTCACTGATAAAGGGATTTGGGGCGAAAAGTGTGTAATATATTAGCTTCTAAATATTGTGCATAACAATGGCATTCAGCTCTTAGACTTGCATTCAGCTCCCTTTCTTCGTATCTTTATATTCTAGATATCTTAAACCAATAAATAATTATGAAAAGGATAGCATTATTACTCACACTGGTGGGCAGTATGGTATTATTATCATTTACTACAGGCGCCCAAACATTTATTTACAAACTCAGCGAAAATTTTCTTGGAAATGTTACTGAGGCACCTCCACTGGTCCAGATCCCAAATAATAGTGGTCTTACCGGCGAATTTCTTAGCCGCACTGTGCCTTCATCCACCTGCGAAGAAGGTGGAACGGCAGGAGGATACTTTTTCGAAGATGATGCCGGACTCCAATTCAATTGTCCTGCAGGATTTGTCGGTGAATCTTATTCACTTTCTATGATCTTCCAGGTAGACGAACTCATCGCCCCTCCATCCTGGGTAAGGATTCTTAGTTTTACCCATGTCGATGACCATGGGATATATATCTACCTCACCGGTTCGCCTACAAATGGAACCCTGGAGTTCTGGCCAAATGGTACTGTTGGAGAAACGAATTTTTTCGACACTGAAAATTTCTACCAGCTCATACTGGTTAGAAATTCGGCAGGGCTTATCAAAGTTTACGTAAACGGTCTTGAGTTCGCTGAATATGATGACAGCGGGACCCAGGAGTATAAGTTCCATGATCCCGATAACTATTTGATATTTTTCAGAGACCATCCATCTGTGCATGGCTCAGATGAAGCTTCGCCGGGCTTTGTTTCCAATATTAAGATCACCAACCACGCATGGAATGCTGATGAGGTCATCCAGGAATGGGAGGATTTTTGTTCTTCACTACTCGGTGTAGAAGAATTATCGGAAAGCCAAATATCCCTGTTTCCAAATCCTGTCTCAGAACAATTAAATATTGAACTCGCTGATCACTTTCAATATGCAGAAATCGCAGTAATCAATCTTACCGGAAAGGTGCTTTTGAAAGAAACAATAAGTGGGAACCAGGCATCATTGAATGTTTCCACACTACCAAAAGGATTGTACTTTCTGAAGATCGATCAGGAAGACCGAAGCATGGTGATGAAGTTTATGAAAGAATAACGAGTAACGAATATCTGTTTGCCTTTACTTCTGGCCGGCTGCAGCCTTTTCTGCCCTTTTCTTTTCTGCTTTCTTTTTACCGATAGGGATATTGGCCAGCACATACAAGGATGAATTATATGCTTGGGGCCCAAGGTCATTTTTATAAATATTGCTCAGTCCGGCATAGTACCAGACCCCGATTTTAATGCCTGATTTCTTTAGTTTGTATCCAAGACCAACATCTATTCCGCCATCAAACCATTTGTACAATCCATTGTCTTTAACGCCTTTGATCACTTTATATTCCAGATTATAGCCGTCAACATCTGCTATGTAAAGGTCTCGCGTTTTAAATACCAAGCCTATCTGAACCCCTACATCGATAAAGATCCTCCATTTCGACATATACCTCAGGTGAACAGGAACATAAAATGTATTGAATTGCTTTTCTACGGTAGCATCGACGGAAGCAAAACCATTATAAATCGAATCATTGATTATACGATTTCCCTCATAATCCATCGGAATATTCCTGGCTCCAACATTCGATTTCACATAAACACCAGTGGCAATGTACCAGGGCGTCTTCTCTTTCAACAGAAAGTCGAAATAAAACCCAAGCGCCCAGTTATTTTGTCCACGTGCCTCACTGATACCCCGAATATTTGTTAAGTTAAACCCACCATTTAACCCAAACTCAATCTTTCCGGTGTTCAGTTTATCACCAAAAAGTAATGATATCAATACCTGGCTCTGAGAAGCTGATGCTGACATAATCAGAATGAGAGCAAACATTATAAATTTTCGCATGGTGACAGTATTAGGTGTGTTAATATTAAGCAAATATAGAGCTTCGTGCCTGACTATCTAAAACTATTCTCTACTTACCAATGAGTATTTTATTCAGATTTATAGATGTTTTCCTGAAACTTTATAAATATAGATATAAAACAGGAAACTCTGTATTTATTCTTCACAGATAGCAGAAGGAGGAGACGGTATATCCAGGGATAAATGCTATCTCTGGACAATCAGTCTCTTCCGGAGCCGGGTATTATCCACCATAAGCTCTAGGATGTACATGCCCGGATGTAGATTTGAAATATCTACACTTCCATTTGTAGGACGTTCCTGCAATACCTTTTGGCCAGAGAGGGTGTAAATGCATACATTTTCAATCTCTTCCGGATTTTGTGTTGAAATATTAAGCACAAAGCGCGCAGGATTAGGATATATAAAAGCTTCAGCTGTTTCATTTAGATAATAAATACCTGTCTGATTATCCGCTTCCGCAAAATATAAGCTTGCACCAATTGATGCTCTGGCAACCTGGTAAAAATATGCAGTATCAAGATTGGCAATTATATCATTGGGGCCATGGCAATTATAATTTGCATTATACTCATAAAGACCTGTAATTACATAGCCAACTTCCATAAAGGGAATATAGTCGGTTGCCCAGGCATGGGTGATATGAGTTGTTAGATCTGAATACAATGAAACCAGCGTACACAAGGTATCGGTATAGAGTTCTGAAGCGAGGTTGTTATATGTTGGGGGGTCTTCATCCCGTTCACAAATAACAGTATTATTAAGCTCCCCATTTACACCTCCTACGCAGTCAATATTGAAAACCAATTTTAGATCATGGTCTTCAGGAACAACTACATGCTCAACATAATGATAGCTACCAATCATTCCATACTCTTCACCGCTAAATGCACAAAACCTGATCGAATAATCGGTGTCGATATCCTTAAGTAAGCGTGCAATCTCTAGTATGATTACGGTTCCTGTACCATTATCATCAGAGCCCGGCCCGCCGTATGTATCATAATGTGAGTCGATAATAAGGTACTTATTGGGGTATTTTGTGCCTGTCTTTGTTACGATCAGGTTATAACATTCCTCAGCGTACATTGAAAAGGTGTCTATTTTAATATCAGTATAGGCATACGATTGATATTTACTCAGCAGCCAGTTAAATGTATTTAAAAGCCCAGGGGTTCCATGTGTTTTTACTCCGAAATTCTCGAAGTCCTGCAGGTTTTTATACAGGGTATCATGATCACACTGATCAACAATGCTTTGATAAAATACATTGATGTTTTGTGACTTGCCTGTATACGAACAAAACAATAAACAAATGATGCTTGTAAAGAGGAAAACCCTTTTCATACTTCTGTTTTTTCAAATGTAACAAATTTAGATGCTATGCGATGAGATTATAGCAGAAGATTGGTAGTTAAGAATTGTGAATTAAAAGTTATCCTGATCTCTTCCTTCGTTCTTCTGGTATCTGAGTTCACTATATGATACATGCTAAATGTTCAACGCTCAACGATAAATGAAAATCCGGAAACTCTAAGCCCCACAATCTCAAAGCCGCGAACTCTTTATATCTCATCATCATTGGGATCCTCTTCGAAGATCATCTTTTTTGGTAGTAATGCTATGATTTCAGCGGCGATCTCTTCAATAGATTTGCTGGTCACATTTATCTTCTGCCAGCTGGGGTGAGAGTCAAATATCCTATTGGCATAATTGATCTCTTTTCTCACGTTTACAGGGTCAGCATAGTTTCCGGTATTTCCTCCCAGTCGTTCTTCACGTGCACGGCGTAATTGGGTTAACCTTGATGGGTAAGTAGTGAGGCAGTAGACCTTTTCGCCTGATATCTGCAGAACTTCGTCAGGAATAGGAAAGTCCAGTATGATTGGCACATTCGCAACATACCAGCCTCTGAATGCAAGGTAGATGCTCAGGGGGGTCTTAAAGGTCCTGGATACTCCTAAGAGTATAATCTCAGCCTGGCCAATATTGTCGATTCGCTTACCATCATCATGCTTGAATGCGAACTGCATAGTTTCTATCTTTCGAAAGTAGGAGTCGCTTAACATGCGATATATCCCCGGTTCTTCAGAGGGATTTGCAGAAAGTTGGTCTGAAAGCCTGTGAAGCAGTGGACCCATCAGGTCAATATTTTCAACATGGTGAATGCGGGCTAGTCGCACTAGTTCTTCCCGGAGCTTGTCTGTTACAAGAGTATGGATGATAATCGCCTTTTCAGCTTTTGCATGTGTAACAATCCATATCACCTGCTGCACATCGAGAATGTTTCCGTATCGTTTAATTTCCGGATTGCTTCCCTTAAACTGGGTTAGTGCGGCCTTTACGGCCTGTTGGGCAGTCCTGCCGGTACCATCGGATATGACATAGATCGTGGCCATCAACAGCTAATATAAGCAAAATGTGAAATGTGAAATGAAAATTCCACCTCCTTGATAGTTTGTTGTTTGAAACCAATAAAATCAATAGGTTTGAAATATTGTAATTTATTTATGAATTGTACGGACTAAAAAATGGGTTTGATTTTCAAGTCCATTTTTGTTTTATCTATGGATGCTGATAATCAAAATAACCTGTGATTAATTTAGAAAGACCTAGATAAATGCAGATTGAAGTCAGTGCTTGTGTTAAATATACAAGATGTAAATACCAGGTTCCGTGAATCAATCCAAAGATCAAGGGATTCTCTCCATTTCTGCTTATTTCATGAATCTCGACTTGTTCGTAGGCAATGTATTCGAACATAAACAAACCGAATATATAAGCAGTCCAGGTAATGAGTATCCGCACCCATAGCTTCCTTTTTTTGAATAATCGAAAGAATTCGATAGTTCCCCATGATCCGGCCAACCAAAACAAAAAAGCACCAAAATTGATTCCTGGTGTGTTAAAGAAGGACATATTGTATTGATACTGGTATATTCCCACCCAAAGAAATGAGTATGTTACCCCTGAAAGGAATGCTATGAGCAAATACTGAAATCTGATGTGATTGGGCTTTCTTTTGAGGTAAGTATAAAATATCAGTCCGATTAGACCTCCCAGAATACCTACGATAATATCTGATATTTGACCTTTGATATTTTCTGACTGGAAAACTCCAACCCTGAATGACACAATGGTGAATTCGATGATTCCATATGCCAACAGAATTAAGAATAAGTATAAGAATGTTTTCCTTATTCTGATAGACTTAATCAAGAAGAATAACACAAAACCAATCCAAAGATGAACCAACGACCATAAGTCGAAAAAGAATAAAGGATTCTCATACAGCCTGGTGTAAAGCCAACTCGTCTTATCGATAATTATATCTACGATATCCACTATGCTAATGTAATGACTTGTTACCCAAAATCCAAAACCCAAAACCATTAAGCTGGAGGTTTAAAAGAAGCAAGGAATTTCAAATCGATAATACAGAATCGACAATAAAAAGCCCCCTCTCTGATTGTGGAGGGGGTTTAGGGGCGGGTGTTGCCGACCAGGTCTCTATTTCATTAGATGTATTTATTCTTTCCTTACTGGCAAAAGATAAATGTGACCAGGAACTTGATTATAACCCCCTGATTGAGTATATTTACAATATCAACGGGGATTCTTCATTTCAACGTCTTATTTCAATCAATAGCTATATTTTAATATTATAAGTGTAATAATTATTTTATTCTTAAATCATGAAAAACTTACTGTTTTTATTACTAGTAGCAATACTACTAAGCGGTTGTGCAAAAGATGGAGAAACAGGTCCTGCTGGTCAGGATGGTAACGCCAATGTCCAGGTAGAGATTATAACTGTTTCTGTTGAAGACTGGGAATTTCAAAATGAAGTATACAATGCGCAGGTATCTTCTGGCCTTCTTTCTGACGATATTGTAGAAAATGGCACTGTGAACTTGTTCATGGATGCAGGTCCAGGAGTTTGGCTTGCACTGCCTGAGGAAAAATTTGGATATGCATATGATAGTAGTACACTTTATTTATTTGGAAAATTGGAGCCAACTACGACTATTACCCTTAAATTAGTTGTTATTGATGGAATGCCTAAGTAGCTTTGAAATATGTTAAATGATTAATCGTTTTTAATCAAGGGTATATATGGTAAAACCTATTCACAACGAACCATATATAGAAAAGGAACCTTCCTAATTCAAAACTGTTTCAACAATCCCCGTAAAATTGTTTAAACAAAAAAACCTAACTATCTTTTTTACTGATAATTAGACTTTGTTGTTTGTTGCCCGACTAGGTCTCCCTTCGACAAGCTCAGGACAAGCTTCTCGACCTATTATACAACAAAAGCCCCCCGGAAAACCGGGAGGCCTTTTGTTGCCCGACTAGGTCTCGAACCTAGACTCTTCTGAACCAGAATCAGACGTGTTGCCAATTACACCATCGGGCATCGTCCGCCGAAGCTATTGCGAAGGCGGGCTGCAAATATACAATTATTTGAAAAAAAACATACCTGGAACTGGAAATTCTAAGCTCCAAACTCCAAAACCTGTGCTGAGCGAAGTCGAAGCATTCTAAACAAATTCAAATGATCCAATTCTTTAGTGGATCAAGCGCCTTTCCTTTCCGGTGGAGTTCGGGAGGGAAGTTTGAACATTTCTGACTTCTGACATCTGGTATCTTACTTCTGCTGCATTTTCCCCCAAGAATCTCTTAATGCAACTGTGCGGTTAAAAACTAGTTTCTCTCCTGTAGAATCTTTGTCAACGCAGAAGTATCCGCGGCGTTCAAACTGGTATTTCGCCTCAGGGGCTGCTCCGGCCAGGCTGGGCTCCACAAAGCCGTTTTTAATCTCAAGCGAATCAGGGTTGAGGTTTGATTTAAAATCTTTGCCTTCTTCTGCCTTGTCAGGGTTCTCATTAACAAAAAGCCTGTCGTAAAGCCTGATCTCAGCCGGTAAAGCATGTTGTGCCGATAACCAGTGAATGGTGCCTTTTACCTTACGGTCGGCCGCAGGCCCCCCGCTTTTGGTATCCTTATCATAGGTACACCTGAGTTCAATCACATTGCCTTCATCATCCTTGATAACCTCCTCACACTTAATAATAAATGCATATCGCAACCTGACTTCACGATCAATGGCCAGCCTGAAAAATTTTCGTGGCGGGTCTTCCATGAAATCATCTCGTTCAATATAAATCTCGCGTGAGAACGGGATCATGCGCTTACCCATGCTTTCGTCTTCCGGGTTGTTGATGGCTTCCAAGTCTTCTGTTTCCCCTTCGGGATAATTGGTGATCACCACCTTGAGTGGATCAAGCACGCCCATCACCCTGGCAGCCTTTTTATTCAGGTCCTCACGAATGCTGTGCTCCAATAATGCAACATCGATCACATTATCTCTTTTGGCCACTCCAATGCGATCGGCAAAATTTCTTATCGATTCGGGTGTATATCCTCTTCTTCGCAAGCCTGATACTGTGGGCATGCGCGGGTCGTCCCAGCCTGTTACATACTTCTCCTGGACCAGTTCAAGCAGTTTTCTTTTGCTCATCACAGTATAGCTCAGGTTCAGCCTGGCAAATTCGATCTGCCTTGGCCTGTATTCGGTATCGATCAGTTTGTCGAGAAACCAGTCGTAGAGCGGACGATGGATCTCAAACTCCAGGGTACAGATAGAATGCGTAATGCCTTCCAGGTAATCCGACTGCCCGTGAGCATAGTCATACATGGGGTAGATGCACCATTTATCGCCGGTACGATCGTGAGGTGTATGCATGATTCGATAAATAACCGGGTCGCGCATGTGCATGTTTGGTGAAGCCATATCAATTTTAGCCCTGAGCACCCTTGAGCCATCCTCAAAGTCTCCATTCTTCATCCGGCGAAAAAGTTCAAGGTTTGCCTGTGGATCGCGTTCGCGGAAAGGACTTTCGGTTCCCGGACGCGTAGGGGTCCCCCTTTGTACACTGATCTCTTCTGCCGTCTGGTCATCTACATATGCATTCCCGTCGATGATCAGCTTTTCAGCCCACTCATATAATTGGTCAAAATAGTCAGAAGCATAATACAGCCTGTCTTCCCAATCAAAACCCAGCCACTTCACATCCTCCATAATGGAGTTTACGTATTCTTCCTCTTCTTTGGTAGGGTTGGTATCGTCAAAACGAAGGTTCGTCAGCCCATTATATTTATTCCCAAGTCCGAAGTTCAGGCATATTGACTTGGCGTGGCCGATATGCAGATATCCATTGGGTTCTGGCGGGAAGCGCGTATGCACCCGGCTTTCATTTTTATTGTTCCGGATATCCTCCTCTATAATGCTTTCAATGAAGTTGAGAGACTTTTTGGGTTCTTTATTTTCTTCCTTGTGACTCATGCAGTTTGTAGCTTAAATAGGTAGGCAAAATTACGAAAAGAATCGTTACAGGAAACTGGATAGTGCACCTCACCCCCGGCCCCCTCCCAAGGAGACGAGGAAAAGCGGGACGAGGGATTCAAGGGCGCGTACTGCGTACAGATTAAAACTTCTAAAGAATGCTTTCAACCGATCCCAAATACCCACTTCCAAAAAGATTTACATGTACCATAAGGGGATAGAGGTTGCAGATCTCGATGCGTTCGCGCCAGCCGGGTTCCATGGGCCATGTTTCATTATAGGCCTCGTAGAATTCTGAGCCAAAAACACCAAACAGTCTTGACATGCCAATGTCCATTTCCCTTGATCCGTAATATACCGCGGGATCGATGATGCAGGCTTCACCCTTATCATCTACCATATAGTTGCCGCTCCACAGATCACCATGGATCAGCGAAGGTGGTTCTTCAGGGAAAATGTTATCCAGTCGGTTAATGAGTGTCTCAAAAGCCTGTCTGGTATGTTTTGGCAATAATCCCGAGCCTGATGCCATTTCCATCTGTACCAGCAGGCGTTTCTCCCTGAAAAAATCTGTCCATCGCTCATATCGTTCGTTGTACTGATTCAAGGAGCCAATATAATTATCATGGTCGAGGCCAAATCTTTCGCCCTTATGGGCATGCAGCGCTGCCAGCTTTCTGCCAAAATCCTCCCAGAAGCTATTGGTTTTTGCTGCAGAATCAAGGTATTCCAGAATAAGGAATGAATACGTTCCATCTTCTCCCGATGCAATGACTTCAGGCACCCGTATCTCACGGGCTGCATGCAACAAAGCCAGACCCCTGGCTTCCTGCTCAAACATAGCCGGATATGCAGATGCCCGATTGTATTTCATGAAGAAGTTGCCGGAATTTGTTTCCAGGCGGAAAGCCTGATTAATGGATCCCCCGGAAAGAGGAAGCGATCTTTCAATACGCACATCCCCGCCCATTATATCAGATAGAATGCTAACTAGCTTTGTATGTAAGGTTGAAGGAAGCATGGATATTTACACGAAAATAACACAAACCTGGAACATATAGCATTGAGCATTGAGCATTTATCATATAGCATATGCTATAAATTAAAATGGCATAAGGCAAGTGGAATATGGAAAAAGGAATATGGAATATGAAATGTTAAATGCTAAAAGCTCAATGCTACATGTTATATGAAGGGTTCCCAGAACCCAGCACCTAGATAAGATGCATCTCCATTTTCGGCTTTCTCCTGAGAAAACGATCAGCAATGATCAATATCCCGATGGCCATCGCTATGGTGATGCTGATGGATGAAAAGCTGTATCCTTCAAAGGCCGATACAAGTCCATTACCAATATGTTGTACAAACTGTGTAAGTCTGCTTCCATCTATTTCCACTCCATTGAATATCCCACCCATAAAGGAAAAATCGACAAAAAATACGATCACCACCAGGCAGCCTAGAGCAAAAACAATACTGCTCCACACCCACCAGCCACCCCACGACCAACGGCCTTCCTTGACATAGCTTCCTTCCGCTTCCAGGGCATTCATTACTCCGTCGGCAAATCCCTTTGGGGCTTTCTCAACATTTCCATGTTTAAAAAGCTCTCTAAATAATCCATCATTATTTTTATCCACTGTTTGCATAATCATTCCTCCTTTAAGCAACGGTGTTGATGTTCCTGTTCATCAACTCATTCATTTCTTTCAATAGTTTCTTCCTGATCCTGAACATCTTCACCTTTACATTGTTAGGCGTCAGACCAACGATCCCGGCAATCTCTTCCAGGTCTTTGGCGTGGTAGTAATAAAGGCTGATGATCAGATTATCGGTCCGGGGCAAACTGCTCAGGGCTTTATTTATCAATGCAGCCTGTTCTGCTGTTGTGAGCCCCATGATCTCCTGCCGGGATTCATCCTCGCTATAATTTTCAATCATTTGTTCATCCACGGCCAGAAACTCAACTTTCTTTTTCCTGGTATGACTTACTGCTGTATTATAAGCTATGCGATATAACCATGTAGAGAATTTAGCTTCTGCTTTGTAATCCGGCATTTTATGAAAAGCCTTAATAAATACATCCTGGGCCACCTCTTCTGCTTCTTCCGCCCGGGTCACAATCCTGTGTACGATCGTATAAACCAGGTCCTGGTGTTTCTCTACCAGGCTCCGATAGGCTGAAGTATCCCCATTCAATACCAGCCGGATGTAATATGGGTCTTCCCTGAACATCATTCATCAATAAGACGCCAATGAGGCTTTCAGGTTACAAGGTACGAAAGAAATAGGTGCTGGAGGGCTGGTAGGGTTCATTTCGCATTCTACATTTCACATTTCCCATGCTACATTTTGACCTGTCCTGAATACGGTTGACCTTTTTAATAATTTATTATTAGTACTGGCTTTTGTTCAGAAGCTAGCTTCTGAACAAAGTGCTCATATTTTTCAGGACTTAGTTGATTCAATAGTTTGCCGTGGGGACGTTTATCATTATATAAATCTACTACCTTTTTTACTTTCTTTTTTAGGTCTTCATAATCTCTGATTAGCATTGAGTTTAAATACTCATTCTTAACAATTCCATTGATCCTCTCTGCATGAGCATTTTCCCAGGCCTTATTCCCCATACTCACTTCAATTTCATGTTCTCCAAGCAACTTTATATATTCCCTATGGATATATTGACTTCCTCGATCTGAATGATGAATAAGCCCTTTTAAATTTTGTCCTTTTGTATTTTTCAAAGCCATTTTCAGTGCTCTGATATTAGCCTGTGCATGTAAATGTTTGTCAACGGCATACCCAACTATTTTACGACTATAAACATCCGTTATAAATGTTAGATAATGCCACCGTTGATTAACCCAGATAAATGTAATATCGCTAACCCACAACTGGTTTACACCTGTCAAAACTTTTTTACTTATTAAGTTCGGATAATGGTATTTCCCTGAATAAGTAGTACGGGTATAATTGCGAACACGCGTTACACCATAACCATGATCCATCAATAGCTGAATGAATCTATCCCGGCCAACCCCATCTGGCTGCAATAGCTTGTACAACTTTTTTGCTCCCATCCTTGGATGCTCCTTGCGCAAACACTCAACGTAAGACAAAATCAATTGCTCTTTCTCTTTAAGCTCTTTCTTCCTGGAAATAGCCTTATGATGTGATTGTTTGCTAATCCCTTGCATAATGTATAGATCCTTCATCTTCCATCGATGCTTTATTCGGTTTGTTCTGAACCACTCGAGGGTGGGAGTCCTGCCTTTTTTTTTCAAATCCTCACCCAATCGATCACTCTCTAATTCTATCAGCTTATTGAGGTAATCCAGTTCCATCTGCTTACGCCCCAAAGCACGTTCCAAGTCATCAATCCGGGACTGTAGCTTCTTGGTTTTTTCTTCTTCGCTTTCCATTTGCAAAACAACTTTAACCTCAGGTTGATAATACTTAGAATACTTTCTAATCCAATAATAAACACCTGCACGAGAAATTTGGTAGTCACGAGAAACTTGAGATACGCTTGTAAGTTTGTTCTCAATCTCCCATACCTTCTTTCGCCTAAATTCCTCACTAAATGTACGACGAATTGTTTTTTCTGTCATGTTAACCTCCTTTTTGAGGTCAACCTATTTTAGGACAAGACATTTCAATGTTACATGTTAAACGCTAAATGCTCAATGCTAAATGTTAATAGGCCCATTTGACATACACAGATCCCCATGTAAAGCCTCCACCGAAAGCAGAGAGGATGATGTTATCCCCTTTCTTAAGCTGGTTTTCCCACTCCCAAAGGCATAGGGGTATTGTTCCTGTGGTTGTATTGCCGTATTTCTGGATATTGATCATGACTTTGCTCGGATCAAGGCCCATCCTCCTGGCAGTGGCATCGATAATACGCAGATTTGCCTGGTGGGGTACCAGCCATGCGATATCATCAGAAGTCAGATTGTTTCTTTCCATCATCTCAACAGAAACATCGGCCATGCCTTTCACAGCAAATTTAAAGACCGATTGTCCTTCCTGATGAACGAAATGTTCTTTGTTGGCCACTGTTTCATAAGAGGCTGGTTTAACAGAACCTCCTCCTATCTGATACAGGTACTGCCGGCCAGATCCATCAGTATAATGCTTGGAATCCATAATGCCGTACTCTTCGGTAGTGGGCTCGAGGAGCACGCCCCCACCGCCGTCGCCAAACAATACACAGGTAGCTCGATCGGTATAGTCAACCATCATCGACATCTTTTCGGCACCAACGACAAGTATTTTTTTATGGGTCCCTGTTTCGATGAATTTTGAAGCTGTGGTAAGTGCAAAAATAAATCCAGAACAAGCAGCATTCAGGTCAAAGCTCCAGGCATTCTTCAATCCACACTTATCGGATACGATGTTGGCAGTAGCCGGAAATGCATAATCGGGTGTAACCGTTGAGATGATCAGCATATCGATCTCTTCCGGCTTGGTCCCGGTCTTTTTCAGCAGTCCTTTTACCACCTCAGCACCTATCACTGATGCGCCCTGAGCTTCTCCTTTTAATATATGTCTTTCTTTGATTCCTGACCTGGTGGTGATCCATTCATCCGAAGTATCAACCATCTTTTCCAGTTCGGCATTGGTAAGTACATAATCGGGTACCCATCCATGAATACCGGTTATTGCTGCTCTTAATTTACCCATAAGACTTATTTTGGGCGGTAAAATTACGAATGTTTTTGAAGCTCTCCCTGAATTTTAAGGGAAAGGTTGGCTTCATGCACGTTTTTTGCAAGAAGGATCATGTTCTTTATCGCATTATCATTGGATATCCCATGTCCGACCATCACTGTGGATTTGATCCCCAGTATGGGTGTCCCGCCAAAATTTTCATAATTCATGCGTTCCACAAAATCATCATAAAGCTCTCGCTTTTTCAGCAGGTGATACATGGATTCAAGCTGTTTGAGAACCACGTTTCCGGTAAAGCCATCACAAACAACCACATCTGCAGTATCAAGCAGTATGTCGCGCCCCTCTACATTGCCAACAAAATTGAAATGAGTGGAATCTTTCATCAGCTTATATGTGGCCTGCGTGAGGATATTTCCTTTCTCTTCCTCTGCACCAATATTAAGCAAACCAACCCTTGGATCCTCGATATTGTAAACATACTTTGCATAGGATGAACCAAGAATGCCAAACTGATACATGACTTCCGGTTTGGGATCGGGATTGGTCCCGATATCCAGCAAGATTGTGGTCCCACCGTTTTCTTTTGGCAGGGCCACTGCCGTACATGGTCTTAAAATGCCCTGGATCATTTCCATGCTATACATAGAACCTACCACCATGGCACCACTGTTTCCTGCACTGGCAAAAGCATCGATCTTTCCTTCTTTCAGAAAATGAAATCCTATTGCAATACTTGAATGGGGTTTTTGCTTAAAAGCTTTGATAGGTTGCTCGCTCATACCGATCATATCAGGGGCATCAATGATCTGGACTTGTTCCGAACTGGCGTCTTTCTCTTTTAATTTCGCTTTAATCAGTGTTTCATCTCCGAAAAGGAATATCCGATCGGTGGAAGGAAGTGACTGTAATGCAAGAATGACACCACCAATAGTAGCATCAGGTGCATAATCGCCTCCCATAATATCTAATCCGATATTCATCTTTCGTCAGATTTACGACGACCTATTTAACGTATAAAGATTCAGAATTGTTCAGCCTATTCACCCTTGGCCATGACCAGCTTACCTTTATAATACAGGTCGCCGTCAACATAATAAGCACGGTGGTAAATATGCACGGTTCCGGTGGTAGGACAGGTAGCCAGCGTAGGCAGGGCCGCTTTATAATGGGTCCTCCTTTTATCTCTCCTGGTCTTACTGATCTTTCTTTTTGGATGCGCCATTTGAATTCAAATTTTATATTAGTCTATATTGTTTTTTAAGTTTTTCAATGCTTCCCAGCGTGGATCTATCTCAACTTTCGCATGTTGTTCTAGCTTTTCAACCACTGACTGATCACAAAGGCCTTTCCCCTCGGGATGTACCCTCTGAATTGGAAGTTTGAGTATGATATATTCATAAATAAAAGGGCTGATGTCGATGCGAGCTTCTGTTTCGGGTATTATAATTATCTCCTCCGATTCTTCTTCCCAATCCTGGCCAAACTTAACAATCAGCCGGTCAGATCCTTCAATGGGCATGCTCATGGGAGCCAGGCAACGATCACATGGCAGCTGTACTTCACCGCGAAAGCGGAAATTGAATATCAGCATACGCTCCTTCCGTTCCATGCTCACATCAACATGAACATTTCCATGTTTTATCTCAGAATATTCAAAACTCTCAAAGAACGCCTCATCAATCTCAAAGGAATAATCATGAACTCCTTCTTTCAGCCCCATAAAGGGAATTATATACTCTTGTAAGGCCTTCATACTCTTCCCTTCAAAATTTCGGGCTGCAAAATTAGTGATACTTCTTGTTTTTTACAAATATAATATTCAAAAGCCTGATTTCATTCACAACTGGTGAATCAGTGTGTGCTGCGCGGTAAGGGGTTCGGAGAATAAAAACCATGCCCGCGTCCCTCGTACCGCCCCCCCCATAACGCAAGACTTGTTAATTTTTTAACAGTTTTTTTCAGTAAATAAAAATTATGTATTTAATTTGCAGTTTCAATTACTGATTTGTCAATAATTATAATCTGTTATTACCATGTTCAATAAGCTCATTGCCTCTATGCTTCCATACTTCCCGAAGAAGTTTGTATGGTTATTCTCTAAGCGCTATATCGCCGGTAAAACAATACAGGATGCCGTAAAAGAATCCCTTAAACTGAATGAGGAAGGGATCATGGTTACTGTTGACCTCCTGGGAGAATTTATCACCAACCTGGATCAGGCCGAAGAGAACAAGAAAGAGTATATCGAGATTATTGAAACTTTCGAGAAAGAAAAAATAGATGGAAATTATTCACTCAAGCCAACCATGTTTGGCCTCTTGCTCGATGAGGAGGTCTGTTATAACAATATCAGGGAGATCGTTGCCAAGGCGACCGAACATAATAACTTTGTCAGGGTCGACATGGAAGATTCTCAATGTGTTGACAAGGAAATCAAGCTTTTCAGGCAGTTGAAAGAAGAGTTCCCAAAAAATGTGGGACTGGTATTCCAGGCCTACCTGAAACGCACACTTGATGATATTAAAGGACTCGAAGACCTTAATACGGAATCAGTCCCTGTGAATTACAGGATTTGCAAGGGAATCTATGTAGAACCAGCAGAGATCGCCTATAAAAAATACAATGAGATCAATGAACACTTCCTGACTGATCTTGAGTATATGTTCCAGAAGAAAATGTACCCCGCCATTGCTACCCATGACAAGCCATTGGTCGCCGGTGCCTATGAACTCATCGAAAAATACAAGGTCCCGAAAGAAGCCTACGAATTTCAGATGCTCTATGGAGTTACACCTGAACTGCGCAAATCAATTCTTGAAAAAGGCCACCGCATGCGTGTTTATGTTCCTTACGGATCCCAGTGGTTTGCCTATTCTACACGGCGCCTGAAAGAGAACCCCAAAATGGCCAGCCTGATCATCAAGGCTATTTTCTTCCGGGGTTAGTTTTCCCTATTTCGTTGACTATTAGCCCGCATTAATTGAATAGTTGCGGGTTTTTTGCTAATTTTGCAAACTCTTAGTCCACAACAATTAACTATTATGGAAAAAACTCGGGTATTATTTGTGGCCCAGGAAATACTTCCTTATCTGCAAGATAGCCCCATGGCTAAAATTGGTAGGTTTCTACCTCAGGGAATACAAGAAAGAGGTAAAGAGATCAGAACATTTATGCCACGCTATGGCGATATCAACGAAAGAAGAAACCAGCTTCATGAAGTGATCAGGCTCTCAGGAATGAACCTCATCATTGATGATACTGACCATCCTCTCATTATTAAAGTTGCTTCTATCCAGCAAGCACGCATGCAAATATATTTTATCGACAATGAGGATTACTTCCAGCGGAAGTTCACCCTCACCGATAAAAATGGGAAATACTTCGATGATAATGATGAACGAACCATTTTCTTCACCAGGGGGGTGCTCGAAACTGTGAAAAAACTTGGCTGGGGGCCGGATATCGTACACTGTCACGGATGGTTTACATCCCTGCTACCGGTGTACCTGAAAAAAGCATATAAGATCAACCCTTTATTCACGGATGCCAAAATGGTGCTATCCATTTACGATGATGAGTTTAGCGGAAGCCTGAATCCCGCACTTGCGGAAAAAATGAAGGTCGAAGGCCTGAGCAGTAAAGATCTGGCACACTATAAAACTCCCGACTACGTTAACCTAATCAAAGCAGCCATCGAGGATTCAGATGCGATCATTATCGGAAGCGAAAAGATCAATCCTGAAATTGAAAAACACCTGAAAACTATTAAAAAGCCTGTGTTGCCATTCCAGGATGAGGATTCCTATATCGATACATACTCGGAATTCTACGATGAGGTGCTCAAGGCTTAATTAGATGCCTGTTAAACATATTGACTGACTTTAACAACGGGAAATTGAAAAATAGAAGAATTATTCAGGCCTGCCTGTTTGCCATACTCCTTATTAGTATATCCACAGCATGTAATAAAAAACCTGACCAGGTAGGACTGGGATTGCAGCCGGCTTCGGCCGAACTATCGGTAATTTTCGACAACAGCTCAGGATTATTATCTCATTCAATAAGGGAAGACTCTGTACGTACTGATGTGAATGTGATCAAAACCGGTATGCTGGGAAGTATGATGGATCCTGTGTTTGGCATCAGCACTGCCGAGATCTTTTCGCAATTCAGGCTTTCTGAGAACGGCCATAATTTCGGAACAGGAGCCATTCTGGATTCACTGATACTTACACTGGCTTACTCCGGCTTTTATGGCGACACCATGTCGAGCCAGACGATTCGCATCTATGAGCTCAGCGAAGATATGGTTGCGGATTCAGCCTATTATTCAACCAACAGCATTGCTGATGATGGTGTTGAAATTGCTTCGCTCACATTTACTCCCGCGCCGGCCGACAGTGTTTATTACGACAGCGTACCTCAAAAACCTCAACTCAGAATAGCCCTCTCCAATGATTTCGGGCAAAAGCTTATCGATGCTGATCCCAACGTTTATGACGATAATGAGAAATGGCTTGAGTTTATGAAGGGATTGCATATCGCAACAGATCCGGTTGGTTCGGATGGGGGCATGTTGTTGTTCGATATGCTGGATTCTAAAACAGCAATGACCATATATTATCGTACCGGTGATCCGGAGGATACTTTATCCTTTGTCTTCCTGAGCAATAGTAATTGTGCTCGCTTCACCGCCTTCGACCATAATGAATATATGGATGCCACAGCCGAGTTCAAGGCCCAGGTTTTGAATGGAGATACTGCTGCCGGCCAACAAAATTTCTACCTCCAGGGTATGGGTGGAGTGAAAGCCCAGATCCGCCTGCCTGATATTCAGGAATTCTTTTCTGATGGACCAGTGGCTATTAACGAAGCCAAGCTGATCTTTAACGTTTACGATGACGGAGCGGACCTTGTTGGCCCGCCACAATTGGGACTTGCAATGATCGATGAGGAAGGGGATTATGTACCCCTGCCCGATGCCAGTGAAGTTTCTTCATATTATGGTGGCTACCTCAATGATGCTGAAGATCAGTATTACTTCCGCATTTCACGCCATATGCAAAAAGTACTTACTGGCGAAACCCCAAATTATCCCCTGATATTACTGGTTCAGGGAGCATCTTTCAGGGCTAACAGACTTATTATTTACGGTTCAGAAGCCATGATGGATGTCGACAAGAAAATGATACTGGAAGTCACATATACAAAAGTTAACTAAAATGTGTGGAATTGTAGGATATATCGGCCCCAGGGATGCATACCCCATCCTGATCAAAGGACTAAAAAGACTTGAATACAGGGGTTATGACAGTGCAGGGGTTGCCCTTCTGTGTGATGATGACTGCCTGAATGTTTATAAATGCCAGGGTAAAGTTGCCGACCTGGAAGCATTCATTAAAGATAAAGACCTGAGTGGCAAAATTGGCATGGCACATACACGCTGGGCCACTCATGGAGAACCAAATGATTCCAATGCACATCCCCATTATTCCCAGTCAAAGAACCTGGCCATCATCCATAATGGGATCATAGAAAACTACCAGACACTCAAAGAAGAATTGATCAATCGTGGGCATAGCTTTTCCAGTGAAACTGATACAGAAGTACTGATCCAGTTGATCGAAGATATCATCGACAATGAAAAGGTTGAGATGGAGGAGGCGATCAGGATTGCACTGAACCAGGTTGTTGGTGCCTATGCCATCGTGATCATATCCAAAGACGATCCCGACACCATTTATGCGGCACGTAAAGGGTCACCCCTGGTTGTTGGTATTGGGAAAGATGAATTTTTCCTGGCATCCGATGCTACGCCAATTGTAGAATATACAAAGAACGTAGTATATCTTAACGATGAGGAGGTGGCTATCATGAGGAGAAATGGTGACCTGAAGATCAAAACCATTAAAAACAGGGAAAAAACACCCTATATCCAGAAGCTTGAGCTCAATCTGACTGCCATTGAAAAAGGTGGTTTCGACCATTTTATGCTTAAAGAGATCTATGAGCAACCCAGATCGATACGTGATAGCTTCCGCGGCAGACTAAGGCCAGATGGACAGGTTGTTCTCGGTGGAATCCGTGATTATGAACAAAAAATATTCAATGCCCCACGCATTATTATCATTGCCTGTGGTACATCCTGGCATGCCGGACTCGTTGGCGAATACTTATTGGAAGATATCGCCCGCATCCCGGTAGAGGTAGAGTATGCATCAGAATTCAGGTACAGGAACCCTGTGATCACCGAAGATGATGTAGTGATCGCTATTTCACAGTCGGGGGAAACAGCTGACACTCTGGCGGCCATCGAACTTGCCAAATCCAAAGGTGCCACCATCCTTGGGATCTGCAATGTTGTAGGCTCTTCCATTGCCCGAGCCACCGATGCCGGAGTATATACCCATGCCGGTCCCGAGATCGGTGTAGCATCAACGAAGGCTTTTACTGCCCAGGTAACCGTCCTCATCCTGATGGCCCTGCGATTTGCACACATGAAAGGCCACCTCCCGCATTCTACATATCAACAATATGTTCGCGAGATGGAGCTAATACCCGGCAAGATTGAAAAAGTGCTGAAAGTAAATGAATATGTGAAGGAGATCGCAGCTAAATACAAGCATGCAAGCAATTTTCTTTACCTGGGACGCGGATATAATTTCCCGGTAGCCCTGGAAGGTGCCCTCAAATTAAAAGAGATCTCCTACATACATGCAGAAGGTTATCCTGCTGCAGAGATGAAACACGGCCCTATCGCCCTTATCGATGAGGAAATGCCGGTGGTATTCATCGCACCAAAGGCCGGCACCTACGAAAAGGTTATCACTAATATACAGGAAGTGAAAGCCAGGAAAGGAAAGATCATTGCCATCGTAACTGAAGGAGATACCGTGGTGAAGGAGCTGGCAGATTATGTGATCGAAATCCCCGAAACAGAAGAACTTCTCACCCCCCTGATCGCAACCATACCGCTTCAGCTTCTATCATACCATATGGCTGTTTTACGTGACTGTAATGTTGATCAGCCAAGGAACCTTGCTAAGTCGGTTACGGTGGAGTAGAAGAGCGAGCAACGAAGATCGAAGAACGAGTAACGAGTAACGAGTAACGAAATCTATTCATGCTTCAAATCCCGCGTAGATCGTACCGCGTACCTAACTAAAACCTTCCAGCTACCGCATTCCAATCCACCAGATTCCAGAAATCTGCAACATAGGCCGGACGGGCATTTTGCTTGTCGAGGTAGTAGGCATGCTCCCAAACATCGCATGTCAGCAGTGGGGTTAATCCCTTGCTGAGCGGACATTCAGCATTGCTGGTTTGTACAATATCCAGGTTACCATATGCATCCTTCACCAGCCAGGCCCATCCTGAGCCAAAAAGGGTAGCAGCAGCTTTGGAAAATTGCTCCTTAAAACTTTCGAATGAGCCAAAGAACTCTTCGATAGCTTCTGCCAGTTTGCCGCCGGGCTCACCTCCGCCATCAGGGCTCATACAGTTCCAGTAAAAAGTATGGTTCCATACCTGGGCAGCATTATTAAAGATGCCACCGTCGGCTTTCATAACAATATCTTCCAGGCTGGAATTTTCGAATTCCGTACCGGGAACAAGTCCATTCAGGTTGTTCACATAGGCTTGATGATGCTTACCATAATGGTATTCGAGGGTCAGTTTTGAAATGTAAGGCTCCAATGCATCCATTGGATACGGAAGTTCCGGTAATGTGAAAGGCATGATTCTGTGATTTAGGTTAACATTCAGTGAACAGTAAAGTTAAATAAATTCTAAACTCTAAGCTCTAAAATCTAAACAAGTTTCAATGATCTAAATTCCAAATCGTCAAACTCCCCTCTCCTTGAGGAGAGGGGTTGGGGGTGAGGTGCTTTGAGATTTTGAACTTATAATTTGTTTAGATTTTAGAGCTTAGAGTTTAGAACTTAATCCACCCCTATTTCCCCTGTTCTAAATACTGAATGGCCCGCAGGAATGTTTCATCAATACGATGATAGATGGGATAAAAGCCATCATCATCGTAAAGGTTACGGCCGATAAAAGCTTTCATTAATGTCTTGATCCTGTTTTTTGATTCCCGGATGCCTTTGGCATCTTTTTCAACACCCTTGTCTTCTGCATATACAAGAAAATCAGTGAACATGCTGTCGCTGATCTTGAAATCCTTATCAAATTCGTCAAAGGAAGCATATTTTCCCAGCACTTCGCGATGTGTATCGGTGTATTTAAAGGCAAACTGAAAGATCAGTCCCCGGTCGAGAAGCATATTGTAATAATCAGGGTAGTCTTTAGAATCGTAGGCGACATAAATATCGGGCATGATCCCTCCGCCGCCATAAACGGTCCTCCCACCGGGAGTGATATACTTCAGTGAATCGTCGAAATGGATGCTGTCGGCACTTTGAATCTCTCCATTATGAAAGCGCTCATAGAAGGAGTCATAATAATCATCGGTCCCATTCTCATAAGGGCGTTGTATGCAACGCCCGGTTGGGGTATAATAACGAGCAATGGTAAGGCGTACGGCTGATCCGTCAGGAAGGGTCATTTGTTCCTGAACAAGTCCTTTCCCGAATGACCTGCGACCAATGATCATCCCGCGGTCATTATCCTGAACGGCACCGGCTACAATCTCACTGGCGGAAGCCGATCCCTCGTTGATCAGAACAATGAGGCTATGATCTTCAAACATTCCCCTGCGGGTAGCATAAGCATAGCTTCGGGGCCTGTTATTTCCTTCGGTATATACGATCAGTTGTTCATCCTGAAGAAATTCATCTGCCATTTGTGTGGCCGCCTGAAGATAACCACCTGTGTTTCCCCTCAGGTCGAGAATGAGGCTCTTCATACCCTGGTGGATCAGGGCGTTCAATGCTGCAGCAAACTCTTCATATGTAGTGGCTGAAAATTTACTGACTTTAATATATCCGATAGTGTCGTTCGACATATAGGCTACATCTACACTAAAGGTGGGGATCACATCACGGATAATAGTAAAATCGAGCAGTCCTTTAATTCCCCTCCTGTAAACACTTATATCAACTTCGGTACCCCTGGGGCCTTTCAAATGCTTGATGGCATCATCACTTTTAATCCCAACTCCGGCCATCAGGCTATCGCCAACCATCACAATACGGTCACCGGCCAGCAACCCAACTTTTTCGGAAGGCCCGTCGGCAATGGTTTGTATCACAGTGATAGAGTCGCTTTCCATGCGGAATTGTATTCCTATCCCTTCGAAGTTCCCCATCAGGTCTTCATTTACCCTCGACAAAACATCTGAAGAAATGTATTGGCTGTGTGGATCCAGGTCTTCCAGTATTCCCTGTATGGCATCTTCTGTAAGCTCTTCTTTTGAAACCGAGTCCACATAATTGCTCATAATATAGCTCATCAGATCCGACACCTTATTGTATCGCTCTCCGGCAGGAGCAAACATCCCTCCATGAACATCATTTTGTGGAGCAAGTTTAATGCCTGCCCACATTCCGAGGATCATGATCAGGGCAAAAACGATGGGAAGGTAAACCCGGTATTTCTTTACTTCAAATGGCATATTGTCAAAGGCTTGATGCTAAAATTTTATGCAAAGCTACAAAATTGGATTATGGTTGGGCATCAATCTTTTTACCATTTGTCGTTTTCCCGAAACGAATGGCAGCAGAATTAATACAATATCGTTTCCCTGTGGGTGGTGGGCCATCATCGAAAACATGCCCGAGATGACCACCACAACCCCCGCAAACAACTTCAGTCCTCAACATTCCAAAGGAGCTGTCCTCTTTATATACAATGCTCTTTTCGGATGCAGGCTCGAAAAAGCTCGGCCATCCGCAACCTGAATCAAATTTTGTATCGGAGCTGAATAAAAGATCATCGCAAGCGGCACAGTAATAGGTCCCGATATCTTTTGTGTTATAATATTCTCCGGTAAAGGCTCTTTCAGTGGCGCCTTCCCTCAATACCTGATATTGAAAGGGTGTCAGGACATCCCTCCACTCTTCATCAGACTTAGCATTCGGATAACTCATTTCTTCATTATTTTGAGATATTATGGAATTACTGCAGGAATATAAAAACAGACCTGTCAATATAAGTGTCCCAAACATCAATTTTCTACTTATCCTTCTCATTTTCATTACAGTATTTATATATCAACATTTTCAACACCAATTTTGTTTCGCATTTTAATATCATTTAACAAAACTTGATATTTGGATCATAAGTCCTTATATTTAGGGAAATTAGTTCCTGAACTTAAAACAAAATTCTCATGAAAGCTTTGATCAGTTTTGTTTCTTTTCTTCTCCTGCTGAGTACTATCCAGGCTCAACCTGGAAGCCTGGATATTACTTTTGGGAATAATGGTATTGTCACGGCCCCGAATACCAGCATTCGAGAAATGGGGTATAAAATCCTTCTTCAGGATGACGGTAAAATCTTACTCGCCGGCTTTCAGGAAGATAATAATATCCGCGATTTTGCTGTAGCAAGGTATAATCCTGATGGGTCTTTGGATAATAGCTTTGGGAGTTCCGGCCTGGTTATTTTTGACGCAGGAACAGGTTCCGATGCGGCATGGAGTATGGCTTTGCAGGATGATGGAAAGATCATTCTGGCAGGAACGGTATATCATCAGTTCTCTTCTGTAGATGATATGGCAATGGTGAGATTAAATTCCGATGGAACGCCCGACAATTCTTTTGGTACAGCCGGGTTTGTCTTTACTGATATTGATCAGCACTGGGACAATGCAAACGACATAGCACTTCAGCCCGATGGAAAGATCTTACTTGCCGGTGAAGGATATGCAAACGACAAGCGAAATGTTTGTGTTGTACGTTATAATAGCAATGGAGGCTTAGATGCATCTTTTGGAACCGGAGGCATAGCACTGTTTGCTATCGGCACAGGGGATGACAGAACCGAAAGCATTAGCCTGCAATCAGATGGAAAGATACTTACATGCGGGTATTTCGATGATGGAGTTGATGATCAAACTTATGTAGCCAGGTTTAATACAGATGGTTCAGTAGATAATACCTTTGGTAATAATGGAAGGGCAACCCTTGATATCGGTGGTAATAATGACAGACTCAAGGATCTTTATCTTCTCGACAATGGCAATATCCTTGCCGGGGGTTTTACCACAAATTCCTCAAATGAGACTGATTATTTGATTCTCCGTTACCTGCCTGATGGCACCCTCGATAACGGATTTGGTAGCAACGGAATAATGATGCATAATGTAGGAGCAAATGACTTTCTATCTGAGATCGCTGTCCAGTCTGATGGAAAGATCCTGACTGCCGGCGGTGCCTTCTCATTTGAAATGCTTCGATTACTGGAAAATGGTTCGCGAGATCCAGGCTTTGGTGATAATGGTATGATTAGTACCCCCATTGGCGTGTATAGTTTTAGCATGTCACTTTGCCTGCAGTCTGAGGATAAGGTAATCCTGGCTGGCCAATCGAAAGAAAGTGGTGGCGAGTTTGACCTTTCTCTGGCCAGGTATCATCTTGAAGATGCCGGAAGTGTAGCAGAACAGGATGCTGTTTTTCAAAACATCAAAGTCTACCCTAACCCGGCACGTGATAAGATATTTGTTAATTATAGCCTGGCCTCCAGACAGATTCTTAGCATAGACCTTTTATGCATTGATGGGAAAATACTCCATTCTTTCGAAAAAGAAATTGAACATACAAAAGGTACATATGTTGATGAGTTTATGATCCCTGATCATTTGACAGCCGGTATGTACCTGATCAGAATGACGTCGGATCATGGATCGATCGTAAAGAGGCTGGCAATTCAATAACTCCCAACTCCAAACTCTAGTGCACTTTAGGCACTCTAGGCATTTTAGTGCACTTTAGGCACTCCTAACACAATAATAGCGTACTGCAAATACGTTATCCCTCTACAACTCTACCCCACCATTTTCTTTTAACATGTTTTCACGAAGTATCATTTTGCTTATTGCAATCATTGCTGCATCAGCATCAGTGTCTGCCCAGGAATTTAAGGCAGAACAAATGCAATATGGGCGCGTACAATTAGCCTACCAGGAAAAGGGAGCACTGGTAAAGGATTTGATCAGGGCGCACGGACTGGATTCCAGTTCATTTCAGGTCTTCATAAGGGTTTTGAAGCAAGAACAACAATTTGAGATCTGGGGGCGAGACAGTCTGCACGAGAAATACATATTGCTTAAAGATTACCGCATCTGCAGGATCTCTGGAATAGAAGGCCCAAAGCGAAAGCAGGGTGACCGCCAAATTCCGGAAGGCTGCTATCACATAGACAGATTCAATCCCTGGAGCCATTTCCATCTTTCACTGGGAATCAATTATCCAAATGCATCCGACAGGATACTCTCCGACAAAAGGCATCCCGGAGGGGAGATCTTTGTTCATGGTTCCTGTGTTACCATCGGCTGCCTGCCCATGACTGACGACCACATCAAAGAGATTTATATTTTCTCTGTAGAGGCCGGAAACAATGGCCACTCAGAGATACCCCTCTATATCTTCCCATGCAGAATGGACAGCGAATATTATCATCAGCTCAGGGAGGAGCATGCTGAAGATGAAGCTGTCCTTGACTTCTGGAATAATATTGAAGAAGCCTACCTGTACTTTGAAATGAATAAACGACTGCCGGAGTTTACGGTCGATGAAAAAGGGAAGTATTGTTTCCACTAAACATCGAGATTGTCCAAAGCCCTTACTAATATCAAAATTCACTAACTTTGACCGCCTCTTAGGTGAGGAAATATAATATTAGCTTATCGAAAAAAAAGATACAACGCATGGTGATTATTGGTGGACGGAAACTGGAGAGTGCCGATTTTTATAAGATTTTGTTTGGAGGAGAAAAGGTTGAACTTGACGAGCAAGCATTAAGCGAGGTTGAAAAAAGTTATGAATTCCTCGAAAAGTTTGCCAAGGATAAGATCATATACGGCATCAATACCGGACTGGGGCCCATGGCCCAATACAAGGTTAGCAAGAAAGATCAGATTCAATTGCAGTACAACCTGATTCGCAGCCATGCATCTGGATCAGGCAATAATATTCCTCACAGAGCAGTCAGAGCGCTCATGATTGCCCGTCTCAACAACTTCATACAGGGATATTCAGGAATTCACCCGGAGGTTCCTATTCTGCTAAAAGATTTTATCAATCATGGAATAGTACCTATCATCCCCGAACATGGTGGTGTAGGTGCCAGCGGTGACCTTGTTCAGCTTGCACACCTGGCACTTTGTCTGATTGGCGAAGGAGATATGTTCTATCAGAATTATATCCACCAGGGGCCTGCTGTTTTTGAAGAAACCAGGCTTAAGCCTGCGCAGGTTTACATCCGCGAAGGGCTTGCTCTTGTCAATGGAACCTCCTGCATGACCGGTATCGGCATCCTTAATGTGATCAAAGCACGCAAACTTCTCGATTGGGCATTAATGGCTTCTGCCATGATTAATGAGGTGGTAGAAACCTACGATGATCATTATTCTTATGAGCTGAACCGGGTAAAACTACATCCCGGACAGAACGCTATCACAGAACGAATGCAACAACTGCTCAGTGGTAGCAAGCTGGTTAGAAAGCGTGCCGAGTACCTTTACAACGGTAATGGAAAAGAGGAGCAGGTCTTTACAAAAAAGATACAGGAATACTATTCACTCCGTTGCATCACCCAGATATTGGGTCCGGTCCTCGACACTATTGATCATGCCGAGAAGGTTATCCTTGATGAAGTCAACTCTGTAAACGACAACCCTGTGATCGACTACAGGGAAGAAAGCGTAAACCATGGCGGAAATTTTCATGGCGATTATGTTTCTCTTGAAATGGATAAGCTTAAGATCGCCATCACCAAACTTGCCATGTTGTCAGAACGCCAGCTGAATTTCCTTATGAATGATAAGCTGAATAACAAACTTCCTCCATTTGTGAACCTGGGTGTGCTCGGATTGAACCTTGGGATGCAGGGCGTACAATTCACGGCAACCTCTACCCTGGCCGAGAACCAGGCGCTGTCAAACCCTATGTACGTACACAGCATTCCCACAAATAACGACAACCAGGATATCGTCAGTATGGGTACCAATGCAGCCATGATGGCCATGAAAGTGATCGATAATTCATTCGAGATCCTTTCTATTGAACTGATATCCCTGCTTCAGGCCATTGATTACCTTGAATATGCCGACAAACTTTCCCCGGCTACATTTGTTGCTTATGATACATTGCGCAAGATCGTACCAGTATTCAGGGAAGACAGTCCAAAATATAATGAGATCCGCAGGATCAGGAAATATATTATGGCAAATGATGCGGTACCAAATAAATAATTAATAACATGGAATATGCACTCGTCACAGGAGGATCACGTGGTATTGGCAGGGCAATCAGCATCAGCCTCGCTGAAATGGGATACCATGTGCTGATAAACTACAATAGCAACAAAGCTGAGGCAGAGCTTACGCTTGAGGCAATTGAATCGGCCGGTGGAAGTGCAAAGCTCCTCCCTTTCGATATCTCAGATGCTGAAAAAGTAAAGCAGGCGATCCTCGGATGGCAGGAGAATAACAAGGATAAAGGATATATTAAGGTATTGGTGAACAATGCCGGGATCAGAAAGGATAACCTGATGGTGTGGATGGAAGATGAGGAATGGGCCTCGGTGATCAACACCAACCTCAACAGTTTTTACTATGTAACCCGATTGCTGCTGCAGGATATGATCGTGAATAAATTCGGCCGTATCATCAATGTTGTATCCCTTTCCGGGCAGGATGGCATGCCGGGGCAAACTAATTATAGTGCCGCCAAGGCCGGTGTGATCGGAGCCACCAAAGCACTCGCCAAAGAGCTGGGAAGAAAAAAGGTAACTGTAAATGCTGTTGCTCCGGGTTTCATCAAGACTGACATGACCAAAGACCTGGATGAAAAGCAACATAAAGGACTTATCCCTGTCGGCCGTTTTGGGGAACCCGAAGAAGTTGCTGCTGCTGTGGCTTTCCTGGCATCAGAAAAAGCATCATATATCACCGGTGAAGTAATATCAGTAAACGGGGGCATCAGCACCTGATAATTAATTTTTATTTTTACACAAATAGAATAATCACTCTATATAAAATGAAGCGGGTAGTCATAACAGGAATGGGTATTTATTCCACCATCGGAAAAAACCTCGATGAGGTTCGTGATTCTTTATACCACGGCAGATCTGGGATCGGACTTGATATGGAACGTGCTAAACTTGGATACCGCTCCCGCCTGACCGGGATCATCGAAAGTCCCAATCTAAAAGGTTTGCTTGATCGTCGATCTCGCGTTGGCCTGCCTGAGCATGGGAAATATGCTTATCTGGCCACCCTCGAAGCCATGCAAAACGCTGGTATTAACGAGGAATTCCTTGATAAGACCGACACCGGGATCCTCTACGGAAATGATAGTTCCTCGGTTCCTGTTATAGAGACCATCGACCTTATGAGGGAGAAAAAAGACACCACCTTACTGGGATCGGGATCTATCTTCCAATCGATGAACTCAACCATCAGCATGAACCTCTCGGTAATCTTCAAGCTGAAAGGAATCAATTTTACAGTAAGCGGAGCATGTGCCAGTGGATCACACGCCATGGGTATGGGCTACCTGCTTATCAAACAGGGATTACAGGAGTGCATTATCGTTGGTGGTGGCCAGGAAATCAACCCTGAATCTATGGGAAGCTTCGATGGCCTGAGTGCATTCTCGATAAATGAAGATCAACCACAAAAAGCCTCCAGGCCTTTTGATCGCAACCGTGACGGCCTTGTGCCCAGCGGAGGGGCAGCTACTCTGGTCCTCGAAAGCTATGATTCCGCTATTAAACGCGGTGCCCCCATACTGGGAGAGGTCACAGGATATGGTTTTTCATCAAATGGTGACCATATCTCCGTACCCAATATTGAGGGACCAATCAAGTCCATGGAAATGGCAATCAAGGATGCAGGCATCAACAAGAAAGACATCAGCTATATCAATGCACATGCAACTTCCACCCCTGTTGGTGATGAAAAGGAAGCCCGGGCCATACATGAAGTATTTGGAGACCTGAAGCCATATGTGAGTTCCACTAAATCCATGACCGGGCATGAAATGTGGATGGGCGGTGCCAGCGAGGTTGTATATTCTCTCCTGATGATGCAAGGTGGTTTTATTGCACCTAATATCAACTTTGAAAATCCGGATGAATATTCAGCCAAATTAAATATTCTCACCAGGACCGTCGAAACAGATTTTGATATTTTCCTTTCTAATGCTTTTGGATTCGGCGGAACGAATTCCACGTTAATCATTCAAAAAGTAAAATAATAATTACTACTTTTGCCCCACTATACGCAGCAATAATTGTAGTACTATGGATAAGGATAAAGTCGTTGACATCATAAACGGTTTTCTGGTAGAAGAATTTGAAATTGAGGAGGATATTGTTCAATCTGATGCTACCTGGAGTGACCTGGGCATCGACAGCCTTGATTTTGTCGATATTGTTGTGATCATAGAGAAAGAGTTTGGTTTCAAACTCAAAGGAGAAGATATGGTCAATGTCAGAACACTCGGGCAATTCCACGAATTCATCTATCAACGTCATTCATCCGGTCAATAAAGATGTCTTCCTGGGACGGAAAAACCCGCGGCGGATTGTCAGGCTACCGGATCTTTGTATACATCCTGAAAACCTGCGGGCTCAAGCCTGCATACTTCCTTCTGAGGTTTGTTTCTTTCTATTTTTTCCTTTTCTCCCGTAAATCAAACCGACATATCGGGTTTTACTTCAGCAAGGTCCTGAAATATGGATTCTGGAGGTCACGCAAGAGCGTCTATCAAAATTATTATCAGCTCGGTCAGGTCCTGATCGATAAAGTAGCCGTGATGTCGGGCATGAATAAACGATTTACATATCATTGGGACGGTGAGGAACACCTTCGGAATATGGATGACGGCGGCCTCTTAATCAGCGCCCATATTGGCAGCTGGGAAATTGCAGGAAATTTTCTTCAACGTCTCGACAAACGCTTCAACATCGTAATGTTTGATGAAGAGCACCAGAAGATCAAAAATTATATGGAGGAGGTGATGAGCGAGAAGAACCTCCACGTGATCCCCCTCAAAGATGACTTTTCGCATCTCATGGCCATCAAGCAGGCCCTTGAAAATAAAGAGCTCGTTGCCATTCATGCTGATCGCTATATGGAAGGCTCCAAAACTATCAGACATGATTTTCTTGGAAAAGAAGCCCTCTTCCCTGAGGGGCCGTTTTACCTGGCAGCACGCTTCAATGCACCTATTACTTTTGTATTTGCTGTGAAGGAAAGCAGCAAGCACTATCATTTCTTTGCTTCACCGGCCAAACGATATGTCATTAGCTCAAAAAGGTCGATCAGGCAAGATGAACTTCGTCCGATGATTAAAGATTATATTTGCCGGATGGAGGATATCCTGGATAAATATCCCCTTCAGTGGTTCAATTACCATAAATTTTGGGAGGAAGAAAAAGACTAATTTATAAATGAATAATCATGGCAAGAAATTACGGTAACGATAATAAATCTGCCCTGGACGCAAAAAGCGATGCACAAAAGATCGCCTTTGCCCCCATTATGTTCCAGGCGGCTAAGGCCCTGCGTGACTTAAAGATCTTATCTTACCTCAGGAAAAATAAATCGGGCTGCAGCCTGAAGGAGATCGCTGAACATGCCCATATCTCAGAATATGGCGCCCTGGTGCTTCTCGAAGCCGGACTCAGCCTGGAAATGGTCATGGTGGAAGACGATAAATACTTCCTTACCAAGACCGGTTATTTCGTGAATGTAGATCAACTGACCAGGGCAAACATGGATTTCACCCATGATGTGAACTATAAAGCTTTTTTTCATTTGCAGGATGCCATTAAAGAGGAAAAGCCATCAGGGCTGAATAAGGAGTTTGGCTCCTGGCCAACGGTATATGAAGCCCTGGCAGAATTGCCTGAGGATTTTCGCAAAAGCTGGTTCGACTTCGATCATTATTATTCAGATACTTCCTTCCCGCAGGTCATGCCCATCATATTTAAGAACAAGCCTGACAAGATCATGGATGTGGGTGGAAACACCGGAAAATTTGCCATAAAGTGTGCCGAATATGATGAGGATGTCAGCATCACTATTCTCGATTTACCGGGACAATTAAATGATGCTGAAAGGAATATCCGTGAAGCAGGGTTCGAGGATCGGATCAATGGCTACCCCATTAACCTGCTTGATTTTTCAAAACCATATCCCAAAGGATACGATGTGATCTGGATGAGTCAATTCCTCGATTGCTTTTCAGAAAAAGAAGTGATCAGCCTGGTAAGCAACGCCCGTGATGCCATGGACGAGAACGCAAACTTATTCATAATGGAAACCCTCTGGGATAAGCAGCGTTTTGATGCCTCCACCTACAGCCTGCATGCCACTTCCCTGTACTTTACATGTGTGGCCAATGGAAACAGTCGTATGTACCACTCCGAAGACATGCAACGCCTTGTGGAGGCAGCCGGCCTGAAAATAGTTGAGATGATAGAAGATGTCGGTGTCAGTCATACCATTTTAAGATGCAAGAAATGAGTAAGAAAAAAGCCCTCGTGGTTTATTATACGCAGAGCGGGCAACTAAAAGATATTATTGATTCGATCTGCACTCCCCTGCAGGCTGATTTTGAATTCACATATGAAGAACTGAAGCCGACACCCGCCTTTCCATTTCCCTGGACGGGTATGTCGTTTTACCAGGCTTTTCCTGAATCTGTACAGGAGATTCCCTGTGCCCTGAAGCCTTTCTCTTTCGATCCTGAAGATACGTTTGACCTCATCATCCTGGCCTATCAACCCTGGTATCTATCCCCCTCCATACCCTTCACTGCATTTCTGCAATCCGAAGCAGCAGCCAAAGTTTTAAAAGGAAAACCAGTGATCACGGTTTTAGGTACACGCAACATGTGGATCATGGCTCATGAAAGGGTGAAGAAAAGGATCCTTGACATGGGAGGAAATCTTGTTGGTAATATTGTTCTGTCTGATAAGCATCACAACCTGGTCAGTGTTGTAACTATTGTCCATTGGATGATGAAAGGTGAAAAATACGGAAAAGGTTTGTACAGAAAAATATTCCCGGCAGCGGGGATATCTGAAAAAGACATCAGTGACGCTGAAAAATTCGGTCTGATCATTAAGAATGCTTACAACAATGACAGGCTCACGGAACTCCAGGATGATCTGCTGAATGAGGGTGCCATAGTGATCAAGCCCGTGTTGATGACAGTGGAGAAAAGGGGGTTTATGATGTTCAAACCCTGGTCAAAATATATACTTAAGAAAGGGGGTGTTGATGATTCGGCAAGGGTAGGCCGACTGAAAATGTTCCGCGCTTATCTCTTTTCCGTCATATATCTTGTTTCGCCCATAGGAGGGGTTGTTGTATGGATCATTCACAAACTTAGCCCCAAAAAGACCCGAAAAGCAGTTAACTATTACTCAAATAATGAATTCAGAACCCCATGAAAACCAAAAGTATACTCCTGCTATTCTTTATTATTGCCATTCTATGTTCCTGCTCAGATCCTGTTGAAAAAGCCTATATCGAAAGTATGGATTTACACCGGCTTGAGATCAACAAAGAGTTTGCTGATTCTAATTCCAGCCCCCTGACAAAGGAAGGCCTGGCACATTTCTCAGGCCTGGATTTTTATCCTGCCAATCCTGAATATGTGGTAGAAGCTCGTTTCGTTCTGAACCCTGACCCGGAACCTTTCGAAATGGAAACAACCACAGCCCGCAGGCCCATATATGTAAAATATGGAGAAGCACACTTTAGCCTGAAAGGGGAAAAAATCGTTCTTGAAATTTATCAGAGTGAGAAGGCAAAGCAAATGGAAGAATTCAAGGAATACCTTTTCCTTCCCTTTAAGGACCTGACATGCGGAGAAGAATCATATGGCGGTGGCCGTTTCATCGACCTGAAAGTGCCTGATGGAGATCAGATCACCATTGATTTCAACAAAGCATATAACCCCTATTGCGCCTATAATCACAAATACTCCTGCCCTGTTCCCCCTGAAGCAAATCATATGAACATTATGATACCGGCTGGTGTTAAAGCTTACAAAGACCATTAAAGAACAGAAATTGTTGCTGCTTGCAGTATGCAAAAACAATTAACTTTGTGCAGCTAAATTGATCAGTTGGAATCATGATGAAAGAAAAGCCAGACGCTGTTTATATAAACCGATTATCGAAGTTCTTACCCAATGAGCCGGTAAGCAACGATCAAATGGAGTCATACCTTGGCATGGTAGAGGGTTCTCCCTCAAAGGCAAAGCCCATTATCCTGCGAAATAACAGGATCAAGTCCCGTTATTATGCGCTCGACAAGAAAGGAAATTCCACCCATAGCAATACTGAGCTTACCGTGGAGGCCATCAAGGGCCTTTTCGATAATGGTTTCAGTGCAGAAGACATCGACCTATTATCGTGTGGAACGACTTCTCCCGATCAATTACTGCCCTCACACACCTCTATGGTACATGGCCTGCTGATGGATAAACCGGTGGAAATTCTTTCACCAGCTGGTTCTTGTTGTGCTGGTATGCATGCGATGCGCTATGCCTTTCTCTCCATCCTTGCCGGAGAACGCCAACAAGCTGTTTGTACTGGTTCCGAGAAGTTATCTTCCTGGATGACCGCTAAGAATTTTAAGAAGGAACCGGATAAACGCTCAGCGATTGAAAGCAACCCTATTGTTGCATTTGAAAAAGACTTTCTCCGTTGGATGTTGTCTGATGGTGCAGGCGCCGCATTGCTAAGCCCTGAGCCAAACCAGACCGGGCTCTCGCTGCGCATCGACTGGATAGAAAGTGCTTCATATGCAAACGAACTTGAAACCTGTATGTATGCCGGAGGCGAAAAAGAGGATGACGGAAGCTTTACAGGATGGAAAGAATATCCATCTGAAGAAATCTTGGAGAAGACATTACTTTCCCTCAGGCAGGATGTTGACCTGCTCGGTGAAAATATTGTTCCCGTTGGGAATAAGTTCTTTCTTGATATTGCAAAAAGAAGGGGCGTTGATGTTGATACGATCAATTGGTTCCTGCCCCATCTCTCCTCAGAATATTTCCGTAAACGGATTGAAGAAGAACTGATACGGACCAACATACCCATCCCACAGGAAAAGTGGTTCACAAACCTGACCAGGCTTGGAAATGTTGGTGCAGCCTCCATATATTTCATGCTGGAAGAGCTGTTTAATTCCAACAAATTGAAAAAGGGAGATACCATACTCTGTATGGTCCCTGAAAGTGCACGCTTCTCCTATGTTTATGCTATGCTTACGGTGGTTTAGTAATCATTCAAGGCTAAATGCTTAAATAGCTACATGGCTATTTTGAATCCATAATTCATAATCCATAATCTTAAATCATCCACAACTTACTATCTTTGCTATCCTGTTATTGAAGCTTTATTATGTTAGCTGGACCAGATACACTCGAAAAACTCATTCCTCAACGGGAGCCGATGCTTATGCTTGATACCTTGATCAGCCATGAGGAGGCTAAAACTGTCTCGGCGTTTTCAATAAAGCCTGATAATATTTTTGTACAGGACGGACTCTTCATCGAAGCAGGTTTGATAGAAAATATGGCACAGACCGCAGCCCTGCATAATGGTTGGAAAGCCATGTTGGAAAACGAAAAGGAGGGAAGTTATAAGCCCGAGATTGGTGTAATCGGTTCGATAAAAAACTTTGTTTTATCCCGGCTACCGGAAGTAAATACCCTTATAGAAACAGAAGTTGTAATCATCACCGAGATATTCAACGCAAGTGTACTTGAAGCAAAGGTTAGTTCGGCAGGCAAGATGATCGCCCAATGCGAACTAAAAATATTTATTCAGGAATAAGAAAAAACATATAGATTGAAAAAGAAAGATGTTCCCCAGGATAATGAAGGCCTGCTCCAGGATAAATTCCGGGAGCCATGTTATGCCGTTGATGAAGATGGGAATTATGTGATGGTTCCCAGCACCGGATGGGCACCCAAAAATGCTGCTCTGAAACAAGCCTGGGAGGAAGTGAATGAAAAAGCAGAATCTGCCCGGGAGAAAGTATTAACCGGAAAACGCAGTATCCTGGCATGGCATATGGAAAAGAATATCATGGCCATAAAGTTGCTCTCACAGTACACGGGTATACCTAGAAGGAAGATCAGAAAGCATCTGAAACCGAATGTATTTCAAAGCCTTGATGAAAGTATTTTGCAGATTTACGCTGATGTTTTCAACATTACGCTCGAAGAATTAACAGATATTAAAGCACTGAAAAAGGAAGAATGAGTAAAGATATCAGCATAGCTTTTAATCACCATCAGGCTGCACACTGTGAAAACGGTGTGACTTCAAATCTTTTAAAACACCATGGGGTTGACTTGAGTGAGGCAATGGTTTTTGGTTTAGGTTCAGGAATATTTTTTTCCTATATCCCCTTTTATAAACTAAATGGACTTCCGGTAGTTTCATTTCGTCCCTATCCGGGATTGATTTTTAACAGAGCGTGCAAAAAGCTTGGAATTAAGATCCAGCGGTATAAATTTCCCCGCGACCCGGAGAAAGCTATGGATATGCTGGATGCAACCCTGGAAAAAGGGATTCCTACTGGATGCCTGGTAGGCGTATTCCACCTCACATATTTCCCTGAGCCATACCGCTTTCATTTCAATGCCCACAACCTTGTTGTATTTGGGAAAAAGGGCAACGAGTATATGATCAGTGATCCCATCATGGAAACACCCGTTACCTTGAGTTATAAAGACCTGAAGCGTGTGCGCTATGCAAAAGGAACCTACCCGCCCAAGGGCAGGATGTATTATATGAAAGACATGCCGGCTCATTTTGACCTGCAAAACGCAATTGTTAGTGCGATCAAAAAAAACAGCAGCCAAATGTTGACCATTCCGGTCCCGCTTTTTGGAGTCAAGGGCATCCGCTATATGGCACGAAAAATGAAAAAGTGGCCCGACAAGCTTGGCCCGAAGAAAGCCTCCCGATATCTCGGACAGGTGGTGCGTATGCTGGAAGAGATCGGTACCGGTGGCGCCGGATTCCGGTTTATGTATGCCGCCTTTCTGCAAGAAGCCGCCAAAGAATTGAATCAGGATTGGCTGAACGAATGTTCCGAAGAAATGACATCTATAGGGGATCGCTGGCGCGAATTTGCCCTGATCGCAGGGCGTATTTTCAAAGGCAGGAGCAAGCAGGATGAATCCTATCATGCAGCAGCGGAAATATTGTTGGAGATAGCAGGCAGAGAAGAAGATTTATATAGGAAACTTAGCAAGATCAAACCTAATTAATGAACGATATTGCCATAAGAATAGATAACGTTACCAAGACCTATCGCGGTAGCTTGGAGCCAGCTGTTGACAACATCAGCCTGGAGATACCGGCTAAGTCAAAGTTTGGCCTGCTGGGGCCTAACGGGGCAGGCAAGACCACAAGCATCAGCATCATTACTGGATTATTGAATTACGACAGCGGCAAGGTATTTATCAATGGGATGCAGCTGGAAAAGAAATATAAAAAGATCAGGCAAATAATTGGCCTGGTACCCCAGGATATTGCCCTGTACGAAACACTCAGTGCAAGGGAAAACCTCAGGTTTATCGCAGAAATGTACGGTTTGAAGGGCAGGGAGATGAAGAATCGGATCGATGAATGTCTGGACATGGTTGGACTGGCAAACAATGGGCACAAGCAGATCAGAAAATATTCTGGCGGTATGAAAAGAAGGGTGAACCTCGTAGCAGGGATCCTTCACAGGCCGGAGATCCTGATCCTTGATGAGCCCACCACCGGCGTAGATGTACAATCGAGAAGTATGATCCTGGAGTTCCTGGATGAATTAAACACAAAGGGAACCACCATCATCTATACCTCCCACTATCTTGAAGAAGCCGAAAACCTTTGCGATACCATTGCGATCATCGATCATGGAAAAGTGATTATTCATGGCCACACAGAGGAAATAATAAAAAGTAAGGAAGAATATATTGATCTGGAAAGTGTATTCCTGAATCTGACAGGACGAAAACTCAGAGACTGATATGCGGAAGCTTTTGACATCCATAATGAAGGAGATCATCATCCTGAGCAGGGACCTGGGAGGGCTGTTGATCATATTTCTTATGCCCATGGTCCTGGTCTTTGTCATGGCCCTTATCCAGGATAGTACTTTTCGAAAGATGGATGAAACCCGTTTGGCTGTTGCCTTTGTCGATGAAGACCAGGATTCTGTCGGAATAGCTATCGAGCGGGGCCTGATCAGTTCAGACATGATCGTCCTTGAAAAAGAATATAGAGGAAAAAAAATAGACAGGGAAAGCCTGGTGAGCCTGGTGGGTAATGGAGAATATCAGATAGGCATTATTGTTCCGGCAGGGGCTTCAGACAAGCTAAGAGAGAAAGCGATTTACCTCGTTGAAAAAGCTTTCGAGGATGCAGAAAATCCGATAGCAAAAGCTGATCATGAACCATCAGTTGTGATCCTTTATTTCGACCCTGTGATCAAACAATCTTTCAGGGAGACCGTAAGGATGGCCCTTTCAAAACTCACTTACGGCATAGAATCACAAATGGTATTTAAGCTTTTCGCCGAAAAGGTTTCAGAACTTCTGGATTCCGACAGCAAACTGGAATATGATCCGAGCGGCATTATTCAACTCGACGAGTATAATGCAGTTAATCGACACACCGAAGTTATACCAAACTCCGTGCAACACAATGTTCCGGCATGGGCTGTCTTTGCCATGTTTTTCATCCTGATTCCACTCACAGCAAATGTCATTAAAGAAAGAAACAGCGGAAGCATATTACGCATCAGGCTTATGCCCGGATCTTATATGGTTACCATTTTTGCCAAAATTATTGTGTACCTGCTCATCAGTATGGTCCAGTTCGTTTTGATGTTACTTGTTGGTATCCTGATCCTTCCATTATTTGGATTGCCTTTGCTGGATGTCGGTCATCATATTTTTGCCTTGCTGGTTATGATCATGGCTACCGGCCTGGCTGCAACAGCCTATGGGCTGGTGTTGGGTGCCATTTTCAACACGCCCGAGAAGGCAGCAGCTTTTGGATCTGTTTCGGTGATCATCATGGCCGCGATTGGTGGCATCTGGGTTCCTGTTTTTGTCATGCCTTCCATCATGCAATCCATCAGCGCATATTCGCCACTGAACTGGGGGCTTGACGGTTTTTATACCATATTTCTTAGAGAAGGGGGAATTATGGAAATCCTTACGGAGATATGTTTGCTTGCTGCTTTCAGTATTGTTTCAATGAGTGTTGCTTTCTATTTTCTCAGAATGAAAAAGAATTGATCATCCCTTCAGGCAAAAATCCATAATTTAGCAGCCCTATCATGGAAGTATTTGCAGGCGCAGAAAATATTATCTCCTCCCTTGGATTTACCATCGATGAAAACATCGAAAATATCCTGAGTGGGAATTCTGGTATCACCCTGGATAACAGCGGTATATACAGTCCTGTGACTTTACCCTTATCAATAGTAGATCATAGCCGCCTGGAAGCGGACAGCACACTGACACGCATGGAAAATCTGTTTGTCTGCTCCATAAAGGATGCTGCCGGGAAGACAAGTGTTGACCTTAGCTCAGCTGACACGATCTTCATCCTGACAACAACCAAGGGAAACATTGATCTGCTGGACCCGGGCGTTCAGGAAAATTATGGGAAAGACCGTATCTACCTGCATGCCATGGCCCGCATGATCACCGGTCATTTTAAAAATCCTAACAAGGCAATCATTGTATCCAATGCATGTATCTCAGGTGTGCTGGGTATTATATATGCTGAACGCATGATCCGGGCCGGAAAATATAAACATGCTGTGGTGAGTGGCGGGGACCTGGTGTCGGAATTTATTGTTTCCGGGTTTCAGTCATTTCAATCGCTTAGCGAAAAAGCATGCAAGCCCTTCGATCGCGACAGGGATGGGCTTACCCTGGGAGAAGGCTGTGGTACCCTCATTTTATCCTCCAGCCCGGATATCTTCCATGAATATTCTGTGAAAGTGCTTGGCGGTGCTGGTAGCAACGATGCCAATCATATTTCGGGACCATCCCGTACCGGTGAAGGCCTATTCGTTGCCGTTCAGCAGGCCATGAAGCTTGCCGGAGTTTCTGCAAATGATATCAACAGCATTTCTGCCCATGGCACAGCCACTAGCTACAATGACGAAATGGAGTCAAAGGCTTTCAGCCGTGCAGGCCTGGAGGCGATTCCTCTTAACAGCTATAAAGGCTATATCGGCCATACTCTGGGTGCTGCCGGAGTAATAGAGGCTGCCATAAGCCTGCAATCCATGAAGAGAAATATGCTTTTCCGCTCTGCGGGGTATGAGCACCATGGTGTGAGCACAGATATTAATATAATCAGGGAAAACAAGGAGGCAGAGGTCACGACCTGCCTGAAAACAGGATCCGGCTTCGGGGGTAGTAATGCCGCTGTGATCTTTCAAAAAATGTAAATCATGACGCTCGTCATCAAAAAATATTGCTCAATCTCCAACAAGCGCATCAGGCTTGATGGAAGAGTTGTTTTTAATTATGAAGGCGAAGATACCTACAAGAAATTCATCAGGGCAGCATACCGGCATTTTCATACAGATTACCCTAAATTTTTTAAAATGGATACCCTTAGCAAACTTGGGTTCCTGTCGGTAGATATTTTGTTGAAAGGGGAAGAGCTGTCATCCAGATATTCGCCGGAAAAGATAGGCCTGATCCTGACAAATGGCAGCTCTTCGCTGGAGGTGGACGAAAAGCATCAGGATACAATCCGTGACCGGGAAAACTATTTCCCGAGTCCATCGAACTTTGTGTATACCCTGCCCAACATCATGGCAGGTGAAGCAGCCATCAGCCATACTTTCAGAGGAGAAAATACAGTGCTGATCAGTGAGACTTTCGATGCCGGAATGATCTTTGACATTACCAAACTTGCACTCGAAAACGGTTCGTTGGATTGTTGTGTTTGCGGATGGGTGGAACAATATGAGAACAATTATGAATCTCTCTTGTTTTTAGTAGAACGGAGTGATAAAGAAGAGGAGGCGGGAAAATCATCTGAAGATGTTATCTTTGAGCCTTCAATTCTGCTCGCAAATTATAAAAGAATACCATAATGGAAGAATTAATAAAAAAGCTAAAAGTTGAGATCATCGAGGTGTTGAACCTGGAAGAAATGGAACCGGAAGACATCGATTCTGATGCTGCTCTCTTTGGTGATGGACTTGGTCTGGATTCTATCGATGCCCTTGAACTGATTGTCCTCCTGGAAAAAAACTACGGGATCAAGATCGAAGACCCTAAGGATGGACGTAAGATCTTCTTTTCGGTAAGAACCATGGCCGAATATATCAAAGAGAACCAAAAATAAAGGCATGAGCAAGGTAGTTGTTACCGGCATGGGGATGATCACGGCCATTGGAAACAATGTGGCAGAGAACCTGGATTCGCTCATGAGTCGTAAACATGGCGTTGGGCCGATAAACTACCTCCAAACATCGCTGAAAGGAGAAATTCCTGCTGCCGAGATCAAATTCAGTAATGAAGTGCTGGCTGATATGGCAGGAGTAGAAAACCCTGAGCTATATACACGCACTGCTCTTTTGGGTCTAATCGCTGCCGAGCAGGCTTATGATGACGGCATAGGTAAGTACGGGATCACAGATAACTCACGAACAGCCCTGATTTCATCAACAACCGTTGGAGGGATGGATAAGACCGAAAAATACTATCTCGACTATCTTCATAGCGATAAGTTTTCCCACCTGGTACACACACACAACTGCAGCGACAGTTCGATGAAGATCTGCGACAAGCTGGGCTTGCGTCACTTCAACACGACCATCAGCACAGCATGTTCATCTTCGCTTAATGCCATCATGTTCGGGGTAAAACTGATCAGGCATGGCCTGGCCGACCGGGTAATCGCAGGGGGCACGGATGCTTTATCTAAGTTTACGCTGAATGGCTTCAACACTCTCATGATCCTCGACAAAGAGCATTGCCGGCCCCTGGATGCCACGCGTACAGGCTGAACCTTGGTGAGGGAGCTGCATATATCGTACTTGAATCAGAAGAAGAAGCCGTGAAATATCAGAAAGACATCCTTTGTGAACTGGCCGGATATGCCAATGCCAATGATGCCTTTCATCAGACAGCAAGCTCTCCTGACGGTTTCGGTCCATACCTGTCGATGAAAGAAGCCCTGGATATGAGCGGGCTGAAGCCTGAAAATATAAGTTATATCAATGCCCATGGCACGGGAACAGATAACAACGACCTGACAGAAGGACTGGCCATAGAGCGTATCTTCGGGAAGTACCTTCCGCCCATATCGTCAACAAAACCATATACGGGACATACGCTGGCAGCTGCAGGAGTAGTAGAAACGATATTCTCCATTCTGGCCATCAGCGAACAAATGCTTTTCCCGAACCTTAATTTTTCGCAGAAAATTGAGAAATTGAATTTCGAACCCATAACAGAACTACAGGAGGCAAAAATCGATCATGTGATGACCAATTCTTTTGGTTTCGGTGGTAATGATTCTAGTCTTGTCCTGTCAAAATATTAAGATGGAAGCTTATATCAGGGGTACGGGCAATATTTCACCACAGAAAAGCTGGGACAAAGCTGATTTCCCGGCCGAAATAAGTGTGTATGAGGGCAACCGCCTGAAATGCATTGAACCTGACTATAAGCAATTCATCAAGCCCATACAAATGCGCCGCATGAGCAGGACCCTGAAAATGGGCGTAGCTGCTGCCGGAAAATGTTTGCAGGATGCAGGCGTAAAAGTACCCGATGCCATCATCACAGGTACAGGGCTGGGCATGATGCAGGATACGGAGAAGTTCCTCACCGCTATCCTCGATAATGATGAGAAATTTCTCACCCCTACAGCATTCATACAATCAACACATAATACGGTCGGGGCCCATATAGCCGTTATGCTGAAGTGTAACAAGTACAACTTTACCTATGTGAACGAGAACCTTTCTTTTGAAGGAGCTCTGCTCGACAGCCTGATTCGTATCAAGGAAAATCCTCAGGAAAATATTCTTCTTGCCGGTATTGATGAACTGACAGATGCTTATTTTACCATCAGCAAAAATGCAGAATTCTGGAAAGAAGACATTCAAAACAACACTGAATTACTTCAACATCAGGGTGCAGGATCTGTTGCCGGGGAAGGCTCATCCTTTTTCCTTGTAAACGGGAATAAGCATCCCGATAATTACGCCCGCTTCAGGGGAGTAGGCACTTTTTATAAGCCATCATCTGATGATGAAACAGCTGAATTTATACAGGAATTTATAAGCTCCAAAGGTCTGGGTACAAAAGATATCGACCTGCTGATCACAGGGATGAACGGTGATCAGAAAAGTGATGATGTTTACCGGAGGATGCAGGAGAAGGTATTTACAGATATCCCTGCAGCATATTATAAACATCTTTGTGGCGAATATTATACCTCATCTGCTTTTGCTGCCTGGCTCGCCGCCATGATACTGAAAACCCAAAAATACCCTGAAGGCATCATGCTAAATGCTAAAAAGGCAAGTGGGGAATTCAAAAATATCCTGATATACAACCAGGCTAAAAACACAAATCACGCATTAATCCTTCTTTCGGCATGCTAGCACACCTAATTCCGGCCCTGCTTCTGATGTTTGCTCGGTAGTGATTCTGATGCTGGCCTGGGGATCTTTCCGTGTTTGTTCGGGTATATATGTGAAGGCTTTGTGCCGGGCAAAAACTGAATAGAAAAAACCTGTCGCTATCACTTTCGACGATGGCCCGCATCCGATATATACCCCCATGGTGCTGGATGTTTTAAAAGCTAATAAGATCAAAGCCGGGTTTTTCCTGCTCGGATCAAAAATATTGACCAGAACAGAGAGATTGTCGAGCGAATGTTTGACTGAGGGCCATGTGATCGGGAACCATTCTTTTGCACATATTAATAAATATGGTTTTCTGGGAACAAAAAAGGTCGTGGCCGACCTGACTAAGAAATGAAGCACTGATCGAGAGTATTATTGGACAAAAACCAGCTTTTTCAGGCCACCCTTTGGCGTAACTAACCCTAATATTGGAAGGCAGCACGATTATTGGATTATTCCGTAATTGGCTGGAGTATCCGCTCACTCGACACCATGGCAAAAAAGCCTGAGACAACAATAAAGCGCATCCTCAGGCGTCTTAAAGCGGGAGGAGTGATACTGTTTCATGACAATCATAAAAGAATCATTCCTGTCCTGGAAGCGGTGATACTAAAGGCCCTGAAAGAAGGCTATGAATTCGTATCGCCAGATGAGTTATTAAACATAAATGCTTATAAATAAATGAGAGTCCTGATTACGTGTTGGCTGTTGGCTGTTGGCTGTTGGAATGTTTGCTCAAAACCCCGGACAATTGAGTATTACAGTAAACAATATTTATCCTGTCGAGGGTGACATTTATATTGCCATCTATGACAATGATGATGATTTTATGGAGATTGAAAAGGTCGCTTTCCAGAAAATTGCAGCAGTGGAGACTGAGGTACAAAACATCATTATCGATAATGTTCCGGCTGGTGATTATGCAGTTAGTATATTCCAGGACATGAATGGCAATGGGGAGCTTGATACCAACGGTATAGGAATACCTAATGAGCCTTATGGTTTTTCCAATGATGCCCGTGGCAGGTTCGGGCCGCCGAAATTCAAAAATGCAAAATTTTCCTTTCCCGCCACATCCGAAATCAATATCAAACTGGTGAATAATGAAAAAGATTAAGATACATATCTCCTTAAAGGTCTTTCTTGCTGTACTTGCATTTATCAGTATAAACAGGGCTTATTCCCAGGATACCTACCGGCTGATCGAAGATATTGATGGATTCAGAAGCAGCATGACTGAAGCCTCAGCTAACACCAACACCATTATCAGTGACTTCGAACAGCTGAAGCATCTGAGTTTTCTGGAAGAAGATGTGGAAAGCAGGGGAACATTCTTCTTTCAGAAGGAAAACAAACTGAGATGGGAATATACAAACCCTTTCTTCTACCTGATCATTTTCAATAAAGACACTGTTATGATCCGGGATGAAAATAAAACCAATGTGTACGACGCTGCTTCAGGAAAAATGTTTCGCCAGATCAATGAGATTATGCTGAGCATGGTCAGTGGCACCATCCTTGACAGTGATGATTTTGAATTTGAATACTATGAAAATCCATCTTCATATAAACTCGAACTCACCCCCCAGGATGAGAATATGAAGGAGTTTTTGTCAAAAATCCGCTTATTCATCAATACAAAGGACTACTCGGTAGATGAGCTATATATGATCGAAAAGTCGGGTGACTACACCCGGATACGTTTCATCAACAAACGCCTGAATGAAGAGATTCCGCAGCATATTTTTGATCTGCCTTAGCATCCTCATGGGCCTTTCGGGATGCTATATGTCGAGATACTCCAAAAGTGGTGAACTCGACATGTCGGACCCGTCATACGCAGAACTGATGCCCTTCAGTAAGGGATTCGAAAAGGCACTATATAAGGCCAGCCTGGAAGTAAACGGGCATGAGTTTTCAGGCCTGATGATGATAAAAGCATCAGAAGGATCCAACTATAAGGTGGCCTTCTTTAACGAATTGGGATTGAACTTTTTTGACTTTGAATTAAAGAATATGGGGGGCAAGAAAGAACTCAATCTATATGTCAGAAATATCTATTCTCCCCTCGACAAAGATATCCTGCTGAATAAATTCGAAAAATATTTCAACATGTTACTGGGCCAGGGGCCAACTGAAGGTATTCAGAAAACATATCTGAAAAACGATGGCATTGGCATCATGATCCTGAAAAAGTCTGATAAAGGCAAAGACGGCTATATCAGCACCAACCTGCTCGAACCCTACACCGAGATCGTAAATGTTGGCGGCCTGTTCAAAAAGGAAAAGATCAGCATGCAGCTTTCGCCAAAAAAGATCAATCATAGCCCCCAAAACATCCTGATTGAACAGCCGGGCTTTAGGTTGAAATTTAAACTTGATTTAGTGGATTAATATTCATTGTTTCATTGTTCCACTGATTCACTGTTTCACTGTTCCATGTTTCACTGTTACATGGCTACGCTGTTACATGGCGATATTGTTTCACTGTTCTACTATCTCATTGATTATCTTCAACAGGTTTAATTCTCATTACTCTTAATTACCCCGTAGGGGTTATATATCTGTAGCCCCGGGCACAGCCCGGGGTGGAAGATGATCATTATAATTGGCCCTCCCCCAGGAAATGTTCGATAGAAGAATGAAGATTTGAAAGGGGAGGGTTGGGAGGGGAAATCGAGGAATTCCATTAAATTTGCATCATGACCCTTAGATCCCTGTATAAGATCAATGATTTTTTAGTGGAAGATGGGAGCTTCTCAGCTAGCATTACTTTCAACTCTGGTCATGAAATCTTCAAAGGCCACTTCCCTGGCCAGCCAGTTGTTCCGGGTGTTTGCCTGATACATATTATTAAAGAAATTTCGATCAAGATTACTGAAAATGAAACAGTCATGACAGATGGAAGCAATATCAAGTTTCTGCAGGTGATCGACCCGTCAATACATGATGAGGTGCACATTAAAGGGACCTTTTCATCAGAATCGAAAGAGAATATCAAAATCACAGCCACTATTTTAAATGAAGACCTGGTATTCTGCAAGTTCAAAGGCACCTTTAAGCTAGCTTAACATTATTTCCATGTAACAGTGAAACAGTGGAACAGTGAATCAGTGAAACAATGAATTTTTGAACCCATGTTTTCATTATCTTTGTTTCTACCCAACCATAAAACTACATACCATGAAAAAAGCAATTTTGATCAGTATCATACCAATATTAGCTCTGCTCTTATTCATCGCAGCCCAGAGTCCTTCTACTGCAGTTCAGCCGGTATCAGATGACATTGAACTCGGTTGGCCCGATGATGTAATGAGTATACTCGAACGTTCGTGCTTCGACTGCCATTCTGCCGATGCAGGCAACATCAAGGCCAAGGGTGCCCTGAACTTCTCAAAGTGGGAAGGCTATAAGCTCACCAAAAAGATCAATAAGTTTAGTGCCATCAGTGAGGAAGTGAAAGAAAAAGGCATGCCTCCAGGCAAATACATCAAGGATTATCCTGAGAAAGCGCTGAATGATGATGAAATAAAGCTGATTGTCGATTGGGCCAATACCGAAGCTGATAAACTGATAGAGGAATAAACGAATCATAATGAAAAAAATCGGCCGTATCAGCCTCTACCTCCTTATTGGCTCTTTTGTTCTAATACAGTTCTTCAGGGTTCAAAAAAATATCAGCGATGAGGTGGGTCCACATGATTTTCTACAGGCCTATCCTGAGATGCCGGATAGTATGCAGCTAATCTTCAGAACGTCCTGCTACGATTGCCATTCCAACAATACCAACTATCCATGGTATGCCAGTATTGCCCCATTTTCCTGGATCATCGATCAACATATCCGGAACGGAAAACACGAAATCAACTTCAGTGTTTACGACACTCTTGACAAACGCCATAAGATCGCAGCACTGGATGAGATCTGTGAAGCTTTGAGCGACAGCAGCATGCCTCCACAGAACTACCTCATGCTACATCCCGACGCGGGCCTGTGCGAAGAGGATATCCGGTCTGTTTGCGAGTGGACTGAAGCAGAAGCCATGCTTTTGCTTCGGAAAAAATGATGATTTTGCGATCTTTGTATAATGGAAGGCGGAAGCAAATCAGTTCAGGAAATTTTTAATTCGTTAAAGTGCTGCGTCCTTGTACCAACTTTCAACAATGAGCTTAGCCTGTCCGGCGTGCTCGACTCCATACTTTTATACACTGAAAATATCATCCTTATTGATGATGGTTCTACGGATTCAACGCTCGACATACTGAAAGAATATCCCAATCTTGAACTGATCCATTATCATAAAAATAAAGGAAAAGGATACGCACTTAGAAAAGGATTTGTCCGGGCCCGGGAACTGGACTACAGTTATGCCATAAGCATGGATTCAGATGGTCAGCATTTTGCCGATGATCTCCCCGCTTTTCTCGATACCATTGAAGAACATCCAGATGCCCTAATTGTGGGTGCAAGAAATATGCAGGAGGCCGGGGCACCAGGAAAAAGTAATTTCGGATTACGATTTTCCAACTTCTGGTATTGGGTGACGACCGGAAGCAAATTACCCGATACGCAATGCGGATTCCGACTATATCCCCTTGAAAAGCTTCGTAAGATCAATTTCATCACCCGACGATTTGAGTTTGAAGTGGAGGTGATTGTGAAGGCTGCCTGGAAGAAGGTGAATGTGATGTCAATGCCGGTAAAAGTGTATTATCCACCCGGGAATGAAAGGGTCAGTCATTTCCGGCCTTTTACTGATTTTCTAAGGATCAGCATACTCAATACTTTCCTGGTTTTACTTGCTTTGCTATGGTACAGGCCATATCTTTTCTTCTCCGGCTTAACATGGAAAAGCTTCAAGGAAATGGTCCGGAGAGAGCTGTTCAACCCACAGGAAACCAATGGTGTGAAAGTTGCCTCCGTAATGGTGGGCGCCTTTATGGGCGTAGCACCCGTATGGGGCTGGCAGATGGCCATCGCCCTGGGCATAGCCATCGCCTTCAAACTTAATAAGATCATCGTGCTGGCAGTTTCCAACATCAGTATACCACCCATGATACCCCTGATCTTATATCTGAGCTATATTAGCGGTGGCATTGTACTCGGAAGAGGAGCAGGAGTGGACTTCAGAAGCAGCATTACCCTGGAATTCGTAACTCAAAATATCTTTCAATATGTGCTGGGGGCGCTGATTTTCGGACTTATCCTGGCCATGGTTCTCGGACTGATCACATATATTGCATTACTTATTTTCAGGAAACAACCTGAAACAAAGGCTGAAAAGTAAAGGATGGGATTGTTTTTCACAGGCATATACGTTTTCTTTCGCAAGCATTTGTGGGCTTTCGTCCTAATGCTGGCACTCCTGCTGGCCTTTGAAGCATGGTTTGCTTCACGCATTGTTCTCGAGGAGGATATTAATAAGGTGGTGCCGGCATCAGAAAAGAATGCAAAGCTGATCAGTGTGTTGGAGCACGCCAATTTTACTGATCGCCTGGTCATTTGTATTACACAAAATGCTTCGGAAGAAAATGCTGATCCGGGATTATTATCTGCCTACGCTGAAGCCCTGATCGATTCAATGCTTAGCGCCCAGGCAAGGCCTTATATCGATACCATTGAGGGCAGCTTTACACCAGCGTCTTTAACAGGGATCTATGATCTCCTCTATGAAAATCTGCCATTATTCCTGGATTCTGAGGATTATGAGAACATCGATAAAAAACTGAATGATTCAGCCATCGCCCTGGCTATAAAAAAGGACTACGAGGCACTGATCTCGCCGGGGGGTTTTGTCATGAAAGACTTCATCCTGAAAGACCCGCTCAGTCTTACACCCATCGCGCTGAAAAAACTGGAAAGCTTGAAGGTGAGTGAGAATTTCGACCTCCACAATGGCTTCATTGTTACGAAAGACCTGCGGAACCTTCTCTTTTTTGTGATTCCTGCAAACCCTTCCACGGAGACAGCTAAAAATGCTAAATTCTTATCCTTGATCGATGGATACAAAGCAAATTTGAACCGGCATTTTGATCAAAAGGCCAGCATGCTCTATTTCGGGTCTATGCCTGTGTCCATCGGGAATGCAACACAGATTAAACAAGATATAATCACCACTGTTAGCATAGCTATTATCTTACTGATCCTGTTTTTAGGATTTTATTTTCGCAGAAAGCTTGTCTTCCTTTTACTCTTTCTGCCTGCCCTTCTGGGTGGTGGTTTCGCCATCGCCATGATGTACCTGCTCAAAACCGAAGTGTCGGCCATTTCCCTGGGACTGGGTTCTGTCATGTTAGGGATCTCGGTAGATTATGCATTGCACTTTCTTTCCCACCTGCGTTATACGGGCTCTGTAAAAACAGTGATCCGGGATATCGCAAGCCCGGTGATGATGAGCAGCATCACTACGGCGTCTGCCTTTCTGTGCCTGCTCATACTCAGGTCGGAAGCCATGCGTGACCTTGGCTTGTTTGCAGCTTTAAGTGTATTCTCTTCTGCCATTTTTACATTGATCATACTGCCCCCTATGTTCAAAGAACAGCAAAAGGCAATTTCTAAAAAGTCTTATGTGAATGCCTTTGTTGAACGAATAGCTTCCTATGCCTATCATCAGCAAGGAAAGCTGGTGTGGTTGATCGTGATCCTCTTCATAGTATTCATGTTTACCTCCCGGAAAGTGCAATTCGAGAGCAATATGGACAGCATGAATTTTATGTCTGAAGAATTGGTCCAATCGGAGGATTACCTCGACAGCATTTCAAGTTATAAGCTGAGGTCGGTTTACCTGGTTTCTTCAGCAAAAAGCATTGATGAGGCCTTGCTGATCAATGAAAGGCAGATCCCTTCTGTTAGCAATCTCGTACTTGAGGGCCTTGTCAATTCATATACATCCGTACATACGTTTTACCCTTCATCAGCAAGCAGAAAAGATAAAATCCGGGTATGGCGATCGTTCTGGGATGAACAAAAGGTAAAAAATGTGCAGACAAGTATCGACAAACAGGCTGCTGCATACAGGTTCAGGGAAAATACTTTTAGCGGGTTTTATGAATTACTTTCTTTCGATCACAACATTCAACTATCGGACCTTAGTCCGCTCCGCGAGGCATTTCTTGATGAATTCATAACCGAAACTGACAGCCTTTCAATGATCAGTACGGTCTTCAAGGTGAGAGCAGAAGACAAACCTGCGGTTTACCGGGCATTTGAAGGAAATGAAGACATTATTTTATTTGACGGACAATCCCTGACCTCCTCATTTATGGAGGGGCTGAAAGACGATTTCAACACACTGATCATTCTTTCCCTGCTGGTGGTATTTTTGATCCTTACCCTATCCTTCGGAAGGATAGAACTGGGCATCATCACCTTCATCCCTCTCCTGATCAGCTGGGTATTCACCCTCGGGATCATGGGCTTATTAGGGATCAGATTTAACATATTTAATATCATCATCTCTACATTTATTTTTGGACTGGGGATCGATTATGCCATCTTCTGTATGCGTGGGCTTCTTCAGGAATATCAGTATGGCAGGAAAAAACTCAACTCATATAAAACCTCTATACTGCTCAGCGGAATCACCACCATCGTTGGGATCGGAGTACTGATCTTTGCAAAACACCCGGCATTGCAATCCATTGCCATCTCTGCCATTATCGGGATAATTTCAGTAATATTCATTACTTATGTGCTCCTGCCAAGGATGTTCAATTTCCTGATAAAGCATGAAGGTAGAGTCAGAAAGTGGCCGGTCACTTTCAGGGATTTTCTTTTTTCAATAAACACATTCCTGATCTTTCTCATTGGGGTGATCATTTTGAATATCACCGGGCTGATCCTTAAATATCTGGTCCCCGTAAAAACCTCCCGAAAGAAATATATCGCTCATTGGATGCTGTCGTTTGCATGCAGGGTCATCGTTTTTGGATCTGTCAATATTCGCAAAACCATCAGGAACCTGAGCGGAGAGAGTTTCAGGGAACCTGCCGTTGTCATCTGTAATCATCAATCACACCTCGATACCGTAGTAAACATCCTGCAAAATCCGAAAATGATACTGCTTACCCACTCCTGGGTACAAAAAAGTATGTTTTTCGGCTGGTACGTGCGCCTCACCGACTTTTTACCTGTAGATCAGGGCATCGCCCCCATCATGGATGATTTGAAGGGAGTCGTGAATGAAGGTTATTCCATTTTTGTGTTCCCGGAAGGCACCCGCTCCCAAAACCTGGAGATTGCACGCTTTCACCAGGGAGCATTCCTTATTGCCAGGGAGCTGAAACTCGACATTCTTCCGGTGATATCCTATGGCTCAGGGAATGCTATGCCTAAATTCGAGCCCTTCCTGAAAACCTCCCCTGTAAGCATGACGGTACTGCCCAGGATCAGACAGGACAGCCCGCTTATTAAAGATAAACTCCTGGCCACATCCAAATCCATCAGGCATTATATGAAACAGGAATATGCCCTGATCAGGAAACAATTCGAAACCCCGGCATTTTTCAGAAAAAAAGTTGTCAGAAATTACCTTTACAGAGGGCCCATACTCGAATGGTATATGAAAGTCAAGATCAGGATGGAAGACAATTATCAGTTATTCCATGAGATCCTGCCGGAAGAAGGTCTGATCACAGACATCGGTTGTGGGTACGGATTTATGGCATATATGCTGCAGCTTATGGCTCCCGAACGACAACTCACCGGCTATGATCATGACCCGGATAAGATCGATACGGCCTCTCATTGCGCCCTGAACAATAAACACACACACTTTATCCTGGCGGATATAACAAAGCTGGAGCCGGAATATAGTGATGCATTCATCCTGGCCGATGTACTTCATTACCTGCCTGAGCCCGAGCAGGAAAAACTGATCAATGCTTGCGCAGCGAAATTAAATCCCGATGGCGTGATCATCATTCGTGATGCCGATGCAGCCATGCGCAAGAAACATATGGGTACAAGGATATCTGAATTCATGTCAACGCGGATCGGCTTCAACAAGACGCCTGCAAAAGATTATAAATTGTACTTTAGGCCGAAAGAATTTTATATGGGCATTTTCGCCAAACTGAATATGGAAGTCCGTGTCATTGATGATACCAATCTAACCTCCAACCTGGTTTATGTCATAAAGAAAAGCCATGAATAAATACGATGTTGTAATCATAGGGGGCGGTCTTGGTGGACTGGAATGCGGCCTGATCCTTAGCAAGGAAGGTATGAGTGTTTGCATACTAGAGCAACATCATAAAATTGGCGGAAACCTGCAAAGCTTTAGCCGGGACGGACGCATTTTCGATACCGGCATGCACTACTTCGGCAGCATGGAGGAAGGACAATACCTCCACAAATACCTGAAATACTTCGGTATTGCCGACAAGCTGAATCTGAAGCAACTCGATATTGATGGATTTGAATCCCTGAGCTTCGATGGCGAAGACAGGGAGTACTCCCTTTCTCAGACTTATGAAAAATTTGTTCCTGGCTTGCTGAGACAATTCCCCGGCGAGCAAAAAGCCATTGATGCTTATGTTGCCGGGATCAAAGAAGTAACCCGTGATTTTCCACTATATAAACCTGAAAGCATCAGTTCATACCAGGTCCCCATCCCAACCCTGATGAAATGTGCATCCGGCTTTCTGGAGTCCCTGACAGATAACGACCGCCTGAAAAATGTGCTGGCAGGGGCCCTCTCGCTTTATCCGGGCCAGGCGCAAAAAACACCATTGTATATCCATGCATGCATGCGTGATTCATTGATCAATAGTTGTTGGCGGCCGGTAGACGGAAGCCAGCAGATCGCAGATCGTATGGTGGAGGAAATAGAAGGCAATGGTGGCCTTATCCTGGCTACTCATAAGGTGGAAGAGATCATTATTGAGAATGAGCAGGCCGTAGCCGTCAGGCTTGAAAACGGGGAACAGATATACGGGCAGCAGTTTATTTCCAATGCCCATCCGCTAAGTACCCTGAAGATGATCGGGGAAGGGAAGATCAGGAAATATTATCGCAAGCGGATCACAAGCCTGGAAAATACCTGCGGAGCCTTTATTCTTTACGGGCTTCTCGAAAAAGACAGCTTTCCATATTTAAACAAAAACTATTTTCACTACACCAATGGGGGTGTTTTGAATCCTCGGAATGAGCAAAAAGGCTGGCCCGATAATTACTACTTTTACACACCGGCAAATTCAAAATCGGATGAATATGCAGATTCGTTCATGGTCATGGCTGATATGGAGTTTTCCGAAGTAAGCAAATGGCTGGGGACAAAAATCAACAGGCGGGGTGAAGAGTACAAAGACTTTAAGGCTGCCAGGGCTGAAAGACTGCTAGATTTGCTTGAGCAGCGTTTTCCGGGCATCAGGCGCAAGGTGGTAAAAACATACTCATCTACCCCTCTGACCTTCATGGATTACACAGGGACGCATGAGGGCTCGGCTTACGGTATTATGAAAGACTGCAATGACCCCCTCAGGTCGATCATCCTGCCAAGAACCAAGATCAGTAATCTGTATTTCACCGGACAGAATCTGAACCTGCACGGCATCATGGGCGTTACAGCCGGGGCTGTGATCACATGTTCGGAAATCATCGGACTGGAATACCTGACAAAGAAGATCACCAATGGCTAAGAAAAGAAAGCGGAGAATATGGCTGTATGTGCTGGGCGGCATTTTGCTGGCTGTACTGGTCTTTATTATTTACTTCAATATTGTCACTAAGATCAATCCCCCAACAGAATTAGCTCCAGAATCATTCGAATTTCAAAGGGTGGATGAGGATAACGGAAGCTATCACTGCGAAGAAAGCTGGTTCAGGGAAAATGAATATGGCCTGTGGGAAATGTATATACAGGGCAGCCCCTATGAACTTGGGGTTAAAAACGGACTGTTAAGCGCCGAACTGGTACAGCTGCAAGAAGATGCTTTTGTGGATCAGATCAAGGTCATGATTCCTTCAGAATCATATCTCAAGTTCCTCAAATATTTCACCGCCTGGTTCAATAAAGACCTCGACACCTACATTAAACAGGAATACCTGCTTGAGATCTATGGCATATCTGCATTTGCATCAGATAATTATAGATTTATCGGGGATAAATACGACCGTATCCTGAACTACCATGCAGCTCATGACATCGGCCATGCTCTGCAAAATTTGAACCTGGTAAAGTGCACCGCCTTTGGGGTATGGGATAAAAAATCCAAAGACAGCTCTTTACTTATTGGCCGGAACTTCGATTTCTACGTGGGAGATGCCTTTGCCGAGAACAAGATCATCGCTTTTATAAATCCTGAGCAGGGATACAAATTTGCCAGCATTAGCTGGGGAGGGATGATTGGGGTTGTTTCCGGTATGAATGAAAAAGGCCTGACAGTTAGCCTGAATTCTGCAAAGTCCGACATTCCCCTGGGCGCACGCACGCCGGTTTCCATTATTGCCAGAGAGATCCTGCAATATGCCTCGAACATTGAGGAGGCCATGGAAATTGCATCAGCCAGAAAATCCTTTGTTTCTGAAAGCTTTTTGATAGGTTCAGCGGCTGACCATAAAGCTGTGGTCATTGAAAAGTCGACTGATACTACTGTGCTTTATGATCCGGACATAACTATATCATCCTTACAAATCACTTTCAGTCAGTATATTTCAGCCAAACGGAACTTTGTATTGAAAACAAGGCAAACGAAACCTCTGTTTACCGCCATGAAAGAGTGCAGGAGCTGATTGATGAGACCGGAACTTTGGGCTATGAAGATGCAGCAGTCCTGCTACGCGACAGGAAAGGTGAGGGAGGCAAGGACATTGGCCTGGGGAATGAAAAAGCAGTGAACCAGCTGATCGCTCATCATTCTATTATATTCAAACCTGAAGAAAAGCAGCTCTGGATCAGTACGGCTCCCTGGCAGCTGGGCGCTTACCTCTGCTATGATCTGGATTCAGTGTTTTTAAACCTAAGCGAGAGTAAGCCGCTATACATTGTCGATCGGGAAATTCAGGCTGACACATTATTTTTAAATGAAGGCTATTGCAGTTTTATCACATACCGTCAGCTCTTAAGTGTATTTCAGAATGCAATAAAGAGTGGGCAGGCGCTTGAAAATGAAGTGGCAGAAGTAGATGCTTTTATTAAATCAAATCCTGATTATTTTCACGTTTATGCCATCCTCGGACAGTATTTTCAAATGCTGGACAATTACGGTGAAGCCATGAAATATTATAATTTAGCACTTGCAAAGGAAGTATCCTCTGCAGATGAAAGAAATGATATAGAAGAACATCTCAAGGAATGCACAGCAGAATGATCAAATGAAACATATTCCGGAAATAGAAACAAGGCCACAGAAGGAAATCAGGGCTTTTCAGGTTGAGAAACTGAAAGAGATGCTGGCCTACATTAGCAGGAATTCACCATATTATTCCGATATATTTAACAAGTTTGGTGTCAATATCGACAAGGTTCATGGACTGGATGATCTTGCATCGCTGCCCGTAACCACCAAAGATGAACTGCATAAATACAATGATGATTTTATCTGTGTCCCCCGGACCAAGATCATCGATCTCATCACCACATCAGGCACCCTGGGTGATCCGGTCACCTTTGCCATGACGGATAAGGACCTCGACAGGCTGGCATATAATGAATACCTTTCTCTTTCCTGTGCCGGAGCGACTGAAGATGATACTTTTCAGCTGATGACCACCATCGACCGACGTTTCATGGCAGGTCTGGCTTACTTCCTCGGTGCCCGTAAACTGGGTGCGGGGATCATCAGGGTGGGGAATGGCATGCCGGAGCTGCAATGGGATACCATATGGAGGATGAATCCTACCGCATTCATCGTTGTTCCGTCCTTTCTTTTGAAATTGATCGAATACGCCGAAAACAACAATATTGACTACCGCAACACCGGTGTGAAGAAAGCAGTATGTATCGGGGAAAGCCTGAGGAACCCCGATTTCAGTTTCACCACCCTGGGAAAAAAAATCCTTGATAAATGGGATATTGAACTCTATTCTACCTATGCTTCAACAGAGATGAGCACCGCCTTTACTGAATGCGAACATTTTGTGGGCGGACACCAACACCCGGAGTTGATCATCGTTGAGTTTCTCGATGATGAAAATCATCCCGTTCCTGCAGGTGAGGCCGGGGAGGTTACGGTAACTACACTGGGCGTGGAGGGGATGCCTTTACTCAGATTCAAAACAGGTGATATCTGCTATCATTATACCGAGCCATGTGCCTGTGGCAGGACCACTACCAGGGTAGGGCCGGTCATCGGCCGAAAGAAACAGATGATCAAGTTCAAGGGAACCAGCCTCTATCCTCCCGCGCTTTTTGATATCCTCGATCATATCGATGGCGTTGAAAATTATGTAGTGGAAGTATTTACTAACGAGCTCGGCACGGATGAGATCCAGATCAGGATAGGAAGCAAAAGGCAGGACGATGCTTTCGCCTTGCAGCTTAAAGACCGTTTCCGGGCGAAACTGCGCGTGGCCCCAGCCATTATTTTCGATTCAGCAGAAAATATCGAAAGCATCCGATTCCCTGAAGAAAACCGCAAGGCAGTCAATTTTATCGACAGAAGAGATCCCTAATCCACACGCATCCCAATGACGATGCCGGTGCGCACATTCCTGCCTGCCTCATAGCCTGCAACAAAGTCAATACGTAACAGCTGGAAAATGTTTTCTATCCCGGCATTGATCTCGAAATAATTATTCTTGAATTCGGAAGTGAAATATCTGAAGCCGGCCAGGGCTTTGATCTTTGTTTTCCTGATCAGGGGGATTTTGTTGAAAATAAATCCATTAAAATGGTGCTCAGCATATGCTTCCACATAACTTTTGTTGGTGGAATGATCATAATAATCAAGCAACTGGAAAGCATTCAGCCTGAACTTGCCGAAAATGGTCCTGTTGCCGTTAAAATGATGGTAATCCATGAATTCGGTGCCCCTGTTGTTCAGGAATGTTCCGTATAGTGCACGATATTGAAGTGTGCCGAAGGGGCCGAACTTCTGGCTCCCTTCTATAGCGATCTTAAGTACATCATAATCTACATCACTGCCAAGGAAATTTGGGAATCCTTTGAAATAAGAAATCACCAGGTCGGGAAACTTAGAACCTATAATTGTTTTTTCAGGGATCGACATATACTTTTGCTTTATCCTGATCCTGACGGATGCATAGATCTTGAAGGATTTATTCCATGCAAAAGCCGGGCCTTCGTTATAAGGATTTTGCGGGTCATTGCTGCTGAAGTTATTCTTGCTGCTTTTCACCCAGGAATAATTCGTGCTGTTTACAAGGGCTGTTCGTCCGGCATACTCCATTCCTGCATGTAGATAGATCCCATTTGTGAGTTCTGAATAATGAGAAATGTCAACCCAGTTTTTTTCATACAACTTCATATAGTTGTTGCCATCCAGTAGAGTATACAGGGTGTTTACAAAAGGGGAAATGGGATCCATTGCATTATATTGAACAGGTTTAATGCCGCCGGTGACCCGTATCCGGGCCGATTTATCCCTGTTATAATAATAACTTCCCCGGAGGCTGTATCCCCAGCGATAATTAGAAATGCCATACGACACATCCTGGCTGATTCTTAAGCTGTTTGCATTTGAAAATACCTTGGAAAATCCTGTTCCCAGGTGGAAATTCAGTCCCTGCACGGTATTAAAATTCAGGGTGGTTATTGGTGAACCGATGCTGTAACTCGTACTGTCGTGCCGTCGATAATAACGATAGCCCGTGAGCAGGTCATTCCATTTGAATTTATTGCTTTTGCGGTCGAGCGAATCAAGATACTCCTTTGAACTTCGTAGCTGTTGAATGCTGTCCTCTACAAGGTAGTTTCTCCTTTCCTCATTCGTTAAAGGAATTGGCCGGTTCTCTTCCCAATATAGGGAATCCCTTTCATTGGCATCCTTATTAGCTTTGATAATTTCATTCCCGAAGTATTTCCGACCGAAATTATTGTTGAAAATATAATCGGTAAATTGTGAATGGAAGATGCCATTTCCGGCAAAGCGTTTTCCGAAAAAATTCACTGAAAAATAGAATTGCAGGCGCTGGGTAAGTTGCATCCATGTGGTATCATTTACAGGCACCATGGTTTTGGCTATTCTGACCGAATCAATGAACACTAAATTGGCATCCTTCCCCACCATGAGGTCGAAACTGTGTATGCGCCACGAATCCTCAATGATATAAATATACCCCTTAAAGGTAGGATCGATCTTACGCTTTGGGATCACCTCGATCTTATTGACCAGATAGTCCTCTTCGTAATAGGTTCCCTCAAGCCTGTAATGGTAGTAGAAAAGCGCATTAGAAGCGATAGGTGAAATAAAGTCCTTTTCATCCATATCGACCGGAATAAGGACTTTGTTATTATAGAAGTTCGACATGAAAAAGCTGATAAAGTTGAAGCCATACCCCTGATCATCCCCACTAACTTTGGCGGATATCATCTCTTCCTTGAATTTGTCGGGCTGTTCAAAGCTGACAACCGACTCTGACTCTGACAGATAAACAATGCCAAGGATAGAATCGTTCTTGGTGTTCAGCGAATCCCCAAACATCTTATCCGGCGCTTCAGTGATCCTGAAGATCCCTTTGGTATATGCACCGCAGCTGTAATCCTCTACCTGCTCAAGGTAGTACTTCCGCTTCGCGATTGCATTCCGGATAATTCGGTAGGCCGGGTCTTCCGCATCTGCCAATATCACGACCTCATCCAGAGATACCTCTTCTTTTTGCAATACAATGTTCAGTGATATGGTTTGATCACCGACCAGGATCCACTCACGATGTTGTTTGTATCCAATAAACTGGAACACAAATTCATGTTCACCATCAGGAGCTACAAACTCAAAATAGCCTTCCGGATTAGAAGCTGTACCTATGGTGGTTCCCAGTATATACACGCTGGCAAAAGGCAGGGGCTCTCCTTCTTCGTTGGTAATATAACCACTGATCAGGCCGCCCTGAGAAGTGAAAAAAGAGAAAAGCAATATCAGGATGATCCATATTCGCATCTACACAAAGCTAAAGCAATAAGGTGCCCGAGTCAAATGCTTTTGTGTTAAAAAGATAAAAAAAACCCCGAAGCCATAAAAGCCCCGGGGTTCAAACCTACTTAACCCACATTAGTTTTTGAAAAATTTAAAGCTAGATACTTCGTCGTTGTTTCCAACGATTTTGATCAGGTATAAACCTGTATTAAAGCTACTAACATTAATACTGTTGATCTGGTCGTCGATGCGGTATTCACCCATCAGTTGACCTGTAGCACTGTAAATGACAGCTGTACCAGAAGTACTATTTTCAATATAAATGATATTCCTGGCAGGATTAGGATAAACATTCACCTCGGCAGTTGAAAATTCATCAACACCAACAGGTGTATAGTTGATCGGGTTAGAGAAGCTAAACACAGATTCGCCTGTGGTATAGATAGCTTCAACAGCAAATACATAATCACCGGCTGCTGCTGGTGGCCATGATTCGTCAACATATGTTATTTCAGTAACGAGTCCACTGTTCAGTGAAGCCCATGAAGATGAATTGTTAACATCTTCGAGGAGTCCTCTGTAGATATTGTATCCGTCAATTGCTTTGCTACCATTGTCAGTAACTTCTTCAATTGTTGTGTGAACAATGATCTCAAAAGAAACGTCTTTTTCAAGAATTTCAGATACATGATATGGAGCTTCGCCAGGATACATAATGAATCCGTAGTTAGGTCCGTGAGCACCAAATTCGCTGTCTTGAGAACCAAGGAAGTGCGTTGTTTCCGGATTGTTTTCCCAACGGATCATTGCATAAAAAGTTCCTTCAAAATATACATCAGGAATGTCGATCATCTGCCATGAGTCTGGTTCGATCATAAATGGCTCGGAGCTCATAACGATGTTGCCGTCAGCATCAAGAATGTCAAGCTGAACTTCTCCATCATATGTATAATTCCACCACCAGTATACTTCAACGGTTGTAATGGTTCCGCGATCTTCGGTTTCATAGATATTACCCAGCCATACATCTTCATAAGGCTCATTGGCATAACCATTTGTTCCGATCAGGTCATAGTTATAATCTTCAACTATTCCTGTGTTTGGAACCAACCAGCTAACTGTAATGTCACTATCGGTAGTTTCTTCTGAAAATACACTGTAAGGGATGCTCATCAGCTCGTCCAGTACAATAGTTCCTACATCAAGATTACCATCGGCAACAACAACATTATTGCTGAAATACCCTGCATAGCCATTCAGGCTAATATTCATCGAATATGTTTCGTTTCCATATACTGCTGGAATCGCAAACTCGCCATTAGCGTCTGTAGCAGTTGTGAAGTTTGCATAACCGTTCAGCTGAACCAATGCACCTTCAAGGTAGTTCATCGGATCATCATTTCCAACAACAACGCCTGTAACGTTAACCCTTGGTTTCAGGTCCATATTAAAGTCGAGTTCATTCACAATACCCGCTTCAATGTTAATTGGCTGAGAATTGTCTTCATACTCAAATTTACGGGCTGTTAAGCTCTGTGAGCCACCCAGGATCTCGTTGATCAGATATTCACCATTGGCATCGGTTATGTCAGAAACAGCTGTACCATTGATGGTCACTTCAACACCAGGAAGTGGAGCGTTGTTCTCATCATATACAGTACCTCCAATTTCACCAAATCCGGCAGTGTTCATAAAGAATGTAGTCACAGGGATCATCAGCTCCTTGTTACATGTTGTACCTGAGTCAGGTTTTTCAGGATTGATATAGTAGTATGATGTTGACCATCCTGAGAGGGTGTCATCTACGTAGTCAACTGCAAAATCAACAGTTGGTTTCCAACCATCATGCGCCTGGTAGGCATATGCAACAATATTTCCACCGGTATAGTTTATAGGCACTGAGAATGGAAGATAGAGTTCATGTGTTCCAAGATCAAAATCAATAGTGTCATCAAATACCATGGTCATGTTATCTGGAGTGATATATCCAGTCATAGTGGTATTTGTTGTAGTTCCGATGTAGATCTTTACAGGAATATCATCAACAGTACCATAGTTTTTATTGTTATAATAGTATGTCAGCCCGGTAATGGCTCCAGTAGCATTGATCCAGTTTTCCGGATAAACAGTCTGCGAAATACTGTAGTTTGTACCTGACCAGAAAGGAATCCAGTATCTCTCGTCGTCTTGTGTTCCAACTTCGATCTCTTCAGTTCCACTTACCTGTACATATATATGTTTGTAGTTGGTGGTGTCATTACTAACGTCCATATCAGCACCGTATTCAACAACTCCATAAACGTCGTATTCGCCTGAGGCCTGGAATGAATGTGTAAGGTTATATGTCCTTTCCTGGAGGTGAACAGAAGTCAGACCTATTGAAGAGGTCAGCTCTATGTCGCCGGCGGGATCAACCTGCATCAGTTTCACTGAATATGTGTTGTATTGAACGGTGTTCATACCAATATTCTGCACCTGAACGGTATAGGTTTCCGGCTCATTCACAGCTGGTGTTGCAGTACCCTGCAGGTTGCTGGCTTTCAGGTCATCATCAACAAAGAAAAGGGTTGGGCTGATACCAACGATATTATCCAGGGTCAGCTCACCACCCCAAGACCATGGGTCGGTGCATTCTGCTACAAATCCAAGATAGTTGAGCCCTGCTGCTGCTGAAATATCAACCTGGTAGTTCTCATAATTAGTTGTTGGGTATAGTGTTTCTATCGATGACCAAACACCAGTATTAGAGTTTTTCCAGATAATTTCCAGTTCACCTTTCCACCAGTTTGATGTTTTCAGGTACATTGAGATCAAGTCTCCATTAGAAATATAAAGCTGAGGAGTTACCAGGGTGTCAAATCCTCCCCATGGCACCCAGGCCTGAGCACAACCCTTACTGTTGTTGTATGGGAATCCTGATGACTGCTGAAGAGTCCAGACGCTGGTTTCACTTACACTCCAATAGTCAGGAGGAAAATCATCACCTTCAAAAAATTCTACAAAAGTATCAATGAGGTAAACATCAAATGTCATCTCTGCGCTGTTGTTTTCAGGAGCATCACCATCATCATCAGGTAATACTGCTTCTGCAGTTACAACACCGTCAGCAAGGAAGGTATGTTCAATAGTAACAGTGGCATATTCAGTTGGAGCAACAGTTCCTGTATTAGCGGTTCCGATAAGGTTGCCGTCAACGTAGAAAGAAATATCCTTTGATTGAGGAAGAGCTCCGAGGTTCCTCACTGTTGCGGAGAATTCCATTGGAAGGGCAGTATAAACAAGGGATGTTGATTTCTCAAAAGCAGTGATACCAAAATCATCATCCGGTTTGTCATAACAGGTGATCATAGCTTCCCAGCCAAATGCATCATCCCAACCCGGTGCAATGAATTCAATAGTAAGGGCACCTGTCAGGTTAAGAGCAGTAACAACACCCGGGTTTTGATCATCTTCCCAGTAACCAAGCAAAGGAGAGTCGGTATTCGGACCATCATAAATGGTAAAATCTGACCATGTTACATCAAAAGCAATAAAGGTCAGCCTGACCATAGAACCGGGGGTTCCCGGATAAATCGTCATGGTAGCTTCGTCGTTCTGGTCGAAGTTGGCATAGAGTCCACCCGGATCAGTAAAAGTACCTTCACAGGTAGTGATGTCAACGCCATCAGTCATTTCATATACAGTACCGTAGTTTACTACTTCGCCTACTGTTGTATCATTATCCATATACTCATCACCGCTTAACATGGTGACCAGTTCAACGCTATAAATATCTGTAGCTGAAAGATCAGCTGGAGTTGTAAAAGCATAAGTTGCAGTTTCCTCAGGGTTGAGGCTAAAGCTTCCTACATTTTCAATAACAGGAGTTCCACCATTAATAATATATGCAACATCAAAACCTGTCTGTACAGCTGTACCTTCATTTTTGAGTTCCATTTCGATAGTCTCCATTGAAGTCAGTCCTGGAGCAGATGCCGGTCCAATCAAAGATTTAGCAGCAAGGTCGTCTGTTTTTGAAGGCTCGTAGAGAGCAAATGCCCTGTCGAAATATCCAAAAAACATTACGATGTCACCGGGAGTCCAGGTTGTGTAACCATTTCCCCAACCATCAAGCGGACAGCGCCAGTGCAGTTTTTCTCCGATCCATGGATCGTTCATGGCATCAGCCCAGCCCCAGTCGCCGTTCACATCAAAGTCAACAATATACTGAATGTTAATCCAATATTTCCCTTCTGTTAATACTACAGCAGGTGAAAGCTCAACTTCAGCATAAGTTGAATAATAGGCGTCATTTACCAGAACTTCGTCAGCAAATGTAGGAGTGACATTCAAAAATGAATGTATTTCCAGGCCTGGCATTCCATTATCATCGGCATAAATGCGTACATTCACATTAACAAGGCCGCCAGGATTTCCATATCCATAATAGCCGGCAAAAGCCGCTTTTCCAATAGTCCATGTGTCTCCAGCAGGTACATCAAAATCATCTGCCGTTTCGGCTGTTTTTGTGAGGTTCGCAGCATCTGTATACTCAGAAGAGTTCAGGAAGCCGGTTCCGGCGGTCTCCATCTGACTATATATCGTAGGGCCGGTTTCGGTAGGTCCAAATGGATAACTCCCATCCATCGTACCATAAAGGCCTTTCTGTGCCATGGTGGTGAACCCCATTAGCATAAAAAATGCCGCTAGAAAACTTAATGTAATTGTTTTTTTAATCATTTTTTTCATTTTTATGTTTAACATTCTTGTCAAGTGACTTAAGGATTTTCCTCAGCGCTGATGATTCATTCTTTTTATCATCAATGATCTTCTTCAGCTTCTCGTTGGAGTCGTTGTAAGATTGATCGTTTTGTTTTTCTGTTGCCATACTGCAATGCATATAAATGTTTTCGAGAACAAATAAAAAGGTAAACGAATGCGAATGCAAGAGAAGACGCATGACAAAAGATTTACAAATACCTGAAAATGAACAACAAGAAATATACATTTTGATTACATCACATATACAACAAGGCTTATTGCATTGATAATGTGCACATTAAAAAATCAGCGCAAAATGTATGAAAGAGGAATAAAAACGACGGATTTAGAGGTTTTCGAGGTATGAAACCAGGTTTTCGTCACGTTCAATACCCAGTTTTTTCCTTAGTCTCGACCTTGCAACAATGATACTGTTCACCGATTGATAGGTAATGGCGGAGATTTCTTTTGTGGTCATATTCAGGCGAAGAAAGGCACAAAGTTTTTTCTCATTAGCAGTGAGGTCCGGATGTAATTCGTTTAGCTTGAGATAGAAGTCATTATGCACCTGCTGGAAGCGGACCTCGAAATCAGCCCAGGTATCCTGATCTACATATGTTTGGAGCTCAGTGATGATCTTGTGGATCACTTCCTGGTTGTCTTTGGTAAAATACATTTTGCTTTTCAGCAACTTTTCGGAAATATTGGTGATAAACTCCGAAGTCCGGGCCATATACATCACGTTTGTGGCCAACTCCTTGGTTCGGAATTCCAACTCCTGCTGAAGGTTAAGCTTTTCAAGTTCAAGGCTTTTCACCTCCAGGCTATTCTTTCTAGACTCGAGCGACTGCCGTCTCATCTTGCTCCTTTGCAGGAAAAAAAACAAGACCAGGATCAATATTCCAAGTAATGAACCCGCGGTGAGCAGGATGTAAATGGTTTCTTTTCTTCTTTGCTCAACCTCAAGCTTCTCCTGCCTGTATTTCGATTCCCTCACACGAGTATCAAATTTATCCTGCAACTCCATCTGGGCTATAGCCCTGAGCTTTTCCTGATTCATCAGGCTGTCTTTGATCTCTACCGTGAGTGACTGGTACTCATAGGCCTTTTCATATTCATTTCTTTCTTCGTGTATAAGCTGCAGGTATCCCAGAGAAATCAGCGCCGATGGCAAGAAGGCATTTTCCTGAGATATTTCCAGTGATCTCTCAAACTGGGGTTTGGCACTGGTATGATCTCCGGAATCATAAAATGTAGCCCCCAGGTTATTATGGGACTGACATATTCCATACATATTTTCATGATCTTCCCTGATCTTTAAAGCCCTTTCATGATAATCAAATGCTTTGAGATAGTCTTGCTGTTCCTTGGCAATAATCCCGAGGTTGTTCAGGATCACAGCATAGCTCAAAAGATCATCGTCATCAAGAAAAGAAAGAGCTTTCGTATAATTAACCTCAGCTTCATCGTAATTGGTTTTCCTTATATTAATAGCCCCGATATTAATATATGTGCGGAGGTAGGTGTCTCTGTAGGGTTTATAATTGGGCTCTAATCCATTACTTCGCATAAAATCTACCAGGCTTGCAAGATAATCCAATCCTTCGTCAAACTTGTTGAGTTTAAAATACAATACGCCAAGCTGGTTAAGCACCTGTACATAAACCATCCTGCTTGCTGAATCAGAATGAAATTGCGGATTTGACTCGATCTCTTTCTTCGCCTGGAAAAACTGTTCCAGTGCGTCAGCATATTCATTCATCTGGTCAAAGATCCTTCCCTCGTTCACATGGATCAATGACAGCAAATATGTATTTTGTATTTCGACTGCCAAAGCTTCTGCATTTTGCAGATAAATGAAGGCCGAATCAGGAAACTCTGCACTGATATCTGAGGAAAAATCGATGAGTGCCTTTGCTTTCAGACTATCATCCTCATATTCCTGTATAATATAAAGCAGGCTGTCATGATCGAAAAGGGAGGCATGCAGATTAGAAGCCATGCAGAGCATGAATGACAGTATGATAATTTGTAATCTCTTCAATCTGAAATCGTTTTGGCATCTCAAAGCTAATCATTTTTACGTTGTATTTAAAATACTGGCACCGAACTTGCAAATTCAAAGCGATTTAATATGTCATAAATGAAATAAAAATCCGTTAATTTGTATTAAAACAAAATATAATGATACGATCTGTCACTTTATCATTGCTTTTTCTGGCATTTACCGCTGGTCATATTGTTATGGCCCAGAATTCTGATTTTATCATGGATGAAAGAGATGGGAATATATACCTGACCGCTAAATTCAACGATACATGGTGGATGTGCCAGAACCTCAAGTATAATCCGGGAGAGGGTTCCACGTGCTATGAAAATGATGAGACCAACTGCATGCTGAAGGGCCGACTATATACACAGGAAGCTGCCATGAAAGCCTGTCCTGAAGGCTATCATCTTCCCAGCGATGAGGAGTGGAAAGCACTAGAATCATATATTGGCATGAATAAAGAAGATCTTGATAAAACGTATAATAGAAGCAGTGGCACTGTTGGAAAATTCCTCAGAATGGGAGGGGGCTTAAGCTTTGATGCCGATTACGTAGGCATGGTTAATCCAAAAGGAAACAGCTCATATGCCGGGAATAGGGCATATTTCTGGACATCATCCCAGGATGATAATGAATTGTCCTGGATACGGGTCATCGAGAAGACCAAAGATGGAGTTGAAAGGTTGCTCATCCATAAAAATACGATGCTCACAGTCCGTTGCGTAAAGGCAGGTGTTGCCGACCCTCTTGTTGAGCCCAGATCAGAGAAGCCAAAAACAGAAAAGCCCGGAGAGGTAAGTACCCGACCGAAAGAACGGGACAAAAGCCAGCGGAATCCTGATGAACGAAACCCAAATGAACGGAATCCCGAAAATCGCAAACCTAAGAAGGAAAAGGAAAAAATCCCCGACTAACTCCAGATACTCCAGTCACTCCAGTCACTCTAGGCACTCTAGGCACTCTAGGCACTTTAGTCACTCTAGGCACTTTAATTAATCTAACCTGATAAACTCAACATCTACCTCGGCAATCTGGAAGTTGATCCCACCGCCGGGCAATGGGTCTCCCACTGGAATAGATGTGTCAAAAGGCATTGGTAGGGCAACAATGGTGCCGGTAAGTTTGTTATTGCTCAAATCGATATCACCAATACTAACCACAAAGTCGGCCGGATTGGCAATATTTAACTTTAAAATAGTGTTGTCGGCTACAGGTTCCCAGGTTCCCTGTTGTGCTTCATTGCTCTCACCCTGGCACACATACCAGGAAGTATAATCTGCCCTGAGCTGTAATGCTGCATTATCAGCATTATCGCATGGTGCCGCACCAAGAAGGCCACCACCTACAAAAATGAATGCATCGTCACCAGCCTGGTAGTGGTTGGTATCGCCATTCACAACCACCGTGATTGGATCATTGAATGTTGCAGCGGCAAATGCATAGGTCCCCACTAAGGGATTGACCGGTGTAGGTGGATCTGTATTTTCTTCATTATTATCGTCTTTCTTGCAGGCCGCAAGCACGAGGAGGGCCAACAATATGAAAGTTAATTTCCTGATGATCGGAATTAGTTTGCTGCTTTTCATCTTATAGTTTTTTTACAAATTTACGATAATGTGATCATGTCTTCCGGTCTGATATAAATTTTTTGACATCTTCAGCCGCGGATATTGCTGTGTCTTCATCTATATCAAGTACCATTATATCACCTATATTCCATTGACGAATAACTTTTTTCAATATGGGTTTCCTTACCACCCATAATTGCATCATACTGCTGTTATTCACCAGATTTTCAACCTCATCTGCCCAGCCTGCCCCTTTTAATTCAACCGGACCGATCTCATCAATTACGACAAGGTCGGCCTTTGCAAGCCTTGCTGTTTCCAGTATCTCCATCCCAAAACCTTCCCCCTCAGGATTAAAATAATATTTCCCATAACGAAACCATGCAAAGTCCCTCTTATTGCGAATGTATACACATGTCTTGCCATTCGAAATATCTTCCAGATCATATCCAATGCGCTGATCATTTTCATGTATCCCCTTTGCCAGAAAACCCCGGATATTCAGATCCGTTTCTTTCAATATCCTGAGAAGATCTGTCAGGAAGCTTGTTTTTCCCTGCCGTACCTGTCCGCTTAGGATAATCACCGGGTTTTGATCTGCTACTTCCTTCTCAATAGCAGGATATACATCTGCGGCAGAGCGCACAATCCTCCCAAGAGAACTAATTGGTTTAGCGATCAGTTTTTTTACCCCCGGGAGTGCCTCAATGATCCCCGGCAAAACGGAAAATGCCAATCCAACTGAATGATAAAGGTTTGCAAAACCATGGTGATACAGTACAGCACGAATAATGGGATTGCGAAGTTCCCTGCTGATGGCCGCAAAACCGGTAAGGATCACGATCGCCCGTAAATTCATTTTCAAGCCGACAAGCAATCCCTCAGTATTCCATAGCTCACCTGTTGTTAGTCCATTCCAGAATATAGCGGCCAGCAAAGTGATGGCCATAAACCAGATCCAGAAGGATGGCTTTCGGAATGAACGCATACTTCCCCGGTACCAGTAAAGAACCAGGCTAGCATAAATCAAAGACGGCAGAAAGGCAAACTCCAGCGGAAGGCTATTCAGCATATACAGGCAGGAAACAATACAAAATACATGGTAAAGCAAAAACCAGGGGGACGTTTTTTGTTCCTTGTTTTCCTTAAAAAATGAGGATTCTTTGTTTAGAATAATGTCCGGTTTGCTATTGCTACTATATTTCAGGGCTTTCTTTCCTCCCAGGAAACCAAGTATAGCACCGAGCATACCCAGGGCAGCATATGCAAACATTACAATACTGATCAGTAATACCGGATTCCCTTCGGTCATACCCAGTTGCCTGATGATATATTTGTATAATTGATCAACTATGACAACCAGGTCAAATCCATAGGTGACCAATAAGCTGACTATCTTATGAAACAGGGCACTCATCACCGCAAAAGCTCCGGCGACCATATAGCCCAGCAAGTTTCTTCCGAAAAGGAATATGAATATCTCTATGATCAGGGCCTCGCTGAAGATCCCTATCATGGGGCCAATGATAATAGCAGAAGGCGACATGGATTTCAGCAGTGCAGCGATCAGACCTGCTTTCCATACAAGGCCTCTGGTATTCCAAAGTTGCAGGAAAGCAATAATGAGTCCAACGCTGGCAAAAGCTAACATGGTGCCGGCAAAAGGAAAACGCATATTGTGCAGAAAGCTGCCTATGATAATTTCGAAAGAAGCCCATAAGCTTCCAACGATTGCGGCTTTTAACCATGTTTCGCTTAACCTTGCACTGAATATCTTTGACATTGGCTTTCGTAATACAAACAGCGAATTTATTAAATTTGTAATATAAGCCTGTATATGAAACTCGTCAAACAACAATTATTTTCAGTTCTCTTCCTTGGGCTGATTCTTCTTGCCACCGGATCGTTTTCGACATACTCACAAGAGCTCGTTGTAAGCGGGAAGATCATGGAAAGCGGCAGCGAGGAGCCCTTAACAGGAGTAAACATCATCATAAGGGGAACCACCAAGGGCACTGTAAGTGATGTTGAGGGGAATTTTGTATTGAAAACAGATACTCCTCCTCCATTTACCCTTGATTTCTCTTTCATCGGTTATGCAAAAAAGGAGATAGAGATCACCGGGTCTTTGCAAGACCTGATAATTAACCTGGAAGCCAGGGCCATCCTTGGACAGGAGGTTGTGATCTCTGCATCAAGGGTAGAAGAAAATATCATGGCTTCACCCGTTACTATAGAAAAGCTGACTAGTAGAGACGTGGAACAGATTCCCACAGCAAATTTCTATGATGGTTTATATTCAATCAAAGGTGTGGATATGAACGTACATAGCCTGACCTTCCGTTTTCCGAATGCACGAGGTTTCACCGGGGAAACCAATGTTCGCATGAATCAACTCGTAGACGGGGTGGATAACAGCTCCCCGGGATTGAGTTTCTCGGCAGGAAATATTTTTGGATTATCCAATATCGATGTTGAGGGTGTAGAACTGCTTGTGGGGGCCTCTTCGGCTCTTTATGGCCCGGGGGGGATGAACGGCGTTTTGCTGATGAACAGCAAGAATCCTTTTGATTATGAAGGCCTGACGGTATCACTACAGGGGGGTCTGATGCATATCGGTGATGAACACACCGGCGGGCCGGAGCCTATGGTAAATGTCGACTTTCGCTACGCAAAGAACTTCAATGACAAAATCGCATTCAAGGTAAGCGGGACCTACCTCAACGCCACCGATTGGTTTGGTGTGGATTACAGGGATAAATACAGACTGGACGAACCGAATTCAACAAGGGAGACCAATGAAGGATATGATGGGGTGAATGTTTATGGCGACGATATCGTGGTACCCGTTAATCTGCAGGAGGTAGCACCAACAGTTTTGGCCGGCGTGGCCGATGCCCGTGGCATGGTTCCGGGAACTCCTGAATATGAAGCCTTCATTAATGATAACCTGCATCTTTTCCCTGACCAGATCATTACCCGAACCGGATGGGAAGAAAAAGACCTGGTGAATTACAACACACGCATACTTCGCTTTAATGCTGCATTGCATTATCGTTTCGGGAAGAAATATGAAGCAATACTGCGGGGAGGTACAGGAAGCGGAAGCAGTGTATATACTGCTCAAAATCGTTTCGCATTCGATAATTTCAGGATGTCTAATGTTCAGGCAGAAATTAGCAATCCTGACTTTTATGTCAGGTCATATTATGTATGGGAAAATTCAGGCGACACCTATAATGCCGGTGGTGCCGGAGCTATGATCAATGAGGCCTGGAAACCCAGCGAGAAATGGTTTGAAGATTATATTGCTTCTTATACTCAACAGATCTTACTCGGTGCATCAGAAGAAGATGCATTAAAGTTTGCCCGCCTCGTAGCCGAGAACCGCGACGAACATGGCAATGTGTTCAACCCTGATGAAAATGCTTTCCCTTATGCAGGATCGGATGAGTTTAACAATTATTTCGACCAGGTCATAAAAACCCCTATCAAAGACGGTGGGGCCAAGGTTTTAGACTTAAGTAAAATGTTTCATACCGAGGGCATGTATAACTTTAGCAGGTATATCCCCTGGTTTGACCTGCAAGCCGGTGTCAGTTACCGGAATTATAATATCAATAGTGAGGGGACTGTTTTTGCCGACACACCAGGAAATCCCATTCATATTAACCAGTATGGTGGATATGTACAGCTAAACCGGCAGTTTCTGAATGAGCACCTCCGCGTGACACTGGCAGCACGCTACGACAAAAACCAATACTTCAAGGGCAGGGCCACACCGAGGCTATCCATGGTATATTCTGTCGACAAAGATCTTGATCATACCATCAGGGCTTCTATACAAACTGCCTACCGTTTCCCTTCTATCGCCGATCAGTGGGTCAACCTTGACGTAGGGGCTTACAGGGTCATTGGCGGCCTGCCCCAGGTGCATGAGCTATATGATTTCAGTACCAATCCTGTATACCCGCTGAGCAACGCAAACCCGGTTACCGGCGAACCTGTGATGGAGCAGGGTCCTTTTGTAATTCCCGAATTCGAGCCTGAGCGGGTAACAGCATATGAGATCGGATACAAAGGCTTGTTCCTCAACAAACTCCTTTTCTTCGACTCATATATTTTTGTGAACAGGTATAATGGCTTCCTGGCTTCGCAGGTGCTGGTACAAAATCCTTATGAAGAGGATGAAAGAAGATTCATGACCACCATAAGTACAAATGAACCGGTAACGGCATGGGGCTGGGCGCTGGGGCTGGATATGTTGCTGCCAAAAGGTTTTTTCGCCAGCGGAAATGTGGCATACAATGCATTGGAGTCGATCAAAGACAAACCACCGGGATTCCAATCACGTTTCAATACGCCTCGCTACCGCTTTAATCTGAGTGTAGGCAAACGACAGTTCCTGAACCAGATCGGCTTTAAGATCAGCTACCGCTGGCAGGATACTTTTCTCTGGGAATCAGCTTTTGGGGTAGCCCAAATCCCTTCATATTCCACACTCGATGCACAGCTAAGCTACACTTTTGAATCTCTCTATACCACAGTGAAGATCGGAGGTTCTAATGTGATCAACAGCTGGTATACTACCAGTTTTGGAAGTGCCAGCATTGGTGGGCTGTACTACATGACCCTGGTTTTTGATGGCTTGAAGAACTAAGCTATAATTTCATTTCTCAGTTTTCGTTATAATTACAATGAAGCTATTCTCCAATTTGATCTTTTTTTTGCTGCTTGTAGCCTGTAATGGTTCCGGGGCGTCACAGGAGCATGAAGCCGGGGTTTCACAAATTTTAAATTCTGCCGGGAAAAATATTCATAAACGCTTCCAGCCACCCGAAAAATACCACAGGATGGCATACGACAGCAACAGCTTTGCATTTTACCTTCGTAATCTTCCATTAAAACCTCATGGTGAGGAAGTGCATTATTATGATGGCAGAAAGAAAAGAAATTCCTGGGTGGCAGAAGCCGTGATCGATATCAGTGTCGGTCAAAAGGATTTGCAGCAATGTGCCGATGCAGTGATAAGACTCCGTGCTGAATATCTGCGGAGATCGGGTAGGGAGGAAGATATTGTGTTCAATTTCACCAATGGCAGCCCGGCCTCCTGGAGCAAATGGAAAGACGGATACCGATCTTATGTAAGCGGAAATGAGCTTAGCTGGAAAAGAACAGCCGAGCCTTCTGAAACTGAAAAATCTTTCCAGCAATACCTTGAAACAGTATTTATGTATGCTGGGTCATTATCACTTGAAAAAGAATTGATTCCTGCCGGATTAGAAGATATTCAAGCCGGGTATGTGTTTATCCGGGGAGGAAGTCCGGGCCATGCTGTTATCGTTGTAGATGTGGTGGTTGATGATCGTGGTAAAAAGCTTTTTATGCTCGCTCAAAGCTATATGCCGGCACAGGATATTCATATTTTGGCTAATCCGAATGATGAAAAGATCAGCCCATGGTACAGGCTTTCAGAAAATGAAGATTTAGTTACTCCTGAGTGGACTTTTAAGCCCGGAGCCCTGAAGAGGTTTCCATAATATTATCCAACATATTTCAAAAATTCTTCACGTGTAGCCTGGTCTTTGAATTTGCCGGAATATGATGCAGTGAGAGTAGAGCTGCTTTCATCCTGTATACCCCTTGATGAAACACAAAGGTGCTTCGCATCAATGATGATGGCAACATCTTCTGTATCCAGCACCCTTTTAAGTTCTTCAGCGATTTGAACAGTCAGGCGTTCCTGTACCTGAGGCCTCCTGGCAAAATAATCAACTATACGATTGATCTTGGAAAGGCCTATTACTTTTCCACTGGAAATATAAGCAACATGTGCTTTACCAATAATGGGTAAAAAATGATGCTCGCAGGTTGAATTCAGGCTGATGTCCCGCTCTACAAGCATTTCGTTATACTTAAATTTATTATCGAAAACGGAGATCTTTGGCATGTTTTCCGGGTTCAGCCCCTGGAAGATCTCCTTTATAAACATCTTGGCAACCCTGTGTGGTGTACCCCTAAGGCTGTCATCTGTTAGGTCTAGTCCCATGGTTTGCATGATCTTTTCGAAGTGCCCTTCGATGATCTCCATCTTATCTTCATCACTCAGATCGAAGGCATCTTCCCTCATAGGGGTGTCAACGGAAGTGGCAACATGATTATCGCCAATCAGCTCAAACAGGTCCTGTTCAGGCTCACGGGTAAATACATCATTTCCTTTTATGTTTACAGTCTCATTTGACCTGATAAGTTCATCGTATTTCATAATATTCATTTTATGCTTTGTCGTTCATTGCAGACAATTCTTACAACAAGCCTGCAAGCTAAGTTCATATATAACAATCTTCATGAATAGATTGTTTATTTTTTAATGAAATAAATTAAACAGAAATTCAAATTCCATTCCAGAGAAACAATGAAACAACGGAGAGGATAAGCAGCACTACTGACAGGGAAAGCAGTACTTTTTGAAACATTGGCAAGCGTTTCTCTCCGGCAAAAGCACATTCGAAAGCGATACCGATGCTAAGACTGAATGACAGGCCCAGCAAAATGCCAAAGAAGGTCATGCCAATGCCAACAGAAAAGGTGACCATGATGGACAGGCCAAATACAAAGCCAAGTATGTATCCAATTCCAACGGGTAATTTTTTAGGTTTATCTTTCTTCATAATAAAATAGGGGCCGGTAACGACCCGGCCCCCGATAACCCTGATTAACAACCTGAGAAAATTTGCAGGATGTATTTTTAATATTTTTGTTTTGCAGGTATCCTAAGCCTGCACCCTATATATACATAAAAACTGTGCCATAATTACTAAAGCCCTGTATATTAACTACTTGACGGCTTTTTAAAAGGTATACGAAAGTGTATATTTGTTACCAAGTGGACATCTTGTGAACGGGAACGGACAAAATATTGCACCAATGAAACAATGGAACAGTGAAACAGTGGAACGGTGAAACAGTGAAACGGTGAAACAGTGAAACAGTGGAACAGTGAAACTATATTTCTATCTTTGAAACAAATCCATCAACAATGAAGAGATCAATCATATTTATCACACTGTTTTTACTGGCCATTACAGCAATTAGCCAGACAAAGATCGGCTATGCAAACCTTGAGTTTATTCTGAAGAACCTTCCTGAGGCCCAGCAGATGAACCGGGAAGTTGAAGAATACCGAAAAGTACTTAACGAGCAGATCATAGCGAAGCAGAATTATTATCAAACACTGCTTGAAGACTATTATGACAAAGAGCAAAAGGGATACGACAAAACCCTGCTCAACAGCATGCGTGACGAGATCACAGCACTGGAACAGGAAATACAGATGGACGTGAACAGCGCCGAAGCCAAACTGGCCGCACTGTCTAATCAAAAGCTCCAACCCATCACCAAAAAGATCATCAACGCCATCGACAGGGTTTATGAGGAGGAGGGCTACGCCTACATTTTTAACAGTGCTGATGGAACGGGGAATTCTATTGTTTTAAAAGGCCCCGAAGGGGATAACCTCACCTACAGGATACTGGAAGAACTTGGCGTTGAACTTGAAGAATGATACTATGAAAAAAGCAATCATTAGTGTAATTTTCATTTGCCTGCTACTGCCCATATCCGCTCAGGAAAGAACGGAAGCCAAAGCTGAGAGGATGCAGTGGTTCGCAGAGGCTAAGCTTGGAATATTCATTCACTGGGGAATTTATGCCGTTAATGGTATTGATGAATCCTGGTCCTTTTTTAATGGATACATTACGCACGAGGACTATATGGCGCAGATGGATGGCTTCAAAGCAAAGAAATATGATCCTGAGGCCTGGGCAGAGCTGATCAATGAAAGCGGTGCCCGCTATGCCGTACTCACCTCCAAGCATCACGACGGGCTGGCTCTCTGGCCGACCAATTGTAATGAGCTTCACATGAAAAAGGATTATGTTGATCCATTTATAAAAGCTCTTAGAAAAAGAAACATAAAAGCAGGATTGTATTTCTCTTTACTCGACTGGTCGCATCCCGACTACCCCAACTTCACCCGTAAAGAAAAAAGATATGAGGATGATTCCCTGCGGTGGAATAATTTCGTTGAATTTAACTTTTGCCAGATCAATGAGATCCTGGATCAATATAATCCTGACCTCTGGTGGTTTGATGGCGACTGGGAACAAAGTGCCGAAAAATGGCAGGCACCACTGATCCGGGAAACCATACTTACACACAATCCGGAAGCAATAATAAACTCCCGACTGCAAGGATACGGTGACTATGCCACTCCTGAGCAGGGCCTTCCCATCAACAAGCCTGATGCTGAGTATTGGGAACTTTGCATGACCATGAACGACTCCTGGGGATATCAGCATAACGACAAGAATTACAAAAGTGCCAACCAGGTGATCAGGATCTTTGTGGACTGTATCAGCATGGGAGGAAATCTGCTTTTAGACATTGGGCCGAAAGCTGATGGTACAATTGCTGAAGAACAGGTGAATATTTTAAAGGAACTGGGCCGGTGGACAAACAAACATGCCGAAGCGATTTATGGGAGCAATGCAGGCATATCGCCAAAGTATTTCTATGGACCTTCAGCCCTTTCAAAAGATAAACAGACCCTTTACCTTTATGTCGATGGCAAGCCAAATGGCCCTATTATGCTAAAAGGATTAAAGAACAAGGTGAACCGTATCTGGGTAGTGGGCAATGGCACCAAGCTGAATTACGATATCAAAATGAAACAATACTGGAGCGCAACACCCGGGATACTGTATATCGATGTGCCGGAAGAGGTCCTTGACCCCCAGATAACTGTCATCGCAGTTCTTCTTGATGGTGAAATTGATCTCCACGAATAATAAAGTATCAAAATATGAAAGCATTCTATACAATCCTTCTGCCATTTGCCCTATTCCTTTTTACATTTTCCATCTCCACCTCATACGCTCAACATGGGGAGCAGAAGTACTATCCCGAATCCGATCCCCTGGTTCTCGAGAAACTCGAGCAATGGCAGGATATGAAGTTTGGGCTTCTCATGCACTGGGGTGCATACAGCCAGTGGGGAATTGTAGAATCCTGGTCGATATGTGCTGAAGATGAAGGCTGGTGCAGAAGAAAATCCGACAACTATACCGAATACAAAAAAGAATACGAAAACCTGAAAACCACCTTCAACCCGCTAAATTTTAATCCGGAAAAGTGGGCAGCAGCAGCCAAAGATGCAGGTATGAAATATGTTGTTTTTACTACCAAGCATCACGATGGTTTCTGTATGTTCGACAGCAAATACACAGATTATAAGATCACTGATCCCGGATGCCCCTACAGTACAAATAAGAAGGCCAATGTGGCCCTCGAGATCTTCGATGCCTTCCGTGATGAAGGCATGTGGGCCGGGGCATATTTTTCCAAGCCCGACTGGCATTGTGAAGATTACTGGTGGCCAAACTTTGCCACCCCCGACCGAAATGTGAACTACGACATAAATAAATATCCCGAGCGCTGGGAAGATTACGTACAATTTACCCATAATCAGATCATGGAGCTGATGACAGATTATGGCAAAATGGATATCCTCTGGCTTGATGGTGGCTGGGTAGCACCCATGGGTGAAGAAGAGATCCGTGAACGGGTAAATAAGCCCGGCTATAAATTCATTCACTACCAGAACCAGGATATCCGCATGGGAGAGCTCAAACTCAAGGCACGCGAAATGCAGCCCGGTCTCATTGTGGTGGACCGTGCAGTTCCCGGGCCAAATCAAAACTATCTCACTCCTGAAAACCGGGTGCCGGAAAAGATGCTTCCTTATCCCTGGGAGTCGTGTATTATTGCCGGAGGCGGATGGTCATGGGTACCCAATGCAACATATAAATCCGGACGCGAAGCGATCCACCTGTTGGTAGATATTGTCTCCAAGGGTGGAAACCTCCTCTTCAACATCGCCCCCGGCCCCGATGGAAGCTGGCATGATGAAGCCTATGAATTACTTGCCGAGATCGGCGATTGGATGGAGGTGAACAATGAAGCCATCTATGGAAGCCGGCCTGTCGCTCCATTTAAAGAAGGCAGTGTTTGCCTCACCGGAGGAAAAGATGGCAGCACATTTATCATTTATCTTGGCCAGGAAGGGGAAGATGCCCCTCCTCCCATTATCAGCATGACAGGCTGGTCGCCGCCTGAAGGGGCAAAGATCACCGCAGTAGGACTTGATGGATTTATGGATTGGGAGCAAAATGGTGAGGGCTTTGTGCTTCATGTTCCTAATAAGCTTCAAATCACTCCAGCTTGTAAATATGCGTGGGTGTTCAGGGTTCATTCAAAATAGTATTACGTACCAGGTACTACGTATTACGACATTTCCCATTTAGCTTTTAGAATTTCACATGTACCATATGCTATAAATTTAAATGGCATAAGGTAAAGGAATATGGCAAAAGGAAAATGGAATATGGAATATGAAATGCTAAATGCTAAAAGTTAAATGTTAAATGCTATATGAAGGGTTCCCAGCACCCAGCACCCAGTACCCAGAACCTAATAGCACCACACAAAACCCAACATCCTTTGACTTCAGGGGCTTGATTTTGTATATTTATCCTCAATCAGCCAATTGTAGTATGCAAAGATCCCTTGTTCGTCATCTAATTTAGAATATGAATCCATCGGGAGACATTAATTCTAACTAAATCTATCTCACCCATTAATGGACACTTTGCCAGGCTGTAGGTGAACATATTAGTCTAATCAAAAGCACATGGAACCATTGTTTCTGTACCTATAATTTCGGGTGTGGAAGATTATTGTTGAAGGACTATTTACTAACTCAAATCCAGTGCTATGAAAAAATTATCCTTTTTACTTATGAACCTGATGATTGTTGCAACGCTAAGTGCGCAGATCATCAACGTGCCAGCAGATCAACCCACGATCCAAGCGGGTATCGATGCAGCCATGAATGGTGATACTGTTCTGGTGGCCGAAAACACTTACTATGAAAATGTCCGTTTCAAGGGTAAAGCTATTATGCTTTGCAGCGAATTTATTATGGATGGCGACACCAACCACATCAATAATACCATCATTGATGGAAGCCAACCAGCCAATCCCGACAGTGCAGCGGTTATTTCGCTTAGCAATGGAGAGGATTCAACATCAATTATTTGCGGATTTACTATTCAGGGTGGAGCTGGTAATAAAACCAACGACCCGGCCATTGGTGAAGTTATCATAGGCGGCGGAATTTGTTGTGACCACACAGGGGCAAAAATAATCCACAACAAGATCATAAATAATCAGGTTTCCGGCTTTAATGCAGCAGCCGGGGGAGGGATCGGAACCAATAAGCAGGAAGATCTCTGGGTCATTATCAGGGATAATCGCATTGAAAATAACATATCAAGTGGAAGCATTACGGTTGCTTATGGAGGAGGTGTCGCACTTAATGGGAAAGCTTTTTTAGAAGGAAATACAATTCAAAATAACCTGGTGAATTCCGTAGATGGGAACGCAATAGGTGGTGGTGCATATATTGAAGCTACTGCTTATTCTGACGATTCTGTTATTGTGAACGAAAATGTCTTTTCAGGAAATATTGCTGAGTGCAACGTGGCAGAGGCAAGAGGTGGAGGCTTGCTAAGCATGTATGGAAAACTGATCATAACTAAAAACTTCTTCGTCAATAATTCTGCGATCAGCAATGATGGTATATGTTATGGCGGAGGGGTTTCTTTGTGGGAGCCTATAGGGGATGTTGTTTTTTCAGAGAACATGGTAAACAAGAATTTCTTGTTGAGCAGTGGCAATCTCGTTGGGCCGGGAATTCACCTATGGGATCCATCATCAGAAGTTTACTTCATAAATAATGTGTTTTATCAAAATGAAGCTGCAAAAGATCATTATACCTATGGCGGAGGCGCATGTATTTTTAATGTCGAAGAAAATTTTCTTCTTGTGGAAGGAAACATGTTTATCGAAAACCAGGCAAGAGCAGCAGGTGGAGTATTCGTAAGGTTTAGTTATAATGCCAGGTTCACAAATAATTTGTTCTCCGGAAATTCATCATTCAGGGGTGGTGGTATCACCATACGGCAGGATATGCCAACAACTGACTTCAGATTTGAAGTCATAAATAATACATTCATGAACAATGCTGCAGATGATTGGGGAGGCGCCATTCGGATGTTTGATGATGAGGGAGGCAATGTGATCAGTTTTAACAATGTTTTTTGGGGGAATGAAGCTCAAAATGGAGGGAATGCCGTTTCTAACACCTCTGACGATACTATAAAAATATATTACTCAGACATTGATACCAATGATATAGTTGGGAATTGGGTTGGGAATGAGAATATAAACCAGGATCCTCTATTTGTTGATACATTGGGGCATATCCTTGGAGGACCTTGTCACAATACGGGTATAGATCAGCTTTATTTGCAGGGAATTACATATAACGCCCCGGAGGATGATATCGATGGAAATCCAAGGCCCCAGGGACCCTATTGGGATATAGGTGCCCATGAGTGCCTTATGATATTTGTCAGAGATGAGAAAAGTGAAGAGCTTTTCAATCTAAGCCTACATCCAAACCCCAGCTCAGGTACGATGCACCTTCGATACTCATTACTCAATACTCAATACTCAGTACTCGAAGTGTATGCTGTAGATGGAGTTAAGGTGAAGACACTTAAACAAGGTGTACTTCAAGGCGGAGAGCATGAACAAGCCTTTGATATAAGTGATCTGCCTGATGGCTTGTATTTTGTCCGCCTGCAGGCCGGAGAGCGGGTTGAATCACAAAAAATTATTCTTCTTAAATAAGCCGTGAAACCCTGTGACCTTGTGTCTCTGTGGCAATATAAAGCCACGGGGACACCGAGGCACGGAGTAACACAGCTAAATAACTCAACTACCAAAACTGTTTTAGTTATGAAAAAACTACTATTATTCACCGCAAGCATATTCATCTGCGGATGTATGCTTTCCCAAATCATCCATGTACCCGGCGACCAGCCCAGCATACAGGCCGGGATCGATGCAGCGACTACCGGAGATACCGTGCTGGTAGCACAGGGGACATATAGTGAAAACGTACTTTTTATGAGCAAAGCCATCACCCTCGCCAGCAACTATATTTTATCTTCAGATTCAAGTGATATCTTCAACACCATTATTGATGGGGGGTCACCCACCAATCCGGATTCTGCCTCTTGTGTGATGTTTATGCATGGGGAGGATACTACTTCTGTACTTTGTGGATTTACCATTACCAATGGATCCGGCCTAAAATACGGCTCTCTTCAGGCATATCATGGTGGGGGTATTGTTGGTTTCAACTCGGGGGCCAAGATTATCCATAACATCATTACGGGAAATTCTGTAGCGTCTGAGGGTAATGCGCTAGGCGGTGGTATATCTTTCATCACAACTTCCGGGAATAACTGGTTGGTTATCAAAGAAAATAGCATCTTAAATAACAGTGCTGAAGCTGTTGACCAGGTTGCCCTGGGAGGGGGTGTATATTCATCCATTAATGCCATTCTCTGTGATAACTCCATCAGCAATAACACTTGCATAAGTGCCAATAGTGAGGGCAATGGTGGTGGGATTGGATGCCATTCTTTATTCACCCAGGAAGGTATATTATTGATGAAGAACAATAAGATCAGCAATAATTATACTTTGGGCTCCACCACTTATGGTGTGGGTGTATTTGTCATGTATTACACTGTTACAATGAGAGATAATTTTATTAGTAATAATTACAGTGATATCGACAAATACTGGGGCATCGGTGCTGTCATTCTAGAACCTTCCGGCAAAGTCTATGTACTCAACAATGAATTCAGAGAAAATACAGGCCCGATACCCGCAAGCCCGGGTGCCGGAGGCGGACTGTCAATACGCGATGCCTTTGACAAATATGTTATCGTTGATGGCAATTTATTTATTGACAATGTAGCTAAACATGGCGGTGGATTTTATGCCAGAAACTCTTATAACATGGTTTTAAAAAACAATTTGTTTATGGGCGATTCGGCTCAACTTGGCGGTGGCATTGGCCTTTATCATAGTCAAACAGATAAACACAATGGAACCAAAGCACTGTCAATTCCCCTTATTGTGAATAATACCTTTTTCGATAATCATGTGATTGAAACTGGTGGTGCTATCCGATTGACTGGAGATGCAGGCGTTGATCTGGTTACATTCAATAATATTTTTTATGACAATGAGTCATTAAACGGAAATGATATATTCAATAATTCATTGGCTGAATTAATATGGGTGTATTATTCTAATATTGATGAGGATAATATTACCGGCCAATGGGAGGGCAATAATAATTTTTTTGGTTTTCCCCATTTCATAGATGATTCCTGTCATATAAATTGTGGAGCCCCCAGTCCTTGTATTAATGCCGGTATTCACGAGATAGAAGTAGGGGGGATAATTTATCAAGCTCCCGCTATTGATTTTGATGAGGAAATTCGTCCTCAGGATGGGCTTTTTGATATTGGAGCAGATGAACAAGAACTATGTACTTTTATTTCAGAGCAGAATCCTTCAGAAAAAGAGATTCAACTTCAAATCAATCCAAACCCCAGCTCAGGTACGATGCACCTTCGATACTCATTACTCAATACTCAATACTCAGTACTCGAAGTGTATGCTGTAGATGGAGTTAAGGTGAAGACACTTAAACAAGGTGTACTTCAAGGCGGAGAACATGAGCAAACATTTGATATAAGTGACCTGCCTGATGGCTTGTATTTTGTCCGACTGCAGGTTGGAGAGCGGGTAGAATCACAAAAAATCATTCTTCTTAAATAAGCAGTGAAGCTCCGTGTCTCTGTGTCTTGGTGGCTACATTTACTCCGCCACGGAGGCACAAAGGCACAGAGTGGCGCCCCTACAGGGCACTAATAAATATTCTAAATCTCATTCTATCGATATGAAGCCCCTACGGGGCTATTATTACTACCTAACCATCTCAATAAAAACTTAAAACTAACTCAACACCCAAAACTCAACACTCAAAACTAATTTACTATATTTGTTTCAAGACTTGCCCGATCTCTATGCTCAGGGACGGGAGGATGATTTACCAAAAAATGTCAAAATGGAACTAACCCGACTCTTTGACATCCTCGAGTTGTATCGTAATGAATACGCAGGAAAAGAGGATGCTTTTGCTAAAAATGTTGATGGAAAGTGGATCAAATACTCTTCAGAAGATTATGTTGATCATTGTACAAACGTAAGCTACGGATTGCTTGAGCTTGGCCTGGAAAAAGGCGATCGTGTTGCCACCATCTCACAAAACCGGCCCGAATGGAACATAATGGACATGGGCATCGCCCAGGCCGGGATGGTACATGTGCCCATCTACCCTACCATCAGCTCAGATGAACAGGAATACATACTCAACCATTGCGAAGCAAAGGTGCTATGCGTCGCCGATCAAACACTATTTAAAAAAATTAAACCTGTTCTCGAAAAAGTACCTTCCATTAAAGCAGTGTACACCTATAATGAGATCGAAGGGGAAAAACACTGGCTGGGCCTGATGCAACTGGGGAAAAGTGCTGCTGAAAAACAAAAGCAGGCACTGGAGGATGTCAAAAAAGCAACTAGTCCTGAAGATCTGCTCACAATCATATATACTTCCGGTACAACGGGAAACCCGAAGGGAGTCATGTTATCCCACCATAATCTGCTATGCAATACTCTTACATCAAAGCCAAGGCTTCCTATCCATCATCCTGAAACAGCCATCAGCTTCCTGCCCTTATGCCATGTGTACGAACGTATGGTGAACTATATCTACCAGATTAATGGCATAGGTATATATTACGTTGAAAACCTGGCCCGGATAGGAGATTTTATACGTGAGATAAAACCCCAGATATTCAATACTGTTCCACGGCTGCTCGAAAAGGTTTACGATAACTTTATCAAGAAAGGCAAAGACCTGAGTGGAATAAAAAAAATCATTTATTTCTGGGCAGTTAAAGTTGCTCATCAATATAAAAATCCGGGAAAAAATAGCTGGTGGTATGAACAAAAACAGGGACTCGCCGACAAGCTAATCTATAAGCATTGGCGAGCCGGCCTGGGAGGCAACATTAAGATCATTGTCTCCGGCGGGTCAGCCCTGCAGGAAAGACTGATCAGGATCTTCTGGGCTGCCGGACTCCCGGTATATGAAGGGTATGGACTCACAGAAACTTCTCCCGTGATCGCAGTAAATGATCCCCGCTCTTATGACAGGGTCCGCTTTGGCAGCGTTGGACCTATCCTTGAAAACCTGGAGGTAAAAATTGCTGAAGACGGTGAGATCCTTTGCAAGGGGCCCAGCGTGATGATGGGCTACTATAAAGATGAAGAGCAAACAAAAGAAACCATAAGCGAAGACGGATGGCTCCACACCGGCGATATCGGTATTCTGGAGGATGATATTTTTCTCACCATCACCGACAGGAAAAAGGAAATATTCAAAAATTCAGCCGGGAAATATATTGCTCCTCAGGTGATTGAGAATATTATGAAAGAATCGTCTTTGATCGAACAGGCTATGGTTGTGGGAGAAAACGAAAAGTTCGCCTCTGCCCTGATCTCTCCCAATCTTGATTACTTTCATTTCTGGGCCACCAAACACAAGGTGCACTACAGAGATAATGAAGAGCTGGTACAGAAGAAAGAAGTGCTGGCCCGCATGCAAAAAGAGGTCAATAAGGTAAACAAGCGCCTTGGACAGGTAGAACAGATCAAGCGCTTCCGCATAGTATGTGACAACTGGTCTCCGGAATCCGGCGAGCTCTCCCCCACACTCAAACTGAAGCGAAAAGTACTCTACGCCAAATACGACCATATCCTTCGGGAGATCTATTCTGTGGGAGATAAAAACTGATTGGTATTTGATGTCTGATATTTGAACCACTAACCAAATGCCTGATTCCTCTTCTCCTTGAGAGCCTGTCCCGAGCTTTAGCGAGGGAAGAAGGGGTTAGGGGTTGAGGTGCTTATTATTTTTATCTTTACTTCATGAGGCAATCATTAACTTTTCTTTGTGCAATTATCTTTGTTTTAAACATCTCTGCCCAAAACGCAAATTGGCTCCGCGGCTACACCGAAGATGTACAGGGAGAAGTGCTCACATATCATGCTCCTCATCCTGAAGTCACGACATCATTGCTGATCCGCAACCAGGATTCCACTAAATATATTGCCTGGCTGATGGATGAGGTGCCCGAAAATACAGATGCAAAAGAATTTACTTTTGTGTGGATCTTTGGCATTGATGTAAATGAGAAGTCATATCCCTACAAGCTCTATCTTGACGACCAATACCTGCTCAGTTTCCGAAACCCCCGCGATACGGTCTCAAAGAAATGGACCATTCGCAGCCCGGAAGGAGTTTCATTATCATTCAACGCCAGCCTGGTAGATAAATATGGCGACCTGATGGGCTACGCTTTTCTTACTGTGCCTTCTAAAATGCTTAAAGAAGGACATAAGCCCGAAATAAAGATCACCGCTACCTCTTCCGATGATCCCTGCTGGTATATGACCCACCGATACGCAATGAACTCAAGCCTGCTGGCCAAACAGATGCCGGCCATTATGAATGCCCCGGATGGTGAACGTTATGTGCTCCGCTTCGACATACACCATTTTGGAGAAAATACCCATGCAGTGATCTCGGCAAAGGGGGAAAAGAGGGAAATCCCCATAAGGATGGGAGTCAATTATACGTATTTCCCGGTTTCGGGAAAAGCCGGTGATATGATCGACGATATAAGCATAAACATTGATGGCCACATTCATCATATGGAGAGTATTTCTCTGACCCCGGTCCGCCCCATGAGCCTGTACTTGCTACACCATAGTCATTCCGACATAGGCTACACCCATCACCAGAGTGTGGTTGAAAAGATGCACCATGACTTTTTCAGGCAGGTGGTTGAACTTCATGACGAAACCGCTGATTACCCGCCGGGTTCACGTTTCAAGTGGAATGTGGAAGTTTGCTGGGCAGTAGAATCATATCTCGAAAAATGCAGTAAGGATGAAAAGGAAAACTTTTTTCGGGTGGTGCAGGCAGGCGGTATTGGCCTCGATGGCCTATGGGCAAATGAACTGACAGCCATCTGCAGCCCAGAAGAACTGATACAGCTTATACAAAGGAGTGCAAAAGTAGCGCGGGAATGTGGCACAGAATTACGCTCGGCCATGATCACCGATATCCCGGGATATACCTGGAGCCTGGTGCCCGTGATGGCCAAAAGTGGGATCCGCTATTTCTCTCCCGGAACAAACACTTTTCACCGTATCGGCGATATCAAGGATACCTGGGGAGACAAGCCTTTTTACTGGGTTTCTAAAAGTGGTCTCGACAGTGTGCTGACCTGGTTCCCGGCCAGGGGATACTCCTGGTTTCATACAGGGCTCGGTGCAGGGGAACCGAAAAACCTTCTCACAGAAGAACCCATTTTCGAATATGTTGATCAGCTGAGTGAAGAAACATTTCCATATGAGATGTCGATCATCCGCTATAATATCGGATCGGATAACGGCCCCCCGCATAAAGCTTTGCCCGATATTGTCAGGGACTGGAATGAAAAGTACATTACTCCAAAAATGTATATCGCAACAACAGCCGAAGCCTTCGGTATTTTTGAAGAAAAGTATGGCAGAGTATTGCCATCTTTTGCCGGTGATCTGACCCCTTACTGGGAGGATGGAGCATCATCTTCAGCCCGGGAAACAGCCCTTGTAAATGCTGCGGCCGAGAGGCTTGAACAGGCACAAAGCCTGTGGGTGATCTCAGGCATCAGAGACTATCCTGTCAAACAGATAGGTGAAGCATGGAAGAACATTTTACTCTATGATGAGCATACCTGGGGTTCTTGGAACAGCATCAGCGCACCGCATGATCCTTTTACTCTTGAGCAGTGGAAAACCAAACAATCCTTTGCAATAAAGGCTGACAGCATCACCTCTTCCATCATGCAACAGGCAATTGGCAAGGTAAAGCATGCCCCGGCCGGTGATATCTATGCTTTCGACATCTGGAATACACATTCATGGCCTGTGACCGATATTGTTATCGTCCCTGTTCCTGAAGGGGCCGGAAATATTTATGTTGCAGACCAGAACGGCAATCACCTGAAAACACAGTACATGTCTGACGGAAGACTGGCTGTCCTGCTCAGGGATGTTCCCCCGCTTTCAGCCACCAAGATAATCATCAGGGAGGAAAAACATTTTGCTATGCCTTTGCCTTTACGCAAACATTCCGGGCTTGAAGTCAGCATAAATCCACAATCAGGTGATATAGATTCTCTGAGATACAAGAATTTCGAGGGAGATATGGTGAACCACCTTTCAGAATATGGCATGAACAGCTATGTTTATGTAGAAGGCAGGGATCCTGCCAACAAACATTTTAATGAGAATGTGAGGGTTTCGCAAACTGAAAAGGGGCCACTGGTTAACAGCATCCGTATCGAGTCTGATGCACCAGGCACAGAAGGTCTGATCAGGGAGGTCCGCATTTTTAACGGCCTGGACCGGGTTGACATCAAAAATACCCTGTTAAAATCGGAAGTTTATGCAGCTGAAGGGGTGCATTTTGCATTTCCTTTTAATATTCCCGGCGGGGATGTTCGTATTAACCAGGCCTGGGACTATTATATGGCCGGGGAAGGCCAGCTGCCCGGCTCAAACCTGAATTTTAGCCCCCTGAGCAGATGGGTGGATGTGTCATCAGAAACGCAAGGTGTATGTATGGTCTCACTTGACGCACCCCTGGTGGAAATCGGGGAGATATCTATGGATGCCCTGTCATTCGGCTATAAAGACGAGCAGGAGGCCGCTCAATCTATTTTCTCATATGTCATGAACAACTACTGGGAAACCAATTATCTTGCAGCACAGCCGGGGAAAGCAAGCTTTCGCTACTCACTATACCCACATGAAAGTTTTGATCCTGTATTTAATATCAAACGGGCATTAGAGCGCTCACAGCCACTCGTGGTAGTCCCGGCATCTGAAACCAGAAAAACATCCATGCCCCTGATCAGTACCGACAATCAAAATGTGCTGATCACAGCCTTTATTCCTGGATCTGATGGCATGCACTTTCTGATGCGCATATATAATCCCACCGGAGAAGATCAGGTGGTGACCTTCAGGTGGAACCTCTTAAGTCCGATCACAATTTCTTTTTCATCCAGCGGTTTATCAGGACAGGATAAGATCAGATCCGAAGAACCCTTTGAGATCAGGGCACATGATTTCCAAACCATCCGTGTGGATCTTTAAATTTTTGACCTTCCAACATTTATTCGCATTTAGTTGTTACTTCTTAACAACTAAACCTGAATAAAATGAAAACTATATATCACAGCGCAGACAGCCGGGGTTTTGCAGATCACGGCTGGTTACAGGCACGACATTCTTTCAGCTTCGCCGACCATTATGATCCTGAACGCATTCATTTCGGGAAATTGCGCGTACTGAACGATGATATCATTGCCCCGGGAAAAGGCTTTGGAACACACCCGCACAACGACATGGAGATTATCACCATTCCGCTTCGTGGCAGCCTTGAACACAAGGATAATATGGGCAATGGATCTGTTATTTCTGCCGGAGAAGTGCAGGTGATGTCAGCAGGAACAGGAATCATGCATTCAGAATTCAATCCCTCTCAGCAAAAGGATATCAATCTATTACAGATCTGGATCTTTCCCGAAGAAAAAAATGTGATGCCCCGCTATGACCAAAAGCGCTTTGATGAAAAACTGTTCACTGATAATATTTACCGAATAGTCAATAATGAACCCAACGACACCTCTCTTTTCATTCATCAAAAGGCCGTTCTTTCGCTGAGCAAGCCAAAAGCCGGAAAAGAACTCGCATATAAAATGCATTATCCGGGTAACGGCCTCTATGTTTTTATGATCGAAGGCAAGGCCACAGTTGCGGGCACAACGCTCCTGCGCAGGGATGCGCTGGGAATCTCCGAATGTGACTCTGTTAAGATCAAATCACAGGAAAACTCTTTTGTTCTCTTCCTTGAAGTTCCGATGAATTAAAATCGAAAACCTATACTTCTGGTATCGTTCTTCTGGTATCTGATTTCTAGTGTTTTGTCCCGCTTCGGAAAATAGTTAGAATTCTGGGGGCTAAAGCCCCGCCTCATGAAATAAGGCCCAGAATCCCCGCCCTGAAGGGCGGGGAAGGTGTTGGTTTATCCAAAAAGATGCTGTTTAGCCCGAGCTTCAGCAAACCAGAAAAAGACTGCTTAGCCCGAGCTTCAGCTCGGGTATAAAGAAAGGCCCCCAAGCGGGAGCCTTTCACCAAAACAAATAAACTAAGGAGGTTACGTGATCAAGGCCAAACCTCAGGCCTGCTTAGAATCTTCTTCTATCTTCTATCCCCTTCGAATATCAAACTTCAAATATCGAAAATCGAGGATCGAAAATCGACAATCTTAACACCCTCCTTCATCAGCATGCTCATCTCCGCCTCCCCCAAGGGCATCCAGGTTTTCTTCATACTCAAGTGGATAAGCCATTTCCCAGGCTTTCCAACCACCTTCTATGTAGTATACATTTTCGTAACCAAGGCGTTCAAGATAATGAGCCGCAATAACTGAGCGTTTGCCTTTTTTGCAATACACAATCAGTTTATCGGTCATCTCCGGAGGATAGATCATTTCATTATCCCAGAATGCTTCATTGCCCATTTTGAAGATCAATACCCCACCCGGGATGTTGATGGCACCGGGAATAAATCCGTAAGCATATTCATCCATTTCCCTGACGTCGATCAGGTAAAACACATCCAGGCTGTCCATCATCACATGAAGCCCTTCGCTGGTGATTACATTGAGACCTTCCTGCATCTGAGCCACAATTTCATCAGGCCCGCTAACTTCAGATTCGCAAGGGCAAGAGCAAGATGAAACAAAAATGGCTGTTGCCAATGAAAGCATTAACAGATATATTGTTCTTTTATACATGGTTATGGTTTTAAGTGTTGAGTGTTGAGTTATTTCTATTGTACACTGTAATTTCTAAATTATTTCTTCTTTTTCTTCCCGTTGGATTCTTTCACAAACTGATTAGCTGTGTCCATAACATCTTTAACTGTCAGTTCAGCCTCATGCTCATCCATTTCTTCCCAACCGGTGACCATGGCCTTCAAGTTTGAAAATACCGAGCGACCAGTAGTGATCAGATAAAGATGGATGACGATAAAGGTGATCATGATATAAGCACCAATCGTATGGATATAGGCAATAGGTTCCAGGCTGTCTAGTTCTATACCCTGTATAGGGTAATTGAAATACAGGTAGAGAAATCCTGAAAGCATCATCAACGGAATAATAAGTATGTTCAGAGCAAAGTAGGTCAGCCTCTGAAGCGGGTTTAATTTACTCAAGAGACGTTTCCCCGTTGGGTGTGGTGCATTGTTAAAGATCCCGGTAAGGTAATATTTAACCTGAGCATTCAGGTTTTTTGCTGTTGGTACATATTGCTTCCATTCTCCCGAGGTAACATGCCAGAACATTGTGAAGACAATGAGGATCAGAAAGGCCCATGCGGCATTATCGTGCCACCTGACGGCATTCTCATATCCAAATAACTGATAGGTGCCATGGATCTCAAAGCCTGTCATCATCAGGAAAAGGACCAGACAGGCCTGTGTCCAATGCCAGAAACGTTCGTATCCTTTATATAAATATACTTTTTTCATCTTATTCTCCTCCCTGTAATTTTTGGTTCAACGGACAGCGTTTTCGGTAGATGATACGACAGATCACGTGCACGATTACACCGATAAGTGCCAGAAACATCAAAGTGATCCCCGAAGCTTCTATCTTCATATTCTTATCCCTGCCGGGAAGATAAAAGTCGTTCAGTCCGGCAAGCCGGCTGTTGTTTCGTGAATGGCAATCAATGCACTTGAGTGAATGCTCAGCAGGTGAAACCATATGGTTGAGTGGCCAGTACATTTCTGTTTCCACAAAACCATATTCACCACTGTAGGGCAGCTGAAGGTAGGCCATCCCGGCCTTAATGGATTCATCCCAGTTAAAGTCGGTCCACATGGCACCTTTTCCAGCCTCTTTGTCCCAAAGCTTAGGTTGTACCAAAGTATTGTTCTGCACATCATACACCTGTCGTCCGCGGTGCACTTTTACCGGCCAGATCTTTGAAGGGGAGCTTGATTTCTGATTTATTCCTTTATCCCTGTATGAACCATCAAGGCTGTTCATCTGAATTGGAATTGTATCAATATTATCTGTAATAAGATGATGGTCGGCAATCCCATTAAACCAATAATACTCAGGAACGACATTGTCGTCCCACACAAAGGTTCCTTTGATCGACATATACTTGTGATTCCCGTCCACGTCAGAAGTGTGGAAGGCATGCCCTGCATCATCAAGTTCTCCGGTCGTTGACCAGTCCCAGTACATTTTTGTAGCATTTACTTTTGCATACACTGGAATATGACAGGTCTGGCAAGCCACCCTGATATTGTGGTCATCAAGGATCTGGTCCTGGTGAGGGGCATTGGTATGACACTGCTCACAGGTCGCCCGGCTTTTATTTTCAGATGAAAGCGCATAAAGCTTTCCGGCCATCTGATGCTTTTCGGTTACATGACAGTCAACGCAGCTCATGTTCTCTCCTTCGGTGGTCATATGCACATCCACCTCCCTCGAACAGTCAAGCAGTGACTTTTCCAGGTCGCCATGTTTTACATTGTTTCCGCCGCCGCCCCAGAAATGGCATACACCGCAATTATCACGGCCAGGGCTTCCAACGTGTGTAGAAACATAATTCAGGTTTACACTTGGATCAGGATATCCGGCATCACCCTTTCCTTTCTTGTATGAACCAGTCTGATCATGACAAACCAGGCAGTCGATATTAGTTGGTTCGTTGAAATCGAAAGTATTGTCGGCAAATCCATAACCAATATGGCAGCGGGTACATGTTCCCTCGCTGGATGATACACCCGTACAAAAGTTGTTCAGGATATTTCTTTTCCCCAGCGGAACCTCACCACGGCCTTCTAAAACCTCAGTCCTTTGCCACAACCAGTGGGAGGTTTTCATAATTTCCTCATGCCTGTTGGTGTGACATGTCAGGCAGGCAGCTGTTACAGCATGCGCATCGGCAAAGGGCTCATTCAGGATATCAAACCTGGTATGATCAACCGAGGGCGTCATATTACGATCAGCAGTTCGAACATAGTTAACTACCGTCACCCCGGGATCATTTAATGAATCGTTCAACTGTATCACCGCCAGCAAAAGCAGGGGCAAAAACAGGATAAACGCGATTACAGAAAGTTTCCTCATAGCTTCTTGGCTTATTTGTTTTGTAGATTTAACAGTTGTTACAAAATTAACAGTACTGGTGTATGCTATAACATTCTGTTTATGATTCAGGTTTCCCATAATATTGATATAGATCAATGTTTTTGAGGGCCATTATTGGTTGCATTGCTGATTTAACCTATATTTGTACTCATCAAATCAATCAAAAAGTTAGATGGTAGCCGTCCGGACAAGTTGTACTGTTGCAGATGATCATTGCAGGTGCTTTGATGCACTGACCGAGGAACAGATGGCCCTGCTCGAGAAAAAGCAGGTTACTGTCGAATATAATAAGGGGGAAATCATTGCCAAACATGGTGCTTTTGCGTCTCATGTTGTATTTCTATGTGAAGGCCTCGTGAAAGTATATCTTGAGCACGGCAACCAAACCCTGATATTGAAAATTATCAGCCCGGGTAACCTGGTTGGGCTTTCTTCTCTGTCAGAAGGAGAGGAAGTATTTCAATATTCAGCTGCCGCCTACCAAAAATCCATTGCCAGGTTGATCGATATTGCTACTTTTAAACAACTCATCCGTGAAAATGGAATGTTTGCATCAAAGGTGATCAGCATCCTGGGAGAAAACAGCAACCAGATCAATAATCGTTTCTTCTGCCTTACTCAACGCCAATCCTATGGCCGGCTGGCCGATTTATTATTGTGCCTGGCAGGCAGGGTGTTCAAGTCCGATACTTTTGAGCTTGATCTCACCCGAAAAGAACTTGCAGAACTGGCCGGCATGTCAACCGAAAATGTGATCAGGATCCTGAAAAAGTTCCAGGATGACAAGCTGATCGTAATAAAAGGCAAGCACATTGCTCTCAATGACCTTGATGCCCTTCAAAGGATCTGTGATCTGGGTTAAATTATCCTAATTTTCCATCTACATTAAACCTTTGGCTGTATTAAATGTTCTACTAATCAATATTTGTATTTAGTAAATGACGTTAGTTCGACATATATGGGCCATAAGCCTGTTTTTTTGCCTAAGCCTTTTTTTCAGCGGGAATGCGCTGGCCAATGATGCACCACCCAAGGGCAAGATTAAAGGTACTGTGATAGATGAAAATGCAAATGAGCCACTTGAATATGCTACCATAGCATTGTTCAAGGCATCCAATGATTCCCTGCTCACAGGTACCGTTACTGATTTCCTGGGACATTTTAAAATGGATATTCCAAAAAGCGATAACTACTATATCGAAGTTTCATTCATTGGTTACGAAAAACTTAAATCTGAAGTCTTTTTCGCACCCAACATGGAAGAAAATGTTAGCCTTGGCAATATAGCTCTGCAAGCATCCTCAGGTATGCTTCGCGAAATAGAAATTGTAAGCAAAAGTGCAGCTGTTGAATATAAGATCGACAAAAAAGTGATCAATGTAGATAAGCAGATCACTGCGGCAGGCGGAACAGCTGTGAATGTACTGGAAAACATTCCATCCGTTCAGGTTGATGTTGAAGGAAATGTATCCCTGCGCGGGAGTACCGGATTTACAGTGCTTATCGACGGCAAGCCAACAATATTAGAACCCTCAGATGTTTTACGACAGATCCCGGCAAGCTCCATTGAAAACATAGAGATCATCACCAATCCCTCAGTAAAATATGAGCCAGATGGAGCTACGGGAATCATCAATGTGATTACCAAAAAGAATCATCTTAACGGACTCAGCGGGATTGTAAATGCAAATGCTGGCACCTATGATCAATACGGAGGCGACTTTCAGCTAAGCTACAGAACCAATAAATTCAATTTTATACTGGGTGCCAATTATAATAAGCGATCACGTCCGGGTGAAGAAAGCACTGAGCGGGAAACGCTTTCGAACGACACCCTGTTTTTTGTAAATTCCTCCGGAGATGCGGGCAGAGGACATACCAGTACATCGGTCAGGGCAGGGATTGAATACAATCCAACGAAATTCGATTATGTATCTCTATCGGGAAGGCTGGGAAACTGGGACATGGATCATGAAGCAAGCCTTCGATACGAAACCTTCAACCAACCTGGAGAAAACTACTACAATTATATCAGTGATGACATAACCACCAGAGGGGGGGGCTATTACAGCACGGACCTGGTTTACCAGCACAGCTTCAGAACGAAGGATAGCCTTGGTATGTCAAATAAAGGTATTACACAAAACGACATGCTTGGTTCTGAAGTACATAATATTAAACTTGAAGCCAATTTCCGGTACAGGAACAATGATGAAAGTACTATAAATGAGCTGCGTACATTATCGGATTCCATCACCAGTGGCAGGAAAAATTTGGAGAAAGGACCCTCACAAAGATTGAGGATCAATCTCGATTATGTGCTGCCCCTAGGCCCTGACAGCAAATTTGAAAGTGGTTTGCAAACCCGTTTTGGACGGAGTACCGACATTACAGAGCTATACGACCTGGATCCCCCGACAGGAGATTATATCATCAACGAAAAATATTCCAATAACACAGACCTCAGCAGGAATATTTTTGCTGTATATGCAATTTATGCAGGGATGTTTCATAAATTCGGTTACCAGCTGGGATTAAGGGGAGAATATACGTATCGTGTAATCTCGACCTCAGGGGAAGATGATGCTGTAATCGACAGGTTTGATTATTTTCCAAGCGTACACCTTTCTTATAATTTGCCGCTTGACCAGCAGCTGATGGCCAGCTACTCTCGAAGGATAGACAGGCCCAGGGGCTGGTATCTTGAACCATTCCTTACCTGGCAGAATGAGTTTAACGTCAGACAGGGTAATCCCGCACTTAAACCCGAATATATCGATTCTTACGACCTGGCTTACTTAAAAAAGTTCGGCGATAATTTCTTATCCCTCGAAGGGTATTACAGGATAACCCACAATAAAATAGAAAGGATAAGGTCTGTTTATGATCAGGATGTTATGCTGACAACATTTGAGAATGTGGGAGAAGATTTTTCTCTCGGGATGGAAGCCATGCTGAACTTCAGTATTTTTCGATGGTGGGACATGAGCCTGAGCGGAAACTATTATAACTACAGGATTGAAGGATCATTGGAGGAGCAGGATTTTAACCGCTCTTCAAACAACTGGAATTCCAGGTTCAATAATACGTTTACCATTACAAAAAATGTGATCTTTCAGCTGAACAGCCGTTACAACAGTGGTTCGGTCTCGGCTCAGGGTACACGTAGTGGCTATTATACCGTTGATGCGGCAGCAAAAGTGAACTTTCTCCAGAACAGGCTTACCGCAAATTTTCAGGTCAGGGATATCCTCGGTACATCCAAGCATGAATATACATCAGAAGGAGATGGGTTTTACCAGTACAGTATTTATGAACCCAGTGCCCCGGTATTCATTGTAACCCTCTCATACCGCTTCAACAACTTTAAATCCACATCCGCAAGAAACGGTCAGGATGCCGATTCAGAAGGAGGATTCGAATAGGATCCGGAAATAAGATTTTCTTTTCATCATGTGGCGGAACAATACTTATGCCTTGTTTCGTTTCCTGATTATAATCCATTAATTAAATTTTTACCTTTAGATTATCTGGACGTAATAATGTCAGAAGGAATTTTTAGGCAAAGCGTTTTGCAAAAAATAATTCATAAAATACAGAGGGGCGATAAGGAAGCATTCAGGGTGCTGGTGGATAAGTATCAGCAAGATGCATTCAGGCTTGCATTCAGAATGCTGGGCGATGAGGATGAAGCCAGGGATGTAGTTCAGGACAGCTTCATCAAAATCTGGGAAAAGTTTAATACATATAATGATAAAGAGAAATTTTCAAGTTGGATGTACAGGATCGTAAGCAATACAGCATTAGACTGCATCAGGTCACAAAAACGGCGTCCGGCAATTAGCCTTGAAAATTTAATCCCGGAAACATTGGCCGCCGCTGAAGGAGGTATTGATATTGTTCTTGAAAACAAAGAAGCCGGGGAGCTAATAAGATTAATTACTGCCGGCTTGCCCGAAAAACAACAATTGATTTTTAGTTTGCGAGATCTTCAGGGCTTATCTCAAAAGGAAGTACAGGAAATTTGTGGAGTGGCTGAAACTGCCATAAAAAGCAGGTCACTGTCGAATATAATAAGGGGGAGATCATTGCCAAGCACGGAGCTTTTGCATCCCACGTTGTATTTCTTTGTGAAGGCCTCGTAAAAGTATATCTCGAACACGGCAACCAAACCCTGATCCTGAAAATTATCAGCCCTGGGAACCTTGTTGGGCTTTCTTCATTATCAGAAGGAGAGGAAGTATTTCAATATTCAGCTGCCGCCTACCAGAAATCCATTGCCAAGCTGATCGATATTACCACATTTAAACAACTTATCCGTGAAAATGGAATGTTTGCATCAAAAGTGATCAGCATCCTGGGAGAAAATAGCAACCAGATCAACAATCGTTTCTTCTGCCTTACTCACCGCCAATCATATGGCAGCTTGCCGATCTTTTGCTATGCCTGGCGGGGCGCGTATTTAAATCTGATAAGTTTGAGCTCGACCTCACCCGCAAAGAACTGGCAGAGCTGGCAGGCATGTCGACAGAAAACGTGATCAGGATCCTCAAGAAATTTCAGGATGATAAGCTGATTGAAATGCAGGGTAAGGTTATTACCCTCAATGATCTTGCTGCCCTGCAACAAATTTGTGACCTGGGATAATTCCCCTAATTTACTGGTGCCTTAATGTTTTAATGGGATTACTGAGTGCTGCCTTTAATGATTCAAATAATGTGGTTATTATTGCTATCACAACAGTTATTAAGGCTACCAACAGAAATACCCACCAGGGCATTGAAACTCTGTACTGAAAGTTCTGTAGCCATGAATCCATAAAATACCAGGCCAACGGCCAACCGATTATATTAGCAAGAACTACCCATTTAAGAAATTTACCGGTGAACATCAGTGTGATATTGGTTGCACTGGCCCCGAACACTTTTCTAATGCCTGTTTCGCGGGTCTTAAGCTCCATCATAAAGGAAGAAAGGCCAATCAGCCCCAGGCAGGCAATGAATATTGCCAGTATGGAAAAAGCAATAAACAATATACGTGTTTGCTGTTCATTTGTATACAGCTGGTCATAATCCGATTCCAGTAATGAATATTCAAAAGTAAGTTCAGGTGAATGGCTGTCCCATATTTTGTTTGCTGCTTTGATCATTAAAGGTATGTCACCCTCCTCTCTTATCCTGACTGAAATAAAAGCAGAGGCCAGGCCAATTGGATTATCAGTATGCAAAAAAGCCATGGGCTGTATACTGTGATGTTTCGACTCATAATACAGATTTTTTACAACCCCTATGATGGTATAAACATTCCTGTCTGATCCCCTGTCAAAGATCTTCTTTCCTATCGGATCTTCCCAGCCCAGAAGCCTACACGCTTCTTCATTTACCACAGCTGCGGCAGAATCAGTCCCGGATTCCTTTGAAAAAAAACGGCCGGATATCATGGTCAGTTTTAAAAGATCATCGAAATCTTCATCACATGCACAAATGTTAAGTGTGAATGTTTCGTCGAAACCCTCTGCCCCAAAACCAAGGTTATTGAAAGAGTATCCTGGCAAGCGATGTGATATGGAAACATTTTCAACGAATGCTTGCTGAAGAAGGTCATTTTTAAACGCCTGCATGCTCGTCCCCAGCGACAAAGCATTATGAATCACAAAAACATTCTTTTTCTCAAAACCAAGTTTCTCGTTTTGCAGAAGACTCATTTGCATAAACATGATGATCGTTCCGAAGATCAATACTACCGAAACGCCAAACTGGAAAACAACCAGTACATTTCTTAACCAGGGTGATCTTTTCCCTTTCATTCCCCTGTCGCTCATAGCATACATGGGACTGAAATTTGATAGTACAATTGCCGGATAAAAACCTGAAAGTACTCCCAATACTATTCCTCCAAATATCAACAATGGAATAGTGATAGGATTGCTGGTATATGGCATCACCATATGAATATTGAATACTTCGTCGATAAGTTTCAGTATTAGCCCTACCAGGATCAGTCCTATAACAAGGGAAATAATGCTATATATAAATGATTCTCCCAGGAATTGTCTGAATAGCCTTGGCTTTCCTGAACCCAACACCTTCCTTATGCCGACTTCCCTTCCCCTTGTGGCAGATTTTGCTGTTGACAGGTTTACAAAGTTTATGCAGGCAATCAGTAGAATGCAAATGGAGACCACCAGGAAAATATAAACGTATTCTTTTTTGCCATTTGTCTTAAATTCTCCCCTGAAATCAGAATTTAAATGAATATCATGAAGTGGCTGAATATTCCACTCCCATTTATTCGAACTCTCAGCCATGCGGTCTTCATATTGCCCGTCAAATAAATATTGATCAACGAAGCCGGGCATTTTAGCATCAAGGCTTTTGTAATCTACATGCTCCTTTAACAAAATATAGGTGCGGCAAAAATTATTGAACCATCCGGCATTATTATATATTCCCTCAAAAGATGTTATAGATACAAGCAAATCAGCATGAAAATGAGAGTTCTCCGGAAAATTTTTCATGATACCGGTAATCGTTAGGAGATAGGCTGTGTCCTCTGAATAATGTTTATATTCAAGAAGTTTGCCAATAGCATCTTCGTTGGGGAAATATTTATCCACTGTCTTTTGGGATAATACCACAGAGTTTGGCTGACTTAATACTGACTCTCGTTCGCCAGATAATAAGGGGAAAGAAAACATTTGAAAAAAGGTAGAGTCAACCATTAGCACGTCATTTTCCCTGAACGTCTGGTCATTTATGGTAACCCGGACATTTTGTGCTGGCGCAATCCTGCAAACCTCTTCAACCTCGGGATACTCGTTGTAAAGCGCAAGTGCAATTGGAGCCGGGGTATACAGTTGTTTGATTTCAGTGTTCCCGATCAGGGCATCAACCGTAACCCTGACGATCCTATCCGAGTTTTGGTGGAAGCGGTCAAAGCTTAACTCGTGTCCAACAAACAAAAAACCCACAATGCTCACTGCAATACCGATAGACAATCCCGTAATATTGATTATTGAAAAACCCCGGTTTTTTTTGAGATGCCGCAGGGCGGTTTTAAAGTAATTCACAAGCATGGGTGGATGGTTTTATTAAAACGATAATAGGCTGCTCCTGAATATATATAAAAGACGACAATACTTGTGATATGTTACAAACAATCAAAAATATTAGTCATCATAAATTTTTACCTTTAGAATATCCTGACGTACTTATTATAGAACGAACTTTTTATACTAATCGTATTGCAAAAAATCATTAAGCAAATACAAAGGGGAGATAAAAATGCATTCCGAATGCTGGTGGAGAAATATCAGCAACAGGCATTCAATCTTGCATTCAGGATGCTTGGCGATGAAGATGAGGCCAGGGACATAGTACAGGATAGCTTTATCAAAATTTGGGAAAAGTTTAATACATATAATGATAAAGAGAAATTTTCAAGTTGGATGTACAGGATCGTAAGCAATACAGCAATAGACAGCATCAGGTCACAAAAACGGCGGCCGGCAATTAGCCTTGAAAATTTAATCCCGGAAACATTGGCCGCCGCTGAAGGAGGTATTGATATTATTCTTGAAAACAGAGAAGCCGGGGAGCTAATAAGATTAATTACTGCCGGCTTGCCCGAAAAACAACAATTGATTTTTAGTTTGCGAGATCTTCAGGGCTTATCTCAAAAGGAAGTACAGGAAATTTGTGGAATGGCTGAAACTGCCATAAAAAGCAATCTATATCATGCCAGGAAGGCCATCAGGGAAAAGCTTAGCGCCATCTTAGCATATGAAAGGAGTGAGGTATGAAATGTGAAAAAGCCATACAAAATGTAGATAAATATTTCAGCGAATGGGGCGGGGAGCTAGACTCCGAAACCAGCTACCATCTTAGTTCTTGCCAAAATTGCCATCTGCACTTCCTTGCTTGTGAAAAAGCCCATGGGCTTATTACTAAAATACGTGACTTTGAACCAGAATTAAGTGATCCGTCTGGACTGACTGATGATATTATGGGCCGTCTCCCTGAAGCTAAGAATGAAAAGAAAGTCGGTCATATGGCTATTTTTCAGAATGCAATTTTTCGCTGGTCACTGTCCGCAGCAGCAATTATATTATTTGCCCTGTTTGGATATGAACAATTTGTAGTACTGGACAAGATAAATCGGCTCGAAACACAATTTCAAAATGTATCAGAGAAAAAATCAGGCCATAAAAATAAGAGGACATATAAGGCATGGGAAATCCGGGCAATAAAAAATTTCAGCTCTATTAGAGCAGATAAAAAGGGTCTGTTGGAAAAATTTAACTCAGTTGCCAATAATATTTAAAATAAAAAGGCCATGAAAACAAAATATTTGATCTATATGCTGCTTTTTCTGGGCATAGCCCTTAGCAGCTGCCGCGAAATAAGCATTAAAACAACAATCAATTATGATGGCTCTTTCACCCGGACCATAATCATTAAAGGGGATTCGACTGAAGTTCTTGACATGGATCTGCCATATCCGGTCGATAGCAGCTGGATGAAGGAAGTCCACAGGGATACAGCTGATTCAAACGCTTATATCTGTATACTCAGCAAATCATACAAGGGTGTGGATGAGTTAAACAGTGAGATCCGCAATGATAGCAGCTGGAGGAAACAAATAGACCGTGAAGTTACAATCTCTAAACGCTTCATGTTCTTCTACTCTTTTCTCACTTATAAGCAGGTATACAGAGCCGCCAATACTTTTGATACAGACTTCCATTCATATCTTAATAAAGAGGACATACTGTGGATCTCGGGAGTAAATACACCCGTGAACTGGAAAGATAGTATCCGCTACGACAGCGCCGAAGCCAGATTAGACAGCTACTATAAAAATACTCTGGTCTATGAAATTAGCCTGGCCCTTGAAAAGGGAATTGCAAAACTGAATGATCCCCAGCTCAATACGATAGACCTTTCAAATTACAGTGACAGTATTTCTGCACACGTTATGGGATGGTCATCGGGCAGTTATGACAACTCTATTGATGCACTAATTGAATGGACGCAAAAACCAGGGCTTTCTGCCCTTCATAATATTAAGCCTCCAATATTTAAAGAGCTCGAAGACAAGGATGAATTCAGTGATAATCTTCTCTTTGATGAAGAATATACACATGAAGTAGAAATGCCCGGATTGATCACAGAAACCAATTCTACCATGATAGTGGGTAATACGGTTAGCTGGGAAATTAAACCACTCTCTTACTTTTTTGAAGACTATGAAATGACAGCAGAGTCGAGGGTGGTCAACTATTGGGCATTTATTTTAAGTGGGTTTGTTGTGCTTTTATTGCTCATCGCACTTATTGTAAAGATCTTTAGATAAGTTACTGTTTGTTTGTTGGTTGCTGGTTGTTGGGGGGACTGCTTAATCGAGGATTGAAACAATCTTATCTCATCTAACATTCAACACCCAAAACCCAGGCCAAAATGTTGATGGAAGCTATATCCGTATTAAGTATATTTGTTTTTTTTAACTACCTCAACACTTATTATGATTCTCCTCGATAAGCCGCTTGTTTCAGGATTTGTAAAACAAAGCATCCGTGAAGATCTTTTTGATGCGCTGGATACAGGTGGTGTTCTCCAGCCGGGTGAGCTGGGGTTACTCCATGAGGATGAAGCCGTCAGACGACTTAACGTGGATGATGGAGAACGCATTCATACCATCTCCGAAAATTCCATTTCATGGATAGAACAAAACCTTAACAATACCTACCTTAAGGAGAAGATAAGGCTGTTCAAAGATAAGTTTACATTCAGGGAAATGACTGCCGATCTATATCCCGATTTTCACTTCATGAAGGTATCGGTAAATGAACTTGAGGGCCTGAATCTTTCAGCTGATAAATACCCTTTCATTATCAAGCCCAATATTGGCTTCTTCAGTATGGGTGTTCATAAAGTCATCAACGAAACTGACTGGAATACGATCCGCACAAAGATGCGGAAAGAGCTCAGCCAGATTCAAAATGTTTACCCCGCGGCCGTGCTCGATACAGCTGATTTCATTATAGAAGAAGTTATTGAAGGAGATGAGTATGCCATTGATGCTTATTTTGATGAATCAGGAAATGCTGTGCTGGTGGGTGTAATGCATCATCTTTTTGGCAGTGAAACTGATGTAAGCGACCGCGTATATCTCACCTCCGCCGAGATCGTGAACAGGCATAAAAGGCTGTTCCTGGAATTTCTTGCCGATATCGGATTGCGAGCAGGTTTGAAAGATTTCTCACTGCATGTTGAAGTGCGCATTGACAAGGACGGAAAGCTGGCCCCCATCGAAGTAAACCCATTGCGGTTTGGAGCCTGGTGCACCTCCGCTGACCTTATGCACTATGCCTTTGGGTTCAATTCCTATTATTATTACCTGAAGAATATACGGCCAGATTGGGATCAGATCACCGATAGTATAAATGATGATATATATAGTATTATAATCCTTGATAATTCAACGGGAATTCCTGCGCATAAGATCAAGTCCTTTGACTATGATGCAGTATCAAAAAACTTCAAAGAAATACTGGAATTAAGAAAGGTCGATTACCACACATATCCCATTTTTGGCATTCTTTTTACTCGCTTTAAACCAGAAGATTTTGGCGAAATTGAAAAAATACTACAAGAAAACTTAAAAAAATATCTAAAATTTTAACACCCCTACTATCTGTTTTACAGGTATTTAAAATTATTCCACATATTTTTGTTTAATTTTTTTATCTTTTTGTTAAACATTTTGTTGTTTAGTGTTGTTACTTCAATAGTTCAACAAAACACTAACACTAAAACGACAAACCATGAAAACAACAAAAAGATTATCTATCAGCTTATTTATACTTGCATTGTTTAGCAGCCTGACAATAATCAGTACTGCAAATGCAAAAGAAACGAAAAAAGGTGCTCCCGAAATGAATGTGGTGGAGATTGCCATTGCAGACGAACGCTTCAGCATATTGGTTGAGGCCGTCAGCAAGGCTGGTCTGGTTGAAGCTCTCAGCGCCGAAGGACCATATACTGTCTTCGCACCAACTAACGACGCTTTTGAGGCACTTTTCACAGACCTTGGCATTAATGGTATTGAAGACCTGACTGCCGATCAGCTTACTCCCATCCTGCTGTACCATGTAGTTAGTGGTAAAGTTATGGCTGCTGATGTTACATCCGGAAAAGTATCCACTCTGAATGAGGATGCCTGGATGAATATCGAAGCCGACAGCAAGGGTGTCACTATAGATAAGGGCTCAGAAGTAGTTATAACAGACATCGTAGCTACCAATGGCGTAATCCATGTGATCAACAAGGTTCTTATCCCCGAAACAAAGACTTCAAAGTCTTCAGGTGGCTGCAATTAGTCAGCATATTAAAACCCGGGGCAACGTGTTTTCATGTTTGCCCCGGTATTTAACTCTTTCAAACAAAACTTCGAATCAAACAAACATAACGAATCAACAAACAACTAATTAAAAATAACAAACACGTAAAAAAATAAATCATGAAAACACGAAAAAATAATTTCAGGCTGAAATCGATCGCAATGATCATGACAGCAGCAATTGTACTGGCAGCATGTAATAAGGACGAGACAGAAGACATGACTCCTACCCCAACACCTCTGCCACAGGAAAAAAATATAGTTCAAACTGCGCAGTCCCTGCCACAGTTCAGTATCCTTGTTGATGCTGTAGTAAAAGCCGGCCTTGCTGATGCACTCAGTGCTGATGGCCCCTTTACTGTATTTGCGCCTACGAACGACGCATTTAATATGCTGTTCGATCAGCTTGGTGTGAGTGGAGTAGAAGATCTGACTGCCGAGCAACTGAGCCCGATACTGCTTTATCATGTGGTGGGAGCAAAAGTGATGGCTGCAGATGTTCAGAGCGGATATATTCCTACACTGAACACAACAGCTCCTTCAAACAACAGTGTATTAATTTTTGCTGATGCTAGCAAAGGCGTACAGCTGAATGGAGGATCCAATGTAACTACCGCTGATGTTATGGCCTCAAACGGAGTGATCCATGTCATCGATAAGGTTTTACTTCCAACAGACATTGTTGACATTGCAAGCCAGAATTCAAGCTTCAGCATCCTTGTGGAGGCTGTTGTTAAAGCCGGCCTGGTCGATGCTCTGAAAGCTGACGGTCCTTATACCGTATTTGCACCTACCAATGCAGCATTTGAAGCATTGTTCACTCAGCTTGGCGTAAATGGTATTTCCGATCTTACTGCTGATCAGCTGACACCAATCCTGCTCTATCATGTAGTAAGCGGCAACGTTCGCGCAGCTGATGTAAGCAGTGGAATGGTACCTACCCTGAATACCGAAGCAATGATAGATATCATGGTTTCTGATATGGGCGTGAAGCTTAACGGAACATCAAATGTAATTGCCACCGATGTACAGGGAACAAATGGTGTGATCCATGTGATCGATGCCGTGATCCTTCCCTAAATAACTCTATATAAATCCCCGCCCCATCCTGCGTTTACTGCAAGGATGGGGTTTTTTATGCCTCTCCTTAATAATACTTATGCAAATATGTACTCCCTCTCACCATAGCTGGCATCAATCATATTTATAAATGATATATGCTAAATCTTAAATGCTCAATGAGAAATGAAAAAAGGCGATTCGTTGAATCGCCTTTTTTGAGGTCTCGAGCGGATTCGAACCGCTGTACGAGGTTTTGCAGACCCCTGCCTAGCCGCTCGGCCACGAGACCCTGTCTGCAGTGCAAAGATAGAGCTTTTTCAAATAATTCATAGCTGCAGTTTAAGCTTGTGATATTTTGATGTTACTGGTCACTAGATCCAGGATCCAGTATCCAGGATCCAGTATCCAGGATAGTATGTGACATTTTTCATTTATTGGTATTAATAGATAGATACAGATTTTACTTATGAGTTATAAAAACCTGAGAATATATCAGCTATCATTTGATCTGGCTATACGAATTCACAAGATGTCATTAAGGCTTCCGGCCTTTGAAATGTATGAAGCCGGGTCACAAATTCGAAGATCAAGCAAGTCGGTGAAATCAAACATCGTTGAAGGCTATGGTCGAAGAAAGTATAAGCCTGAATTTATCAGATTTACAATCATGGCCCTGGCATCAAATGACGAAACTCTTGATCACCTGGATACACTCTATAAAACAAACTCCCTTACAGATGAGAGTTTATATCTTAACCTAAGACAAGATGTTAATCGCCTTGGAAAAGAAATAAATCGCTTCATTATAGCGCTGGAACTAAAGCATAACGATAAACAATCCAGGATCTAGGATCCAGTATCAGGATCCAGTATCTAAATAAAACTACGATTTGTTATAACGCAATGAGTTCGGCAGAACCACCCTACTTCACCTTTCCCGATACTACCTTGAGGCATTCAGGACAAAGGCAGGGGCTTTTGAGTTTGGATACATCCACGCCGGAGCGCTTCAGTTCAACATTGCCGCTGCATAAACAGCTGTCAGGGCTCAGGCATTCGAAGCCGTGGCCGCATTGACACTTTATTTCTTTTACCTTGTATTTTCTGTCTTCACGTTTCATTCTGCTCGCATTATAAGGCTTACGCTTTTCATTTTGCCACCCAGAGGTGGATTCATTTTAGAAATTTTGATCTCGGCTGACTCAAGCTGTGGATACTTATTCTTTATTGAATCAAGAATTCGTCTACCCACATGCTCAAGCAACTTCGACTTGATTTCCATTTCGTTCTTCACTAACAAATAAACTTCCTGATAGTTCACTGTGTCGGACAGATCATCTGAGGCTTCGGCTTTTTCAGTACTGGTATCCAGGTAAAGATCAACCAGAAAACGTGTACCTATGATCTGCTCTTCCTTGAAACAGCCATGGTAGGCATAAAACTCCATCTGTTCTATTGAGATCGTCGACATCTGCTTTTTGAGTGTATTCTTCTGACAATATTAATAAAATAGATCGAAATGATGTTAAATTTTAATTTTTAATATGCCTGCTACTTCAACTCCATGCGATCAATGATCTGAGCATATCCCCCGCTGAGCATCTGTGCTGAGTTTTGGATCTTCGCATCATCCACCTCAAGTCCTACGCCTTCAACAAATCGATTCATAAAGTTCCATGTGCAACAAATAAGCAGGGCATCATAAAGTGCTCTTTCATCCCATCCGGCATTAAATATGTCTTCTGTATCAGCCCTGAGCATTTTATAAGGGTCTGTTGTGAGTTTCTTCACATACTTCAGAACCGGCTTAAATTTATCTTCAATTCCGGAGCTATCTACATCTGCCAGAAGCCTTTCCAGCAAGCCTTCCTCTACGCCGAACTTTATAGCAACCTGTGAATGTATGCTGGCACAAAAGCCGCAATCATTCATTACCCCCGAAACATAAGCAGCGAGCAATTCCCTTTCTGCAGTGGAGAATGGAGAGTCATCACTTCGCATCAATGCTTCATGAAACAGCATGAGGGGTTTTTCGATACCGGTATTGAATTTGGCAAAAACTTCAGACAGGGATTCATTCTTCTTTACAGAGGGAAAGTAAGGCATTAGCTATAAATTAGGTAAGTAGGGAGAGTATACTACTTAAGCAACACTCTGTATGAAGGAATGTTCATGGATGTAGGGCTAATCAGGGCCTCTGGGATAATCTTTTGATCCCTGTTTCTATGCGGGAAATACTTTCATCTTTCCCTATCATCTCCATGATGGTAAACAGGTCGGGGCCGGTGCCACTACCCACAAGGCAGAGGCGCATACCGATCATCACCTGGCCCATGCCGATCTCTTTTTCTTCAAGGTATGCGGCCACCCTGTCATGTATGGGCTCGCGCTCAAAAGGCTCAACTCCTGTGATCACCTCCAGTACGTTGGTAAGTAATGCTCCAGTGTTTTCTTTCCAGCGTTTTTTCACAGTCTTTTCATCGTATGTTTCCGGAGCCTGGAAAAAGAATGAAGCCTGATCCCACATCTCATGCACAAAATTCACACGCTCTTTCACTAAACTAACCACCTTTTCCATGAAGCCTGCACCCCGTACCTTATACCCTTTTTCTTCCACAATTGGAGTAAATTCTTTGGCCAGTTCCTCATCATTCTTTTTTATAAGATATTGATGATTAAACCACTTCGCTTTTTCGGGATCGAACCTGGCTCCAGACTTTCCAACCCGATCAATACTGAATTGCTCCGATAGCTCTGTGATGTCAAATATTTCCTGTTCTGTTCCGGGGTTCCAGCCAAGCAGGGCAAGCATATTGATAAAGGCATCCGGGAAATACCCATCCTCCCTGTATCCCCTTGAAAGCTCACCGCTTTTGGGGTCTTTCCATTGCAATGGGAAAACCGGGAAGCCCATCCTGTCGCCATCACGCTTGCTTAGCTTTCCCTTTCCATCAGGCTTCATCAGGAGTGGAAGGTGAGCAAATTTAGGCATGGAATCTCCCCAGCCAAGGTATTTGTAAAGCAACACATGCAATGGCAATGATGGCAACCATTCTTCCCCCCTTATCACATGACTGATCTTCATCAAGTAGTCATCTACCACGTTGGCCAGGTGATATGTGGGCATTCCATCAGATTTATAAAGTACTTTATCATCAAGGGTGGAGGAATCCACCGTCACCTCTTTGCGGATCTCATCATGGAAACGAATGCTTTCCCCTTCGGGGATCTTGATCCTGATCACATAGGGCTCACCAACCGACAGGCGCCGCATGACCTCAGCATTCGGCATCGTTAAGGAGTTATTCATCCTCTTCCGTGACTCAATATTATAGCTCGTATATGTGGCTCCTTCAGACTCAAGCTCCTTGCGCATATTTTCAAGCTCTTCCGGGGTATCAAACGCATAATATGCATGACCACTTTTTACCAGCCTGTCAGCATAATCCAGGTATATGCTTTTCCTTTCAGACTGCCTGTAGGGACCATATTCACCTCCCACATCTACGCCTTCGTCAAATTCAATTCCACACCACTTAAATGCTTCTATGATATACTCTTCCGCCCCGGGCACAAACCTGTTCTGGTCTGTATCCTCTACCCTGAGGATCATTGTACCATTATTGTGTTTGGCGAAAAGGTAATTGTATAATGCCGTTCTTACACCGCCAATGTGCAGTGGTCCTGTTGGACTTGGTGCAAAACGAACTCGGATATCTTTTGTCATAGTTGAATTTTGTGCTGGCAAAGGTAAGAAGATACTGGATACTGGATACTGGATACTGGATGCTGGATGCTGGATGCTGGATGCTGGATACTGGATGCTGGATACTGGATGCTGGATATCATATGGACAACTCTCAAGCCCAATGCCCAATGCCCAACGCCTAACGCCTAACGCCCAACACCTCTCTCGAACAAAGTGTGAGTTTATATCTTAACAAACCGCCTGGTAAAAGCCGACTCCCCATCATTTAATCTGATCAGGTAAGACCCCCTGGGCAGATCGGATACATTTATTTTGATGGTTTCGCCTGCATCACGGATCTCTTTCATGGTCTTTCCGGTAATATCAAGTATGCTAATGCGAACCTCGTCTGATGAATTCGCCATGAAAAGCTTGATGCTTTCCTTAGCCGGGTTGGGGCCAAAAGTAAAGAATACCGGGTTTTCGGTTTCTTCAACCCCTACAACAACCGACCCGATCTTATTCAGTACCCAGTTATTGGGATCAATCAAGATAGCAGCAACTTCGCCAGGAAGGGGAATAGTAAATTGATTGAAGTTGGCATCCTGCTGAAGCCTGATAATGGTATCCACTTCCGTAGTTAGTATCCTGTACTCCATAAGCATATTAAAAAGTGGAGTGATTGAAGGTTCTGAGGTCGTCTGGGTAACATTCATGTTTAATCCCTCCGGGGTCTGGTTCCATACTATGCTATAGATTGGATATCCCTCACCATAATACCACTGATCAAAGAAGTTGCCAAAGTCCATTCCGCTTATTTCTTCTACCACAGCCCTGAAGTTATCGCCTGTAGCTGTACTGTCGGTGTACTGATGCTGGAATTCATCGAGTATGGCAAAAAACATGCTGTCGTTTTGAAGCTCAAAACGGATCTGGTGTATGATGGATGCTCCCTTATCATAAGAAAGCCTGCCACTGAAGATCCTGCCGATATCATCAAGGTCTTCTGGCGGAACATATACGCTGCCACCTGTTTGTGACAGAACGTTATTATGTGTTCCATTCATCCAGCTGCTGGCCGATGACGGACCAAGCAAATGTTCCCTGGCCAGGTATTCTCCGTAGGAAGCAAAACCTTCATTGATCCAGATGTCGGACCATGTGGCACAGGTCACGTTGTCGCCAAACCACATATGGCCCAGCTCATGAGAAACAAGGTCGTATCCAAAGCCTCCGATGGTGGTCATAGTTTGGTGTTCCATCCCACCCGGTAGTTGAGTCTGGCAATGCCCGTATTTTTCTTCATGAAAAGGATACAGGATATAGAGGTCGGAAAATAATTCTATAAAATTAACCGTCTCGTCAATATCTTCCTTGAGTGCATTCAGAATACCCGGGCTGTCATATATGAAATTCTGTATCAGCAGTGAGTCTGGTCCCATCTCCTCCGGGTGTGCATAAACATTATATTCTAGATAATCAGCTACCGCAAAAGAAATAAGGTAATAAGCAATGGGGTATTGGGATTTCCATTCATATCTGAGCTTATTGTCAGGCATAGGGGTAACTGCAGTGAGGAGCCCCTGTGATCCGGCGGTGTATTCCTCATTCGTTGTCAGGAAAACCCAGACAGAATCTGCCTTATCGGGTAAGACCTGTTTCACGGGGAACCAGTCACGCGCAGCATAGGGTTCTGAAAGGGTCCAGGTAACATTTTTCTCCCAGAAAGAAGAATATGCGTTTGTCACTCCGGCAAAAAAGCCCCCTGTTGGAGGTATTCCGTGATAATATAACTGAGCTATGAACATATCTCCCTGAAATAAAGTTGTGGGGAGTACTATATATACATGGTTGTTGGTATGAGTGGCCGTAACCACGACACCGTCAACAAAAGCTGAGTCAACAAACATGCCATCGGTATATTCAAGTACCAGGGTGTCCATTGTTGGTGAAACGACTTCAGCATGAATGCTTACATTACCACCAACGGCAATACTTAAAGGGGTAACCTCTATGTCGAGAAAGTAGAATTTCACGTCATAGTTCCACATCAGCTCATCCTGGAAATAAAATACGGCATCTGTTCCTTTATGGTGTTGCCCTTTGGCATGATTGCAACTGATATGGTCATCTTCAGCTTCATTCCACTGACCAAATACGACAGCAGACATGAGTAAAATAGCAGTGAATAGTGAGAGTTTTTTCATCTGGTAATTTGTTTTTTTTAATTGAGAAGTCAATATTAATCATTTACTTAACATATTGGGATGATTTTTGTTTATTCTTAACGGGCTTGTATCATTTCTACACGGTTTTATGTCCGAAATGCTTAATAGATATGAAATCTTGCCTGAATATTTACCTTTGTAGGCCATGTTGAAATAATTGCTTTTCCGACATCGTTTAAATAGGGAAGGCCTAAACTAAATGCAGGAAAACTATAACATACTGCTCCGTAAGCTCAACAGCTTCATCAGGAAATATTACCTGAACCAATTGTTCCGTGGCGGAATATGGTTTGTGGCAGTGTTTGTAGTATTCTTTCTTCTGCTTACTGCTTTCGAATATTATGCATGGAGCAGTCCGCGGGTACGGACAGCCTTATTTTATTCCTACCTGGGCCTGAATGCCCTCATTCTGGTCAGGCTTATTATCATTCCCCTGTTCAGACTTTTCAGGATTGGAAAGACAATGAATAATGAAGAAGCAGCCTATATTATAGGTGAACATTTTCCTGAAGTAAGAGACAAGCTGGTGAACACCATACAGCTTAAAAAGCTGAGTGAGGAGAACGGTACCCTTGAGTTGCTTGAAGCCAGCATCGAACAGAAAACTAAAAGCCTTCATCCCGTTCCGTTTGTAAAAGCTGTAGATTACCGTAAAAACAGGAAGTACTTAAGGTATGCCATCCCCCCGGTGCTGCTATTGATCATACTATTGCTGGCCTCTCCATCCATGATCACTGATCCTTCGCAAAGGCTCATCAGGCACAGGGCACAGTTTGAAAAACCACTGCCCTTCAGAATTCATATTTTGAATGAAAAAATGGAGGCTGTTCAATATGATGACTTTACTTTAAAAATAAAGGTTGAAGGTGACCAGGTGCCTGCCGGGATATACTTTTCAGCCAATACCAACCTGATCCCTTTCCGTAAAGAAGCGGCCGGAACTTTTTCTTATACTCTGAACAAGTTACAGCATGATATGCAGTTCAGCATTATCGCAGAAGATTATAGTTTCGGGCCTTATTCCATTACAGTGCTTCCCCGTCCGGTCATCACCAATTATGAAGTATCCCTCACCTACCCTCCTTATACAGGTAAAAAGAATGAGGTTTTCGAAAATACAGGCGATTTCGTAGTCCCGGAAGGTAGTCTTGCCAGTTGGAAAGTCATTACCCGCGACACACGCGCGATCCATTTTTGTTTTCCCGGCGACAGCATTGTGCTGCAAGAGCAGGGTTCTAATGCTTTTTCTTACCAAAAACGACTAACAGAAAGCTTAGTATATTCTATATCGGCAGCAAATGAGTATTTGTTAAACCCTGACACCCTAACCTATTCCATCACGGTGATTAAGGATATTTATCCAACTGCTATTTTTGAAGAATTCCGGGATTCGGTCTATGATAAACGTTTGTATTTCCGCGGTCAGATCAGTGATGATTACGGTTTCACCGCCCTGACCTTCAATTATGAATTCCTGAATAATTTTGATTCCACCAGGACAGAAGGCCTTGTGAAACCGGAGTCTGTAGTCATTTCGACGGAAGTATCAAAACAGCTTGTTTTTCATCATTTTGACCTTAGCCGTATTAATGTTGGTCCAGGTGATGAGATACAGTACTATTTTGAGGTTTGGGACAATGATGAGGTGAATGGCTATAAGAGCAGCCGCTCTCACAAAATGATATTCCGTGCTCCCAGCCTGGATGAGATCAGCGCACAAACCGATACGGAAAACAATGAGATCAAAGACGAAATGGAAGATATCATCCATGAGTCGCAAATACTTCAAAACCAGATCGAGAAACTGAATAAACAGCTCATCAATAAGGAGGCCCTCAGCTGGCAGGACAAGGAACAGATCCGTAACCTCCTTAACCAGCAGCAGAACCTGCAGGAAAGAATGGAGGTGCTTAAACAGAAGAATACGGAAAATATCACACGTGAGCAGGAATACAAGAAGCAGAATGAAAGTATCGTTCAAAAGCAGGAGGAACTGCAAGAGTTATTCGAAGAGATCATGAGTGATGAAATGAAGGCATTGTTTGAGGAATTGCAGAAGATGCTGGACGAAATTCAAAAAGATGATGTTCAGGAGATGCTTGAAAAAATGGAGATGAGTGCCGAAGACATCGAAGAAGAACTTGACAGAAGTCTTGAACTTTTTAAGCAACTAGAATTTGACAAGAAGCTTACAGAAACAATCGATAAGCTTAACGAGCTTGCAAAAGCACAGCAAGATCTGGCAGAAAAGTCTGAAGAAAAGGATAGTGACAGCGAGGAAATGGCAGAAGAGCAAAAAGCCATGAATGAAGAATTTGAAGAGGTTCGTGAAAAGCTCGACGAGTTGGAGCAGCTAAATGAAGAGCTTGAGAACTCACACAGGATGGAGGAAACCGAGGAGATGGAAAACAGCATACAGGAGGAAATGGAAAACAGCCTGCAAAAGCTTGAGGAGAACAAAAAGAAAAAAGCCGGTGAGTCACAGAAGGAATCGGCCGAGAAAATGCAAAAGATGGCAGATATGCTTTTCGAAATGCAGGCATCCATGGAGAGTCAGTCAAATTCGGAAGATATTACCGTGCTGCGTGAGATGCTTGAAAACCTGCTGGTCATTTCTTTCGACCAGGAGGAAATCATTGCAGAGCTGAATAATACCAGTCTTGCCGATCCCAGATACCTGGAAATTGTTGAACGCCAGTTCGAGCTGGAAGAAAATATGAAGATCATTGAAGATTCTCTCTTTGCCCTGAGTAAACGCCAGGCCATGATAAAGCCCTTCGTTTACAAAGAGGTTGACAAGATCAATGAAAGTATTGCTGAGGCCAATGCCCAGCTGGAAGACCGTAAGAAGGGGAATGCTGTTGTGTCGCAACAATACGCCATGACCTCTATGAACAACCTTGCTCTTTTTCTCTCCGAGGCTCTGAATAAGATGCAGCAGGAGCAAAATATGAACATGCCCGGTGCAGCAAGTTGTGACAAACCCGGAGGGGGCAATCCAAGCAAGATGCCACAGAATATGGGTGAGATGCAGAAGCAGCTCAACAAACAAATGCAACAGATGCAAAGCGGCCAGGATAAAAAAGGAGAAAAGGGCAAGCAGGGACAACAGGAAGGGGGAATGTCGCAAAGCGAGCAATTTGCCAGAATGGCGGCTGAACAGGAAATGATTCGCCGCCAGATGCAAGAATATCTTGATGAACTCAAGGCTGCCGGAGAAGCCGGTGATGGGGGCATAAACAAGCTCATGGAAGACATGGAAAAAAGCGAGGAAGATCTTGTCAATAAGCGGATTACAGAAGAAACTATGAACCGTCAGGAAGAAATATATACCCGGCTTTTAAAGCATGAAAAAGCAGTTCGTGAACGCGAGAAAGAAGAACGCCGGGAATCTACAGAAGCAAAAAGTCAAGAATATAGTAACCCTGATAACTTTTTAGAGTATAAAAGAATACTATCAAAAGAAGTTGAACTATTAAAAACAGTTCCACCCAGCTTAAAACCATATTATAAACGCAAAGTGAATGAATATTTTTATAACTTTGGTAAATAAACGCGTCCACCATGGGTAGGAAGGAAAAGCTTATACTAGAGTCCAGGCCTGAAAATATCAGTTCCATAGAAAGATTTGTAGAAGAGATTTGTGATTATTATAATATCAATGATACATATTTTGGAAATATACTGATTGCCCTGACTGAAGCCTTTAACAATGCGGTGATCCATGGCAATAAGGGCGACGCTTCCAAGAAAATACATGTTGTTTTCGAATCAAAACCCAAAGGTTTGTCATTCACAGTATCTGATGAGGGTGCTGGCTATGACCCTGACGAGGTACCCGATCCCTTAGACCTGGAGATCGATGATGCGAACAAAAGCGGTCGGGGGATTTTCCTGATCCGCTCGCTCTCAGATAAGATCGAGATCAAAAATGATGGCAGCAGCGTAGAAATGTTCTTCCGTATCTCAGGCATTGGCCATGAAGCCATGAAGAAAAGGATCGGCCATTTCAATGAATACTTCCAAACCAATAAGCAAAAGGTATAAACCTCTTTTGCATTCCCCGCACCTATGGATACCCTGATACAATTCTTCTCCGAAGAGCTTGAGTTTCATCTGGAAAATGAATCCCGGGTCCATGACTGGATTCTTGAGGTCATTAAAGCTGAAGACCTTCAGGCCGGTGTGATCAATATAATTTTTTGCAATGACACTTATTTGCTCGATCTGAATCAGCGTTTCCTGGATCGTGATACTCTAACTGATGTGATCGCATTCGATTACCGTGAAAACGATGATGATGTTTCGGGGGATGTGTTCATCAGCATAGAACGTATTCGGGATAATGCCACACAACTCGGGCAATCGCCCGGTGTAGAAGTTCAGCGGGTGATCATACACGGCATTCTACACCTTTGCGGTTATGCTGATAAAACAGTTGAGGAAAAGGCTTCCATGACCGCCAAAGAAGATAAATACCTATCTTTGCTTTCGCTCTGAAAAGCTTGTTAATTAGACGTTACGCTTATGTTCGGTCAATATGATGTGATCGTTGTGGGTGCCGGTCATGCCGGTTGTGAAGCCGCTGCCTCTGCAGCCCGGCTTGGATCTTCTGTGCTCCTCATTACCATGAACATGTCAAACATGGCCCAGATGTCGTGTAATCCAGCCATGGGCGGAATCGCTAAAGGCCAGATTGTCAGAGAGATAGATGCACTTGGTGGTTTGTCTGCAATAGTCACTGATAAAAGCATGATACAGTTCCGTATGCTGAATAAATCCAAGGGTCCCGCCATGTGGAGCCCCAGGGCGCAGAGCGACAGGATGCTCTTTTCCATGGAATGGAGAAATCAGCTGGAGAAGATTCCGGACCTTGACTTTTTACAGGACATGGTCATTTCTCTGCTCATCCAAAATAGGAAAGTTCAGGGTGTTAAAACATCCATGGGACACCAGATCATGGCCAGGGCTGTTATTCTAACAAACGGCACCTTTTTGAATGGCATTATGCATGTGGGTGAAAAAAAGATATCCGGTGGCAGGATGGGTGAAGTAGCCTCAATGGGCATTACTGAAAACCTGGTCGAGTTGGGGTTTTCTGCTGATCGCATGAAAACAGGAACTCCGGTCAGAATTGATGGGCGCACCATCGATTTCTCCAAACTGGAAGAACAGCCAGGCGATAAGCTTCCTTCAAAGTTTTCCTTTACCAACACTCCCCTATTAAGAAAACAAAGGAGCTGCTATCTGGCCTATACCAATAAGAAAGTACATGATGCCCTTCGAACGGGATTTGAGTTTTCACCCATGTTTACCGGCCGCATAGAAGGTATTGGTCCGCGGTATTGTCCATCGATAGAGGATAAGATCGATCGTTTTGCAGGCAAGGACCAGCATCAGCTTTTTGTAGAGCCTGAGGGCTGGACTACTATAGAGTACTACCTGAATGGGTTTTCCTCCTCCCTTCCGGAAGAAGTACAGTATAAAGCGCTCCGCTTGATACCCGGGTTTGAAAAAGCAAAAGTGTTTCGGCCGGGCTATGCTATCGAATACGACTACTTTCCGCCGGAACAATTAAAATATTCTCTGGAAACGAAGCTTGTTGAGCATTTGTACTTTGCTGGTCAGATCAACGGAACCACCGGCTACGAAGAAGCCGCCGCCCAGGGCCTGATTGCCGGGATCAATGCCCATCGTAAAGTGAGGGGGCTGGATGATTTTATACTTGGGCGTTCTGATGCCTACATTGGTGTACTTATCGATGATCTTATCACCAAAGGTGTTGACGAGCCTTACCGCATGTTTACATCTAGGGCCGAGTATCGCATCCTTCTCAGGCAGGATAATGCTGATCTTCGCTTAACACCAAAGGGGCATGAAATAGGCCTTGCAGGTCAGGATAGGCTTGACAGGGTTCTCCATAAAGAAGAAATCCTGGAACAGATTATCAGGTTTTGTAAAAAAGAGAGTGCTGCCCCGGCAGAGGTAAACTCAATGCTTGCCGAAAAAGATACTGACCCTCTTAGGCAAAAGGTGAAAATAGGATCCCTTCTTTTACGTCCCCAGCTCCATTTCCGTGACCTGATCCAAAGCATTCCCGGCCTATCCGGCTTTATGGATTCCTTAAATGGAATCAACAACGAGATCATAGAACAGGCCGAGATAAGGATCAAATACCAGGGATATATCGACAAGGAAAGAGACCTGGCAAACCGTCTTGGAAAACTCGAAAACCTGATCATCAAAGATGATATCGACTATCAACAACTCACCTCCCTTTCTTTTGAGGCAAGAGAAAAGCTGAACAAAATCCGTCCCAGAACCATAGGTCAGGCAGCACGGATCAGCGGGGTTTCTCCCGCCGACATCTCCGTCCTGGCAATTTATCTGGGCAGCTAAGCCAGTATTGTTCCACGTGAAACGATCCTGGGTATGGGGCTTGGGGCGTGAGGCTCGCTTTCATTAAATTAATTAATGCTTAAGCCATCCACCCCATCCATAATTCATAATCCATAATTCATAATAAATTATCTTTGCCCTTTGTTCCACGTGAAACTATGGCCACAGAAAGTATAAGTCGTTGTATTATATGTAATTCAGCTTCTATCTCCGATTTTCAGGAGTGCAGGGATTATTTTGTAAGCCAGGAATTATTCACAGTCAGCAAATGCCGGGACTGTGGTTTTTGCTTCACAAATCCCCGTCCAGAGATTTTTGATGCGGGCAGGTATTACGATTCAGATAAGTATGTATCACACTCCAAGACCTCAAAGGGTTTTGTGAACAGCCTGTTTCACCTGGCACGTAAATTTACAATCCGGTCTAAAAAGAAAATTACAACTAAATATTCTGCCGGCAAACGTCTGCTCGATTATGGTTGCGGTACAGGAGAGTTTCTGAATAAAATGAAAACTTCCGGCTGGTCATGCATTGGTATTGAACCCAACGACCTTGCCAGAAAGCATTCCACAAACAATTATGGCCTCAAGGTGCTTGAGGAAAACGAGATAAATAATATTGATGATGCCTCCATGAATTGCATTACATTATGGCATGTTCTGGAACATGTGTATCCTCTTGATGACCGAATTAAAATATTTCACAAGAAACTTGAAGCAGACGGCACGCTAATTGTAGCCCTGCCCAATATGAATTCATACGACGCCAAAAGATATGGGTCCTTCTGGGCTGCTTACGATGTGCCCAGGCATATTTATCATTTTTCCCCTGATACGATCAAAGCACTTATGCTCAAACATGGCTTTACTCATATAAAAACAAAACCGATGTTGCTTGATGCCTTCTATATTTCGATGCTGAGCGAAAAATATAAACATGGCTCCAACAAATATCTCAAAGCAATGATTTTTGGTTTTATTTCTAACCTGAGTGCCTTGACGGGCAAAAGGAATTATTCAAGTTTAATCTATATCTTTAAAAAGTCGAAATAGGGCATTTTTAGCCCCTCTGGCGAACGATAACCCTTTTCTGGGGCAATGACCCTCCGAAAGATAAAAGTTCTCCCAGAGAAGCTAATTTTAGTTTGATAGTTAATTTATTGATATACTGTATATTACGTGGGTAAAAAGACAAAAAACAGGCAGTTGGTCCAAAGATTCCTTTTCTATCTAACAATTGGACTTATCTTTATATTAACATCTATTATATACGAAATGCGGGTCGTACACAGAAACTACCCGGATAGGATATTTCAAAATTTTCAAAATGAATTTCTAAAATCAGAAAAACGCCTGACAGAATTTATTAATTATTTATCTGCTGAAAAATTTCTGGCAAGCGATCTGGCAAGTGATACCTTTATCCGCGAGTCGCTGGGAAGTTCATCAGACTACTACTTTTTTAAGTACCTCAAGGACTCAATGACCTACTGGTCTGACAATTCTGTTCCACTTTCATTGCTGGAAGCAAAGATTGGCAGCGAAAATTATATCATTGAGCTGGCCAATGGTATTTATTATTACATGGATACTATTGTTGGACAAAGCAGGCTGGCTGGTCTTTTTCTGATCAAAAATAATTACCCGTATCAAAACACTTACCTCGAGAACCGTTTTCATGATCCTTTTAAGGTCCCGCCATCCACGATTGTCTCTTTCGATCCCGGAACATATAATATCCATGACAGTCATGGGTTTTTATTTTCGATAGAACCTCCACTTAAAACAACCCCTGGCAGGATTCCAAGTCTTATATTGCTGGCCCTGTATGCTCTTGCATTTCTCTCAATATGTGCATCCATATTTCAGCTTTACTTGCGCCTCAGGGAATTCTTCAGGTCCAGGATTATTCTTGTACTGGCTTTCAGTCTGGATGTAATATTGCTACGCCTCTTCATGTTCATATTTGAAATCCCAAGAAATTTGCATGATGCCTATTTGTTCGCCCCGGGTTCTTTTGCGGCATCCGATTGGGTTCCTTCCATAGGTGATTTTATTTTTAATGCGTTGGCAATCCTTGTCATTTCCTATACACTCTTCATCACATACAGGCACATCAGGCTAAAGCATAAGATCTCACTATTCCGGCGTTACTTCCTGATCTTTTCGCTTTTTCTACATATTTTCATTTTCTATCGTCTCTTTCTGTGGGCAGCCAACAGCCTTATCATGGACGCATCATATTCCATGAACCTGAATCAGGTCTTCTTTCTTAGCCCTGACTCTTTCCTCGCCCTGATCGTACTCGCCATCCTTTTGTTCAGTTTCTTTCTTGTCTCATACCGTATCCTTGGACTGGCGTTTCAATATTCTAAACACAGGTTTTTTGTCTACATTTCCTTTTTCATTATAGCAAGCGTCATCTACGCCCTGATATGCTTTATTGTTCATGACTGTGAGCTTGTATTATTTATTCCTCTTATTGTCTATGTGATCGCTGTTTTCTTCCAGGTAGCTTCTATGCCTGACCTGAACAAAATAGGATTCACCAGTGTCCTTTTATATCTTTTCCTTTTCGCCATACTTAGTACCGCAATCCTCTCAACCTTTAACGAGGAAAAGGAGCTGGAACAGCGTAAACTACTGGCTATTGACCTGGCAAGTGGTGAGGATCCCTTAACAGAATTTATACTGCTTACTGTGGTCGACGAAATGAAGGCAGATACCCAACTACTTTCTTTGCTTGCATCTTCTCCATACAGTATTGAGAGTGAAGATCAGGCGATTGCCTATATAGAAGATAATTACCTTTCCGACAGGTTGCGAAAATATGAATGGATAGTAACAATTTGCACACCCGACAGGGATCTGATCGTTCAGCCCGATGGGTATGTTGTTAACTGTTACAATTACTTCGGTGATATCATTGACAATATAGGAAAACCAGCCCTTGGAAATGGTCAATTCCGCTACGACAATGAAGCCGGGATGAGCAATTACATCTCTGCTCAAGACTATATATTTGAAGATAGATCCGATACGGTCACGGTATTCATTGAGCTTTATGCGTTCTTCATCCCTGAAGGTGGTCTGGGATATCCCGAGCTCCTCATCGATGAGCAGATCAAAACATTTTCCGGACTCGAATCTTATTCTTACGCCCGTTATATTGATGATGAACTTGTTTTCAAATACGGAGATTATGCGTACAGAACCAATATCAGCAAATATGGTGAGCTTAGCAGTGGGAGCTTTTTCACTCATAACAATGCCGATCATTATGTGTTGCGCATGGCTAAAAATGAATACCTCATCATCAGCAGAGACAGAGCAGGATTTCTTGATTTCCTGGCTCCCTTCTCCTACCTACTAATCTTTTTCACGCTCTTTATTCTTCTTTTCTTTTTCGTGACCCGCTTTCCCTTCTCAAAAATGGGTTTTGCACTCAATTTTCGAAATCAATTGCAGATATACATTATTTCACTGATCATTATATCTTTTGTGATCGTCGGAATCATTACTGTGCGTTATGTGATCAACCTCAACTCAGACAAGAATAAGGAGATCTTGCAGGAGAAAACACACTCAGTCCTTATTGAGCTTGAACATAAGCTCTCCGACAGGGGGCAGCTTACTGCAGACATGGAGGAATACCTGACGACCCTTCTGATCAAGTTTTCCAAGGTTTTCTTTTCCGACATTAACCTGTACGATCTCCATGGTAATTTGCTTGCTTCATCCCGGCCAGAGATATTTCAAAAGCAGCTTATATCAACAAAAATGAATTCCGATGCTTTCCGCATACTTACAGAACAAAAAAAATTGCTCTTCATTCATACCGAAACCATTGGTGATCAGGATTATTTTTCAGCTTATGTCCCTTTCCGAAATCAGGAAAACAAGCTTGTAGCCTATCTGAACCTTCCATACTTTGCTAAGCAAACAGAGCTTCAAACTGAAATATCGGTCTTTTTAAATGCTTTTTTAAACGTATATGTGCTCTTGATCGCCGTGGCAATTTTTCTGGCTATCCTGATTTCCAGGTATATCACCAGGCCACTACAGATTATCCGTGATAAGATGGGCAGCCTTTCACTTGGCGGAAGCAATGAAAAGATCAAATGGTCGCGACGGGATGAGATCGGCACCCTTATAGCCGAATATAACAGAATGATCGATGAGCTGGCACGCTCTGCGGATCTGCTGGCTAAATCAGAACGAGAGAGCGCCTGGCGTGAAATGGCCAAACAGGTGGCCCACGAGATCAAAAACCCCCTCACCCCCATGAAGCTCAGTGTGCAGTACCTACAAAAGGCCTGGGATGAGAAATCTGATGATTGGGAAGAGCGGCTGCATCGTTTTACGCAAACCATAATTGAACATATTGATACGCTCTCAGCCATTGCCTCAGAATTTTCTGATTTTGCCAAAATGCCACAGAAGAAAGAAGAGCGTGTTGACCTTTCGGAAGCCGTTAAGAAGTCGCTTGACCTCTTTTCTGACATAGAGAACATTCAATTCTCATTTAAATCTATTCCTGACCCCCCTTATGATGTTCTGGCAGACAAAACGCAATTGATCAGGGTGTTTAATAATCTCATACAGAACGCCGTTCAGGCCATTGGGCAGGAAAAGCAAGGAAGTATTAAAATTACCCTTGTTAAAGAGCAACCCGATTACCTGATCAGTGTTGCCGACAATGGGCCAGGGATACCAGAGGAAATGATGGACAAGATCTTTTCTCCAAGCTTTACGACCAAATCCAGCGGAATGGGCCTGGGACTTGCACTGGTTCGGAGCATTATTCTTGAAGCCGGAGGGAGCATTACCTTTGAATCATCACCGGAAACGGGTACGGTTTTTATCATCCGACTACCCATATACCAGTAAGGACTGATTTTTCGTTTTCTATAAATCTTGTCCTGTTATTAACTTCTGATACCTATCGGACGGGGATATGATTATCATTTTTACATTTGCATCTTAAGACAAAGCCTGACTTGAAACCCATAACAAAATTAGCCGGCCAGACAGTCGTTTACGGTATGGGGACGATCGTTCCCCGACTGCTAAATTATTTGCTGCTAACCCCCTTCTATACCCGCATATTTATCGAGGGACAATATGGGGTCGTCACCGAGCTATATGCCTACGTTGCATTCCTTCTCGTACTGCTTACCTATGGAATGGAAACATCATATTTCAGGTTTGCCCAATCGGAAAAAGACAAGGATGGGGTTTTCACCACTACCCTGAGTTCGCTTTTTGTTACCTCCGCCATCTTCATCCTGATTGCACTATTATTTTCAGGTGACATCGCTGCGCTGATCCGATATCCGGATCATCCTGAGTATATCATCTATTTTGCTATCATTGTTGGTGTAGATGCTTTCGCTTCTATTCCTTTTGCCAGGCTGCGACAACAAAACAAGGCCCTTCGATTCGCCTGGATCAAGATCTTCAATGTGGCCACAAATATCTTTTTCAATTTTTTCTTTCTGCTTTTCTGTCCTTGGTTCCTTAAAGATAATCCCGAGTCGTACTTAAACATAATTTATAGCGCCGATGTAGGTGTAGGATATGCTTTCATTTCCAATCTTATCGCCAGCATCTTAACATTACTGCTGCTGCTACCTGATATTTTCAAGATCTCGTTTTCTTTCGACCCAAAACTGTTGCGACGAATGCTTGCTTACGGATTTCCACTCTTACTTGTAGGCCTTTTTGGAATGATCAACGAAGTATCTGACAAAATTCTTTTCAAATTCCTGATCGCCGTGCCTGAGGATGTTGTTGACAGGGAGAACTATATTCTTGGGCAACTTGGCATATATGGGGCTAACTATCGCCTTGCTGTGCTGATGACGCTCTTTATCCAGATGTTTCGATATGCGGCCGAGCCTTTTTTCTTCTCTCACGCCCGGGAAGAAAATGCCAAAAGACTTTATGCCTCAGTGATGAAGTATTTCATCATTTTTTGCCTGTTGATATTCCTGACAGTAACCCTGTATATCGATATCTTCAAGTATTTCATCGGCCCCGACTTCAGGTCAGGGCTTGCCATTGTTCCCATTATTCTAATCGCTAACTTATTGCTGGGTATCTTTTACAACCTATCCGTATGGTATAAGCTCACTGATAAGACGAAATTTGGCGCCCTGATCGCATTTATTGGTGCCATCATAACGATTATATTAAACATACTCCTTGTTCCAAAATATGGCTATCTCGGGGCAGCCTGGGCTCACCTGTCCTGTTATTTCACAATGGTGATACTATCGTATATCGGTAGTCAGAAGTTCTACAGGATCCATTACGACCTGCGCAACATATTCCTTTATTTTATCATTGCATTCGGACTCTACTTTTTATCAGTTCATTTTCCGATTCAAGAAGGAACTATCAAATATGTAGTGCACCTGATCTACATTATTATTTTCCTTTTGATCACTATTCTTTTTGAGAAAAATAAATATCTGTCCGAATTCCGTTAATTATAATCTCAGACTCAATGAAAATTAATATCGTAAACAATTCCAAACACCCCCTGCCCTCTTATGAAACTGCACTCTCGGCAGGCATGGACCTGCGAGCCAATATTGATGAGCCTATCCTTTTGATGTCTCTCGAAAGAACCCTTGTGCCTACCGGTCTTTTCATAGAACTACCTGAAGGCTTTGAAGCCCAAATCAGGCCCCGGAGTGGCCTGGCCATTAAAAAAGGGATCAGCCTTGTAAATACACCGGGAACGATAGATGCGGATTACAGGGGCGAGATCAAGATCATCCTGGTCAACCTGTCAGCGGACGATTTTATCGTTGAAGACGGTGAGCGTATTGCCCAGATGATCATTTCCCGGCACGAAAAAGCAGAATGGACCCAGGTAGAAAAGTTGAATGAAACTACTCGAGGTGCCGGTGGCTTCGGTCACAGTGGCACAAAATAATTTCTCCTAATTTTGTAAAAGGAGAAAGCCATATGATATCTACCGATTATCAGAACCGTAAATACGTAATTATCGCAGTGTTCCTGCTGGTAGGCATCCTCTTTGCTGTACGCCTGTTCATGCTTCAGGTATTGAGTAATGAATACAAATTATCTGCGGAAAATAATGTATTGCGGTATATCACGGAATATCCTGCGAGGGGGCTGATCTATGACAGAAACATGGAACTGCTGGTATACAATGAGGCTGCCTATGATCTTATGGTTGTTCCGAGGCAGGTAAAGGCTTTTGATACTACCGAGCTCTGTTCTCTCCTTCAACTTGAGCGAGCTGATTTCGATGAGCGACTCAGGAAGGCAAAAAAATATTCTTATCGCAAGCCTACCCTGCTCCTTAAGCAGATCTCCCGCGAAGATTATGGTTTCATCGAAGAAAAGTTATATAAGTATCCTGGTTTTTACGTCCAGGCACGTACTTTGCGCAAGTATCCCTATCCCATAGCTGCACACCTGCTTGGCTATATTGGTGAAGTCAACAATAATGAACTGAACGCAGATACATATTATACCCAGGGAGACTATAAAGGGAAAAGCGGTCTTGAAAAATCATATGAAAGCCTTCTCAGGGGGGGAAAGGGTCTTAGGGTCGTCATGGTAGATGTATTCAACCGTGAAAAGGGATCATTCTCCGAGGGTCAATACGATACTTCGGCCGTTGCAGGAGAAGACCTTCAGGTATCTATAGATGCAGAACTGCAGGCATATGGTGAGTTGCTGATGCAGAACAAGATTGGCAGTATTGTTGTTCTTGAGCCTTCAAGTGGTGAGATCCTGGCACTGGTCTCAGCCCCGGCCTATGACCCAAATTTGCTTGTAGGCCGTGTCAGAAGCGAAAATTATTACAAACTTAACACCGACAGCCTCAAACCCCTTATGAACCGGGCTACCATGGGTACATATCCTCCCGGATCTACTTTTAAAATGGTCAATGCCCTGGTGGGTATGCAAGAATCTGTTCTCTTTCCCTACACCCAATATTATTGCGACGGGCCCGACAGTCGCCCGATCAAATGTACGCACTACCATGATACACCCTTAAAGTTGAATGTAGCTATACAGCATAGTTGTAATCCATATTTCTGGAATGTATTTCGATCAATAATAAAAAATCCAGCCTATAGCCATGATTCAGTTGGTTTCAGGCATTGGCGAGAACACGTTCTAAGCTTCGGATTTGGACAGCGCTTCAATACCGACATCCCCTTTGAGCTCAGGGGCAATATCCCATCCGAGGCATACTACGACAATATTTATTCAAAAGGCCATTGGCGCGCTTTAACTGTTCGCTCCCTGGCTATCGGTCAGGGAGAAATCCTGATTACACCACTACAGCTGGCTAATTTATCTGCCATCATTGCAAACAGGGGATATTACTACCCTCCACATATCCTCAAATCGGTTGGGGGAAACGAAAATCCCTACAAGGAATTTATAAAAAAACATTATACCACCGTTAAATCCGAACATTTTGAATTCATCAGCCAGGCCATGCTCGATGTATTTGAAGGTGAATATGGTACTGCCAGATGGTTCAAGGTAGATTCACTTCTTGTGGGTGGAAAGACCGGTACAGTAGAAAACCCTCACGGTAAAGATCATTCGATGTTCATTGCCTTCGCCCCGTATGATGATCCAAAAATTGCATTATCCGTTATCGTGGAAAATTCCGGATTCGGAACCACCTGGGCTGCGCCAATAGCAATTCTTCTGATAGAGAAATACCTGAACGGAAAAACCCAGCGTCCATGGTTGGAAGAACGTATGGTCAATGGTAACCTGATCGACAAAGAATGAGAGAAAGACAAGGCATATTACATAATATAGACTGGATCACAGTATTGCTGTTCCTTATACTTGTCTTTATCGGATGGATCAACATCTATTCTGCAGTATATAATGAAGAACATAACAGTATTTTCGACTTCTCGCAGCGATATGGTAAGCAACTAATCTGGATCTTTGCAGCTATTGGTATTGCCCTCATCATCATTATCATCGATGCTTCTTTTTTCACCACCTTTGCTTATCTGATATATGGGATAAGTATCTTGTCACTTATGGCGGTGCTGGTGGCCGGCACCGAGATCGCCGGCTCCAAATCATGGTTCCAGCTTGGCAGTATTGCCATTCAGCCAGCAGAATTTGCCAAATTCGCTACCTGTCTTGCCCTTGCAAAATACCTGAGTACCTTTAATGTCAGCCTGTCACGCCTGCGCACTAAGATCATGGCATCCCTGATCATCTTTTTGCCTGCTGCTTTGGTATTACTACAAAATGATACCGGCTCTGCCCTCGTATATACTGTATTTATACTGGTGCTTTTCAGGGAAGGCCTGACAGGAAATATTTTATTGGTCGGTGTCGCCATTGCAGTGCTATTTGTATTCACCCTGCTAATACAAAAGCTTTATATCATAGTCTTCCTTATCCTTACTGCTGTTATGCTTTATTACTTCATGAAGCGTTCAAAAAGAAACATTATCGCCTTAATCACCATGTTGTTGATATCCTGTGCTATTGTTTATTCGGTTGACTACGCATTTGATAATATCCTCGAACCTCATCACAAAAAGCGTATCAATGTATTAATAGGACAGGAGTTAGACCTGAGAGGTGCTGGTTATAATGTCCACCAATCGAAAATTGCGATTGGTTCGGGAGGTTTTGCCGGTAAAGGGTTTCTGAATGGAACACAGACCAAGTATGATTTCGTCCCAGAGCAGGACACGGACTTCATTTTTTGTACCATTGGAGAGGAATGGGGCTATTTGGGAACACTTTTTCTGATTGGCCTGTTTATAGCTTTACTTCTGAGATTAATCATGCTGGCTGAGCGCCAGCGATCAAATTTCAGCCGTATTTATGGCTATGGCGTGGCATCCATAATTTTCTTTCACTTTACAGTAAACATTGGCATGACTATCGGGCTATTGCCCGTGATTGGAATACCCTTGCCGTTTATCAGCTACGGAGGCTCATCCCTGTGGGCATTTACTATCCTGCTTTTCATTTTTATCAGGCAGGACGCCAGCCGTAAAGAGTTATTGTAGCTCCTGTTTAACTTTCGGGGATTAAATACGTATATTTACAAATCAAAAATGTCTATGGAAAAACGTTGGGTATATAAAGAACAGGGAGATGAACAGATTGTGCGTCAACTGGCTGAAGAACTGAGTATTGACCTTAACCTTTCCAACCTTTTGGTGCAGCGCGACATCCACACTTTCGACCAGGCACGCTCCTACTTCCGACCCCAACTGGAAGACCTTCACGACCCCTTCCTGATGAAAGACATGGAGCAAGCCATTGACCGTATTCATCAGGCATTCGAAAAGAAAGAAAAGATACTGGTTTATGGCGATTATGATGTGGACGGAACCACCGCTGTGGCCCTGGTTTATACCTTTATCAAGCGCATTTACGATAACATCGACTTTTACATTCCCGACAGGGATAGTGAAGGATACGGCATTTCTTACCAGGGAATTGATTTTGCCAGTGAGAACAAGTACTCACTGATGATCATCCTGGATTGTGGAATTAAGGCCATTGATAAAACTATTTATGCCAGGGAGCGAAATATTGATTTTATCATCTGCGACCATCACCGTCCTGGAGATGAGATTCCTCCGGCATATGCTGTGCTGGACCCTAAAAGAAACGACTGTCCCTATCCGTTTAAGGAGCTTTCCGGCTGTGGTGTGGGTTTTAAGCTTGTCCAGGCTTATGCCCTGAGGCACAACATTTCACAGGATCACCTCACACCGCTTCTCGATCTTGTAGTGGTAAGTATTGCATCTGATATTGTTCCGATCGTTGGTGAAAACAGGATCCTGGCTCATTATGGGCTTGACCTAATCAATAAAGGCCCCCGCACGGGCATCGAGGCAATACTATTGGTGGGAAATGTTAAACGGACAGATCAGGCCGATAAGGATTATGTCTTCAATAAAGAATTGACCATAAGCGACCTGGTATTCATGGTCGGCCCACGTATCAACGCCGCAGGCCGCATCGAAAGTGCTAAGAATTCTGTCAGGTTACTGGTAGAGCAGGATTACAAAAAAGCGATGGAAATCGCCCGCAAGATCAATACCCTGAACGAAGAACGCAAAAACCTTGATTTGCTTGCCACCACAGATGCCCTCCGCATTATCAGGGAAAGTGAAGAATTGCGTGACGCCAATTATACCGTTGTTTACAATCCTGAGTGGCACAAGGGGGTGGTTGGAATCGTAGCCTCCCGTCTGACTGAAACTTATTACAGACCTACCATTGTTCTTACTTATTCAAATGGGCTGGTTACCGGTTCTGCCAGGTCGGTCAAAGATTTCGACATTTATGATGCTGTTGACGCTTGCATTGATCACCTGGAACACTTCGGTGGACACAAATATGCTGCTGGGCTTTCATTAAAGGAAGAGAATTGGGAGGCCTTCAAATATTGCTTCGGGAAGTATGTGGATGAACACATAAGCAAGGAGCAACTGGTGCCTGAAATTGAAATTGATTCCGAGATCATTCTTCGCGATATCAGTACTAGATTTTTCAGGATCTTACGACAATTTGCCCCTTTTGGACCTGGCAACCTTTCACCGCTATTTGTAACCAATGGACTTGTAGATACTGGAAAAGCAAGGGTGGTAGGTAAAAACCACTTAAAGCTTGAGGTTATTCATCCCGACATATCATCTCTGCCAATATCAGCCATCGCATTTCAACAGGGTCATCATTTTAATGATATCAAGGAAGGCAGAGCGTTCAGTGCATGTTACCACATAGAAGAGAACGAGTGGAATGGTGTAACCTCCATTCAGCTCAATATTAAGGATCTGAAGTTCGACGAATAGAGCCTAAACTGTCTCCTCACTGGCATTCCTAACAGTGAATGAAAAATACACCAGCATCATTCCTACAAGAATGAATATTCCTCCAATGATCTTTATGACCATTCCCGCAATAAAGTCCGGGTTAAGCAAAAACAAAAGTCCTATCACGAATAAAAGAATACCGCCAATGATTAGCATATAGCGAAACTCATTCATCTTTTTCAAAATGATCGCTATATAGATCTTTAACAATCCAAGGAAGATAGCCCAAATGCCTACAAAAATATAAAACAGCTTGAGTGTTTGGCCTGGGAAGACCATGATGAGAATGCCAAGCACAGCAGAAATAACCCCCTCTGTCAGCATAAGAGAGTAGTTTTTTTCCTTACGTTGCAGGTCCCAGGCGCCTAAAAGCAGCAAGATGCCACCAATAAGAACAATCAGTCCAAAATATACTGAAATCCCTAACATGGTTGTTTCTGTAGCAGAAATAGCCAGAATGCCAAAAAGTATGGCCAGGAGGCCATTGAACAATACCACCACCCAGTTTTTCTGAAGATTCGTTTTCATGGATTATACTTTTATCAGATTAATAATAAAATACAAGAAATGCACGCACCAGCATGAATAGGCCAAAAATGACCAGTACCACTCCTGCGATCCAGTTTACCCACTGAATAAAACGTGGAGTAATATATTGTTTGATCTTATATGCGCCGAAAACCTTTAACATGTCCGTCGCTAAAATAACCAAAAGTGTAGTAGAAAACAGGATGATTACAGAGTGTGTTTCACCTTGATAGTTAGCTGTAATTGTGGTCACCCACAGAATCCAGAAAAGCCATACAAAGGGGTTGGTAAAATTCAGGAAAAAACCCTTTAGAATAAAGGCGATGGCACTTGGTTTGTCATTATCTCCCTCAGCATCATCTTCCTTAATCTTCACCTTTCTTGTAAAGGTAACGATACCGAATACAATCAGAATAATTCCGGTAATTATGCCAAAAGCAAGTTGATTTTCAGGAGTTTCATTTATGATCTGCAGTGCCCCAAGGAGGCAAAGCGTAACCAGGGCGGCATCACTCAAGAAAATACCGAATGCAAGTTGAAATCCACTCCATAGCCCCCTATGAATACTGGTTTGTATCAGAGCAAATAAAGCAGGCCCAAAGCCAAATAAAAAGGCCAGGGTAAGTCCTAAAACAAGTCCTTCCCAGATTGGGGCTATCATTTATTGGTTATTTTTAAACTCCTTTAAATATGCTTCCCATTGTTCATACTTTTCACCCTTAAGAACCCTGGGAAATTTATTTGCTCCACCCTCTTTTCCGTGCACCTTCATCCAGTTTGAAAAAGCCCTGGGTGGCAATATTTCAAGAAAAACATCAGTAACGGCTGCGATACGCTCCACCCTGTAATCATCATTCAGTATCTTCAGGTAACTATCTATCTTTTCCCCGGCAAGCCTGGAGTCGATATTGTCATCTGTCCCCAGGTACCATTTGTGGGCAAACATATTTCCATAACGGAACCCGGCTACGGTGAACTCCCTTATCTCAATGTTAAACTCTTCCTGCAGCATCTTTACTGCCATATTCATATTTTCCTGTGAAAGGTGCTCTCCGCAAAGGCTCAGAAAGTGCTTGGTCCTGCCGGTGATCACGATCTCACAGTTTTCTTTCGACACAAATTTTATGGTATCCCCGATCAAATATCGCCAGGCACCTGCACAATTCGATAATAAAAGAGCATATTCTTCGCCCTCAACCACCTGCTCAAGTGTTTTTGCCTCAGGCTTTTCAATCATATTTCCCTGGATGTCAAAATTATTATCGTTAAAGGGAACAAATTCATAGAAAAGGCCATTGTCAACCACCAGTTGCATGATCTTTTTATCCAGTCTGCTCTGGTATGCAATATAGCCCTCTGACGCCAGGTAGGATTCATTGAATATAACGGGTTTCCCGAACAGCTTTTCAAAGCTTTTCTCATATGGTTCAAAAGAAACTCCGCTATGAACATAAACAGCCAGGTCTGGCCAGATGTCATGAATATTCTTAAGCTTATATTCATCGATGATCCTTTCCAGGATGATCTGTATCCAGGCAGGTACGCCCACGATAATACCAATATCCCAATTGGGGGCCGACCTTACTATTTCATCAAGTTTTGTCTCCCATTCGCGCTCACGGGATATCCTTTTTCCTGGCTTGTAAAAATGTTGAAACCAAAAGGGGATATTCCCGGCTGAAATACCTGAAAGGTCACCCTCATAATACGTTCCGTTATAGTTGAGGTGGGTGCTTCCACCTATCATCAGTATGCCTTTTTCGTAAAATTCTATGGGAAATTTATAGCGTGCGGTGGATACCAGCTGTCGAATACTGACACGCCTGATGGCCCGGATCATATCTCCGGTTACCGGTATCTGTTTACTGGATGATTCTGATGTGCCTGAGGTAAGCGCAAAATACTTTACCCTGCCCGGCCAACTAACAAAACCCTCTCCGTTAATAGCCCTGTACCACCACTTTCGAAACATGGAATTGTAGTCGAAAGTAGGCACTGCCTCCTGAAATGCACTTACGAGATCTTCCTTTCCCAGAATGCGATGAAACTTGTAATGTTCTCCAAAGGCGGTATTTTGAGCCTTTGTGATCAGTTTTTTCAATACTTTTATCTGAGCCTTATTACAATCTTTCTTCCGCCTTATTTCAAAGGGAATGCTCCGCAGTTCATATGCTCTCTTAACGATTGTACCAAGTATGGCCATGATGAAGCTATTGATTTAAAGCGATAAAAATAAGAAATAATTAGGTACCTTTAAAACTGTAAAGTCCTGCCATGCCAAAGCACCTATCCAATATTCTAAAGCTCTTGTTGCTTATTATTATCGGCATTTTTGTCTACTTCGCTGGCATTCTGATTATTAATACCGCAAATGACTACAGGCCAAAAGGAGGGGTATTTGAGCTCGATGCTTTTCAAAACTTTATTCCTGTCAACGAATATGACACGCTTTCGATGATCACATGGAACATCGGCTATGCCGGATTGGGGAAAGATGCTGATTTCTTTTATGACGGCGGAAAGATGTCAAAACCCTCTCAACCGGATTACCAACGATACTGGGGTGGCATTTTAAGGCAAATACAATCACTTGATTCCGTAGACTTTATCTTGCTTCAGGAAGTAGATATTGCATCCTCCAGGTCATATGGAAGCAACCAGCAAGCCCTCATTGCAGAAAGCCTCGATTCACACTCAGGCTTATTTGCTAAAAATTATGATGTGATGTATGTTCCCTTGCCTGTTTTTAATCCCATGGCGAGGGTAGAATCCGGAATTTCATTTTTTACCAGAAAAAAGATCACTAAATCGTACTGGCGGCCATTTGAGGGAAATCATTCCTGGCCCCTGGGCCTCTTCATGCCCGACCGCTGCTACTCCGTCAGTATATTTGAGGTATTCGCTGAGAAGCAGCTGTATGTAATCAATACCCACAACTCTGCTTTCGATGACGGATCACTTAGGAATAGTCAGCTTGAGCGTCTGTATGAATTAATGAACTCAGCCTATCAAAATGGGCATTATGTCATCGCAGGCGGGGATTGGAACCTTAATCCTGAGGCTTATACAAACGGACCCTTCCTTAGCGGAGATCTTGCTACCCGTATATCTGATCAACAAACAGTGTCGGGGCCAAATGCACGTTGGCAGGTAATATTTGATCCTGATTTTCCAAGCAACAGGGATGTTTCAGAGTTTTATACTCCAGGTCACACGCCAACAAGCATTCTCGATTTCTTTGTTTGTTCTCCCAATATCCGGCTTCTCGATATTGAAACCCTGTATAATGGCTTTAGGTATTCTGATCACCAGGCAGTATATCTTCGATTCAAGCTTGATTAAACAAATAATTCAGAAGCTATCCCATCAGCAAAAAGTTTTCCCTTATTCGTTAAAAACAATCTACTTCCTTTGAATACAAGAGAATTGTCAGCAATAAATGCTTCTGAGCTCGCTAAAAGCCCATTCGCATATTGTTCTCCAAATTCCTGCCTGACAAGGGCAATATCGCAACCCCATATTGTTCTTAATGAAGTCATTACATACTCGTTATATCGCTGGTCCTGGCTTAATATTTCCTCTTCAAAGGACTCCATATAATAGTCTGCAAGTCCCAGCCAGGCTTTCATGGAGGATTTATTCCATCTTCGCGATATCCCATTATATGAATGTGCCGAAGGCCCTAATCCCAAATAATATCCTCCCGTCCAGTACAGGCTATTGTGCCTGGAATAATGGCCTTCTCTCGCAAAATTTGAGATCTCATAATGAATGAGTTGATTTTTCTCTGTCTGCTCAAGAAGAATTTTAAATTGCTCTACCATAGCTTCATCTTCCGGAGGCGCTACTTTTCCCTTCCTGATCAGGGAGTGTAAGGCTGTCTTATCTTCCACAGTAAGGGCATAGGCCGAAAGGTGGGGAAGATCGTAGTGAAAGAAACGCTTCAGGTTTTGTTCCCACTTTTGAGCATCAAGTCCCGGTATGCCATAAATAAGATCTATGGTCATATTGCTTAATCCACTATCTTGCAGCAACTTAATTGCTCTATCGGCATCTTCGGCACTATGCACACGTTTCAGATAGATCAGGTCATCATCGAAAAATGACTGAACCCCCAGGCTGATCCTGTTTATGGAAGTATTTTGAATTTCAGATATCCATTCCTTTTTTACATCATCGGGATTTGCTTCGATCGTAATCTCTGCATCGGTGGATACATCAAAATGTTTATGCACATCTCCCAAAATATTTTTCAGTACATCGCCACTGAACAGGGAGGGTGTTCCTCCACCCAGATATATTGTCCTTATTTGCCTGTTTTCCAGATAATTCTTTTGAATAATTATTTCTTTGCCAAGGGTTTCGACATAATCCGGCATTAGCTTGGAAGATGCCATTGAAAAGAAATTACAATAATGGCATTTTGTTTTGCAAAAAGGAATATGAATATAGATACCGGCCATAGCTGTGTGCAGCACCAAAATTACCTTATTTCTGCCAACAGTAAGTCAAGGCTTGGCTAAAAGCCATTTTTAATTTACTTTTATCGTGATTTCCAAAACACATATTATGAAAAGAAGAGATTTCATTTTCAGTGGGCTTGGCGCAGGAATACTCGCCGGCTCCAGCCTTTCTTTGGGTGGTTTTTCCCGCCTGATGGGCAATCCTGCTAATCCGGAAAATGGTGAATTTGACATGGTGGCCGTGAAGGGAACAGATCCAGCAGCCATGTTCGACGAGGGAATCAATTCCATTGGCGGAATGTCTAAATTCGTGAAGCCAGGACAAACGGTGGTGGTGAAACCTAACATCGGTTGGGACGCTGTGCCGGAAAGGGCCGCAAACACCAACCCGGAGCTTATCGGAAGAATTGTAAAACGTTGTTATGAGGCTGGCGCTAAATCCGTTAGCGTATTCGACAACACTTGCGACGAATGGAAGAAATGTTATGCCAACAGTGGTATTGAGCAGGCCGTGAACGATGCAGGTGGAAGCATTGTCCCGGGTAATAGTGAGAGCTATTACAGGGATGTGAACATACCAGAAGGGAAAAGCCTGACCGAAACCAAGGTTCATGAGCTAATCCTCGATTCCGATGTATTTATCAACGTTCCGGTACTTAAAAGCCATAGTTCGGCTAAGCTGACTATAGCCATGAAAAACCTGATGGGTGTGGTGTGGGACCGCCGTTGGTGGCACCAGAACGATCTGCACCAGTGTATTGCTGATTATACCACCTTCAGGAAGCCCGACCTTAATATCATTGATGCTTCCCGCGTTATGAAACGCAATGGCCCGCGTGGGGTTTCTGTGGAGGATGTGGTTAGCTTCGACTCGCTTATCATATCAACTGACATCGTGGCTGCTGATGCCGCTGCTACCAAGATCTTTGGCCTCGAGCCTGAAGATATTCCATATATCGTCATCGCTGATGAGATGGGTATTGGAAATATGGATCTTTCCTCCCTGAATATCAACCGTATAAAGCTATAACAAAATGGGGTTCAGCATGCTGAAACATGCCAGACTTGTTATCTCACTGGTCTTTTTTCTGCTGATCACCTTCCTTTTTATTGACTTTACCAACACATTGTCGGGTAAGCTCATACAGGGAATCCTGTACCTGCAATTCATGCCATCACTGATCTACTTCCTCGAATTGGCCGGTCTGGCTACCGCTGGTTTTGTGATTGTAATGATCTTAACCTTAATGTTCGGCCGGGTGTACTGTTCAAGCATCTGCCCACTGGGTACTTTTCAGGACATCATCATATGGTTCAACAGAAAATTCAGCCGCAAAAAGAAATTTAAAAAGCAGAGAGACTTCCCCTGGTTAAAATATAGCATACTGCTGCTTGCCTCGGTCTTTTTGTTATTTGGTTTGCTAACGCCATTTTTATTACTGGATCCATACAGCAACTACGGCAGGATTGCAGCCAACCTGTTCAGGCCGGTATATCTCTTGCTCAACAATCTTGGTGCTTATACGCTCGAATCAATGGATATCTATACCCTGTACAGGGTAGAACCAGGCATTACCCATTGGTTTTCAATTGGCTTTTCTTTCTTTGTTTTTGTACTTGTTTTCTGGCTAGCTGGAAAATACGGGCGACTCTTTTGCAATACCCTTTGTCCGGTGGGAACATTCCTGGGACTGGTTTCCAGGTTTTCATTGTTTCGTATTTCTCTTGATCAGGTGCTTTGTACCTCCTGCGGTAAATGTTCCAATGTTTGTAAAGCCGGTTGCATAGACATAAAAAGCAGGACCGTCGATTTTTCACGATGCATAGGCTGTTTTAACTGCCTGACCTCCTGTCCGTCCAGCGGAGTAGTGTATGGCTCAAAAAGGTCAAAAAAAGAGCCTGTGATCAAGGAGTTCGATCCGATTAGACGTACCCTCATTGCCGGCAGTTTGCTTGCGGTGGCCTCATTTGCTCCCTCGCCGCTTACTGCCCAGTGGAGACGTGGTTCCGGGCGAGGCTCCTCACCAAGACCTATAAATAAGGATTTTCCTGTTTCCCCCCCTGGCTCTGCAAGCCATGAAGAGTTCAATAACAGCTGTACTGCATGTCATCTCTGCGTAAGCGCCTGTCCTACCCATGTGATTAAGCCTTCATTGTTGGAGTATGGTCTGGTGGGCATTATGCAACCCCGCCTCGATTATCATGCCAATTACTGTAATTTCGATTGCGTTATATGCAGTGAAGTGTGCCCAACAGGTGCCCTGAGGCCTATTAACATAGAAGAAAAGCATGTATTACAGCTTGGTAAGGTTGTTTTTGTTAAGCATAACTGCATTGTCCATACCGAAGGTACTGATTGCGGGGCCTGTTCGGAGCACTGCCCCACAAAAGCCGTAAACATGCGCCCATACAGAAAAACGCTCTTCCTGCCTGTTGTAAATCCTGATATTTGTGTTGGTTGTGGTGCTTGCGAATATGCATGTCCTACCGATCCCAAATCTATCTACGTTGAGGGAAATCCATTACACCTGACAGCTGATAAACCCATTATTGAGGAACTTGAGCAACCCGATACGGAGGAGGATTTTCCTTTCTAGACTTCTTTCCTGAGCACAATTCTAAATGTAGTATCCCGATGGGGATACGAATATTTAACATATATCTTGCCTCTGTGATATTCCTTAATAATTCGCCGTGAAAGAGACAAACCAAGGCCCCATCCACGCTTTTTACTTGTGTATCCGGGGTTGAAAATAGCCTTGAATTGAGATTTGGGTATACCCTTTCCCGTGTCACTCACATCAATGATCACATTGTGCTTTTCCTCGAATAGAGATATACTGACCTTTCCCTGGCCCGACATAGCATCGATAGCATTCTTGATCAGGTTTTCTATTACCCAGCTGAAAAGATGGGCATTGACAGGAACAATAATGGGTTTGTTTCCCGGAATTTGGATTTCGTACTCGATCTTTTTCGAGGTCCTGCTTTTGATGTATTCTGTTGAATTATAAACTACATCCACAATATTGACGGGATCCAGACTGGGTGGTGAACCTATCTTAGAAAAGCGGTCAGTGATATTCTCCAGGCGATCAATGTCTTTTTTTATCTCATCAATTGCATCATCCTCTATCCCTTTGAGCTTTAGCAGCTCCAACCAGGCAATCATAGACGATAGAGGTGTACCAAGCTGGTGTGCTGTTTCCTTCGACATGCCTACCCATACACGATCCTGTTCAGAGCGCCGGGAAGAACTAAACAATAGATAGGCAATAAGAAGAAAAACACCTATTACCCCAAATTGCATATAGGGGTAAATGCGCAATTGTATTTGCAATGACGAGCTTTTGTAAAAAATATATCTTGTCTCATTTTCTGTTAACATGATCTCAATAGGATCGTTCTCCGATGCCATCTCGCCCAGGGTCTTGGTCAGATAGGAGGAGTCGTTCGGGCTGTTTCCTTCAATATTACCAGTCATAATTATATGCCGCTTCGTACTGTCTGTGATGATCACAGGCACGGCAACGGCATTTTCTACAACCTCCGACAAAAATGATTCATTCAAATCATTTAAAACCAGTCTTAGTTCGGTGTAAATATTTGATTCCTTGAAGTATAAGGTCTGGAATTCCCCGGGAAGATATTCAATTTTTATTGGATCATAAACAGAAAATTCTTCTTTTAGGGGCCCCTCTAGTATATCAACCTGCTCAACCCTTTCATCCACATGCCTTGCATGCACAATGCTATCATTTTCTTTTGTCATAATCACAGGAATACTCTTGTTCCCTGTAATGATCTTGTAGTAAATATCCAGCACCTCAGAATTCATCTCGCTATTCATGTTCTTCCATGCATCAGCCAAAATTTCCACCCTGTTTCGCTCTATCTCCCTTATTTGGCCGAAAAAATTATCGGTATATGCTACAAGGTTTGCTTTTCTTTGAATGGCATCTGCCCATATTCTAACATTGTTACGCTCCGACCTTGCTATTTTGTTCACCAGTACATTCGAATACCATAGAGATCCGGTAACAATAATTACGGCTGCAGAAAACAGAATCCAGTTCCACCTTTTCTTCCTTGTATATATGTTCATGCTGGCTCTTAATATTTATTAAGAAATATAAACGCAACTTCGTCTCGTCTATTTCTTTTTGACAAGATGTAAATTTAGATAATTATTCAATCAGTGTGCTTTTACCGCAATATTTGCTTCGAAATTATCCCATCCCTATCTAACGATAATTATTAACTAACCTTATAGTTAATCCGCCATTTTTAATCGTTTTTTACAATATAAAAACACACTTTTTTTTATTTTAACTAACCTTTTAGTTGTATTACTAATTATTTAGTTGTACATTTGGCACGATATATGGAAAGATTTACAATAAGAGTATCTTTTTTTTTGGCTAACTTAACTAAGTAATTAGTTGTAATTAATCTAACTCAGGCGATGATGAAAGAACTTACCAGGGCAGAAGAGGAGCTCATGCAAATCCTCTGGAAATTAGAAAAAGGATTTATCAATGATATACTTGACGAATTACCTAATCCAAAGCCTGCATATAATACTGTATCGACCATCATTCGTATCCTTGAAAAAAAGGGGTTTGTTGATCACACACCCTATGGCAAAGCGCATGAATATTTCCCTCTTGTCACAAAAAAAGAATACACAAAAACCTATTTCGGACAATTCATGAAAAACTATTTCGGTAACTCTTACCGGGAAATGGTTTCCTTTTTTACTGCCGACAATAATCTGGACATCCACGAGCTTGAGGATCTAAAACAGGCCATGGCGGAAGAGATCATCCGTAAAAAAATTGAAGACAATGAATAATATCATTTCCATATTGCTGCAGTCATCTATTAGCATGGCATTATTATATCTTGTTTATGTTGCATTTCTGAAAAGGGATACTTTCTTTAAAACCAATCGTTTTTATCTACTAACATCCCTGATCGTCTCTGCCTTGATCCCTTTTATAGATTTCAGCTTGTTGCTTCCGGCCAGAGAACAGGTATTGATGATTCTGCTGGATCCTGTAGTAATAACACCGGGAGGAATACAGGCCTCTGTAGATGAATACACCAATATTTATCAAATAGGCCTGGCCGTATATCTCACAGGAGCAGGTATTTTTACGCTTAGGTTCATGTATCAGCTAATACAACTATCAGCTTTAATCAGGAAATTCAAAGTAAGCAGGGAACAGGGATTGCGGATTGTATTTACAAACAAAAACTTCGCACCATTCTCATTTTTTAATTTGCTCTTTTTGAATAGCCGGGATATCGATTCCCCCGAATTCCAAAAGATCATTGCCCATGAAAGGGTTCACATCAGGCAGTGGCACAGCCTGGATCTGATAATACTTGAATTCGTCACTATAATACAATGGTTCAATCCTTTTGTCTGGTTATACAGGCATGCAATCAAAACATTGCATGAATATTTAGCCGATGAGGGGGTATTACATAGCGGGGTAGACGCTAAAGTCTACAGTGCACTGCTTTTTGAGCAGGGCACAGGGATACAGATCAACGATCTGACTAATAATTTCAGTAAATCACTATTAAAAAGGAGGTTCATCATGATGACCAAAAAGAGAACAACCCGCTTAGCGAGGATCAAACTGTTGTTTGCCCTTCCGCTTGCATTAACGATGATGCTGGCAATATCCTTTAGTCCGGATATGCTCGCTCAAACAGAAGAAAAAGTACCACCACCACCGCCCAAAAAGACTGCGACGGAAGAAAAAGCCATTCAGTCAGACCAAGAACCCAAGTCTATTGAGGTTGTTGAGATCAAGGGTGAGGAGGACAAGCCTCCAATATTCACCGTGGTGGAAGATATGCCTAGTTTCCCTGGAGGTAAAAAGGCTCTCTACGCATATCTTGGAGACAATATTAAGTATCCGGATGTTGCTAAAAAAGAAGGTATTCAGGGTACGGTATATGTAACTTATGTAATTGAAAAAGACGGGTCTATTTCCCATGCCAAAGTATTGCGTGGTGTTCACGAAAGCCTTGACAAAGAGGCTGTTCGTGTAATAAAAACAATGCCTAAATGGGAGCCCGGTAAACAAAGAGGTAAGGCTGTGCGAGTTCAGTATACCCTTCCCATTAAATACACACTGGCCTCCGATGAAGAAAAAGAGGTAAAGGATAAATAATAATGAAAGAATCAGGGCCGGTCCTAAAAAAGGACCGGCCTATTTTTATCTCAGGATGAAACATTTAACCCTTGTCATTATTCTAATATCAGCTTTCTATTTTGAGGCAGATGCCCAGTTATTCAAAAAGAGGACCCGCGATTGCGAATCCTGTCCCAGGCATCTTAAATATTTCGAATACTGGGATGCCGACAATACAATCATTAATGCGAGGGGCCACTATTGTTATGGCTTGCCCTGTAAAACCTGGCGGTATTATCATGAAAACGGAAATATGAGAATGAAAGTAAAGTACCGTGATCGCCTCAAGATCAAATATTATAGGGATACCGGGCAGATTGAAAAGAAAGGTTACGCCATGCTTGACCTCGATAAAGAGGCACTTCACTTTTACTGGCATGGCAGATGGAAATACTTCGATGACCGCAGGCATGTATATCGCATAGCCATTTATGAAAATGGAAATGAGACACAATTGATCACAGGGCCAATAGACCCCATTTATTTCGAATAGCCGGGGAAAGCTGCAAAGGCCTTTTTTTCTAAGCGTGTTCGCTTCTGAACAGCGCTTGTCTAAAACGGACACATTTTAGCTTAAACATGTAATTTAGTATATCGCTATTACCCTGATTATGTATGCCTTACAAGGGTGGCACGTTTTTAGTGAATACAATATGTCAAAAGATCGACAAAGTATGATAACCCTTAAAAATTTGCACAAATCTTATGAAGTCGGGCAAAATAAGCTTCATGTCCTGAAGGGAATCGACCTTACCATCGAAAAGGGTGAGCTCGTATCCATTATGGGGTCGTCCGGCTCAGGTAAATCAACCCTCTTGAACATCATTGGATTGCTCGACACCTATGACGATGGCGAGTTGTTTCTCGACAATGATTTGATCAGAAATTTCAGCCTGAACAAAATGAGGGACCTGAATGAGCGAAAAGCAGCACACCTGCGAAACGAAACCATAGGCTTTGTTTTTCAATCCTTTAACCTGATCTCCTTCAAAAATGCCAAGGAAAATGTTGCTTTACCGCTGTACTACCAGGGCATGGGCAGAAGAAAACGTAACCGCCTGGCCATGGAGTTCCTTGAAAAAATGGGACTGGAGGAATGGGCAGAACACCTGCCCAATGAATTATCGGGAGGTCAAAAACAACGTATCGCGATAGCCAGGGCCTTGATTTCCAAGCCTAAGGTGATTCTTGCTGATGAGCCCACCGGGGCATTGGATTCAGCCACATCCATGGAGGTAATGGAGCTGTTCAAGGAAATCAACCAATCAGGCATCACTGTTATCATTGTTACTCACGAAAACGATATTTCGAGTAAAACCGACAGGATTATCCGCCTGAAGGATGGACACATCGAAAAGAATATTAAAAACGGGTTTAAAAAGCCCGCCTCGGCAAAGCCCAAAATATTACAAACCGCTTAAGCCCCTACGGAATGTTTGATATTGATAAGTGGCAGGAAATTTTCAGCACAATCAAAAAAAACAAGCTTAGAACCTTGTTAACGGGTTTTAGTGTTGCCTGGGGGATTTTCATGCTTATTATTCTTCTTGGCTCCGGATATGGCCTCGAAAACGGGGTGAAACGTGAATTTACAGGGGATGCCGTCAATTATCTTTCCATTAACGCGGGCATCACCAGTATGCCGTACAAAGGCATGAAGCCGGGAAGAAGACTTCGGTTTACCAATGAAGAGAAAAATCAGCTTGGTGCCCTTGATGGGGTCGAAAAAAGTTCCGGAAGATCAGCGGTATGGGCCAACAATACATTGTCCTATAAAAATGAATACGGAAACTTTGACATTTTCTCAGTAAGCCCCGATTACAAACATGTTGAATCCCTGATCATTCTTCAGGGCAGGTACCTCAATGAAATAGACGAAGGCAGTTATCGCAAGGTAGCAGTGCTTGGCAGAATTGTAGAAGAAGCACTTTTCAAGGGAGAAGACCCTCTTGGAAAATATATCAAAGTAAGTGGTGTACCTTTTAAGGTGATCGGTACTTTTGACGACCCGGGTGGCGACCGCGACCTGAGTAGGATCTATATTCCACTGTCCACAGCACAGAGAGTGTTTAACATGGGCAACAGAGTGAACAGCATATTGCTGAACCTCGGAGATGCAAGTGTGGAAGAAAGCCTGGAAATAATAGAAACCATCAAAACCGATTTGTCAGAAAAGATGAAGTTCAACCCTGCTGATCCCAGGGCGCTCTTCGTGTATAACAGTATTGAAAACTATCAATCCTTCATGAATCTTTTCGCCAACATTCGTTCTTTTATCTGGATCATCGGTATCATGACCATTATTGCCGGTATTGTCGGAGTTAGCAATATCATGATGATCGTAGTAAAAGAAAGAACAAAAGAAATCGGGATCAGAAAATCGATGGGCGCTACACCCTGGTCGATCATCAGCCTGATCCTTCAGGAATCCATACTGATCACCGCTTTTGCAGGATATATTGGCCTTGTGCTGGGTGTCGGACTACTTGAGCTGATCTCCAATGTGTTGCCCGAAACAGATTATTTTGCCAATCCGGAAGTCAATATGCAGGTAGCCATTTATGCCACCCTCTTATTGATATTATGTGGTGCACTGGCAGGATTTGTGCCTGCCCGAAAGGCTGCTTCTGTAAAACCAGTAGTAGCCCTGAGAGATGAATAAGAATAATGAACACTAATTAAATGCTTACAAATTGAGAATATTTGATGCAGACAGATGGCAGGAGATCTTCAATACGCTGAAGAAAAATAAAGTGAGGACTTTCTTTACAGCATTCGGTGTATTCTGGGGGATTTTTATGCTTGTGATCATGATGGGGGCCGGATCCGGCCTGGAAAATTCTGTCGGCCGGGACATGGGCAACATGGCCACCAACAGCGTGTTCATGTGGACACAGCGCACCACTATGCCCTATAAGGGATTCGATCGTGGAAGGCATTATAATTTTCGCAATGGTGACACAGAGGCCCTGAAAGAAAACATTCCAGAAATAAAGCACATAGGCCCGAGAATACAGGGCTGGGGGGGTGATGGCAACAATAATGTAGTGCGTGGCGAAAGAACTGGTGCTTTTACCATTCAGGGGGATTATCCTGCATATAACCTGATCGATCCAATTGGTATGAACACCGGCAGGTTTATAAACGAACTGGATATTTCCAATTACAGGAAGGTTTGTGTGATCGGCGACAGGGTTAAGAATGAGATGTTTTCACCGGATGAAGAACCCATTGGTCAGTATCTGCGCATACAGGGTGTGTATTTTAAAATCGTTGGCATATTTAAATCTACCAAGCCTCACAGGGGTGAGCATGAAAACCAGGTGATCTACCTGCCCTTTACAACCCTTCAAAGAACTTATAATTATGGTGATATTGTGGGCTGGTACTCAATTACATCACAAGATAATGTGCCGGTATCAGTGGTCGAGGAAAAGGCAAAGGTTCTGCTTCGCCAAAGGCATACCATACACCCTGAGGATATTAGAGCTGTAGGCTCCTTTAACCTTGAGAACGAATTCAACAAAATGACCAATTTGTTTAATGGTATCCGAGGATTGATATGGATTGTGGGCATTGGCACACTGCTGGCCGGAGTGATTGGGGTAAGTAATATTATGCTGATCATAATAAAGGAGCGGACTAAGGAGATCGGTATTCAGCGAGCTATTGGCGCAACTCCATGGACAATCATATCTCAGGTGATCCTCGAATCGGTCATCCTGACAACTTTTGCGGGATATTTTGGATTGGTATTGGGTGTAGGTATTGTTGAGGCCGTAAACTATATGCTGGTCGTAACCGGGGCTGAAAGTGAAATGTTTGTCAATCCGGAGGTGAACTTCAGTGCAGCTATACAGGCCCTTGAGGTGCTGGTTGTTGCGGGTTTATTCGCCGGGGTGATACCGGCCTACAGAGCTGTAAGCATGAAGCCCATTGATGCCCTTAGAAACGAATAATTGTAAAACTTAAGACATATCAGAAATGAAGACCTTTTTCAGAGTAGTAATCATCGCAATCATTGTAGGCGTATTTGGTTTTACGATCTACTATCTTTATGGAAAATCGCAAGAAACCCCTGTGATTTACGAAACCACTTCAGCTTTCGTAGCTCCAAACATTATCAATAAAACCGTAGCCACCGGATCGGTAAACCCGCGAAAAGAAATCGATATTACCCCAAAGGTTTCCGGTATTATTGAAGAGCTTTACGTGGAGCCGGGTCAAATGGTTAAAGAGGGTGATGTGATCGCAAAGATCAAGATCATTCCTAATATGGTTAACCTGAACAATGCTGAGTCAAGGGTTAATCGCTCGAAGATAGCCCTCGACAACGCGAAAAGGAAATATGAGCGTCAGAAAGAATTATATGATGATGGAGTGATCCCGGCTGCTGAGTATGAGCAATACGAACTGGCTTATGAAAATGCCCGGGAAGAGCTAGGTTCCGCCCAGAGCAACCTGGAACTGATCAAAGAAGGTCAGACCAAGGCGGCCGGTAAAACCACCAACACCCTGGTACGATCAACTATCAAGGGCATGGTGCTCGACGTACCGGTAGAACAGGGTAATTCTGTTATTGAAAGCAATACTTTTAACGCAGGGACCACTATTGCAACAATAGCGGACATGAATGAGATGGTTTTTGAAGGCAAGATCGATGAAACCGAAGTTGGAAAGATCAGTGAGGGCATGCCCCTGATCCTTCAGATCGGAGCTATTGAGGGTGCCCGCTTCGAGGCCGTACTTGAACACATTTCGCCTAAAGGCGTTGAAGAAAATGGTGCTATTCAGTTTGAGATCAAAGCTGATGTAGTGCTACGCAGCGACCAGTTTATCCGTGCCGGATACAGCGCCAATGCCGATATTGTCCTTGCAAGGGTTGACAGTGTGCTGGCTGTTCCAGAAAGCGTTATACAATTCGATGGGGATACTGCATTTGTAGAGGTGGAAACCGCACCCCAGGTCTTTGAAAAAAGGATTGTGGAGCTGGGTCTCTCCGACGGGATCAATATAGAACTTCTTGCGGGCTTAGATAAAAATGAAAAAATCAAAGTACCACTGAATTAAGTGCAACAATCGAAAAGCCTTATTCTATTCTCTTATTGGAAGATTCGTTAATTTGCTTGTGAATAAATATTCTTAATTTCGCAGCTTTAAGAATCCTTTTAAAACCATAGCATGAAAAGCAAGATCTTATTATTTACAGCAACTATAGCCCTTGCCATAGTTGCCGTATCCTGTCAGCAAAAAAAAACAGACAAAAAATTCGTTGACAAGCAAACCATCATTCCTGAGGTTATGACCTTCGACCAGGCTTCGAAGGACTACGTAAACGAGCGTCTCAATATTTATGCTCAATTTGAACTTACCGCCGACCTGTCTCATCTTTCAGAAAATGAAAAACAAATCGTGGGTATCTGCTTTGAAGTTGCACGCATCATGGATGGCCTCTTCTGGAAACAGGCCATCGCCCCGAAAGGAGAATTCATCAAAAAATTTACAGATGAAAATCTCAAGCGCTTTGTGAAGATCAACTATGGTCCCTGGGACAGGCTTAACAACAATAAGCCCATGTTTTATGGCGTGGGAGAAAAGCCAAAAGGAGCTAATTTCTACCCTGTTGATATGACCAAAGAGGAGTTTGAGGCACTTGAAGACCCCAACAAGACAAGCCTTTATACCCTGATCCGAAGGGATGCGAATGGTTCCTTAATGGTTGTCTGGTATCATGAGGCTTATGAAAAAGAACTCCAGAAAGCATCGGATTTGCTGAAACAGGCCGCAGAACTTGCCGAAGATCCAGGCCTGAAGAAATACCTTGAACTTCGTGCAGAAGCCCTGATCACCGATGACTACCAGCCCAGCGACTTTGCCTGGATGGAAATGCAAAATACCAATATTGATTTTGTAGTAGGTGCTATCGAGAACTATGAGGATGCATTATTCGGATACAAGGCTGCCTACGAATCCTTTATCTTGCTCAAGGATATTAGCTGGAGCAAAAAACTCGAAAAATTTGCCGCAATGCTTCCCGAACTTCAGAAGGGCCTGCCGGTGGATGATGAATTCAAAAAAGATGTACCGGGTAGCAAAGCAGATATGAATGCTTATGATGTAATTTATTATGCCGGCGATTGCAATGCCGGAAGCAAGACCATCGCCATTAATCTTCCCAATGATGAAGAAGTACATATGAAATATGGCTCAAGGAAACTGCAGCTTAAAAACTCTATGCAGGCTAAGTTTGACAAGATCCTGGTGCCAATCTCAGACATATTGATCGACCCGGAACAGCGTAAATATGTGACCTTTACTGCCTTTTTCGAGAACACCATGTTTCATGAAGTAGGCCATGCCATGGGTATTAAAAATACTGTTGACGGAAATGGAACAGTACGGGAAGCCCTGAAAGAACAATACTCAGCTATTGAAGAAGGAAAAGCTGATATCATGGGCCTGTACCTGGTAACAAAGCTTTATGAAATGGGTGAGCTTAGCGAGGGAGAGGTGATGGACAATTATGTGACCTTCTTTGCCGGGATTTTTCGTTCAAGCCGTTTTGGAGCCGCCAGCTCTCATGGAAAAGCCAATATGATGAGATTTAACTATTTCGAAGAGCAGAATGCATTTACCCGCAACGAAGACGGAACTTATACTGTTCATTTCGATAAAACATATGATGCCATGATCAGCCTCATGCAGAAGATCCTCTTCATCGAAGGAAATGGAGACTACGAAGCAGCCCAAAAATGGGTCCAGGAGGAAGCCGTTGTGCCACCGCTACTGCAGGCTGATCTTGACAGGCTGAACAGCTCAAATATCCCTGTTGATATTGTTTTTAAACAGGGTCCACAATTAGTAGGATTGAAATAATTCATTTATAAATTTAATCATCTGTTAATATGAAAAGAGTATTATTATCATTATTTGCGGCTTTATTGTTTGGAGGTGCCGCAGTAGCCGTTGAGCCACCCGACGAGGGTATGTGGCTTCCAATGTTTGTGGAAAGGCTGAATTATGTTGACATGCAGGAAAAAGGCCTTCAGCTGACCGCTGAAGAGATCTACAGCATTAACAACTCAAGCCTCAAGGATGCAATCGTAGGTCTTTCCGGAGGAGGTGTCGGCGGTTTTTTCTGTACCGGCGAGATCGTATCTGACCAGGGTCTCCTGTTCACCAATCATCATTGTGGATATGACAAAATCCAAACACATAGCACCGTTGAACATGACTATCTCAAAGACGGATTCTGGGCTATGAGCCTTGATGAAGAGCTGCCCAATGATGGTATGGCTGCTTCATTTCTTGTCAGGATGGAAGACGTGACCGACAGCATTATTCCTTTTCTCTCAGATACCCTGACAGAAACTGAACGTGGTGCCGAGGTGAGGAAGATTAGGAACAGGCTTGGGAAAAAAGCTGAAGAGGATGGTAAATATGCAGCGCGCGTTTCATCATTCTTCGGTGGAAATGAATATTATCTCTTTGTTTACAAAGTATATAAGGATGTGCGTCTTGTAGGTGCCCCGCCTTCATCGATCGGTAAATACGGTGGCGATACAGATAACTGGATGTGGCCCCGCCATACAGGTGACTTTTCTATTTTCCGTGTATATACCGATGCTGAAGGTGAGCCTGCTGAATATGCAGAAGACAATGTGCCGCTGAAACCAAAACACCATCTTCCAATATCGCTGGACGGTTATGAAGAGGGCGACTTTGCTATGATCTGGGGTTATCCCGGTGGTACAGAACGCTATCTTACATCATATGGTATTCAATATAAGCTTGACGCTTTCCTGCCTGTACTGGTTGAAATTTTCGAAGCAGAAATTACCGCATGGAAAACCCATATGGATGCCGATCAGGCAGTCAGGATACAGTATGCCAGCAAATATGCCGGCCTGGCCAACGCATGGAAATTGTTCCTTGGACAAATTCGTGGCCTCAAGCTCCTCAAAGTATATGATAAGAAACAAAAGATTGAAGAGACTTTCCAGGCCTGGGCAGATGCTGACCCTGACAGGAAGGCCAGGTATGGCGATGTATTGAAAAACCTGGAAGAAAGCTATGCAACCCTCACCGCTGAATTCCCAAATCTGGCATATACTGCCCTGGCGGCTAACTCTCCAGAGATACTGGGCTATGCTGCACAGTACGGACAGTTGCTGGAACTCCTGGATTCAAAAGCTGATGATGTGATCATTGACGAAACCATTGATGGCCTGAAGGCCGGCATGGGAGCCCACTTCAAAGATTATTACGCTCCTGCCGATATGGACGCCTTTGCTGCCCTGATGGAGATTTATTATACCAACGTCCCTACCGAAATGCAACCTGAATACTTCCTTGACCTGGTCGAGGACATGGAAGGCAACTTCGGTGCACTTGCAGATTATGTTTTCAACAACTCAATGTTTGAAAGTGAAGATCAGATCAATGCTTTCCTCGAAAAACCAAAGGCAAAAGCGCTTGCCAAAGACCCGGCCCTTAAGCTTTCTACTGAGTTCACCAATATGATGGGACAGGTCATGGGACAATACCGGGCCGCAAATGCCTCCCTTGGTGAATACGACAGGCTTTTTATTGCCGGTCTGCGCGAAATGAAACCTGATAAGGTTTTCTATCCGGATGCAAATTCTACCATGAGGATGACTTATGGCACAGTTCAGGATTATATTGCTGCAGATGCAGTTTTCTATGATTATTATACCACCCTGGCCGGTGTAATGGAAAAGGAAGATCCTTCAAACGATGAATTTTTTGTGGAAGAAGACCTTAAAATGCTTTTCGAAAAGAAGGACTTCGGTCGTTATGGCGAAATGATTGACGGAAAAGAAAGGATGATCGTTTGTTTCCTGACCACCAACGACATCACCGGTGGTAACTCGGGAAGCCCCGTGATCAATGGCAATGGCGAGTTGATCGGTATTGCCTTCGACGGCAACTGGGAAGCCATGAGTGGCGACATCGCTTTTGAGCCGGAACTTCAACGTACGATCAATGTAGATATCAGGTATGTACTTTTCATCATTGACAAGATGGCCGGTGCCCAGAACCTGATCGACGAACTTACCATTGTCGATACCCCGAAACCTAAAGTGGTTAAGATCGTGAATGCCGAAACTAAAACAGTAACTATAAAGGAAATTGAATAATTAACAACTCTATAAAAACATGAAGGGCACCGAATGGTGCCCTTTTTTTATTGGTGGATGATTGTTTCTGAATAAGATCTTTGCCCATCGTTCAGCCTTATCACATAGGTTCCGGTGCTTATGTTGCCAGTATTGATGACATGGCTTCCTTGCATTCCATCCAATTGCTGCTGCATGACCAGCTTCCCTTGCATATCAATGATATTTACATCGATCCTGCCATTGACTTGCTCACCCAGTTGAATGTTCAGTTTATCGCGAACAGGATTTGGCCAGATGCCAGCAACCGGAAGCTCAGCAAATTCCCCAACAGATACCCATGGATTGGATGTCCATTGTGTGGTATATAATCCTCGTCCGTGAGTTGCTGCCAGCACAGTGTTGTCTGACTCCCGTACTTGCAACATATCGATCCTTACATTGGCCATCCCGTCTATATCAGGTGCCCATTGAGGGTCGGCAAGATGGAGGTGGTTGCATGACCATATGCCAAGTTCTGTTGCCAGCATAACCTGCCTGGCATCATTCGGGTGATAAATGGCCCAGCGAACCGGTATATCCGGGAGATTACTCTCTTTGCTGGTCCAGTTTTCACCACCGTCATAAGTTTGCCATATGGAGTTGACGCCATAATTGGAAAAAGTAACCAATAGGGTGTCTTCTGAACCACCAATTGCAACACATGAGATAGAGGCTAGCGGAAAATCGGGGCCTGTGATCTCGGTCACATCAGGAGTGCCCTGTGCATTTTCTACTTTAAAGAGCCTGCCGGTCTGGCCTCCCACAAAGAGGGTGGTGCTTTCATCTGTAGAATGTTGTGAATATTTCACATGCGTGAATGGAGTTGTTGATCCCGTTCCCAGGGTAACATAGCTGAAATATGTGTTGTTTGGTATATTCGATATCCTCATTAGTTTATCGGCCCTGTATCCCCAGAAGTTGCACGCATTTGCATAAAGTTTGTTCAGGCGGTAGTCATAATCTGCGGGACAGATAAATGTACCACTTTGCTCTCCGGCTTGCTCTACATCTATACCGTTAATAAAAACTGTATATCTGTTATAGTAATAAGAGGTAATAAAAATTTCCGGCTGATCTGCGTCCCAAAAACAAGCAGCTCCATCGCCGCCGGTAAGCATATCGTTGATGTTCAAAGGGGATCCCTGAAAATAAAGGGTCCCGTTGTCCTGCAAGCCACCAATGTAGCGCATATCGCCTGCAACAGGCGATATTGCACAGGTATAATATTGCAGGGTGCTGAAATTCTTGTTCTTCTCTTCGAAAACCGGGTTTAAAGAAGAGGCGTTAGAAGTATAAAATACGCCACCATCGCTGCCAAAAAGCATTTCGTTTACTGAACCGTCTTTATATAACTGTATGTGCTGATCAGCATGTACATAATCATCCCCTCCATTCCAATACATGAGGGCCCAGTCAGTCTGATGGCTCCAGGTGTTTCCACCATTATGGCTAGACCAAACATCAAGGCCGCCAACATAAAGATGATCGGGATCCATTGGATCAACACCTGCTGTGAGTGCATGCCATGCCAATGTAGCATATTCAGAATCAGGAAGATTCACGGATGTCCAGGTTTCTCCACGATCATCGGTTCGATAAATATACTTGCTCTTATAATAAACAAATCCATTCTCATAGCCAACAGCAAACAAGGCATAAACTATGTTGTTGTCTGATGGAGCCGGAGCCAGGATCACACGTCCCGGAATATTTTCAGAAGCATGGTTTTCAATCAGGGTTTTCACCTCCTCAAATGCCGTCCAGCTTCCGATGGTACCCTCGTCTGAATACAATATGGTTGCCCCGCCTTCAAGTTCAGGGGTTTCCATACTGCCAACATATATGCGTCCGTCAATATGGATCTTGATATCTGAAACGGCATAGGGTTCATTCATTCCGGGAATATCGGGCAGCACCTGCTCCCATGTCTGGCCCCCATCAGTGGAGCGGAAAAGTCCGTTTGCGGGTTCGCTCTGGTGAGTTACACCCATGTATATTCCTGATGCTACCCCTGCAAAGATCACACTGTTGCCTCCTTCTTCACGAATTTGAATGTCGGTAATGTATTTAAAGTTTTCTGTTGAGGGGAGAAAGTCCCAGCTGGCACCCCCATCAGATGATTTCAGGATTCCCAAACCTACACCCGACGATTCCCGGTAAATAACCCGGGCTGTTTCGGCTTCGCCGGTACCCGCATAAAAAACCTGTGAGTTGTTGGGGTCGCTAACAATGCAACTGATCGAAAGGTTGGCCATGAAATCATCCACCGCCATCCAGCTGCTTTCATCATCCGTAATATCATTGTTATACCATAATCCTCCTGTCACGGCACCGGCCCAGACTTTGTTTCCCGCAGCATCATTCGGATCGTACATGATGGCACGGGTTCTCCCGCCCATATTCGATCCGTCTGTTTCCCAGTATAGTGCATTGCTTTGTTTTAAAGTACTGCTTCTGATGGCATTGGATTGTTCCCACGCTACCTTAAGGCGCTCAACAGGAACTTCTTTCAGTAGCGGATCCATAATGCTGAAATAATTCTGCATTGCCGCTAAATCGGGCCTGTCGGGCCTGTTATCACCTTCCGATTCTTCTATGATATCCTCAGGGATCTGCGCATACATGGCCTGAAGCTCTTTTTCATAATCGCTTCGCGGGTCTGTTCCTGGCATGTTAACAATTGAAAAGGTGATAGCAAGTGCCGATAAGATTATACCGGCAGTTAAAAAGTAGGTTCTTTTTGTCATGGAGTTATAGTGTTAGATCGAATAAGCAGACAAATGTATGTATGTCGTATATTTCTAACAAGATAATCCTACTATTTTATTTTTATCCCTTTCCTATAACAAAACAGCCGGATGAATTCACATCCGGCTGTTTTCAGACAACAATAACAATGCTGTATAAATTATTTAATTTTCATGAATCCCTGGGTATTATCTTTGCAGCGATCACAATAAGCGAGCAGCAAATCGATAACAAGCTGAAGGGCATCATTGCATATAAGTAATTCCAGAAATTAGCTACCCCCAGGAAAGATCCCTGGTTATAAAGCCAGATACAATACCCTATCAGGGCAAGGATGGCTAAAATCACAGAAATTAGCCCAAAGATCATCCCTGTAATCTTTGCGATCTTAGTACAAATATAGTTTGGCATTACTGTTTAACTATTTTACTGGTTACTGTCCCTTTATTAGTTCTGGCCTTCATAACATAAAGGCCTGATGCCATGTTTTCCATGTCTATTTTAACCGAATTTCCCTGAATTAATTCATGGTGGACAATTTGTCCGCGGTTATTATAGATGGAAACCTCTTCCATTGGCAGGGTTGTGCCAATTTCTACAAGGCTGCCAACAGGATTTGGCCAGATCGTCAAGCCTGCATCTTCGGCACTTATTTCTTCTGTGCCTATTAATCCATTCATGAGCCAATAGATCACCCTGTGCATAAACAGATCTCTTGCAATGGTATCAGTGACTGCGGCAATCTCAATCGTAGAAAAGACTGTTCTGAAATCAAAACCATCCGGTTCATATTGAATGGCTGCAGGTCCTGTTGAGGCATATGGTACCAGCATTCCCAGTATGCTTACCCCATTGTGAACAGCCAGGCTGTCACCATAGAGGCCATCATCGGTCGGGGTTGTGAAAATGTCCTCAGTAGGAAGCTCTATCCCCTGTCCGAGGGAGCCTTCAATACCATAAAACCTGGCTGAATCACCTATACCCTCACCTACTTCAATATGATAAACGTCTTGTTCAACCTCTACAACGCCAAGTGCATAATTTGGGAATTGCGATGGATCAAAAGAGGTGGAACCAAGATATCTGTCATAGAGGTAGTCCTGTGCATTCAGGAATAATTTCCCTCCTCCAAATAAATAATCTCCGAGGTTAATTTCGTCATTATCAGACATGGTCATTTTTTCTTGCCATGATTCGCCGGCAAACCAGATGATCACGTCATAATTTTCCATTGTTTCAAATGGTGGTCCATCCTCATCATCAGGAAGCACCTCCCAATAATCATAGGAGTAACCATATGCGTCCAGGGCGCGGGAAATTGGCCCCCAGGTGTCAGTAAACCCAATGGAGGTATCGCTAAAATCCCGGTCGACACACAGAATAGTCTGTGCATTTAGTTGGGTGGTCATCAGCAAGGATGAAGCCAGCACTAAAAAGAATAAGCGTAATAATTTTTTCATAATAATTAGGGGTTGGTTAATACTTCTGTTGCCATAAATATAAGGATTTTTTTGAATAACCCATTTCTAAATATATAAATGGGCTCTATAATTCCATAAATAGCCATTTCTGGCATATGAAAATCGGGGTTAGAATTATCATTTCTTTTGTTTTGGTCATCAATTTCATAAATTTACCATCCCTTAAGCTTTACAATTATGATCTTCTTTTCCAGATTCTCGTCATACCTCACTTTATTCCTTCTGTTTACGGCTTCTGTCTTCCTTGTTTCCTGTCAAAATATTCAATCATCGCTTGATCAGAATTCTGAGGAACAAGAATGGATCGTCTTGTTCGATGGAAGTAATGCCGATGCCTGGAGGGGCTTTAAGCAGGATGAGCTTCCTGCCGGATGGCGCGTCGAAAACGGTTCTCTGATTACCTCCGGCGAGGGAGGAGACCTCGGAGGAGATATCATTAGCAGGGAGCAATTCGAAGATTTCCATCTGTACCTGGAGTGGAAGGTATCTGAAGGTGGAAACAGCGGCATATTCTTTCATGTTATCGAAGGCGATAATCCAAGCGTTTATGCAACAGGTCCCGAATACCAGCTTATCGATGATATTGGTTTTGAGTATCCACTGGAGGAGTGGCAGAAGACGGCTGCCAATTATGCCATGCACAATGCAGACACAAGTAAAAAGTTCATTTTCCCGGCAGGAGAATGGAATACTTCTGAAATTGAAGTAAAGGACGCTTATGTTACACATTGGCTTAACGGCAAAAGGGTGGTTGAATACTCTCTTTGGGACGATGACTGGAAAGCTCGCGTACAGGAATGCAAGTGGAAGGATTATCCCAATTACGGGCTGGCCATAAAAGGATATATAGGCCTGCAGGACCATGGCAGCCCGATTGAATTCCGGAATATAAAAATCAGGGATCTGACTCACAGGGGCAGTTCTCTTTTTAACGGCAACAACCTGGAAGGATGGACTGTGTATGGGACCGAAAAATGGTATGTGGAAAACGGAGAGCTTGTTTGTGAAAGCGGAGATGATAAAAAATATGGTTACCTGGCTACCGATAAGACGTATAAGGATTTCGTTCTTCGTTTAAAATTCCTGCAGGAAGCGAATGGTAATTCAGGGGTATTCTTCAGATCGTCGATAGAAGGTACCCATATCAGCGGGTGGCAGGTTGAGGTGGCCCCACCTGGAAGCAATAGCGGAGGTATATATGAATCCTATGGTCGTGGCTGGCTGGTCGAAATCCCTGAAGAAAAAGAAAACATCCTGAAAATGGGTGAGTGGAACGAGATGATAATCAGGGTTGAAGGTGAGCGTGTGATGACTTTTCTGAACGGACAGCTCATGGCAGATATCACCGATAAAAAGATTGGCGAGGCCATCGGTTCTGTAGCATTACAGATTCATGATGGCGGAGGGATCAAGGTGAGGTGGAAAGACATATTCATACGGGAAATAAGTAAAAACTAAGATGAAATACACCAACGCACAACTAAGCTGGCTCGTGATGCTGAGGGTGGCCATAGGATGGCATTTTCTGTACGAAGGGCTTGTTAAGCTCATGAACCCAAACTGGAGCAGTGTGGGTTTCCTTCTCGATTCACGGGGTTTCCTCGAATCATTCTTTCATTCACTGACCACGAACCCGAACACTGTTAACATCATTGACCAATTGAATATCTGGGGCTTGATCCTCATCGGCCTGGGGCTTATCCTTGGTTTCCTGGCAAGGCCTGCCTGCATTTTTGGTATCGCCCTGCTGGCCACTTATTATCTTTCTCATCCTCCTTTTTACGGACTCCGGTATGCGGTTCCCTCTGAAGGAAGCTACCTGATCGTAAACAAAAACCTGATCGAGCTCATTGCACTCGCGGTATTGTTTGTATTTCCAAGCAGCCGCTACATTGGGATCGACCGCCTTATTTTTAGAAAAAAATGAACAGAAGAGATCTATTAAAAGGCCTGGCTACTGTGCCTGTTGTGGGGGCCTTTGCTTTTGCATGGTATAAAAAGCGACATTACGACGAATATCTGAAGAGCAATATCCTTGACGAGATCAAACTCAAGGCTACAGCACCTGATATCCCAAAGGCCGGTCCCATGGACAGGCAGATACGCCTGGGATTGATAGGGTATGGAATAAGGGGAAAACATCTTGCCAGGGCAGCAGGCTTTGCTCACCCCGCAGCTTATTGATAATTGGGTTAAGGCGGCATCAGAGAATGCTTCCGACGACAGGTATAAAAATTACCTTGAACAGGAAGACCTTAATGTTGTACTAAACGGTGTATGCGATGTATTCGACACCTACGGGCTGATGGCGCAGGAAGCCGGAGCCAACATCAACAGGGAGGGCAGTGGAGGCAAAATGACTAATCAACCCAGGCGTTATAACAACTACCTGGATCTCATCAATGCCGACGATATCGATGCTGTGATCATTGCCACACCGGATCACTGGCATGGGCCCATGACCATTGCGGCTGCTAATGCCGGAAAGCATGTTTATGTTGAAAAACCAATGACGTGGACTGTTGAAGAAACCTATGAAGTAAGAAGTGCAGTCAGGGAAAATAATGTAGTATTTCAGCTGGGCCACCAGGGAAGGCAAACAGAAAGCTATTATAAGGCCCGTGAAGCCATCGAAAATGGTTTATTGGGCAAGATCTCACTTATTGAGGTAACGACCAACAGGAACGATCCTAATGGGGCCTGGGTATATCCTATACATGAGGATGCAAACCAAAACACCATTGACTGGGAACAATTTATCGGACCTGCTCCTGATCATCCCTTTAGCCTGGAACGTTTTTTTAGGTGGCGCTGCTGGTGGGATTATAGCACGGGCCTGTCGGGCGACCTGCTCACCCATGAATTTGATGCTATCAACCAGATACTGAGCCTTGGTATTCCCGAGTCGGCTATATCGAGTGGGGGTATTTACTATTTCAAGGACGGACGAACAGTACCCGATGTACTTCAAACTGTTTATGAATATCCAGAGCGTGACCTGAGCATGGTTTACAGTGCTACCCTTGCCAGCAGCCGCAAGCGGGGTAGGGTGATTATGGGCCACGATGCCTCCATGGAACTGGGCCACGACCTCTTGATCAGGGCCGACAAAAGGTCTACCCGGTATAAAGAAAAGATTGCCGAAGGAATAATAGATCCGGAGCTTCCGCTTTTTACATGGTCGCCGGGAATGAAAAATGTAGATGCAGTGACCTCTCCAACCGAACAATATTTTGCCGGAAGGGGATTATTATACACCTACAGGGGTGGTAAGTGGGTTGACCCGACGCACCTGCATATTAAAGAGTGGCTGAATTGTATCAGAAACGGAGGGCAAACCAGCTGTAATATCGACCAGGGTTTTGAAGAAGCCATGGCGGCCCATATGGGTACCATTGCTTACAAAGAAAACCGAAGAGTATTCTGGGACGCAAAGAACGAAAAGATCATTTGATCATTACTATATTTCATACCTATGAAGCGTCGCACTTTTATTAAGGCAGGCAGTGCCGGATTAGTTGCCGGCATGCTTGTGCCAAAAAATATCCTTGCCAATCTTATTCCTTTAAAAAAAATTGGCATACAGCTCTATAGCCTTAGAAATGAAATCAAGGAGGACCTGGAGGGAAGCCTGAAGAAACTCTCCGAAATCGGATACAGGAACCTGGAAGCTGCAGGCTATAATGATGGCAAGTTTTATGGCCTTGATCCGATTGATTTTAAAACCATTGTAAATGACCTTGGCATGAAGGTAACCTCCTCTCATGTAACCTTCAATAAAGATGGGGCAGGAAAGGCATTGCGGGCTCACATGGACCTTGGCGTAGACTATATGGTATGGCCATGGCTAGACAATGAGCAACGTGCTAGCGTCGAAAGCTACTCTGAGGTGGCTGAGAAGTTTAATATCATCGGGAAAATGTGCAAGGATAACGGAATGAAATTCGGATATCATAATCATGATTTCGAATTTAATCCCATCGACGACATCATTCCATATGAGCTCTTGCTTAATTCAACAGATCCTGATCTTGTATGCATGCAGATCGACCTATATTGGATCACCTATGCAGGTAAAGACCCGCTTAAATATTTTGCAAAATATCCTGGTAGGTTTGAACTATGGCATGTGAAAGATATGGCTGCCGGAGAAGCAAAAGAAATGACTGAAGTGGGTACCGGTATTATTAATTATCAGGAATTATTCGATCATGCTTCTCTTGCAGGCATGAAAGAATTTTTCGTAGAGCAAGATGTGATAAAAGGTGATGGTTTTGAGAGTGTAAAAAGTAGTTTCGACTTTTTAAACAGCATGATTTAATGATTGATTCGATCAATACTGGCATTATCGGTTTTGGCCTGTCCGGCAAGGTGTTTCATGCGCCCTTTATTCATACACATCCCGGATTTCATCTGTCAGTGGTCGTTGAAAGGAATCATCAATATTCCAGGGAGATATACCCTTATGTTGATGTTATACAGGATTATAAATACCTCCTCGAAGATGACTCTATTGATCTGATCGTAATTTCTACACCCAATATTTTCCATTACAGCATGATCAGGGAAAGCCTGGAAGCCGGAAAACACGTGGTCGTAGAAAAGCCTTTTGTTCCCACATCCCTCGAGGCTGATGAGTTGATCAATATTTCCCGCAGGGAGGACAAAAAGATCTTTGTGTATCAAAACCGCAGGTGGGATGGTGACTTCCTGACCATAAAGAAGCTCCTGGCAGAAGGAACCCTTGGTGACATCAAATACTATGAAGCCCATTTCGACAGATACAGTCCTGAGATGAAGCCTGCTGCCTGGCGGGATGAGACCTTGCCCGGTAGCGGAATATTGTATGATCTTGGCTCACATCTGATCGACCAGGCTCTTTGCCTGTTCGGTTTTCCGGATACCATCAAGGCTGAGATCAGGGCAGAAAGAGAAGGAAGCCCGGTAGATGATCATTTTAATCTTGAATTGAATTATCCTGACAAGACTGCTGTACTTACTGCCGGAATGATGGTGGAAAACATCGGACCGCGATTTATCATTGATGGTAGCAGGGGAAGTTTTTCAAAATGGGGGATCGATCCACAGGAGGAAACCTTAAGGGCCGGCAAAATGCCCACAGGGGAAGATTGGGGCCACGACGACACCAAAAATTGGGGCACCCTGGGAATTGGACATGCCGTTCCCCTTGAAGAAACTCAAATACCAACAGAGAAAGGCAATTATATGGCTTTTTATAATAATGTTTATGATGTGCTGATCAACAATAAACCACAATTGGTATGGCCAAAAGAGGCCAGAGATGTTATCTTTATCATTGAAAAAGCTTTTGAGTGCAGCAAAACAGGCCGGACAATAAAAATCAAACAAACGCAATAATAAAACGCATAACCTATGGAAAAAAGTAAGAAAACAGGCATTAGCCGAAGGAAGTTTATCGGCAATGTCTCTCTGGCTGCTGCCGGGGTCACTATCCTTCCCAGCCATGTTATCGGTGGGTTAGGGCACCTGGCCCCCAGCGACAAACTAAATATTGTCGGAATTGGTGTTGGTGGTGTAGGCGGAACAAATATCAACAATTGCGCAAGTCAAAATATTATTGGGCTTTGCGATGTAGATTGGGACTATGCTTCAGGGCTTTTTGAAAAATATCCTGATGCTAAAAAGTTCAAGGATTACCGCAAAATGTTTGATGAGTTGGGAAATGATATCGATGCTGTTGTCATTGCCACTCCGGATCATACTCATGCCACTACTGCTGCTCATGCCATGCGTATGGGTAAACATGTTTATCTCCAAAAACCTCTGACACATTCGGTTTATGAATCGAGGATTATGTCAGAGCTGGCGAAAGAGTATGGTGTTGCAACACAGATGGGCAACCAGGGGAATTCAGGTGATGGCATCCGTCAGATCTGTGAATGGATCTGGGATGGCGCTATAGGTGAGATAAAGGAAGCCTATGCCTGGACCAACAGGCCTATCTGGCCACAGGGTCTCGAAAGGCCGGCCGAAACACCTTCATTGCCCCCAACCCTGGATTGGGACCTCTTTATCGGCCCCGCCGCATGGAGGCCGTATAATCCAGTTTATCACCCCTGGAACTGGCGTGCATGGTGGGACTTTGGAACCGGTGCATTGGGTGATATGGGATGTCATATTTTCGATCCTGTATACAAAGCTTTGAGGTTGGGCAATCCTGACTTCCTGTATGGCAGCTCTACGCAGGTAAATACAGAAAGTGCTCCTATCGGCTCTGCTGTTCATTACGAGTTTCCCGACAGGGGGAAATATAAAAAAGTAAAACTTGTACCTGTGAAGGTTAGCTGGTTTGATGGCGGCTTGCTGCCACCAAGGCCCGCTGAATTACCCGATGGGGCGCCCATGGGAGACTGGAGCGGAGGATGTCTCTTCATTGGAACCAAGGGAAAGCTGATCTGTGGTGCATATGGCAGAGACCCCAAGCTGCTTCCCGAAGAGCTTGACAAGAGCTATAAGCGTCCGGAACCCAGCCTGAGAAGGATCCCGGAAGCAATGAGTGGCGGCCATGAAGCTGATTGGATCAGGGCTTGTAAGGAAGATCCTGCCAGCCGTGTAGAGTGCAGCTCTAACTTCGAATATGCGGGGCCTATGAATGAAGTAGTGGTGATGGGGAATCTGGCGATACGCCTGCAGGACCTGAAGCGCAAGCTTAAATGGGATGGGGAAAATATGAGGATAAGCAATATCGGGGATGAGGACGAGATCAGGGTGGTGACGACTGATAAATTCACCGTGATCAACGGCCATCCGCATTTCGACACCCAGTATGCAACCATCAAAGCCAGGCCTGCTGCAGAAGAATACATTAAGCATACCTACAGAGAAGGTTGGAAACTTTAGTAATAACTACAAAACAATCTAGCATGAAAAATACAATATTATTAAGCCTGCTCATATCCATAGTCCTATTGGGATGTAATATGCAGGAAACAAAGCAAAAGAAAGAAAAGGAAGAGTTTGTTGCTTTTGAAGCATCATCGAGGCCAAATACTCTTTCCAAGGCAGAACTTGAAAATGGCTGGAACCTGATGTTCAACGGGCTTACCTCTGATGGCTGGCGCTCTTATAATGGGGAGGTCTTCCCTGAACAGGGTTGGGAAATTGTTGATGGAACCATTCATGTAATTGGTTCAGGAAGGGGAGAAGCCGGTGGAGGAGGAGACATCCTCTTCGATAAAAAATTCAGCAATTTTGAGCTGACGCTTGAATGGATGGTTTCTGAAGGCGGGAACAGTGGGATTTTTTACCTTGCCCAGGAAATTCCGGGAGACCCGGTATGGAAAAGCGCCCCTGAAATGCAAATCCTTGATAACGAAAAGCATCCCGATGCAAAGCTTGGAGTTGACGGAAACAGGGCTGCAGGAGCATTATACGACCTGATACCAGGAGATTTTAATGCAGTAAATCCTGCCGGAGAATGGAACCTGGCCAGGGTCATGGTATATAAAGGTACTGTAGTGCACACCATGAACGGTGAGAATGTGCTTGAATACCACCTCTGGACCGACGACTGGAAAAACATGGTTGCCAACAGCAAATTCAAAGACTATCCAAACTTCATGAATCCCGCTTCTGAAGGATATATCGTTCTCCAGGACCATGGTGATGATGTTTGGTTTCGGAATATTAAGATCAGGGAGTTGTAGGTTTGAGGTGTGGGGCTTGAGGTAAGGGGTATTTTAAATTGTCGATTGTCAATGTGCGAGAAAGATGTTCGAGGGGGATAGAAGATAGAAGAAGTAAAAAAACCCAGCCGGAATTGGCTGGGCTTTTTTTAGTGGTGCCACTCGGAATCGAACCAAGGACACACGGATTTTCAGTCCGTTGCTCTACCATCTGAGCTATGGCACCTTTTGCTGTAAAGCGACTGCAAAGATAAAACAGAATATTTATTTTTGAAACCTTTTTGTTAATTTTGAAGTAATTCATTAATTATCAGCATCTTTACCATAGTGCAATTGTTAATAACTCCGGTTTTTTGTAGTCTGCACATGATAAAATAACTACCTTTGCCACGGCTTTTTATCCCCGGCTTTATGAATCTGGTAATTGATGTTGGAAATACTCTGGTTAAAATGGCGGTCTTCGACCGTGAAAACATCATTCATCATAACACTTTTTCCGATATTCAAGCTGAGACCATCAATAAGACCCTGGAACAATTTCCTGATATCACCGGATGCATTATTGGGTCTGTAAGAAAACTCCCCTTAGGTCTGGTTGATAATATATCAGCCAGGATTTCACCTCACATCCTTGGCCCGGAAACAAAATTACCGATCACACACCAATACAAGACTTTTGATACGCTCGGAGCGGACAGGATTGCCGGTGTGGTAGCGGCAAGGCATCTGTATCCCGGAAAAAGGGTCTTGCTGATCGAAACCGGAACATGCATCACTTATGACCTTATCGATGAAAGCGGTGTTTATCATGGTGGTGGCATTTCTCCTGGAATACACCTCCGCTTCGCGGCCCTGCATAATTTTACGGATAAACTGCCGTTAGTAGAGCCTCAAAGCGATCCTGCGCTCATTGGCAACTCTACGGAAGCCTCCATTCAGTCGGGTGTGATCAATGGTATTAAAGCAGAAGTTCGGGGCATCATTGCGGAATATGAACGTGATTATGAAAATTTAACAATTATTTTAAGTGGCGGCAACCTCGATTATTTTGATAAAAACCTAAAAAATAACATCTTTGCAGTCCCAAACATCGTCTTAACGGGCCTCAATATAATCCTTGAGTTTAATGATAAGAACTAAAGCTGCTCCCATACTCATCTTATTACTGTTATTGTTCTTTGCTTCAGAAAGGGCATTGGGACAGGCCAGCATCAGCTCTCCTTACTCCCGTTATGGGGTAGGTGAATTATGGAAAAACCATACCAGTGTAACTCTTGCCGGAATGGGAAATGTGGGGCTTGCCATCCGTAGCGATAACTATCTGAACGTCAAAAACCCGGCCTCTTACGCTGGTTTTGATTCAACGTCTTTTCTCTTTGATATTTCCGCTCTTGGTATGTATAATACCCTGAAAACCACCGAAATCAGCGAGAGTGCGGATTATGGTTCCCTGGGATATATTTTATTCGGCACACCGATAACAAGGTGGTGGAAAGCCAGTTTTGGCCTGATCCCATTTAGCAGAGTAGGGTACCTGGTATATGATGAAAAAGAGCTTGAAGATATTGGAACTGTTCGATTTATTTATGAGGGCGATGGTGGTTTAAATCAGTTCCACCTGGGAAACGCTTTCCAGATTACAAAAAACCTTTCTGTGGGTATCAACGCATCGTATATTTGGGGGGTAATCGACAGGAGGAGGAGGATCACTTTCCCCGATTCCCTGTTTATGCTCAGCACACGTATCGACAATTTTGATCATATTTCTGATTTTCTTGTTGATATCGGAGCCCAATATTTTATTCCTCTGGAAAACGGAATGGAAATTGGGACCGGGATCGTTTTCAACCCGGCAATGAAGCTAAATTCCACCAGAAAATACATCGGTCAAAATTATTTTGGAAGTTCCGATACTGAATTGGAGCTACCCCGGGATACTGTAGCCTATAGTCCATCTGAAAAGGGAACAATTGATTTTCCCATCGGTTTTGGGGGTGGTATCTCCCTGCGAAAAGGCCAGCAATTCATGGTAAGTGCTGATGTGCACTGGAGAAACTGGAAAGAATATAAGTCTTACGGGCGCTCCGATTCACTGCAAAACAGCTTTTCTTTCAATCTGGGGGGGGAATATGTCCCTAAACATAACAGCATCACATCTTATTGGCACAGAGTTAGATACAGGCTTGGATTCCGCTATGAGAATACCTATCTTGAAATAAACAATACACCTATTAAGGAGTTTGGTATAAGTTTTGGATTAGGTTTACCGTTCAGGCGCTCAAAATCAATGCTTAACTTTGCATTTGAATTTGGGAACAAGGGAACGGTAGAAAACAACCTGGTTCAGGAGAATTTTTTTAAGTTTACCTTTGGCTTGTCGATATACGAAAGATGGTTTGTAAAATCCAGATATAGATAATAAAACTAAAACACAGTAAAATGAAAATCAGGTTCATATCACTTATGTTAACACTAGCGTTAATTGTTGGTTTCTCCGCAAAATCTGAGCTTGCCGCTCAGGGCAAATATGGAGCAACACCCGAAGACAGCGTTAAGTGTATCATGAACCTTTCCCTGTACGGCGAATTTTATAAGCAATGGAAAGGTAGTGACTACAAGAATACATCCATTAATGATGCTATCGGGCCATGGAGAAAGGTATTCATGAACTGCCCCGGTGCCCGCCTGGGAACTTATGTAGATGGTGTTAAAATGCAGAAATATTTCATCAAGCGTGCAAAAGATGTCGATGCTAAAAATGCTTACATCGATACTTTGATGATGGTATACGATAAACGTATTGAATATTTTGACAAAGAAGGCTATGTTTTAGGAAGAAAGGGTGTAGACCTTTACCAACTCCGTAACAAAGATTATGAAGAAGCTTTTGAAATCCTCTCAAGGTCTGTAGAAATTGAAGGGGATAACACACAGCCAGATGTGCTGGTATTCCTGATGAGGGCCACCAAGAAGATGATCGATGAGGGTAAGGCAGATGAGGATATTATGTTTGATAACTATGACCTCAGCAGCAAGATTATTGAGGTTAACTTAGAAGAAAACAAAGATAACTCTTCAAGGTTGGCCAACTGGGAAAACGTCAGGGGCAATATTGACCTCATATTTGAACCTTTTGCCACCTGTGAAGCAATCATCAAGATCTACACTCCTAAATTTCAGGAAAATCCTGAAGACTTGAAAATGCTGAAAAAGCTCACCCGCTTGCTTGATAGAAAAAAATGCACCGATGATCAACTCTATTTCGATGCTACTGTCAAACTTTATGACCTTGAGCCATCTCCTGAATCGGCTTATCTGATTGGAAAGATGTTGATGAAAAATAAAAATTATAGTGAAGCCATTGATTATCTCAAAGAAGGTGAAAATATCGATGACAGTGAAACCAGGGCCGACTGCTTCATTTACATTGCAGAGTGCTACAGGTCGCTGAACAGCTTTGCTTCCGCCAGGACCTATGCACTGAAAAGTGCAAAAGAAAGACCGACTGATGGAAACCCATACATCATGATCGGTGATATGTACGCAGCCAGCAAGAATTGTGGCAGCTCCGACCTTGATAAGAAAGCTATTTATTGGGTTGCTGTGGATAAGTACATCATGGCCAAACAAATTGACCCTGAAGTTTCAGACGTAGCCAACGACAGGATCAAATCTTATTCAATATACTTCCCTCCAAAAGAAGATATTTTCTTCCATAACCTGAATGAGGGGGATGAATATGTTGTTGAATGCTGGATCAATGAAAAAACAACGATCAGGGCTGCAAAGAATTAACCAATACTGACCCGAATTGAGACGCCTTTTTAAGGAATTCAAAACATATTATCTTTTTCAAAGCATTGTTATGGTTTTCATAATGACAATGCTTTTTGCATGTAAAAATGACCTGAAAGAGGTTGTAGCCATGGACTTCTCTTCTGATACCATCCCCGACATATCTGCAAAAAATATCGATTTCACCTTCAGTGATTCGGCAAGGGTGCAGGTTCGTCTGACCGGACCGGTGATGCATGCTTATGAGGGCGAAGGCTCGTATATGGTATTCCCCGAAGGCTTCAAGGTAGAGTTCTATGATTCTGTCATGAATGTAACAAGTACCATTACCGGAATGTATGGAATTCACTACCGGGAAAAACAGTATATGGAGGCCAGGAATAATGTGGTTGTAACAAATTATGAAACAGGTGAACAACTGAATACCGAAGAGCTTATCTGGGACCAGGTTAAAGAAATCATTTATTCAAATAAGTTTGTAAAGATCACCTCTGAGGATGGAGTAATATTTGGGGATGGACTTGAGGCAGAACAGGATTTTTCTAAGCGACGCATTATTAACCCTTCCGGGGAGATTGAAGTTAATGAGGATGAAAAATAAGAGTAACTAATGAATGACTTGCTGATCATATTGACAACCCTTTTGTTTTCCGCCTTCTTTTCTGGCATGGAGATCGCTTTTGTCAGCTCTAATAACCTTAAGATAGAACTCGATAAAAGTAAGGGTTTGATGTCGGGTAAAATCCTTTCGCGCTTTAATCAGGCTCCGTCCAAATTTATTGGTGCCCTCTTACTTGGAAACAATGTGGCATTGGTCATTTATGGCATTGCCATGGCAGACCTTCTTACTCCCTTTATTATTGAAATCCTTCCGCATGCCCTGGAATCGGAAATCGTTATCCTGATCATTCAAACCATCATTGCTACACTGCTTATTTTGCTCACAGCAGAGTTTCTTCCAAAAGTGGTATTCCGGCAACGCCCAAATGCCATATTGAATTTTTTCGCCATTCCTGCATTCGTGTTTTATTACCTGTTCTTTCCATTTATCTGGTTATTTACTGGTATTGCAGGATGGCTTTTAAAACTTGTTTTTGGCATTGGATCGCTTGAGCAGGCATATGTATTTACACCCATCGACCTGAATGACTATATCAGGAACCTAAGTAAGGAAAAATCGGAGGATGAAAACGTTACCCAGGAGATTCAGATGGTTCAGAATGCCCTGGATTTCACCAATGTTAAACTACGTGGCTGTATGGTTCCCCGACCGGAAATATCTGCACTGGAAGATACCGAATCGCTGGACAGCCTCAGGAAGGTTTTTATTGAAACCGGTTTTTCCAAGCTTCTTATTTTTAATGAATCTGTCGATAATATTATCGGGTACGTTCATTCATCCGACCTTTTTAAAAACCCAAAAGATATCCAGTCAATTATGCGCTCGGTATTTTATGTACCGGAAACCATGTTTGCAAACGATGTCCTCTCCATGTTTTTCAAGCAACATAAAAGCATCGCTATTGTGGTGGATGAGTTTGGCGGTACAGCGGGAATTGTAACAATGGAGGACATTATTGAAGAAATTTTTGGAGAGATCGAAGATGAATATGATGCGGACGACTTCACGGAAAAGCAAGTTTCTGATAATGAGTTTATTCTGTCGGGGCGCTTAGAGATCGATTATCTGAATGAAAAATATGAGTTAGATTTTCCACAATCAGATGATTATGAGACCATTGCGGGATTCATTATTAGTAATTACGAAAGCATACCGGAACTCAGGGAGGAGATTGCAATAGGCAATTTTTCCTTTACCATCCTGCAAGCCAGTGAAAACCGTATAGAACAGGTTCGTTTAAAAATCACTTGATTTTGCTCACAAATTCAAATTAAATTTTACCTTTGCAAATTCTTAAAAATACCATAAAATGGCAGTAATCGGATATATTAGAAAGCACTCTGCAATTGCAGTTATATTAGTTGGAATTTCTCTTGTTGCATTTTTGGTCGGGCCAAATCTTATCGACTGGGCAAAAAATGTACTTGGATATTCAAGTGGGCCAGGATCGAAACGCGAAGTTGGGATTATCAACGGACAATCATTTTCCCTCTCTGAATTTGAAGGCTTAACCATGAAAAATGTTGAGCTCACAAAACTGAATCAGCAGAAGCTTGACCTCACCTCCTCAGAGATCTTTGACATTAAAAATCAGACATGGACACAACGCGTAAGCGAGGTGATCCTTCAGGAAGAATATGACAAGCTCGGACTTACCGTTTCAACTGATGAAATGATCGACTTGCTCAGAGGAAATGATCCACACAGGTTGATCAGGCAATATTTTGTAAACGAAAATGGTATGTACGACCCCAACCTTGTTGTACAATACATGCAGAATATCGATCAACTACCACCACAAGAACGTGCTCAGTGGGAAAATTTTAAAGAATTTATCTATACCGACCGTCTAAACGGAAAGTACAGGGCATTGATGAGTAATGCATTTTATTATCCATCAGCACTTGCTGAAGTAGAATATAAAAACAATAGCGACATTATAAGCTTCAGGTTTGTTGGCCTTAGCTATAACGATCTTTCCGATAGCCTTGTTCCACAATCAACAGAATCACAATACAAGGATTATTATGAAAAGATCAAACACCAGTTTCAGGAAACTGATAGTAGGGATATTGAATTTGTTGTTTTTAATATTCTTCCTTCAGAAGACGATCTGGCTGCCATCGAAGAAGAAACCAGGGATGTTTTTAATGACTGGGTCAAGAGCAATGATCCTGGCGAGTACGTAAATAATTTTCCCGGTAATCGTTATGATAGCGTCTGGCATGCCAGAGGAGAGCTTTCCGTTTTGATCGACTCTCTGATGTTTTCTGAAGACCTGGGTACTTTCGTTGAGCCTTATAAAGATGGCTCCTCATGGTATATGGCTCGTTTAATGGATAGGGATGTTCGTCCTGATTCTGCCAGCGCAGAGCATGTTCTGATCGCATATCAGGGCGCATTCAGGGGAGACCCCTCCATTACCCGCACAAAAGAAGAGGCACAGCTTCTTGCTGATAGTATTTACAATGTCCTCAGGCGTGATGTTTCCAAACTGCAGGCCATTGCTGTTGAAATGTCGAACGATGGCTCTGTGGTTAATAATAACGGAAATATCGGTTGGTTTAAAGATGGCCAGATGGTCCATAATTTTAACAAAGCCGCTATGAAAGGAAAGGTTGGTGATGTGGTTTTAGTTGAAACTGTATTTGGGTTCCACATCATTCATATCACAGGCCTGACCGAAGAAAAAGAAAGGGTCAGGGTTGCTCAGATCGAAGTTCCTATAGAATACAGTTCTGAAACCTACGATACCTATTATGCACACGCCAGAAAGTTTGCCGGTGAAAATGATACCCGTGAGAAATTCGACAAGGCAGTTATTGATGAAGGACTTGAAAAAAGAGAAGCTCGCTTCATAAAGGCAATGCAAAGAGACCTTCCCGCCCTCGAAAATACACGCCAGGTTATTCGTTGGGTATATTGGGATGAAAGAGAGCTTGGCGATGTTTCTCCTTTATTTGATATTGGTGGTAAACTTCTTGTTGCTGTTTATACCAAAAAGGCTGAGGCCGGAGATGTACCTTATGAAAGCCTGAAAGATCGTGTTGCTATGGGTGCTGCAAACGAAAGGAAAGCAGAATATTATACCGAAAAGATCAGTGAGCTGGGAACTGATGATATTTATGTCATCGCCCAGGCATTCAATGCAAAAGTAGATACCAACGAAAATATGTCATTCAACACAAGAAACCTTACCGGTTATGGAACCGAACACAATGTTGTTGGGACACTATTCGCTCTTAATGAAGGTGATAATTCCGGTGTTCTTCAGGGAAATGGTGGTGTTTTCGTGGTTGAAATGGATAAGGTTTTCAAGGCACCAGGAATGGATAATTACAGTGCGTATGCCGATAGGAAAAAGATGAACTTTGATTCATTCCTGAATAACAACCTTCCTTATAAAGCCCTTGAAAAGAATAGCAGCGTTACAGATTATAGAAGGTATTTCTACTAAAATATTTTGAATAACAATTTTGAAAAAGCACTCTTCGGGGTGCTTTTTTTATGCATTCATCCGCATAGCTTCAACAGGGTCCAGCCTGGAAGCCATCAAGGCGGGAACATAGCCCGCAATCAGGCCAATCACAGAAGAAGTGCCAAGGCCGATAATGATCTTGTTCCAGGTAAGTACGATCTCAAAACCCAGGATCTGTGTACCTGCATATGAGCCGGCAAAAACCAGGAGCAAGCCAACACCCCCGCCAATAAGGGAAAGGAATATGGCTTCGAAAAGAAATTGTATCAGAATAAAAAAGTTTTTGGCTCCCAGCGATTTTTGAATACCAATAATGTTTGTTCTCTCCCTCACTGTTACAAACATAATGTTAGCAATACCAAAACCGCCAACAATCAGGGAAAAGCCACCAATAATCCATCCAACGATGGCGATAACCCTGAAAAGGCTGTCGAAGCTCTGGGTAATGATATCCGTTTCGTTGATCGCAAAATCATTTTCTGCTGAAGGCTTTAATTTATGGATCGATCGTACGACCCCCGTCAGTTCATCTATTAATTCCTGGTTTGATATTTCTGGCTTGGCACGCACCACAATCGTGGTGCGCATATTCTTGATATCCAATACTGTTCGGGCAAAGTTCATGGGAATAATAACCTGCTCATCGGAGCCTCCCCCAAAGAGATCCTCACCTTCTTTTTTCAACACTCCGATCACCTCCAGTTTCTGATTAAAAACCTTCACCTTTCTTCCCACGGGATCGAGGCTGGCAAAGAGATTTTCTGCTATGCTTGACCCAAGGATTATTACGCTCTTTCCACTACTCGATTCAATAGATGTGAAATACCTTCCATTGCTAATATCCATAGGCATTATCTTGCCAAAATCATGTGTAATGGCCATGACATTCACATCCTCTATACGGTTACTTAAATAATTTACACTCCTGCTAACATCAATAAAGAGTGCAGCTCCTTCTGCTGTAGTGCTCCTTCTCTGGATCTCTCTCAAGTCTTTCATTGTAGGCTCCGGACGCTTATAATATTTCCACCAGGGATAGTCAGCCCCCATAGACCAGGGCCACTTCTGTACGAAGACTACATTGCTTCCCAGCGATTGTATACCTTTAAGCATAGAACGCTCGAGGGAATCAAATACGGTTAATACGCTGATGATGGAAAAAATACCAATAGTAAGCCCCAGAAGAGTTAAAATCGTTCTCGTCTTATTTACCATCAATTCATGAATGGCAAAAAGGTAACTTTCCCATAAGAGTTTCAAAAAGATCATACTGGTGGAGGATCAAACAAAATGTAAAGTTATGCAATATATTTAAAAATATGCACTAAATTTGGGGTTTGCGGACTTCACAGCACATTACCTAAATCATCTTTTAGTGAAAAAAATTAAACGGGCATTAATATCGGTATATCATAAAGAGGGTCTGGAGGAAATCCTTGCTTTGCTTGACCGTCTGGGGGTGGAAATTGTTTCTACAGGGGGGACTTATGATTTTATTAATGGGCTCGGCATCAATGCTATAACAGTTGAATCTCTTACTTCTTACCCTTCCATTCTTGGAGGGCGGGTGAAAACTCTGCATCCCAAGGTTTTTGGTGGAATTTTAGGCCGGAGGGGACATGAACTTGACCAGGCACATTTTACTGAATATGATATTCCTGAGATCGATCTTGTAATTGTTGACCTCTATCCCTTCGAAGAAACTCTTGCAGCAACTGGGGATGAGTCTGAAATTATAGAAAAGATAGATATTGGTGGAATATCCCTTATCAGGGCAGCAGCAAAGAATTTTAAAGATGTGCTGATCGTCCCGGCCATGGACTATTATGAAGAGCTCCTTGGGCTCTTAAAAGAGAAAGAAGGCACCACTGATCTGGATGACAGAAAACGTTTCGCTGCCTATGCTTTCAATATTTCCTCACACTACGATACAGCTATATTTAACTACTTTGCCAAAGGCGATGATGCTTTCAAGCTCAGTTTCCGCGAATCTGTTTCGCTACGCTATGGAGAAAACCCTCACCAGCAGGGAACTTTTTTTGGAAAGCTTGAACAGGTGTTCGAACAACTGCATGGCAAAGCCATTTCATATAACAATCTGGGCGATCTGGATGCTGCCATAAACCTGATCGATGAGTTTAACGAAACCACCTTTGCTATTCTGAAGCATAACAATGCCTGTGGCCTTGCCAGCAGGCCCCTGTTGCTCAATGCATGGAAAGACGCGCTGGCCGGGGATCCGGTCTCGGCTTTTGGTGGTGTTCTGGTGACCAATGAAACAATTGACAGGGATACGGCTGAAGAAATTAATAAACTATTCTTTGAGATTATCCTGGCTCCCGGATATGAAGAAGATGCCCTGGAAATACTGAAAAGCAAAAAGAACAGGATCATCCTAATAAGAAAAGAGGGTGAATTACCGTTAAAGGTATTCCGCTCATTGTTAAACGGGCTTATTGTTCAGGATAAAGATATGAATACCGAGGGTACTGAAGACCTCCGGGCTGTTACCAGGAAACTTCCCGCAGATGCTGAAAATGAAGACCTTGTTTTTGCAAACAAGCTGGTGAAGCATACTAAATCAAATGCCATTGTACTGGCCAGGAACAAGCAGTTGGTGGCCAGCGGAGTGGGTCAAACCTCCAGGGTAGATGCCCTTAAGCAGGCTATTGCCAAGGCCGGTGAATTTGGTTTTGACCTGCATGGAGCAGTTATGGCATCAGATGCATTTTTTCCTTTTGCCGATTCTGTTGAGATCGCACATAAAGCTGGAATTACGGCTGTGATCCAACCGGGAGGATCGGTGAGGGACCAGGATTCAATCGACTATTGCGATGAACACCAGATAGCAATGATCTTTACGGGAATCCGACATTTTAAACACTAATAACGAAAGATATGGGACTTTTCTCATTTTTTACCAAAGAAATAGCTATTGACCTTGGAACGGCCAATACCATCATAATCTATAACGATAAGGTTGTAGTTGATGAGCCATCGATTGTGGCGATAGAAAGAAATACGGGCAAGATCATTGCTGTTGGAAAGCGAGCCATGATGATGCATGGAAAGACCCATGAGAATATTAAAACAATCAGGCCGTTGCGCGATGGTGTAATCGCTGATTTCCAATCGGCCGAATATATGATCCGTGAGTTGATCAAAATGATCTTCCCCAGGAAAACAATGTTTCCTCCAGCCCTGAAAATGGTAATCTGTATTCCTTCAGGAATAACGGAGGTTGAAGAGCGTGCGGTGAAAGATTCTGCCGAACAGGCCGGAGCTAAAGAGGTAAAGCTGATACACGAACCTATGGCTGCTGCCATTGGGATCGGGATAGACGTGCTTGAGCCAACAGGGAATATGGTGATTGATATCGGGGGTGGTACCAGTGAGATCGCCGTGATCGCTCTTGGGGGTATCGTGAATAATAAATCGATCAGGATTGCGGGTGACGACTTCACTTATGATATTATGGAATATATGCGCAAACAGCATAACATCAATATTGGGGAAAGAACAGCTGAGCGGATTAAGATAGAAGTTGGGGCGGCCATCACTGATCTGGAAAATCCACCTGAAGATCATGCGGTACATGGCAGGGATATGCTCACCGGGATCCCAAAGGAGATCACCGTAAATTATGCCGAGATAGCAAATGCACTTGATAAATCTATATCAAAGATCGAGGCAGCGGTGCTGAATGCACTTGAGATGACCCCGCCGGAGCTTTCTGCTGATATATTCCGCACCGGTATTTATCTTGCTGGAGGCGGATCAATGTTGAGGGGACTCGACAAACGGCTCCACCTTAAAACAAAGCTGCCTATACATGTTGCAGAAGACCCATTAAGGGCGGTGGCCAGGGGAACAGGTATCGCGCTGAAAAACTTTGACAAATTTACATTCCTTATCAAATAATTGGCCTGACGGAAAATCCTCCTGGTCATGAATTAAATTGTTGAACCCGGAAATGGCAAAGCCATGAAGTATCTGTTTCTCTTCCTGAAAAAACAGTCGTTCTTCTTCTTGTTTATTTTGCTTGAGCTGATCGCAATATTGATACTTACCAACCACAACAATTTCCAGAAATCAAGGATCTTCAATTCCACAAATGCCATTACCGGATCATTCTATGGTATATTTACATCCATAAGCGATTATTTTTTTCTTAAAGAAGCCAACGAGCAGTTGAATATTGAAAATGCACGGCTTCATGAAATGCTTCAGAAAACCACAGTATTTCCCTATAGTGTGATTTGGCGACCCGATACCACCTATACCTTTATTCCAGCCAGGGTGATCAGTAATACTACCAGGAGTCGTAATAATTACATTATGATAAATAAGGGGAGGCTCGATGGTATAGAGAAAGAGATGGGGCTGGTCTCTCCACAGGGAATTGCAGGCATTGTTGTGGAGGTATCAAGTCATTATGCTTCCGCCATGTCGCTGCTCCACAAAGACACCAAAATAAGTGCCCGGCTGAAGAAGAATGGACAGATGGTTAATGTGAGCTGGGACGGCATTGATTATCGAAAGGGGGTAGTGGAAGATATCCCTACCCATATCATCCCCGAGGCAGGAGATACAGTGATCACAAGCGGTTATTCTTTTGTGTTTCCTGCAGACCTCATGATCGGTGTGATTGGGGAAAATGTTCACACCGGCGGAAATCTGAATAAAGCAGAAATCAAATTTTCGACAGATTTCAACAGACTGTTTTTTGTAAGCGTAACCAAAAACAGTGCTTCACAAGAACTGGACAGCCTAAACATGCAATTAAACGATGAATAATATTTTTCTCAGAAATATCGTCCGATTTATCGTACTGGTGCTGATCCAGGTTTTTGTGCTGAACAATCTCAGGATTAATGCCTATGTCAATCCATATTTGTATGTTTTGTTTATCCTGCTACTGCCTTTCGAAACCCCCGGTTGGTTGCTATTAACATCGTCTTTTATCCTTGGATTCACTATTGATCTATTTGCGCATACGCCCGGAATGCATACTGCTGCTGCTGTATTTATGGCCTTTTGCAGACCCGGCCTGATCAGGTTTATCTCCGGGAGTAAGGGTATTGAGCCCGGCCTGTCACCAGGGATCAGGGATATGGGGTTCCGATGGTTCTTTTTATATTCCCTTATCCTGATATTCCTGCACCACCTTTTGTTTTTCTATCTCGAAGTGTTCCGCTTTAATGAGTTCCTTCAAACATTTTACCGGGTACTTATAAGCACATTAGCAACACTTATACTGGTCTTGCTCACCGAATATCTCTTTATAAGCAGAAAAGATAAAGATTAAGGAATTTTATTAGTTTTATATTTCTATAATAATCTAAAACAAACAAAAACCACCATGAAGAAATTGTTCTATGTTTTGCTGGCTGTGCTCATCATTACTTCTTGTACATCCGAAAAAAAAGACACTCATTACACCCTGAAAGTAAGCCTGGATACCCTTGTTGATGGTTATGCATATCTTCAAAAGAGAGCCGACGGTGAATGGATAAAAGTTGATTCTGCCCTTATGCAAGACGGGGCCTTTAATATGAAAGGGCTTATTGAATATCCGGAAATGCAGTATTTTCAGATCAAGGATATCAGAAGGAATATTCCCATATTTCTTGATGGCGGTGATATTGTTGTCGATGTCATCAAAGATGATCGTAATGCAACAACAATTACCGGATCTCCGGCCCAGGATGAATATCAGATTTTTCAGGATGGGTCCGGCGTATTTGATGACAGGATGAGGGAAATGTATGCGGAATACAGGGTCGCTAAAGAAGCAGGACTGCAAGATAAACTTGATAGTCTTTCTGCACTTATGGATGCTGTGTATGAAGAAGAACAAGCTTTTATCAAGGAATATGTATATACAAACAATGCAAATCTTACATCGCCATTTATTACCAATAGCAATTCATATTCATGGACAGTTGCTGAATTAGACAGCATTGTCAATAATTTCGATCCAAAACTTACTGCATCTCCTGATTATAAAAAACTTGCAGACAGGATTGTTGTTCTGAAGCGTGTTGACATTGGACAGCCCCTGGTTGATTTTGCCCAAAAGGATACTAACGGGCTTGAGATTAGCCTCTCTGAGCTGAGCCAGGGCAAGTATTTACTGGTTGACTTCTGGGCTGCCTGGTGTGGCCCCTGTCGAGCAGAGAATCCAAATATTTTAGCTTGCTATAATGATTTCAAGGATAAAGGCTTTGATGTTCTTGGAGTATCCTTTGATGATGACAAGGATAAGTGGATTCAGGCCATTCAGGATGACGGGCTAAGCTGGAACCATATTTCTGATCTCCAGGGGTGGGGTAATGCGGCAGGAAAATTATATGGCATACGCTCTATTCCATCAAGCATATTGCTCGACCCGAATGGTATTATCATTGCTAAAAACCTCAGGGGTGAAGAACTCAGGGAAAAACTTGAAGAGCTGATGCCCTGATAAATATTACTGTTTCTCTTTCCAGAGTGTATTGAATGACTTTTTAGCCAGTGGGAGCAAGTCCCGACGCGGACCCCAATTACTTCCTAGTGACTTTTTAAAGGTATAATTGCGTAATCCAAAGCCGCCCATATCCATATACTTTCGTTTCAGCATGATCTTTTTCATGCCTTTCATGGTCCATTTTTCGTTACCTGTAAAATGCCCTTCTTTAACTGAATCACTCCTGTTTAAAAGTAAAAGCATATGCAAGGGGATCCTGACCGGGCAAACTTCCGAACATGCACCACAGAGGGTGCTGGCAAAACTGAGGTGCTTATAATTATTCATCCCATTTAAATGCGGGCTGATCACTGATCCTATAGGCCCGGTGTAGGTGGTATTATAAGTGTGGCCACCAATATTCCGATAAACAGGACAGGCATTCAGGCATGCACCGCAACGGATACATGACAGGGCTATTCTTTGCCTTTCCTTTTTAAGTAATTCTGTTCTGTTGTTGTTCAGTAGCACTATGTACATTTCTTCCGGGCCATCGGCTTCGCTTGATTTTTTCGGTCCGCTGACAATGGAATTATATGCTGTGACATGCTGTCCGGTACCAAAAGAACCAAGCAGTGGCCAGAACAGCTCCAGGTCGGTGAAAGATGGTATCAGTTTTTCTATTCCTGCCACAACTATATGCACTTTGGGAAATGACATTGACATCATACCGTTCCCCTCATTTTCTGTCAGGGCAATGGATCCTGTGTCAGCAATCAGAAAATTACTTCCTGTGATCCCAATGTCGGCTGTTACAAAATCATTTCTGAGTTTTTCCCTTACAAAGGAAGTGATCTCCTCCGGGCTGCTGTTTTTATCCAGGTCAAAGAGATTATAAAACAATTCGGCAATGTCTTCTTTTGACTTATGCATCACCGGTGTTACAATGTGGTATGGTTTTTCTCCAGCAAGTTGAACAATATATTCACCCAGATCGGTCTCTATCGAATTAATATCATTTGCCTCCAGGCTTGCATTGATATTGATCTCTTCTGTGGTCATTGATTTTGACTTGACCACTTTTTTTGCTTTATGATTGTCGGCAATACGCAGGATTTCCTTTACTGCTTCTGCGGAATCCTGAGCCCAAATAACTTTTCCTCCCCTACGGGTGAAATTTGATTCAAATTCGATTAGGTATTTTTCAAGGTCATTAAGGACCTTATATTTCAGGTGTGCTGCCCTGGTTTTGGCAAGTTCAAGGTCGCAGAATTGTTCCTTACCCTTTAATACTGATGAATCGTAGCGGGATATATTATATTTGATAGTCCTCCTATGATCAGCATCAAAGGCCTTTTTATTGGCATCATGTATGAATTTCTTGCGGATCTCTCCCATCTGCTTATTTCTTCAAGGTCTTTGATATTTTTTCCACCCTTCTTTGATGCCTTCCGCCCTCAAATTCAGTGTTGAGAAATTTTAATGCCATCTCCATCGCAAGATCATTGCTAATGAATCTTCCGGGTAAAGAAAGGATATTTGCATTATTATGTGCTCTGGCCAGTTCGGCCTGTTCCAGGCTCCAGCATAAAGCAGCACGAACATTCGGATATTTATTGGCTGTCATTTGAGCACCGTTTCCGCTTCCGCAAAGAATAATGCCCATGCTAAATTCACTATTATTAACAGCTTTAGCCAGGGGATGGATCATGTCAGGATAATCAACACTTTCGGAAGATGTTGTTCCCATATCTTTGATCTGATAACCCAGTTTTCCAAGTTTGGTCTTCAAGAATTCTTTCATCTCGAAACCACCATGATCACAGGCCATTGGAAGTATCAGCTGCTTATCGAACATAAATTATAATTTTGAACAAAGTTAGCGATTTTTACTGCCATTTAAATCGTATATTCCCTTTTCTTAAAAACTACATTTGTACTTATAAACAATTCTTTGTTAATATGGTGAATAAATTGTTATTTTCTTTTAATAGAAATTCGATTTACCATAATTTTCACCAAGAAATAATAAATTCGCATTAGTTTCTTTATTTTATAATGAATACTCAACATATAATTAACAACTAAAACACTATAAAGTATAACATAAATATTCACATACTATTAAAAGTCAAATTTGTCAATAACTCTATAAAGTATTATTTTTAAGAATATTAAGAAATTAAATATGTGTAATACTTGTTCATAAAAGACAAGCTTTTTAATTACCAAAATAATAGGTTAAAAGTTTTCAATAGAACTAACAGGATAAATACATTATAAGATTTTATATAAAGAATTATAATAATACATGAGTGTTGATAAGCGCAGATGATATGAATTACAGGGAAGAGATATTAAAGTTAAAACAAGAAAAGAATGCAATCATTCTGGCCCACTATTATCAGGTTCCGGAGATTCAGGATATTGCTGATTATGTAGGGGACAGCCTGGGATTGTCGCAGCAGGCAGTTCAGGCAAATGCTGATATGATCGTTTTTGCGGGAGTGCATTTCATGGCTGAAACAGCGAAGATCCTCAGTCCGTCGTCGAAAGTTGTATTACCTGACCTTGAGGCAGGCTGTTCTCTGGCCGATTCCTGTCCGCCAAATGAATTTTCCGAATTTAAAAAGAAATACAAAGACCATATTGTTATTTCATATATCAATTGCAGTGCAGCCATTAAGACTATGTCAGATGTGATATGCACCTCGGGCAATGCGAAGCAGATTGTTGAATCTTTTCCTGAAGACCAGAAGATCATCTTTGCTCCGGATAAAAATCTGGGAGGATATATTAACAGTATTACAGGGAGAAATATGGTTTTATGGGATGGTACCTGTGAAGTGCATGATGTATTGAATACAGAAGCAATTATTAAATTAAAGATAGAGCATCCCGATGCAAAACTTGTTGCTCATCCAGAATGTAAAGCCCAGGTACTGGAACTGGCCGATTATATTGGGTCAACCACAGCTATGCTTAATTTTACTTCTTCTGATGATTCGCAAAAATATATTGTGGCCACTGAGACCGGTATACTGCATCAGATGAAGAAAAATTCACCGGAAAAAGATTTCATTATTGTTCCAACAGATGAAACCTGTGCATGTAATGATTGCCCTTATATGAAGTTGAATACCATGGAAAAACTTTATAAGTGCATACTGAATGAACAACCGGAAATTACCCTGGATCATGAAACCATTGAACAGGCGAAGGAACCCATCAACAGAATGCTTGATATTTCCAGAAAATTAAACCTGATCAAATAAATGAAAGGCTTCAGATATATCATTTTTGTTATTGCGATCTTATTCAGCAGTACATTATATGCCCAGGAAGAGGGATTGCCTGACGGGTTCACTGTATTTTATCATACTAATGGAGAAAAGAGTAGCGAAGGAATGATCAAGGATGGTAAACCTGAAGCTTACTGGAAAACATTCAGTGAAGAGGGTGTTCTTTTATCAGAAGGAAATAGAAAAAACCATCTTCTCGACAGCACCTGGAAGTTTTATGATGCAAGTGGAAATTTAAAGATGGAGATCAACTACAGGGAAGGCTTAAAAAATGGGATAAGAATTACTTATAGGGAAAATGAAAAGCTGGAGGAAAATTTTGTTAATGATCTGAAACAGGGTATCACAAGCTATTATTACCCTGAAGGGCAATTAAAAAAGACAGTGATCTTCGTCGATGGATTGGAAGAAGGAATAGCACAGGAATATGCAGAAGATGGCAGGATCACACAGCTGATCACTTATAAGAAGGGATTTATATCGAACCGGGAAAGGATCAACCGTTATGATAATGAAGGAAAGAAACACGGGAATTGGAAATACTTCTATGAGGACGGTACCCTGAAGCTGGAATGTATATATAAGCATGGATTGCGGAATGGATATTACAAAGAATATGATGCAGACGGAAACCTTTTATTTGCTTATAAATACGTTGATGGAGAAAAGCAGGAATTCGTAGCTGAACTGACAAAACTGGATGTAAAAAAGGAATACTATCCGGATGGGAATGTCAAGGTTAAGGCTACTTATAATAAGAAAAATGAACCTGAAGGGGTGTGGAGGGAATACACCGAAGAGGGTGAAATTGAAAGCTCATTCATATATAAAAACGGGATCATCATTGGTGAAGGTATCATCACGGAGCAGGGTGAGAAAATGGGTGCCTGGAAAGAATATTTTGATAATGGCGTTTTAAAAGGAGAGGGTTATTATGATGCCGATTTAAGGGTAGGCCCATGGACTTATTATCATCGTAATGGTGAGATCGAACAAAAGGGTGTTTATGATAGTATTGGGCGATGTGAAGGAGAATGGAACTGGTATTACTCATCGGGTATATTGCAAAGAAAAGAGAGTTTTAAGGAAGGTAAATCTGATGGTTTGATGACTGAATACGATAATCTCGGGAAAGTTATTATCCAGGGTACTTATTGGAAAGGGCTTGAAGATGGAAGCTGGACCTATGAAATGGGCGATCACAGGGAAGAAGGTGAGTTTATCGAAGGCATGCGCGACGGGGAATGGAAAACATATTATGCCAGCGGAGATTTAAAATTTCAGGGTAAATTCATTGAAGACAATCCGCATGGAGAACATTTGTGGTATTGGGATAATGGAAAGCTAAAAGACAAAGGAAGTTATATCATGGGTCGTAAGCATGGTGAATGGGTCACCTACAATTACGATGGATCACCATTCCTGGTCATCACATATGAGAACGGAATAGAAAAGAAATACGATGGGGTGAAGATAAATCCTGAAAATATTATTGATGAGGAATAATTGTTAATTTTGCAAACCTAATATTTAAACCGAGAAAAAATGCTTAGAAACTTATTATTGATCCTTATGGCCTCTACACTTGTATGGTCATGCGGAAACCAGCAGGCTACAAATCAGGATCAGCTTGTTGAAGAAGAAGTTGTTGCTGTAGAGGAAACCCCAATAGCAATGACGCTTGCAGAATTCAACGAAAAAGCCGAAACTATTGTTGGAAAAGAAGTTATCCTGGAAGGAACTGTAATCCATGTTTGTAAACATGGTGGACAGAAAATGTTTATTACTGCCGATGATCCTGACGTAAGGATTAAGATCACAACAAGCGATGAAACAGCTGCATTTGAGCCGGAACTAGAAGGTTCAGACATTAAAGTTGTTGGTGTTGTTGAAGAGATCGAATCAGAGGTTGTTGGAGAAGGAAAAAATGCTGAAGAAGGTGAGCATGAAGAAGACGAAGCTCACGAAAACTACTATCACAAACCACAGTATTCAGTGAAATGCATCAAGTATGCCGTGGTTGAAGTTATACCCGAAGAAAAATAGCAGATAAAGCAAATATTTCTTTGATAGAAATTCACCGGAGGGATCAATAATTATGTTTTCATAAGGATTGATCCCTTCATTTGATATAAAATTCAATGGCGAAACTTAAATGGAGAAAGTGGTTTAGGGTGATCCACCGGGATTTCGGATACCTGTTTTTCGGTGTAACCCTGGTATATGCCATTTCGGGCATTGCTATCAACCACCTGAATGACTGGAATCCCAATTATGTAGTCACAGCAGAAGATATCAAGACAAATATTGATCACCAATCAGGAAAGACTGAGATCCTCTCTATGCTGGAAGAACATGGAGAGCGCAAGAATTATAAGAACCATTATTTCCCCAGTGAAAACGGGCTGAAGATCTTCCTGAAAGATGGAGTGGTTTATGTAAACCTGAACTCTGGAAATGGCCTGATAGAAAAGAGCAAAAGGCGTCCACTTTTCAGGGAAATGAACTACCTTCATTATAATCCCATTAAATACTGGACCTGGTTCTCCGACCTTTATGCAGGCGCCCTGATTGCCCTGGCCATTACAGGAATTTTTCTTGTGAGAGGAAAGAAAGGCATCACCGGCAGGGGGGCATGGCTGACCGTGCTTGGAATACTGATCCCGCTGATTTATTTACTCATATACTTCTACTAATATGCAGGAACTTATCTTTTTTATCGTTTTCGTTGCCTGGTATACAGGTGCCCTTATCGTATCAGAAAGAATGGGTAAAAAAAGCAAGCTGGGAGAAGAATGGACGTTCTTTATAGGATTTATGTTCACACCAATTGTTTCTGCAGCTATTGCTTTAAGCCTTAAGAAAAAGTAATTACCAGAAACCAGTAGCCAGAAACGAGCAACTATATTAATTCAAAATCCATCTGCTTCCTGCTAAGATCGATCTTTTTTACCCTGATCGTCACCTGGTCACCAAGCTTATATTGCTGACCATAACGAGAGCCGATCACCTGGTAATTATCTTCATCCAGATAATAGAAATCATCCTGAAGGTCCTGCAAGCGAACCATACCTTCGCATTTATTACCGATGATCTCTACATAAATCCCCCATTTACTGACACCGGAAATAAGGCCTTCAAAATCCTGGCCGATCTTATCGAGTAAGAATTCAGCCTGCTTGTATTTGACTGATTCCCGCTCTGCTTCAATGGCACTGCGTTCCATGAGAGAACAATGCACACATTTATCTTCGTAGAACTCTTTGCTTGCTGATGATCCACCTTCAAGATAACGCTCTAAGAGGCGATGTACCATAAGGTCGGGATAGCGCCTGATAGGAGAGGTGAAATGCGTATAATATTGAAAAGCAAGGCCATAATGCCCAATATTGTCAGTTGAGTACTCAGCTTTCGACATGGTACGTATGGCGATGGTCTCAATCATATTCTCTTCCCCTTTGCCGGAAATTTGTTTAAAGAGATCATTGAACGACTTAGCCAGGCTTTCCTGGGAGTTGATCTTCAATGAATATCCCAGTTTACCCAGGAATTCTATGAAAGTATTCAGCTTTTCCGGGGAAGGGATGTCATGCACCCTGTAGATAAATGTTTTGGGTTTTTCCGGTCGCTTTTTCTTACCTATTAATTCAGCCACCCTGCGGTTGGCAAGCAACATAAAATCCTCGACCAGCCTGTTTGAATCTTTTTGTTCCTTGATATGTACACTCAGCGGGGTACCATCTTCATCAAGCTTGAATTTTACCTCCTGTGTAGCGAAATTGATGGAACCATTTTTGAAACGCTCATCCCTTAATTTGGAAGCGAGCCCGTGAAGCCTTGCAATCTCATCTGCAAACTCACCCTTACCACTTTCAATAATCTCTTGCACCTCCTCATAATTGAAACGCCTGTCGGAATTGATCACGGTACGGCCAAACCATTCTTTCAGCACATTGGCCTGATCATCCATCTCGAAAACAGCGGAAAAACACAATTTGTCTTCATTGGGTTTCAGGGAACAAACATTATTCGACAGTTTTTCCGGCAGCATCGGAATTACCCTGTCAACCAGATAAACAGATGTTGCCCTTTTAATAGCCTCTTCATCCAGTTGGGTGCCTGGCTTTACATAATGGCTCACATCGGCGATGTGTATTCCTACCTCCCAGTTTCCTGATTTCAGCTTTTTCAAGGAGAGTGCATCGTCAAAGTCTTTGGCATCTTCAGGGTCGATGGTTATGGTCCATATCTCCCGAAAATCCCTGCGTTTCTTGTATTCTTCAGCAGAGATTGTCACCGGAATATTTTCAGCCTCTTTTTCTACCTGTTTAGGAAAGCTCAACGGGAAATCATGTTCGGCCAGGATAGATTGCATTTCCACATTATGTTCTCCCGGGTTTCCAAGCACATCGGTGATCTCCCCGAAGGGATTTTTGGAATGTTCAGGCCAATCGGTAATGCGGGCCACGGCCTTCTGTCCATTCTTGGCTCCTTTCAGCTCGTCGAGCGGAATGAAAATATCGACAGGCATATTCCTGCTGTCGGGAACGAGGAAAGCAAACTTTTTGGAGATCTCAACAATACCGACAAACTGTTCCCTCGCCCTTTCTGTTATCTCAACGATCCGGCCCTCAGGCTTCTTATCTTTGCGCTTTGGGAAAAGCCGCACCTTAACAATGTCCTTATGCAGGGCATGGTAAGTATTGTTCGGGGCAATAAATATATCATCAGAATCATCTTCCGGGGTAACATAGGCCTTGCCTGTGTTTTTCATATCCACAACACCGCTAATGGTATTGGAGAAGCCCTCTTGCTTCTGTGCCCATTCCGGGTTTAGTTTGAATTTTCCCGGCCTAAGCTCCTTGATCACTTCCTCATGAAGCAAGTCTGCCAGTATGTTACTGACCAGGTTTCTGCCAGCCTTGTCTTTAATGGTTAATTTGGCTGATATCTGTTTGTAGTTGAACAACCTGACGGGGTCAGCCGTGAAGATGCTCACGATATTATCCCTGAAGAGGTTTTTACTTCCGCGGCTACGATTTTTCTTTCTTTTATTTGTCATATGTTTTTTATTTTCCGGCTCCGGGAATAGCCCGGATCAGGTCTTTGGTATATTCTGTTTTTGGATTCATATAAAGTTCGTCGGCATCTCCCATTTCGACAATCTTCCCGTTTTGCATAACAGCCATCCTGTCTGACATATACCTTACAACCGATAGGTCGTGGGAAATAAAGATATAGGTCAGATTCATGTCCTGCTTCAGCTTATTCAAAAGGTTCAATACCTGTGCCTGCACCGATACATCCAATGCCGAAACAGATTCATCACATACAATGAATTCGGGATTCACAGCCAGTGCCCTGGCAATACATACTCTTTGCCTCTGCCCTCCCGATAATTCATGTGGATACCTCCCGGCATGATTTGGGTCGAGGCCTACCTGATCAAGCAGACTGGCAACTCTTTTTTCCCTTTCTTTTTTATTTTCACTGATTCCATGTACAATGAAAGGTTCTGCAATGGCAGAACCAATACTCAGGCGGGGGTTTAATGATGAATAGGGATCCTGAAAAACGATCTGAACCTGCCTCCTGATGTTTCTTAAATCACTTCCCCTGATTTGGCTGATATCTTTTCCCTTATAAATAATACTTCCTGAGGTTTGTTCTATTAGCCTGATTATCGTCCTTCCCAGGGTGGTTTTACCGCAACCCGATTCACCGACAAGACCCAGGGTTTCACCGGGAAAAACCTCCAGATTGATGTCATCCACAGCTTTTACAAAGCCTCGCGGCCTCCCGAATATGCTCTTTTTTAATGGAAACCAGGTAGAAAGCTCCTCAACTTTCAGGATAGGGCTTTTTTCATAAATATCTTTTTGGCGTGCCTTTCTTTCCTTTTCAAATGTAAGGATAGCTTTATCGGAGGATAATGTTTCTGCTTCCTTCCCGGAATCGATAAAATCTTTCACTGTCAACAGCCTGGGCGGCCTTTTGTCGAGCGGGGGCCTGCAGGCCAGCAAACCCTTTGTGTAGGCATGTTGTGGCTGATGAAAGATCTGTGATGTCTCACCTGATTCCACGATCTCACCCTTATACATGACGATCACCCTGTCGGCGATATCGTGAACCACCCCAAGATCGTGGGTGATAAAGAGAATACTCATGCCATGCTTCTGCTGAAGGTCGAGAAGTAATTTGAGAATATCTTTTTGAACCGTCACATCCAGGGCTGTTGTGGGCTCATCGGCGATCAGCAGTGATGGTTGACAGGATATGGCCATAGCGATCATTACCCTTTGTTTTTGTCCGCCCGATAATTGATGGGGGTAGGAGCTTAGTATCTCCTTCGGCCGGGGCAGCCGGACCTCCCTGAAAAGCTCAAGGCAAAGCTCGCGAGCTGTTTTTCGTGATACATCACGGTGTTGCCGGATAACTTCCGTGATCTGGTTGCCACAGGTAAAAACAGGATTAAGTGAAGTCATGGGTTCCTGAAAGATCATGCCGATCTCATTCCCCCTGATCTTTCGCATACGGTTTTCCGATAATTGCAGGAGATCCTCACCTTTGTTAAAGATGATCTTGCCCGAGCTTATTTTTCCTGGTGGGGAGCTGACAAGCCTCATGATGGATAAAGCAGTGACGGATTTTCCGGACCCGGATTCACCGACTATGCCTGTTGTGGATCCCTTCTCTGCCGAAAAACTGATGTTGTCAACAGCTTTAATAATACCTGACTCAGTCTTGAATTCTACAGAAAGGTCTTGTATACTGATGAGGGAATTATCGATCATAATAGGGAATAATGTTCAAAATTAGCTTTTTTAACAGGAACAAATCAGGAAATCGGGTATTAAGTTATAAAGAGCTGTATGTATGAGCCTTCTTATGGATTTTATTTCTCTGGTGTATCCCAATGTCTGCCAGGTATGTGGGATGAGCCTCTTTAAACATGAACACATCCTGTGTATGAAGTGCAAACACCACCTGCCTTATGCAAGGTTTTCTGACGATCCCCGCAACCCTGCAGCACAGGTATTCTGGGGACGGGTTCCAGCAAGGATGGTGATCACAGGATTCCTATACAATAAAGGCAATGCTGTTCAGAAGCTGATCCATAAATTCAAATACAGGGGAATGAAGGATGTCGGCCTCTTCCTGGGAGGAGAACTTGCTTCGGAGATTATCAAAAACCCTGAACACGAAGATATCTCAATCATTATTCCGGTTCCACTTCACCCCAGGAAGCAGAAGAAAAGAGGTTTTAATCAAAGCGAGATTATCGCCAGGGGTATTGCATCGAAAATAGCAGCTGAAATGAATCCATCCATCCTCTACCGAAAATCTTTTTCAAGTACCCAGACCCGTAAATCAAAATATGAACGCTGGGAAAATGTCGAAAGCATATTTGGAATAAAATATGAAAGTCTCCTCAAAAACAAGCACATCCTTCTCGTTGATGACGTAATCACCACCGGGGCTACCCTGGAAGCCTGTGCACAGTGTTTGCTGAAGGTTGAGGGGGTGAGGTTGAGTATTGCGGCAGTGGCTTACACAAGAACATAAAGTGCCTAAAGTGCCTAGAGTGCCTAGAGTGCCTTGAGTTCATGGAGTATTTGGAGTTATTATTAAATTGATTGTTATGGAAAACAAAGAGTTTGGAAAACATTTAGAGTATAGGACGAAAATATTTTCTGTTAATATTATTCAATTCTCGTCAACATTGTCAAATTCAATAGAAATGAAAGTAATTAAAAACCAACTGGTTAGGTCAGCTACTAGCTGTTGGGGCAAACTACAGGGAGGCTAATCGTTCTCGAAGTAAAGCGGAATTTGTTAGCCGTTTAAGAATTTGTCAATCTGAATCAAGCGAAACACTATATTGGCTGGAGATCATAAATGAAATATGCAGCAATAAGCCAGCATTAGATGTATTATTAAAAGAATCAAATGAATTATTAGCGTTGTTTACATCAATTATAGCAAAACTTCGCCGATAAAACCACCCCCAAGTACCTTAGGCACCCCAAGTACTCCATGAACTCCATGAACTCATGAACTCCAAGTACTCTATGAACCAGTACTCCATGAACTCCAAGTACTCCATGAACCCCAAGTACTCCATGAACTCCAAGAACTCCAAGTACTTCCGATACTATCTTTCAGGATAAACCAAAGAATCCCCCACCTCCGGAACAAGATACCTGGAATATTTCTTCCTGTTGCGGCGCAGCTTACGGTCCAGCCTGGCTTTTTTGTTGAATGCATCATAAAGCAGTTGAGCTGGTCCGGTAAAACGAATTCCTGTGGGGGGGACTTTCCCGGGATCTTTTTTCATTAAAGGCCCCAGGTTTAGCACTAATTTTTCAGGCAGTGGAAGTTTTGTATCGAGAAATACATTCCTGAAGAACCTCCTGGGTGGGAGGGGGGAAATACGTACTTCCTTCATAAATATGGTATCAGGTTTCATCATCACCAGGAGCTCAGGGCGCAAGATTGAAGCATTGATGTAGATATAATGCTCATGCATACCCATATAGGAAAATTTAATGGTATCAGCATCCCTAACATATAGTTCAAAGCTGCCATCAAGGGAACTTACTGTGCCTGTTCCCTTACTCAGGTTTAATACATGAACTCCGGAAATGATAGAACTGTCGGCAGAGAATAAGGTATTACCCGAAAAGTATAATAAACTGTCCGGACCTGACCTCTGGCCATATAAACTAATGGTTGTCAGGTATATAAATGATATAAATAAGCAAATTTTCAGATTGGGCCCCCTCTAATTTTATTTGCCTGTCAATGTTAGGGCTTAAAGAGCTTCGGATCCTTTAAATTAACTTAAGGAAAGTTAAGATTTGTTAAGCAGGGAAAGAATAAATGTAACCTTTTTACTACTAAAGGATATGACAATATTAACAAAGCATTGTTAATTTTGCCGCTGAATAATAATGATGATGGAATAATTATTCTATATCTTTAGCGCCAATTATTGATTAATTAAAAATAAGCAAAATGAAAAAAACTTTACTATTTGGAATACTTTCAATCATGATCTCCGTGTCCTTAATAGGACAGGAACAGATGCCAAACCGGGATTTTGAAGAATGGGAAGACCTGGGTTATCAAAACCCCGTAAGCTGGGTCAACCCAAATCCATATATCGCAGGAACTCTTCAGAAAATTTGTGTATATCAATCGACAGATCATGTGAGTGGCAATTATTCTGTATATCTTGAAACTCAGGATACCCTTGCCTATATCATTCCGGGCCTGGTTACCCTTGGTGATTTTGTAATAGACTTTCTTAATGCTACAGCCTGGGTGGAAAACGGGATTCCATTCACAGGTCGTCCTGAAGCCCTGACAGGAAGCTACAAAAGTTATCCTTCTTCGGGGGACTTCGGAATGATCATGGCGCTATTTACAAAATACAATACGTCAAAAGGTATGAGAGACACCATTGCCTCTGCAATGTTAACCTTTCCTACAACCGTCGACTCATGGACCACCTTCAGCCTGCCAATAGAATTTAATACTGAAGACAATCCTGATACCATGAATATCATAGCCGTATCATCCAACATTGCTCTGCCCAAAACCGGTGGATCCATGTACTTTGATAACCTGGCTTTTGAATATGAAGCAGGTATTGGTGATGTAGAAGAGAATGTTGCATCAAGCGTTTTCCCGAACCCTGCAAACGAAGTATTATCCTTTATATTTGACAAGAATGTTGAAGCCGAATTAAGGATTTTCAGCAGTACCGGTCAGCTGGTTCAGCAATCTTCAGTAAGCGGAACCCAGTTCCAGGCCGATGTTAGCGGACTGGTTCAGGGCAATTATTACTATGGCCTTTTTGAGAAAAGCCGGAAGATCAGCTCAGGACAGTTTGTAATAAGCAGATAACAATACCAAAACAATAACTTATGATTTCAAAGAAATTTCAATTTGCGATTATCGCAGTTTTAATCACCTCTTTTGCCATTTTTTCATGCAAGAAGGATGATGAAACAGAAGATCCAACAACAATCCCGCCTGAGGTACCACTGGTAAGTGATGCTTTGCATGTTTATGGCGATTATTTCTATGTAAACTGGATAGGTGTAACCGGGGCTTCAACATATTATGTTGACGTGGCCACGGATCAGAACTTTAGCAGCATCATCCCTGATTATAATAATAAGGAAGTAGCCATCAACGGCATGTTCAGTGTAGATGGATTAAATATCAATACTGATTATTATGTTAGGATGCGAGCAGCTAATTCAAATGGTACCAGCGGCAACTCTGTGGCAAAGAAATTTACCACACGGGGAATGAATATGCTTCCTAACGGTGGTATGGAAGACTGGATCACTTATCCAAACTATGAAACACCGGCCCCTGAGGGAATATGGGCTTCTGCAAATAAAGTAGTTGACCTTCTGCCGGGAGTTTATCCGGTCTTGCTTTTTAAATCCACCGACAGCCATTCAGGACAATATGCTGCCATGGCAAGGACTGACAGTGCATCAGGCATGCCCCTGTTAACGGGTAGCGTTTCGACCGGCCTGTTCTCCGTTAATCTCCAGAATCCGCTTGAAAGCATGATCATAGGTGTTCCATATAAATCGAAGCCTACGCGCTTCCAGGGATGGTATAAATATATCTCTGTGGAAGGGGATTCATGTGAGATCAGGACCACCCTGACCAGGTGGAACACGGAAACGAAACAGAGGGAAAAAGTAGCCGAAGCTATCATGCGTGACACCTCCGTAATGAATGCCTACGAGTTCTTTGACATGCCCTTCGTATACTTCATGAATGATACTGATCCGGATACTATCGATATGGTGTTTGCAGCCAGTGCCGGAGGGGAGTATTTTAAGGGTAAAATAGGAAGTACTATCTTTGTGGATGACTTTACGCTCGTTTTTGAGCCAAAATAAATAAGGCAAGCTTTGCCGACGAACGACTTATGAGACCAATTCTACTTACTGCCATGGCGGTGATCTTATGCATTTCCATGGTTAAAGCGCAGGATATGGATTTTGGCCTGAAAGGAGGCCTGAATATAGGGACGCCGATCGGTGCTGCTGAAAAAGGTGCCACTGGCAGCCTGGGTGTGGGCCCGCTGATCGGGATGTACTTTGCCTATGAATTGAACGCAAAGTGGTCGCTCCATGGCGAGTTCCTTTATTCTTACAAGGGCGCTAAGTTCAGCACCCCGGTATCGGGCGATACTATTTACAGGTACTATGCAGTTACCCCGGCCGGGGATTCTATTCCGGCTGAGGCTAAAACCATTTATCGTGGTACTGTTGACGGGAAATTTGATAATCGCTATATTGATGTACCCCTATATGCTTCCTATAAATTAGGCCAGCGTTTCAGGTTGACTTTTGGAGGGTATATGTCTTACCTGATCAAAGGACACAATACAGGATCTGCCGATGTAGAAGTGGGTGATCCTATACATCCATTTACAAACGTTGAAGATGAGCCTTTTGATCAAAGCAGTGAATTAAGCAACTTTGATTATGGCTTACTTCTGGGCGCAACTTATATGACTAAACACAGGTTTAATTTTGGCTTGAGCCTAACTGGCGGGCTTAAATCAATATACAAACAAAATTATAAGTATATCGATGGAGCAGTGCGCAATATTTATCTGCAAACTTTTGTGCAGTTCCGTTTGAATAATAAAAATACTAACTAAGTTGCACCCGGGCTCACCCAGGTGCCACAACACCCGTTTTCTTATATCTGATAATCCTCCCGGACACATCTATTAGTTCGATGAGGATGACGTATATCCCGGCAGGGACTTTGCTTTTATTATCAGCAATCCCATCCCAGGAATAAGTTCCCTTTGTGCCCAATAGCTCATTATTGACCAGATGCCTGATCATTTGCCCGGATGCATTGAAGATCAATATGTTTGCCAGGTATCCGGGCTCGTCGAATTGGTACTGTATGCCAATATGACCATTCTGTGCGTCAAATCCCGGTGAACATACTTTTGGCGAGATATGGATTGCCTCCCGGCTGTCATCCATTTCAAGAAATTGTGAGTTCAAGTAACCCGGAGTTCCAAACCCGGACAATTGTGAAGCAGAATGCCAGTTGGTGGGATCGTGAGTGGGCCTGTCGGGGTGCAGTCGTTCAAGGGAAACCCCTTCAACCACATTAAGTAATGGATAATGCATGTCTTCATGGTATGAAAAGACATCAATAAGCTCCCCTTTTTCGTCCATAAGCAGTATCATGCCCATATCATTGTTAAAAGAGGGAAATCCATCAAGCTCGAGATATGCTTTTGTTTCGCCGCAATAATAAAAGCGATCTACAGCGGAATAATTTCCGCAGAGCAAGGCATATTCTCCCGGTAGCAACACCATACACTGCTCTTTGATCATAGTATAGCTGGTATCGGGCGGTGCAGGAGGGGATTGTTTTACTGAAGCGATAGAAATGCCTGCCAGTGATATAGCCTTTCCGGAACGGTTAAAGATCTCCACATAATCACTTCCTCCAGGGAAAGGGTCAAACAATACCTCGTTGATCACTAGGTCGCCCTCTTGTATTTTTTCAGGCAAGCCTATATCTATCGATGCTGAAACAAATACAGTATCTCCAACACAATTAGAGATACCCGATGTACAGCTTAGTTGGTATATAATTCCCGGAGATAAAGGCCTGTCGGGATAAAGGATGAAGGAGGAGAAAGACGCATCGTCCGGCAGGAGGGCCACAATGGGTCCCATACCATGATCAATTTCGAAAATATGTGGGCTCATAGTAATTCCGGAATGCATCGACTGATTGAATTCAAGCCTGATCCGTACAGAGTCGAGTGCACATGCCCGACTGATCTCCGGGGCCATAAAAATATCTTCATATACACTGTTTTGTTTTCCCGGAGTTCCGCCCGTATTATTCTGTGATGCCTTCCAGTTTTCCTTTCCCGGACAGGGATTAAAAGGATTTATTTGCTCGAGCGACCATCCTCCTTCTGCCTTATCATCATTGGCGTACCATTCGTCACGATAATATAGGCCGGATATTAATTCTCCTTTATGGTCGATCAATAAGATCTCCTGCCCGGCATTGGTCAGCGAAAAGCTTTCGAAACCATAAAAAGGGCCATAAGTTCCAAGCTCTGCTGCATTTTCATCCCTGCCCAGGATCAAATACCCCAGGGGGGCGATTTTCGCCCCTGTAAGCGACTTTTCACTACTCCCCGTCATCAATACCCATTCGTCTAGATTTAGACTTCGGGAGGTAATATTGAACAGTTCAAGGTATTCATGTTCGGGGAGCTGCTGCGGAGGTGAGGGATCGGCCATGATCTCATTGATCACAACATCATATCGCCCAACTTCCGGTTGAATGCTGTCATGCAATTCCGGCCCGGCATAAAAGTCATCGAAATAGAATTTAGTCTTGTTGGAGGTCGTGTATTTGCAGTATACACCCAGGTGCCGGGTACCGGATAAGTGGTACCGGGGGCAGCTTCCCTCCGGTTGGAAACTATTCCCACCATTATAATCAACCCACAGCCAACAGCTATCAGCCTTCATCAATATCTTGATCCTGCATTTAAATGAAGAAGCAATGGCCCCGGGTGTTCCTCTGATCATTGTGGAGGTATCTCCGTTCTCCTGCATCATCAATCTGACGGCATCATTAGAACCGCCCTCACCCAGCTGTATGAATATCCCATCCGGCTTAGAAGCTGTATCATTTGGCACAGCTGCGAGGTAAAACCGTGCATTATTGTTAGCCGAAGGGCTGAATGCAAGTCTTACCCAGGCACGCCATTCCATAGTATCGGAAAGCTGTTCCGGGGTAAAAAGGGAGGCATCTCCGGCTTCATCGTCATCCAGTTGCAGCTGAAAATAGTTGTTCACAGTAAAGCTTTGTATATCACCCGACCAGGCAGGCTCGGAAATGAAGTTTCCGTCGGAGAAGTCATCCACCAGCTGGCAGAACCCCAGGGCGGGGAGTAAAACAATCATACAAAAGCAGCGTTTTATTGGAGCAGGCATATCCATCGAATTCGTATTTTTGTCTGTTGTCTATTGATTAATACCGTTTTTTTGAAAATGTCCGCCATGGCGGGAGAATTATTTTAAATGAAAATTGCAGTTATAGGTGCAACAGGCCTGGTTGGAAGGGTTATGATGCGGGTGCTTGAGGAAAGCAACTATTTCAATGATATTGATATAATCCCCGTTGCCTCAGCACACTCTGTTGGGAAAAAGATCTTATTCCAGGGGAAAGAGGTTGATGTGTACAGCCTGGATGATGCCGTAAATGCAAACCCGCATATAGTCATTTTTTCAGCGGGGGCTGATGTTTCTATCGAATGGGCTCCTCGCTTTTCCGAAAGGCAGAGCTTTGTCATCGACAACTCATCAGCCTGGCGCATGCATGCTGACATCCCGCTGGTAGTGCCCGAGATTAATGCAACAAGCATAAAAAGCAATACCAGGATAATAGCTAATCCGAACTGTTCAACCATACAAATGGTACTTGCGCTGATGCCCTTGCACCGGAGGTATGGCATCAAAAGGGTGGTTGTTTCAACATACCAGTCTGTGACCGGGTCCGGGGCTCAGGCAGCACGGCAGCTTGAAGATGAAAGGAATGGCGTAGAGGGGAAAAAGGCATATCCGCATCAGATCGACCTGAATCTTTTTCCACACGGGGGAAAATTCCTGGATAACAGATACACTACGGAAGAACAAAAGCTGGTGGATGAAAGCCGGAAGATACTGGATGATCAGGAGATCATGCTGACTGCTACTGTGGTCAGGGTGCCGGTGTTTGGCGGGCATTCTGAGGCTATCAATGTAGAGCTTAAAGAAGCTTATGATATTGATGAGGTAAGGAAGTTGCTGGCTGATACACCCGGAATCACCATCCAGGACAATATTGAAGAAAATGAATACCCTATGCCACTCTTTGCTGAGGGTAGAAATGATGTGTTCGTGGGAAGGATTCGCCGGGATGAAAGCATCCCTAACGGTTTAAACCTCTGGGTTGTATCAGACAATCTGCGTAAGGGTGCCGCCACAAATGCAGTGCAGATCGCTGAATATCTCGTTACGAACAAATTTATATAAGAAGTGAAGATCTACCACGGTTTGGATGGCTTTGAAAAGGTAAGGAATCCGGTTGTTACCGTAGGGACCTTCGATGGTGTGCATGTTGGCCATAGCAAGATCTTCGAAAGTATGAAGGACCTGGCCGAAGAGTGTGATGGGGAAACACTTGTGATTACCTTCCATCCGCATCCACGATTGGTGATTCACCCTGACAGCAAAAACCTGAAATTTATCAATAACCTGGAAAGAAAATACGATCTGATCGAGAATAACGGCATCGATCATCTTGTTATCATTCCGTTCACGAAAGAGTTTGCTTCAATGGATGCATCCTCCTTTGTAAAGGATATCCTTGTTGATAAGATAGGTGTATGTGAACTTGTTGTGGGCTATGACCATCACTTTGGCAAAAACAGGGAAGGCTCTTTTGATGAGCTTCTCGGCCTCGCCGGCAAATTTGGTTTTAAGGTTAAGCAGATTCCCGCACAGGATATAGATGATATTGCCGTAAGTTCCACCAAGATAAGAAATGCTCTGAACGCAGGCGATATAAAGACAGCGAACATGCTTTTGGGTTACGAGTATTCGATCACCGGTACGGTTGTTGGCGGGAACAAGATCGGTCGCAAGATAGGTTTTCCAACTGCAAATATTGAGCTGCAGGATGAATACAAACTGATCACTGCCATGGGCGTTTATGCATGCCGGGTTTTATGGGATGGCAAGCTATACCTCGGCATGGGCAACATCGGCTTCCGTCCCACCATCAACAACAGCGACCTTACCATTGAGGTACATATTTTCGATTTCGACACCGAGATCTACGATGAAACCATCACTATTTTCTTTGTTGACCGGATCAGGGATGAGGTCAAGTTTAAGGACCTTGCTGCGCTTAAAGAACAACTAAGGCTAGATGAAGAGACTGTCCTGGGGATTCTTGGATAAATGGACAAATGGCTACACGGTTACACGGCTACACGGTTACACGGCTACATGGTTTAATGGCTACATGGCTAAATGGTTGGGTTTTAGGTAATGGCCTTAGTATTTTAGTTTGAGGTTGGTATATTTGATAAGCTGGTTTATTTCTCTCGGCAATATTTCAAGTTTCTTCTTTATATGGACATACTCCTCGTGGGAAATTAGATTCCTGTCAGAGCATTTATTATTCCAATCAATACATTCATAAACCGATCCAAGGCTATAATAGTAAAACCTGATTTTGTCTTTTTTAGAAAAGCGGCCAAAGCCTTCAGCAATATTTGCTGATATAGAGTCTATAGCTCTGGCAAATTGTTTTCCCAGAGTGTCTTTTTCAAAATAACACCAGTGAATAATTATATTCCACACATAATTGGACAGCGCAAAAGATTCTCTGTATGCGCCATAACTTTCAACAGACATGTATTGGGTTTCCATAGAAACAATATTTGTTTACTAATTAATACCCAATTTGTAAAAATGTCCCCCTTTTTAGAATAAAAACCACCATAATAATAACCATGTAGCCGTGTAGCCATGTAACAGTGCTTTCCCCTGCCAAAGCTTCAGCGGATTAAAAAACAGTGATAAATAGAACAGAGGATCAGTGAAACAGTGCCAACTATTTAATCCGCTCAATAACAATACCAATCCTCTTTACCCCTTTAGTTTCAAGATGCTGCGATCGGTTTTCGATCTCGACGGTACAGATGCCTTTTTCTGCGAATGCAAAGTCCTTTCTGAGGATGAGGCGGATCTTTTCGTCGGGAGAGTTGGGTTTAAGGATAATGTTCCTGCTTCTGATCTCGCCTGAAGGGGTGGAGGTGATTACCGTGACAGCTAGCTCTTCCGGGGCAAGTGTCATGTCATAATCAAGTTCTATCCACATATTGTAAAAAATACCGGGCTTGTCGATATCCATTTCAATGATGGGGTTTTCGAAGCGTTGCCATGTATGATCAGGAAAGGAAAAATATGTACTGATGGTATTTCCATCACCACACCCTGAGAGTAAAAGAAGGATAAACAGTATTCTTAATAAGAGAGTTTTCATGCTTGCTGTCATTGTCGTGCAAAGATAAGACATGCTGTGCTTCTTTTGTTAACTTTGTGTATAGGATGGCGAAGCAAAAATATTATGTAGTATGGCTTGGAAAGGAGCCCGGGGTATATGACAACTGGAAGGAGTGTGAGCGCCAGATCAGGAATTTCGACGGGGCAAAATATAAATCCTTTTTTGATAAAGAGCTGGCAAACAAAGCTTTTGAGGATGATTTCAAAAACTACATCGGGAAGGATTTTGGTAAACTCACAGAGGCAGAAAAGATTCCTTATGGCAAACCCATTGGTGACTCCATCAGTGTTGATGCCGCCTGCAGCGGGAACCCCGGCATCATGGAATACAGGGGCGTAGATACATTGTCGGGCGCGCAGCTTTTCAGACAGGGCCCCTTTCCTAATGCCACCGTGAATATAGGTGAGTTCCTCGCCATCGTTCATGGACTGGCTTACCTGGCGGAGCGGGACCAGCACTTTCCTATCTATACCGATTCCCGTACTGCCATGAAGTGGGTGAGAGATAAAAAAATCAAAACCAAGCTGGAAAGAAAGCCCATCAACGAAAAGCTTTTCGAGTTGGTTGACCGTGCCATCATCTGGCTGGAAACAAACGAATATCCCAACAAAATTATAAAATGGGAAACAAAAGCCTGGGGAGAAATCCCGGCTGATTTTGGCCGGAAATAAGATGAAAAAACTTAATACAGCCATAAAAGACTTTATCAAAAAGTACCAACTTGGGGTGTTGAAGGATGTGGTTTTGTTTGTGATCATCACATTGGCAATTCACCTGGCCTGGCGTTTCTGGCAAACCCAGTTCAACTATGCCCCCATCCGGGATTTTATGTATGGACTGATGACTGTGATGGCCGAAGAGGTATATCGTGAGTCGGCCTGGATCATCTCTGGTTTCATCGACATAGTCAGGGTAGATGAGATCATGTATATGCACTTCCCCAATAAGGCTATCATGTACGTGAACAACAGCTGTTCAGGTTTAAAGCAGACTCTCCAGTTTATACTGCTGATGCTTATTTTTCCGGGCCCCTGGAAAAAAAAGCTATGGTTCATCCCCCTGGGGGTACTTTTCATCCATCTGACGAACCTTGTCCGTATGGTCGGTCTGGCCGTTGTTATGGACAGGCGGCCTTTTGAGTGGCACTTCTACCACGATTATGTTTTTCGTTTCTTATTTTATGTGGTGATATTCTTCCTGTGGGTATGGTGGGTAGAACGAATTGCCAGGAAAAATAATTATTTACCCAAGCCACGGAGACCCAAAGACACAGAGAAACACGGCTAATGAAAAAATTATTGCTGTGAAACATAGCACTTTGGTGTCTTGGTGTTTATTTTTTCCTTTTATCCCGTATCTTTGTTAAAAATTTATAATTGTTGAGCCGGAAAGAGACGATTACAGATAATTTTAACTCCTCCGGGCGTTATTAATACAGAACAAACCCATAAAACCCTGAGTCATGAACGAACAAGCTCCCCAGACAGACAGCGGCCGAAAGAAATCCGGAATAGCGATGATCGTTATACTGGTGATCCTGATTCTTGCCGTAACAGGATTATTGATCTGGAATTTTTCCATAAAATCCAATATGAATACGCTTCTGGAAGAGAAAGAAGCACAGCGCATTGAACTTCAGACAGAGCTGGACTCGCTGATGTATGAACACGACATGATCAAGGAAGAATATGGTACCCTATCAGATTCTCTTTTTGTCAAGGACAGCATCATCCAGGCCAATGCCTATGAGATCCGTAAGCTGCTCGATACGCAGTGGGAATATTACAAGGTGAAAAGGAAGCTTGAGTTGTTGCAGAAGGTAAGCCAGGGATATGTTAGGCAAATGGACTCATTGTATACAGTAAATCAGGTCCTGACAGAAGAAAACATAGAGATCAGGCAGGACCTTCAGGAGGCCCGCACTGAAAACGAGATGATTGCCCGTGATAATGAAAGCCTGAACGAAATGGTAGGACAGGCATCAATACTGCAGGTGTATGGCATGAGTGCTATGGGTATCCGCGATCGCGGAAGTAGCAAAGAAAAGGAGACTGATAAAGCCAGCAGGGTAGATAAAATCAAAGTATGTTTCACCATAGGTGAGAATAAGATCATTGAATCCGGAACCAAAGAGATCTATGTGAGGATTGCTCAGCCCGACAAGCTTATCCTGACTAAGGACCGCTCCGATACCTACACTTTTATGTACCAGGGTGAGAAGATACAATACTCCATCAAGAAGCTCATCGATTACCAGAATCTGAGCATGAACCTATGCCTTTACTGGGAGAAGAGCTATAAGGAAAAAGAAGTTATGGCAGGTGCCTATCACGTGGAAGTCTTTTATGGCGACGAGGTGATCGGCAATACGCAGTTTGTGTTGAAGTAGGCTTGAGGCCTGGGGCTTGAGGCCCCGGGGTCATGTATATTCCATTCTATATTTTCGAATTTTCCTAATCCTTAGGTTAGCATTCTACCTAAGCAAGTACCACTATAACCATTTAGCCATTTAACCATGAATCAGTGGTACAAAGGAACAATGAAACAGTGAAACAGTGGAACAACCAATCCTCATAAATAATTATCTATTATTTACTATAACCTTTTCTTGCAATTTTCGTAAAAACGAGTACTTTTATTGCTCAATCTTGATAAAAGATGCCCTGTAACTGAGGTATTTTACTGGGACTCAGGAGGCGAAGCCGTGCAACACAAGGCGTTGCATTTACAATTCTGTATTTGAAATTCTGAATATAAAATGTGTTTTTCAACATCGAGCAAAACATTTCAAATTGAACATACAGAACACAGAATCGAAAATCTTGGATCCCCGCCCCAAACCTCAAGCCCCACACCTCTTAAATGCTTGACACCCTCATAACCAGCAAGACTCGCATTAAGTTGCTGCTTAAGTTCTTCTTGAACTCTAATGCCAGCTCCTATCTCAGGAACCTGGAAGGAGAATTTAAGGAAAGCACCAATGGCATCCGGCTTGAGCTGAACAAGTTTGAGAAGGCCGGGCTGCTGCAGTCGCATTTATCAGGGAATAAAAAGGTTTACCAGGCCAATACCGGCCATCCCCTCTTCGGTGATATCCACAGCATACTGCTTAAGTACATCGGCATTGACCAGATCATTGATAAAGTGATCTCCAAACTGGGTAATGTGCATAAGGTGTATCTGGTGGGCAGTTTTGCAAGGGGTGTCGACAGTGAGGTGATCGATCTGCTACTGGTAGGTGACGATATCAATAAAGAATATCTTGTCCGGCTTTCGGATAAAGGAGAAAAACATATCAAGCGCAAGATCCGTTACCTGGTATATACTAAAGACGAGATCGAAGGTATAAGGGAATCCTATGCCAGTGATGAGATATTGTTGCTTTGGACGGAAAATGATAAATGGTTAAATGGCTAAATGGCTATATGCTTAAAATGTTCTATTTGCCCCAAGCCAAAAGCCTCACGCCCCATGCCTAAAATCATTACTTTTGTGCACCAATAGCGGCGAAAGCTGCCTGAATAAGGAATAACGAACAAGGAAAACGAATAAGGATAATGAGTGAAAAAATTAAAATCGGCGTAATAGGCCTGGGTTATGTTGGACTGCCACTGGCCGTGGAGTTTGGAAAAAGTATTGACACCACCGGCTTCGATATTAACGAAGGACGTATTAAAGAGCTGGAAAACGGCTATGACCGTACCCTGGAAGTGGAGGATGAGGATTTGAAAGGAGCGAAAAAGCTTACATATACTTCAAAACTGAATGACCTTAAAGCTTGTAACTATTATATCGTTACGGTACCTACGCCCATCGACAAGAACAAGCGCCCTGACCTGACTCCCCTGATCAAAGCATCAGAGACAGTAGGAAAGGTATTGTCGAAAGGTGATATTGTGATCTATGAATCCACTGTTTATCCGGGAGCCACAGAGGAAGAATGTGTGCCGGTATTGGAAAAGCACAGCGGGTTAAAGTTCAATAAAGATTTTTACTGTGGGTATTCGCCTGAGAGGATCAATCCGGGCGATAAGGTGCATACCTTCACCACCATCAAAAAGGTCACAGCGGGGTCTACCCCTGAGGTTGGCAGGAAAGTGGATGAGCTGTATCAAAAGGTGGTAACAGCGGGTACTCACCTGGCATCATCCATCAAGGTGGCTGAAGCCGCTAAGGTGATTGAGAATTCACAGCGTGATATCAATATTGCATTTGTGAACGAGCTTGCGGTGATCTTCAACCGCATGGGCATCGACACCCTGGAAGTGCTGGAAGCTGCTGGAACCAAATGGAACTTCCTTCCTTTCCGTCCAGGATTGGTAGGAGGGCACTGTATTGGCGTTGATCCCTATTACCTCACACATAAGGCACAGGAGATTGGATATAATCCCGAGATCATCCTTTCAGGAAGGCGTTTGAACGACAATATGGGCAGCTTCGTGGCCGGACAGATCGTGAAGCTCATGATTAAGAAAGAACAACGCATCGCCGGTGCAAAAGCGCTGGTTCTGGGGATCACATTTAAAGAAAATTGTCCCGACATCAGAAACTCACGTGTGATCGATATCATCAGGGAACTCACAGAATTTGGCGTGGAGATCGATACTTACGATCCCTGGGCCAATCCCAAAGAAGTGAAAGATGAATATGGTATCAAGCTTATTACTAAAGAGCAGCTCGAAGCCAATGGGCATTATGAAGCCATCGTGCTGGCTGTAGCCCATGATAAATTTACAGAGATCGACATCAGGAGTTTGAAAAAGGAGAAGACTATTGTGTATGATGTGAAGGGAATTTTACCCATGGATATAATTGATGAAAGACTTTAAGGATATTGTCCCACTGTTTCACTGCTCCATTGTTATACAGTGGAACAGTGAATCAATGAAACAGTGAAAGAATGAAATTAGATTTTAATAAAGCAAACATCCTCGTTACAGGTGATCTTATCTTAGATAAGTATTTCCACGGAACCGTCACCAGGATCTCACCCGAGGCACCGGTACCTGTTGTGTTGAAGCAGTATGAGAAGACTGTTCCCGGGGGTGCGGCTAATGTAGCCAATAACCTCTCGAAGCTGAAAGCAAGGATAAAGTTGCTGGGTATTGCCGGAGGCGATAACAATGGCAGGATGCTGTCATCACTGCTTAAGGAAGAAAATATTCCTGCTCACATCGTTACAGGAGACAATCCCACAGTTACCAAGATCCGCATCATTGGAGAGCATCAGCAGATCTGTCGCCTGGATGTGGAAAAAGATCAGCCGCATGGAGAAAGTACCCGCAAAGAATTGCTCGAAGTGCTGGCTACAAAGATCAGGGAAAATGATCTTGTGGTGATCTCTGATTATGACAAAGGCCTGGTGGATGTTAAAACCACCTCCTTCATCATCAGCGAAGCAAGAAAACATAAAATACCCGTCATTATTGATCCTAAAAAGAAAGATTGGGAGCTATATAAGGGAGCATTCCTGATCACCCCCAACCTAAAAGAATTCAGAGAGATATGCCATCGGCTTCATCTTGATGAAGAGGAACTGGTTAGTTCGGGCCGGACCATCAGGGAAAAATATAAACTTGATCATCTGCTCATTACTCTTTCAGAGAAAGGCATGATGCTGATCAGTGAAGAGGAAGAGTATCATATCCCAACCGTAAAACAGGAAGTTTTTGATGTAAGTGGTGCAGGTGATACCGTAATCGCTACCCTGGCAGCATGTATCGCCAATGGCCTGGATGTCAAAAAGTCGGTGGAGGTAGCTAATATGGCTGCAGGTATTGTTGTTGGTAAGTTTGGGACAGCGCCGGTAACGCTTGAAGAACTACAGGAGGCAGTTTTGAGTTATGAGTTTTAAGTTTTGAATTATTTTTTTACCACCAAGGATACACAAAGGATAGCACTAAGGTGCGCAAAGAAAATCCTTAGTGATACTTTGTGAAATACTTCGTAGCTCCTTTGTGGTTTAATCAAGAAAATATGAATACTTCTAAATACATTTTTGACGAATTCAATCAGCACCAGGATGTCTTAAAAAAGACCATGGATGACTTGGGGAAAGAAATAGAATCTGCTGGCGAACTCATTGTTAGAACCCTAAAGGCAGGAAACAAAATCCTCCTTTTTGGAAATGGCGGCAGTGCAGGAGATGCGCAACATATTGCAGCGGAGCTGACGGGCAGGTATAAAACAGAGCGGCAGGGCTTGCCGGCCATTGCACTCACAACAGACACCTCTGCTCTGACTGCCATCGGGAACGACTACGGCTTCGACCGAATCTTCGACAGGCAGGTAGAAGCCATCGGAAAAGAGGGCGACCTTTTGATCGGAATCAGTACCAGCGGCAATAGCCCTAACGTGATCAATGCCCTGGCCTACGGAAAGAATTCAGGCATGAAAAGCATTGGCTTGATGGGAAAAAGCGGCGGAGAAATGAAGAGCCTCTGCGACATCAATATCATAATCCCCTCCAACGACACAGCGAGGATACAGGAGATGCATATACTTATAGGGCACATACTTTGTGGAATCGTAGACCAAAAGTTTTGAGTGTTGAATTAGTTATTAATTTCAAGTTTTGAATTATATTTTACCACTTCGGATACACAAAGGATTTCACAAAGGCACACAAAGAAGGCACTTCGTGAAACTTTGTGTTGTACTTCGTGCGTCCTTTGTGGTTAAAACCACTTAATACATTATCAAAGTGCTTATCAATAAAAAGATATTAATTACCGGGGGGGCTGGGTTTATTGGCTCTAACCTGGTTGAACATTTCCTGGGGCGGGATAATGAAGTAGTTTGTCTGGATAACCTGAGCACCGGCTACTTAAAAAATATTAAGCCATTCCTGAATAACCCCAATTTTACCTTTATTGAGGGTGATATTCGTGATCTGGATACATGCCAGAAGGCAGCTGAAGCTTGTGATTACGTCTTTCACCAGGCGGCCCTGGGCTCTGTGCCGCGTTCCGTAACCGATCCACATACCACCAATGCAGTAAATATCGATGGCACATTGAATATACTGATCGCTGCCCGGGACCAGAAAGTGAAGCGATTTATTTATGCAGCCAGCTCATCCACCTATGGCGATTCCAAAGAGCTGCCGAAGGTAGAAGACAAGATAGGCAACCCTTTGAGTCCGTATGCTGTCACCAAATATGTGATGGAGCTTTATGCCAGGGTCTTCAGTGATCTGTATGGCATGGAATGCATTGGCCTGAGGTATTTCAACGTCTTTGGCAGGCGACAGGATCCTGAAGGTGCATATGCCGCAGTAATTCCCCTCTGGGTAAAGCAACTGATGGACCATGAAGCTCCGGTAATTAATGGGGATGGGAGTTATAGCAGGGACTTTACTTACATAGATAACGTTGTGCGGGCGAATGAATTGGCAGCTGTGACACCAACGGATGATATACTTGATAGAAGCAGGCAGTACGCAGTAGGCAGTAGGCAGGTGCGCGGGGATGAACAAGGAATAACGAACAAGGAACAAGGAACATCGAAAATCCACTCAACACCCAACACCCAACACCCAACACCTTTTTCTGAGGTCTTTAATGTTGCTTATGGAGGTAACACTACCCTCAATGAACTTTTTTCTGCCCTAAAAGAGAATCTTGCGCAATTTGACGACGGTATAGCATCGATAAATGCTATTCACGGCCCCAATCGTGCCGGCGACATCCCACATTCTATGGCTTCTATTGACAAGGCCAGGGCCGTACTTGGATATGATCCGGAGTATGATGCAGTTGATGGTTTTGAGAAGGCTTGTGGGTGGTATTTTGAGAACCTTAAATAAGTTCAATTCCAAACTCTAGTGCACTTTAGGCATTCTAGACACTTTATTATTGGGTGCGCGGTATTCGGAAATGCTAAAAGCTAAATGTTATATGATTGAGGGAGGTATTTTAAGAATTTGAAAGGGTAAACTGGAGAGGAAGAAAATAGCAGATATGAAGGCGAAATTAACTATTATGCCTTTGAATTTATGAGACTCAAAAAGAGACTTAAAAAAGTACCACGGTATCTGGTGAATTCAACTTATACCAACCTTTATTGTGAAAGCAACAAATACAGGAATAATATTGGGCCTAAAAAGACTATTCTGATTTTTTCAAACCCAAGAGGAGGATCTACCTGGCTTGCAGAATTGTTCAAATCACTTCCTAAATCATCTTTAATATGGGAACCCTTGTTAAAAGGCAGACTAAAAGAGTTTAATGATCTTAATTTCTTTTGGCATCAACCAATACCCGAAAATGCAGATTGGCCTCAAGCAAAAGAAGCATTTAGAAAACTAATTAATATTGAAATTAAATCAAGACAGATTTATAACCGGGAAAATCAGCTGAGGCTTCCATTTTCAAAACACTTCATTTTTAAATTATGTTTTGGAAATATGTTATTGCCCTGGGTGGTGAATAATTTTAATGTTAACCCAATTCTACTTCTTCGTCATCCCTGCGCGGTTGTATCTTCTCAAATGAAGCACGGCTATTGGGATGGTGTTAGAAAAGAACCATTGGTATATGAAATACCAGACTTTCCTTATAATGAATCCTACTTGCTTTACAAAGAAGTGGTTAAACATATAAAGACTTTTGAGGAACATCTTGCTGCTACCTGGGCATATACCATGGTTTCAACAGTTTTAAATCCGAATAATGATAAAAAATGGATAACCCTTTCTTACGAAAGCCTTTATAAGAATTTTGACACAGAGATCGAACGCATCTTTGGACGACTGAATATTGATATTCCGGATAAGATATATGATAGAAAATCGAAGGCCAGTTTTGTTACAAAGGATTATTCTCTTGATCAGATTAACTCTGGGAATCAGTTATATGGTTGGAAAAACCACCTTTCCGGTACACAAATCGAGAACATACTTAAAATAGTAAATGAATTCGGAATAACCTTTTACGATGAATCTGTTGAACCGGACTATAATCAAATTTATTATACAAAGTGACTAAACACATAATTGGATATGATGATTAGGAGTGCTTTAAGAAAGCTATATTACAAACCACCGGTATATTTTATCAAATACTTTAAAGTTAAGTGTCTTCAGATGAAAAGCAAGAAGATCTTCAAGAGATATCTTAACAGTGCTGGAGAAAAAAAATTACAAATAGGGTGTGGTAACAATGAGCTAGAGAAATGGTTGAATACCGACCTGGTTTATAAGAAAAACAAAGTTGCCTACCTAGATGCGGGCAAAAAATTTCCGCTTTCCAATGATACATTCGAATATATATATTCAGAACATATTTTTGAACACCTGAATTTCAAACAAGGGATGAATATGCTTCATGAATGTTATCGCATTCTCAAGCCGGGTGGACATCTTAGGCTAGCAACCCCTGATATGGATTTTTTAATGGCTTTGTACAATGATCCCCAAAAAGCGATTCATCAGGAATATATACAATGGTCTACAAACAAATTCATTCCCGACATTTCGAACAATTTTGAAGAAAATGAATATCTGCCCGTCTTTGTCATTAACAATTTCTTCCGCGACTGGGGGCATCAGATCGTATATAATTACGAAAGCCTAGAGCTCATATTGGAAAAGACAGGCTTTTTAAATATTACAAAACAAGAAATCGGAAAAAGTAAAATTGAGGAATTTGACAGGCTAGAAAAACATGGAGAGGTTATTCCTGCAGCATTTAATGAGCTTGAAACAATAGCAGTGGAAGCTATTAAATAGACAATGTGATTTTGAGGCTTTCTGAAAACAGAGAAAATGTTAAAAGTACACGGTAAATATTAATTGGACATTTTTTATACCTAAGCCTAGCGTTAGAAATATGATCTCCCACGAACATAAATGCATTTTTATTCACATTCCCAAATGTGCCGGAACGAGTATTGAAAGTGCTCTGGGTCATCTTGACGGCCATAGTGGCAGAGGTGGGCAGGATCATAGAAGCATTCGCATGATAGAACAGCCATTATTGAACCTTGCAGTCTTATCCTCGAAAGAAAACATGCTTACTGTCATGCACAGGATGCGCCGAAAGTATAAAAAGCTAGCCAATCCAAATAATAAGCTAACAGTTACAAATCAACAATATAATAGTTATTTCAAGTTCACCTTTGTACGAAACCCGTGGGCAAGAGCTTGGTCCTGGTACAAGAACGTGATGCGTGATGAATTACATTTGAAAAGCCACGGGATCTCAGGAGACATGCCATTTGACGAATTCCTCCGGCGCTTTTCCGGCAAAGGCCATTTAAAGCCACAAACATTTTGGCTAAAGGATTTTGAGGGAAAATTACCCCTTGATTTTATTGGTCGCTTTGAGAATTTGCATGAAGATTTTCAAAAAGCATGTGAAGCCATGCAGATTCCGTATATCGAATTACCTCACCAGATAAAAGGCTCAAGTGAAGATTATCGTGAGAATTATGACGAGGACTCCTTAAAAATCATTGGGGAAGTGTATAAGGAAGAAATTAAGTTGTTTGGGTATACCCCTGATGTCTAAAGTTTATTGTTAGGGCCTGCCCAGAGAACCCTCCAATACTTCATTTATAAAATACGTTTTGCAAAATAATCCATGCAGCCCAAGTTAGCCATACTAGGAGCAAGTTATTTACAACTCCCGCTAGTTCAAAAAGCAAAAGAATTAGGAATAGAAACAATATGCTTTGCATGGGAAAATGGTGCTGTTTGTAAGGAACACTGTGATAAGTTTTATCCCATTTCTATTACGGAAAAAAAAGAAATTCTGGAGAGATGTAAGGCAGAAGAAATTGAAGGAATTACAAGCATTGCTACTGATGTGGCGGTTCCCACAATGTCATTTATTGCTAAAGAAATGAATCTGATCGGGAACTCTGTTCACTCTGTTTCCTTAAGCACAAATAAATATTTAATGAGGGAGGCTTTTTATAGAAATGAATTGCCCGTCCCACGTTTCTTAAAGACATCAGACCCACAAGAAATTATTCAAACAGAAGAGCTTAAATATCCTCTTATTGTTAAACCTGTCGACCGATCAGGAAGCCTGGGAATCACAATGATTAATGATCGTGAACAGCTTGTTCAGGCCATCGATTATGCTTTAAAAGAATCTTTTAATAATCAGGCAATAATAGAAGAGTTTATACAAGGCAGGGAAATTAGTGTTGAGACAATCAGCTGGGAAGGAAAACATTACGTGTTGGCTTATACTGATAAAGTAACTTCGGGTTCCCCGCATTTTGTTGAGTTGGAACATCATCAACCCTCAGGCTTGGTGGATGAAACAAATACAAAACAAATTGAAAAACTCGTTTTTGATGCCCTCAATTCTCTTGATATTAAATTTGGAGCCTCACATGCAGAACTCATAATTACCAATAGTGGAGAGGTGTTTGTTACCGAAATAGGCGCAAGGATGGGTGGGGATTTTATAGGTTCTGATTTAGTCGAGCTATCCACCGGATATGATTATTTAAAAGGTGTTATAGAAATAGCACTTGGAAGGTTTCAAATACCAAAAACATCAAAAAGCCAGGCATCAGGAGTATATTTCTATTCAAGCTTAAGTAAAATAATAAAGCCGTTTATTTTAAATGGCAATGAAAATATTGTTAAAAGTAGTTTGTCTGAATTAGTGCACACAGGCCTTAAACAAAGTGCAGATAGGGCAGGCTATTTCATATATTGTGGAGACAAAAAACTATTATTATCATGACGTTATCAATTATAATCCCGGTATTTAAGGGGGAGAAGACAATCCGGCTTCTTTTCGACAAGATCCTTAAGTCTTTAGATGGATATTCCGACATCAAACTTGAGATAATTTTTGTTTATGATTGCGGAGGTGACAACTCCTGGCAATTAATAAAGGAGATTGTATCTGAAAACAATGGCGTTGCAAAAGGTGTCAGGCTCAGTCGGAATTTTGGCCAGCATAATGCTCTAATTTGTGGTTTTGAAAATGCATCGGGTGATTTTGCCGTTACAATAGATGAGGATTTACAACAAGACCCCGATGACATTATTAAACTAATTGAAAAACAAAAAGAAGGTGATTTTGATGTTGTTTATGGGAGGTTTAGGAAGTTGAATCACAGCTCTTTCAGAAACCTCACTTCAAACCTATTGAAGAAGTTTGTTAAGTGGGGTATTCCTAATTTACATCCTGATTATTCAGCTTTAAGGTTAATTAAAAAAGAAGTTTATAAGGTGCTTCCCACGCTTGAAAATTCATATACTTTTCTTGATGGATATATTACCTGGATTACTACAAATGTTGCCAGTACCCCCGTTAATCATAATATTAGAGAAGATGGCAAAAGTTCATATAATATTAAAAAATTGGTAGAACACTCAATTAATATTTTTGTGACTTTCTCAAACCTCCCGATTCGCATATTAACATTCTCTTCTATAATTGCCTTTATTGTTACCATTATTTATTCTCTTATTATTGTTTATCAGCGCTTTATTGGCCAGATAAGTATTCCCGGTTATGCCAGTTTGATAATCGCTATTGGTCTTGGTGTGGGCTTCATCTTACTTGGCCTGGGAATAATTGGCGAATACATTTACCGGATAAACCTCAAAACAACAAAGAGGCCTAATTACATCACCATTGAGAAAAAAGACAAATAATGAATATTGAAGAAATTATTATTGTTGGCGCAGTTGGAACAGCATTAAATATTGCGGATCAAATAAACAACGCATTTAAGGAATATAATCACAATCAAAAAGTTATTGGTCTTTGCATTGACTCATTTTCGGTTGGTAGTGTAATAAATGAAATTCCAATTGTTTCAAACACCACCAATATTAATGATTATTTAAAGAAGAATCCTAAGCATAAGTTGCTGTATGCTTTGTTCAGACCTGATGAGATGAAAGAGCGTTTTCAATTATTTTTGGGGCTCAATATTGATAATAGCAAATTGACGAATTTCATTCACCCCCTTAGCTATTTTTCATCAAATTCAATTCTTGGTACCGGGAATATTATACTTAGTAATTCCACCATTCAGAGTAATGTAAGTATAGGCGATCTCAATATATTTAATTCCAATTTAACAGTTGAACACGAGACCACTATTGGTCATGGGAATTTCATTGCTGCCAATGTAGCTATCGGAGCAAATGTTGTGCTTGGTTCGCATAACTTCATTGGGCTTAATTCATCAATAAGAGAATGTGTTGTTTTGGATGAGGTATTTGTGGGAATGCACTCTTTGGTCCTTTCCAGCTTTGCAAAAACAAAGGTTTTTGGTGTTCCTGCAATAGAAAGATGAAGACAGAATATTCCAACAGGGCCTTAAGCATTCTTTATCTTTTTGTAATCAACAATAGATTACAAAATACACCTATTATATTGCCCACCAACATCTGTCATGATGTTTATTTCTTATTGCAACTCATGGGTAATGAATTGCTATTTCTCGATATCAATCCTGACACACTTGAAATAGATATGGAGCATGCCTCCGAAAAGATAAAAACTTCCAAAAGCGTAATATTGCTTTGGAATCATACATATGGTAAAGAGGAGGTTCCCTACGAATTTTTTAATGGAGCAAAAGAAACAAATCCGGGCCTGATTATTATTGATGACAGGTGCCTGTGTAACCCTGCTTTTTTTCAATTGGCAGAGGAAGATAATATAATAGATTTGATATTATTTAGCACTGGTGCTAAAAAACAAATCGATCTTGGACATGGAGCATTTGGGGTGATGAAAGAAAAATATAATATTTCCACGGAATATTATGATTTTGAGGAGTCAGCTTATATTGGGCTCAAAAGCTCTTTTAAACAGGCTGTCGATCCACTACAGGAGATAAAGTCTGATTATGCATGGGGCCTGACAAAAATTACGTTGCCCAGGGAAGAAGAATTTAAAAAACAAATCAACTCAGAACAAGCTAAGTGGGCTGGGCATAAAACACAATTAATAAATATTTATAATGAAGAATTAAGAAAACCCTTTAAAATTGATGAAAGATTTAATACATGGAGGTTTAATATTCTTGTTAAGAATAAAAGCGAAATATTAGACCGATTAAAGGAAAATAACCTTTATGCAAGTGGACACTATCCCTCAATCGGATCAATTTCAGGAGAAGGTGATTATCCAGTCGCAGAACGCTTGTTTAAGCACGTTATAAACCTCTTTATTGATAAATATTATACAGAAGAAAAGGCTATTAAAACAACCCAAATAATTAATGAATATGGGCATTCCATTTAACAAACCCCACCTTACCGGAAAAGAGCTTCAATACATTAATGATGCTGTTGAATTCGGGCACATATCAGGGAATGGCCCCTATACCAAAAAATGCCAGGCCTATTTTGAGGACCGATGGGGATTTCAAAAATGCCTCTTAACAACTTCTTGCACAGATGCCCTGGAAATGTGTGCTTTATTATTAGATATTCAACCAGGCGATGAGGTAATCGTACCATCCTTTACATTTGTATCAACTGCCCTGGCATTTGTGAGACAAGGGGCGAAAATTATATTTGTGGATAGCCGTGCAGATCATCCAAACATGGATGAAGATCTTATAGAAGGCCTTATTACCCCTAAGACAAAAGCCATTGTACCTGTCCATTATGCAGGAATAGCATGTGATATGGATAAAATTATGGCCCTGGCAGAAAAATATGAGCTTATTGTAGTGGAAGATGCCGCTCAGGCTGTTGATTCCTATTATAAGGGTAAGGCCCTAGGAGGTATCGGACATCTGGGTTGCTTCTCTTTTCATGAGACGAAGAACATTCAAAGCGGGGAAGGTGGGATGTTAGCCATTAACGATGAACGCTTTTTAAAAAGAGCCGAAATTATATGGGAAAAGGGCACTAACAGAGCAGAGTTTTTCCGCGGTGAGGTAAACAAATATGGCTGGGTAGATACTGGATCATCATTCCTGCCAGCCGACATCATCGCGGCCTTTTTGTATGCTCAACTGGAAAATCTGGATGACATACAGGCCCGGCGGAAAGAGATTTGGAATAAGTTTTTCTTAAGATTGCAACCATTGGCTAAAGAGGGTTGTTTTCAAATCCCCAATATTCCAGAATATGCGACCAACAATGCTCATATGTATTATCTGGTTTGCAATAGTGCGGAAGAACGCAACGGGCTGATCGGATATTTGAAAAATAATGGAGTGCATGCAGTATTTCATTATCAAAACCTCCAGGAGAGCAAATACTACAACAGCCTTAAACAAAACGGGAAGCAATTACCCCATTGTGACCGTTTTGCTGATTGCCTTGTCCGCCTGCCTTTATTTTATGAACTTTCATCCGAGCAAACGAGTCATGTAATAGGTCAAATCCATCATTATTTCATCAAGCCTAATGATTAATTCGGGGAAGTTTTCTGAGAATAAGCTATATCGCATCATCCTTTGCCTGCTACAGCCCGGTATTTTGGCATTCGGAGCTGTGGTGGTTTTATATACATTGATTTTCTGGTCGGTGAATAAGGGGGTATCTATTGATGAGGGCTATTATTTGCTTGGTTATCTTAAAGATCAAGCATTGGGGCCAAACACAACCGACCTGCACAGGATTGTTAGAACGATATTCTTCTTCATTCCCGAAGACAATGTGTTGGCACTCAGGTGGACCCGCGTAATCCTGACTGTTGTATTACTATTCTTGTTTTTATGGTCATCATATCAATGGATTGAAAAAGAGTATAAAATATCATTCAATAAATTACCTTACTATTCAATGGGCATGTTGTCCGGAAGCATGTGCTTTGCCTATGCCAGCCCGGTAATTTACTATGATAATTTGCAATTGATTATATACCTATTGATTTTTTCATTGTTTTTTCAAAGCGGGATATCCAGTTCAACTATCCAGAAGAATCTGTGGCTGATAATCATCGGCATTATCGCTGTGATTGGGCTGGCCAATTACTTTACATCCGGCTTTTTTCTCCTGTTGGTGATCTTACTATTAGTAGGACTGTATGCCCTTCCCGAATGGAAGAAAATACTAATATCATGGCTCTTTGTAGCCACAGGCCTGCTTATTGGCATTATTCTTTACAGTATCTTCATAAATGACTTTTTTGCATTTGTAGAAGAAGCCTTTCTGGCCTATTCTAAGTTTGCAACAAACCCCAAAGCAAAATATGATATTGATGGCCAATGGCTGGTGATCGGGAAATATTTCCTTGGAATGGCTAAAGTGTATATCCCGATTTTTGGATTGTGCCTGGTGTATTTTTTCCTTAGGCACAAGAAATACATAAATATAATTCTCTTGAATATAATTTTTGGTGCTATACTGTTGATATTAGCCTATAAGTATTCAATATATTACTCTAATATCCTTTTATTGCCAATAGTGTTAATATGTATTGACACAGCAATCCATTTGATTCATAATAAACAGAGATTTAAATTTTCTAAAAATCATTTATTTGTTCTTATTCTACTTGTTTTGCCGCTTTTGGCTGTATCTGGATCCAATCAGCGCCTGGAAATGAAGATGGTATATTTTATGCCTTTCTGGTTCCTGGCTTATTTTATCCTGCTTGCCGAATTCAAAAAACATCTTGAGTCGCCAAGGATCAATACCTGGCACATGGTATTTATAATGATTTTCTTCGTTGTATTTAGCGCACAGGGATTTTTGAAGCATATTCACTATAATTACAGCATAAAGAGATCTACACATCTTGTAAAAAATGCGGAGCGCTTCACCAATATTGGTGTATCAGAATACCAGTGTCGTTTCTATGAGAATGGTATAGGCCAATTGAGAAAAGCCGGATTTAAAGAAGGAGATGAAGTACTGGCTTTTTTTGAGACATATATGCTTGTTTATATGGCCGGGGGATATGTGCCCCACCGCTTGTCCTATTCGGCAGATTTTTTTGTATTAAACGAGGATAACATTCCAAAGGAAAAAGTAAAATTCATCATTATTGACGAAAGTGAAATTGAACTTATTTCTGAATTTCTGTCAGGTACAAATTGGGGATTCCCAAAATCGTATAAAAGAATAGACCTGGGAACTGATGGTCATAATTTAACCCAATTAGGGTTTAACTATATTCTTTACTCAGCCAACCCATAAATTTATTTTGGTAAATAAATAAAAATGAAAAAAAAGAATCCCAATATATTTGTTACAAAGCCCATTTTACCACCACTTGAGGACTTTGTTGGTTCCCTCGAAAAGATTTGGGATAGCGGAATTATCACAAACAATGGCCCTTTTCATGTTGAATTTGAGGAGGCGTTAACAAAACACCTTGGCGTTAAGCATATCTCTGTATTCAGTAATGGAACCCTGGCATTGTTATCTGCCCTCCAGGCATTGGACATAAAGGGAGAGGTAATTACCACCCCATTTAGTTTTGTCGCCACTACTCACGCATTATGGTGGAATAAGATTACACCGGTATTTTCAGACATTGAACCGAATTATTTTATGCTGGACCCAGCTAAAATAGAAGAAGCAATTACTCCCAGAACAACGGCTATTATGCCTGTCCATGTATATGGAAATCCATGTAAAATGGAAGAAATTGAAAAGATTGCCCGAAAACACAAACTAAAAGTTATTTACGATGCTGCCCATGCATTTGGGGTTGAGGTAAATGGAAAATCTATTTATAATTATGGGGACCTATCGGTACTGAGTTTTCATGCCACAAAGGTGTTTAATACCATAGAAGGGGGCGCTATAGTTTCTCATGATTCGGATACGAAGAAACATATCGACCATTTAAAGAATTTTGGATTTGAAGATGAAGAAACTGTAGCGGAGCCAGGCATTAATGCAAAGATGAATGAGCTGCAAGCTGCCTACGGCCTGTTGCAGTTAAAAACGATATACGAAAACATAGGCAAAAGGAAGGTAATTACTGATACTTATCGAAAACTACTAGCAGACGTACCCGGGATTACTTTCTTGCATGACATTGATGGAGTGGAACACAACTATGCCTATTTCCCCATTTTAGTTGACGAGTCCATATACGGATTAAGCAGAGATATCCTATATATGAAATTCAGGGAGGATGATATTTTTGCAAGGAAGTATTTTTATCCTTTAATCAGTCAATTCCCCCCGTATAAAAACTTAAAATCAGCAAATAAGAAGAATCTGCCAGTTGCAAACAATATTTCAAACAGGATACTTTGCTTACCTATTTACCCCGACCTGGAAAGTATTGACCAGGAAAGAATAATAGATATTATTCTAACGAATCAGTGTTCTGATTAACAACAATAGGATAAAATACACAAAAGACATTTTAATATGAAAAACCTTGTTCTCTTAGGTGGTGGTTTGCATGCCAATTACTGTGCCGATATCATTGAAAAAAACGGAGATTATCAAATCATTGGCATAATTGACTCCAAAGCATCTATTGGTTCCAATCTATATGGATATAAGGTAATAGGGCGTCAGGAGAACATTAAAGAACTCATTGAAACTTATAATATAGACTGTGGACTAATTTCTATTGGGGATAATTGGTCACGAAAAATTGTGCATGAGCATATTCTTAAAATAATGCCAGATTTTGAGTTTATAAACGCTTTACACCCCTCAACAATAATAGGAAAAAATGTGGAGCTGGGTATTGGTATTGTTTCTATGGCGGGTACTATTCTGAACCCCGGCTGCAAAATTGGTGATTTTAGTTTCTTTGCAACCGGCGCACAATTGGACCATGATAGCACTGTTGGGCAATATGCCAGCATTTCTGCTGGTTCTGTGACCGGGGGAAAAGTCAACATTGGAAAGTGTTCGGCTATTACATTAGGAGTAACAGTTATAGATAGAATTAATATAGGTGAAAATGTAATCGTTGGTTCAGGATCACTCGTTCTTAACGACATCCCTGATAATGTTCTGGTATATGGTCACCCGGCTAAAATCATAAGATCACGATTACCTGGAGAAAAGTATTTAAAATCTGATTAAGTAACACTCTAATCAATTTTTAATCAACTTATATTCAATCAAAAGTTAATAAGAGTAGGCATTTTTAAATAATCATTTATTATGGATATTTCAGTTGTTATTCCTGTATATTTAAACGAGGGCAGTATAAAAGGAACCTATGAAGCATTGAAAAACGAGGTTTTTAGCAGCTTCCCGGATCTAAAATTTGAGACTATATTTATAGATGATGGCTCTAAAGATAACTCCCTAGAAGAAATAATGAATGTCAAAGCATCCAATGATGGAGTGAGGGTTATCAAGTTCACAAGAAATTTTGGCCAGGTGGCAGCTATATACGCAGGTTATGAGCTGGCAGAGGGTGATGGTATTATAAATATTGCTGCAGACTTACAGGAACCAGTTGAGCTGATCAAGGAAATGATAGCATGCTATAACGACCAGGAGGCCCCTATTATACTTGGACAGCGAGTTGATCGGGATGAAAGCAGATACAGGAAGGTCACATCCAGATTTTTCTACAGGATGATGCGTAAACTCAGTTTTACCAATATGCCAGATGGAGGCTTTGATGTGGCGCTTATCTCCAGAGAAGTTAAAGAAAAGATTCTGGCTTTAGATGAAAGCAATCCTTTTTGGCAAGGGCAGATCTTATGGACCGGTTTTCCTGTTAAATTTATTCCATATACCCGTCAAAAACGAGAAATAGGAAAGTCCAGATGGACATTTTCAAAAAAAATCAAATATTTACTTGATGGGGTCCTGAACTATTCATATGCTCCGCTTCGTTTTTTCTCTTTGATTGGAATAATCAGTTTTTTACTAGGTATTCTTTATTCAATTACCATTTTAATTCAATATATAATGGGAGGGTCGCCATTTACAGGTTGGGCCCCCTTGATGATAGTAGTTCTTCTGTTTTCCGGCCTGCAGCTGCTCGTTTTGGGATTGATTGGGGAGTATTTGTGGAGAACATTGGAACAAGCAAAAGGTAGACCAAAATATATTATTGAAAAGGATAAATCTTAGCTTCATTTCTATTTTTTTAATTAAAAAAATTGTCACGTCTTCAGAAAAGCATTAAAAACGCCAGGGTAGCTTTTATTTTCTACTTCATTGCCCTGGTGTTGGCCTTTGTTTCCCGCAAGGTGTTTATCGATAGCCTTGGAACTGAGTTAGTGGGACTGAGTGCCACTATGCGGAATATCCTGGGCTTTCTCAACCTGGCAGAACTGGGAATCTATACTGCGGTAGCAACCTCATTATACAAACCTCTTTTCGACAAAGACCGGAAGAAGATTAATGAGATTATCTCCCTGTTTGGCTATCTCTACAGGATTATTGGCTTTGCCATACTGGGTCTGGGTATGATTGTTTCAATTTTCCTGCCATGGATTTTTGCTAAAAGCGACCTCCACTTCCTTATCATTTATGGAGCATTTTATACATTTCTGGCGATAACCCTGGTAAGTTATTTTAATAACTTTAAACAAGTGCTGCTGGCTGCCGATCAGCGTACCTATGTTACCGCTCGCTTAAGCAATTGGATAAATCTCGGCAAGGTTGGGCTTCAAATCATATATCTTAAATATTTCAATGGCAATTATTACGGATGGCTTCTGATAGAATTGTTTTTCGGGCTGATGTTGAGATATCTTGTCAACAGGATTGTAACAAAGCAGTATCCCTGGTTGCAAACCAATATTAATAATGGCAGATCACTTTTAAGTCAATACAAAGAAGTATTGGTTAAAGTCAGACAATTATTTGCCCATAAAATGGCTGATTTTGCCCATTACCAGTCCTCGCTAATATTGGTATTTGCCCTTACCTCGCTTACCATGGTTACATATTATACCAATTATACTCTGATATTCAAACAAATAACCACACTGATCAACAAAACCCTTGGTTCAAACCTGGCAGGCATAGGTAACGTCATTGCCGAAAACAACAACTCAAAAATAATGAAGGTTTTTTGGGAATTTAATGCCCTCTATTTTTGGATAGGGGGAATTTTGGTTTTTTCATTTTACTACATCCTGGAATCCTTTATTATCTTGTGGCTTGGGGCTGAATTTATTCTTCCAAAGCTTGTGTTTGTCGTTATGCTCTTTAACCTGTATATTATGATCGTAGGACAAACTGCCCGATATTTTCTCAACGGCTATGCATTGTTTAAAGATGTTTGGGCCCCCTGGACAGAAGCGGGCCTGAATATTGGGATTGCCATCGGAGTGGGATATTTTTATGGAATTCTTGGGGTTGTGATCGGCATTGCTATCAGCACATTGCTTATCGTGAATATTTGGAAACCATACTTTCTATTTCGGGAAGGATTCAAGGAAAAGCACTGGAAATACTGGCCAAATATTTTAAGGTATGTTGGCCTGTTTATTCTTGCATGGCTTATTTTATATCCTCTATTACATTCAGGCTGGTTGCCTAGCCCATCCACCTATTTGAAATGGTTTTGGTTTGCACTCTTGATCAGCATCCCGTTCGGATTGATTTACGGGCTGTTGTTATATATTGGATCACCGGGAATGAAAGATCTTTATCAACGCATGCGGTCTGTTTTAATACCAACAAACACATATTCTAAATAGTAAAAAGAGGCACTATAGCCCAAGCCATGCTATTTAACTCAATTGAATTTCTGATATTTTTTCCAGTAGCATTCCTGCTTTATTGGTTTGTCTTTAACCGAAATCTGAAACTACAGAACTTCTACCTTCTTGTAATAAGTTATATTTTTTACGGATGGTGGGACTGGCGCTTTCTGTTGCTTATTTTTATTACATCCTTGAGCAGTTACCTTTTAGGGCTGCAGCTTGGCATTAGTCAGGGGTGGAAAAGAAAACTCTATAGTGGATTAAACGTAGCGATTAATTTAGGCATTCTTGGCTTTTTTAAGTATTTCGATTTTTTTGTTGAAAGCTTCATTGAGGCTTTTAGCTTTGTTGGCATCCACCTTCATGCGCGAACACTGGCTATTATTTTGCCTGTTGGAATTAGTTTCTATACTTTTCAGGCGCTGAGCTATACAATTGACGTATATAATCGCAAAGTACCGCCGACTAAAGATATTGTTTCCTTCTTTGCTTATGTAAGCTTCTTTCCGCAGCTAGTAGCAGGTCCAATTGAGCGGGCAACACATTTTCTTCCACAGTTTTATAAAAAGCGTCTATTTAATTATTCAAAGGCGGTGGACGGAATGCGGCAGATATTGTGGGGGTTCTTTAAAAAGATGGTGGTCGCAGATAATTGTGCAACATATGTAGATTATATTTTTGAAAATCATGAAATTCTTCCCGCAAGCAGTCTTGTAATTGGCGGTATTTTTTTTGCGTTCCAAATCTACGGAGATTTTTCAGGTTACTCTGATATTGCTATTGGTACTGCTCGCTTATTCGGGTTTAACCTGATGCGTAATTTTAATTATCCATATTTTTCCAGAGATATTGCGGAATTCTGGCGGCGGTGGCATATTTCTCTAACGACATGGTTTAGGGATTATCTCTATATTCCCTTGGGTGGAAGCAGGGTGTCCCGGCTGAAAGTTATTCGCAATGTGTTTATTATATTTCTTGTCAGTGGCTTCTGGCATGGTGCAAGCTGGACCTTTATTTTTTGGGGATTGATAAATGCCATTTATTTCTTACCACTAATGTTATTACACAAAAACAGAAAATATACAAATACTGTTGCACAGAGGAGGATCTTGCCAAGCGTAAAAGAATCCTTTCAAATGCTTACAACATTTGCAATAACTTGTTTTGCCTGGATTTTTTTTAGAGCAGATAGCCTAACAGATGCTGTAGAATACCTTAGCAATATATGGTCAAAAACATTTTTTTCTATTCCAGTAAATTCTGGAATTAATCTCGTTGTCCCATTTATCCTGCTCATGCTAATTATAGAGTGGCTAAATCGCTTTAAACAGCACGGCCTGGAGATTAGTGCAATAAAGTATAAAGCCATAAGATGGACTATATATGCCAGCATAGTAGTAATTATTTTTGCCTGGGGCGCCAACAAACAGACATTTATATATTTTCAATTTTAAGTAACACCCTTGTCTAAATTTTTAATAAATATTATCCTTTTTTCATTAGTCATTATTGTTGTTTTATCCTCTCTTTCCTTAATATCAGATGCCGGATTAAAAATAACAGATCATGATAACTATGTTGTATGGAACGACATATACAAAGGAGACATTAATGCAGAAATATTGATTCTTGGAAGTTCTCGTGCATGGGTAGATGTTTCAACAAGAATTATTGATTCTGTTTTGGGTGCCAATAGTTATAATTTAGGTGTTGATGGTCATAATTTTAGAATGCAAAATTGCATTTATGAGGTGTATTTGAAAAACAACAATAAGCCAGAATTAATAATTCATTGCTTAGATATAACGACTCTTTCCCGGCAAATAGAATTATATAATCTGGAACAGACAATACCATATTTAAAAGATTCCATCGTATCAATTACAACAAAGAAATTCATTGGTTATGAGTGGTTTGATTATTATAATCCATTTACAAAGTATTTTACCCGACATGAAAATTTAAGAATAGGCTTATTAGAATACTTCAGGCTGTATATTAATAAAAGCACAAAGTATAAAGGCTATAGAAATAATGTTATTCATTGGGATGGGAAGCTTGATGTATTTATAAAAAATAACCCACAGGGATTGCGAATAGACATTGACAAAGAAGTCTTTCATAGCTTTGATCAATATTTGGCTAAAAACTGCAAAAATAATATTGAGACAGTTTTAGTTTTTCCTCCAGAATTAAAGGAAGCTCAGATATTTATCATTAACAGGGATTCAATAATCAATATATATAAGTCTTTATCTCAGAAACATAATCTTCGCCTGATAGACTTTTCCAATGATTCAATATGTTTATCCAGAAAGTATTTTTATAATTCATCACATTTAAATAAAATAGGGTCTGAAATTTTCACACTTAAACTGGTGTCTCTTCTGCAAGAATAATGTCAAAAGTTTTTCAAAGCATACTGCACTTCTTTTATAGGTATTTTAATCCATTTTTTGGGATAATCATTCTAGGCATGTATATTAACGCCCTGGTTTTTCCAAACCTGGGGCTTGATGCAAGCTATTACCTGAGAGTAACAGAGTGCATAGCAGACGGTGCTATTCCTGAACACACCCTGAGGATACTTTACCCCCCCCTGGTGTTTTATATGCTTTTGCCTGTAAAATTAATAGTAGGTAAATCAATAGCCTATGAGATTTTCTTGGGATATATGTTTCTTTTTCAGGTAATTAATGCCATATTGATTTATAAAATATCCAAAAAATATTCTACAAATAATTTTATCAGGATCTTTGCCGGCCTTTATTACCTGTTTCTGTCCATAAAGCTTGAAGGTGATTATTTATTCCTGGAACCCTTTATTAATTTCTGGGGGCTTTTTGCCATGTTGGTTTACCTGAATAAAGCTAAACATTCGCAACTATATTTGCTCTTATCAGGCGTACTCACTTTTCTGGCCTTTCTTACGAAGCAATATGGATTGGCCTATGCTGGGGTTATTTATATCATGATCCTAATTGATGAACGATCATCAATAAAGTCTTTATTGAGGAAAAGTATTGTTTTTAGTGCCGGAATTGTCGGCGGGCTTTTGCTATTCATAGTATTTTTCCGCCTGGGATATGGTGTGTATTATGATTTTTTCGCAGGGGGGAGATTGACCCTTTACGGTGAAAAAAATGCCTATGTATTACTTCGCAGCTTTATTAAATACATCGAAATCGCGCCATATTTATTATTAATAATGATCCCTGTCGTATTTAAAAAGATATTGTCAACGAAAACCCACTTCCTGGCCTTTCTCTTTCTTGTTTTACTATTTTCAGTGCAATTATATTTCCAGCAATACGATCACTATTATATATTGATGCTTCCGGGCTTGATCCTTGTTGGATTGATGATGTTTGATCTTTATTTTCCGCGCTTCAGGATTGCACTGATGTTTGTATTACTCTTTAGCCTTTTTATTAATGAGCTATTTGTGGGACCAAGAACAAAGGGGCTTATTTTGTCTAAACAGTCAAGCCTGTCATCTGAAATAGCCGTCGCCCATGAAATTAACAATACCCTTCCCGAAGGAACCCCTGTATATCTTTTCGGGGAGGTGAAATATTATTATTTATGCCATTTCAATTCTGTAGTACCGGAAAAATATGGCTTTGCTTTCAACAATGCCCTTTACTATTCCGATTTCGTTGAAATTATTGAAAAGGCAGAAGTTTTACTGATCAGAGCTGATCGTATAGACATGGAATACCCCCTGCTAGATAAAAAAATTAGAATTGGAGAAGAGCAAGGCTTCAAAATGTATAAAAAGGTTCAGCAAATTGGTCAGTATCTGGTTTTCAAGAGCCAGCGGTTAAATGATTAGCATTATTCTATGGGAATGAATCATCAGCATGCAATTTCAGTTCTGCTTCCCGTTTACAACGGCGAAAAGTATTTAGCAGAGGCTATTGAAAGCGTGCTGAAACAAACCCATTCAGATTTTGAGTTTTTGATCATCAACGATGGGTCAACAGACAATACAGCCCAGATCATCAGCAAACATGCTGAAAAAGACTCAAGAATCCGACTTATAGAAAATGAAAAAAACCTGGGGCTTGTCGAAACCCTGAATAAAGGCCTTGAGCTAGCGAAAGGCAATTATATTGCGCGTATGGATGCTGACGATATTTGTCATCCGGAGCGCTTTCAGAAACAAATTCATTTCATGGATAATCACCCCGAAGTAGTTATCTGTGGTACATGTTTTCAATGCTTTGGGGCTAGCAATACAACTCATATATATCCGACTGAACACGAGTCGATTCAGGCGCGATTGCTCTTTGGCTCGTGTATTTGTCACCCCAGCGTATTCCTGCGAACAGCCTTTATTCGTGAGCATAATATTAAATATCTTTCCGAAACATTTCCTGCCGAAGATTATAAGATATGGGTAAAATCTGCCAAGCTTGGTCGATTGCACAACCTGCCGGATATTTTGCTTCATTATCGTGAACATGATAGCCAGATATCAACTGAAAATATACAATGGCAGAAAGAACAAACTGATAGGATCAGGCTTGAAATGCTTAATTGGCTATCCCCTGATTTTACTGAGGAGGAAAAACAATATCACCTTGATGTGTTTGTCCCGGGACTGGTAAATGAGCGCTGCGACTTAAAACCATTTAATAAATGGATCGAAAAACTTATCGTCAGCAATCGGGAAAATGAATATTTCAATGATGCTGTCCTAAAACAAACTCTCAGAAATCACCTTAAAATAATTAGACTTAGGTGGGTGTTAAAAAGCTATTTTAGTGAGAATGTGTATAACATCAATCGATTATTAAAATATTCATTTTCCGGATTAGCATTAAAAATTTCTCTTAGCCAAAATCTTAAAATTTTATTTAAAAGCTTACTCCCTTAAGGTATATGAAACCTTTTTTTTCAATTATCATTCCGGTATATAATGTTGAAAAGTATCTTGGGCAATGCCTTGATTCTATTGTTCATCAAGATTTTAAATCCTGGGAACTTATCTGTATTAATGATGGTTCGACCGACGGGTCACAGGATATTTTGGAGCAATACGGGGACAAACACAAACAAATCAGGATTCAAAGCATTGAAAACGGCGGCACTGCCGCGGCCAGGAATAGAGGTATAAAATTAGCGAAGGGGCAGTATGTGTTGTTTGTTGATAGTGACGATTGGATCGAGCCGGAAGCACTTCAAATTATTTATGATGCTGTGAAAAATAATTCCCTGGATATACTATCATTTAACGGACATCTTTACTACGAAACTAGTGGGACAATGGAAACGGATGAGGGCCAAAAGGTAAGCAATATCAGTGGATGGGATTATTATAACAAACATGTGCTAAGGCCAAGAAAATTTCATTTTGTGTGTGTTGTGATCAGAGCCTACAGCCTCTCATTTCTCCTTGATAAGGCTTTGTTTTTCCGGGCCGGTATTTTACACGAAGACAACTTGTTTATACCACAGGCTTTTTATCATGCAGAAAAAGTTGCCGAAATACCGACCCCCCTCTATTGTTACAGGATCAGGCCGGGTTCCAAAATGCATGAATACACCTTTAGACAAATAAAGGATAAATGTGAAGTGAGTAACAGCCTGGGCGATTTCTTTTTTTCAAAACCGGATATTGACCTCTCAAAAATATCAATGATTATAGCATCTGATTATATTAACTTATTTGGGACGAGAGCTAAAAGGGCTATTGGAAAGCAACAAAAAGAAATTTTCTCAAAAATTAATTGGGAATATTTTAAAAGTGCCTGCCTTACAAGGCGGCACAGGTTTTTGTACAGGCTGATTCGAATTCACCCCTCCCTATATCGTGCCCACATGAGGCTCATTAATTTTCTTCACTAATGTTTTCGGTTGTCATTCCGCTATATAACAAAGCTGATTATATCAGAAAGGCTGCTCAATCAGTTCTTGAGCAAACAATGACAGACTTTGAGCTAATCATTATAAATGATGGCAGTACAGACAATAGCCTGGAAGTAGTAAAGAAAATCAATGATTCCCGGATTAAAGTCACTAATCAACCCAATTCCGGAGTTTCCGCGGCAAGAAATAATGGGGGGAAAATAGCAAAATATGATTTGGTTGCATTTCTAGATGCTGACGACTGGTGGAGCCCTGATTATCTTGAGAATATGAATAGGCTTGTTTCAAAGTATCCTGATGCCGGCCTGTGGGCGGCCAATTACTATAAGGTCAAATGGGGAAATAGTATTGAGGCCAATATTGGCCTGGAAGACGGATTTAAAGATGGGCCCATAAACTATTTTAAAGTTTATGCAAAAACCATGTGGATGCCCATAACTTCTTCTTCTTTTATTATAAAAAAAAGTGTTTTCGAGGAAATTAATGGATATAAAACTGACCTGAAAATAGGAGAGGATTTTGATCTTTGGTTGCGGGTAGCACTAAAGTATAAAATGACCTATTTATATAAACCACTGGTATATTATAATCAGGATGTAGAAGTTCAAAGCCGGGCAGTCGGAGGATCAAAGATTTACAAACCGGAGAATCACTATATTTTTCACCTGGGACACCTGAGTGAAGAAGAAAGAACCAACCCGGACCTAAAAATACTATTGGATAAACTGAGACTGAGGGCTCTCTTTCGCTATCACCTGCAGGGAAAATACCGAGAAGAAAAAAATCAGGCATTAAGCGGGGTTGATTTTTCAAAACAAACCTTAATCTGGCGATTTAAATACAAAATGCCCCTATTAATCATCAAGCCCTTGTATTCCATTAAAAAACAGCTATCTATACTGAAGGCCAATTATATAAATTTGAAAAAATTATCAGCTTGAAAATTGCGTATTTATTGGGATCACTGAACCGGGGAGGTACTGAAACCCTTCTATTGGACACTTTTAAAAGTATACATGGGGAAGATATTGATATAGCCTGTGTTTACAGGATGGGGGGAATACTATATGAGGATTTTAGAGAAACAGGAGTACATTTGACTAAAATCACCCCCAAAAGGAAATTTGATTTTTCATATATATTCAGGCTGCGGGCATTTCTGAATAAAAATGAAATAGATATCGCACACGCCCAGCAACCCCTGGATGCACTATATGCATATTTGGCCTGTATAGGCTTAGAAACAAAAGTCTTGTTTACCATGCACGGTTATGATTTCCGCTATGGGAAACTGACCAAAAGGATAATACGATTCATCCATAGACGTACGGACTTAAACATCTTTGTAAGCAAGGTCCAGCGGGATTATTTTATTGAAAAATACAATTTCAGAGAAGAGAAAACCAGGGTTTTATACAATGGAGTTTCCTTCGGCAAGTTCGATGACTTTCAACATGTTTCAATCAGGAAGGAATTTGTAATTCCCGACCAGCAGCTTATAATTGGAAGCGTGGGGAATTTTAATCCTGCAAGGGATCAAATGACGATCTGCCGGTTCCTGAATCTGCTAAACAAACAAAAAATCGATTTTACTTTTGTTTTTGCCGGATCACAAAGCAAGGCAGCGCCCTGGTACTGGGATGATTGCAGGAACTACTGTAGAGAAAACGGCTTGCAGCAGAAGGTAATTTTTGCCGGACTGCGGGATGATATTCCAAACTTCCTTAGTCAACTGGATGCATTTATTTATGCTACAGATCATGACACTTTCGGTATAGCTGTTGTAGAGGCTATGTATATGAGCACCCCCATTTTTATAAATGACTGGAAAGTGTTTGAAGAGATTACGGGGCAGGGAAATCATGGAAATTTCTATCATACAAAAGACGAAAACGACCTGCTTATTAAATTCATGCCCTTCCTTGCAAACAGGAAGATGTTTGATGAAAAAGCAAAACGAGATTCAGAATGGGTAAAGGAGCAATACTCCATACAAACCCACATTAATAATCTGCTTAAAATATATCAATCAGTGCTTACCAAATAATATGAAGTACCTGAAATACTTTTATTTCCCCCACTATTATTTACAGCTTGCTATTATGGCATTCTTTGTTGTATTGGCTATGTGTTTTGTTATTTTCCAGGGGAAATTTCTACCATCGTTATGGCTTGGATTTGCTGTTCTGGAAGTTGTCGGGTTTTTTTATTTTTTGCATAGTTTTTCAAAAAATTGGCGCCCCTTACCGGAAAAAATATTTAGACATAAACTCTTTGTAATTTCACTTGTTATCAGGCTTTTATGGGTTGTTTTCAGCTTTTTCTTTTTCCAATATCATACAGGACAAGCTTTTACTTTTGGTGCTGCCGATTCCATTACTTATCATAATGCTGCAAACAGCATATTGTATCATGGGTACGGTAATCTCAGGTCCGGGCTTTGGGGGATGTCAACCTCCGACTGGGGGTTTCCTTTTTATCTTTCATTGATATATTCTGTATTCGGAGATTATGTGCTTATCCCCCGTCTTATAAATGCATTTCTAAGCGCATTCACCGTAATCCTGATATATAACATTGGATCTCGAAATTTTGGAGAATCTGCTGGACGGATTGCCTCGATCATGGCCATGCTTTTACCCAACTTTATTTATTATACCGGGCTCCACCTGAAAGAAACAGTGATGGTATTTTTAATCGTTGCTCTTATCGAAAGAGCCGATTCCCTTGTTCAAAACAGACAAATTACGGCCCCTAACATCATTTTAATTTTTTTACTTGGCGCATCATTGTTTTTTTTCCGCACAGTGTTGGGATTCAGTGCAATATTTGCTCTATTTTCTGGCTTACTTTTATCCAGGAATTTAGGTGTAAACTGGCTGAACAAAGCCTTTATTAGTTTTTGGTTCGTGATCATTTTCTGGTTTTTCATGTCAGCACGTATTGAGCGTGAATTCAATTATTATTATCAGAGCCAGAGCCAGCAAGAAGCCAATATGAAATTCAGGGCGGCTAAAGAAGAAGGAAACACCCTGGCGACCTACGGTACAAGCGTAATTTTCCTTCCCTTTATGTTCATTGCCCCCTTTCCAACCTTTGTAAACATCGAAACACAACAGCAGCAAATGATGTTGTCGGGAGGCTATTTTGTAAGAAACATATATGCATTCTTTGTTATCCTTGCATTGATACTGCTTTATAAGAGAAAGCTATTGAGAAAATATATTTTGCTTCTATCATTCACGATGGCTTATTTATTTATTCTTGCAAAAAGTTCATTTGCTATTTCTGAACGCTTTCATATGCCGATTGTACCCTTTTTGTTGATCCTGGCGGCTTATGGCATAACCCAGATTAATTATAAACATACTAAGTATTATCGGCCCTATATAATATTCATTATTATTATAATCATTGGCTGGAACTGGTTTAAACTTGCCGGGAGGGGGGCGATATAATGAAAATTTTCATTGTGTGCCGTCAAAAAAATAGTACCGGCACCTTCATTACAGAGCAGGTGGATGCTATGAGATCCAGGGGCATTGAATTTGAATATTTCTTTATTCGGGGAAAAGGAATCAAAGCTTACATATCCGGGTTTTCAGAGTTTAAGAAGCGCTTAAAGAAATATAAACCAGATATTATTCATGCCCACTATGGACTTTCGGGCTTTTTTGCCAACTGGCAAAGGAAAACCCCCGTTGTAACTAGCTATCATGGGGGAGATATAAACTATGATAAATCGAGACCCTTTTCAAGATTGGCAACCAGGCTTTCGAAATACAACATATTTGTTTCTAGAAAACTTGCAATGAGGGCAGGGGTAAGAAAGAAATTTATAGTGCAGCCCTGTGGTATCGATCTCAGTATTTTTCAGCCTCTTGAAAAACGATTAGCCCGGGAAAAAATGAACCTGGATCTGAATAAAACATATGTGCTGTTTTCAAGTGCTTTCAGCAATCCGATCAAAAACGCAAAACTTGCAAAAGAATCGATAGAAAAAACAGGTCTGGAAATAAACTTATTGGAATTAAAAGGGTATGCACGTGAAGAAGTCATGTGGCTACTGAATGCCTGCGATGTAGCCTTATTAACATCCCACTCGGAGGGCTCACCACAGTTCATAAAGGAGGCCATGGCATGCAACTGTCCTATTGTTTCAACCGATGTTGGGAGTGTGGAAGAGATCATTGATGGCACAGAAGGATGTTACCTTGCTGATTCTAATCCGGAAGACGTGAGTGACAAACTCAAACTGGCTATTGCCTTTGGAAAAAGAACAAAAGGTTCTCAAAAAATACGCTATCTCGATAATGATATTATCGCAGACAGGATTATTGATCTTTATAAATCGATACTGTCCGAAGCCTAACGCCTTATGCCCAGTGCCCCAATAAAGGTCTTATTTGTCAGCAGGGAAAAGCAAAATGGTAACATTAGTCCTGTGGTAATGGCTCAGGCTGATTCCCTTAAGGGTTTTATAGATCTGACAGTTTGCGGAATCAGTGGCAGTGGCTGGAAAGCATACCTGAAGGGCATAGCCGGACTGAAAAAGTTTCTGAAAGCCAATGAGATCGACCTTGTACATACGCATTATTCCTATGTAGGCATGGTGGCCGCACTGGCAACACGAAAACCCATTGTAGTTTCTCTCATGGGAAGCGATATTGAGGATTTTTGGTTTGGAAGGGTGTTAATTCGCTTTTTCGCCAAAGTGCGCTGGGGCAATGTTATCGTAAAGTCTGAGCGTTCAATGGAACGAATAAAACTCAAACATGCTCTCGTGATTCCAAATGGAGTGGATATGGATATATTTCAGGCTTCACCAAAGGAAGAAGCAAGGAAAAAACTGGGCCTTAAAAAGGAGAAGAAATATGTGCTTTTTCTATCACACCCCGGAAGGAAAGAGAAGAACTATAAACTGGCGGATGAAAGCTGTAGGCTGATGGCTGGGAGCCGGGGGCTGGGAGCCGGGGGCTGGGAGATGATGACATTGTATGATAAGCCCCATAGTGTAATACCACTATATTTCTCAGCAGCCGATGTTTTATTGCTGACTTCTTTTTTCGAAGGATCTCCGAATGCTGTGAAAGAAGCCATGGCTTGTAGCTGCCCTGTAGTTTCTACTGATGTGGGAGATGTGAAAGAAGTGATCGGAGATACCGAAGGATGTTATATCACATCTTTTGACCCGAAGGATGTAGCTGCCAAAATTAAATTGGCACTGGATTTTGGGAAGCGAACGAATGGAAGAGAAAAGATACTGCACCTGGATAGCAAGGTCATTGTCCGGAAGCTGGTGGAAGTATATGAATCAGTTCTTAAATAATTGCCCCACTGTTCCCTTGTCCCATTGTTATTTTCAATGGAACATAGAAGCAGTGATACAGTGATACAATGAAACACTTTTACATATTATCTACTGGCCGTTGCGGAACGACCTTCCTCTCAAAGCTAATCAGGATCAATGATCCTAACATGGTGGATGTACACCAGTTGCCTGATTCCAAATGGCTGAATGTTCGAGCCAATGTGGCTTTGAGTAACATAGGTGCCAGGGGGCGCTTTGCGGCATCATTATCCCGAAAATACGATCATGCGCTGCCTCCATCGAGTGCAGATCCCCTGAGGTCGGTTGCTTATACGTTTTACCTGAAAAAATTACTGGAAAAACATCAGGAACTAAAGGATGAGGTGACTATCATCCATCTGGTGAGGGACCCACGTGATTTTGTGTCATCATTCATGAACTGGAAGAACAGGAAGCTCTCTGGAAAGATCGCCCACCACATCACTCCATTCTGGATGCCGGAACCTGGAATAATCAAAAAATGGTCGATGACGAAATTCGAGCACTTTTGTTGGATATGGGAAAGGAAGAATCGCATGTTTTATGAGGAATTTGCCTGGTTTCCAGGCTACTATCTCTTCATGATGGAGGATTTGAGGCCCGGGTCAGATCAATTAAAACAATTGCTTTCCCTGGTTCTTGATAAAAGCGAAGAGGAGATAATAATGGAAATAAAAGAATACAACAGTCCTATCAGAAAAGATTTCCCTTACTGGAATAAGTGGACGCCTAAACAGGCCACAAAACTCCATGGGATCTGTTCTGATATGATGGCGGAATTTGGATATGGAGGAGAGGTGGCCTGGAATAAATTGCTTGAAAAATAGCATAATGAGAGACAAACGCATCATATTTGAGATCACCCACCCTAAGCACTTTCACCAGTTCAAGCATTTGATCACTGCTCTTGAGAAAGATAACAATGTGCTGATTCTGGCCAGAAACAAAGATGTGGTTATAAGCCTGCTGGAAGGATTGGATACTGAACAATTTATCTATGATGACTTTGGCAAGAATATCCTGGCTAAGATAATCCTGATCCCCAAACTCCTGATTAAATATGCAAGGGTGATGCGGAAGTTCAAGCCCGACCTGGTGATCAGTCGCTCATCGGCATATTCTGCTTTTGTGTGTAAGTTCAGGAAAACAAAAACCATAATATTTCCTGACTCAGAGGTAGTTACACTCACAAAGAAGTTTGTGGCACCCTGGTCAGACCTTATCATCACACCACAGAACTATACAATTGATTACGGAAAGAAGCACTATCGCGTGAGCGGTTTCTTTGAAGAATCATACCTGGGACCGGATTATTTTCGGGTTGATGAAAACATTATTCAGGCAAATATTGCAGACATAAACGAAAAGTTTTTCTTTCTGCGCTTTGTGAGCTGGCAGGCCAATCACGATGTAAACCAGTTTGGCTTTAGTCCCGAACAAAAACGGAAACTTGTCGGCTACCTGTCAAAGCATGGGCGGGTGCTGATCTCCTCTGAAAAAAAGATTGAGCCGGAGTTTGAAAAATATCGCATCAGAATCGCTCCGCGTGATGTACATCACATATTGAGCAATGCATGGCTTTATGCCGGCGATTCACAGAGCATGGCCACGGAAGCTGCCCTTCTGGGTGTACCAGCACTTCGTTACAACAGCTTTGTAGGTGAAAAGGACATGTCGAACTTCATTAAGCTTGAAAAAGAAATGGACCTGCTTTATAACTTCAGTGATTTCGATAAAATGTTCAAAAAAGTTAAGGAAATGATGAAAAATCCAAACCTGAAGGCGAAGTGGACAGAGAAAAGGAAGCTTTTCTTTGATAAAGCGGGAGATATTAACCAGGAATCTTTGAAGATTATTTCAGACTTTATAGGTAATTAAATATTGTTCAACTGTTTCACTGTTCCATTGTTCTACAGTTTTATGGTTAAACTCCCCGTCCCACGAACCTCGTCCCCCGATTCCACATCATGACAAATTCCGGCTTAAAAATATACGACCTCCTCAAAGGAACCCATGTACGGCGCACAATGGGATTTCTAAATGGAACGCAATATTGGTCCCTGGAAGATTTAGGGAAATTGCAGGAGGAGAAGTTGGGGAGGCTTTTGGATAGTGTTCAGGAGGGGGTGTCTTTTTATAGAGAATATGAGAATCAGAGAATACAAGAGTCAAAGAATTCTGGGCTACGAAAGTCCGTGGAGCTCGGACACCCGAATTCTGGCATTCTCGAAATCAACAGACTAAAAGATTTGCCGATTCTGGATAGATTATCTGTAATGGATGCCGGTAACGCTCTCTTATCAAATAGGATCAATTTAAAGAAGTGCAAAGTAGGAAGAACGGGAGGTACTACGGGCCCCCCATTGCGACTTTACCGGGATACAGAAACACGCTCCTGGGCACTGGCTGCCTACTATCGGTTCTATGAATGGATGGGGATTGAACCGGGGATGCCGGAAGTGGAACTTTGGGGCTCTACTGATATCAGATACCAGATACCAGATACCAGAAGTCAGAAATTGCCTTATACCCCACGCCCCACACCCCACACCTTGCTGATGAATGTCATCAGCAACTTCCGAAGCTACAACGCCTTCTCATTTAACGAAGCTTATCTTGCGGAGGTAGTTAAAAAACTACAAAAGTTTCAACCAAAGCTCATTCGCGGATACCTGTCGGCCATTCTTTTACTGGCCGATTATATTAAGAGAAATAGTATCAATGGAATCAATCCCCTCGCGGTTTCAACTACTTCTGAAACACTCTTCCCGGAGTATCGTAAGATGATAGAGGAGGTATTTCAGGCTCCACTCTTTAACCAGTATGGATGCGGGGAGTGCAACTCCATTGCCTTCGAGTGCAAGGAACACAATGGTATGCACATCAGCGTGGAACATTGTATTCTGGAATCGGATGAAAATAATAACTTCATCGTAACCAATCTGGACAATTATTCGCAGCCCTTTATTCGTTATAAGAATGGGGATGTGGGAGAAATAGACGATTCTCCCTGCGGATGTGGATTATCCGCCCCGCGAATAACACATCTTCATGGCCGGGCCAATGAAAATATCATTCTTAAGGACGGTTCTTCTGTGAACGGAATCTTCTTTGCCAACCTTCTCGACCAGGCAGGATTCATCAACAGTAATAAGATGCTGCGATTCCAGATGGTGCAGGATAAAACGGGAGACATTGAATTTAAGGCAGAGGTAAAAAGGCATATGGAAAAAGGTGATCTTGGGAAGTTAAAAGATGCCCTGATGCCTTTCTTTAATAGAGTTGATATCAGCCAACATCAATCTCTTGATCCGGGACCGGGAGGGAAATTTAGATATCTTGTTTCAAACGTATAAATACACCCAATAATAAATTACTCCACCGTTCCATTGCCCCACTCTTAAGTTTATTAGTGAAACAGTGAAACAATGAAACAATGAAACAATGGATTTTACCATAAAAACATATAAACGACTACTTATAGCCCTAAAAGAAGCCGGCTATACCTTCCAGTCCTTTGCTGATTTCATTGAAAATCCAGCCAAAAAAGCTATTATCCTGCGACATGATGTGGATGCAAAGAAATGGAATACCTATCGCATCGGAAGGATCGAGGCAGGCATGGAAATCAAGGGAACCTATTATTTCAGGATGGTAAGTAAAAGTTTCAGCAAAAGGGTTATTCGGGAAATGGCGGCCATGGGACATGAAATAGGCTACCATTACGAAACCATGAAGACCTCAAGAGGAGATGTGGATATGGCCTATTCGGAATTCTGCCGGAAATTGACAATATTTCGCAAGTTCGTTCCCATAAGAACGATTTGTATGCACGGCAGCCCACTTTCAAAATATGATAATCGAAGTATCTGGGAGAAATATGATTACAAAGAACTTGACCTAATCGGCGAACCTTATTTCGATATTGACTTTGGCAAAGTGTTGTATCTCACCGATACTGGCAGGCGTTGGGATGGAGAGAAGGTTAGTATTAGGGATAAAGTAGATAAGAATATCGAGTATAGAGTATCAAATAACGAAAATCAAAAATCCATCCAACACCCAACACCCAACACCCAACATCTGGTTTTAAGATCTACTAACGACATTATCAAAGCAGCTCAAACCAGCAAGCTTCCTGATCAAGTGATGCTAACAATTCACCCTCAACGCTGGACCGACAAACCACTTCCATGGCTAGAGGAACTTGTCTGGCAGAATATGAAGAATCAAATCAAACGTATACTTGTTAAATAGCTTTATTTGGTTAAATGGCCACATGGCTGTGAAACCCTGTATTCTCTGTGCCTCTGTGGCCTAAGTTTTTGTTTTGAAAGTAACAACCGATATATCTCAATCAAACTGGCTCGAATTTGTGCGTGAGCATCCAGCTGGATCTATCTTTCAAACACCTGAAATAATGGAGCTGTTTGAGGCTACCAGGAATTTTGATCCATTATTATTGGGCGTTTATGATGAGCAAAAGCTTTTCGGAGTCTTGCTGGGTGTATTCATTCATGAACGAAAAGGCCCGGGAAAGCTTTTCTCATCCCGCTTTGTGGTTTATGGAGGGCCGCTCTTAATAGGAAGTAATGAGCAGAAAAGAGCGTGCCTGGATAACCTGCTCAAAGAACTGATCAAACAAACGACAGGAAAGGCACTTTTTATTCAATTCCGGAATTATTTCAGTTGGGCAGACTATCTGGATGTTTTTGAGAAGCATAGATTCACTTTCCTTGAGAGGATGAACTTTGTAATACAAATACCAGGTGTTGAAGATCGAGGACCGAAGACCAAAAACCGAAAAACGAATATCAAGGACCCAGTATCCAGCATCCAGTATGGAGGAACCAGTGATCAGCAGCCAGAAACCCTTTCTTCGGAGTATGTCCTTAGGAAGTTCAGTTCATCCCGCCGGAGGCAGATCAGAAAAGGCCTAGAAAACGGAGCAGAGATCATAGAACCCCAAAATATTGATCAGGTAAAAGAGTTTTACAATATCCTCTACAAGTTATACCGCTACAAGGTGCGAAAACCCCTCGCCGACTGGACATTTTTCAAAAATTTCTATAAGCATTCTAGAAAGCAAGGAAACAATGGAACAGCGGAACAATGGAACAGTGGTTCAATAGGCATTATCCGCTTAATCTGTTACGATGGAAAAATTATCGGCGGCATCCTGGCCCCGGTATTTGAGGATAAGTGTATTTATGAGTGGTATGTCTGTGGCCTCGACAAAGAATACAAGAATCAGTACCCCAGCGTCCTCGCTACCTGGTCAGCCATTGAATATGCTGCCACAAACAACATCAAAAGCTTTGATTTTATGGGTGTAGGAGTACCCGAAACACCTTATGGCGTCAGGGATTTTAAGGCCCGATTTGGAGGGGAGCTCGTTAATTATGGACGATTAACACGTATTAATAATCAGTTTCTTTACAATATTGCGGAGCTTGGGTATAATGTGCTTGCACTTCTTAGGAAAATCTAAGGCGGTCCAGGGAATTGATGTTTTCCGCGCACCACGTCCCGCGTACCTCGTCCCGGTTTATTACATTTACAAAAGAATCAATTAACCAACTTCTTTGAAGAAACGCACCATATACTACATTCTTACCGACATCCTGGTCGTGACTTTGGCCTTCATGTTCTTTATATGGTTGAAGCCGGCCTCCAGGCGATTTTACCTGCCGGAGTATTACGAGCCCTTCCTCTACTTTCTGTTTATCTGGGTGGCGGTATCAGTAGCCATCGATAAATACCGCTTGCATAAGAAGAAGGACTATAGAGATGTACTCTTTCCAATCATTGCTGGTGACTTCATCATACTGGCTACCATTATGGTGCTGATCTATGCTTTTCAACAGTTCCAGTATTCCAGGATGATCGTATTTGGAACTATTGCGGTATCGTTTGCGCTTGAATTCCTGCTGGGATGGCTCTTCTTTTCAGGTATCAAGCTCCGGCGCGATGCCGACCACATAGAAGACTTTCGCAAGGCTACCAAAAAGGCCATTAAAGACCAGCTGAAGCTGGTGAAATCGGACGAGATCCTGCAGGCTAAGATCGAGGCGCCCATCCCTCCACTGAACAAGGAACTGGTTATTGACAATGCCGGAGAGGAGGTGTTCACTTTTATTGAAAATCAGATCAAACTGGAGCATATGTATACCCTGCTGGTGGCTACCAGCACTCAATTCAATATTGAGAACCAACCGCTGCATTACTATAATGCAATCGTTAACCTGAAGAAGGTTAACAGTATCCAGCGCATCAATAAGTTCCTGGAAACAATTAATTCCAAACTTCCCCACCAGGGGATCTTTATAGGTTGCGTGCAAACCAATGCCCTCATTAAAAAGAAATTCTTACAAAAGTACCCACCGGGGATAAACTATGTGCTCTACACACCCTACTTCGTATGGAAAAGGGTTTTGCCCAAGCTCCCTGTGGTTAAAAGGCTATACTTCTTTGTTACGAAAGGCAGGAACAGGGCTCTTTCCCGGGCTGAAGTTTTTGGCCGCCTGTATTCATGTGGCTTTGAGGTAAACGAAAGTGTGCTGATCAATGACTCCATTTATTTTACCGCCAGAAAGATACAGGAACCATTTTTTGATTATAACCCCACCTACGGACCATTAATACGACTGAAACGCATTGGGAAAAGGGGCAAAACTATTTATGTATATAAAATGCGGACCATGCACCCTTATTCTGAATACCTGCAGCAATATGTATATGAGCAATCAGCCTTGCAGGATGGCGGAAAGTTTAAAAACGATTTCAGGGTGCATACCGCGGGCAAACTCATGCGAAAAGTCTGGCTGGACGAACTCCCGATGTTGTTCAACCTCTTTAAGGGCGACCTGAAGATCGTGGGAGTAAGACCTTTGAGCCAGCATTATTTCGACCTATATGATGATAACCTGAAAGAGAAGCGCACCCGCACCCGCCCGGGCCTCGTACCGCCTTTCTATGCTGACATGCCCAATACACTGGAAGAGATACAGGCCTCGGAAAACCGCTACCTCGATGCATACCTCAAGCACCCATTCATCACCGACTGGAAATATTTTTGGAAAGCAAGCTATAACATCATCTTTAAAAAAGCCCGCAGTAAATAGCCATTTAACCATTTCACTATTTTACTATGAAAAAACTAACACTCCTCATACTTATATTGATAAGTTTTAGTCTGAACGGTCAGATCGTTTATGAAAGCATTCATCGTACAAACATCTACGATTTTCTGGATGAGCTGGCGAATGAAAAGCTTATCTCCATCAACTCCGTTGTGAAACCCTACTCGAGGATGTTCATTGCCGAAAAGCTGCAGGAGGCCTATGAGCAGAAAGACCAGCTAAGCAAAAGACAGGTGAAGGAGATTGAGTTTTATATGAAAGATTATCGCCTGGAGCTGGTATATAATACCAGGGGCATGAAGCCGCTCAACATCTTTCCAATAAAGGACCATATTGCCACCTCCCTGGATCCCATGGCTGTGACCTATCGCGACAGCCTGGTTGCTTTTTCGCTTAGACCCATATATGGGATTGAATACTTTATCAACTCCAATGCAACAACATTTCACCGTTGGGGCGGGGCAGAGCTGTTTGGCTATATCAGCAAGAACTTCGGGGCATGGAGCAGCTTGCGCGACAATCATGAAAATATTACCATAACCGACCCTGGCTATTTCAATCAACGTTATGGCTCTCCTGTTAAGGGAAGCCAGAATGGAGGGATCGACTACAGTGAGGCACGCGGAGGTGCTATGGCTTCATGGAGCTGGGGTGCCATTGGTGTGGTGAAAGATTACGTTGTATTCGGTAACAATTACAATGGCTCCAACATTTTGTCAGGACGAACCCCTTCTTTTGCCCACATTAAGCTGGAGATAAAACCCGCCAGGTGGTTCGAGTTTAACTACATCCATGGCTGGCTGGTATCCGATGTGATTGACAGCAGTCGTTCTTACTGGGATGGAGACACCTACCGTGAGGTGATGCACCAAAAATACATCGCTGCCAACATGTTTACCTTCATACCCTGGAAACACCTGAACATCTCACTTGGGAACTCTATCGTGTATAGCGATATAGGTGTACAGGCTGCTTACCTGGTGCCCTTCCTTTTCTATAAGTCAGTCGACCATACCCTGAACTCCACCAACAACTATGCGGGGCAGAATTCACAGATGTTCTTCGACATCAGCTCAAGGAATATCAAGCACCTCCACCTGTATTTTAGTTTTTTTGTGGATGAGTTTTCCATCAGCCGTGTAACCAATAGCAACGAACATAATTTCCTTAGTTACAAAGGAGGAGCACGACTTAGTAATTGGCCACTAAAAGATCTCAGTCTGACCACAGAGTTTACCTACACCCTCCCAATGACATATCAGCACAGAACCTCCACAACCACTTTTGAGTCGAACAGCTATAACCTGGGACATTATATGCGCTCCAACTCCATGGATCTTTTCTTTTTGCTCACCTACAAGCCTATCCGGGGCCTTAGGGTGGACCTGAGCTATGCCTATGCCAAGCACGGGAATGATTACATCTATGGTGTTTACCAACCTAATGATCAGGCACCCATCCTGAAAGACATCACCTGGTCGAAGAGTGTTATTGGCCTGAAGGGGAAGTATGAGTTCATCAACAATGCCTATGTGTTTGCCGGTATCTTTATCGGCGATGTGAAAGGCCACGATGTGGATGGCATCACGGCAGAAGAATACCTCACTATGTTTACTCCTGAGATGTATTGGGGAAACACCACGACGCTCAATATAGGATTCAATATAGGTTTCTAAAAGGTGCCGGGGGCTAGGTGCCAGGCGCCGGGAGGAAAGATATTTGTATGGGTGCCCAGTCCCCAATCCCCAGAACCTTTATTTTTTATATTTTTACCAACCATTTAACCATATGGCCATGTAGCCATGTAACTATGTAACCATTTAACAATATGAAAACCAGACTTATTTCTTTACTAACAATTGCATTTCTGTTTACAGGCTTGCAATCCTATGCCTGTACTAACTTTTTGATTACAAAAGGTGCCTCTACTGACGGATCTACCATGATCAGCTATGCCGCTGACTCACACGTCCTTTACGGTGAGCTGTATCACTGGCCGGCAGCCACATGGCCTGAGGGTTCCATGCTCGACATCTACGAGTGGGACACCGGAAAATACCTCGGACAGATCAAGCAGGCCGCCGAAACCTATAATGTGGTCGGTAACATGAATGAGTGGCAGGTAGGCATCGGAGAAACCACCTATGGTGGCCGCTCGGAGCTGGCTACACAGACCGGTGCTATTATGGACTACGGAAGCCTTATCTATGTAACCCTGCAGCGCGCCAGAAACGCCCGCGAGGCCATCCTGATCCTGGGCAACTTCATGGCCGACTACGGCTATGCGAGCTCAGGCGAATCCTTCTCCATTTCAGATCCCAACGAAGTGTGGATCATGGAACTCATTGGGAAAGGTGAGGGCGAAAAAGGAGCTGTTTGGGTAGCCCGCAGGGTGCCCGATGGATACATCTGTGCTCATGCCAACCAGGCCAGGATCACCACCTTTCCGCTGGCAGACGGAAAGACCTCTATCTCTTTTGATGATAAAGACAAGATCTTCGACGAAAACATCGAATGTGTTTATGCAGCCGATGTGATCTCCTTTGCAAAAGACAAAGGCTTCTATGAAGGAAAAGACAAAGACTTCAGCTTCTCTGATGTATATGCCCCTGTTGGTTTTGGCGGTGCCCGCTTCTGTGAGGTCAGGGTGTGGGCTATGTTCAATGATGTGCATAGTGAAATGGGACAGTATTTTGATTACGTAAAAGGCCATATAGAGCATAACGACAAGTTTGCTGATGGTAGCAAGAACCCCCATGGTTTTGCCTCTAACCGCATGCCACTCTGGATCAAGCCTGAGCGCAAGATCTCTCCTCACGATATGATGAACTTTATGCGCAACCACCTCGAAGGTACCGAGCTTGACATGAGCCAGGATGTTGGTGCAGGCCCATTCCAGGTGCCTTACCGCTGGCGTCCGCTCACCTGGAAGGTTGATGATGTAAGCTATTGTAACGAGCGTGCAACCGCTACTCAGCAAACAGGATTTTCTTTCGTAACACAGAGCCGTAACTGGCTGCCCGAAAGGATAGGCGGGATCATCTGGTGGGGCGTTGATGATGCTTCATCATCGGTATATATGCCGCTTTATTCTGCTATGACCAGGTCGCCCGAGCTGGTTGCTCAGGGCTATGGTTCCATGATGGAATTTGTAGACGATGCCGGTTTCTGGGTGTTTAACCAGATATCTAACTTCGCCTACACTCGTTATAACCTGATCCATCCTGAAATTCACGAAAAGCAGCAGGCTACAGAAGAAGAGTTTATTACCATGACCCCGGCTATCGACGAAGCTGCAGCCAAGCTATACGAAGTGGATCCTGACATGGCATTGACCTTTGTTACCAACTATTCAGAATCAGTAGCTAACAATACCATTCTTGAATGGAAAGATTTTTATGCCTATCTCTTCACCCGTTTCATGGATGGCAACGTGAAGGCCCCGCGTGAAGTACCTGAGGGATATAAGTATTATACCCCGGCGCTGGAGCAACCCGGTTATGGCGAAAAGTTCTACAAAAGGGTAGTTGATGAAACCGGAGATCATTTTAAGGTGATTGGCGGAGACGCGCATTAGAAATCTGAAATCTGAAATCTGAACTTTGAAATACGAAATTTGAAATGAACCGCGCTTCGGCGCGGTTTTTTTTTGTCTTCTGATATAATATTACTCTCTTGGGCGGAGAGGATGGGAATAATGTGCTAGGGTGAAGGATATAGTGCTCCGTAGGAGCACAGTGAAAGATAGGCGAATGGGCATCCAGACTTGATCTGTGCTTGCTCCATCGGAGCCAATATCTCCGTAAGTATGCACAACGAAAAAACCTGCGCCCCAGAGGGGCGCTACTATTAGATGGGGGATTTTAATATATAACTCTCATTGTAATCGACCTCAAACTTATCAAGAAACTGCTTATATTCCTCATTAAAGGACCTCCCGAAATGATGCTCTTTTTGTCTTTCTATATATCTCGCCACCACAGGTAACTGCGATTTGGCATATGAAAAAGCTCCGAAACCTACCTGCCATTGAAATTTCAATTTATTATGACTTCTTTTATTTATCCATTTTGTGGAGTTGGTTTTTATATCTCTGGCCAAATCAGAAAGGGATGATACGGGGTTCAGGTCAAAAAAGATATGAATATGATCGGGCACCCCATTAATTGCAAAAAGCTTATGCCCCTTGTTGGTTATAATTCCCGTGATATACTTATATAGTTCATTTTCCCAAGAAGGCCGTATCAATGAGTTTCTGTGTCGTACAACCAGTATTAGGTGTATGTAGACGCAAGTGTATGTATTTGGCATGATGAAGGTCTTTACTTATTAATACCATTTTCTCAGAAATGTCACACACTATTTTATATTTTTTATACCGCCCCTATGGGGCGGAGAGGGAGAGGTGATGGGTTCTGGGTAACGGATATATCGCCCCCATAGGGGCGATGGCAAGCACAATCAGGTTGTATAACTTAATGAGATTGCAAATTCTCCATGCCTGCCAGATACTTTTAAGAAGTATCTCTAATAATATATTCGAGGATGCACCTGGGTCTGTTTAGTAGTTGCTCCATCGGAGCAACATCTCTGTATAAATATGCACGACGAAAAAACCCGCGCCCCAGAGGGGCGCTATATTTATTTTTCCCGCTCTGAGTGGGGGAGCTTGGGAGGGAGCTATTTGATACCAGATACCAGAAGAACTAAGTCAGAAGTTACCCTGATCACGAGTAAAAATCAATAGAGAATCAGGGAAGTGCCTAGAGTGCGCTAGAGTGCCTAAAGTTTGAAGTTAAATTCTTTATATATGTAAGGTATTGTTAAACATGCCATTGAATAATCCAATTAAAATTTTTTCTAAAAAAAAGTGTGACATTTTTCGATTTTCGGTATTAATAGATAGAGACTTATATCAACTAATATTTAAAATCATGGCTTCAAAAAAGAAAACCAGGAAACTTGAATTTAAAAAGGAAACGATTGTAAGATTGGGAGAAGGGCAGATGCGTGGATTGTATGGGGGTACTGATGGGGGTAATCAATCAGTGCAATTAGCTAACCAGTGCACGGATGTAACTAACACAAAAGGCCCAAGAAGAACATGTAATGCCGTATTATGCAAAACTGTGACAGGAGGGTAATAAAAAGAAATTAGAATGAGATAATTATAGTCTTGAATTTACCCTACAAGTCTTTTGCAAAATCAAGTATCCGATCATATTCGTTAACAAGATCGTGGATCTGCGGTTTTATTATTGTGTCAATTTTTATCCCAATTCTTTGTGTTGGAGTTCCATCTGGGTACTCAATGCCAATTCCCGTAAAAAAGGTATCAATATCTCCCGGGAGCTTTATCATAGAAACATTTCCATCTGTGCCAGCAGTCATGCTACCAATGGTTACAACATTGGGGGCTGTTTGTAGGCACATAGCCGTAAATTCTGCATGGCTTTGAGTTTGTTCATTAACCAATAGTACAATTTTACCTTTGTAGTAGTTATTATTCTCATTTCCTGCAAGCAAAGGATCCTCCCACCAAATAAAACTTCCAGGAAAAACAATATCAGGCAAAAATATTTTAACAAATTCTTTTGGCTGGGGGTTTAAATATTTCGACAATTCATAAAGGACTCCGTTTGGGTAATTTCGGATATCAATGATAATTTTATCTAATACAATAAGTTTATCCATTATGGAGCAAACTTCAGGTGGGTCTAAGTACCTTAAGTTTATATATCCAATGCTATCATCAATTATTCTGTATGCTGATGTTTCCTTTTCTTGCTTGTCCAAATAATCGTATAAATCAAATAGAAAAAATGTTGGAATTGTTTCTTGAAACAACTCTCCGTTTCGATAAAATTCTAGAATAATTGAGTCTCGATTTGACGTGAATAATAACTCTCTGCTTAAATTTCTATTATACTGGTCGGAATTTGAAAAAGAATAATATTTTGATTTTGATTGGACTATTTCTTCTACAGGAATATTATCGATCGCAAGAATTTCATCTCCTATCTTGATATTGAATAGTCTACCAAGACTATCAGGAAACAACTCACTTATTATATACTTATTTTCTACATAAACAAGTTTGTAGGGAGGGCTAAGGATACCTAAATGTAGAGCAAGAGTCATACTTTCAGTCCAGACATGGCCGTCATTTAAACGAGTTGTATATTCTAAAACTGTTAAATGATAATCCAAACTATCAGTGACATTGATGAACCGAGGAATATAATTTTGAAGAACCCTTTCCCATGAAATATCATTAATTTCTAAATATGGATAATAATAGTATATAATATTCCAGTGTCTGAATAATGTCAAAAGCCTAAGATGTTTCGACGGAAAAGTAGAGTCTGCATATAATTTTTCATTGGAGAAGTTTAGATTTCCGATATCATAGTTTTGAGAAACGTAGTGATTTTTATATGGTTTTTTGTTTTTAACTAGAATATTTAACTTTTCAATATTATTAAAAGAAATATAAGTAGTGTCTTTTAACCAAACAAACTTTCGTTTAAACTTAACCTCTCCTTTAAGATAAGTTGTGTCGCTTGTTATTGCTTCAGAATTATCACAATACTTAATAATATTACCAATTAGGCTGTTGAGTTGTTTTTTATTATTAATTGTATCTACCTTCCTTAAGGTTTCAATAAGCTGATTGTCCCAGTCGATTTTTCCACTGCCAACTTTTGGATGATAATATTTTAATAAGCCCCACACCTGACAGATTGATTTATACTTTTCAATTTCAAAAATTTCTTGTGATTTGTGTGTTTTTGTCGGAGAACATCGGAAGAACAGAAATCCCGACATAATTACAAATAGAATAAATAAACGTCGTTTCATATATTTAACCGTTTAATAAATAACCACTCCAAAAAACAGGCAAACTAAAACCAGAATTAATAAAGTCAAGTTTGGCTTTTCGAAGCGCTTGTGAATATGAATAGCCTAAGTTAAGATATTGATAAAATTTGATCATAAATGCTTTTGAATGAAAATCAGAGACATTCCATAAAGTGTATAATATATTTCTAGCTCCAGAATAATAAAAGCCATGCGACAAAGAGGCTATCCCTTCTCCAATGTTATGTTTTCCAAACCCAGAAGAACATACACTTAGTGTTACTAGTTCAGACGTTACATCTAAATTATATATTTCGAAAAGATTAAGGTTACCATCTGGGAAAAAGAATAGATTTTTGTTTTTATGATTTATTGAGTTCCCCGTATTGTTAACTTCTATGAAACTATTTTCTTGTCTGATAGAATTAGCGTGAGATGCGATATGTACTATGCGGCTGTTCCTTAACTCATTAGATATTGCCTCTTCTGTTGATTCTGTATTGTTATATGTCTTGATTTTTCCGCCATTTTTAATAAATATTTTTGCAATAGACTCAATCTCCTCTTTTGAATGAGAAAGATAAAGACCATTAGAGTTATTTGGCTTTTTTGACAATGGTGCAAATCCAGAAAAATCAGATTCCCACATTATATTTGGGGTTTTATTGTAAAGCGTTGTGTAATCCCCCCATAGGCTTAATGAAAAGTGATAAGAAAGATCAAAGTGTTTTATTAAATAATCAGGAGCACTTTCCGATGAATTCTCATCTTTATTTTTTGATCTTGATAATGTTTCAAAAGGAAAACCTGAAAAAAACATATCAGGAATAATAATAATCTTTTTTAATTCCTTAATAGTATGATAAATAGGCTCAATTAGTTCACTGTAGAAATACTCGCTCGTTTGTCTAAACTCAGAATTATTTGAGAATATAATAGACTTTCTTAAAATATTTTTTTTATTTGTCAAATCTGCCTCACAGATTGAATGAGTAATCTGGTATTGATATTTATTAATTGCAACAATAATTATTATACTATCGTTATGAAAGTATTCAATAATTCCTGTACTGTCGGGTAATAACGCCTGAATATCATTTATTTTATAAAAAGAAAAATTATATATATCCTTGTTAAAATCGGGGTACTGTTGTTTAAGAGAGTAAACCAAGGTGTCTAACGAATAGATTGATTCAAAAAGCTGGTTTCTTACAATAGGTGATTGTTTTTCGCCCCGATTGTCTAATTGCCCATTTAACTCAAGGTTTTCACTATATCTGATAGATTTGTACAAAGAATCAATACACTCCCTAATATACACTGGCAAATGAGAATCAGGATCATATTTTGTTGTTTGCATCAATGTTCTTAGTGCGGTGTATTTCGTTCTATCAATTGCTTCAATAATTCTATTGTCATTTTCCAGGCATGGATTTATTTCATTTAACAGAAGTAATGAATATATATAGCTGTTTATGAGGGGAATGCTCATTTTGTTCAATGAAAGCATCGTTTTTTCGAAATTATATTGGTTTCGTATAACATCTAATATAAGTAAGGCTTCTTTAAATGAATTAACTGACTTTTGAAGCATATCTCTTTCCTTTTTTTCATAGTACTGATACAGTTCGCACCTTCCTTTAAAGTATAGAGATTCAAAAAGATTTGATTTAGATAAGATATTATCAACGGGAAAGAGGGCGTCGCCTTTATTAGTATCACGACTTAATGACCGAAGTTCCTTTATCGAAGCACTATAATGACTGACAGCAAGAGCATATCGTTTCTGGTGTAAATATAATTCACCAAGACGCTGATGTGTATATACCGTATAAATATTATTAGTTGGCCTTACATGTTTGGATATTTCTAGGGAATGTTTATAATAATCCTCAGCTGTGGAGAAATCTTTTGTTTTAAAATATGTTATACCGAGATTATGATAAATAACACTTGCCTCATCAATAAAATTGTTCTTTAAAAATAGCTCAAGGGCCATATTATAATAGGAAATCGCCAGAGGGAACTGCTTTAATCCACAATATGCATCAGCGAGGCTGTTATATATAAATGCATATTGAATATCTCCTTTTTTTAGTAGTTTTTCAGTAAGTGAGTCTGTCTTCAAAAAACAATCAAGAGCCTTGACAAAATTTTCAGATTCAAGATATAATAATCCAAGATCTGTTAAATGTTCAATATACATGGTTGAATTATCACCATAACAATCCTTAATTATATTTGCAGCTTTCATATAATATTGTTCAGATTTCATATAATCTTCGTCATACATAAATATTCTACCAAGCTGAGAAAAATTTTCATGGACGAAACATTTTGAATAACCTCCTTTTTCTGCAATTTTTATTGCTTTTAAATTGTAAATAATAGACTGTTCGAACTGGCCATCATCAAAACACACGATTGCCTTCCACCGGTATAGTTCTGACAATAATTCGTTAAAATAACGTGAATCCTTGTATCTATTATTCTCAATTTCTTTTTCTATTTCATTTAGGTAACTTAATGCAACCCCATAATGTCCTTTTATCCTAAAGCAATTACTAAGGAGGAAGATAGAGCTATGAATATAAATATAATCAGAATCAGACAGACTATCCTCTTGAATCCTATTGTATGTATTTAAACCATTTTTCAAGTTAATTATTGACTCCTTCAGGCTATTCTGATTGAAATAACATGCTCCCATTTTAAGATATGCACGTGCCAATAGCACATCATTGTCCTCAATAGTTTCAACGATTTTCTCATACATCTCAATAGCAAATCCAAGATTGTTGCTTTGTAAATTATAATCAGCCAGCGATTCTATTACTTTCAGTTTAATATTGTTTGTGTGGGGAAGGGGATGTGGAGTTTGATGGAGATCTTTAATGCAAGACCCCAATAAGCAAAATGCCAGAAATATGTAAAAAATAGCCCTATTCATATTCCCCTTGAATAACAACCACAACCCCCATCCATACCGGATGATTTTCGGTTGCAAATCTGTACATATATATGGCTGGGGGAAGTTTGGGTTTGTATGTCCATGGGCTTGAAATAGATTTGGGGTATTTGTAGAATACTTTTCCATGGCGGTCCAATACATCAAAATACAAAGGCTTTTGAATATTGGTCTTCCATGAGAATGATAAGCTGTCACCTGTTAAACATAAAACAGAATCTTCCGGATTTGTTAAGCCAAACCAATCTCCCCGGTAAACATTGTGCAACAGCTCTGCAAATTCTGGAGAAATCTGATATTCTTCTTTTTCAAAGAGCGATGCTAGCTGAACACCTGACTGACTTTCTTGAATGCGAATCCCTGGAATTGAATCACCATCTTGAGTAATTGTGTCTTTATTTATGTGATACTGAATAACGTTTGTTGTATCTGTTTGGGTAATCAGGATTTCATTTGTAGACCGAAAATTGAAACTGTCAGTGACGAAAAGGTATAATAAGCAGCCTAATGCAACAATAACTACCGCCGCAGCTGATATACGGAACCATAAATGGCTGGTCAGGTTCAGGACCTTCCCTCCATGTTGCCGACTTTGATATATTTTATTGAGCAACAACCTGAGGGAAATTGCTTCCTTCCGGGAAAAGGCTTCCATCATAGAACGATACTCTTTCCAGGCATCATTCTTTTGTTGGACAACCATCAAAGATTTCTCAAATGCCTTTTTTTCTTCGGTGTTTAAGTCGCCGTTAAAGCAAGCCTCAAATTCATGTAGATATTTTTCAATGCTAGTCATCGTATATAGTATTGTAGTCAGGGTCAGCTTTTATCCTTTTGATCAAGAGTTTAATACATCTGTACTTACGTTTTCTGGCATAGCTTTCATTTTGGTAATTCATGATTTCCGTAATCTCATGAAATGATTTTCCTTCCAGAAAATACTGTATTATATTCCTGCAGGTTGGGCTCATTCGAACCAGATGCTTTTGAAAAAGAAGATGGGCCCTGTTGAAATCATAAAAGTCTTCTCTGATGATTTCTGCCCCCTCAAGAGTGTCTTCTATTTCATTATATGTAATGATCTCTGCCTTTTCTGAGTTGATTTTTTTTAACCACAGATTACGGCAAATTGCATAAATGTATGTTTTAAGAGAGCAATTCAGATTTAAGGCATTCTGGCGAGCTTTGTCCACAATGATAATAATAGCATCATGGAATATGTCCCTGGCATCTTCAATACTGCCATTATTCCTGAAAATGTAGTGCCTTATGGAGGGGAAATATTGATTATACAGATCAGCTATCACGCGTTCATTTTGCGCCTTGATTCCTGCAATTAGTATTTCATCTTTTGTTCCTGCCATCTCTTTACTTATTAATACCGTTTTTTGAAAATTGTCACACTTTTTTTAGAAAAAAGTTGTTTTGTTGCCTTGTCGGTATGTTTATCAGATTCTTGCATATCTAAAGAATTTAACTCCAAACTTTAGGCACTCTAGCGCACTTTAGGCACTATTAGAATATCAACATTCAGGCTTGGTCGGGCAAGATTCGGGAAATAATTTTGGGTCAAAAATCCGTTCGTGATCACGGTTCTTTAAAAATAGCATCAAAACAGCGAGAAGTCAACAAGGATGCATTAAAATACGTATATCCTCGTATAAAATTGGAGATATTACGGAATAAAATACCAGGTATTTATAATCGGAAAATTAGGCACTAGGCACTAGGAACTATGCACTTCAAAAGATGATGCTTACATCATCTTTTGATACACTTGCCACCATCGATCAGGAATATTATTGTCCATGGCGTTCTCATAATCAGCATGGGAGCAGGGCACCATATAGTGGCGCTCGTACTTGGTCATAAGGTCGGTTTCTACGGGCACTTCCATCCACCAGCGTTCGCTGAGCTTGCTCTTGTAAAAGATGATCTCTTCCTTATGGTCCTGTATCTTCACATGGAACTTCACGTACTTGTCGCGGGCACGGGCAGGGTAGTCGTCCTTGCGCTGGTAAAAGCCCTCAAGGAAATACCATAGTGCCTGTGAGATAAGCATGGCGGTCTGCTCTCGCGGATCGTAGGTGGGGTTGTATTCGTAAAAGCCAATGGATGAAAGCTTGTCGCTGAGCCCGGCATAACGCACAATGCGGCAAAGCTCTTCACCGGCAAAGCCATTGGGCACGGCATTGCCATTGCCGGGGGCGTCGGCACTGCACACGGCAGAAATGTCGATGCTCACCAGGTCGGCATTTCGCACCACCGGCTCTACATCATCCATGTTGCTGCGCACATTGCCCAGGCGGTAAACATCAAAGTATAATTTGTTCATCAGGCCCACGGCCTCTTTATCAACAAAATAGCTCTGGAAGCCTACATTGGTATAGTTGAAAAGATAGTTGGGCTGGTGCAGGATGATCTTGCTGAGGTATGACTGTGAGTCGATATCATGGCTGTCGCGGCCCAGGTCAAACATGGGATCTACAGCTACGATGTTGATGATCTGTCCCAGCTGTTCATAGGCACGATATACGGCATAAGTCAGGTCCTGTCCGCCACCGATAATTACCGGGATGATGTTGTTCATCACCAGTGCTTCCACCACATTGGTCACGGCAAAATAGGTATCGTCTACCGTATGCCCTTGCATGATGTTTCCCAGGTCGGCGATCTTCACTTCCTCATTGCCTGTAAACAGCCTGTAAAGGTGCTTGCGTACCACATCGGCACCATAAGCACATCCTTCGTTGTTCACGGCATTGCGGTCTTCCAGCACGCCCAAAATGGCTATATCGGCATCAGAAAGATCAGGGAAGCTTCCTGCCTTGTTGTGGATGTCAACAATATTTGCGTAACGTTTTCCGGGAAAGTCGTTTTCGCTGAAAAGCGCACCGGTATCTACTGCCTTAAAATAGATTGCTATGTCCATCTTCTGCTTTTAGGAGTCTCAAAGATAACGGAAAAAACAGATGAACGAATAAGGAAAATTGAAAAACGATGATCAAAAATCACATTTCAAATTCCCAATGGTAAATTGTAAATACAGAATTGTAAATGGTCAAAAAGATCTATTATTTTTTTGACTTCCCTCCGCGCTTCTTCTTGGGCTCGTTCTTGGGGTCTTCCGAGATCTTGATACAGTCTTCCAGCGTCAGGCTTTCGGGATCTGTTCCTTTTGGGATCTTGAAGTTTTTCTTTCCTATGGAGATATAGGGGCCATAACGTCCGCGAAGCACCCTCACATCTTTGTTCTCATCAAATTCCCTGATGATACGGTTTTTGTCTTCCAGCCTCTTGGCCTCGATGAGTTCAATAGCACGTTCTTGTGTTACGCTGCCGGGCTCGTCGGTCTTTTCCAGTGCAAAGAATGCTTTGTTATGTTTCACGTAGGGGCCAAACCTGCCCAGTGCAACGGTTATTTCTTTGCCTTCGTATTCGCCAACGTTCCTGGGAAAGCTGAAAAGCGCCAGGGCATCTTCCAGTGAGATATCATTGATGCTCTGATCTTTGTTCAGGCCTGCAAAGCGGGGCTTTTCCTCGGTGCTGGTATCGCCCAGCTGTACCATGGGGCCGTACTTGCCTATTTTCACAAAAACATTAACACCTGTTTTAGGATCCTGTCCGAGCAACTTCTCACCACTGAACTTTTTGGAGCTTTCCTGTGTGTCTTTGATCTTGTCATGGAAGGGGCCGTAGAAGCTTTCCAGCATCTCGTTCCACTCTTTCTGTCCGTTGGCAATGCGGTCAAATTCCTTCTCAACATCAGCCGTAAAATTATAATCCAGGATGTCCATGAAATATTGCATCAGGAAGCTGTTTACTACGGTTCCGAGGTCGGTTGGGAGGAGTTTGCCCTTGTCGCCACCAATTTTTTCGGTGGCTGTTTCTTCAGCAATCTTTCCGTCGGTTAATGCAAGCTTTACGTACTCCCGTATTACTGCCGGCTTGTCGTTCTTTTTCACATATTCCCTTTTCTGTATGGTAGAAATGGTAGGGGCATATGTAGATGGTCTTCCAATGCCGAGTTCTTCCATTTTCTTTACCAGGCTGGCCTCTGTATAGCGCAGCGGATGCTGGGTAAATCGCTGGGTGGCCAGAACGCTTTGGGCCAGGAGTTCATCACCTTTGTTTAATGGGGGAAGGGTGAGCCCGTTTCCGTTGCCGTTCTCGTCTTTTTTATCGTCACTGCCTTCAATATAAACCTTCAGGAAGCCATCAAAAGCTACTACTTCTCCTTTAGCCATGAACTTATCGGCCATGGTAGAAATATCGATGGTGACATTTGTTTTTTCCAGTTTTGCGTCTGCCATCTGTGATGCGATGGTCCGTTTCCAGATCAGCTGGTACAGCTTCATAGCCGGCTTGTCGGCCTCAATGCTTTCATTGCTGATAAATGTAGGACGAATGGCCTCATGCGCTTCCTGTGCACCCCTGGCACTGGTCTTGTACTTGCGTATCTTCACATAATCCCCGCCCCAGTTTTTGGTAATGGTCTCCTTGGCCATACCAAGTGCCATGTTCGACAGGTTTACGGAGTCGGTCCTCATGTATGTGATCAAACCTGCTTCATACAACTGCTGCGCGATGCGCATGGTATAAGCTACGGGAAATCCGAGTTTCCGACTGGCCTCCTGTTGCAGGGTGGAGGTAGTAAATGGGGGTGCCGGTGATTTTTTTGCGGGTTTCTTTTCAATGGCGCCAACGCTGAAGTCAGCCCCAACACATTTATTTAAAAACTCTTTTGCTTCATCTTTCGACTGAAACCTCTTGGGTAGTTCTGCCGATACAACGGTATCCTGCTCACCATCTTTCTGGAGAAATTTGGCCGTAATCCTGTAATTCGAAGTGGTTTCAAAATTCTTGATCTCCTCTTCTCTTTCTACGATCAGCCGGACAGCCACAGATTGCACACGTCCTGCCGAAAGAGCCGGCTTAACCTTTTTCCAGAGCAAAGGGGAAAGCTCATAACCCACAAGGCGGTCGAGTACCCGACGGGCAGTTTGTGCATTCACCAGGTTGCGGTCAATCATTCTTGGGGCACTGATGGCTTCTGTGATTGCAGTTTTAGTGATCTCATGAAACACAATGCGTTTCACGGATTCTTCATTCAACTCCAATGCATTTACCAGGTGCCAGGAAATAGCCTCTCCTTCACGGTCCTCATCAGTCGCGAGCCATACAGTTTCTGCCTCCCCTGCCAGCTTTTTAAGTTCGCTGACAATGTTCTTCTTGTCCTTTGCGATCTTATATTGCGGTATAAACCCGTTTTCAATATCTACTCCAATGTCACTCTCTGAGAGATCCATTACATGTCCGAAGCTGGATTTCACTACGAAATCCTTGCCCAGAAACTTTTCAATGGTCTTTGCTTTTGCAGGTGACTCAACGATTACCAGATTCTTTGTTGCCATACTTATTAATACCAAAATTGTGAAAATGTCCCCAAAAATTCGGGACAAAAGTAATATAATTAATATGTTACGAACATGAGTGAAACAATAATTCCTCATAATTGTTTCTTAGAAGGCATGTATTTTTAGTTATTTTTGCTGCCCCGAAAGCTTTATTTATCAAGGATTTGAAAGAAATAAAAAAAGTATATATTGAGACCTATGGCTGCCAGATGAATTTTTCTGACAGCGAGATCGTGGCATCCCTGATGCGGGATGATGGCTTTGAGATCTGCGAGGATGGTGCGGAAGCTGATGTTGTTTTCGTGAACACCTGCTCAATCCGCGACCATGCCGAACAGCGTGTGCGCAAGCGCCTGCGTGAGCTGAAAGCCCTGAAAAACAAGAACCCCCACCTGAAAATAGGTGTTCTGGGTTGTATGGCAGAAAGGTTGAAACAACAATTGCTCGAAGAAGAAGAGGCTGTTGATCTCATTGTGGGGCCGGATGCATATCGTATGCTGCCAAAGCTGCTTGAAGAGGCCGAAGCCGGTCAAAAAGCCATCAATGTAATCCTTTCCTCAAAGGAAACCTATGATGACATCACCCCTGTGCGGCTCGATAAGAACGGAATCACTGCTTTTATTTCCATCATGCGTGGCTGTGAGAACTTTTGCTCATATTGTGTGGTGCCTTTTACCCGTGGCAGGGAAAGAAGTCGCGATCCGAAGACAATTCTTCGTGAAGCAATGGATCTCTTTGAAAAAGGATATCGTGAAGTTACCCTGCTGGGGCAGAATGTGAATTCCTATCATTGGGAAGAAGATGGAAAGCGAAGCTCCTTCTATGAGCTTCTTGAACAGGTAGCAGCCATCAATCCACAACTAAGAGTCCGTTTTGCTACTTCACATCCGAAGGACATCTCGGATGAGCTTCTGAAGACCATCGGTAAGTACCACAATATATGCAAGGCCATTCACCTGCCGGTACAATCAGGTAGCAATAAGATGCTTAAGCTGATGAACCGCAAATATACCCGAGAATGGTATCTTGACAGAATTGCAGCCATCAGGAAATACGTTCCTGCTTGTGCTGTCTCAACAGATATTATTGCAGGGTTTTGTTCGGAACAGGATGAGGACCATAAGGATACCATATCCATCATGAAGGAGGTGGAATATGATTATGCCTTTATGTTCAAATACTCGGAACGCCCTGATACCATTGCACAGAAAAAGCTGAATGATGATGTTCCTGAGAAGGTAAAATCAGCCAGGCTACAGGAGATCATTGATCTGCAGCAGCACCTTTCACATGAAAGCAACAAAAGGGATATTGGCAAGATTTTCGAAGTGCTTGTAGAAGGGTTCTCTAAAAAATCAGATGAATTCCTCATGGGCAGGAACAGTCAGAACAAAGTCTTGGTCTTCCCTAAAGAAAACTATGTTAAAGGAGATTATGTAAAGGTAAAAGTCACAGACTGCACCACCGCTACACTCATTGGTGCTTCTCAATAACAAATTAACAATGAATCAGTAGAACAATGGAACAGTGAATCTACACATTCGCCAACGCAGTATCCAACCTCTCAAACCTGTCACTGTAATCATCCATAGACCGCTTGATAACCTCATGGGCATCCTCTACCCCAAAAGTATGTGTGATCTCAACATCCCTTTCCTTACCGGGAAGGTCTTTGTAGGTCAGGAAATAATGCTTCATCCTGTCAACGATCAGTTCGGGGCAATCCGTGATGTCTTTATAATTCCCATATACCGCATCATTGTTTAGCACGGCTATGATCTTGTCGTCAGACTCATTGCCATCAAGCATACGGAAACCGCCTATTGGCCTCGCCATGACCAGGATATCGCCATGAACGATCTCTTTTTCCGTCAGTATACAGATGTCGATGGGGTCACTGTCGCCGGCAATGTTTTCCCTGCCGGTTCGCTCCATGCAGAAGTCGGCTACGCGTTGTCCGCTAAAAGTCTGCGGAATAAAACCATAAAGGGCCGGTACCACATTGGAATATTTTTGCGGCCGATCAAGTCGCAGGTATCCTGAGACCTTATCCACCTCGTATTTTACAGTATCAGTCGACACCATTTCGATAAATGAAATGATCACCTCCGGAGCTTCCGGGCCGATATCGACACCATGCCAGGGGTGAGACTTATATCTGAGGCCCATCAAACGGCCGATCGGATCCATGAGTTTATTAACCATTGGGAAGGGTTTAAAGGTTTATGGCAAAAGTAACAAACATTATTAGTAAAATCACGTATAAGCATTTTAGTATTTATATTATGCTGCTACAACCCTTGCCATTGTAGGCGTTAAAGAAAATCGTCTACATTTGCCGGGAGATACGATATCGGCAACAAACAATAGCCAAAGCATGAAAGTGAATAAGTATTTTTTATTCCTGGTTTTCCTGGGTTTACTCATGGCATCCTGCGTACCGCAGAAAAAGATTCTTTACCTGCAGGATATACCGAAGGATGAGGACTCCACCTATGCATTTACCAATGATCGTTTGCTGGATTACCAGGTACAGCCGGGCGATAACCTTTATATTAAGATAAATAGCCTGGAGGAAAAATCAACGACCTATTTCAATGAGGTAAGCGGATCTAACAGAAATACAGGCGGGTCAAATCTTTACCTGAATAGTTACATGGTAAATGATACCGGCTATTTTCATTTTCCCTCATTGGGATATATTTATGTGAAAGACTTTACGGCAGACGAAATACAACTTATGCTTGAGAGACGCCTTACCGAATATCTTAAAAACCCGGTGGTGATCGTTCGCCTGGCCAGCTTCAGGGTCACCATGTTGGGCGAATTCAGTAGTCCTGGCAAATATGATATTTATCAGAGCAACATTAATATTTTTGAAGCCATTTCTTTGGCAGGTGATATGACCGATTTTGCCAAACGGGATAAGATCGCCATTATCAGGCAGACCCCCAGAGGCTCAAAGATCGTCAGGGTGAACCTGAATGACAAGCGCATACTGGAATCGGATTATTATTTTCTCCTGCCGAACGATATTGTATATGCAGAACCAATCAAGGCCAAACAGTTTGTGTCGACCAACTTCCCTTACGGGCTGGTTTTCTCGGTCCTGTCGACTATTATGTTGATATATGCATTTATTGTTAACTAATGTATCCCAATGAACGAACAGGAAAAAATATATGACCTTGATCTGAGAGAAGCTTCAGTCGACTATAAAGCCATATTCCTGAGATATTTCAGATACTGGTATTTCTTTGTAATTGCAATCATTATTGCCCTTACGATTGCCTACTTCTTTAACAAATTTGCAACACCGGTTTATGAGGTTTCTTCACGCATACTACTCAATGACCCGGAGAAAATTGATCCTCAGACCATGATTGGCATGAACACCTATGGGAGTATGCAGAATAATGTCCAGAATGAGATCGTTGTCATAAAATCATATTCTGTTATTAACAGGGCTATCAGAAAACTGGATTTCTTTATTTCCTATTTTGCCGAAGAAAGCTTTCAAACCACAGAGCTGTATAGATCGAGCCCCTTTAAGGTTGTATTCGATTCGGCAGTTCCAATGCCTGTTGGGCTGGACTTTTATCTGAACCCTTCGGGGAATAATGAGTTTGAGCTTAAGGCCACCGGTGAAAATATACAATACTATAATTATGTAGGCCATGAATTTGTTCCGGGAATGTCTTTGCCCTTGCTCGAATATAGTGCCACTCACCAATTCGGCGAAAAGATAGAGACCCCATATTTCAGTTTTACTATAGAGAAGACAATCCTTTTTGATCCGGAACAATGTAAAGGAAGCGAATACAGGTTCTTGTTTAATAATCTTGAATACCTGACACGTTATTACCGGGGCGTAAGGGTGGAACCCATTGTGTTGAATTCATCCATTATCAGGCTTTCCCTGCGGGGTGCCAACATTAATAAAATGGCAGATTTCCTTAATATGACTATGGAGGAATACCTGATCATTGAGCTGGAAGACAAGAATAAAACCTCAGAAAACACTATTTCCTTTATTGATAATGAGTTATCAAAGCTTGAAGACTCCCTTGGTAATTCGGAAAGAGATCTCCGCAATTTTATGACGGAGAATAAAATGATGAACCTGGAAACCCAGACAGATTTTTACTTTTCTAACCTTCATGATCTGCAAAATGAAAAAGCTGCCTTGCTTGTAAAGGCAAAATACCATGATAACCTGAAAGAATATATCATTAAGGACGAAGACAATATGCTCATCCCTCCAAACTACAGGAATTGAAGATGAGGTAATCAGCGGCCAGATCCAGAACCTGCTGGCCCTGTACGAGGAGAAGACAGAATTGCTTTCTACTTCCACAGAAAACAATCCTTTCCTGGGAGGAATAAATGAAAAGATCAGCCTGGCAAAACAAACCCTTTACGCCAGCGTCAATAATGTGATTAACACCACTAATATTACAATTAAATCAATTGATGAGAGGATAGATTTACTATATAATAAAATTAGTACTCTTCCCGCACTCGATCGAGAGTTATTCAATATTCAGCGACAATTCGGCATTAAGAATTCTCTCTATACTTACCTATTACAAAAACGATCAGAAGCACAAATTGCACTCGCATCCTCTTTCCCGGATTCTGAGATCATTGACTTTGCCATAAACGTAGGGCAAAGCCCGGTTACACCCAAAAAGAGCTTTAACTATATGATTGCTCTTTTCTTTGGCTTCATCATTCCATTCCTCTTTCTTTTTCTCAAGCAATACCTGAACGATAAGATTATTGAGATAAAGGATGTAGAGAGACTTACCAAATATCCTATCATAGGGCATATCTTGCATAGCACGAAAATGACAAACCTGGTTGTTTCCGGGGCACCCAAATCCTCTATTGCAGAGTCATTCAGGACGATCAGAACCAACTTACAATTCATGGCAAAAGGGAAGGAAAAGCAATGTGTTTTGGTGACTTCTGATATGGTCAGTGCGGGTAAGACATTTGTATCGATCAACCTGTCGACCATATTCGCCATGTATGGAAAGAAAACACTCCTCATGGGCTTCGACCTTCGCAAGCCAAAGATATACCAGGACTTCGGCCTTACCAATACAGTTGGGATTACATCCTTTCTGATCAAAAAAAATTCTTTGGAAGAGATCATTCAGCATTCACCGGTAGAGAACCTGGATGTGATCATGGCCGGACCAGTGCCTCCGAACCCTTCAGAACTCATTGCATCTGAAAAGACTGATGAAATGTTTGAAGGGTTGAAGAAGCTTTATGATTTCATTATTATAGACACTCCTCCTATTGGTCTGGTAACGGACGCATTTTTGTTGATGAAATATGCAGATAATAACCTCTTTGTCGTACGGCAAGGTTTTACACACAAGAAGGTGTTTTCCCCTATTATTAAGGATTTAGAAAAGCGGAAACTGCCCAATATCAGCATTTTAATCAATGATGTGAAACTGAGTAAATCACCGTATGGTTATGGTTATGGTTACGGTTACGGTTATGGATACGGTTATGGATACGGTTATGGATATGGCTATTATTCCGACGATCGTGATATACAAAAACCTGGATTAATAAAGCGCATCATTAAAGGCTAAGCCAGGTAATAGAAATATAGTATCGTGACCGCAGCGATCATATAAAGAATGGTCAGCGGTAATCCAATCTTCATAAAATCCTTGAACGCATACCCTCCTGGACCATAAACCATTAAGTTGGTCTGATAGCCGATGGGTGTGATAAAGTTTGCTGCTCCGGCAAAAGCTACAATCAGTACGAAAGGCGTGGGATCGGTCAGGCCAAGATCATATGCCATGGTAATGGCAATGGGAAAAATGAGGGCCACAGCAGCCTTATTGGTAATATATGATGCCAGCAGATTGGTTATAATGAAAATGCCTGCAAGCAAGCCAATAACCCCAAGAGGTTCCATAGCCATGATCAAGTATTCAGAGACGGTATGAGCAAGGCCGGTCTTTACCATGGCGATACCCAGGGCCAGCGCCATGGCAATGATAATGGCTAAGTTTAGGTCGAGGCTTTTATGAATATCCTTTGGAGAGGCGATCTTCAGGGCCATGGCAATGATAAGCAAAACGGTAAGCCCCAGAAATAGACTGAGAATACCTAATCCATGCAGTAATATTGCCAGGGCTGTCCCACCCAATAATACGGCTACCTTATACCACTCAAGCTTCCTGAAATCCTTGATCTTGGAGATCAGGTAGAAGTCGAGTGTTTCAGAAGAAAGCTTATTGAAATCCTCTCCAACAAGCAGTAACAGTACATCTCCTGCGTTTAGTTTAACCTCTCCTATCTTTCCGGTGATCCTTTCTCCATTTCTGTGTATGGCAATGATAGCTGCATCATACTTACCTCGGAACTGTGATTCTTTAACCGTCTTGGAGATCAGGGTTGAGTTATGTGAGATCACAATCTCCATAACCTCCGTATGACGCTTCTTCACAAACATCCCCACCTGCGATAACTGCAGGCCTGAATCAGAGTCGATCATATCGACAATGGTCTGCGTATCGCCGGCAAAAAGGAGTGTGTCTCCCTTTGTAATCAGGGTTGCAGGGGATACAGGCCGTATTACCTCTGATTCTCGGATCACTTCCGCCAGGAACAATCCCTTGAGGTTACGTAATCCGGCCTCACCTACACTTTTGCCAACAATATCTGAGTTCTTTCTTACGATGACCTCGACCATATATTCTCTCGACTTGGCAGAAAAATCTTCCATGGCATCCTTCCTGACAGGAAGCAGTTTTCCGGCAAACAGGATAAGGTAAACCAGGCCGATGAACATCATGGGTATACCCACAATAGAAAAGTCGAATAAGCCAAGGCTTATAAAATCGGGAAACACCGTTTGGTCTTCAACCAGGCCATTTACGATCAGGTTGGTGGAGGTACCGATCAAAGTAATACAACCACCCAGGATGGCAGTATAAGACAGTGGGATCAATAATTTTGAAACAGGAATTGAATTTATTTTCCCCCAGCGATAAAGATATGGCATCATGATGGCTACAATAGGGGTATTGTTAAGGAAGGCTGAAAACCCACCTACCAGAATCCCCATTCGCCATATAAAACCAGGATAGCTTCTTGATTTTAAGAACATTCTGTCGAACAGAATAGCCACTACAGAAGTTTTCCGGATCATATCACCAATCATCAATAGCAGCAGGATAATGGCGATCTGTTCATTGGCAAAACCCGACATGATCTCTTTTGGGGTAAGGATCCCAAACAGCCCAAGTGTGATCACACCAATGGAGAACGTAAAACCCGGACCTACAATATTCCTGTACAGGGATATGATGATGAAAAGGAGGACGACAATAACAACGATGGTATCTAAGTAATTCATAACCTCCTTATTCAGGTTGGGCCGGGGGCCTGTACAAGCTTTTATTATTGGGAAGTTTCCTTTACTTTTGCAGAAATTTCCAGTGCATACAAATATATGGAAAAAGCGGATAAACATATTTACCCTGTTTTTAACAAGATCCTGAAGCGATCTGATAAAGAAACCCTCCTCAACCAAAGAGGAAAGGTGATCTGGCTGACCGGCTTGTCCGGCTCAGGAAAGACAACCATTGCCAAAGGAATCGAAGAAGTACTTCACCGTGAAGGCTTTATTTGCCAGGTGCTGGATGGAGACAACATCCGTTCGGGCATCAACAATAACCTTGGGTTTTCTCTCGACGACAGGCTTGAAAATATCAGAAGGATAGCCGAGGTATCCAAGCTTTTTATCAACTGTGGCATTGTTACCATTAACAGCTTTATCAGCCCAACAGAAAACATCAGGCAAATTGCAAAAGACATAATCGGTGCTGATGATTTCGTAAGCGTTTATATCAATGCCCCGATTTCTGTTTGCGAAGAACGTGATGTTAAGGGGCTCTATAAAAAAGCCAGAGCAGGTGAAATTAAGAATTTCACAGGGGTGAATGCTGCCTTTGAACCTCCTGTTGATCCTGATGTGGAGGTGCAGACTGATAAAATGAGTGCAGGGGACTCGGTTGATATGATCATAACCCATATCCTCCCGCTTATTACCGTTAATGCCAAAAAGGAATAGACCATGGAAGACATTAAAAAATATAACCTGAACCATTTAAGGGAACTGGAATCAGAATCCATCTACGTATTGAGGGAGGTGGCTGCGCAGTTTGAGAATCCGGCCCTGCTTTTTTCCGGAGGAAAGGATTCCATTGTACTGGTCCACCTTTCGGTGAAGGCCTTCTGGCCGGCCAGGATACCTTTTCCACTGGTACATATCGACACAGGGCACAACTTCGAAGAAACGATTACTTTTCGTGATGAGCTCTGTGAAGATATCGGTGCTAAGCTGATCGTGGGTTCCGTTCAGGAGAGTATTGATGAAGGAAAAGTGGTTGAAGAGACCGGATATAATGCCAGCCGTAATCTCCTGCAAACAACTACTCTGCTTGATACCATTGAAAAAAATAAATTTGATGCAGCCATCGGTGGTGGCCGCAGGGATGAAGAAAAAGCCAGAGCCAAGGAACGTTTTTTCTCTCACAGGGATGAATTTGGGCAATGGGACCCAAAGAACCAGCGCCCCGAACTCTGGAACATATTTAATGGGAAAAAGAACATGGGTGAACACTTCAGGGTATTTCCAATTAGTAACTGGACAGAAATGGACGTGTGGCAGTATATCTATATGGAAGATATTAAGATACCAAGCCTTTACTACACCCATATGCGCGATGTTTTTTATCGTGATGGCACATGGCTTGCAGCAGCACCATTTATGAAAAGAAAACCCGAGGAAGAAGTGAAGAATATGAGGGTCAGGTGCCGTACAATCGGAGACATTTCCTGTACAGGATTAACAGAATCCACCGCAGAATCACTGGAAGATATTATTCAGGAAATTGCTGCTACGAGGATTACTGAACGTGGTGGAAGAGCAGATGATATGCGCTCAGAAGCAGCCATGGAAGACCGTAAGAAAGAAGGATATTTCTAATCAGCGGGGCATAATTACTTATAGCAAACAATCGCATTATGATGGAAGATAAAGAGTTTTCAAGTAAGGCTTATTTAGATATGGAGCTGCTGCGTTTTACTACCGCAGGCAGTGTTGATGATGGCAAAAGCACCCTGATCGGACGCCTGCTTTATGATAGCAAGTCTATATTCGAAGACCAGATGGAAGCTGTTAAAAGAGCCTCCATTAAAAAAGGCAATGAAACCGTTGACCTGTCCTTGCTGACAGATGGACTGCGCGCAGAGCGCGAACAGGGCATTACCATCGATGTGGCATACAGGTACTTTGCAACGCCCAAAAGGAAATTCATCATTGCCGACACACCCGGGCATGTGCAATATACACGTAACATGGTAACCGGTGCATCGACCGCCAATGCTGCCATCATCCTGATCGATGCCAGAAATGGCGTAACAGAACAAACACACAGGCATACATTTATTGCCTCACTTTTGCAGATCCCGCATATCGTAGTTTGTGTAAACAAAATGGACCTTGTCGAATATGAAGAGGAGGCCTATGAAAAGATAAAAAGCCATTTTAAGGCTTTTGCAGCAAAGCTGGCAGTGAAGGATGTTCGTTTTGTTCCTATCAGCGCACTTAAAGGCGATAATGTGGTTGAAAAATCGGAAAACATGCCCTGGTATCATGGTGGAACATTGCGGTATATACTGGAGAACATTCATATTGGCAGTGATCATAACCATATTGATGGCAGGTTTCCTGTACAATATGTAGTCAGACCCCAGAGAGATGAATTTCATGATTTCAGGGGATATGCAGGAAGGGTTGCCGGTGGTGTTTTCAGGGTAGGGGAAAAAGTGAGGGTGCTGCCCTCAGGATTTACGTCATCAATCAAATCCATTGTTAGCCATACGAAAGAACTGAAGGAAGCTTTCCCTCCTATGTCGGTGATCATCACCCTCGAGGATGAGATCGATATTAGTCGTGGTGACATGATCGTGAAAGCAAACAATGGACCAAGGGTTGGGCAGGATATTGATGTGATGATGTGCTGGATGAGCGAAAAACCCATGATACTGAATGGGAAATACGCCATTATGCATACTATAGCTGATGCACGCTGTATGATAAAAGATGTAAAATATAAAGTAGATGTAAATACCCTTGAAAAAGTTCTCGATGATAAAAATGTAGGTTTGAATGAGATTGCACGTGTATCTCTGCGGACAACCAAACCCTTGTTTTATGACTCTTACAGGCAAAATAGGAAAACCGGAGCTATCATCATAATTGATGAAGCCTCCAATACCACTGTGGGAGTGGGTATGATCGTTTAAAACCCCATTGTATGGAAAAAGAATATTTCTCACACCAGAGTGCTATCGTTGATGATGGTGCTGTCATTGGAAAAGGAAGCAAGATCTGGCATTTTTGCCATGTGATGGGAAAAAGCATCCTTGGAGAAAATTGCAATCTTGGGCAAAATGTCTTTGTTGCCGATGATGTGGTACTGGGAAATAATGTTAAGGTACAGAACAATGTATCGATATATTCGGGAGTGGTCTGTGAAGATGATGTATTCCTGGGACCATCCATGGTTTTTACCAATATTAAAAATCCCAGAAGCGCTGTTGTCAGGAAAGGTGAATATGCCAGGACCCTGGTGAAGAAAGGGGCATCTATCGGTGCCAATGCCACTATAGTGTGTGGAAATGATGTCGGAAGCTATTCCTTCATAGCTGCCGGGGCTGTGATTACCAAAGAGGTTCCTGATTATGCCTTGATGATTGGCTGCCCGGCCGTACAGGCAGGGTGGATGAGCGAGTATGGGCATCGTCTTGAATTCGATAGGGCAGGCAAAGCTTTTTGTCCTGAAAGTGGCGAAGAATACATGTTAAGGAACAATAAAGTAGTTAAACTATAAACTTTTTATCATGGTTCAGCAGGATGGTGTTCACAACTTTGCATTGATCGGGGCGGCCGGTTATATTGCTCCCCGTCATATGCGTGCAATAAAAGATACCGGCAACAATCTTGTTGCTGCATTGGACAGGTTCGACAGTGTCGGGATCATCGACAGCTTCTTTCCGGAGGCAGCATTCTTTACCGAAACAGAACGTTTCGACCGACACATGGACAAAGTGCGCAGAAGCGGCGAACGTAAGATCGATTTTGTATCTATCTGCTCTCCCAATTATCTACATGATGCCCATATCAGGCTGGCATTAAGAAATGAGGCCAGTGCGATCTGTGAAAAACCAATTGTGCTGAATCCATGGAATGTAGATGCTCTCTCAGAAATTGAAAAAGAATCCGGAAAGCAGATCTACACCATCCTCCAGCTAAGGTTGCACCCATCCATCATTAAGCTCAAAGAACTGGTTGAAAATGGCCCTAAAGATAAAGTCTATGACCTTGATCTGACCTATATCACCAGTCGGGGACGATGGTATTTTATTTCCTGGAAAGGAGATGTTCAGCGTTCCGGTGGTGTAGCTACAAATATTGGGGTACACTTTTTTGATATGCTGACCTGGATCTTTGGTGATATTAAGAAAAATGATGTTCATGTCTCTATAGAAGATACCGCTGCAGGTTATCTCGAATTGGAAAAGGCCAGGGTGCGATGGTACCTTAGTCTTAAAAAAGAAACTATCCCTGAAGAGGCCCGCGAAAATGGCATGTCAACCTTCAGGTCGATCACCATGGAAGGGGAAGAGATTGAATTCAGCGGCGGCTTCACCGACCTTCATACCCAAAGTTATCAGGGCATACTTGATGGGAATGGCTTTGGCATACGTGAGGCCAGGAAGAGTATAGAAATCGTCCATGATATCAGGTCGGCACAACCTCTGGGATTAAAAGGGGACTATCATCCCATCCTGAAAGGCCTGAATCTTTAATAAGCATATAACCTTGCCATGAATACTGATAAGACTAAAAAATCATGGTATGCGCTTTATACCCGCTCGAGGGTGGAAAAAAAAATGTATGAGCTGCTCCTGAGAGCCGGTATCGAGGCCTATCTTCCTATGCTAAAAGTTCTGAAGCAGTGGAGTGATCGCAAAAAATGGGTGGAAGAACCCCTGTTCAGGTCGTATATTTTTGTTAATATTTCCGAAGCAGAATATTTTGAAGTATTAAACACACCTGGCTCTGTGCGGTTCATTACTTTTGAAGGAAGGCCGGTTGCCATCCCTCCCCAGCAAATAGAAGCCATCAGGCAGTTTGTCGATACAGGACAGGATCTGCCAGACGTCGACCTTCATTTGACTCCTGGCACCATTGTTGACATCATTGCCGGACCAATGAAAGGCATTCAGGGAGAACTTCTGGAGATTTTGGGTAAGAAGAAGGTTAAGATAGAGATCAATGGCCTGGGGCAGGCTGTATATCTTGAGCTTCCGGCATCGCATATCAGAGGATAGGCAAGTATTCCGCCCAACACCCGCAATTTATAATTCATAATTTTTATAACTTTACTCTGACCAATACCAGAGCATAAAGATTATCTATTAAATCAATGTTGGATTTAATTTCATTGCTATGAAAAGAATCATTGTAGTTTTTGTAATAATGCTATGTGGTGTCACCCTGCTTGAGGCGCAGGTGGTGAAGAGTATTGCGCTAAAACCCGGGATTGTGTGGGCAAATCAAGATTGGGAATGGGTAAATGTTAACGACCAAACGGAGTTTAATTATAATACAGGATTGCACCTGGGTGTAAATGCTGAGTTTCTTCAGCAAAAATTTCTTAGTATACTTGCCGAAGGGGGTTACATTGAAAAAGGAATGTGGCAGGAAATAGAGCTTACAACTCCCGATATGCCTGAAGGAACAGGAGAATTAAAAACCCTCAAAACAAGTTTCAGGTATGCATATCTCAGTCCAATGCTGAAAGCAAGGATTGAGTTCGGGAACTTTGTCCCATATCTTTTTGTTGGACCGAGGGTTGATTTTTATCTTACCTATAAATCTGATCTGAACTTCGACGAACTGGAAAAAGAAATGAATAAGATAATTTTTGGTATGATCTACGGTCTGGGCCTTGAATACATGATTGGTCCTGTCGGGATTGCTTTGATATATTCCCAACAAATTGACTTTATGCCCGCTTTGGAAAATGAACCTCCGCATGGGTTTGGTCTTGAAAAGATTACCAATAAGGCCTTTATCCTGGATCTGGGCGTAAAATACTACTTCGGAAAAAAACAATAAACATCACTTAACCACAAAGTCGCAAAGGTGCAAAGAATCGCAAAGAATTTCCATGCACTTTAGTGCCAGTAAATTGAATTCCCTAAAAGTTATTGACATACCTTTTAAAGCCGTCTTTGAGCAAGACCACGTTGAAATTAATAAGAAATCCAAGCCTTAATCCAGATAATTTCAAGTAAGAAACTATTTGGGCCTCATGTACAGGAATGATATGGTCAACCGCTTTAATCTCAACAATGATTTCATTGCAAACAAGAATATCTATTCTAAAATCCTTCTTTAATTCTTCACCTTTATATTTTAAGGGAAGAAAAACCTGGCTCAGAGCTCCAATTCCTCGTATAGATAATTCTTTTGTTAAGCAATTCTCATAAACAGTTTCCAGTAAACCTGGGCCCATTTCTTTGTGAACGGTAATAGAGGAGTCAATAATAATCTTGGATAATTTGTTGAGCTCAATTCGATTCATTTTGGTAATAGCTGGTATATTTATATTAATACCAAAATCATAAAAATGTCTCACAGTATTACCTAATTAATGAATCTTGAAAGACGTTAAGTAATGCTAAAACTTGCGCTCCTTTGTGTCTTAGCGCCTTAGCGGTGAATTTCCTTGTGTATACTTGCATTATAACGATGCTTCATATCGCCAAAACTGTCTCTGCGTGCCTTTGAATCTCGGCGCTTAACGGTGAAGAGAAAGTAAACAATTAATTTATTGGAAGCTTTTCAATAAATGCAGAAGGAATTTTGGCAACCCTTCTTTTTTCGTAATCAAAAGAGATCATCTTGGTATGTCCGTGCATAACCTTCACCTCATCTCGCAGGATAGAATAATGCATAACAAATGATAATTCACTGAGCTCTTCTATATGTATAAATACCCTTAGTTCATCACCCCGGAAAACCTCTTTTTTGAAATACACATGAGCATCGCCCATAATCAGCCCCGGACCCCCGATATCACTTTCTGAAAATCCCCTCTCTTCAAGAAAATGAATACGGGCATCATGGAATAACAATAATGCCCTGTCGTTTCCCATGTGGCCACCATAATTAATATCGCCTACGCGAACCTTATAGGATCCGGCAAAATGTCTTTGTTCTTTCATGAATGAAGCTTTTGGGCAAAGATATAATACCATTGTAAGAATCAAAAATCATGTTCCGGGGATGTCCTTGTTTTTTATCTTTGCCCTTTAATATAGCAGAAGAGAATAAATTAAAAACGTAATATCATGAATGAATTTTTTGCAAAAGAATTTTATTACAACACTGTCGGCGATTGGGCCATTGCCCTGGCCATTATTATTGGAACACTGGTTGCAGGCAAGGTCCTGTACTGGATATTTGGGAGCGTGATCAAAAAGCTTACAAAGAAATCTAAAACCAAGCTTGACGACATTATGGTTGACATGCTTGAAGAGCCTATTGTGCTGATATTTACGATCATAGGGGTGTGGTTTGCTGTTGGTCGCTTGAGCTTCCCTGAAGGCATTATGTCATGGATTGATAAAGTTTACTGGGTCATGATCGCCCTGACAATCACCTGGCTGCTGGCAAGGCTGATTGATGCCATTATAAAGGAATACATTATCCCTTTAACAGAAAAGACAGAGGGAGACCTTGATGATCAGATCGTCCCCATCATCCGTAAGGCCATCCGTGCTGCGATCTGGATAATGGGTATCATCATTGCCCTTAATAATGCAGGATATAATGTTGGTGCTCTGCTGGCCGGACTGGGTATAGGAGGTATTGCCCTGGCTATGGCTGCGAAGGATACAGTGGCCAATATTTTTGGTGGGATAACCATTTTTACCGATAAACCATTTACCATCAACGACAGAGTTAAGATCAATGGTTTTGATGGTACCATCACAGAGATAGGTATTCGCAGTACACGCCTGAAAACGCTGGAAAACAGGATTGTGACCATTCCTAATTCCAAGTTTACTGACGGCATGGTAGAAAATGTGACATCAGAGCCCAGTCGTAAAGTGGTATTAAAACTGGGTGTGATCTATGAAACAACTGCCGATAAGATCCAGAATGGAATGAAGGCACTACAGGCCATTGTGGATGAAAATGAAAATCTGGAAGAAAATACAGTCATCAGCTTTACAGAGTTTGGTGATTTCTCCCTCGGCATATTGTTCATCTATTATATTAAGAAGGAATCAGATATCATGGGAGCACAAACAGAAGTAAACATGGAGGTTAAGAAACGTTTTGAGGAATTGGGGATAGAAATGGCCTTTCCAACGCAAACAATTTATACCATTCCGGAAGCAAAATAAACTTCAAGCCTCTGATATCATTTCACGGTTTTACTAAGCCCCTTAAGCTTATTTGTCTTCATGCGAATCAGGCTTCTATTGGAAATACCGATAGGAAGGCACTCCTGTTTTTCTATTTTAGTTACGTTTGGCTTAAGTACTGCCAGCAGTTGCCCGTTTTGAGCATCGATCACCGTACCAAGGAACATGCGTTCCTGGTCCGACCACAGGTAGTGGATATAAGCCGTATTTTCAGCCTTAGAATTAATTGCAGCTTCTATTTCATCCTGTGATGCAATTTGAAATGGATGATCATAATATTTTGCAACAATGTCTTCGTTAATGCCTTCCGGATCAAGGTCTTCCGGAATCAAAAGTGTCTTTTTTTGTAGTGAGGCAGTGATATACTTCGGGATCTTCTGTGCGTAAACACCTTTTTTTGAATACCTCTTTTCCAGGGCCATGTTTACATTGTAGTTGATTTGCTCTACCGCAAAAACCAGATCCCCAACGCTCATCCCCCAATCGGCAAACGACAATTTAAAAATGTATCTCCCTCTTAAAAGTTGCCCCCCATTGTCCGAATCAGGAATAATTGGCGAATTCCTGTCAACGAGTTCCGGATCAAGGCGCCTGCCATCTTCCGACAGGAACAACATGAACGTAAATGATCTGGACCAGTAAATATCACCTGAGCTCTGTTGTCCTTCACGTGATGGTCTGGCCGTAAGCACTGCATAATCAGTGCTCTTGGAACCAATAATAGAAGTTAAAAGCCTTTTCTCCATGAAAATAATACTGTCATTCAGAGTCCAGTATTCTGGGACTACTTTCTTTAGATTTTCATTCAACCACATCATGTGGAGGGAGTCACATTCATTCATGGCATCCTGCAGGTCAAATAATTCAACGGCAAGAGGTCGGTGGTAGATCAATTCTGCCTTTTTATAATCGGCACGCAAAAATTGAGCATGTGATTGCACGGTGATTAGTAAAAGGATGATAATGCTTAAATGTCTGGTCATAAGTATAAGTTCTTGTGCAAAGATAACAGATATGAGTATTTAGACAGGAGTAGTGAGTATTGAGATTTCTGGTTTGTTTGTTTCAAGAATGTCTCAGTACTATTATCTCATATCTCAATACCATAAAAGAAACAGGCCCCTTTCCAGGAACCTGTTCTTTGCAATATGGTGTATATGGAGATTTCTGCCTGCCGTAATAGCGGCATTCGCAGAAGGGATGGTTTATAACTTGATAGGATAGGAGTTACCATCAATGATTACTACAGCGTCATCATCACAGCTGCCCGGACCATAGTCGAGCACGATCAGCGGCAGGTCGGAATGCTGCAGCTCAATAATACCGCCCTTGATCCAATAACAATTAAGTGCAACCTCAAGTGGCTGTGTTGTGATGGCAGAAAGCGTACTTCCGTTGGCTGCAACCACATTGTGAGTGCCTGAGATCAGGTAAACATCATCCCACCACATAAAAGGTGTGTTATTTCCCTGTGACCATTCACGCATGCGGTCGCCGATCCATATGATTACCCCACCATCGGGCTTGATCACCTGTCCGTCAACCTCCACAGTCCAGGTCGGGTGTCCTGAGGTATTTTGCCCCATATTTGTAGCAATCTTGGTTCCCAGAACCTGGTGGTTGTTTACAAAATAATCTTCTAGCGTTGTCGTGATCTCTGTTCCGGGAGCCCAATAAGGACCGGTGTGTTCAACATGGATTTTTCCTTTACGCCATTTGCCGTCGTTGCATAGGCAATTTGTAGTCCCGAAATCAATAGTTACAGTGAACGGGAAGCTTAGTGTATCGATGGTTACAGTCACACATGGTCCCATAAAAATGGTATCCAGTACCATTCCCTTGTAAGACTTATCGTTGCCGCGCATAGCCTCATCGGTTATGTCAGTTAACTCACTGAAGAGCTTGTCGGCCAGCGCATCATCTTTAGTTGCATCTACCTCTGTTTCGCGGTCTGAAGTTTTGTTGGGATCTGTTTCTTCATCCTTCGTGCATCCGGTATAAAGAATGGCCGTTCCAGCCAGTAAAAGCATTCCTAAAATTAATTTCCGTGTTTTCATAAGGGTTTGTGTTTAGTTAGTGGTTTGTGTTTTTGGGTATGTCTGTTATAAGGGTAAAAATATGGTTCCTGAATGCCCTTGCTGCTGCCAGTCAAGACGGAAGCGGGTCGGGCATTCCGATCCTGTTATAGGTTCATTATTGCTGTTGTAGCCAAAGGTGGCAGTGGCCTTCAGCTGATCTGATGGGATCAGATAGATCTGCTCACCGGAATAAGGTACCCACTGGCAAGATTCTTTAAACACAACCGATTCCCCGATCTGAGTAAAGAACATTTTTCCATCCCGGTCACTACCCCACGAAATGAGATTGGTATGTCCCTGATTTACGCCAAATCCATTTACTGCAAGCATCAGGTTCCCGGGGGTTCCACTATAAACCAGCATCTTGGTGAGGTGCCAGCTTCGGTGTGGATGGCCATTAAACGCAATATTCACATGAGCCGAATTTTTGTGGATAACAGTATTAAATCCATTCCCAAGTAATGCCGGGATGCCTCCGCTTACATTTTCTATCTCCGACATGCCATTGATCACCATCTTTTGATTATTGATAACATTGGTTACTTCATAATCGTAAAAATGAATATGGAGAAAAGAACCCGGGAACAGCCAATGGGAGTTTTCCTTCATTTTGATGTGGACCTTTCCTTTACGGTATCGGGTCTGGGCACAGTTGAGTCCGTCATAGGTTAGGAAGTGGATGATGGTATCATTTACCACTACTGTAGAATCCAGTGTTGCCCCACAAGGGAGGCCTGCTTTTAGATTTACACCTGAGATCACCTGTCCGGCATCGATGAGAGCCTCGTCAATATTTTCCTCAACGGAGTTATCATCTAATGATAATTGCTGAACAGGGGATGAGTCAGGCTGAACCTCTTCCGGCTCATCCTTTTTACATGCCGCAACCAATGCAGCAGCAAGAAGGAAGAACGTTAATAGCCGGATAATTTTTCTTGGATTCATGTTAACTTGTTTTAAATAGTACACTAACTTTTTCATTTACCCTTATTTAAAGTTCATATTTTTTTATGGTGTTACAATGAGGGAAAGTGAATTCACGGCGCATACGCCAAAAAATCCAAGTGCCCCATCGCTTAAATTTGTGCTTATATTGGCTGGATCAGATGGAAAAACACCACCCTGCCAGCTGGTTTCCAGCAACAAGGTGCGGATGAAGGCTGTGTGTTCGGGAGTCAATGAATACCTCCTCTGGTCGATCTGTGTCCCTGCCGGGAAGGATGTTTGCTCAACCGTAGGAGCAAAGACCTGGCTAATATCCAGAGTGGGGAGCGTGTAAAAAAGCAGTTTTTTTCTACAATCCTCCGGATCTTCGTTTTCATATCCTGCTACTGCCGACCAGTCAATCAGAACTTCCCACATGGCAGGATCTTCCGTTTCAAATGAACTGGCAACATAGTCGATCCTGTAAAGATCATCGTCTTCATTCTTAATATAGGTCAACTCGGGGAAGGTTTTTCCCGGAACCATATAGGCCTGGGCGCTGTATATCCTGTCCTGGTACAGGATGAGCAGTGAATAATTTTTATCAAGCTGGGCAAGAACAGTACTATCTGAAATATACCTGCCTGCCTCTTCCGGGTCCTCGCTAAACTGAAAGGTTACATCTTCATTGCTTATGATCACCTCTGCACCGCTGAGCGGAATACTGGCATCATTCAGGCCTGCCTTATTATAATGTATAAATAGATATTGTGTTTTCGCCTCGTTGGTGATGATTCCATCCAACACAATATAGTTGCTCACATCTTCAGGAACACTCCAATCGGCTTCTTTCACACAGGCCGAAAGAAGCAATAACAGGGCGATATGTATCCAGAACCTCTTCATCAGAATTTGAATTGATAGTTAATGGATGGAATGATCTCGGAGACCGATAATTCTGTTGGTACAAGCTGCTGAGCGTGTGAATGATCCGCAGGGATCACAAAGTCGCCATCTGTTTGCTCTATCCTGTTAAAACTCATAAAATATGGATTTGTTTTTCCATATACATTATACAGGTTCAGGATCAGGTTATGCTTATAGCGAGATTCTTCATTTTTATTCAGCCTGAAGTTGGCTGAGAGGTCAAGGCGATGATAACTGGGCAGGCGATCGTTGTTCTTATCTCCATACACAGGAACCACATATCCGTTATAATCATAAAAACTAATTGGTGTGGAAATGGCAGCCCCGCTGAGCAAAATCCAGTTGGCAGAAAAGGTCCATCGCTTCCTTGTGTCGTAAGCTGCAAAAATGCTCACATTATGGGGCCGATCCTGGAAGGCCCTGTATGAATTCCCATTATTCACCCCCGGTGTTTTAACAAAGATCCTCGAATAGGTATACCCTATCCACCCCGTGAACTGGCCAAAGGGCTTGCTAAGCATTAATTCAAGGCCGTAGGAATAAGCTTTACCCGGACGAATTTCTCCTTCTATCAGGGGGTTGTAAAGCATATTGGCATGAGGAGCGTAATCAATATAGTTCTGATAATTTTTATAATATGTTTCTGCCGAGAATTTGATCCTGTCTTTCCAGAAGCCTGTAAAATAAGCAAGAGAAAGTTGGTCGGCCTTTCGTGGTTCAATATTAGGGCCCGCAGGCACCCAGACTGACAGCGAAGTAAATGGACTGATGCTGTTATTCAATTCATTCAGGAACTGGGTGGTTCTGCTGTATCCGGCCTTGAGGGATGAACCAGGAGATATCAGAAATGAGATGTTGATACGGGGCTCCAGGCTGGCAAATGAAGAATATACGGCATTCTTTTCAACATCAAAGGTGTCGATCACATTATAGTTACCGTCGAAATAGTAAACGGTAGTGGGCCCCAGATCTTGCCAGATGGGCAGGCGTAAACCATAGCGGAGGGTTATTTTTTTACCAATGTTCTGCTGGTTCCCTGCGTAGAAAGTGTATTCTACGCAATTATAGTTGGGAATCTCCTTGGAGCCTTCACTGTCATTTAAATTTACATTCCCGGCGTCAAGGGCATGGGTGTTTATGCTAAACCCTGCGGTGAAGGTATTGTTGGGGTTCAGAAACCATGTAAAATCCGTTTTCAGGCTGATATTCGAAATGGAGGAGTTCCAATACTCCTTTTTGTCCTCCGACAGGTATAATAAATACTGATACCGCGTCACGTAAAAGGTCGTGTTCGAGAAAAGCTTTTTGTTAAAAACATGGTTCCAGCGGATAGTACCTAATACATTATTCCAGCTGATACCGTAAGTTGGAATGGCGGAGTAGGTCTTTCTCTCAAGTTGATCATTTCCAATATAAAAGGTTCCAAACAACCTGTTCCTGTTATTGAGCTTAAAGTTGAGCTTTGCATTCAGGTCGAAAAACCCCACTTTGACATCCTGGTTTTTGTAGTACAGATTGGAAAGCCATTGCAAGGTGGAATACCTTCCTCCAAAGTAAAAAGAGCTCTTATCCCTGACCAGCGGTCCTTCTATATAAAGGGTGGAGGTATATGGCCCCAGATTACCCCCGAAGCCAAAACGCTTCTTGTTGCCATCTTTAGTCTTGATATCCACAACAGACGACAGGCGATTACCATATTTTACAGGAAAATCACCCTTAAAAACTTCCATATCGCTAATGGCATCGGGAGAGATTACTGAGAGAAAGCCAAAGAGATGAGAGGCATTATACAGGGGCACCTCATCAATAAGGATCAGGTTCTGATCACTGCTACCCCCCCGGACAAAGAAGAGAGAGGAGCCATCGCCAAATGATTCCACGCCAGGAACTACCTGGAGCGACTTGATAATGTCTTTATCACCGGTTATGCCGGGCAGTTTTGCCAGGGTTTTGCTACTGAAGCGGAACTCACTGATCTGGTCATTCAGGTAGAAGGGCTTATCTGTTCTTCCAATGATCTCAATCTCCTTCATGTTCAGCAGGGTTTCCTTCATCTCCTGGCTCAGTTGCTTGTCCTTATCGAGCAATATACTTATCTCCACTGGCTGATAACCGATAAATGAAAAGAGGATCTGATGTGTACCTTCCGGCAAGGTTAGAGAATAGAAACCATATGCATTGGTCGATGTGCCCACATAGCTTTCTTTCTCATACACATGGGCTCCTATGAGCACCTCTCCTGATGCCCGGTCTTTCAGATATCCTGAAATAGTATAATGTTCCGGGTTATCAGGATCACGGATATATTCATCCTGTGCGGATTCTTCAGAACTCCTGAGTACTATATGACTTTCAACAATGTCATACCTTATCCCATTCTTTCTAAAAACCTTTTTCAGGATATGGTTGATGGATTTGTTTTCGGCCCGGATGGTGATGGTCATCCCTGCCGGGATGGATTGTGGGCTGTAGGAGAAATTCACATCACCCTTTTCTTCTATTTCTATAATCACTTGTTCCAGGGGCAGTCCTTCAGCTATGATAGTGATCTTTCGGGATAGGTCCTGGGAAAAGATGCCTGTTGCCGTTATGATCAAGGCAAGAGAGAATACGATGCTTTTCAGATATGTATGACCCGCTATGGACAAAGTGGTTTTTATTGACATCCTGTACCCGAAAGTTCGATCTTGTCACCGTTTGGCCGGGCTGTAATGTCAATGGTCGATTGCAGGACAAGCAGCACAGCTTCCAGTGATTGACCTTCAAAGGTAGCTGTTATACGGCAATTGTTGATCTCCGGATTCAATACTACGATATCTTTGTGATATACTTTTTTAAGTACGTCAATAATCTCTTTTATTGGAGTGTTATTGAAAGAGATTTTTCTGGTTTTCCAGGCCAGCAGGTTAGGATCATTGCTTTGTTGTTTTACGATCTCTCCGTGCTGCTTCAGGATAATGGCTTTGTCGCCAGGTTCAAGCAACATTTGTTTGTCATTGAAGCTGAGCTGAACACTGCCGGACATTAAGACCACCTCCATGGTATTTTCTTCAGCATTTGTGTTCACATAGAAGGAGGTGCCCAGCACCCTGATCTGCATGTCTTCCGCATTGATGACAAAGGCTTTATTTTTGTCGTGGGCCACATCGAAATATGCTTCTCCTTCCAGGGAAACTTTTCTTTCCTTCCCTTTGAAACGGCTGGGGTAATGCAGGCTGGATCCGCTATTCAGGGCCACCTGTGTCCCGTCTGACAATGTAGTTTCGACCATCTGCATTTCGGCGACCAGCAGGTCTTCACCAGGAGGGAGGAAGAACCAGTAATACACCATGGAAGGCACAATAAGCAAGAGGAATACTGCAGCAATACGCAGGAAGCTCTTTCGGGTCTGCAGTTGTAAGTTTCGTATGTCGGGAGCTTCAACATCTTCAATACGCTCACTCAATGAATCCCACTCACTGTCGAGCTCGGTATTGTTCTCCACACGAACTGCTTCCTGCAGGGCCCAGGTCTTACGGGCTTCCCTGAAAGTATTCAGGTTCCCGGTATCAGCCTTCAGCCAGGCGGTGAGATCAGAGACCTCTTTTGCTGTGGCTTCCCCGGAAAGGTACCTGACAATCAGTATTTCGTAATATGTGGTGTTTTCATTCATTGCTGCTATCTAATATACACACAAGCCCTCTTTTACCCTTACTAAGGGTTTAATATTTCTATGAATAATATAAATAAGCCTATAAACTCAGACAGTTTTTCACGCATGATCCTCAATGCTTTCGACATCTGGGCTTCCACTGTTTTCACAGATATTGCCAGCTCGTCGGCGATCTCCTGGTATTTCTTGTGTTCCATCCTGTTGAGGAGAAAAATCTCCCTGCACTTTTCAGGTAACTCATTGGTAGCCTCTTCTATCCTGGCTTTCAACTCATCGGCTACCAGTTGATCCTGAATTACATAGTTATGATTATCACCGAGACCTTCGAATTCCAGAATGGTCCTGTCAAATTTCTTATGATCGCGGAGGTAATTCAGGCAACGGTTTCGTACGCTTGTTCCAAGATAGGCTTCTGGCGATCTGTCCAGCTCAATCGCATCCCTCTTTTCCCAGAGGTTAACGAAAGCCTCCTGAACAATCTCACGGGCAATATCAAGGTCTTTGACATACTCCAGGGCAAAATAACTTAAGCCTTTAAAATGCTTCCTGAAGAGGTCTTCAAAGCCTTTACTGTCAAGCCCCTTAATATCTTTATGTTGATCCGTTTCCAGGTATAAATAAATTTTCCTTTGCCAAGATAAAGGAAAATAACGTTAAAAAGAGGGAATTGAGTATTGAACTTTTTCTGAAGCTTTACTGGCAATGACCGGGACCTAAAGGAATACAGATACGAAATACACTCCCCGTACCTTTTGCAGAGTCGATTTTAATCCGGCCATCCAGGAATTTAACCCTGGACAGAATGCTTTGTAAACCAATGCTTTTCTTATCAATTATCTCCTCAACCTCAAAACCTTTTCCGTTGTCGGCATAACTGATATTCAACTCTTCTGCATCAACGATAAGGGTCAGGTCTATCTTACTTGCGGAGGCGTGTTTGAGGGTATTGTTCACGATTTCCTGCATCATACGGTAGATCATGATCTCCTTGTTTTCATCTAATCTGTCTTGTGGGCCAACCACATCTATCACGGCATCTAAACCCTCTGATTCATCAAGCGTTTCAAAGAGGTCTTCCAGGGCTTCATACAGCCCTAGTTTAGTGAGAAGGCCCGGCATCAGGTTGTGTGATATTTTTCGAACATCCTTACTTGCCTGCTCAAGGAATTGTGTTGCTTTAGTGACAAGGGCTGCATTCTCAGGACTTTTATCCCGGATCTCGGTAAACTGCATTTTTGTAGCAGAAAGAAGGACACCAAGATTATCGTGCAACTCAAGTGCAATTCGCTTTCTTTCTTTTTCTTCACCTTCAACAAGAAAACGAGCTGCCAGATGCTTCTTCTCTTCTTCCAGCTGCATGATTTTTTGCTCCGCGATAATCCTGTTTTTCCTGCTCTTGTATATTAAAAAGAAGACCAGGAAAAGGCCGATGGCAACAATTCCAAAAACAATGAATAGCAATAAATTGCGTTGTTTCACCTTTTCCAGGTTCTCATTCTCGAGGCTCAGGATCAGGAGCTGGTCCTTTTCCTTCTCATACTTCAACAAAAGATCATTGATGATCTCTGTCTTTTCAAGGCTAAAGATACTATCTGTCAGCTGTTGATATTGAACATAAGCATCTAAGGCCTGTTTGTGTTTTCCTTGATCCGAGTAGAAATCATACATGTCCCCATAAACCTGTTTTTGCCTGCTCAGATCATGCATGGCCTGAGCAAGGGAAATACAGGAATCAAAGTATAAAAAGGCCTGTTTCTCTATATTTATTTTGGAGTATATCCAGGCCATGTTTTGCCAGCTTGCAATGATTCCTTCGGCAAAGTCCTGCTGACGATAATATGATAGTGCCTCTTTCAACAAAGCAAGGGCCTCATTATATTTTCCCTGGTATCGGTAAACTCGAGCCCGGTTTACATATACCTCATAAAGACTGATTGAATCTCCTGTAACCCTGGAAGCAGATTCGGCCAGATCGTAATACCTAATGGCTGTTGAATAATCATCTTGATCGGACGCCAGCACACCCAATCTCGAATATATCAGTGGGAGTTCATTTTCATCCTTGTTTTTAATGCAGTAATCAAGGCTTAAAAGAGAGTATTTTTCAGCATTTTCATAATCCCAAAGTTTCCTGTAAACGATACCCAGGTTTCCAAAGATTCGTCCCAGGGCCTGTGTATGCCCGCTTCGTTCGCAAAGGGATATGGACCTGTGAAAATAGTATGCCGAGGAATCGTATATGCTGATGTCCTGGTAGAAATTTCCAAGCCCATTGTAAACAGCGATCAGGGCCGATGTATCCCTCCTGTGCATAAAAATTTGCAGGGCTTTATTATAATAGGCCCGGACAGGCTGCTTATTTGATGTTTCGTTGAACAAGCTGGCCATCTTAAAATATGCTTTGGCCATGCGTACACTGTCATTGATAGACTCTGCAATCTCAAGGCATGCCTCACAGTAATAGAGGGCGTCTTTCAGATTTCCCATATAGTCGAGGGTCTGGGATCTTCTGTATAAAGCATCGCAGCAGCCTTCTGTATACCCGATCCTGTCGGAAATGTCAAATGCCCTTTCGGAAAACAGAAGGGATGAATCCTTGTCTATCTGCCTGTAATACCTGGCAAGCTGTATATAGCAATCAACTTTTTCTTTTGTGTCAGCCTCTTCTGCGATGCAATCGAGCAGATCGGGAATATCCTCATGGTAGTATATAGCCTGTGCTTGCAATGTTGTGAAAAACAAGCTTAGCAGTAAGAATATTTTGAAATGTTGCAGCATATATCAATTAATCGATTTCAACATCTGATCCTGAGGTCAGAGTGCCTGATTTTTCTTTTTTAACAGAACCATCTTTATATACAATGGTGGTTACATTGTACACTTTGCTTCCAACTTCATTTCTGACTCCCTGCTCATCTAGCTCTTCGCCCGCATTAATTATTTCGACAGGAACCGTAAGTGATTCTGTTTTGATTGTTTCAGATATTGGCCCCTTCACTTTCAGGCGGATCTCTATATCTTTTCCCAGCGCTCCCTTGTCAGTTATGATAATGTCTTCGGAGGGGGGATAAGGAATACTCTCTGTGGTATAAATCTGTATTTGAAGTGAAGCTTTTGCGTAGATCTTTTCTGTTGTTCTTGAGAAAAGGAGACTCAGGTTTTGGCTTAGGTTATACATGCGTCGTTGGTTTTGGTTAAAATGATATTGAATAAAAATAACAATCTAATATATTACAATTTGACCAATATCATACGCTAATATTTATTTAAGCAGGCTGTTATATCAACTCAATATCAGAATTTTCGACTGCTGTTACTTTCAAACCTTTTACCCAGGCGGGGAGGTCCTTGACTTTAAAAACAATGTCCACTTCCATTTCTACATCAGAGAACCCGTTTTCAGCGGGGAGTAACATGAAGTCCAGCTCCAGTATACCATCTTCTGGGGCTTCATCATATTGCTTAGGGGCCAGAACCGGCCTGTACAGGTTGGTGATCTCTACAACACCATTAGCCTTGATAGAAACCAAACCGGGTTCATTCTCCGGCCTAATTATCTGTAAGTTTTTAACATACTTAAGGTTACCACTCATACTTTTACAAAAATACATCCTGATAAATGCATCGAAGTAGCAGAAAACCACTATATTTTTTCTTGGTGCTTTTCTGCTACGGATGTATATTTCATAGGTAATACATTTGTTTTGAACAGCAATTAGATACCTGTTCATTTGAGGCCAATGAAAATATTTGTAAAAGCCCTGATCACAACCATCATAATATGTTCTCTAACCTGCATTGTAGGTGAAAGAGAGACACGGATAAAGTTGGCCTTAAACCAGGTATGGGTTCAAAATGAGCCGATATCGGAGATTGCGAAAAGCTATCATCCACCAAAGATAGCTTCGCGCAAAAAAACTGCCACTAAGCAAAATTAGTGCAGTAATCAACTTTGATGATGCTTTGTTATTGCAAAGTAGACTTTTACGGGGCGCCCATTCGGGCGCCCCGGTTTATTTAATGAAATCGTTTTCGACAGCCCAGCGAACCAGGCCCGCAGTTTTCTTTACGCCAGCCTTTTGCATGAGGTTTGCCCGGTGGCTTTCAACAGTATGAAAACTGATAAATAACTTTTCTGAGATCTCCTGGCTTGTAAAGTCCTTGCAGATCAAGCCCAAAACCTCCTGTTCCCTGGCTGTAAGCTTTGGGAATAAGCTTGAAATGTTCTCATTTTTTAACTCCTGCTCAGCCAGGCGAACCGAAAGTCCATCGCTAAAGTATTTCTTGCCTTCCATCACAGCCCGGATAGCTTTTTCTATCTGCTCTTTGCCTGCATCCTTTAAAAGATAACCCATGGCTCCCAATCTAAGCATGCGCTTTACAAAGCGCTTCTCATCATATTGTGAAAGTGCGATGATCTTAATGTCAGGATATTTTTTTGACACCTGTGCTGTACAATCCAAACCATCAAGTTTGGGCATATTGATATCCATGAGGATGATATCGGGGACCAGGCCAGCATCGAGTTGTTCAAGCACCTGAAACCCATTCAATGCCTCACCAATAAAACTGAAATCCTCTATATCTCTGAGTGTGGATTTAATACCATCAATGAGTAATTGATGATCATCGGCTATCATAATAGTAATCATTTTTCTAATGCTGCTAATTTGTGACAAGTTAAGGAAATTTATTGCAAGCATCTTCATCTCCCATGCTGAATATCCTTAAATTAGCTTTGACAATGAAATTAATCAGACATCATAAAAGATTACTTATTGTAATCATTTTTTTTGCAGGGCTTTACTCACTGATATCCCTGGTAAATCATTACTGTTTTAGAACTTATGCCCTTGACCTTGGGGTCTATACCAATGCCCTCTGGGATTACACGCATTTTCAATGGAACGACAGCCGTGTCTTTAAGCAGCTGGGAGAAAACCTGCTGGCCGATCATTTCGATCTGTATCTGATTATTTTTTCTCCCTTTTCACTGATTTTCGGCACCTATACACTTCTGATCATTCAGATCTGCTTTGTATTGCTCGGCGGAATAGGTGTTTACAGTTACTTTCAATTGTCGGATAAAAACCGGAAATATGCACTGTATGCCAGCATATATTTCTATTTATTTTTTGGGGTCATTTCCGCCCTTTCATTTGACTACCACAGCAATACTGTGGCTGCCTCCCTTTTGCCATGGTTCTTTTATTTCGTGAAACGGGAAAAGCTGATCGCCAGCAGCCTGATGTTGATTGCTTTGCTTGTTGCGAAGGAGAATATCTCTCTATGGGTCTCTTTTATTTGCCTGGGTTTGATGATAGAAGTTTGGCGTAAACCATTCTGGCGATATTATATGCTGGTGGCATTTGTTTTCAGTATATCATACTTCGTGTTGATCACTGCCTGGGTCATGCCGTCTCTTTCAAACCAACAGGCCTATCCGCATTTCCATTATTCTGTTCTGGGCAACAATCCTGCGGAAGCACTTATGTATTTGATTGAGCATCCGATTGGAAGCATTCAGGCATTTTTTATAAACCATACCGGGTCCCCGGATGGAGATTATGTGAAGCTTGAGTTTTTAGTCCTGCTACTTATTTCCGGAGCCTATGCTTTGATCAGGAAGCCGATTTATATTCTCATGTTGATCCCGCTATTTTTTCAGAAGTTCTTTCATGACAGAATAGCCATGTGGGGAATATCGGCACATTACAGTGTTGAATTTGCCCCGGTGCTGGCTATAGGGATATTTACTGCTATTGCCTGCATAAAAAGGAAAGGAGTGCAAAAAGTTTTGCTCATACTTTCGCTTGCAGGCTGCCTGCTGGCTACCTTCAGGATCATGGATTCGACCTATATGCCAACAGACAAATCCAGGATCAGAATTTATCAGAAAGCACACTACAAAAAGGATTATGATATAGGTGAAGTATACCGGGCCATGAAACTGATCCCGGTTGATGCCATTGTCTGTGCACAATCTCCCTTCCTTCCACACCTGGCACTAAGAGATCATATTTACCAGTTTCCAGCCATAAATGATGCTGAATACCTAGTCTTCTCTACAAAAGAAAATCCATATCCTCTATTAAAAGAAGCCTTTGACAGAGACACTGACAAGCTTATAAATTCAGAAAACTGGGAAGAGAGATACAGCGACGGAACCTTTTATATCCTGAAAAGAATACCCACACCGTAATAATTCCACATTCTTATTCCCTGTTCCCTGTTCCCAGTTCCTTGTTATTTATTCATTATTCTTTACCTTTCATAGCCTCAAGCACCACCCTGAACTTATCATTTGGCACCGGTAGCGAAAGAACATAATGCATAATTTTCCAACCATTCTTTCTTTTTACAAGCACTCCTGATCCACGCAATATTCCACCGGAAAAAGAAAGCAACTCATCAAACCATACGTACTTTGATTTGTTGCCAAAATAAACGTTGCGGTCTGTGGCCTTAAAGTCCCATGCTTTGCCATCCCCGATGAATTGAGGTTCGGCCCAGTCATAGAATTCCTGTTTTGTCCATATTTCACTTGCATCGGTCCCGATAAAGATCCCGTCCTCATCGATCTTCCCGAAATAAGCTTCCCGGTCAACGTTAGCAGCATCCTGGTGCCACTGGTCGATAAACTGATTGATCTCAGCCTCTTCCTGACCCAGGGCCGACAGACTGAACAAGGCAATGATCAGCAGGCTAAAAAGTGTTTTTTTCATATGATTTGTATTTAACGGCAAGTTAAGAAATAATGTACATTTCTGTACAATATGTGTACATATGAGGACAGATTTAAGCGCTTATAAAATTACTGCGAAGCCATAGAATGTTGATAAACAAAAGATTATCAATTATGGCATAAATTTGGGATATTTATGTAAGCACTTACATAACTAATATGAATTTTATAGAAGAATTAGGGACAATGGCCCTGGGAAGCCGCATTAAAAACCTCAGTGAACTTTTGATGAAGGATGCATCAAATATCTACAAAGATCAGGACATAGATTTTGAACCCAGGTGGTTCACGCTGTTTCAGCTTCTTTTACGGAGAAAAGAAATACAGGTGACCGAAATTTCACGTGAACTAAACCAGACCCACCCGGCCGCTGTACAGGTGGTCAATAGCCTTGAAAACAAAAGGCTGATCGCTACCAGAAAAGATAAAACCGACCAACGAAAAAGAATGGTGCGCTTAACCAGGAGAGGAAGATATCTTGCTGAAGAGCTGGCTCCTGTGTGGGAAGCCATACACCAGGCAGCAGAAGAAATACTGTCTGAAAGTGAACCTGCCCTTCTTGAGTACGTGGCCAGAATAGAAAACACGATCAGGCAAAAAAGCACTTATCAGAGGGTCAGGGAAAGGCTTATAGAGAATACCTTGAATGAGATTGAATTTGTTAGCTATGATGAAAGGTACAGGAAGGATTTTCGTGAGCTAAATGAGGATTGGCTGAATGCTTATCTTGAAATATCCCCTCATGATCATAACGTACTTTCTGATCCCATGAATGCGATCATTAACAAGAATGGAAGGATCTACCTGATGGTTTCCCGGAACGAAGTGATCGGAACTTATGCACTGCAGCAAATCAATGCTCAGCAATGCGAACTGTCCAAGTTTACCATAAAGAAGAAATACCGGGGCTGGAAATTAGGAGCAAGAATGATGAGACATATTATACAGGAAGCCAAGAGCATGGGATGCCATTCAATATTGCTTTTTACACACCACAAGCTGACGGATGCCACTCAACTATATCATAAAACAGGATTTAAAGAAATAGAAGGACACCCTGATCTGAAGGATCAATCGGGGAGATGTTCAATGGCAATGCAATTAATTATAAATCAATAAAATATATTACTATGAAATCTTTATTCAGAACAATACTTATTCTTGTAATTGGCTTTTTGCTAGTCTGCTTTCAGAGCGGATACTCACAGGAAAATAAGCTGGTATTTGATGCCAGTGAGAAAGCATTGGTCGTCGACAGCATTGCAAAATTTATGACAGAAAGATATGTTTTTCCTGACAAGGGAAAAGAGATGGGTGACCTGGTTCTGGCCAATTTCAAGGCTGGTCAGTATGACGATATCAACAAACCGGAAGAATTTGCCCAACAGCTGTCAGCGGATTTGCTCACTGTGAATAACGACCGTCATATCGGAGTTATGTATATGCCCGAACGCATAGCCATGATGCAAGCAGCCGAAGAGGACGAAGACAATACTGAGCTTGAAGATCTTGAAAAGCGTTACAATGAGTACTCTAACTATAGTTTTAAAGAGATCGAAATACTTCCCGGAAATGTCGGCTATCTCAAGTTTGATGGTTTTCAGGATGCAAGCGTTGCCGGGCCTACAGCCGTAGCCGCCATGAATTTTCTTGCACACACCGATGCCCTGATCATTGACCTGACAGAAAATGGCGGCGGCAGCCCCTCCCTGATCCAACTGATCACTACCTACTTTTTTGAGTATCCCCAACATTTGAATTCTTTTTATTACAGGGAAGCTGATGAAACCAAACAATTCTGGACACTGACTCATGTACCGGGAGAAAAAATGCCGGAAACAAACATTTATGTGCTCACAAGTTCACGTACTTTTTCCGGTGCGGAGGAGTTTACCTACAATCTCAAAAACCTGGAAAGGGCCATCATTGTTGGGGAGACTACCGGCGGTGGAGCACATCCCGTAGCACCCTATATCATCAACGATCATTTCATTGTCAGGGTTCCTTTTGGCAGGGCCGTAAACCCCATTACAGAAACCAACTGGGAAGGCACGGGGGTTGAGCCCCATGTGAAAATTGAAAAAGATAAGGCCATGGATATGGCATACATGATGGCCCTTGATAGCCTGCTGAAAACAGAGGAAAATGAAGATATCAGTGCAGGCTTGGTATGGGCCCGTGATGGATTGAAGGCCAAACTTAAACCGATAACAGTCGATGAAAAGGTTCTGAAAACTTACACAGGTACATATGGCCCCAGGACCATTAGCATGGAAGATGGAAAGTTATTTTATCAGCGAGAGGAACGTCCAAAAATGAAGATGATCCCCATTACAGATAACACCTTTGGCTTCGCAGAGCTAGAATATTTCAGACTTCGTGTGGTTCTGGAAGATGATAAGGCTGTAGCTGTAGAGGGTATGTATGATAATGGACGCCTTGACAGGAATGAGAGATCGAAGTAATCTTTGCCAGGAAGTATTTATTCCCCATAGCCGGGAGGGACAAGCTGATTGTTGATCATGCGGTAATTGTATTGCTGCACGATGGCCTTGATAAGTGTTTCCATTTCTTCAGCAACATCTTTTTCTTCTTCAAGCAGGTTGTGGTCCTGCCCCGGATCCAGGCGGTTATTATACAGGGAAATAGACTTCTGCCCGTCGAATAGTAAGCTATAATCACCGCTGGCTACATGAAATATATCGTTTGCACATTGAAATGCTACGCGCTGACCATCCTCGGTGAAAGCACTTTTGCCAAATGCAATAAAGGGCTTATTGTATTTCATATAATCAAGGACTGAAGGAATAATATCGCTTTGCTGGAAAGTGAAATCCCTGCTGCCTGTCAGGCTGTCGCCGGGGAAATAAAACAGTATAGGTATGGCATACTGGCCTGCGGAGTTCTTATAATAAGTAAGCTGGTAATCATTCAAACGATAGCCCTCTTCCTTATCATTGTTTTCAGCCTCAGTCACTGAGTGCCCTGTGTGATCGGCCAGCAATACAAAAAGTGTATTGTTAAACCATGGCATGGATGAAGCGGTTTTGAAGAATTGCTGCAAGGCATAATCAGAATATTGTATCACCCTGTGCATCTTCACATTGTTTTCAGGAAACCTGTCCTGGAATTGTTCCGGGACTTCATAGGGGTTATGAGAGCTCAGGGTAAATTCAAATGCGAAAAAGGGTTCTTCAAAGGTATTCATCTGCTCTGCAAAGAACTGTAAAAAGGCATGGTCGGAGATGCCCCAATAACCATCATAATCACTTTCATCACCATATTCATCCCGTCCGAAATACGACTCAAAGCCTGCCATGCGGGCATATGAATCAATGTTGAGCGTACCGTTGGTCCCCCCGTGAAAAAATGCGGTTTGATATCCCTTTTCTTTTAGCAGGCCCGCAATACTGCCAAATCTGTTGGTGTTGTATACCGAGAGGGTGAAAGGGTCATCCATTAAAGGAGCAATTCCGGAGGTGATGCAATTCACGGCATCTATCGACCTTGTAGCTGTAGCATATGCATTGGTAAACAATAATGATTCTTGCATTAAAGAATCGAGAAATGGGGTGAAACCGGTATATCCATTCAGGTAACCACTGTATTCCCTGGAGAAACTTTCCAGTAAGAGAAAAACAACATTGATTTCCCTGAAAGAGGTGTCCGGATAATCATATTGATGCAGTACCGGATAGATCTTATGACATTCTTCAAGAGTGAAATATTCCTTGTATTCGAGGTTTTTGTGCCCGAAGGTGGTCATTACGGCAAAGGGAGTGTTCAGGGCCACCGGGGCATATTTGACAGAAGTATATTTGGTTGCATTGGAAACCGTAAGTGGCTTGTTCTGGAGTCCGCCCCTGGCACCCACCAGGATCATCCCCGACAGGAAAACAAACATCACAAGCTGATAGATGATACTGACTGCCTTTGATTTGTTTTTTGTTGGGAATGTTTTCTTGCTCAGGCCTCCCCTCGAATACAAAAAGATGAACAGTGCAACTGATCCTACCCAGCTGACCACTACATACCAGTAGTCTTTGATAAAGCGGGGCAGCAGAACCAGGAAGTCGTCACTGCCGGTAATGAACTGATATTGAAAAGCCGTAGAACGCTTTAAAGTAAAGTCGAAATATCGGGCATCTGCCATATCCACCATAATCAGCAATGCATTGACGATGATGAGATAATACTTGATAAATCCCTGGTATGCTCTTTTGTTCTTAACACTTCCAATGGGAAGAATATGCATAAGGATAACAGGAATGTTGAAATAGATGATCACAGAAAGATCAAAACGCATCCCTACGAAAAATATCCGCATAGCTTCAAAAAAGCCCATAGGGCCGAAGTGGGCATAATTCAGGATAAGAAAGAATAAGCGAGCCGTGAAAAAAAGAAGCAAGACCAGCAATAATCTTTTGATCAGCAGGATGAGGTGTTTATTGTATTCTTTCATGATGTGCAAAGTTGCGAATAAAATTTATTATTGAAGTCGCTCACTGGCGGATCCTACAATATTTGTGTATCCCTCGACTTCGCTCGGGATGACAAGGTCATGTGCCATAAACGGGAAGGGCGCGGCGCATAATAACTTATTTCATAGGAGCGCCGCGCCCTTCATCCCTGAAAAAGACAGAACTGTCATTCCCGCTGGCGCGGATCTCATGATCCGTGCCGAGATACTGCTTGTCTCCTGACAAGCTTTTTAAGCCAATTTATTGGCAACTAAATACGTCCTTAAAGAATATGAGATTTTAATTGACACGAGTTTTTTCAGTGTGCTCATCAGGAGATGAGCCAGGAGTACGCACGAATCTGGAGATTCGCGCGAGCAGGGGTTTATGTATCAAAACGTGTGCAAATGAAATAGTGGAATGCGTCCGCCGAAGTCCGTTTTTCGCTTACAAGCATGCGACAGATTGGAAAGAAAAAGCCCACCGTCGCAATTTTTGTCAAAATTACTTCGGCGGGCGAAGGTGGAGCATATCGGAGTCGAACCGATGACCTCTTGACTGCCAGTCAAACGCTCTAGCCAACTGAGCTAATGCCCCATAGGGACGGCAAAGATATAACATATTAGAGAAACACCAAATTCCAAAATCCAAAATCATCCTCGTCCCGCGTCCCCCGAACCCGTTTTTAAAAATCAATTACATTAGCGATTAAAATACCTTGGCTTGAAAACAAAGCACTACACCATCCCCATCTTCATCCCCGAACTGGCATGCCCGTTCCGCTGCATCTATTGCGACCAGCATAAGATCACAGGTAAGGTGGAAATGCCGGAACCTGAAGGTGTACATGAGATCATCGAAAAACACCTGGCCTCTTTTCCCAAAAGAAAGAAAGTGATAGAGATAGGCTTCTTTGGAGGAAACTTTACAGGGATACCATTCGAGAAGCAGGAAGAATACCTGGCTATTGCATCGACTTATATGAATGATGAAAAAGTGCAGGGCATCAGGCTTTCTACCCGGCCGGATTATATCAATGAACAGGCAATCAAATTGCTGAAGAAATACAAAGTAAGCACAGTAGAACTGGGTGCCCAATCTATGGTGGATGAAGTTTTGATTGCCAGCAGCCGTGGGCATAGTGTGGAAGATACCATCAGGGCTTCGCAGATGATCAAAGGAGCCAACATTAGACTTGGGTTGCAGATGATGATCGGCCTGCCGGGCGACAGCCTGGAATACGATTTACAAACAGCTGCTTCTTTTGTTGAACTGCAGGCCAATGATGCCCGCATTTATCCCACACTAGTTATTAGGGGAACAACCCTGGAGGATATGTATAAGGATGGCAGCTACATGCCTCTTTCGATGGAAGATGCAGTATTGAGGTCTGCCTCTGTTTTAAGGATTCTCGAGCAAGGAAATGTGAAAATTATTAAAATGGGATTGCATCCGTCCGATGCATTCATCAGCGGGGATGAGCTGGTGGCAGGTCCATTCCATGAAGCCTTTCGTGAACTGGTGATGACAGAGATCTGGGCTGAAGAATTCACCCCCTTAAGACAAAGATCTGAACACAGGCACATAGAAATAGAAGTGGCACCGCGACAATTTAATTTCGCCATCGGCTACGCCGCGAAAAATAAAAAGACATTGCTGGAGTTTTATGATACAGTGGTTTTTTATCGGAATGAAAATTTAAATGCCAGAAAGTACCATGCTCATTATCATTGACAAAAAAATACCGCAACAGGCAAAAGAAAGGCTAAGAGGTTTTGGAAAGCTGCTTGAGCTGGAGACCTCCGGCATTACTTATAATGCCATTTCCGGGCACCCGGATATATTCTTTCATCCGGCAGGGGACCACTTGATCGTGGCTCCCAATACGCCTGAAAAGTATATTAAGGCCTTGAAAGAATCCGGTATAAATATCACTTTTGGTGAGCAGCCCGTAGGAGAAAAATACCCTGCATCTTCTGCCTACAATGTGGTGTCGACCCCAACCCTGCTTATTCATAATTTCAGGAATACGGATTCAGTCATTACCAGCCTTCTAGACGATGCCGATCTCATTCACGTTGACCAGGGATATACCCGCTGTAACCTGTTGGCACTGGATAATGATCATTTCATCACCTCAGATGACAAGGTGAAAAGGGTACTCGACAGATTTGGTAAGGATTGTCTTTATGTGGAGCCTGAAGGGATCATCCTTGAGGGTTTTAAGCATGGATTTATAGGTGGTTGTTGCGGATTATACCAGAAAAAGATTTTCATCATCGGTTCTCTAAAACACTATGCTGCAGGAGATATGCTCCGTGATTATCTTTTATCGCACAATTTTGACATTATTGAGCTTTACGACGGGCAACTATTTGACGGCGGCAGCATCTTGTTTGTTGAAGAGCACTGATTATTAGGAAGAATACAATTACTTTTGTAGCCAGATTAAAGCAGACAATATGAAAAAAATACTCATTCTTCTCCTGGTTGTGATCATCATGGCCCCGGCCGCCATGGCACAGGAGAAACAGAAAAAAGAAAAAACTAAGAAAAACCTTCCTTCGCCACTGGTAGAAGTGTGGGGAGGTATGGGACTGAGCTCTGTTTCGGGCAACATAGCCGCTGCTAAAAACCGCCTTTCAGGATTATTTGGGGCCGGGTTTACACTGCCTCTGACATGGCAAAACAACCTCCACTTTGAGCTCGGATACTCTTTCCAGGGCTTTAATTACAAGGAATTAACATACCAGGTGAATGACACTTCCAGTGTGAAGCTTGAAAAAGCCGACCAGCGTTTCAACTATTTCATATTAACAGTCCAGGATAAATATTTCATCGATAAAAAAAGGACCTATTATGTGAATGGTGGTATCTATTTATCTTACCTGTCACATGGGCGTTTTCAGGCCAATTACGAAGTGCAGGTAGAGGGCCAACCCGATGAGCATAAAGAGATTGACGATGGAAATAAAGATGACTTCCTGGGATTCGACTTTGGCCTGACGGCAGGTGTGGGCGTAAGGCTCGGAAATAAAGCCTTAAGTAACTTCACTATCGAAGCAAGAGCTACCTATGGCGTGATCAACGTTGCCAAGTCCAACGAAATTTTCCCGGATCCTACTGCAAGAAACTTCTATGCAGTGCTAAAGCTGGGTATCGACATCCCGGTCAGGGACTGATGTTAATAAAAAGCTGCCTGCAATAATACCATTCTTCGCCTTCTTTACTAACTTAGCCTTGATCTATGAAAATCAAGGTATTCACTTTGTTTGTTGTTTGCTTTTTAATAGGCACCTATGCCCTGGGCCAGGATATTATCCTTAAGCATGACGGTGAAACCATTCAAGCCCTTATCGTGGATATCTCCCCCGGGGTGATCAAATACAAAAAGTTTGACAAGCCGAATGGCTCTGTATATTCCATTGCGCGTGATCAGGTTCAACAGATCACCTATCAGAATGGAAAAATAATATCCTTTGAGGGGGAAGAAGAGAGAGAAGCACCTATTGAACAAGATAGTGTTGTTTTAAAAGCGAAATCTTCTCCTGTCTTTGGCTGGCACCTGGGCCTGGGGGCCAGCAGCCTTTACGGTGATATAAGTGAGATAAAAGCCTTATTGGCGTCAGCTATCGGTGCCTCCATAACCCTTCCAATAGGGCAGAACAATACACTCCATTTCGGGCTCGATATTCTGTCGGTGGGATGTGGCATAAATGATTTTCATCTGTATGACAATGATAATAACAGGTGGGAATTCATGAATGTTAGTGAAGACCTGGGTTATGTCACCCTCGTGGCCATGGATCGCTATTTTCTGAATGCGAAACACAACTATTACCTGGAGGGTGGAGGATACGGCTCCTTCTTAATGAACGCAACCCTAAATTCGGATGTAGAAATTTATAGTCCGCAAGGCGCCATGATCGATAGTGGCCCTTATTCTGAAAAGCTGTTTTCTTTCTATAAATCATTCGATTTTGGACTAATTGCAGGATTGGGTGGCAGGATACCCCTGGGAAGTAGCGGAAAGTGGCACCTTACTGCAGGGGCCAGGTTCTATTATGGGCTAACCAACATTGTTGATTCGGGTGCTGCTACTGCAGCCGGTTTAGGGAACTATAGTGAATCAAATATATTCGGACTTATATTCGTAGGTGTCGATATTCCAACCAAATCAAAGGAGTAAAATATTTAGTAATTTCGCAGACCTTATAAATTACTTAGAAAATGTTCAGAACACATACTTGCGGAGAATTACGCACAGACCATATCAATGCCGAGGTTAAATTAAGCGGATGGGTGCAAAGAGTCAGGGACAAAGGTGCCCTGGTGTGGATCGACCTGCGCGACAGGTATGGCATCACACAACTGTTATTCAAAGAGGAAGACACTTCGAAGGAATTGATTGACAAGGTTCGTTCGCTGGGCAGAGAATATGTGATCTCCGCCATGGGTACCGTGATCGAAAGGGAATCCAAGAATCCAAACATCCCGACAGGGGAGATAGAGATCAAGGTAAGCGAACTGGACATACTGAATACTTCCGATGTACCTCCTTTTACCATTGAGGATGATACCGATGGGGGTGAAGAGCTCAGGATGAAGTACCGTTACCTGGACCTTAGAAGGAACCCACTCAGAAAAAACCTTGAGTTGCGTCACCGCATTTCGATAGCAGTCAGGAATTATCTCGACAAGGAGGGTTTCTTTGAAATAGAAACCCCATACCTGATCAAGTCAACACCTGAAGGTGCGCGCGATTTTGTGGTGCCTTCCAGGATGAATGCCGGCGAATTTTATGCTCTTCCTCAGTCACCGCAGACCTTTAAGCAGTTGCTGATGGTAGCCGGATACGACAAGTACTATCAGCTGGTGAAGTGCTTCAGGGATGAAGACTTGCGTGCCGACCGTCAACCGGAATTTACCCAGATAGACTGTGAGATGGCCTTTGTTGGGCAGGAAGATGTACTTTCCACTTTTGAAGGTATGGCAAAACATTTGCTGAAAAATGTCAGAGATGTGGAAGTGGATGAATTTCCACAGATGCCTTATGCTGAGGCCATGCAGCGTTTTGGTTCCGACAAGCCTGATATCCGTTTCGGGATGGAATTCATCGATCTCAATGATGTGGCAAAAGGAAAAGGATTTAATGTATTCGACAGTGCAGAACTGGTAGTGGGTATCTGTGTTCCTGCTTGTGCTGATTATTCGCGCAAGCAACTGGATGAACTCACCGACTTTGTACGGAAACCACAGATCGGTGCCAAAGGCCTGGTCTATGTGAAATGCAATACTGATGGAACATTCAAATCTTCTGTGGATAAGTTCTACAGTCAGGATGACCTGAAAGAATGGTCGGAAGCGGCCTTTGCTGATGCCGGCGACCTCTTGCTGGTATTATCCGGCGATACCGATGCCGTTAGAAAGCAACTTTGTGAACTCAGGCTGGAGATGGGTAACAGGCTAAATATGCGCGATCCGAGTGTGTTCAAACCTATGTGGATTGTTGATTTTCCTCTTCTCGAATGGGATGAGGATTCAAAAAGGTACCATGCCATGCACCATCCGTTTACATCACCTAAACAGGAAGACCTGGAGCTTCTGAAGACTGAGCCGGGTAAAGTGAGGGCAAATGCCTACGACCTGGTGATCAATGGAGTCGAGATCGGTGGTGGGTCGGTCAGGATACATAATAAGGACCTACAGAAACAGATGTTCAGCTTGCTGGGATTCACTGATGAAGAAGCACAGGCCCAGTTTGGCTTTTTGATGAATGCCTTTGAATATGGGGCCCCGCCTCATGGTGGCATTGCTCTGGGTTTCGACCGTCTTGTGGCACTCTTCGGAGGGCAGGACTCTATACGCGATTTTATAGCATTTCCAAAAAACAATGCCGGCCGCGATATGATGATCGACTCACCATCAAAAATAGCCCTGGAACAGCTTGATGAGCTGAACCTCAAGCTCAATATTAAGGATAAAAAAGAATAGGGATTATTCGATCGTTTCCCAGATCAGCTTTGGAATATCAGTATTATCAAGGTTTATAGAAAAGCCTTGATGTCCAACACCAATGGCATAAACTGGAACTGCAATCCCGGTATGCGTTTGCGACGTCCAGCCCATTCCTGCCCTGGTAGATAATATCAGCGTGGACTGATAGGTCACAGGGCTGTATTCAGCATATTCCCCCTTCTGGCTGATATCATATTCCTCAAAAGCTTTAAGCATTCTACCCATTTCATCTTCATCAAGCAAGACAGGAGTGTTTTCATCCCCAATACCGAAGTATTCAGCTGTTATACCCAACATCTTTTGAAAGCCTTTTTCGTTTAATTTATTGTCTTTTCTCCAGTCCACCAGCACCTTGTTAAAGTCATCTCCAGAAACTTTCTGGTTTGCCAGCAGGACATAATTTGACTCGTAATTCATCTTGACGTTTCCCAATCCAAGACCACCTGTTTCATGGTCGGCCGTAACTACAATAAGGGTTTCTTCGGGATGCTGCTTGTAGAATCTTACTGCAACATCGACAGCTGCAGAAAAGTCGAGCACTTCCCTGACCATGGCCCCGCCATCGTTGGCATGACAGACCCAGTCGATCTTACCCCCTTCTACCATCATAAAAAATCCATTCTCATTGTCCAGGTATTCAATCCCTTTTTTGGTGATATCGGCCAGTGTAAAATACCCTTCCGGCTGATCGATGGCATAACGCAAGGCTTCGCCAGATGCCAGGTCGGGATGGATGAAAAGTACTTTCCCTTCACCGGGCTTTAGAGCCTTAAAACCTTCAATATTATTGATGTATTGATAGCCATTTTGAATGGCAAGGTCGAGGGCATTCACTTCCTCCCGAACGGGATCTTTAAAGCCACCCCCACCAAAAAAATCAATATTACTGGCTGCCAGGTCAAGACTGATCTCATGATACATACTTCTGCTTGGCTGATGGGCATAAAAGGCAGCCGGAGTAGCATGATCGATAGATACACTGCTGATGACCCCCACCTTCATACCTTTGGCTTTGGCCTTTTCGGCTATGGTTAAAAGTGGCAGGGTGCCTGATGTGTCCATGGAGATTCTGCCGATCTTGGTTTTGAACCCTGTTGCCAGGGATGTTCCAGCAGCAGCAGACCCTGTAACAAACCTGTTGGCTGCATAGGTAGTACTCAGGCCAGTGCCCGGAAACTGTCGAAAACCAAGAGGAAGGTATTCTCCACCGCTCATGGCAGATTGGAAGGCTTCAGTGGCAATGACCTGCGAGAGGCCCATGCCATCCCCAATAAAGAGAAATACATACTTGGCTTTGGGTTCCTGTGGAGTCTGATGGCAAGAAGAAACAAGAAAAACTGAAATGGCAAATAGGACAGCTGCGAAAAATCTGAATGCTTTCATTACAGAGAGGATAAAATGATTAACAGCCCAAAATTAACTATTTATAATAGAAAATTCTTTTTGCTCAGATTAATAAATTATGATTTATTCCAGATCCTGCAGCAGCACCTCAACAGCCTTTTCAAGTTGCTGGTCTCTTCCTGTAATGACTATATCATAATCCTGTGCTACCTTAACATCCGGCTCAAATTGTTGGTTTTCCTGGTAATTGCCTTCCATATCCTTTACACCGATCTGCGGGATTCCAAAATACAGGCTGTTGTCCTGAAGGCCTTCCCACCAAACGGCAGTCATAGTTCCCGGTATGGGCATCCCAACAGTTTTCCCAATCCCCATGGCCCTGTAGGCAACAGGAAAACCATGTGCATCGGAATAGTTTGCCTCACCTATGAGCACGATAGATGGTTTATACCATTTATTAAGGGGTTCTCCACCAAAATCTTCATGCCCCCGGGGCCAGAAGCTGGCATATTTCTTCCCACTCAGGAAGGTAGCCAGGTCGTCATGCAACCAGCCACCACCATTGAACCTGGTATCTACGATCAGGGCTTCTTTATTGAAATTTCTGCCAAGAACCTGGGAATAAACCTCCCTGAAGCTGGCGCTATTCATACCCCTGACATGAACATATCCTATTCGGCCCTCAGACAATTTTTCTGTTTCTGCACGACGGTTCTCAACCCACCTTTTGTAGAGCAACTGGTACTCCTGACCAAAGGATACGGGCTTAATGGTCTCATCCCAGCGTTTGTCTTCTTCAGGGTCGTAAATACTTACCATCACTGGCTTACCTGCTTTGTGGTTAAGAAAGGGGAAATAGTCTTCACCCTCTTTGATTGGAATGCCGTCAATCTTTTCAATGCGCATGCCGGGTTTGAGTTTGGTGTTGGCCTTATCAAAAGGCCCTTTTTTAATGATCTCAAGTACCAGTAAGCCATCCCCCATTGCATTAAAGTCGTAGAATAAGCCAAGGCTTGCAATGGCATCAGCATGCTTGTTTTGGGCCCTGTATCCTGAACCTGTATGGGAGGCATTTAATTCTCCCAGCATTTCACTCAGCATTTCGGCAAAGTCATCATTGTTGTTGATATAGGGGAGAAAACGTTTGTACTCTTCTTTGTAAAAATTCCAATCTACACCATGTAGCTCGGGGTCATAAAACTTTTTCTGTACCTGCCGCCATACATGCTCAAACATATACTCCCTTTCCAGTGGTTTATTCAGGTAGAATTCTGCCATATAACTTACTGGAGTTTGCTTTTTGTCTTCAACACCCAATTTCATGATAACTTCAGGTGTGGCAATGATCATACTTGTTCCTTCTTTGTTGAGAAAGAGATCTCCGCTGCGCTTACTGTTCAGGGGGATAAGCAAACTGGTTTCTTTCTTTTCGAAGTCCTGAACCCAGAGATCGTATCCTTTTTCACCTTCGCTCATATAGAACATCTTTTTCCCATCCGGGGTGATGACGGCATCACCATGGCTTGAAGAGTTAAGGGTCAGACGTAGCTTTCTGTCTTCAAGATTGTTCAGCTCGATCTCAATTGGCTTAACATCCTCTTCCTCATCTTTCTTTTTATCTTTTTTCTTTTCTTCATCTTCTTCACTTTTTTTGTTCTCTTTCTCTATTTCTTCCAGGATCTCCCGCTCTTCCTTGTTCAACCTGAACTGGTCATAAGCTTTCTGGGTAAAGAACATACCATAGTAATCACCTTCAGAACCCCAGCTGCCATGGCTTCGGTAGCCTTCGCGGTCAGAATAATAGATCATCATTTTACCTGCCATTCCCCAGCGGCCCATGCCATCAAAATAGCCACTGTTGGTGAGGTTGATGATCTTGCCATCACCGGAAGCACTAATCAATGCTATATCAGAATGCATAGAAGAGTGAGGCGAAAAGTCCACGAGAAACCATTTACTATCGGGCGACCAGTCATAATGCTGGTCTCCGTCAGAATATGAATAATTATATCCTTGTGGCAGGATAGTTCTGATTTCCTTGCTTTCCAGGTTTATCACTTTGAGTATCTCTCGCTCTTCCAGGTAAGCCACTTCTTTTCCGTCAGGAGATATTTTGGGTTGGAACTCCTCTTTCTCGGTAGCGATGATAGCTTCTTCCTTCAGTATCGTTGCAACTGCAAAATAAGGTTCATCATCATTCACAATGCTGGTTTTATAAATATTCCAGCTGCTGTCGCGTTCCGAGGCATATATCAGTGAACGGCCATCAGGACTGAAACTGACTGATCGTTCCTGTTGCGGCGTATTTGTGATTCGTTTTGTTGTGTTATAATCTGTTGCAGTCACAAAAATCTCCCCACGTATGATCAATGCAACCTGCTTCCCGTCTGCCGAAACACTTACGCCTGTAGCTCCTTTTGCTTCCTGCATGAAAGTTATGGCATTGTCCCGGTCATCAGTCTTGATGCTAATGGACACCTGCTTAAAGTTTCTATCGTTACCTGTATATATCTCCCCGTTATATGCAAAACAGAGAGTGCCATTGTTGGCAATACTAAGGAAGCGGACGGGATGCTTCTCAAAGGAGCTGATCTGTACAGGGGATCCCTTGCCGGAAATATCTTTGCTCCAGACATTAAATGACCCGGACCTTTCGCTCAGATAATATATTTTGTCTTCTTCTGAATTGAAAACAGGATTGCGGTCTTCACCCTCATACGTGCTAAGTTTTTGGTGTTTTTTAGTATCAGTATCGTAAAGCCAGATATCCCGGGTTACGGATGAAGTATGATGCTTTCGCCAGGAATTTTCATAACCTTTGATATCATAATACAGTATTTTCCCACCATCCTTGCTATAGGTAGCTCCCACAGCAGGTGTTGTGAGTATGCGCTGAGGTCTTCCGCCATCTATGGATATGGAATATAACTCACCAAAAGCCCCTGTCGGGAATTGCGCATTGTTCGGATCATCCTGTATGAGTGAATAAAATAAGATATTTTGACCATCAGGGGAAAATCCTGATGGGATCTCAGACTGGGAAAAACTTGTCAGCCTGATAGCCGTTCCTCCCTCGGCGGGGATGGTATAAACATCAAAGCTTCCATATCTTCTGGATGCGAATGCAATAAACTTTCCGTCAGGTGACCAAATGGGATGATTTTCATATGCTTCATGCATGGTGAGCAGGGTAGCATCACCTCCTTTTGCGGGGACAGTATATAGGTCGCCCTTATAAGAAAAGGCAATCGTTTGCCCATCAGGTGAAATAGCAGGATATCTCATCCATAAAGGATGGTCATCGGCAAAAATAAAAAACGAAATGATCAGAAGTAAATTTGAAAACAGTATTTTTTTCATGGGATAGAATTTTATATATAACAAAGTTATATGAATCTTGTGTATAATGCCAGTAAATTACACAAGCCTATTTAATTCAATGTGTTACTTTTGCAACAATGGATCCAAATCAAACACACGCAAACGGTATTGAGATCATGTCGCCCGTAGGCTCCATGGAGTCATTGATGGCCGCCATTCAGGCAGGGGCGGGATCGGTATATTTTGGCATAGGAAAGCTCAATATGCGGTCGAGGTCATCCAAAAATTTTACTATCGACGATCTGAAGGAGATCACCCGCATTTGTGATGAGCATGGTGTGCGTACCTATATCACACTTAACACGGTGATCTATGATGAAGAGATCGATGAGATGAAACAGATCATTGACGTGGCAAAAGATCGGGGCGTAAGCGCAATCATTGCTTCAGATCATTCAGTGATTGCCTATGCCCGCTCTCGCGGAGTGGAAGTCCATATGTCGACCCAGGCCAATATTACAAATCTGGAAGCAGTTAAATTCTATGCCGCCTTTGCTGATGTGATGGTCACTGCACGCGAGCTTTCGCTGGATAAGGTAAAAACCATCACCGAGGGCATCGAAAAAGAAAACATCACAGGCCCGGCCGGGGAAAAGATCAAAATTGAGGTGTTTGTGCATGGAGCTTTGTGCATGGCAGTATCCGGCAAGTGCTACCTCAGTCTCGACAATATGAATTATTCTGCGAACCGGGGAGCCTGCATGCAGCTTTGCCGCAGAAGCTATACCGTTACCGACAAAGATACAGGCCTGGAGTTAGAGGTGGATAATGAATATATTATGTCGCCTAAAGATTTGAAGACTATCGACTTTCTCGATAAGATCCTGGATGCCGGGGTCAGTATCCTGAAGATTGAGGGAAGGGGCCGTTCACCGGAATATGTCAAGACAGTGACCCGCTGTTACAGGGAAGCCGTGGATGCATATCTTGATGGTTCCTTCTCGCAGGAAAAGGTGGAGCAATGGACCAAAGAACTTGAGACTGTTTATAATCGTGGTTTCTGGGATGGTTATTACCTGGGCCGGAAAATGGGTGAATGGTCGGAGCAATATGGTAGCCAGGCCAGCAAGAAAAAGATCTATGTGGGTAAAGTCACAAATTATTTTAGCAAAATTGGCGTAGCCGAAGTTTTGATCGAAGCAACTCCACTAAAAATCGATGATGAAGTCATCATTATAGGGCCTACCACAGGTGTTGTAGAAAGCCGGATAAATGAGTTGCGCGTTGACGAGAAAAATACCACACTGGCACAGCAAGGAGAGCATTGCTCTATTCCAATCCCTGATTTTTTGCGCAGGGCAGATAAGTTATACAAACTAGTTGACAACACCTAAGACGCTCATTATGAGTAAAATCTGACAAAACTCCACTTTTCTTTAATAATATTCTTAAAATTTTTTTCACTTTTCGGGTTACCTTTTGCCTGCTTTGCGTATAAATACATGAAACGATTAACATTTAGGTTAATTTTTTCATTTTGATAATTTTTAAGATTTGGGTTTGGAGAGCGATTGGTCGTCGCTCTCCTCTTTTTTGGCAAAGGCCCAAAAAACTTTTTCACTCTTCTCTCCACTTCCACCATCAGCTATCTCCTTCGAATATCGAATAACGAATAACGAAGTCAATTTTTAGTTATCATTGCCAAAAAATAGCGCCTTTTGTTCAAACACAATTTTCATACACATACCCATTATTGCGATGGATCTTCAGCCCCGGAAGATTATGTGCTTGTCGCTATTGAAAGCGGACTTGAATCGATAGGATTTTCAGGCCATGCGCCAGTACCTTTTGAAAATAATTTCGCGATTAAAGATATTGATTCGCTTAAGGCATATGTGCAAGAGATCCGAAAATTACAGGATAAATATCAGGATGAGATAAACATTTTTCTGGGCCTGGAAGCGGACTTTATTCCCGGTATCACCATGGATTTTAAGAATTTCAGGGATGATTTTGAACTTGATTATATAATTGGCTCTGTTCACCTGGTGAAAAACCACAACAATGATCTTTGGTTCATCGATGGTCCTGACAGCCGGGTCTGGCAGTCGGGGCTGGATCGCTTCTTTCAAAATGATATCCGGAAAGCAGTATCGGGATACTATAATCAGCTTAATGCGATGATAGAAACACAAAAACCCGATGTGATCGGACACCTGGATAAGATCAAGATGCATAATCATGGGAAATATTTTTCGGAAGGAGAAGGCTGGTATATTCAATTGTTTAAAGAAACCCTTAACCTACTTAAACAAAGCGGCAGCATTGTGGAGGTGAATACCAGGGGGCTTTATAAGAAGCGTTCGGATTCATTCTTTCCCGGCCTGAGCATCTTGAGAGAAATGAACAAGATGGATATCCCGATAACGATAAGCGCGGATGCTCATAAACCTGAAGAGGTAAACCTGTGGATTGATCAGGCCTCCAAAGCCATGACAGAAATAGGGTATCGGGAAGCAAAAATATTTATCAAAGATGGATGGGAGAGTATTCCCCTGAATTAAAAGCCTATCTCTGTTTTTAGGATATTTACCCATTTTTCGATTCGCTCATTAGAGAGCTCAGACTGGTGGTCGTCGTCCAGTGCAAGGCCGATAAAATGATCACCTTCCAATGATTTCGAGTCGGTATGCTCATAACCTTCAGCCGACCATTTGCCAATCACTTCTGCGCCTGAAGAAACCAGTTCATTGCGGAGGACAGCCATGCCATCAACAAAATGTTCGGGATATAATACCTGGTCGCCCAGCCCATAGATCGCCACCTTTTTACCCTGAAGACTAATGCTTTTCAAATCTTCAAAGAAGCTGTACCATTTTGTTGTATGTGTATCTTCCCAGTTGTCGGCACCGATTGTGGAACCTCCAAAGATCAGGAAATCGTAATTGAAAAGCTGGTTGACATCTACTTCTGAGATGGTGAATACATCTATGGCTTCCTGATCGAAATAAGCTGCAATCTTAGCGGCTGTGTTCTCAACGTTTCCTTTCTTTGGCCAATATACGAGGGCTGTTTTTTTCATGATGAATGACAATTAGTGTTTGCTGTTGACTGCAAAATTAAGATTATTTGACGAAGAAATCATTTTTCATATAAATGCTGCATATGGTACTGATGGTTTCTCTGATGGAAGTAAACGTCATTCCACTTTGGTCGGTAAACTTCTTACTGCTGTATTGATAATTCCTCATAGCAGTACCGGCTGTTTCTTTGGTGATGATGGGGGGCTTTCCGGTGAAAAAACTTTTGATTTTGAAGAAATATACAGACAGAAAAGCCATGGCATGATTTACTTTTATCCTTGGATGAGGTTTGTTCAGTCCATCTGCGATCATGCCCAGCACATCTTTATAATTATGATCCTCCGCCGAAAGAACGAACTTTTCGTTTTTCACATCACTGTCCATTAAATAAACCTGTGCCCGGGCAATATCCCTGGCGGCTATATATCCATTTGATCCCGGTGTATAAAATGGAAGGCCCTGCAGAATGGTTTTGAAAAGTTGCATACTACCATTGCTGATATCTGCCAGCCCCAGGATGATAGATGGAAGGATCACCACTGCATCAAGCCCTTCAGCTGTTCCCCGCCATACTTCGCGCTCACCATTGTATTTGCTGATGGCATAATAGGAATTATGTTTGGAAGTAACCCAGTCGGTGGATTCGTCGGTGATGCCATCTTCCTTTGCCCTGCCAAGAGCTGCGATGGAACTCAGATGGCATAGTTTTTTTACCCCCTTGTTTAAGGCAGCATTCACTACATTGGCTGTTCCATCAACATTGATGCGCTGCATGATCTCACGCTCAGCAGGATCAAATGATACCAGGGCAGCATTGTGATATACCTTGCTTACACCCTCCATGGCATCCTCCAGGGAGAAGATGTCGAGCACATCTCCTTCAACCCATTCGATATTTTGAAGCTGCCCTTCAGGATCTTCAGCATAAGCCTTGAACACATGATGGACGAAATCGAGCTTACTGCTTTTTCTGCGCAAAGCCCTGACTTTATCACCTTTTGAAGTAAGCTCTAGGAGAAGGTGTGAGCCTGCCAACCCTGTCCCGCCTGTAACCAGTATCATGCGGCAAAGGTAAGCCTATTCATTTTTAAAATGAATCGGGAGGGTATATTTCATCATAACAGCTTTTCCTCTCTGGATGGCCGGGGTCCAGTCGGGCATCATCCTGATTACCCTGATGACTTCATCATCAAAAGCCTTGCCACCACTTTTCAGAATACTAATGTCTTTTATCTTTCCCTTTTTATTGATGATAAACTCGGCTACGACGTGGATATCTACCAGGTCATCTTTATTTATCGGGTATTTTAGATTCTTCATCAGAAACACTTGCAACGAATCCATCCCTCCGGGGAACTCTGGCATCTGTTCCACCTGAGAGAACACAACTTCTTGTCCGCTTTTTTTCTCATCACTTTTTGCCCTGCTCTTTTGACTTGTAGCAGGCATCTCTAGTACACCGGCACCCTCTTTTTCTTCAGCAGCATATACTGCTACGGCCTGATCCAGTGCCTCAGGCCTGGCAATACTGATGTCCTCATCAGCTTCGGCCAGAATGATATCTTCTTCAGCCAAAGCCCCTTCTTCAGTAACAGTTGTTCCTGTGTTCAAATCATCAGGGGACGCCCCAGTCCCGGGTTTTATCGGTTTATTGCTTTCATTCCCAGCTCCATTATCTGACCTTTTTGCAATTCCTCCAACAGAAGGAGCTACAAATTGCGCTGTTGACGGGTGCTCCTCAGTTTCAGTGATTATGTCCTTGTCTTCTTTATTGACAGGAGTATTTTCCTGTTCAGCCATAGCCAGTTCCTGACTTTCCGGGAAGAAATAATGAAAATATGAAATGATTCCAACAAGGACAATAATGGATGCTGCAGCCGGGATCAAAAAATTCCCAAAGAAACTTCCTTTCCCGGGTTCCCGCCTCCGGTAAGGGTCGTAATTAAATTTCCCGCGCAGACGCTTATTGATGCGCCTGGAATAGCTATCGATTCCTGGAGAAAAAAGGACTGTTTTTTCTGATAAACTGTAAGATGAAGCACTCTCCTTCGCTGCTACAGAAAAGGAAGGATCATTTGCGCTTTTTCCCAAAACAGACAATCCCTCAATAGCATCGCTGCACAAAGGACATGATACCAGGTGCTCTTTAACGCGATGGCGATCCTCATCGGAGAGCAACTGCCTTATATATTTATCAAGTGCTTCCTGGCTTAAACAGCCGGAATCATTGAATAATTCATGGATATTTGAGAACGGACTCATCTGGGAACTAACATGTTTTTTAAATTCCTTTTCCCGTTTTGTATATAACTTTTAACATTTTTAAGACTATAACCCGTCATTTGGGCGATCTCATTGTATGATTTCTTTTCAAGATACATGAGTTCTATGCACTTTCTTTGTTCTAACCGCAGGGAGTTCATGGCGTCATGTAAAGATATTAATTTGCCGTCAACATCCCCCTCTTCAGTAGTAAGATGATCTCCAAACAGAAATTCCATAAATTCCTGCTGTTTTTCCTGTGTTATTTCATCCTCAGCCCTGCTTATCACCTTCTGCTTTCTCAGTATCATCAGGCAGTGGTTTTTTGCTACCCTGTACAACCAATTCTTAAAATCCCTGACTTCATTTTTTTTCAGGTCTGTCATGAGTTTTTCAAAGATCCCCATCACGGCATCTTCTGCATCATGGGGATTTTTCAGGTATTTCATGCAAACCCCGAAGACAAGGTGTGTGTAACGCTCGAAAAGCAGACCGAAGTAATCTGTATTTCCCTCAGAAACATAGGCATCGATCAGCTGGCTATCTGTTAAATCAACAGATGCAGCTTCCCGTTTTTTGGAGCCTCTGAGAGTTTTAAGCATGAGTTATTGAGTGCTGGTTTGATATAAAGATATCAAAATTTATACCAATTGTCCAGCCAGGAATTAGATGGGTACAGGGCTAAACCCTTGTTGGAATATCTTCAGTATTTATTATTCCGTCATCGTTTTGATCTATGAAAGGAAAAATGGTGGGAACAATTTTTTCAAGGGGCTCATATAAAAATGATTCTTCCTTTACGTCTGATTTGATAATCCCGGAATCAAAACCATTAATAAAATAAATGATCACACTTAATACAAGAGCTACTTTTATAAGGCCGAAAATACCTCCGGCCAGCCTGTTCAGAAATCCCAGGGCGACGATACTCACAAGTTTGTGGATAATCTTTCCAATCAGGAATACGATTACAGCCACAATGATAAATGTGACGGCAAAAGCAATGATATTCAGATAATTGTCAGGTATATCAAAATACTCAAGGAGAAATTCTTCGGCATAGAAAGAGAAATGGAGAGCGATAAATATCCCAAGCACCAGCGCAGCCAGCGAAGCTAATTCTATGATCAGCCCATTTCGGAAGCCTTTATACATGAACCATACAAGGGGGATTGCCAATACAATGTCCAGCCAATTCATTATTTGATTCTTTTAGTGAGCTCCGTAGAGAAAACAAAATCGTTCAGCTCTTTATTATCTGATCTCATTACGCTTGACATGTTTCCTTCCCACCAGAGCTTACCTTCATAAATGAAAGCAATGCTATCACCTATATTCAATACTGAATTCATGTCGTGGGTGTTGATAATGGTGGTTATATTGTATTCCTTTGTGATCTCGCTGATGAGCATATCAATAGTATTGGCAGTCTTAGGATCGAGTCCTGAATTAGGCTCATCGCAGAAGAGATACTTGGGGTTTAGGGAAATGGCCCGGGCAATGGCAACACGCTTGATCATTCCACCGCTCAACTCTGATGGCATGAGATTGCTGGCATCTGAGAGGTTTACCCTTTCAAGGCAGAAATTAACCCTGTCCAACTTCTCCTGAAAGGATTGTTTTGTAAACATGCTGAGTGGAAACATTACATTTTCCTGGACAGTGAGGGAGTCAAACAAGGCGCCTCCCTGGAAGAGCATACCCAGCTCCTGGCGGAGTTTGCGTTTCTCCCTGAGCTTCATTGAGGAATATATTCTGCCGTCGTAATCTACCTCTCCCTTATCCACTTCATACAGTCCTACCACACATTTCATCAAAACAGTTTTACCGGACCCGCTCTGCCCGATAATGAGGTTGGTTTTCCCTGGTTCGAAGCTGACAGAAACATCCTGCAGTACCGTTTTATCGCCAAACGACTTTGATATGTTTCTTGCTTTTATCATACCAGGAGCAGTTGTGTTAGGATCAGGTTAAAGATGATGATGAGAATGCTGCTGTAAACGACTGCCTTGGTACTTGCACGTCCTACTTCCAGGGCTCCACCGGATATCCTGTATCCATGGTAGGATGATACCGATACAATCAGAAAGGCAAAAACGATGGTTTTGATCAGGGCATAGGTAATCGTATACGGATCGAACCAGGCCCTGATGCCCTCAATATAAGCTTCTGAGGAGATCACACCGGAAGCAACACAGGCAAGCCATCCTCCGGCTATTCCAAGAAACATGCTTATCACGATCAGTATGGGATTGAACAGCATAGCAGCAACTGCTTTTGGTAAGATGAGAAAGTTAGCGGAGTTCACGCCCATGATCTGGAGAGCATCAATCTGTTCCGTTACCCGCATGGTGCCGATTTCTGAGGCGATCCTGGAACCCACCTTGCCGGCCAGGATCAGGCTGATCACAGTAGGCGAAAATTCCAATATCATCGATTGCCGTGTTGTGAAGCCCACTGTATAGGCAGGGATCAGCGGAGAATCTATATTAAAGGCTGTTTGTAGTGCAACAACAGCACCCATGAACACAGAAATGATGGCCACAATACCGAGGGAGTCTATTCCAAGGCTCTGAAACTCTACAAGAAGCTGTTTCCAGAAAGCCTTTGATTTGTCAGGTCTGCGGAAGACCTGCACCATCAATAATAAGTAACTACCAAAATGTTGGATCATTTGGGCCAGATATTTTATGCTAATTTAACCAATTTATCGTTAGGTTTGCAGCATGAATGTGTTTGTACATAGAACGAAAAAGCCCATTCAGTTATTTTTGGTTCTACTAATTGCCTGTTTCTTGTTGGCTTCATGTGCTTCCAGCAGATATGGCCAGCGGAAATCAAGCAAGAAGAAAAGAAGATGTGGTGATTGTCCTTCATGGTCTTACGCCAACCCACATGAAAAGGGCAATGTTTATGTATATGGAACAGTATAAGACCATCCTCCAGAAATACATCCCGAAAAGTACTGTAGACCAGGTGTACCAATGGTTACAGGAATACCAGATTCATCTCAAAATATCTAAAAAACGATCTTCCAAGCTTGGTGATTATCGTTCACCTCATAAAGGAAAAGGACATCAGATCACCGTAAATCATGACCTCAATCGGTATGCTTTTCTGATTACCCTGGTGCACGAAGTTGCCCACTTAATTGTTTGGGAAAAATATCGCAACAAGGTCAGGGCACATGGAAAAGAATGGAAAGAAACCTATCGTGAATTGATGACCCCATTTCTAGGTGGGAATATCTTTCCCGAAGATGTTGAGGCTGCACTTATCAACTATCTTGGGAAGTCATATGCTTCCAGCGGATCTGACCTGAACCTGAGCCGTACACTTCAGCAATATGATGCTGATCCTGGTCTCACACTGGAAAATATTGCCGAAGGCAGCATTTTTTGTCTTCCAAATGGAAAAACATTTAAAAAAGGACCATTAAACAGGAAAAGATATCGTTGCATCAGTATGGATAATAATAAGGTATATCTGGTCAGTGCGCTGATCAGGGTTGAGCTTGTTGAATCCCCGTAAACAGGGAGTTTTGATTAAATTATTACCTTTGTGTTGCCATATCCCAAAACCGGAATTATGAAAGTAAATAAAAACTATTACTGCGTGATCATGGCAGGGGGCATCGGGGCTCGTTTCTGGCCTATGAGCCGCAGCTCACATCCCAAGCAATTCATCGACATCCTGGGAACCGGAAAAACCCTACTCCAACAAACATTCGATCGCCTTACCCGCCTGTGCCCACCGGAAAATATCCTGATAGTAACCAATGGAATATACAAAGAGCTGGTCTTGAATCAGATTCCGGAAATATCTGAAGAACAGGTGCTTTGTGAACCAATGAGAAGGAATACCGCACCATGTATTGCTTATGCAAATTATAAGATACTACAAAAGAATCCTGATGCAAGCATCGTTGTGGCACCTTCCGATCATATTATCCTGAAGGAAGAAGAATTTGTGAGTACCATGCAAAGTGCATTGCAGGCAGCTTCAGAAAATGACTGGCTGATCACCCTGGGGATCACCCCATCCAGGCCTGATACGGGCTATGGATATATACAGTACAAAGGGGAGCCTGTATATGAAGCCGATGATCAGATCAGAAAAGTAAAGACCTTCACTGAAAAGCCCAACCTGGAACTGGCCGAAACTTTTATTGAAAGTGGCGATTTCCTCTGGAACTCAGGAATCTTTGTGTGGTCGTTAAAGAGCATTATGAAATCCTTCAAAGAAAACCTGCCTGAGGTAGATGAGCTCTTTGAAAAAGGAATAGGGCTCTACAACAGCCCGGAAGAAGAGAACTTCATCAATGATACCTACCCGGTATGCAAGAATATTTCGATCGACTATGGCGTGATGGAAAAGGCCAGGAACGTCTATGTTCGGATCTCAGATTTTGGCTGGTCAGACCTCGGGACCTGGGGCTCATTGCATGATACACGCAAAAAGGATGATTTGAACAATGCCATTTCAGGGAAAAACGTGATGGTTTACAATACTGAGGATTGTATTATTCATGTTCCTTCCACAAAGTTGGTGGTGGTGAATGGACTAAAAGACTTTATTGTGGTGGAAGATGAAGGAACCCTGCTTGTCTGCAAAAAGTCGGACGAACAACAGATCCGGCAGATTGTAAATGACGTGAGGATAGAAAAGGGCGAACAATATGTTTAGGTATCTGGCACCGGGTTCCCGGGAAGTTTTGAAATTTTATTTTCGACGAATTAATATTAATTAACATGAAAAAATTATTTTACCTATTGATTGCTTTGTTGATGCTGACTTCAACAAACACAAAAGCCGATGAGGGCATGTGGATCCCACTGCTTATCGATCGTTTAAACTATGTTGATATGCAGGAAATGGGGCTGAATCTGACAGCCGAGGAGATTTATAGTATCAACAACTCCAGCTTGAAAGATGCCATCGTTATTTTTGGTGGTGGATGTACCGGTGAGATCATTTCCGGAGATGGTCTTTTGCTTACCAATCATCACTGTGGTTATGGTTCTATCCAATCACATAGCACCGTTGAACATGATTACCTGAGTGATGGCTTCTGGGCCATGAGTAAAGATGAAGAACTTGTTACCCCCAGGCTCAGCGTACGCTTTCTTGTGCGCATAGAAGATGTTACCGACAGGGTTCTTACAGGGCTAAACGATGGAATGACAGAAGAAGAACGTAATAAAGCCATCAACACCATCGGTAAAGAAATTCAGGCTGAGGCTACTGCTGATACGCATTACAATGCATCGGTAAGAAGCTTTTTCAGGGGCAATGAATTTTATCTTTTTGTTTATGAAGTCTTTAGTGATGTCCGCCTTGTTGGAGCCCCCCCATCTTCTATTGGGAAATATGGTGCTGATACCGACAACTGGATGTGGCCTCGCCATACAGGCGACTTCTCCCTATTCAGGGTATATACTGCCCCTGACGGAACCCCGGCCAAGTATTCAGAAGAAAATATTCCTTTGAAACCCAAGCATCATTTGCCGGTTTCTGTAAAAGGCGTTGAGCAAGGCGATTTCGCCATGATCATGGGTTACCCGGGCGGTACCGACAGGTATATGACCTCTTATGCTGTTGAGCTTGCTGTTGAGGAATCAAACATGACCATCGTCAAGATCCGGGCAGAAAAACTTGCCATTATGCGCGAAGGTATGGATGCCGATGATGCAGTTAGGATACAGTATGCATCGAAATATGCCGGAACGGCCAACTACTGGAAATATTTCATTGGACAAACAAAAGGCCTCAAGCGCCTGAAAGTTTATGATAAAAAGCTTGAACTGGAAGATCGTTTTACCAAATGGGCCAACGCCAATCCCGCCAGGAAAGCAAAATATGGACAGGCATTACCCGATATCGAAAAAGGGATTAATATCCAGAAGGAATATAACCTTTCCAGGTGGTATTATCGCGAAGCTATTTCCAGGGGTAGCTCTATACTGGGAGCAGCAGGCCGCTTTGGGAAGCTTAGAAGGCAACTGGAAGAAGATACAGACCAGGCAGATATCGACAAAACAATAGCAGGTCTCAGGTCTATGGTTGACGGATATTTTAAAAATTACAATGCAGAAATTGAGCAAAATATGCTGGCTGCCATGATGAAGATGTATTACCTGAACGTACCGGTAGATCAGCAACCGGAAATGCTTCAAAAGCTGGGTGCTAAAAATGGAGGTGACTTCACGGAATGGGCCGCTATGGTGTTTGAAAAAAGCATATTCACAAGTCCCGAAAAGATCAATGCCTTCCTTGATAACCCCAAGGCAAAAGCCATTGCAAAAGACCCGGCCTATTCAGCCATAAAAGCCTTTAGCGATAATTATAATGCCATATATGAAAAGATGTCGGAGGCTGATGATTACCTGGCAAAAGGAAGAAGGCTATTTGTGGCAGGACTGAGGGAAATGGATGGCGACAAGGTATTCTACCCGGATGCTAATTTTACCATGCGACTTACCTATGGTACAGTGCAGGATTATTTCCCTGCAGATGCCGTGAGGTATGAGTATTATACAACGCTCGACGGGGTGATGGAAAAGGAAGATCCCAATAACTGGGAATTCGTTGTTCCTGATAAGCTGAAAGAGCTATACGAAGCCAAAGATTATGGTATTTATGGTGTAGGTGATGTGATGCCTGTCTGTTTCCTGACCAATCACGATATCACAGGCGGAAATTCAGGAAGCCCTGTTATCAATGGTGACGGAGCCCTCATCGGAATTGCATTCGACGGAAACTGGGAAGCCATGAGTGGCGATATTGCCTTTGAGCCCGCCCTGCAACGTACTATCAACGTTGATATTCGCTATGTGCTCTTTATCATCGACAAATATGCCGGGGCACAAAACATCATCGATGAACTTACGATCGTAAAATAATATAATGAGGTGCCATCTTTTCAAGGTGGCACCATTATTTCCATTCCAGAAACATCTTCAGCCGCTTATTCAGGGAAGATACTGAAGTATTAACATCCTTTAAGATTTACTATACATACACTTACCAAGGATTAATTAAATTTGATCCGGTATGAATTGGTTTGTCTTCTGGATCATTATATATCTTGCTGTGATCGCATGGTTCGCTTTTCGCCATGTGCGTAAAGGGGATATTGATAATTACCTTGTCAATAACCGGAATACCAAGACCCTGCCTCTTGTTTTTACCACCCTGGCTACCTTTGTTGGGGGTGGTACTTCCATTGGTCTTATTGCCATGGGATATGAATCAGGATTTGCCGCCGTGGGTATTGGTATTGCTTATGTGATCGGGTTTTTTCTGGTTTCATTTTATGCGGCACGAATACATTCAAGGGGCAGAAAGCTGAATCTTTATTCTTTTCCCGAATTCCTGAATAAACATTTTCATGTTGAGGAGGACCCTGCTTTTGCCAGGGGCTTTTCTGCTGTTGTGAGCGGAGTGAATATTTTTATTTTCTTCTTTCTCCTGGCTGCCCAGTTTGTTGGTATGGCCACTCTATTGAAGCTTGCCTTTGACATCGCTTATCTTGAAGCAGCAATCATTTCCTGCATGGTGGTAATCGCCTATACTGCCATTGCCGGACTTTCGGGGGTGATCATCACTGACACCATACAGTTTATTGTGATCTTAATGATGATCATTTTTATATTTATCCCGGGCATACATACTGACACAGGGGGATTGACCCGACTGACTGATTTGCCCGAAACATTTCTAAATGGTAGTTATTACGGCTGGGTGTTTATTGTTGGTCTGCCGCTCTTTCTTGCTCCTTCGGTACTGGTAAGGATGGATATCTGGCAAAGGTTGCTGGCGGCAAAAAATGAAAAGATTGCCAGAAAGGTTATTGTTTACTCCGGTTTGGGCATGCTCCCCTTTTATATTATATTTCCCCTGGTGGGTATGGCGGCCTACCTGAGCAGAGGCTCTGCCCTGGACCCGAAAGAAACAGTATGGGTTTTTCTCGAAAGTCATACCGGCTCCTTCTTACTGGCATTCGCAGTGGTGGGCCTGCTATCGGCCCTGATGTCGTCGGCAGATAGCTTCCTGAACCTGATATCCATATCTGCTGTCAGGGATTTTAGCGGTTGGAGAAAAAGTGGCGACCGGAACATAAACCTTGAAAGAAAAAGAATACTGATCACTACCTTTGCATTCGGGATTATAGCGATGATCACAGCACTGATCTTTCCGAATATCGTTGACCTAATGGTGATCGGCCTGGCTACCATCGTGATATTTGCTCCTATAACAGTTCTTGCGCTGAGTAACAAAAATCCATGGAAATACAGAAAACTGGCACTGGCCAGTGTCCTTTCCGGATTTATGGTTGGCCTGGTATTTTTTATAGGTGGATTGGTATATCCTGAACAAATTGAGATAAAAGCATCCTTTATTCCTGCATTCATCGTAGCCTCACTGGTGTTGATGCTGGGCATGCTCTTTAAAAACAAGTTTTATGACACAGGAAGAGATTAAACAAAAATATCATGAACTTTATCTGCAGTATTCTGCTGAAGAGGAAATACTGAGCAGGCGCATCAGGCAATATGGTTTGTTCAGGATTCTATTCTTTCTGGCCTGGGTCATCCTGATCTTTATGTCGACATCGTGGTCATGGATCTCATTCGGCATCATCATGGGTTTTGGTGCCATTATATTTGGTTTCCTTGTCAGAATGCATGCGAAGATGCATAGAAGAAAGGCCATCCTGGAACGCCTTGTGAAGATCAACAGAGAGCAGGAAGATGCTATGGAATGGAAATTCGATGAGCTGGATGATGGGGCGGAATATATTGATGAAAGCCATTTATACTCGTACGATCTTGACCTCTTCGGCAAAGGAAGCCTGTTTCAGTATATTAACAGGACATCGACCATACCAGGCAAAGACCGCCTGGCACAATTGCTTAACTATATAGAAAAATCCCCAAATGAGATCAGGCAGCGACATAAGGCAGTATCCGAACTTTCTGGCTTGCTGGATTGGCGACAGGACTTCCGCGTGCTTGGGCTTTTGGTTGATGAGCATAGCGATGATATCAGGGGACTGGAAGAATGGGTCGTATCTGAGGCTGACTTTAAGAGCCCTTTCTTTAAGGTGCTGGTTTTCATCATTCCACTTGTGAACCTCAGCATGTTCCTGCTTTCAGTATTTGGACACATCTCATTCTGGCAGTTTCTGACATACCTGATAGTTCCTCTTATGTTTGCCGGGATCAAGCATCGCAAGGTGAATGTAAAACACAATATGCTGAGCCGAAAATACCAGGTCCTGAAAAAGTATGGCAGCCTGTTTGGGATGATAGAGAAGCAATCATTTTCATCGGAACGTATGATTAGCCTTCACCAGGTATTGATGGCAGATGGGAGAAGTGCAGGCAGGGCCATCCGTCAGCTATCGAAGATCGCCAACGCTTTCGATACCCGTCTGAACCTTTTGGCGGGCTTTCTGATGAACATATTTTTCCTCTGGGATATAAGGCAGTCGATACGACTGGAAAGCTGGCAAAAGAAATACCGTGATCAGCTATCGCATTGGTTTGTAGCGATGGCAGAGACCGATGCCTATATTTCCCTGGCGGGATATGCATATAATAATCCGGAAAGCATTTATCCAAGCTTTGTAGAGGATGAAACCTTCCAGTTCAAGGCAGAAAAGCTGGGGCATCCACTAATCCCTTCAAATAAAAGGGTTTGTAATGATTTTTCGGTAGATGCATGGGGGAACTTCACCATTCTTACCGGGGCCAACATGGCCGGGAAAAGCACTTTTCTTCGCACCATTGGGGTAAATATGGTGCTGGCATCCTGTGGGGCTCCCGTTTGTGCAAAGGCACTATCCTTTACGCCTGTAGATCTGGTCACCAGCATACATACCATCGATTCCCTGGCCAATAATGAATCGTATTTCTATGCCGAGTTAAAACGCTTGAAGCTCATCATCGACATGCTGAAAGATGGGAGCCAAGTCTTTATCATTCTTGATGAAATATTGAAAGGGACCAACTCCAGGGATAAGCAGAGTGGATCGAAGGCGCTGATAAAGCAGCTCATTTCCCTGAGTGCATCAGGAATCATTGCAACACATGATCTGTCGCTGGGAGAACTTGAAAAGCTTTTCCCGGAAAATGTACAGAACCGTTGCTTTGAGATCATCATTGAAAAAGACAAACTGGATTATGATTATCTTCTAAAGAAAGGCATTGCGCGGAATATGAATGCCACCATTTTGATGGAGCGTATGGGGATAACGGGGGTGAAGTCAGATGTCTGAAATCTGAAATCTGAATTCTGAACTCTGAACTTCCGCATCCCCCGTCTTCTGTCCTCCGTCCCTCGTCCCGCAATAAATATTAACTTTACTTCAAAGTTCAGATCTATGATCATTTTCGACGATGAATATTTCATGCGGGAGGCCTTGAAGGAGGCGGAGAAAGCCCTTGAACTTGATGAGGTTCCCGTGGGAGCAGTGATCGTGAGCGGCGACAGGATCATTGCCCGCTCACACAACCTGACAGAGCAGCTGAATGATGTAACCGCTCATGCAGAAATGCAGGCCTTTACTGCTGCTTCTGAATACCTGGGCGGGAAGTTCCTGGAAGAATGCACCCTATATGTTACACTCGAACCCTGTGTGATGTGTGCAGGAGCAGCATTCTGGACAAGGATCACACGCCTGGTGTATGGGGCTTCTGATGAGAAACGTGGATATTCCCTGAAAGGAGAACACCTCCTCTATCCCAAAACTTCAGTTACTAAAGGAGTTCTTCAGGAAGAATGCTCCTTATTGTTAACATCCTTTTTCGAGAAGAAGAGATCATAAACTCCCAACTCCAGGCACTTCAAACTCTAGACACTATATGTACATTCTTCGTATCTTCGCATAAAGCAGAACCCCCATGGGCCTCATCAGTAAAGAAACCATCGATAAGATCATGGATACCGCTCGTATAGAGGAGGTGATCGGTGAATTTGTTGCCCTGAAAAAGAGTGGGCAGAATTATAAAGGCTTCAGTCCGTTTACCGAAGAACGCAATGCTTCTTTCTTCGTTTCCCCGGCTAAAAACATCTTTAAATGCTTTAGTTCGAACAAAGGCGGGAGTGTGGTTACCTTTCTCATGGAGCATGAGCATTACACCTATCCGGAAGCCCTGCGTTTCCTGGCCAGGAAATATGGGATAGAGATTGAAGAGACAGAGCAAACACCTGAAGAGAAGGAGAAAATGGATAAGAGGGATACCCTTTTCCATGTGAATGCTTTTGCACAGAAATATTTTAACGAACAACTTCTGGAAACCGATGAAGGAAAATCCATCGGACTGTCATATTTCAAAGAGAGGGATTATAATAAAGAGATCATAGAAAGATTCGGGCTGGGCTATAGTCCTGAGAAATGGGATGCTCTCACAGAGCATTGCCTTGCGAATGGGTATAAACTTGAATATCTGGTTGAGACCGGCCTGACCATTGAAAGGGATGATAAGAAACGTTACGATCGCTTCCGGGCGCGTGTGATGTTCCCCATTTATAACCTGTCGGGAAGGGTGGTTGGATTCGGAGGACGCATCCTTACCAAGGAGGAAAATAAACCAAAATATGTTAATTCCCCCGAATCGGAAATCTATAATAAGAGTGCTGTACTTTATGGATTGAACCTGGCTAAGTCAGAAATCATTCGTCAGGATAAATGTTACCTTGTTGAGGGTTACACCGATGTAATCTCTATGGTTCAGGCAGGTTTTGAGAATGTGGTTTCCAGCTCTGGCACTGCTTTAACAGTTGATCAGATCAGACTGATCAAACGTTTTACAAAAAATATTACCATACTTTATGATGGTGATCAGGCCGGTATTATGGCTTCTTTTCGCGGCATCGACCTCATCCTGGAGCAGGGCATGAATGTACGTATCGTTATGTTCCCCCCTGATGAAGACCCCGATTCTTATGTAAGAAATCACAGAACGGCTGAAACCAAAGAATTTCTTTCACAGGAGAAAGATTTTATCCGTTTTAAGACCAGCCTGTTGCTGGATGAGACAAAGGGCGATCCGGTAAAGAAGGCCGGCCTGATCAGGGAAATCGTTGAGACCATTTCTCTTATTCCCGATGCCATCTATCGAAACGTATACATTAAAGAATGCAGCAGCCTGCTCGATACACCGGAACAAATTCTTGTAAATGAGCTGAACAAGATCATCAGGCAGAAAATCAAGAAGGATCAGCCCAGGCCTGATCAGTATATGCCCGATCAAACGCCCGAGTCAATTCCCCAGTCTGTGGATGTGGATTACACCAACAGTGAATTCCAGGAGAAGGAGATCATCAGGATATTGCTGCAGTATGGACAGAATGAGATCCTGATAGTTAAGAAAACAGAGGAAGAAGATGGTAGCATACTAACAGAAAATATCGGTGTTCCGGTTAGCAAGTATCTTGTTTCAGCGATCAGTGCCGACGATCTGGGTTTTAACAACCCTGTTTTCCAGATGATCTTTGATGAGTATCATTCGGGGCTTGCACAGGGCAGGGTAGTGGATGAAAAGGATTTCGTCAATCATGAGATGGAACAGATTAGGGCTACCTGTGCAGACCTGCTCAGCACACCATATGAATTAAGTGAAAACTGGGAAAAGAAAAAGATATATGTTACCACAGAGGATGTCCGCCTGAACCGGCTGGTTGACAGTTCCCTTCTGTCGTTTAAGATCAAAAAGATTGAAATGAATATGGCGTCCATCCAGCAAAAGCTGAAATCTGCTGAAACGGATGAAGACCTGGATTTCTTATTGAGGGAGCTACAGGGACTGAAGAACATCAGTCAAAAGTTCAACCAGGATCTCAGCCGCATTATCACCCATTGACATAATACAAACGGAGACCGCTTCTTGCGAGACGGTCTCCGCCATTTCCCTTCTGCCGTAGCGTCCGGTTCCTGCCAGGCTACTGTTATTTCGACTAATGCTTTTGGTTCTTATTCCTTGCGGTATTTTTACCTCTGCATCTGAGCTTCGTTTCCCTCCGTTCTTGCGAACTTCGTTCTTCTTAACCCCGGCCTTTACCCGTCCCCGGTCTTACTCTGCCTCCACCTATTGGTTTTAGCGTCGCTTAACCTTCGCGAACTCCAGCCAGCCCTTTATCGCTCACCTGGTAACAACAAATATACAGAATCAGAGAGGGGCTGTCAAGTATTTCATTGATATAAGTATCAACATCTTGTTAACAACTTATATGAACATTGTTAATATATGCACTTCACTCTTATCCCCTCTCCTTGAGGAAAGGGAGCAGGGGTGAGGTGCATTTTTCTTGCGAAGCTGATTATTCTACCGTAATACTAACCCCTTCCGAATGGCTTGCAAACTCAGGCGCATACATGCACTGTATGGTCGATATGCCATTTGAGAAGGTACCACGCTGGGTCACATTCAATGGATACTCAAAGACCCAGGTTCCTTTCCTGAGATAGCTGAAGAAGAAATTAACCGAGGCATCACGGATGCTTTCGTAATATCCCATTCCTCCCTGCCAGTGATATCCGGAAAGAGTGTTTTCAGGCTCAAGAGCAGCGGCACGCATGTCCTTCATATGAACAAATTCCATATTGCGATCTGTACGGATCTCTATCCTGGAAATAACTTTATCACCGGGCTTCAGCACATCTCCGTCATTAATGGGTGTCAATACCGGTCCTTCTTCCGTATAGGTTTTCAGGAAGAGCTTCTTCTGTATGCTTAATGGAGATGCATGTGCGGTGATCTTATCAAGGTCTTCGAAATATTGCCAGTACACCGCTCCCCAAGCTACACCATCATTGGCTTTTGTTACTGTGATATTGGCCATGTCGGAAGTGATCTCATTGCCCGACCAGCTATGCTGAAAGTATCCCGTTCCGGCTTCTTTTTCTACCCCATCTACCTCATTGGGGTTGAAAGTTTTTCCACCAATTTCAATTTTTACTTCACCTTCCTCTGCGATCAGGTTTGCCCCACGAAGGAGTAAAGCATAGCAGGCATCGGCAGTTGCTTTGGTCGTTTCCCAATCCTGGGTTTGTTTTTGCTTCAGAAGCCAGGTTTTCATTAGCTCAACCGATCTCATATCATTCATGATCTCATCAAAGGCCTCGATAAGCAATGCCTGTGTCTCAATTGGAGCTTCATACCAGTAATAACCTGCATTTTCGCGCCAGTACATGCCCATCTCATCATCGTAGAGTGCATGCTCTTTGATGGAGGCAATGATTGCCATAGGCAGTGGTTTTTCTCCCAACCGATGCAATGCTAAGGCAATCATCCCCTGCATATACTTATTCTCTTCTGTCCAGTATTTCTTTGCCTGTTCCTTAAAGTATTGAAAAGCCTCTTTGTGCTTTTCAAGAAAATAGTACTCATCTGTGAAAAAGCTCCTGGCATAGAGGTATTGAATTTGGGTCCGCTTGATATGCTTTGTAGTCAGGTAATCCTCATGATTTTGTTTGATAAGGTTGAAGTCTTCAAACATGCGCTCATCCAGGTACCTGATCCCGTTTTTCACCATATTGATCACGCGACGGTCGTTTTTGTCGAGAATACCTAAAGCAGACATTTTTCCCATGCCACTGATGATATACTGGGTGATGTACCTGTTGTCTTCACCTCCGGAAAACCAAGGCCATCCGCCATTACTCAGCTGTTTTTGCTGAAGTTTATTTAGTGCTGAGGAAAGCTCATTATCCATCTTATTCAGGTCGAACAGCAATGCGATCCTCTTCTTTCTCTCCGACTCATTTTTGGCCTGCATCACCCATGGAGTTTCTTCCAGAAGGGCATTCTTCAGGTCCTGGTTCTTCTCAAGTTTGGAAAGCAAGGCATCAGGACTTTCATTTATCCAACTGTCAAATACCGTTTTGATCTTTGGGTGTTGATTCACGATATGTGATGCAAAAGCATTGGCATATACCCTGTTGAAGATCTGCTCGGAGCATTCATGCGGGTATTCCATCAGGTAAGGCAATGCCTGAACGGCATACCAGGCCGGGTTAGCAGTGAATTCGAGTGTGTAATTATAATTACTCAGTGTGCTGCTGCCGGAGTTGGCCAGTTTCTCGAATACAAAGCTTTTACTTTCATTACCATTGATCGGCAAAGGAAGGGTTTCTGTGACCAGCATCCTGTTTTTCAAAACGGGGATCACCATTTCTTCCCCGTCACTGAAATCGCCTGCGGTGGCAATGACTCGATACATGACCGGGCCAACATTGTCAGGAATATTCAACTTCCAGCTTACATATTCACTGTTGCTTTTTGATACGACAAAATCAACTTCCGTTTCTGTATTTCCAAATAGTCCGTCAACTGGCTTCATACTGGTCGCATCCAACAGTTGCAATGTGGCCTTTCCTTCCAGCTCCTTTTCGGACATGTTCACCACTCTGGCACTGAACCATATCTCATCTCCCTCCCTGAAAAAGCGGGGCTGATTAGGGATGATCATCAGGTCTTTTTGTGTGAGCAGTTCTTTGGTGATGATGGCGGAACTCAGATCCTGTGTATATGCAAAGCCCATCATTTTCCAGCGGGTCAGGGCTTCTGGCATAGTAAAGCTGATGATCACATCACCATCTTTATTAGTCCTTAAATCGGGGAAAAAGAAAGCTGTTTCCCGGAGGTTCTTCCTGATTGGAACCTCTCCTTTGGATTCTGCCTTTACCGGAACAGGTGGAGGTTCTGTTGTTTTATCTTTGTTAATCAGGGGTATTGAATAGTCCATAATATTTACCTCCTCAAGAGCTGTTGCTTCTGGAAGATCTCCATCCATGGCCATCCGGGATACTCCGCCCGTATTTTTATATTTTATGTTTCCGTAACCCCAGCTGAAGCCATAAACATCTTTCCAATCGAGGAGGTCATAGGTTCTTGGTGGGACATATGCATAAGTTGGGTGTTCCTGATAACTTAAGCCGGAACTCTGGATGAAGGCATTGCTTGCATTCCAATGTGAATAGTAGTGGTGCGAATAGAAGATATTGAACCACCACTGGTTGGGTGCAAATGCGTCGAGGCTGGCATCATACATTCCGGCCAGCATTTCAGCGGCTACTTTTTCTCCCTTATCCGACCTGATATGGATATTCCATTGCTCTTCCTGGCCGGGAAGCAGTTTATTGCGAAAGCTTTCGAAGCTAATATCAAGTACTTTATTGCTATAAGGTACATTGATATATGTGGAGTATTCATAACTCTGGTTGTGGCTTACAAAAACCAGGTTGACTCCAAGTCCTCCGCGGTCTTTTTCACTTACAGGGATCTCAAGGATCCTTTGACCATTATCGAATTCCATCCATTTATGTTCCCGGATGCCTTGCTTATCTTCCAGGTTAAACAGGATCTTTACATCTTTAAAAGCTGTTCCTATTAGAAACACAGCCTTTTCACCCGGTTCTGCACTTGTTTTTATGGGGATGAATAGATCGGGCTTATTATCTGCAATCGTCTTCTCCTCTACAGAAAACAGCGTAAAGAACTTTATCACTTCAACAGTTTCGCCAAAGACATCCTCCGCACTCATTTCCACTTTATATACACCGGTTTTCCAATCAGAAATGTCCTTTATATCAAGAATGGAATCCTTCCCGGTATCAGTGGTTTTATGGTAAACAGTTTCAAGTTCCTTCCAGGTCGACCTGTCGTTTTCATCTTTATAAATGCTGTTGGGGAACCACTCTTTGAAGTCTTTCTTCGAGATCATATACACATCAGGACTCTGCCATTTGCGATCCTGCAGGATCTGCTCTGGCACCTCCAGCCTGCTGAGCTTTACATCAACTTCTGCTGGCTCTTTTTCGCCATTCAGGTTGGTGGTTTCAAGACTGATATCATTCACCTTTTCCCTATTCACGTCACCATCGATACCAATATTGATGACCAATGACTTATCACTAACAGATACGGTTTTTTGACCGGAGTGCGTTTCCCCGCTAATGTCGGTAACATCAATCATCACCGTGTAAGTGAAAACAGGTGAAAGCCACATGGCTTGTGTTCGGTCAGGGATTGCTGTAAAGTCTATCGTAAAGCTCCCGTCTGGATCGGTTTCTGTTTGCCCGAAAGCAATTTCTGCTTCTGCAGCTTGTGGAAGATATCCGGCCCAATAGTACCTGAAAGGATAATATGCATTCCTTACAACCCGGTACTTCACTGTGGCATGATCAATGGCATTCCCGGCATAAGCCATGGCTTTGCCAGCAATACTAACTTCGCTATCGAGCTTATAACTGCCTTTCACTGGATCAAATACGATCTCAAACTTTGGCCGCTTATATTCTTCAACAGAAAAATAATATTGCCCGGATTCATTCTGTATCCGCATCTTGCCTGTTAGCAATCCTACAGGGGCAGTAAAAGAGCCATTGAAGGAGCCGAAGTCATTTGTTATTAGTTCCAAGTCTGAGACCAGCTGTCCGTTAACATCATAAAAGCTCACTTTGGTTTTCTCATTCTTTACAAGTTTGTTATTCTCACCGGTACTTTCTATCATCACACCTTTGAAGTATATAGTCTGTCCGGGACGGTAGATGGCCCTGTCGGTGAAAAAATGTGTTTTCCTTTCAGTTCTTTCAGGCTGTTGATATGGTTGAGCCAGATAAAAGAAATTGGGAGAGGTAAAACGATCAACATCCGTCATGAAATCCAGTATAAGCCGGCTTGAGTTTTCCTTTGTTGGCTTTATCACAAAGGCTCCATTCTGATCGCTGGTATAGATTCCCGCAGCATTAAGCATATACTCCCTGTTCCTGTTGTCATAATACTCCTCATAAACCTGGACTTTAACTCCAGGAATGGTATTTCCCTTTGCCCGGCCAAGTACGTAAAACTTCAGGTCGCCATTGTCCTTTTCATGGCTGATATAGCTGATGTTGCTTACCCAGAAGTTGCTGATGTTAATCACGCCCTTGCTGTCATCAAAAGCAGGATTGTCAGAGATCATCAAGCCATAATAACCTTCGGTTAAGGGAGGGATGGCCAGCTCGGTGCGGTGTGTGTTATAATCTACATCTGCAGGGAGTTCTACCGACCATTGTTTTACCGGCCTGAGTTCCCTGTAGTCTTTTAACTTTTTGTTATTGTTCCAGCTTTGCTTTTGTTTCCTGTCTTCGGCAGGGTCTAGGGGAACTACCCTCAGGAATATCTGGGAAACATTTTTGAATTCGAGTGATGACAGGACGTGCTTTCCGGGCAGATTCGCATAATCAAGCTGACAATTCATCGATTTTTCTAGGATCCGGGTCAGCAATGCTTTACATAAAGCAGCACCATAAGAGTCCGGGAACTCCTTAACCGCATTTTCACAATATTGTACTGCGATGGTTTTATCTCTATTATGATCATCTGAAAGAAGTGGCTTGTATTTGTTTCCTGCACGATCATAATAAAGAGCAAGTTGATAATATACTTCACTTACGGCCAGTTGGTCCATGTACATCGCCTCCATTTGCTCAAGGGTATGCAGCAACAATTGGTCCTTCTCCTCAAAAATGGCATGATCATAAATGAAATTTAATCGGCTCAGGTCAAGATCGATCAGGGCTGTAGGATCCTTATCTTCAAGGTGAAATGCGATTAAGTCCTGATACAACATCAATGCCTGAAATTTCATTGAGAAGGATTCCTTCTCCCTAAGCTCCAGTTTAACAAAAGCAGCTGCAATATCTATCATCTGCGGATCATCAACCTCAAAGCGAACGGCCGGTCGGTGACTCATAAGTTCATCGTCCTTATAGAAATCAAGAGCCTGGTGTGCCAGGATATCGAACAGGCTGGGCCTGAAAATATTTAAGCTGTCACCCTCGGTGAGGATGCTGGCATATGTGGAGGCGGAAGTGTTTTTTAAAAGTGTTGGGTTTTCAAGTGATTTACCATATTCATCAAAGATCTTTTCAGCAAATAACTTCTGGTCCCAGGTGGCTATGTCACTCAGTTCATAATCCACAACATTGGTGCGCTGCAGGATCAGGTGTCTGTGTGCATTATAATATCCGATATAAAGGTCGGCAAGCAGTGAATGCAAGATCTGGCTTGAAGGCTCGCCGAATAAGGGTAATTCCTGCTTGATGAATTCGATCCCTTTTTCAAAATAGTCCTCCATAAAATTGGAGCTTAAGCGTATCCTGTATTCTACCGACTTGATCATTTGAGGCTCGTTCCTGTTGATTTTGGCCTGTTCGTAGATCTTGTCTACTTTATTGATTGCCGATTGGGGCCTGCCCTGCCTTTCAAGCGCATATACAGCCTGCCATTCTTTATTATAATCGAATTGAGCTGCAGCACCACCGGCAACTGCTGATTGCATGCTTAGCGAGATGATAATTCCGAGCAGGAATAATACATTGAAGAAACCAGGTTTCATAATATTCGGATTTAGTTTATGCTTTATATATCAGATGCAGACAGGAGTGAATTTCCATAAATTTTCTAGTCAAGCTTAGCTTCCATGGGGTATTTCAAACCTTCGATCTTTATAAGCTCTATCTTTACAGAACCTACTATTACTGCAGATTTTCCCAGTACGGGGACTTTGTTCCTGTCGTCAGTTACCCAGAGGGTCATCGGGTATGGTTCCTGGAAGATCTCTCCCTGGGCCACCATGGGTTTGAATTTCAGGCAGCGGAACTTTCCAAGTGTTGTTTCTACGATCTCCTTACCTTCATAAATGATCTTGCTAATATAGGCTGAATCGTCCAGAAAGAAGTTCAGCATATATTCATCGCCAGCTTCTGCTTCAGAAAAATCAATGGTTCTCATGTAATAGAAAGCTGAAACAATGTCTTTCACATCCGGAGGAATGGTTTTTACAGCCCTTCGGCTTGTGGCTAGCAGCTTCTCATGGTCGAAATCCACATCATCTTCATATTTATAGGAACCTTCGTGTGTACGACGAACAAAATGATATGGAGCAAGGGTTTCTTCATCAACATAGGCATCAAAGTGATCATCAACCTTAAAGAACCAGCTGAAGAGCCCCGCTGACCTTCCGATAACCTCGAGGTGAAGAGTATTTTTGCCATTGAATTGTTTCACATCATCTTTGATGCTGATAAGACCTACTCCGGCAGAGATCCCTGAGGTTACCCAGGAGTCATAATATACACGGTATTTTCCCGATTCCCCTCTTTGAAAAGGCATCTCCTCAACATAATGGACTGAATCCTGTGCGATCAAGCCAAATGGTGCCAGCAGAAGTACGAAACAAATATATGTGAGCGCTTTCTTCATGATCTCATCTGTTTAGTACCCTTGTTTCAAAAAACATTCCAAAGAGAACATTCGATGTTAAAAAATCTTAAACCACTATATTAATGATCCTTTTCGGAACCACGATCACTTTCCTGGGGGCTTTGCCTTCGAGCCATCGTTGTGCTTCTTCAGCCTCCAATACCGACTTTTCAATATCTTCCTTACTCATGTCAACAGGGAACTCAATTTTAAACCTGAGTTTCCCGTTAAAGGATACTGGATAGAGGAATGTGGCTTCAATCAGGTATTTTTCGTCCCATTCCGGAAAATCTTTACTGGAAAGTGAATGCTCATGTCCAAGCCTGGACCAGAGCTCTTCAGCAATATGAGGCGCATAGGGGGCAACAAGAATGCAAAGTGGTTCCAGCACTTTTCTCTTGTTGCATCCAAGCTCGGCCAGTTCATTTACACAGATCATATATGTACTGACTGCTGTATTGAATGAGAACCTTTCAATATCCTCCCTCACCTTTTTTATGGTTCTGTGCAATATTTTTAACTCTTCTGGCGTGGGCTCATCTTCATTTATTGTAAAATTACCTTCATTGTCATGGAACAGTCGCCATAATTTGCGAATAAACCTGAATACACCCTCAATGCCTTTGGTATCCCAGGGTTTATGGTATTCCAGCGGCCCTAAAAACATTTCATACATCCTCAGGGTGTCAGCTCCGTATTTTTCTATCAGCTCATCCGGGTTCTGTACATTGTGCTTGGATTTCGACATCTTCTCGATTTCCCAGCCACACACATATTTTCCGTCTTCCAGGATAAATTCCGCTTTGCTGAACTCAGGGCGCCAGTTTTTAAAGGCTTCGGTATCCAGGATATCATTGTCAACGAAGTTGATATCCACATGTATGGGAGTGGTCTCGTAATCATCTAAGAGTCCTTTTGAGACATAGAGGTCTTGTCCCTTCACCCGGTAAACAAAGCTTGACCTTCCCTGGATCTTTCCCTGGTTGATAAGCTTTTTAAAAGGTTCTGCTTTACAGGCGAGGCCAATGTCGAAGAGGAACATGCTCCAGAAGCGTGCATAGATGAGGTGTCCGCTGGCGTGTTCGTCACCTCCGATATAGAGATCTACATCCTGCCAGTATTCGTTGGCTTCTTTGGAGAAATATGCATTATCATTATTTGGGTCCATATAGCGGTAATAATATCCGCTCGAACCGGCAAAGCCGGGCATGGTGTTGGTTTCCAGCGGATATCCGTCTTTGTTGACCCAGTTTTTAGCTCTGGCCAGGGGAGGTTCTCCCGATTCAGTTGGCAGGTACTTATCTACTTCCGGAAGTTCCAGGGGCAGCTCGCTTTCATCCAGCGGATAAGGCATCCCGTCTTTATAATAGATAGGGAATGGTTCACCCCAGTAACGTTGACGGCTGAAGATGGCATCACGAAGCCTGAAGTTTATCGTTCCGTAACCAATATTATCTTCTTTTAATTTATCGATGACCGTTTTGATCGCTTCCTTTACCCCCATACCTGTGATATAACCGGAATTGATCATCACACCTTCTTTAGCATCATAGGAGTCGTCCCAGCTCAAAGGATCGCTGGCTTCCTCGCCAGGCTGTGCGACTACCTGCAAAATGGGAATCTTAAAATGCTTTGCAAAAGCAAAATCGCGGCTGTCGTGAGCAGGTACGGCCATGATAGCTCCTGTACCGTAACCCATGAGTACATAGTCGGCTACCCAGATCGGGATGGCTTCACCGTTCACAGGATTGATACCATAAGCACCGGTAAACACACCGGATATATTTTTTACTTCAGATGCCCTTTCTCTTTCAGATCGGTTCTTAGACTTCTTTACGTACTCCAGAACCTCTGCTCTTTTATCATCTGCTGTAATCTCCTCCACCCACTCATGTTCGGGTGCAAGCACCATAAAACTAGCTCCCCAGAGGGTATCCGGACGGGTAGTGAATATCTCCAGCACTTTGTCATGATCCTGAATGGCGAAATTCACAGAAGCTCCTTCGGAGCGGCCGATCCAATTCTTTTGTATCTCCATCAGGGAATCTGTCCATTCTATCTTTTCCAGTCCGTTGAGCAGACGTTGTGCATAGGCAGTGATGCGGAGCGACCATTGTTTCATCATTTTCCGCTCAACGGGATGTCCTCCTCGTTCCGAAACGCCCTCTTTCACCTCATCGTTAGCGAGTACAGTACCCAGCTCCGGGCACCAGTTCACCCATGTATCCGAAAGGTATGCCAGCCTGTAGTTCATCAGCATTTCCTGCTGATCTGGCTCGTTCATGGAATTCCATTGTGCTGCTGTTATGGGTTCGCAGATTGTACATGCGGCATCGATTCCGGCATTTCCATCCTTCGCGAGGATAGCGATCAGGTCCTCGATGGGCTCAGCCTTGTCGGTCTTGTTGTTATACCAATGCTTGAAAAGCTGGATGAAGGTCCACTGGGTCCACTTATAATATTTGGGATCACAGGTACGCACTTCCCGGTTCCAGTCGTAAGAAAATCCGATTTGATCAAGCTGCTTCCTGTAACGGTCAATGTTCTTATAGGTAGTTAGTTGTGGATGCGTACCGGTTTGGATAGCATACTGTTCGGCCGGAAGTCCATATGCATCATAACCCATTGGGTGCAACACATTGTAACCCCTGTGGCGCATATACCTTGAGTATATGTCGGATGCAATATATCCCAGGGGATGCCCAACGTGAAGTCCGGCACCTGAAGGATAGGGAAACATATCAAGGACGTAATACTTAGGTTTGGCAGAGCCATTGATGGCAGCAAACGTATTGTTTTTCTGCCAGTAAGCCTGCCATTTCTTCTCGGTCTCTCTAAAATTATATTCCATTATTGTCTGCTGATTATACAGCATGCGAAATTAGGAAAAAACCATAACTTTGTACTGATGAGTAAAAGAGACGAACGCTACCAGCGGCGCAAGCTGCAATCGTCCAGAGCCACAGCCCTGATCAGCATCACATTGGTCCTGATTATGGTGGGTTTGCTTGGCCTGATCGTATTGCATGCACAGAAGTTATCGGAATATGTCAGGGAGAACATTGGCTTTTCCATCATTATGAAGGAAAATGTGCGTGAGGCAGGCATCGTACAGCTGCAAAAAACCCTGGATGCTTCCAGGTTTGTGAAATCCACGGAGTATATTACTCCTGAGCAGGCTGCTGAAGAGCTGCAGGAAGAACTGGGTGAAGATTTTATCGGTTTCTTAGGCTATAACCCCCTGCTTCCTTCCATAGAATTGAAGCTACAGGCTGATTACACTACTATTGACAGCCTGGAGATGATTGAAAGTGAATTGCTGGCCAATCCCGATGTGAAGGAGATTTACTATCAGAAAGACCTGGTACATCTCATCAACAGGAATATCAGGCGGATCGGCCTGGTAATCCTTGGATTTAGTGCCTTGCTGTTTATCATTGCAATAGCGCTGATCAATAATACCATACGACTCTCGGTGTATTCGAAGAGATTTATCATCAGGACCATGCAGCTTGTTGGTGCTACAGGGAGTTTCATCAGAAGACCCTTCCTCTGGTCAAGCATGTTGCAGGGATTGTTTGCCGCTTTCATTGCGATCATCTTCCTGGGGCTTTTGTTGTATTTTTCCCAGCAGGAGGTGCCGGAGCTTGTAAACCTTCAGGACCTGACCCTGATCGGGACCCTTTTTGGGCTGGTGGTGGTGACAGGTATTGTGCTTACATATCTGTCGACATGGTTTGCTGTTAAGAAGTATTTGCGGGCTAAGATCGATCGCCTCTATTATTAAAATATGTTAAGCAGCTGTTAAAAAAGCTATTTTTGGTTTACTTTTGACAAAAATTTGACATCATATGGCTACCTCAAAGAAGCAAGCTAAGCAAAATATTAAACCGGCAGCGGTGCAACCCAAAGCCAATATTCCCGCTGAAAGCAGTGTTGCGTTTGCATTCGGAAAAGAAAACTACAGACTCCTTATCCTGGGACTGGTCGTGATCACGATAGGGTTCCTGCTAATGATAGGTGGCGGTTCTGATGACCCCAATGTTTTCAGTGAAGATATTTTTAGTTTCCGGAGAATGACCCTTGCTCCCATCCTCATCCTGGCAGGATACATCATTGAGATCTTTGCCATCATGAAAAAACCCAAAGACTGATCTTTTTTCCCTAAACCATGGACTGGCTCGAAGCATTGATACTTGGGATTATTCAGGGCCTGACCGAATTTTTACCTGTCAGCAGCAGCGGCCATCTCGAGTTGGGAAAAGCCATTCTCGGCGTAAATGCAGAGAAAAGCCTGGCCTTTACTGTGGTGGTGCACGGAGCTACGGTATTAAGTACCATCGTAGTATTTTACAAGGATATTTTACAATTACTGAAAGGACTCCTTGCTTTTAAATGGAATGAAGAGACTATTTATGTTGTGAAGATTATCATTTCCATGATCCCTGTGCTTATCCTCGGCATATTCTTTAAGGACCAGATCGAGGCCCTTTTTACCGGCAATGTTTTATTGGTCGGGTCCATGCTGATCATCACTTCTCTTTTGTTAGCATCAACCTACATCATTAAGAAGAATGAACGGAAAATATCATACCTTGATTCTTTTGTCATCGGGATTGCCCAGGCCTTTGCTGTTATACCGGGGATTTCCAGATCAGGGTCTACCATTTCTACCGGTTTATTGTTGGGGAACAGGAAAGACAACATTGCCAGGTTTTCCTTTCTGATGGTGCTGATCCCCATACTGGGTGCTAATTTTAAAGATATTTATGATGGTGGTATGACAGGAGAAGACGGCATGGGCATAAGCCCATTGATCGTAGGCTTTCTTGCTGCCTTTATTTCCGGATTATTGGCCTGCCGCTGGATGATCGGGATCGTTAAAAAGGGAAAACTGATCTACTTTGCCATTTACACTTTCATTGTTGGAAGCATTGCCATTATTTATTCCATTGCATTTTAGCTCATATGGATCTGGACAAACAATATGATTTCCCGGCAGGAGAAGTGCTCCTCATCGACAAACCGTCGGATTGGACCTCTTTTGATGTGGTGAATAAGACCAGGCTCATGTTTAAGCAGCACCTGGGAATCAAGAAGATCAAGGTTGGACATGCAGGAACACTGGATCCGCTTGCCACAGGCTTACTCCTGGTTTGTGTGGGAAAGGCTACCAAGAGGATCAATGAATTTACCGGGCTTGATAAGGAATACACCGGGACCTTCTATATTGGTGCTACTACTCCTTCCTTTGATCAGGAGACCGAGGTTGATCAGGAGTTTGATACCTCACATATCACAAAAGATATGATCAAAAAGGCCCCCAAAAATTTCCTCGGAACCATCCAACAAATACCCCCAACTTATTCTGCCATCAAAGTAGATGGCACCCGTGCCTATAAAAAGGCCAGGGAAAATGAAAAAATTGAGATGCCTGTGAGGGAAGTCAGGATTCATGAATTTGAGATCACTGAAGCAGGGGTCCCGGAGAGTAGTTTCAGGGTGTTGTGCAGCAAAGGCACATATATCAGGTCGCTGGCTCATGATTTTGGAAAATCCTTAGAATGTGGTGCTTACATTCAATCTCTTCGTCGAACCCGAATAGGGGAATACAGAGTTGAAGATGCTATCAACATCCAGCAATTGGAACAATTTCTTGCTGAGCTTTCACAAGACTAAGCCCAATATTAAAAAATTCATTTCGGTAGTTATGTACCAAAATCCCTTGAAAGTGCTTAATTTATAGGGGATAGGTTTGACAAGACAGTCATTTTGTCGTATCTTTGCATCCTCATTTCTTGATGACAAAATTAAACAGCGAAGAATGAAATTATCGCAATTCAGATTTCATTTACCTCCTGAACTTGTTGCCAATCATCCACCCGAAAGCCGGGATGAATCAAAGATGATTGTATTAAACAGGAAGGAGAGGACGATAGAACACAAATCGTTTTTAGATATTCTCGATTACTTCGATGATGGCGATGTATTCGTGATCAATAACACCAAGGTATTTCCTGCGCGCTTATATGGTACCAAAGAAAAGACCGGTGCTGAGATTGAAGTGTTCCTGCTACGCGAATTGAATCGCGAAACAAGGCTTTGGGATGTGCTGGTTGATCCGGCACGAAAGATCCGGATCGGGAATAAACTCTATTTCGGAGAAGACGAAGCCCTGGTAGCCGAGGTAATTGACAATACTACATCCCGTGGAAGGACATTGCGCTTCCTTTTCGACGGGCCCTACGAAGATTTCAAGAAGACCATCAGTATCCTGGGTGAAACCCCATTGCCTAAAATTCATCAACGTCAGGTCGAGCCTGAGGATGAAGTAAGGTACCAGACCATTTATGCCAAGCATGAAGGTGCAGTTGCTGCTCCTACTGCTGGACTGCATTTCAGCCGGGAGCTGATGAAACGCCTTGAATTATTAGGTATTTCATTTGCCGAGGTTACTTTACACGCCGGACTGGGTAATTTCAGAACCATTGAGGTGGAAGACCTGACAAAGCATAAAATGGATTCAGAAGAAGTGGTCATTGATTCCCTCAATTCCAAGCTGATTAATACAGCCAAGGAAGGCAGGCATAAGGTCGTAGCTGTTGGGACAACATCCATGAAGGCCCTGGAAACCACCGTTTCTATCACGGGCAAAGTGAAGCCCTATAGTGGCTGGACGAATAAGTTTATCTTCCCGCCTTATGAATTCCATGTAGCTGATGCCATGATCTCCAACCTTCACCTGCCACAATCACCCATGATGATGATGGTAGCTGCCTATGCAGGCTATGACTTCCTTATGGAGGCATATAAAGAAGCCGTAGATAAGAAGTACAGCTTCTTTACATATGGTGATGCGATGTTGATTATCTAAGACAAGCAGATTTTTCTTGTAAATTTGTTACTTGGTTACTGGTTACTGGTTACTGGTTTAGGATATTAGTTTATGCCAAACGAATATGTCATTATTACTGCCGGGGGGAAGGGAAGCCGGATGGGCTCTGAAATCCCCAAGCAATTTCTGGAGCTGAATGGCCTGCCAGTGATAATGCATACTATCAAGGCCTTTTATGGCTATTCAAAAAATATCAAATTTGTACTTGTCCTGCCAGAAGATTGCATGGATGATTGGGCCCGCATAGAGGAGCAATTCCCGCTTAAAATAGATTATAAGATCTGCCCGGGAGGCGATACCCGCTTTGATTCTGTTAAAAACGGGCTGGGGATGATCGAAGGCAATGGCCTGGTGGCTATACACGATGCCGTACGCCCACTGATTAGTGTTTCTTTAATAGCTGAATGCTTTCTGCTGGCTGCTCAAACAGGGAATGCCATTCCCGTTGTCCCTTTGCAGGATTCTATCAGGGTACTTAGCGGAGATGAATCCCGCCCGACAGATCGTGATAAATTCAGGTCGGTGCAAACACCACAGGTATTTGATCTGGAATTGCTCAGGAAGGCCTATGAACAGGCTTATCGTAGCTCTTTTACCGATGATGCTTCTGTTGTACAGTCTTTTGGTGCAAATATCCATCTGCTGGAAGGAGAGAAGAGGAATATCAAGATCACGACTCAGGAAGATCTTTTACTTGCTGAAGCATATCTAAAGAAATGACCTGCCAGGTCTATTTTTTCCTTTCTTTCCAACTATAAGAAAGTATATTTCCCAGCGCTCCGCTCAGGCTGATAAAGATGAAGTAAAAGAACTGGAAGGAGATGTAATTACTCATCAAACGGGTTTGTCCGGCAAATTTGCTTGCCTTCCATAGAATGGGAAAGTCAAGGATACATTTCAGGAAGAAAAGTCCCCCAAAGATCAACAAACCAGGCAGACTAATGAAAGCAAATACCAGTGCTACTAGCAGGCAGAGGTTGAAAAGCAAGACAATGATGGCGGAGGTGATCAGGAAGGGGTTACGATAGGCCGGGCTCTTGGCTACCCAGCGAAACCTTTGATTCAGGAATTCTTTCAGGGACCGGGAAGCCTTTGTAAATACGATGCTTTCGGGATTGTTGTTAAATCCTATAGATCCCTTCGGATAATACTTGTTTATCTTCTCCATCAGGAACATATCATCCCCACCGGGAATGTGTAAATTTCCTTTGAATCCGTCCACTTCAACAAAAGCGTCTTTTTCATAGCAGAGATTGGCACCATTACACATGACAGGCTTTTTAATGCCTATGGCTCCCGCACCACTTGATACCAGGCTCAGCAATTCCAGAGCCTGGAAAGAAGCCAGCCAGCCCCGGGGCCTGCGGATTGCCACAGGACCGGCAATCATTTTATAGCCTCCAGCTTCATAACAGCGACTTATGGTATTTAGCCATTCCGGCCCCGGCAAACAATCGGCATCGATTGTGCAAATCAAATGTCCGCTGGCATTTCTTACCCCTGTGTCGATAGCACTTTTTTTTCCACATTGCCCCTGGTCCAGATCCAGGACCTTCATATTCTTTTGATCATGAAATTTACTCAGGATGTCACAGGTATTGTCACTTGAATGATCATTGACAATAATGATTTCATTAAGGCTTTTTGGATAATTCTGAGCAAGCAATTGTTGTAATAAACTTTCAATGTGCTCTGCTTCATTTCTTACAGCCACTATGATGCTAATTTGGGTGTTAGGAGATTGATTAATATTCACCCTTTTCAAATTGGTCCAGGACAGGGTAAATGATATAATGAGAATACAATATGCCAAGCCGATAATTAGTGAAAATATAAGAAGGATGAGCTCGGCATTATCCATTCGCTGACCTCCTGAAGAACTTAAGGCTGAATACCATGACGGCTCCTACCAGGGCAGGAAGTGCCAGGTTGATCAGCCAGAGACCGGTTGAGGCTGCTACTACACCCATAGCCACCCCGGCGGGCATATCTACTGGATTGCCGAAGTATATTCCAACAATGAAAAGAGAAACAGAACCCCTGATACCCAATTCTGCAATTGCCACGGTTGGTATCATGGTGATGGCAAAAAAGATCACTCCAATAATAACCATCCCTTGCACAAAAGGGATTTCAACGGAAAATGCTCTTAATAATAAAAACATCTGAAAAGAAAAGACAAAGAACCTCAGTACACTCAGGAGTATAATGATCAATAGTTCCCTGGTGGTATAGGCTGAAAGAACGTGGATATATGAGGTAAATCTTTCGAGCACCTTACCCTTCAACTTACCTGCCAGTGAATCAAGCAGGGAAATATTAAGGAACAGCAGGATGAATAAAACATCGAGCCCCAGGATCAGTATACCTCCACCCCATAGGAACCAGGTATATAAATATGGTGGGATCTTGAAATATTCCAGCAGAGTTTCATGATGGCCCACAAATAGAAAAAAGATACATGATGTGCCTGCGAGAAAAGTAACCAGCAGCTGGCTCATGCTACCGAGGATAGTAATAAAAACCCCTTCGATGCGATTTGCTTTTTCAAGAATAAATACCCTTCCGAAATAGTCACCAACGCGGTTTGGCGTAAAGGAACTCACTGCAATACCTGTTAAAACGGCCTTAAAGGACCTGAACCATCCTACATTTTCAATTTTACTGATCAATAGCGACCACTTCCTGGCTTCTATGCCCCAGTTGAGGATCATGAGCAAGAAAACAAGGATGATAATGTTGATGAACCATGTATTGTTGAGACTGTCGAGAAAAGCCCTGTAAACGCTATTGAGATCTCTCTTATGGAATAGCTGCTGGTATATAAAACCATAGGTAGCAAGTATGATCAAGAGGCTGATCAGAAAATTGTATGTTTTCCGTACTTTTGCTTTCATCAGGTATGCTTTAGCGGCCTTGCTTTGAAAAACGATAGAATCATACTCGGAATCGACCCCGGCACTAACATTATGGGCTATGGGTTAATACACCATAAAGGTAGTAAAATCGAATTGATTACCCTTGGGGTCATCAAGCTTGGGAAGCTGCCTGATCATGGTTTAAAGCTTAAAATGATCTTTGAGCGCACAAGTGCATTGATCACAGAATACAAACCCGATGAGGTTGCCCTTGAAGCGCCCTTTTTTGGGAAAAATGTGCAGTCTATGCTGAAGCTTGGCAGGGCCCAGGGGGTGGCTATGGCAGCAGCACTACACCTGGATGTACCTATTTTTGAATACTCTCCACGAAAGATTAAACAATCTATCACCGGAAAAGGGAATGCTTCCAAAGAGCAGGTAGCAGCGATGCTGACTAATCTGTTGAGTATCAAGAATCCTCCTGAATATATGGATGCCACCGATGGCCTGGCTGTGGCTGTTTGTCACTACTTTCAGCGTAAACCAAGTACGGGCGGTGAACATTATGGAAGCTGGAAGAGTTTTATCTCGAAAAACCCGGATAAGATCAAATAAGCCCTTATGAAAAACATCATTCCACTGCTGCTGGTGCTCATGCTGTTCAATGCATGCAGCCCGGAGAATAAGAACAGGCCGAATATTATTTTCATCATGTCGGATGATCATGCTTCCAGGGCCATCAGTGCCTACGATAACAGCCTGATAAATACTCCAAATATTGACCGCCTGGCAGATAATGGGATCCGCTTCGACCGTTGCTATTGCACCAATGCAATATGTGCACCAAGCAGAGCGGTCATCCTAACGGGAAAGTACAGCCATATGAATGGTGTTCTGGATAATTCAAGACCCTTCGACGGGGAGCAACAGACGCTTCCCAAGCTGTTGCAGCAAGCAGGATATCAAACAGCTATCGTGGGTAAATGGCACCTGAAAAGCGAACCCACCGGCTTCGATCACTGGCTGGTGCTACCCGGTCAGGGGCAGTATTATAAGCCTGATTTTGATGGACCTGAAGGACGTGTTTCAATAGATGGATATGTTACGGATATCATCACTGATAAGGGAATAGAATTTATTGAAAAGATGGATAAGGAAAAACCATTCTTTTTGATGTTGCATCATAAAGCACCTCATCGTAATTGGCAACCGGCCATGCGTCATCTGGATATTTTTGAGAATAAGGAATTTCCGCTTCCTGAAAACCTGCTGGATCAGTACCGTGGTAAAAGCGCTGCTCCAAGGCAGCAGGAGATGAGCATTTCCACCCATATGTCGCTTGACTATGACTTGAAGATGGCAGACTCCCTGGTAAAATTGAAAGGTCTGGAACAGGAGATATTCTTCTGGTTTGGGGATGGCAAGCTAAAGCAGCGGATGAGTGCTAAGGATTTTTCCAGGTGGGAATCATATTATGCAAGTCGTGTAGATGAATACAACTCTATTGCTAATGATCCAGAGGCCATTGTTGAATGGAAATATCAGCAGTATATGGAAGACTACCTTTCATGCATTTGCACAGTAGATGAAAATATAGGCAGGCTGCTCGACTATCTTGAAGAAAATGGATTGGATGAGAACACCGTCGTTATTTATACGTCTGATCAGGGCTTCTTTCTCGGAGAACATGGATGGTACGATAAGCGCTTTATGTATGAGGAGGCACACCGGATGCCTTTGCTTATTTCCGGTCCGGGAATTAGAGGAACTTCAGACAAACACATGATCACCAATGCCGATTTTGCACCTACTATGCTTGGCCTTGCCGGGGTAGATGCTCCTGTGGATATGCAGGGTGAATCTTTTCTTGAAGTTCTTGCCGGTGATGATCCTGATCACTGGCGTGATGCAGTATATTATCATTATTTCGAATACCCGGCCGTACACGAAGTTAAGCGTCATTATGGTATCAGGACAGAAAAGTATAAGCTGATACATTTTTACTATGATATTGATGAGTGGGAACTATATGACGTTATGAAGGACCCGGAGGAGATGTATAACCTGGCAGAGGATTCGGCTTACCAAGAAATAATGGAGGATCTCAAAATAGAATTGTATGCTTTGCAAGCAAAATATAAAGATACTGATCATCAAAAATTCCTACCATTATCAGCAGATACTATCCCACACCTGGCTGTCGGGAGGCCATATAAGCTTAAAAATAATCCTTCTCGGGGCCATTGTGCGAATCACAGAACACTTACGGATGGCATTGCTTACCCAGAAGGGGAAGCCTACAATATTAGCCAGGAAAATTGGTGTGGTTTCAGGGGATTAGATTTTGAGATAGAACTTGACCTCGGGCAGGTTTGTAATATTTCCTCCATTACCGCCGGCTTTTTACAGGATCAAGCCAGGTGGATCTTTATGCCAATCAATGTTGAATTCTTAACTTCCCTGGATGGGGTGGATTATATGAACATCACAAATAATTTGTGTCAGGGCCTTGAGAAGGATTCGCGGGTATTGAAAGTGCTGGCCAGGGCCAATTACCCAGGTTTGAAAGCACAGTATATCAAAATCAAGGCAAAGAATTCCATATTACCGCAATGGCACCCCGGTGCAGGCAAGGGGGCGTGGTTGTTTGTTGATGAGATTGAAGTAATAAACTAAATTTGCAGAATGAATATAGCTGCGCTTGTTTCCGGTGGTGTCGATAGTTCGGTCACCATCCCTATTCTGAAGGAGATGGGATATGAGCCTGTGATCTTTTATATAAAGATCGCCATGGAGGATGAGCCCGGCTATATGGATTGCCCTTCGGAAGAGGACATAGAAATCACCACCTGGATCGCGAAGAAGTATGGATTGAAGATGGAGATCGTAGATCTGCAGAAGGAATACTGGGACCGTGTGGTCAGCTATACTGTCGACACAGTAAAGAAAGGTCTGACACCCAACCCTGATGTGATGTGTAACCGCCTGATCAAGTTTGGCAGTTTTGAAGACAAATACGGGAAGGATTTCGACAAGATCGCAACAGGCCACTATGCTTCCGTAATAGAAAATGATGATGGTTACTTTCTGGGTACAGCTACAGATACGATAAAGGACCAGACTTATTTCCTGGGACAGATTACCTATCCGCAGCTGTCGAAGGCCATGTTCCCCATCAATAATTTATGGAAGAAGGAGGTAAGGCAGATGGCAGAGGGGATGAAACTGCCAAGTGCCAATCGCCCCGACAGCCAGGGGATATGTTTTCTGGGAAAGATCAATTATAATGATTTTATCAGGAAATATGTGGGAGAGAATCCCGGAAAGATCATCGAACTGGAAACAGGAAAGATTTGGGGCGAGCACAAAGGTTTATGGTTTCATACCATCGGCCAACGCAAAGGGCTTGGTCTTAGCCAGGGGCCATGGTTTACAGTGAAAAAGGATCTTGAAGAAAATGTTCTTTATATCTCCAATGGATATGATCCTATTGCTCAATACAGTGATGAGGTCATGCTGGCCGACTTTCATTTTATCAATGATCAGCATCCCCTTGAACTGGATTCTCCTCAAAAAATTAATTTTAAGATCAGGCACCAGCCCGAATTCAATTCAGGCACACTTAGAAAAGAAGATGGATTACATATCATAAGCACCGACCAGCCAATATCAGGAGTAGCTCCCGGACAATTCGGAGTGATATATGATAAAGAGAAGAAAATCTGTCATGGTAGCGGTGCAATCACACTATAACTTTATTATGGAAAACTTTGAAATTTATAATCCTGTCAAGGCATATTTTGGCCGCGATGTTATCCTGAAACTGGGGAAAGAAATCAATAAGCATGGCAAAAGAATTTTGCTTGTATACGGCAAGGGGTCCATTAAGGAGAATGGCATTTATGATGCCGTTATTCAACAAATCGAATCTGCCGGAGCAGAGGTATATGAATATTCAGGCATTAAGCCCAACCCGGTGATTGAAGATGTTCGGGCAGCTGTATCTCTTGGGAAGAGCAAGGAGGTAGATATGATCATTGCCGTAGGAGGAGGTAGTGTTGTTGATTCTTCCAAAGTTATCTCGATCGGGATTGCCGGTGATGAAGATCCATGGGATTATGTTAAAGGAAAGCATGTCCCCCCCGGGGGAATACCGATACTTGCCGTATTGACCCTGGCAGCGACAGGAACAGAGATGAACCGCTTTGCGGTAGTGCAGGATAATAAAACCAAAGAAAAGATCGGCTTTGGATATCCGCCCATGTATCCAACAGTGTCTTTTCTTGATCCTTCTTACACCATGAGTGTGAATGCTGCATACACTTCATATGGCGTTGTGGACCTTATTGCTCATGCCCTGGAAGCATACTTCGGCAAGGGTGATGCCAGCTTGTCTGACCGCTTTGTGTTCAGCATTATTAATGAAGCAATTGAATATGGACCACAGTTGATGGATGAGCTCAACAGTTATGATCTACGTGCCCGCATCATGTATGCTGCTACCATGGCGCTTAACAACCTGACCATGTATGGCAGGGAGTCGGGCGACTGGGGCGTGCACAGTATCGGGCATGTGCTATCGGTATTGTATGACGTGCCTCATGGAGCATCACTTTCCATTGCATATCCTGCATGGCTGAAGTTGCATAAAGACGGGGCAAGAGACAGGATCATCCAACTGGGAGAAAACCTCTTTGGGGTGTCTTCTGTCGATGATACCATCAAAGCACTGGAAATGTATTTTACAAAGATCAAAAGCCCGATCAGATTATCCGAAACTTCATATGGCCCTTATGATCAGGAAGAGATCAGAAAAACTATGGTGAGCAACCATGTTAGTGGCGCTCACCATAAAATGGCAGAAGAAGATTACAGGAAACTGCTTAGCCTGATGTGGTAATCCTCTACTTCTTCAATACTTTGATCAAAACCATCCTGCCATCATCCATAGAGATGCGGCAGAAATAGATTCCTGAGTGAAGGTCGGTCATGTTCACTTTCCATGTACATGGTGCCGGGCAGTTGATCAGCTCCTCCTTAACGATATTTCCAATGATGTCGGCCATCGTGATAGAATGTACCGTTTCTTTCGAATCAATCATCAGGTATTCGTTACAAGGATTTGGATAGATTTTCATGTTATCCGTGTTCAACTCTTCAATTCCTACCAGTACTGTGATGTAATTTTCCTTGGCAATGGAGTCTGTTCCTCCAGGCCCTATTGCTTTCAGGCTAACTGTATAGTTCCCTGAATTGTTATAAGTATGGGCAGGGTTCTGTATGATAGAGGTTCCTCCGTCGCCAAAATACCATCTCCATTGGCTTACATCACCGCTTGTGAGGTCGGTAAAGTTAACCAGCAAGGGGAAGAAACCCGAAATAGGGTTCCCGCTGAAATTTGCAGCAGGTGGTGGCAGGGTGGATACCGTAATGTAGTCAGTCTTGATCTCAGTATCATCTCCACCGGGCCCTGTTGCAGTGAGGCTGACGGTATAAGTTCCGACACTGGTATATTGATGAACAGGGTTCTGTGTAACAGATGTACCGCCATCACCAAAGTCCCAGCTCCAGTTGTCAACCTGTCCTGTTGAAGCATCGGTAAAGTTCACATTCAGAGGAGGTGCTCCTACAGTTGGAAAGCCTGTAAAATCAGCTACAGGGGCAGGCCAGTGTACAGTAATATAATCTGTTTTTGTGTGAGCGTCGCTACCACCCGGACCGCTTACTGTAAGAGAAACAGTATACGTTCCCGGGGTGCTATAGTCATAAGATGGATCTTCTTCACTGGAAACGCCACCATCGCCGAAGTCCCAGCTCCATGTGTCCACCGAATCCACTGACAGGTCAGTGAAATTCACGGTCAGGGGAGCTACACCTGAAGTCACATCTGCAATGAAATCACAGGTAGGGGCGGGGTAATCGACAGTGATATAATCAACTTTTGTTTCTGTATCGGTACCACCGGATCCGGTGGTTACTGTTAAAGAAACGGTATAAAGTCCGGGATTGTCATAGATATGTGTGGGGTTTTGTAAGGTAGAAGTATTGTTCACTCCCGAAGCAGGGTCACCAAAGTCCCAGGACCAGGTAGCAAGCACTCCTCCATTCGGATTTGAAATATCGGTAAATGCTACAGAAAGCGGTGCTATACCTATAGTTGGGGCTCCTGTAAAATCTGCTGTAGGAATAATCGTGTTGCTATATAGATCACTCTTCCACACACCTCTTCCAAAAGAGGCTGCATAAAGTACATTGTCATCAGGATTTGAAGCATAATGGATCTCCAACTCAGCCACGACCACATTGGGCAGGCCGTTGCTGAAGGGGAGCCAGTTTCCGCCATCCTGCTTTACATAAACACCTGCATCAGTAGCGGCATATAATTCAATACCTGAATAGTCATGGTTTTGTATTACGCACATAACCGGAAGAGAGGGCAGGCCGGCTGAAATATTTGTCCAGCTTCCGCCACCATTTGTAGTTTCATAAACACCATGGCTGTTATATCCACCCATAGAAACCCAAACATGGTTGGGGTCATCATCTTTTACTGCGATGTATGTAATATCAGCAGATCCTGTTGGCAGGTTGTTTGTAATGTTGGGCCAGATAGTACCGGAACCACCACCACCACTTGTGGTGCGGTAAATATTGCTATGTGTGGCTGCATAAATGTAATTTGTGTTGCTGGGGGCGATTGCCATATTGTGTAACTCAGTACCGAAGGATGAACTGATCGTTGACCAGTTGCTGCCCTGATCTATGCTCTTTTGTACTGAGTGACATCCAACATAAATTGTGTTATTGTTGGTTGGGTCCATCAGGTAAGGTGCACACCATGCAGCGCCTCCCTGGCCATTTCCCGGGACAGATAGCTGTGTTGACCATCCCCAGTGGTTAGTTGTACGGTATATGTCACCATAATATAAGGCTCCGTATTGGGTGTTCACATCGGTATAATCAATAATACATTCAAAACCATCACCACCGATCACATCATTCCATGTACCGCTGAGACGGGCTTTCGTTCCGTTATCCTGCAGGCCGATGATCACTTCATCCATCGCTGTCTGGCTCACCCCCAATCGGTAGATTTGCGAGATCGCCATACCACTGGATAGGTGGGTCCAACTTGTTCCTCCATTAGTTGTTTTATACAAACCGCCATCGTTACATTCGAAAAGGGTAGATGTCCCGTTCTGGTATGCAAAGAAATGCTTGTCTGCATGTACTTCGGGAACCCCGCAACCATAAGAATTCGTCCAATGGTTGTTGATGCTCCAGTTTACGCCGCCGTCGGTAGATCTCCAGGTGTTTACCCCACCAATAAATACCTCATTGGCATCGGTTGGGTCGACTGCGATACAGAGGTCATAACCACACTGTCCTCCGTTGGATCCTGTTCCATTACATGACCAGTTCAGCATGAAATTTCCATTAAGCGTCCCATCAAGGATTTGGGGGAATGAACCTCCATCGTCTGTTGACTTGTATATCCCTTTCAATCCACCGCCACTATTTGAACCAACAACAGCATATACCCATGTTGGCTGGTTATAACTCACTGCAAGTTCAACTCTTTGGCTATTGCTAAATGAGGCCACAGAACCCCAATTTGCGCCGGAATTTGTTGACTTATAGATATAATTTGTTCCCCAGCCCTCGGTTGAGCCATATATTGTAGTTGCATCACCCGGTTTGAATTCCAGGTCTATAAAATCAATAGTGGTTATACGTGTCCAATTCGTACCGGCATTTGTAGTTTTCCATACCCCGTCGGTAGTTGCTGCATATATGGTTTGATAGGCCGAATTCGGATCCATTAGGAGTCTGTTTACTCTGTGTTTCTGGCTGGCACTAAAGCTGAGACCTGTTGTAGTCCATGTGGCTCCACCGTCTATTGATTTAAGCACACCAACACTATTGTTATCGTTACCCTGACCTCCCCCAAGCGACCATAGAGATCCTCCGTCACGGTCACCGGTAGCAATATAAAGAATATCGGGACCAACCACCGGGCTCTGAACAAGAATATCACTTACACCAAGCACCGGGGTTGTGTCATTCAAAACTGTCCATGTGGTACCATCGTTTATGGTGTGCCAGATGCCGCCTGAGGCAGTACCGGCATAATATTCACCTGAAGAATTGGGTACAAAAGCTACACAATTTACCCTTCCTAAGCCTGCATATCCGCCTGATGAAGTACTTGGTCCTAATGTGGTCCAGTTGCCATTCGGGCTTTTATTATCAGTTATGGAGGCATATGCATTATCGAGTTCCTCTTTTGTAGGGAATTCCCCGGTTTTTGGATTGACCCTGGTTTCCCAGTACCATTCCCAGCGTTTGAACTGTTTGTAGTAAGGGGCTTTTACTTTTTCCCCATCGATTTCATAGTATCCCTTCTCTACATTGAAGGGTTCCCAATAATCATAAAATGCATTCTGTATCTCAAAAAATGTGAGGGTACCGCTTTCAAGCTTATCCTGAGGCAGGTTCTGTATCCATTCCTGTGAACGGACGGTTCCAAAAAGAATAATAAAAACAATGACCAGGAGAGAAAAATGTTTCATGGCATAAAAATTTGGTCGTTAGTGGGCTGTATATTAAACTAATACGTTAGTATACGTGTATACTGCATATAAGTTACCTTAAGAACAAAGTTAATACGAAATGAAAAGGAAAACCAAATAAATGCGAGTTTATGTTTGTTAAATTTCAAGATTTAACATTCCCCATCAATAATCGACAATCGACAACGCCCAATAAAAAAGCCCTCCTGGGAGGGCTTTCTGTTATTCTTCTTCGGATTGTTCTTCGTATGTCTTCAGAAGCTTATCCTGAACATCTGGAGGCACAGGAGCATACTCTGCAAAGGTCATTTCGTATGAGGCGCGGCCACTGGTTAATGAACTGAGTGCTGTTGAATACCTGTTCATTTCCGCCAGAGGTACGCGGGCCTTGATAGAGCCTCCGTCCATGCCCATGATGATGGCACGACGTCCCTGAAGATCGGTCATAACACCACCCATTTTGTCTTCGGGTACCATTACTTCCACATCGTAAATAGGTTCCATGATTTTAGGGCCTGCCTCTTTAAATGCCAGGCTGAAAGCATTACGGCCTGCCAGTTTAAAGGAAATCTCGTTGGAGTCAACAGAGTGCATTTTACCATCGTAAACCATCACCCTGATATCACGTGCATATGATCCTGTGAGCGGGCCGCGTTCCATTCGTTCCATGATTCCTTTGAGGATAGCAGGAAGGAACCTGGCGTCGATGGCTCCACCAACGATACAGTTGTAGAAAATAATTTTTCCACCCCATTCAAGTTCTACCTCATCTTTACCCCTGACATTCACGGCAACTTCTGTATCACCTTTAATGATACTGAGAGGGTTCACAGATGACATCTTGATCTGCTGTTTTAGTTTGAATTTGCCTGGTTCAGGCATACCTTCTGTATAAGGCTCTATCAGCATAAATACTTCACCAAACTGTCCGGATCCACCAGATTGTTTTTTGTGAAGATAGTTGGCCTGTGATACGCGTGTAATGGTTTCCCTGTAAGGAATTTTGGGAGTAAGAAATTCAATAGGAACCTTGTACTGGTTTTCGAGGTGCCACTTCATGATATTGAGGTGAAGCTCACCCTGTCCTTCTACGATCAGCTGGCGTAATTCTTTCGAAAAACCTGCAATGATAGTAGGGTCGGATTTATGCATCTCGTTGAGGGCCAAACCAAGTTTTTCATCATCAGCCTGGTTCAGGGCCTTGATCGCGGTGCGGAATTTAGGATTCGGAAATTGGATGGCTTCGAGCTCATCATCACCGCCCTTGAGTGAATTCAGTGTATTGTTGGTATGTGTATTCTTCAGTTTGATCGTAGCAAAAATATCACCGGCACAAACCTTATCCAGCTTTTCTCGGTTTTTTCCGCAGAATGCAAAGAGTTGTGATATCCTTTCCTTGGTAGATGTTGTGACATTATTCATGTCAAGGCCTTCAGTAATCTCACCGCCATAAAGTTTCAGGAAGATAACCTCTCCCAGGTGGGATTCGATAGTAGTTTTAAAAACAAATGCTGTGGCAGGATCTGATGATTTGCAGCTAAGCTCTTTGCCGCCTTTGGTTGTGATGGCAGGCATCTCATCTGGCGATGGAGCATTCTTGGCAATAAACTCAAGCAATCTGTCAACACCCATATCATGCTTGGCATTGATACACATTACCGGGAAGAAGCCTCTGCTTGTAAGCCCCGTTTTAAGTCCGCTTCTCATTTCATCTTCTGAGAGGGTTCCGTTTTCGAAGAAGATCTCCATGAGTGATTCATCGCTGGCAGCAAGGTCTTCTATCATGGCTGCCTGCATCTCCTCTGCTTTTGACTTTTCAGCATCAGGAATATCGAGAATCTCAGCTTTTCCGCCATCATCAGCATATTTATACATCTTCATCTTAATAAGGTCGATGAAAGAGTTAAAGCCGATTCCTGCATTTACAGGATACTGAACGATGGTGATACCTCCGCCAAATGAAGCTTTCATCTGGGAAATGGTCTCATCAAAATTTGAGTTTTCATGCTCCAGGTGGTTCATCACAAAGATCACCGGCTTGTTCATCTTAGCGGCATTCCTCCATGCAATCTCTGTTCCCACTTCAACACCATTTTGTGCGTTCACAACCATAATAGCAGTATCAGTTACTGTCAGGGTTGAGATCACCTCACCTACAAAGTCATCAAATCCAGGTGTGTCTATAATGTTGATCTTGCGATCCTGGTAGAGTGCGTATAGAACAGTGGAATAAATTGAGTTCTGACGTTCAAGCTCGATCTCCCGGTAGTCGGAAGCAGTATTCTTATCATCGACGGATCCTCTCCTCTGGATCATACCCCCTTCGAAAATCATGCTCTCGGCTAGGGTAGTTTTCCCTGATTTGGCACCACCTAAAATGGCGATGTTCTTTATTTCATTCGTTTGATAGGCCTTCATATGGATTATGGTGTCTTAAATTAGTTAAATGATTGTCCTTAAAGGGCTGCAAATGTATAAAAATCTGATAAATAATAAAAACCAAATTAATTATGGATTATAAATTATGGATTATGAATCAATGTGAAATGTGAAATGCTCAATGCTATATGAATCAGCATCAAAAAGATCATAGTTCTCCGATCATCGCAAGAGCTTCTTTCCATCCGTTTTCGTCGAGTCTGGCACCGGTTATCTCTATGATCTTTCCAGCCAGGATACCCCCGCACATGGCACATTTTTCGAGCGGCCATTCCTGGCTCAAACCGTAAAGAAAGCCTGCAGCATAAATGTCGCCAGCACCATTGGTATCCACCACCTTAGCTTCAATGGCAGGAATGCTGTACTTTTTATCACCACTTTTCACCATGGAACCATCTTTGCCGGTCTTTACCACGGCGATCTTGCAAATACCAGCCAGTTCGTCAAGTGCTTCTTCAGGCCCTTTGCCAGTAAAAGCTTTTGCTTCTTCCTCGTTGGCAAAGACAATGTCAACATAATCTTTGATGATGTACTTCAGGAATTCAAGGTTTTCCTCCACCACATTATAGCTTGCCAGATCGATAGAGATGTCCATTCCAAGTTCTTTTGCGATCTTCACTGCTTTCTCGAGGAGTTCATGGTTCTGTACGATATATCCCTCGATATGAAAAATGTCATGTCCGCTGAAATGCTCATGCGAGATATCTTCAGCTGATAATTCGATAGCAGCACCCAGGTGTGTGGCAAAGGTTCTTTCCTTGTCTGGACTTATCAGGGCAACGGCTCTTCCGGAATGGGTTTCACTCTTAAAGAGGATAGGCTTGATATTATGCTTTTCAAGGTCTTCACTAAAGATTCTTCCATAGTCATCTTCTCCAATTTTTCCAATGAAACTGGTTTCGGCTCCCAGTCTGGCGATCCCGTAAATGGTATTGGCCGCTGATCCGCCACTGGCAAAGGATTGCTGCATGAGTTCACAGGCTTTCCTGATCCTTCCCGAGCGTTCAAAGTCCACCAGCTGCATACTCCCCTTGGGGAGCTCAAGTTCTTTCAGCAGCGCATCATCTTCTATGAATGCGATAATATCGACGAGGGCATTTCCCAAACCTATGATCTTAGCCATGATAAGAGTGATTTATATTTGAGGGCAAAAATAGGCAAAAGCCAGACATGTATATACAGTCATTTTGACTGAGTGAAACGAAAGGAGAAACCTGTTAAAGTGTATTTCAAATTTCTCACTTCGTTTGAAATGACTTTTATTTAACGTGGAATGGAAGCGACATCTTTGAGGGCTTCGATGGCAGCGTCGATGTGGGCTTCGGTGTTGAAGGGCCCCATACTCAGCCTTACGGTACCATGAATATCGATCGTACCGATGCCTTCATGTACCAATGGGGCACATTGCAGACCTGTGCGACAGGCAATGTTGTAATCCACATCGAGCATGGTGCCAACATCTCCTGAATCGAACTTATCGATATTCATGCTCAGTACAGCATTCCTGTTGGACGGGTTTTCGGCACAATAGAGGGTGAGGTTCTCAATATCTTTTATACCCTCTTTTAGCCTTTTCCAGAGCTCCATCTCCCGGGCATGTATCTTTTCTATTCCCTGTTCCAGCACCCATTTGGTACCGGCATAAAGTCCTGCAACACCAACAGTATTCAGGGTACCGCATTCCATGCGATACGGGAATTCGCTGAGGTGTGTTTTCTGGGCCGAACGTACCCCGGTTCCTCCAAAACGGGTTCCTTTTATCGGAAGGTCGCCCATGATATAAGATCCACCGATACCTGTTGGTCCCATCAGGCATTTATGTCCTGTGAAGGCAAGTGCGTCAATGCCCATGGCTTTCATGTCGATGGGAATAGCGCCTGCACTCTGGCTGGCATCCAGCACAAAATAAACGCCTGCTTCCTTGCATATCCTGCCAATCTCAGCCGCCGGCTGAACAGTTCCGATCACATTAGAGCTGTGGTTTAAAACTACCATTTTGGTATTTTTCCGGATCGCCTTTTTGATATCATCAGGATCGACGTATCCGTATTTATCGAATGGGATATGAGTCACTTCTGCTACCCCATTCAGCTCCAGATGGTGCAATGGCCTGAGCACTGAATTATGCTCCAGCATGGTAGTTATGATGTGGTCGCCCTTTTCCGCCAGGCCCATGATGATCATATTCAGGGAGTCACTTGCGTTATAGCTGAAGGTTAGTCTTTTATATTCATCCCCATTGAAAAGCCCTGTTAAGATCTTTCGCGTGTTTTGTACAACCTCTTCAGTTTCTAAGGCTGCATCGAAGCCCGAACGTCCGGGGCTCACCCCCTTGGTACGGTAAAAGTCATCCATGAATTCATATACGACCTCAGGTTTGGGATATGAGGTAGCCGAATTGTCGAGATAGATTAGATTACTCATATATTTAATGCTCTATTGTTACTTCTTCATTTTCAAGAACGATGGCATCTGCCACGATCTCTGCCAGGGTTTTGATCTTTACATTTAGCTTATAGGCTGCATTGATCTGGATGAGTTGATCGACACAATTGTGACAGGGAGTAGCCACCACAATGGCTTCCGTTGCTGTGATCTGGTCGGCTTTCAGTTTACCGATGCCCATTCTGCGCTCATTATACTCGCTCATTGAAAGCTGTCCGCCTCCGCCTCCGCAGCAAAGGTTATCTGTACCGGTCGGATCCATTTCAATGAAATTTTTCACACACTTACTGAGGATATAGCGTTGTTCCTCATAGACCCCTCCACCACGCGTGAGGTTGCAGGGATCGTGCAGTGTTACAGGCTCCAGATTCTTTTCCGGGTCAACCTTGATCTTTCCTTCCCTGATATATTCGGCAAGCAATTCAACAGAAGTATCCACCCTGAAGGGCATTTCTTTTTCAAGATAGTTGGGGGCCTCCCAGCGGAATGCCCGTGAGCCGTGTCCACATTCGGCAAGAATACAGCGTTTAGCTTCGAGATTCAGCATTTCGTCTTCCATCCGCTGCGCGATCACCTTGCCCTCTTCCAGGTCACCCGAAAAATAGGCATAGTTGGTTACATCGTACATTTTGGTGGAAAGGGTCCAACTTTCCCCTGCAGCATAGAACACCTTGGCCATGGCCGAAATGGATAGGGGAAAGAACTTGGGTTCCCTGGGATTGAGTGTATACATGATATCCTTGCCCTTTTCATCCAGAGGGATGATGGCATTGTCGTCATTGCACTCAAATTGCAAGTCTTCTTCCAACCACTTGAGGGTGTCCACGAACTCTTCAGTGGATATTCCCATATTATTTCCGGTGGTGATGGCTGTATCTACGGTTTTTTGCAAAGTTTCAGGCACATAACCCATCTCAGCCAGCATGGCCCTTCCGGTGCGGATCAGGAATTCAATGTCGACGCCTACAGAGCAGTGTTTGTTGCAACGGCCACACATGGTACAGCTTCCGTACAAAAGGTCAACCATGTCTTCGATGGTAGCATCATCCAGCTTCCTGGCATTGGTGAGCCATGGTGCCACTTTCCCACCCAGGGTGTTATACCTTTTATAAATAGATGAGACGATATCCACCTTTTTAGCTGGCACAAAATGTTCATCCGGCTTCAGTCGATAATACACACAGCTTTCTGCGCAAAGGCCACAGTGAACGCAGGAATTGACATGGGTAAGCAGTTTGCTTCCGACATCCCGCTTCAGCACCTCAAGGCCTTTTTGTATTTTTTCCTCAGTGAGCTTCTCCATGACTTATTTTTTGATTGGCTTTGGAGGCCATACACCCCTCCATCCGTAAAAGTAACCCAGGTGGTATCGTGCTGCAAAAAAGTATATTGCATGCTTTAGCTTTCCCATGGGGAAATAGAGCAGCAAGAGTGATGTTATAATAAAGTATGCCGGGACGAATATTGCATCGCTCATGGCCAGGGCCGTGAAGAATTGAAATGCTGTTACCAGGATATTCGAAATATAATCATCAGGATTTGACAGGCTACGCAATTCATGTTTGTTTATCCTTTTGAAAAGAATACCGATGCCACAGAGTCCTGCTGAGACCAGGACTACAACAGCGCCCCACATGAACCAGTCATGAAGCCAGATATTAAATAGGGCCAGAATGAACAGGAATATAGCCAGAAAAGTGCCGATATGGTATATAATACCGGCGATATAAGTTGGCATATGCATGTAGGCCGACTCTTTAACTTTTGGGCTCATGGCTCCGGTGAAAGAATATCGTACGGCATTCCCTATATGGCCAGCGCGCCGTGCATATTCTGGAGGGTTTCCCAGGCTGACGATCCTGTAGAAGTGATAGAAACAACTCAGCAGGCATACAAACAAGGTTATGACAGCCATCCAATGGTACCAGATCATAAGCGGAAATTATTTTTATACACAACCATCAGGCTTTGGCAATCCAGCTACGCGGCATGCACCCCTGGCCGGGCCGAGGGGAAAGAGTTCATACACTTCTCTGAGGCGTATACCTGCTTCCTGACAAATGGTACGTACCATGGGGGCCATTCCTTTTTCTTCCCAGTTCTTTCTGATAATATTTACAATGGCCCAATGCTTTTCATTCATTTCTTCAATGCCGTCGTATTTGGCGATCAGGGTGGCGACCTCCTTATCCCAGATTTTTGGATCGGTGAGGAAACCGTCACCGTCAACATCAAAAGTTCTACCTTCTATTTCTATTGTTGCCATAAGTTTTGGTCATATAATTTTTAGTTTTCTTCATCGAACTTATCCACGATCTCGTCTACGCTCAGCTCAGTATCGGGGACTACAAAATCAGGACAAAATCCAAGAGATGCCTTGGTGCTGAAACGCTTACAATCACGCCATTTTTCCTGATCATTTTTGCACCAGGTATCCAGGTATGCTTCTTTTTCTTTTCCTTCAGGGACAACCTCTGAGGTTGAGACCATCCTGCAGGAATTGATATTTGGACATATATTCTCTGACATAGGATCGGTTTAGAAGCGCGAAAATTATAAAAAAATCGCTATCTATATACCTTAATATGTGCGCTTTTTGTTAATCTATATTGCTTTTAAATAATAAATCGGGTACAAGCTTCCGGGTCCGGGGTGATAGGTTTTTGAAAATCGTCTATATTTGCTTTGCGACATTAACCAAAAATCTATACTTATGAAAAAGCTTACTTTGATCATTGCTGCTCTTTTTCTTGTGAATATATGTTTTGCGCAGGATTATCTTGCCAGGGCAAGGGCAGATAAAGAATGGGGTTATATCAGCCTTGAAGGGAAATGGGTGATTAATCCACAATTCGAACACGTAAATGACTTCAGCCAGGGCCTGGCAGGGGTTGAAAAAGGAGGAGAGTGGGGCTTTATAGATAAGGCCGGGAATTTCAAGGTCAACCCTCAATTCGATAATGCCCGTGATTTTCATAATGGCCTGGCAGCAGTGAAGAAGGAAAAGGAATGGGGTTTTGTGAATGCCGAAGGCAAATGGGTGATCAATCCCCAGTTTGAGGATGCCCGCGATTTTCAGGGTGAGCTGGCCCCGGTCAAATCCGGTGGAGAATGGGGTTTCATTGATACAAAGGGTACATATGTGATCAACCCGCAATTTAACAAAGTTACCCAGTTTAGCGAAAAACTGTGTGCTGCCTTAAAAGAAAAAGAATGGGGTTATATCGATAATAAGGGAAACTGGGTGATCAATCCACAGTTTGAAAAAGCCGAGAATTTTGATAATGGACTTGCCCTGGTCCGCAATGGTGGTGAGTGGGGATGGATAGATACAAAAGGTACCTATGTGATCAATCCGCAATTTGATGATGCGAGCAATTTCAGGCAGGGGCTGGCAGCCGTTAAGAAAGGCAAGGAATGGGGTTACATCGATGATAAAGGTAATTATGTAATCAATCCACAATTTCTCAAGGCCCGCGATTTCCATGGTGGGCTGGCCGGTATCCTGAAAGGTAAGGAATGGGGATTTATTGATGCAAAAGGAAATTATGTGATCAATCCTCAGTTTACCGATGTGGAGGACTTCTCATACGACAAGGCTGCGGTTAGGAAAGAAAAAGATTGGGGCTATATCAATAATACTGGCGAGTGGATCGTCAACCCACAATTTGAAAAAGCCCGTGAATTCGGGAAAACCCGCGCTATGGTGAAAAAAGGTGGCGAATGGGGCTGGATCGACAATAAGGGAAAATATGTGATCAATCCTCAATTTCCGAATGCCTATCCGTTTGTGAGCCTGGCCTGGTAGGTGAGGTTTTGGATATTGGATTTTGGGTGTTGGATGAATATCAAATACACTTTATTATTCTTATTCCTTGCGTCGCAACCCGAAGTCTAAAAGACGAAGGGGTGTTCCTCTGTTCTACTGTTTCATTGTTTGTGGGACTTGATGACTTTGGAAGAATATGATTTGTCACCAACCATTATCTTTACAATGTAGAGGCCATCTGGCAATTCCTGGCTGTTCCAGCGCAGCTGGTGTTCACCTTCGGGATAAAATGCATTAGATATTTGGTTTACCAGAGTTCCGGATACTTTATGTATTTCTATTTCTACATTGGCGGGATGGGTAAGTGAAAAGCTGATGTCGGCATGATCAACGACTGGATTTGGATGAATGCAAAGATCAATTTCTGAGGCTTCATGTTTTGAAATACCTACATTTAATCCTGTATGATAGCAAGCCATAGCAAAATCGTTATCTCCGGAGATTGTCCTTCCATTTCCTGAAACAAGCAGCCTGTCCATATTGCAAAACATAAGGTTATAGCTCTTGTCTCCATACCATTGTACCTCTGTACTTACATTTGTGATTACTATGCCTGTACCTTCACTGCCAAAATCAGTATCCAGATCACCATTTTCATGATAACGCATGATCAGGAAGTCATCCCCTCCGGGGTCCGGACTATTGTAATAGCCACAGGCAATAATTTTACCATCCGCCTGTGTGATAATATCATTGGCATAACTATTTTCATCCATTGGAGTTACGAGTACACCATTTGTTCCAAAAGAGTAGTCAATACCTCCATTTTGATTCAAGCGCAAAAATGAAAAATCGCTTTCAAACTTGCTTGGTACGTGAGGGCATGTATATAGGATTTTTCCATCAGGAGCCAAACACATACCTTCATTCGCAGCAGCACCCATTACAAATGTATGTGCATCAAGCATAACACTTGTATATCCCCCATTGCCAAAACTATAGTCGATTTCCCCATTCAGGTGATATCTTGAAATGACTGCAAATCTTTCAAAATCATCATTCAAAGAGATACCTCCCAGAATAATCCTGTCATTATGGATTACCAGCTCATCCGGAAAGTGAAAAAGGTCTGCCTCCTCATAGGTTATAAGTCCAAAATAACCAAAATCAATGTCAAGAATACCAGAAGGGAGGAGCTTGCACATAGCAATTTCACTGTAGGTTAACACAGTATCACGTACATAGCCGGAAATAACGATCTTCCCATCATCACAAATTCCCAAAGACATACCGTATGCATTTACATCTTCCCCAAAATCGATCGTCTTCATTCCACTTACATTAAAGGTGTTATCGAAAGAGCCATCAGTGTTCAGCCTGAATGCGAGCATCTTTGTTTTATTCCCTTGAGTAGTATGGCCAACACCCACAATTTTACCATCTGCCTGAATACCGATATCTGTTAAATAATCATCGGATCCACCAAACTCCAATACCTTGATGCCATTATCAGCAAATCCCAAGTCAATAGAACCGTAGCTATTATATCGTGTAATCATAATGTTACGAACGGTTCCGGCAGTGCCTGAATAATAGGTTACGCCACCCAGAACTATTTTCATATTATCCTGTAGTGCAGAGGCATAAGAGTAATTACCAACATTTTCATAATCAGTTAGCACGATTCCGTTATCGCCAAATAAATGATATAATGTGCCGGCAGGTTGTGCTGTGAGAAAAAATATACTCATCGTGCTGAGTAGCAGCAGGGATAGTTTTTTCATAAGGATAAGATTGTTGGTTCTATATTATAAATATTTTAAATTACTCGTTTACTCGTTACTCGTTGCTCGTTACTCGTTGCTCGATACTCGTTTCTCTATTGGGTTTTAACAAGCCTTAAGCTATAGATCATATCATCAACAGTCATTTTAATCAGGTATATGCCTGCTGCCATACCATCGGCATTCCAGCGGAGCTGATGTTCACCTTCTGCAAAGTGCTCGTCAGAGATGCTTGCAATGGTTATTCCTGAGGCGTTCAGTATTTCTGTTTTTACCCTGGCGGGATGCTGAAGATTAAAGTTGATGGTGGCCTGATCATTCACGGGGTTTGGGAAAATGATCAGCTTTGTTTCCGGTTGATCAAAAGATGAAATGCCAACATTCAAGCCGGAATAAAAACGTGCGGCCGCAAAATCAAGGTCACTACCATTATATCCTTCGCCAGCTGCAATGATCAATCCATCATCCTGAATATTCAGGGAGTGTATATAGGTGAAAGTGCCATTGTATACGATTCCTGTACCAGCTGTTCCAAAACTCGGATCAAAGTCACCGTTTTCCATAAGTCTTACAATAGGAGTCCCGCCATCATCAGACCAGCCAGTAGCAATGATCTTATTATCATATTGCGTTGTAATGGCCTTGATGGAATTACTTCCCGGTAGCTCAATAATAAGTTCTCCATCAATCCCAAAGCTCATATCACGCTCTCCATCAGGAAGATATCTGTAGATTGCAAAATCACCTTCATCTGCATCCTCTGAATATATTCCAAAAAGAATACGATTTTCAGCATCCACACACATATCACCCATTGCGGAAAAGGCCCACGGGTCTATATTGAGGGGGGTTGAAATATAGCCATTTACGCCAAAGCTAGGGTCAGAAATGCCTTCAGTAGTGAATCTGGCAATTGTAACAAAGAAGTCATCACCATCATATGACATACCACCCACCACAATTTTATCACCCTGCATAGATACATTGTTTATGTAATTGTCCATTGACTGGAAATCCTTGATAAGGACACCGTTGGTGCCAAAACTATTATCAATAGAGCCATCTGGATTAAGTCTTGCAATTCCGCATTGCAGGTCGAATACGAGATCATAAAGATATCCTGCAACGATTATCTTTCCATCATCTTGCAGGGCGATTGCCTCACCCCAGCTGTCTTCAATAAAACCAAAGTCAATAGTCACCATGCCATCATTGCTAAATGTGGGATCAAAAAGGCCAATAGGGGTCAATCTGATTGCGATCATCTCACTCTCATCACCATTATAAGTATATCCAGTTCCCAGGATAAAGCCATTCGGTTGAACAATCACCTCACTGATTTGCTCTTCTGTGGCTCCGAATACTGGCGTGATTATACCATTAATACCAAAACCCGGATCGAGCGTGCCATCGGTATTCAGGCGGGCAAAAGATATATCTTTTGTACTGTTAAAAGTGTACCCAGCCATTACGATCTTCTGATCCGGTTGAATGGCCGAAGAAAGGCAATGATTACTGCTTCCTCCGAAATCCACCAGGGAAATACCATTGTCGCCGAAAGAAAGATCAAGAGTTCCGGGGGTTTGAGCTGCCAGAAAAAATATACTCATCATGCTGAGTAGCAGCAGTGATAGTTTTTTCATAAGAAATAAGCTTATTTGGTTTTATATATCAAATATAGTGAAAATTTCAATACGAGATGTTGGATGCCAGGCACTGGATGCTGGATGCTAGATACTAGATCCTGGAAATGTTAAATGTGAAAGTAGAATGTAGAATGTAGAATGAGAAATGATAAACCCTTCAGCATTTTTATTCTTATCCCGCTAAAACGCAAATCTTTGATTTGCTTTTTTATCAAGGATCCACGAAAAACGATGAAATCATAGATTTCTGGTTTTTCGGGATTCCTTGTTCGTTATTCATTATTCTGTAGCACCCCTACGGGGCGCTGATAATATTCTAAATCTCATTGACTATCGATATATGGCTCCTACGGAGCCGCTCCAACCCACATCATTCTTATTCTTATCCCGATAAAACGCAAATCTTTGATTTGCTTTTTTATCGAGGATCCACGAAAAACGATGAAATCATAGATTTCTGGTTTTTCGGGATTCCTTGTTCCTTGTTCCTCTGTTCTACTGTTCCTCTGACCCACTGTTTAATGTGATTTGATGACTCTGGAGGTATATGATTTATCACCTACCGTCATCTTTACAATGTAGAGGCCATCTGGCAATTGCTGACTGTTCCAGCGGAGCTGATGCTCACCCTGATCATAGTATTGGTCGGAAATGATATCCACCTTCCTACCTTGAATATCATATGCTTCAACCAAGACATCACTTCGTGATTCAAGGGTAAAAGAAAGGGTTGTTTCCTTGCTGAAAGGGTTTGGATAACTAGAGATGAAGCTATACTGGAGGCCATCATCAGCGATGGATCCTACGCTCTGTGGAACATTTGATGACCATAACTGCCAATGGCCATTCCGAAACGATTCCCAAATAATATAATCATGCCAGTACCATGTAGATAAGTGTTCACCACCAAAAAACTTTGGATTCCTATTCATGGTTCCTGAGTTTGAGAAATTCACAAAATCTGTACCTCCCCAATCTGTCCCGGACATGAATATTTCATCCACTCCATTATCCGGGAAAGTAATGGCAATATAATCTCCCCCAAATGGTCCGTCTACTCCTACTGAAAAACCCAAAACAGCAGGATCGAAAGGTACAGGGCTGCTTATGTCGTATAAGTCAACCGCACCCCAATCATAGAGTGCTATCCGCCAGGAAGTATCTACAAATGAACTCCAACATTCATAACGCCAGAGACCTGCTCTTGTAGGATTTTTACTTTCATAGGTGTCGGAAAACAAGGTTGGTGCAGACCACAGCCCGTTACCAATATGATCTATATCATAAATGAAACTTCCTGTTGAATCTTGCTTTTCATAAAGAATATTGTCAGAAGAGTAACCTCCGGCACTCACGGAGGGGGCATTGCAGCCGAGGGAGTCGATCATGACAGGGTCAGTGAAAAATTGGCCATTATCATATGTCAGTATGCTGGCATACAGGCAAGCATTGCTGATCCAGGCAACAATATTGAGATCATCCGTAATTGCGTCATAAAAATCTTCCCTGCCTACCGATAGCTGAGTGTCATCATACTGACTCAGAGCCAGGGGTGCCGGATCTGTGAAGTTACCATCAGGAAGCATTACGATGTAATAAATATCTTTATTTCCATTCTGGTCAGTTTCATACAAGACATAAAGTACTGAATCGGGATATGGATAATATTGCGCATCAATAACCATGGGGTTTGTATAGTGAATTCCCTGATCAGAGAGGATTACTTCTGCTGTATCTGCATCCATCAGCTTGTCCATCCATATTTCAGTTGATAATGAATCGTTGGACTTATCCCAAAAAACAATCAGGTCGTTATTATTGTAATAACTATAGAATAAAAATGCATTGCAGTTGTCAGAGGTGGAATCGGATAATGCTACAGGAACATCCCACATGCCTACCCATTGAGCATTTAATTGTGTTGTGCAGATGATAAGGAGAATGAGGAAAAGTTTTCTTTTCATAGAAAAATAATTTAGGCTTTGGGGAACCTTATTGCCGATGTTCGATTTTCTCTATTCGTTTATCTACCTCTCTTTAATAAGCTTCGAACTATATATGTTTTCCCCAACGTTCATTTTAATAATATACATACCTGCCGGTAATCCTTTGTCATTCCAGCGGAGCTGATGTGCGCCTTGTTCATATGCTTGATCAGTAATAGTTGCAATCAACACACCTCTGTTGTCATAGGCTTCTATCAGCACATGGTCGCGGTGCTCCAGGGTGAACTCCAGTGTGGTTTCACTGTTGAAGGGGTTAGGGTAGGTTGAAATGAATCTATTGTCATCTTCCATTTCATCAACTAAACCTGCACATTGAATGATTTTTGATGCCCAGATCTGCCAATGACCGTTCCGGTATGATTCCCAGAGCAGGTAATCATATTGACAGTAGTTTGTAGGCTCCCCAATGAAGAAACGGGGGTTTTGATTCATGGTCCCGGAATTACTGAAGTTCAAGAAATCATTACCTCCGGCAAAGTCGGTCATAAAGATTTCATCAACATTGTTTTCGGGGAAAGGTGATGCTATCCAAAACTCTGTCCACCACGACTTAACGCCTACGATGAGTCCCAGGGCAGCAGGATCAAAAGGTGTGTTTTTGCTAAAGTCATATGTGTGAAATTCATAACCCCAAAGATCCATTGTCATGGTTTTCCATACGGTATCTTTATAGGAACTCCAGACAAGGTTGCCATAGTGAAGTGAAAAATCAAGGTTTCTGCAATCAGCACTATCATATATCAGTTGTGGGGTGTCCCAATTGCCAGAATTATTGCATACTGAATGATAAATATGAAATTCCTCATCCTCTTCCTTGAGATAGGCCACATAGTTATCAATAGCTACAGGATCGCTACTGGAAAATGAATCAATCATTTTTTCATTGTCGAAGTAGATATACCATCCATCCCGCATCAGGTTTCTGGCGAACAGACTATCATTTCTAATATATAGGGCAGCATTCCTGAAAGATCCACCACCATCCCAATAATCAATGTGACCAACAGTTAATTGATGATCGTCAAATGGGGTATTGACCAGGGGTTCAGCCGGCAAAAAGCTGCCATCCATCATATATGCCTTAAAGTAAATATCGATATTCCCATTTTCATTTGTTTCGTATATCAGGAAGAAAACAGAATCACAGTCTGGATAATAGTTTGCATTCATAATTTGAGGGTTCCTATACTGAACCCCACTTGAAGCCTGTACCTCCTGGGGAGGCTCAGCATCCAGGATATTATCCATATAAATTGATGTTGAAACTGAATCGATTTGTTTTTCCCAGACCATGTATAGACTATTTTGATATATCAAATACATTGAAGGGTTAGAATTGTCGGACACTGAATCCGTCAAAGGAAAGGGCTCACTCCATTCATAATACCCCTGTGAATTAACAGAGTATATCATTAAAAGTGAAATAATGACAGCTGATAAAACCTTTTTCATAAGCAACAATTATTAACTCCAAACTCCAAACTCTAAATTCCGCACTCCAAACTCTCTTCCCTGTTCCCTGTTCGTTATTCTCTATTCTGTAGCACCCCTACGGGGCGCTGATAATATTCTAAATCTCATTGACTATCGATATATGGCTCCTACGGAGCCGCTCCAACCTACATCATTCTTATTCTTATCCCGATAAAACGCAAATCTTTGATTTGCTTTTTTATCGAGGATCCACGAAAAACGATGAAATCATAGATTTCTGGTTTTTCGGGATTCCTTGTTCCTTGTTCTCTATTCTGTAGCCCCCTATAGAGCCTGACCTGATATGATGCACTAATTGCCCAACGCCAGAAGCCTATAGCCTTAAGTAAGCCCAATCTACTGTATGCCTTTGAAAAGATCCTGAAAAAGATTACCAAATAATGGCACCGGCTTGGCCTCGCCCTGGGCGGCGGAGATCAACCCCATGATCCATATCACAAATAGAAAGATAGCGGCCAGCCAGCCAAGGATGGGGATCCAGAATATCACCCAGCCTACAACGCCAAGGATGTTGATCCCAAGTGCCTGGCGGATATGGTAAATGCCAATCTCAGTTTTGTCGTTTTGGTGCAGGATAAAAGCGATGATCCAGCCAATCAATGAAAGATAGCTGATTACGGCGATCAACACGCCATTGGATGAAGTTGTTTGTTGTTCCATGATCTTGTTTTTGGTTTAGTTTGATATATACGAAGATAATAAATACATGATTTAAATTCCAAGCCCCAAGCTCCAAATTCTAATGAAGTACCAATCTTCAATAAACATTAGGATCTCATAATTCAAGTCACCTCAATATCGAAGCGATAAACAACTTAACCCTCCATCCAGCTTCCTGAATTCCGACATGTCAAGTGTAATGGTTTCATAACCTGCATTTTTGATGTTTTGCAGGGTAACAGGATATCCTTCCGGTACCAGCACCGTTTCATTCACCCAGAGCGAATTGGCGGCATAGGACTCGTGGTCAGGAACGGGGAAGATGTCGTATTGCAAAAAATCAGGATGTTCATCCAATGCATCCACTGCCAGCAAAATATTGTTCTCCAGATAAGAAACGCCTGACTTAAGATGCAGCATCCCCGATATCTCCACAATAGCGCCTGTTTTACCAAATTTTTGGAGGATGCCGATAAGCTGTTCAGCCCCAAGCCGGTTTGTCCTTTCCGACAGCCCGATAAAAAAATGACTTCCGGCCATCATCACGTCGCCGGCTTCCAGGGTGCCGGGGGGGTGGATAAACTCGATCGTATCGTAATATTCCCTGATCACGGATTTTATACCTGGTATTTCTCCCTGCCGGGATGCAGCGCCCGGATGAGTTATAACAGCTAGTTCGGGGGTAAGCAAGGCAGTGTCTTCAACGAATGTGCTGTCGGGGAATTCCTCATCAGCCGGTAACACCCTTACATCGAGGCCACATTTTTGCAGAGCCTCCACATATAGCCCATGTTGCTTCATGGCCAGGCCATGATCCGGTCTTCCCAGGCCTGCCGAACTCAGCCCTTCTACCATCCCCTTACAGGGCAATCGAACAATTGCATTTGTGAAACGCATGGTGTTATTAAGTTGACAGTTTACGGTTGACAGTTGACAGTCGAACAAAAACAATGATAATTTAAAGTTACTAATTAATAATTAATATAACACCCAACATCCAACACTCAACACCTTAAGTGTCTTGCTTTCAGTCCTTAAATGTCGTATATTTATACCATGGAGCAAGCTCCTGACATGCAGAAGGCCCTTTTTGAACAGATACGATTTCGCCTTCCGGCCAATACTTCTTTCGTTCATGAGATTGCCGAATTGCTCGGCATCAGCTACGATAGTGCCTATCGCCGAATTCGCGGGGATAAAGTTTTAGATATCAACGACCTGGGCAAACTGACCGCGAAGTATAACATTTCCATTGATGCTCTTATGCATATCAGGGGAAACAAGGCCTTGTTTGATTATTTCGAACTGGACCATGAAAAGTTTTGCATGAAAGACTGGGTCAAGATCATACTCGAAGATACGAAGAAGATCAATGAGGCTTCTGAGAAGCAAATCATCTACGCAGCTAAAGACCCGCCCATTTTTCAGCAGTTTCAGTTTCCTGAGATCGCTGCCTTTAAAATGTTTGTCTGGCAAAAAACCCTTTTTCAGTTTCCGGAGTTTGAGAACAGGCTTTTCAGGCTTGACGATGTCGATCATGAGATCTTTGAAATGAGAAAGCAACTACTGTCAATGTCCATGAAGATCCCTACCATTGAGATATGGAATGAAGACACTTTCAACATTACCCTCCGGCAGATAGAATACTATCATGTTTCCGGTTATTTCAGTAAAGAAGATGATGTTTGTAACCTTTGCGACAAGCTTGAGAAATGGGTTGACCATATTCGTAAGCAGGCTGAGCTGGGATTTAAGTTTATTTATGGAGAGCCGGCAGAGGGCTTTGAGAATACTTTTAGCATGTATGAAAATGAAGTTGTGCTAAATGATAATACCATCCTGGTCAAGCGTGACGATCAAAAAGTTGTGTACCTGACATTTAACACACTGAGTCTTCTGATCACTCAAAATCCCCTGGTTTGTAAAAATGTGGAAGACTACATTAATAAGCTGATCCGAAAGTCGAACCTCATCAGCGTGTCAGGTGCTAAAGAGCGAAACCGCTTTTTCAATAAGTTGCTGCAGACCATTGCTGAATTTAAGAAAAGAATAGAGCAACACTGATCTCCCCTTCAATAATTTTATGAAATCCAGTAAATTATGTTCGGAGGGTAAGTTGAATACTGTTTTTTTGCAAGTCCATACCATTTACTGATTCCCAAGTTGCATTTTTTGCAAAAACCTCTTTTCCTTTCCTGCTAATCAATTTCATTTCGCTTTAGTACCAGCCTAATTTTGAAATATGAAGGCCATGTGGCTGAATTATACATCACTGTGGGCAAGGTCAGAGACAGGCTGAGCCCCAGGGTAAAATTTAGATAATATTTAAATAATGAAAGGTAAATCATGGAAACAAAAGTGATCAAAGATACTGGCCTTAAGGATCATATCCTGGGCAAGGTAAAAATGGAAATTGAAACACTGGCTGCCAACCATCAAAAAAGGCCCGGAATTGCATTTATAGGTTTTATGGGTGTGCCATTGGGAAAATATAATATCCCGTTTCATATTGGTATGGCAGAAAGCCTGGGCTTCAGGGTTTATAATGAAACCCAGCCGGATGACATCAGCGAAGAGGATCTTTTCAGGAAGATCGATGAACTCAATAATAATGATGAAATCCATGCCATTGTCCTACTTCAGCCCTTACCCGGCCATCTTATTCCGGTCAGGATCATGAATAGGATAAATCCCGATAAAGAGGTTGAAGGTTTTCATCCCCAGAATATGCTAAAAACCCAGATGCCTGATATTGCTGAAAATGCCCTTCCAATGTGCCTGCCAACAGCATTATTTGAGCTTTTCAGAAGTAATGGGATCAAATCGAAAAAAGATGATGAGTGGGTGCTTTTGCTGGATGAAGAATTCTTTGAAAATCAACTGGTAAATATGGTTACACGTACGGCTTTTATGAAGGCTGTCCCGTATGATAACGTCCTCACTGTCGTGAACAAGAACTCTGAAAAAATAAAATATTATTGTGGCAGGGCCGACTTTCTTGTAGTCGTTACAAAAGAGCCGGAATACGTGCAGGCCGATTGGCTGAAAAAAGGTGTTTGCATCATTGATATTTATGCCAATCTGGTAAAAGAGATTCCTGCAAAAAAAGATCCCGACAGGATGGTTCCAGTGGTCAGGGGAGGGGTGAATGTTGAATCTGTTCAAAACAAGGCAAAGGCTATCCTTCCTATTCCCGGGGGCCTGATGAACATTGTTCTCGCTATTTTGTTTCAAAATGCACTAAAAACTTTTGTAAGAAAACAGAATTGAGACATAGTGTTGACCAGAGGTTGAAAATCAATAACTGGTAATTTATTCCTACCTTAGACCTTACCAAATTTTATGTTTGTAAGTTGAGGAAATACCCAGAAAAACAATAGAGAAATGAAAGCTTCTATTTTTATCCTTTGTTTATTCTTTTTGATTCAGCCAATTATAGCGCAAGAGCATGACGATCATGATCATCACGATAATGTAAGTCACGGGCATTATGCTCAGAAAAATGAATTGGGCGGGGCTATTGGAGCAGTCTTTATGCTGGAAGAGCAGGGTACTGCATTAGGCTTTCATTTACATTATTACAGGCGGTTGCCCGGGAAAATGAAACACTTTGGAATTTCACCCGGGCTGGCTGTTGTTTTGGGTGATCACAGGCATTATACATTTCATATTATGATGGTTTATAGTCCTGTGCATGGCTGGTGGATCAGTGCTGGTCCCGGTCTTACCTACCTGGATCACGACAGTGAATTTGTGGGATCTGCCCATATTGAAACAGGATATGAGTTTGATCTAGGAAGGCTGCATTTAGGTCCGGTTGTGGAGTATTCCTGGGCAAAAGAGGGCCAGCATATTATGCTTGGCCTTCACCTGGGTGTGCCTTTTTAACAAAGTACATATCAACAGCACCCTTGTTTTTGGCCTCTATCTTTCCACGGTGGACACAATCAAATTTATGTTTGATCAGATTATAAGTGGTATCGGAAATATTTACTTCAGCTATTTCTCCGCTGGACTCCATTCGTGAGGCAAGATTTACGGTATCTCCCCAGATATCATACTGGAATTTTTTAGTCCCGACGATGCCGGCAACCACTGGCCCTGTATGCACCCCTATCCTGATCTCAAAATACGGTAGATTTTTCTTTATTCTGCTTTCTTTAAGACCGATCATGAAGTCACGTATCTCCAATGCAGCGTTTATAGTATCAATCGGGTTAGTCTTATTTGGAACCGGCAATCCTCCTGCACACATATAGGCATCGCCAATGGTCTTGATCTTTTCAATATTATGTTTTGTGATGATATTGTCGAATGCCTTGAAGCAATGGTCGATCTCAGCCACAAGTTCATCCGGGCTCAGCAGCTCTGCCATTTTAGTGAAGCCTTTAAAATCAGTAAAGAGCACAGTCACCATCTCAAAACTCCTGGCCTTGGAGTTTCCTTTTTCCTTAAGCTCTTCGGCAGTTTCCTCGGGGAGGATATTCAGGAGGAGTTTGTCTGACTTTTCTTTTTCATCCTGGATGATCACATTCTTCTCGGCCAGGGTGTTCCTTGTTTTCCTTACATAGCGGTAGCGATGCAATAACAATATGGCCAGCAAGAGAATACCTCCTCCAAGTCCTGCTATCGAATTCCGAATGATCTTTTGTCGTCTGATCATCAGGTCCTGTATTTTGGCATCCTTGTTCAGGAGGGCTATTTCTTTCTTTACCCGATCATCCTCAAACTCTTTGATCTTATCCAGTGCTTTGTTCTTTTCTGTGTCGAGCAGACTGACTCTCCCCTCATTAAATTTTTCATTGTAGACGTAAGCTTTTTCAAAATTCCCCAGTTTGGCATAAATATCAGCCAGGCCGTCATAGACTTCCAGGAGATTCTGCCTGGCACCAATACTATCAGCCATGATTTCTGCAATGGAAAAGTTTTTCAGAGCATCATCATATTCTTCCCGGTCTTTTTGGATCTCAGCAATGGTCAGGAAATAACCCAGTTTACCAATTTCATCATTGGTTTCATTTGCGATCATATATGATTGTTCGGCAAATGAAAACGCAAGGTCTAATTTGCCCATATTCCGGTATGTGATGGCCATATTTGAAAGGGTGGTCGACATATCCACCTTATTTTCCTGGTCTTTTAGTATCATGTATGCCTTGGTATAATATTCCAGGGCACTTTCATGCTCTTCAAGTTCAGAATAAACTGTACCTATATTGCCATAGTTCTTCACCAGACTTCTGTTTTCTTCAAACCTTTCATTGATCAGAATGGCCTTTTGATAATAGGCTATAGCCTGGTCATCCATTCCCATTTCAGAATATCGGGATCCCAGGCTGTTATATACTTTGGCCATGCTGGCCGAGTCATCGATCTCTTCAAAAACCTCAAGGGCTTTCATACAATATTCCAGGGATAGCTCAAGTTGCCCCATGATCGAATAAACGATACTGTAATTGTTGTAAATGTTTCCCTGGTCTGATTTTAATTCAAACTTTTCGGCTACTAATAAAGCTGAGTCATATATGACGATGGCCGAATCATATTTCCCAAGAAGGTCAAAACTTATTCCCTGGTACATGAGCAAACGCGGGATGACTCTTTCATACGATGCAGCCACTGCCAGATCGAGCAGCCTCCTGGCATCTTCCATCGACTGATCAGGATCATTGTAAAGCTCATTACTGATACAATGGCATAATTCGAAAAAGGTATTGGTATCCAGGGTTCCCATATCAAGTTCCCTGAAGAGGCTGTCGCGGTATTCACGGTCCTGGCATGAAATGGAACCCAGGATGCTGAGAAACATGATAAGAGTGAGCAATATTGACAGCTTTATCCTCATAGTATGCAATAATAATAGCCCTGTATCGGAAGCTAATTATGGTAAAGATACAACACAAATTATAGTAGGCTTATACATGTATTCTCTAAGACGGTTTCGCTCATATGAACAAAAACAAATTGCCTTCGTTAAATATGTGTCAACAAAACACTGTGTTGCTCGCTTGCTTTTTGCATGCCACATGTGTTACTTTTGATTTAAATTCACATAAACCCAAAACCCTCATGAAAACGAATTTCAAATTATTCAGCTTACTGATTTTAATGTCAATGTTCGGAATGAATGCTTTCGGACAGACCTACGATTGCAAGGCTCAAAACAAGAATTTTAGAAAAGATAAGAACAAATGGATTGTTCAGGATGCTGATAGACCGTTCAGCCAGTCAGATATTAACGACTTTAATGGATTGTTCTATTACCCGATTGATTGCAATTATGTAATAGCGGGCACTTTGGTTCTCGCTGATGCCGGGTCAGTCGTTGATGTGGGAACAACAGATGGAGGAAGTGTGCAGTTAATTAATTACGGCACTGTAAGCATAACTATTGATGAAAAAACATACAATCTCTCTGTGTATAAAAACAAGGGACTTCCAGAATTCGGAGATAAGACTGATGCCATTTTTATTCCTATAAAGGATGAAACATCGGGCCCGAAACCCAAAACTACTTATGAAAATGGCCGTTACCTGATCATCGAGCCACCGGCTTCAGGGGATCAGGTCATATTGGATTTCAATATGGCAGTTAACCCTTTTGAGAATTATAACGGTAATTTTCCCAGCCTCGTCGTTCCGGTATCGAACGTACTGATGACCCCCATTTTAACCGGTGAGAGGAAGTATGAGGACAGGAGTAATTAGGTCCCAGGCCTGGGGGCTCCTCGCCTTCGCTCGGAGTGACAGGATATTTGATTAAACAATAAAGGGCGCGGCGCTTGAATGATTCATTTCATTTTTGCGCCGCGCCCTTCTCTTTATATATATCGGATCCCTGTCATCCCGAGCGTAGTCGAGGGATCCCCTGGTTTAGTCAATGCCTTATCTTATCAACAACAGGAACCCATTTGGATTGCTGTTTCCGTCTCCCAGGTCGGTACCGTTCCATAAGCGACCATCGCGGAACTTGGCAGATACTTTCCACAGGTAGTTTCCTGTGGGCATTTTCTCTCCGTTGGTTGTTCCGTCCCATCCTTCTGAGGGCATTCCGTTTGCATCCAGCTTGTTGGATTGGAAGACTACGTTTCCGTTCTCATTGATCACCGTGACCTGGTATTCTTCCAGGTTCATGCCCACGGGCTTCCACACGCTCAGCAGCGGATCGTCACTATCGGGAGTAAATCCTGTGGGTACGTACAGACCCTGGAATATGATCTCATATTGCATGTATGCCGTGTCCGGACATTGATTGTCGTTCCATGCGATCAGCTCAATGAGGTATGTTCCATTCTCATCGTACAGCACCACGGGAGAGTTTAGTTCAGAGCCGTCCCCGTTTCCAAAGTCCCACTCATACCTGACGGCATTCTCAGAGGCATTCTCCAGCAGGATCTGCCCTTGAATGTTCTGATAGTTGTTGACAATGTCAAAGGCGCTCAGCGGCACCGGGAATACGGTCAAAAGGTTGAGGGCCGTATCGCGGCACCCGCGCTCATCTGTGACGATCATCTCTACGGGGTAGTTGCCCGGGTCAGTGTATACATAACCTGGGTTTTGATCACCGGATGTCTCCCCGGTTCCGAAGCTCCACAGCCACGTGGTGAGCTCTCCTTCAGCCTCCTGACTTTCATCGGTAAATGTGGTCCATCCTCCGGCGCATCCCAGCGATGATGAGAACCCGGCTATTGGGTTTTCATATACTCGGATATCGGTAAAGTTGGTGTCCACACATCCGTTGGCATTCTCTACGATCAGTGTGACGGTGAATGTGCCCGATTGGGTGTAGGTATACCCGGGGTCACTCATGGATGAGGTATCATCAGGGTTCAAAGGATCGCCAAAGTCCCACCCGCGTGAGATGATCTCCACGCCATTGGTAAAGGAAGCATCGATGAACTGTGTTCCTGCTCCAACGCAGGGTGAAGTGAATGCCATTCGTGCCTCAGGCACTGCACTGACGGTGACCTGGCGGGTGTAGGTATTGGAATATGTGCTTCCTTCTATCTGCGAGGTGATGGTGAGCGATACCTGGTAGGTGCCCCACTGCTCATAGGTGTGGCATATGGAGTCGGTAAAGTGATTATACTCATAGGTCTGTCCATCGCCCATGTTCCACTGCCAGAGCTGTATGTCATATCCATCGCCCAGGATGAAGGATGAGTCGATAAAGCACACCTGTGTGTTGTTACACTGATTATCACCGGATACTTCAAAGAGCGCCTGCATGCACAATCCCTTGACTACGGTGTAGGAGACAGAGTCTACGCATCCATGGGTGTTGGTCACCACCAGTGTGGCGATGTAAGAAGAGTCCACGCCCGGGTATTGGTGCACGGGGTTTTGCTCCGGCGATGTGTTGTCCGGTCCTGATGCGGGGTCACCAAAGTTCCACTGCCAGCTCTGAATGAATGCCCCAAAGCCGGGATCGGTCATATCGGTGAACTCTGTTGGCTCATCACATATGCTTTCAGTGAATGAGAAGTCTACCGCAGGCAGGGCATCTACGATCACCTGCCGGGTGATCGTGCGCTCACAAAGCTCTGAGTTCTCTATGGTGAGTGTGACAAAGTATGTGCCCGGGTTTTGATAGGTATATGATATGGTATCAGTATCGGTGATGATAAAGTTGCCATCTCCAAAGTCCCAATGCCATGAGGTGATGCTGTCACCAGTGGGGGAGTACTCCCCGTCAAAGAATGTAGCATAGCCCTGGCATACCCGGTCAAAGGTAAAGTCCACGCCCAGTGGCTGAGTGACGCACACGGAGTCCATAAAGGTGTTCTCACATCCATTGGCGTCTGTAACGGTAAGCAGCACCACATAACAGGTATCAAACTCGGTGAAGGTGTATGTGGGGTTGATCTCCGAGGAGAAGTACCCGGGTTCTATCTCCCAGAGCCATTCTACGATGGGTGATGCCCCGGCTTGAATGAATGAAGAGTCAGAGAAGTATATCATTCCCGGGGGATCGCATGCCTGGTGGTAGGTATAAAATGATATGGGAGCATAGTCTACCGCCAGGGTCTGGTGGATGGTATCAGAGCATCCGAAGTAATCTGTTGCGATCAGCTGCACGGAGTATGTTCCAAGCCCTGAAAATACGTGTCCGGGGTTCTGCAGGGTAGAGGTGTTCAGGGAGCCTGATGCGGGATCGCCGAAGTTCCACAGCCATGAGGTGATGTTGCCCGATGTGGAGAGCGAGAGGTCGGTAAACAGCGTGCTGTCTCCCAGGCATCCTTGCTCATAGGCAAAGTCAGCCACCGGTGGTGGGTTGATCTCCACAAGGTGCACCTGGGTGTTCTCACAACCATCCACGTTGATGATCGATAGGGTGACCTGGTACACACCCGGAGCGGTGTAGGTATGCACGGGGTTCTGCAGGTTGGAGGTGTCGTTAACCCCTGATGCCGGGTCGCCGAAGTTCCATGCATAGCTTGTTACTTCAGCTATGATGGTAGAGTCGGGATCGGTAAAGAAGTATGTGGGCTCTCCAAAGCAGCTGGTGTCGGGGTTGATAAAAAAGTCGAGCGTGGGCGCTGGGGCGATCACGATGGTATCAACTGATGTGTGCTGACATCCGGTGTTGGATGTGACCATCAGGGATACATAGTATGTACCGCTTTGGGCGTACATATGTGTAGGGTTCTGCAGGGTAGAGGTGTTGTTCACCCCGCTCATGGGGTCACCAAACTGCCAGAACCATCCTTGTATGAGCGAACCAAACCCTTGCGAGAGGTCAGTAAACTCAACCACGCCTCCCTGGCATATATCGCCCGAGTGTTCAAAGTCTGACTCGGGTCCCTGTATCACATCCATTATATAGCTGATCGAGTCCTCACATCCATTGGAGTTGAGCACAAGCAGGGATACGGTATATACTCCCGGAGTGGCATAGATATGGGATACATCTCCCGGTCCCGGAGCAGTGATGATCGTATCTGATCCATCGCCAAAGGTCCAGTGCCACTCGGTGAGGTATGCGTTCATGGGGGATGATATATCTATAAAGTCGACTTCAGAACCTGAGCAGGGCAGGGCAGAGAATGTAAAGTCAGCTATGGGCAGCGGGTTGATATACACCGGTGCTGAGAAGAAGTTGGTGCATCCGTTTCCATCTGTAACTACTACCGTGACGGTGTATGTTCCCGCAGCTGAGTATACGTGCCCGGGGTTTTGCACAACAGACGTTCCTCCGTCGCCAAAGTCCCATTGCCATGTGAGCGATGTTGAGCCTACGCCTGTAAATGCGATCTCACTATCGACACATGCTGAGTCAGAGTCGGTGGTAAAGCTCACCTGTGGAGCCATCAAGACATCCACCGGCAATACGATCGTGTTGGAGCATCCTTCCACGTTGGTTACCATCAGCAGCACATCGAAGGTGCCCGGAGAGGTAAACAGGTGTGTGGGGTGCTGCAGGTTGGAAGTGTTCAGGGGTCCTGATAGCGGATCGTCAAACTCCCAGTACCATGATACGATGGGTGATCCTCCGTTGGGAGAAGATATATCGGTAAACTCTACGGGTTGTCCTGTACAGTTGTCCACATAGTTAAAGTCTGCCAGTGGCCCGTCGGTGATGGTGACGGGTTTAGTGATAGAGTTGGAGCATGAGTCTGTGTCCCTTACCGTGAGGGTGACATCATATGAGCCTCCAGTGGCATATACGTGGAACACATCCGGGTCGTTGGGTGCGTTGATGGTCACCGAGTTGCCATCGCCAAAGTCCCATGTCCACTCATCGATGCCTCCGTTGGGGGATACGCTCTGGTTGTAGAAGTATACGGTATCGCCTGAGCATACGGGAGCCGAGTGTATAAAGTCAGCTATGGGCATGGGGTTCACTACTACGGTCTGTGTGGTGGCATTAAAGCAGTTGTTGGTATCGCCAGCCCATAGGGTGACCTGGTAAGACCCTGCCGAGGTATACACGTGCAGAGGATCCTGTATGATGGCTGTTCCTCCGTCGCCGAAGTCCCACAGCCATGTATTGATCACCGCTGATGATGATCCGCTGAAAGCGGTCTGTTCCCCTACGCATGTCGGGTTGGGGTCTACGGTGAATGACACATCGGGCAGCTCCACTACGGTGACCTGGTGGGCCACGGTGTCCCAGCATCCGTTGGCATCTGTCACAAAGAGGGTGACGTTGTAGGTGCCTGCTGCAGCATAGGTATGTTCGGGGTTTTGCACGGTGGCATAGTTGCCATCATCAAAGTCCCAGTACCAGTCTTGTATGAATGTTCCTGAGGTCCCAAAGAATGTGGTGACCTCTCCCAGGCATGTGGGCTCGGGCGACCAGGTAAAGTATACCGTTGGGCGATCGGGCACGAGCACGGTGTGGGTGATGCTGTCATAACACAGCAAGCCACTGGAATCCGAAGTGATCAGCAGGGTTACATCATAGAGGCCTCCTGCGCCATAAGGATGGGCAGGATGCTGGAGATCGGAAGAATTACCATCTCCGAAGTCCCAGTCCCATTCTACAATGAAATATCCTGAAGGAGCCGTAGAAAGATCGGTGAACTGTATGGTATCACAGCTCAGTATGTTGTGTGTAAATTCTGCATTGGGTGGCTCGGCCACAAAGATAGGCTTGGTAATTGAAGTCTGGCATCCGTTGATGGCTTCCACATAAAGTGTGACCAGCATTGCTCCGAAAGTAGTATATGTATGGTTAACAATTTGTCCTGAGCCGGTACCTCCGTCACCAAAGTCCCAATCCCATGTCAGGATATTATCAGGACTGATGCCGGTGAAAATGATTTCTGAATTGAGGCATGCAGAGCTTGCACTGCTCGAGAAGTCAATATCCGGGTGATTATATACAAATACCTGGTGTACCACCTGATCCTGACAACCCTGATCATCGGTGTATGAGAAGGTAACATCGTACACACCGGGGCTTGGATAGGCATGTGTCGGGTTCAGGGTATTGGAGAAGGTACCATCACCGAAATCCCATAACCATGCAACCAGGTTTGCTGTGCCGGTGCGGGTGAAGAATACATCATCATCAATACAAACTGAATCATTGGCTGCGATAGTGAAGTCGGCATCGATTTGCGGCCATTCATATACATTGCTTTCGATGACACTGTCGCATGTCCATACTGAGAACAGGGTATCGTAATAGGTTCCTGTGTTGTAAACCCATCCACCACCTGGAAGCAGCAGTGAATCACCAAAACAGATGGTGTCCATATGTACCTCGAAGTAGGTGGGATGTATGGTCAATTGCATTTCATCTAAAGAGTCGCAGTTGATTACGTTGGAAGCTACAAAAGTGAAGTTGATAACCCCTGTTTCTCCCGGTCCCGGAAAATATACCGGAACCTCAACAGTTGGATCAGGGATCGTTCCTGTACCATCGTGTGTCCACATACGGAAGATCTCATTGAATGCTGTAGGTGGCATGGCACAAGTGGAAAAGTCGAAAGGCAGGTCCTGGCAGTGGTCTTCATCAGACCCTGCAAAGGCGTATGCCCCTTCGATGACCTCTAAGGTCATGAAAGAAGTATCATTATAGCATGGTGCTATGCCATACGCTACCAGGTACAGGTTGATAAATCCAAGTTCACCAATTCCCGGTGTATAGACAGGGGCAAGGGCCGTCGGGTCGTCAAATGATCCAGTTCCTCCAATCCAGAGGAGAGAGCTGTAGTTTGTCGCTGCGGGTCCTATTGGCAGGGTTGACAGGTCGAAAGGCACATTCTCGCAGGATACGGTATCCTGTCCGGCAAAAGCAGTAGGTAGTGGATTTACCAGGATGTCATGCTGCACCTGGGAGGTACAGAATGTGAGCGTAACAGTATAGGTATTTGTTGTTGTGTATACATGGCTTACATTCCGCCCAATATCATTAAATCCGTCACCAAAGTCCCAGACATAATCAGTAAAATTATAGGCCCCGATAGCTGTGAAGTCAACTGTATAAGTTTCACAACTGGGATCAGGTGTCATAGAAAAATCGATCAGTGGTTGTACAACTTCACGCTGGTGGATCATAGTGTCGAGACAGCCATTAATATTAGTCACGATCAGGCGAACATCGTAGGTTCCAGGGATCGTATATGTGTGTAAAATGGTTTGGCCAACACCTGTATTTCCATCTCCAAAGTCCCAGTCCCAATTTACGATGTCAGGAGTTCCTGAACCGTTAAAAGTAATCAGCTCATTTACACATGAAGTATCATTGGGAGACATGGTAAAATCACATGCCGGCAATTCAAAAATGGTTACCGGATGAACAACTGTATCCCGGCAGGAGTTCTCATTATAAACTATGAGAGTGACATTGTATATTCCTGATGCAGTATAAGTATGTGTTTGGTTTTGGCCCGAGGCAAAAGAACCATCGTCAAAGTCCCAGAACCACTGATCAATGGTAGTTGTACTTGTTCCGTTAAAGGTCAACTCTTCATTTGTACAAATAGAGTTGCCCGGAGACACAGTAAAGTCAGCATCAGGTAGCTCAAATACCTGGATGGTATAGACAACAGTATCTGTACATCCGAAATTATTGGTAACGGCCAGAGTAATGTCATAAAAACCCGCTGTTGTCCAGACATGGGTTGTATTTTGTCCGAAGCCTGGTGAACCATCTCCGTAGTCCCATACCCAGGCAACAATAGTCGTTGTGGATATGGCATCCAGATTCACTATCTCACCTACACAAATAGAGTCCGGTGGCGTGATAGTAAAGTCAGCTTCCGGACCGTCGAATACGGTCAAGTCCATGAAAGAAGTATCATTACCACATGGTATCCTTGCCAGGGCGATAAGACCCAGTTGAACTGTTGTTCCTTCCTCACCAGGAGCGGGAGTATAGATCGGATGCAGTAGAGTTGGATCATCAAAGGTACCGAGCCCGCCAAACCAACGCAATGAGTCATATGCAGCGGCAGAAGCCGGTGTTGTGGCCGTAGCAAAGTCATAGCTGAAATACTCGCAGATGGTTTCATCGCTTCCTGCATCGGCAAATGCAGGTTCCTGTACGATGTGTGTTTTGTACACAGTGTCAGAACATACCACTAAGCGGATGTCGAAAGTATCGTAAGTGGCATAGAGGTGGAAAATATCACGGCCTATGCCGGTATTCCCGTCTCCAAAGTCCCATTCCCAATCGGTGAATGTGACATTATCACCTGTTCCGTTGAACCATACGGTATCACCCAGGCAGCTTGGAGAAGGTGTGATGGTAAAGTCCACATTGATATCCATGACCACACGCTGGTGGATGGTGGTATCAAAACAGCCATTTCCATTGGTAACCACCATCATGATATCATAGGTGCCTGCACTTGCATATGCATGGGTTACATTTTGTCCGTTTCCAACATTTCCATCACCAAAGTCCCAGTTCCAGTCTACAATATCCGGAGTCCCTGTTCCATCAAAGAACACTACTTCGTTGATACAGTTGGTGTCGTTGGGAGTCATGGTAAAGTCTGCTGTGGGCAATTCAAATATGGTTACCTGGTGTACCATAGTATCCAGGCAAGAGTTCTCGTTATATACGTAGAGCGTTACATCGTATGTTCCGGCAGCTATGTAGTTATGGGTTACACTTTGTCCATTGGCCGTGTTTCCATCGCCGAAGTCCCAGTTCCATTGCAGGATAGGGTTGGAGCTGGTGCCATCGAAGGTCAGCTCTTCAAAACGGCAGATAGAATCGTTAGGCAGTATGCTGAAGTCAATCACAGGTAGTTCAAATACCTGAATGGTTTGGACCACTGTATCGGTACATCCATCGGTATTGGTCACTACCAGTTGAATATCATAAGATCCGGCTGCAGACCATGCATACACCACATTCTGCCCTGTGGTTGTGTTGCCGTCATTGAAGTCCCATTCCCAGAGGTTGATTGTAGTAGTAGAGTTGGCATCCAGGCTCACCGGCTCATTTACACAGATGGAGTCCGGGGGAGTGATGGTGAAGGTTGCTTCCGGACCATCAAATATAGTGAGATCCATGTATGAAGTATCGTTGGCACAGGGTACCCTGGCCAGGGCGATGAGCCCCAGTTGAACTACTGTTCCTTCTTCTCCCGGAGCGGGCGTATAAATGGGATGTAGGAGGGTAGGATCATCAAAGGTGCCTAGCCCGCCAAACCAGCGCAGGGAGTCATAGGCAGCGGCAGAGGCCGGTGTTGTGGCCGTAGCAAAGTCAAAGCTGTAATACTCACAGATGCTTTCATCGCTTCCTGCATCAGCAAAGGCTGGTTCCTGTACGATATGTGATTTATAAATTGTATCGGAGCAAACTACCAGCCTGATATCAAACGTATCGTAGGTGGCATAGAGGTGGAATATATCACGGCCTAGGCCGGTATTCCCGTCGCCAAAGTCCCATTCCCAATCGGTGAATGTGACATTATCTCCTGTTCCGTTGAACCAGACGGTATCACCCAGGCAGCTTGGCGTAGGTGTAATGGTAAAGTCTACATCGATATCTATGACCACACGCTGGTGGATGGTAGTATCAGAACATCCATTTCCATTGGTCGCCACCAGCATCACATCATATGTCCCCGGGTTGATGTAAGCATGAGTTACATTCTGTCCGTTTCCGATGTTTCCGTCACCAAAGTCCCAGTCCCAGCTGACAATATCTGTTGATCCTGTGCCGTCGAAATATACCAGCTCATTGATACAGTTGGTATCATTGGGCATCATGGTGAAATCCGACGTTGGCAGTGAGTCTATTCTGACCAGATACGTAACAGTATCCGTACAAGAATTTTCGTTAAGGACATAGAGATAAACATCATAATCGCCTGAGGCAGCATATGTATGCAATACATTTTGTCCGCTGGCTACATTTCCGTCGCCGAAGTCCCAGTCCCAATCAGTGATCGTAGTGGTACTTGTGGCATCGAAGGCCATTTCAGTGTTCAGACAAACAGTATCGTTGGGCAAGATGGTGAAATCAGCATCCGGCAGCACATGTATTTCCAGGGAGTAAATCATTGTATCAACGCATGCAGAATCATTGATCACTGTCAGCATTACATCGAAGATGCCATCTGCGGCATAAGCATAACTCACATTTTGCCCGCTGGCAGTGTTTCCATCGCCAAAGTCCCAATTCCAGGTATTGATGTTGGTCGTGCTGGTGCCGAAGAAGTCGATCAACTCACCAACACATAGGGAATCATTCGGCAGATAGGTGAAATCTGCTTCCGGACCATCAAATACTGAAAGGACCATACTGGATGTGTCATTTCCACAAGGATCTTTACCGTAGACGATAAGACTCAGTGTAATATCACCAAGTTCTCCTGCAGCCGGTGTGTATATGGGCCACAGAAGGGTGGAGTCATTAAAGCTTCCCAGTCCACCGGTCCACATCAATGAATCCCCACTGATCGTATCCGGCAAACTAGCTGATGTTGAAAAATCAAAGGCGTAATGCTCACAGATACTTTCATCGGACCCGGCATCTGCCTGGCAGGTTTCGTTTACTGTATGCAGGTAGCTGGTATCTTTACTGCATACGGTCAGGGTAACATTATAGGTTCCTGAATTGGGATAAATATGCCACACATTTCTGCCGGTATCCTGAGGAGAGGCATCTCCAAAGTCCCAGATCCAATCGGCATAGGTAATTGCATCGCCCAGGCCATCGAAAAATACCGTATCATCCTCACAGGAGGGCGAGGGGCTTTTTGAAAAGTCGATAAAGGGGTCAGTAATTTCACGTGTGTATTCAATGGTGTCGCGGCAGCCCATGTTGCTTGTAACCACAAGCTGGATAATGTAGTTGCCCGGAACTGCGTATTGATGCAGCACAATTTGTCCGGCATCTGTGTTCCCATCTCCGAAGTCCCATTCCCATGTGGAAATTGTAATATCTGCGCTTCCGCTAAAGGTGATTTCTGACAATATACAGGCAGTATCGATTGGTGTTGTGATGAAATCTGCCGTAGGTACTGTGTCAATGGTCAACACCATATAGCTGGTGTCATTGCCACATGGTCCGGTCCCGTATGCGATTAGTCCGAGGGTAATGGGGCCTAATTCGGTAGGGTCGGCATAATATACCGGGCGAAGGGAATCGGGTTCCACAAAGGTTCCTATTCCTCCAAACCACCATACTGAATCAGCACTGAGGGTATCGGGTCTAATGGATGATAAATCAAAATCCCAAAAACCACCCTGGCAGATTGATTCGTCAGAACCAGCATCGGCACCGGTGGCCGGGATTACAGTAAGGTTTACGGTATCCGTGTCGAAGCAGGTAACATTCCACACCTCAACTATAAAGGTTCCGCTTGTATCGGGCGTAATAATCTGTGTGGTTTCTCCGGTGTTCCACAAATAGCTGTCGAAGCCGGGGCCGGCATCGAATATGGCTGTGTTGCTTCCGGTCCAGCAGATTGTGGTGTCGGGGCCAAGGTCGGTATTTGGCCTGTCGGCTACGTAAATGATCACGGTATCGCGGTCAAAGTTTCCCACAGTATCATAAACCTGTACCCAATAGAGTGTGCTGTCGGTAGGACTTACGGGGTCGACTGGGTTAAATTCTGTCGGTCCATGGCTCCAAACCACATTTTGGTTGTTTGAGCAGAATAGCTTTACCTCATCCAGCCCCCATGTATCCCATCCTTCGCCGCTGGTGGTGTTCTGGTAAAACTGAAACTTTGTTGCTGTGCTCACGGCAGCAGCAGGGATTACGCAAGCGTATTCATGCCACCAGAAAATGCTGTTAGTATCCCAACGCTGGGCTGTGTGTCCTCCAAACCCGGTAGGTATAGGTCTCCATTCACCTCCGCTTCCGGGAGTTGTAGTTACAAATGGAGGATTGGAGCTGCTGGGACCTACCGGAAACTGATCAACACCCGGGAAATCTATCCAATTGGCGCCATCATCAATAGAATAGGCCAAATGAACTCCTTCATCCGGGTCATCCGGGTCTTCACAAGGAGAACCCACATTTCCAAATGTTTCTCCTACTGCACGACCATAGCGCATCCAAAAGCGTACCTGGCAGTTGCCGATCGTGATATCGAAAGAGTCTGTAATAATTCCCCTATAACTGGATGCTGTTGCTCCCACCCACATGTACCTGTCAGCTGGACCGGGTCCGGGTGCTACTTCCTGGATATCGGGATTTATATCCATACAACTGAAACCAGGAAATGAAGGATTAGCTGAAGCTTCACTCCATCCCACGCCTAAACCATCTTCGAAGCTGTTATTTAAAAACACATCGCAGGAGCCTATAGATTCCAGATATACAGAGTCACCACGGCAAATGATGGTATCTGCAGCAGGTCGGATAATGTCGATGGTACAATCCTGTGCCTGAACAGCTGATAAAAGGGTCAGAAGGGCAGCCGAAAATATATAGCGGAGTAGTTTTTTTGTCATGGCCGGGGCTTGTTGAATGAAAGAGAAAATAAGCTGTGTCCGAGTTGTATTAGTTAAAAAACTGGCTTCACCCCATAGTATGCGAAGCCGCAATTACCTACAAATATACATCTTAGACATAAAAATTAAAATTATATATATTATTAAGATTCTTTCTATTTAGAGTATGGCTGCGTAATTTTGATTGTACATGCTCGAGAGTCCTATGCTTTTTCATAGTAAATTCGTGATAATATTATTTCAATACTTAAGACTCTAAAAATTATGAAACGTTGTCTATATATGATGCTTATACTGCTGACATTCTCTGGATGTGACCAGGTTATATTCCTCGAACCACAACCAGAAAAAGTAAATGAATTAGTGGAAATTCCACAAACCTTGCAAGGCACCTACCTTGATCAGGATGGGGATACGATGTATATAGATAAGCAATCATTTTCTTATAATTCAGCAGAGTTTATTGGATTGGAGGAAGTAAATTTGTCTGATTCTGTGGTGTTAAAGAAATATAAAGGCCATTATTATTACAATGCTGCTATTCGGCTGGAGGATGGCAAATACTGGTTATGCTATATTCTTTACCCGGAAGATGGCGGTTCAGGTTTTGATCTGTATGCTATGGACCCGGATGATGTGGTCAAGCTGGCCAAATTGCAGGAGATCACCTCAAAGATCAAGGATATTGAAGAGGGCGACAAAAACTACTATCTTTTTGACCCCAAGAAGAAAGATTATAAAAAGATCATCTCCGATACGATATTTACGAAGATGATCTCTTTTAGGAAGTTAGGGGAGTGATTGGAGAATATATATGCACTAAATTCTAAGTTTTAAGCTCTAAATTCTAAACAAATCACAATGATATAATTATCCAATGCTTCAAAGCACCTCACCCCCTAAATCCCCCTCTCCTCAAGGAGAAGGGGACTTTTGAATTTATTATTTTGATCATTTGATTTGTTTAGAATTTGGCCCCGATAGCTATCGGGGTGGGGCTTGGAGCTTTGTTTTTTATCGCGGCTCCGCCCTGGAATCCTTTTCCTGTACAGGCATTCCTTTGCGGGAAATTTCCCCATGAGGAACTCCTGTTTTCAGGCCCTGCTCAGCTGATTTTCCAAAGAGCTCAGGATGGATGTAACGGCCTTTTTCGAGGCCTGGCTTATCTACTTCAGCAACTACCCGGTTTTCCTGTGCCCAGACATCGTTACGCACACCTGTAACCTGCCAGCTCACTTTTACATTTGGCTTATCGGTTTGTATGGTGAAGCTGTTGCCGGTGATCTCATCCTTGATGATGGCCTGTGCAAAAGTTCCTATTACGGTAAGCTGATACCTGAAATCGATATTCAGAGCATCGAAATAAGCAGGAAGCTCAACATTGGCCATTCCTGAGGCATCAGTGGTTACATTGCCGTTATAAATATTCATCATATCAGGACTTTCAACAAAACTGTGTAACAGGTATTTGTTGGCCGGGTCCTGTGGGTGGTCGATCTTAAATGTGCCCCCTGACTTAGAAAGAGTACCCACAACATCAACATCGCCGATAAAATATCCTGCATAGTTGTTTGTTGCAGCACCCTGATCATCGGCATACAAGGCAATACTGTATCCTGACCCGGCATCTCCCATTCCTACAGCATAAACACCATAGTTATTGACTGTACCACCACCACCTTCACCAAAAATACCCTCATTGAATGATGATGATGTCGAATAAGCATGTCCTCCAACACCTTGCGTAATATCACTGGTATTATTTTCTGCAAAGCCCCACACAGCGGGAGCAACAGTTTGACCGGTACTATACATGTTTCCGATATCTTCGGCCAGCGCACCGCCTGAATTTTGATAATTAACCTGCAATTTAACGAGCGGATCTAATAAGTCAATACCTACATTATTCTGTTTCCACGACATGGTTTGTCGTCCATTCTCATACATAAAAATAGCCTGGGAAGGTGGGTTCCAATACAGCCAGCCAATGTCGGCACCATTTTCCCTGAACCAGAGACCAGAGTTACCACTGGCATCGCCGATAAAATAGGACTGGGTGCTGGTGATCAGTGCATTAGCCACACCTCCGGCACCATCGATATGAAGGTGTTCAATGGGAGAATCATGTCCGATTGCTACATATCCGGTATTGAAATAAATATCCGGTCCGTTGGGTAACCATGGGCTGCTTCCACCACCACCGGAATTTGCTGCATAGAATGCAAACGGAACCGTTGCCAGCTTGCTCATGCCCATGTCAATAAATGAGTTTCCACCATTTGGATCGATCTCTGTTTGCACATAGTAGTCGCCATGTGCCCAGATTATGGCTCCAAAATTTCCTGATAACACACTTCCGTCTCCGATCATAAGGTGAAACAGGCCGTATGAATTGGTAAGAGGTGTATGTTTTTCTGAATACACCATAGTTCCGGGCAAAGGACCCTCCCAGACTGAGAGACGCAGGCTGATCACGGAGTTTGCAATAGGGTTTCCAGCCCCATCGCGGGCCATACCCTGATAATCGATCATTTGCGGAACTTGCCCGCTCACCAGCAGACCTATTGTCATGCCTGCAACAAATAAGATTAGTTTTAACTTTTTCATAATTATGGTTTTTTGTTAATTCCGGATTAATTTGAATGATTTAAGTTCCCTGTCATTACCTGACCCTATGTTAAGCATAAGGTTGTAGATGCCCGAGGGCAGATCACTGAGGTCGATAGATTCCTGGTAGGAATCCTGCCCGGATAGCTTCTGTTGAAAGAGTGTTCGTCCACTAAAGTCATAGAGCGAATAACAGACCTCTGTGTCCTGTTCGAAGCTCAGTTCGAGCCTGACAAAGTCTTTACATGGATTGGGATACAGCAGGATCTTATGATCCTTACCGACCTCCCTGACTGATACCAGCTGGTCGTCGAATTGCTGGAAACCCGAGCTCAGTATGACGATGGGTTGATAGGTTGTGGCCACCGGCTCTGCCTGCCCAATGGTCCAGGAGAGTTGAACGCTAGCAGTCGAGTAATTGTCGCCCCCTGAGGAAAACACATGTCGAGGAAGCTCCTGGGAGATTCCTGTAAAGGTCAGAGAAACAGCAATTACCATTAATAATGGTTTTAAATGTTTCATAAGTATGAATTTTTTAAAAGATGTGGATCAAGTCATGATCTGGTAGGATCTCAATAGATTAAGGCCCGTCAAACCTCATATTGAGACAGCGTAAATATACAAAAAATGTAATTGGAACGCAAGTAAATGAAATAGGGAGTATTACGTATTATGTATTAGGTATTATGACCATTTTCAATAGGTGAAATGAGTGATGAAATCCTATTAATTAATGAGAATTGAAGATTGTTAATTTAGATTGCTGAGTATATAATTGAGCATAATTCAAAACTTGTAAAAAACCCAACACTCAACAACTTGTCCCGAGCGAAGTCGAGGGGCCCAACACTAAATTGTTATCTTTATCCACAAATCAATCTAATTGACAGCTGCAAAAGAACATAAGCATGAGCTGGTCCCTGGCCGCTGGGTAAGCGAGTATGGTGATTTCCTGTTTTCCTTTGCCGTGTCCAGGGTCAGCAAAAGGGAAGTGGCCGAGGATTTGGTACAGGAAACCTTCTTATCTGCTTTTAAAGCCCGCGAAAGCTTCCGTGGCGGCAGTTCGGAGCGCACCTGGCTGGTATCTATCCTGAAAAGAAAGGTGATCGATCACTATCGCAAGCAAGCGAGGAACCCTGAATCACTTACAGATCCAATTGTCATGCCTTTCCATAAAGGAGGAGCTATGGATGGAACCTGGGTAAGCGAACATGCCCCTGCATCCTGGGATGAAGATATTATGCAGGATGATGACGGGGCACTGATGGAAATCCTGCAATATTGTATTTCATTGCTGGCTCCTAAAATGGCTGCCACTTTCAACATGAAGACCATGGATGATATTTCCACCGAAGATATTTGTAAGGAATTGGGAATATCGGAGTCAAACTTATGGGTACTCATGCACCGTGCACGCCTTCAGCTGCGCGAATGTGTTGAAAACAAATGGTTTAAAGAATTGTAATGAAAGAAAAAGCTAAAAAATGGATGAACCACGCTATGCATAGTATAATGCTATCGTGCGAAAAGGCCACATTCTTTATTACAAAAAGGGATTACGTTAAACTTTCCTGTAAGGAGAACCTCCAGCTGAAAATGCACCTCATGGGCTGCAAGTTTTGCCGAAACTTTGACAAGCAGAATACCATGATTTCTGAAAAACTGAATACCCTTCAGGAGAACCCACCTTCTGAGAAATTATCTGATGATAAGAAACTCGAAATTCAGCAATTGCTGGATGAGCAGTAAGCCAGGAATTTAAGTTGAAACCTTCAATTCCATCCCGATAACTATCGGGGCCAAACTAAAAAAATCACAATGATTTAATTTTCCAATTCTTTAATGCACCTCACCCCCTGGCCCCCTCTCCTCAAGGAGAGGGGGAAAAGGGGGTAGGGGGTTAAGGGGGTGAGGTGCATAGAAAAAATCCCCCATCTGTAAGCTATCCAAATTGTACTCTGTAATTGTGTTAATGGTTTGTTAAAAATCAGTATACCAAGCGATTAAGAATTCCTTTCACAAGATTATAGCATGATAAAATTCTAAAAGAAGCCCGCTATATCGTCCTAATAAACTATTCTTTATGGATCTTGAGGTCAAGGTCGCCCTCATACACTTTTATCAGGATCGACTGTCCTTCTTTCCAGTTAAAAGTCATCTGGTGCTTTTCTCCCTTATAAAGCCTAATGGTGCGATAATCCAGAGGACCTTGCATGGCATCGGTCAGCTCTTCTCCGTTTTTATAGCTATGGTAGCTGAATTTGGCCGGGCTGTCGCCTATATTATTGTAATTGGCTTTATAGTAAAGGATCTCATCAGCGTTTACCATGACTTCCATGCCACGGCTTAATTTCATATCTATAGGAATGGTAACGTCAAGTCTCTCCCATTTATCAGGAGGAGGAGGTTCGGGTATCACAGGATTCAGGTTCTCATCCACCTCGATATAGTCATCGGGAACTTCAAAGAATGAAGGATCAATTTTCCAGTCTTTTATATTTTCTAGCTGCGTAATGGCACTTTCCTGCCCAAGCATTTGCTCCAATTTTACCGGGAAGTTCAGCTCCTCAGAAAACCATTGAATATAGATTTCCTTATCATCATAGTATATAGCCTTCTTGATGCAGTCATAACCCAAGATATTCTCTTCACCAAGGATCTTTTCTTCGCCATATATCTTGCTTGCATTATAAGCCTGAACAGGATCGTTCATAGCGCTCATCATCCCATCGCTTTTAGTATAGTGCACTTTCTTTTCAGCCACCAGCATAACAGCAGTAACATTGGTAGATGGATTTGTGATCACAACCCCATCCATCCCATCTTGATTAAATTCATAGCGATACTGGCTAAGGTCGGAATAAACTTTGTACTGTTCTCCTGGGGCGACACTGGCAGCCAGGCTCATATCAGCCTGCCATTGGCCCAGGCTTACAATGGGAATGATCAATAGCACAATGATGCTAAAGAAGAATTTTCTCTTTTTCATGGGTTTGATTTTTGGGTTAAAATAATCGAAGTGCAACACATTTGAAAACAGGCACTTCTATCCCAAAGATAGCAAAAAACCAGGAGCATTAAAAATTATTGGCACGGGCCACGCTAAATAAATGTCGTACTTTTGACCACTCAATTATACGGATCAGATCTTACTAGCGGATGAAAATGAAGCCGGAAAAAGGCCCCCCTGTTCGAAGCAAGAACACGCTTACTGATATTAAGTATTACCTATTCCATAATCCACAGTACAAAACATTGGTTGAACATCATGATCCTGATACGAGGTCCACTTATGACAAGAGTATTTTGCAACGGACCGGTGTAGTTGTGGAAAATTATAAGATGCTGAACCTTCACGGGATTGGCATTGAAGCCCCGGCGAGCTTTGTTTTTAATGAACTGCTCAGCTGGAATGGGGATTCGATCTGCTGGCCCAATCACATAGCCAGGGTAAACTTGCAAGATAACAAGCTGGAACAGATTAAGATTTATCTTTTTGGAATCAGCAAGCGCTTTTTCGGCTTAAACTTATTTCATCTCTTTGATCTAAGTTCAATACGCATCCAAAGGGTTCCTGCTGATTCTGATTTTGATAATGCGCGATACTTGCTTTATGAGTGCAAGGGAGGATATCCGATCGGCGTTTTTTCAGTATATGTAAGATCATCTATTCCCAACAGGGATGAGAAAGAAATGTCGCAGTTATTCATGATGGTGGGTTTTAACTTCTATGGAAAAAAAAGAAATAGCCTTAACCTTATAAACCGGATATGGGAGAGCATTCACAATCGGGTTACAGCCAATGTTTTGAACAGGCTCAAGCAATTGTGTGAATGGAAGTTCGAGAATTTTGTGAATGAATAAAGCATGTCACAGAGTGCTTTCCTAATTCAGATGTGCACAGTTACCCAGGTGAAGTTTACACAATCAGGATATTAAAACAGCTACTGCCTGCGTAAGCTTTTTTAAAAAAGTATTGATTTTTTAATGATAATATATATCTTTGCACTCGCTTTTAAAGCAAATCTTCCTCTTTAGCTCAGCTGGTTAGAGCATCTGACTGTTAATCAGAGGGTCCTTGGTTCGAGTCCAAGAAGAGGAGCAGCAAAAAAGGGAGCACAACGATGTTGGCTCCCTTTTTTGATATACGAAATCTGATATTTGAACTTTGAAATCTGAAGTTTTCTTAAAAGCCAGTAGATAAAAATTGTCATCCTGACGACGCTGAGTACTCGGGGGAGGAAGGACCCCCAAGCGTTTTGCAGAATATTGGCATAACGCATTTTATTCAACATCAATCGAATCTTTTTTGGAATCTTCGAACTATCTATATCCTTATTTGCTACTTGTTGGAATATAGCGCCACACTTCAACAATTTTCCCATCTTCTATCAGAAAATCCGCCATCGCTGGCACTACAATTAGTTCCCCTCCAAGTACAGAGAAGTATGTATAGCGAACCGCAACCCAGTTCCCCTCTGCAACTAAGTTATCGATCTCAATTTTGATACTTTCAAATGGCATACGAGACTTTTTCAAATAGTCAATAAATTCTTGAATATTTGTTGTTTTAACTTTACCAGCATCGTAATATCTGCAATTTGATGCGAGGATTGCATTTACTGAATTTTCATTCCCCTGACCAACAACTTCATTAAAAAAGTAAATAATTTTGCTCTTATTTTCTTCGAGTTTTGAATTGTTCTCCGCCACCATCGATTCGACGCCAGTCTTGGGTGATGAAGAACATGAAGGAATCGCAGATACTACAACAAAAAAGGCGATTAAATATATCGACCAGGTTTTCCATGATAAAATGTGTGACATAAACTGTTTCTTTTTAATTTAAAAAACGGAAATAACAATTATTATGCTGCATAACTTGTTTATCGATGCACTTTTTGTCACTTTACACACCCATAATGGGTAAGTAAAACCTCACTTCAAGTAAAGATACAATAATTCTGTGCTGCAACTTCCGCAAAGAAGGGGAGCAGCAAAAAAGGGACTTCACATTCGTGAGTCCCTTTTTTGATATACGATACTCGAAATCCGATATTCGAAATTCGAAGTTTTCTCAAATGCCAGTAGATAAAAATTGTCATCCTGACGACGCTGAGTGAAACGAAGCGGTGGAAGGAATTGTTGGCGGTTTGCACCTCCCCATCAAAAAGCACCCCTTCTATTAAACTCCAAACTGTCAAATTGCAAATTCCAAATTAATCCAACACCCAACACTTTCCCGCGAACGCGGGAAAAATAAAACCGCTGGTTTATTTGGTTAAGGTGTAAAATCTTATTCAGTTTAACGGTCTATTATAAAAAGCGTTTAAATGCGGTATGTACTTTGTTATGCTGCGATTTTTTTCAAATTTTCTCTATGAATAATTGAAATTTATCTGCCTCTATATCCATATTCTTCTTTCTTAATTCTTCCTGGAAGAATTCAAATTCACTTTTGTCTATGTAATATTTGTCCTGTTGTTTGCTTATATCAATGAATTTACTTTCAGCTTCATTTTGGTCTGATTCAATTAGTGTTTTAAAAATTGTAAATGCACCTGATATTTTTGTCAATTCATAATCTTCATTGTATAAGATTGATAAAATGGGGGAAGCAATTGCATTGGCCCATTTTACTGCTATTTCATTTTCATAAACAGCTTCCTTTATATTTCGCAGTACAACAATCAGAACTGTGTCTTTCTCTATTCGCTGTGTGTGGCTTTGAAATCCATTCATGCTTCCTTCAAGGTTGCAACATGTTATCCTTTTCGACCCACTTCCAAAATTGTACTTTGTCTTACGCCAGCCACATACATTAAAAAATAGATCTTTACTTTTTTCAGATAATAATTTGTCTGTGTACAATGCCTGATCAAACAGATAAAGATCTTCAACTGTTGAAAGTAATTGACCTGCACCCAGACAAAAGGACATATCAAGGTATGAGGCTTCTTCCAGACCGGTAAAATAATCATGAGTATATCCTATAGCACGTTTATCAATTGGCATTTCTGTAATGTCTGATAATGTATTGTTCATTCCGGCAGGTTGGCAGATCTTTTCAAACATCACTTCATCATATGATTTGCCTGTAACCTTCTCGATAACTAAAGCAAGAAGACCATATCCAAAATTACTGTACTCTCTTCCTTTGCCCGGTTCATAAATAAGGTCATATTGCATAATAAGTTCAAGAAAATCTCTTCTGGTATAATATTGCTGCTCTATTTCAATTAGGTTTGAGATTCTTGGGTGCCCTGTTATACCTGCTCTATGAGTTAATAGCTGGTGAATAGTTATCTTATCCCCTCCTGCAACTGTAAATTCAGGTAAATACTCTATTAATTTACCATCCAGATTGATTAAGCCTTCCTCAACAAGCTGTAGGATTAACATTGAAGTAAAAGGTTTGGTAAATGAGGCAATTCTGAATTTTGAATCACAGGTATTTGGAATGCTGTCCTCAAGATTAGCATATCCAACGGCATTTTTATAAACTATGTCACCTTTAACAGAAACCAATACGATACCTGAAAATTGGCCATTATTATAAATCGTTTTTACGACGTGGTCAATTTCTTTAACTTTATCCTTTGTAAAGCTTAATTGAGGTTCATTCCTAAAGTATGTACACCCAAATTGCGTTATAGCAAGGAATAATGATATCAGAAATAATAAGATTATTCTATTCCTATCGTAATTCATAATAATGTTTGTTTTATAGTTAGACTTATTGCAGCATAACGGTTTGAATATGGTGCGTTTGGCATTTCAACGCTCTGAATTTCCAATTTACTGCTAAGTCTATTAATTCCAACTATTTATATTTTAGCAATATTTGCCTGATGCTGTATTTTTTGTTGGGCTCAGTTATTTAATTAAATCCTTCTGGTTTTTCCAGATGGTATTCTGTAGCATCTTGAAATGCTTTTGCCACGGCTAATAGTTTCGCTTCCTGGTATGGTTTACCAACAAAGGTCACGCTTGTTGGTTGTCCATTTTTGTGGAATCCGCATGGAACAACAACGATCGGAAGACCAGTAACATTTGTACTCCAGTTTGTAGACCAGGTCATCTCTATATATACGTCAACATCCTTCATTATTTCGCTCATTTCCTGAATCATCAGAGCCCTGTATCTGGCTGCCTGAAGGTACTCTACAGCAGGAACAAAACGATGGGCGCGGTGATAATTTGGCCATTTCTGATCTTCAACCTGGTCATCTATTGTGCTCCTGGTAAATTCATCGAAGGCTGCTGCGGCTTCCACTTCCAGCATAATCCCTTCGTTCAAATGTGGTAACTGAATGTCAAGAGGAATAAGATCAAATCCTTTTTTCTTAAAAAACTCAAAAACTGTCTTTATGTAGGGGCTACGAGGTTCAAACCATCCTTTTTGGTCTTTATCTTGCTCGATACCCTTTTCCTCTTTGTCAAAATAGGTGGAATGATATCCTATCTTTAGGTCTTTGATATCATAATTTGCATCCCAATTAAAAGGGAGGTCTACGACAGAATTATCGTATGTATCCGACCCCATTATCACACTAAATATAGCCGCACAGTCCTCCACTGTTCTGGCTATTGGAGTAACCTTGTCGAAACTCCAGCTAACCGGCATACATCCATACCTGCTTACGCGACCAAAAGTTGGCCGTAAACCAGTAACACCACAAACATCAACAGGTGATACCATTGATCCATTTGTTTCAGTTCCAATACTGAAAGCAACACAGCCAGCTGCTACCGCAGAAGCTGGTCCTGCAGATGAGCCACCAGAACTTCCTAAAGTCCATGGACTTTTTGTTGAACCCCCATACCATTTTTCTCCAGATGCAAGCGTTCCTGTCGCAAGTTTCGCAACCAAAACGGCTCCGGCTTCTTCAAGTTTCTGCACCACCGTAGCATCAAAATCTATTATTCTTTCTTCAAATACCTTTGTACCCCATGTTGTTTTATATCCTTTAACAGAAAATAAATCTTTTATTCCATAAGGTATTCCATGAAGTAGCCCTTTATAGTTTCCCGAACTAATTTCCTGATCAGCTTTTTTTGCTTGTTCAATGGCAAGATCTTCAGTAAGTGTTACAACGAACTTCAGCTTTTCATCATATTTTTTTAACTTGGAAAGATAAAGTTCTGTCAGCTCCAGAGATGTAATCTGCTGTGTTCTTAGCAGCTCAGCAAGTTGTAATACTGAATAAAATGCAAGAGCGTCAATGTTTTTCGGTCTTTGAATTACCACTTCAGAGAAAATGATTGGCTTTTGCTCACGTTCGAATGTATACCCTGGGGGTACCGGGTTAAACACCACTGACGGATAAGTATAATAATCCAGGTGTTGTTCCCTGAAGTTTTTGTACGTTTCAGTATTACTCTTGACCTTTTCTAAAATTTCTTTTCTTTCCCTATTGCTTAAATTAATATCTGCAACATTTTCTGCTGCCTGAAGTACTTCAATGGTGATATTATCATCTTCATCATTTGACATATTGTTCCCACAACCGAGTAATATAGATGAAGTGATCCACAAAACTACAATGTGCTTATAAAATAATTTCCAACTATGGCCCGCTTCAATAGTCCTAAAATATTTGTTTTTCATCTTTACTTATTGTTTGTGTTAAGAAGCGCCTAATTTGCAAAAAGTAACGAATTTCCATGATTATTGAGCCCAACGGCCACCGCTATGGCGCGTATATTACTGGTTTGTATAAAATTACGAAAATATATGATGCACCTTAGATAGTGTTGAGTGTTGGGCCCCTCGGCTTCGCTCGGGACAAGTTGTTGAGTTATTACAAAGTTCATTAATCCCTACCCGATATTATTAGTATTTGACGTTCGATCTTCGGTCTTCGATGTTCGATCTTCTGTCCATGGTATTCCCCGTCCCGCGAACCCCATCTTCGCTGCTGAAAACTTTCTCAAATGTTCAATGAAAAATTCAATGTTAAATGCTAAATGCTAAACGCTAAATGTTAAATGAAGGAGGGGCCGCCATCGAATTGCACTTCCGCTAATTTATAGAAAGCGAAGCGGTTAAAGACCTCCTGAACGTGAACATGGCAAACGTTTTTGCTATTTTATTTGAGAAAATATTTTTTTAAACCTTTGAGGAAGTTTGTCTTTTATATGGACTATTTCATTTGTAAACGGATGTATAAATTTTAAAGAATAGGCATGTAAATACAATCCTTTTCCGTTTAAAATTAAATTTTCAATTCCATATTCTTTATCTCCTAATATCGGATTTCCGATACTTGACAGATGTCTGCGTAACTGATGTCTTCTCCCTGTTTTTGGTTTTAGTTTTACCAGGCTGAGCACATCGAATCTTTCTGAGGGAACGCTTTTCTTTATCGTATAATCTGATCGCGATTTCTTGCCGTCAATTGTTGAAACAATTTTTCCTGCATCGTCCATTTCACCAATAGTAACGGCATAATATGTTTTCTTGATCTCGTTGTCTTCAAACATTTTATTTAAAGCACGAATGCTACTCATTGTTTTCCCAAGCAATAAAACACCTGTTGTTGGATAATCTAAGCGGTGAACGGGTTGTGGTGTTGTAGCATCAGGAAGATGACTTCGTTTAATGTTTTGAGCTAAGGCATTGGCAATGGTTTTAAAAGAGTTTCCGCTCACCAGGATACCGGCAGGTTTGTGAATCACGGCCAGGTGTTCGTCTTCAAATAATACTGCTAGTGGAAAGACCAGTTTATTCCTGGGACTGATTTCTTCAGGAATGGATAAGCGAATGGTTTCACCCCCATTTATAAAAGTAGCGGAAGTAGCCACAACACCATTAACCGTAACATACTGTTTCTTTAATACTTTCTTTAAGGCTGATTTGGTTAAAGCGGCATTAAAAATACCTACACCATATTCCTGAAGCCGAATAGGATTGCTTAGTTTTGGAACAATATGGGTTTCACCTGGGCTGATGACGTTTTTTTGATTTATAACTTTTGTTTACTGCTCGGTATTATTTTCCGATCACCCTAAAAAACTCACGATCCCAAACAGAGAAGTAAGTTTTAGCGTCAAAATCTTCATAATGGATGAGAAATTTTCTAAGGTTTTTCCTAACACTCTCAGGGTATGCCCTTAAGTAGGCCATTTTAGTTTCTGCCTGGTCTGTAATATTAATTTGAACGTCTGCTTCAGGCATTCCGTCAATACCATATAATTCGTTTGCTGCCGGACTTGCCTGTGGATAACCCCATTTTTCCATTTTAGGGGTCATCACTTTATCTATCGCTGCCTCCATGTGTTTTGTTAAAACACTCTGATAAATCCATTGTGCACTAATTTTACCTTCATTGAATAAATCTAGTACCAGTTGACTTAAAAAAATATGGGAAGGATGACCATACCCTCCTTTAATGTTATCCAGGGTGAATAGTACGGAAGGATTAAATTCATTTATTTGTGCGATTAATGCATTCGCCACTTTCTCATGAAGAAACTGTTTTTTGATCTCTTCATATGGTATCGGCATATATGGGTATTTTACCGTGTCTTCTCCCGGGCGATAAATTCCGTCTTCCAATATTTTTTCTGAACCTTCACAAATGATATGTGCGGGATTTATATTCTCTCCGGGCATATTATGCAGCTCAAAGCTTAGCTGTTTGATCGTCCAGCCATTTGCTGTGAGTTTAGCTGCTGTGCCTGACATCATGCAGTCATCGTCATCATGAGCAACAATGATCAGGGCTCTTTTATTGCTTATCGTGTCCAGATTAGAATCTTCCGGATAAGATTCTGTAGCCGCAAATATTTTAAGCTCTTCAATTGTCGGTTTATTTGAACAAGAAATAATACTCAGAGTTAAAATTGCGAAAAATGTCATTTTTAACTTTTCCATAATATGCTTTGTTTTAGAAGTAGCTGTTATTCGCTATCCCGATTAGACGATCACTCCCTTTAATCACCTATATACAAACGATATATAATGGTTCTATATTATAACTTCACATGATATCATATAGAAATAAATCTGCGACCCCAGCTAGCGCGCGTCTGTGACACGTGCTTAATATCTGCGCGTTTTAAACGCGCAACATTTCCGGCACTCGTTACAAACGAGCGCCAGCAGGATTGAAAGATATTCGATATTCGAAGTTTTTTCAAAGGCTAGTTTAGTACTAACGGTCACCCCCAGGCATTTATTCACATATGCAACCAAACCACGCATATTTTTGTCTTATATGTGATTAGGATACTACAGGGTTTTCTCGTGTGCTAAAATTGCTAAGAGCCTCCCAGGCAACCAACCCTGTTGAGACAATGTTTTGCTTAACACCGACCCAAAGCCCATAGCCATGAAAAAATTTTTCCTGTTAATTTTGATGGTATCCTCTTATTTTGCTGGATATGGTCAGAATAAATCAAGCCTTGACCTGAGTTTCCCGGAAAACGAGGCAACAAATTCCCAATCGCCTCAACCAGAATCTTTACAGAACCTCAACTTTGAATATGAAATTCTGGAGAATGACAGGACCGCATTCTCACTGCTGCTGGACGGGTATTTCACCATAGGGACTACCAATGGGCTCACGGATGAGAGTCTTGATGATAATTGTCAGATCGCCTTTGGACACCCCTATGCATTAACCTCCTATCCTTTCTTTATCCTGGACGGTGAGGTCCATCATCCTGAACTATATTTTTATAATGCACCCAAACAACTTTTAAATCAGGGAGATACACTATTGGGTTTACAGGCTACAGATATTGACAAGATAGACTTCTCCTTTAATATGATTCAGAAAAACGATGGGGACATTGTTCGTTTGCATTTAAGAATACAGAACATTGATACTATTGCCCATAACCTTGGTATGGGTTTAGTTTTTGATCCTGCACTGGGATTATGGGGCGATGGATTTGCATTTATTGATGGGCATATTATCCAGGATGATACCACACTACAGGGTAACATTCCAAACAACTTTGATATATGGGAAAGACCTGATAGTCCAAAAGGATTAGGGGTGCAGTTTGAATATATCGATAATTTACCCTCACAACTTATGTTTGGCAATTGGTTTGACCTGTACAACAAGCAGGGTCTAACCGGAACCCCAATTTATGACCTTGGTATTGAGATGGACTGGCCTGAAATATCAGTAAGTCCTGATGAAGAGGTAAGCTTTATGGTTGATATTAAACTTGAATCACCGGAATTTTCCAACGGAGTTTTTATGAGATCTGATTTACCCTATTTTTTATCCATAGAAAACAATCTTTTGTTCCCAAGAGATGTAAAATCTATGGTGAAGATTGCTAATAATAGCAATACGAATATAATAGGTACAGGCTTGGAAATATTCGGGGGTGGATACATAGAAAACTGGAGCTCATCAGAAATAATAGATATTCCTGCAAACACTTGCGTTTTTAGCAGTGCGTTTCTTGATATACCGGAAAACTATGAGGACAAGGTCATTACTCTTGAGCTAAACCTTATGGATGATACACAGCTTGTGGATCAGATCAAAAGAAATCTATTTGTGCCTGCCGCACCATTCTCAGACACAGGACTGATTGTTACAATAGATACCATCATCCTGTCAAACTTTCCAACGATTGATTTAATATTTAAATCGCAAATTGAAGAAACAGGACAATATTTAAAAGACCTGGGAACAGAAAATGTTTTCTTCTACGAAGGCCAGGTAAAAATTGAAGATTTTACCCTGGGAAAGGACACATCCGGGGGTGTAAATCAGGCGGATATAATTTTTGTGCTGGATGTTACCGGAAGTATGACAAACGAGATTGATGGTGTTAAGGAAAATATTATTGAATTTGCAGATAGCCTTAGCTATCAGGGTATTGATTTTCGATTGGGTATGGTAACATTTAAAGATCAGGTCGAAAACATTTATGACTTTACTTCCAATGTTCAGCAATTTCAGCAATATGTTAATGACCAATATGCAAACGGGGGTGGTGACCTTCCCGAAAATTCTCTCGACGCATTGATGGCAGCTACTCAATTTGACTTCAGGCCTGCTGCAAATCGAACATTTATCTGGATTACTGATGCATCTTACCACATTAATAATTCCAATACACCTCTGGTACCACAGGATGTAGTAAACGAAATGTTAACACATGCCATAGAACCTCATTGTATTGGCAGTAACGCATATCAACAGGATTTTTACAATCCGATTCTATTTCCTACCGGTGGAGATTTTTTTGATATTAATGGGAACTTCCGTGATATTTTGTTAGAGATCACCAGGATGAATTCTACTGGATCATACAGGCTCTCCTACCTTTCTGATGCAAGCCCGGGAGGCACCTATGAAGATATTGTTGAAGTACATTATGCCGGTTTAGGCGGCATGGATACTATCTCTTTTCTTGCACCCACAAAATCTCCCCTGGGATCCAATGACCTTGCCGTTCTAAGATGCTTCCCTAATCCTTTCTATTCATCTGCCTGCATAGAAATTGAAAACCCGCAAGAATTAGAAGCAAATCTTGAAATATATAATACGCAGGGTCAAGTTGTTTCTGCCAAATATTTTGAAAGCGGAAATAGGGTGATGACATTCACGTGGGATGCTAAGGACAACAGTGGTAAAACCATTAGTAATGGTCTTTATTTCGTTCACTTTGAACTATACGACCCCGATGGCAGAATTGTAAGCTTGCCTGTTACGAAATTAATTTATTTGAAATAGTAATACCTGAAGAGATATGAAAACACAAATATCCACCTACCATAGATTCATTATTACCATTATTTTTATTGGTTTGTCAAAGATGGTCCTTTCTGACGGCTTGTTGCTACCGAAGGATGAGAATTACCCGGCTGATTTCCTGAGAAACAGAATAACAAAAGTATCTGTAAAAATAGATGGACTCGTTGCGCAAACAGTTGTATACCATGAGTTTGTTAATGAGTGGGATCATGCTGTTGACGCTGTGTATAATTTCCCGGTTCCTGCCAACGCACGCACTACACAGCTATTATACACTAGAAATGATACTACTTTTAAGGCTATTTTAAGGGTCGAGCCGGAGGATCCAAATCCAGGAACTGGTCTGGGTGGACTTGCTGCACTTGTGAATGAATATATTGGATCAAACGGTCTGAAATTGACCCTGGAAGATATCCCTCCCGGAGAAAGACAAATTGTAGAATTATCCTACATCAGTATTCTGGATTACCACCAGGGGCAATGTACATATGAGTATCCATTGGCTACAGAAGATTTTATTAGCTATCCTATCGACCACCTGGAATTCAATTTTGATGTGCAGGCTAACCGGGATATAAACTCGTTTGACATCCCAAGCCATCCGAATTACCAGGTACTTGAGCATGATTCAAGCTGTCTTAAATTGAGCATGAATCAACCCATGGCATTTCTTACTACCGATCTTATATTTGATTTTTCTGTGGACAACCCGATTCGTGATATCGATTTTTATTCCGTCAACAGTGATACCATGGACGGCCATTTTTCATTATTTATCCGGCCCGAGAATGTTGCACCTCCGATGGAGGTTCTGCAAAAAAATATTGTTTTTTTATTGGGGAATTCAAGCAGTATGAATGGCTATAAGCTAGAACAAAGTGTAGAGGCTATTTCAAACTCCCTGGACCAACTTGCATCCACAGATTTTTTTAACATCATCCTTTTTAATTATTCTGTACAACATTGGGAAGATAGTTTAGTTTCTGCATCCGCTGCAAATATCGAAAATGCAAAGATTTTTCTTCAAAGCGTAAATGGTACTGGAGGCAACAGGCTGGACCTTGGAATTGAACAAGCTCTGCAACAATTTGAAAATTCTTATTTCAGCAATGGAATACTTGCATTTACTGACGGAAAGTCTCCTATTGACCCTATAGGAGTAGCCCAGAGCAATACTTATGAAACGGGAATATTCCCGCTAGGGATTGGAGAGAATATCGACCGGTATCGATTGGAAATGACAGCATCCTTAAATTATGGATTTGCAACTTATTTTGATGAGGATGACAATCTTCGGGAAGGCATTTTTCGTGTTTTCGAGAAAATTAATCAACCCGTTCTGAAAAATGTAGATTTGAATTTTAACAAACCTGATGTATACAATATAATACCCCAGGAATATCCGGCAATTTATGCCGGATCATTTTTCTATGTTGCCGGAAGGTATCAGAATCCCGGACCCACTGTATTGAACTTAATCGGTGAGGATTATACCGGATTTGCCCAGATTAGATTATCAGATTGAATTCACTGATAGTACAAACGAAAATAAATTTTCAGAGAAATTATGGGCCAAGGGAATGATAGATGCAATAGAACAGCAAATATCAATATATGGAGAAACCACTGCACTAAAAGACTCTGTTATAGCTTTAAGCCTGGGGTATGAAATTCGTTGCATGTATACATCATATTTTGCAGATTATGAAACCATCTATGTGTCGATAGATCCGTTATCTGAGCAACTGCTTAGTAATGCAAAATCATTTGTTTCCAGCAATTATCCTAATCCATTTCAAAGATCAACGACCATACGTTTTTATATCGATGAAATTGATGTTGAAAAAGTAAAGATTTTAAGAATCTATAACCTTCAGGGTCGCTTGCTTGCTATTATAGATATTAGTCACTTTTCAGCAGGTTGGCAAGAGATAAGATTTGATGGAAAAGATATGTCGGGAAAAGATTTACCGCCTGGGATCTACCTGGTTCAAATGCAAGTTGAAAAAGAAATCGCAAACACCATACGTATTAATTTAGTACGCTAAGTTTTTGTGACGCGTGTTATATCTGCGCGTTTTAAACGCGCAACAAAGCCTGGTTTTACGGGTGAACCTGCTATTATTTTTATACAATATTGTGTTCAGTTAATTTTTTGATCAATCCTTTGAAAATTAATCCATGAAGTGGTATAACTGAAAACCAATACAATCTGCCAAGTAAGCCTAAGGGCCTGAAGGTGACTGTTTGTATCAGTTTGTTTTCAAGGATTCTAAATTCAAGCCAGGCATCACCTGGTGATTTCATTTCAGCGTATAGGAGTAAGCGCCCTTCCTCCTTATCAGCATACAATACTCTCCAAAAATCTAATGCATCCCCTGCGTTTAAGGAATTTTTCGATGTACGCCCTCTTCTTAACCCTACCCCACCTACCAGCTTATCCAGAAAACCTCTAAACTTCCATAGCCAGTTTCTGCAGTACCACCCGTTTTCGCCTCCAAGGCTCCAAATTTTGTTGATACAATCCTCTCTGCTGTCGAAGGCTTTTTCTCTAATTTCTTTATAACAGCCAAAAGTTGGCACTTGAATGAACTCTGAAAGATTAAAACTTAAATCACTGCTTATGAAAGCATCTTTCCAACTGGAGACCACCTCGTTTCTTTCAATTTTACCAAAAGCTCTTCTCAAAGCTGCCTGGTAACTCATGGGTTGTATTTCCAGTATTTTATTAATATCATCGTTTCGGCAAATGACTTCTATTTTCATGCTGTTGACTAGCGCAATGGCAAGTTTGTAGGATGTTGATGTTACAAAATACAGCCAGTATGAAGAAAGTTTGGGTGTCATTACCGGGACGGTAATAATGTAGCGTTTTAAATTTCTCATGCGGCCAAATTCTAAGAGCATTTCTTTATACGACAATATATCAGGACCGCCTATGTCAAAATCTTTATTATAGGTCTTGGGATTTAGGATCGTTTGCGAAAGAATTGTAATAACGTCTGATATTCCTATTGGCTGACATTTGGTATTTAACCATTTAGGCGTAATCATAACAGGAAGTTTTTCTACCAAATCCCGCATTATTTCAAAAGAGGCACTTCCTGAGCCAACAATAATTCCGGCTCTTAAAGTGGTTATATGATAATTGCCCTTGCTGAGTATTGTTTCAACATTTTTTCTTGAAGCAAGGTGTTTAGATAATGCTGATTCATTAATTATCCCGCTTAAATAAACAACATGTTGTACCTTGGTTTTATTCATGGCATTTCTGAAATTCTCAGCAGATTCTTGTTCCAGCAATTGATAGTCAGAAGATGCCGACATGGAATGAACTAAATAAAAAGCTCCATCAATATCTTTTGGAATATTTTCTAGCGAGGCTCTGTCCAGCAAGTCAACGTGAATGATATTAATTCTTGTCTTCAGGGATTCTGGAGGAGTAAATCTTTGCAGGTCTCTAACGCAGCAAATGACATCGTGTCCATGGTCAACCAATATAGGAAGAAGTCTTTTTCCAATGTATCCTGATGCGCCGGTTAGTAGTATTCTCATTTATGTTTTAATTATCAACTTGCTTATTTGTTCACTCCCATATCATAATGTTACCACTCCCCATCCATATTCTTATTCCTTGCTTTGCTACGATTGCGCCTGCGCTGACAGTTCATCGCCATAGCTTCAGCGCAAGCGTAAGTCTGAAAGTCGAAGTCTTGTCCCTCTGTTCTTTATTCGAATGATGTCATCCCGGCTGTCTGTGACCGGTAAAAACCCTTGGGTGATATGGTCAATGTGCTAATCTTGGATTTACCGCTTCATCCATTTTTGACATATACACGCTGTTCGTAGCCGGCTTAGGTTATTTTTTCAAATCATAACGGTCTGCATTCATCACTTTTACCCAGGCTTTTACGAAGTCTTTCACGAACTTTTCCTTATTGTCGTCTTGCGCATAAACTTCTGCGTAGGAACGCAACACAGAGTTTGAACCAAAAACTAAATCCACTCGACTTGCTGTCCACTTCGCCTGACCGGTCTTATTGTCAATAATGTGATATAAATTCTCAGACACCGGTTTCCATGAATAATTCATGTCTGTAAGATTTACAAAGAAATCATTACTTAGCACACCTTCCCTGTCAGTGAATACACCGTGTTTAATGCCTCCATAATTTGTTCCCAGCACACGCATACCACCAATTAAAACAGTCATTTCAGGAGCAGTCAGGCCCATGAGTTGAGTTTTGTCAAGAAGAAGCTCTTCGGGTTTTACAGCATAGTCTTTTTTAAGCCAGTTTCTGTATCCATCATATATTGGTTCAAGTACTGCAAATGACTCTTCATCAGTCATTTCGGCTATTGCATCTCCGCGCCCTGAGCTGAAAGGAACATTGATATTTATACCTGCTTCCTTTGCGGCTTTTTCTATGGCGGCACTGCCTCCTAAAACAATTAAATCAGCAATACTTACTTTCTTGTTTAATCCCCCTTGAATTTCTGTGAGTTTTCCAAGGACTTTTTCAAGACGTGCTGGTTCATTTCCTTCCCAGTCTTTTTGAGGAGACAGGCGTATTCTTGCCCCATTGGCTCCACCCCTGAAATCTGAAGAACGGAAAGTTCTTGCACTGTCCCATGCCGTATTAATTAGTTCGGTCCGGGTTAAGCCACAATTCAGAAGTTTCACTTTTAATTCTTCAATTTCAGTATCAGTCAGCTTATAGTCAACTTTAGGAACAGGGTCTTGCCAGATTAAATCTTCTTTTGGTACATCGGGGCCGAGGTAACGGCTTTTCGGTCCTAAATCGCGGTGAGTTAATTTAAACCATGCTTTTGCAAATACCTGGGAAAAATATTCAGGGTCTTTATATAAACGTTCAGAAATCTTTCGATATTCAGGATCCATTTTCATGGCCATGTCCGCATCGGTCATGATCGGGTTTCTGCGAACACCGGGAATATGCGCATCAAAAGGTTTATCTTCTTCTTTGATATTGACAGGTTCCCATTGCCATGCACCTGCCGGACTCTTTTTCAGCTCCCAATCATAATTAAGTAATAAATAGAAATAATTATGGTTCCACTTATTGGGGTGTGTTGTCCAGGCTCCTTCCAAGCCGCTTGTAACAGTATCCTCAGCATTTCCTTTACCCGTGGGATTCATCCAACCAAAACCCTGATGTTCGACAGATGCACCTTCAGGGGGTGGCTCTAAAAGCGAAGCATCGCCATTTCCATGTGCCTTGCCTACTGTGTGACCACCAGCTGTTAACGCTACCGTTTCCTCATCATTCATAGCCATGCGTTTGAATGTAGTTCGTACATCCCTGGCTGTTTTTAAAGGGTCGGGCTTTCCGTCAACACCTTCCGGATTTACGTAAATCAAACCCATTTGCACGGCAGCCAAAGGATTTTCCAGCGATTCGCGGTCTGCTTCATTGGTGTAACGATTTTTAGTTGCTGCCAGCCATTCTTTTTCAGCACCCCAGTAAATATCTTTCTCAGGATGCCAGATATCTTCGCGGCCTCCGGCGAAACCTAATGTTTTAAAGCCCATCGATTCATAAGCCATATTCCCTGCAAGTATGAATAAATCGGCCCATGAAATTTTGTTTCCGTACTTTTTCTTGACAGGCCACAATAATCTTCTTGCCTTATCAAGATTCACATTGTCGGGCCAACTGTTGAGTGGTGCAAAACGCTGGTTTCCTGTGTTACCTCCACCGCGACCATCAGCGATGCGATATGTTCCGGCACTGTGCCATGCCATACGAATCATTAATCCTCCATAATGCCCCCAGTCAGCAGGCCACCAGTCCTGGCTTTCAGTCATCAGTTTTTTCAAATCACTTTTTAATCCTTCAAAATCAAGCTTTTTAAATTCTTCATGATAATTGAATTTCTGACCTAAGGGATTGGTTTTTGTATCATGTTGATGCAATATATCTAAGTTCAGTGCATTGGGCCACCAACTCATGACTGAATTATTTGACTCTGTATTTGCCCCATGCATTACAGGACATTTACCTTTTTTTGATGTATCCATAATTTTTAGATTAAATTAATTGTGTGCCTTGTCAATACCTTTCTGTTGACGACCGGTGCTATGGCGTATCTTTTTATTGTTTTGTATAAAAATACGAAAATATCGGATGTGCTTTAGCTAATGTTACTGATGCATAGGCCCGCCCAATAAATATACATTTCTGTATTGTCGATTGTCAAATTTCGATGTTTTCTGCCCCGCCAGTGTGATGCTCATATTTAGGTTCACATTATTCGCAGTTTTTTAAATGTGCTCATTAAGCCTTTATAAGGGGTTTTCCCATTAAAAGCCCCATGTGGTCTGTTAAAGTTATAAAAATTCTCCCAGGCTTTTAATTCCTTGTTTAGATCAACATCATCCGTATAGGAGGGTAATTGATAAAATTCCTCCTGATCAGCAGGCTATGTACTACCGGTCATTCTTAGGAGAGAGCAAGGCGAACGACGAAGAATCCCTACCGATTTGCACCTCCTTTTCAAACGACCACATTTTCTACAAACCACATTTCCATTTCGCCCTTGCCTTTCGCCTGAATTTTACCTCTTGAAGTGAAATGAAATTGGGTGTCATTTTTAAGCAACTCATATGTCGCCTGACTGATATTGACTTGTCCAATCTCCCCACTGCTTTCCATGCGGCTGGCTGTATTTACCGTATCACCCCAGATGTCGTATTGGAATTTTTTAACACCTACAATTCCAGCAACTACAGGACCGGTATGAATGCCAATGCGCATTTCGAAAGCGGGTTTTTTTTGGGCATCTTTTTCTGCTTTGCGTTTGATGATGAATGTCTGCATTTCCAAGGCCGCCAATACTGTATTTTTCACAGAATCATCAGTGGGTACCGGCAATCCCCCGGCTGCCATGTAGGCATCGCCAATGGTTTTAATTTTTTCTATTTTATACTTCTCGATGATATGATCAAACGCCTCAAAACATTGATTGATCTCATAGACCAGATCTGCTGCACTGAGTTTGGCAGATTGCTCTGTAAATCCTTTAAAATCTGTGAAGAGAATGGAGACCATATCAAAATCACGGGCATCTGCCTTGCCTTTGATTTTTAATTCTTCGGCAATTTCTGCGGGCAGGATGTTGAGCAGGAGGTTTTCGGAACGGTCTTTTTCCATTTTGATCTTGTTCCTGGATTGGTGGATGTAGCGGTTGCGGCTATACAGTCCAATAGCCACCAGCAATATCATCAATCCTCCGGCCATATACATATTGCGCGACTTTTCTTTTTTAGATACTTCCAGCTGATGTGCCATCGCTATCCTCAGCTTTTCTTCCTCTTTCTCCAGGCTATCTGTCACCATGTAATTCCTGAACTCCATTTGCTGGAGGTCTTTGGCCAGGGACTCAAGATTGATACTATCTTTTAATACCACCATTTTCTCGTGGAACGCAAGTGCTTTGGCATCCCGTCCCAGTGCCTTGTTGGCTTCATAGAGACAATCACAGGCGCTCAGCTGATCAACTACAGATCCAATCTCAAGGGCTATATCATAGCTTTTCTGACACTCCGAAATCCCAGATAAATAGTTTCCATGCTCTACAAACAAAGAACCAATGTTCTCCAAATACTCACATTCCATATCTCTATTTCCGATCTCTTTAGCCAATGAAAGGCTTCGCCGGTAATATTCCATGGCTATTTCTTTTTCACCCTGTTTGTTTTTAATATACCCAAGTGAATTTAATGATAAGGCCAGACTTCTTTTATTATTCAACTCTTCATCAATCACCAGGCTCCTTTCAATATACTCAAGTGCTTTCTCATCATCTCCAAGTTCTAAATAGCTACTACCAATGTTTCGCAGTGAATAGGATATGGAAATTCGATCTTTTGTCCTTTCGTTGATCTCCAGTCCTTTGAAATAATACTCCAGGGCTTTTTCTATATTACCCTGCCGGGAATAGAATACACCTAAAGCATTAATACACCAGGCAATGCCATAATCGTCTTCTATCTCCTCACTCACCTTGAGGCTTTTCTGAACAAATTGCATGGCAGTAGCGTATTGACCTTGCTGGAAATAGGAATAGGCTATTCCGGTCAAACAGCTGGAAACCATCTTTTTATCGTTTATTTCATCTGCTATGGCTAAACTGCGATGGTAATAATCTAATGCCATTCCGTATTCCCCTGCGGTCCATTTTATCTGACCGAGACTATACAAAATGTTTGCGCTTTTCTTTCTATTCCCAACTTCTTCAAAGAGTTCGAATGCCCTCTGATAGTATTGAGCAGCTTTGGTGAGCTCTCCTTTTTCATCAGATGCATCACCCATTATTTCCTGTGCATCCGCGATATACTCCTTTAATCCTCTTTCCTGTGCAAATTCATACTGCATCAAAGCAAAGTAAATTGCACTGTCCAGATCAGAGTCCAAATAATTATTGCCAAGATGATAGATGGCGTTTAGTCTGCTCGTATCTTCCAGGGCTATATCATTCCAGACTGTCAATAGCGAGTCTCGATCAGACTGGGCCTGAATACCATTCGCAATCATGAATAAAAAAAGCAAGCATATGATCTTCATATATCATAAGTAACACAGGCCGTTGCCAGAATGTTTACTGCTATTTTAAAACGGAAGTTTTTCCGCCACGCCCCCTTAGTGAACCGATAAATTATAACCCCAAGAAAAAATCCAAATAACTTCGATGTTTGTTTAAAGAGCTTGAATATTGTACATTTATCTGTTAATAATGAATTATGAATGGGAAGCAACGTATTCTAATAATTATTTTGTTATGTATGTCATATTCGTTTGCTGAAGCCCAAACTGATTCAACGAATATTGACAGGCAAGGCTCAAAAATATGTGAACCTAAGGCTATTGGAGACTTGTTTCGAAAAAAGGGAAAGCCGGAAAAACCGCCAAAGAAAACAAGTATCCTGGTGCTTCCCAATATAAGCTCCAACCCAACAAATGGATTTATCCTCGGAGTAGGAGGCGCCATCGGATGGTATATGGGGCCTAAAGAAAATACAAGGGTATCAACCGGACCCTTCACCGCAGCTGTGACCTCCAAGCAACAATTGATCACTTTTGCAAAACCAAACATCTATACCAAAGAAAATAAGTTTTTTCTTCAGGGTGACTTCAGATTTTATATTTATAGCCAACCAACATACGGTCTGGGTACGAATATGCCTGACACAATTGATGTCCCATCCGATATTAGCTTCATGGGACGGGGTGCCAGCAATGATAGTGTGTTGTTTCCAATGAAATATAATTATATCAGGTTCCAGGTGATAACAAATAAACGTATAATCGAAAACCTGTATGCAGGAATTGGGGTACATGCCGATTATCTGTATTCCATTCAGGATGAATATTATCATCCTCCAACCGACTCCACACCTGAATTGGATACACCGCATCATTATTATTCGGCCCGCAATAATTTTAGCACTACTAATTATATGCTGAGCGGTGTAAGTTTGAATGTAATTTATGATAGCCGCGATAACCAGATCAATACCTATAAGGGATACTACGCAAATATCAACTATCGCATAAACCCCACTTTTCTGGGGAGTGATCAAAGCTCTACTACTTTGTGGCTTGAATTTCGCACCTATGTCGGATTATCAAAGAAAATGCCACGACATCTCATCGCATTCTGGGCGTTCGGCGATTTTAACCTGACCGGGAAAATGCCCTACATGACATTGCCTTCCCTGGGAGAAGACCAGACGAGCCAGATCAGGCAGGGGATATACCAACGGAAGGTTCCGGGGAATGGACATCATTTATGCAGAAGTCGAGTATCGCTTCCCCATTTCTCAATGTTCGCAAATACTTGGAGGTGTTGTATTTGTAAATGCAACCACCACCTCGAATTCACAAACTGACGTTGGCCTGTTTGAATATGTACGGCCAGCCGTGGGAATTGGCTTAAGAGTAATGGTGAATAAACATTTTAGAACAAACATCAATATTGATTTTGCCATCGGCGTAAATACAAAAGGCTTCTATTTTTCAGGACAAGAAACATTCTAATATTCGATATCCGATATTCGAAGCAGAGCTAGCGCGCATCTGTGACGCGTGCATTTTTATTTTGAAGCCATTGTGAAAATCACATTGTCCCCATTCCATATATCTCCTTCGGGCAGAATATCTTCTCTAAAATGTATGTCAATGAAATGATGGGACTCGAGCATTTTATACACATCGTTTTGAGTAAAGAAATGTGTCCAAAACCGGTAGGTTTCAATGTTTCCTGATGTGCCTATGATATTATGCTGAAATAGAATAACTTTTTCTTGCTGGTATAAAAACGATTCTGAAAGTGCTAAATATGGAGATTCTTTCCAAAAACCACCATTGCTTGCCTCCCAGCTTTTAGGAGATGTTTTGTTTTCAATATCCTTGTCTTTTAGCACATCAAAGATAAATGTTCCGCCTTTTTTCAATACACGGTAAATCATTTTTAAGAGGGCTTCTCTTTCACCCGGTATCAATACGCCCAGGTCCGTGAATATCAATACAACCAGATCATACTTTTCTTCATCTAAGCCAACTTCCAGGTAACTTGCATTTAAGTATGTGATATCTAAGTTTTTTTCTTCCGATGACTTTTTAGCATATTCAATGGAATGTTTTGAAATATCCACCCCTGTCACCTTATGACCTTTTCCTGCGAAGATTTCGGTGTAAAGTCCCGGCCCACAACCTAAATCCAGGATGTTTAGCTTCCCTTTCTCCTTTTGTGTTTCTAATATCCATTCAGCTGTTTTCTCTATAGTTGACTTCTTCCTGCTTGCAAGGTCAATGTCAGCATTCAGGTGAACATGCAAAAGCTGTTTTGAAATATGTTCATCTGTCCACATAAATGACGAGCCTTTCTTATAAAGTTTTGGCTTCTCGGAACATGAAATTATTTCAGGGATTTTCATCTTCATATTATGCTATTTTCATGACTTTCTTCAGTGTGTCAATATTTTCCGGATTTACAATACTCCTGGCTTCAGGCGTGTATAAATAGTCTATCCTATCTTTATAATATTCGATTATCTTCCCTCTAACCATTTTCCCGGTGCTATTTAAAAGCTGGTTATCCATATTGAATGGTTCATCGATGATTGCAATGGCAGAAGGCAACCACCGGGAGGGGTACAAATCCGCATTTTCACCCCCTTGCTTAAACTGCCTGATCACTGAATCCAAAAGTTCTAATATAGCTTCCTGGCCTTTCAATTTGCTATGAACGATATTGTTATTCTGGCACCACTTTTTCAAAGCTTCTGTATTGGGCACCAATAAGGCAGTAGTATATTTGTTCTGGTTATTATACAACATCAGCTGGTCGATGTATGCTGATCTGTCGGTTATGGCTTCTTCAATTCCTTCTGGGTTATATTTTTCACCATCATCTGAGATAAGAAGGCTTTTAAATCTTCCGAGAACATAAAGGAAGCCGTCTTTATCCATATATCCCATATCTCCTGTATGGAGCCATCCGTCACGTATGCTTTCTCTTGTGGCCTTCTCATTCTTCCAGTATCCTATCATGACATTTTCACCACGGATAAGGATCTCGCCTTTTTCACCTTCAGGCAGTTCATGGCCATTTTCATCACAGATTTTCAAGTCGAGATTTTCAACCAGATAACCGGAAGACCCCAGCTTATTTCTTTTTTCCATATTTCCCGAAATTACGGGTGATGCTTCCGTCAATCCATAGCCCTGTAGCATAGGTATCCCAATGGCATAAAAGAATTTCTGAAGTTCCATATCAAGTAATGCTGCTCCCCCGAAGAAAAACCGTAGTCTTCCGCCAAATCCAGCTCTGATTTTTTTAAACAGAAATACATCATAAAGTTTATATATCGGCTTAAGAAAGATCTTGCTCCCTTTCCCTTTATCCCAACCAATCCCATTATACCGATACGCAATCTTTAGGGCATGTTTAAACAGTACTTCATTCAATCGCCCCTGCTCCCTGATTCCCTTCTCGATACCTTTACGAAAGTTCTTAGCCAGTGCCGGTGCACTTAGCATGAAGACCGGTTTGATTTCCCTGATATTGGCCTGTATGTTCTTCAGGCTTTCATAGTAGGATTTGCCCGATTGTACCGCCGCAAAACTGGCACCTCTTGCCATCAAAATGTATATTCCTACAGTATGAGCGAATGAATGATCCCATGGCAGGATCAGTAGTGTTGACCACCATTCGGGAACATCCATCAGGCTAAGGGTTTGCTCAATGTTAGCAATGTAATTCCCGTGAGACAAGATTACCCCCTTGGGGTCATCAGTCGTTCCTGAGGTGTAACAAATATTTGCATAATCCCCGGGACGGACCGATTTTATTATTTCAGTTAATTTTTCCGACTTATTGCTCCAATATTCCTCTCCTGTTTCCTTGAGCGTTCCAAGATAAATCTCATCCTGGGAATAATATTCCTCCGGGTCCAGGAGAACAACCTTTTCAAGGTTCCTGAGATCCTGCTTTATGGAATTTATTTTATTCAGTTGATTACCTGAGCTGATTATCCATTTTGATTCTGAGTGGTCAATCCTGAATTTCAGATCAGCCTCATTAAGAATAATAGAAAGCGGAACACACACAGCACCAGCATGCAACACTCCAAGTTCACTGATCACCCAATCAATGCGAGATTCAGAGAGTAGCGCGATCCTGTCGCCTTTTTTAATACCCAGCGCCAGAAGGCCTGCTGCAACTTTAATGACCTGTTCTTTAGTTTCCTGATAGGTGATCCCTTCGTACCTGTCTGTTTTTTTTTCAAGAATATATGTATTAGTCCCATATTTTTGAACACTTTTTTCAAGTAACTCAACTATGGTTTTCATATAAACAGATTAAATTCTTGAATACAGGGGCCTGATTATTTCCTTATCAAAAGTAAGTCAGTGAGGCTTTAAAGTCAATTTTATTTTGATTTACAATTCTGCATGAAGGATTTAAATATTTAGTAGTTTTGCAGCCAGTTGATTGAATGAAATTATATTTCTGCGAAACAATTAAAGAATTTTAATCAGCTAAACCACAAACCTACAGCCCCTTTAGTTTCAATTTTATCGTAATTTTAGATTTGGAACCAGTTCTCTATTGTATAGACAGATATGGTGAAAAGTCAGGCAATTTTGTATTTATATATAACAAAACAATGAAAAATTTTATTCTAACTATCGCCATCGTCCTGAGCCAGGTATTTCTTTTTGCACAATGCCCTCCTGGATCCTTGCATCTATTCTCATCACAATCTCAGATTAATGAATTTATAATCGTTTATCCTAATTGCACGGATATTTCCGGTGATGTGGTTATAAGTGGAGGGAATATCCAGAATCTGTATGGTCTGGGTAATCTGACATCAATAGGAGGCGACCTTCAGTTCCTTTATAATCAAGCCCTGGTAAACCTGGTAGGAATGGAAGATTTGACCTCTGTCGGGGGTAATCTTATATTTATAGAAAACTATATTCTGAGCAGCATGGTAGGTCTCAATAACCTATCTTTTGTGGCAGGCGACATTGCCATCAGTCTAAATCATCAGATGAACAGCCTGTTGGGGCTTAATAGCGTGGAAACAGTTGGGAATAACCTGATAATTGCATCTAATGGAAATTGGAAAGTTTTTTCAGGGCTGGGTAACCTGACCACGGTTGGAAATAGCGTACAGATTGAAGATAATCCTGAACTGAGCAGTCTAGCAGGACTGGAAAACCTGACTACCATTGGGGGAGATCTTGCAATAAAATTTAATGATACGCTGACAAGCGTGGAAGGCCTTCAGGGCCTGACCACAATTGGGGGAGAGCTTAACATTCGAAGCAATTATGATCTGACCACCCTGGCGGGCCTGGATAATATTGAACCCACATCTATCAACAGCCTGGTGATCCTGTCTAATTTCTCATTAAGCAGCTGTGAAGTGTTGAGTATTTGCGAATACCTGGCCAACCCTACAGGTAGTATACTTATATCAAATAATGCCACCGGATGTAAAACCCAGCAAGAAATAGAAGATGCCTGCGAATCCGTTTCAATAGGAGAAGCAGAGATATTACAAAGCATATCCATTTACCCTAATCCGGCTTCCTCCAGGATAAGCGTTGAAACATATATGGAACCAACTCAAGGTACCAGCCTGGCGATTTCTAATATTAATGGCCAGGAAATCAATACACAACTGATTGAGCAATCCAAAACCGAAATCGACATCAGCAATTTGTCAGCAGGTATATATATCGTAAAATTGCAGTCAGCTAAAGAAGTTGTAACACAGAAGTTGGTTGTAAATTAAGGAAAGAAAGACCTCACAAGTTACCGGACCTGTGAGGTCAACTAATATTTCGCGCTTATAGGCCTCTTAAGCCGGGCAGGAATGGCAGGTTGGAGATATTAGCAGATACAAACAACAGCAAGGAATACAAGCGATGCCAGTGATGCAAGGATCATCGTTCCTATGCATCCGTAAATGATATACATCCCACAACACCCAAATCGGCGAACAGTTTTTTCAGCTTCCATAACGTATCTTGTTGGTTGGCTGTAAGTACGTATATTTTAAACCCTTAAGCAAGAAATTGCCTGTCCGATAGTTTTCACCCGGATGTGAAATATACTTCACTTGCTTGTAACATATAAAACAATTTTATATATTAGCCATATGTTAATGTTTCCGGGCTGAATGATATGATAGAGAAATTTAATAATAAGCCAACTGCCTGCAAGGACTGCGCTGTGAAGTCCAGTTCCGTCTTTAACCTGAATGATGAAGAGATGGAGATCCTTTGCAGCAATAGCACAGAGATCCGTTTCATTCAGGATGAGAATATTATTAAGCAGGGCACTTTCACACAAAACATAGTGTTTATCAAATCGGGTATTTTTAAAATCCACCTCACCGGATCACACGGAAAAGATGAGATACTGAAAATCGACAAAGGACCGCTATTTGTTGGTGTTTCTGACGTGTTTGCCAACAAGATCCACAGTTATGCCGTTACGGCTTTGAGTGATACTACAGCTTGCTTTATCGATTACAGCGGGTATAAATATTTGATTGAGAATAATGGTCGTTTTGCCCTGGAAGTGATGAAAACACTCAGCTCTGATATCGTTGAGCATTACCGCATCTTCGTTGATAAGATCCATAAACAGCTAAATGCCCGTTTTGCCGATGCCCTGATCTATTTTTCTAAACACATCTATGGAAATAACATCATTGAGATACCCCTGACCAGATCTGAACTTGGCGACTATATCGGAACTTCTCGTGAAACAGTGACCAAGATCATTCACGATTTTTCGGAAGATGGTATCATTGAAGTAGACGGGAAAATGATCAAACTCTTGAAAATGGATCTCCTGCACAAGATCAGTCAGGCCGGATAATTACTTCGGCAATCGCTTCAGCATATTCACTTCTGTATCACTCAGCATGCGCCATTTTCCGCGGGGGGTATCTTTTTTCGTGATGCCGGCAAAAACAACCCTGTCGAGACGCAGAACCTTATACCCAAGCGATTCAAAAATTCTTCTTATAATACGGTTCCTGCCTGAATGCAATTCAATACCAACTTCTTTTTTGACCTTGCCCTCATCAGCCCAGGAGATCTTATCTACCTTGATCGGGCCATCGTCGAGTTCCATGCCTGTGGCGATCTTTTCAAGATCGGCCCTGGTCAGCTGTTTGTTCAGGACCACGTGATAGATCTTTCGGATGCCATGTTTGGGATGAGTGAGCTTCTTGGCAAGGTCGCCATCATTGGTAAAAAGCAATACGCCGGTAGTACCCCTGTCAAGCCGACCTACAGGGTAGATCCTTTCCGGACAGGCTTTTTCAACAAGCTTCATTACGGTTTTTCTTTCGAAGGGATCATCGGTGGTAGTGATGAAATCCTTGGGCTTGTTCAGTACCAGGTAACGCAGTTTTTCACGCTTCAGGGCTTCTCCGCCACAAACTACCTTATCGGATGGTGACACTTTGGTGCCGAGCTCAGAAACAATTTTCCCATTCACCTTCACAGCCCCGCTGGCTATCAGCTTATCCGCTTCGCGCCGGGAGCACACACCGGCATCTGCCAGGTACTTATTCAGGCGTATCAGGCCTTCATCCCGCCGCTCATATCCACCCGACTTTACCTTCTCCGGTATGTTTTTTTCCCTGGGGCCTGAAAATTTCTTCTTTGCCCCCGATTTTGGCTTTTGATAAAACGAGGAATAATCCCCATGCTTCTTGCGTTTTTCTCCGCCTTTCCTGTCTTCGCTCATGTTGATTTTGAATTGATTGCAAAGATAGGCTAAATAGTATTGAGTATTGAGATGTGAGTATTGAGACATGAGTATTGAGACATGAGTATTGAGATAAGAGTATTGAGATAAGAGAACATGAGCTCAGTGCTCGGCAATTCTCAATACTATGTACTCAGTACTCAATACTATGTACTCAATACTATGTACTCATTACTCAATACTATGTACTCAGTACTCAATACTAAAGCGTCGGATAAAACGCATCCTCAATATGCTTAATGCTCACCCTGTTTCCTGAAAGGATCACAGAAACGATATCGAATCGTGTTTCCACGTGGATGTCATTTTTCATGATATAAGCATTGGCGGCCCGGATCATGAAGGCCTGCTTCTTTTTGTTTACAAAGATCTGGGGCTCCCCGAAATAAAGGTTGCTTCTGGTTTTTACCTCGATAATGACCAGGCAGTTGTTGTGCACAGCGATCATATCCACCTCATCCTTGTTGTGACGCCAGTTTTTTTCGAGGACATCGAAGCCTTTTTTCAACAGGTATTCGTAAGCGTAATCTTCCCCGCTCTTTCCGAGTTCATTGTGTTCAGCCATAATACTGTGATTAATTGAAAATCTGTTTTTCTCCCCTTTAGGGGAGATGTCCCGGTTTACCGGGACAGAGGGGTAAAGCGTAGTGAAGGCTTGTCCCCAACCTCCATTTCACACATCCCCCCAATGATTAATCCCAGATTTTCGGAAATGTGCCCACTTTTGAAGTCAAAAATTACAGGAAAATTATAATCCGACACCGTTTCGGCAATGATTTCATAAGCTGTTTTGCCAAAAGGAATGTTATTGTCGTTCATGTCGTTCATGCCGCCAATCACCAGTCCGGCAAGGCCTTCCAGCTTTCCTGAACGCTTCAGGTTCATCATCATGCGGTCGATATGGTAGAGGTATTCGTCGAGGTCTTCTATAAAAAGGATCTTTCCAACAGTATCTATGTCGGATGCTGTCCCATTCAGGCTGTAAAGCATAGAAAGGTTTCCGCCACAAAGCACTCCTTCGGCCTTTCCGGCCCTGTTAAAGGGATGAGCTGGCAGCTGATATTCCGGGCAAGCCCCTTCAAGGATGTCTTTTATACTCCGGAGGCTGGAATTCAACTTCATGTCAGCCGGGAAGTTGATCGGCATGGCTCCATGCAGGGTTTGAATGCCCAAATGCCTGTTAATATGTGAATGGAAAACCGTTACATCGCTGAATCCCACGATCCATTTTGGGTTTTTGCTCAAACCCGAAAAATCAAGTTTGTCGATGATCCTTACCGATCCATATCCGCCCCGGGCGCAAAATATGGCTTTGATCCCCGGATCATCGAGCATAGCCTGAAAGTCAGCAGCCCTTTCCTCATCAGTACCCGAATATTGATGGTGATCTCCATAAAGATGTTGGCCCTCAACAACTTCATACCCCCATTGACGAAGGATCTCTATGGCGGGGGCCATCTCTTCGCGGCTAACCTTCCTGGCGGGAGCTACTATGCCAACTTTATTGCCGGCTACGAGATCATGAGGACGTATGTGCATAGAACAAATTTATATCTTTGCATTCAATTCAGCGGGGAAAATGGAAAATAAAAAGAAAAACTTCAAAAGATATACTGTCACATCAGCCCTTCCTTATGCTAACGGGCCCATCCATATCGGGCACCTGGCGGGGGTTTACGTGCCTGCCGACATCTTTGTGCGCTACCTCAGGTCGAAAGGGACCGACGTGCTGTTTATAGGTGGTTCCGATGAGCATGGTGTGCCCATCACCATCAAGGCGCAGCAGCTTGGGGTAAGCCCGCAGGAGATCGTCGATAAGTATCATGAGATCATCAAGAAGTCCTTTGCCGATTTCGGGATCTCTTTTGATGTGTATTCCAGAACATCCGCCCCCATACATCACGAGACTGCATCCGAATTCTTTACCACCCTGTACAACAAAGGGGAGTTTGTCGAGAAAACCTCCATGCAGTATTATGATGAGGATAACAATCAGTTTTTGGCCGACCGTTATATTACCGGCACCTGTCCGCGATGCGGATATGAAAAGGCTTATGGCGACCAGTGTGAGAACTGTGGCACCTCTTTAAGCCCCGCAGAGCTCATCAATCCTAGATCGGCACTTACGGGAAATGTGCCTGTACAAAAAGAGACCAAGCACTGGTACCTGCCGCTTGATAAGTATGAAGACTGGCTCAGCGACTGGATCGTGAAAGGCCATAAAGATGACTGGAAACCCAATGTGTACGGGCAATGTAAATCATGGATCGATCATGGGCTTCAAGCCCGTGCAGTGACCCGCGACCTGAACTGGGGTGTTGAAGTGCCCTTAAAAGATGCTGATGGCAAAGTGTTGTATGTATGGTTTGATGCCCCCATCGGTTATATTTCCGCTTCGCGGGAATGGGCTGCTGAAACCGGCAAAGACTGGGAGCCCTACTGGAAAGATGAGGAAAGCAGGCTGCTGCACTTCATTGGAAAAGATAATATTGTTTTTCATTGCATCATCTTCCCCTCTATGCTGAAGCAGGAGGGAAGCTATATCCTGCCTGACAATGTTCCGGCTTTCGAGTTCCTGAACCTGGAAAATGAGAAGATCTCCACCTCCAGGAACTGGGCTGTATGGCTGCATGAATATCTCGAAGAATTTCCTGACAAGCAGGATGTGCTCAGGTACACCCTGACTGCCAATGCCCCCGAGACCAAGGATAACGACTTCACCTGGAAAGACTTCCAGGCAAAAAACAACAATGAGCTGCTGGCCATCTTCGGCAACTTCGTGAACAGGACGCTGGTGCTGACCGATAAGTATTTCGATGGCAAGGTGCCCGGGCTTAATGAGCTTAGCAAGGAAGACAAAAAGACGATAGAAGAGATCAAAAGCTTCCCCGGTCGCATAGGTGGTAGCCTGGATGCTTTCCGCTTCAGGGAATCACAGGCAGAGATGATGAACCTGGCCCGCCTGGGGAATAAGTACCTGACAGATTCGGAACCATGGAAGATCTTTAAGGAAGACCCGGAAAGGGTGAAAACCATCCTGAACATTTCCCTTCAGATCTGTGCCAACCTGGCAATACTCTGTGAGCCTTACCTGCCATTTACGGCCAAAAAGCTTACGGCCATGCTAAACATGGAAACCTTGCACTGGAATGATGCCGGAGATCCTGAGCTGCTGAAGCCGGGACATCAATTGAACAAAGCTGAATACCTCTTCGAACGCATTGACGACAAGGTGATCGAAGCACAGGTGCAGAAATTGCTGGATACCAAAAAAGCCAATGAGATGAATGAGCAAAATGTTGAGCCTGCCAAGGAAACTATCGACTATGATACTTTTTCAAAGATCGATGTCAGGGTAGGGAAGATACTGGAAGCCGAGAAGGTGCCAAAAACCCAGAAGCTTCTTAAGCTGAAGGTTGATACCGGCGTGGATGTCAGGACAGTGGTTTCAGGTATTGCAGAGTATTATCAGCCGGAAGATATCATAGGCAAGCGTGCCTGCTTCCTGGTGAACCTCGCTCCAAGAAAGATCCGTGGCATCGAATCCAATGGCATGGTGCTGATGGCTGAAAACGCTGAAGGAAAGCTAACTTTCATCGCTCCAGATGATGAGTTTGATCCGGGGAGTAAAGTTAGTTAGCTGAAGAAGACCGAGGACCGAAGACCGAAGACCGAACAACGAAGAACGAAGACCGAACGGTAATTCATAATCCATAACTCATAATCCATAATTAATAAATGAATTTTGTAGAAGAATTGAAGTGGCGTGGGATGATCCACGATATGACCCCGGGGACGGAAGAACAGCTTGCTAAAGAGATGACTTCTGCATATGTGGGCATCGATCCTACCGCCGACTCATTACATATTGGCCACCTGGTTTCCATCATGATGTTGAAACACTTTCAGCTGGCAGGACATAAGCCCATTGCTCTGGTAGGTGGTGCCACAGGCATGGTAGGCGATCCTTCCGGGAAATCACAGGAGCGCAACCTCCTGGATGAAGAAACTATTCGACATAACCAGGAAGGTTTGAAGAAACAACTGGTGAAATTCCTGGATTTCGAGGGTGGTGACAACGCTGCCGAGATCGTTAACAACTACGACTGGATGAGTAAATTCAGTTTTCTCGACTTTGTGCGCGATGTTGGCAAGCACATCACTGTGAGCTATATGATGGCCAAGGACTCTGTGAAGACCCGCCTTGAAACAGGGCTTTCTTTTACCGAATTCTCGTACCAGCTTGTGCAGGGATACGACTTCCTTTTTCTTTATGAGAACAACAACTGCCGCCTGCAAATGGGTGGTTCCGATCAGTGGGGAAACATTACCACCGGTACCGAGTTGATCCGCAGAAAAACCGGCGGTGAAGCCTATGCACTCACCTGTCCGCTTATCACCAAAGCCGATGGAGGTAAGTTTGGAAAGACAGAGGAAGGCAATGTGTGGCTCGATCCTGAAAAAACTTCTCCCTATAAGTTCTACCAGTTCTGGCTGAATGCCTCCGACGATGATGCCTCCAAATGGATCCGCATCTTCACCCTTAACAGCAAAGAGGATATCGAAGCTCTGGAGAAAGAGCATGCAGAAGCGCCCCATTTGCGTCCGCTGCAAAAAGCACTGGCAGAAGAACTTACCGTTCGTGTGCATTCTCAGGAAGATTATGATGCCGCTGTAGAAGCATCACAGATCCTCTTTGGTAAAGGCACCACAGAAACTTTGAAAAAGCTTTCCGAAAACATGCTGCTCAGCGTTTTCGAAGGCGTACCCCAATCAGAGGTCCCTGCAGAAACCGTGAAATCCGGCACCGGCATCCTTGAGTTCCTTGCCGAATCAACCGACATCTTTGCTTCCAAAGGTGAAGCCCGGCGGATGATCAAAGACAATGCTGTTTCGGTGAATAAGCAGAAGGTTAAGGATGATTATGTCATCACCACTGACGACTTGCTGAATGAAAAGTACATTCTTGTCCAGAAGGGGAAGAAAAACTACTTTCTCGTTCGGATCGTTTAAGACGATCCTCACTTTTAGTGCATAGTGCCTGGTTCCTAGTGCCCATCTGGAGTGAATAATTTTTTATTTATTTAGTTTTTAAGTGTGACATTTTTCCGTTTTGGGTATTAATAAGTATGGAACGGAAACATAAACATGAAAATCTAGAAGACCGTCTGATTGCATTTGGTGTTGGAGTTGTCAACCTGGGTTATCACCTGCAAAAATTCAAAGAGCTAAGACCTATTTCTGATCAAATAATAAGATCAGGAGTTTCACCTGCATTGAATTATGGTGAAGCCCTTCATACTGAATCAAAGAAAGATTTTATTCACAAGATGAAGCTATCCCTAAAGGAACTTCATGAAACCCTGATCTCATTGAAAATACTAAGTTCTCTTAGAAATAATCCGGATAAAGAAGAGGTTCAAAGGTTGAAAAAAGAAAATGGAGAGTTGGTGGCGATATTTATCAGTAGTGTCCGAACAGCCCAGAAAAACTCACTTAAACAAATAAATAATTAAACAACTTTACATTTCAATTAGGCACTAGCCACTAGGAACCAGGCACTATGCACTAAAGAGACCATTCCGTCCCATCCTTCGTATCCTTCAGGACAAGGCCCATTGCAGTGAGTTGATCTCGGATTTTATCAGAGGTTTCGTAATCTTTATTTGCCTTGGCTTGTTGCCGGAGCTCGAGGAGTGCCTCAATCAACTTCCCACTAAGATCATCCTGCCCGCTACCTGCTTCGCCTTCAGCTTTAAGCCCCAAAATATCATTGACAAAATCAAGATAAAGTTCCTTAAGCAGATCAAGGTTTTCCTGGTCGATCGTCATCTTGCCATCATTGATGGAGTTAATGGTTTTTACGCCATCAAAAAGGTGTGCAATTAGGATGGGGCTGTTGAAATCGTCATTCATAGCCTCATAGCATTTGGCCTTAAGTTCACTGATGTTAACAGATTCTTCGGCTGATCCGTTGGCCTGAAGTTTATCGAGCACTTCCATGGCTGCCATCATACGCTGAAAACCTTTTTCGGCAGCCTGCAGGGCCTCGTTCGAAAAGTCGAGGGTGCTGCGATAATGTGCCTGCATGATGAAAAAACGTATCGTCATGGGGCTATAGGCTTGATCCAGAATAGGGTTTTCACCGGTAAAGAATTCTTCCAATGATACTGCATTGCCGAGAGACTTACCCATCTTCTGCCCGTTCAGGGTGATCATGTTATTGTGCATCCAGTAGCGCACAGGCATCTTGCCGTTGGCAGCCACACTCTGTGCGATCTCCGACTCATGGTGGGGGAACAAAAGGTCCATACCACCACCGTGGATGTCGAACTGCTCACCCAGGTATCGTGTGCCCATGGCAGAGCATTCCATATGCCAGCCCGGGAATCCGTCGCTCCATTCAGAGGGCCAGCGCATAATATGTTCCGGAGCTGCCTTTTTCCAGAGGGCGAAGTCGTAGGTGTTCTTCTTCTCCTGCTGACCATCGAGTTCACGTGTAGTAGCCATCAGCTCCTCTACCTTCCTGCCTGAAAGAATGCCGTAAGGATTATTCTGATTGTATTTTTCTACATCAAAATATATGGATCCGGCTGATTCATAAGCATATCCTGCTTCCAGGATCTTTCGGATCATCTCTATCTGTTCAATAATGTGTCCGCTGGCATTGGGTTCTATGGATGGGTCGAGTACATTCAGTGCACGCATGGCAGCATGGTAGGTATTGGTGTAATATTGCACTACCTCCATAGGCTCCAGTTCTTCCAGCCTGGCTTTCTTGGCGATCTTATCTTCTCCTTCATCAGCATCATTCTCCAGATGCCCCACATCAGTGATATTGCGTACATACCTTACCTTGTATTCGAGGTGCTGCAGGTATCGAAAAACCAGGTCGAAGGTGATGGCCGGACGGGCATGTCCCAGGTGGGGATCACCATATACCGTAGGCCCGCAAACATACATACCCACATGGGGTGCGTTCAGAGGTTCGAAGGCTTCTTTCTTTTTGCTTAGAGTGTTGTAAATGTGTAGTTCGTTCTCCATTGTCATTAGGATTGGAATGCAAATTTATAAAATTTATACACCTTATCTTCTATTCTCATTGTACGGCAGTGCATTCTTCGAAGTACTATGAAGTATTCGAGAATTGCTCATTGTGACTTGCTCATTTATAATCTAACAAGTTTCATTGTATACATAACGGCCTCATAATATGAAATTCGTGTTGAATAATGTGTGACATTTTTTGCTTTTGGGTATTAATAGATAAACACATTATTAACAAGAAATGAGAATTGAACTTGAAAACAGGCTCGTAGAGTTGACTATTAGTATTAACGAAATATGCAGATCCCTTGACCGCAGTTATTTAGCACAGCACATTAGCACCAGATTATTCGCTCTTCTTCTAGTGCGGCCTAAATTATGGAGAGGCACAAGGTGCGGAGTCAAGAAAAGATTTTGTGCATAAAGTAAGCATTGTCCTCAAAGAACTTAGAGAGACAAAAGTAAGCTTAAAACTCTTAAAAATTCAGTCAGGAAAGATATGAAATTAACATTCGACAGATGCCAAAATGAATGTGATCAACTAATTGCCATATTTCACAAAACCGTCATTTCTGCAAAGGCCTCCCTCCCCCAAAAAACCAATGCAAAATGACACGTTAAACATGAACAACTCACAATGAGCAATAAAAAAGCCCCTGCCTGTGTAGGGCGGGGCCAAACCGGAATGTGCATGCTCTTAAAATTATTTAAGAACACCCAGCTCTTTACCCACCTTGGTGAAGGCGGTGATACATTTGTCGAGGTGCTCACGTTCGTGTCCTGCACTCAGCTGAACGCGGATCCTGGCTTCGCCTCTAGGTACAACCGGGAAGTAGAATCCGATCACATAAATACCTTCTTCGAGCAGCTTGGCCGCCATATCCTGTGAAAGCTTGGCATCATAAAGCATCACTGCACAGATGGCCGACTTGGTGGGCTTGATGTCGAAGCCTGCAGCAACCATCTTCTCAACAAAATATTCAGTATTTTCATGCAGCTTGTCCTGAAGCTCTGAAGTCTCGGCCATCATGTCGAACATGGCGATACCTGCATTGGCAACCATAGGAGGGATGGAGTTTGAGAAGAGGTAAGGACGTGAGCGCTGACGCAGCATCTCGATAATTTCTTTTTTACCGGTGGTGAACCCACCGATGGCACCGCCAAAGGCTTTACCCAGTGTACCGGTGATGATGTCAACCTCACCGCGGATGTTGAAAAGTTCGGTTACACCGCGACCGGTGGCACCAACAACACCTGCTGAGTGGCATTCGTCGACCATGATCATGGCATCGTATTTTTTCGACAGCTCATTGATCTTGTCCATAGGGGCTACATTTCCATCCATGGAGAATACACCGTCGGTAACGATGATCTTGAAGCGGCAGTCTTTTGCTTCGATCAGCTTTGCTTCCAGGTCTTCCATATCAGCATTTTTGTAACGGAAGCGTTGTGCTTTACACAGCCTCACGCCATCGATGATGGAAGCATGGTTGAGTGAGTCGGAGATGATGGCATCATCAGGTCCGAGCAGTGGTTCGAAAACACCGCCATTGGCGTCGAAACATGCTGCATAAAGGATAGTATCTTCAGTACCGAAAAACTCAGCGATCTTAGCTTCAAGGGTCTTGTGCAGATCCTGGGTACCACAAATAAAACGCACCGACGACATTCCATAACCATGTGAGTCGAGCGCTTCTTTGGCGGCAGCAACAAGCCTGGGATGGTTAGAGAGTCCGAGGTAGTTGTTGGCACAGAAGTTCAGCACATCCTGGCCTGTATTGATCTGGATATCGGCTTTCTGCGGGGAAATGATAATGCGTTCTGCTTTATACAATCCCGCTTCTTTGATACCGCTCAGTTCTTCCTGAAGGTAGTCTTTGATTTTTCCGTACATATCTGTAAGGTTTAGTGTTTACTGTTTATTTTATAACAAGGACTGCAAATATAAAATATAAATTTCAACCGATATGCTATATTGAGTCTAAATAACCTGCTGAAGTGTTGGGTGTTGAGTGTTGGGTGTTGAGTTATTTTTCAAGTTTGAGTTTTGAATTTTCAGTTCTTAATTAAAGCTAGGAACTAGCCACTAGTCACTAATTATTTGAATGTTAACATTCAAATAATTGTGTATTTTTGCCGATCCATACTGTTAAGAAAATAACAAACAATAAACCAACACATATGAAAAATATTCTGATCATCGGAACAGCAGGACAGATTGGTTCTGAGCTGGCCATGCGCCTTCGTGATATCTATGGCGCCAACAATGTAGTAGCAGGTTACCGCAGCACCATGCCCACACAGGACGTGGTAGATTCAGGTCCCCTGGAAATGGTGGATGCCACCATGCCCGAACGTATCGTTGAGGTAGTTAAGAAATATAATATCGACACTATCTACAACCTTGCTGCATTGCTTTCTGCTGTAGCTGAGGAAAAACCGCAGGCTGCATGGAATGTAGGTGTGAACGGTGTTTACAATGTACTCGAGGTAGCACGCGAAAATGGCTGTGCCGTTTTCTTCCCAAGCTCAATCGGTGCCTTTGGCCCAACCACTCCCCTGGACAACACACCACAGGATACCATTCAGCGCCCTACCACCATGTATGGTGTGACCAAGGTTTCCGGTGAGTTGCTGAGCGATTATTACCACAAACGTTTTGGTGTGGATACCCGCGGACTGCGTTACCCGGGAATCATTTCCAACGTAACTCTTCCCGGCGGTGGTACCACCGACTATGCCGTTGAGATCTATTACGAGGCCATCAAGAACAAGAAGTTCACCTGCCCATTGCCGGCCGGCACTTTCCTTGACATGATGTATATGCCCGATGCACTGGATGCCGCCATCGACCTGATGGAAGCCGATCCGGGCAAGTTGGTCCACCGCAATGCTTTCAATGTTTCAGCCATGAGCTTCGATCCTGAGATCATTGCTGCAGAGGTGAAGAAACATATTCCTGACTTCGTGATGGATTATGACGTGAGCGAAGCCAAGAAAGCCATTGCCGACACCTGGCCAAACAACATGGACGACAGCGCCGCCCGCGCAGAGTGGGGATGGGATCCTAAGTTCAGGCTTCCCGAGATGACCGAAGACATGCTGAAGGTGATTGGTGAAAAGCACGCGAAAGGATTGATATAGATTCTGGATTCTAGATACTGGATCCTGGAAACCAGTAGCAAGTAAGCAGCAGCTAGTCACTAGTTTCTGGCTACTGGTTGCTGGTTTCTTGTATGTTAGATTATTTGCAGATTACGTATTTACAGTTTATCTTTGCACCCCCATTTGAACATTTCAAATACAGAATACCGAATTTCAAATGTTCACCGGGCCCCGTAGTTCAATGGATAGAATAGAAGTTTCCTAAACTTTAGATACAAGTTCGATTCTTGTCGGGGCTACACACAAAGGGAGCAGCATGGCTGACTCCCTTTTTTTTGTCACCCTTCGGCTTCGCTCAGGGTGACAAAAGGTACTTCACTTACTATAGGTCTCGTCTCCGCTCGACCTCAATTTATGCGAGGTGTTATTATTGCATATTGCCTTTTCATGAAGTGTTTCCCAGTCTTTTTTGAAGTATGCCACCTTTTTTGCCCTCGACCATTTTTTAAGTTTTTTTTCAACCGAAATTGCATCGTTGATGTATTCAAAAGTGATGTAATGTTTAAGGGTAATGGGCCGACGAGTATACGTATAGCATCCTATATCTAGTCCTTGCTGATGTTCAACTATTCGCCTTGAAAGGTCATTTGTAACGCCTGTATAGTATGTTCCGTCGCCACATTCAAGTAAATAAACATAATACTCCCTCATACCTATTAGTACCAAAAAACTAAAAATGTCACACTTTTAATCATGAATGGAAAAATTGTTCGAGCGGAGCCGAGAACAATAAGTAGTAAATGAAAATGAATTGTCATCGTGAGCGAAGTCGAACGACCACGTGCATCATTGCGAAGTCGAACGCCACATGCTTATTGCGTATGATCGTGACGACCCCATGCTTTATTGCTAAGTATTGTCATCGTGAGCGAAGTCGAACGACCACATGCTTTATTGCTAAGTATTGTCATCGTGAGCGAAGTCGAACGACCACCAGCTTTATAAAGCAACCTTATCACCCCGGAAGGCGATAGTTGCCTCAAATCCTATGCAAAGGTGTTTGATGAGGTGTTTCATGGCTACCTTCAGGAGATGAAATAGCTGATTCATGTTGGGGATATCGATATATATTCCTACCTTAGCAGTAGAGGATTACGATACACCCATCAGCGAATAACGAATAAGGAACATGGAACAAGGAATAAGAATAAGAACGGTTATCCTGCTTTGGCTTTTACTCTCAGGTGTTTCAGGTTTATATGCCCAATCCTGCCTTCCTGAAGGCATTACCTTCACTACGCAATCGCAGATTGACAGTTTCCCAATTAACTACTCCAATTGTACTGAGGTAATAGGAAATGTATTTATCGGAGAATGGGGTGGCAATGATTTGATTTATAACCTTGACAGTTTAATAGAAATAATACAGGTAGGTGGAAGATTTGATATTGTCAGATGTCAAAACCTGAAAAACATAGATGGGTTAGGGTCTGTTTCATCGGTAGGGGATTATTTGCTAATCCTTGAAAATGATTCCCTATATAACCTTGCAGGATTGCACACTCTAATGAGTGTTGGAAGTGGAATGGCAATAGAAGGGAATCCTCAATTAACCGATTTAAATGGATTAGCTTCATTAACATCTGTGGGAGGTGATTTGAGTATATTCTCTAACAATGATTTAGGAGATATTTCAGGCTTGAATTTAGTTTCTAGCATAGGAGGGGAGCTAGTGATATTTGATTGTGATTCATTACAGAACTTAAATGGTCTTTCCAATATCCTGAGCATAGGTGGGGCGTTAACCATCGGTAGAAATGATGAATTGAAAGATATAACGTCACTTATCAATTTGAAGGCAATAGGGGGCAACTTATATATAGGTCATAATCCAAGCCTGACAAGCCTATCAGGTCTTGACAGTATTGATTATGAAACGATTGAAAACCTTGATGTGAATGATAACCTTTTATTGTCGGAATGTGATGTTACAAGCATATGTAATTATCTTTCAGATCCTAATGGTTCTATAACTATTCAAAATGCTGAAGGTTGCTCTTCTCCTGAAGAAGTCGAAGAAGCCTGTATGACAGGTATCTCTGACCATAAATCTGAATTCCTCCTTTCCATCTACCCCAACCCCTTCACAACCTCCACAACCATCGAGTACGAACTGACCAAGCCATCCCACCTTCAGCTTACCATTTATAATGCCATTGGAGAGGAGGTCTATAAGGCTGAGGATCGCACTGATACAAGGGAAGCATACCTTCATATGGAGTGCTGGATCAGCCTTCCTGAAGGCTTGTATTATGCTGTGCTGAGGAGTGAGAAAGGGGTGAGTGTGGTAAAGATGATTAAACAATGAAAAGGGAACTGAAATATCCACTTCTGTTTTTCATCCTGATGTTGTCAGGATATACAAGGCTTGATGCACAGCCATGCCTGCCTGATGGCATCACATTTATGTATCAAGAACAAATAGATAACTTTCAGCTTATCCATCCAAACTGCACTGAAATAGGAGGCAATGTAAGAATTGTAAATGAAAATATTACAAGCCTAAGTGGTCTTAGTGTAATCACATCTATCGGAGGGGATTTATATATACAGGGAACGCAGTTAGAGAACCTTATAGGATTAAACAACCTAAGCAACATAGATGGTTCACTGCATGTTGGAGGGAGCAACTCAAATAAAGGCAATCCCTTGTTAGTTAAGCTTTCAGGATTGGATAATTTAAGTTCAATTGGCAAGAGTGTTTATATTCGAAACAATGATGAAATTACCGACCTGACTGCCCTGATTAAGCTTCATGAACTTAGTGTTGATTTGGCAATAATTGATAACAAGGCATTATCATCACTTAAGGGATTGGATAGTATAGAATTTATTGGCGAGGGTATGTGGATTGGGCGAAATCACTCTCTGATAAACTTTGATGGATTGGGTAGTTTAACTTCTGTTGGGATGAATATTGAGATTTTTAGTAATAATTCCCTTTTAAACCTATCTGGCATGGCAAACTTAGGATACATTGGAGGGGAGTTTGTGATTACACATAATTATCTCCTGTCTAATTTATCATCACTGACAAGTTTATCATATATAGGTGGTAGTTTGCATATACAACACAACTATGAATTAGCTGATATCTCAGGATTAATCAACGTCACGTATTTGGGGTGTATTTTAGGGATTGTGGAAAATTCTTCACTCCAAAGCCTTAAAGGTCTTGATAGAATGAATTTAGAGAACTCATGTCAGAAATTTATTTTCGATAATGAAATACTTAGTCATTGTGCCGTTCAGAGTATTTGTGATTATATGAACAACCAAAATGCTAACCTCATCATATATTCAAACGCATCAGCTTGTAATAGTGTGGCTGAAGTGGCTGAAGCCTGTATCGTCGGTATCGCTGAACAACAATCAGCCACTCAGCTATCAATCTACCCCAACCCCTTTACATACATCCACCACCATCGAGTTTACGAACTCAATGGAAACCATCCAAAATTCAAATTACAATATTACAATGCCAATGGGAGAGCTGGTGTATCAATTTGCAGGATCACATTGAACAAGGGCACTCACACAATTTACATGGTCTCCCCGTCATCTGCCCGCAGGGCATGTATTATGCTGTGCTGAAGAGTGAGGAAGGGGTGAGTGTGGTGAAGATGGTGAAGCAATAATGAATAAAGAACAAGGAACATGGAACAAGGAATAAGAATAAGAACGGTTATCCTTCTATGGTTGCTATTTTCAGGATTTTCATTCACCAATGCTCAGCAAATATCAACGGTTGGTGAGATATATGATTATGAAGTTGGGGATACTTTTCATTTCGATTTTTGGGCAACTTCTCCTATTTCAGGAGCATCATGGATCAAAAACATAACCATCACAAACAAGTCATATTCATTGAATAATGATACAGTGTTTTATGAAAGAGCAATCGCTTATCAAGAATTGTCCATCAACCCGATCATTGAATTCTATAATGATACAGTAATATATACTGACTTAGATTCTTTAATCAACATGGGGGTTATTGATACTATTTACTCTAATCCTCAAAGATATAATGGCAGATTGATCAATGGGCATCACGATTGGCGATATTGGGGTTATTGGTATATTGAATATGTAATTGGTTGTGGAAGGGTATATTTATACCTCAATGATGATTGGGATGAGATTTATTCGGAAGAAGAATTAATATACTATAAAAAGGGTGATGAAGAGTGGGGTACACCACATGTTATTGTTGAGGTTGAGGAGTTAGGACGTGTAAATAGTAGCCTTAAGTGCTACCCCAACCCCTTCACTACCTCCACCACCATCGAGTACGAACTGACTGAACCATCCCTCGTTCAGCTATCCATATATAATGCGATAGGAGAGACGATTTATGTGGCTCAGGAAGGGATTAAGCAACAAGGTAAGCATTCCATCACATGGAGTCCTGAAAGCCTTCCTGAGGGCATGTATTATGCTGTGTTGAGAAGCGAGGAAGGGGTGAGTGTTGTGACGATGGTTAAACAGTGATAAAGGTAAAGGATGAAGACAATTTTAAATAAGTTGATTTAAAATGCGAGAATCAATGATTAACTATCATCTAAGCCATTTAAGAGACCTTTTTGGAGAAAAGGGTACCCAAAGAGGACATGTGCAATTGCATACCAAAGGATTGTTAAATCTCTATGCTGACGGAGTTTTAATAATTGGAGAACCATCCTATAAGGCGTTTAAAATAATAACCGAAAGGCTTATGAAACATCAACGTGCAAGGATGGAGAAGGAATGTATTGGTAATATTGAATATCAAATACTTTATTTTGCTTTAAAGGCTATAATTGATGAGAGTAATCCTTCCTCTTAGTATCCTTCTCGATGATGATTTAATAACTTACAGGTTGGGTCTTGCCTGAATCCCAAAGCGTCTTTTGCGAACGCCCCCCCTCTTTGATTGTCAATTCTGTATTCTGTGTTGTCAATATTAAATTTAATGTGAGATTTCAAATTGCACATACAGAATACCGAATACAGAATTATTTCTCCTACAGGGTTGGATTCCTGTCATGCATGTCTTTCCCTTGCCTGACCTGACCTTTACCACATTTCATACCCCTGAAGGAGAAAACTGCCTCAAATCCTACTAATTTGCAAGGATGCTTTTTTAAGCGGCCTGTGTTGAAGTTTGATATATATTGTTATATTTACAATATAATCTTTGTTAAGATGAAAATCATTTCCATTCTTCTAATAGTCATGTTCGCTCTTAGTGCCACAGCACAGAAAATCCCAAGAGATCAACGTACCGCAGGGGATGAGTTTAAGTTGGCATCCAAAAATTTTTATATTGGGTTTGGATTAGTGTTAGCTGGAGGTCTGGTCGCAGTCGCAACTGCCGATTTACATGAAGATGAAAACAATTTTAATAATGATCTTACAGGTGTCTATATTGGTGCTGGTATTGCCACTGTAGGGTTTGTCTTTATAGCAGTAGCATCATCACACATCAAAAAGGCAGGGGTGAAACTTAACAAGTCAGAGAAACATGCACTCAAAATAAAGACCTCTCGAGATGGTGTAACATTAGCTGTGAAATTTTAAGCCCCCCGCTTGTTATTGCACCATCAACTTCTCCCTGATCTTCCTGTTCTCAACCATCACCTCCAAAACGTATATGCCTGGCCGGAGGAATGAGATATCAATTCGCCCTGTTACAGGGCGAATCGTGAAGACTTGTTGACCGGTAAGCGTAAAGATGCTTGCCTTTTGAATTCTGTGCCCCTCAACAGATATGTTGAGTTCCTGGTAAGCAGGATTTGGGAATAATAACAGGTTATTTGTAACATAATGGTCATCAATAGAAACCCAATAACAGGAATCCTCTACTTCGTCAGCACTATTGCAGCCAGGGGCATTGTCATAAATTACCACACTGTCACCGGGAATTGCAAGGTATTCACAAACACTTAGAACTTCGCATGTAGACAGGACAAAGTTTTCAGCAATTACAAGTACTTCGATTGAGCTGCTCTCAATATTATCCAGGCCTGCAAGGCTATTCAAAACATCATTTTCGGCTATTGAAAGCCAACCCCCGATTGATGTAATACTCTCCAGGGCTATCAGGTTTGTTAAGGCATCATTATTCCAGATGATAATACTTTCCCCGATATTGCTCAGATTCTCCAGCCCGCTTAAACTGCTTAAAGAATCATTTTCCACTATCCTCAGCTCTCCCGGGATGGAAATCACATTCTCCAATCCGGTCAGGCTCTTTAATGACATATTGCCTCCAATGAAGATACGGCCCATGATAGAAGTCACACTCCCCAGTTCATTCAAGTTGCTTAAAAGATTATTGCTGACAATAGAAATATCCCCCCCGATATCACTCACATTGTCCAGGCCTGCCAGGCTGACCAAGGCATCATTATTAGCCATGTATATGAAATCTCCGGTAGATGTTAAATTCTCTAATCCTGCCAGGCTGGCCAGGGCACTGTTTCCTATGAATGACAGGCTTCCGCCAATATAACTCAGATTATCCAATCCTGCCAGGCTGCTCAGGGCAATATTATTATGAATCCAGAGGCTGCCCTCAACAGAGGTCAAAACACTTAATGAGCCTAAGCTTGATATATCATCCCCTTCAATAGTTACAGTCCCTTCAATTTCGGAACAATTGGGATGAAGTATCTGGAAACTGTCTATTTGCGACTGGCTTGTAAATTGAATGCCATCAGGCAAACAGCTTTGTGCCGATACCCAGGTAACATAGAATACCAGGCTTAAAGTGATAAAGATAATTTTTTTCATTTGTTACAATTCAAGTGTGGTTCTCCGCCCTTTTCTTGTTGTAAAGCAATAAAACGGGAGTTTCCCTATTGGTAGTATAAATGCAGTGAAAATATATATGATAGATATGGTCTAATTGCTGGCTGAATCATTTTCCATTCTGCATTGCCCATTGCACATGTACCATTTATAGCTCATGCTACTTAGAGGCACTGGTCATCCTGATCCGCCGAAGCCTTGGCGAAGGTGGAGAAGGACCCCCATCGGCTTGCGATCTGCTTAATAAACTCCAAACTCCAAACTTTAGTCACTCCAAACTCTATTCACTCCAAACTTTCTCGAAGTTTTACTACCTTCGAACCATAATAACAAGGCCAGGTATCCGGGCCTTGCTAATAAACAATGAACTTATCCTAAAAGCATATTCAGGTATGAAAATCAAGCTTCTTTTTCTGGCATTTCTTTTCCCAATTATGTTGAACGCACAGATGGCTGGCGACACCATTGTGATCCCTACCATCAACTACACCCAAACACATAGTCCCAATGGGCGCGATACCATGATCATGTTTCCTGACGATCCGGGCGTGACATACGAAAAGATCATCATGGCATATAATATGCGCTGTAAAGATGGCCTGGTATCCAACGGGAGCAACACCAACCTGGGATGCGGCGAATGGGATTATAAGTGCAATACCTATATCTATGATTCTACACGGGTCGACTCACTCCTGAGCTTCCAGAATTCACATAGCATAACGCACTTTGCAGGCGATACCTTCTGGTATGTGCCCACTCCCATGTATGATCATTATCAGTACTTGCAGCAAATGGTAAGCGTGAATACTATTATTTCGGAAGACCAGACCACCGTTGGATCAGGAAACCTTGCCTTAGGTCATGTATTGCCAACGGCAGAGTATTCAGGGAAATCTCAATTTTTATACACAGCTGCAGAACTGGGAAGTGCCGGACTGGCTTCAGGAGAGATTGATGGGATCAGCATTCATGCCAATAATGCCGCTGATGCTGATTTCCTTCGTGTACGGATTAAGCAAACAACAGAAACAAGCCTGGATAAAAATGTACCTCATACCGAAGACTTTACTGAAGTGTATTTTGCCGATTATTCATTTGCCTCAGGCGATAACCGCATACAGTTTTACCAGCCTTTCAGCTGGGACGGAAGCTCTAACCTCATTGTGGAGTTTTCTTTCACCAACAGCAGCCCTTCTTCAGCACTGGAGATTGAAGGTGAAGATGCTGGAGCAGGCCTGTGCATACATACTGCCAATGGAACGCATATCATCAATGACGCCGGTTATACCACGGTGCCTACCACTGCATTTTCAGCCATCTCTGAGGAGATCACCGTATCATTCTGGTGCTACGGAAATCCAGATTTTCTGCCTGCAAATACCAGCATAGCATATGGAAAAGATGTAAATAATCAGCGCTCTTTCAACATTCACCTGCCCTGGAGCAACTCCAGCGTGTATTTCGACTGCGGATATTCGAATGGCGGATATGACAGGATCGAAAAAGGAGCAACGCAGGAAGAACTCGAAGGGCAATGGAACCACTGGGCATATACAAAGAATGCTGACAGCGGATTCATGAAGATATATCTGAATGGTGCCCTCTGGCAATCCGGCACCGGGAAGACCCGCCTGATAGACATACAGGATTTTAGCATTGGTACACTCAACTATGGCAATGACAGATATTTTTATGGTAAGATCGATGAGTTCAGGGTTTGGAGCAAAGAACTCGATGAAACGACCATACAGGAATGGATGAATGGCAGCCTCGACAATTCACATCCTGATTATGCCGAACTGGTAGCCTATTACCAATTTGATGAAGGTAGTGGCACCATTGCAAACGATGCCTCCGTACATGGAGAAACTGCAGAAATTCACGATTATGTGATGTGGGGCAATGAAAATGGAATTAATCTCAGCAGGAACTTTATGGCATCCTCGGAAAGGCCGAATATGATCTTTTTGCAAGGCGATTATGACTTGACAATCACCGGAACCATCGTTACTGAAATGGTGGAGAAATTTGCAAACAGCATGACCTCCTATGAGATCATTCCCAGGTGGGGTACTATGCTTCACGACAGTATTAATATAGTAAGCACTGAACTTGTATGGGAAGCAGGTTACGAGTATGTTTATGACCCCAATGGGATGCTGATCGATTCCAATGAAGTTGTGGCAACGGATTTCATTGTGATCACAGAGCTGCCATATTACAGAAGGTTTCCGGGCAAAGTGGAACTGATGTCTTTCGTAACCCCATATGGCATCAACCTCGATCTTGGCATGGAAGGAAAGACCTGGTATTTTGATGTGACCGACTATACACCTGTATTAAAGGGACTGAAAAGGATGACCATTGAACTGGGCGGACAGCGACAGGAAGATATGGATATTAAATTTCTGTATATTGTTGGTACCCCACCACACGATATCATCGATTTTCAGCAGATCTGGCGGCCGGCAAGCAGTAGCTACCAGGATCTTCTGGCCGACAGGACGTTTGAAGCACGCGACCTGATGACTCACCCGGATGGGGAACAATTCAAGCTTAAGTCGGTGATCACCGGACATGGACAGGAAGGAGAGTTTTCTCCCCGCCAGCATACATTTAACATTGATGGTGGCGACAATGAATATCAATGGATGATATGGACAGAATGTTCTACCATCCCCATTTATCCACAAGGCGGGACATGGTTGTACGACAGGGCAGGATGGTGCCCCGGTGATCCAAGTGACCTCTATGAATACGATATTACGGAACATATTATTCCTGGTCAGGCCCATAATATGGATTACGGCATCATCTACGCCTCAGGAAATTCCAATTATCAGATCAGCAACCAGCTGGTGACTTACGGTCCGAAAAATTTTAACCTGGATGCGGCTGTCATAAGTGTGAACAGGCCAAATGCTACAGCTGCTTTCGAGCGTTTTAACCCGGCTTGCAGCAATCCGGTAGCGATCATTCAGAATACAGGGGAAACCACACTGACGAGCCTTGAAATTGAATTCGGTGTAACTGGTGCAACAATCTTAAACCAGACATGGAATGGCAGCCTTGAATTCCTGGAAACTGCAGAGGTGATCCTTGATATTCCCAATTATGGCTTCTGGCAGGGATCATCAAACAACTTCACAGTAAGCATCAGCGCTCCAAACGGGCAAACTGATGAATATGCCTATAACAACGTTTATAGCCTCACATTTGAAGATGTTCAGCTTGTTGATATCAGCCAGACACCGGTTACCATCGAATGCAGGAGCAACAACCAGGGTTACCAGAACTACTATGCGATCACCGATATTGATGGCAATATTATTTTTGAAAGGGATGATCTGGAAAACACGACCCTTTATATCGATGAGGTGACACTGGCTCCGGGCTGTTATAAGCTCAGGATTGATGATTCAGGCGACAATGGTTTGTATTACTGGCATCAGCCCGGCTATGGAAACGGCTTTATTCGTCTTAAAGATAACACTGGATATCCTATTCATAATTTTGATTCAGAGTTTGGCCGTTTTGCTGAATTTGAATTCGCAGTGGTCGATATGACAGGAACATCTGAATTACCTGGATCGGAAAGCATAATTAGCATTTATCCAAACCCTACCAGGGATATTATTAACATCGATCACAGTGGGATGGATAATACCAGGGTTGTGGCATCAATTTATAATACTGCCATGCTAAAGATGAGCGAGACTGAATATACTGTTTCCGGCCATGATTTCTCAAGCAGTATCAATCTTTCATCATTGCCGGCAGGCTTGTACTTTCTGCAAATAAAATATGATGATAAGGTCCTGCTTGAGAAGGTGATAAAAAACTAGTTTCAGCTATACAGATTGCTGTTTTTTCAAGTATTCAGAACATGGAAAAACCTTATTCCTGAGCGCAGTTGAGGGGCCTAAAACCTAATGCCCACCGCCCAAAGCCTATTTTTTATATATTTGTGAAGTAACCAAACCACCCAATTATGTCATTGATCAACAAAACAGGCGTACGGGAATTGGCAAAGTCCCTGGATATGAAGATTAGCGCCGATTCTATGGATGCCGCTGAAGCCAGGCTGAAGGCCGTCCTTGAACATGCTGCCAAAAAAGCAAAGAAGAAAAGGAGAAAAACCATCCTGAAAAGGGATTTTGTACATGAGTTGGATCTCTTTGACTTGTAATAATTGATGGCGGTCCTTCAAACGCTTACTTTTTCCCCTTAGGGTCAGGATGACCGTCATCTTTAATAAATGGAAATGAAAATATACCGTATTACCCCCATCATAATCATGGTCTTTTTTGCAGGCCTCATTATTGTTTCCTGTGGCTCATCAGAGGATAAACTCATTGGCACCTGGACAACCGAAAGCGTGACTGCCACTGTTGACTCCACCCAGGCAAACCTGCACAGTATTGATCAGGCTATCGCCTCAACAAAATCCACTATCTTCATCCTGAACAAGGATCACAGTATGGCCCTCAGCATTGATGGCTATACAACGGAAGCATTCTGGACTTATAATTCAGATAACGATCGGGTAAGCTTCCGGCTTGGGGCGGATGAATTGGATAAGCTGATCGAGCTTGGAAAGCTGGATGGCGATAAGATCGTTTATACCAGTAGCGTGAAACACGGCACCATCACAGCTGTATACGTCAAGGAGTAACGAATATCGAGTATCGAATAACGAAATTGTCATCCCGAGCGGAGTCGAGGGGCAACACCCAACACTCAACACTTATTCTCCGAAGGAGATTGTATAAAAAATAGCTTCCATCTGCCTTATGAAGTTCCTTTTCAGGTCGCTGGGATTGTATACGTAAGCATCCAAAGTGATCACTCTTTCCAGCTTGGGATCGACGAAGGTAAAGCTGATGAATGGTCCGCCCATAAAGTCGTTTTGTACCATCCAAATGCCACGGGTTTCAACTGCAAAGTTGCCATTAAAGTCATCCATACGCTTAAATGAGGGGGGAACAAAGTCCCTGGAAATGACCATGTAGGAACCGATGCTTGGCCCTTCAATGAACATTGATGTCAGTGAGTCTCTCAGGATGAGGATCTCGTTTTCAGCGAAGGCATTGGTATCGACATAGGGTACTGTATGTATTATAATTCCCAGTTCGACATCCTGCTTCACCTTTTGCATGTTCTGGCGTAGCCAGAGAAAATTGTCGTCTTCGGCGGCCACAACAAAACCACCGGGAATCTGCATGGTGAACCCAAACTTTTTCTCAATGATATTTTGCAGCTTAACACTGCGTGCCATCTTAAACTGTTCATTGGTACGTTCAATCTCCAGCTCATTATAAGCTTCCAGAAAAGCCGATTTATGTTCATCAAAAACCTGTCGGAATGAGGCTGTATCAGGAGCGCCGATCTTGATCACACGCTGAGGACTGGTCCAATGGTTATGACGAGTCTCCACCAGCGCTTCACTGTACTTCTTGTCAATATCAATGATCAGGATGTTGTGCTGCGACTTAAATACTTTGTTAAAATCTTTTTGGGCTATATTAAAGAGATGGAACATAGGTTCTGGCTGGGGCAGACCGGCCAGGGGTTGTTCAAAGAATTTCCTCACCACATAACCTGTCTGGCCTTCCCATTGTGTTTTGGTGTTTGTCACAATAAGGATCTCGTTGGTCTTGCCGGTCGAACGATCAGTTCTGACCTCGGCATCGCATGAAAGCATTAGCATGGCGGATAATCCGAGGAGGACCATCCAGAAATTGCTTAATCTGTTCTCGGTTAAATTCATAATGCTTGGTTTTAAATGTTTTATCAGGAGCTTTTAACAGCAATCCTGATCTTCTCACCGGGCTTCAGCCGCCTGGCGTTCGTGATATTGTTCAATTCCTTTATCTGGTTTACCGTCACCCCATCGTACAACTTGGCAATGTCCCAGAGGGTATCTCCTGTCTTCACCGTATGATATATATACTCGGCATTTTCATCAATCTTGATACTGGATGCAGGCTTGCTGACTTTAAGCTTTTGTCCGGGCTGGATGGTGCTTCTGGAGAGATTATTCCAGCTTTTGATCTGGGCTACGGAACAGCCATACTTCTGGGCGATCAGCCCCAGGTTCTCTCCGCTGCGAACGGTATGGATGCCATTAGGGGAAGTCGATGCGCTTGCGCTTGAACTGGAACTTGATTTTATGGGTGCGACAGAAGGATTATATCTTGCCGATGGATAGACCACCAGCCTCTGCCCGGGGTAAATGGTTGAACTGCGCATATTATTCCATGCCTTGATCTGGCTCACGTAAACATGATATTTTCGGGCGATCAGGCCCAGGTTTTCTCCGCTGCGAACAATATGAATGGTACGCTCCTGTGCCTTCTTGATCTCAGCCTGTAGTTTTTTCTTTTCTGTACCACTGGTGGTGACGTATGCATACAGTTCCTGCTCATTGTTGATGAAATCTCCCACATATTCATTCGGAAGGGTCACAAAAAAATGTTCACCATCTTTATAGGGGATAATGTTTTTCTTGTAGAGAGGGTTGAGTAATTTAATTTTGTCCATTGGCACTCCCAGCATTTCATTGATCTGGTCGAAAGAGAGCACATCATGTACTGTAATGGTATCTGTTTCATGAAAAAGTATTCCCGGATGTACCGGAAAGATATTGTGTTCTGCTGAATGGGTCATCACATAGTAAACAGCTATGAATGCAGGCACATAACCCCTTGTTTCCCTTGGCAGGAAAGGCCAGATAGCCCAATAGCTTCTGATACCACCTGTTCTCCTGATGGCCTTGTTCACATTCCCGGCCCCGGAGTTATAGGCAGCCATTACCAATGACCAATCACCATACATATCATAGAGGTCGCTCAGGTGTTCACAGGCGGCAATGGTAGCCTGATATGGATCGAAACGTTCATCGATGAGTGTAGTAACGCGCAGCCCATATACTTTTCCGGTTCCATACATGAACTGCCACAGCCCTTTTGCCCCGGCGCGGGAGCCGGCTGTTGGATTAAGCGCTGATTCGACAATGGCCAGGTATTTCATCTCCAGCGGGATGTCGAAACGGTCAAGCTGTTCCTCGAAGAGAGGAAAATATAACTCAGCCAGCCCGAGCATCCTGGATGTGAGTTCCCGTTTTTTATTCGCGTATAGGTAGATATAATCTTTAACAACCTTGTTATATGCAAGCTCAATAGTGGTTTCACGGTTCAGGGAATCGATCCTGGCGGCATACACAGAGTCGGGATATGAGGGAACCTCGTTCAGGGCAAATCCATATTTATTCAGGCTGTCGCGATCAGTGATAAAATCAAATTCACCATAATATTTCAGTGTTGCCAGGCTGTCGAGCATAGCCAGCACAGGTGAATCTTTCCAGATCACATGTCCCAATTCCATGGTGTCGGCAATCATTCTGTCATCAAGCACTGCTACCGATGGTTCAGGCTGTGGAAGCAATGTGTCTGCATGCTGCACGGCGATGCTGTCGGCAGGCCGTTCTTCCTGGGAAAATCCAATACTAGAAGAGAATAGGCAAAGGGCCAGAAATAGGATAAGAAATGAGTTTTTTAGAGCAATCATAAGTTATTAACGTAAGCTAATGTTTAGTTTGCATGCAAATTTCGTGCAAAAAATAGTACTAGCCCTAAATATTATGGTCATTTCAGGTGATGATTGTAATAAGGGCTGGAAATCTGTCTCAATATTATCCATCTCTAGATTTCTCCTTTCAGTAGAAATGACGATAATTCTTAAGGCAGATAACTATTATTTACTTATTATCTTTACTCTGGTTTCAATTCAGCAAGAATGGAAAAGCCCCCATAAAAGCTGCGATTTACTTTTGCAATAAACCCATTCAACATGTCACAGAGTAGTATTCATCATGAGTACAGGAAAAGGATAAACAGGGTGCTTTTGTATATTGATGAGCACCTGGGTGAGAAGCTCGACCTGGATACATTGGCGTCGGTATCCTGCTTTTCTCCATACCATTTTCACAGGATCATGCGGGCACATCTGAACGAATCCCTGGGTTCCTATGTCATCAGGCAAAGGTTGCAGGCCGCAGCCCTCTTGCTCGAGTTTTCTGAGAAAACGATTTCCGGCATTGCTTATGAGATCGGCTATGAGACACCATCCTCACTTACGAAGGCCTTCAAAAACAGTTTTGGTGTTTCTCCCAGCGGGTACAGGGAAAACAAGTACAAACTGAAATGGGACAGCAGAAACATTTTATTTAACCTAAAAGAAACAAATATGAATTTGAAACCTGAAATACGCCAGATGGATGACATGAAAGTGATCTATATACAAGCCATCGGCGACTATAACAATGTAGGTCCGGCATGGGGGCGTTTGTGTGAATTTGCCGGCAAGAGAGGGCTTTTTGGGCCACAAACAAAAATGTTCGGACTGAGTCACGATGATCCGCAGATCACTGATACCGAAAAACTCCGGTATGATGCCTGCATCGCCATCAACAAGGATATTGAACCCGAAGGGGAGATTGGCGTGAAGACTGTGGCCGGAGGAAAATATGCCATTTTTATTCACCAAGGACCGTACAGGGACCTGCAGAAATCCTATAACGACATATTCAGGAACTGGCTTCCTGAAAGTGAGTGCGAACTGGGAGATTCAGCCCCGCTGGAAATCTATCTTAACGATCCTGATAAGGTTAAAGCTGAAGACCTGAGAACAGAGATTTGCATACCCATAAAATAGCTGTTGTATAAAAGAAAAGGGAACGGGGAATGATGATAGATCATCAAGTCCCTGTTCCCCTTACAGTATAAAGTGGCGTTAAGTCCTATTCTTTTTTAGCAACGTCCTTGCCGCTCTCTTCGTCTTCTTCGTCGGTATTCAATCCTTTCTTGAACTCACGTGTTCCGCGGCCAATACCTTTCATCAGTTCCGGGATCTTCTTCCCGCCAAAAAGCAACAATACCACCAGCACGATTAGTATGATCTGCCAGTAGCCGGGTACGCCTAATATTATGGATAAACTTGTCATGATTCTGTTGTTTTATGCAAATATAGTAAAGAAATTGATTTCCGGATACTGGATTTATAGGTAGTTTAATGCACCTCACCCCCTTAACCCCCTGCCCCTTTTCCCCCTCTCCTCAAGAAGAGGGGGCCAGGGGGTGAGGTGCTTTGCTTAGATTTTATGCTCTTTTTTCATACTTTTGACCAACCAAATTAACAAACTGCTATCTAAGCTATAAACCTGCCAGAAAATGAAACAGATCACCCTACTTCTATTTATCGGAATCCTCATATTAACTGCCGCTGTTCGGGCCCAGGATATTCCTGTCTGGAAGAAAATGCATTACCTCAGTGAAGAGGAAATGAAACTTCCTAATAACAATCTCAAGAATTTTGTTCCAACAGATCCTCCTCAGCACCCAGTCCGCATGGTGGCTGAGTTTGAGAAAATGCAGAGTGTACTGGTCAGGTATCCCTTCGGTATTCCCACTTCTGTGATCATCGAGATGTCGCAGGATTGTGGCGTCACAACCATCGTGGCGAGCCCATCGCAGCAAACCATTGTCACCAGCATTTATCAAAATGGTGGTGCTAACATGGGAAATATTGATTTTATCATTGCACCGACAGATTCATGGTGGACTCGTGATTACGGCCCATGGTTTGTGATCGACGGGAACGGGGAATTTGGTGTATGCGACTTCCCTTATAACAGGCCCCGGCCAAATGATGACGAGATTCCCGTGAAGGTAGCCCAGCATCTGGGCATCAACCTTTTTGGTATGGCGATAGAGCAAACCGGTGGGAATTGGATGTGTACCGGTGATAAACAGTCCTCCTCTACCGATCTGGTATGGGACGAAAACCCGGGCATGACACATCAGGAGATCCAGGACATGGTAGATGACTACCTTGGAATAGAGCAGTATCATGTGCTTCCTGACCCTTTGGGTGATTATATTAAACATGTTGACTGCTGGGGTAAGTTCCTCGGGGTAAACAAAGTCCTGATCGGTGAAGTGGCTGAGAACGATCCCCGACATGACGATTTCGATTTCGTTGCTGATTATTTTGCAGGCACTATGAGCGATTGGGGTGTGCCTTATGAAGTATACAGGGTCTTCACACCGGGGAATAACCTTACAACTCCTTATACAAACTCCTTGATCCTGAATAAAAAAGTGTTTGTGCCTATTACCGGTAGCCCATATGATGCAGATGCACTGGCAACCTACGAAGCTGCCATGCCAGGATATGAGGTCCATGGTATCATGTATAATGAATGGTATAATACTGATGCCCTGCATTGCCGAACCAAAGGAATTGCCGATACAGGCATGATCTACATAAACCACTTTCCTATTCTGGGTAATATCCAGATGGAGGATGAGTATGATGTGACAGCTACTATTACAAATTATAGCGGAATGCCTTTATACCCCGATTCACTCCTGGTGTATTACCGGGTAGACGGTGGAGCATATGAGTCAATTATTATGTCACAGCTTATTGGCAACCAGTATTCGGCAGCCATACCTTACATGGAAGAGGGCGCTACAGTAGAATATTATATTCACGCAGCGGATGAATCAGGAAGAAATGCCGATCATCCCCTCATCGGGGCCCCCGATCCTCATGAGTTTACCGTTGTACAAATGCTTGCGGGCCTGATCGTGATGCCCGATACTTTAATATATACAACAGCTGATCAATGTATGGAGGGACAGGATGTAAAGATCTATCCCGATGGGACAGAAGATGTTGTCATTGACTTTATCAACCAGGAAGAAATGGATGTATTTTACTGGTGGTCAGAACCGCAGATCACCTTCCCTTATACTCTTCCTGCAGGCGATTCACTGGTATTGACCATTTATATTGCTATACCGGTAGATCAAAGCATAGATTTTGCTCAGGATACCATGTTTATCGAATGTGGAGGCGGTGACCAGGAAGTGCTGATCATGGTAGATGAAGATATTATTTCAACCCTGAAAGAGCCGAAGGAAAGTTTTAACATTTCCGGTATATACCCGAATCCCTTTGAAAACACTACAAACATCAGCCTTAACATCAGGCAAACACAGCAAATACGGATAGATGTACTTGATATCAATGGCAAGCTGGTCTTAAACATTGCTGACAGGACATTTAGTCCGGGAGATCATCACCTTCAGTGGGATGGCAGCAGGCTTCCTGCCGGGATCTATCATGTGATTGTGAGGGGAGATCAACTGATTGGCACTGCCAAGGTGATCAAAAGGTAGGCAGGGCTATTTTTCAGGTTCTTCCGGATCCAGTTTTTCAAGAATATCTTCTATCCTGAAGGGTTTTGTGATATATGCATCCATACCCTCCGACAGGCAATAATCAGCATCCTGTCCAAGGATATTGGCAGTGAGGGCGATGATGCGTGTCCGCTTCCTGGCGGGATGCTCAGCTTCATATTTCCTGATCAGCCGCGTCACCTCGAGACCATCCATTTCAGGCATCTGGATGTCCATCAGGATGATGTCGTATTCTTTCTCCTGGAATATCTTCCAGGCTTCTTTCCCATTCACCACCAGCTCGATCGTATGGCCAAGGCGTTCCAGGTTGATCATGGTGATCTTCTGGTTGATCACATTATCTTCGGCCAGGAGTACATTATATTTTTTTGAACCAGCAAATGAAATCGGCACCTGATCTTTTTTTCTCTCTCCCGAGTAATCTGTTTTTTTGAATCGGATACCGATGATAAACTGAGTGCCTTTTCCCAATTCGCTGTTCACATCAATGGTACCTTCCATAAGATTTACCAGGTTATATACAATGTTCAGGCCAAGCCCTGTGCCCCCAAAACGACGGCTGATGGTAACATCCGACTGAGAATATTCAGCAAACATATCTTTTATCCGTGATTCCGGGATACCAATGCCGGTATCAATGACCTTAAAGTTGATGAGCCAGCCGTCCTTCTCCTCTTTGTTAATGGTTACGTCAAGGCTTACACTTCCTTTCAGGGTAAACTTAATGGCGTTGGATAATAGGTTGGCCAGAATTTGCTTCAATCGGAGCTCATCCCCTGAAACATACTCAGGGATTTTATGATGTATGCTCAGAAATAGCTTAATATCCTTTTCACTGGTTTTCGATGGGTTGGCATTCATAACCTCCTCCAGGGCTTTCCTGAGGTTAAAACCCTTATCTTCTATATCGATCTTGCCTGCTTCGATCTTGGAAAAATCAAGGATCTCATTCACGATAGAAAGCAAATTATTGGCTGAAGCATTGATGATATCAAGCAGTTCTGATTGCTGTTCATTTACTTTGGTTCGGTGGAGCAACTGGGCAGAATTTGTGATCCCTCCCAGCATGGTACGGATCTCATGGCTCATTTTAGCCAGAAAGAAGGTTTTGGATGCTGTAGCCTTCTCTGCTTTATCCCTGGCACTGACCATTTCCTTCTCAGCCCTTACCCGCTCACTGATATCTCTGACAATTGCCTGTATGAATAGTTTGCCTTCCATGTTGATCATATTCAGGCTTATCTCGGCATCGAAGGTGGTTCCATCTTTTCTTGAGTGTACCCAGTAAAACCGCTGTGGATTCCCTTTGTGGCACTCCCCGATATAATAAAGGGCCTTGTCCTTTGATTTCTTCCCATCGGGCTGCTGCCTGGGGGAAAAATCATAAGGAGGATGCCCGATGATTTCCTCCCTTTTACACCCGAACACCTCCAATGTTTTGTTGTTGCAATCAACAAAGGTTGCGTGATCCATTAAAAAAATGGCATCATTGGCCTGGGAAAACAGGGCTTTGTATTTATCCTCGCTTGCCTGTTGGTCTAATAATGTTTGTCTCAGGATATTTCGTTGCTGTGCCAGGGCTTTGTTTGCTTTTCGCTGGCTGTAAATTCTCCTGTATGCCAGGATCAGGGATAGCCCTGACAGGAAAAGGATAGCAATGATAAACCAATTTGTATAATCCGATACCCATTGATCATGCAATTCCGGATCGTATTCTTTAAGCTCAGTTGAATGTGTATCTTCAGCCTGGTTTATAGATGAAGCTTCTGTTTCGGGACTTGGATGTGCAGGGCAGGATACTGCTACCGGAAAAAGGCCCGTGCATAAGCTAAATAAGCCTGCAAGCAATAGTAAATTCCTGATTATCCTGAACATGAATATGCTTTTTGAATATCGTAAGAACTGGAATTTGGGCTAAGCAAATATAGCAATTAGCGCTAAGTCCTGACAATAAAATACCCCCACACCGGAAAGCATGGAGGTATTTGTGGGATGATATCTCTTCTTAGTTACATTTTAGTACTGTAGAACGCTGATAGCTGGCAACTTCCTTGTTCGGCCCTTTTGTAACATTGGCATATGCTTCACAGGCTTTATCATTTTCTCCTGCACCTTCATAAGCCTGGCCAAGTACAAAATAATAATCTGAACTGTGATCATCTTCAAAGCTGATTGCTTTTAAAGCAGCTTTTTGAGCATTGACCCAGTCCTGTTTGCCATTGGATGCCAGGGCCAGATAATAAAAAGCCTTTGGATCCTGTTTATTGTATTCAATACTTTTGTTAGCCGACATGCTTGCAATATTAAACTCTTCTTCCTGGATGGCTTTTGCGCATGCTTTCAAGAAATATTTTCCGCCGGCAAGATTGGCTTTTTTCTTCAGATCTTCATTACTGCTGTATTCCTCAAGTTTTTTGATCGACTCTTCCATCATACCTGAATCATCAAGTTTGCTATATGCAAGCACCAAACCATAATATGCATTTGGATATTCAGGGCTAAACTCCAGAGCTTTGTTATAGTTTTCCACTGCTTTGGCGAATTTGGTAGTTTTATAGAGTGCATTCCCCTTACCGGTGTATGAAGCCGCAAAATAATTATTTAGCTTTTTTGAAGTTGCAGGATCTTCGATCAGTTTTGCATATTTGTCTGATTCTGTGAAAAGTATAATTGCAGAATCATATTTTTTTGCATTAAATTTTTCAACACCCATGTTCATATACAGGTTGCAGATTTGTGTTTCTGATTTCACCTTCAGGCCTTCACCAACATCACCAAGCTCTGCACAGATATTTGCACATTTTTCATATGACTCGATGGCACCAGTAATATCACCGGCCTGGGCAAGCTCAATACCTTTATTATATGATTTGCCTGCTGCGTTCAGGTTCTGGGCTATAAGCCCGGTGGTGGCTGTCATGAAGACAAGGACCAGAATGATAGTTAACTTTTTCATAGTTTATTTATAAGATTTATTATTGATTTACTTAACGAACTAATAGGTAATACATTGTATTTAAAGGTGTGCAAAATTAATAATCTTGTGCTAGTATGCAAGGACCATGCCATTTGGCAACAAAGTTTTGATCGTGTTTCAAGTGAGCTGGAAAAGTCTGATAGGTTTAGCTTTCAATCCAGGATTTAACATCTGCGGGGTTCAGTGCAGGGATATCCAGTTTCTTCTTTTTCCTGAGCCCGTTCAGATCGTTGGCCAGCTTGTTCGGGTTGGCTTCCTTCAGTTCCTCTATAGTATTGAATCCCTTTTCCCGTAGGATAGGAACCCATGCTGCCGGGAACCCCAGTGTAGTAAATTCGTCGTCTGAAGCTTCTTCAACCTTCTTCTCAGGACGCATCTGGGGAAAGAAGAGCACATCCTGAATAGAGTCTGAATTGGTCATGATCATGCTCAGACGGTCAATACCTATACCCAGGCCTGCTGTTGGTGGCATGCCATATTCAAGTGCCCTCAGGAAATCCTCATCCAGCACCATACTTTCTGTATCGCCGCGCTTACCAAGCTCAAGCTGTTCTTCAAAGCGTTTGCGCTGATCCAGTGGATCATTGAGCTCGCTGAATGCATTGCAAAGTTCTTTTCCATTGCAGATGGCTTCGAATCGCTCTACTAGGCCTTCCTCACTGCGGTGTTTTTTTGCCAGTGGCGACATCTCCACCGGATAATCGGTGATGAATGTAGGCTGTATAAGCTTGGCTTCACAGGTTTCTCCGAAGATCTCATCGATCAACTTGCCTTTGCCCATGCTAGGATCTGTCTCTACACCCAGCTTTCCGGCTGTTGTGCGGAGCTCAGCTTCATCCATTTTCGAAATGTCGATTCCGGTATATTCCTTGATCACACCAAGCATGCTGTATCGATTCCAGGGCCGCTTGAAGTCGATGGTGTTTTCTCCAACCTTTATCCTGGTCGTACCATGGAGGTCGATGGCGATCTTTTCAACCATCTCTTCTACCAGTTCCATCATCCACTCATAGTCTTTGTAAGCCACATATAGTTCCATCTGGGTAAATTCCGGATTGTGAAACCTGCTCATGCCTTCATTTCTGAAGTCTTTACTAAACTCAAATACCCCGTCGTAACCTCCAACGACCAGCCTTTTCAGGTAAAGCTCATTGGCAATACGCAGGTAAAGTGTCATGTCGAGGCTATTATGATGGGTTTTGAAAGGTCGTGCAGCCGCCCCTCCATAAAGGGGTTGTAGTATGGGTGTTTCCACCTCGAGGTATCCTTTTTCAGTCAGGAACCCACGCATGGAATTTACCAGTTCGGCCCGCTTGACAAAGGTCTTGCGTACCTCTGGATTCACGATCAGGTCGAGATAACGCTGGCGGTAACGTTGCTCGGGATCGGTAAAGGCATCCCATACCTGGTCCTCTTTCTCCTTGACAACCGGCAGAGGCTTCAGCGATTTGCTCAGCAACTTAAATTCTTTTACATGTATGGTGATCTCCCCCATCTTGGTGATAAAAACATATCCTTTCACCCCAATGATGTCACCAATGTCGAGTAAACGTTTAAAAACGATATTGTACAGGCTCTTATCTTCTCCCGGGCAAATCTCATCACGCTTGAAATAGAGCTGGATCTTGTTAGTGCTGTCCTGAAATTCTACAAAAGCAGCAGCACCCATGATGCGGCGGCCCATGATACGGCCGGCAATGCTGATATCCTGAAATAATTTCTCATCAGCAGGGAATTGATCCAGGATCTCTGAGGCGCTTACATTGACCTCGTAAGTATCGGCTGGATATGGGTCTATCCCCATGTCAATGAGTTCCCTGAGTGAATTCCTTCTGATCTGTTCCTGTTCGCTTAATTCGTGACTCATCTTAAAATTTTTTGCAAATTTAGCCAAATCACATCAGCATTCATCATTCATCACCCATTATTCATAATTTTGCATCCGAAATCATGGCAGAAAAAAGAAAAAGACAAAAACCTGATTGGCTTAAGATCAGGATCCCTGCCGGGAAGGAATACCTGGGGGTGAGGGAAATCGTAAACGAGCATAAGCTGCATACAATATGCACCAGCGGAAACTGTCCGAACATGTGTGATTGCTGGGAGCGTGGTACTGCCACGCTGATGATCCTGGGCGATATTTGCACACGATCCTGTAAATTTTGTAATGTAAAAACAGGAAAGCCTTTGCCAGCCGATCAGGAAGAGCCACAAAGGGTTGCAGAGTCGGTCAGGCTGATGGGCCTGAAGCATTGTGTGCTTACCTCTGTGGATCGTGACGACCTGGATGACGGCGGTGCCGGCCTGTGGGCAGAAACGATCAGGGCTGTGAAGGAAAAGAATCCGGGGACAACCATAGAAGCGTTGATTCCGGATTTCCAGGGGAAAGAGGAGCTGGTACAGATCCTTATTGATTCAGGTGCGGAGGTGATCTCTCACAACCTGGAAACTGTCAGGAGACTGACTCCACAGGTAAGAAGTGTAGCTTCTTATGACCGCAGCCTGGAGGTTATCAGGATGATCAGTAAGGCAGGTGTCAGGTCTAAATCTGGCATCATGACCGGACTGGGAGAAACAAAAGAAGAAATACTGGAGGCCATGGATGATTTGAGGGGAGTAGGATGTGAAGTATTTACCCTTGGGCAATACCTCCAGCCCAGCAAGGCGCATTTAGAGGTAGTTTCTTTTACAAATCCGGAAGAATTTGAATACTTCAGGCTGGCAGGACTGGAGAAGGGTTTTGCCCATGTGGAAAGCCAACCGCTGGTCAGGTCTTCCTACAAGGCAGAAAAACACGTGCCGGAGAGATATAAATAAAGATGAGCAAAGAGATCATTTATACAGACCTGGGAAGCATAGAATATGCCGAAGCATGGGATTATCAGGAAAAGATTTTTCGTGAGATCATCGAGGGAAAGCAGCAACAGGCCAGTCTTCCCAATCAATTGATTTTCTGCGAACATCCACATGTTTATACCCTTGGAAAGAGTGGGTCAGAATCAAACCTGCTGATGAATCAGCAGCTTTTGCAGGAAAAAGAGGTTACTTTTTTCAGGACGAACAGGGGAGGCGATATTACCTATCACGGGCCAGGGCAGATCGTCGGATACCCTATCCTTGATCTCGAAGCATTCGGGATAGGGATCAGAAGGTACATCGAACTGCTGGAAGAATCGGTCATCCAACTCTTGAAAGAATATGGGATACGGGCATCCAGACTGGAAGGGGCAAGCGGTGCATGGCTGGAGGTTGGGACACCGAACGTGAGGAAAATATGTGCCATTGGAGTACGCACAAGCCGCTTTGTGACCATGCACGGATTCGCGTTTAACGTAAATACGGATCTTGATTTTTTCAACTATATCAATCCCTGTGGTTTTGTAGATAAAGGCGTCACTTCCATGGAAAAGGAGTTGGGTAAAAAACAGGATATCCAGATGATCAAAGCAGAGCTTAAGGAGATCATCATTCAACTGCTTCTGAAGGATTAATTAAATACCTCCTTGAGTATATCCACTGATTTAATATTGCCCAGCCCACTAAGGTGGATCTGGTAGTATAGCAACAGGGCACTTAACAATTCATTCCTGAGTTCTTTGTCGATATTCAGACTGGACAGATCGCTTGCCTGGAGACCACTCAGCATAAACAACTTCATACCGATATCCCTGTCGAGTTGATCGGGGTGGTGTGGTGGTGTAAGGGAGAACTTACCTTCCCTGAGGTCAAAGTATTCGCCTTCCCTGTCTGGATTCCCCCTTGGATAAAAACCCAGGTATCGGCTTAGCTTAGCCAGAAAGAAGAGGTGGAAATTTTCTATCCCTTCTTCCTGCACATCAAGAAAACGCAGGGAAGAGCTGATAAATGTAAACATCTCATCATTGGATTCCCCTGCATTCAGTGCCTTCATGAGTATTTCCGACAGGAAGAGGGCAATGGTGCTTTTACGCAGGTCGGAGGAGATGGAATGGAAAGGCTCGGCGATCTCTGCTTCGCGAATATTTTGCAGTTCTTTTTTTTCACGGTGGTACACCACAAGCTCCAAGAGTGTCATTGGCTGAAAGAGGCTGCTTCTGAATGCGGAACGTTTGGATCGGGCACCCCTCACAAGGTAGGTTTGCAAACCAAGTGATTCGGTATAGATCTTCACGATCAGACTGGTGTCGGAATACTTGAGCTGGTGCAGGACGATACCACGGGTTTTGTGAATCATGCTGCTAAGATAAATGAATTGGATCAGTCGATAATGAGGATCTTGGTCACAACTTTTTCGCTGCCGTCAGCTGTAGCGGCAAAAACGAGGTAAACACCCGGACGGGCCTTTCTGCCATCAAAGTTGCTCCCATCCCATACAGCCTGACCACCCTCTGACCGTGTAGCATAAATCAGGGTACCGTTGATGTCGGTGATCTTCACATCTGAATCCTGCATCAATCCTTTAATCGCTATCCAGCCGCTATAGCCATCCTTTACCGGATTGGGATAAGCGTAAACATCAGAGTAGTCTTCACTGGGTGATGATGCGGTGCCTTTATATGCGATAATCCCATTGGAGGTTCCTATGAACACCTCTCCATCGGCATTTATTACAATATCAATGATCTGGTTGGAAAAGAGCGGGCTATTTTCTTCAGTGAAGTGATAGATTTGCTCTGTGCCATCAGCTGATAGCAGGAATACCCCTGAACGGTCTGTTCCTATCCATTTCCTGTTATCACCATCAACGGCTATGGCTGTCACCACTTCAGTTTCTAAGAGATATTGTACGTAGCCATCGAAATTAACCAGTGGCCTCACGGCATCATAGTCATTGGTAGTGAGTATGTTTGAAGGGGAATAGAAAATGCCAATGCCTTCATCGGTGCCGATCCAGACTTCTCCATCCAGATCCTGGGCAATACTGAAAACGGCAGTACCCGGTACATTCCCGACACCGGTTTCTGAACGAAGCAGTTGCACCTGGTCGTTGGGAGGATTCTTCTCATTATAAACGGCAAGCTTGTTGGGATTGCTGTTGGATTGCCTGAATATGATCCATTTCTGATCATATGAATCTACCATCAGGTCCTTGCAGTCAACAGAGGAAGCACTACCCCCAAGACTGTATGATGCCCAGCTATTATCATTCTTTTTCTCAGCCAGTAATTTCTCTGCTCCTGAGCAGAGGACCCACAGGCTCCCGTAAGAGTCGAAACCAAGGCCTACAGTGGCAATGGTCCCGGCTGCTTCCCATTCCTGAAGTTCACTGTTTTCTGTAGTATAGCTGTTGACAACCTCATCAGCATTCATTTCCAGCAAGCCAACCTCATTTCTGAAAACACCCAGGTATGACTGGTTTATATTCGTTGGGTTAACGGCTATGGTCACAATGTCCCTGATGGATTGCAACTCCGAAGTGTTACCCATATTGAAGTTCTTCCACTCTTCATTGGCGAAGCGAAAAGCTCCCTGGTTGATATAAAGGGGGTTCCAGGTGCTGGTATATCCACCGGGAGCAACCCATACATTATTTTCGGCAGAGGTCATTGAAAATATGCTGGCGCTGCCCGGTCCACCGGGATTTATATACATGCTTTGCCAGCCTTCGGCCCATGACTTAACCAGCCCATTGGTTTTGTCGGCGATCCAAACATCACCATCAACATCACCGTTCACGGCATCATTCAGGCCCGGTGTGCCCGGATTATAGTTCCAGATGATATAATCGAGTTCAAGATTGGAGTTAAAGACTTTTCCTCCCCAATCCATAGAAATGACCAGCTTATCATTGTTGGCTTTGAGGTTATTTACACCACCATAATTTCCTTTCGGCAAGAAGTTCCATTCTGTTCCGTTGAAGAAGACAATACTGTCCTGGCTCAGGCCCCCTCCTTCCGGTAGGATTGCAAAAATATTCCCGGAAAAAGTTTCTATCAGTTCATATTCGTGGTATGCAAATGGGGCACTTATCATTCTTTGCCATGCTGTGTAATCTGCGAGGTTGGGATGGTCAACAGAAGCATAGAAAATGCCTTCTTCCGTGGCCGCAAAGAAAGATGTGTCATTATGGGTCATGTCAAGCACATTGATCTGGCTTCCGTCGGGACCAATATACCATGTGTCGGCAATCTCCTCTTTTACTACATCCAGCACAACAATTCCAAAGCCACAGGAAAGATATGCATAATCACCCCTGAAAGAAATCCGGTTGATCACTTTGTTGCCAAGGATGGGTTTCCGCTTAATATCAGGTATATTGATGATATAGTTTCCCTTGAAAAGATCAATGTTTGTGTTGGTGTATGCCAGAACAACAGTTTGGAGTTCAGAGCTGTAACTTACATCACTTATTTCAATGTCGGAAAGGCCGTTGATCTTTGTAAAGCGCTCTATCGACTCATCATTCTTATTGAAAGTCAACAAAGCATATGGAGTTGCCCCAAAAACCTTGTTGGGTGTTTCTGTAACAGCAATAAACTTGTTGAAAGGAAGGTGGTCGCGCCAATCCCCAACTCCTGCATCCTGTGCAGTAGCTGAAAAGGCCATGAAAATTATGAGAGAAACAATGATGGTATATCTGAACGTCTTCATCAGCAGCTTATTTTTCTTAATTTTCCGGGAAAGCACAGAGAAAATTTCCCGGATTGAATTTTGTCAAAAATAGGCTATTACGCCATATTTTATAGTAATATGATTAACTATTATTTCCTTTATTTATTGTAAGTATAGTATTTTTACGACTTCTTATGAACAGTCGTGATCAATATGTTTCAAGGGTATTAAAGATCGGGCCCCTTCTTATGGGGGGAACAGAGGAGGTCAGAATTCAGTCCATGACCAATACTTCTACTATGGATGTTGAAGCAACATCCCGGCAGGCCATTGAGCTTTATGAAGCAGGCTGCGAGATCGTTCGTATGACGGTCAGGAACATAAAAGAGGCAGAGAAGCTTGCAGAGATCCGTAACACCATTGAGAAGCAGGCTTATGACATTCCGCTGGTGGCTGATATTCATTTTAACCCAAAGCTTGCTGAAAAAGCAGCAAGCATCGTTCATAAGATCAGGATCAATCCTGGCAATTATCTTGATCGTCAGTTTTTCCTTTCAAAAGAAAAAGGCCATGATTTTCTTGAGCCCGGCCGGGAGGAGATCAGGGAAGGGATCATCCGCCTGACGGATATTTGCAGGAAGCATGGAACAATTATCCGTGTAGGAGTAAACCATGGCTCCCTGTCGGAAAGGATCTTAATGAAATATGGAAATACAGCAGAAGGCATGGTGGCCTCAGCGATTGAATTTCTTGAGATCTGCCATGAAAACAATTTTCACGATCTGGTGGTTTCCATGAAATCCAGCCATGTGCCTACGATGGTTAAGGCTACGCAGGAAATTGTCAGGGAAATGATATCCAGGGGGATGGATTATCCTGTTCATCTCGGAGTAACCGAAGCAGGGGAGGGAGAAGATGGGAGAATACGTTCTTCTGCCGGAATAGGTCCTATGCTGGCCATGGGCATAGGCGATACCATAAGGGTATCCCTCACCGAAGACCCGGTGGCCGAGATCCCGGTTGCTCAAAAGCTTAGGGATTACTATGCTGATGTAAGGCAATTAAAAAAACCTTCGATGTCCTGGACCTCTGAAGGGAAGGTTGAAAGCCCCGAATTGATACGGTTGAATTATCCCGATCAGGACTATGAGAAAATGGTCATACTTGCAGCTGCAGACATGTCCTCGCTAATACTGAAAGCGCAGGGAAATAATTATAGCATTACGGGTGAGTCAGGAAGGGAATATCCTGAACTGGTACTCAATATTCTGCAGGCCACAGGTGTGTTGATAAGCGGTACGGAGTACATCTCCTGTCCAAGCTGTGGTCGTACGACTTTCGATATTCAAAAGGTGCTGAAGGAGGTAAAACAGCATACCAAAGGCTTGAAAAATGTAAAGATTGCCGTGATGGGATGCATAGTAAATGGCCCGGGAGAAATGGCAGATGCCGATTATGGCTATGTAGGTTCAAGTCCGGGCAAGGCAACTCTTTACCATGAAGGAAAAGCGGTGCGCAAAAACATCCCGGAAGAGGATGCATTACAGGAACTTCTCGAACTGATCAGAAAAACTTTACCGAAGAAGTAGCAGGCCTATTGCCATGCACCGATAATAGCTCCCATGGCGCTAAAGGAAATAGCCATGTAGCCAGCATTGATCAGCCAGATGCGAAAGGATTTCTGCTCAAAGAGATAATTGATCCCGATGGCAAGAGCTACCCAGCCAATCCCTGTGAGTGCACCGGCAGTCAGTCCGAATTGCCAGCCCATTCCATTTCCGATAAATGCTGCGAGGTTAAAAGCCATCACCAGCATCAGCAAAAATGATATGCCAAAGGTCTTGAACATATTGCCTTTGGGAGCATTTTCTTTTGTGAAGCCAAGCTCTTTTATCCAGGCACTAGCAAAAAGCAAAGGTGAATACCATATGCTGCCAATCACAAAAAAAGCAAGAGCAGAAACAAGTACTGCCAGATAGTTGATCTCAGGAAATTCCATTGTATATTAATTAGTTGATAAACTTTATTAAACACATAACAAAGAAGAGAGAGGAAATGTTTATTTCTTCTTGCCAGGCTCGGGGATGATAAGGGTCAGAGTTTTAGTGAGTACGCTAAACTCCAGGGGGGAATGCCCGAGAGATTCGCCATCGGCTTCCAATTGTGCCACCCCTTCAGGGCGGGAAATAATCCTGCAGGTGCTCCCCCGGAAGGTATCGACAAACTTCAGCTTGATAAAGGATCCGTCATATAGTTTTGCAATGTGCTTCACGATGGCAAATTTTGAAACCCCTTTGATGATCGTCACGTCGAGCAGCCCGTCATCGGGAATAGCGTTGGGTACTTGCATCAGGCCTCCACCATTATACTTGCAAATGCCAATATTCATACTCAGAACTTTCCCCTTGAATACGTGTTTGCCATCAACATCTATATCGAAATGGGTGTTTTTATACTGGAACAGACCCGTAAAAATATTCATCATATAGGCCATAGTACCACCCCTGCCTTTGTCCTTCATGCGGTTAGTCTTGAGTGCTACGAGGGCATCATATCCCATTCCGCTAACATTGACGAAATAACGTTCCTGCCTGCCATCCTGATCGAAGAAACTCACATGACCCGCATCTTGTGTGAAGCGGTGGTCTTTCAGGATGACCTTGATGGCTTTCCTGTACTTTTTTGGCACATCATAAGTCCTGCCCCAATCGTTTCCTGTTCCTACAGGGATCATTCCAATGACTACTTCAGACGGTGGGCATGCCTTTTGCAGGAATATGCCGTTAACCACTTCGTTCAGGGTGCCATCTCCCCCGGCTACAATGATCTTCCTGAAGCCTTCTTCCAGGGCTGAAGCAGTCAGGTTTATGGCATGCTTTCGATTCTCTGTGAAAACCGCCTTATAATTAATTTCATGTTCATCGAGGAGTTTGGCAATTCCGGGCCAGTCCTTTTCGCCCTTCCTGCTGCCTGCATTGGGGTTTACTACTACCAGCCATACCCCGTTTTTTGCATACTCCTTCTTGCCCATATTCCTAAATTGAATTGATGTCTTTCTTCCCGAAAAGGAAGAGTGAGGTGAAGAATGCAAAAATACTGACCCCGGCTTGTGTCTCAATAGTATCTTCCGATATCATGGATACTACCATGATCACAAAGAAAGCCAGATAGAAGTAGTCTGTAAAGCGGCCGGTCTTGATGGGAGGGTACAGGAGCCCGAAAATGAACCAGATGAATCCCACCAGTCCGAAGCCTACGAAAATGGAAAGAAACTGGTTATGCGACCTCCACCGGAACTCCGGTTTTAACGGACTGTTCATGAGATCATATTGCCTTTCAAACGCAATATTCATATCGCCGGTACCAACACCGATTAAGGGGTATTGTTTTATGATCAGTAAGGAGGTCTTCCAGTATTCAATACGCTGCATGGCCGAATATCCGCTGGGGTCACCGGTCCGAAGATATTGCTGAACCTCCCATGTGATCTTATACAACCTGATATAGAATACCGATCGTTCATGATAGTGATGACTGGCTTCGCCGTTCTCTATAAGGCTGATATCTTCTTCCGAAAGCTGGCTAACTCCTTCGGCATCTTTCCTCAATCCCATTGAAGTCATATACCTGATCAGGGTAAATTTTACAAGTTGTCCCTTGCTGTCCTGCCCGTCGAAATCATAAGTGCTTCTTTTGTTCCAGGCTTCTTTAAGTTCATCAGTAGAGATATAAAACCAGACATAATAACCGTTTTCGGTTTGCAGGTTAGTAGTGTCGTGCCAGTAGTAATTGCCCTTTGCTGTGAACTTATCCAAATTGTGAATGTCGGTCTTATGCACTTTAAAAACATCGGTTACTACCCCCATCATGTATACCACCATCATAACAGGAGCCAGGATGAGCACTACTGTGGCTATGCGGGAGTATAAATTCCTTTTCTGCATGGTATAGTGCAACGCCATGACAAATAAGGCGATAAACAGCACGACGATCCCGGTTATTGATGCTGACAGCAGCAAATAAAACCCGAACCAGGCCAGGAGGAATATAAATATCAGGCGCATATACCCCTTAAATCCTGCCTGTCTGGTGATAAAATATGCCAGGGTAAATATGGCAATGCTGATCAAGAGACTAAAACGGATATGGGATATGAAAATGGAGATGTCGCGCAGGTTATCTACTTCCTGGGTTAGCAGGATGAAGGTGCTGATAAATGTACCGGCTGTCACTGCTGCCACAAAGAACAGCATCAGGGTGCGGAACTTTTTCCAGTCAAGGGATTCTGAAACTGAGAAGATCACCGGTAGCACAAGAAGCGGAAGCTTGATCCGCAGGTCTTTCAGGGCATAGTCGAAGTCAACGGTAAATAAAAGCCCCAGTACATGCAGGAGGTAGAGTGAGGCAAAAACGATGGCCGGCAGGTTTTCCTTTCGAAAAAAGCGGGAAAAAATCTTGAATATGCTCTCCGCTATCCGGTATAACATGCTTGGTACGAAGAGGAAAATATGAATGTAAAAAGGGTATTTTTTAATGTAGCTTTTAAACCATTCAAGAGAAATAAATTCAAGGATGAGGAAGCCTGAGAGCATAAACTGGGCCACGCTCATCATAAATTTAGAAAGGGGGATGGAGATGATCATCAACACTAAGCCCAGAAAATACATTTGGCTTAAAAAGTCTTTGGGCGTTATGTTGTTTATCTTCCTGATCAAATCGTTCTGTTTTGACGCTCAATATTACGCATTAATATCGACAAGCCTTTAAGCAAGCAGTTTTATAACTGCTTCGGGGGGAATCTCCGCCATACAATGGCAAATCCCACTTTTTCGGCAATCGTTACATTCATTTTCATTCACCAAAAAAACAGCTTTTATACCGATGGGTGCCCACCTGCCGGGATGCATGGGCTTGATGGGTGGATATATGCCAATAGCTTTAATACCCAGTGCAGCAGCCAGGTGCAAAGGACCGGTGCTTGCTGCAACAAGTGCATCACATCTGCTGATAAAGCTCATGAGTTGTGCTAAAGACATCCGGCCCGTAAGATTGGTGACTTTTTTGCTTTCGAAAATGCCGCTGTCCTTTAATATCATTCCTTCATTAGAAGTTCCGCTGACGAAAATCTTGTATTCTTGTTCGGGTAATAGTTCTATAAGCTTCATAAAATTATCGACGCCCCATTCCCTGGCACTTCCCTTGGATTTTGGGTGCAGAATAACATTGATCTTGGCGGGCTCGATGAGCTGTACGAACTCTGCATCCAAAGCTTCAGTTCTGTTAAGGCCGTATAAAGAGGGGATTTCTTCCAGACTGATATCTTCTATTCCGGTTATGCTTTTAATCAGCTTGAGGTTAAGCTGGGCTTCGTGTAAATCCGATTTTCTTCTTGATAATCTTACCAGCTTATTACAGCTCCCCCAATGATAGAGCCTGTTGGTAGTCCCCATCCTGATCGGGATGTTTGCTTTCTTTGCCAGGTGGGCGATCTCTCGCCGGGGAAATACATGGATGATCATATCGGCTTCAAGCAGGCGGAATTCATCAAGGGCTTCTTCAGGCTTGAGCTTGCTGATCTCATCCCAGTTCATGAAACGGTCGATATGCTCACAGGCATTGATCACCTCCCTGGTATATGACCTGCCCAGGAAGATCAGCTCTGTTTGTGGGAATTTTCTTTTAAGTATTCCTGCTACAGGAAGGCTCAGGATCACGTCCCCTATGCTGTCAGTACGGCTGATGATAATGCGCTGGAGGTCCCTCATAAAGCAAGTTTAGGCTTTCAGTTCCTTTCTCATCTGCCTGATCTTGGCATATTTCATAAATGTGGCCTGGGCTGAGATCCGGCAAACCACATAACCGTAGTAACCATCCAGAAAGCCCAGCCTGATGATATAATCTTTTATGAATTTTACTATTGGATTGAATATGATTTTGAGCATTCCGGCATGCTTGCCTTTTTCAATAGCCAGCTCTGCTGTCATATTGGTAAAAAGGTTGGCCTGCGCTATGTGCTGGGCAATGTTGTAGTAGGAATAATGGAGAAGGTCGCCGGATAGTCTTTCAACTTTTGGATTATCCACTTTTTGTATCATGTTCTCGTGTATGCGCTCTCCACCCCATTCAAACTTATCGCGATGAAACAGGCGTAATTTCCTGTCAGGATACCACCCGCCGTGCCTGATCCAGCTCCCGCAATAATTGGTGAGTCGGTTCATTTCGTAAGCATCGGCTTTGAAGTGTTTTTTGGCTTTGATGATAGATCCCTTGAGCTCTTCAGAAAGGGCCTCATCAGCATCGATCGAGAGTATATATGGGTGTTCTGCAAGACCATTGGCAAAGTTTTTCTGCTCAATGTATCCCTTCCATGCATTAAAGATAAAACGTGACCCTTTCTTCTCGCAGATTTCTTTGGTACGGTCGGTGGAACCGGAATCAACCACAATAATTTCATCTGCAATCTCCTTCACAGAGTCTATGCATCGGCCGATATTCCGCTCTTCGTTCAGGGTAATGATAACTGCTGAAAGATTTGGCATATACAGGTTTTCTTTATCGAACGTAGCCAAAGATAAACTTTTTCCCTCTAATCATTTACTTTTTCCAGAAGGCCGGAGAGAAAAGAATGAGTACAGTAAATAACTCCAGTCGACCCAGCAGCATTAGAAAAGAAAGAAACCATTTTCCCACCTGGGGAATGAAGGCATAATTATCTTCAGGGCCTACATGGCCGATGCCCGGGCCGATATTTCCAATGGTTGCGGCAGCAGCACCAATAGCAGTAGAACCATCCAGTCCGATCAGGGCCATCGCAGTGGAGCCGATGATGAATATGCTTATATAGATAAGGAAGAAGGCCATCACTTTGAAGATTATATCCTGTGATACTACTTTGCCGTTCATCCTTACAGGAATGATGGCCTGCGGGTGGATCAGACGCTTAAGTTCCAGCAAGCTGTTTTTCATCAGCAACAACTGCCGGACCACTTTAATTCCACCACCGGTCGATCCTGCCATCCCCCCGACAAACATCATCAGGACGATCAGGAACCAGATCATATTGGGCCAGTTCAGATAATTATCTGTAATATATCCCGTAGTGGTTATTATAGATACCACCTGGAAAAAGGAGGTGCGAAAGGCTTCTTCAAAGCCCATCCCATCCTTATTAAAGGCCAGCACCAGGGTGATGACCAGGGTCCCCGCCAGGATCAGGTATATGAAATAACGGAATTCCTCACTCTTCCACACCTTACGCAGCTGTCCGTGCAGGGCAAAGTAATGCAGGGTAAAGTTTGTTCCTGCCAGGATCATAAAAAAGGTGATCACATACTGGATATAGGGAGAAAAGTCGGCAATACTGGCATTATGTGTTGAAAACCCACCTGTGGCAACGGTGCCGAAAGTATGGCAAAGAGCATCGAACAGGCTCATCCCGCCAAGCATTAATAAAACAGTCTGGACTAAGGTAAATATCAGATAGATAGCCCACAACCTTTTGGCTGTGGCAGTGATCCTGGGGTGTAGCTTGTCTTTGGTCACACCGGGCATCTCAGCTGAATACAGCTGCATACCACCAATGCCCAGGATAGGAAGAATGGCCACAGTAAAAACAATGATCCCCATACCCCCGATCCAATGGGTCATACTTCTCCAGAACAGGATCCCCTTAGGGACGGATTCGATATCGGTTAAAATGGTCGCCCCCGTGGTTGTAAAGCCTGACATGGTCTCGAAAAAGGCATCCGTGAAGTTGGGAATGGTCTTGCTCATCAGGAAGGGGAGGGTTCCAAACAGGGATATGATGATCCAGGAAATGGCCACGATCACATAACCTTCTTTTCTGCCAATATTCTTGGGGTGCTTTCGCGTGGAAAACCAAAGTATCAATCCGGTAGCTATAGTGATCAGACCGGAATAAAGTATTGAAAGGCTTTCGTGCTCACCATAATAAATGGAAAACGGCAAGCCGGCAAACATAAACACGCCTTCAATCATAAGGAGGAATCCGATAACCTTAATGATCACCTTGAAGTTAATGCCTTTCCAGTCTTTCATCTATTGTTGAAGAGTTTATCCACCTTGTGTATGGATTCCGGCAAACTGAACACGACGACCTTATCGCCTTCTTCGATCTGGAAATCGCCCACGGCAATATAGCTGTCATTCCCTCGGATGATACCCCCTATGATCGCCCCTTTGGGTATGTTCAAATCTTTGATAGGCTTTTTAGTCACCATGCTGTGAGGGTTGGCCACCAGCTCCATCACCTCAGCATTAATGCCACTCAGGCATTTGATGGAAGTTACCTCAGCATGCATGGTGTATTTCACAATATAGCTTGCTGTGCTCAGTTTTTTATTGATGATGGTATCTATGCCGATGTTCTGGGAGATGTCGATATAATCAATGTTCTCAACCAGGGCAATGGTACGTTTAACCCCAAACTTTCGGGCGTGCAAACATGCAAGGATGTTGGTTTCCGAGCTGTCGGTTACGGCAATGAAAGCATCCATGCCCCTGATGTCTTCGTCTTCCATGAGCTGGATATCACGCGCATCCCCATTGATCACCAGAGTATGCTCCAGGCGGCTGGCCAGCTGCAGGCTTTTTTCTTTATCTATTTCAAACAACTTGATATTCAGCTGGTTCTCCAGTTTCCCTGCAGTAGTACGTCCTACACGTCCTCCTCCTACGATCATCACATTCCTGATATCGATCCGTTGTTTCCCGCCAAGTTTGAGGAGGTCGTCGATGCCCCCCGGCTTGGTAACAACATAGGAAAGGTCGTTCACCAGGAACTGGTCGTCGCCCTTAGGGATAATGGTTTTTGAATTCCTGTGAATGGCAACAGCACGGAAGTCAAGGTGCGGAAACATGGAAACAATATCGTTCAGGGTCTTATTCACCACCGGTGCATTTTCCTCAAGTTTGATCAGGAAGAGGAAAAGTTTGCCATCAGAAAAGTCAAACACCTCTGTCGCTGCCGTCTGGCTGAGAAGGTTGGCAATCTCCTGCGAAACAATATCTTCAGGGCATACCAGGGCATCAATTCCCATATTCTTGAACCTGGCTTCATTCTCGGGTTTCAGGTATTCCAGGTTGTTGATCCTGGCAATGGTCTTTTTGGCACCCAGCTGCTTGCCCAGCGCGGCAGTGAGGAGGTTGATCCGCTCATCATGCAAAACTGAAATCAGCAGGTCAGCTTTTTTTACATTGGCATTCTTCAGCGTCTCAATGGAGGTTGAATCCCCGGTGATGGCCAGCAGATCAGTATGCGACTCAACCTGCTTGAGCAGATCTTCATGAGGGTCAACAATAGTGATATTCTGATTTTCCAGAGAGGACAACTCCTGTGCCAGATGTAATCCTACTTCTCCGTCGCCTGCGATAACAATATTCATGCTTTAAGCTTAAAATCGGCAGCCAAATTAATACAAACAAATATTAAAAAGCAAATATGATGATGCAATTCTGTTTTCGCACTACGTGTTTATAACAATTCAAATTTATCCCAATCCTTGCCAACCCCCAGCCTGGCACGCACTTCAAGCAATGGTTCCGGCTTCAGTGTGAGGCTTGAAATAGCTTCTTTGTTTGCACCAGGATCCAACAAAATATTGCCTTCAGGACCGACAATTCTCGATCTGCCCTCAAAAACGTATTCTCTCCCATCGGCACCTATCCTGTTGCTCCCTGCCACGTAAGCCATATTTTCAATTGCCCGGCCGGCAAGCAGTGATGTAAAAGCTGTTGAACGGGCAGCTGGCCAGTTTGTCACGTATACCATCAGGTCGAAAGCATATTCCCCGTTCCTGTATTCATTCTTGCTCCATACCGGGAACCGAAGGTCATAACAGATCATGGGTATGACCTTCCATCCCTTGATCTCAACAATAAGCCGCTCTCTGCCGGCCGAATAGTGCTTGTGCTCATCCCCCATCCTGAACAGGTGTTTTTTATCATACTTTTCGTAGCTGCCATCAGGTCTCATCCATATCAGGCGGTTAAAATAATGGCCATTGTCATGAATGATGAGGCTTCCACAGATTACACAAGCTTTCTCTCCGGCCATTTCGGCCATCCATCTTATACTTTTTCCATCCACCTCCTCTGCATTCTTTGCAGCCTCCATGGTAAATCCGGTGGTGAACATCTCCGGAAGGATGATGAGATCGGTGGGCTCAGCGATGCTTGCAATCTTTGCCCCAAAATGATCCCTGTTTGCTACAGGATCTTCCCAGGCCACATGGGTTTGTATGAGACTAATGCTCAGATCTTGCATAATACTTTAGCGGCTTGATCGAGGGTTTTCTCTTTTTTTGCAAAACATAGTCGGAGTACGCGATTATGATCTCCTTTATGATAAAAGGGAGAAACAGGAATGGTACCGATGCCATGCTCTTTGATCAGCCTTGTGGCAAATTCCATGTCTTCCTCATCAGAGATCTTACTGTAATCCACCAGCTGGAAATATGTTCCATAACAGGGGATGATATCGAAGCGCGACCCACTTATTGCTTTAGCGAAATAATCACGCTTCTCCTGATAGAAACTGTGCAGTCCGTTATAGTTTTGTTCATTTCCCAGATATTCAGCAATGGCATGCTGTATAGGCGTATTGCAGGTAAAAACAACAAACTGATGTGACTTCCTAAACTCCTTCATAAGGTTTTCTGGTGCCAGCACATAGCCCATCTTCCAGCCTGTTGCATGAAAGGTTTTTCCGAAGGAAGCGGTCACAAAGCTTCTTTCTGCCAATCCGGGATATTTGCATACGCTTTCATGCTCCTCCCCATCATAGATCAGGTGTTCGTAAACTTCATCGCTGAGAATGGCAATATCCGTATTTTTGGTCAGGTGTTCCAGGGCCAGGAGGTCTTCCTTCCTGAGTATGGATCCACTCGGGTTATGTGGGCTGTTGATAATGATCATGCGGGTGCGGTGGGTAACCATGCGTGCTACCTCCGGCCAGTTGATCCGATAATCAGGCGGTTCCATCCTTGCATATTTCACGGTTCCCCCACACAGCTCAACAGCAGGAGCATAACTGTCATAGGCAGGTTCAAAGATGATGACCTCATCCTCATCACGCACCATGGAGGCGATAACAGTATATATTCCCTGTGTTGCCCCTGCCGTGATGGTGATCTCCTTATCCGGATCATAGCTGATGTTGTATGCCTTTTCCATTTTTTCCGAGATGCGTTCCCTGAGTAAAGGAACGCCAGGCATAGGAGCATATTGGTTGAAGCCTTTTTTCATGTATTTTTGAATCAGGCTAATTAACTCTGGTGATACATCAAAGTCGGGGAAACCCTGTGAAAGGTTTATGGCATTGTGTTCATTGGCAAGTTGCGACATCACAGCGAAAATGGAAGTACCGGTGCGGGGAAGTTTGGACTTAATGGTTCCGGAGAAATTTGTCATCTTGGTGAAGAGTTTGCTTAAAGCAAATGTAACGATAATTAATATCCTTTTCCTAATTTTGCAGCCTGGATCATCATATGTTTAAATCAAAATATTATTGACATGAAAACAATCGACAATTATAACTTCACAGGCAAAAAGGCCCTCATCCGTGTTGACTTCAATGTACCGCTGAATGATCAGTTTGAGATCACTGATAGCACCAGGATAGATGCTGCTCTTCCTACCATACGCAAGATTCTTGATAATGGTGGATCTGTTATCCTGATGTCGCACCTGGGCAGGCCGAAGACCGGTCCGGAAGACAAGTTCTCATTGAAGCATTTGCTCCCTTATTTGTCGAAACAACTTGGTATAAAAGTGCAATTTGCCGATGATTGCATTGGTGCACAGGCAAGGGAAAAAGCAGCAAACCTGAAATCCGGAGAGGTTCTCCTCCTTGAAAACCTTCGTTTCCACAGTGAAGAAACAAAAGGAGATCTTGCCTTTGCGGAAAAGCTTTCTATGCTGGGTGATGTATATTTGAATGATGCATTCGGAACTGCCCACAGGGCCCACGCATCCACAACCATAGTTGCACAGTTTTTTCCGGATGATAAGCTCTTTGGCTACATTATGGAAAATGAAGTAAAAAGTATCGACAAGGTACTTCATGATTCAGGCAAGCCTTTTACCGCCATCCTGGGTGGAGCCAAAGTCTCCGGCAAGATAGAGATCATCAACAATCTGCTCGACAAAGTCGATAATATGATCATCGGCGGTGGCATGATGTTTACTTTTATCAAGGCCATGGGAGGACATGTAGGGCAAAGCCTGGTTGAAAAAGATCTGGTCGATACGGCAAAAAAAGCCCTGTATAAAGCGAAGGAATTGGGTGTAAACTTTTATATCCCTTCAGATACTGTGGCAGCAGATGAGTTCGACAATGATGCTGAGCGGGAAACTGTTCAAGCCGATGCCGTGCCTGACGATCTGATGGGTCTGGATATTGGCCCCGAAAGCATCAAGGCTTTTGTGGAAGCAATAGAGAATTCATCCACTATCCTCTGGAATGGCCCTATGGGTGTATTTGAGATGAGTAATTTCGAGGCCGGGACCAAAGCCGTTGCAGAGGCCGTTGCCGCAGCCACCCAAAAAGGGGCCTTCTCCCTCATCGGTGGAGGTGATTCCGTGGCTGCCATCAACAAGTACCACCTGAAAGACAAGGTCAGCTATGTATCCACCGGTGGTGGTGCTATGCTGGAATATATTGAGGGTAAGGAGTTGCCGGGAGTAAAAGCCATTAAGGGCTAAATTCTAAGCTCTAAATCACTAAATTCTAAACAAGTCCCAGATTATAAAATTCCAAAATTGAAACCATTTAAGTCCCCTTCTCCTTTAGGAGAGGGGGATTTAGGGTGAGAGGTGCATTAAAGAATTGGAATTTGTTTAGAATTTAGATTATTAGGAATTAGAATTTTTTTTCATGGATTTTTATGGAATTTAAGCAAACCGTGCATCATCATGACGTGAACGCGATTGTTTTTAATCTTAAAATTTGAACTATGAAAAAGAAAACTTTTTATCAGCTGGGCATCCATGCCCTTTCAGGCCTGTTCATGGCTATGCCGGTATTGACCACCACCACAGGTTTTGCCCAGCTATCCGAAGAAAATGAAAAGACACTCTCTCCCTATTTTATGATCCCGAACGGGGATCCTAATAAAGATGCCATTCCCTTGCTTTCTACATCAGCAGATGTGCGCATTGCAGGGGTGATCGCTGATGTGACCATCAAGCAGGTATATAAGAATGAAGGCGAGAATACCATCGAGGCCATTTATGTTTTTCCGGCTTCTACCAGGGCTGCGGTTTACAGTATGCAGATGACCATTGGTGAACGAAAGATCATTGCCAAGATCAAAGAAAGGCAGCAGGCTCGTGCAGATTATGAGGCGGCCAGAGAAAACGGTCAGAGTGCTTCACTTTTAGAGCAGGAAAGGCCCAATGTGTTCACCATGAACGTGGCCAACATTATGCCGGGTGATGAGATCCTGGTGGAGATGAGTTATACTGAGCTTCTGATCCCTGAAGCCGGGGTATATGAGTTTGTATATCCAACGGTAGTTGGCCCCAGGTATTCCAATTCTACAGAAGACATTGCTGCCAACACCGATAATTGGATCAGGAACCCATATACCAGTGAAGGTGAAGCACCTCTCTATGAATTTGATATCAAGACCAGTATTTCGGCCGGGCTGCCCATTCAGGAGGTGAGCTGCACCACTCATGAAATGGATATCAGCTATGATGATCCTTCTATGGCCAGCTTAAAACTCAAGGAAGGGAATGCTGCCTCAGGCAACAGGGATGTGATCATCCGCTATCGCCTGGCGGGGGGTAAGATCGAGTCAGGTCTCCTGCTCTACGAAGGCAAGGAAGAGAATTTCTTCCTGGCCATGATACAACCTCCGGCCAGGCCGAAGGCTGAGCAGATCCCTCCCAGGGAGTATGTCTTTATTGTTGATATTTCAGGCTCAATGTGGGGTTTTCCGCTGGATGTTTCCAAGGAAATGATGCGCAAACTTCTGAAGAATTTGAACCCTGCTGATCGCTTTAACATATTGCTTTTTTCAGGTGGTTCAAGCCTGTTTTCCGAGCAATCAATTGCGGCTACAGAAGCCAATATTAATAAGGGGATTGCCTTCATCGACAAACAACATGGCGGGGGAGGCACAGAGCTGCTCCCGGCACTTCGACGGGCATTGGCACTGGAGAGGATGGAACAAAGTATGAAATTTAAAGCGACAAGGGAATATGCAAGGAGCTTTGTGATCCTTACCGATGGATATGTGTCCGTTGAGAAAGAAGCTTTCGACCTGATCAGGAACAACCTTGGGAATGCCAACTTCTTTTCATTCGGGATTGGATCAGGAGTGAACCGCTACCTGATTGAAGGCATGGCACATGCCGGGATGGGCACACCTTTCGTGGTGACTACCGATGAACAGGCTGAGGTCACAGCAGAGAAGTTCAGGAAATACATACAATATCCTGTTCTGACAAACATCCATGTTGAATATGATGGATTTGAGGCCTATGATGTGGAGCCACTTTCCATGGCTGACGTTTTTGCCGAGCGTCCGCTTATCATCTTCGGGAAATATAAAGGCAAAGCTACAGGCAGTATTAAGATCAGCGGTACATCTGGAGATGGTGATTATACTAAACTCCTTGCAGTGAATGATGCTGCTGTTGATGACAGGAATGCAGCCTTGACCTACCTCTGGGCCAGGGAAAAGATCAAGATGCTTGACGACTATGCGGCACTTGATATGTACACCAATACACATGAAGAAGAGATCACCGGACTCGGACTAAAATATAACCTGCTTACTCAGTATACCTCCTTTGTGGCCATCGATAACCAGGTACGTAATACCGATGGCATCTATACCACGGTGAGCCAGCCACTGCCACTTCCCGAAGGTGTGAGTAACTGTGCTATTGGTGGTATCGCTCCGCGAACCATGCAAAAATCTTCTCCGGGAAGGATGTATTTGTCTACCGGAGGATCAGGAAATATAAAGGCATGTGAGGAATCTCAGGTATCCTTAGATGAACCAATCGAAGATGAAAAGGATGACTTCTTTGTCCTGGTAGAAAAAATGGCTGAATTTACAGGTCTGGAGGGGGTTGAAGAATTCATACAGAAGAATATCATTTATCCACTCGATGCACTGGCAGAAGGTCTTGAAGGAAGTGTTTATGTGGAGTTCGTGATCGATACTGACGGAAGCATCAGCGAGATAAAGATTCTGAGCACAACGGATGAATCCTTTGAAAAGGAAGCCATTCGTGTTGTCAAACTCACCAACAAGCAGTGGAAGGCTGCCAGGCAATCAGGCAAGAAGGTAAAATCCAGGATGGTGCTGGAAGTTAATTTTATGCTTTCTGAATAAGCACTTTTCATATCCATAATTCAGGAACCGGCCTTTAAAGAAAAAAATAAGGCCGGTTCTTTTTTGGAATCAAAATTTTGTAATACTTTTGTGAAAAATTTAACAATAAAGGTTTAAGTAATGAAACCATCTCATATTGAACATATTGGCATCGCAGTAAAAAGCCTCGATGAAGCCATTCCTTTCTATGAAAAGATGCTTGGAACGGAATGTTATGCCATTGAGGAGGTAAAAGACCAGAAAGTAAAGACTGCTTTCCTGAAGATCGGTCAGACCAAGATCGAATTATTGGAGTCCTCCGACCCTGAGGGGCCCATCGGAAAATTTATTGAAAAGAGGGGTGAAGGCATCCATCATATTGCCTATGCTGTTGAGAATATAGAATCACACCTGGAAGAAGCTGAAGAGGCTGGCATCAGGCTGATCGACCAGCAGCCACGAAAAGGTGCTGAGGGACTCAACATCGCCTTTTTACATCCCAAATCCACCTTCGGGGTGCTCACCGAGTTCTGTGAAGACAAAAGCAAGAAGTAATCCTGTAACAATCATCTTATGATGTCATTTGCGAATAAGATCCAGCAACTTCTCGACAAAAGGGAAGAGGCCAAGGCCGGAGGTGGACAGAAGCGCATTGAAGCGCAGCATGCCAAAGGTAAATATACTGCCCGGGAAAGGATCGATATGCTGCTTGATGAAGGCAGCTTTGAAGAGTTTGATATGTTCGTGACCCACCGAAGTCATGACTTTGGGCTGGAAAATCAACATTATCTGTCGGATGGAGTCGTCACCGGACATGGTACCATCGATGGCAGGGTCGTTTATCTGTACTCCCAGGATTTTACAGTCTTTGGGGGCTCACTTTCAGAAACTTTTGCCCAGAAAATTTGTAAGGTGATGGACCAGGCCATGAAGGTGGGGGCACCGGTAATCGGGATTAACGACAGTGGTGGTGCCCGTATTCAGGAAGGGGTGAGGAGCCTGGCAGGTTATGCTGAGATATTCGAACGAAATATTCTCGCTTCCGGCGTTATACCGCAGATATCGGCCATCTTCGGTCCATGTGCGGGTGGTGCCGTTTATTCTCCGGCTCTCACAGATTTCATTATCATGAGTGAGAAGACCAGCTATATGTTCGTAACCGGACCCAAGGTGACCAAGACTGTGACCGGTGAGGATATCTCGACAGAAGACCTGGGTGGAGCATATGTACATGGTTCCAAGTCGGGGGTGGCCCACTTCGTTGCAGAAAATGAAGAAGAAGGCCTGCTGCTGATCAGAAAACTGGTCAGTTACCTGCCATCGAATAACCTGGAGGAAGCCCCGGCCATCGAATGTAATGATCCGACCGACCGCATAGAAGACTTCCTCAATGATGTGATCCCGGAAGATCCCAACCAGCCTTATGAAATGCTCGACATCATACATTCGATCACGGATCATGGGGAATTTCTGGAGATTCAAAGGAATTATGCGCGAAATATTATTACCGGCTTTGCCCGCTTTGATGGACTGCCCATGGGTATCGTGGCTAACCAGCCCAACTTCCTGGCCGGGGTGCTCGATATCAATGCTTCGAGGAAAGCAGCACGCTTTGTCAGGTTCTGCGATGCATTTAACATTCCTATCCTGACCCTGGTTGATGTCCCCGGATTTTTGCCCGGCAGCGGACAGGAATATGCCGGCATCATCACCCACGGTGCAAAACTCATGTTTGCTTATGGCGAGGCCACTGTGCCCAAGATCACGATCACCATCAGGAAATCCTATGGTGGGGCACATGATGTGATGAGCTCAAAACAGCTGAGAGGAGATATCAACTATGCATGGCCAACGGCTGAGATCGCTGTAATGGGACCTGCCGGGGCCATTGAGGTATTGGACGGAAAAGCATTGCGTGAGATCGAAGACGAAGAAGAGAGAAAAGACTTCGTTAAAAAGAAAGAACAGGAGTATAAGGATAAGTTTGCCAATCCATATGAAGCGGCAAAATACGGTTATATCGATGATGTGATCGAACCCCGGAATACTCGCTTCAGGGTGATAAGGGCCCTGAAAACACTGGCCACGAAAAAGGACGTCAATCCACCTAAAAAACATGGGAATATCCCACTATAAGCCATGAAGCTGCTATCCTTAAATTTTGACTTCAATGCACTTTTCCCCGAAGGGATCATTATTGCTATAGTAGGCTATATTACCGTCTTTATGGCTTTAGTAGTGCTGTATCTGGTTTTTACCTATCTGTCGAAGACCCTCAACTACCGGGCTAGGCTGAAGCTCAGGAGAGAAGGAAGGTATAAAGCCGCAGAGGAAAAGCAACTTTTCATTACAGGCGATGTTTCAGCAGCCATTGGCATGGCATTGTATTTTTGTCATGAGCTGCATGATGAAGAAAGCAATGTGATCACCATTAAAAGGGTATCAAAAACATACTCTCCATGGAGTTCAAAAATATATACACTCAGGGAGTTTCCCGGGAAAAACAATTAAAAAGCGATGAAGCATTTCAAGTTTACCATCAGGGGACATGATTATGATGTTGAAGTCTCAAGCCTGGAAGGACAGGTGGCAAGGGTTGAAGTGAATGGAACCAAGTATAAGGTTGAGATCCATGCCGAGAAGAAAACTTCAAAAACACCTCAGCTGATCAGGAAAAATATACCGAAAGCAAAGGATTCCCATGTGATCAAGAAAGGTGATTCCCTGCATCAGGTCAAGGCACCACTGCCGGGCGTCATTATGCAAGTGATGGTGAAAGAGGGTGATGAGGTTAAGCGGGGCGATAATCTGCTGATCTATGAGGCCATGAAAATGGAGAACAAGCTGGTTTCTGAAAGAGAAGGGAATGTAAAGTTTGTTAAGGTGAATGCCGGCGACAGCATTCTACAGGGTGATGTTTTACTTGAAATCGAATAGGAGATGACAAAGCGTAAAGCATTTACGATCATTGGGATCATAGGGATCCTGGCCATACTCACTGCTGGGCTTCATCGCCTGCAAGCTTTCGACCATCCAGCCTTTGGAAGCCAGGATGAAATTGAGGAGGTGGTCATAGCGAATGATGCAGCGAATGCATCTCCTGAGAATGGTGCCCTGGCAGGATTCAAGAAGTTCCTTTCCTATACTGGATTTGCCAATGCTACCCCCGGGCATATTGTTATGATACTTGTTGGATTGCTGTTTATTTACCTGGCTATCAAATATGATTATGAACCTCTGTTACTTGTCCCCATAGGTACGGGGATCATCATAGGAAATATCCCCTTTTTCCAGTCGCCGGATATCAATCTGCAGCTTGGATTATACCAGGAAGGCAGTGTGTTGAATTATCTATATTTTGGTGTGACCAAAGGTATTTACCCTCCACTGATTTTTCTTGGTATTGGGGCCATGACAGATTTCTCTTCTTTGATTTCGAACCCCAGGCTTATGTTACTGGGTGCTGCTGCCCAGGTAGGCATTTTTATTACCCTGCTTGGTGCCCTGGCAATTGGATTTAACATGCCTGAAGCTGCTTCTATCGGGATCATTGGCGGGGCCGATGGTCCAACGGCTATCTTTCTTTCTTCGAAGCTGGCCAATGGGAATATTATCAATGGCATACAGACTGCCAACCTGATCGGGCCTATTGCGATTGCGGCTTACTCATATATGGCCCTGGTACCGATCATACAACCGCCTATTATGCGATTGCTTACTTCGAATAGGGAACGCAGGATAGTGATGAAGCCACCACGTTCGGTATCAAAGCTGGAGAAAATATTATTCCCTATAGTCGGACTGATCTTAACCACTTTTATTTCCCCGGGTGCTTTGCCCTTACTTGGGATGCTGTTCTTTGGGAATATCCTGAAGGAAAGTGGTGTGACCAAACGTTTAGCTGAGTCGGCAAGGACCTCCCTGATAGATATAGTGGTGATCCTGCTGGGTTTAACGGTTGGGGCATCTACACAGGCAGATGTTTTTCTAACCACGGATTCACTGATGATCTTTACCCTGGGTGCGGTATCATTCATGATCGCCACTGCCGGGGGATTGATCTTTGCCAAGGTCATGAACCTTTTCCTGTCGAATGAAAATAAGATCAATCCCCTCATTGGGGCCGCTGGCGTGTCGGCTGTGCCCGATAGCGCCAGGGTGGTACAGGCAGAGGGATTGAAGTATGATCCAAAGAACCACCTGCTCATGCACGCCATGGCCCCCAATGTAGCCGGAGTGATCGGCTCGGCAGTGGCCGCAGGTATTCTCATCAGCTTTTTGCTGTAAACAGCCCGCTTTTTACTATCTTAGGAGGCCATTATCAAACTGAATATGACCTTCCTGCACCTGCTCGTATTATTTTGTGTCGGGGCCTTTGGCCTATGGATGGCCATTCCAGTAGGACTGGCTTATGGCTTCTCCCCGGTGGTGATCGCCATCACAATTATCATGGGTTCAGCCACCAGCACGACCCTGGTATATATTTTCGGTAGCAAGTTGAAACGCTATATTTTAAGTAAAAGGGGCGAGCGCTACCTGGGTAAATCAAAAGCAAAGATGCATGACTACCTTAATAAATATGGTGTGATTGGGCTTGGCCTTTTGCTTCCCGGCGTATTCGGGCCAGCATTAGGCATGGCGATTGGAATTACCATTGTAAGGGATACAAAACGACTATGGTTATGGTCATTGGCAGGCAATGTGATCTGGAGTATTTTAATGGCAAGCATTGGCGCGTTGGGAATTAGCATATTTTGAGTAACGAGTAACGAGGATAGAACCAGTATCCAGTATCTAGGATCCAGTATCCAGTATCCAGTATCCAGGATCCAGCATCTAGTATCCAGTATCCAGTATCCAGGATCCAGAATCTAGCAACCAGCAACAAGTAACAAGTTTCATTTCCTGAAAGATTTTTTATCTTAGCATCATGTTAATTATTGGTATAGCAGGCGGATCAGGATCAGGCAAGACCACGGTAGTGAATCGTATGATAGAATTGCTCCCGGAAGACAGTGTATCGGTCATTGCACAGGACTCATACTACTGGGATAACGGATATCTGCCACAGGAAGAAAAAAAGAAAATCAATTTTGACCATCCCGATTCTATTGAGTGGGATTTGCTTACTCGTCATCTCGATATGCTGAAGGATGGGCATGCTATCGACATGCCAACCTATTCTTATGTGGATTGTGCCCGACTGGAAGAAACCATCCGGGTTGAACCCCGTGAAGTAACCATAGTAGAGGGCATACTGATCTTTACCAATCCTGAATTAAGGTCAAGGTTTAATATTAAAACGTTTGTAGATGCCGATGATGACGATCGCCTGTCGCGTATCATGAGCAGGGACATTGTTAAGCGGGGCAGAGACCCTCAGGAGGTCCTGAGGCATTATCACACCTTTGTGAAACCGATGCACCTTCAATTCATCGAACCTTCAAAACGATATGCAGATATTATTGTCCCCCAGGGTGGAGAAAACCTTGTTGCTATTGATATTCTGGCATCCAAGGTGAAGACCAGGCTACAGGAATCTTAAAAGTAGGTTGTAGAAACTTCCTCCCCGGGCAAAAATTCAATTTCCCTGAAATTAAACACTGCTTCATCATTCCCTGGTGTGAGAATATACAATTCCCGGTTTTCATGATATCTGAAAAAGCTGTAAAACTGCTTGTCAGGGATATTTTGCATGTAGTACCTCAATACGACCAAAGCGGTATTTGGCGGAAAGCCCGAGAACACGATGTCTAAAAAAAGCTGTTCGGTTCTGTTTTCAGGAAGTGCCTCCGCGATGTATTCGAGTTCTATCAAACGTGCATAATCGGGGCCACTGACAATAAATGCAGGCTCATCAGGAGTGTAGACATTTCGGTTTCCCTCCAGGTATTCGATATAGGCCGAAGCCCCGCTCGTATCATGTAGCACGATCCTGAAAGGCCATCCACCTTCAAGGCCAAGGTCATCAAATAACCTGATATCCCATACTGCAAGCAAAGCAGTGTCGATACATTTAAAATGGTCGATAAAGAAGTTCACTGCAAGGGAAGCACCAATAGGAATAAGTTCTTTCTCTTTGTCCGGCAATTGACTATCCTGAAGGAACATCAGGGATGCGGAAAATCCATGCTCATTCATACCCTCATACACGATGCCTTCGGCATTTTTAAGGTATATGTTATTGTACTTAACGCTCCAGTTAAAATGATAGCGTTTTCTGACATCATTCCCTGATGAACGCTCAATCCCTGATGGGCAAAACACAACTTCTGAGTTCGTAACAAAGCTTTCTTCAAGCATGCATAAAGAAAGAGGCAGGCTGTCATAGACACAAAGATCTGATCCCTCCCCAAGACCCCAGCGATTAGACTCCTGGGCATTCAGTAAGGCCGGGATGAGCAGGATCAAACTAATGAAATATGTCTTTTTGAAGTGCATAATGCAAAAGTATCGGAATTTTTTTTAACAAATACTTGACTTCTGTTTTTCAATATTATATATTTGTCCAATCGGTTTAACCAAAAGGTTAATTCGAATAGTTAAACTATAAGGTCAAAGATGACGGAGCAGAATATCAGCACGGAAGAGCATATCTTAGAGGTTGCAAGGGAAGTTTTTATGCAGAACGGTTACGATGGTACCAGCATGCAAATGATCGCAGATAAGGCAGGTATAAACAAGTCGCTGCTGCATTATTACTACAGAAGCAAGGAGCGATTGTTCAGGGAAATATTTGCCAAGGTATTCAGCCAGTTTATCCCCCATCTGGGGGTGATCTTCATGTCGGAGATGACTCTGGAAGCGAAGATACATGCCTTTGTCGACCGCTACATTGATGTTTTTATAGAAAATCCACTCATCCCCATCTTTGTGATGCAGGAATTGAGTAAGAACCCGGATTCTTTGAGCGAGCTGATCAGGGAGGCAGGGATCAAACCCGAGATCATGCTTGGAAAGATAGGTATTGCCCTTGAACAAGAAAAGGTATATATCAGGGATCCAAGGCATTTCTTTGTTAACCTGATCGGCCTTTGTGTCTTCCCATTTGCAGCAAGGCCTTTGATTCAGCGCATGTTGTTCGACAATGATCAAAAAGCATACAATAACTTCCTTCAGGAACGCAAGAAGGAAATCCCTCAACTTATTTTAAATGCAATCAGAAAAGCATGAAACGAATTGTTTTGATCACCGGTTTCCTGATGGCAGGAATGGTTTACGGGCAGATGCCCGATACTCTTACTCTGGAACTTTGCCATGAACTGGCCCTAGGCAGTTATCCAACAGCAGAACGGACAGATCTGCTGAATTCAGCCAGTGAGATACAGCAAAAAAAGCTAAATGCAAACTACCTGCCCCAGGTACAGATCAATGGTCAGGCCAGTTACCAGTCAGATGTACCCAGGGTAGATGTTGAGATTCCTGCTTTTTATCTACCCCCTCCAATCGATATGCAGGTAACGCCTGCACCTTTGAGTACGCCTGTACCCCCCAAAGACCAGTATAAATTCACAATGGATTTATACCAGGTGATTTACGATGGTGGCATTACCGGAAAGCAGAAACAGCTCAACCTGACCAGCTATGAGATGGAGAAGCAAAGGGTAGAGGTAGAACTGCATAAATTAAAGGAGAACATCAATTCCATATTTTTCAGCATTATTCTTATGCAGGAGAATGAGAAGCTCCTGAATGTATTGCTGGAAAGCCTCCACAATAAACTCGACGATGTGAATTCAGCGGTAACCCATGGCATGACCCTGGCATCCGACAGGGACGTGCTGAAAGCTGAGGTCATCAGGGTTGAGCAACAATTGGATGAAACTGCCATACAGAAGGAAACCTTTATCCGCATCCTTGCAGAACTGATTTCTGAAAGGCTTCCTGCGCAGATCACCCTTGATATGCCTGAAAATATCATCTCATCTGCAAACCCTGACCCGGTACGCCCCGAACTTGTAATGTATGACTTGCAAAGAACCATGTTTGAAAACAGCAAAGACCTGATCACAAGTACCTGGATGCCGAAATTATCCGGTTTCGGGCAACTGGGATATGGAAATCCCGGGCTCAACGTGCTGGAAGACGAGTGGACTCCTTTTTATATTGTTGGTGCACGACTAAACTGGAAGGTCTGGAACTGGAATCAGAACAAGAAAGACAAGCAGATCCTTGGCTTACGGCAGGACCTGGTGGATCGTGAAAGGGAAGCCTTCGACAAGAACCTGAATATTGCCCTCGAACAACATATGTCTGATGTGCGGAAATATGAGGGTCTGATGAAAAAAGATCTGGAGGTGATAGAACTCCGGATAAGCATTGCCAGGGCAGCTTCTTCACAATTTGACAATGGGGTGATCACCTCTTCCGATTATGTGGGCAGGATGAATGAGGAAGCACAGGCCAAGCTGAATATGGAGGTGCATAAGGTTAAACTGGCCAAAGCAAAGGTGGATTATTTAACAACATTAGGAATACTTTAAAACAGCATATGATGAAGAAGTTATTTTGGATTCTGATCATTTCAGCGGGAATGATAAGTTGTAGCAGCAATGGCAATAAAGCTGATGCCTATGGAAACTTTGAAGCGACTGAGGTCATGGTTTCAGCCATGGCACAGGGCGAGATCTTTGCCCTTGATATTAAAGAAGGGCAACAACTGTTACAAGGTGATATCGTGGGCCTTATTGATACTACTGACCTGCACTTGAAAAAGCAACAGCTGATCAAAGGCATTGCTGCGGTAAAAACCAGGCTGATAACCATCAATGCACAGATGGATGTACAGTTGCAGCAGAAAAAAAACCTCAGCGTGGATCAGGACCGCCTGGTAAAGCTATTTAAAGATGGCGCCGCAACACAAAAACAGCTTGACGATTTGAATGGTGCCCTCGACCTGATCCAAACACAGATCATCGCCACCAAATCACAAAAGCAGCAGATACAGGCAGAGATCGAGACTATGGGGATACAGATCCTGCAGGTACAGGAAGCCATGTCGAAATGCCGGATAAGCAATCCTGTGAATGGAACCGTCCTTATAAAATATGCAGAAGCAGGGGAGGTGGCTGCCCCGGGCAAACCCTTATACAAGATTGCTGACCTGAGCATGATGAAACTGAAAGTATATGTAAGTGGTGATCAGCTGCCCCATATCAAGATAGGACAGGAAGTAGAAGTGCAGATTGATAAAACCAAAAAAGAAAACACAAGCCTTAGAGGAAAGATCAGCTGGGTTTCCTCTGCTGCGGAATTTACCCCGAAGACAATACAAACCAAGGATGAAAGGGTAAACCTGGTTTATGCCGTTAAGATACTCGTGCCAAATGAAGGTGCCATCAAAATAGGCATGCCGGGGGAAGTTAACTTTTAGATGTATATTAGACTTCTTTTGAATACTCACTAAAACAATAAATTATGAAAAGAATTGGAATTTTATTTATGATGTTCGCAGCTATGCTCTTTACTGCAGCCAGTGTAAATGCACAGGATTATAAGCAGGATGACCTTTTAGGTATCTGGCTGAATGAAGATGAGGATGCCCATATCGAGATCTATAAGGAGAATGAACTCTATTATGGAAAGATTATTTGGCTTAAGTTTCCCATTGATGATGAAACCGGCAAGCCTAAACTCGACAAACATAATCCCGACCCTGAACTGCAGAAACGCCCTTCTTTGGGAATACAGCTACTTACCGATTTTGAATGGGATGAAGACAATGAATGGGATGAAGGTGATATTTATGATCCTAAAAGTGGTAAAACATATAGCTGCTATATCGTAATGAAAGAATATGACCTGCTTAAGATACGGGGCTATATCGGGATATCTTTGATTGGAAAAACTACGTATTGGACACGAGTAAAGAGTGAATAGTGCCTAATGCCTAGTGCCTAGTGCCTAGTGCCTAATGCCTAATGCCTAATGCCTAGTGCCTAATGCCTAACGCCTAATGCCCACCCCTTCTGTCATAATAGAAAACCTATCCAGATCCTACAAAAAGGTAGAAGCGATCAGGGATATTTCCTTTACAGTAGATAAAGGGGAGATCTTTGGCTGCATTGGTCCTGACGGGGCCGGGAAGACTACGCTTTTCAGGATACTGGTTACACTATTATTGCCTGATGAGGGAAGGGCTTCGGTGGAAGGCCTTGATGTGGTGAAGGATTTTAAAAAAATCAGAAAGATCATTGGTTATATGCCCGGCCGGTTCTCCCTTTACCAGGATCTGTCGGTGGAGGAAAACCTGAAATTCTTTGCCAGCAGTTTTAATACCACTATTGAGGAGAACTACTATCTCATTGAAGATATATATAAGCAGATCGAACCCTTCAAAAACAGGTTGGCTGGCCGCCTGAGTGGTGGCATGAAGCAAAAGCTTGCTTTGTCGTGCGCCCTCATCCATAAGCCTACTGTCCTCTTTCTTGATGAGCCCACCACGGGGGTGGATGCTGTATCGCGCAAAGAATTCTGGGAGATGCTGAAGCGACTTAAAGATTGGGGAATCACCATACTGGTGTCGACACCCTATATGGATGAGGCTGCGATGTGCGACCGGGTGGCTCTGATGCAGGAGGGAAACGTAATGAGCATCGATAGTCCAGCGAATATTATCGAGGCACATGAAAAGCCATTGGCTTCTATTCAGACTACAAATATGTTTAGCCTGGTTGAAGACCTCAGGTCGCTGTCAGATTGCCATTCTGCATACCGCTTTGGAGCAAGTATTCATTACACTCCAAAGGGAGAGGAACTGAGGGAAAACATGCTTGCAGACGTACTGAAGGAAAAGGGGCATGACCAGATAATGATCGAACCCATCAGGCCCGGAATAGAAGATTGTTTCATGGAATTGATGACAGGGGACTAATATGTTCATGGAAGATCATATCATTAATGTTGAGCATCTGACCAAGAAGTTTGGGAACTTTACAGCAAACGACGACCTTACTTTTTATGTTAAAAAGGGGGAGGTGTTCGGGTTCCTGGGTGCCAACGGAGCAGGCAAAACAACTGCCATCCGCATCCTTTGCGGACTGCTGATGCCCACTTCAGGCAAGATAGAAGTGGCGGGATATGATGTTTACCGCCAATCAAACAAGGTTAAGCGGAATATTGGATATATGAGCCAGAAGTTCTCTTTGTATGAAGATATGACCATCAAGGAGAACTTTCGCTTTTATGGTGGTATCTATGGGATGTCAGCCAGGGCGATCAGAGAAAAGACAGCCCACTACCTGGTGAAGCTTGGATTAGAGAAGGAAAAAAATTCTGTGATCAGTTCACTGCCGCTGGGCTGGAAGCAAAAACTGGCATTTTCAGTGGCCATCATGCACGATCCAAAGATCATTTTCCTCGATGAGCCTACCGGTGGAGTAGATCCGATCACACGGAGGCAATTCTGGGAAATGATATATGAAGCTGCTGAATCAGGCATTACGGTATTTGTTACCACCCACTACATGGATGAGGCGGAATACTGTCAGCGGGTCTCCATCATGGTGGATGGCAGGATAGAAGCACTTGACACTCCTGAAAATTTAAAAAAACAATTTAAGGCAACTTCAATGGAGGAAGTCTTCATAAAATTGGCGAGGGGGACAAATTCGTAAATTTTGTATTAATAGATATGGAGGAGTATTGAGATATGAGTATTGAGACGTGAGTAATATGACTTGTTTCAACTCACAACTAACACTTTAAATTATCTATTAATGCATCAGTATAAAAAGCTTAAAGTTTGGCAGAAAGCATTGAACTTATCAATAGAAACATATAAGATCACCCAAGAATTCCCAGGTGAGGAGAAATTTGGCCTGACTCAGCAAATTAGGAGGTCAGCAGTTTCTATTCCTTCAAATATTGCAGAAGGTTCTGGGCGTCAGTCAGAAAAGGAATTTAAGTATTTCTTGAATGTTTCGTATGGATCAGCTTGTGAGTTGGAAACACAATTAATTATAGCGCAGAAGAATGGCTATTTGGACCTGGAGACATTTAAAACATTATCTAAAAAAAATTTTGAAATACAAAAAATGACATATGCAATTTTCAAGAGCTCTGAGTCAAGGACACATTAATTCTCAAGTCTAAATACTCAAATCTCAGTACTCAATACTAAAATGAAAGGCTTCATCATAAAAGAATTCTACCACATCTTCAGGGATGTGCGCACCATGGTCATTCTGTTTGGGATGCCTATTGTGCAGGTTCTGATCTTTGGTTTTGCCATTACAACGGAGATCAAGGATGCTGAGATCGCTATCCTGGACTACTCAAAAGACCATATGAGCCTTGAGCTGAGCAATAAGATCATTTCATCTGAATATTTCCTGCTCAATGAGAACCTGACGGATGAAGGCCAGATCGAGGCTGCCTTTAAAGCTGGAGACATCAAAGAAGTGATCATTATCGGGGATCACTTTGCCCGGAGGATGGAAAAGGAGCAAAATGCGTCTATCCATATCATTGCCGATGCATCTGATCCCAATACAGCCAAACTGCTGTCAAACTATACCTCCGGAATCATACAGAATTATATGATAGAAAAACTGGGTGAGCAGAGTCTGCCCATCGAGGTCATCACTGAATATAAGATGCTGTTCAACCCGGGACTAAAGAGTGTATTTATGTTCGTTCCGGGTACCATTACTATTCTCCTGATGCTGGTTTCAGCCATGATGACCTCCATATCTATCGCCCGTGAAAAGGAAATGGGTACCATGGAAGTGTTGTTGGTTTCGCCACTGAAACCGATTCAGATCGTTGTAGGTAAAGTTGTGCCATATGTTGTGCTTTCCTTCATTAATGCTGTTACAATTCTACTGCTGTCATTTTTTGTTTTCGGGATGCCTGTACAGGGCAGTGTGATCCTTCTGCTGGCTGAAAGCCTGCTATTCATCATAATGGCCCTCTCCCTGGGTATTTTTATCTCTACCCTGGCAAAAAACCAGCAAACAGCCATGATGATGTCGATGTTTGCCCTGCTGCTACCAACCATACTGCTTTCGGGCTTTATCTTTCCTATCGAAAACATGCCGCAGGTGCTGCAATGGCTTTGTAATATCATGCCAACGAAGTGGTTTATTATTATCGTGAAAGATATCATGCTGAAGGGTGTGGGCCTGACCCATATCTGGGAGGAGACCCTGATCATCGTGGGGATGACCGTTTTATTTATCGGCTTAAGTGTAAAGAAATTCAAGATCAGACTGGAATAGGCCATGAGGACCATATTATACATATTACAGAAAGAATTCATCCAGGTGCGGAGGAACAGGACCATGCTGCCTATTATTTTCATTGTTCCTATCTTCCAGTTGCTGGTTTTGTCGTTCACAGCTACCTTTGAGATCAAGAACATTAATTTGTTTGTTGTAGATCAGGACAACAGCCCTGCCTCCAGGGAAGTGCTTGCCAAATTCAAGGGCTCACCATTCTTTACTGTGATTGATCAGTCTGAATCTTTTGCGGATGCTGAGAATGCCGTAATTAATGGAAAAGCAGACCAGATATTACAAGTTCCGAAGGGTTTTGATAAAGACATCATTACTGACAGGAAAGCCAGCCTTCAGGTCACTACCAATGCCATAAATGGAAGTGCTGCCAGCCTGATGAATGCCTATGCGCTCAATATTATAATGGATTATAATACCGATATTATTGTGGAGCAACTGGGCCTTCGAAAGCCGCCTTCACCTATTCAGGTCAGCACTGCATTCTGGTATAATCCCGAGCTGAACTATTTCACATATATGGTTCCGGGTATCCTGGTGCTGCTGGTCACTGTAATCGCTGCTTTTCTTTCGGCCATGAACATTGTCAGGGAGAAAGAAATGGGCACGATTGAGCAAATCAATGTTACCCCTATAAAGAAATACCAGTTTATCCTGGGTAAGCTTATTCCGTTCTGGATCATTGCCATGTTTGAACTGGCTTTTGGACTGGTGCTGGCGAAACTGGTGTTTGACATTCCTATGCTGGGAAGTTTAGGCCTTGTATTTTTTGTGGCAGGTGTTTATCTGTTGGTGGCCCTGGGCCTGGGCCTGCTCATCTCTACTCTGACGAACACCCAGCAACAGTCTATGTTCCTGACCTTTTTCTTTATGATCATCTTCATCCTGATGAGTGGATTGTTTACGCCGGTTCAGAGCATGCCCGAATGGGCACAGTTCATAAATCAGGCCAATCCAATAGCCTATTTCATAGATGTGATGAGGATGGTGCTTTTAAAAGGATCAACTTTCCATGATATCAGCAGGCAATTTTTTGCACTCCTTATACTGGCAGTCCTGCTGAACGCCATGGCGGTATGGCGGTATAGGAAAGTCGTGTAGGAGACCCCATCTAATTTCCCATGTTAAAATTATTTACTACATTGGTGAAGAAATTGAAAACCCTTTCTTTGGAAAAGGCAAAACCAATAATACTGCTGAGCCTGCTTGTTGCTGTCTGCATGATCATGTGCACTTCATGCCTGGATGGCCATAACAGCAAGATGGAGAACATCCTGGAGGATAGATCTCAGATTCAGCTTGATCCTTCGCTCAGGAATATCCTGGAGCGCGATACCCTGATTGCACTTACCGATTATAATTCTACAAATTACTTTATTTACCGGGGCGAACCTATGGGTTACCAGTTTGAGATGATGCAGGAGTTTGCTGATTACCTTGATGTTAGCCTGAAGCTGGTGATCAGCAATGATATGAATTCAGCCTTCGAACTTCTTGAAGAGGAAAAGGTAGACCTCATCGCTATGGGCCTTACCGTTACCCGTGACAGGCAGAAGCTTGTGGATTTTACCATTCCCCAGATACAAACCAAGCAGGTGTTGGTTCAGCGTAAACCTGAAAACTGGAGAAAGATGCGCACCTGGGACGAGATAGAAGAACAACTGATAAGAAGTCCTCTTCAATTGGCTGGGAAAGATGTGTATGTACAAAAGGGGACGATTTTTGCCGACCGCCTTTCTATCCTTGCAAATGAGATCGGGGATACTATCCATGTGCATGTCGACCCTGAAAGAGAAGTGGAACAGCTGATCACAGCTGTAGCCCAGGGAGAAATTGAATACACGGTATCGGATGAGCATATTGCCAAAGTAAACCAGAAATACTATCCTAATTTGGATGTATCTACGGCTCTCAGCTTTCCGCAGCATGTGGCATGGGCGGTCAGGCAGGGGAATGACAGTCTGAGACAGGAGATCAATACATGGATCGTTAATTATAAAAAAAGCATAGCATCACGCTACGTTTACAATAAATACTTTAACAATCCACGCTCAGTGAATATTGCTCAAAGTGAATACCATTCTATCGGTGGAGGGAAAATATCACAATATGATGAAATCATCAGGGAACTGAGCGAGGACAATGACCTTGACTGGCGACTTGTTGCTTCACTAATCTACCAGGAATCGCGTTTTCATCCTGAAGTGACCTCCTGGGTGGGAGCCTTTGGTCTAATGCAACTTATGCCTGCAACCGCAGAGATCTATGGTGTTGATTCAGCTTCTTCGCCGGCAGACCAGATTAATGCAGGGATACGATTCCTGCGTTGGCTCGATAAACAACTTCCTCCAGAAATTGATGATCCCGAAGAGCGTATCAGGTTCGTGATGGCGGCCTATAACGTTGGCATTGCACATATTTATGATGCCCGGCGACTGGCTGTTAAACACGGGAAAGACCCGAATGTCTGGACTGACAATGTGGATTTCTTTATCCTGAATAAATCTGATCCTACCTATTACCGCGATTCAGTAGTTAAATATGGCTATGCTCGTGGAGAAGAAACCTACAACTTTGTGGTAGAGATCTTCGAGCGGTATGAACACTATAAGAAAGTCATTGAGGATTAGGAGATACTCGATTCTCAGTACTCACTACTCAGTACTCAGTACTCAGTACTCAGTACTCACTACTCATCTTCCCTGTATCATCTCAAAATGCTCAATTTCGGCTTCGGTGAATTGATCGCCAATCTTTATAAACCCAAACCTTTCATAAAAAGGAATGGCTTTTAATTGAGAATGGAGATAAATCTTTTTCCCCAGCGGAAGAATGTCTTCCATAATATCTTGTAAGAGTATGGCCCCAAGGCCTTTGTTCCTGTGTGAACCTAAGGTGGCAAAGCGCTCAAGCTTTATACCCTTTGATGTATCACGCCATCTGGCAGTAGCAACAGCTACACCTTCTACAAAAAGTAAATAGTGTATTGCCTGAGTTTCGAACTCATCATATTCCAGCGCAGGATCAACATTTTGTTCTTCTACAAAAACCGCCTGCCGGATCTTGTTTGCCTGTACCGCATAATCCGGACGGTCTTCTGTCTTATATGAAACAATCTCAATCATGCTACAAAGTTAACTCAAAACTCAAAACTCTACGAGGTGTAACCAAGGCGAAAAACTTGCGTCAAAGAGGCAGAAACCGGATTATAAACCCTTAAATAACTAAAACAATGATTGAAATAACTCCAGTACTAGTCCTCTTGATAATCTTCGGATTCATATATGGAATTGTTGCTCTTGGCGTAAGGAGAAAAGAACGTATGGTAATGCTTGAAAAAGGAGCCGACCCTTCAGTCTTTAATGACCTGAAACCAGGCATGGCAGGGATCCGCTACGGACTGCTGTTGATTGGTGTAGCCGTTGGTATCCTGGTAGGAAATATCCTGGATGCTACTACAGTACTCGAAGAAGAAGTGTCGTATTTTTCTATGATCTTCCTTTTTGGCGGCATCGCACTGGTTATTAGCTACTTCCTTGAGAAATATCAGGGTAAAAAAGAATAACTGCCGATAATTGTATATATAGGTCCTTTTGGACTCAGTTGACTTTCGAAGAGGTGGATGGTATTCACCTCTTCTTTTTGTATAAAGCCTTCCCTGTATTTATCTATCACCTGTTGAAAGAATTTTTTGTCATCAAGATGTTTGATCCTGCCAATGGTGAGGTGGGGGACAAAGTTTTGCCTGTCTCTTTCAATGCCGATCTTTTCAAGTTCGACCAATATGCTTTCCGATAGTTTTAAGATATCATCATGGGGTTCCAGCCCAAACCAGATCACTTTTGGCTGGTAGGCACTTCCAAATATTCCGGTATTTGTGATATTAAAATGAAAAGGAGTCGTGTTAGAAATCGATTCCTGCAAGGCTGCATTGATGGCAGGAATATGATGTTCCTGGGTTTCTCCGAAAAATTTCAATGTAATATGGATATTTTCCGGATCTACCCAACGTATCCTTTCATCCTTCAGGTTTCTTTTCAGCTTGTAATACCTGTGGAGAAAAGCCTCAGAAGACTGCACCTTAATAGCCGCAAATAATCGTTTCATGCAGAAGCAAAGATAATGAAGCAGATAGAAATGGATTGGTATTTATCGTGATTCTTTAGTATCATTGTATAGAAAATCACCTGTAATACAAAAAAGAGATGGCAAAAAGGATCAAAAAAATGCAGTTCGATCAAATCCTTCAACTACTCAGGGAATTCGATACTGAATCCATTTATGAAAAGGTGAATAAGATCCCGCAAAGCGAAGATCTCTACCGGGAACTTGAAAAATACGTGAACCTCAGAAGCTTCAAAAAGGTATCTGTGCTGGGGATCGATATCTACCGTTATGGCCTGTATAAACATCTTGAACAAACGATGATTCCTGCCTTGTTCAAAATCCTTTTTGACAAGGCCATTCGCCTGTGTCTGGAAGACAATCAATTCGTTTTTCAAAACTATACAAAGGAAAAGATAGAGAAGTCGTTTATCAGTACCGGCGATGGGGGATTCCTGATCTTTGAAACCCCTTTGCATGCCTTGTTTTTTGCGATTAACTTCGAGGTGATGGTACGGGCATTCAATGCATATCACCATTTTCCAAAACTGCGGAAGATTATTGGCAGCCTTTCACTCCGTTATGCGATCACGCACGACACCATTTTCCATTTCGAGAACAATTATTACGGCTCTGCCATTATCAACAATGCCCGCATATTGGATAAAGACAGCTTAAACCGTTGTCTGCTCGACCAGCCCACCTATGAATGGTTTCTAACCAATATCGATGGCATAGAAAATCTGCAAACTTATACCATCGATGATATCGCAAATATTTATGAGTTTACCCACTACAATCAAGATCTTATCAAAAACGGGGTCAATGATATTATCAATACGCGATTGTCTCGTCACTCCGGCGTTATAAACTCTGATATCCTCAGGATAGGGCAGATACAGGTAAAAGAAATCCAGATGAACATATTTAACCTGCATTTGCAAGTTACCTTGTATGCTTCAGCTGATGATAAGAAAGACACCAAGCGCCGAATAACTGTTAGCCTGGGTAATCTGAATACATCCGGTATATGACCGGGGCCTGAACTATTCTGAAGTTTTCATTATGACCTTCTGAAATGATGGGTTCATCCAGGCTTTCCAAAGCTCGTTGAAATCAGCAAATTCACTGTATTGAACCAGTGTTTTTATCAGTTTGATCTCTCGCGTAGCATAGATCTTGTTTTTCTCCTGCCTCAGGCTGATCTTAATAACTCCAATTGTGTTTTCGATATCGAGAACGAGTTCCGGGCTGGTCAGCGTATATCCTTCAGGGACTTCGATCACATAGTGATATTGCTCATGAATGGCCTTGTTCAGCTTTATTGAGCTGCTCCTTCCTGTTTCTATATAAGGGAATCCCCATGAAGAGATCCCGGAGCGGGATGCAGGAATATCCATGAATATATAGTCGCCATATTGTTCACATGCATCCTCATTCTCAATATCAAGGTCGAAATGGCTCTCCTGCAGGCCCAGATGTTTCAGGTCTACTTCCTTCACCCCCTGAGCATACCTTTTCGCATAAGCAGTGTCCTTATACAAACTGAAATATGGGTTTTCACTGCCCATAAGTTTGACAAATAGATTTCCGCTAAGTTTGTTTTCTTTATCAAGTATAAAATCACCATGATAAATAATTTCGGGAGAGGTGCTTGCAGCTTCGTAAGTTTTCAGGCTCTCAATGGCACCATCGAGCACCAGGAATATTTTTCCCTGCTGGCTGAATGCCAGGTCCTGGGAGGAAGTGCTTGTTGCTGACAGAAAAACTGCTTTTTCAGAGCCTAGCTTCACCTGAACGGCAAAGCCATCGAAAATGTAAAGGCTTCCCAGCTGTTTGTCGAAGTTCTTTTCGGGGATGATGGCAACAGGAACGGCATCAAAGCCTGCCTTCATAAGTAGTGTAGCCAGCAATACTGTTTTTTCCAGAGGTGTCCCGGCATTTGATGCCCATACTTCTACGGGTGTCCGGCATTTAAATCCCGTATACTCCAGGGCGAGGTTCCAGGTGCCCAACTCACTCACTACCATTTCCTGTATGGCCAGAGCTGCTTTTAATTCATCTTTATTTTCTTCCTTAAACTTTAAGGCAGCCTCTGTCATATCGTGATTAGCCGGGTAGGTGAATGCCTTCTGTGAAACAAAAGGGAAATATGCCCTGTCAAGATCTTTGGCAGTGCTGAAAAACAGACGTGGAAACAGCTCCGGATCCATACCCCATTCACCGGGAATTGCTGAAAGTCCGCTAAAGGTGAAGCTATAAACCTTCATGCCCTTTTCTTCAGTTACATCAGCTGAGGTTCGCAGGTTCAGGACTTTGTATTTCAGTTCCTGCCCTGAAGGGATGCGAATGATTACTTTTTTCTCCTTAATAGGCACGATAGTTTTGATCATTTCCTCCCCCATAAAGGTTTGCATGTAACCGGCTTTGGTCTTCATGGTATAATCCAGGTATATGGTAGCACCTACCTCGGTGCCGGTATGTGTGATCACCAGTTCCCTTAGCCTGTTATATGGAGCGGAATGGCTTGCGGCCCTTGGTAATACCTCGTTGAAAGCATTGTCGGGCACAAGCACCTTTTTACCATCTCTCATGATGGTGTAGGCTTCGTTGACCACGATCTCCTGATATTCCGGATCGAATACAATAAAAGTCTCTCCATAGAGGCGGTGAAAACTCATATGACTGAGCAGCTGGACCTCTTTATACTCTCTGTATTCTGTGCTTCCATCGGCATTCAGGGTGTATTCTTTGATGACCTTGTTGAATACTGCATCCCCATCCTGGGCATAGCTGTTTTGAGCAATGAGGATGACAAGCAAGAGCAATAAATATTTTGATAAATTCTTCATCATTACAGTCTTTTTCGGATTAATTGAATTTGAGGATCACCGGTTCTTTGGAGAACTTTTGATGGGCCGAAACGGCCTTTCTGAAAGCACCCCAGTCTTCTTTTTCATAGATCCTTTTGTTAAGGGTGAGCTTCATGTTCATCATCATGCCATTGCCCGATTTTGAGATCTTGTACGAGCCTTCGAATGCTGCAGGTGTATCAGTGAAACTTTCTGCTTCCGGCATGTAAGCAACAGATACTTTCCCTGGAAGCTTGATGTTTTCATGTAATTCCACCAGCCTTGAACAACGGTCGCGGAAAGGATATTTCCTGTCTTCCTTTTCTACGTTCCAATACAGATGCGACATGGCCCGTGAAAAGATACCTGAAACAACCACTGGGGTGAAGATGATCTCATGATCAGTTATCAGTGCAAAATGAGGAATGATATAGTCTATCTTAAGCTCGATTGGTCCGGCGAGATAGTTGTATGGATCATCATATTCTATACTGCTGATCTCCATAAGTGGGTACTGTCTTTTCAATTCACGCTCCACATTTTGATCCCAGTTGTCTTTGAGGTCACGTGTAAACATACCACGAATGGATCCATCAGACTGCCCTTCGGCTTTTAAAACCAGAGAACCTACCAGGCTTCCATCTTTGTTGATGATCGATTTTGCGATGATCTTAAAATAATGATTTTCCGGAGGAGACAAGGGTGTGATCCCCAGATCGGCACCTTCAGGTACGCCCAGAAGATAGTTTTGCTGTTGCTCGGCACTCGACCATAATTCCCTCAGGAAGGGTACCCAGGTAGGATCGAGCAGCTTGTATTCTCCGTTCCGGAGCTTAACCACGGTAACACTATGGTTAAATTGATCGGCAGGGATATAGTCGATCCTTGAGCCTGCCATGGTCATGGCCGGGTAGGACTCAAAGCCGGCTGCACGCAACATGGTAACCAGCATGCCGGCCTTGTCTTTACACACACCGCAACGATCGAGGAAGGTCATCTCCCCTTTATGCAGGGTATAGCCTTCACCTTCTCCCATGGAGATGCCCGAATAGCGGATCTCATCAGCTACCCAGTGGGTAAGCAGGGAGATGGAATCCATCTCTGTTTTGGCTTTTCCTGCTAAAATTTCATCTACCTTTTCTTTCACCTCAGGCGTAACATCGAAACTGCCAAAGTCTTCATTTACATTGTAAAACCATAACGATTTGGCATACCAGTCGGGGCTGGAACTGATCAATAGCTTGGGGGCTACATCAGAAAAAGCTACCATGCCTGATTCATACTTGAGTGGCAGTATATCCTTTTTGCTGAAGGTGTAAACCATCTTTCCACCCTTCATCCAAACCGACGATTGCAGTTCTCCGTTATATACATCATATTGTACCAGCTTGTCTTTCGGGACTGCTGTCTGGTATACTTTTTCCAGCATAGGATCCCTGCTCCAGAACTCAATGATATCATAAAAATGTCCACGCATGGGTGGGATGTACATGTCATCATCATCACCGGCCAGGAGGGCATATGTAAAACCTTTTTTAAACAGGAATACCTCCAGCGCATCACCGGCTTCAAGCCTTCCCACTTCGATCATCTTTTCCCGGGCACCCCAGTAGATGGCCCTGGCAGGCGCAGGATAATCCATCACTGTGTTGATGTCAAGTTCTAGCTTTTCGCCATTGGCTTTGTGGATGATTACTTTTTTGAACTCAACATAAGCCGACAATGGATCATAACCATAGGTCACAGTGCTCAGGTCGAGGGCCCCATGGGCGTTCAATACCTTGTAAAGACGGTGAGTATAGACGTAGGTCAGGCCTGTCTCCATAACATCGGAATACGTGCTATCGAAAAGAATGAGTTTCCCGGCTCCGGGATAATCTTTGGCATTTCCGGAGTTCCGGATCAGATCACTGACCGGGTCTGCGTGGACCAGCATTGCAAAAAACAGTATTGCAAGGAGTCCTGATATTCTTCTAATCATAAACGGAGGTTTTAAATGATTGGTAAATTTAGCAAATATCTGGCGCCTGAGTCACTGATATCCATCTATTTTTCTACTTTTGTGTATATCCTGAATCATTTTTAAAACACCCATTATGAGAAAGCTTACCAATGCTGTTTTGGCCATTCTGGCCGTATCATTCGTGCTCTCCTGTGCTGATCAGCAGCAATCATCCTGTGAAGAGGGATTTTCTTTTGCCTTCATGACCGACATCCATGTACAGCCTGAAAAAAGGGCAGATGAAGGCTTTATGACCGCTATCGCAAAAGTGAATGCCCTCAAACCTGATTTTGTGATCACAGGAGGTGACCTGATCATGGATGCCCTGGGTGTTTCCTATGAAAGAGCAGATAGCCTCTACGATCTGTACACAGAGTTGCAGGAGAAGTTTGATATGCCTGTTTATAATACCATAGGGAACCATGAGGTGTTTGGTATTTATGAAAAAAGTGGTGTAGGACCGGATCACCCAGAATATAAATTTGGCATGTTTGAAAAGTATCTGGGCGAAACCTATTATTCATTCGACTATAAAGGATGGCATTTTATAGTCCTCAACTCCGTGGTGGAAACCGAGGATCGTCATTACATAGGTATGATCGATGAGGAACAGATGGAATGGATCAGCAATGACCTCCTGGATGTGTCCCCGGAAACCCCGATCATTGTATCCACACATATTCCCTTTATTACCGTATTTACTCAGATACTTTATGGTGAATTTGCCCCTGAATATCATGGCCTGGTGGTAGAAAATGCCAGGGCTGTACTAGACCTTTTTACAGATTATAATTTGAAACTGGTATTACAGGGACACCTGCATTACCTCGAAGATATTGAAGTATATGGTGTACACTTTATTACGGTTGGTGCTGTTTCTGCCAGATGGTGGAGCGGTCCCAACGAAGGTGTGGAAGAAGGCTTCCTGATGGTAAACGTACATGGGGATGACTTTTGCTGGGAATACGTAGATTATGGATGGGATGTAGAAACAACTGAATAAGATGAAAAAAATCAAACTTATATTACTGATCTTTCTTTTTCCTGCGATCCTTTTTGCACAGGATTTGTGGATCACTCCTTTTGAAGCTTCTGATGGTTTGCGCACTGCTACCTACGATGATATGGTGGAATACAGCCAACGGCTTTCCGATGCATCTCCCCAGGTCACATATCAGCTTATGGGAGTGAGTGCAGGGGGCTATGACATCCCCATACTCATTATCAATAAAACAGGCTTGTCCACTCCGGAAGAAGTGCGTGCTTCAGGCGACCTGGTCATGCTCATCGAGGGAGGCATACATCCCGGCGAGGCCGAAGGCACTGATGCCATTCTGATGCTCATGCGCGATATTGCGATTACTAAGGAGTACGAGAATTTGCTGGAGCATGTGACCTTTATCTTCCTTCCTGCCTTTAATGTAGATGGCCTGAATCGCATGGGCCCATATAACCGCATCAACCAGAACGGTCCGGAGGAGATGGGATGGAGAGCCAATTCCCAGAATTTAAACCTGAACAGGGATTTCCTCAAGGCAGATGCCCCGGCAATGCATGCCTGGCTGAAAATGTTCAGCACATGGCTTCCCGATTTCTTTATCGACTGCCACACTACTGATGGAGCGGATTATCAGTATGTGCTAACATATATGATGGAAACTTTCGGAACTATGGACCCCATGCTCACCCGCTGGCAGGAGAAGGAATTTCTTCCTTTTGTACAGGGAAAGATGAATGTGGCCGGACAGCTGATGAATCCTTATGTAAGCTTTCGCCGCTGGCACGATCCCCAGAGCGGATTGCGCTCAGGACCGGCCCCACCACGGCTGTCGCAGGGATATACCGCCATTCAGAACAGGCCCGGTTTGCTCATAGAGACCCATATGCTGAAGCCGCACAAAGACAGGACCCTGGCCACCTATGACCTATTGGTGTTCTCATCGGAGTTTCTGAACAAAAACCCGGATAAATTGAAACTTATTATCAAGGCCGCGGACCAAACCACTGCCGATCCTGCATTCCGCGACCGGCCATTTCCCATACAATGGAAAAGAGATGATACAGATAGCGTGATGGTGGAATTTAAAGGTGTAGAATATGATATCGTGGAAAGCGATCTGACAGGAGGGAACTGGCATCAGTACCATCCCGACAAGCCGGTAACCTTTGAGTTGCCCTGGTTCAATAAATCCTTGCCATTGGTGGAGGTTGACCTTCCAGAGGCCTATATTATTCCACAGCAATGGTATGAAGTCATTTACCGGCTGGCCCTGCATGGGGTTGAGGTCCAGTATTTGCTTGAGGATACAGAGATCTGGGTGGAACAGTACCGTTTTAAGAACCCACGATGGAGTCGTAACCCGTATGAAGGCCGCTTTGCCATGAGCAACATCGAATATGATGTTTATAAGGATACAATGACCTACCGCGAAGGTTCTGCAGTGATCGATATGAACCAGCGTACCGCAAGGGTCATTGCCAATATCCTGGAACCTTATGCTCCGGATTCATATGTTTACTGGGGCTTCTTCAGCGCTATCTTCGAACAGAAAGAATACTCTGAAACCTATGTGATGGAAGGCATGGCCCGTGAGATGATGGAAGCCGACCCCGAACTAAAAGCCGAATTTGAAAAGAAAAAAGCCGAAGACCCCGAATTCAGCAAGAACCAGTGGGGTATGCTTAACTGGTTCTATTCAAAATCTCCTTATTGGGATGAGAAGAAGAACCTTTATCCGGTTGGAAGGATAATTGAACGTAACGATGTAGATGCACTCCTGGTGGAGTGATTTGGAATTCTGTATTCGGTATTCTGTATTGTCAATGGGATTTTAATATTGTAAATAAAATCGATAATTAAACACACAGAATACAGAATTGACAATCAATTTCAGTCTTCTGAAATTGTGGTGTTCACCCAAACATGTGAATACCAGCACCAGCCTTTCCGATCCTTCGAGGGTGCGGTAATGGTGTATAGCGATCGCCGGCCGGGCAGATGGTCCCGGGAAATGATCTTCATCTTCACATAATCGGGTCCTTCCTGCATTTCGGTGATGCAGTTCCGCTCGCCGTTAACAAAACATTGCAGATATTCGGCATCGATGCAGTCGTTTTTCAGGGTGATGATCATCATCGGCGGGTTTTCCTGCATAATGATATTCTCAGGTTCAATGGTGATCACTTCTATGGGATTCATCTGTGATTTTTGTATAAAACCCTTCAGGGTAGCAAAGGGCCCGCCCATGGGAAAACGGGGGATCTCAAAGAGGTTGGAGCTATCATACAGAACTCCGGAGTACTGGGCTGCGGCAGATGTGAATCCCGCATGCTTGAGGGCATCTTTCAATACAGGGCCGTATTCCCCGTAGGGATATGAATACAGATCGGGGGAGAAGCCAAGGCTGTCGAAAAAAATGGCTTGTGCCGTATTCAGATCAGCAAAGAACTGCTCTTCCCTTTCCTCCGGGCCCGTAATATTCAGGAAATGGCCATGAGCGTGCGAATGATTTCCGATCTCCATGCCCCTTCTCTGGGCATCACGTACCTCGTCCCAATCCATATAGGCATTGTGTCCAACGTGGACAGTATTCAGGTAAACAGTGGCAGTATATCCAAACTCTTCCAGCAAAGGAAGTCCGTTTTCGTAGAAACTTTGGTAACCATCATCGATAGTGAGCACCACCGTCCTGGGTGGGATGTCTTCCTGCATATTGATGGCATGAACGGCACGCCCCATGGTCCAGACTGTAAAATTATTCTGCTTGAGATAGGCCAACTGGCCCCTGAACACATCCGCAGGAATATTGGTGCTAGGATAGCGCCCATCATCAAAGCGATGGTAAACAAAGCAAACAATATGGTCTTTGTGGGCTGGCAAGGGAGATGATAATGAGGTCAAAATGAATAGCATTATCATCACCAGAGCCACAAAACCAAAATTGCGCTTGGGTTTGATAGAAAACATGGTGCATTTGGGTTATGTGAAGACTCCGCTTATAGCCTTCTTCTCAAAGATAGAAAATTTTACACTGGATTCAATACGAATTTAGTAAATTTACATACTTGATACTGGATACTGGCTACTGGCTACTGGATACTGGTACTGGATACTGGATACTGGTTGCTAGTTCTTACCAGAAACCAGTAACAAGAAACCAGAAACATTTTTAATTATGGCAAAAAAAGAGATTGCAATACTGAAAAAACAGATCGAACGCCTTGAGGTCAAGGATTTCGACCTGGAAGCATGGAAGAAATTCACAATCGTGATGCTGGCGCGAATCTTCGGGGATACGTCTGAAAAGATCCGGCAGATCGAGAGTATCGAATACGATTACTCATCATGGTCTTTGCGCGATACCAGTGGATCTTCTTCATATATGGAAAGCTGTAAAAAGCTTGGCAGGAAGATACTGGAAGCTTCCATTGAGGAACTGGAAGCCTTCGGCCTTCCCGACACATCAGGTGAAGACGATAAATTCTTTCAACTTGTTATCGAAGCCCTTCAGGATGAGTTGAAGGGATCGCAATTTAGGCAGTTAAGAGATGTTATCCTGAAAACCAAAGATGAAGACCGAGCTGAAAGACATGGTGAGAGAGATATTGAATGAATATGATACCTATGTGCCGGTCGATATACTAACATCCATACTTACCAATACCGTATTTAAACACGAATTATCAAAATAGAGACATGCAAGCAGACAATTTATCAAAAGCAGACAAAGCAAAACTCATCCTCGACTTTTTCCACCGCACCATGATGCATCATGCCATATGGTTTGCGGAGGTACAACACCAGATGGGCCGTGAAAAGGCATTTAAAGCACTGGATGCTGCCTGGCAAAAAAGCTATGCCATACAGATGAAGCGCCTGGGAAAGATCCTCGGCTTTGAAAATGAAGACGGCGTCCCGGCCCCGATTCTCGACTTGCCGGATGAGAAAATTGGACGAGCTCATGGAAGGCTCTGCCATCAACTGGCTGGCCAACGACGGGGTATGGTTTCAGGCGGTGGAGTTTGAGTATGGCATGAATGAAGCCAAACGATGCAACGACAGCGCATGGGCACAGTTCTCTCCCCTGGAAGCATGGTCGATCAAGCGTATGCTGGAACTGCCTGAGCAGGCCGGACTGGAGGGGTTGAAGAAAGCACTTCAATTCAGGCTTTATGCCTACATAAACACGCAGTCGTTTACGGAAGAGACAGAAAACAGCTTCGTATTCCGTATGAACGAATGCAGGGTGCAAGTAGCCCGTAAGCGCAAAGGCCTGGATGACTACCCCTGTAAATCAGGAGGACTGGTGGAATACACCAATTTTGCCGAAGCCATCGATTCCCGCATCAAGACTGAGTGTATCTGCTGCCCACCCGATGAGCATCCTGAAGAGTACTATTGTGCGTGGAAGTTTACTCTAATTGAGTAGTTAAATAAGCTTCTTTGTTTCATAATTTTACTGTCCCACTGTCTCACTGTTTCATTGGCTGGTATTCCCGTATTCTCGTATTCTATCGAAGAAAACTGCCTACTGTCTACTATTTTTTAAGCCATTTCCCACTCTCAAAAAGCCCCCCCTCATTGTATATTCGGTATACATATGTTCCAGATTTGAGCGCAACGGTATTCACCTCTCCCCATTTGCCATTTATCTGCTCAGACAGAACAATTTTACCACTGATATCATATAGTTCAAAAATGCTTTTCTTGTAATGTGCAGCCACCCTCACCTTCAGGTAATCTGTACCGGGGTTTGGAAACACCAGGGCCTCCCGCATTTCAATGCCGGGTTGTTCCGGAGTGCCAACAAGCAGCCCTTCGGAATTCAGTTTAAGTACATGAATATCGAGTTCTTCTTCGCTTACATTCTGGTAATCATATCGGGTGCCAACAATAATACAACCTCCATCATTTGCTGCTATGATCTTTTGCATCCAGTAACATGCATCTCCACCATAAAACCGCTCCCAGCGTATATTAAGGTTGCTATCAGTTTGAAGAACATAATACCAGGTTGGCCAGGTAGCATAAAACATCCCAAAAGCTTTTGTGCCTCCGATAAAAATGGAATCCTTATTGTGAAAGTCCAATGCACTAAATGCCGGCATATCCAGATAGCTTGTTCCCCAGGATTTAAACATATTGTTTGATGTGTCAATAGGATGTAATTGTCTGTATAATCCGATATCATGATCGTTACCATCATCCCATTCTCCGGTCATATAAAAAGATGTATCTGTATCCCATTTAATTCCGTAGGGACTATTTATGTGATGTGGCCTGGCATACTCATATTCAATAAAGTTCATTTCATTGTCAATGATATAGTATGATGGGCTTAAATCATCTGTCAGCCATATTGATGAGTCGGGCAATTGCTTTGCATCATGTGGCATTGCTCTTATGTCTAGATAAAAGCGCGCAGCCATACTGTCTAAGTTTTCATTTAAAATATATAGAAACGGGAATGAGGTAAAACTGCTATCATATTGATGAATACATCCGGAAATGAGATATTGATCGTAAATTCCCTCACTCATCTCGCTTATGAAGCTTCTGTACTGGGGAGGGAAGGAAAAAGCTTTTTCATGAACAATTTGCAAATCCTCATCCATCCATTTGAATTCTAGTTTCATTTCATAAAACCCACCAAGTGGATTCCTAATTGTATCAGTTGAAACGCCAAATACAATAATGGAATCTTGTGAAACTGCTATTAAACGGTTTATGTAAAATCGACGATCTGTGTTTCCTATATAAAGATCATCCATAGTTGAGCCATATTTGTCAAGTTTAATAATTAAACCTTCGGAATGCCCATAAAACTCATTAGGCTTAGTTTGGAAACCTGCAATATAGATACTACCGTCAGCAGCTTCAATCAACTCACCTGCAAGCTCATTCAATGGTGTAGAGTAAATAGTTTCCCAGGTGTTCTCCTGTGAATATAGTGAAACCCTAAGAATTAGTAATATTTGAATTATGAGAATACCCTTATTCATATTAAAAAATTTAATCAGGAAGGCCTGAACTTCAGGTCTTCCTGATAGATTAAAACTAGTTTCCGGAATTCTGATACGGTACTCCATATGTTATAGAGTAATAGTGACAATAAAAGGGATACTGCATTGATCCTCCCCACGTATCATCAATCTCAATGCCAACAAAGTTTTTCCCTGCCGGCTTCACACCATCAGGATCACTACTGTATATGATCTCATCAGCTTCGAGCAAATAGTACTGCAGGGTTTCATTATACATACAATTGTCTAGTGTGTATGTGTTATCCCTATATATCTGACCTGGAAAATCGGTAGGTCCTACCTCAATAGTAATAAGGTCGGTATATCCACCGGAACCTCCCACCCATGTATTGGAGCCATACATTAGCCTCCAGGATATTTCATTCGATCCATCTGATACTCCCTGCATTGTGCCATCGCATTTTCCTGCCGGAGGAACAGTGGGTGGATCTTCTCCCAGCGTGCCCCAAATCCAGTCATCATCGTCACTGAAAGGATAGTACCCTGAAACAAGGTTAAACCCAAAGCCATTGATCGCTGTAATGTAAGCCGTATTACTCACGATAGAATCTAACACAACATCACAAAACCGCATAAATGTTTCTTCACTGTCAATAGATTCAAGCTGGTTTTGAATGTCCGTTTCCATCTGGCTGTTGAGTGTCTGAACATCGGTCAGGTACGCCATATTATTAGCATTTACACTGAGGGTGTAATTTGCTTTGTAAACAATAAAATCCCTGGTGGATGTATCAGGGATTGCATAATTGTAATTTTGCAAAGCTTCGGAGTTCCATACAACAGAGTCAATGTGGATCTTATCACCGGCTTTTAAAGTACTATTCATTTTTTGCTCAAATTGCTGAATGAGGCTCAACACTTTTTGGCTGTGGTTTGACAATTCAATCTTTTTGTCCTGGCCTGCTGTTACAGCTTCATCTTTCTTACATGAAGTAAAGGCAAAGCTGATCATCAGCATAATAACGGCCATTGTCTTAATTTTGTTTTTCATTTTCTTAAGATTTTTTATTTACAAAATGTCATAAATTGCATAGCCGGCCACGCTATCTAAAAAGTCTTATCTTTGCCTTTAACCCCCTTTCTTTGTTGGTTTGTATTTCCATTTCGAGATGTTAATATTTGTCATCAATTAAAAGGGGTTTCTTTCAATCCCCATCATTGTTCACGCAATTACAATGATCAGCACTTTGAATAATGCTTTGACGAAGTAGACTTCTGTAGTTCTTCTATTGGTAATAGTAGTACTATATATTAGTTCCGAAAATCAACGAAAGGTAACCCCGGCTTAATCGTTTTTTTTTGATTGAAAAAGACTGATTTACAAAGAGGTAGTGGTGTGTAATAGCTTGAGAATTTGTGACGTTTTGAGCTTATTATTGAAATCAGAGATTATCAGACCCCAGGCCAAAGGGGCCAGGCTTCCGACAACAGCTTTCTGCTTTCTGCTTACTGCGTACTGTCTACTGCGTACTGCCTACTGCCATCGCTAGCACCAAGTCCCCAGCACCTTCAATACGTAATACCTGATACATGTTACCTAATACCTAATACCTAATACATAGTACCTGGTACGTTATACACATTTTTTTCCTATTTTTGCCCCTCGTAAAAACAGACGATAAACAATTCAATGGCAAAGAAATACAGGGAATATAAGCAGCTGAACCTTACCGAAACAGGGAAAGAGATTGGTAAGTACTGGGAGGATCATGAGGTGTTTAAGAAAAGCCTCGAGATCAGAAAAGGCCATGAGCCTTTCGTTTTTTATGAAGGCCCCCCATCTGCCAATGGCAAGCCGGGCATCCATCATGTCATGGCCCGTGCTATCAAGGATATTTTTTGCCGCTATAAAACACAGAAGGGCTTCCTGGTCGACCGCAAGGCCGGATGGGATACACATGGCCTTCCTGTGGAGATCAGCGTAGAGAAAACCCTGGGAATTACCAAAGAAGACATTGGCACTAAGATCAGCGTAGAAGAGTATAACCTGGCCTGCCGTACAGAGGTGATGAAATACAAAGATCTCTGGGATGAGCTGACCGTGGAGATGGGATACTGGGTCGACCTCGACAATCCTTATATCACCTTCGACAATAAATACATAGAAACCGTATGGTGGTTGCTCAAGAAGCTTTACGACAAGAAACTTCTATATAAAGGCTACACCATCCAGCCATATTCCCCTGCAGCCGGAACGGGCCTGAGCTCTCATGAGCTGAACCTGCCCGGATGCTACAAAGATGTGAAAGACTCCACAGTGGTGGCACAATTTAAGGTGGTAAAGGATGAAAAATCCGAGCCTCTTTTCAAGGAAGATCATGGCGATGTGTTTTTCCTGGCATGGACCACCACAGCCTGGACACTGCCTTCCAATACTGCTCTTGCAGTAGGAAAAAAGATCAAGTACAATCTTGTTCAAACATATAATGCCTACACCGGACTGCCAATCACCGTAGTAGTTGCAAAAGACCTCTTCGGAAAGTTCTTCCCCGAGAAGAATGCCGAACTGGCCCTGGAAGATTACGAAGCCGGACAAAAAGCTATTCCTTTTAAGGTAATTGGAGAGTTCAGCGGAGCTGATTTAAAAGGGATTAATTACGAACAGTTGCTGCCATATGCACAGCCTGAGGATGGTGATGCCTTCCGTGTGGTGACTGCCAATTTTGTGACCACTGAAGACGGTACAGGTATCGTACATATTGCCCCGAGTTTTGGTGCAGATGACTTTAAAGTAGGCAGGGAGAACGGCATTGGCTCGCTGACTATGGTTGATAAGCAGGGACGCTTTGTAGAGGCCATGGGTGAGTTTGCCGGTCGCTATGTGAAGAATGAATATGCCGTAGATTATGATCCTGAAAAGGCCAATGATACTGTCGATATCGACATCATTGTGAAGCTGAAGAAAGAGAACAAGGCTTTCAAAACTGAAAAATACGAGCACTCCTATCCACATTGCTGGCGTACTGATAAGCCCATCCTTTACTACCCGCTCGATAGCTGGTTTGTAAAGACTACGGCCTACAAAGACCGTATGATGGAATTGAATAAGACCATCAACTGGAAGCCTGCTGCCACCGGCACCGGCCGCTTCGGCAACTGGCTCGAAAACCTGGTCGACTGGAACCTGTCCAGATCGAGGTTCTGGGGCACGCCATTGCCTATCTGGGTCACTGAAGACCGGGAAGAAGAGATCTGCATCGGCTCCGCCGATCAGTTAAATGAAGAAATAGAAAAGGCTGTTGCTGCAGGCTTCATGGAACGGAATCCCATGGTGGGCTATAAATCCGGCGACATGTCGAAAGAGAATTACGATACCTTCGACCTGCACAGGCCTTTCGTAGATAATATTGTACTGGTTTCTGCCTCCGGCAAGAAAATGTTCCGTGAGCCCGACCTCATCGATGTATGGTTCGACTCAGGATCCATGCCATATGCACAGTTCCATTATCCTTTCGAAAATAAAGAGCTGGATAAATATTTCCCATCTGATTTTATTGCTGAGGGCGTGGATCAGACCAGGGGATGGTTCTTTACGCTGCATGCCATTGCCACTATGATATTCGATAAGGTGTCATTCAAAACATGTGTATCGAATGGCCTGGTGCTGGATAAGGACGGCAATAAGATGTCGAAAAGGCTGGGCAATGCAGCTGACCCTTTTGAAACCATCCACCAGTATGGCCCTGATGCCACACGCTGGTATATGATGACCAACTCTCAGCCATGGGATAATCTGAAGTTCGATAGCGACAATATTCGCGAGGTTCAGAGGAAGTTCTTTGGTACGCTGTATAATACCTATGCTTTCTTCACCATGTATGCCAATATCGATGGCTTTGCTTATGCCGAGGATGATGTTCCTGCGGCGGAACGGCCTGAGATCGATCGCTGGATACTTTCAGAGTTGAACACCCTGATTGGCCTGGTGGATGAGGCATATGGCAATTATGAACCTACCCGGGCAGGGCGCGCTATTGTTGAGTTTGTGAATGATCACCTGAGCAACTGGTATGTGAGGCTGAGCAGGAGGAGGTTCTGGAAAGGCGACTATACAAAGGATAAGATCTCTGCATACCAGACTTTGTATCAGTGCCTGGATGTGATCGCAAAGCTCTCTGCTCCGATAGCTCCTTATTATATGGATCGCCTTTTTATTGACCTGAACGAGGTTACCGGCAAGGAGAAACAGGATTCGATACACCTGACAGATTTTCCCGAGAAGGACAACAGCTTGATCGACAAAGACCTGGAAGAACGCATGCAATTGGCACAGAAATTCTCATCCATGGTCTTGTCATTGAGGAAAAAGTCGAATATCAGGGTGCGCCAACCTCTCAACAAGATCATGATCCCTGTCCTGGACAAGAAATTTGAAAGGCAGCTGAAAGATATAGAAGACCTCATCCTCTCCGAGGTGAATGTGAAAGAGCTTGAATACCTTCACGATACTACCGGTGTGCTGGTGAAAAGCATCAAGCCTGATTTTAAGGCCCTTGGGCCTAAATATGGCAAGATGATGAAGCAGATCGCGGCAGCCGTAAATGCATTCGACCAGAAAGACATAGCAAGGATAGAGCAGGATGAAAAATATATGCTGAATATAGATGGACAGGAAGTAGAGATTCTCCTGACGGATGTAGATATCGTCACCCAGGATATTCCTGGCTGGCTAATCAGCAGTATGGGCAATCTTACTGTGGCCTTAGACGTTACACTAAGCCCTGAACTGATCGAGGAGGGCATTGCCCGTGACCTCGTGAACAGGATACAAAACCTGCGGAAAGACAAAGGTTTTGAAGTGACAGATAAGATCAATTTAAAAATTGAAAAAAACCCTGAAATAAGTGGGGCAATCCAAAACAATTATGATTATATTTGTTCAGAGACCCTGACCGAATCACTTGATTTGACAGAAAAGCTTCCTGAAGATGAGATCATCAGGGTTGAATTGTCAGATAATCTTGAAGCCGGTCTTATCATAGAAAAGGTCTGAAGGGCTTAACAAAAACCAGCAGTTATGGCAAAGAAGGAACAAACTGAAGAAAAAAAGACACGGTATTCTGATGAAGAATTGGCGGAATTCAAAGCGATTATAGAAGGAAAGCTGGCGAAAGCACAGAGCGATCTGCAGTTGCTTACCGAAGCCTATACCAACGCAAACGACCATGGTACCAACGATACTTCCCCAACCTTTAAGGTCCTGGAGGAAGGCTACCAGGTATTGTCGAAGGAAGAGAACAGCAGGCTGGCCGCCCGCCAGAGCAAGTTCATTCAGAACCTGGAGAATGCCCTGGTCAGGATTGAGAACAAGACCTATGGCATTTGCCGGGCTACCGGAAAACTGATCGCCAAAGAGCGTCTCAGAAGTGTACCTCATGCCACATTGAGCATTGAGGCTAAAAATAACCAGTACAATTAGGATCAAGGTATTGCCGGTATGGCATCTGATAATCCCCGAAATAAGTGAAAAGGTCAACCCTAGTCATCTTAACAGTATTCAGCATACTGATCATTGATCAGGTGTTCAAGGTCTGGATAAAGACCCATATGTACCTCGGAGAGGAATACTCTGTGATCGGCGATTGGTTCCTGATCCATTTTACTGAAAATGAAGGGATGGCCTTCGGGATGACACTCGGGGGTGGATTTGGAAAGCTTGCTCTCAGCATCTTTCGAATCATAGCGGTCATACTCATTGGATGGTACCTTTTGTATTTATCACGTACCAAAGCTCACCGAGGCTTGATATTTAGTATAGCACTCATCTTTGTCGGCGCCCTTGGTAACATTGTTGATAGTGCCGTTTATGGTTTGCTGTTTTCACAAAGCACCTTCCACTCCGTGGCAGAATTTATGCCCGAAGGAGGTGGCTATGGAGGCTTCCTGCATGGGAAGGTTGTGGATATGCTATACTTCCCAATTATTTATGGTTCATATCCTGAATGGGTTCCATGGAAAGGTGGTGATCCCTTTATTTTCTTCCGCCCCGTCTTCAACATAGCGGATTCGGCGATCACTACCGGTGTGATTATTCTCATTGTTTTCCAGCGTCGATTTTTCCGCAAGCGCTAAATATCTCCTAGCACCCAGCACCCAGTCCCCAGCACCTTATTTATAATAATTATAAAAAAACCCCCTCCGCATTCTCTGAAAATCATAGAATATTTTATCTTTGCGAAAAATTTCCCCATAGATTATGAGTGAAAAAGCAAAAGGCGTTATCTCACAGGTTATCGGTCCCGTAGTGGATGTTACCTTCAATGATGATTCACAGCTCCCAAACATTTACGATGCTCTTGAGGTTACCAATAACGATGGCAATGTGATCGTACTCGAATGTCAGCAGGATATTGGAGAAAGCACTGTAAGAACCGTTGCGATGGACTCCACCGACGGATTGCGCAGGGGAATGGATGTGATTTCCACAGGAAGTCCCATTTCTATGCCTACAGGAGAAGATATCAAAGGGCGTTTGTTCAATGTGATAGGAAAACCTATCGACGGACTTGGCGATGTAAAATCAGATAAACCATATCCGATTCACCGTGACCCACCTCTGTTTGAGAACCTGTCAACTTCGAAAGAAGTGCTTTTTACCGGGATCAAAGTGATCGACCTGATCGAGCCATACTCCAAAGGGGGTAAGATTGGTTTATTTGGTGGTGCCGGTGTTGGGAAAACCGTGATTATCATGGAGCTCATCAACAATATTGCCAAGAAATATGCCGGTCTATCGGTTTTTGGTGGCGTTGGAGAACGTACCCGTGAAGGGAATGACCTTCTCCGGGAAATGATCGAATCCGGTGTAATCAGATATGGCAAGGAGTTCACCGAAGATATGGAAAAAGGTGGCTGGGACCTCAGTAAGGTAGACCGCAAGGAACTGGGCGAATCACAGGCAACACTTGTATTCGGACAGATGAATGAGCCTCCGGGAGCCCGTGCAAGGGTAGCCCTGTCAGGACTGACCCTGGCTGAATATTTCCGCGATGGCGATGAGAAATCCGGCGGTCGCGATATTCTTTTCTTTATCGATAATATATTCCGTTTTACCCAGGCCGGATCAGAAGTATCCGCCCTGCTGGGAAGGATGCCGTCAGCGGTAGGTTACCAGCCAACACTGGCTACTGAGATGGGTATTCTCCAGGAAAGGATCACCTCAACAAAGAGGGGTTCCATTACTTCAGTACAGGCCGTTTATGTGCCTGCGGATGACCTTACCGACCCTGCACCTGCAACAACCTTTGCACACCTTGATGCTACAACAGTACTGAGCCGTAAGATCGCTGAGCTGGGTATCTATCCGGCGGTTGATCCACTGGATTCTACCTCAAGGATTCTGTCGCCCGAGGTTGTAGGAGAAGAGCATTATAATACAGCACAGAAGGTGAAATTGATCCTTCAGCGCTACAAAGAATTACAGGATATCATTGCTATCCTGGGTATGGAAGAGCTTTCGGAAGAAGATAAGCAAGTGGTCCACAGGGCCAGGAGGGTATCACGCTTCCTTTCACAGCCATTCCATGTAGCTGAACAGTTTACCGGTATCAAAGGAACAGTGGTTTCTATCGAAGATACCATCAAAGGTTTTAATATGATCCTTGATGGTGAGGTGGATGAATATCCTGAAGCAGCCTTCAATCTCGTTGGTACCATTGAAGAAGCCATTGAAAAAGGTAAACGTTTGCTCGCCGAAGCTGATGCAAAATAGAAACACTGTTTATGAAGCTTGAGATTATAACCCCCGATAAGTCAGTTTACACAGGTGAAGTAAGCCTGGTACAACTGCCGGGTATTGATGGATCTTTCGAGATCCTGAATATGCATGCTCCGCTGATCTCGGTCCTGAAAAAGGGCAAGATCAAGATCAAAGATGACCAGAACAAAGAGCAATTCTTTGAAGTAAATGGTGGTGTGATCGAAGTGCTTAAGAATAAAGTATTGATTTTAGCAGAGTAGGTTTTCCTGTTGAGATTCTAATTTGATTATAAAAGAACGGCGCGCCGCTCAACTAAAAATTTCAATGGTGCGGCGCGCCGTTCTTCTTTATACCAAGGCTTTCTGTCATTTCGAAGAAATCCTGCAACATGCGGGATGAATGAGAAATCCCCGAGCTTAAAACTTATTCCTGTGAATCCGCTCTTCTTTATAGCGGTCGGGCGAATCTTTCACCTCATCAGGATGGCCAATTGCGATAAGAGCTACAGGCAGAATATGTTCCGGAATTTCCAGTAATTCACTCACTTTTTGCATACGCTCTTCACGCGGATACATTCCCAGCCACACCGAGCCCAGCCCAAGAGCATGGGCAGCCAGCATAATGTTTTGTGTTGCGGCTGAACAATCCTGAATAATATAACCATCTGCTTCCTGGATCTTTTTATCTCCGCAAACAAGTATAGCCAGTGTTGCTTGCTTTAGCATCCTGGCATGAGGGTGTGCTACTGATAATGCATTGATAATCTCACGCTTGTCAACCACAACAAAATGCCAGGGCTGAAGGTTACGGGCCGTGGGAGCATGCATGCCGGCATTCAGCAGTTCCCTGATGAGTTCTTCAGGAACGGCCTGTGGAGTATATTTCCTTATACTTCTCCTTGTGAGGAGTGCTTTAATGGTATCCATATTAATTTTCCTTTCCTTCACAATAGTCTTTAATGGCTTTCTCGGCATTATAGTGTCCCAGACCATAGGCCTTATTCCAGTCGAAACAGGCATCATGCAGCATGCCACGGTAAAAATTGGCCAGGCCGCGGTTATAATAAGCTTCGGCATAATCAGGATTCAGAGCAATGGATCTGTCAAAATCCTCTATTGCGCCGATGTAATCATTGGTCCTCCCTTTTGCTGTTCCCCTGTTATAGTACGCTATTGGATCATCGGGTTTCAGTTCGACTACACGGCTGTAATCGTACAGGCAATTTTTATAATCTCCCATCATATAATAAACCCTTCCTCGATACTGGTACGAAAGTGAATCCCTGGGAGAGATACTAATGGCTTTGGAAAAAGACTTTATTGCCTCACCAAATTTTTCCAATTTGAAGTATCCAACACCAAGATTGTAATATGCCCTGCCATCATTGGGTTCTTTTTCCGTGATTTGCTTGAAAAGATCGATCCCGACAGGGAAATTTCCCTGGTCATAGGCAGAGGTTGCCTGACGGAATAATTGAGATACCTCCTGGCTGCTGTATCCATCGTTTTTTACTTCACCTTCTTCCATCTCAAGCTTTTCGGGTTCCAGCTCCATGGCTCCTGCATCCAGCTTGGCCAGCGAATCAGCATCGGGTCTTTGAGTGGTGGTTGTAAGCTTTCCCGGATCAGGGCTGGTATTGGGTTCCTGTTGATTGCTACATGAAATCAGGAAGGCAATGGATAGTAAGAAAAGAATTCGTTTCATTGTTATATCATTCATTAGTGGCATCTGCCTGTTCTTATTAAGGTGCAAAAGTATTAAAAATAGGGTAAAGTCATTCACAAAACCTGCCTATCCCTGCTAGGATGTACGGGATTTGTACTATTCTCAATAAGGCTTTTTACTTATTCATTGGTATATGCTTTGCCTGCTGTCATCAGGTGGAGTTCCATTTCTTCCAGCAAGATGTCCACATCCCTGGACTTGTCCGGATCGATCGCATAAGCTGCTCTAACCTGAGGAATGCTTCTTATTTTAGTAATAATACCATCAATAAGTGCCTGTTCGAGTGGGTTTCCGGCCATCAGGAAGTAATCTACCTGGCGGAGGGAAGGAACCAGTTTCCCCTGGGGGTGATGGTTCTGGACAAGACAAAACTGGTTTTTAAGATCAGCATCTTCATACATCAGGAAGGGGTATCTTAAAGTGTTTTTGTCATGCCCAGGAATCTCAAAGTCATTGACTCGCCTGAATGAAAGCCCCAGTGAGGTGTCCATGGCAAAAGATAAGCGGTATGATTTCAGATGGCAGGAAATCCCGATCAGGCTTATATCGCTGCCTGACACTATTTTAAGGATTTGTTTTCGCTTTGCCATCTGTTTTGTTTATGGCAAATAAAATTAGGTATTAATTTACAATTCAATGCTCAGTATGTACAATTTGTAATGTCATCAAATTACAGGTGTAGAATTGCAAGTTGCTAGTTGTCGTTTTAATTGTAAATTAAAACTTGTCACAAAGGCACGGAGGTACCATTTACACTAAGACAACTGCATAAGTTTGGAAATTCTTAAATTTTGCAGGAATTATTCAGGGATCAACGCATTGCAGGCCTTTTCTGCTGCAATTTTTTCCGCCCCCTTGATAGAGAAATCAATACCGCGGCTGATGGCTTCGTCATCCACATATATCTCAACCTCATATTGGTGGTTGTTATTATCGTCTTTTTCGCTGATCACCCGGAAGTCGACTTCTTTTTTCTCTTTTTGCGACCATTCGATCAGCTTGCTTTTAAAGTTTGTATCGAGATGTTCCAGTGTATCAATGTCGATATGGATATTCACAATACGTTTGATGATGATCTTGTAGGTATAATTATAGCCCTTATCGAGGTACAAGGCGCCGATGAATGCTTCAAAAGCATCACCCCGCATCGACTTTGCTGAGCTTTTAGTGTCGGCGCTGGATTCTATCAGTCGGTCGATGCCTAATTTCCTGCCCAGTTTGTCGAGATTGGAACGGCAAACGATTTTCGACCGCATTTCTGTTAAAAACCCTTCTCCTTTGTACGGAAATTTCTTGAAAAGATAATCTGCAATCACAGATCCGAGAACGGCATCACCCAGGTATTCCAGGCGCTCATTGTTGATCTTGATACCATTCACATCCTGGTTGACAGATTTATGCCTGAAGGCAAGCCTGAATAAATGAAGGTTTCCCGGTTTAAAACCAAAAATATTCTTGATAGACCTATGAAGGTCTTTGCCAGATGATTTTGATAAAGATGATTTGAGAAAGCTCAAAATACTATTTACTTCGCGAACTTCTTAAAGATCAATGAAACATTGTGTCCGCCAAATCCGAATGTGTTTGTCAGTGCTGCATTGACAGTTCTTTCCACAGCTTTGTGAAAGGTGAAGTTCAGTTTGTTATCAATGTCCGGGTCATCAGTAAAGTGGTTGATGGTGGGCGGGATCTTATCATTTTGTACTGCCAGGATGGTAGCGATAGCTTCAATAGCACCGGCTGCACCAAGCAAGTGTCCTGTCATTGATTTTGTTGAGTTGATATTGATCTTGTATGCATGCTCTCCGAAGCTTTTTTTGATGGCAAGTGGTTCAGAGATATCTCCCAATGGGGTAGAGGTTCCATGGGTATTGATATGATCAATATCTTCCGGTTTGAGGTATGCATCTTCAAGGGCGGCGACCATCGACAGGCTGGCTCCCAATCCTTCCGGATGTGGTGAGGTCATGTGATGTGCATCTGCCGAAAGGCCTGCTCCAACTACTTCAGCATAGATTTTGGCCCCTCTCTTGATGGCGTGTTCATATTCTTCGAGAAAGATAGCACAGCCACCTTCACCAAGTACAAAGCCATCACGGTCTTTATCGAACGGACGTGAGGCTGTTTGAGGGTCATCATTCCTTGTTGAGATGGCATGCATGGCATTAAAACCACCAACACCACCTGCGGTAATAGAAGCCTCGGATCCTCCGCAAACAAAAGCATCAGCTTTTCCGAGACGAATGTAATTAAATGCATCTGCGAGTGCATTTGCAGACGATGCACAGGCTGAAACAGTAGCGAAGTTAGGTCCCCTGAAGCCATGTTTGATGGAGATATGCCCGGCAGCGATATCAGCGATCATCTTTGGAATGAAAAAAGGATTAAAACGCGGAATCCCGTTTCCAAGGGCCCATCCTTTTACCTCATCCTCAAAAGTTTTGATCCCTCCAATGCCGGAGGCCCATATCACACCAACCCTGTTCCTGTCAATACTACCTTCATGATTCAATCCGGCATCTTGAACAGCCTGATCAGAAGCGACAAGGCCAAATTGTGCATAAAGGTCATATTTCCTGGCTTCTTTCCTGTCGAAATAATCTAAAGGATCAAAACCCTTGACCTCATGCGCAAATTTAGTCTTAAACTCACTGGCGTCAAAGCGGGTGATGTCGTTAGCACCGCTGACCCCATTAAGCAATCCTTGCCAGTAGTCTTCTACTGTGTTGCCCAATGGGGTCAGTGCGCCTAAACCTGTTACAACTACTCTTTTAAGATCCATGCAGCAGGATATAAATGCTTACTTAGCGTTATCTTCGATATACTTGATAGCTTCTCCCACAGAACCGATCTTTTCTGCCTGATCGTCTGGAATAGCAATGTTGAATTCTTTTTCAAATTCCATGATTAATTCAACGGTATCGAGAGAATCAGCTCCTAGATCATTGGTGAAGCTAGCTTCAATAGTCACTTCATTTTCGTCAACTCCGAGTTTGTCAACGATGATAGATTTTACTCTGGTTGCAATGTCAGACATATCTTTAAAATTTTGGTTATACAAGGCTGCAAAGAAACTAATTTTCATGGCAAAAACCAAGCGAAATAAAATAATTTTGACATTTTAAACTTATAATCAACACATTACCAAATGCTTACGGAGTAGTCTCATTTCAAGGCAATTTGGCCTTTGTTTCCGGGCAGAAAATGTAACTTTGAGATATGAAACGCATTGCCATTTTTGCCTCCGGGAGTGGAACAAACGCCCAAAAGATCATCGAACATTTTACTGAAAATGAAAATATTGAGGTAAGCCTGGTGCTGACCAATAAGGAAGATGCCCATGTGATACAGCGCGCTTCAGACCTTGGAATACCAGCATATGTATTTGATCGTCAGATGTTTTATGAGAGCGATCAGGTTCATGACATACTGATGGCTATAGGGATTGACTTTATTGTCCTGGCAGGATTCCTCTGGCTCGTTCCTAAGAATATCCTTGCAGGCTGGGCTGGCAGGATAGTGAATATCCATCCGGCATTATTGCCAAAATTCGGGGGAAAAGGCATGTATGGCGACAGGGTACACCGGGCGGTGATAGAAGCAGGCGAAAAAGAAACCGGTATCAGCATTCATTATGTGAACGAAGTTTATGATGAAGGGGAAATTATTTTCCAGGAAAAATTCAATATCCTGCTGGATGATACACCTGAAACCATTGCCGAGCGAATACATGTGCTGGAACATAAGCACTTTCCGGTAGTGATTGAGGAACTTGTTAGCGCATTGAAGGTCTGATTGCTGGTAGCTGTTGGCTGCTTCGTTACTCCTTATTCGATTTTCGTTACTCGATATTCGTTACTCGTTCCTCGTTCCTCTCCTAGTATTTATTGTAAGAAACCACCTTCGAAACATCTTTCCTGATCTTCTCCCTCTGCTTATATCCTTCCGGTTCATAACCTACACTAACCAGCAGGCCGATCCTCCTGTTTTTGGGGATATCGAGAAGTTTCTGGATGGGCTTTTCATTGAACCAGCCCAGCATGCAGGTGCCAAGGCCTTCTTCGGTAGCCTGTAAACAAAAGTGCTCGGCAGCAATACCAATATCTATCAGGGGATACTCTTTATTCTTAATGATGCCACCAACGGTAGGAACCAGGGGCGACTTTTCAATGGTGATCACAAGGATCAGGGGCGCCTGTTCAACGAATTTATTGAATGCTACCAGCTTATTCCAGGTTTCTTTAGCCACCTTTGTTACAAGATCAGGCTCATCTACTACAATGAATTTCCAGGGCTGTGCATTGCAAGCCGAAGGGGCTATCATTGCGGCCTGAAGGCATCGTTCAAGTTTGTCTTTTTCTACCGGTTTATCTGTGTACCTGCGAACACTTTGCCTGCCATTGATCAGGTCAATGAAATTTTTACTCATGTTTTTTCATGTTAAAGGTCTGTGAATCGCCATCAGTCTTGCCGGAAATGACTACTACCAATGAGTCTCCTCTAAAATCGTATCGGATCTTAGTTGGATAATCATGCTCGCGGTTTTCAAAGATCAAAAGAGAATTATCCGAATCAGTCAGGGTGTAAATAATCATTTCACCATTATTTTGATCCAGAACTGTGGCACCATAGTACATATGATTATTACTTATGAATATGGATAATTCTTCCATGACCCTCAATTCACCGTCCTTACTGACCCAGCCTTTTCCCTTCATAAGGGTATCATTTAGCTGTATCCATTCTTCACCCGCGTACCCATTTTTAGTGCCGGTTTCCCATTTGCCTTGCATCAAAGTCAGCCAGACTGGAAATTCTAACTTCGGTGAAGTGCATGATGAAATAATGATTACTGAGAGTATTATGAAAAGTTGCCAGGATCTATTCATGCTTGATGCGCTTTTTAATGGCTTTGCTTTCTTCCTCATATCCGGGTTTCCCCAGCAGGGCGAACATATTTTTTTTATAATCCTCCACTCCGGGTTGATCAAATGGGTTCACACCAAGTATATAGCCACTTACTGCGCAGGCCATTTCATAGAAATAGATCAACTGCCCCAGGTAGTATTCGTTCACCTCCGGTATGCTGATCCTGATATTGGGAACACCGCCATCTACATGGGCGATCAGGGTACCCAGTTCAGCCATCTTGTTTACCTGGTCGAACTTCCGCCCCGCGAGGTAATTTAACTTATCGGCATTGACTTCATCTTTCGGAACAAGCAAGGTCTTCTTGGTTTTTTCTACAGATATTACAGTTTCAAAGATGTTTCTCAGCCCATCCTGAATGTACTGTCCCATGGAGTGAAGGTCGGTAGTGAATCCTACCCCTGCCGGGAAGATCCCTTTATTTTCCTTGCCTTCACTTTCACCATACAACTGCTTCCACCATTCAGTCATGTAATAGAGGTTGGGGAGGTAGCTCACCATGATCTCTGTGGTTTTTCCCTTTCTGTACAATGCATTCCGCGCCGCGGCATAGAGCATCACAGGGTTGGAATCCATATTGTCGTCACTCAACACCAGCTTCCTCATATCCACAGCACCCCTGACCAGTTTCTTGATGTTGAAACCAGCAGCAGCAATGGGCAGCAATCCCACCGGTGTTAAAACAGAATATCGTCCGCCTACATCATCAGGCACTACGTAAGTATCATAGCCTTCCTTGTCAGCTACTTCTTTGAGTGCGCCTTTTTCCTTATCTGTGATCGCGATTATCCTTGATGGGGCTTCGTCTTTTCCATATTTCTCTTCCAGGTGATTTTTTAACACCCTGAAGGCAATGGCAGGCTCAGTGGTGGTCCCCGATTTGGAAATGACTACGACGGAATAATTTTTCTGATCGAGCACCTCTAAAAGTTCTGTGAGGTAATCTTCACCAATATTTTGCCCGGCATAGAGTACCAATGGTGACCTCCCGGGTAGCAATGCCGCAAACTGATGATTCAAGGCATCGATCACAGCCCTTGCACCCAGGTATGAGCCGCCAATGCCTGTAACTACAATGATCTCAGAAAAACCGGCAAGTTTTTTTGCACTTTCCTGTATGGAATTCAAAAAACCCTCATCCAGCTGGGTTGGAAGATCGACCCATCCCAGGAAATCATTTCCTTTTCCTGTTTTATCTTTTAGTGATTGAATATGCTGTTTGATCTCATTGCTGAAGGCAAACACTTCTTCTTTGGAAACAAAGCCCTTGAGGTGATCTATGTTTACGGTGATGTTCTTCATGATCTTATTAGTTTGATTGCTGCGAAATTACAATAAAGCTGAGTATTGATGATTAATTGATTGTTAATTATTTCCCCTGGCGCAGTCAGGAGAGGACCGAAGAACAAAGACCGAAAAACAGAACAGCGAAAGCTATATTTCAGATAAGGACATAAACAAATAAATAGGGGAGAGGAGAGTAACTTTATTTTGAAAAAGAAAAAGCACTTAAGAAATAAGCTGAAGGGCAAATGATTTAATCAGTTCAACTAGCAAAACTAGGTCAACCGATTCAACTGATTTAACCAGCTCAACTAATTTAACTGATTCAACAGAATGCAGAAGGAGAAGGCGAATGGCGAAAGAGCAAGGAGATATTTGAAAGTAGATTGTAAAAGGCGATAGAAGATAGAAGAACTGTGCCCGGGGGGCACAAAAAAACAGCGCGGCTTTACCGGACCGCGCTGTTTAAACCAAAAACCAAAATCATGAAATAAAAAATTTTTGCACAATGTTTAACTAACATGAAATATGGTACGTATAAATTGGATTAGCATCCGAAACAAAAGTACTCCTAATATTATGCCATAGATGTTAACAACTGCTAATGAACGTTAAAAAAAGTTAAAGCAAATTGATTATCCGCATCATAGCATAAATTTGTCTGAGTGAATAGAAAGATAATCATATTCATTATAGGCCTGATGAGCATGGCCTTACTGGCACTTGTATTCGTGCAGGTTTACTGGATCAACAATGCTATGATGGTTCGGCAGGCTAACTTCGTGAGATCTGTAAATGAAGCAGTAGACGGGCTTGTGCTCAGGCTTGAAAAGTCAAACCGGGCAAGGATACCTGAAAACCTTGAGCTGATCGAGAACAGGCTCACCTATAATCTTATCGATTCCCTGCTCAGGGATGAACTCAACAAAAAAAGCATTTCAGCCAAATTCCAGTTCGGAGTATTCAGCACGGATCGGGGCAAGATGGTACTTCAGACAGAAATGAGCAATCCTGCAATCCTGCTGGAAAAAGCCTATGCCTTCACACTCTTTCCGGGCGATCTCCTGGAGGAACCGGATTATCTGATGCTCTACTTCCCTAACGAAAGAGGATTTTTGATTGGCCAGATGGCTGGCCTGCTGGTGATCTCTATCGCACTTATCCTGGTCATCATTTTTTCTTTTACCTATACAGTGCTTACTATCTACAGGCAAAAGCGTATTTCAGAGATGAAGAATGATTTCATCAACAACATGACCCATGAATTCAAAACCCCGATCTCTACTATATCCCTGGCATGCCAGGCATTGAAAGATGAGGATGTGGCCAAGACCAATGAGATCTATGATGCTTATATCGGGGTGATCAGTGAAGAAAATGTTCGCCTGGGAGCCATGGCAGAAAAGATACTGCAATCGGCGGTGCTTGAAAAGAAACAAATAGAGCTGAATAAAGAATGGTTTGATGTTCACAGCGTGATCACCGATGTAGTGAATAAGATCGGCATACAGGTGCAGATAAAGGATGGAAAGATTGAGACAGACTTTAATGCGGAACCATCGGAGATTTTTGCTGATAAAATACATTTTACCAACCTTATCAATAACCTGCTCGATAATGCCAATAAATATACACCCCAGAAACCAAGGATACTGGTGAGCACGAAGAACGTCCAGACCGGCATCATGATCTCCATTGAGGATAATGGTATCGGCATCAGCAAGAAGAATCAGAAGAAAATATTTGAAAAACTATATCGGGTACCCATGGGAGACCTGCACGACTTCAAAGGTTTCGGGTTGGGTTTGAGCTATGTGAAGGTGATGCTGGAATACCACAAAGGAAGCATCAGCCTGGAGAGCGAGTTGAAAAAAGGAACAAAATTTGACGTATTTTTACCCTACGAATCATAATAGAATACTATGGATAATGAAAAAGTAAAGGTACTGCTGGCCGAGGATGACAAGAATCTTGGAACCATTCTCAAATCATACCTTGAAGCCAAGGGCTATCCCGCAACACTATGTGTGAATGGGCAGGAGGCTTTTCTTGAATTCAATAAGAATGAGTACGACTTCTGTATAGTAGATGTGATGATGCCCGTTAAGGACGGTTTCACTCTCGCCAAGGAGATACGCAACATTGACAAGAAAGTGCCTATCCTTTTTCTCACTGCGAAATCCATGCAGGAGGACAAACTGAAAGGCTTCGAAATCGGTGCCGACGATTATCTGACCAAGCCTTTCAATATGGAAGAACTCCTGGCACGTATGGAAGCCATCCTGCGAAGGAGTTTTACCGAGAATGAGGAGCCTGAAGGGGATACCTATGAACTAGGCAAGATGGAGTTCAACTTCGTGCGCCAGACCCTGAGCGCGGGCAAGGAGGAGGTTAAACTTACCTCCAAGGAAGCAGCTCTGCTCAAATTACTATGCCAGAACCTCAATGAGGTTGTCGACCGCTCTGTGGCCCTGAACAAGATCTGGCTCGATGATTCATACTTCAATGCCCGCAGTATGGATGTGTATATCACCAAACTCAGGAAATATCTGAAAATGGATCCAAGCGTGGAACTGCTAAATGTTCATGGTGTAGGCTTCAAGCTGGTTACCCGCTAAACACAATCCTATTATTTTTCAAGAATACTTCCAAAGCTGACCAAGCGGCGTTCAACCCTTAAGTTTGGATTGCTGAAGTAATAACTGGACGTTTTTATCAATCCCATCCCGTCAGCATAGAAGTTATGGGTGTAATTGATCCCATACGGATACTGGGGGTCCAGCGGGGTAACCGTTCCCCTGAAATTATAGGTGGGGTAGGTACCCAGGGTAATCGAGATCAGGGAATCCTTGTTAGCCATCTGGTATTCCGTAGTTGCTACATCTGGAATGTCCTCTTCCACACGTAGGATGTTGGTAAAGTCGTGATCTGAAAACCTGATCATCCCCCCGTGATCTACAAGATACCCATTAGAATCGCGGAGAAACTCAACATGGTTTACATTTTGGATAATTAGTTTTTTAAAATACTTCCTGCCGCCAATAAGTGTATCAGCGGTAATAATGCTGCTATCGTATCTAGCTATAAGGCTTTCATTCCCTGAGGTATCAATATTATACCACTGGTAAACCCAATAGTTCCCGATTTCAAGCTGCATATAATCGGCCTCGGGAACCGGGACCAATTGATTTTCTGTGTTGTCTTTTTTACACGAAGTAATGATCATGCCGAAAACGGCAAGTAATAAAATAACTCTTTTCATAATGTTGGTTTTTAGGTTTGACATTTGGTGATTAGAAAAGAGTATTATGGATCATGAAAGTGAATAAGTGGCTAATTGGTTTGAGATTTAACGGTGACAGGATGTATTTATTATATATCCTGTTTCAGGAATTCAACCTGATGAGTAGTGTCATGAACGATATTCCAGTAGATGGATGATCCCGGTCCTTTATCTTTATTCGTCAGGACGATGAGCGTTTTGGCAGCTTCCATATCGCGGATATAGTATGCCCGGTAACCTTTCCACCAGCCGAAATGAAAAGCAGTGCTGTCTTCACTTTCCTTGATGCGCCAGCCAAAGCCGTAATTGTCTTTCCTTTTCCAGTATTTCTTACTGCCCCTGGTAAATGCTTCACTCATGGTTTCTGACGTAACAAGTTGGTTTCCGGTAATGGCCTGATCAAATTTAGCCAGGTCAACGATGCTGGTGTAAATGCCTTTATCGCCGGTGACCCCATTCAGATATTCATTTCTTACCCTTGTAGGTCTCCAGTTGCGGAAGGTATGTCCCATCACTTCGGTTTCTACATAGAATGAAACCACTGTATCCTCATCCATGTTATACACGAAAGAATCATCCATCTCAAGCGGATCGAAGATCCTTTGCTGAACAAAATCTGAGTAGGACATATCGGTGATGGCTTCCACCACGGAGGCTACCAGGGCATAATTGGTATTACAATAATGAAAGCCGTGATCAGGCAGAAAGTATGGTTTTGGGACATGTTCTTCATACAGGTCAAGCATGTCATTGTTGGTCATCGGGATGGTTTTATTTGTCCATTCCTCGTGGGCCAGCGACATATACCTGCTCAAACCTGATCGGTGTGTCAGCAATAATCGGGTGGTCACGCTGTCGTAAGGAAAAGCAGGAATATATTCCCTGATGTCGGCATCAAGATCGAGCAAACCGTCTTCTTTCAGGATCATGGCCGACATGGCAGCAAACATCTTGGAGACAGAAGCAAGCTGGAAAGGGGAGTTGACAGTCAATGTGTCTTTGGTCCTGAAATTAGATATACCAAACGATTTCTGATATATCAGGCAGCCCTTCTCCAAATAGGCAACGGACCCATTGAACCAATAACCCTTCGATAATTTAGTAAAAATACTGTCGATCCACTCTGATTTAAGTTGTGCGGAGGTGGTGTCATATACAATCTGAGGGCTGATGACAGCGAGCTCGGTATGATTCACCTCATCCTCACCTGGTGCATTATTACATGAGAAAACGATTGGAAAAAACAGTAATAGTAGTAGTATTAAGCGCAACCACATCTTCAACGAATATTCAGTACTACATTAAACTTTAAAATCAGCTGCAAAAGTATATGAAAAAACTATTTTGATGGCTTATTCATGCATTTTTATTGGCGCTCAAGCCATTTCAATGCTTCGCGATGGCTTAATCCCGAGAGCTCATGGTTTTGTACAAAGCGTATCACAAAGCCAGGGTCGGTTTTCGAATACTCCCTGAGGCTCCATCCAATGGCCTTGCGTATGAAAAATTCCTTCGAATCTTTGAGTTTATTGATGATGCTGGAAAGCAGGCGGGTGTCGGTATCCAGTTTATATTTCAGCTGGAAGAGTATGCAGCTTCTCTGAAGCCAGATGTTTCCTGACTTCATCCATTTGTTCAGGTATTTGGCCCTTTCCTCCGGGTATTCCATGAAATGAAATCCTACCAGCGAGGGAGCGATCAGATCGATGGTATCCCACCAGCTCTGGTCGGTAATCAATCGCTCATATAGAAAGATGGCGTCATGCCCGACTTTCTTTTTCATCTTCACCATCAGCTCCAAGGCAAAGTATTTATATTCCCGATAGGGAAACATCCAACATTCCTCCACAATGCTTTCCACCTGTCCAGGCTCAGGCAAACCCTGTTCCTTATAAAATGCTTTGGTCAGCTCTCTCCTGATCGGTGACGGAAGCCCCAGGTATTCAAACTGATTTTTCATATAGGCCTTCATTTGCAAGGCCTTTTCAGGATCGGCATGCTTTTCAAAAGCATTGATCAGTGGCTGTAAATTGTAATCTGCCATCATGCTTTACTTGATGTAAACGATCTTTCTGCTGGCTAGAGATTCACTTTTGCTGCCTCTTAATACGGCGAGGTAATTCCCATCCGGAATACCTGATGGAATCCATGAAAGCGGTTCCCTGTTGTCTTCGATCATAATGCTATCGATTAGCTGCCCGCTGTATGAATAAATATCCAGCCGTTCAGCATCTTCATTGGCAATCGAAAATGTAAACTTTCCGGAAGATGGATTCGGGAATACCTGGAGGATCTTTTCATCTTCATTTAAGAATGACTCTTCGGTAGAGGTTGTCAGGTCCCACACACCCATACAATAATCACCTTTCTGCATGTTCTCCACCCACAGGCTCCCATGGGCCCAGGTTCCGTCTTGAGTGAAGTCTACCTCTGTCCATGGCATACCGGCATCTCTGCGGTATAAAATAACAATGGAGTCGGTAGGACTGGTGATCAAGGTGTTGTCCAGCTTACTCAGGTTATAAGAGAACTTACCGGTTGCCTGAAACGGATCAGGGCCTATCCATTTGACTGTCCAGAACCTATAATCAGACTGGCGAAAACCGGGCATTGCTACTTCCAGAGTATCCGGTGGGGCATAATTATGTGTGGCCTGTATAAATACAGAGTCAGTCACCTGGGTCACATCCATGGTAAAATAGGTTTCCGGGAAAGTGTGGTCTCCGGTCTCCATAACCACCATATAATTGTCGATGGTGGCATCCATATACCTTTCCTCCAGGTCGAGAAAGACTTCAACAGGTTCAAATGGGACATTTACTGTGTGGTGCCCGGTTTCACCATTGAAGTGTATGGTATCAGAATATTGATGCCAGTCCTGGGTTTTCACGGTAAATTCAATAATGTTGCGATCTCCCATAAAAGCAGGTCCGTGACGTCTTTGCTTCACGTAAACAGTTACATCCCAGCTACCCCCGGTCTGCACTACATTGAAGGAGTCGAGTGAATAATTTGGGGTCCCGCCATGATATACATAGTTGTTGAAGAATCCACTCATATCCACTCCCGTGTTCTGGCTGAAGTTTGCTTCCATATCGTAGGAAGAAACAGAAGTGAAGGCAAAATCTTCGAGAAAATCTTTACAGGCTTGAAAAAATACTGCATCACCCAGGTACGCCCTCAGTGCCTGTACCACAGTGGCCCCTTTATCATAAGCACTGGTTCCGTAAGTATAATCCTGAGGGATATTATTCAGTGGATGGTATCCGTATTCAGAAAAATGACATTTATATAAAACTTCGCTATGCAGATCTCTCATGGCTGTTTTATAGGTTTGGGTCCCGTCCAGCACCTCGGTATAGAAATACTGGGCGAAGCTGGCCCAGCCTTCATTGATCCACATCTCTTCGGCTTTATCACAGGTGACCTTATCTCCGAACCACATATGGAAAAGCTCATGGACATACAGGCTTTCATATGCATTATTACCATTAATTGCAAAATGCGGATAGGCTATGTTTGTGGCATGCTCCATGGCCCCTATATCAGTACCTACATAGCCAATGCGGTGCCAGTCGTATGCCCCAAACCTGTTCTCAAACAGTCCTATAACATTATGCATGCGGGCAAAAGTCCCGGGCACCTGCAGAGTATCCTGGGGGAGCACGTAATAAGTGATCGGAATATCCCTTTCGATGCCGGTATATGTATCCATAACCAACCCATAATCGCCTATGGCAATAGATACAAGATAAGTAGGTATTGGATTGCCGATATACCAGCGGTAAGTATGTGTTCCGTTTCCATTATCGATAAGTTCCAGTAATCGCCCTCCTCCAATGGCTTTTTGACTGTCAGGAACCGTGGCTTTTACCTCGTAAACTGCCCTGTCGGTGAAGTCATCTATACAGGGGAACCATGCCTGACCCAGGTTGTGAGGGATCCAACTTATGCCCACGCCCAGATTAAAAGAGTATGTGCCGTCAAAATGATAACCTCCCCAGCTTTCATGAAAAGGCACACCATGGTAATACACCACAACATCAGTGGTATCTCCCGGTGAAATGGGTGCCGTTAAGGGTATGTTAATGATCTCATTCGTATGGGTGAATGATGTATTTTTCACCATATTCACAAAAACAGAATCAACAGTCAGATCCATTAATTGCAACTGGATGATGTCGAGCATATTCACCAGGGGTAAGAGTGTGATCGTTGTGTTGGCAGTGATGGTTTTCGTGTCCGGATCGACTTCCTCCAGATCAATGACATATTTAACTGCGTGAATGCTATCGCCCGGCGTTATCTGACTGATGGCCTGAGTTGAGAATACTAATATTGCAATGAAGATAGATAAAAGGCTACGGATATTCATGGGTCTTGGTTTTGAAAAGATAATAATCATTCCCATAAGGGGTAAAACAAATGTAGTGAATAATTTATACATTTGGTCTTTGAAGAGAAAGGGAGATATAGGTGTTCGGTATTGAACAGCAAGATGAAGAAAGCGAACACTTTTTTAACCTCATTTTCGTAATTGGCTTTGCTACTGTTTGCAAACCAGAAGTTTAGCAAAGTGGCATATTTTTAGATGCATATAGTGAAATTTAAAAACCAGATAACAATGATTAAGATTGTATCACTCAGAGGACTTACTTTTCCACGATTGCTGATCACAGGTATTATCCTAAGCATGATCATGCTGATCATGAGTGCAAGCCAGATGAAAGCGCAGACTTTATGGTCGCTTCAGGATTGTATCAATTATGCGTTTGAGCATAACCTCGACATCAAGCAGCAGGTTCTTGTTGTGGAAACCAACAAAGCTAATCTCCTTCAGACCAAACTGAACACACTTCCCAGCATCAATGCAGGGGGGAGCATGGTGAATAACTGGGGGCGTACCATTGACCAGTACACCAATGAGTTTGCCACCAACAGGGTTCGTTCGGATAACCTTTACATCCAGGGAAATATTACCCTGTTCAGCGGTCTGCAAAAGGTTAATATGATTAAACGTAATCAGCTTACGGTGCAACATTCAGAGTTCTCGCTCGATGACCTTCTGGATAACATCTCTCTCACTGTGGCGGGCTATTACCTGGATATACTCTTTAACAGGGAACTCTTGGTGATCGCCAGTGAACAGCTTTTGGTTACAGAGCAGCAGGTCAATCGCATGGAAAAGCTGGTTGATGCCGGGACCCTGGCAAAAGGCGACCTTCTGAACATACAGGCGCAGCAGGCCCGTGAAGAATTACAGGTGATCGAGGCGGAAAACAGGCTGGAAATCTCATATCTGACTCTGCAACAATTGATCGATTACCCTGTTGATGAAGACTTTGATGTGCAGATTCCTCGCCTAAAGTCGGTAGAGGCTCCATCGATTGAGATTACCTCCGACCAGATCTATGGTTATGCGGTGCTCAACAGGCCTGAAGTGAAGCTGGCAGAACTCAGTGTAGATATTGCTCACAGAGATATTGCCCTGGCACGCGGACAACAGAGTCCGGTTTTCAGCCTGGGAGGATCATGGGGCAGTGGGTATTCCGGTTTGAATACGATTGGATCAAACCCGGTCAGCATCGAACAGCAGATCGGAGTCACCGAAAGCGGAGAAGCAGTATATACTTCTTATACGCAATACCAGGATTTCAACACAAAGGCCTGGGGTGACCAGCTGAGCGACAATAATAACCGCTCGGTGGGATTTTATCTGAATATTCCAATCTTTAACGGATGGCAGGTAAGGAATAGCATTACCAGAGCAAAGATTGCAGAAGAAAGTGCACAGTACGACCTGCAAAAGACCAAAAATAATCTGAGAAAGGTCATCCAGCAAGCATATGCAGATGCTGTTGCCGCTTTAAAGAGGTATGGATCTTCATTAAAGCAGGTTGAAGCCCAGAGTGAGGCATTCAAGTACGCGGAGCAGAAATTCGATGTGGGTTTACTCAACTCTGTTGAATACAATGAGATCAAAAAAGAACTGACGCTTGCACAGTCAGACTTGCTGCAGGCTAAATATGATTATATCTTCAAGACAACTATATTAAGCTTTTACATGGGTAACCCTTTGTCTATTGAATAAGACACATTCATGTATTTGATATCAATAAGTTGGCTAATTTAGCAAGTCGTTTCGCCGGTATTGGCGAAAGGGCTTGCAGTATTAAACGAATAAACCTATTGCCTAATGTTTAAGAAGAAAAAAACCTGGATCATCATCATCATATTATTGTTGGTGGTGCTTGTCATTTTTGCCGTCAACAAAGGAAGCTCCAGCCGGGGACTACCTGTGAGTGTTGAAGCGGCAAAACTTGGCGATATTATTGAAACCGTTTCTGCAAACGGTAAGATACAACCTGCTCAGGATGTGGTCATCAGCCCGTATATCTCAGGAGAGGTGGTTGAATTGTACGTGAAAGAAGGAGATGAGGTAATGGAAGGCGACCTTCTGGCCAAAATTGACCCGGAGATCTATATCTCTGCATACGAGAGGGCGGAGGCCAATGTGAACTCCCAGCTGGCCAACCTGGCCAATGCAAAGGCACGCCTTGCCCAGTCGGAAGCATCCTTTAAGAATGCACGAGTTTCTTATGAAAGGAACAAGTCCCTCTGGGAACAGGATGTCATCTCACAATCGGAATACGATGGTATCGTTGCCAATTATGAAATGGCAAAGGCAGATGTAGATGCTGCAAAACAAACGGTAGCCAGTGCAGAGTTTAGCATTAGCAGTGCAAAAGCAACACAGCGTGAGGCCCAGGATAATCTCACCAAAACAACAGTATCAGCTCCCAGGTCCGGAACAGTATCAAAACTGAATGTAGAAAAAGGAGAAAGAGTTGCAGGAGCTTCACAGTTCTCGGCAGGTACAGAGATTATGCGAATTGCCAACCTACAGCATATGGAGGTGAACGTGGAGGTGAATGAGAATGACATTGTCAGGGTATCCTTGTATGATACCTGCACCATCGAAGTGGATGCCTACCTGAACGAAGAGTTCATGGGAGTAGTCACCGAGATTGCTACATCAGCCAATACCCTTGGGGTTAGCGCAGAGCAGGTCACCAACTTTGATGTGAAGATCCTGGTATTGCCCGAATCTTATGCAAATCTCATCCCTGAGGATAATCCTAAATTCTCACCGCTCAGGCCGGGAATGTCAGCAACAGTGGAGATCCGTACGGAATATGCCGATGATGTTCTTCTGATTCCTATTGGTGCCGTAACAACTAGAAGCGATACTACCGAGAATGAACAGCCAGAACCCAATATGGATGAACAGGATAAGAAAAAGGACTTTGTAGAGGTAGTATTCGTATATGATGAGGGTTTTGCCCGAATGCAGGAAGTAGTCATTGGCATACAAGACAATACCAACATTCAGATCAAGGAAGGCCTTGAAGAAGGTGATGAAGTTGTCACCGGGCCATACAGCCTTGTTTCCAAGAGTCTCAGGGATGGTAATGAGTTGAAGAAAACAGAGCGGAAAGACCTGTACAAGGAAGATTAGCTGAGCTGCTAACATTTCCCCTTTATGTCCCTTATATTAAATATAGAAACCGCTACTCAGTTTTGCTCGGTCGGGCTTGCTGATCAAGGCAGGATTCTTGCCGTAAGGGAAAGCAATGAGAAGAATATCCATGCATCAAAAGTCACAGTTTTTTCAGAGGAGGTCTGCCAGGAGGCCGGAATAAGCATGCAGGAACTCGATGCTATTGCCGTGAGCATGGGTCCCGGTTCTTATACAGGCTTGCGCATCGGTGTATCCGCAGCCAAGGGATTTTGCTATGCCCTGGATATTCCCCTGCTCGCTGTACCAACACTGCAATCGATGGCCCTGAAAGCGGCCATGATTTATGATTACGGAAGAGAAGTGCTGTATTGTCCCATGATCGATGCCAGAAGAATGGAAGTATATACCGCACTTTTTGATAAGGATAATATAGAGCTTCGGAAGACAGAGGCATTGATTGTTGATGAAACAGCATTTGATGAGGAACTAAAAAAATATGAGATTTTGTATTTCGGTGATGGTGCAGAGAAGTGCAGAGAGGTGCTTGACCCGAAAGGAATGAAATTCATTGAAGATGTAAATCCTTCAGCTGACGTCATGGCCATCATTTCCAATAATAAGTTTATTGCCGGGACTTTTGAGGACCTGGCCTATTTTGAGCCTTATTACCTCAAGGATTTTATTGCAGGCAAACCAAGAGTAAAAGGGCTGAGGTGATATCAGATACCAGATACCAGAAGAGCGAAATCAGAAGTATTTTTTTCGAAGCCAGAAAGCTACATGAACCAGGGCCAGTAATACAGGCACTTCAACTAATGGTCCTATCACGGTTGCAAAGGCTTCCTGCGAACTGATTCCAAACACCATAATTGCTACAGCAATGGCCAGCTCAAAGTTATTTGAGGCTGCAGTGAAGGCAATGGTGGTAGTACGTTCGTAATCGGCACCTATCTTTTTTCCCATAAAAAATGATACCAGGAACATGATCACAAAATAAATGACCAGCGGGATGGCGATCCGTACCACATCCAGAGGAAGTGAGATGATATTATCTCCCTGGTATGAAAACATTACAACAATGGTAAACAGAAGGGCAATGAGGGTGATGGGGCTGATCAACGGAATGAACTTCTTGTGATACCAGTCCTTGCTATTTACCCGGATTAGGATGAACCTTGTCAGGAATCCTGCAATAAATGGGATGCCGAGGTATATAAATACGCTTTTGGCGATGATGGCAATGGTCACAGGTACTTCCACCGAAGCAATCCCGAACCATGTTGGCAGTACAGTGATAAAGATCCAGGCAAACAATGAAAAAAACAGGATTTGGAAGATGGAATTAAACGCCACCAGGCCTGCAGCATATTCATTGCTCCCTTCTGCCAGCTCATTCCATACGATCACCATGGCAATGCAGCGGGCCAGGCCAATCAGGATCAGTCCATACATATAACCAGGGTAATCATGCAAAAAGATGATCGCCAGCAGAAACATCAACACTGGGCCTATAATCCAGTTCTGAACCAGGGATAAGCCCAGGATCTTTACATTCGAAAATACTTTGGGTAATTCTTCATACCTGACCTTTGCCAGCGGAGGGTACATCATGAGGATAAGTCCTATGGCAATTGGGATATTAGTGTCATTTACGACCATCCCACCCCAGAAATCCTTGATGCCGGGGTAAAAATATCCCCACAATACTCCTGCAAACATTCCCAGGAAGATCCAGATGGTGAGGTATCTGTCTAAGAATGAAAGTTTTTTCTTTTGTGTTGTACTCATGTTTTTGGAGTTTGGAGTGCCTAGAGTGAACTAAAGTGCCTAAAGTTGATCAATGAATTAACTTTAGCTCACTCCAAACTTTAGGCACTCTAAGTACTTCTTCCCAGCTTATCCCATCTTTCAAATGCTGATCTGATCTGATCCCTCACTTGACGGTACACCGGCATCACCTCTTCTTCAGTGCCCCTGGCAGTCGCCGGGTCATCGAAGCCCATATGCAAACGATTTTTAACGTTTCCGGTGAAGACCGGGCAGATTTCTTTGGCTCCGTCACATACGGTAATGACGTAGTCGAAGGCTTTATCTAAATATTTTGAGACAGCTTCAGGCTGTTGCTTGCTGATATCAATACCAATCTCTCTCATAGCCATTACTGCATAAAGATTGACTTTTCCTTCTGCAATAGTTCCGGCTGAATACACTTCCAACTTAGGATCGAGTGAGCGTAAAAAGCCTTCTGCCATCTGACTTCGACAGGTATTGCCTGTGCAAATAACAAGGATTTTCATTTCTTGACTTAATAGATGTTTCCATATATCATCCCTGATACCGTGGCCATTATCACAACAAGAATGATATAATAAAGTGTTTTTTTATTCCCGATCACCGAACGGATCACCAGCATATTGGGCAAAGATAATGCCGGTCCGGCCAGCAAGAGTGTTAAGGCCGGTCCTTTTCCCATACCGTTGGCCAGCAGGCCCTGTATAATCGGGATCTCTGTTAAGGTGGCAAAATACATAAATGCTCCAAAAACGGATGCAAAGAAGTTTGCCATGAATGAATTTCCTCCCAGCAGGGAAGAAATATAATGTTCAGGGATGATGCCTTTTCCTTCCGGTCCTCCCAGAAGAAAGCCGGCAATCAACACACCTGCTGCCAGTAGTGGCAGGATCTGTTTGGTGAAGAACCAGGTTTCACCCAGCCATTCCCGGGATTCACCGGGAGTTGTAGCAATCAGAATGCTGAGAGCAATGATCGCCACTAAGAATGGAAACATGGGTTCCGCAGGGAAAATAAGGACAGTGATGATTACAGAAACGATCCCTAAAAGTACCTTCCACCAGCTGATATTAAGAACCAACACAAGTATTCCGGCAAGCAATACACCAAAGGCTGCTGTAAGTTTCCATTTATAGGTCCATATGAAAAAGAGGAATTTGCTTTCAGGCCCCGGGTTACCCCAGTTGGCAAATACCAGGATAAATACGAGAGATAAAAACAGGCTTGCTATTTGCCACATAGGTTTTGCCCCGGGAGGGACAACAAATCCAATTTGATCTTTTGCACGTTCCTTTTCTTCTTTCCTGAATAAATATGCCATAACAAGGCCAATGATCACGCTGAAAACCACGGCACCAATTATTCTTGCAATTCCAAGCTCAAAACCGAGTATTCTGGCAGTGAGAATGATGGCCAGAATGTTGATGGCAGGACCTGAGTAGAGGAATGCCATGGCCGGGCCCAATCCTGCTCCCCGCTTATATATGCTAGCAAAGAGGGGAAGGATAGTACAGCTGCATACAGCCAGAATGGTTCCCGACAAGGATGCCACAAGGTATGCTTTCCATTTTTTTGCGGTGGGCCCAAGATACCTGGCTACAGTCCCCTGGCTGATATATACTGCAATGACGCCTGCAATAAAAAATGCCGGTATCAGGCAAAGCAATACATGTTCCCTGGCATACCATTTCAGTAATATAAATGCTTCATTTACTGCATTGTCAAATACCTTGGTACCCGCAGGCATGAAATAAAAAGCAAGGAATGCCAGCAGCATCCAGCCAAAGATCTTAAGTTCCCTTTTCCATTCCATAAGTTCGTAATCAGAAATAAAATATCCAGATAAAATATAAGCCGGTAGCAATAAATAGAACAGCAACGATCCTCCTGAACCAAAATTCAAAAGTTTTCAATTTGTTATAAAGAGTGCCTACTCCGGAAAGTGTAAATGCAATCAGCCAGGCCACAATGATGACCGGCAGGCCGGTTGCAAGGGCAAAAACCGGAGGAAGCAAGAGATTACTGCTTTCAATGGTCAGGGGGATAAGGAGTAGAAAATACAATACGCCGCTGTATGGGCAAAAGGCCAGTGCAAACACCACTCCCAGGAGGAACATACTCAGGTAAGACCCTGAATCTACCTTTAATCTCTTTTGCCAATCGATCTTGCCAATCCTGAGCCAGTCCCATGGGATTACATTCAGCATTAGAATACCAATGATAAGTAATATTGGGCCCAGCAAACGTTCTCCATATCCCTGGAATATGTCAGAGATCTTATAACCACTTGCACCATAATAGATCGCAACCCCAAGGCTGGTATAGGATATCATCCTCCCCAAAGTGTAGATCAATCCGTTATAGAAGACTTTTCTTCTATTCTCCAGATCTTTTCCTATATAAGCAATAGCTGTGATATTGGTGGCAAGCGGACATGGGCTTATTGCCATCATCAAACCAAGGATGAAAGCCGACAGCAATGGCCATTGCGACTGATCGAGTAAATGCTGGAGATATTCCATGCTTAATAATCGCGGAACTGCCTTATAGCATTTCTTTTACAGTGAGGATGATCTTTTCGGTGAGCTCTTCAGGACTTCCTACTGCTTTTTGGAAAGCAAAAGCTGTCAGATCTTCTTTATTCTGTCCGTCAAAGACAAACAGACCGGAACCACTCAGTTCAAATCTATCCTTGATCTCATTATTTTCGGGCTCATCAATGTTAAGGTCTTTGAAAATAACATTGGTATTTTCCCCAAAGGCTTCTGCAATGGTTTGTTTGCTCACGCTTCCAACAGCCTTGCAGGTTGCACATCGGCGGTCACCATGAAAGTAATAAACAGTTACCGTATTCTCCCCTTCCTGCAGGGTCTGGGCAGATTGATCAGATTCAGATTGGCTTGTCTGGCTGTTGCAGGATGTGAATGCTGCAAACATTAGCAGAAAGCAAGTAGCAGTGATAATACTTAATTTTTTCATGCGTATAATTATTGAGTTATAAATGATTTTATCTCTTTTTCGGAAGGTAATCGTCCGCTCACTTTAACTTCTCCTTCTACCACAAGCCCGGGGGTTGAAATAATGCCATATTTCATGATCTCCATGATATCTTCTACTTTCTCGATATTTGCCTCGATCCCGGCTTCACTAACTACCTTTTTTGTGATCCTTTCCAGACTGCTGCATTTGGGGCAGCCTGTCCCTAAAATTTTAATTTCGATGGCCATAATTTATTAATATTTCGTAGTTCGTAAAAATACGAACAAAGGTTTCTAAAAAAAATTCTAATCACCAAAAAAAGCAGAGAAATTCTTTTTGGCAAATTCCCAGTTTTCCTTATTGAGGCAATACTTGATCTTTGGAGGTTCAGTTTCACCCTGTATTAAGCCGGCATCCTTAAGTTCTTTCAGGTGCTGCGAAAGGGTGGATTTTGCTACCGGCAGGATATCCGAGATATCTCCGCTGTAGCAACAGGATTGCTTCGATAATAGCTCCAGTACATAAACCCTGATCGGATGACCCAGGGCTTTGGCAACTCTTGCAATCCTTTTTTGCTCCTCTGTGATGATAATCTGATCTTCCATGGATGTTCGTATATTTACGAACAAAGGTAAAAGAAAAAGCAAGAATGAAATTATTTTTGGTGGATAATTTTTTTATCGTCACAGGTTCCGAACTCAAACTGTACGGTAAGATGCCCTATCTGATACTTATCATGAAGGATGTTTGCCATTTGTTCTTTGAGCGATGATGTTTCACTAACGCTCAGGTCTGTTTCAAGGTCAGCATGGCACTCAAAATGAAATTCTTTTTCGCTTAGGCCCCACACATGCACATGGTGGATATTGGCTATATCTTTGATCTGTTCAAGATCATTGATGACATCATGAAGCTCCATCCCCTCCGGGCTGGCCTGCATAAGGATATTGAATGATTGACGGAATACATTCCAGGTTTCTTTTATGATATAAATGCTTATCAGGATGGTAATCAGCGGATCTACCCAATAAATTTCATAGAAATAGATCAAAATCCCGCCAACGATCACAGCAAAGGAGGAGAGTGTATCTCCCAACAAATGTAAATAGGCAGAGCGGATGTTCAGGCTGTCGCCGGAATGTTTTTTGAGCAGCAAGACTGCCAGCAGGTTAAATATCAGTCCGGCCGATGCAACGATCAGCATCAGCAAACCTTTAACGGGCTCGGGCTGTGAAAACCTGATGATAGCCTCATAAACCAGAAATACTGATATCCCTATCAGAACAAGGGCATTAAAGAATGCTGCCAGGATCTCAACCCGCTTATAACCAAAAGTCTTTTTTTCGTTGGAACTCCGGTTACTAACTTTTGCGGCAATGTAAGCCAGCAATATGGCAATGGTGTCGCTGAGGTTGTGAAGGGCATCCGAGAGCAAGGCAAGGCTGTTGGCCATGATGCCCCCAATGATCTCCACTACAGTAATGAAGACATTTAAAAGAGTGGCCCATAGCAGGCTTTTATTGCTGCTTGTATTCGAATGATGATGATGGTGTCCCATAATGTTCAAGTTCCACTTCCATTAACAATGACCTTCACAGGAACAACTTAAGCCTTTCGCTTTTCGAAAGGATTCCATTCCTTCCCTGAATGCAAAAAAAGCAATTCCCAGGGATCCTGCGATGTCAAAATACGAAATTCTGAAGAATTCATAAAGAAGGCTGGAAACCAGGAGGACAATGGACAGATAGAAACATGTGCGGGTGCAATGAGCATCTGCAATAATAGCAGCAGAACCTAAACGTCTTCCTACTTTAAGCTTAGCTGCCATAAGGATATACATGCTCAGGATAGAAATTGAAGATATAATAATTCCAGGAATAGTTGTGCTCGGGGCATGTTCCCCGTAAATATTTATTACAGACCCGATAATTAATCCTGCTGTAAGTACCATGAAGGCCGTTCCGGTAATTCTCAACGCATTTCGTTCAAAACGACCCCGTGAATCATCTCCGGTTTTTCGAAGCTTGATAACCAGATGAAGAATACCTATGCCGGAGATAACTTCTACCAGGCTGTCAATACCAAAACCCAGCAGGGATAATGTTTCATCATTGATGCCAAAACTAATCGAAATGATTGCTTCAAGCACATTATAAACAATAGTCACAATGGCAAGCCAAAATGCTATTGTCAACAATTGGTTCTTATTTACCAAGGAATCGGACTTTAATGTGGTGTAACTCCTTTTTTGCAACAAGCCGGAAGCTTTGCATAGGCTTTAGGATCAGCCTCTACATCATCGGCATCATATCCAAGCTTAGAGATGGCTTCCCTGAGCTTTTTGGGATCAGTCTTTGATGTTTTGTAGGTGATGGTAACAATCTTGGTTTTATCATCCAGCTCCACCGAAGTCACACCCTTTTCAAATGCCATATTTGATTCGATGCGTTCCTCGCACATTCCGCAAATGGCTGAGGTCTGAATCTTGATCTTTTTGGTTTTAGGTTCCGGGTCCTGTGCCGTCAGATGACTGCTCATCATAATGGCCAGAAATGCAATAAATAGTATTCTAATATATGTTTTCATAATGGTTTATTTAATTCTGCCAATGGCGCAGCTGACGTAGGATTTTACTTTCTGATTAATGTTCCCGGTACCCTCTTCAGGATAACCCAGCTTTCTTAATTTCTCAACAAAAATCTCACGCATCCTGTTCTTGCCTGCATAGTCGATCTTAACAGATGATTTATCTACATCCACATCCACATTAATCACTTCACCTATCCAGGCCAATTCCCTGCTAATGGATTTAGCACATCCGTGGCATTTTAGATTATCAACAACAATGGTTTCTGTTTTCATATTTTCAATTTCCTTTATCTTCCCTCTTTATCTTCTATTTATAATGTAAACCTCAAACCGAGGTAAATGTTCATTCCTGATACTGGCCCCCAGATCATTGAAGAGTCAAAATATTTCCCAAACGGCTTGTCAGCAGCGATGATGGGGTCTTTCTGCTTGTAATTGGTAAGATTTTCTCCACCCAGATAAATATTCCATTTTTTGAAGTATTTGGTTATCTGTGCATTCATAATGATATATGCCGGGGCGGAAGTACTCCTCTGGTACTCTGGAGGATTGCTTTCTGTCCCGGGAATCCTGCTAGGTCCGTTGAACTGTGTGGTAAAATCGAATTGCCATTTCTTCTGATTAGTGGCATAAGAGAGGTTGATCAATCCTTTGTAACGATTGAGCAGAGGTTTCTCCTGTAGCTTGTTATTTGTTGTCATCTTCACGTCATTGTACCTGAAAGCAAGTGTAACATCAAGGCCTTTGACGAGCTCATAGGCAGCCTCTATTTGGTAAGCAGTTGAATAGGACTTGCCGTCAAGATTATAAATATAAACGGACTGCGGATCCCTGTCAAAATCCAGGATCACCTGGTTCATGAAATACGTATAATATACATCACCGCTAAGTCGCAATTCCTTACCCATGATGTCGATATACTGAGTAAGATTGATACCTGCATTAAATGCTTCTTCTTGCTTCTGGTCCTCAGTAACATAGAGTATTCTGGAGGTGGCCAAGATAGAATTATTCTCTGCGATAACCTTGGCAGTCCTATATCCTAAGCCGGCGGATGCTCTCAGAATGGTGTGTTCTGTGATGTTGTATTTCAGATGGAACCTAGGAGTAAAAAAAGCACCGAAGATATTGTGATAATCACCCCTGATCCCGGCAATGATGCTCAGTTTCTCGTCGAGCTTATAGGTATATTGGAAAAATATCCCTGGTATTCGTTCAAAGCTGTTAAAGGCGCTGTCGTTCAGGTTTTCGATATAGTTACTCATTTCAAAACTGAAACCTGTAGTAAAATTGTGGCGAGTATTTCCGATATATGACTGAAACAAGAGGTTCAGGTAATAGCTGTTCTCTTCGGCATCATAATCATTCAATCCAAAATAGGAGTTTTGCTTATGATGTGTGAAATTCTGGATCATGGCAATGCTGGTTGCAGGCCTGTTTTCAAATATATAACCTCCTTTCCAGAATGCTTCATAGCGCCTGGTTTTCACACTAATTCCATATGGGTTGCTTGTATCTCTGACCATGTCGGGTGAGAAGTTTTTTTGCCCTCCGGTCCTGTTTTCATCCAGCACCTTAAATCCAAATTGAGTGCTGAAATGATCACTCCTATACTTCCAGCGGTTAAAGAAATTGAATTGCCTGATCATTGGCATATCCAGGAAGGAGTCATCATTGTCGTCAACCTTATTGGAGAGGTTCTCAGCGTGGGCAAAGATGGCAGTGCTCCATTTATCATTGATCTTGATCCCGCTGATGGCGTTGCCTTCAACTTTTCCATGCATATTTACATAAGCATTCAGAAAGAGTTTATCGGCAAGATCAGGTTTCAGGTATTCAATATTGATCTGCCCCGCAATGGCTTCAAAACCATTAATCACAGCAGATGTCCCTTTAGAGATCTGGATGGATTCCATCCAGCTTCCCGGAATATAACCCAGTCCGAAGGATGTGGCCAGACCACGCAGATTAGGGATGTTTTCTGTCATGAGTTGGCTATAAGTGCCCCGCAAGCCGAGGAGCTGTATTTGCTTGGCGCCCGTAACAGCATCGCTGAACGATACATCCACCGAGGCATTGGTTTCAAAGCTCTCGGAGAGATTGCAGCAGGCAGCCTTCTGTAATTCTGCCCCCGTGATGTTTTGCGTATGAATAGGATCCAGCCTCGAGAAAAATGCGCCTGAAGCTTTATTGGTGATCACCACTTCTTTCAAAGTATTGTTCACCTCCAGGATGATCTCAATCTCATGTTGCCCGTTGTTGATGTAGACTGAGTCATTTTTATATCCGATAAAACTGATCACAAGGATGGGATCTGCATCAGAGGGGAAATCGAGATGAAACTCTCCATTTTCATTTGTGGATGTCCCTTGCGTTGTGCCTGCCCAATAAATATTGGCGCCTGGCAATGGCTCCTGGTGGTTATGGGCATGTTGCCCGTGCTCATCACCCTCTCTTTCTTCAAAATGGTAAACGATCCCTTCCAGATGCTGGGAAAAGGAAATAGCGAAAATGCTAAAAAAAATGAGTGTAAAAATTGTTTTCAAATACATAGTAAATCCTCTGTTTAAATAGTAAAATGGCAGAAAAGGCTTTGTGCCCAATCAGATTAAACAGAAGGATAGGGGATATTCAGCTGGTGAAGGAAGATATGCAATGACTTGCCCGATAGCGGGGGCGGAAGGTCATCACAAATCACTATTTGGTTGATCTCCCTTCGAGGAGAAGTGATATCAGGTTCTTGCCCTGCCGTGACAGGTTCAAACTCCTGGATGATCTTGTTGCTATAATCCTGCAGGTTGAGTGTAATGTTCAGTTTTACCAGGTAATGTTCTGTATCGCAACACTTGCTTTCAATACAGGACTCTCCTTCTTCGTCAGTCGTTGGCAATTGACAGCACGAAGGCAAGTCTGCATCATATACTTGATCAGAATGAACACATTCAAACTCAGGGATGATGAAGGAAATTTCTGTTGTTTTTTCAGTGCGGCAGGAATGCTTAAATACATTAAATCCGCTGGTTGCAACCAGAATAATTGCAGCAAGGGCAAGGGACATTGTATTTATGATGATTCCTTTAAGCATGAGCTTAATTTCTAATAAGAAAACATGCAAAACTATGAATTTGTTTCATACAATATCATAAAAATTCTAAAGTGCAATCGATTGTAAATATGAATTAAGATGATTAAATGTAAGGTCCGGGCTGCATTGAGCGTCTAATTATTTGGATTTTATGAAGGAAATAATCTAAATTTTTATAAATTTGATAACTCTAATTCTAAGCATTCCCTAGATATGGATTTACAAATTTTAAAGGTTGAAGTCGTTGATCAAATCGCACTGGTTACGATTAGTCGACCGGAAGCAATGAATGCCCTTAATACGAGGTTTTTTAATGAGATGGATCAGGTTGTTGCCGACATCAGTCAGCGCAGCGATGTCAGGGTGATGATCGTTACCGGAGAAGGAAAAGCCTTCGTGGCCGGTGCAGACATAGCTGAGATGGTAGATAAAACACCGGAAGAAGGATCAGCATTTAGCAGGCTCGGACAAAATACCTTCCGAAGCCTAGGAGAAATGGAAATTCCTGTTATTGCAGCCATCAATGGGTTTGCCCTTGGTGGAGGTCTGGAGCTGGCCATGGGTTGCGACTTCAGAATTGCAAGTGCCCGGGCAAAATTTGGACAACCGGAGGTGAACCTTGGACTGATCCCCGGCTATGCCGGAACACAGCGATTGCCAAGACTTACAGGTATTGCTGATGCACTGTATCTGCTCATGACAGCTGATATGATCGATGCCGCCACTGCGCTCAGGATTGGCCTGGTACAGCAGGTGGTTGAGCCGGAAGAATTGATGGATACTGTGATGGGGATTGCAAACAATATCATATCAAAAGGTCCGAAAGCGGTTAAGCTGATTAAAAAGGTGGTCAGGCAGGGGATGCTGGAAGGCTTTGATGAAGGCTCTGAACTGGAAGCAGAAATGTTTGGTACACTCTTTAAAGATGAAGGTGAAACCGGCATGAAAGCATTCCTGGAAAAGAGAAAACCTGAGTGGTAAGAGAAATCAATTAAAATCAAATAATCATACTATGACATACGAAGAAAGATTACAAGATGTAACTGTGCTGGGAGCAGCAGGAAAGATGGGTAGCGGGATACTCCTGCTCACCGCCCTGGAGATGGCCGACCTGATGCTGAAGCCGGAGAATAAGGGCAAAACCTTTGTTCTGAATGCCATGGACCTTTCAAACGAAGGACTGGCCGGACTCATGCAATACCTCCGTTCACAGGTACTCAAGATCGCAGAAAAGAAAACTGTTGCCCTTCGCAAAATGTATCACGACCGCAGGGATCTGATCGAAAATTCTGACATCATCGAACAGTATATAGTGGATGTGCTTTCCCTCGTCAGGCCTACTTCACGGCTTGAGGCCGCCTACGAATCCACTCTGATCTTCGAAGCGGTAAATGAAAATAAAGATTTGAAGGTGAGGATATTCAGAGAGATAGATGATAACAACAATCATGATCCATGGTTCTTTACCAATACATCATCAGTACCAATCAATATCCTCGACGAAGAAGCAAAGTTGGGAGGACGTGTTATAGGCTTTCATTTTTATAATCCCCCTGCAGTGCAGAAGCTTGTTGAGTTGATCTGGACCGATCAAACCCTGCCGGAGGCCAAAGAATTTGCTTACACCTATGCGAAGAACCTTGGCAAGGTGGTTGTTCCGTCGAATGATTATGCCGGTTTCATTGGAAATGGGCATTTCATGAGGGATGCCTTGCATGGGATCACAGAAGCAGAAAAACTTTCTTCAGAAATGTCAATGCCGGAAGCGATCTATACCGTAAACAAGGTCACCCAGGATTTCCTTGTAAGGCCGATGGGTATTTTCCAGCTTATCGATTATGTGGGCATCGATGTGGTCAGGTTCATCATGGGTGTGATGAATCCTTTCCTGGATGATGAGAACCTTCATAGCCCATTATTAGATAGATTATTTGATGATGGTGTTAAAGGAGGACAAAATTCCAATGGGTCACAAAAGGACGGCTTCCTTAAGTATGAGCGTGGGCGGCCGATAGCAGTGATCGATCCCGAAACGAAAGAATATATCGGCTTTGAAGCTTTTGCAAATATCGATGAAAAACTGGGTGCAACACCGGATCCCGGCATCGTATGGAAAAAACTTGTTCGCATGAAGAATAAGGATGAAGTTTTGATGAAGTTCTATGGAGATATGAAGGCACTTGATACCCTTGGGGCCCAATTGGCCATCGTTTATGGAAGGCGCTCAAATGAGATCGGGAAAGCCCTGGTAGCTGACAATGTTGCCCATAAAGATGAGGATGTGAATACTGTGCTGCTTACAGGCTTCTTCCATGCCTACGGACCGATAAATAACTATTTTGACTAATCACAGGAAAAATCAAAATTATGACAAAGCTCAATAAAAAGATATATATGGTTGCCGGATATAACACCATATCCATGGGAACCGGTAGAAGCGAATTTCATCCAAAGAAGCCCAGGCCCGGTCTCGAACATTATGTTAAAGAAGCCGGCCAGAAAACCCTTGAAATGATTGGTGGTGCCGATAATGTTGATACATGTGTAGTCGGGAATTTCATGGCAGCCAGATTTAATAAACAGGCACATATGGGAGGCTTCTTTCCAATGATAGATGAGAAGCTGCAATATAAACCCGCAATCCGTGTAGAAGGTGCTTGCGCCTCCGGAGGATTAGCTCTCGTCACAGCCATCAAGGATATCATGTCGGGCACGGCAGATGTTGTGCTCACCATGGGAGTGGAAGTACAGAATACAATGAAAGCCATCTATGGTGCCGACGTATTGGCCGGTGCAGGCTGGTTTGGAAAACGTAAAGATGGACATGCCTACTTTTTCCCCGGTCAGTTTAGCGACAGGGCAGGTGCATATTATGAAAAATATGGCTACGACTATGCCAGGGAAGGTATGGGACGATGGTTCAGGAATGCAGTTGAAAATGCAAGGTTGTGCCCAACTGCCCAGGAATATGAAAACAAAACTCCCGACCTGGATGCACTTTATAAAAAATTAAAGCCCAATGGCGCTGGATTTGTCGATAACCTGAATGTACTCGATTGCTCTAAGGTTTCTGATGGTGCATCTACAATAGTAGTTGTTTCTGAGGAAGGCCTGAAAAGGATTGGGATACCTAAAGAACAGGCTGTGGAGATCGTTGCTTTCGGACATAAGGTGAGGAATATAACAGAGGATCCACCTGATCCGACCGAACTAACATGTATCAAGGCAACGGCAAAAGAAGCTTTGGAATCAGCAGGTATCACCATCGATGATCTTGGGACAGTTGAAACACATGATTGCTTCTCTATTGCAGGAGTGCTGGGTACTGAAGCATTGGGCTTTGCCAAACAGGGCGAAGGGGCTAAGTTCGTAGCTGATGGAAATACTGCCCGAGATGGTAAGATCCCGATGAACACAACCGGAGGCCTGATCGGATGGGGACACCCAACCGGAGGTACCGGGGTGCATATGGCTGTGACCATGTGGGAGCAGCTGACCGGGAATGCCGGGGAAGCTCAGATTAAGATCAAAGATGAAAAGCCATATGGCTTGACCATCAATATGGGTGGTGATGATGTGACTGTCGTTGCCATTGTTTATAAAAAAGGCTGATATGAAAAAATTTGCAGTAGTACTTGCCGGTAATGGCGTTTATGACGGAGCTGAAATACATGAGGCTACGCTAACGCTACACTCGATCATGAAACATGGAGCAAGCTATGAGGTCTTTGCTCCCGATATCCCTCAATATCATGTGATAAACCACCTCACGGGTGAAGAGATGGATGAGACCAGGAATGTACTGATCGAATCCGCAAGGATTGCACGGGGTGCCATTAAAGATCTGAAGGAGTACAGGGCTGTCGATTTTGATGGGATTGTTTTCCCCGGAGGCTTTGGTGTCGCAAAAAACCTCTCAACTGTGGCTTTTCACGGAGCAGATGCACAGGTGAATGAAGAGGTAGTGAGGGTTGTGAAGGAAACCAATGAATGCGGAAAGCCTATTGGTGCACTTTGTATAGCACCAGCCATGATGGCAAAGATCTTTGATGATGCCACGGTAACCATCGGACAGGATGAAGGGACTATCGAAGCCATCGAAAAGATGGGTGGAACACATATCAATACCAGCCACGGAGATGTGGTATATGATGATAATCTGAACCTTTTTTCAACACCATGCTATATGCTGGATGCAAACATCCTGCAGATAGGGGAAGGGGCCGATAATATTGTATCCGCAATGCTTAAGGTGATGTAATATATGGGCATTGGGCATTAGGCATTAGGCAATGGGCAATGGGTTGTGTACAGCAACCAGCAACCAGTAGCCAGTAAACTATCTGATCAATGAACAGAATCTCACAACTCTTTGGCATAAAGTATCCCGTGATCCAGGCTGGTATGATCTGGTGCAGTGGCTGGGAACTGGCTTCTGCTGTCAGTAATGCAGGTGGATTGGGCCTCATTGGGTCCGGATCTATGCACCCGGAGGTGTTACGTGAGCACATTCAAAAATGTAAAGCAGCAACTGATAAGCCTTTTGGCGTTAACCTCCCCCTGATCTATCCCCAGATGGATGAGGTTGTACAGATCGTAATCGAAGAGGGAGTAAAGATCGTTTTTACCTCAGCCGGTAATCCTAAAAAGTGGACAGAGCATTTTCAAAAACATGGGATCAAGGTAGCCCATGTGATTGCCAATGTGAAATTTGCCCTGAAGTGTGAAGATGCAGGCGTGGATGCAGTGGTGGCTGAAGGCTTCGAAGCCGGCGGGCACAACGGCATTGAGGAAACAACAACTATGACATTGATTCCAATGGTGAGGGAGGCCATCACCCTACCCTTGATCGCTGCCGGTGGAATTGGTACAGGAGCTGGCATGATGGCAGCTATGGCATTAGGTGCTGATGGAGTACAGATTGGGAGCCGTTTTGTTACTTCTGAGGAATCCTCAGCCCATGAGCTTTTCAAACAGGCAGTACTGGATGCCAAAGATGGTGATACTGCCCTTGCATTGAGAAAACTGATACCGGTAAGATTGATCAAAAATGACTTCTACCTCAGGGTGAAAGATATGGAAGATACCGGAGCTTCTCGTGCAGAACTGATGGAACTGCTGGGCAGAGGACGTGCCAAACTAGGCATGTTTGAAGGTGAAATGGTCGAAGGTGAACTGGAGATAGGTCAGATTGCCGGACTGATCCATGAGATCAAACCGGCGGCAGCCATCCTGGAAGAGATCATCAGGGATTATGAAAATGTAAAATTCCAAATCACTAATTCCCAATTCTAATATCTACAATCTACAATCTGCAATAATCTACAATACCAGCAACCAGCAACCATCATCCACAATGACATAGGGAATTTTACTATATTTGTATAATAACATTCACAATAAACCAATCATGGATTTTACATTTACGGAAGAGCAGGAAATGATCCGCCAGGCGGCACGTGATTATGCCGAGAGGGAGTTGATCAAAGACGTTTTGGAAAGAGATGAAAAAGGGGAAATGCCTCTTGAACATGTGAAAAATCTCACCGAACTTGGATTTTTTGGTATGATGGTCGACCCTGAGTGGGGAGGTGGCGGTATGGATACCCTGTCCTATGTACTGGCCATGGAGGAATTTTCGAAGGTAGATGCTGCAACCAGTGTCATCCTTTCTGTTCACAATTCACTGGTATGTTATGGTGTTGAAAAATACGGAAGCGATTTTCAGAAAGAGAAGTATCTCAGACCTATGGCTACAGGTGAAAAGATCGGGGCTTTCCTCCTTTCGGAACCTGAGGCAGGTTCAGATGCCACCTCACAGCGAACGACCGGCGAAGATAAAGGCGACCATTACCTGCTGAATGGGACAAAGAACTGGATCACCAGTGCCAATCTCGCATCGGTTTACCTTGTGATCGTTCAAACAAATCCGGAAAAGAAACACCATGGGATCAATGTGCTGATTGTTGACAAAGATACGCCTGGTATTAGCCTGGCACCGCATGAAGATAAGATGGGTATGCGCAGTTCCGATACACATTCTGTTATGTTCACCGATGTAAAGGTGCCCAAGGAAAACCGTATTGGTGAGGATGGTTTTGGATTTAAATTTGCCATGAGGGCCTTGGAAGGAGGCCGGATAGGCATTGCTTCTCAGGCTGTCGGCATTGCAGCCGGGGCCATGGAACGAGCCATACAATACTCAAAAGAAAGAAAAGCTTTCGGGAAATTTATCAGTGAGCACCAGGCCATTGCCTTCAAACTTGCAGATATGGCCGTTAAGGTAGAAGCAGCCCGGAACCTGGTCTATAAATCAGCATGGCTTAAAGATAATGACCAGCCTTATGGTATTGCCAGCGCTATGGCAAAACAATTTGCAGCCGATGCAGCCATGGAGATTACCACTGAAGCTGTGCAGGTTCTCGGAGGTTATGGTTACGTGAAGGAATACCACGTAGAAAGGCTAATGCGCGAAGCAAAACTTACACAGATTTATGAAGGCACCTCGGAAATTCAAAAAATTGTAATTTCGCGATCAATACTTAAGTAGTTTTGGGTTTTGAGTGTTGGGTGTTGGGTTGGTTATAAGTTTCAACTTATCAGTTTTTTATTGCCTAAAGCCTATAGCCTAATGCCTACAGCCTAATTTAGCAATTTAACCACGTAATAATATATAAGTATGAAAATCCTAGTATGTATCAGTAATGTACCGGATACCACAACCAAGATTCGGTTTACGGATAACAACACGGCTTTTGATGCCACCGGGGTACAATGGATCATCAACCCCTGGGATGAACTGGCATTGACCCGTGCGCTCGAGCTGAAAGAAGCTTCTGCAGGCGCAATAGAGAAGATCACTGTGATCAATGTTGGACCTCAGTCATCAGAACCTACCATCAGGAAAGCACTGGCTATTGGTGCCGACGATGCTGTCAGGATTGATGCAGAGCCTGCCGACGCCTATGCCGTTGCTTCAAACCTTTCTTCTTACCTGAAAGATAATGTTTACGATATCATCCTTTGTGGGATAGACTCAAGCGATTATAATGGTTCACTGGTAGGTGGCATGCTGGCCGAATTCCTGGATATGCCATCAGTTTCTTCAGTATCCAAACTGGAAATAGAAGGTGGCGAGATCAGACTGAACCGCGAGATTGATGGTGGTTCGGAAGTGCTTTCCACTGCAGTGCCTTTCGTGGCCGTTGTCCAAAAAGGGATTGCCCTCGAGCCCAGGATACCCTCTATGAGAGGTATTATGATGGCCAGGAAGAAACCACTGAACGTAATTCCTTCGGCGGGAGAGGCGGCACTGACCGAATTTGTCAGTTATGATCTTCCAGCTGCAAAGGCAGCCTGTAAAATGGTTGATGCTGAAAACGTTAAAGAATTGGTGGACCTGCTTCACAATGAAGCGAAAGTCATATAGCATTTAGCGTTTAACATTTAGTATTGAAAACTTAAAATTAAAAAAAATGTCCGTATTAGTATATACCGAAAACTGGGATGGCAAATTCAAGAAACTTAGCTTTGAGCTGGTTTCATATGCCAAACAGATCGCCGAACAGTCAGGTACCAGCGTTACAGCCCTTTCGATAGGAGCCGTAGACGATGCCGAACTGAAGAAACTTGGCAATTATGGAGCCGACAAAGTTCTTTCTGCCACTGACGAAAGACTAAATATGCTGATCAATAAAGCATATGCATCAGTGATTGCCGAAGCAGCAGAAAAAGAAGGCGCAAATGTGATCATTTTTGCCAATAACTTTACAGGAAAAGCACTTTCTCCGAGGGTATCGGTGAAACTGAAGGCAGGTATTGCCTCCGGTGTAAATGCTGTGCCTTCCTCATACGATCCATTTACAGTGAGTAAGAAAGTGTTTACCGGCAAGGCCTTCGCCAATGTTGTGATCAAATCAGAGAAGAAGATCCTTACACTCTTCCAGAACTCTGTTGAAATCAATGAGTCCGGAAATGAAGCCCCTGTTGAGGCCTTCAGTCCGGTACTTAACGATGCCGATTTTGCCACCAAAGTACTTGATGTAAATAAGATCACCGGAACAGTTCTTCTGTCAGATGCGGAAGTTGTTGTATCAGGTGGACGTGGTATGAAAAATGGCGATAACTGGGGTCCGCTGGAAGAATTGGCAACAGAATTAGGTGCTGCACTGGCCTGTTCACGTCCGGTATCGGATGAAGGCTGGCGTCCTCATTCAGAACATGTTGGCCAAACCGGAAAGATCATTGCACCAAACCTGTATTTTGCCATGGGTATCTCAGGAGCCATTCAGCACCTGGGGGGTGTGAGTTCCTCAAAATGCATCGTGGCAGTCAATACCGACAAGGACGCCCCGATCTTCGAGGCTGCCGATTACGGTATTGTTGGCGATGCACAGAAAGTGCTTCCGGAGCTGATCTCTGCCATTAAGGAGATGAAAAACTCATAAGATCAACAGTGACCTCACAGGTCAGTGACCTGTGAGGTCAGCTTTAAGGGTCATTTTGGCTATAAGGTGAGATCTATCCGGTTTGTAAGTATTGGATTTCTCTCTTCGTTCGAAATGACTCTTTTCATTTACCTTTGTTATAAATACATGAACACCATGAAAAAAATAACACTTTCGATCATATCATTGTTGATGATACTTATTTCTTCAGCCCAGATCACCATACTTTCAACCGACCTCATGGATGTTGGTGACTCCGTTCAACTTGCCAATGTGGAAACCATACCTGCAGGTTTTGGCCCCGGTTCGGCCGGGCCGAATCAGCATTGGGATTTTTCCAGTCTTGAGAAAGATACAGTCCTTAGTTTGAACTTTGTCAATCCGGGAGCAACTCCTTATGGGTCAAGCTTTCCTTTTTCCAATGTCGCTGTTGAAGGATTGGTAGTGTCCGGATATGGGGTTGAAGGATGGGCCTATGGGACTAAAACCACATCTTTGTTTCAAATAGATGGTGCTGGAGGCAGTTACGAAATGTTTGAGGATGTGATTGTACCCTTCAACCCGCCAGAGGTCATGTTCGACTTCCCGGTAAACTATGAGGACAGTCTTCAACAAACTTCAACCATTGATATTCGTTTGGACAGCCCCGAGCCTGCCGTTGATTCAATCAGGGTCAAGGTGGTTACTTCCGTTGATTCCAGGGTAGATGCCTGGGGAGAGGTGATGACTCCCACCTGGACCGGTGATGTGCTTCGTTTCAGGGATGTGCGAACCACCATTGATTCTGCCTGGGCGAAAGTAGTCTTCTTCTGGGTTTTCATTGAAACGAATACCAATGTCAGCGTTACATATAAGTATATGGCCAACAATGTGGGTTACCCTGTTTTACAGTTCAATGCCAATGCAGATGAAACTGAATTCAGTGGCTTGAACTTTATGCTTGATGCTGGTGTGGGAGAACAGGAACTGTTCGCACATAATGAGATTGAAATTAATATTTTTCCCAACCCTGCCAGCGATGTGATGTATTGCAGAGTTCAGCATGTAGAAGTTGAAGGAGAAATTGTCATTTATGACATGCATGGAAGGCAATTGAAAACTCTACCAGTGACCAGTAACCAGCAACAATATAAAATAGATGTCTCTGCTTTTCCAGCCGGATTATATCAGCTTGTTCTAAAGGCTGACGGTAAAGGTGTTTCAGCAAAGAAGTTTGTAGTGCGGTAGGGGTGCGCGGTGCGCGGGACGTGGGAAATTATGCGTTTAAAATAAGTAAGTATTAGATCATAACCGTTTCCTCAGTCGCTCCGCTCTTTCTTTTATTCTTTTGTGTTTTTTCTGTCATCCCGAACGTAGTGAGGGAACCCCTTCCTTAGTAGAGAAGTTATCTGTCATTCCGAAAGGAGTCCCGATAGTTATCGGGACGACTGAGGAACCCCCTTGAAGTTTGAAGTACTCTTAAAAGGGTCAGTCTATGCTTTGCTGCTCGTTCTTCGTTCCTCGATCTTCTACAGTCCCATCCCCAAACTCACCAACTCCACAATATCATAGTTCTTCATGTCGTCTTCGCGGTTCTTATATTTTATGCCGTCGGTCATCATCACCATGCAGAACGGGCATGCCGTGGCCACAATATCGGCCTTGCATGCGATGGCATCTTCGATGCGTTCGAGGAAAACTTCCTTATCTCCTTTTTCAGCTTCTTTAAACATTTGTCCGCCACCGGCACCGCAACATAAAGCAAAGCTCTTATGCCTGTGCATCTCCACCATGGTGCTTCCTTCAACGGCCTCCACCACTTCACGGGGTGCCTTGTATTCTCCATTGGCCCGCCCGAGGTAACAGGGATCATGGAAGGTGATCCTTTTTCCTGCGAATCCATTTTCAGTAAGCTTAATATCACCCTGCTTTATGAGTTCGCTTAACAGCTGGCTATGGTGTATCACCTCGTAATTTCCTCCCAGATCAGGATATTCATTTTTGAAGGTATTATAATCATGAGGGCAGGCTGTGATGATCTTTTTTACTCCATACATATTCATGGTCTCTATCATCATCAGGGCCTGCATCTGGAATAGCATCTCGTTCCCGGCTCTGCGGGCTACATCGCCGCTATCGACCTCTTCGGTTCCCAGCACTGCATAATCAAGCTTCAGGTGGTTCAGCACCTTCACCAGTTCTTTGGATACCTTCTTGTACCTGTCATCAAATGCTCCGGCGGAGCCGATCCACAGCAGGTATTCAGGAGTCTTTCCGGCAGCTTGCATGTCGGCCATCACGGGCACTTCCAGGCCTTCAGCCCAGAGCATGCGGTCTTCAGGAGAAAATTGCCAGGGGGCACCATTGTTCTCGATATTTGAGAAGATTGAATTTAATTCACCGGGAGCAGCCGATTCTTCCATCACCAGGTACCTGCGCATGTCAACGATCAGGCTGGGATGGTTGATGTTTATCGGGCACTCCTGTGCACAGGCATTACAGGTTGTGCATGCCCAGAGCTCTTCTTCACTGATGTAGCTTCTTATAAGTGACTTTTCATCAGAGTAGTTGCTGTCTTTCACAAGCCCGGGCCCCTTCTCTTTCATGCGGGCCCTTAGATCCATAAATATTTTTCTCGGCGACAGGAGTTTTCCGGTGATGTTTGCCGGACATACGGCTGTACATCGTCCACACTCCGTGCAGGCCAGTGAATCCAGGTAATTTTTCCAGGTTGTATCCTCCGCATCAAGTACTCCAAATCGGGAGACCTGTCCCTCTTCTTCTGCCGGAGGATCTGCAAAGGCAGCATTAGGATCCATCATCAGCTTTACTTCTGTAGTGATCTCTGGCATATTCGGAAGGTATCCAAGTGGATCCAGCCTGCTGAGGAAAACATTGGGAACCGACATGAAAACATGGAAATGCTTCGAGTATGGAAGGACATTGGCAAAGAGGAAGATAAGCAGGATGTGTGCCCACCAGTTAATCTCATGCCAGAGATGGGCCTGTGATTCAGGCAGGTTTCCAAAGAAGCCCGCAAGGTATTCACTGACCGGGTACAGGCCGATAAGCTCATGCCCGACGGATCGTGCATACACCACATAAAAAGTGTTCATCCCCAGCAAACTAACCATCAGGAGGCCAATCAAGGTCAGGGCGATATTGGCATCAAGGTGTGATACATGCTTCATCTCTACACCGGAAAAACGCTTTACATGTAAGAACAATCGCCTGAACAGAAAGGCAATGATCATGACCAGGATAACAAATCCGGATATGTCTCCCAGGGCGATGATTACATCATAAACAGGCCCCAGAACACCAAGAACACGCTCGGTGCCAAACAGGCCATCAATGATCATCTCAATGCTACCGATCAGGATCACAATGAATCCCCACCAGACCAGGGCATGCATGAGGCCCAGAACCGGACGCCGGAAGATCTTGGTCTGCCCGACAGCCACTTTCATCATCACCCAGAAGCGTTTCCCCCAGTCCTTTACCGGGTAGGGTTTTGTGAGTTTGAAGAATCGGAATACACGGAACATGGTGTATGAAAAAATACCAAGGGTGAGGAGAATGGAGATTGCGAAAACAATTTGCTTGGTCATAAACGCTTATAATTATGGAAAGTAAGTATCAAATGTTCTTTAAAACAATATTAAGGATAATATTTTTTAGAATTTGTTTAAATAATGGGGTATGACCTGGCAGGTCGGCGACCTGCCAGGTCACATAATTTTTCTATATTTGTTTTCCCTACAATATATTATGAAATAATGGACAAGAAGCCGGACATATATAAGCCAAAAAATCACGTCAGGATCGTTACAGCAGCTTCCTTATTCGATGGCCATGATGCGGCCATCAATATTATGCGCAGGATCATACAGGCCACAGGGGTGGAGGTGATCCACCTGGGTCACGACCGTTCTGTGAGAGAAATAGTTGACTGTGCCATACAGGAAGATGTTCAGTCGGTAGCCATTACTTCCTACCAGGGAGGGCACATGGAGTATTTTAAATATATGTACGACCTGCTCAAGGAAAATGGATGTGAACACATAAAGCTTTTTGGAGGAGGAGGAGGAGTAATACTCCCGGAGGAGATGGATGAATTGCATGATTACGGGATCACCAGGATATATTCACCGGATGACGGACGCCAGATGGGCCTGCAGGGGATGATCAACGAGCTTGTAGAGAAATCGGATTACCCTACGGGCAAAGGCATCAAAGTTACAGCTAAGGATCTTGAGAGTAAAAGCCCATATGCCATTGCGCAGTTGATCTCTGCTGCAGAAAATAATCCTGATGAGGTGAGGTCTTTTATCGATCAGCTTGGAAAGAAAGATAAAAGCTCTCCTGTACTTGGGATCACCGGTACCGGTGGTTCGGGGAAATCCTCCCTTGTGGATGAGATCGTACGCCGATACCTGGATGATTATACTGATAAGACCATAGGCATCATTTCTGTAGATCCTTCGAAAAGAAAAACGGGAGGAGCGCTACTGGGCGACAGGATTCGCATGAATTCTATCGATGACCCCAGGGTATACATGCGCTCGCTTGCTACTCGGCAATCGAACCTGGCCATGTCGAAATACGTGAAAGATGCGGAGGTCATCCTGCAGGCTGCAGGCTTCGACCTGATCATTCTGGAAACATCTGGTATCGGTCAGTCAGATACAGAGATCATCGACCACAGTGATCTTTCAATGTATGTGATGACACCTGAGTATGGTGCTGCCACCCAGCTGGAAAAGATCGACATGCTCGACTTTGCAGATATTATTGCACTGAACAAATTTGATAAGCGCGGGGCCCTGGATGCTTTGCGCGATGTGAAGAAGCAATATATGCGGAACCATCAGCTCTTCCATGCCAATGCCGATGATATGCCCGTTTATGGAACTATCGCCTCCCAGTTTAATGACCCGGGGGTGAACCAGCTTTATCGGGCTATCATGGAGAGCATAAACGAGATCTCAAAAGGTAAGTTTAAGAGCAGCATGGCAGCCAGCGATGAGCTGTCGGAAAAGATATATATCATCCCCCCTAAAAGGACACGATACCTCTCTGAGATTGCTGAAACTATACGAGGGTATAATGAGTGGGCCGACAAGCAGGCAGAAGTTGCCCAACGCATGTATGCCCTTCACGAATCCAATACCCTGCTGAAAGAAAATGGTGAATGCATGGATGCCCTGGATACTGCATACAAGAATGAAGAACTTGATCTGGATCCGCGCAACCTGGAGATCATCCGCAGCTGGGATGATAAACGTGCATCTTATAAAGCGGATGAATTCGTTTTTAAGGTCAGGGATAAAGAACTGAGGGTAGAAACTCATACCGAATCTCTCTCTCATGTAAGGATACCTAAAATAACCCTCCCTGCCTATAAAGGCTGGGGCGACATACTGAAATGGGTATTGCGTGAAAATGTACCGGGAGAATTCCCTTTTGCAGCGGGTGTGTTTCCTTTTAAGCGGGAAGGCGAAGACCCAACCAGGCAGTTTGCAGGTGAAGGCGGGCCGGAACGTACTAATAAACGCTTCCATTACCTTTCTTTCGGCATGCCGGCAGTCAGGCTGTCTACTGCATTTGATTCGGTTACTCTCTACGGACGCGATCCTGACGTTCGCCCCGACATTTATGGCAAGATCGGTAATTCAGGGGTGTCAATTTCCTGTCTGGATGATGCCAAACGCCTGTATTCAGGTTTCGACCTGGTTGACCCGAAAACATCCGTGTCAATGACGATAAATGGCCCTGCCCCGACATTGGTAGGCTATTTCATGAATGCAGCCATTGACCAGCAGTGCGAACTCTATATTAAAGAGCAAGGACTGGAAAAGGAAATTGAAAAAAAGATCAACGAAATTTATAAAACAAGGGGGACAAAACGTCCGGTCTATAACGCTGCGATCCCTGATGGACATAATGGCCTTGGCCTGATGTTGCTGGGTGTTACGGGCGATATGGTCTTGCCCGAGGATGTTTACAATAAGATCAAAGCAGATACCATTTGCAGGGTCAGGGGAACGGTGCAAGCCGATATCCTCAAGGAAGACCAGGCGCAGAATACCTGTATCTTCTCTACTGACTTTGCCCTGAAGATGATGGGCGATGTGCAGGAGTATTTCAACGAGAATTATGTCAGGAACTTCTACTCCGTTTCCATCTCCGGCTATCATATTGCCGAAGCAGGCGCCAACCCGGTAACACAGCTAGCCCTAACGCTGGCCAATGGATTTACCTATGTTGAGTATTATGTGTCGAGGGGGATGGAGATCAATGATTTCGCTCCAAACCTTTCATTCTTCTTCTCGAACGGCATCGATCCTGAGTACTCGGTACTTGGCAGGGTGGCCCGGCTGATCTGGTCGAAAGCCATGAAGTTGAAATATGGGGCTAACGATCGATCACAAAAACTAAAATACCATATCCAGACCTCAGGGCGGTCACTGCATGCCCAGGAGATCGACTTTAATGATATCAGAACGACCCTTCAGGCGCTTTATGCGATTTATGATAACTGCAATTCCCTGCATACCAATGCATATGATGAGGCCATCACTACACCCACTGAAGAATCAGTAAGAAGGGCCATGGCCATTCAGCTGATCATCAACCATGAGCTTGGGCTCGCTAAGAACCAGAACCCTCTGCAGGGATCTTTCATCATCGAAGAGCTGACAGACCTTGTGGAAGAAGCCGTGATGATGGAGTTCGACAGGCTTACCGAGCGCGGAGGCGTTCTGGGTGCCATGGAAACCATGTACCAGCGGGGCAAGATCCAGGAGGAGTCATTATATTATGAAACATTAAAACATACGGGTGAATTGCCCATCATGGGCGTGAACACCTTCCTGTCAAGCAAAGGCAGTCCTACCGTCATCCCCGGAGAGGTCATCCGGGCTACTGCTGCGGAAAAAAAGCAGCAGATCAACACGATCAAGGATCTGCATAATACCTGGGAAGGTGAAGCGGCATTTCACCTGGAAGACCTTAAGAAAAGAGTTGCTCACAATGACAATGTCTTTGCAGGGATCATGGAAGCCGCAAAGTATTGCTCTATAGGCCAAATCTCACAGGCATTATTTGAAGTTGGAGGACAGTACAGGAGAAATATGTAATTTTACCATCGACCCAAACCTTAAAGATGGATTCAGATGAGTAATTGGCTTGAGGAGGCTGAAAGGAACATTGTTACTGGTAACGACCATAGCAAGCTGGAAGATAAGCTCCAGAATAAGAAGGAGAAGATTCGGAAAAATTATCTTGACAACCAACTTGCATATGATACTTTCATCGCTGATTTGAAAAAATTGGTAGATAGGGTAAACCACTTGCCTGCTGAAAGCAGAGATCCGTTCGGGAAGATCAGTTTCTATACTAAAGAGTCGAAGCTGAATAATCACCTGCATTATATTTCCAGCAGCGCCCGGATAAAAAAAAGGATGTTTAAAAACGTCTTTCATTTATTCAAGACCTATACCTTCAAACGGATCCGTGTAGTTTATTTAACGGTCTCTAGCCATGAAGGAAAGATGGATGTTGAATTGAAAGAAAACATGCTGCTTCGGGTCCGGATGACAAGAGCAGGTGAAAATGAACGTTTAAAAGATCCCAGGAGGAAGAATAAAGACCGTAAGGATTTCCTGTTCAGATTTGACTTAAACAACATGAATGGGAGCGAGCCCAGGGACATCATCGACTGGTTGGCATTCAAAAAGGAGATGGAGGAAATTCTTTTTTTTGATGGTAGCTATCAGGTTGTATCCTCCTGATCTTCTGGAATATCGAATAAAAAGCTGTTATAGGGATAACGCTTTATATGGATTGCTTTTACTTCCTCATAGATAAGCTGACGCAGCTCATTAATATTGGTTTTTTTCTTTGCTGAGATGAACACACTGCGGTGTTCAGATTCAGCCATCCATGTCTTTTTCAGGTCCTCCAGGGAGAGATTCTCTTTTTCAACCGGGCTGAGATCATCCTCATCCATTTCAACAAAACTGTATGCATCGATCTTATTGAATACCACGATCAAGGGTTTATTATATGCATCGATCTCGGTGAGCGTACGCTGAACTGTTTGTATCTGATCTTCGAAATCAGGATGGGAGATGTCGACAAGATGTACCAGGAGGTCTGCTTCTCTCACTTCATCGAGGGTAGACTTAAAGGACTCGATCAGGCTGTGTGGTAGTTTACGGATAAACCCAACGGTATCGGAAAGGAGGAAGGGCAGGTTTTGAAATACGACCTTTCTCACTGTAGTGTCGAGGGTGGCAAAGAGCTTGTTTTCTGCAAAAACATCAGACTTGCTGAGCAGGTTCATCAGGGTAGACTTCCCTACATTGGTATATCCTACCAGGGCTACCCTGACCATTTTTCCACGGTTTTTGCGCTGGGTTGCCTTTTGCTTGTCGATCTGAATTAATTTCTTCTTGAGCAATGAGATCCGATCGCGGATGATACGCCTGTCAGTCTCAATCTCGGTTTCACCGGGCCCCTTCATGCCAATACCCCCTTTTTGTTTGGAGAGATGGGTCCACATGCGGGTTAGCCGTGGAAGCATGTATTCATATTGTGCCAGTTCAACCTGTGTCTTGGCGTGTGCAGTGCGTGCCCTTCCGGCAAAGATATCCAGGATAAGGTTGTTCCTGTCAAGGACCTTGCATTCCAGTATTTTTTCAATATTTCTAAGCTGGGAGGGGCTCAACTCATCATCAAAGACCGCAATATCGATCTCTTCTTCTTCAACAAAGCGGCGGATCTCTTCCAGTTTGCCTGATCCTACAAAAGTCCGTGAATCGGGATGATCTAGTGACTGCAGAAAAGTTTTGACAGGAATTCCACCTGCAGTATCTACCAGGAAAGCCAGTTCATTAATATGTTCATCTGTAGTTCGGCGATCAACATCGTTACTGATGATCCCAATAAGAACGACGGTTTCCTTTTTCTTTTTTATATCGAAAGGTCCCGGCATTAAAAGGCTTTAAATCCAATGATTTCCCTGACTTCGCCAATGGTTCTTCGTGCACTTTCACGAGCCACTTCTGCACCCTGCATGGTCACCTTTCGCAGATATGCATGGTCTTCGGAGAGGCTCAGTATTTTTTCGCGGAAAGGAGTAGTAAAAGCAATTACATCTTCTGCCAGTTGCTTTTTAAGATCACCATAGCGGATGCTGCAGGTATTATAGGCTTCATCGAAGAATGATATTGTTTCAGGCTTTGATACCACATCCATCAGTGTAAAGAGGTTCTGAATGGCTTCTGGTTTTTGCTGGTTTTCTTCTGTGGGGCCACTATCTGTAACGGCACGCATCACTTTTTTGCGGATCACCTCAGGCGCATCAGCAAGCAGGATGGCATTACCTTCAGATTTTCCCATCTTACCGCTTCCATCCAGGCCGGGGATTTTTACCAGGGCCTCCCCGAAGTTATAAGCTTGTGGGATGGGGAAATAATCAACCTTATACATACGGTTAAAGCGGCGTGCAAAGGTACGCATCATCTCCAGATTCTGTTCCTGGTCTTTCCCGACAGGGACTTTGGATGCTTTGTGGATGATCACATCGGCAGCCATCAAAGTTGGATAAGTGAGCAAGCCTGCATTCACATTTTCAGGTTGTTTTCTCACTTTGTCTTTGAAGGAAGTAACCCGTTCCAACTCGCCCAGGTAGGCATTCATATTCAAAAGAAGGTATAGTTCAGCAACCTCTGGCACATCACTTTGAATGTATATAGTAGCTTTTTCAGGATCAATGCCTGCTGCAAGGTATTCGACCAGCACATTCTTCACATTTCCATGAAGGTCGCCGGGAGTAGGATGAGTAGTGAGTGAGTGATAATCCGCGATAAAAAAAAGACATTGGCTGTCTTCCTGCATCTTCACGAAGTTCTTCATTGCACCAAAATAATTACCCAGGTGCAAATTGCCGGTTGGCCTGATACCACTAACTACGGTTTCCATATTGTTGTATTTCAATTTTCAAACTTCAGATATCCTATATCTTCAGTTCTTCTCCAGTACTGTCGTAAAAATGGTACTCCAGGTAATGGAAAGTACTATTCTTTTTAACGATGATCTTCTTTTTAAACTTACGTTTCCATTTGCTCCGGAGGGATGATAACATGCCTTTTGTCAGGAATGAATGAACGAAGGGATGTACTTCAATAGTGATCTGCTTTTCGTTTTGTTCCTGCAAGAGGTATTTAATATTGTTCTCGATCTCATCGGTGATGATGATGCTGGGCCCGATCTTCCCTGTTCCCTTACAGGAAGGACATTGCTCGAGGGTTTCAATGGTCATCTCAGGACGCACACGCTGCCTGGTGATCTGTACAAGTCCAAATTTACTGGGAGGCAGGATGGTATGTTTCGCACGGTCTTTTGCCATTTCATCTCTGAGTCGCTGGTATAGGGCACGGCGGTGTTTGGCCTCCAACATATCGATGAAGTCAACCACAATGATCCCGCCCATATCACGCAACCTGAGCTGGCGGGCGATCTCCGCAGCAGCCTCCAGGTTTACTTCCATAGCATTAGTCTCCTGGGAGTTTTGCTTGTTTACCCTGTGTCCGGAGTTCACGTCGATCACGTGCAAAGCCTCGGTATGTTCAATGATCAGGTAAACTCCGCTTTTGATAGTAACGGTTTTTCCGAATGAACTCTTGATCTGCTTGTCGATCCCAAAGTGCTCAAATATCGGACCCCTTCCTTTATATAGTTTGACTATATCCAGTTTGTCGGGTGCGATCTTAGCTATATAACTTTTTATCTCTTCGTAAAGGTCATGTCCATTGACATGAACACTGTTGAAGGATTCACTCAATACATCCCTGAGCAGGGCAGAGGTTCTGTCGAGTTCGCTGACCACCTTGTTGGGTGGTCTCATCCCACGAAGCTTGCGGGTAAGCAGGCTCCATTTCTGAACCAGGCTTTTCAGGTCAGCATCCAGGTCGGCCACCAGCTTATCCTCAGCCACAGTACGGATGATCACACCCATATTGTTTGGCTTGATGCTCTGGATGAGACGCTTGAGGCGGTTCCTCTCATCGACACTCTTGATCTTTTGAGAAACAGAGATACGATTAGAGAAAGGTACCAGAACAAGGTATCTTCCTGCAAATGAAATCTCAGATGAGATCCTGGGGCCTTTAGTTGAAATGGGTTCTTTTGCGATCTGAACAGCGATCTGCTGATTCGTTTTCAGTACGTGAGAGATCTTACCGGTTTTTTCGATATCCCCCTCAAGTTTGAAATTTGTAATGTCGGGTTGTGGCCCCTTCGTTGATAAAGCGTACCTGACAAATTTATTCAGAGATTTGACCTGGGGGCCCAGATCAAGATAGTGAAGGAAGCCGTCTTTTTCATACCCAACATCAATAAAGGCTGCATTCAGCCCGGGCATGATTTTTCTTACTCTTCCCAGATAAACATCACCTACTGCGTAGTTATTATCAAGCTTTTCTTTGTGTAGTTCTACAAGGAATTTGTCCTCCAGCAAAGCAATATCCACCTCATTCTTAAACGAATTTATGATCAATTCCTTTTCCACGGTGTTATGGTTTAAAATGCAAAACCACTGATAAAAAACATATCAATGATCTAAAAAAACAAGAAAGGCGGCATGGAAAAGCGGTAGGGTCGGAAAAATAAAACAATTGCATAATGCCTATAAACCAGCATTATGCAATTGCTACTCTATTTCTTCTTATGTCTGTTCTTCCTCAAACGTTTCTTACGTTTGTGGGTCGACATCTTATGTCTCTTCTTCTTTTTCCCGCTTGGCATAGTTAATTTTTTTAGACGATTACTTTACATTTTTTTTCACGTCATTGACAAAGGTCTTCGCAGGCTTGAAGGAAGGAATGAAATGTTCCGGAATAATGATTGTAGTGTTCTTTGAAATATTTCTCCCGGTTTTTTGAGCCCTTTTCTTTACGGTAAAGCTTCCAAATCCCCTCAGGTATACATTTTCGCCATTGATGAGTGATCCTTTAACAGCTTCCATAAAAGATTCAACGGTTGCCTGAACTGCAACTTTTTCAATTCCTGTTTTGTTCGCGATATCAGCTACGATTTCTGCTTTTGTCATGATATATTTTTTAAGTAGTTAAACGATTATTTCTTATTACGGGCTGCAAATATAAAACTTTTTTAGTTCAAACACCTTTTATGAAATAAATTTTTATTTCTAATGTACTCTAAATAAATTTGTTCCCAACTAAAATGCGCTTTTCTGATCAAATACTTAAATGGTATAAAATACACCGCCGCGACATGCCCTGGAGACATACACAGGGATGCATACAAGATATGGCTTTCGGAGGTAATCTTGCAGCAAACGCGAGTTGACCAGGGGACGGCATATTACAATCGCTTTGTGAAAAGATTTCCTGGGATCCAAGATCTTGCAGATGCCTCGGAGCAGGAAGTGCTAAAGTTATGGCAGGGACTGGGATACTATTCCCGGGCCAGGAATCTGCACTTTGCTGCAAAGCAAATAATGACCGATTACGATGGCATCTTTCCCGAAACCTATGATAAGATCATTAAGCTGAAAGGTGTTGGAGAATATACGGCAGCTGCCATTTCATCAATTGCTTTTGGAGAAGCCTATGCTGTGGTAGATGGAAATGTGAAACGTGTTATTTCCCGGATATTTGGGATAGACCTATCGGGCAATAAGCTGCATGAAAGTGTAAAAAACATCATGACTCAGGAGCTGGATAGGGACAATCCAGGCGATTTTAATCAGGCCGTGATGGAGTTTGGGGCAATGCATTGTACTCCCAGGAACCCCTCATGCCAGAATTGTATTTTTAAATCATCATGCTTTGCATTTAAGAACAGTATGGTGGAACACTTGCCCTTGAAAGAGGCCAGGAATAAACCAAAAACACGTCATTTTTCATACTTCGTAGTAGCGTCGGATAGTCAGAATATTATCATGGTACAGCGGACGAAGAATGATATCTGGAGAAACCTTTATGAATTCCCGCTAATCGAAACAGATAAAGAAATAAGTCCGGAAAAACTATTGTCTGATCCTGTATTCATCTCATGGTTTGGTGAGAAAGCGAAGATCATCAAAAGCAGTAAGCGATATAAACATCAACTCACCCACATCACCATTTTTGCAAACTTTCACTTTGTTGATCCGGACCCTGATACCATTCATGAAGCAGATCCAAGGTGGGAGATTGTCTCTTATAAAGACATCCAAAAATATCCTGTTTCCCGCCTTATAGATCTCTTCCTTGAAGATCAATAATCGAGCATCAACTCAACCTTCAACACTCAAAACCCAAAACTTTTTCAAAAAAAAGTGTGACATTTTCCGATTTTCGGTATTAATAGTTAAACCCACTGCCGTAATGCTTGTCTTCTTAAAAGGTAGGCGTCACTAAAATCACTAAATTTGTAATCTAAATTAAAACTGAGAAACATGGCTGGAATTAACAAAGTAATCCTTGTGGGAAATCTGGGCAAGGACCCGGAGGTAAAAACCCTTGAAAATGGTGCAAAGGTGGCCAATTTTACCCTGGCAACATCCGAATCATATAAGAACAAAGAAGGGCAGCGGGTCACACAAACCGAATGGCATAATATCGTACTGTGGCGTGGCCTGGCAGAAATAGCCGAAAGATATCTTCAAAAAGGGAACCAGGTTTATATTGAAGGAAAAATCAAGTCCAGGTCCTGGGATGATAAGGACGGGGTTAAAAGATATACTACCGAGATCCTTGGCGACAACCTGACAATGCTTGGGGGCAGGAGAGATTCAGATGAGGGCGAACCATCAAAGCCGGCTGCTGCAAGTACAGCCCCGGAAGCAAATGCGGGTGAAGAGAAAGATGACCTGCCATTTTAATCTTTCCGGCTCGCACCGGGGCTAAAGTTCATGATATCCCCGCATGATAAATAAGTTGCATTACCGGAAATTGTTTAAATTTGTTCATGAATTACATACCGCTACTGGAATAGTGGCGGTATGCCTATAAAATTTTAATCCTTGGAAGAAGCTGATTCTGCCGTCCATCTTTATAATGCATTTCCTGTGATCTTAGATGCATTTATTCAACCATTTTCCTTTTCGATCCTGATCTCGCTGGTGGTGTTGTTTATATTGCTATTCTTCTCTGCCATGATCTCCGGCTCGGAGATTGGGTTCTTTTCCCTGGGCCCTCAACATCTTGAAAGGCTGCGGGAGTCTTCTTCTCGTTCCGGAAAATTAATATTGAAGCTGCTGGAGAGGCCTAAAAGGTTACTTGCCACTATTCTCATAGCAAACAACTTTGTGAATGTGGCCATTGTCTTACTTTCCACCTTTATTGCTGCCGAATGGTTTAACCTTGCCAGCTACCCTGTGCTGGCATTCGTGGTTCAGGTGATTGTGATCACGGCCCTTATATTATTGCTTGGTGAAATACTCCCTAAAATGTATGCCAGCGTATATCCGGTCAGGTTTTCGAAAAACATGGCAGGAGTGCTAAACGTCCTGATCAAGGTGTTTTATCCTTTCAGCTCAATCATGGTAAGGTCCACATCTTTCCTTGATAATAAACTCCCCAATAAAGGCCACGGTATGTCGAGGAGCGAACTGTCGGATGCTATTGAGCTTACAGCAGGTGAAGATACCCCTGAGGAAGGTAAAAAAATACTGCAGGGCATTGTGAAATTTGGTGATATTGAGGTGAAGGAGATCATGCGCTCCAGGATGGATGTGGTGGCCCTGGATACAGAGGCGACCTTTGCTGAAGTCATGGAGGTGATTGTGGAATCAGGCTTTTCCAGGATCCCGGTGTATGAAGAAAGCTTTGACAAAGTGCAGGGAATTCTTTATGTAAAAGACCTTTTGCCCCACCTCGAGAAAACAGCACAATTTGAATGGCAACGCCTGATCCGGGATGCTTTTTTCGTTCCGGAAAATAAAAAGATCAACGATCTCTTGCACGAATTTCAGGAGAAGAAGATCCACCTGGCTATAGTCGTTGATGAATATGGTGGGACCTCAGGAATTGTTACACTGGAGGATGTGCTTGAAGAGATCGTAGGTGAGATCACTGATGAATCGGATTCAGGCACTGAGGAGTTCATGTTTAAGAGGATAGATGAACAGACTTACCTCTTTGAAGGAAAGACAACCATAAACGACTTTTGTAAGATCGTTGAGGAAGATGCTGATATTTTCAATGAGGTAAAAGGTGATTCAGACTCACTTGCTGGACTTATCCTTGAACTGGAAGGGAAGATCCCGGGGAAAGGTGAGGAGACTAGCTTCATGAATTATAGCTTCAAGGTGGTGGAAGTGGATCTGAAGCGGATTAAAAGGATTATGGTCACGATAACAAAAGACCCTGAGGGGCAATAAAGTTATTGTTTCACTGTTTCACTGATTCACTGAGTCATTGTTTCACTGTTAAATGGTTATATGGCTATATGGCTACATGGCTAAATGGGTAAATGAAATGTTAAATGCTAAATGCTCAATGTTAATAGCTCAATGCTCAATGTATAGAATGAGGAACATATCCCTGCTTATCTTCATATTGATGATTCTCGTGGCGGCATGCGATGAAATTTACACTCCCAAGCCCCGCGGCTATTTCAGGATCGATCTTCCCGAGCATGAATACAAGAGTTTTGAAGCCGGTTTCCCTTACTCCTTCGAATATCCGGTTTATGCCAGCATCGGCCCGGATCCAATCACACCTGAAGAGGCTTACTGGATGAATATCGATTTCAAGGATTTTAAAGGTAGGATTCACCTTAGCTATAAAGTAGTTGACGGCAACCTGCATGAATACCTTGAAGATTCGCGGCAGTTTGTGATGAAACATATTCCCAAAGCCAGTGCCATCAACGATTCACTTATCCTCGACAGGGAAAGAAACTTATACGGACTCGTATATCATATCGATGGTATGGGCGCAGCATCACCATGCCAATTTTTTATTACCGATAGCAATCGACACTTTGTTCGTGGGGCGCTTTATTTCGATGTTGTACCCAACAATGATTCTTTAGCTCCGGTAATAGAATTCCTGAAAAAGGATATTGACCACCTCCTCGCTACCTTTCAATGGAATTAATAATATTTCTTCACTCTTCATTACAAGGCTTCACTAATTAATAATCACTATTTATTCTGCCTTCCAGCCAGGGTAACCTTAATTTATCTTTCACGTTTAAATTCAAGAGTAGTACATAGCGTTTCCCAAAAAATCTTACTTTTGGGTTCGCTGAATTATTTATTGTAGTCAGAATTCATTCAAGTGATAGAAACCATCAAAATAGGAACCCTGAAGTGGCATCACGTCCTGAACCCGGACGAGAATGACCTGCAGTACCTTGAGGAGACCTTTCATTTCCATCCGCTCGACATTGAAGACTGCCGCTCGAAGTTGAACCAACGTCCGAAGGTGGATATTTATGATGACTACTACTTCATGATCCTGCATTTCCCCAATTTCGATAAATCAGCAAAATTCCTCCAAACGAAGGAAGTCAAGGTCTTCTGGGGTGAGGACTATGTGATCACCATTGGAAGTTCGCACTGGGTAGTGATGAATATGTTCAGGGAGGCACAGGAACAACAGGATAGGAATGAGGACTTTGAAATAGGTACTTCCGATGCATTGCTATACAGTATCCTGGAGCGCTTGATGCGGGAAACCATGATCCTGCTTCGTAAGGTGGGGAATGATGTTGAGTTTTTGAATGCGGAGCTCTTTAACATGAAAGCTCGGCAAACCATCGAAAGGATCTCCATCACAAGAAAGAACATCATTTTGCTGAATACGATCTTTAAACCTCAGCTTCCGCTTTTCCAGCGATTCGAAATAGGTAAGATCGAAGGTTATGCCGAGAATATGGAGGATTACTGGGGTAATATCCTTGACTACTACCAGAAGATGTGGGATATGACCGAGGATTACCAGGAGCTGATCGAAGGGCTCTCAAAAACCTTTGATTCACTGCAGGCACATAAGATCAATGATATTATGAAGGTGCTCACCTTCTTTTCTACCATTTTACTTCCTTTAACTTTTATCACAGGGCTTTATGGCATGAATGTAGGGCTGCCACTGCAGGATGATCCCAACTCATTCTTTATCGTGTTGATCTCAATGGTAGTGATCGTGGCCGTAATGCTGCTTTATTTTAAGCGGAAAAGGTGGATATAATTCCCAAAGATTGTAAGTTAAAACTGTCATTCTGATCCCGAGCACTCAGGAGAAGGATTTGTTGAATTAGTTGAATCTGGTAGTGGAGTATTATTCCTGCCTTTTTATTGATTCCATGTGGATCAATTCAAAAACTTTCTTCACAAAATCGTCGCTAAGCTTTAATGACGCGGCCTTATTCATGCGATCGTCAAGAAGTTCCAACCAGCGTTCAGCCTGGAAAGGTGCCATGTTTTGCTCTTTCTTTAGTTTTCCAATGGCTTCTGATAATTGCATCCTTTTTGACAGGATCTCCAAAAGTTGCTCATCCAGTTCATCAATGGATGTGCGGTATTTTTCGAGGCTGGCATCGGCTTTTCCCTGTTGTTCCCTGATTTTTAAGCCGGCAATGACTTGCTTCAGTTCTTCAGGGCTTATTTGCTGGGCCACATCGGTCAGAGCCTTGTGTGGTTCGATATGGGATTCGATCATGAGCCCGTCCATGCCCAGGTCAAGGGCTTTTTGTGAAATGCGGGACAGATATTCCCTCTGTCCTCCTATGTGGCTGGGGTCGCAGAGAATGGGCAGCTCAGGGAAAATGCATTTCAGTTCAATGGGAATCTCCCACAGTGGAATATTTCGATATGGTTTGCTGTAATATACATCGAAGCCCCGGTGTATAGCGGCCAGGTTTGAGATTCCGTACTTAATTAACCTTTCGATACCACCGGCCCAGAGGCTCAGGTCAGGATTGACAGGGTTCTTGACCATCACACAAACATTGCTCCCTCTGAGGGCAGCTGCAATTTCATCCACTACAAAAGGACTGACAACCGTTCGCGCACCTATCCAGACAATATCCACTCCTGCTTTCAGGCAGGCATCGGCATGTGCCGGGATGGCGATCTCAACAGCCAGCTTCAGGCCTGTTCGCTCTTTCACTTCTTTAAGCCAATCCAGCCCTTGTTCGCCTACACCTTCAAAATCACCCGGACGGGTTCTGGGTTTCCAAAGGCCGGCACGGAAAGCCACCAACCCTTTGATTCCTTTCAGAGCATCAGCAGTGATAAGGACTTGCTTTCTGCTTTCGGCGGCACATGGCCCGGCAATTAAAAATGGCCTGCCGGCATCACTTAAAATATTGCTTCCCTTCCCCATTATTGACTTACTTTGGTTTCAAAATTAACAATTTTAGCAGCACCGGATAATTGAAGCAAAAAGTGATTAATTTTGCGCTGACAATAAACCATAAAACAAAAAGCATTGAAACGAATTGATATTGTTGACCTTGTGGGGTCTGAGCAGAAGAACACTACGGTAAATGCCAGGGGATGGGTCCGTACCAAAAGACAGAGTAAGAACGTTGCATTTATCGCATTGAATGATGGCTCAACCATAAATAATCTTCAGGTTGTTGCCGATGTGGAAAAGATCGGAGAGGAGGTGCTGGCGCAGATCAACACAGGAGCATCAATCTCAGTTGTTGGGCTTCTGGTAGAATCAGGGGGCAGCGGTCAGGCCAATGAGTTGCAGGCTGAGCAAATTGAAATTTTAGGTGTTGCTGATCCGGAGGTTTTTCCGCTACAACCAAAAAGGCATAGCCTGGAGTTCCTCAGGGAAAAAGCACACTTGCGTTTTCGTACATCCACTTTCAGTGCCATCACAAGGATCAGGCACGCTATGATTTTTGGGACCCATAAGTTCTTCAATGACCGCGGTTTTTATAATATCCATACACCCATCATTACCGGTTCAGATGCAGAAGGGGCAGGGGAGATGTTCAGGGTAAGTGTGCTTGATTTCAAGAACCCGCCTTTGACAGAAGCAGGTGAGGTAGATTACAGCAAGGATTTCTTTGGTAAGGAAACAAATCTTACCGTTTCAGGTCAGCTGGAAGCAGAACTTGCCGCCCTGGCCATGACCAAAGTATATACTTTCGGCCCTACTTTCAGGGCAGAAAACTCCAATACCTCCAGGCACCTGGCAGAATTCTGGATGATAGAACCTGAAGTGGCCTTTGCCGATATCAACGACAATATGGACCTGGCGGAGGATATGTTGAAATACCTGGTGCAATATGCACTGGATCATTGTTTGGATGACCTGGAGTTTCTCAATAAGCGACTGAAAGATGAAGAGAAGCATAAAAAGGCACAGGACCGCGCTCCAATGGATCTGATTGAAAGACTCAGGTTTGTACTGGAAGAAAAATTTGAAAGAATAACTTATACTGAGGCCATTGAGGTGCTCAGAAACTCCAACTATAATAAAAAGAAAAAGTTCAAGTTTCCAATTGAAAGCTGGGGTGCAGATCTGCAGTCAGAACATGAACGTTACCTGGTAGAAAAGCACTACAATAAACCAGTAATCATCACAGACTACCCGAGAGACATCAAAGCTTTTTATATGAAGCAGAATGATGATGGGAAAACCGTTCGTGCTATGGACGTGCTTTTTCCCCAGATCGGTGAGATCATTGGCGGGTCGCAGCGTGAAGAGGAATACGACAAACTCCTGACACGCATTGAGGAGATGAAGATCCCCCTGGAAAGCATGTGGTGGTTCCTTGAAACAAGGCAATTTGGAACAGTTCCTCATGCCGGATTCGGGCTTGGTTTTGAACGACTGATGCTCTTTGTTACAGGAATGGGCAACATCCGTGATGTAATCCCATTCCCGCGCACACCGCAGAATGCGGAGTTTTGATCATTCCGGTAGATATTCGGCTTTATTTATATTGGTTTTTTACAGCGATTTTATTATTTTCGGTGTTAGAATAAACATTGCAAAACTGAATCTGGAATATGCTCAACCAACGACTGCAGCAGAAGCTTCTACAGAAGCTGTCACCTCAGCAGATATTGCTGATGAAGCTGTTGCAGATCCCCTCCATAGCACTTGAGCAGAGGATTAAGCAGGAAATAGAAGAGAATCCCGCCCTGGAAGAAACCAGTGCCAATGATGATGAGCAGGGTGACCTCATCGACGGGGATAATTCAGGTGACGATACCCGCGAAGATGAATACGACAGCAAGGAAGATGAGTTCGACCTGAATGATTATATGCAGGACGACGAGATTCCATCATATAAAACAAGCGTTAATAACCAGGGGCCGGATGACGAGAGGAAAGATATTCCATATGCTGCCGGACTGAGCTTTCAGGATATGCTCCTTGCTCAACTGGGACTCAGGATACTCACAGATAAGCAAAAAATCATTGCCGAGACCATTATCGGAAACCTGGATGATTCAGGTTACCTCCAAAGGGATATCAGCGCCATGGTGGATGATATGGCTTTTGCTCAAAACATCAATGCGTCCGATGATGAGGTATTGGAAATCCTGCATATTGTACAGGAGTTTGATCCGGCAGGGATAGGGGCACGTAACCTGCAGGAATGCCTACTAATTCAGCTCCGTCGTAAACAGGCCGATGATCGACCGGCTGTTGACCTGGCCATTGTGATCCTTGAAAACTATTTTAATGAGTTTGTCAAGAAACATTATGACAAGATCATGAAGAAGGCCCGGATAGGTGAGGATGAACTTAAAGATGCACTGAAAGAAGTGCTCAAACTCAATCCAAAGCCGGGCAACTCACTTGGCGAAACCTCCAGGACCATACAATATGTGATCCCCGATTTTATTATCTACAATACCAATGGTGACCTTGAACTGGCCCTGAACACCAGGAATACACCGGAGCTGAGACTTAGCCGTGCATATACGAACATGCTCGAGGCATACTCTGAGAACAAGAAAGATAAACAGAAGAAGGAAGCTTTCATGTTTGTCAAGCAAAAGATCGATTCGGCCAAATGGTTTATGGAAGCCATCCGTCAACGGCAAAATACATTGTTCGTTACGATGAATGCCATCATGGAGTTTCAGCGTGATTATTTCCTTAGCGGCGATGAAACCAAACTGAGGCCGATGATCCTGAAAGATATTGCTGATATCGTGAATCTGGATATCTCCACCATCTCCAGGGTGGCAAACAGCAAATATGTGCAAACCCCATTTGGGACCTTTCTACTGAAAAGCTTTTTCTCTGAATCTATGCAAACGGAATCAGGGGAAGAAGTATCGACACGTGAAATAAAGAAGATTTTGAGCGAATGCATAGAAGGTGAGAACAAATCCAAGCCACACACTGATGAGTTGCTCACCAATATATTAAAAGAAAAAGGATATAATATTGCACGCCGTACGGTTGCTAAGTACAGGGAGCAGCTTAATATTCCGGTGGCCCGGCTGAGGAAGGAACTTTAGTATGGAAGAGCGCATTGCAAGAATAATATCATATGTTTTTCATCCCCTGCTTATACCAAGCTGTTTTATTGCTGTGCTGATGAGCCTGAACGTGTTCTTTGCTTTGATGATTCCGGTGGATGCCAGGTGGAAGATCATCCTATTGGTCCTGATCACTTCAGCCATCTTCCCTATGATCGTTTTGTATGGGATGTATCGTTTGCGTCTTATCAAGAGCCTGGCAATGGAGACAAAGGAGGAGCGTTTGTATCCATACCTGGCAACCTCCATATTTTTATTCCTGACTACTTACATGATCTGGCAGATCAATATATCCCCGGTGTATTATTATGTTATGCTGGGTGCCAGTATCCTGGCCGTAATTACCATGCTGATAAATATTTACTGGAAGATCAGTGCCCATACAGTTTCTATTGGAGGAGTGCTGGGCATACTGATTGCATTACAATCAGTTTTGTTGCTCGACCTGCTATGGTTGATCGCCATTACGATATTGATCAGCGGATTGGTGGGTTTTGCACGCCTGCGTGTTGGATCTCACACCCAGGCACAGATTTACACAGGATATGCAATAGGATTCCTGACAACTTTCCTGCTGATACTTTATTATTGACCTAGAAAGGAATGACGGCTATTCCTATGGAGATAGGATTTATCTGAGGCCCTCTATCTACCTTGAACACTTTTGATATCTGGTAATATACAGTAACATTAAACCATTTGTATCCAATCCTGAATGTAGGACCATATCGCCAGGATTCAACCTGCTTCACATTTGATGACTTTTGCTTCACGTCCACTTCATCAGTGTCGAAAGTGCCATCGTCATTGATCGCTAAAATACGGTTCCCTTTATACTTGACATGCGCATTGATCATGAACCCAAACTTAAAACCAAAGGCTATGCGAAACTGCTTTTTTGTTTTGATCCTGAACTCGACAGGCACATCAATATAGGCTACAGTGAGCTTGCTTTTTTTGTAATTGATGTTATCAGGGATCTTTATAAATTCAATGGAGTCGGCCTGAACATCATTAATGATATTGTCACTATAGAGGTTATGTACACCCAGGCCGAGACCTCCGGCCAGATAAACAGAACTTTCTTTCACCCTGTAAGTGTACATACCAAACACCTGGGCGCCCTGATTAATTGTACGCGCTTTCATGTTATCAGGCAATCCAGTCCATATATCTGCATACATTCCAACACCTATGTTGAACTTCCTGATGGTTGATTCATTCACAACCTGCGAAAACACTGATCCGATAATTAGAATTCCAATGATTGATAAGAATATCCTTTTCATAAACATGATCATTTTATGGGGCAAATATACAATATATTTTTGCGGGCCTTTACAACAGCTTCTGTTCTACACAAATTAACATAACCTTCTAGCATTTATTGCATTCACCTTCATGAATTGTGCCATGATTCTTTGTTACCGGCGGCCGGGAGATAAAAAAAAGGGGCCGAAGCCCCTTTCTTGATAATCCTACCCCTTAAACTTATTCAATTATAAGTTTGCGGACTTCAACAGCCTGGCCACTTCTGACCTGTACAATGTACATGCCTGTGACAAAGGTTGAAGTATTCACCATAATCTGGTCATCATTAACTTGTCCGGAATATACTAACTGACCCATATTGTTGTATATCAAGACTTCGTCAATAATATTGTTAGAACTGATTGTTATCCTGTCTGTAGCTGGATTTGGGAAAAGCGTAGTATTGCCTTCAGAAAATGATTCTCCATCTTCAATACCTGTAATAACCCAACCCGGTCCAAAGCATACATCATCGTAATAAGCACCAGGATCGCCACCAGTATCTGCTCCGTAATAGTCGATACCACCAATGGTTAATGCATTGGCAAATTCAAGCATAAGAACTCCATCGAATAATACCTGGCCAAATCCTGCATCGAGGTCATAGTCGATTTCAACTAAGATCCATGTATCCTGAGCGTAGGTGAAGGTCTCTGTACTTTGTCCGTCGAAGTGACCATCGCCACCGTCATCGAAATAAAGATCAAGGTTCCAGCCAACACCAGGAACAGGCTCAGTCTGTACATTGAAGTATCCTGAATATCCTGTTGGTACATAGATATAGTGAGAGTACAGCCATTGGCCTGTAGCAATAGGAGCTACGTCAAATTCATAGATCAGGTCAACTGTACCTGCATCAACAACAAATGAGTTGCTCGGGCTGTTTGAATACATATCTGAAACTGTGGCATCATCAGCACTTGTTCCACTCCAGGTATTCCAAGGAGCACCTAGCTGATCGGCTACTAAACCTCCAACAGTTAATGCGTCGAAGTTTTCGCAGTCGGCAAGAGAAAGTTCCCAACCCGGTCCAAAGCATACATCATCGTAATAAGCACCGGGATCACCACCTGTATCAGCTCCGTAATAGTCGATACCACCAATGGTTAGATCATTCTCAAATAGGAGAATTTGTACACCGTCGAACAATACCTCACACAATCCTGCGTCCAGGTCATAGTTAATTTGAACGAAGATCCATGTATCTTGCATGTATGTGAAAGTCTCTGTACTTTGTCCGTCGAAGTGACCATCGCCACCGTCATCGAAATAAAGGTCAAGGTTCCAGCCAACACCAGGAACAGGTTCAGTCTGTACATTGAAGTATCCTGAGTATCCTGTTGGTACATAGATATAGTGAGAATATAGCCATTGTCCGGTAGAGATAGGCGCAGCACCAAATTCATAAATAAGGTCTACGGAGCCTGCATCAACAACAAATGAGTTGCTCGGGCTGTTTGAATACATATCTGAAACTGTGGCATCATCAGCACTTGTTCCACTCCAGGTATTCCATGGTGAACCTAACTGATCAGCAACTAAACCTCCAACAGTTAATGCGTCGAAGTTTTCGCATGGTTCAGGAGGCATGTATTCTCCGAAACAAACATCATCGTAGTAAGCTCCGGGAGCACCTTCAGCGTCCCATCCCCAATAGTCAATACCGCCAATTGTCATGGTATTTTCAAATTCAATGATCATAACACCATCGAAATATACATATCCCATTCCTCCGTCGAGGTCATACATGATCTCAACCATGAACCAGGTGTCTTGGGAATAAGTAAATACGTCAGTATTTTGTGAGCCAAAATATCCCGTGCCACCATCCTGGAAATAAAGGTCGAGGTTCCAGTCAACACCAGCAACAGGTTCTGTCTGTACATTGAAGTATCCTGTGAAACCTGTAGGTACATACATGTAATGAGAGTACATCCACATTCCTGATGAAATAGGAGCAGCGTCGAGCATGTAAACGAGGTCAATGCCCGGGTCATTAATTGTAAATGAATTGTCGGGGCTGTTTGAGTAGGTGTCAGATACAGGAGCATCTTCACTGCTACCGGGGGTGCCACTCCATGTACTCCATGGGTCACCCAGTTGATCGGCAACTAAACCACCAACAGTTAAGGCGTCGAAGTTTTCACACATCATACCGCCTCCACCATAGAGGAAGCCAACAATATCCATCATCAGGTCAGCTTGCACAAGAGCATCAGTTATACCTGCAAATGATAAAGTAGTAAATACTGTTTTAAAGCCTTTAGAAGCATCAAATTGAACTGCAGTATACCCACTTGGAGGTGGTCCTGTAATTTCAAAGAGGTCCATACCCATGGTTCCTGCGATCTCATCAATGAACAGACCATCTTTGGTAGTAGTAAAGATGTCGGCCACATCGAAGGTGAATCCTTCAGCAAGAGAGCCAGCTACGCCAGAAGCGTTTGCAAGGTCAGGAGTTTCAACAACCCAGTTATCCTGTGCAACGCTGGTGACACCAAGATAATCATAAGGAAAATCACCGGCACTCAGTGCACCGGCTGATGGGTAACGATCCCATAGGTAGTCCTGTCCGGAAAGGAAAAGGGTTCCGCCTGCATCCAGATAGCTCGCCAGGTTCATTTCGTCATTGTCGGACATGGTTTGATTGCCTGTCCATCCTTCACCGCAAAACCAGATGATAATGTCATAATCCATCATGGTCATGAGGTCAGGGCCATCGCCAGTCAGATCGGCTACCTCAAAATAGGTGTAAGTGTAGCCATTGGCATCGAGTGCTGCCATATACATAGGCCAGCAATCTGTGAAGCCCAGATCGGCACTTCCATCCCTGTCAACAGCGAGGATATTCTGCGCAAAAGCGGACTGTGTTAATAAAAGTACTGATACAAGAAGCACCAGCACAGAAAGTGTAAATTTTCTCATGTGTAGTTAATTTTGGGTTAATAAAATAAGTTGTTCGTTCGCTCAAATATAAGCATTCTTAACTTAAATCCAAAATTCTAATCCAAGAAAATAGTTGATAATCTTGCTAAAGAAAGACTAAAGGTCGAAAATGTCCTCCAATTGAGGTATCACAACATCCCATCCAAAGGTGTCATGGATCTTGATTCGTAAAGCATCTGAAGACTTTGATTCTCCATGGTTTATGAATACCCGTGCAGGCTTATTCTTGATGCCGGACAACCAGTCGATGATCTGTGCCTGATCGGCATGCGAGGACATGGTTCTAACATCTTCAATATGGGCTTTCACAGGGTAATATTCCCCATGGATCTTGATCTCATGCGCTCCATCATGAATACTTCTACCCCTTGTACCTTCTGCCTGATAACCGGGAATAATGATCGTGGATTGGGGGTTGCTGATATGTTTTTTCAGGTAGGTCAGTACCCTACCCCCATTCATCATGCCGCTTCCGGCAATTACTATCTTGGGGCTTGTGTCGCCAGCCAGCTTTTCTGTGTCTTTATACGACCTTACCATCTTTGTATTTCTGAAAACCTCATCAAAGATGTTTGGCCCCAATTTATGCCATTTATAGTATTTATTGAACACCTTGCTGACATCCACACCCATTGGTGAGTCGAGGTAGATAGGTATATTAGGAATATCTTTTTTCTGTTCCAACTTCCAGAAGAGATACATAAAATCCTGTGCACGGTCAACAGTAAAGCTTGGAACGATCAAAATGCCATTTCTGTTTGCAACATCATGCAGGATATTGCGAAACTGTTCCTCAGTATTGATTTTTGGGTGTATGCGGTCCCCGTATGTAGATTCTACGATCAGATAATCAGCCTGTTCCGGCCTGTCGGGCGACTCCAGCATAGGGTCGTCATTTCTCCCAATATCACCCGAAAAAATAATTCGTTTACCATTGATCTCAAGGTCTACATGGGTAGCGCCTATGATGTGGGCATTGTTTTGAAAACGAAAGCTGATCCCTTCACCGATCTCTTTCCATACATCTTCAGGATGCAATGTCAGCATCGGAATAGTGTTCTTTGCATCCTCAACGCTATAAAGTGGCTTTGCCGGTTTATGTTTTGTGTAGCCTCTGCGGTTGGCATGCTCAGCATCCTCTTCCTGGATCTTGGCACTGTCCAGCAGTAAGACCTCTGTGATCTCGCAGGTAGGTGATGATCCATAGATGGGCCCTTTGAATCCCTGATTGACCAGCCTGGGGAGATATCCCACATGATCAAGATGGGCATGGGTCAGGATGACTGCATCTATCTTTGATACATCTACCGGTAATTCCTGCCAGTTTAATGCACGCAGGTGCTTCAGTCCCTGGAATAATCCACAATCGATCAGGATCTTTTTCCCGTTTGCCCTGATCAAAGTTTTTGATCCTGTTACAGTGCCTGCAGCACCTAAAAATTGAATGGAAATGCCATTTGAAAGTTCAGTATTCATTATAATTTGGTTTGATGAATATTCTTTAGCTCTTTTGAATATACAATCACCAAAGGTAGAAATTACTGAGTGCAATGCTTAGTCTTTTTTAAGCTTATCGCTAAAAACTTTTCTGAACTTTTCCAGTTTAGGGACGATCACGAAATTACAATAGGCGGCTGTGCGGTTATTGTTAAAATAATCCTGGTGATAATTTTCGGCCAGATAAAAGGCATCTGCCGGGCTGACTTCAGTCACAATTGGGTCTTCCCAGGCCCCGGATGCATCCAGCTCTTTGATTATGCTCTCAGCTTCCAGCTTTTGATTTTTATTATAATAGAAGATAGCTGAACGGTATTGAGTACCTACATCAGCCCCCTGCCTGTTCAGTGTTGTTGGGTTATGCGTCATGAAGAATACCTCCAATAATTCAGTATAGCTGATGATTTCCGGTATATAAACAATCCTGACTGCTTCGGCATGTCCGGTACTGCCATCAGAAACCTCCCGGTAGGTTGGATTCTTGATTTGTCCGCCTGTATACCCTGATTCAACACTGACAACCCCTTCCAGCTCCTGAAAAATAGCTTCGGTACACCAGAAACAACCGGATGCAAAGGTGACTGTGTCTTGTTTAGCGTATATTGGATTGACTCCCATGAGTAGGACGATTAAACTTATGCTGGTAAATGCTTTCATCTTTTATATGTATTTAACATTTCAGGAAGTATATTGTTTGAATTGTACTAATAATGAAAAAGCCATCCCAACATGGAATGGCTCTGAAAATAAAATATGTAGAGGGGTTTACATAATGACAACTTTTCTTGTCAAAACATAACCCGATGTTTCTGATAATCTCACAATATATGTTCCCGCAGGTTTTTCGGAGAGGTCCAGTTTAAGATACTGCCTGCTACTGCTTGTGCCAAGCCTTTCTTCATGGACCAGCCGGTTCGACATGTCAAAAACTTGTAGCAATGGTGTATCCGACTCCCGGTAATCAGCAACAATAGTGATCTGCCCGCTTGAAGGATTGGGGAAGATCAGCAACATTTCATTATCAGCTAGTTCAGGGATGTCAACTGAGGGGCTGATCAAAGGTGATTCCCATAATCCCCTTCCATAAGTGGCAGCTTTGATCTTGCTCTCCATAAAATTGATTTCCAGTTCAAGTATGATAACGTTAGGGAGCCCGCTGCTGAAGTCTACCCATTCGCTGAGGTCATCATTAATATAGTAAATGCCTACATCAGTGCCAATGTATACCCCATTCAAAGGACTATGCTCATGAACAATGCAATTTACCGGTACATTTGGCAGGTTCATACTGATATTCTCCCAGTTTTGTCCTGCATCAGTGCTTTTGAACACTTTGTTTCCAGTAGTGAACCCGGCCAGAGTTGCCCAGATATGTTCAGGATTGGTGTTCGAAATGGCAATATCTGTAGCACCTGATGATGTGACCAGCCCTGCAGAGATATTATCCCAGTGATCACCATTATCGGAGGTCATCCACACACTACCGGCAAAGCCAGCATACAGGTAACTATTATCAGTTGGGGCCACTTCCAGTAAGCTAAAATACTGGCCAGACAACATCCCATTGCTAATCTGTTCCCAATCATCACCACGATTGGTGCTTTTATATACTTCGAGGAAGCCGCAATAGAGCGTTTCATTGTCGTTGTAGTCCATAATAAATGGCGGATTGAACCTCAGGTTGGTTTCACCGGGAGGCTGGATACTGACAGGCGATAATCCCCCATTATTGGAGCGCAGTAGGCCTGCACCATAACCGCCATAATAAATCAGGTCCGGATCTTCAGGATCGATGAAGTTATCACAGGCTTCTGCGAGCACGATCTCATTCACTTCCCCATTTTTGAAGAGGGTGGTCCCATTATCCTGTGGGCTCACAATGGCCATCTCATCATCGTTCTCATGTAAACCAAGCCTGTAGATCTGATAACTGACAATGTCGCCGGTAAGGTCGTTCCATTCAGTACCACCTGCCTGCAGTTCATATATGCCTCCGTCAACACCGGTGTAGAGAACATCATTATATTCATTGTAATCCAGTGTATGGATATCAGCATGTACATAATCGTTTCCTCCCTGGCCAAGCCAGTGCGAGTTGATTTGCCAGCTAACACCACCATCGAAAGATTCCCAGATATTCACGCCCCCAACATATAGATGGTTGGCATCAGTTGGCGAAACTGCCAGTGCGAGGGTGTACCAACCCTGTCCGCCACTGTCCAGGCCTGAAACATCCCATCCGAGCAAGTTATATGATGTGCCCTGGGATGCATGTGTCCATGTCGATCCTGCATCATCGGATCGCCAAACGCCATAGAATTCTGATGAACCCGATCTGCTGGCGAGTAGATATACTACATCCGGGTTGGCCGGACTTATACCAATGGTGATCCTGTTGGCATGTGTTGGTAAAAACCCGCTAACGCTTGTGCTTTCAAAGTTGTCCCCACTGTCTGATGAAATGTAAATCCTGGCTCCTCCATTGTAATTGAAGAGGGTGGCATAAATCCTTGAAAAATCACCGGGACGGAAGGCCAGGTCTTTGAAATTACCCGATTGTGACAATGACCAGCTATCTGCTCCATCAACACTTTTAAAGATTCCGGTATTCGTAGCTGCGATTAGGATATTTGGATCATTGGGATCCATAAGTATCTTGCTTACCGACCTTTGTTGGGGTATCTGGTAGTTGAGGCCCGTTTCTTCCCAGGTGATCCCTCCGTCATACGTTTTCATGATCCCGGCGCTGTATGTTTCCCACCAGGTATCGCGTGTGCCGGTAGCCAGGTACATGATATCAGGATCACTGGGATCGATCACCAGGTCGGCTACGCCTATTGATGGTAAATTGTCGGTGAGAGTGATCCATGACAGGCCGTGGTCGCTTGTTTTCCACAGTCCGCCGGAGGGGCTGCCAACAAATATGATGTCCGGGTTGTCGGGATGGAAGGTAATGCAATCAAGCCTTCCGTTGCCACCGGGTCTGCTTCCATTCAGCAGCATCGGTGGGCCAAAGGGGCCAAGGCAACTCCATTCCCCAAAGATATCGGTTTTAAAATACCGTTGCTTCATTACCTTGGTGGCTTCTTGCCAGAAGGTCTCCACCGGGAATTGCCCTTGCTCATTCATCCTTCCGTTCAGGAAGAATTCCATGCGTTTAAACTGCTTGTCGCCCTTAATCTGATCGCCTTCAACCTGCAGATCGTAGTAGCTTTCAATGATGTCATTGAAATTGCTTGTGTTTTGCTTGTTGGGAGGAAGATTGGTGATCCATGCCTGGCCAAAGATCTGGCTCATGGCCATCAGGATAATGCTGATAGTGAGTACTGATCGGTTTCTCATAAGAATGGGTTTTTGTGATTAACATGTCTAAACTAATATATTATGGAGCTTATTGCAGGTCATAGTTTACCAATTGCATTTATCAACATACAATTTGTTATTGACCGGGTATTCCTTCATTCTCCATGAATGTAGAATGCCAGTAAAGGGCCCTTGTAGTGATATTTTTATAAATTTGCCGGTAAATCCAAGGGGAATGGACATTTTATTCAACAGTAAATTCCTGAAACACAATGTCGACAGTGATGCAGAAGGAGCATACCGTATTGCTGACTTCGGAGACCTGCCTGACATAGAGGCAGATGGGGAACCTTATCTGGGTCTGATCCATACCCCCGAATACATTCAAAAGATCAAAGAAGCCTGTGCTAATGAAGAGATGCTTGCAGAGGTAATGCTGAATAATGACAGCTGGGAGGCTGCTAAAACAGCAGTAGGATTAACAGTATTGGCTTCAGAGAACAGTGGTTTTGCAGCAGTACGTCCGCCGGGACACCATGCTTCTGCCGAACGTGCTTCAGGCTTTTGCTTTTTTAATAACATTGCCATTGCTACACAGAAACTGGTCAACGAAGGAAACAGGGTCTTTATATTCGATATTGATGGCCATCATGGTGATGGTACCCAGGCTTTGTTTTACGACCGGAATGATGTTTTTTACTGCTCAGTCCACCAGCACTATGCCTATCCTTATACAGGCTTTTCCATTGAAACCGGACAAGATGAAGGTGAAGGATTCACTGCCAACTTTCCGATCTATACGGGGAAGGGCGACAAAGAATTTCTGGAGGTTGTGGATAAAGCGATATCCCTTGCCAGGAAGTTCTATCCGGATGTAATTGCCGTGAGTGCAGGGTTTGACAGCTATGTCGACGACCGTTTATTGGGGCTGAATTATAGCATCCGTGGCTTTTATGAATGTGCCTTCAGGTTGAGAAGGGCTTTCCCCGATATTTTTGCTGTACTGGAAGGCGGCTACCACCTGGATATTCGTAAATGTGTGGATGCATTTGCTGAAGGGATACACAAAGGAGCCATTCCTCCTAAGCAACAATGGGATGAAAATATGGCTATCGGCTAAAATTCGGCTGCCGTTTCCATTTATTTAAACTCATTATAAATTGCTGTATGTGAGTTCATTTCATATTGAAGGCTATACATATATATGATATTAGTAATTATATTAGCCGCACAAAATCAAACTTTAAAATCTCTATATCATGAAAAAATTATTTTTAATGCTATTTGTTCTCAGCATAACAATAGCTGCTTTTTCGCAGCAAGTTAGCAGACAAAGAGTGATTATTGAAAACTTTACTGCCGACTGGTGTGGTTGGTGTCCAAGTGCACACCAGGGAATACTGGATCTTATTGCTAATGGGTATGATGTCGCACCAATCGCATACCATGGAGGAGGGGATCCATTTCAAACACCTGCAACCCTTGCCAGACATAGTTATTATGGTGTTAGTGGTATACCTCACTCACAATTTGATGGTGTACTTCAAGCCGTTGGAGGTTCTACTTCAGGTACCACCTATGGCACTTACCTGCCATTAGTGCAAAACAGGCTTGCAATACCCTGTGACTATACAGTGTCTATTTATGGCCAGAATAACGGGCTGAACTATGATGTAACTGTGATCCTGGATCTTGTAAATGGAACACCCCCAACAGACCTCACTTTACAATTTGTCCTGTGTGAAGATCATATTCCTTATGTATGGCAGGGGCAATCAGAGTGTTTATGGGTATGTAGAGAAATGTTCCCTGACCAAAACGGTACCGCCGTTGATTTTGCCGGGGGTAATCAACTAGTATTTAATTATAATTTTACTATTGACGCAACATGGAATGAGGACAATCTTGAGTTTACGGCTTTCTTACAAAACGAAGCGGACAAAGAAGTTCTCCAGGGAAACTGGGTTCCTAAACCAGACCTTATGCCACTCTCTGCCACTGCAAATTTTGGCTGTAGCACCGTAAATCCTTGTGAAGGCACACCAGTTGATTTTTATGACGAATCATCCGGCATTATAGAATCATGGGAATGGACTTTTGAAGGAGGTACACCTGCTACATCAACTGAAGAAAATCCTATCGTTACCTATAGCGCAACAGGACAGTTTGATGTTCAACTGGTCGTGTTTGATGGGACTGTGTATGACACTTTACTCATGACCAACTATATTGATGCCATTACATCACCTCCGGTAGCAGGAACGCCAACAGGTCCTGTTGATCTTTGCGATGGCCTTACAGGTTATAACTATACTACTTCAGGTGCCACCTGGGCTACTGATTATACCTGGGAAATCAACCCTGCATCTGCAGGTACCATCATGGGAACATCAACCATTTCCACTCTCGATCTTGATCCGTCTTATACAGGATTGATCGACATTACTGTCAGGGGAAATAACCAGTGCGGCGACGGAGTTTGGTCAGATGCATTTCAGGTTGAAGTATTTCCTCATCCATTAACCTATTGGATGTCAGATGGCAGCAGCTATTGTTCGGGTTCACAAGGAGTAGAGGTTTCACTTGAAAACTCAGAGCTTGGCATCGATTACGAACTTTACCGTGACGACGTGGCCACTGGAACTATCCTTGCCGGTACAGGTGATGCCATTAGTTTTGGCTTCCAGACTGTTGAAGGTATTTATACCATTAAAGGCTATACAAATTATTGTCTTTCAAACATGTGGGGAACAGCATACATTTATCCAATTGATGTTCCCGGTCAGTCAGCTCCACCTTATGGTGCAGATGCTGTTTGTGTGGGAGGAACAAACGATTATTCGACCAATGGTGCCCCGGATGCTGATACATATGTATGGACCCTGACCCCACCTGAAGCAGGAGAGATCACAGGGACTACCGTGGATGCCACCGTCGTTTGGGATGCAGCCTATACAGGTGCTGCTTCCATCACTGTACAGGGTAACAATGATTGTGGTGATGGTATCTTGTCAGAAGCATTTGATGTAAATGTTGAAGCACTTCCCGAACCCGTTATTGCCGGTGATGAGTATGTTTTCCAGAACACAACCCATTCTTATTCAAGCGCTGAGCATGCCGGTGCTACCTTTGATTGGGTAGTTACAGGCGGAACCATTGCATCAGGGCAGGGAACAAATGAGATCAGTGTGAACTGGGGTGGACCCGGATCAGGCACTGTTAATCTGACTGAAACATCTGTTGCTGAATGCGAAGGTGTTGCCACAGAACTGATCGTCAATATCAGCCCTGTTGGAATAGACGAGTCATTTATGACTGAAGTTAATCTGTATCCAAACCCGGCAGGCGAATCACTAAACATTGAACTGTATTCAGAAAAGAATGCAAGTATTCAGCTTCAGGTGGTGAACCAGACCGGCCAGGTCCTGCTCGACAAAACTCAGACTCTGGTTAGCGGAAACAACAAAACAACACTGAATACATCAGATCTTTCTAACGGATATTATTCTCTTAAGATGATTGCTGAGGATGGATCAACCGTACAAAGGAAGTTTGTTGTCATGAAATAAACCTTCTTGGTACCAAAATATATGACCTGCCGGGCAATTGCCTGGCAGGTCTTTTTTTTTATCCTAACTTTGGCCTTTCCTTTTCCATGGACTTCTCAAACTATACAGGTGAATTTGCTGCACTGGCAACGGCCGTATTCTGGACTATAACAGCAATGGCCTTCGAGGTGGGCAGTAAGAATATAGGCTCCCTGGCATTAAATATGATCAGGCTTGTGTTGGCCTTCATCTTTCTTTCAGCATTTAATTTGATTGTCCGGGGATTGATCTTACCTGTGGATGCCAGTGTGCACGCATGGGTCTGGCTTTCAGTATCCGGCCTGGTGGGCTTTGTGTTCGGTGATTATTTTTTATTCAGGGCTTTTGCTGCAATCAGTGCCCGCATTGCCATGCTCATCATGACCCTTGTTCCTCCCATTACTGCAGTAATAGGCTGGGCGATACTCGGCGAGACCATGACGCTCCTCCAGATTACCGGAATGACACTGACTATTAGCGGTATTACTATGGCCATTTTCAGCAGGGGAGGAAAGAATGGGAAGAAGATCAAATTATCCTATCCCATCAAGGGGATACTCTTTGGTTTGGGTGGCGCATTGGGGCAGGCTGTAGGACTCGTATTGAGTAAATATGGCATGGGAGATTATCATGCCTTTGCAGCCACTCAGATCAGGATCATTGCAGGGATGATCGGCTTCGCCCTGATCATCCTTATCATGAAAAAAGGATACCTTATCAGGAATGCGTTTAAAAGCAGACCGGGTATGATTGGAACCGGCATCGGATCAGTGTTTGGTCCTTTTCTGGGAGTTTCTTTCTCGCTTATTGCAGTTAAATATGCAAGTACCGGGGTGGCATCTACCCTCATGGCCATCGTACCTATTTTGATTATCCCGCCGGCAGTGCTCTTTTTTAAACAAAAAGTGAGCTGGCTTGAAGTAGCAGGTGCTTTTATCAGTGTAGGTGGAGTGACTTTGTTCTTTATATGAGACTTTTAGAATTTATTCTCCTAATCATGAGAGTAATTATGCCGGTTTATTCAATTTTTTTATAGCTTTACGAGTAATTGATTTCAAATGAAACCTTAATTATGAAAAACTTTAAACCAACTCTTGTATTAATCTTATTAAGCTTATTTATTATTGGCATCAGCAATCCGGCAATGGCAGGAAAGAAGAAAATCCTCTTTAGTACTTCTGAACCTGATGCTAAGATTTATATCGATGGTAAATTGATGGGTAACGGACAGGTTGAAGTGGTCGTGCTCAGCAATAGTTGTGTAACGGTCAGGGCCGAAAAAGTAGGTTTCCTTACAGTGACCATTAACTTCTGCAACAAGAAGGGATCAGCGGTTCCTCCTAAATCGTATTATGCCCAGATGAAAGCAGATGACGCATATGATGCTTCGGTACAAACCGATATTGCCAATATTGATATTGAGATCAAGACATCATTGGAGGAAATACAGGCCTGGAAACTACTCAGCCAGATCATCACCTCATATTTTGATGTGATTGAGGTAACTGACCGTGAAACAGGATATATGCGAACATCCTGGGTGGTACAATCTTTTATGCAAAATACCATTCGCTCACGCGTAATTGTAAAGCTTGGTAATTCTGATCCTTTGGTTTACAAAGTTAAGCTCGTCAGCGAAGAGTCAAGGGCTCCCGGAACATCTGTGAAGAGTGATGAACTCTACAGGGAGTGGGATCGTGTGTTGAGGAAGTTTGAAAATATTATGGGAGAATTGCGTTCTCGCCTGCAATAATATTTATAAGTTTACTCAGGTAAATCGGTCGTTTTTCGATTGTACTAAGGTATCCTTGTTACTTTCTTAAAAACAGTGTTTACAGGCATTGTATATATGTTGTTAGTGGACTGTATAGATTTAGTTAAGTCACATTTCTCTTTAATACATTAGTATTTACTTTTTTTGCCGTGTATAATAATTTGAAAAAAAATCACGCATATGAAAAAGTTGATACTGAATTTATTTGCTCTACTTATTGTGTTGGGCAGCACAGCTCAGACCTGGAATTATGTGAATAGCAGTGGGACCGATTATATTCTTTATGGATTGAGTTTTCCTCCGGGACAAAGTGCAGTTGGATATGCCTGTGGGATGGATGGAACTTATAATCAGCCTGGCATAATTGTTAAAACAACTGATAGTGGTGATAACTGGTCTGAAGTATGGCCGGTTAGTGGGTCAATTGATGGTTTGCAAGCCATCTGGTTCATTAACGAAACTAACAGGATTCGCAGGAGGCTGGAACAATTATTTTGTCAAAACTACTGATGGAGGTAGCACATGGACACCAGTTAGCTGCGGTGGTGATGTGTGGTATTATACCGATATTGAGTTTTGGGACAGTAATAATGGGGCAGTATGTGCATACATGAATTCTGTAGTAAGTAGCATCTTTATCACAGATGATGGTGGACTTACCTGGACACCGGCTTCATCCGGTGCAACGGCCAATATGATGAACCTTTGTTATGCCGATGTGAACACGCTTTTTGCTGTCAGCGCTAACGGCACTGCATATAAGTCAACTGATGGCGGTCATAACTGGTCAACCACAGGAAGCCCGGGAGGACTGCTATTCGGAGTATCTTTTGCTGATGCCAACTTTGGGGTAATTGGAGCTGAAGAAAAAATTCATGCTACAACAAACGGCGGATCTTCCTGGACAACCTTCACAACAGGGTATGAAAATTTCTATGCCACCGTGGCTTATGCAGATGGAACATCCTATGTAGGAGGAACAGATGAAAATATTTATGTTACAACGGATTTTGGAGCCACATGGACTATGGATCATAATGGGACCGGTAGCTCAACACTCTACCGTATCAGGGCTACTCCCAATGGTTCTATGACAGCCAGCGGATCACAGGGAACCATAATACAATCTGTGCCTTTATTGCAGGCTGCATTTGAAGCTGATAACACTTCTGTTTGTGAAAATGATGTAGTCAGTTTTACTGATCTCTCAACGGGAAACATTGTTTCATGGTTATGGACCTTTGATGGAGGCACACCGTCTACATCAACTGAGCAGAACCCGCAGATAAGCTATGCCAGTGCAGGAACATATGATGTAAGCCTTGAAGTATCGGATGGCAGTACAAGCAATAATATCACAGAAACAGATTATATTTTAGTAGAATCTATTCCGGTACAGGCGGTGACACCATCCGGGCCTGCCGAAACCTGTGGTGGGAATGTATATGAATATACAACAACGGAAATTCCTAATGCAGATGAATATTTCTGGCAGGTAGATCCTTCAGATGCAGGAATAATAAGCGGGACTGGAACAATTGCATCTTTTCAGGCATCAAGTGCCTGGGCAGGAGCGTATGATATTAAAGTGAGGGCCGTAAATGAATGTGGTAATGGTGATTTTTCACCTGTATTGAATGCTATACTTTATGAATCCCCTGATATGTTTTTTATTGACGGTGGAGGTGATTATTGCGAAGGTGGAACCGGCGTAGAGATTCTTCTTGATGGCTCAGAAACAGGTGTAGATTATGAGCTTTTCCTTGACGGTATAACTACAGGAACTATACTACCGGGAACCGGAAGTATCCTGAACTTTGGATATCAAACAGATGCAGGCTTCTATACTATAGAAGGACAAAATACAAATTGCACATTGACTATGGGTGGACAAGCACTGATATCAATCATCATACCACCTGGCACACCAGGGACACCATATGGGCCGGATATGGTCTGCAACCATGAATCAACAATTTATACTACTACCGGAAGCCAGAATGCGGATACACTGATATGGTCCCTTTCACCTCCGGAAGCAGGAAGCATGCAAACAGGAATGAACCAGCTTACAATTGAGTGGGATGCTTCCTTTACAGGTACAGCGCAACTTTCATTATATGGTAGCAATGATTGTGGTGATAGTGATCCCTCACAAGTACTTGAGATAGAAGTGTTACAGTCGCCACAACCTGAGATCTCAGGGCCGGCTATCGTGTGCGAGAATGATGTTGCTGATTATTCAACTCAGGAAAATAGCGGAAGTAGCTATACATGGGAAGTTGAGGGAGGCATCATAAGCTCCGGCGCAGGAACTCATCAGGTCACTGTGCAATGGGGCAGCTATGGAACGGCTTACATTATGGTTACCGAAGACAATGGAACCTGTGCTGACTCAAGCGATCATTATATGGTTCAGATCGATGAATGTACTTCCATCGATGAACTTGATGACAACGAATTCAAGATATACCCAAACCCGGCCACTTCAAAACTAATGATAGAATGTATTTCATTAAATGAAGACGAAGGTTTTGAAATACAAGTCTGGAATGTACAGGGCAAATTAATCGAAAATCTAATAGTGACTCCTGGTAAAGATTATACTGAATTGAATGTTGAACACTATCAGGAAGGAGTTTACTTTGTGAAAGTGATCACTGACTCCCGCCAATTCAAAAGAGCCAGCTTTGTAGTAAGTCATTAAAGAGAATGGCCTTTCTAGGCCATTTAGGCTGAGCGTAAGCTTAGTTGCATATACCTTTTCTTAATCGTGGTTCTTCGTTTGCATAACATCTCCCCCTCGTGGGGAGATGGCAAACGAAGTCTTTTCAAAAGTGAATTATTTCAGGAAAGTGCTAATTTTATGCGGAATTTATATTTTGAAATAAATATTACCCTTATGAAAAAGTTATTTCCCCTCCTGATCATCATGTTGTTCTCTTTCAGTGTATTTGCACAAAAGAACATTGATAAAAAATTAAAAGAGCTGGATGCTTATTATGAGCAGGCCCTGTCCGACTGGAATGTTCCGGGGATGGCAGTGGCCATCGTAAAGGATGGAGAGATCATCTTTTCAAAAGGATATGGAACTATTAACGTGAATACTGGTGAAACAGTAGATGGGAATTCACTTTTTGCCATTGCCTCCAATTCAAAAGCTTTCACATCAGCAGCCATAGCCATATTGATCGATGAAGGCAAAATGTCGTGGAACGACAAGGTAAAGGATTATCTCCCCTGGTTTGAGCTCTATGATCCTTATGTTTCAGCAAACTTTACGATCGGTGATCTCCTGACCCACCGTAGCGGACTGAAGACTTTCAGCGGAGACCTCTTGTGGTACGGAAGCAACCTTAGCAGGGAAGAGGTAGTAAGAAATGCCAGGTATCTGGAACCAACTTTTGGATTCAGGGACGGTTGGGGCTACAGCAACATCATGTATATATGCGCTGGCCTGGTAATCGAAGAAGTTACAGGTATGAGCTGGGATGAATTTGTGAAAGAGCGCATTCTTGATCCGCTGCATATGAATCGTACTGTGAGCTCAACAAATTCCCTTGCGGGAATGGATAATGTATCTTCACCACACAATGATTTCGAAAATGGATTGATCACCATTGAATGGCTTAACTGGGATAATATAGCACCTGCCGGCGGACTGATCTCCTCTGTGAATGATGTGTCACAATGGCTGATCTTCCAGATGAATAAAGGGATAACGACTGATGGTGATACGCTCATTAGCAGCAGGCGTTTTTCTGAAATGTGGACACTCAACAATCCACAGGGTATAAGCTCATGGTCGGAACAAACCTGGCCATCAACACATTTTAAAGGATATGGACTGGGATGGGCGCTTTTCGATTATCATGGAAAGAAAGTGATCGGTCACGGTGGTGGATATGATGGTTTTATTTCCAATACCACCTTTGTTCCGGAAGAAGGCCTGGGCATGGTATTTCTTACCAATAAGAATAGCAGCCTCTACTACCCATTGAAGTACAAGACCCTTGATGTAATGCTTGGCGCAGGAGAGGAAACCGACTGGAGTGCCGATTTCCTTGCTATGATGAGTGGCCGCGATGAACGTCAAAAGGAGGCTGAAGCCAAAGCTGAAGAAACCCGTGCTAAAGATTCAAAGCCAACACTTCCGATAGAGGCTTATCTGGGAACCTACAACTGCAAAATGTACGGGGATGCAAAAGTTTATATGGATGGTGATCATATGATGCTTGATATGATCCCGACCGATATCTACCTGGGAACCCTTACACACTGGCAGTATAATACCTGGAAAATTGTAATGGAAGGCGTTCCGGCTCTACCTCCTGGCCTGGTAAATTTCATCATCGATGATCAAGGCAATGTGGTGGAAATGCAAATAGATATTCCTAATCCGGATTTCTATTTTACGGAATTAGAATTTTACAAAGTAAAGTAGATCAAAGTCTTATTATATCGCTCCTAAGAATATTTAATTCTTTCCTTCCGGAGAATTAAAAGGAAGGGTAATATAAAAGGTCATTTCTATTGGAGAAGATTCATTAACAACTTGACTATAATAAATATTATGATACCATTCATGTAAATCTTTTGAACCAGTGGCCCAGGTAAAAGTTACAACAACTCTGTCTTCTGAATTGGCAAAATAATAAGAATATATCATTCCTGAGAACCAACCTCCGTTTGAACTAGATGGAATATGATCTAAGTAATATTCCCCGGAAATAGTATTATCGCAATATTGTTTTTTGATCTTAAAGTGAACATCACCTTCATAAGGGACCTCATCTTTGTAGTAGATATAGGCTGAAATCACAAATGATCTGGAAATCTCTGGTTGCTCAGTTTCTTCACATTGATTCAGCTCACGTTCCTCTTCCTTATTGCACATGGCGGCCATGAAAATCGTGGAAGATATAATCACGAAAAACAGGATTAAATATTTTCTCATAATCATAAGATTTAAAGGTTAGAAATTGGTTTATTGGGTTCGTGAGCCAATAAAGGTAGGAAAATATTCTAAATAAGTCGATATGTGAAGGGACAGGCTTCCTAAAACACAGCCCTGGCAATCTTCCTGATATTATCAGATTTGCCCATGGTGAAATAATGCAAAACAGGAGCTCCGCCGGCGACGAGCTCTTTTGATTGCATAATGGCCCATTCTATGCCCACCTGCCTGGCTGCTTTGTTGTCTTTGCATTTATCAATTTCGAGCTGAAGAGCCTCGGGTATTGAAATACTAAAGACTTTTGGAAGGGTCTGAAGCTGGCCTTTGGTAGAAATAGGCTTCAGTCCCGGGATGATGGGGACTTTAATGCCAGCCTTGCGGCATCTGTCAACAAAATCGAAATACATGCTGTTATCGAAAAACATCTGGGTAACGATGTATTCGGCACCGGCATCTATCTTTTCTTTCAGGTATTTGATGTCGACCTGGATATTGGGCGATTCAGCATGCTTTTCCGGATAACCGGCTACTCCCACACAAAAGTTTGTTGGAGCGGTGTTCTTTAGCTCTTCATCCTGGTAGATCCCGCTGTTCAGTTCCATGATCTGTTTGATCAACTGAGAAGCATAATGATGCCCTCCCTTGCTTGCGCGGAAGAATTTTTCACCGGGAAGGTTGTCACCCCTGATGGCCAGCAGGTTATTTATCCCGAGGAAATGAAGGTCGATGAGTCCGTTCTCGGTCTCTTCAACATTAAAACCACCGCAAATAATATGTGGAATAACCTCGATGCCGTATTTAAACTTGATGGCTGCAGAGATGCCCACAGTACCGGGACGTTTCCGTAAAACCTTTCTTTCAATACTGCCATCAGAATGCTCCCTGAACTCCACCTCTTCCCTGTGATAGGTCACTTCGATGAATTTGGGATCAAACTCGATAAGCGGGTCAATGGTATCATAAATGGATTGAATATCCATACCCTTTTCCGGAGGCAGAATTTCAAAGGTAAAGAGCGGACTTCCCTTGGCTTTTTCTATGGCTTCTACTACACGCATGTGTTCATTTACAAGGCAAAGGTCGGAAAGTTTTTAATACTTGAAGTCAACAGACAGAAGACAGTAGTCAGAAGGGGGTTAAATATACCTTTCGAAATTTAATAAAGAAGGTTTGGTTTTAGATATTTCTCAGCTAATTCAACACTTATTCCTTTTCGCTTTGCGTAATTGCTCAATTGATCTTTATCTATTTTTCCCAGATTAAAATATTGGGCAAAAGGGTGCATGAAATAGTAGCCGCTCACAGAGGCTGCCGGGTACATGGCAAAGTTTTCCGTTAAGGAAATACCTGTCAATTCTTCTGCTTGCAGTAGATCAAAAAGTACTCTTTTTTCGGAATGCTCCGGACATGCGGGGTATCCTGGTGCGGGGCGTATGCCTGTGTATTTTTCTTTTATAATTTCGCTAATCTCGAGATTCTCTTCTTTATCGTAGCCCCAGTATTCTGTTCTTACTTTATGGTGCATGAGCTCTGCAAATGCTTCTGCCAGGCGATCGGCCAGGATCTTCAGCATAAAGCTGCTGTAATCATCGCCCTGCTTTTCGTGATATTCAACCCATTTTTCAATGCCAATGCCAGCTGTGACCGCAAATCCACCTATATAATCATGAATTCCACTGCCAACAGGGGCAACAAAATCAGCCAGGCTAAGATTGGGGATGCCTACGGCTTTCTTTTCCTGGTTCCTGAGAAAATGAAAAGTGCTGAGAATGCCTTGCCCTGATTCGTCATTATAGATCACCACATCTTCTCCTGCAGACATAGAAGGATACAGGCCAATAACTGCCTCTGCTCTGAGCATCTTTTCATCAACGATCTTGTTCAGCATGCTACGGCCGTCATCATAGAGCTTCCGGGCTTCTTCCCCTTTTACGGGATCGTCGAAAATGGCCGGAAATTTTCCGCTGATCTTCCAGGCATGGAAGAAGTAAGTCCAGTCGATATATGTACTGATCTCTTCGAGCGGGTAGTCATGAAAGACCTTGTTGCCTGTGAAAAGGGGTTTGCTTGTCTCAAGCTTTGCCCAATCCACCTGTAGCTTGTTTCTCCTGGCTGCTTCCAGGCTGATAAGCTTTTTTTCCGCCCTGCCTGCTTCATGTTTTTCGCGGAGCGATGTATATTTCAAGGCCAGTTCTTCAATATATCCTGGCTTACTTTCTTTTGATAATAATTTCGACAGGACCCCTACACATCTTGAAGCATCTTTTACATGGATGACAGAATGATCATAGGCCGGAGCGATCTTCACGGCAGTGTGTATTTCAGAGGTTGTGGCTCCTCCAATAAGCAAAGGGATGTCCATGTTCATCCTCTTCATTTCCGATGAAACATGCACCATCTCCTCCAGTGATGGGGTGATCAAACCGCTCAGGCCGATCACATCGACATTTTCTTCTTTAGCCCTGTTAATTATCTTTTCTGCAGGGACCATCACGCCCATATCGATCACCTCGTAGTTATTGCAGCCCAACACAACCCCAACAATGTTTTTTCCTATATCATGCACATCGCCTTTGACGGTGGCAAGCAATATTTTTTTCGATACTGAAGGTGTTTTTCCGTTCAGTTTTTCCTGTTGCAGGTATGGCTCCAGGTATGCAACCGACTTCTTCATTACCCTGGCACTTTTAACTACCTGTGGGAGGAACATCTTTCCGGATCCAAAGAGGTCGCCAATGATGTTCATGCCATCCATGAGGGGACCCTCGATCACATCCAGAGCTGAGTTCAATTTGACCCTTGCTTCTTCAGTATCTTCTTCAATATGATCCATGATCCCCCTGATCAGGGCATGCCTGAGTCTTTCTTCAACCGGGGCTTCTCTCCATTCCTCAGCCTTTTCTTCGGCCCGGGGATCGGATTTTACTTTCTCTGCATAAGCAATGAGGCGCTCGGTGGCATCTTTACGACGATTCAGGATCACATCTTCCACCAGGCCTAGAAGGTCGGCAGGAATATCATCATAAACCTGCAACATGCCGGCATTAACGATGCCCATGTCAAGTCCTGCCCGGATGGCATGATATAGAAATACCGAATGCATGGCTTCTCTGACCGTATTGTTGCCCCGGAAGGAGAAGGAAAGGTTGCTGATTCCACCGCTTACCCTTGCATGAGGAAGTTTTTCCTTGATCCATTTTACGGTATTGATAAAATCGACAGCGTAATTATTGTGTTCTTCAATACCGGTGGCGATGGTCAGGATATTGGGATCAAAAATGATATCATTGGGTGAGAATCCAACTTCCTCGGTCAATATTTTATATGCTCTCTCGCAGATCCTGATCTTATCTTTATAGGTTGCAGCCTGCCCATTTTCATCAAAGGCCATGACAATGATGGCAGCACCGTATTTCATGATCCTGCCAGCCCTTTCCCTGAACGTATCCTCCCCATCCTTCAGGCTGATGGAGTTAACAATGGCCTTGCCCTGCAGGCACTTCAGTCCCGCTTCAAGAACTTCCCATTTAGAGGAGTCGATCATAATGGGTACCCTGGCAATATCAGGTTCGGCAGCAAGCATGTTCAGGAAAGAGACCATGGCCTCCTTTGCATCAAGCATGGCATCATCCATATTAATGTCGATCACCTGGGCTCCGTATTCCACCTGTTGCCGTGCAACGGAAAGAGCTTCTTCATAATTTTCTTCCCTGATCAGCCTTGCAAATCTCATGGATCCTGCCACATTGGTGCGCTCCCCGATGTTGATAAAGTTACTACCACGAAAGACCAGCAAAGGTTCCAGTCCGCTTAGGTGCAGGGTATTGTCTTTTTCGGGCACCTGCCTTACAGACGCCTCTGCTGCTAGCTCAGCAAACACACGGATATGCTCAGGGCTTGTTCCGCAGCATCCACCGATGATATTTACAAATCCGTTGTCGAGAAAGTCTTTCATTAAGGGAGCCATCTCCTCCGGAGTATCATCGTACTCCCCAAATTGGTTAGGCAGTCCGGCATTTGGATATACACTGGTATAAAAAGGGGCCTTTTCTGAAAGCTCTTCCACAAAGGGGCGCAGCTCTTTTGCTCCCAGGGCACAGTTGAACCCAATACTCAGCATTTCAATGTGCGATACCGAATAAAGAAAGGCTTCCAAAGTTTGCCCGGAAAGTGTCCTGCCGCTGGCATCTGTAATTGTCCCTGAAATCATTACCGGGATCTTGTGTGCGTTCTCTGCAAAGAGGTCGTTGATGGCCACCAATGCAGCCTTGGCATTTAAAGTATCGAATATGGTTTCTACCAGGAGGAGGTCGGCTCCGCCGTCTATCAGTCCCCGGGCCTGTTCATAATAGGCATCATATAATTCGTCAAAAGAAATGGCACGGAAGCCCGGGTTGTTTACATCGGGTGAAAGGGATGCAGTTCTGTTTGTCGGACCCATTGCACCCGCCACATAACGTGGTTTATCGGGCTCTTTTTCACTGAAAGCCAGCGCTGCAAGCATGGCGATCTCGGCTGATGCCTTGTTTATTTCGTAGGCAAGGTTTTCTGTCCCGTAATCTGATTGGGAAATGGAGGTTCCGTTAAAAGTGTTGGTTTCTATAATATCGGCACCGGCATCCAGGTAAGCCTCATGGATTTCTTTGATGATGCCGGGCCTGGTGAGAGAAAGCAGATCATTATTACCCTTCAGGTCTTTTGGATGCTCCCTGAACCTTTCCCCTCGGAAATCTTCTTCAGAAAGTTTGTATCGCTGAAGCATGGTTCCCATAGCACCATCAAGCACAAGTATGCGTTTTGGAAGTAAAGTTCGTATGTCGGGTCTGACAGGCATATGATTATTTGCTTTCTGCAAAGTTATGGATTTCATATATTTGCCGAAAGCAGCTAAAATGAACGGAGATCCAAGGCTATATCATATCCTCGATGAGTTGGGAATCAGCTATGAATACCATGAACATCCCCCCGGCCCAACCGTAGAGGAAGCATTAAAATACTGGAAGGATATAGACTCGGCCCACTGCAAGAATATTTTTTTCAGGAACCACAAAGGAAACAGGCATTACCTTGTAATCAGCGATCACAGGTATAAACTCGATATTCGTGACCTTGAGCAAAGGTTGAAACAGGGGAAGCTCACCTTTGCCAGCCCGAAAAGGCTGATGAAACACCTGGGACTGGAAGGAGGATCAGTATCACTCTTTGGCCTGATCAACGATGAAGATAACCATGTGTACCTCTTTATTGATGAGAAGCTTCTGGCAGCGGAAAAAGTAAGTTTTCATCCCAACATAAATACCGCCAGCCTGGTGATCAGCATGAAGGATGTAAAACGTTTCCTTGAATGGTCGGGGAATGGATATGAGTTCATCAGTCTTTATGATTGATGAAGTGTTGGGTTTTGAGTGTTGAGTGTTGGATGAATTATAATTTAAACCTATGAATAAAACAGTAAGCATTATTGTAAATCTCTTGATTTATGTTGTAGCGATCTTGGTCGTTATTTATACCTGGACTTTTTTGCCGGATGTAAATCTTTTGTGGAAGGTTCTGATGGCGGATGTAATTGGTACTGTAGTGGTATTTATCTTCTCTATGATATTCAATAATTCGTCCATGTATGATCCCTATTGGAGCGTTCAACCTTTTGTAATCGCAGTTTTTCTTACTAGTCCCTGGAGGGATATCAATTCTCTTGAGATAATAGTCCTTGTGCTGGTTTTCCTATATGGATTAAGGCTTACACTGAATTTTTACCGGGGATGGCCGGGGATGAAACATGAGGATTGGAGATACCAGGATTTTCGAAAGAGTTTCCCCAAATTATATTGGCCAATCAGCTTCCTGGGGATTCATCTTTTTCCCACCATTATGGTATTTCTGGCCTGCATGTCTATGATGCAGATCTTTAAAGGGCCAGGTATGAGTATAAATACCTGGTTTATTGTTGGAGTTATTACCATGATCCTTGCCGTTGGCCTGGCTTATATAGCAGATGACCAGATGAAGAAATTTAGGATGAAACCTGAAAACAAAGGCAAGTTGATGCGGGGAGGATTATGGAAGTACAGCCGCCACCCGAATTACCTGGGTGAGATCCTTACATGGTGGGGTTTATATTTCTTTTCCCTCTCAGCAGGATATGATAGCAAATGGATGATCATAGGGCCACTTACTGTCACCCTGATGTTCGTTTTTATTAGTATACCCATGCTGGAGAAAAGGGAGATGGGACGCAGACCTGAGTATGCCGAGTACAAGAAGGAAGTACCGATGTTGCTGCCTATTAAGTTCTAAGCACGAAACTCTGAGTTCTAAGCTATATATCCTATGCACCTCACCCCCTTAACCCCCCGGCCCCCTTTTCCCCCTCTCCTTGAGGAGAGGGGGCCAGGGGGTGAGGTGCAATGATAAATTGAATCATTTATTTTTTAAACTTGTTTAGAATTTAGAGCTTAGGATTTAGAGCTTCAGCTTTGGGATCAATAGAATTCCAAAGGGCATACGAGCTTTTCCAAAGCTTTTGTCCTTCCTCCGGAATGTAGATCTTTTCATCCATTTCCTTGCTTTTGAACATGTGCTGGTATTCATTGGTCCGGCCTTCGTAATCCGGGGAGATCGACATGTATACGACAGGAAGGGCTGCCTTTTTCGGTGATCTGAAAATGATTTTGAAGATGGCTCCGAGCATCATGCGCAAAGCCAAAGGTGCTTCCTTGATGATATTGGAATGAACCGGTCCGGGACAGATCACGTTCACGACTATATCTACGCTTTCCTTATTTAATTGCCTGGAAAGTTCGGTGGCATAGGTATTCAGGATCAGCTTGTAGTAGCTATAATGGGAAATCCCCTTTTTTACACCATAATCGATATATTTTCCGAATTCATCATAATCAATGAAGGAAGATCCCTGGTGGGAGTCGGATGATATGAATAGGAATCTGGGCTTGAAATCTTTCTTATCATTGCCTCTGCTAACTATACCTTTGTTTAACATCAAGGTACAAAGCATCACATTTGAGAGATAATTTACCAGGAACATCTCTTCCTGTCCTGATTCGGTCTTGCGTGCCTTTGGCAAGGCTACACCTGCGTTCAGAACAACAGCATCCAGGCTGATATTTTCTTTTACAAGGCCATCGATGAACGCATGTATGCTTTCGAGTTTGCTCAGGTCAAGTGTGCGCACATCAACATCAGATGAACCACTCTTTTTTTTGATCTTCTCCAAGGTTTCTTGCTGAAGCCTCCGGCAGGTACAGATCACTTTTGCGCCTCTTTTTGCCATTTCTACAGCGACTGCAAAGCCCAGGCCTGAATTGGCCCCTGTGATCAGGCAAGCCTTGCCATCAAATCGGTCATCATCTGTTAAACGATCTGAAAATTCCTGTTTTCTGAAAAGGTCTTTGAATCCGGCCAGGGCTGCAACAACCGGGTTATTGAATCTTCCGTGCGACATATTATAAAATTTGGAAGGCCGAAGTTAGAGGGAATCAACAAAACCTTCAAATTTTTTAGCATTTCTTTTCAAAAAAAATAAGCACAGATCTATAAAGTTTCAATATTGATACTGGCCAGATCATTGTTTCCCAGTCCATGCTCCCTGGCAATTTGGAAAGTAAAAATATCGGCGGGCTCCATGCCAATGAGACTCGATGCATATACGTCCATGGCCAGAGGATCAATCCCTGCGAGGATACGTCCGGGCGATGTGGTGTCGCCTGGTCCCCTCGGACCGTTGTTGATGGCACAAATGCCTGCATCCATGATACAAAGATCGGGTTGCCTGATCAGGTTCAGATCGGCAATGCACCCCGACAGGTACTCTTCTTTAGAATAGGTGTATTCCCCATCGGGGGAATGCATATACCTGTTGGTGTCCCTGGATGAAACGCCCATCAGGCCTTTTAGTACTCCTGAAAAAATGGTTCCGTTATGATGTTTGGCTACAGGGATATTAATGAATATGTCAGATTCCATAAAGATGCTGAATACATCAGCTGACTTCAGTAATTTTCCTTTGGGAATATCGACAGTTATCCTGTCTTCACCATAAATTACTTCTTCCAGGACAGGCTTCATCTCTTCAAAATATTTGCTTTCTTCCCAATATCCTTCCCTGGCGGGTTTATAAACAATGATCTTCCCGGCACCGGCCTCCTTGCATAGTTTTATCATGCTGAGAACGATATCGGGATGGGTATAGTAGCCGGGATGCACCCAGGGACTGTTGGCCAGTATCCCGACGGATTGGCCTGCTTTCACAAATGAGCCTATACCGCCTAGAGGGTCGAGAGCCTTATGTAGATTTTGCATGGGGTTGGCAGATGGAATGCTTACAATATCTGCTGGCTCAGGAATGAATCCTGCCTTTGTGAATTTAGGGATCATGGAAGTTCCCAGTGCTGTGCTTCCAAGTACAACAGAAGACTTCAGGAAATTTCTACGGCTGATGGGTTTCATAGTTCGTTGTTTCTAGAGGTGTAGAAACAAAGATATTGAATCTTAGGTCCGATTTCAAGTTAATTGTTGATATATAGTAGAATACTGACCCTTAAAATTCTCTGAGAATCATAGGATTTCTTAGCTTTGGGTAAATTAAATGCACAACTTCCATGAAAAAAGCACAACTCGTTTTAGCTGGCAGTATGTTACTGTTCACTTTTTGCATGACTGGATACGGCCAGGACAAAGAAGAAAAATCACCCTTAAATTCAGCAACATTTTCGGGATTCAAAGCCAGGAATATCGGTCCTGCAATGAAGTCAGGGCGAATTGCTGATATCGCGATCCATCCTGAGAATAACAACATCTGGTATGTGGCTGTGGGATCAGGAGGAGTATGGAAAACTGTAAACTCAGGCACCACCTGGAACCCCATCTTTGATGGGCAAAAGGTATATTCTATTGGATGCGTCACCATTGATCCCAATAATCCCCATACAGTATGGGTAGGCACGGGAGAAAATGTTGGCGGAAGGCATGTTGGCATTGGCGATGGTGTTTATCGCAGTACCGATGACGGAAGTTCATGGAAAAATATGGGACTGAAAGAATCGCAGCATATATCAAAGATCATTGTACACCCCGCAAACCCGGAAATTGTTTGGGTTGCTGCGCAGGGTCCTCTATGGAACAAAGGCGGTGAAAGGGGAATATATAAAACAACTGATGGCGGAGCGACATGGGTGAGGACCCTCGGTGATGAAGAATGGGTTGGAGCAACCGATATCGTAATGGACCCAAGAGACCCGGATGTACTCTATGCGGCCACCTGGCAGCGCCATCGCAATGTGGCAGCTTATATGGGTGGTGGCCCCGGATCGGGAATACATAAATCAACGGATGGCGGTGAAAACTGGACAAAACTTAAAGGAGGATTACCCTCAGGCAATGTTGGGAAGATTGGCCTGGCCATATCGCCCCAGAAACCTGATATTTTATATGCTGCTATTGAGCTCGACCGACGTACGGGCGGTGTTTACCGTTCCGACAACCGCGGTGCTTCCTGGAAGAAGATGTCATCGACTGTTTCAGGTGCTACCGGGCCACATTATTACCAGGAACTGCTTGCCAGTCCTCATCATTTTGACAAGATCTACCTCATGGATGTACGCATCCAGGAATCGGATGATGGCGGGAAAACCTTTAAGCGAATGAATGAGCGGGGCAGGCATTCCGATAACCATGCCCTGGCATTTAGAAAGGATGATCCGGATTATTACCTGGTTGGAACCGACGGTGGCCTGTATGAAAGCTTCGACGGATCAGCAACATGGCGATATCATGCAAATCTGCCAGTAACACAGTTTTATAAAGTTGCCGTGAATACGGCATGGCCATTCTACCAGATCTTTGGCGGTACACAGGATAATGGAACACAGGGTGGTGTTGCACAGACCGATCGCCGGGAAGGCATTACCAACAGCGATTGGTTCGTGGTTTATGGAGGCGATGGTCACCAACCAGCTACAGAGCCCGGAAATAACGATATTGTTTATTGTGAATCACAGCAAGGGTATCTTGGACGTGTAGACCTGAAAACAGGAGAGTCGGTAAGCATCAGGCCCATGCCACCTGTGGGTGAAAAGATGGATCGCTTTAATTGGGATTCACCCATACTTGTCAGTCCCCATGCCTCTACTAGATTGTATTTCGCTTCACAAAGAGTATGGCGATCTGATGACCGTGGTGATTCATGGACACCTATATCGAAAGACCTGTCTAGGGATCAGCAAAGGTATACCCTGCCGATCATGGATCAGACCTGGAGCTGGGATGCTACATGGGATGTGGATGCTATGTCACAATATAACTCCATCACCTCGCTGGCTGAATCACCTTTGAAGGAAGGCCTGATCTATGCAGGTACAGATGATGGTCTCATCCAGGTGACTGAAGACGGTGGTGAGAACTGGAGAGAGATCGAAGTAAGCAGCCTGCCCGATGTGCCTGAAACGGCCTTTGTGAATGACATCAAGGCTGATCTGTATGATGAAAATACGCTTTATGTAGCGTTGGACAACCATAAATTCGGCGACTTTAAACCTTACCTCTATAAAAGTACCGACAGGGGCAAAAGCTGGAAATCAATGATTGGCGACCTGCCTGAAAAACACCTGGTGTGGCGTATCGTTCAGGACTATGTTAGGCCCGACCTCTTTTTTCTTGCAACAGAATATGGTATATTCTTTACCATCAATGCTGGTGAGCAATGGATCAAACTGAAGGCTGGCATACCTACTATTTCCTTCCGCGACCTGGTTATCCAGAAGGAAAGAGATGATCTTGTTTGTGCATCATTTGGAAGGGGATTCTTTGTCTTTGATGACTTCGCACCTTTAAGGGAGGTGACTGAGGAAAAGCTTAAAGAAGAGGCAGGATTGTACGCTATCAGGGAGGCCTGGATGTTCCCAATGCGTATGGGTGCCGGATCACAGGGAGCTGCGCAGTGGACAGCTGAAAACCCGGCTTACGGAGCAGTAATTACTTATCACCTGGCGGAAAGCCTGACTACGAAGGAATCTCAGAGAAAGAAAGACGAAGCTAAACTGAAAAAGGAAAAAGAACCACTGGAATTCCCCGAATGGGATGTTTTGAAAGAAGAGAGGCTTGAAGAAAAACCCAAGATTTGGATTACTATCAGGGATACTGAAGGAAATGTACTTCGCAAGCTAAGTGGTCCAACAGGCAAGGGTATTCACAGGATTTCCTGGGATCTGAGAATTCAGGGAACAGGCGCAATCGATATTCATGCAAAGGATGGATGGACCCCTATGGGAGGCACAGTGATGCCGGGTACGTATCAAGTAAGCATTGCCAAAGAGCAAGAAGGGAAAATATTTGAACTGGCAGGGCCGATTGAATTTGAAGTGATAAAACTATATGAAGGTGCGATAAAAGGTCCTGAACCTGCTCTTGTCGAAGTATTTAGAAAAGATGTTTTCGATACAAGGGAAGCTCTTATTGCAGCTAACGTGGTCTTTGATGAAGCAAAGAAAAAAGTCAAAGGTTTTGAGAAGGCCCTGTCACAAATGGATGAGCCCCCTGGAACGCTTTACGAAGAATTATATACAATAAAGAGGCAGATGGGTGAATTTGAGGAACGGGTATGGGGAGATCCTGCCAAAAGGGAATTGAGTGTTTATGATTATCCGTCAGTATACGACCGATTGAGAGTTGCATTTATGGGCCTGTTTAACATGACCTACGGACCAACAGCGATGCAGATTGAAAACCTGGAGATTGCAAAAAGTGAATATGAGCCTCTAAAGGCGGAAATTGAAGTGATGGTGAATGAAACCATCCCAGCATTTGAGCAAAAGATGATCGATGCTGGTGCACCCTGGATGAATGGGCAGCCGTTGAAATAATAAAGAATAAAGAACATGGAATAAGGAACATGGAAGTATACTACTTCACCATTTCATGTTCCTTATTCCATGTTCAGCGTTCGTTAAAGCACCTGTGAGGTCATCTTTACTATTCAATAATTACTTTGGAAGTCAGAATCTTATCTTCCACAAATATCCTGAGGAAATAAATACCGGCCGGATTGTCGGAGACATCGATCCCGGTATTGCTGAGATCACCTTGTTTCAGGGCCACTATGGCATTGCCAGAGAGGTCGTACATCAATACCTGCTGAATATTTTTACCGGAGGTATTGGAAAGCTTGAACTTTCCATTACATGGATTCGGGAAAATACTGATTGCTTTCGACAGGTCCACTTCATCAATACCATAATTATCAAGCACCGCCATCGTAATTCTGGAGGTGAGATAGCCTGGCGAGGTGGCTTCAATCACTGCCTGGCAACCAACTTCAGCTCCTGGTGCAGCAACGAAATAAAAAGATGCTGTTGAATAACCTGCCTGGATCGTAATAGGATCAGGCACTGAAATACAATTCTGGTCTGATGTTGAGAATGACACTGTAATATCAGTTGTCGGTGCGGGTAATATTTCCAATTGTATCATCACTGAATCTTCAGGAAGTATGGTATTGCTTACAGGTGTGTTTAGTACCAGTCTGTCGATCTGCCCGGTGGTGATTTTTATTTCGGCAGCATAGCTGGGGTGGTCGGTTTTATACCAGAACTCAATGTTCTGTCCATTTAAGGAACTCCAGTCGCCAGCCCATGTGGAAGGTGCGATGAGGTAACTCCATTCACCGCTTGCCCAATCACCAATTTGAAGCCACCCACTTTCATATCCGCCTGTCGGCTTCCATTCCATGGTGCCATCTCCTCCTGAGCTCCAGCCTTCGGAAGAAGCATCGAAATTGCTCATAAACATTGTTCCGACCTTCACGATATCAAGTCCGGCAACGTCAACTCCACTGTGCATTTCGGTTCGGACCCAGAAGGAAGTAACATTGGCCAGCACAGCTTGAAAAGTTATCTCGTCTACGTTGAATGTCTCAGCCGTCAGCGGGATAGTGTATTTTGTCCATACATTTGCTTCAGCTGGTGGGCCGTACGGAGCCAGTATCTCCGTCGGGGTAGATTGTGCTCCCGCCAAAATAAATGACATTAAAAAGGCAATCAATAAAAAAGTAGATCTTGTTTTCATGGGTTATGGGTTTTGGGTTAATAGCTGCAAATATCATTGCATCATGCAATGTGAAGAATCGTGACCATTTCAAAGATAATAAAATGGTATGCTAAAAGCAAATATATGTAAGTGGAGTATATCTACTGGATTATAACTTCATCAACAAAGAGCCAGGCATTTTCTCCTTTCCCTGGATGCCATTCGGGACATTGACCCATGTTCCTGGCAATGACTTTAATGAATTGGGCATTGAAGCTGCCTTGATATTCATATGATTTTAAATTGATCGTAAGGTCTTTGTCTGAACCACTGAATATTTGCCTGTCGATCAGCTTGAATTCCTTAATATCACCCGATGCATAAAGTTCTATCTCTGTCGGCAGGAAAATCCAGGATGCCTGGTTTTTCAGGAAAGTGATATTAACCTTACTGATCTCTGTTTTCGTTTCAAGGTTCAATACAATTTCAAGATCATCGCCATGAAAGCCCATCCAGCTTTCATCTGTAAATTCAAGCGATCCAAGATAACCATCTGTTAAAGCATATTCTGTTCCTCCGGGATATCTATGGCTTGGAGGATGTTTTAATTTATAATGCATATTTCTCGCTAGATGCTCAGCCTTTTCGGCAATCATCCGTATTCTGCCGGGAGACCGATTATCTTTTCCACGTACTCCGGTGATCCTGTCACCCAGGGCTAACCTGACACTATCAGCTAAAATTAGCAGTTCCTTCACCATATCCGGGTATGCTGCTGCCAGGTTGAGGCTTTCCCCGACATCCTCTTTCAGATTATACAGTTCCAAACCGGCAATCCCACGGCTATAAGGACCTGGCATTCCATCCCGACCCGGTTCAACACCTGCATATGAGCGATATTTATGTGGAACCACCAGTTTCCATTCACCCCTCCTCACAGCACATAGGCCGCCTTCGTAGTAGTAGAGAAATTCATTTCGAGGACTGGCATCTTCACCCTTCAGCAGGGGGAGAATGTTCACGCCATCAATATATTTTTCCGGCAGTTCAGCTCCTGTAAGCGCAGCAATTGTTGGCAGAAGGTCAAGTGTGGAAGCTATTTTATTTGTAATGATTCCCTGGTCGATGATCTCCGGATAATACATGATAGCAGGTACCCTCACACCACCTTCCCAGGCATTGCCTTTTCCTTCGCGGAGCGGATGGGCAGATCCCCCATGATTTCCAAAATTCAGCCAGGGACCGTTATCACTGGTATAGATGACCAGGGTATTTTTATCCATGCCTATATCCTTGAGAGTTTGCATAATTTCTCCCACCGACCAGTCGATCTCTTGCATTACATCACCATACATTCCCTGTTTACTGGACCCTTTAAAACGATCATCCGCAGCGAGAGGTACATGCACCATGCTGTGGGCCAGGTAGAGAAAGAATGGGCCCTTATGATCTTTTTGGATAAAATCAATAGCTTTCTGCGTATAAATACCTGTAATCTGCTCCTGATCTTTCAGGGTATTAAAATGCATAATGACAGAATCATTCTCAATCAATGGCAGGGCCGGATATATGCTTTTAAATCCTTCGGGTCGTGCTATCCCATCGTAACCAACCGGCCACATATCGTTTGAATATGGTATCCCCAGGTATTCATCGAAACCATAATTCGTAGGATAGAACTCCGGGATGCTTCCCAGGTGCCACTTTCCAACCATGCACGTACTATATCCTTGATTTTTTAGCATGGAAGCTATGGTTTCTTCATCCCTGTTCAGGCCTGTCATGGCAAAGGGTGAGAGGGCACCACGAATGCCCACTCTCTGTGCATAACACCCTGTAAGGAGAGACGACCTTGAAGCACTGCAAACAGCTTCAGAGACGTAAAAACTGGTGAAGCGGATCCCTTCATCTGCCAGGCGATCTATATTTGGCGTTTCAAAACCCTCAGCCCCATAACAACCAAGGTCGGCATAGCCCTGGTCATCTGTAAAAATGATGATTATATTAGGGTGTTCTGTTGCCTGTTCTCCACAGCCAAACAGGCTTAATAGAGCAATAAGAACAACAAAGCTTTTTAAAAACAAAACTTTCATTTTAATCAGATTGGTGGGCATACATTTTCTTCATGGTATTATTTGCCAGGCGAGAGGCAAGCTTCCTTGGAAGCAAGCGAGTGAGGATGAAATAATTAAAACGATTTGAAGATCCCGGAATGAATAGGGTCTTCCTGCCCAGGTTTTTTAAGGCTGCTTCTGCTACAGCATCAGGTTTCATTACGGCAGGCTTAAGGGGTCCGTATTTCGGATTTGTTTTCAGGTATGCAGGTGTGGCAGTGGCCCCGGCTATGCATGCCATCACATCTATCCCATGTGGTTTAAGCTCATGGGAAATCGCTTCAGCCAGGTTCCAGGCAAAGGCTTTCGTAGCAGCATATGGTGCTACAAGACGCATCCCAATTAATCCTGCCAGGGACGACATAAGAATGATCCCGCCTCCCTCTTGTTTATTGATAAGATGTTTTGCAAATGCATGCACCAGCTGAAGCTGAGTATAGGTATTTATGCCTATAAAGTTATTGAGTTCATCAGATGTATGTGAAGAAAAGGGTTTGATTTTGCTGTAGGCTGCATTGTATATCAGCAAATGGCAATCGTGTTCCGTGCATTGTTCCATGATCCTGTCCGAAGCATCCCGGTCTGACAGATCAATATACAACGGCATGGTTTTAATCTGATAGTCTTTTTCCAGTATTCCGGCTAAGGATATAAGCTTTTCTTCCTGGTGGTCGACCATGATCAGGCTCATTCCTTTTTGTGCCAATGCCCTCGACCAGGATTCACCTAAACCCTCTGCTGAGCCTGCAATTATCGCCCAAGGTCCATATTTCTCTTTAAACAGCATTCGAGTTATTTAACACAATATTAATAAAAAACATGTGCTACCCCATGAGATAATGACTATTTTTGTTTAGGGTCAAACTATCAAAACAGATCATTATGACAGAAACCAAGATTTTAATTCCGGTTGATTTTACTGCCGCTGCCGACAAAGCTGTTGAATTCGCCGTACATATGGCTAAAAAGATGCATGCTGACGTCACTTTATTACATGTTTTTGAAGATGAAGTTATGTCACAGGAAGAATGCGAAGAAAAATTAAATAAGATTGCATTGGCGATCAATGCAGGCAATGAAATCTATTGCGATTTTATTTGTGAGCCAGGAAGCATTTTTGATGTAATCCCGGAAACAGCATCAAGAAATGATTTTCGGCTGATGGTGCTTGGGGCACATGGCCGCCAGGGATTGAGGCAAAAGTTCTTCGGACCTGACATCATGAAGTTATTAAAAAAGATGTCAATACCATCCCTGGTCGTGCAGGAATCCAGCAGGATTCCAGAGGACGGTTTCAAAACGACCATCTTTCCGGTGGGCAGCCATGATGCCTATGAGAGGAAGATAGAGGCCATGTATATCATTGCCGGTCTTTGTGATCCTGAGATCCATATCTATTCGATAAGTAAACCGGGATTTGGGCAAACCGACAAATTGCGGGAAAACATAATGCTTGCAGAAAAGAGTTTTACTGAGAAGGGCATAAGATTTATCCGGGTCGATGAAGACCAGCGTGTCTTTTCTGTCGGATTTGCCAAACAAACACTGATCTATGCCGTCGAACATAATGCCGACCTGATCTCCATCATGGCTAACCCTACAAGGGAAAATGCATATTTTGCCGATTCAGATAAAGAAGCCATCCTGATGAATGAACACAGCATCCCGGTGCTGAGTACCAGTGATGCGGAGGTTCTTATTTAGTGGTTGACAGTTGACAGTTGGCAGTAGTTAGTACGCAGTAAGCAGTAAGCAGCACTCCTGATTCAACCGATTCAACTGATTCAACTAATTCAACCTTAGTCCCTTTACTTTCGCCCTCAGATTTAGTATCTTAGCATATGTTAACCCAAAAACCTATGCTATGAAAAAATTGTTGATACTCATTTTCTGTTTCTCTTTTGGATTCATAAATGCACAACAAACGGTTGAAATTCCTATCATAAACGGAAACGATGATGCCTGTCAGAACCTTAATACTGATTTCACCCATATTGGAACCATGTTTGTTGATACAATAGCACTTGTGATGGGCCATACTTATGAGCCGGAATTTTACTATTACGTGGGTCTTCGATATCAATCTGTGCCAATACCTCCGGGTTCCACTATTGAATCAGCCTATATACAGTTTACGCCTCTGGAGGCCAACGAGGAAACACATATTATATGGATCTTCTGTGAAGAAAATGCTAATCCAGATGAATTTACCAACGAGGAATTCAATATTAGTGATAGGGAAAAGTTTTTTAAGAATGAACAATGGGGTGTTTCAGAATGGGAAGCCTGGGCTTCAAACGCAAACTCTAGGACACACGACCTCAAAAGCATTGTCCAGGATGTTATCGATTTGGAAGATTGGCAGATGAACAACCCAATTGTTTTTTTACTGTATGGTACGACAACTAATGGTGCACAATTTCCAAAAACTGCAATCTCCTATGAGTATGGTGCTGAATGGTATGCCCCTCTTCTGACCATCACCTTTACAGCACCTGCTGGCGTAGATGAACAGGACCTTGCAAAAGCATTGAACATATTTCCTAACCCGGTTTCAGAAAAGTTCACAATTTCATTTGAAGAATTGAAGGAAGGGGAGTACGATATTTCCATATACGATCTTCAGGGTAAGCAGCTTCATAATATTCATGACGGATGGCTTTATCAGGGAGATCATCACTTTGAATTATCAGCACTGGACATGAATATGCCACAGGGAATTTATCTGTTAAGTATAAGCGGGAATAAACATATCGTTACCAGAAAAATAATTGTCCATTAACGCTTATTCATTTTTCGTAATACCTAATACGTAGTACATAATACCTTGCAGGTGGTACTTTCCTGATTTTGCACAGTTGGCAGTAGGTAGTACGCAGTAGGCAGTAAGCAGCACTCCTGATTCAACCGATTTAACCAATTCAACTAATTCAACTAATTCAACCTTAGTCCCTTTACTTTCGCCCTCAGATTTAGTATCTTAGCATATGTTAACCCAAAACCATATGCTATGAAAAAATTACTGATACTCTTTTTTTGTTTTTCTTTTGGATTTTTGAATGCCCAGGAAACAGTTACACTATACATAGTGGATGGGAATGATGATGCCTATCAGCTATACCGCCATCCTTCATGGGAGAATCCTACAGGTGAAATGTTTGTTGATGCGGAAAATCTATTCATGGGACATAGCTGGGATCCTACGATATTTTACCAGATCGGACTTCGGTATCAGTCAGTTCCAATACCACCCGGGTCGACGATTGAATCAGCCTATATTCAATTTTATTCATTTGAAGCCAATAACGACACAACAGGTATAAGAGCCTATTGCGAAAGGAATGTCAATCCTTTGCCGTTTACGAGTGTTGATTACAATATCAGCGATCGGGAAAGAACAAATCATGAGGAATTTTGGGTCTCGTCAGAGTGGCAGGCGTTTATCCCGGGCCCTAATCAACGAACACATAATATCTGGGATATTGTTCAGGAAGTTGTTGACCTGGATGGCTGGGAAGAGAATAACGCAATGGTTTTCCTTTTTAAAGGAACAAATCCTGGTTTTGGTGAGATTTACCCGAAAGCAGCCTGTTCCTGGGAATTTGGCGGTGAATTTTATGCACCTGTATTGACCATCACCTATACAGCACCAGCCGGAGTGGATGAAGAGCAATTGGCGAAGTCATTGCAGGTATTTCCGAACCCGGTATCAGATAAGTTCACGGTTTCATTGACTGACATTGAGGATGGCAAATATAGCCTCAGCATTTATGACTTACAAGGTAAAAAAGTCTCGCAATTATATGAAGGAACACTTACCCATGGAGATCATAAGTTTGATCAATCTGCATCAAATCTGCACCTGCAATATGGTGTCTACCTTCTGTCGATAAGAGGGAATCAAAAAGAAGTATGCAGAAAAATCATCATTCAATAATTCTTCTTTACCAAATCGTAATACCTATTACGTAGTACGTAATACCTTGTGCCGACTGCCCCTAATCGTACACCTCCCTGTCCGTCAGGGAACACTTCATCTTCCTGGAATGCCGATATTTGACTTATAATGAGCTGATTGTAAAACTGGCATGGTCGTTGAACCATTGTAGCAATCATTCCAAAACCATGTATTATGAAAAGATCTGTCCTCTTACTTTTTTTATTTTCTTTCACTATTCTCCAGGCCCAGGACGGGCTGATTCCTTTTGATTCGGATCGCTGGACCATTGCTGCCGGCGAAGTGACCGAATATCTCGGTAAAACTTGTTTTACCGGTCGCGCGAGTCTCAATGAGATGGAATTTACCAACGGAACGATAGAATTTGACCTGGCCGTTACCGGTGAGCGAACTTATCCAGGCGTGTATTTCAGAGTCATGCCAGGGGGAGAATATGAACAGTTTTATATCAGGCCTCACAGGATATGGTATGATGATGTACTACAGTATGCTCCGGCCCATAAGGGAGCCAGTTGCTGGCAGCTGTTTCATGGGGACGGTTGTACTGCAGGATACAAATTACCTCATGAGCAATGGATGCATATCCGGATGGAGATCATGGATGATCAGGCCCGAGTATATATCGATGATGCCCCTGATCCTGCATTGTATATTTCAAACCTTGATCATGGCATCAGCACAGGTGGGATAAACATCAATACCTTCAATTTGGGTATGTCATATTTCGCTGATTTCAAAGTTATTCAGGAAGATATTCAGGATATGCCGGCAAAAAGGAAAGCAGATGAGCCATATGGTATGCTCAAGGATTGGGAAGTGTCTGAGATCCTGAGTTTTGCCGATATCGACTATGAAAAATACCCCACTGATCAAGGCCTGGACCAGTTGACCTGGACTCCAGTGAAAGCGGAGGCCTCAGGTCTGGTGAATCTTTCAAAAATATATCCAAGGACCTATCGTACCGGGGATGCTGTTTTTGTAAAAACAAACATACATGCTGATGAAAGCAAAGTGGAACAATTCAGCTTCGGATACAGCGATATCATTTCGATATTCATTAACGGGCAAATCTATTTTACCGGTGTGAGCACCTATCAATCCCGTGATCTCTCTTTTTTGGGTCTTATCGGGTTGAATGATGTCATTTATCTTCCGCTGAAAAAAGGCGAGAACGAACTAATGCTGATGATGGGTGAAGGTTTTGGCGGCTGGGGTTTTATGTTCCAGGGAACAGATATCCTGGTGGATGAACGACTTGAAAAAGTATGGGAAACGGAAGCGGTATTTTCTGTCTCAGAATCAGTTTTATATGATCCGAAGCGGGATGTTTTATATGTAACAAATTTTGATCAATTCACTCGTACCACCTCAGGACAGGAGCAGTATATTTCGAAGCTTGCACCCGATGGGGAACTACTTGAATTAAAATATATCGACAGCCTGGATAATCCTTTGGGGATGACCATACATGATGATAAACTGTATGTAGCAGAAAAAGGAGGTTATGCCATAGCAGACCTTAAAACTGCACGAGTGATTCAGCATATTCCAATTCCCGAAGCCATGTTTCCCAATGATATTGAAGTTGATAAAAAAGGGCGGGTGTATGTTTCTGATTCAAGAAAGAACGTGGTTTGGAGAATTTCAAAGGGTGAACCTGAAGTCTGGCTGGAAGGGGAAGAGGTCCTTGATCCCAACACCATCAAGATCATCGATGGAAGATTGTATGTGGGAAATAGTGGAGACCAGAAACTCAAAGCTATTAACCTTGAAACCAGGGAAATGACTTTGATTGCGGATTTCCCTCCCGGCTTTATTGATGGTATCCGTGCACTGCCAAATGATGAACTGCTGGTCTCACTCTGGGATGGTAAGCTTTATCATGTATCAGCTTCAGGGGAAGTGGAAAAATTGCTTGATCTTAAAAATAGCGGAGCATACATTGCCGACTTCGAATATATTCATGAAACAGGGATGCTATATATACCTTCATTTTTTATGAATAAAGTCATTTGCTATAAGGTAGATTGGTGATGATCATTTAGTTTTTAAAAAGACTTTTGTATATTTATCTTGAAAACACATGATGAATACATGTTTCGTCTTCAATGGTTTTATTTATCGCTAATATTTTCCTGCCTGGCTTGTAATCTTAATGCTCAGCACGATATTAGTAAGTATAAGCTTTCTGGTATTTCAGACCCGATCATGCCATTTATAACCAACAGGCTGATCGATACCATACAGGAGGACTGGATGATCCTCCAGAATGAGATCGATCACAGGAACTCTCTTAAGGTTTTTATTGTGGAGGCCAGGGATGATAGCATCTACTGTACCAGAGGAACAAATCTTTCATTATCCACTCTTTTTCTCCAGCCTGGTTTTGATTGGCTTTTGCTGATCCATGGCGATAGTAAGGCTCCTGTCGATGCAGCGGTAAGGGGCCTGGAGGTCCAGAATCTACATCATGTAAAGGTCCTGGTGTTTAGTTGGCCGTCGAAAAAAGATACACAGAATGGTCTGAATAACTACCAAAACTCGAGAATGAATGTAGTTGATGGGCTTGCCCATTTCAGGGAACTGCTGCTTATCATACAGAAGTATAAACAGTCCTATATCTGGCCAAAAGGCAATAAGTTGAGCCTTTTCATGCACAGTTTAGGAAATTATTATCTTGAACAAGCGGTTAAGGAAGATGTATTGGGTGGGCTTGACAGTAACTTATTTGATAATATCATTATAAATGCTGCGGCAGTGGAGCAGGAAAACCATGCAGCCTGGATAGGAAAGTTAAAGATTTCGAAGCGTATCTATGTTATTAGTAACAAGAAAGATTTCAACCTTCGGGGAGCTCGTATTTTTACTAAAGCCGGCAAGCAGCTTGGTGGCCCTGTAGAGCTCCCGATTGCGGCGAATGCTTACTATATCAATTTTACTGAGGCAGTTGGATTTAAACTCCCAACCTGGGTTTCACATACCTATTTTGTTGGTGAGATGCCTAAAGAAAGTACAAACATTAAAAATTTTTATACCACAATTTTTCACGGCGATGAGGTTAACCTTCATAACAAGAAGCTTTTCAGATCAAGGAGTGATGGACTGGGGTTTGATATCCTGAAGTAAATAATTTTAATAATCGTACTTTAGTCGCTTCAAAAAGCAGCTATGGAACGATTGAAAAAAGCGATGAATGAAAAGCCCTGGGTTCGTTGGGGTATTCTCATTCTGGTTGGTTTTATCCTTTCTGTAAATTATTATTTCTACGACGCATTTTCTACGCTCAAGGATCTGATGACGCGGGAATTCGGGTTTACGAATACGGATTACGGCTTATTTGTTTCTTTTTACTCGATTCCAAATACTTTCCTGTTAATGGCCGTGATTGGCGGAATCATACTGGATAAACTCGGGATCCGCCGGACTGGATTTATTTTTGTGTTCTTTATGGCCCTCGGGGCATTTCTTACTGCTTACGGAGCCTCAAAGATCTACACTTCCGGTGGATTGGGCTATGGCTTAATGCAATCTTTTCTTCCGTCCTATTCACCTGAACTTAAAATGATGTTGCTTGGCCGCTTCTTTTTTGGACTTGGTGCTGAAACCAGCATAGTGGTGGTGAGCAAGATTTTGGTGAAGTGGTTTAAAGGCAAAGACCTCGCACTGGCATTTGGTCTGAAGGTAGGCTTCGGCCGATTGGGAACCTTTGCTGCATTACAATTATCCCCCAGACTGTCTGATGGGGGTGTGCATCTCGATACAGCCATCTGGCTGGCGGCCGTCCTGGTGATTATGGGGCTCCTTGCCTTTATGGTTTATATGCTGTTCGACATGAAGTTGGACAAGCAGATCGGTCAATCATCTTTTAATAAGAGCACAGACAAGTTTAAATTGAAAGATGTTTTTGATCTTTTTAGAAACCGGGCGTACATCTATATTGCCCTTATATGTGTTACTTTTTACTCTGCTGTCTTTCCATTTAATGCCTTTGCACCGGATTTTTTGCTGAATAAATTCGGCATGAGTTATGAGGCCAGCGGCCAGATTGCATCCCTGCTGCCACTCGGCACGCTGATTTTTACACCACTCTTTGGCTATACGATCGACCGTTACGGCAAGGCAGCCACAGCCATGATTGTAGGTTCTTTGGTTTTGCTGATGGTGCATCTGAGCTTTACATTTACGACCATAATTCCCCACATCCCAATGATATTGCTTGGCGTTGCTTTTTCGCTTGTCCCGGCAGCCATGTGGCCTTCTATGGTGAGATTGGTGGATGACAGACAGATCGGAACGGCATACGGGCTGATGTATTCAATACAAAACCTGGGCTTGTGGGGTGTACCCCTTCTGGCGGGTAATATTCTTGACAAAACGAATCCTGCGGGCACAGAAACATTGAACTATACACCTACTATGCTACTCTTTATTGGCTTAAGTTTACTGGGTCTTATTTTTGCCCTTCTGCTGAAATATCAGGATAAGAGGAACGGATATGGGGTTGATTTGCCCTTGAATAAGACGAATTAATCTGTTGGCCCGCCGAAATTAAAGGATGCACCTAAATACAGGCTGACAGCATTAGCAATCATGCTCATATTATTCTGGCGATCACCTTGCAGGGGGGCCATTTCGTTATAATTGTATTCAACCGGATCGGATACGTTAACCAGTTGTTTTTTGTTCTTCGCACTGGCGATGGTGTACTGGAGGCCTGTAATGAGGTCAATACCTTTTATAGAATAGGATAAGCCACCTGAAATATGGTAATAATCAGCATAAAGCCCTTTGAGCACGCTTGTTTCATTATATGGACTATAATCGAAGTTCTTCACATAATTAAAATCTGTTCGGAAGCCAGTCATTAAATTCAGGTCTTCCCTGATAAGCCAGCTATAGCCTATAGCTCCATTGACCACCGGTTTTGCACCACTTACAAATGTTAACCATTCGTTGGCAACAATTGGTCCGCTTACATTTATGGATGAGAGGTTGGGGCTTTCATTGGCCTGCACCAATCTGTACGGATCAAGTCCTCCAAAATATTCGACAGTGGTGTACAATGACTTGGTCTTATTGATCGAATGCCAGGTAAAGCCGGCGGCAAAAGACAATGAAGATTTGTGATCTACCTTTACATTTTCTTTTTCCTGGTAGTCAGTAATCACAAAATCAGGAATAGGGTCGCCGGTTTCGGGATCATGGATATTGGTCTGCTTTTGTTCTCTGGCAACCCTTTTCCCATCCGAATAAATACCACCAATGGATGGACTGGTAAAACAAAAGCCAAAACTATAACGCTCTGTTTTATAAAGTAAGCCCAATTTCCAAAGTAGGCGGTAGTCATTGTATTTTACGTAATCAGAGGTAAGAGCACTGGCGGTGTAATATTCACTAGCCGGTATTCCTTGTTGGCTTGTGTCAATGGGATAAGCTTCTACGGTCATAATGTTACTGTATTCCATTGACTTGATTGTGACAAACATACTTACACCCAGGGATAGTCTTTTGGATAAAACCAACGACCATCCAATTCCTGCCCAATCGTCGCGGTAGTTATTTGAATATTGAAACATTGCAAAATACCGCTCATCGCCCGGAACATGTGTCAATACATCTTCTCGTTTATCAATAGACTGAATAAAATCGACTTTATATTTCTGATTATTAAGCAGGGCTATTTCTAAATTCCACTTAGGATGTTTCTTTGGTTTGATCATATAGGAAATAAAACGGGGCTCAATGCCAATGATCGTTCTATTCAGGTCGATACCGTCCCCTAAAGCATTGTTGATCTTGAAAAAGTTAAAAGAAAACAAACTTGCATGAAAGGATAATTTAGATTCTTTGATTTCTGAGATACTGGCCGGGTTATAATAAATAGCACTGGGCCCTGACCCACCACCAACAACTGCCCCGGCAAGCAAGGATGATTCTTCATTAAAGTTACGCATCCAGTGATTAAAGGTCTGTGCGTTGAGATGGCTGTAAAACCAAGAATAATATTGCAAAAACGAATAATCCTTTGAGCCCCTCCTGTTTCATAAATCCGGAATAAGGTTGAATTCTGGGAATTTTCCCATTCGCAACTCAAATATACTTAATTATCGGAATACAGAGGAGGTTGAATTCTACTAGCCGAAGTCAGAGATTTGCTGCAGCATTGCTTTGTCGATTATTTCAATGGATTTTCCGAAAATCTTAATGACTCCATCCCTTCGGAATTCAGAAAGTGTCCTGATCACATTTTCAGTTGTCTTGCCAATAAATTCAGCTATTTCCCGCCGTTAAGCGGTAGCTCCAAAGAATTTGATTCATAGATCTGATCAGCAAAGAACAAAAGGATATATGCTACCCGGCCATGAATATTTTTTTTTCTGATCGTGAGCGATTCGAGGATGATCATATCAGATACATGGCTCATTTTTTTCATAATGCTCATGGCGAAATCACCATTTTTCCTGATCATCTTTTTGATATCATCAAGCTTTATATTACAGGTAACAGAGTCTTCAAGTGCTGTTACAGAGTAATTATAATTTGTATCAGAAAAAACGCTTAACAGGCTCACAAAATCGAAAGGCTTGGCAATCATGATGATCTGCCCCTTTTTGTCTTCACCGGGTTTGAATAACTTAACCAGGCCGCTTTTGAGGTATATAAAACTTTCAATGGGCTTCCCCTCTTCGATAATAACCTCCCCTTCCTTAAAAAGGTTTTCGACCTTGGTATTGCATACGAGTTCGAATCACCTATCTGGATATTTAATAATGTGCAATTTTAGACTGTTTGTCATTCAAATTATAAAGAATATCCATCATTAAGACACAACAAGAACATAGGGATGAATTTCAAATTATGGGTAATATACAGATTGATGTTAAAGTATTTTATTTTTTTGATATAGTTTTAACAATCGGAAAAACTATGTTGTTTGTATTATAAACAATTATTGCTGAAACCGATTACTGGATTATCGGAGGGGGCACTGCCGGCACCATGATGGCCAACAAGTTCAGGAAAGCCCTGGACAGGTCGGAGTGGGAAATAAGCATCGTTGATAAACACCGGACCCACTATTATCAGCCCGGGTTCCTGTTTATTCCTTTTGGCACATACACAAAAGGAGATGTAACTAAGCCGAAGGGTGATTTTTTCCCTTCCGGAGTGAATGTCATTTATTCCGATATAGATAAAATTGAAGGTGAAAAGAATATAGTTCACCTTGAGGGAGGTAAGATTTTGCATTATGATTTCCTGGTTATCGCTACCGGAGCTGAAACCCGTCCTGACCAAACTCCCGGACTCACCGAAGGGCTCTGGAAAATAAAAATATTCGATTTTATACCGTTCAAGGGGCTGTGGATCATAATTTTTTAAAGACGGGAGGGTGAAACTTGTGATGGCCAAATTGATTCATTGTCCTGAGCCCCGATAGAATTTGTGGGTGAGGCAGATGATTATTTTACGAAAAAAGGAATCAGAGATAAAGTTGAAATCTCGCTTGTCACACCAATGTCGGGGGCATTTACAAAACCTATTGCCACCAAAATGCTCAGTGAACTGCTGAAAGAAAAGAATATTAAAGTGATCCCTGACTTTTATATTGAGAAGATCGATAATGAGAAGCAGGCAATAGTTTCCTATGATGAGATGGAGGTGCCTTTTGATGTCTTGACCATAGTCCCTGTAAATATGGGGTCAGAAATGATTGAAAGAAGCGGACTGGCTGGTGACCTTAACTTCATCCCTACTGATAAAGAAACCCTGCAATCGAAGAAGTTTGAAAATATTTTCGTGATTGGCGATGCTGCAGATATCCCTACTTCAAAAGCTGGTTCTGTAGCGCATTTTGCAGGGGAGATCCTCTTTGACAATTTTATGAATGCCATTGAAGGAAGGCCCCTCACTGCAAAGTTTGACGGGCATGCAAACTGCTATATAGAAACGGGATTTGGGAAAGGAGCTCTGATCGACTTTAACTACGATACTGAGCCTCTCCCTGGTACTTTCCCTTTACCTGGAATTGGACCTTTTGGCCTGCTAAAGAATACCAAGATCAATCACTACGGAAAGATCATGATTCAGATGGATATACTGGCACATTCTGCTGAAGGGGAAAGAAATGCCGATAGAAGCAGAGATGACTTTTGCCGGGAAACGTGTACCATTTAAGCAGTAATCGCCATGGAAAAGAACATTCAAACACAGATAGACTCATTAAATGATAAGGTTGACCTTACCTGAAAGAATTGAGGCAGGGAGTTGTAACAAGTTGAAACTGATTATAGCGATAGCGACTTTAAAGTGATTATGTCTTGCAGACGACTTTTGGGGTGGGAACTATAAGATATGGGCGATTGAGATGAAAGTATGTGAGGACCATTAATTCGGTACTAGACACCTTTGAAAGCACTGCTGATTTCCTGAAAGATGCATCGCCTATCGTGAACGAGATGATTATCGACCTCATCAAAAAGCTGAATGAATTTGATCAGAAAGGCTATTTCGAATTCCTGTCAGAAGACAGGAAGTATCATCGATAACATTGTAACGCACTTTTCACGTGAGGACGTCCGGCTATTGGCCGACAATGTGGTTCCTATGCTTGAAACAGTGAAAAGCCTGACACAGCCTGAAATGCTGAAGTCGGTTAATAATGCTGTGAAGATATTCAGTAGGTTGGAAATTGAAGCTGTCCCAGAATATTCGATATGGAAGTTGATGCGGTGAAATGAATAAACCTGAAATGAAAAGGGCTATTGGTTTCATGGTTTCATTCATGAAGAATATGTCACAAATAAAAATGAAAATACGAATAACAGCTAAACTTTAAATAAAATGAAAGAAAAAACAATTGCAGGTGTAAGCGATCACCTTAAATGACGAAGGCTACCTTACCGATCCACAACAATGGAACGAGGATGTAGCCAAAGAAATTGCCAATGAAGAAGGCATTGAACTTACAGATACGCATTTCGCAGTGCTGAATTATCTCAGAGGAGCAATTCCTTACGGGTGAATCACTCTCCATCAGGAAAGTTGGGAATTCAGGAATTGCAAATATCAAAGAGCTCTACCAGCTATTCCCAGGTGGACCTCTGAAGAAATCATCCAGAATTGCAGGTATTCCCAAACCGGCAAGCTGTGTATAACCTTTAATAATATTTATCATGGTAACAAAGAGAAGAAAATCCGGAAGGCGGAAATGAACTTTTCATAATTTGATTTTAGGTTAAATCAGGAGGTCCTGCCGGATCCCCCAAAATGCTTCGCCATCAAGGCGAAGCATTTTTTAGTACAATTTAGACTTTAGACGGTACAATTGGCGATTGTAGATGTTTGAATTCATTCTATTATATTCTTTTTGCTTGACCAAAAAGAACAAAGTAAGAAGAAAATTTATAATCCCCAATAAGATGGAATTGTTGAAATTAGCTTAAGTTTGTATTAACCAAAAATCGAGTATAATGAAAAAACCTATATTCTTTCTCCTTAGTTTAATGATATCAATAATGGCTTTCAGTCAGGATGTTCAATACGAAGATGTGGTGTATTTGAAGAATGGCTCTATCATTCGCGGGATGATCGTTGAACAGATACCCAACCAAACATTAAAAATAAAAACCGCTGACAGAAACCTCTTTGTTTTTGAGTTTGATCAGATTGAAAAGATCACCAAGGAAGAGATCCCTCAAGGAGCTGTAATGAAGAGTGAGCCACCTAAACCTGAAAGCTCTTACGTGGGTAAGGAAAAAGGATTTGAAAGTACCATTGACATGTTCTTTGCAGTTCAACTGGAGTATGGTGAGCCTGTTCTGGGTATGCATGGTATTGCCGGCTACCGGTTTTTCCCTCAACTATTTGTAGGTGGTGGTTTTGGTGCTGAGATATATTTTGATGCTACTATGATGCCTTTGTTTGTGTGTATCAGAACAGAGTTTATTCAGGCCAGGGTAACGCCATTCTTTATAACTAATATTGGCTATGCTTTCGGTTGGGTTGATGGCGAAGATGGCAACGACTGGGGAGGTGTTTTCCTGGAACCCGGATTCGGTTTCAGGTTTAATATTGCTGAACACTTCGGGCTAAACCTTTCATCCACATTTAAGTTCCAAAGGGCTTATAATTCAAATTATTATTATGATTCCTATCCCGGTGGTTATCACTATGAACGTTATAGCGAAACCTATCGGCTGTTCACCTTTAAAGTGGGGTTTTCATTTTAATGAAAAGCAAAGCTTCGTGCTTCCACAGGGCTTTCCAACAACACAAATTCTTTACAATAAATACCCGTTTATTATTGAAAGTATTGCTATCGAATGTTAGCAAAATGTTAGCACTGCATTTGATGTCTCCCAAGGCTAATTATTAGGAATTCTTGAGATTATTCTATATCTTAGAAGAAGAAAATTAAAGCGCAATGAGTATTAGAGTGTTGTTATTAACTCTAGTGGTTCTGGTCTCACATAAGTCAAGGAGCCAGGAATATCTTGTTATTGATTCTATGCAATCAAAGTTGTTCAAGCAGGAAATTAACCAATCGCTACAAAACTCTTTACCATGTGAGGATCTTTATCTCATGCTGGACCTGGATGCTAACGGACCAGCTGATGTTAGGTTTAAAAGTACGTGTGACGCAGGTGGCTGGGGAAACACATCAGCCTTATGGATAAATGGTTTATCTGCTATTGTTGAAGTTGACACAATGGTCATAGACTCCGGTTATATTCCGGCTTATGGCACCTGGGTGGTGGATACATTTACTGTCGTCAAAAAATATGAGTACGGTGACACGATTTTCATGGACAATTATTTCATCTCCTCTGAAGAATATATTGTTAACAATGTGAATGTTCCGGAAGGACAGACACCCGGGTGGATCTTTTATTTAAATGAATGGGAGGGAAGTGTTGGTTATATCGCTTTCAAGATGCTGCTTGATGGCATGGATGTCCTTGGGTGGATCAAAATAGAAGTTGTCCATAGTATGCACCTCATTGTTGTGCAATCAGCCTTGTACCATCCCAGCTTGTCACTTATTGAAAATGAGCCTGGAACTTTACTGGTTTACCCAAACCCTGCTCAGGATTATATATCATTCGCAAATACTCATTTCGACAGGATACAGATACTAAATCTTTCCGCTCAGGTGGTGTTGGTTGATAAGCAGATAATTATAGGAAATCAAAATTTAGATGTCAGGGCTTTACCAGGTGGATTGTATATTATTCACTTTTCTGGACCAAAGGGAAATACCCATGCATATTTCATTAAACAATAGTACCATTGCAGTTTTTTCTTGATAACTTTGTTTGTTGTGAAGACTAAATTAGACCAAACTGACTGGAACCGAAAAGACCATTTCAACTTCTTTAAAAACTTTGATGAGCCTTTCTATCATCTGAATATGAGTGTTGAGTGTACGACCGGATTGAATAAGGCAAAGGCCAATCGTAATTCAATATTTGCCTGGTACCTCTTCAATGCCATGAAAGCTTCAAATGAGGTAAAGGAATTCCGTTACCGTATAGAAGGGGAGGAGATATTTGAATATGATGTAATTCATGCTTCACCAACCATTGGTCGCGATGATGGAACATTTGGTTTTGGGCAGCTTAATTTTAATGAAGATTTTTCGGAGTTTCAACTGCAGCTGAAAAAGGAAATCGATCGGGTAAAGGCTTTAAGCGGGCTGTTCACTGCAGACGAGCGCTCTGATGTGATCCACTACACAGCCCTGCCATGGTTTTCTTTCACCGGTTTAAGTCACCCTCGTAATTTCGGAGACGGGGATTCCATACCCAAGATCTCTTTCGGAAAGATTTTTAAACTAGAAAACAAGCTTTATTTACCTCTGTCAGTGCAGGTACACCATGGGCTGGTAGATGGATTTCATGTAGCCCGGTTTGTTGAAGCCTTTTCAAACCACTTAAATATATAGTACAGAGTACAAAAAAATACTAAATAGCACATAAAAATTGCAGTATGAAGCACTGCTTATAATTTGTGCTATTTGCGTTTAGTTTTTTTGTGGTTTACAACATTCAGATTGTATTTTACTGTGTGAGATATTTCGACAATCTTTTGCTAAATACAGTTTTATTTCATATATTTATTTTCGAGATATGAAATTTAAAGACGTTGTTATGGAAACGATTATAAAAAAAATAAGCTTTGCATTTATTTTTCTGGGGATGGTTTTTTTGATTGCTGCCTGCAAGGAAGATAATCAGGAAGAGTTGGATGAATGTGAAGAAACAAAGTGGCCAGAACCAAAGCACTATCATGTCCAGCCGAAGATCAGGGTTTATATAAATAAAATTCAAGGATTTGATTTGAAAAATGCCGAAGTAGTTCATTATTCTGGTGCAACTCAAAAGATCTATTGCCCTGATGTAGAAAGTACCTTGTTTCAATATACGCCTTCAGAATTTTATCCTGAGTTTATCGAAGAGCAATATTGGAGTGGGGGATTTCTTATAGGTGAATCTTTCGGTTTCTTTTTTAATAATGATATGGACTATTTAGATGTTTATTTAAGCTTTCATGTTTATTTTAACAACTTTGATCATTTTACGGGTGATAAACTAATAAAAGTTAAACCAGATGATATATATAAGGATATTAATAACCTTAAAGACTTCTTCTTTTTTGACATAACAAGTGATATATATTGGACTAAACAATAGTTATCCAACATGGTCTATCTATACGGATTATTATTTTTAGATAATTTTACGATAGGAGTATAGCTGTATTTCCCTGATAAAGAAATTACCACGAAGAAATTGGAAATATAAGTATTGGTTTATCAGTATGGACAAGCCCGGACATTACTTTGTAATTCAGAAATCAAGCTTAATTCCAACATCCTTCGGATTCTGGTTGTTCATCACCATCTCAGTCTTGTATTCCTGTGGTACCTGGTCCCAGCTGTTATAAAATTTCCCCTCGATATAGAAACGGTCATTCCCGGCAGGTTTTTTCACCATTGACTGATTGCTATACACTCCATATGCATGCTCAGGGGGAGCCGTGCCTGCTGCATTACCATCGAGGATAAGTTCCATGGTCCCATCACCATCCATGTCGGCCCGTACCCAGCTTAACTCCAGGATCTTGTTATACGTCCCATCAATGATCATTTTGTGGATCTCTTCATTAAAGCTTTTGATAATGTCTTCAGCAGTAGCGAGGTCTTTACGCAAAGCAAAATGGAGTGATTTTACCAGCATCGGAGTATGGCCGATCTCGAGGTATTCAGTAACATCATTCACCTGATATTTCAATAAGTACTGTATCAGCAAGTCATCCACCAGCATATAATCTATTTCTGATGACAGCAGGCGTACAAGGTTTTGCTGATCACTGATTCCTGTAATAAGTTCCACTTGCTCGGAATTGATATCGATACCGTAGGAGTAGTTTTCGACCACACCGATCTTCTTACCTTCAATATTGGCAAATGAAGTGGCACTTACATCACTCCCTTTTCTTCCTACAAGCACCAGCTGGTTTTGAAGATATGCTTCAGAAAAGAGATATTTTTCTTCTCGTTCTTTACTCAACCATAGTGCAGCACTGCCATCAAAATCACCACCATCAATGCCATCGATAACATCATCGAAATTCATGATTTCATAATTGGTGGTGATACCGTTTCTGGCGAGGGCTTCTTTCACCAGGTCCATGGCAATGGCCTTTTCAGATGCTACATCTGTGAATGGTGGCCAGACGTCGGATGCCAGGTTTAGTCCCGTGGTTTGAGAGAACGAATTTATGGCAAAGGATATAAGGATAGCCAATATGAACTTTTTCATAAAGAGAATTTTTGAACTTTGATAAAGATAGATATTAATCCTCAATCTGTTCACCTATATAATGGATCACAACCCTGTTGGTAATACCTCTTTTCGTGATAGGTTCTGATGCTACGATGATTACAGGATCACCTTTTTTAGCCCATTTTTTTTCAAGGAGCATACGGTCGGCTTCAGCAATAAATTTACTCCCTGATTTTGGCTGTTTCATAAATATTGAGGTAATGCTATAGAGTATTGACATCTGGCGCAGCCTGCTTTCGTTTTCACCAAAGGCGATCAATGGCACCTCCATGCGCTGCTGGGAAAGAAAAACACTGCTTCCCCCGGAGTGTGTCCAGGTGATGATAAACTTTGCTTTCATATCGCGTGCCATCTGGTTTACACCGCGTGCCATGGCAGCCTTACGGTTAATAGGGCCTGAATATTTATTAAGTTTTTCTGATTCGCCGTCAAGTGTCTTAATGTAGGCATTGGTCTTGCGGGCGATCCGTGTCATCATTTTTACGGATTCAACAGGATAGCTTCCTACGGCAGTTTCTCCTGAGAGCATCACCGCATCAGCCTTATCGATGATCGCATTGGCCACATCCGATACTTCAGCACGAGTGGGAACGGGTTCATTGATCATGCTTTGTAGCATCTGTGTGGCTACTATCACGGGCTTACCGTGTTCGCTGCATTTCTGGATGATGTGCTTTTGCAAAATGGCGACTTCGGCCAGGTCCATCTCCACTCCGAGGTCACCACGGGCTACCATCACTCCGTCGGTTTCTTCCAATATTTCCTCCAGGTTTTCAATGGCCTGTGGCTTCTCAATCTTGCTGATCACCGGGATGTAAGTATCGTCATACAAAGTGGAGAATCCAAGGTCCCCGCCGGTGATGTCCAAACCTTTTGGTCTTACCTCCAGGGTGGTGAGCAACTTCTTCAGTACCCTGATATCCTTTCCACTTCGAACAAAGCTTAAGGCCAGAAAATCAAATCCTTTTTCCACCGCATATGCCACACATGCTTTATCTTTTTCAGTGAGAGAAGGAACACTGAGATTGCTGTCGGGAAGATTGATCCCTTTGCTGCTGCTAAGAAGATTGCCCACCTTGACCTTGCAATATAAAGCTCTCTCTTTACCCTGTCCGCTTTTTTTAAGACATACCATTTCTATGCTTCCATCATCAAGCAGGATTTTTTCACCCTCTTTTGCTTCATCGATGAATGAAGGCAGTGTGGTCGAAAATGTTTTTTCGTATCCTTTTGAGCCTCCTATGACTTCTCTTTTGATGAATGTGATCTCATCCCCTTTTTTTAGATTCACGCCACCGTCAACAACTTTTCCAACCCTGATCTTGGGGCCGGACAGGTCGCCCATAATAGAAACATAAATCCCACTTTGTTTTTGAGCGCTGCGTATATTCTCAATGAGTTTGTCATAGTCCTCGAATGAACCATGTGAAAAGTTTACCCTGAATACACGGGCTCCGGCTTCGATCAGTTTTTGGATGGTTTTTTTATTAGAACTGGCAGGTCCCAAAGTGGCAATGATCTTGGTGATGAGGAATTCTGTTGCTGGCATGATATGGAGATTGTTTGCACAAAATTAGCAGACTTTCCTCAAGATCAACATCAAATCGATGATCAGAATTGTTTTTGCATGATCTCGTCGTATGCCTTATTTGTTCTCAAATTATCAAATACCGGATCGAGTTCAAGAACTTTCTTTGACAAGTGGCCTGAGCTTGAGAGCAGATAATCGATCTTCTCAAAGGCAAGTTCCTGTTCCCCTGTAAGGCTATAGATCTTGGCAAGATCAACCTGCCTGTCGTAGCCAGCCCAGGCATCAAGAGATTGAGGCATGAGCTGTGTCGCCAGCAATCCTTCTGCAATCGCTTCTTTGTTCATCCCCAACCTGGCATATATTATTCCCAGTGCGCTGTGGTATTTTTGCTCATTAGGATTTGTCCTGATCTTGTTTTCAATAAATATCATGGCAGAATCATAGTATGCTCTTGATAGATCCTGTTTATCCATTTTAAGATAAATGTCTGCTTTCAGGTGGTACTTGGAGTGGTATTTGAATTGTTCTGTCAGATCCTCAGCCATGATCTGATCCAATACCGAGAGCGCCTCCGTAAACTCATTTGCTAAATAATGAAAGTTAGCTAAATCAAACAAGGCTATATCCTTTTCTTCAATTTTATTCAAGGAAGACTTAAGAATACGCTTTGAGCTTTCAATATCACCCCTTGAAATGAAAACTACATATGCTTTTTGAGAATAAGATCCATAATAATTAGGAGAGAGGCTAATGCCTTTGTCATAGAATGACAATGCCTCATCATAATCCCTTAGTAACTCATAAGTTTCTCCCAAAGTAAAAGCGATATTCCCTGCTAAAGGGTCTGATTCGTATGCTTGCAACATATATTCTATACACTCGCGATAAAGTCCCTGCCGTCTTTTAACGTATGCTATATATGAAAGGACTTCACTATTGTTAGGCTTCATTTCGAGGGCGTCAAAAAGATGTCCCAGGGCCTCATCATATTCACGGAAACCATGATAATGGATCTGCCCACTGGCAAGCTTTACCTCAAACAAGTCGGGATTCAGCTCATTGGCCTTGTCGATGCTGGCCTTTGCTTTAATGAGCCGTAGGCTATCACGATCAAAATAATGCCACCACAGATCAGCGTGATTGGCTCCTAACCTGGCATAAGCAGCTGCAAAATCAGGGTCTAGGGCAATGGCTTCTTCAAAGTATTCTTCGGCAATGCGAAATTGTGACGCTGATATTTCATCACGAGCATCGATACCTTGAAGGTAGAGGTCATACGCCTGGATATTGTCGGTTAACCTGATTTGCAGCGACTGCTTTTCAGATTTTAATAAGGTTATGTCAAGTGCCTGGCTTACTTTTTCAGCGATCTCAGACTGAACTTCGAAGATCTGATCCAGATCACGGTCATAGTTGCTTGTCCATACCTGCCGGTTACTCAACATATTTGTTAAACGTGGCGTAATACGCACCTTATCCGATGAGCTGCCTTTATCCCAGCGGATGGACCCATCCAGTACAAAATCCACTTCCAGTTCCAGGGCCATTTCTTCCACTGATCTGCCGGATTCCTTAAAACGGGAAGCGCTTAAAGGTGAAATTATACTTAGCCCCTTGATCATACTCAATCGAGAGGTGATCTCATCGGTAATACCTTTTGCAAAGTAATCATCTTCCGGTGACCCGAGATTTTCGAATGGGAGTACGATTACGGTCTTTAATTCACTGCCACTATTTGTTGAACCATTTCCCAGCCATCCAAAAATGAAATATCCAAAAGCAACCAGGATAATGGCAAGTGCAGCAATTCCAAGAGGTTTTTTCAAGGTTCTCCAGTAGGAGCGTCTTCTTGCCCTGGCTCGTTTTTCCGAGAACTTGGAGGATTGTGTGTTTTCATCCGAAAAGTCAACATTGACCTCGTAGATCTTGACAGGATGTTTAACGTTTTTCAGAGCTTCCTCCTTCACAAATGCCGCAGCAATTCCTTTCTTGTTGGTGAGATTTCGATAAACAGCATCTGAAACATAGATGCTACCTGCCTCCGCCTGCGATTCTATCCTTGATGCAATATTCACACCATCACCAAATACATCCCCAACTTCAACAATCACCTCACCAAGGTGTATGCCAATGCGTAAATTGAGTTCGCTTATATCGGCAGACTCTTTCTGAATGGCTCCTGCACAGTAAATAGCATCAGAAACGGAAGAGAAACTGGCCAGTACGCCATCACCCATTTCCTTCAGCCATTTCCCGCTATAGCGGTCGATCCATTTTTTATGAATCTTGCGGTTCACCTTCAGCAACGAAAAAGCTCTGGACTCATCTTCACCCATCATAGTAGTGTAACCTGCTATGTCAGTGAACATAATGACTGCCAGCTGGCGGATTTGTTCAGGCATTATCTCTTAGGCTTATTTGTAATCTGTTGATTTGGTTCAATAGTATATTAACTATAAACCAATATTTTAGGAAATTGTTCATGATGATTTTCTTGGCGAAAGATCTTTACATTGCAAAATCATCTGGACTTTTGCTCTCATATTTAGTATCTTAGCATATCATAATCCAAAACCGATTGCCATGAATGTCAAAAATTTACTTTTGCTGTTATGCGTATTTGCTTTGATGTCAGCATGCAAGGATGAACATGCTGATGATCCTTTCCCTGCACCCCTTACTAATGATATTCCTGATGAATTGGTCGGGTCCTGGACAGCCGATAAACCTGCCCATGTGGATGTGGTACAACTGGAGTATTTGAAAAGGGTATTTGTCAAGGCAAATTCTGAAAATGGAATTTATGAGTTTTACTGGATAGGAAATATACCCGGCTTTGGCTGGGTTGTGGTTGCAGCTGAGAAGGGAAATTTTACCGTGAACCCATCCAAAATATTTATGACACCCACTGAATTCGGGTCAGAGCAGATTACTCCCGGAGTCATGGAGTTTTATGATACGACCCAATGGTATTTCCCGGGCGATCCCATGTTTGATATGTTTGGTTACCTGCCTGAATATGAATTTGAGATTCAGGCCGACACCTTGATCTGGAGAGGAGATGGAAATGCCGATGGCGATTACCTCGATGAAGGTGAAGTTATTAAGTATATCAGGGAAAATAAATAGTATCTTTCCCAGGCACTCAGAAGGTTTCAATCCATTCCAGGGCAAGTTTTATAGCTTCCGGGCCTGATGATTCATGAGTACCTCCCGGAATGGCCGTCAACTGTATGTCCACTGCACCTTTTGCACTGAGCTTTTCAATTGCTGTTAGCGTATTCTGATATGGAACCACCGCATCAGCATCACCATGTATAAAGTGCAATGGTGCTTGAGGGCTCCAATCCAGGATGGTATTTTCACTAATAGCTGATATTATCGCCACTTCACTACCATCGTTATATGCCTGGTGAAATGATGGTTTGATCAAATCTGTGAATGAAGCAGGGAGTTCATCCAGCACTTCATCCCACATCATACTCCCATTAAAAATACCGGGTAAATTTGATGCATATGGTTCGTCCACTATGTCACTTAATCGGTTCCATCCATAGATTTCATTATAAGCGCTAATACAATATGCACCGTAGGCAGGTGTAATATATTCCCCGGACTGGAAAATGGTATCGAATGTTCCCTTCAGATCATATGGGCCGGACATAGGAGCTACGGCTGTTAGTGTAAAGTCATTTTTATAGTACTCTTCGATTTGCTTTTGTGTAATCAGGCTGACAAAGCCTCCTTCTGAATAACCGGTGAGGAACACCTGCCCATTTAACGTAATGTGATTGTCAACAGCGAATTGCTTTGAGGCCAGCATAAAATCAACTACGGAAGGAATAAGGGATGCTGCATGCAAGTATGGATGCTTCATTGTGGAAATTCCAAAACCGGGATAGTCAGGGACCAGGCTCATGTAGCCCATTGACGCTGTGACCAGGCCAATGATGCCTTCAACAGAATTGTTGGGTGATACCGAGGCCACCCTGTTTCTTTTGGTTTCTGTCCCGTGCTGAATGCTTAACAAAGGCAGATCCGATACTTGCTGAGGAATAAAGAATGCACCTGAAACCGGGATCATATTTCCCTGCATGTCGATGGTATAATAGTTTACAGAGAGGGCTTCCACAGAATATTCCAGTGTAAATGGCATGTTCGCTCCCGACGCATTCAGAACTTGTTGAATGTCGTCTGGCGAAAATACTCCCAAACTGCTTATTTTACTGATCTCAGCCCGCTGATATGTTTTCGGTGGATCAGGGGTGATCACTTCATCTTTCTGACATCCCAGAAAAACAAAGATCAGGACTGTTGCTGCCAGCAGGCAATGTATAAATCTGTAACTCATTTTTTTCATTTTAACCTCCGTTTTAGTGATAGATAGCTAATTTCAAACTTCATGCCATCAGTTTTAAATGTCATAAAATCAATAAGTTAAAATGTTAAAATACTTGTATGATAGTGTTGGTTTTACCCAATAATGCCCGGATTGTACAAAACCGAACAGCCAACTATAAGATTGAATCAGAATACGCTGATCTCATCAACAAAGAACCAGGCTGGTTCTCCTTCAGAAGCATGCCATTTGGGTAGTTTCCCAAATCCCTTAATGTTAAAACGGACAAAGCGGATCTCATTCCCGTCCGGTTCAAATGTGTATTTGCGTGTATTTTCTTCTGACTGTTGATCCCCCTTGATCTCACATGAACCAAGTTGGAAATATTCCTCCCCATCATTTGAGGCGGAGCAAGTAATGGCAGCCGGATGCAAGATCCAGCTTCGTCCATCCCATAATGTGCCGATCTCGATTCTCTCAGGGTTTACAACTTCTTCAAGGTCAACTGTGATCACAGCATCTTCACCCCACCAGCCCAGCCAGTGTACATTGAAATCATGTGCTCCTTGTACCCCATCGGTGAGGATACTTGCCTGACCTTTGGCGTATTTTTCTGCTGCCGGGGGTGATACCGAAACAGTTTTCCTGAATGCCAGGTTGCCTTCTACCTTCACATCAATAAAACGCTTTGTGCTTTTGTAATATATATCCGGCGTAAGGCTCCTTTCGTTCAGAGTGGTGATCGCATTATCCTTACACACCCTGTAGAAATTTTCAAGTGTTTCTTCCATGTCCTGCCGGAGAACGAACTTACCATCGATCTCATCATACCATCCCCTCGGGCCAAACATATCATTCTTACCGATCTCCATCCTCGCATACTGTAGTGGCAGACGAGATCTTTTAACCCGATTAAGAATTACAGCCTTACCTGCAACTGCTGCTTCGGCCTTGTTAAAAAGCTCAATATAAATGGCCACATTTTCTTCTGATAAGTAGCCCTCACTATGGTTGTTTGGCGTCTCGTAGATGTAAAGGATCTTGCCTGTTTTGATCAGTTCCTCTTCCATATGTTCAGCATAGGCTTTCATATAGGGTGCAGCCTCCTCATAGAAATGTTCGAAGAAGTCGTTTTTCAGTGAGTCCGTATCAAGGTAAGGATCCCACATCAGTCCTGATAAAAGCTGTGCCTTCAGCTCTACAAACTCATGCCCGGACTGAAGGTTTGATTGCGGAAATTGCCATCTGACATTGTTCTCATAAAAGAACTGTAGGTTGGGCTGAAGAACATGAAGGTTGGGAAAGGGTGAAACGGAATGGTTGAAGTTAATGGTATAGTCCCAGAGGTAAATGTTCCGGCATATCCGGCCCCAATCGCTGATATCTTTCACAAAAGATTGACTCAGGCTATCATATTCTATGGGTCTGCTCCGGTTCAGTTCTATTGTACAAAGCCTTACCAGAACGTTGTCAGCCGGCTTTGTTTTCAGCGGAGCGGAACGGGAAAACTGGTATGCCAGTGTAGCTATGAGCTTATCAGGATATTCAGCTGCAACATCATTTACCAGTCGAATGATCGGCCCCGCCGGGCTGCCTTCTTCTTCAATCACAGCCATGCATTTATCGCACTGGCAGTAGGTGAAATTATCGTTTTGCGATACCGACCAAATATCGAAGTCAGGATGCTCTTCCATTTCTTTACCCAGGCGCTCAATGATCAGCTTCTTAACTTCTGCATTAGAAGGGCAGGGCTGGTCGAAGCTGTATTTGTTTCCCAAGCAGGCAAAGTATTCGGGATGATCATCAAAGAATTCCTCCCTGGGGATCAGCCTGTGAAAAGTATGTACATAATACCCCGGTGGTGCCACTTCTGGGATGGTGGTGATCCTCAGCCAATCGGAAAATTCAGGATTAGATGTCATTTTCCCATTGATAATGCGAAGGGTATTGGCCGGTTCGTCGAAAATTTCATTGTGAGCCAGGCTTAAGTCGGTTTTTTGGGGAATATATGTTTCGTTTGGGCTGAACCTTCTGCAACCCCAGCCTTCAAGCAATTCAATGACACCATATATTGTTCCTTTATGGGATCCTCCAGCAATAAATATCTTTTCTTCTTCGGGTGTGATGAGGAAAGCATCTGCCTGAAACCCATCATATGGAAAGCTGTGCCGATTTGTATTCCCGATACAAATTTCGAAATTAGAGGGGGCGAGAGTATCGCTCGACACTTTCAGTTCCGCACCACTAATTTCCATGATATACTTTGAAAGATACTGCGCAGCCGTGGAATCGGCTCTGCTTGCTTTTTCAGGGATGATGATGCAATACTTACTTGATCCATCCTTAACTATGCTGATGTTTTGCCGACAGGAGCTAAGTAGCAGTAGAAAGATGAGTACCAGATAGGTGATATTTTTCATAGGTCGGGATAAGAGGTTTGCGTGCTTAAAAATATGGAATTTTATCCATAAGCACTAATTACCGGCTTGACTTTCAATAGCTACTGCCATATCTTTATATGCAATCACAAAATCCACATGAGATGAAAACCTATTTTACCCTGATATTATTCATTTTAAGTCCCGTAATATTATTTTCGCAATGGCAGTGGCAAAATCCACGGCCAACGGCCAATCATTTTTTCGATGTGTTTTTTATCGATGATAATGAAGGCTGGGCTTCTGGTGAGATGGGAACCATGTTTCATACTCTTGATGGAGGATTGACCTGGGAGGATCAACAAATATTCACAGAACATCGCCTGAGGTCTGTATTTTTCCTGGATGATATGAATGGCTGGGCCGCTGGTCATGGAAGCATGTTGATGCGGACATCTGATGGAGGAGATAATTGGGAGTTACAGCAAAGCCCTGTGGATTGCAGATACCGGGAAATTTTCTTTACTGATATGGACCATGGATGGGCAGTAAGTCGCTGGGGTGTTATGGTGAAAACATCAAATGGGGGTGATGCCTGGGATTTATATCAGGTTGATTCACTTTATCATTTAAATGCGATCACCTTTGTTAACGATAATACCGGCTGGGCTGTGGGCGGAGGTGGTTGGGGTGTCCCCGCAGGATGCACCATATTGCATACCTCGGATGGCGGTGAGACCTGGAGTAAGCAAGATACGGCCGGCTTGAATGTAGCCTTGTGGGATATCTGTATGATCGATATGCTGACAGGCTGGGCCGCAGGTGTTGGAGGGAATATACTTCATACAACAGATGGAGGTGAAAACTGGGTTTTACAGAACAGTGGAACCCTGGAGACTCTTTATGGGATCGATTTTTCTGATGCAAACAATGGCTGGGCAGCCGGGATAGGTGGAGTAGTGGTTCATACCACAAATGGAGGACAAACATGGAACAATGAGGATTCATCCACTGATATAACTTTTGAATCAGTACAAGCCCTTGATGCAGATAATTGCGTAATTGTGGGACTTGCCGGTGCAGTAATAAAAACAACTGATTCAGGACTTAGCTGGAATATGATAGGCTGTTGTACACGACATGCTTTTAAGGAAATCTTTGCCACAGATAGCGATCATGCATGGGTGGTCGGGATGGAAGGTATTATTGAGCATACTGAGGATGGTGGTGAAAGCTGGATGAATCAGTCACTCTTCCTGGCTGACTGGCTGGAGGGAGTATGGTTTGTTGATATTCTGACTGGTTGGACGGTAGGCACTCCTGGTGTGATACTCCATACACTGGATGGAGGGCTCAACTGGAACCCTCAAATCAGCAATACTAATGTCTGGCTGAATGATGTGCAGTTTATCGATGCAAGTTCCGGATGGGTATGCGGACAAAATGGTACCATGTTGCATACAGTGGATGGGGGTACAATCTGGAATGAGCAAAACACAGGCACTGACCTGATGCTGCGCAATCTGGAATTCCTGGATGAACAAAGGGGTTATGTAGTCGGCGACAAGGGACTGATTCTTTACACTCCGGATGGAGGGAATTCATGGCAAGATTACTCTATCAATATCCTGGATACTTTAGAATCAATCACATTTGTGGATGATATGCATGCCTGGGTATGTGGACAAAATGGAGCTATTTATCACACTACTGATGGTGGTGGAAGCTGGTTTGCACAGGACAGCTTCACGAATGCCTGGCTATATGATATTCAATTCACTGACCTAAGCAATGGATGGGTGGCAGGCTCTGGTAACACATTGCTTTATACACAGGATGGTGGGGTTAGCTGGCATGCACAATTGATTACATTCTGGGGACTGAATGGGATGCATTTTTCTGATGCTGATAATGGCTGGGTCGTGGGCAACAGCGGAGTGATCTTGCATACGGGAAATGGAGGTGCGGTAGAGACCCCAGACTTATCTCACAGCCCGGAAACCAGAAATCTTGAAATAAATATATTTCCAAACCCTTTTACTGAGCGAACTACTATTGAGTTTAACCTAATCCAAAAGAGCTCTGCTGAAATCACAATATTCAACCAATTTGGGCAGGAAATTTTGCAGATAGAATTGAGTAGTGATCGGGACGGGAAACAGCAATATGTTTGGGATGCTTCAGCTTTTGGTGCTGGAGTATATTTTGTTCAGGTGAATGCTGGCTTTAGAACAGGGATACAAAAGATCATTAAAATGAAATAAGCCTCCTGACATTAAATAGATAGGATCTCTTTCCACGAATTCACAAAACCAAACTAAACATTCACCCTTTTGGCCCTCTCAAAAGGAGCTTCCCTGTCGAAGAGATAGCGGAATGTCACATGAGTTTTATATATCTCCCCTCCGATCTGTTCGCATACCTTCATCATGGTTGGATTGAAGTCTCCGATCCAGTTCAACTCCAGGTCGGTGTATGGGAAGCCCGGGGAAGTGGCTAGCTTTTCGAATGTCACCACCAGTCCTCCTTCAATCCCTTTTCCCTGGTGTTCGGGAACTACCCCGAAAAGCCTTCCGACTATGCGGCTTACACGTTTACGATATTTTAGTAGAAACATCAACCTGAGCTTGTTGATGAGATTGAGCTTACCGTTGAAATTGCGCAGGATCTGGGAGATATCCTGCATCATGATGAAAAAGCCAACAGGTTCTCCTTTATAATAAGCAATAATGATAAGACGATCGTCCATGATCGGTTTCATTTGGTTCAGGAGAGCAAGGCTATGAGCCTTGGAGGTTTTTGGGATCCCGGGGAACCTGGCCCAGGCAGCATTAAAGATGGTGGCAAAATCCTCTGCGATCTTCTCCCGTTTTGAATCACTATATGTTTCAAAGGTGTAGTCAGGGTTTTCAAATATCCTTTCGGCCTTCCGCACAATCTCATCAGTAAAACCATGCTTTTTGATCTTGCGGAGGTAAGTGTACTGATTGAAATAGTTTTGAAAACCGTAGGCTTCGAAAAGGTCTTTATAGTAAAGAAAATTATAAGGCATATTATAGACCGGCTCATGAAATCCATCCACGAGGCAACCCCAGAAGCTGTCGCGCTCACCGAAATTTATCGGGCCGTCCATGGCCTCCATGCCTTTTTCTTTCAGCCAATCGCGACAAGCATCAAATAGTATGTTGGCTGCCTCCTGTTCGTTAATACAATCAAAGAAACCAAGCCCACCTGTAGGCTGGCTATTTTTTTTGGCAGTTTCCGTGTCGAAAAAAGCGGCTATCCGGCCAACAACTTTTTTATTACTGTCTTTCAGGATCCAGCGTTTTGCATCGCCTTTTCTGAATTTCTTGTTTTTCTTCGGGTCAAATATTTTTTCAATATCATCATCAATGGGCCTGCTCCAATTGGCCTCATTTCGATATAGTATGGAAGGAAAACCCAGGAAGAGTTTTATTGATCTTACATCATTTACTTCATGCAATGTAAACATCTGCTGTCCCGTCTTGTTTTAACTTAAATTTGAAGAGGTGAAAATAATGATTTCTTGTTTTTTAGTGAAATGTTTTGTTATATTTTTGAGGGATAATGAAATCTAAATTTATACATATAAGCCCATATGTATAAATAGCATTGAACCCATCAAGCGGATATCCAAGGCTGTTTTTTGATTGTTCTGAGCCTTTCATTTATGAATCTTCTGTCAGACACCTTGAATGCACAAGATGAATATGACGATGATAATAAGCAGTTTCATAAGCAGATATATCAGGATCAGCATCCCGGGAAGCGTATATGTAAATGTTCTTTTCACCTTTATTGAACTGCTAACGCTATGTAATAAAAGTTAGTACAATATCCCTGATGTTTAGCAGAATTTGAATTTACTACAATATGATGTTGCTTAAATAATTAGCTTTGCTATGACAAATTTAACCCAAGATGAAAGACCACAAACTGGCTGCCATAGTTTTTACTGATATAGTAGGCTATACCAAACGCATGGATGCTGATGAAGAAGGCACCATGAAGTTGCTTGCCCGTCAAAGAGAGCTCATTTTTCCCCTGGTGAAAGAATTTGGTGGAGAGGTGATCAAAGAGATAGGGGATGGCTTATTGATGATGTTTACAAGTGCTAACCGTGCTGTCAGGTTTTCCATGGCTGCTCAGGAAAAGTTGAAAGATGAGGATCTCACAATCAGGGCCGGTATCCATATCGGTGATGTGATCTTCGAAGAAGGGGATGTGTTCGGCTCTGCCGTAAACATCGCTGCCAGGATAGAACCTCTTGCCCCTGCAGGCGGAATATGCATATCGAAAGATGTAAGAAGCCAGATCAGGAATCAGGGAGACATACTCACTGTGTCGATAGGGCATAAAGAATTGAAAGGCGTTGATCAGGCCATTGAGATCTTTCAGGTCGTTTCAGAAATACCAGATAGTGTACAGAAAAAGGTCCCATTTTTCAAGGACCTCTGGCAGCGAAGAGTCATACAAATTACAGTCATTTACCTGATCATGTCTTACCTGGTAAAATTGGGGGTAGGATTTATGGTGAAGGAGTATTTGCTGTCTCCACATCTTACCAATCTGGTCTGGTACATACTCTTGTCGCTTGTCCCAAGTATAATCCTTATTTCATATTTTCATGGGAGGAAAGGCGTTAGCAAATGGACCAGAGTGGAAATCATTGGATTGCCGCTTAATGTTGCTTTAGCTGTTCTGGTGCTTGTGTTTGTGTTCAAAGGCAAAGACCTTGGCGCAATGACAACAAAGCTGACAATAGAAAATGAGAAAGGCGAGAAAGTAGAAAAGGTCATTTTGAAAAGTGAATTCAGGAAAAGCATTTTCATATTCAATATGGAATGCAGTTCTCAGGATTCCAACCTGATCTATCTACAGTATAGCATACCGGCCATGCTGGAGTATGATATTTCACAGGATCTCTTTATATGGGCTATTCCTGCAATCAATGACTTCCCCAAAATGATCGAAGCCGGATACGAAAGAGGTGTGGGCTTACCGGTAACCCTGATGAAGCAGATGGCAGAAGAAAGGCATGCAAATTACTTTATATCGGGAACCCTGGAAAAGGAGGAGGATGAGCTTGTACTGGAAGCACAATTGTACGATACTAAGTTAACAAAGAAGATAGCTGCCTATAGTATACGCAGCAATAACCCTTTTGCATTAGTTGATGAACTTTCGGTAAAGATCAAACAGGGGATGGGATTACCTGAATCACATATCTCTGAAACAGTTGACCTGCCTGTTAATGAGATTTTTACCGGCTCAGAAAGGGCCTTGTATTATTTCACTAAAGCCATGAGGGCGAGCCTTGAGAAACAATGGATTGATCATCTTGAATACTTGAATAAGGCGATTGAAGAAGATCCTGACTTTGCCCTTTCCTATTTAATTATGGGGCTGTCATATTTTCAAAACAACGATTCTGAATCGTCGATAATGGCCCTTGAAAAGGCCCGGGACCTCATTCATAAACTGCCGGAAAGACATCAGTTTAGCACCAAGTATGTGTATTTTGTTTTGACAAAGCAAGCCGACAAAGCCCTGGCTGTATTGCGTATGTGGGCTGAGCTTTACCCCAATGATATTACAGCGCATTTAAATCTGGTAACGCGTTATGTTGTTAGAAATATGTATGAGGAGGCAATTGGTGAATTCAAAACCATTATTCGCCTTGACCCTGAGCGATATGAAATGCTAGGCTCCTTGGGCGATTATTACTTTCAGCTTGGACTTAATGATTCTGCGCTGGTATATTATAATCTGTATAGAAAGAACCTACCCCAGCAGGCCGAATCATACCAGAAATTAGGCGACTTCTATAGGGGTATTGGTGATATGGAAAAGGCAAGCCAGAACTATGAGAAAGCTATACTGTTGGCCAATCCTTCTGAAGAACATTCTATTAAAGTGGACCTTGGTCGCACCCTCCTGCATTCCGGAAGTTTTTCGGAATCCTTTGATGTATTCTCTGATGCCCTGAATTCTGCAACAAGCAATACAGATAGTGCCAGGGTTTACGATGCCTTACAGGATTATTACCTGATCAAAGGGCAGATGCAAAAATCGCTTGAGCAGTATATCCTTAAGATGGACATATACAGCCGTTTACTTATTCCTAAAGAGTACATGGTGTACCGGGTGATGACGATCGAACCATACATATATGCAAAGAAAATTGATGAGGCCATAGAGATATTAGAAAGTGTGCATGCAAACCTCGATGAGTCGATCCAAAATATTGTTCCTTTTGGCTACTTATTTATTTATGCAGAAACAGGGGATACGGCTAAAGCCCGTGAAGCAATAAGTAAAGCTGAAGAGCTTATTGCTGATTTTGGGGAAGAAATGTTGCTGGCAAATATTCATTATACTGAGGCCAGGATGAATGAGTTTCTGGGTAACTACGAGAAAGCAATAGATTATTACAGCAGCTGCCTGGAGATGAATGCAACAACATATGCTTTTTATCGTGGACGAGGAAGATGCTACCGAATGCTTGATGATTTTGAGGATGCAGAGATTGAAATTCAACAGGCCCTGAAATTCCGTCCTTTCAACGGAATGAATAATTATGAAGCTGCCCTGCTTTACCTGGAAATGGGAGAAGAAGGAAAAGGCCTGGAACACCTTGAAAGGGCCGTGGAGATCTGGAAGGATGCTGATCCTGATTATGAAAAGGCAAATATTGCTAAAGATAAGCTGAAGGAATATCAGGAAGGCGTTTAGTTGATCCGATTACTCTAGGTTGTGTAACATATCACATGTGAAAGCGTCATATGTATGAATTGGCTTTATGCCTGTCGTTCATCGTGCCATTTTAACATCTTCACATGCTTAAAAACCTCCTGAAGTACAGCTTCCGCTCGCTAAGCAATCAAAGATCTTTCGTTTTGATAAATATACTGGGCCTTTCCATTGGCCTGGTTTGTGTCATGATCATTGCCCTCTTCATTCGATATGAATTAAGTTATGATCAGTACCATGAGAATAAGGATCGACTTTACAGGGTGATCCTGCATGGGAAACTTGGTGGTCAGGAGCTACAAGTGGTCTCCACGGCTTCAGTTATTGCTCCAACTATGTTGAATGAATTCCCTGAAGTGGAATCCTTTCTCAGGATAAATGCCTGGGGGCAAACGAATATCAAATATGGAGAAAAGTACTTCACTGAGGATGATTTCCTGGAAGCGGATTCAACATTTTTTAATTTTTTCTCCATCCCCCTGCTAAGGGGAGATGCTGAAACAGTGCTGTCTGAGCCATATTATGTTGTGCTTTCTGAAAGTACGGCTAAAAAGATCTTTGGGGAAGAAGACCCTGTAAATCAGATGCTTAAGATCGGGAATGGCGATACACATTATAAGGTCACCGGCATTATGGAGGACGTGCCTGAGAACACACACTTCAGAGCCAATGCCATTGGCTCTTTCATGACCAACCCAAGATCGTCTGAAGATGAATGGCTTTCCAATAGTTTCGATTCATATGTGATGTTGAAGCCTAATATGTTGGCTGAGAATGCCAACGAGCATTTTGCGCCCATGATAGAGAAATACGTTGGCCCGGTGATCACACAGTTCTTCGGGATCACCATGGAGGAATTTTTCGAAGCCGGGAATAAATACAGGATGTATCTCCAGCCACTGACAGCAATTCACCTGGATCCCTCAATAGAACAGGACCTGAAGCCGGCCAATGATCCTAAATATCTTTGGATATTTGGAAGCATAGCTATACTGATCATTATCATAGCATCCGTTAACTTCATGAACCTTTCCACAGCCCAGGCGATCAGAAGGGCAAAAGAGATAGGTATAAAAAAGGTGTGTGGATCCTCTCAGGGCAGGCTGGTCTGGCAGTTTCTGTTTGAAACATTTGTGCTGTCAGTCGTTGCACTATTGATCGCTGTCTTGATCACAGAGTTTTCTTTACCATATTTTAACGGGCTTCTGGATCTGGACTTGCAAGTTGGGTATTTCCAGAACTGGTACACCATACCGGCCTTGCTTCTGCTTTGTATTATAATTGGTTTCCTGGCCGGAACTTATCCAGCCTTCTATCTGTCGTCCTTTGATCCTAACAGGGTACTGAAGGGAAACCTCAGAAGTGGTAAAGGAAATGGCCGCCTTAGAAGTGCCCTGGTCGTCGTTCAATTCACTATATCCATCATTCTCATTGTTGGAACCATTATCATGTTCCGGCAGCTGAGCTATATGCAGAATAAAGAGCTGGGTTTTGATAAAGACCAGGTGTTCGTGATCTCTAATGCCAGTTCACTGGGTGAGAAGGTGCACAGCTTCAAGGAGGAGCTGTTAAATATCACAGGAGTGGAAGCAGTTTCAGCATCGACAGCAGTCCCGGGAAGAAATAATAATAACAACGGATATGGGATCAAGGGAAGGCCTGAAGAATCCTTTTTGCTGAACACCACCTGGACAGATACGGATTATCTGAAAACATATGGGATCATTCTGCAATCGGGTGAGTTCTTTGATGAATCAAATAAAGGCGATGAGGATGGCTGTGTCCTGAATAAAACAGCTATCAAGCACTATATGCTGGAGGATGATCCCTTTGCTACACGCTTCTTGCTGGGAGAAAGTGCCGATGATCCTGAGGTCATGCCCGTAATTGGTGTAGTGGAGGACTTTCATCATGAATCCTTGCGATACCCTATTTCGCCATACATGATCCGTTATAAAAGCGAAGATATTAACTGGGGGTATGTGAGTATCCGCTTTGTTAGTGGATCGTCATATAAGATCGTTGATGAAGTTGAAGGGATTTGGGAGTCATTTACTGCCGGAACCCCCATGCAATCATTTTTTATGGATCAGCATGTTGAACGCATGTACCGGGAGGAAAAGCAAAATGGACAGCTATCAGTGCTTTTTGCTATCATCGGGATCATTATTGCAGCCCTGGGCTTATATGGTCTCACATCTTTTGCCATTGCACAACGGACCAAGGAGATCGGGATCAGAAAAACCTATGGGGCTTCTGTCGGAAGGATATGGTTCCTTTTTGCCAGGGAGATCATCATCCTGGTGGGTATTTCAGCTATGATCGCAGTTCCGCTGATATGGTGGGTTGCCGATGGCTGGCTGCAGAATTATCATTACAGGGTCAATATCCAGGTGTTTGATTTTCTCTATGGATTCCTGCTGGCCATTTTTATTGCCCTGTCCACGATCAGCTATCGAACTATCCAAACAGCCAGGGCCAATCCTACAAGAAGTTTGAGGTATGAATAATGGCATTTAGAGCGATCATATTATTTGCTCTTCTTATACCACAAATACCAGTCTTTTGAATAGAGGGAAGGATCGTTTTTCTTTGCGAGTTTCTCTGCTTCTTCCAGGGATGCCGGGCTATCTATAAGAAAGTCATCGCCGGGCTGCCAGTTCGATGGAGTGAGCACATCATACCTGTCCGATTCCTGCAGGGCAACTATGGTGCGCTTGATTTCCTCAAGATTCCTGCCGGTAGTCGTTGGATAAAAGAACATGGCACAAATCACATTTTCCGGGTTGATGATGAAAACGCCCCGAACAGTTTTAGTTGTACTGATATTTGAATGGATCATACCATATTTGCTGGAAATTTCTAAGCCAACATCAGGAACCAGAGGGAAGTTGATCCCAACATTGCTTCCTTCACTATTTTGAATGTTCTCAAGACTTTTTATCCATTCAATGTGGCTATTCAGGCCATCGGTGGAAAGTACAAGCAATTCAGTATTCAGCTTCTTAAATTCCTCCTGCATATCAGCCAGGTCAAGGAGCTCAGTGCTGCATACAGGAGTGAAATCAGCAGGATGGCTGAATAAAATTTTCCATTTTCCAAGGTAATCAGTGGGGAAATTTATACTTCCCTGGGTAGTCTTCGCACTAAACGATGGGGCAAGGTCGCCCAGCATAGGGATACAATTTACTTTTTGTGCCTGAGCAGAAAATGCCAGTGATATGAAAGCAAAGGTGATGATCGTGAGGTAGATTCTTTTCATGCTGCTTATTATTTAGATTGAATATAAGCAAAGGTACCTACCTAGATCATATGTGCGTGTTAAATAGTTGTTAAATAGCTGATTTTATGAGTTTTTAACTTTATTCCGGGATGCCTTATAGTGCATAATATTAGGATGTCAAAGGATAAATAATTCTTGGCATATTGCTTTATCAAGCACTATTGCTCATACTTTTGATCTTGCTCGTCTAACTTTTGATAAAACTCACCCCAGGGAAGTTCTCGACCGGGAAATATCACTTTTTCAAAGGGCCAACTTGATTTCACCCATTCCCTAACTATTTTATAAAGGATTTCATCAAGCCCTGCCTCAAATGCACCGCTTGTAACCCACAAACCAATCTCCACGTCATATTCATCTAGTTTAGAGGGATAAAAGTACACGCATCCCAGGACTTCAGATTCAAAAGGATTCATCACCGTGTATACAAAACCTACTTTATTTTCAAACTCCCATTCATGATGTTTCAAGACTCTTTGGTCTTCTTCTAATGTAAGTCCGCTGGGCCAGTTTCCTCCAAGAACCCCGCTTAAGTGGTCAACACTACTCATGATAGCTTTATAATCGAGTTCTGCGTGTATTTCTTTAATTGGAATAATAATAAAACCATCACCTTCTAGAATCAGAGGTGCCTGGAACGTTTCAGGAACAAAAAACAAACGCTTTATTAGTATCACATCCATGAGTTTACTTGGCTTCTTAATGCTTAAGAATTTAGTGTAATATATTTTACTCTTTTCGTGGTCATCAATTTTGTAATAAACTCTGGCTATTGAGCTGTAAACTTCAGCTGAATCCGGGAATGTTTCACAATTCAACAGCAGAATTTTTATCCCATCATCAATATCCCCTTCCTCAATTAAATCATATCCCAGGTTGGAAAGCTGATTCAGACTGAAATCATATTCTTCTTGACTCGATTCATACAATGATTTGTACGTTTTAATGCCCTCATCAATGCCCTCCTTCTTAATTACTTTATTAATTTGTTTCGAAATTGGTTTTTTATGTGATGATTGTGCACTTCCGGCAATCAGTATGCATGCAAGTAATAAGAATAAACCTATTTTTTTCATAGTTGTATGATTAGTTTAAATGAATTTCTTCTCTCAAAGAGAGTGATTCCAATTGAGTTTTGAAAACGAATTCTACAAAACAATCAATTGAATAGATAAACTGGCAGAGAAGTATAACGAAATGTATTAGGGCACTAGTTATGTGGATTCTTAATAGCCGCCAGGAAAGCCTCCTTGTATGTATTCCCTATAGGAATCTGCGTATCTCCAATCATAATACTTCTTTTTCGAATGGAGTCAATTTTACTCAGCGGAACAATATATGATTTATGAACCCTGACAAACCACTTTTCTGGTAATTGGCTTAAAATTTCCTTAAAAGTTTGAAGGGTAAAAGTTCTGTCATCAATCGTATAAATGATCAGGTATTCCTTTAAGCCTTTTATATACAGAATATCTTCAAAATTGATTCTTTTAATCTGAAAATCTGTTTTTACAAAGAAATATTTTGAATCAACTGGCTTATCGGTTAATAAGGAAGGATCTGTTTTGGTGTGTTGTAAATACCTGTTGTATATTTTCTCAGTTGCTTTCAAAAACCTTTCAAATGAAATAGGCTTGAGAAGATAATCATCCACATCAAGATCGAATGCATTTAACGCATATGAATCATACGCGGTTGTAAGGATGATCATGGGTTTTTGCTCCAGGAGCTTGATCAGTTCAATCCCTGAAAGATTATCCATCTGAATATCGAGAAAAATCAAGTCTATATGATTTTCTTTTAAATATTCCAGAAGCTCCAGCGGATTCGTCAAAGTCCTTACTAAATTAAGGAAAGGTACTTTTGATATGTATTCTTCCATCTGCCTTAATGCAGGAGGTTCATCATCAATGGCAATGCAGGATATTGAGATCATTCAAAATTTATTTTCAAATACACGAAAAACTTATTGTCCAATTCTTTAATATCTAAGGTATGATTTTTTGGGTATAGTAGATGCAATCTCCTCCTTACGTTCTCTAAACCAACACCTTCATTCTTTTCTGTATCATAGGTTTTTAAGGAGTCGACACTATTCGAAACACTAAATTCGAAATGCTTATCACCAATTTTAAGCTCAATGCTTATAGGATCTTCCAGGCCAGATTTCTTTCCGTGTTTAAACACATTCTCTACAAAAGGAGTCAGGAGCATAGGCGAAATGCTAATACCATCAGGGTCTCCTTCAATATTGAAATCAATCTGTACTTCACTTTCAAGCCTGAACTTTTGGAGCTCTATATAGCTTTGTAAATATTCTATTTCTTTTACCAGAGTAATCGTATCCCTGCTTGCATCATATAACATATATCTCATGATGTCAGATAGTCGAATAACTGCTTGTGCAGACCTGGGGTTATTACTAATGATGTAAGAATGAATAGTATTGAGTGTGTTGAATAGGAAATGGGGGTTTATCTGAGAGCGAAGTAGGGCAAGCTCATTCTTGATATTTTGCTTCTCCAATAATGTTTTTTGCTGTTGAATAGCCAAGCCGTCGAGAGATAGTTTAAATAATCCTCCCAGGAAAGAAAACAGTACGACATAATACGTTGCTTGCATGACCTGTGTGCCATATGATGTCCAATCTGTGATAAACCCGATTAATATGCTGGTATAGGTAATAACTGCTGCATAGAAATGAATATAAAGGAAGATAAAAAGCAGGGTAGTCAATAAGCAAATCAAGTAACGCCCCCGTTTGAAGAATAGTGGAATTATAATCAAATAAAAGGCATAAAAGGTGCAGAATTCCAGAAGCGCCTTTACTGTGGTATAAATGTAGTTTTCTATGGTGATCCTAGACCCCCCAAATATTAAGAATGAATAATACAATGCAAATACGATGATCCAGAATATTACATGTATTATAATGATCGATGACCTTTTCATAGAATGAATAAAACTACAAAATCAAATTGACCCATGAGACTTATTTCAACCTGAGCATTGTATTTCTCTATGAATGACGCATTTCTTTCTACAAACAATTTATTGATTTTACCTGCTCATTGGTAACCGAAATACAAACGTTTGTTGATTATATTTTTCCTGTTACTTTTTATGGATGATATTTGAAATAAAAACATGAAGAATCTCACACTATCTTTATTATCAATATGTTGTGGACTGATGTCAGTTGTCCAGGCACAAACAAATTTATTAAATGGCCCTGAGGGGATAAGCTATCATCAAGCCAGCAAAAGCTATTTTGTGTCAAATGCTACTGATGGAAAAATCATCAAACTCGACAGCCTTTCAGGGCAAAGTATATTTTATGAGGGATTTAGCGTACCCATGGGGGTTGAAATAATCGGTGACTCATTATTTGTTGCTTCTAATGATCCTTCAACAGTATCCTGTATTGATGTGAATAATGGTGAGCTGATTGGGTCAATGATCATCTCAGAATCTCCCTCAATGGCTCATATGGATTTTGATCCAAGAACCGGCTTACTATATGTAATAGGACAGAGTGGCAAGGTTTTTAAGATCAATTCGGCTACACTGACATATAATGTTTTTGTTGCTTCAGGACTCCCGAACAGTACACAAACCTGCAGCATAGACACAGCAAGCAATTGCATGTATATATTTAGCTGGCCGGCTACAACAGTCCGCTCTGTGAATCTTTTAGACTCAACAGATATCCAAAGCCTGGTGTATCCGGCATTGGGACAACAGATTGACTGTACGAAAGATGCAAGTGGTTACATATATGTATCATGCTGGCAGGGGAATAAGATTATTAAATACTCGCCAGGATGCACAGTAGCCCCTGAGGTTTTCTCGACGGGATATAATAAACCCGCAGGACTGACATATAATCCTGACGAAAACATCATTGTGATTGCTAACTATGGCGGGAATACAATTGATATGATTGAATTGTCCCCTATTGTACTGAATGAGCATCTTGAGACTGATTTTAATCTGAATATTTTTCCAAATCCATTTCAAAAAGTATGTAATATCGAGTATTGCGGGCCTCCCAAACAAGATATGAGGATTGATATTTATGATGCGCATGGTAGACTCATCAGGAATTTATTTAATGGCTACACCAATGGAAGCAAGCTTGTATTCCCTTTTGAGGCTCATCAACTATCTGCAGGGATATATTATTGCCGCATGACTGCAAATGATAAGGTAATAGCAAAAAGATTAATGATTTGTGATTGAGAAGAATACGAGGAGCCTATTTGTGAAACAGAACTTTCCTGGAAATTATCCATTCGGATGAGGATATCTTGATAAAGTACAAACCTTCATAGGATTTGGGAATCACGCTCATTCGTATTGAATTCTTTCCTTTTTCGATATTCCCTAAAAACAACAACTCATTTCCCCTTCCCATGGGATCGATCAGCTCTACCTTTACTGTATATTGTGCAGGTGAGGTAAGCTTGATATTTAGTGTGTTTTTAAATGGGTTGGGAAATATTTGAACTGTTTCCTCAAGCTCAAGATTATTACTTAAATGAACTGGAGATGTTGAAACAGAATCAATAAAATCGATGCATTCCTTCATCTCGTCTGTAAATTCCGGAAAGTTGAAAATATGCCCTATCCCGGGCATTGAGTTCATTTTTGTAATGGCTTGATGAGCTACAAGGCTATCATACATTCTTGTGTTGTTAAGATAGCTTGGATCCAGGGTTCCTGAGCAAATGCAGCTAGGCATTTCTGAGTCAAAGTTGTAATATCCTGCAACTATATTTGGAATCCACGCATTAAATGGGATAATCCCTATAAAATCATAAATTTCAGTTAATCCAAATTCAAACGTTGATCGGCCATTGCATGATCCACCTGTGAGATAAATGCTGTTTGTATCTATATTCAAAAATTCCAATGTAGAATCTATGGATACATTAAGAATAGATGGATCAGGAATGTTATAGTACGGAGCGCCATTATTATTACAATAGGGGGCTACCACTACTGCATCGATCATATCAGCCAAATCAGTGAGCAGGTTTCGATATGTTATTGCATCAGCTTGTCCATTCCCCCCGCAGTAATGTAATGCCAGGATCATTTTGTTCGGCACCAGCGAATCATATGTTCCAGGGACATAATAAGCAATAAGGGTTTGCTCCCCATTGAAGGTAATATAATTGCTAAAGCTGCTACCTTTCTGAAGATTATCTGATAGATCGCTTTGTCCATGGGCAAGCATAGATACAAAGCCAAAAGCAGATATGAACATACATGCTAATAAATATGATTTCATTGATCGCATAATTTGCTGTTTTTAAGTTATCGGTCTCTTCATAACGGAAAGGTAAACCCTTATTTTGAGAAGGAATAAATAATTATACATATGGGTATTTCCACTGAACAAAACCGCTTCTCTTTTCAACGAAATATTCGTCACTGAATCATTTTTCCTATTTTTAGAAAAAAAAGCATGCGACTTTTTTCCCTTATCATTTCACTTCTGCTCATTGTCAACTTATCCTTTTCTCAGGAAGATGATGAAAAAGTGCTTCGCCAAATTTTTGATAATGTTCTTCAGAGCGATGTAGCTTATAATAACCTGGCTCATCTGTGTGAACATGCTCCGGGAAGACTTCTGGGCTCAGCAGAATCAATTATTGCGCAAAATTATTTGAAGGATTATTTTGTAGAACTGGGTGCGGATACTGTTTTTTTCCAGGAATTCAAAACCCCTGCATGGCTTTGCTATCTTACAGAAGTGAGTATACTCTCCCCCGATGGTGAAATAAAACTGAGGGCCGATGCCCTGGGACCTTCTCCTTCCACTAAGAAGGGAGGATTGATCGCCAATATTATTGAGGTTCAGGGCCTGGATGAGTTGAGAGAAGTGGATCCGGACTTAATAAAGAACAAGATCGTTTTCTTTAACAGGCCTGCAGATATAACTCATATCAATACATTCCGGATTTATGGCAGTGGAGTGGATCAACGCTCACGTGGCCCGGCTCTGGCAGCTGAACTTGGGGCTTCCGGTGTACTGGTGAGGTCTGTTGGAACCAGGATAGATACCTTTCCGCATACAGGATCAACGCGCTTTAATGAAAAGCGAATTCCTTGTGCAGCCATCAGCACTGTTGATGCCGATATACTTAGCAATACACTGAAGACTTTTCCTGGTCTCGTGGTGAAGCTGCAAGTAGAGGCTGAAGATTTTGAAGAGATCACTTCTTTCAACCTGATCGCTGATATCCGTGGTAGTGAGTTTCCTGACGAATACATAGTCGTGGGAGGTCATATTGACTCCTGGTTCAACAGTCCGGGAGCTCATGACGATGGTATTGGATGTGTACAATCTGCCGATGTACTCAGGATATTTAAGGAGCTTGGTTTAGACAACAAACGAACGATCCGGGCCATCATGTTCATGGATGAGGAGCTTTATCAATCAGGTGCTCGTGCCTATGCAGAATATACTGAAGAAAATGCCATCAGTAATTACCTAGCACTGGAAGCTGATGCAGGTGGATTCACACCTCTCGGCTTTAATGTAGATGCCTCCGATTCAATCGTAGAGATCATTTCAGGATACCACCATCTGCTTGAACCATATGGCATAAATTATATCAGGAAGGGGGGGAGTGGAGTAGACATTGGCCCCCTGAAAAAATTCGAGGTGCCCCTGATGGGATACAGAACAGACTCCCAGCGATACATGGATCTTCACCATTCCGGCTATGATACCTTCGACAAGGTGCATATCAGGGAATTACAGCTGGGGTCAGGATGTATGGCTGCTATAATTTACCTGATCGATAAATATGGTCTTTGATAGTCTGAAATTCCTCATTACTTTTACGAACTCAAATCTATTAATTCTATAATCAAATTAACTCATGAGAATCTTTACAAGAATCCTGATCATTGCTCTTTTTTCCATCATTGTTATGGATGTATCCGCCCAAAAAGCTGGCTTCAAATTTGGTTCAGTCTGGGCCAATGCGAACCTCCTGGATGATGATGGTAGTAAACCTACTACAGATCACAAAATGCTGATCACACCGAAAATTGGATTTATTTTTGAAACCTCCATCTATAATAACATTTTTCTTCAAACGGGCTTATTTGCTACTGTAAGTGGATACAGGTGGGATTCAGAGCGATTGATTGAAGATGAAAATGGCGATCCCTATGAGGTTGACAGCAAGGACCGCTTCATGTTAATTTACCTTGACCTGCCGGTTAATTTCGGGTACAAACATCCGATCAGCGATAAACTTAGCATCTTTGGGATGGCCGGTCCTGTATTCAGGTACCTCACCTATTCAACATATGCATACAAAGTAAATGGAGAGTGGGATAATGAAACTACAAATGTTGATTTGGGAGATGGTGAAAAAGAGCTTTTCAAAAAGTTTGACATCGGCCTGAACATTGAAGCCGGGGTTCAGTACGACAGATTTGAATTTAGCCTGTACTACTCACCCTCTTTCAGCAATATTATCAATGATGATCTGATTCCGGAAGGCTCTAAAGCGAAGTGGAAAAACTACAGTTTTGGCGTTAGCGTAGCAATACTGTTTGGCCAGATCAATTAGGAAATATTAAACTCATTCCTATTTCTTCTTACATAAATTAAAACCAATCAATACTGTTTTAGCTGGGCAATACATGCCTGCTAATAACTCTTGTCTGCAATTTAGACACTTTCTAAATAATTTATAAGAGCATCCTAATTAACATATAGTCAGGGATATAGATATGCTATACATATATCCCTCTACGTGTATTTACGATATTCATTAAGCATCTCGCTTAGATTATTTACGGGTTTAATAATTGCTGTAGCCTTGTTGCTGCCGTATTTTAGCTCCTCCTGATAGGGGAACCTTTAGAATACAAATACGTACAATGCAGATAATCAGCAAATTGTTATAATAAAGTAAACAAAACAAATATCATTTATTATGAAAAAATTTTTACTACTTATTCTTACAATAATTGTTATTGCAGGATGTTCGAAACAGGATGTCGCCGACAACGACCCTATTGATGTCTGGAACGGATATCAAAATTACAAGATCGATATGACTGTCCCTCTGATGGCAGGACAGCATATTGATGTAGGTACTGTTAATTATGATATGACTGGTGGTAATTTTATTGTTACCTATACTTTGACAGGTGGCTGGACAATGTCATTATCTCATGTTTATGCCGGTGATTATAGTGCCATGCCGGTAAATAAACCTGGTGCACCCAAGATTGGAAAGTTCCCATACAGCGTAGATCATAATCCTTCTGTGACAAGCTATGTTTATACTATTCCATGTGCGGATCTCCCCACAGGAGATATAGGTTTTGTTTGTGCAGCTCACTGCGACGTTCAGGGACCAAATGGTCAGGGCGAAACAGGCTGGGCATCAGGTAATTCAACTTTTTCTGATAAAGGTTGGGGTACTTATACCAGTGACTTTTACCAGGTAGCCATGGATATCACTATTATTTATGGTATCGTTCAGAATGATAATGACGGAACCCTGACTTTACTTCACATTGATGGTACAACTCATATTGGTGAGGTGATAATGGCTGAAACCATTGCCACGAGTGGAACTGTAGATGCAGCTGCATATGACCCTGTGACCGAAACTCTTTTCTTTGTTATTGGTAACACCTTATATGCAAATAATATGAATAGCGAAGATCCATCTGTAGCAGTAGGTACTATTTCAGGCCTTGCCAATGGTGGTGTTTTCCTGGATGGAAACTACTATTATGTGGATGTAGATCCAAACTCACCAAACTATATGGAGATCATCGAGGTTGTACTTACATATGATGATAACAACGGTTCATGGAGTATGACTGAGAATGTCGACTACAACTCGGCGATGCCATACACTGGTGTTAGTATTTCTGACATTGCCAATGATGGCACCAACTTTTATTTGATCGGAACCAATGATAATGGAACTCCCACTGATTATACCGATGATGAAATTTATCTGATCGTTTATGATCCTGCGGGTGGTGGCTCATGGTCAGGCACCATTCCTGCTGAACTTATAGGTAATGGCGGTTCACCACAAATTGCTTTTGGTGCAGATGGTAACCTCTATGCCATTGATGTAAATGATAATGGTGACACTGTTTTAAAGATGCTGGATCCGACCAACGGTGATCATATCCCTACGGATAATGACGACATTGGCGTTGGTGATGGAGAAGGTCTTATTGATATTGCTCCCGGACCTATCAGATAATTAAGAATCATCTTAAGCAGACATTCTTAATAAGACTATAAATATATATTGCAAACCAATCTTATAGGCACAAAAACAGCTCCGGATTTTCGGGGCTGTTTTTTTTATTATTCTGACTAGTTTTGTCGTAATTTGTATAGTGAAAGCATTTTTATCAATCTCATTTTAATATCTATTTTATGAATAAGAAGCCTGGTAGAACCCGAAAGGTACTCAAAGTGATCTTTATTGTTTTTATCATTCTGCTTGCAGCAATGATTATACTTCCTTTTGTATTTAAGGGAAAGATCATGGAGGCCGCTAAAACGGAAATAAATAAAAACCTTGAGGCAAAAGTTGACTTTGAGGATTTCGGGCTTAACCTTTTTACAAATTTTCCAAATTTCAGTTTTCATCTGGACGAAGTAAGCGTGGTAGGCATTGGGGAATTTGAAGGAGATACCCTGGCTGATATCTCATCAGTCTCTGTGGTCATTAATATCCTCAGTGTGATCAATACTGATGCATACGAAGTAAAACAAATCCGTATCCTTGAACCCAATATTCACCTGCGGGTTTTAGAAAATGAAATGGTCAACTGGGATATCGCTCCCAGCAGTAATGAAACTGTTACAAAGGAGGAACACGATTCAGAGGCATCCGCCTTTAACCTTACTTTGAAAAAGTTTGAGATCATGGATGCGCATATCAGCTATGAAGATATACCCGGAAACATGATAATGCTTGTTGAGGGCATGAATCACAGTCTTTCGGGGAATTTCTCAGCCGATAAAACTTCAATGAAGACAAAAACCAATATTGCCGGACTCACATATGAGCTGGGTGGAATTTCTTATCTGAACAATGTTCTGCTTGCATTTGATGCAACGATAGATGCCGACCTGAAAAATGAGATATATACCTTTAAAAAGAATGAACTTAGGATTAATGAATTGCTTTTACAATTCGATGGATCTATAGCCATGGCCGGAGGGGATCCTAATATCATCCTCACCTTCAATGCTCCTGAGAATTCATTTAAAAGCTTCCTCTCTCTTATTCCTGCTATATACCAGAAAGATTTTCAGGATATTCAAACAAGCGGGGATCTCACCCTGAGTGGTTATGTAAAAGGAACCCTTACCGAAAAAGACCTTCCTTCATTCATGCTGGATGTTCTGGTTGAAAAGGCAGCGTTCCAATATTCAGGGTTACCGGCATCTGTCAGTGAAATTAATATGTCCGTAAATATTGAAAATGCAGGAGGAGATGTGGATAATACCATCATAAATGTGAAAAAACTAAACTTCTCCATGATGGATAATCCTGTAGAGGCAAAAATGTTATTGAGCAGTATTATTTCAGACCCAAATATCGACGCGAGTATAAACGGGCATTTCGATCTTTCGGTGATAGGTAAAGTTTATCCTCTTGAACCCGACGAATCAATAGAGGGTTTTGTTGATGCCAATATTGCAATGAAAGGCAGGCTATCTTCAATAGAAAATCAGGCCTACAAAGAATTTGATGCAATCGGGTCTTTTCTTATGAAAGGTGTAAAATATTCCATGGAGGGATTTGATAGCAAGCTTGAGATCACTCATGCGCAGATGAATTTCTCACCGGCTTATATCGATCTTGTGAATCTTGATTTCCGGTATGCAGAAAGTGATATGGTACTGAAAGGGATGATATCGGATTATTTGGGATATGCCTTAAGCGATAAAGACCTGCAAGGGAAATTCGAGGCATCCTCAACGTTTTTTAATGTAAACCAATTTATCAGTAAAAGCGATGAGAATAGAGAAGACGAACCTTTATCTTCCTCCGATACAGTTGCCCTGACTGCATTTATGGTGCCTGCCAATATTGACTTTGAACTGGATGCTGAATTTGATAAAATCCTATACGACAATATAGAATTAGAGGATGTAAAGGGTTCGATAATTGTAAAAGATGAAAAAGTGAGCCTGAACAATCTACGTGGGAATCTATTCAGTGGATCAATCGGGATCAATGGTTCATATGATACCAAAGATACAGAGAAGCCCATCGTAGATTTTTCCCTGAATATGAAAAAGATCAACTTTGTTGAGGCATCAAAGACGTTTGGTATTTTGCAAAAATTTGCACCCATCTTTGAGCATGCAATAGGGAGTTTCTCAACCAACATGAGCTTCAACACACTGCTGAAAGATGATATGAACCCTGATTGGGTGACTTTCGTAGGAGAGGGGCTGATGAATACTACAGCGATAAAACTTGAAAATGTAAATACCCTCAATAAACTTTCAGATGTGCTGAAGCTGGAATCATTCAAGTCATTGGATATTGATCCCCTGAAAGTACTGTTTGAATTTGATGAAGGTAAGTTGATCATAAAACCAATTGAAATGGTCATGCAGGGCATGAAAGCCAATCTTTCAGGATGGACTGCCCTTGATCAGTCAATTGGATACAATCTTACTATAGGAATCCCTAAAAGTATTTTGGGCGGAGAGGCCAATAATGTCATGAGTGGGCTGATTGGTCAGGCAAATGCACAGGGAATAAGTGTTGGCACAGGAGAAACGATCAATCTGGCTGTATTGATTGGAGGGACCTTGCTGGATCCTACTGTAAAACCTGCAATTGGCAGCCTTGGAAAGAATGTGATCGAAGAGGTTACGAATAGCGTTAAGCAAGAGATCGAAAAACAAAAAGAAGAGCTTGAACAAAATGCAAAAAAAGAAGCTCAGAAGATTTTAAATGATGCTGAACAACAGGCTAAGAAGATCATTGCGGAAGCCCGGAAACAATCGGAGCAGATAAAGAGTGTCGCGTTGGAGGCATCCCAAAAGATAAAAACAGAGGCAGATGTCCATGCAAATCAACTTGTGGAGGAAGGAAAGAAAAATGGAATGCTGGCCGAGGCTGCTGCAAAGACTGCTGCACAGGAATATAAAAAGACAGCATATGCGAAGGCAGATAATGTAGTTGCAGAAGCCAATAAGAAAGCGGATGGCATCATGAATACTGCACAGCAACAGGCAGCAAAGATCAGGTCCGATGCTCAAAAGAAAGTGGATGAGCTATAATTAAAGGTTTCAATTTTATCTTGCTGATGATTCTGGAAAATTAGGTATCAACCGATTGCAGAATAAATATAGTTTATGTATATTTATCATGAAATTTGCAATCATTGTTTGATTAACCCAAAACCAGTATCATGAGAACAGCTATTAAGATCTTAATCAGCCTGCTGTTGGTATATGCAGCACAAAATGCATACTCACAGCTTGATGGCGGTGCTTTCAATTCAACAGCCTCGGGCTTCTCTGTAGTATCGCTTAACGACTACCAGACCCTGGGTGTAAACCCTGCCAATCTTGGTTGGAAGAAAGATGATCACAAACTGCATCTGGGCATGTTTGAGTTTGGCATGTCGATCTATTCTGAGCCACTGACGAAGAGCATGGTATTTCAAGACCTTCTCGGGAGCAGTACAAACTTTAGCAGCCAGACTGAACGAAACGAAGCGATACAGAGGTTTACCGATACAGAACTACTGATCAATATTTCAAACACGCTTTTTGGCATATCCTTCCAGGATGAGAAGATCGGAGGTTTTGCCTTTGCCGTAAGGCAACGGGTATCCTGGCGAAGTACTTTAAATGAGCAAGCTTCTGAATTCTTGTTCGAAGGATATAATTCACCCTATTTTGATAGTATTGTTACATTACCAAATGGTGACACTATAGGCTATACTACCGATCCCGAAGCTGCCTCGAAACTCTATAACCCAACCGATATAACTCACCTGTTTTGTAATGAGTTTGTGCTGGGATATGGCAGGAAACTGGTAAATAAGGAGAATTTCAAGTTTTTTGCCGGCATCGACTTTAAACTTTTGCAGGGTTTTGGGATTATGCAGTATAATTCCATTACGGTTACTGAGGTGGAAGGCTACCAGGCTCTGGGTCCTGCCTATGGTGTGACGTACAGTGAACCTACTCCCTCCCAGTTATCAGGCAGTGGCTGGCAGACGGCCGGCCTGGGATTTGGGATAGATATAGGCCTCTCCTTCGAAATATATCAAAAAACCAGGGTGGCCATTTCATTGAATGATATCGGATCCATAAAATGGGATGGCAATGTATACGAAGGAGAGAATGTGCCTATCTGGAAGATTGAAACCCCCGGGATCAATAATTACAACATCTTCTCGGAGTCTGGCGGTATTATTGCCGACAATGATAACCTGGGGAAATGGGAAGGCCTCCCCGACAAAACAGTATCAAATCCAATGCATTTACGTTTCGGTGCCAATCATCAGGCCATCGATGAACTTGCTTTCGGAATAGAATTCATATTCCCTCTTGGCGAGGAGGAAACTCCCGGGGCATTTATAGAACCATTTTATGCAGCGGGTGTACAATATAGCCCTGCAAAATGGTTCCAGCTTTCAGCCGGCTTCTCCTATGGTGGTGGCTATGGCTTTAATATACCACTTGGCTTTACCTTCCGTCCGATAAACGATGAAAATACCATGTGGGAAATGGGCTTTGCCAGCAGGGATATGCTCACCTGGTTTAAAAGTGAGAACCCGGTGGTTTCTCTCGTATTTGGCTTCCTGAGGTTCGGGTTTTAGTCAAGAATGATCCTGGCGAACCAGATCTCTTTTCCTTTTCTGTCGGAACCGAAAAAGACTATAGTATTACCCTTATCCGTTTCAAGGAATGGATAGGATGGATCGAGATAGTAACCTTCTTCACCGCCATAGGTAGTGAAATGACTAATGTTGCCACCTTCAAGTTCAATATTACCTATGCTGGGATAGACCATCATCTTGTTGCGAGCCAGTGCAAGGCCTACTATCTCATTCTGGAACCAGTATACCTTGTCTCCCTTGGCATTCTCAATGAAATACTGCTCTGTGCCATGAGCTTTGGCATACTTATTTGATTCTTTGGTGTCAACACTGTATTGAGATTTCAGTACGCCCTTATTATCGAAATGGAAGCCGACAATATCATTATATTGTGGACCTTCTTTGCTATTCTTGAAATTTTGTCCGCTCACAAAAAAATCTCCATTTGTGGTCTTAGCATAGCTGGCAAAGGCAAACTTCTTCCCTTCATAAGATGGGGATTTCTTTTGGTCTGCCGGTTTCTTCAGCTTTGACTCAAATTCCTCCAGATCTGTTTCTGTAAAGTAAGCTACCTTGTGATTTGATATTTTCATCAGTTGCACTGCTTTGAATTTAGAAGTAGCCAGCAACTGGTTGTAATATTTATCCTTGCCCATGGCGGAAGCTCCGAACAGATAGACGTCGTCATTGATATCAACCACCATTTCGTTTATGTTCCAATATGGTGCATAAGATTCAAACTGAATGTTGTCGACAACGGCAGGCTCGGAAGATACGCGTACATAAGAATAATTGTTCTTATTGGGATCAGCCACTTTGCCCATTCCCGGTCCGCCAAGGGGTGCAAAGACAAAACTCATTCCGCTTACACTACCATCATCATTACGGATAGCCCTGGTGAAAGCCAGCGTCATGGGGTGTTCAAATTTAAAGTGAGTTTCACCTATCAATTCCACATCCTGATTGTATTTCAAAACAACCATCTCCTTACTGTGCCTGTATCCGTCGGCATTCTTATTGATCTTATCTTTCATACCGCAAAGAATGAGGACATTGCCGGTAACATCATCTTCAGCATGACCCAGATAATGATATCTGGTTCCATCCTCTTCCTTGGGTTTTACCTTTTTCAGGATATCTACTTCTGTATAATATCCAAGAAAAAACCAGTCGTACTTATGCGTGATCTGCTTTTGCCTTAATACAAGCGTTCCTGTAAGGTTAGGCTCAACATACAGGCCCTGGGTAGTATAAAGCTCTCCCCTGTATTTAAACCATTTGTATTTGGTCTTTGCCTTCTCAAACTCAATTTCATCTTCCGTCATATCGAGGAAATTAAAATCATAGTCGAAAGTGTAGATCTGAAATTTTGCTTTCTTGTCGCTTGCTTTGGTAACATAGGTGAGAGTGTATGTCTTATTGTTTGCATCGAAAAATGCATCTCCAAGTGTTCCTCTCTTGGCCTTTCCAGTAATGGTGTAAGTGTTTTCGGCATCCAGCGTTTGTGCAATGCTTACTGGGCTGAATGCTAGTAAAATGAGCATGGCAAGCCCTGAATAGATAAAAGTTTTCATGTTTGGGTTTTTAGTTTTATTGATGTAATAAACACAAAATAGGTGTATTTAGTTCAACAGATAAAAAAACTGAGAATTTTTGTGAGGTTTTTATATGCCGGCAATTTGGATTAATTGACTTTCTTAACAAACCACATTTCAATATCACCTTTGCCCTTTGCTTTTACTTTTCCTCTTGGGTAGAATTTAAATTCAGGGTCATCCTTAATCAGTTCATAAGTAGACTGGGAGATATTTACTTTGCCAATTTCTCCTGCATTTTCTATCCGGGAGGCTATGTTTACTGCATCTCCCCATATATCGTATTGAAACTTAGTTGTCCCAACGATACCGGCTATTACAGGCCCTGTATGGACTCCAACGCGCATTTCAAAGGAAATTTTAGCTTCTGCATCCCGTTTTTGCTTTTGCTCAACCATACATGATGCCATTTCAAGTGCTGCCAATACCGTATTTTTAACCGAATCATCGGCAGGGATCGGCAGGCCGCCTGCAGCCATGTAAGCATCTCCAATGGTTTTGATCTTTTCAATTCCGTACTTTTTGCAGATAGCATCAAAGGATTCAAAACATGTATTGATTTCTCCCACCAATTCCTCTGCCTCCATTTTTTTTGATATCTGGGTGAATTCCTTAAAATCGGTGAATAGAATAGAAACCTCTTCGAACTTCCTGGCTTCAGCTTTGCCTTTCTCTTTCAATTCTTCGGCAATATCGGATGGCAGGATATTCAAGAGTAATTTATCCGATCGGTCCTTTTCATGTTCGATGGCTTTCTTGGCCCTTCTTACAAATACAATGCGTCTGTATAATGCTGTTGCGCCAATGAGCAATAGCACTGCTGATAAAATAAAGATATTCCTGGTCCTGTTCTTCTTTCTGACTTCTGATTCATGCGCTATCTGAACCCTAAGTTTTTCCTCTTCCTGAAGCAAACTATCGGCCAATACCTGCTTCGCAAATTCCATTTGCTTGAGCTTTTTAGCAGTTTCATTCGCTTGCAGGCTGTCGTCAAGTAAACTGATTCGCTCATGATATTCCAAAGCAAGGCTGCCATTGTCCATAGCCTTGAAAGCTTCATATAAACACTGACAGGCATTTTTCTGTTCCTCGATAATATTGATTTCTTCAGCTACTTCTAAGCCTTTATTACACCATATGATGGCTTGTGGGTGATTATTTTGCAAATTATTTATCCTTCCTATATTGGTCAATATGCCGGCCAATCCTCTTTTATCGGAGATCTCTTCATAGATTGCCAGGCTTTTCTGGTAATACTCCATGGCTTTGGGATAGTCAAGCTGATTCATATAGATCTCACCCATGTTGTTATATGTGGCCGCCATACCTTTCTTATCGGAGAGCTCTTCCTTAATGATTAAACTTTGCCTGTAATATTCCAGGGCCTTGAGATAATTATCCTGGTTCATATGAATTAATCCGATGTTTGAAAGGATGCCGGCCAATCCTCTTTTGTCGGATATTTCCTCACAAATATTCAAGCTTCGACTGAAACATTCATTTGCTTCAAAATATTCACCCTGTCTCATATAAATGAGGCCAATGTTATTACAGATCTGAGCAATCCCTCTATTGTCAGAGTAATGTTCTTTTATTCTAAGGCTTTGCTGGAAATAACTCAGGGCTTTGGGATAGTCGCCCTGATTCATATAAATCAGTCCGATGTTATTCATGGCACCCGCCATGCCATTTGTATCGGCGATCTCTTCCTTCATCCTTAAACTTCGCTGATGATATCCCATGGCTTTGGGGAAATCACCCAGGTTTGAATACATCACCCCGATGTTATTCAAGGTTTTTGACATCCCGTTCTTATTGGAGATATCCTCGAAGATCTGTAAACATCGCTGGTAATATTCAATAGCTTTATTAAAATCACTTCTTACATAAAATGAGCCTGCCTGTGTACTCAAGGCGCCTGCCATATCATTTTTGAGACCCATAATGCTGGCGAAGTCATATGCTAATTGAGCGAAATAAAAAGCACTGTCGGGTTGTGAGTACAGATAACCATATCTTGCAATGTTTTGCATGGCCTGGGCCCTGCTGGAATCAGGGGCAGATTCATTGTGCCAGGCACCCCACAGAGAGTCGATGTTTACCTGGGCCTGTGTCATAAAGCAGGCCATAATAAAGATGATGAGGGAGGGAAACCTTTGCATTATATAATTCTGTTTTTGTGCAGATTACTGAATAAAGATAGCTCATATCAGCACGAAATGCAAATTCCAGGGATCTGCTAAATTGTTAATTTATTGTTATTTAGTTGTTTTAATACTGTGGTTAGATATATCTTTATCTAGAACCAATTCAAATAGGAAGATGAAAAACCTGAGAAGTGAAACATTGAAAGACCTATTTCACGAGTTTGTGATATTTGCGATTTTCGGCCTGGGTATTGCTCTGCCTGTCATCATTTATAAGTTTACCGACATCCTGTCCCAGGTAAACATTTCGTACCTCATAAATGCTACACCCTTAGCAGGATCGTGAAATGCCTATAATGTTTTAATAAAGAGTCATTTTCCGGGTGTTCTTCATTCGGTCGAATTCTATATGACCTGTTCAAATTTAGCTATGACAGGTAAACTCCACATATTATATTTGACAGGCAATATTTTGTAACTAACTTGCTTTCAGTGGTTAATCTTTGTATATTTGGTAAAAGCAGCCAAACAAAGAGAGAAAGCTTAAGTTATGTACAAAAGAGTACTGCCTTTATGTGCCCTGGTCATTGTTTTTCTGCTTTGCTATTGCAATCCTTGCTATTATGTCCCCAATTCACAAAACGTTCCCTTATTTACGGAGAAAAAGACCGCGACGACTTCTTTCTCTTTGCAATTTGGAAGTTATTCAGCAGCTACTAACTTGCAGGTGGCTGTAGCTTGCACTGATCATATAGGCTTAATGCTTAATTACAATCATTTTTGGGGTGGGCGCAGTACCACAAGAACAGGTTTTTGGAGTGGCACCAAGACAACAACGGAAACTAAGTTTAAGGGTAACCACATCGAGTTAGGTGCAGGATATTTCTTTTCTTTTGAGGAGAAATTTGTGTTTGAGGCATATGCCGGTGGTGGCTGGGGTGGAGTTAATAATTCGTATAAGAATTCCAGTTCTTTGTCATTAAATAAAAGAAATTATGTCAGCTACAACCGTTATTTTCTGCAGCCGGCTGTGGGTTGGAGCCCTAATAAATATATTACTCTGGCATTCTCAACAAGGTTTTGTTTGCTTGACTATAATCATTTAAATATCGAAGCAGGTGATTTTGGCAGTACTATTATCGACCTGGCTGACATAAAAAATAACCCTTCTTATTTGATGGAACCGGCGTTTACTTTCAGGGTGGGAGGCCAGGTCGTAAAATTTCAGCTACAAACGGTATATTCCTTTATGATTGATAGTCCGTATGCAAGTTATGACCCGCTGTCCATTACTTTTGGAATATTTTTTAAGATTAAAGGGAAAGGGGAAAAGGATAATTAAGCTTCAGTGCCAACCTCTATATACGATTGGTAAACAGGTGTTTCAGGCTAATTTCTGGTTATTTCCTGACATTTGGTATTGTTTTGTTAAATCTCATCAAACATCCTTATCTGATTTTTTGTGGAGCAACTCTGGCCCGGTTACTCCCATGGACACATATATGTTTACCAGGCCCTCGATACCGAAATTAACCTTTTTTACCCAGGCACAGGGTACATAAAGGATGGCTCCACCGATAGGGACAGGGGAGGTGGGAATCATAATTGAATAATAATCCTGTTCATCGATCTTGATGATATCTTGTGTAGTTAGCAATGCCAGGACAGCTGTTCCACCCTCCCCTCCGAAAGAACACATCACCGGGCTCATTGACTTCATATCAGGCTTGTCCTTAAGATCGAATAAACCGGTGATCTTTTTTGAAGCGTCATAGATTGTTTTGATAACCGGAATGCGTGTCATCACTGCATCGGTCATTGCAAGAATTTGCTTACGGAGACCAGCCTGTACCAGCAATCCCAGTAAGAATATCAGAACCAGGGTGATGCTCAGCCCGATCAGGTATGCTACCACAGTGTTTCTAACGAAGTTCAGCCCAATATCCTGAAGGAGTGTCCCAAAACTGCTTTCCGGGCCTAGTAAGGAAGAAATGAAATTAACGAACCAGATAATAACTACAATGGTGATAACCAGGGGAAATATGGCTAGCAGGCCTGTCAGGAATGGTCTGAAAACTGTCTTTATGAATGATTTGTTTTTTTGAGATTGTGTTGTCATGGTAATGGTTTTTAAGAGTACCTGGAATAGATTATGCTGAATTCCTGCTCGCATTGATATTCCCATAAAGCGACCTTTTAATTATTTTTTCATAATTGCGCTTTTGTGCGGAGCCTTTTTCAACTTTTTGCATAGCATATTGTTGAATTAATAATAGGGGCAGGACGATCTCCTCTCTGATCTCAATTGAGCTCCTGGTGACCGGCTCTTCCTCCATCAAGATCGTATATCCTGAGATCATTAACACCATCTCTTTTGTGAGCAGGTATTCGTCATAAATTAATTGCCAGAAGTCCTTGTATTCAATATCTTTCCCAAGGTAGGAAGTAAGCCCGAAATTGCATTTCGACAAAGACATCATACTATTAAGGATCAGGGCTTTAAAGTATGGTACTTCATGAAATAATTTTTTGAGCTCATCGAGTTTTTCTTCCTTTTCCAAACTTTTTAATGCTGATCCAAGTCCATAGTAGCCGGGAACATTTTGTTTAAGCTGGCTCCAGGAACCTACATATGGAATTGCTCTCAGGTCTTTCATATTCAGCGTTTTACTACTTCCCCTGCTAGAAGGTCTGCTGCCGATATTGGCTTCGCTATAGTATTTAAGAGTACTTTTATTAAGCAGATAAGGGAGGAACTTTTTATGGGACTTAAGCGCAAGGTATTTCTTATAACTAATTTCCGAAAGCTCCTCTATTAAGTCCCTTGATTCATCAGAAATGCAATTTGCTATACCTGCCATTTGCCTTGCCAGTCCTGCCGTTAGCAATTGGTCACAATTATATATGAATTGCTCTTCTGTTCCGTACCGGCTGGTTATGGTTTGTCCCTGTACAGTAAGTTGAATTTCATTATTTGCAATTTTCTGACTCTGGGCAGCATAAAAGCGGTGTGATTTTCCACCACCTCGCGCCGGAGGACCTCCTCGCCCATCAAAAAAGACCACCTTCACACCATTTCGGTCGCATGTGGCGGTCAGCTCTTCTTTAGTCTTGAAAATAGACCAGTTTGCCTTCAGGTAACCTCCGTCTTTGGTACCATCAGAGAACCCAAGCATTATGGTTTGCTCATTTTTACGCAAAACCAGATGATCTTTGTATTGCCTGATATTAAAAAGTTCTTCCATGATGGCGGCACCATTGGCCATCCCTTGCATAGTCTCAAACAAGGGAACAATATCAAAGTGAATATCCTCTTCTTCCCTGCCGCACCACCTGAAAAGGGCATATACAAAAAGAACAGAATAAATATCCTCTGCATTACTGATGATATACCTGTTGCATCCCCATTCACCATTTCTTTCCTGTATGCTGTTGAGCTGCTTGATATTTAAAATGGTATCCTGTACAAGCGTATCCTGGAATTGATCGGGATCGATCATGAACTCGGAAGAAAGAAGTATTTGCAATAAGTCATCTTTGTTAAGTTCATCAAGGGTTTTTTCAATAAGGTTTTGCTTTTTTAGTATTTCCACAACAGCCATTTTATGCACGCTATGGTCCTGTCTGATGTCAAGTGTGGCAAAATGCGTCCTGAATATTTTTACTTTATCAATAATCTTGTCCAGATCTTTGAGGTAAAGCTTATTATATTGTTTAATGACAGAATCCCTTATCTCGTGTAAAGATGCCAGTATTTCATTGTAAGTCAGTATTTTTGAGGCGTCAAACATGCATTCATAGATCCTTGCTCTTAATGCGGCCATGATCTCTTCTACTTCCCGAAAAGTCATTTTCTTTTCCAGTACCTTGATGTCCTGGTAATAGCATTTCATCAGCGTCATCCTGAGTTCATCAGCCACTTTCAGGGTAATTCCGGCGGTGACATAGGGGTTGCCATCCCTGTCGCCACCTGGCCAGAACCCAATCCTTACGAGACCCGGATTTTCAAATTCTCCCTCATGGAAATGATTCTTGATGCCTGTATATAGCTCACCCATCGAATCATAATAAACATGTCTCAGATAGTAGATAATGTTTTTTGCCTCTTCAAAGGGAGTGGGTTTTTTCGATTTGAGGAGGGATGTCATCCCCAGTTGCTGCAGACTCAGATCAATCCCGTCAAGATCGTTCGAATCAACCAGCGACTTTAAACTGCTAATGATATCCAGGACAGCAGGGGGATAAAATTGTGTAGGGTGGGCAGTAAATACCAGTCTGACTCCAAAGGATGATAACTTCTCAAGTACTTCAGAGTCTTCATTTTTCTCTTCTCCTATTTGTATGTAATCCTGTATAGACAAACTATTGCCGGCATCATGAAGAAACGGGAAAGCAGAATCTTCTATGCTGTCGAAAAGGACAATCTGCCTTTCAACGTACTGAATCACCTTGAACATGAAGTTAATTTTTTCTTTCTCCGACTTGAGCCTGGTGTGTGTTTGAAAATAATTCTCAAGAATTTCCACTGGTTCCATCCCCTTTTCAAGGCCGGCCCTGAAGAATTCATGCATCCCGGGAATAAGCATCCCAATGCCACTGATGTGCTCGAAAGGAAGATTCAGAAAGATGCTGTTGTAAACATTATATCTTTTCCTTACCAGTTGGTTGAATGTTGTATCCAGGGAAGATTTTGGTGTTGTCATCACAGTGTTTTAAGTATTTTGTAATATAACAATAAATTGCACAACTGTGTTTTAGCTGTTCAATTTCTTATTGAATTCACTCACAATATTTTTACAACGCACTTATGGCTTCCCCAATATCTTCAGGGGATTATTATCTTTGAAATGAGTTAAGATCATTTTTACCATATGCATAAAAATTTTCAAATATACATCGGGGGAGAATTCCGCGAAACAGAAGATCTGCAGGAGGTCATCAATCCATACAGCAACGAAAAGATAGCATTCACTTACCGGGCAGGGAAAACAGAATTGGAAGAGGCCATCGTGAAGGCTTTGTCTGTTAAGGAAACCCTTATCGACATGCCATCGGGCCGGAAATATGTTATTTTAATGAGGATTGCCGATGAAATGAGTTCTTCGCGAAAGGATTTGGCCCGGATAATAACCCTTGAATCAGGCAAGCCCATTCGTTATGCGCTATCGGAAGTTGACAGGGCCATACAAACATTCATTGTGGCAGCGGAAGAATCAAAACGGCTGCCAGCTGAATACCTTGACATCGAATGGACTGATGCAGGAAAAGGCAAAGATGCCATTCTCAGGTACTTTCCCATAGGACTGGTGGCAGGGATCTCGCCATTTAATTTCCCACTCAACCTGGCGGTACATAAACTGGCGCCTGCCATCGCTGCCGGATGCCCCATTATTCTAAAACCGTCTTCCTCAACTCCGCTTACTACACTGAAACTTGCAGAGATCATTGATCATTCAGAGTTGCCAAAAGGGGCAGTTTCCATCATGCCTATGAACAGGAATACAGGAAACCTTATGGTATCTGATGATCGTTTTGGATTGCTCAGCTTTACCGGCTCCCCGGCTGTAGGATGGAAGATGAAATCCGATGCAGGAAAGAAAAAAGTAATCCTGGAGCTTGGTGGAAATGCAGGCGTGATCGTAACAGAAAGTGCTGTGCTTGAGCGGGCTGTGGAGAAATGCTTAAACGGAAGCTTTGCTTACTCCGGCCAGGTGTGTATACACACTCAGCGCATACTGGTACAGGAGAATGCCTTTGAGGCATTTATACGGCAATTCATAGCCGGAACGGAGAAGCTTAAATACGGCAACCCATTGGAGGAATCCACTGAAATTTCTACCATGATCGATGAGGCAAATGCCATCAGGGTGGAAGAATGGGTCAGGGAAGCTGTGGATGCAGGTGCAAAATTGCTTTACGGGGGGAAAAGGCAGGGTAACTACTTCGAGCCTACTGTTCTCACGAATACCAGGCAGGAAATGAAAGTATGTTGTATGGAGGTATTCGGGCCCGTTGTAACGATCGAGAAGTATTCAGACTTTAACGAAGCACTGGTATATATTAACGATAGTCGTTATGGATTGCAGGCCGGTGTTTTTACCAATGAGATCAGCCAGATGAATGCAGCCTTCCGACATTTGGAAGTAGGTGGCATAATCATCAATGATATACCTGGTTTTCGCGTCGACCATATGCCATACGGGGGAGTGAAAGATTCCGGTTTTGGCCGGGAAGGTGTCAAATACAGCATACACGATATGCTGGAGCCACGGCTGTTGGTAAAAGATATATAGTGTTTAACAGGGACTCATTAAAAAGCCTATATTTGGAACATGCCTGACATTGAAATACTGGTTCTAACCGGGATATTAATCTTTTTCCTGAACATACCATTCGGTTACTGGAGAGCCCATGTCAGGAAATTCAGCTTGCAGTGGATGCTGGCCATCCATATTCCGGTACCCCTGGTAGTTCTATTAAGGCTTGTCATTCATACCGGATGGCATTGGAGCACCTTCATAATATTCATAGCTTCATTTTTTACTGGGCAGTTCTTAGGCGGTTTGTTGCAGAAACAAGTGGCTTTAAAGTTTCAGGGTCATACTTCATCATGCCTGTTTGTCGATCTTTACAGAAATATCCTGTAATCACGCACCCTATGAAGGACCTCCATCAACATAGCTCCTGCCTTCTAAATTCCCAACACAATAGTGTAAATTAAAAGATCCCTCCAATCATAAACTTAAACTCAAATTTTGAACCGGGGCCTCCCTCATACCACCAATAAGTGTCTGTTGGGAGGGTGATAATCACTCCATTTCCAAGATCTTTGGTGACTTTTTCAGGTACATCAAGAGGAAAGTACTGGTAGCCAAATGAGAAACTTAATATAGCATGCTTTGGTTTTTTAAGGTTTACAGATAACCCGGCTCCAACATTGTATCCGAAGGTCCATAGAGAATATTCCTTCTCCACCCTCAGGTGGGATCCATAGCTGTGGCTATGATAATCAAGTTCTGAAAAGTGAATATATCCTATCGGAAGCTTCGCCTCCACAAACAGACCTCTTCCATTTTTCCTCCAAGGATAAAACCTGTAGGCCGGAGCCAATTTAAATCCGTGATAGACCGGATAATAATCATGCTCGGAACCCAGGCTAACAGGATTCCTTCCATAGACGTAAACCGATGCGTGCAAACCAAGAGAATGCCGTGGTGTCAAGAAACGCTCATATCGGCCTGCAATGGCCACAATAAATAATTCCATGATCGACAGGCTCAGAGTATTTTTATAGCTCAGGAACAGACTGTCACTTGCTTGTTTTTCCTTTAAAATTATTGCTTCGCTGTTAATAGACTCCAGTAAAATCGTGGTTTTTTTGTGCTGGAACCCTGGGCCTAGGATTATTTTTTTTGTCAGATAATTCTCATGTGAAATTAGAAGATGCCGTCGTTTTTTGGGCATCAAAATATTAAAGACACCCGCCCTATCCGTGAAGTTAATGATGTTGGTATCATAAACATTTACCAATGCACCTTCAATGGGTGCCCTGGAATGCTCATCAAGGACATAACCTTTTGCAATACGTTCCTGGGCAAAAGCAGCAATGAATAAAAGTATAAGCAGACTTGCAGCAGTTACTTTTTTCATAAAACAATGAGTGATCTGATTCTCTCTCTCAAATATAACGAAATAGTTTCTATTAATATCTGCAACTCTTGTATATTTGAATTGTCATTATATTTAAATACTCCAGAAGTGCCGAAAAAGAAAGAAGTGATTATCATTGGTGCCGGGATTGGAGGTATCACTACCTCTATATACCTTGCTCAAAAAGGCTATTCCGTTAGAATATTTGAAAAGAATGAGTTTGCAGGCGGGCGTTGTGGCTCGATGACCATAGATGGCCATCGCTTTGATGCCGGGGCAACCCTTCTGATGATGCGCGATGTTTACGAGACAACTTATAATAAGATCGGTAAAAAACTGGATGAGGAACTTGAACTGTACAGGATGGATCCAATTTACCGGATCTTCTTTCATGATAAGCAGGGTTTGCTGTTTACCTCTGATCTTGCAAAGATGAGAACGCAACTCGAATCTTTTGAAACGGGAAGCTTCGAAAAATTCATTAAGTATATGGAGGTGGGGATGAAAGCATACCGCATTGGGATGAAGCATATCATCAACCGAAATTACACCCATTTTCTGCAGTTCTTTAACCTCAAAAACCTTTATGTCCTGTACCAGGTCAAAGCATTACACAATCATTACCGTTATACCGGAAAGTATTTTAAACATCCCTCTTTGCGCGCTGCATTCACATTCCAAAATATTTATGTTGGACAGGATCCGTATAAGGCATCTGCCGTATTCTCCATGCTGCCTTTTCTGGAACTCACAGAAGGGGTTTGGTTCCCAAAAGGAGGGATGAGTAAAGTGACTCAAAACCTTCTGGAAATAGCTATGCAGGAAGGGGTTAGCGTTGAATATAGTTGCCCGGTAAAGGAAATAAAGGTGAATGGGAAAAAGGCAGAGGGCGTTTTCCTGGAAGATGGCAGTTTTTTCAAAGCTGACATCATTGTCAACAACTCAGATCTCCCATACGCCTATACTCAGCTGATCGCGGATGACAGGATGAAACGAAAGATGAAACGTATGAAGTACGCTTGTTCGGCAGTCGTATTTCATTGGGCAATGACTCAAACTTTCGATAAGCTTGAACAACACAATGTTTTTGTTGGAAGAGAATTGAAGCAAGGCCTCAAAGCTATTTTTGAGGGCGGTGACCTGCCTGATGATCTTAGCTTTTATTTGCATTCTCCTGCGAAATCAGATGCTTCGGCTGCTCCCGATGGCCAGGATTCAGTATCCGTCATAGTACCGATAGCAAACCTTGACATTCATACTTATGATGATATCGAAGGCCTGAAAGTAAAACTTAAACAAATAGTTTTTGCACGTTTAAGAAGAGAGGGTATCGACGATTTTGAATCACACATTAAGCTTGAAAAGGTTTTCACTCAGGAAAGCTGGAGAGGTGTTTTTAATTTACATAATGGTGCTACCTTCGGTAGTCTGAGCCATAACCTATTTCAAATGGGATATATGCGGCCGCACAATCAGCACAGAAAGTATAAAAACCTTTTCTTTGTAGGTGGAAGCACACATCCCGGTAACGGAGCCCCCATGGCACTGATATCAGCCGGCCTCACTTCTGAAAAGATTTTAAATGGCAAATGATAAACTAAATACAGGGCCATTCATCAATGGGATCGATATCAGCAGCATCGATAAACATCCTAATATATTGATCGCTGCCAGTTTCTGGGAAGAAGACCGCTATCATGCAGCCAAAGTATGTTATCGCTTCATGCGTGAGATTGACGACCTGATTGAC
>CAWCAB010000003.1:0-813356 GCA_963793485.1 uncultured Bacteroidota bacterium
CGGCCCATTCGTTTTTTTGTAGTTGTTTTTTCATTCGTTTATAATTTTTCGTTTTCAATTAAAACAGCTTCCGTTTATTGAGTAGTTACTTTAATGTTTTTAGCTTGAATCCAATGGCGATGTTCACGATGCCCGCGATAGCAAATCCAATCCCCATCCAAACGGTAATAGTAAGTGCACCCATAAGTAGATCACTCATAATGAAGTAACCTATTACAATGGAAAGTGCCCCTCCAAGCATTCCTAATCCCCAAAAGGAATTGCCTTCTTTTTTAGTTTGAAAAGCGTCGGCAAAGGACATGATACCGGAAACAATAATCCAGAAGCCCACCACAAAAGGCAGCGTGCTTGCAGTAAGAGCCGGGTTAGACAAGAGTATAAACCCAAATACGATATCAATGAGTCCTCCGGCGAGTACCCATCCCCAGTTAGGAGATGTGTTTTTTAAACCGAATGAAACTAAAGTTTGTAATATTCCGGTAATCAATAAGCTAATACCTATGTAGATAGCAACTCCAATCAATGCATTCACCGGATGGCGAAATACAAAAAAAGCGAGTAATACGAGTATGATTCCCCTCAACAGGGTGAACCACCATAATTTATTTAGAAAATTCATAATAAGTTGTGATAAATGTTGATTGTTTAGTAAAAATGCTTGGCAAATGAATTATGAGACAAATGGTGTCTGCAAAATTACATATACCAGGTACGGCAATCCATCGTACATAAGTCGCAAAAAGGTAGGATTTTTAAGAAAATATCTCCAGATTCCTGACTTTATTAAGCATGGAAGTTCGATTTGCAACCTCAAGCTTACGATAGATATTGGTCAGATGACTCTTCACAGTTACTGTAGAGATACCGAGTTGATCGGCGATCTCCTTGTTGCGGAGGCCTTTCGCGATGAGCCGGATGACCTCTTGCTCCCGAATTGATAATTCATCGGTTTTGGAAACAGATTTGGATGGTGATTTGATACTAGATGATTTTAATCCTATTCTAGCCAAAACACGTCTTGTAGCACTCGATTGCTCTACCTCACTGAACAGGGCTGGCATCACCCGGTAGGCTTCAATAACAGGTCTGATCGTATCTCTAATTTCAGCCATTAATAAAGCTTTCATAAGCGATTCGATTGCATGCTCTTTCCTACCAATACGCAGTAATGCCATTGCCTTGAGAAATTCGATGTCGATTGTGTGATATTTGTTGTGAACGTTGTCAAGAAAGGCTTCTATTTCTGCAAGAACATGAAGCGCCTCCTCTACCTCTAAAATTGAACCATGGCTGACAATGATCCGGACCTTGGTCAGGTCAGGCACATCGATCAAAAAGAAATACGAAGCCGGGCTTTGCTTGGTCCAATCCTTTTGCGCCCAGGACAGCTCTTTATCGCCCTGTCCTACATGCCAGTTGACTCTTGCCCTAACTGACCGGTAGTAAATTTGAAGCTTGGTATCTTTTATTGTTGCGACCTTTTTGTTCATTTCCTGAAAGATTGACTCAGTAACTATTTCATCTCCTTTGAGGGAACTAAACAGAATCAATCCTGCCATGGCATCAAAATAGGCCCTGTAATTTAACATCCCATTAAAACCCAGGGTCGAACAAAAGGCTTGCTCGGCAACATCCTCATTAAAAGTCTGAAAGGCAATGTTTCCACGAAAATACGAACTAAACGCTTCCACAGTCTTATAGTCACAATTTCTGGTGGCAAAATGAAATCTTTCGGAAGCGGTGGTTGCATCCGGCATATTTCCGGAGAGAATATGAACAAAAACCCTGGAATGCAAAGAGCGGATATGCATCAGGCTGGAAGGTGAAAAATTCTTTTCAATATCGTCAAGAGACTTCAACGCCAGAGACGATTTACCAAGCATCTGCCTGGCAATAGCCAGTATCACCTCCCTGCGCGCTCCAAACATGGCCTCATTATTATACAATTTTTTAGATTGCTCGAGGCATTCTAAGGCTTTTTTAACGTCTGAACGGGCAAATATAAAATGATGACCTAAATGAAAAAGGTAATAAGATCTTGTCTTTGAATCTGAATTTTCTATGCCCAATGATTCCAGGGTACTTAATATTGAAGAAATATCTTCCAGTTTCCAGGTTTCCTCATAAATCCTTAATTCTGCCAGTAGCAAATCCACCTTAGATCTTCTAATTTGCTCAGGAATCCTGTCCAGCCAGTCTTGAACAATCCACCATTGACCCTGATCCAACATGCTCACCCTGTGCTCGGTGATCAGTCTACAGGCCAAATCGTTGTTTTGCGCCTTGATGGCATAGTTGATGGCTTCATCGATAAGGCCCTTGTCTTCAAACCATGAACTTATATGATTATAAAGGGGTTTAATGATGTCGGGTTCGTTTCTCATAAGCCGCCTACTTAGGATGGTAGCAAATAAATGGTGGAACCTGTACCATGTCCCTTCATCCTCAGTTGGGACAAGGAAAAGATTTAAATCGCTCAATTCAGAAAGGAAACTCTCTGCACTGCCTGATTCGTTAAAGTAAAAGGAGAATATTGACTCGACCAGTTCTCTATTGAAATGATTGCAGAGAGTGCAGAGCTGAACCCGTCTAATAAACTCCGGGCTAAAATTATCACCAATGTGGTCTATTAGAAGATCCAGATCGTTTGTAAAATAATCGAAAGATACCTTTTCATCTCCCTCCTCTTTAAGCGACCTTGCCATGATTATCACCCTGATGCCGAGGATCCAACCCTCTGTTCGGTGGGTAAGTTCTATGATTTCATCTTTATTGAATTTGATGCTTGGTTTGATCTCAAGGAGCGCATTCGTTTCATTTTCACTAAACCTAAGGTCTTGCGCCCTGATTTCCAGCATCTTTTGATAAAGCCTTAATTCACGTAATAGAAGCGGTGGATCACGACGGGTAATGATTACCAGGTGAAAGTTGTTGATGTTTTCATTGATAATGGCGCTGATCAACTGATGGATCTCCTGATTCCTGATCAAATGATAGTCATCCAAAATTATTCGGGTGTGTTCACTTAACTCATTAATTTCATTAATAATTAAGTCTATTATTTTTTCCCAGGTGAAGAAATTGTATTCCTGATCCAAATTATTCAAGCCGGGCATTTCAGCTGAACTGGCTCTCCGAAGAACTTTGGCGAAATAGCTTAAGAAAATAGTTGAATCACTCATGCTTTCATCCAGAGACAACCAACAATAATTGTTCTCCTGTTTCTCAAGCCATTGGCTTAATAGCATGCTTTTGCCGTAACCAGCAGGAGCCGATATTAAAATAAGCGGCAAATGACTACTTCTTTCTAATTTTTCAATAAGATGCGGCCTTATTAAAAGGTCATTCGAAATTTTTGGTCTATTTAGCTTGGTGTCCTGCATCAGGGATTGATCAGGTGAAATCAAATAAATCAGAAGCAAGATAAACATATTTTCCTTTTTTTTGACGGAAAATTTTGTCAAAGTGAGCACCTAATTGCATATTCCTGTTAAACTGAGCAGTCTTTTTCACTTTGTAGCGGGTCAGCGTAATGTTCACCAGTAAATTTATAACTTTAATGTGTGGTTTACAAATGAAGGTACCATCTAAAAACTACACAGTATGGCACCAGGAAGAACAACTTTACCGTCCCGGAAGTGGTAAAACAGATTCAACTCAAAAGCATTTTTTATTTTCTGGATAAGAGGAATTAACTTTGCAGTCTCTTTTTAAGTTTTGAGTTTTAAGGGTTGCCCCTCGACTTCGTTCGGGATGACAAAGGGAATTGTTCTAAAATTTGGATTTTGAGATTTGTTTTGGATTCTGGATCTTGAAATTTGGATTTTACAACGTTCGGGGTGTGGCCCTTCGACGCAACCCTAATTATCAAGTTATATAATTATATTTAGTAACATTTAGTCAACAAATACCTTTACTTAGGAGGTAAGAGAGTCAACATATAAGTTTATTAATAAGGTAATAAGTAAATATATAAGTTTACCTAAGAAGGTATTATATACCTCTTTTTTATTTACTTTTGCTAAATAATTATTGTTTAATTATCAAAAAATCAAGATAATTATCAGTATTTATTAATTCAGTGCTCGCCTCAGGGTATGCTTTAACAAAGGTTTGGGGAATCTTCTTTCTGGAATTCGTATTCCATTTGAATTCATAGGCCGAAATCATACCTTCTCTTTCCTCAATATAATCAATCTCTTGCTGCTGAGTGGTTCGCCAGAAGTAATTATTAACGAACACCTGGTGATTATTTATAAGTTTATGTCTTTCACTCACCAGGAAATTTTCCCAAAGTGCTCCCTTATCTGTCCGTAATTCAATATCACTGAAATTTGATAGTATGGCATTTCTTATTCCATTATCATAGAAATAGATCTTTCTTGACTTTTTTAATTCATTCCTAACATTGCGAGAGAATGACCTTAATCTAAAAAGGACGAACGTTTTCTCCAGGAGATCAATATATCGACGAACGGTTATTTGATCTATTCCCAATAAAGTTGCCAGTTCATTGTATGAAACTTCACTTCCGATTTGCAGCGCCAAAGCTTCCAATAGGGATTCAATGATTTCCGGTTTACGAACATCTTGAAAGGTAAATATGTCCTTGTACAAATAGCTTCCTGCCAGATTGTTTAAATTCTTTCTTTCAATACCCGGTTCATTGATAATACCTGGGTACATACCGTACAGGAGTCTGTTCTTTAATAATCTTTTTTCGGTTGTATGATCTGTATTCGAGATCATCTCCTCTGTTGATATTGGAAACAGGAAATATTCATATTTTCTTCCTGTCAAGGGCTCACTCGTCTTTCCTGAAAGTTCCAGTGAAGAGGAACCGGTCACAATTAACTGAACATCCTTGACCTTATCATGAAAAAGCTTTAGGGTGATTCCAATATTTTTTACTCTTTGTGCTTCATCTATCATTACAACTTTAGCATTCCCTGTCCTTTGCTTAAGCTGTGTAGAACTTGCATCAGTTAATTCTTTCCTTACATCAGGTTCATCACAATCGAGTATTAATACCTTTTCGTTAATCTCATCAGATAGCATTTCAAGCAAGGTTGTTTTACCTGATTGCCGAGGCCCTAGCAACATTATAGTCTTGCCTTTAAATAGGCTATATTTGATTTGATCAAGAACTAATCGATGTATCATAGGTTGACTTTTTTTACAAATATACAAAATCACAAGAGTATAATCATAAAATAACATAATAATTTATGATTACAATCGAAGTATTTCCTCAATTTACCTCCAAGCCTGCATGCTGATGGAGATTAGGAGATCAATCTAATTTGTTTCACCTTTAATGAGATTCTATTATTATCAATTGTTGAAAAAGCTATATCTTTGCAAACCCAAATTCTTCAATCATAACTCCTTTGGAGTTTGAATTTTGGATTTTACAACGTTCGGGGTGTGGCGCAGTTGGCTAGCGTGCTAGTCTGGGGGACTAGAGGTCGTGAGTTCGAGTCTCACCACTCCGACAAACATCTAAAGACCCGTCTTCAACGACGGGTTTTTTTTTGAGCGGTATTAAATGCTTGCATTTGTAAATGGCTCAAAAGAAAACCCGCTCAGGGCATTGCCCTGGGTCTTTAGATGTTTGTACCACCCCTAAAGAGTCCGCCGAAGGCAATCTCACACCGCTGTGCGGAAATTCTAAGCTCCAAGTTCTAAATTCTAAACAAATTTCAAATACCAAACTTCAATTTCCAGGTAAATAATTTCAGCTGGCACGGATCATGTGATCCGCGCGAGCGGGATACTGCTTATTTATTACAGCCTGCCACTTTCAGCTCTACCCTATCCTGACTGTCCAATCCCGTCAACCGTATGTGTCAAAAGTAAACACCTGACATGTCAGGAAAATAAAGTTTGCTTATAACATCCTAATTAACAGCATGTCATATATTTTGGTATGCAATTGGACTAGCATAATTACAAAAACCCAAAAGATGATCTTTACCCAGTTTAAGCTCTTCCTGAGAAACATTTTGAAATACAGACTTTATTCTATTATCAATGTGGCAGGACTCGCGGTCGGGTTTTGTGTATTTGCGCTGATCACGCTCTATGTTTTGAATGAATACAGCTACGACCGCTATAACAAGAATTATGATAACATCACACGGCTGGAGATCGGTAACTGGTGTGTTATCCCGGCAGGAGTTGCCCATTTACTGGATGGCCAGATACCGGAAATAAATAGCATTGCACGCACCATGAAAGCCGGCAGCAGCCTGTTTTCCTATCAAAAAGATACCTTGAATGATATAAGAAAGGACATCACCCTGCTTGATGGACTATTCGCAGATTCTTCATTTTTAGAGATGTTTGACCTTAAAATGCTTTCAGGGGATCCATCATCTGCCCTTGCCGAGCCCATGACCATTGTACTGACAAAAGATGCAGCTATCAGACTATTCGGAAACGAAGATCCTTTAAATAAACTTGTGAAACTTGATAATAAATACAGTGCCATAATTACCGGAGTGATTGATGATTCACAAAACATGCACTTTGTGTTTGATTATTTGCTTTCGCTCACCTCATTGAAAATGTTCAGGGGTGAAGATGTGCTGGATAACCTTTCTACATGGAATTACCTTTGCTATCTCCAATGTCATGAAGATTATCGGCCCTCTGAATTACAGGAAAAGATATTCAATCTGCTCAAATCCAATGAAGGAGGCGCTATTCTCGGAACCAATGCCACACTTGACATTATCAAATTACGACCACTGAATACAATATACTTTGCAACCAAGTTGAATCATGAAGCGGGTGTGAAACATGGCAGCAAATCGCTTGTTGATGCTTTCATCATCATCGCCATCTTTATTCTGGCCATAGCCAGCATTAACTTTATAAACTTAACCACCGCCAGGGCCAGCACAAGGGCAAAAGAGGTTGGGATCAAAAAGGTGATCGGCTCTACACGAATAAACCTCACCATACAGTTTTTGATAGAATCAATATTCCTGAGCATGATTGCCCTTATCATCGCCATCATGTTGTTGCAGATATTGATTCCTGAATTCAATAATATTGCTGATACTCAATTCACCATCAATGCAATTTTAAGCCTGAGGGGAATGATCTCTCTTTTATTGCTTTCCCTCCTGATAGGAATCATTTCAGGGTGCTACCCTGCCTTTTACCTGTCAAAATATAAGCCTTTAAACGTCCTGAAAGGATCAACAGTCAGGGGCCGGTGGGGCGGCATATTTCGTAAGGTACTAATCGTAATACAGTTTATTATTGCTGCTGTCTTGATAGGTGGTACATTAATCGTTAGCGAACAGGTTAAGCTTATCAAAAATAAGGACTTGGGATTTGACGGGAATAATGTGGTGAACATCACCCTGGAAGGAAACGTCAGGAGTTCGTTAAAGGATTTCCGCCAGCAACTCCTTTCAAGTCCGTATATTGAAGCTGTTTCCTTTTCACATGGGGTGCCGGGGCGAACAAATAACACCTTTACGCTTGTATGGAAAGATGAACCTATTGAAACAAGGGTCACCTCTGCTGACCCTCAGTTTTTTGAACTTTACGATATAAAATTATTGAGTGGTCGATTTTTTGATGAAAACCTACAATCAGATAAACTCAACACAGTCATCATCAATGAAACTGCCGCAAAAAAGATCGGATGGGATAATCCAATCGGCCAGGTAGTGAATACCGACCGGGAGTCGTCGAAGTATTTCCTTGCCCAGAATTTTACGGTAATAGGAGTAATAAGAGACTACCATCTCGAGTCACTACATGTTCCAGTTGTGCCCATGGCAATAGGATGGGACGATAAGGTTCACTGGCAGGGCAGTATCAAGATTTCAGATAAAAATAATGAGCAGGCCCTAGAGGCAATTGAACAGGTATGGACCCATTTCAATCCCGACTTTCCCTTTACCTATACCTTTCTGGAAGATCGTTTTGACCAGATGTATAAAGCAGAGGACCGGCTTCTGCAGATTGCCATATACTTTTCATTCCTGGCTATCATCATTGCATGTCTTGGCTTATTCGGGCTATCGGCTTTCATGACCTCCTTGAGAAATAAGGAGATTGGGATTCGAAAGGTCCTGGGGGCAACGATTTATGCCATCATTAACAAATTTTTAAAGGAATTTTCAGTATTGGTCATCACATCAAACATAATCGCCGTCCCCCTTTGCTGGATGATCATGGACAGATGGTTAGCTGATTATCCTTATCATATTGATATCCCCTATTGGGTTTTCCTGGGATCCTTCCTGATAACCTTACTGATTGCACTTATAACAGTTAGTTTCCATTCATACAGAGCTGCAATAAAAAACCCTGTACTGATGCTAACCTATGAATAGGCACAACAACACATGTTTGCTTGATTGACCATTTTGAAAGATTGATAGAAGGAATTGCTTCACTTCATGGGGAAGCAGCATAGTTGATTGCGTCAGCTACGCGCGCCAATTTGGATTAGTATATGGATTGCTTCAGCAATTCTCTAAAAATCATCATTTGAATCCAATTCACCGGAATCTTCAAATTCCCTTTCGAGTCGCTCTTCTTTTCGGCCAGGCTGAGTTCAAACCTCACAATCCGGACAAACATCGATCTCCCATGAATCAGAGTCACAAGAAATCCCACAACGGATGCATATTGTTTCTATAAATGCGAAATAGAAAACGTTATATAAATAATGCAATGTTAAAATCAAAACTACAAGTAAACATCAAATTCCAAACTTCAAACTTCAAAATTCAGAAGATTGTAAGATTGTTACGATTGAACGATGTATACGATTTAGCGAAGTTTACTTGTCAATAACAATCTTCCTGGCTACAATCACATCTTTATCAATTACTAGTATTGTATAAATCCCTTGATCAAGAGAGCTTAAATTTAGTTGATTTTTATAGGTCCCTGATATATTTATTCCTGACTCCTTATACACAACGGCTCCTGTAATAGAAATTACTTTCAATGTTGCATTTTTAATATTATGACTTTCTAATTCCAGGTTAATAATGCCATTGTTAGGATTGGGGAATACAGATATTGCGATATGATTGTCAATCTCATTAATTCCTGTACAATCCATAACTTCTAATACAATTGTATCTGTTGAATAGCAGTTGAAATCATTTGTAACTTCAACGAAAAAGTTATGAATTCCCGGGGTATAATCCTTTGCATCTATAGTAATCGTTTGGGTAATTTCCTGAGTCGACCACAAATAAGTTGTTCCTGCATTTCCTGCATCCAGCGTAATTATGGCATCATCACAAATGGCGGTATCAGCCCCTAGTTCAACTGCTGGATTATCAGCAAAAGTTAATATTACCGTATCACTTTGAACGCATCCGTTCATGTTGATTACCTCAACCCAGAAAGTGTTTTCACCTGTACCTGAAGCCAGTATATTTTGTGTGTCCTCACCAGTCGACCATACATATGTTGATCCAGGATTTCCTGCATCCAGGGGATGTTCCGTTACATTGCAAAGAACCTGATCATCACCCAATGAAACCTCGGGCAGATCATGAACACTTATAAATACAGAATCTTCTTGTACCAGAAAGTCATCAGATACAGTAACAAAATACCATGTATCCTCAGATGGTACTACTTCAGGGTCGATTTCTGTTGAGGTAAAACCTTCAGGAGATGAAGCCCATGAATATGATAAGTCTCCCGTACCTCCCATGATATCAATTCCCAGTTGGACAGACTCACCAATGCAGATTTCAGAGAGATTTGCAAGAGCATTAATTTCCAGTATATCCACAATCAAGCTGGCTGTAAATTCATGATGAGAAGCATTTAGTTCATTGCTTAAAAAAGCAAGAGTGTCATCATATTTTCCTATGTTCAATCCTTCAGCATCAAAGGTTAAAGTTAAAACCATAGAATCACCAACAGCAACGACACCACTTTCGGGTTCAATGCTAAGCCAGCCTTCAATATCAAAGGGTGAAAGCTGGAAATTCAGTTCCAGTACTCCTGTGTTTTTTACCATCATACTTTGTTGATCAATCCCTTCGGGTTCAAGGTAGGATATAAAATTATCAGGGCTCATTTCAAATATGGGAGTTCCCCATTGGGTGTAATTAATTGTATGATCCGATTCGATAGGACCGGTATAAACAGCACTTACTTCATAAGTATAGTAGCCATAATCTATAAGCTGATCATCATAACTCATAACAGTAACACTATCTATTACCACAGAATTTCTATATATTCTGTAATAAAGAAACCCCATTCCCAGGTTATGGTTCCAGCTGAGCGAAGACAAGCCGGTTTCCTGATCTGTATTTACCTGCAAATTTGTTGGAGCATACATCTCTACTAAATCATTGAAGGCCTCCAGCGCATCAATACGACCTGCTCCAAATATATTATCTTTCCCGGCTGCTCCCAGATCGACAGCAGTTGTTTCAAGTGCCATATCAATTTGCTGTGGGGTTAAATCAGGAACTTTTGATATTAATAGTGCCATAACTCCTGCCACTCCCGGTGTAGCCATGGATGTGCCGTCCATAAAAGCATATCCATTTATATTGAAGGCATCGCATGATTTAATATTAACTCCCGGTGCACAGACATCCGGTCTGAGTAATCCCATTTCAGGATTATGGGGATAATCATTAAACGGACTAACATTTTCCCAGGATGAGGGTCCTCTGCTGGAAAAGGAGGCAATATTATCGCTGTTATTGGTAGCACCTACACAAACACAGGCGGAGATACCTCCAACTAAAGTTTGATCAGGGTTTAACCATGGGGGAGGGCAGTCCCCCGGGGTTCTTACATCATCAGGATTGTTAATATTTCCACCTTCATTTCCGGCAGCAATAGCAGCAACCACTCCTGAAGCAAGTGTATTATCTAATGTATTGCGCCATGTAGCCCTGTTCGGATTCCAGGAATGTGGCCAACCAACAGAGAAGCTTATCACATCCGCTCCATTTTCTACGGCAAATTCAAATCCTGCCCAGCTATCCGATTCCTGTCCGCCACCATTATTATCAAGTACTTTAACAGCCATAATTTCAGCATCAGGAGCCATACCCGTTTGAGAGCCTGCAGTTCCATCACCGGCAACAGTGCCTGCGCAATGCGTACCATGGCCATGGCCATCCATAGGATCGTTATCGTTGTATGCAAAGTCGTAACCATGAAGAGGGTAATCAACGCTTTCCCACATATGATCTTCAAGGTCTGCATGATGATAATTTACACCCACATCAAGAACTGCTACTACAACACCTTCTCCTGTAAAGCCCAGATTCCAAACAGCGGGGGCATTAACTATCAATACATTGGTGGTAATTTCTGCGGTTCCGGGAGTTTGCAATGGCTCTGCCGGTGTAGTGCCTGGGTTCCCGCTAAGTAAATATCTCACCTCATCATGATCAATTCTGTCGATATTATCCTGAAGACTTAGTTCGTTTATAACTCCCTTGCTGGCTTTGCAGCTAATCACATTTGTGATCCAGAAGGTATGTATTTCTTCTACCTCATATGAAAGGACTTTACTAGATAAGTAAGCGCTTAATTTGTTTTGTGATTGCAAGCTAAAAGCCTTTAATTCATTCACCACATAAGTTCTTCTTTCTTCTTTCTTCATAAGAGAAGTCTTGCTGATCAATTGATCAGTAGGGTACCTCTCGCTAAGCATTATGTTGACAGGTATTAATGCATCATCAGAGCTTTGTGACATAAATTTCAGCAAATCGTCAGTAATTATATTTGAAGTAGATTGTTCTTGTGCTTTTAATGAAAATGATAAAAGCAATAGCAGAATTATGGCAGTATATTTCATAATTGTAGAATAATAAAAGTGAGTGACTAAAGATGTAAAATTAGCTTTTTATTTTGAGTAAGCTTTAGATGTGAATGAATTGTTGGGAGATTGCCTTCAGCGAACTTTACGGGAGGTGATCAAACAATAAAAACCCGGACTTTGTGCTTTGGCTCTTTTTGCCATTGTCTGATGTAAAAAAAGAAATATGAAAAAGGCACTTTAGGTATATGAATAAATCAAAATCTCTGCTTTCTGATTTCAATCTTCAGATTTCAGATTTCCTACCGGTCTTTCCATTTCTCCACTTCCAACTCAATCTGCTCAACCCCCCCCCATTGATAGGTGCGGTTTTCAATTTCCTTGCCATTCTTGTCCACTTCTACTGAATCCCAGCTTCCACGTGTGATCTTGAATTCAAGCTTATTGCCCTGACGGGGAATGGAGATGAAATAATAACCCATCTCAACACGATTAAATTTCCAGTCGTCCGAACCTGGATCCCAGTTGTTGAAATTACCGGCTATATAAAGCTCGGCATCATCCGGAGTATTCTCCGGGAAATTAGCTACCCAAATTGTGACTTCCCCACCCAGGGGAATCGAAAGATCAGCCCAGTTCCAGATTGATACAATCACAGTATCGGACGACTTCTCTCTGATTAGAACGCGGTTATCAATCTCATAACCGAAATCGTCTTTTTCAACAGTATTCCAGTTACCACGTGTAAACTTATATTCGGTACCATATGCACGTATTGGCAGATTAATGAAATACTGCCCTTTTCTGTTTTTTTCCAGCCGCAGGTTCAGGTCGTGCGGAAACCAGTTATTGATCTCCCCAACAAAAAAGATCTGATCATTCTCCGGGGTATTTTTTGGGATCCTTTCCACGATCAGGCTGATCATATCACCTTTTGCCTCCTCCAGGTCTTGCCATGAACTCACTTCTACAAACATGGTGTCAATTTCCCCGAACTGTATTCTGCGAGGGTTTATTTCCCTCCCAAGTCCATCTCCCTCGCTCCGGCTCAGGCTTCCCCGGGTGATTTTGAAATCAATCACATCATATAATTCGGGACGAAAAACTGTAAGCACCGGAAGTCCCAGCTTTTCATCCACTGTAAATACATATTCCTCATTGATAACGTCCCAGTTCGTAATGTTACCTGACAACTGCAATAATGCATGGCGTGGGGTATTGTCAGGAAGGCTGCTAATAACGATAGTTATATGGTCGCAATCGACCGGGTCGAGATCAGACCAACTAAGGATACTATCAATCACAACTTCCCCGTCGCCATATTCAATGACACGATTCTCTATCTCATACCCACAATTGTCTTTTTCAGCAGTGGTCCAATCACCGCGGGTAAACTTATATTCCATTTCTCCAATCCCCCTGGGCAGATCAATAAAATAAATGGATTCAGTGAGCTGCTTTAACCTGTATGTTTCATCGCCTGGATCCCAGTTATTAAAATCTCCGCTAATATAGATTGGAGCATTTTCAGGTGTATTGGATGGTATTTGATGGACCTCCACACGCATTTGATGGCACGATGAAAGCATGAACATCAATCCGAATATAAAAAGCAGATATTTGATCCTTGTTAGTTTCATATTCATTTTTTGCTGCAATATTATTGATCTAACCATTCCAGAAATTCTTTTGCTTTTGCACGGCTTACCAGAACTTTTTCCTCTTCCGGAGGATCCAACTCAATAAGGAGGCGACTGTTAAAATACTTGCTTACCTTTTTAATGGATGAAAAAGAAACAATATACCCCCGGTTCAGCCGAAAAAAACTACCAGGGTCGAGCATTCCATCCAGTTGTTCAAGTGTATTGTCGATAATATAATGATGGCCATCCTTTGCAGTTAAAAAAACGACATTGTCTTCAGCTTTGAAGTAGGCTGTATCGGCAATATCTATACTCTTGATCTGTTCCCCTATTCTGATGAGGAAACGGTGTTTATAGTTCTTCAATGACATCTGTTGAATGAGCTGTTGCAGTTGTTTCTCATTGATGCCTGTTTGCCCAGATGACATATTTTCTTTCATCTTATCATACTTATTCAGGGCAAGCTGCAAAGCTTCTGCCTTAATGGGTTTCAGCAGGTAATCAATGCTGTTGAGTTCAAATGCCTTGATGGCATATTCATCAAAAGCAGTTGTGAAGATCACGGCAGACTTGAGCTCAATTTCATTGAAAATGTCGAAGCTCAATCCATCTGCCAGCTGGATGTCGAGGAATACCAGGTCGGGGTGAGGATTGCTGCTGAACCAATCGATGCTATCCTCTACAGAATCTATCCTGGCAAGACATTCAAAATCCTTGCCTGACTTCTCCAAGAGCCTGAGCAACTCCTGCTGTGCATATGGTTCGTCTTCGACAATTACAATTTTCATATTATTGGCACTTTAACCGTGAAGGTGTTGTTCTTATCATTGACAATTATTGCTTTTCCACATAATGCCCTGTAACGGCTGGCAATATTGCGTAAACCCATACCATTTCCTTTTTCCTTTGTGGCCTTTATCTGCAGAGGGTTTTCCACAATAATATAACTGTCATCATGAGTGATTGTAATATTCAATGGTTTTTTATCAGACACTATGTTGTGCTTCACTGCATTTTCGACAAGCAATTGTAGCGTGAGTGGTGCTATTTTCCTGTCCATCAGTTTTTCTTCTATCTGAACTTCAATATTCAATTTCTTATCAAAACGGAGTTCCAGAAGAAAGATGTATGAATTGATGAAAGAAAGCTCCTCGCTGATGTTGATCAGTTCCTTTTGTCTGCTGTCGAGAACATGTCTGTACACATCGGATAGCTTGCGTATGAACTCTGCTGACCTGTCGGCATCCTCATATACGAGCGATGATAGTGTGTTCAGGCTGTTGAACAGAAAGTGCGGGTTGATCTGGGACTGCAACATCTCAAACTCAAATTCAGCGCTTTCCTTTTTATATTTTTCAGTCTCAGCCAGTGAATACCTCCATTGCTTTATAAGGATGATCCCGAAATCGATAAAGTTCATGACTATGATCGCACAAAGAATGAACAAGGCAACAGTCAATTCATCAGAGAACAATATGAAGCGTTGCGCAGATACTAAATATATGTATAACAGCCTGAGGCCGGTGAAGATCAACAGGCCGATAATCCAGTAGAGTAATATCTGAATGTTCAAACGGTATACCGGCCTTTTATTCCAGGCAGTGACCCTGTCGAGACGGAGGTTTAAATGATACACCACCTCCGTAAAGAGTGTTACGAGGATTATTGCTCCAATGAACCACTCAATAGATTGGAACATCTGAAAATTCCGGTATTGAAGTGCAAATACAACCTCAAGCAGTGTTCCTCCGATAAGTGCGAGGAGTACCGATGATAGCAGTCGTTTCGCGAAGCTGTTTAACAAGGTTTCAAACATGCAAATTAATTAGAGCTTATACTGGTCATTTTTTCAAAAATAGCCATTTTCCGTGCAGGAATTCAAAGAACGAGGTGATATTCAGCTTTTCTACTTGCCCAGAGCAACTTTTGTGATCGTTTTTCTGAGCACTTCTTTCTTATTTCTTTCAATAACAAAGTGGTATTTTCCTGCTTCCAGCGGGCTAATGTCGAAACCAATCCTGGCAGAACTCTGTTTCTTTAAGGTATAAGTATAAAGCAAAGTGTTTGCATCATCATAAACGCGGAGCTTAACTTTGTCTTCATCGGGTTTTACCACCAGGAATTTTACAACATTGTCGGGGAAGAGATTGATGTCTGCCTGGAATGAGGCATCAATGTAAGGGGCTTTTCTTCTGTTGGTATCGGCATCTGCTGCATTACTGCTAACTACCATTCCCAACATCAGGGCGATCAGTGCGATTGATAAAATTTTTGTTTTCATGGCATTATTGTTTAATGTTTATGGTGCTAAATTAGCTCGACATCAAGGCCGTGAAAAGCGATTTCGGGTGAAGTGTCGTTTTAGATAGGTGAAATGAAGAATTGGATAAGTGAAGTATACCGGGCAACTTATCAATATGATTTCAATATGCAAAAAAAACCCGGCCACTTAATGACCGGGCTTTTGGAATTTAATGAGTAGGGACTTTAATAACATCCTTGGGCTGAGTTTTCCATCCTGTACGAAAGAACCAGTGCCACTGGCCGTAGGTTCCAGAGATACGAAATATAAAACCCAGATAGCTAACATCAGCGACGAAAATCTGCTGGTCGGTATTTAGAAATTCACGCCCTAGTTGCATATGCATTGCCGTAACCAGGCCAGAATTCTCCATGGCTTTTTCAAAGGTAATATCAATAACTTTTTGAGCAATGACTGGTGGCTCTGCATTCGCTGTACTTGTGAATGAAAAACTTGCCATCGTAATGGCAAGAACACTTGCGATCATGATAAATTTTGAAGTTTTCATAACATATAAGTTTTAATTGTTTGTATACCTTGTTCAGTACCAAACGTACAACGTCGACTATCAGAAGTCAAGCGAAATGAACTGATTAACAAATAATTAACAGAATTGCTAATTGGTTGAGTCTGCCTCTGAGTCTGTCTCCGCTGCTGCGGCTGCTGCTTCGGCACGTTGCATCTCCTCAACAGAGATCCATCCACCACCGAGTGCTTTATACAACTCAATGTATGAGATAAGTAAGTCGCTTCTAATCGATGCATAAATGAGCTGAGCATCGAACGATTGTCTTTGTGATTCCAGTACTTCAAGATAGCTCGTCACTCCTTTGTCATACCTTTCGTTGGAGAGTGATTCTGCGTTTTGCGCGGCAGTCATCCTGGCTTTCTGAGCAATGAGCTCCTCCCTGAGTGTTTCAATAGTGATCAGGGCGTCTTCCACCTCCTTGAACGCCTGGATAACGGTAAACTCATAATTCAATCGGGCAGCTTCAGCATTGGCACGTGCTGCTTCAACGCGTCTTTTGTTTTTGCCAAACTGGAACAATGGCGACAATAATGTTCCACCAACCGACCATGCCATTCCTCCGCTGGTAAAAGTTGATAGATCATTACTCGCTCCACCCAACAGGCCGGTCAGACTGATCGATGGAAAGCGCATGGCCACAGCAACACCGATCATGGCGTTCTCTTGTATATAATCTGCTTCAGCCTGAAGAATATCGGGCCTTCGTTGCAACAGTTGTGAAGGCAATCCTGTAGGGATCTCGGGTGGAAAATCCTGATCAATTAACCGGGCTCCTGTTATGATGGAGTCAGGATATTGTCCTAGTAAAATACTGAGTGTGCTTTGATCATAAGCCATATATCGTCTATACATGGGTATTGAAGCTGCTGCAATGGCTTCCTGTATTTGTGCCTGGTTCAGGTCAATTTCGGGAACAATGCCATAGTCAAAACGTGCCTGGATGATTTCTGTCCCCCGTTTTCGCGATTCCATTGTATTAATGGAGATTTCATGTTTGGATATATCTGCGAGAAGCTGAAAATAGGTAGTCACTACTGAACCGATCAAACTCATCTGTGTGGTTCGCATAGCATATTCCGTTGACATCAATTCTGCTTTTGCGGCTTCTGTCGACCGGCGATACTTACCCCAGAAATCGATTTCCCATACTAATTCAGGAAAGGCGTAGAAATTACTGCTTGGACTTTCTGCTTTCACCCCGTTGAAGTTTCCTCTTGAAGCACCTGCGGCAACATTGATCGTTGGCAAAGCATCTGCCCTCGTATAACCTACATTGGCACGTGCGGCTTCCACCCTGGCAGCTGCAATGAGTACGTCTTTGTTTTGCTCAAGGGCCGTGGCTATCAAGGTGTCCAGCACGGGATCCTCAAACAGTTCCCACCACATCAGGTTGATAACAGTATCAGTCAGCTCTTCATCGAACCGAAAGGTTTCCGGATTATCCATGACAGGCTGCTCAAAATCGGGCCCGACCTTACATCCTGCCATGTAAATGATCAGGGACAACACAAATATTATGATGAGTGCTCTTTTCATAGCATTTTTCATTTACTCGCTTTCAATTTTTTCTTCAATTGCTTTTCTCTTTTTCTCATACCCGGCAATCTTTCCAATAAGTATAAACAGCATCGGGTAGAAGAATATCCCAAGCAAGGTGGCGATGCTCATCCCTCCCAAAAGTGCCACACCCATCACCTTCCTGGCTTCTGCTCCTGAGCCGGATGCGATCACAAGAGGAAATACCCCAAGGATAAATGAGAAGGCTGTCATAAGAATTGGCCTGAACCTCGAGTGAGCTGCTTTAACTGCAGCATCAAATAGGGATAGCCCTTTCTTAAACTCCTCGTTTGCAAATTCAACAATAAGAATGGCATTTTTTGCCGCCATCCCGATAAGCATGATGAAGGATACCTGTGCAAAAATATTGTTCTCAAAGCTTAGACTGAAAAAACGAGCTGCCCATAAGAATATCAGGGCACCAAAGATCGCAAAAGGTGTACCTAAGAGTATACTGAAAGGCAGCGACCAGCTTTCATACTGGGCTGCCAGGATCAGGAATACAAATAACAGAGAAAACGTCAGGATGATGCCAAGGGAACCGGATGCCTTCTTCTCCTGGAACGACATAGCATTCCAGGCAAAAGACATATCTCCCGGCAGGACTTCCTCGGCCACTTCTTCAAGTGCCGTCAGGGCCTCAGCCGAAGTATAACCTTCAGCAGGTGCTCCTGTAACTTCCACTGATCGGAACAGATTAAACCTGGTGGTATAATCAGGACCTGCTATCTTGTCTATTGTAGTAAGTGTAGCAATAGGAACCATATTCCCATCTTTGTTTTTGACAAAGAAATTACCGATCTGTTTTTCATCAACACGATATTCTGGTTCTGCCTGAATGTAGGTTTTATAAAGTCTCCCAAAGCGGGTGAAATCGTTAACGTAGCTTCCACCCATGAAGGCTCCTACGGTAGTGTACAGATCTCCCAGAGAAATGCCAAGCTTCAATGCTTTCTCCCTGTCGATATCCATAAACCGCTGTGGGACAGTTGCCTGGAAGGTTGTAAAGGCACTTCCGATCTCTTCCCTGGCGTTGGCTGCCTGAATAAAATTTATTGTGTTTTCGGCCAGGTAGGCGGGATCATGGCCACCCTTATCCTGTATCATAATACTATATCCGGATCCATTGCCAAGCCCGGGAATAGCCGGCGGACCAAAAGCAAAGATCTGTGCCCCATTAACTTTTGCGGCTATCTCTTTGTTAAAGCGCTGGATGATCTCGGCAGCTGTAGCATCTCTGTCTCCCCAGGGAACCAGTGATATAAACTGGAAAGCGCTGCTTGGTGAATATGAATTGGACAAAAGGCTAAACCCGGTAGCATTGGTAACAAAATCAACCTCAGGGTATGCCATCAATATTTCTTCAACTTGCTTTGCGATTTCATCAGAGCGCTGTAGCGATGAAGCATTTGGTAATTGCATGTTTACATAAAAGTACCCCATGTCTTCTTCAGGAATAAATCCACCTGGAACCAATCTCATAAATACAGCTGCACCAACTGTCATGATGAGAATGAATATTACGCCGCGTTTGAGCTTACGCGAAACCACGTTGGTGAAGCTCATGTATGAATCAGTAGTCCTGTCCATGCCTTTGTTAAATTTACCAAAGAACCAGCCCAAAGGTCCCCTATAGGGTTTGGGCTCTTTCAGAAGTATTGAGCATAAGGCGGGACTAAGAGTAAGGGCATTAATCGAGGATACGATAACCGATACCACGATGGTGATGGCAAACTGCTGATAAAGCAAACCGGTAATTCCTGCCATCCCGGCAACCGGGATAAATACTGCGATCAACACAAGTGTGGTAGCAATTACAGGAGCAGTAACCTTGCGCATGGCATCCAGTGTAGCTTCTTTTGCTTTCATACCTGCAGCAATGTTTACCTGCACAGCCTCAACCACTACGATGGCATCATCCACTACAATACCAATGGCCAGAACGAGGCCCAGGAGGGAAAGTACGTTGATCGTAAAGCCAAGCATTGGGAAAAAGATAAATGCTCCGATCAAAGAAACAGGTATGGCCAGGGTTGGAATAAGTGTTGCTCTCCAATCTTGTATAAAGATGAACACAACGAGTATAACCAGGATCAAGGCGATGATCAGGGTAACGACGATATCTTTGATCCCGGCAGTAATGGGTAATGTTGAGTCAAGTGATACATCGTATGTTACGCTTTCCGGAAAATTTTTAGCCAAAACGTCAATTTCTTCCTGAACTTGCGCAGCTAAATCAACTGCATTAGATCCGGGAGCCTGGTACAGGGCAACGATGGCACAAGTTTCCTCGTTTAATCTTGTAAAGGCATTATAAGTCTCTACGCCCAGATTGATTGTAGCAATATCTTTAAGCTTCACCTGTGATCCATCTGAATTTGTTCTGATCACAATCTCACCGAATGCTTCCGGTGAATTAAATCTATCCGGGAGCCGGACAGTATAAGTAAATTCAGTGCCGGGAGGAGCGGGCTCAGCTCCGAACTTACCTCCGGGCACAATAACATTCTGTTCATTGATGGCATTCACAATTTCAGGTACCGTGATCCCCATCTGCGCTAACCTGTCAGGCTTGATCCAGATACGCATTGAATAGTCGGAGGCACCCAATACATTCACACGGGCAATGCCTTTAATACGGGCAAGCTGGTCTTTAATGTTAATCAGGGCATAGTTGCCGAGGAAGTCCTGATCGTATCGGCCATCAGAAGTCAGTGTCAGGATCATCAGGAAATTAGGCATTGACTTTTCTGTCGTCACACCAAACTTGGTAACATCTGCAGGAAGTTTTGCTGAAGCTGCAGACACCCTGTTCTGCGTAAGTACGGTATTCATGTCAGGATCTGTACCTACATCAAAAGTCACATCAATGGTCATTGTACCATCATTGGAGTTGGTCGATTTCACATATAGCATGTTGTCAACACCATTGATCTGTTGCTCCAGAGGAGTTGCAACCGATTCTTCCACACTGATGGCATTTGCCCCTGTATATGTGGCCCTCACCTGTACAATAGGTGGGGTAAGGTTTGGATATTGCTCAATGGGCAAGCCTATCATTGATACGGCTCCAACGATCACAATTATGATCGCAATAACCATGGCAACAATGGGCCTGTGGACGAAAAAATTCCCTTTACTTTCTGCCATAGTTACTTAAGTTGCTGGTTGGTTTTGCTCTCGAATTCAATAATCTCAGGATCGATGACCATTCCTTCCCTTACCTTTTGGAGCGCATCTATTACGACCTTTTCGCCTGCACTCAGTCCTTCTTCTATAATAATCAGGTCGCCTACGGAAGGCCCGACGGTGATTTGTTTAGCTTGAACCACATTACTGTCATTTACGACAAATACCGAATTCATGCCCTGCAATTCCATAACGCATCGTTGAGGAACAATAACTGCATCTTCAACTAAACGGGCAATAAACCTAACTTTAGCATAAAGCCCCGGCCGCAATAAGAATTCCGGGTTTGGAAAATCAGTCTGTACCAGGATCGAACCTGTGGTTGCATCAATTCCCCTGTCGATGAAGTCAAATGTGCCTTTATACTTGTATACGCTACCATCAGAAAGGATGATTTCGACAGGCGTTTTTTGCTCTGATTTAATTTCGCGATTCCTTGATTGCTCTTCCAATCGTTCCCTGTATTCTCTCGACATGAAAAGGTAGTCCGATTCCGTAAGGTAAAACCTGACCTTCACATGATCGGTTTCAGATACAGTGTTGAGGATCACCGGGTTTGGTTCCTTCCCAACGTAGTCGCCTACCCTGGCAATGGTTATTCCGATAATACCGTTTATCGGGGAATAGATTTTTGTATAGCCAAGCCGTATCTGAGCTGACCTCAAATTGGCTTTTGCAGCCTCAACGGATGATACATATGCGTCATACTCAGCCTGGGCTGCATCCAGATCACTCTTACTTACAGCATTTATTTCTGCCAGTGGTTTATAGCGGTCGAGGTCGCTTTTAGCTTTTACAAGCATGGTCCGTGTTGCAGCCAGTTCACTTTGTTGGGCATTCACTTGAGCTTCAAGAGGGCGGGGGTCAATAGAATAGAGCAATTGTCCTTCTATTACCTCAGAACCTTCATCAAAGTAGATCCCTTCAAGGTAGCCGTCAACCCTGGCTCTGATTGGAATATCTTTTTCACCATATACCTCTCCAACAAATTCTCTGTAGATGGGTACATCATCACTCAGGGCTTTCACCACCGTAATTTGTTGTGGGGGAGCAACGGCCTGATCTTCACTGCCGCAAGAGGCCCATAGCAGTGAGACCAATAAAAGAAAAACAATACTTATTGAATTTTGTAAACGCATAGCTTAAGCGATTTTTGGAGGTTTTATAAGTTGCTAAGATAATAAAGAACATGTTTGTACATATAAATTAAATAATCAAGGGAGTGTTCAAAAGGAAGATCAATCAGAAGATCGTTAGGATTAAAGTGTTGATAGTGTAATGCAAAATTCTTCGATGGCCTTTGGAAAGATGGCTCTTTTTGAGACCATTTCCCTGTTCATTTTAAAGATCTTTAAGGAATCCCCCCGAATAGCCATGATGGTATCGACCCTTGTATTCTCCTGCAAGATAATACCATTCACACCATCTGTGACCCAATCACGGTTGTCGGGCAGATCGGATAAGATGGGGATACATCCGTATGACATCGCCTCGAGCAATGATACTGATAAGGCGTCGGAAGTGAGAAGCGAAAGGTAGAACTGGGCTCTTTTATAATAATCGTTTTGTTGCTGTTCAGTGGCAAATCCAACGAATTCTACAGCATCCCTGAGATTGAGTTGATCGCTAAGTTGAATAAGCTCTTCTTTCATCGGGCCATCGTGGGAGATGATCAGTTTAGCCTGGCTGTTTTGGTCCCTGATCCCTGAGAATAAGTGTAATACCCTGTCTATGTTCGAATTGGCATTTAGGGTGCGGTTTGAAAAGAACAGATTAGTGTCTTTATCTTCAGGTGATGCCTTGGGTAATCCATCCAGTCCAAATGGGAAGGTGCTTGTAGGAACCGGGCTTATCTCATGTACGACCTCGGCTACTGTTAATGAATCGGTGGTCACCAGTGAAGCTTGATTCAGGGCAAAGCGTGTAATTTTTTTATACATCTTACTCTTAAAAGGAGTGACCAGGATGTCAGTTCCCCATGCGGTTAAAATCAAGGTAAACTTGCGTGAAGAGAATTTCCTGGCCAGGGCAGCAACAAAACCGTGACTTGTAATATAATGGGCATTGACATAATCAGGCTTTATACGTTTGATCATTCTTTTCAGGGGCATGACAATGCGAAAGAACGCATAGTTCTGGCCTGATTCAGTTATTTTTAAGTTAAAGGTGAAGATTCGCTCATCGGGGATAAATTGCCTTATTTCCGGGCTTATACCCCTGGATGATACCAGGTAGAGCTCGAAATGCTTGCTCAATTCTTTTGCCCATTTGGTGATATGCGGGCTCTGGGCATCTCCTATGATGAGGTATTTCTTCATTTTTTTTCCAGGTGCTTCAAAAATATTTCTCTTACTCTTTCCAGGTCTTTTTTCCTGAGTTGAGGATGAATCGTTACCGGAAAATTGATCATTCTTTCGCTCACGGACTCCCCGACAGGGCAGCTGCCATCAATGTAACAATATCTCAGGCTTCCCTTCGGGTGCACCACATCATTGAACCATTCGCCTGCAACAATACCTTCAGCTTTCAACTTTGATTTTATGGATTGAACGACTTTATGTGGAACGCTGGCATCAAATAATACCGGATATCTAACAAAATTATAGTTGGCTGAATAATACTGCCGGATACCGGGAATGCCTGTCAGTGCCTGATCATATTCAAGGCAAAGCTTGTTTTTTATTTGATTGCTTGTGTCAATATCTTTGAGTTGCAAATACACCAGGTAGGCAAAATACGGTGAAAGTTTCACCGGATAATGCCTGGGCATCTCTCCCTGCAGTTCTGCCGGAGGGGATTTGTACAGCAGCCCTGTGAGATAGAGTCCGCCAGTCATCCATTTTTTCAGGAAGGCATTATAGCGGGAGGAAGAGAATAGGTGAACCATCAGCGATATAAGAATCCGGAAGTTCGTCATCCATGGGAAGTATGTGAGTTCGCCATAAAACCCAGCCATGCGCTTCCTTAGATCTTTGTCATTTACCAGGATGATGCCTCCGGTCCCGCTGGTCATTGGCTTTGAATACTCCAGGCTAAAGAAAGAGGCATCGCCCAGGGTTCCGGCTTTTCGTCCTTCCTTGTCGATGGATCCAAAAGTATGTGCAGCATCCTCAATGATCATGATGCCGGGAAATTCTTTTTTGAAGTCTTCTATATATTCGCAGGTAATGCCATAATTATGCGTAAAAATGATTGCCCGCGTATTTTCAGTGATGGCATTTCTGAGCAGATCCGGGTCGATGTTCAGATTTTCCTCTTCCACATCAATGTAGATGGCCTGCAAACCTGCATATTTTATAGCATTGGTCACCACTACGCAGGTGTAGCCGGCCACGATCACCTCCTCCTTACCTTCAGCTTCTGTTGTCATCAGGAGAGCGTATAAACCCATTCTTGCTGCCCCGAAAAGGAAAACTGAATCAGGGTCTGTATTAAAATAGCGTGCTGTTTCATTTTTACAATCTTCTGTCCGTTTTCCGGGTTTCCGGCAAGTGAGCCACACCCATAAAAAACGAAAAAAGTGCTTTGTCCTGAGTGCATTGCAGGTGAAAGCGGTTTTAAGCATTTTCAGAGATTTTTTTAATGGGTTTACAAGGAGATCCGCCGTAGATCCAGCCGCTTTCAAGCTTTCCTTTAATGGTGGAGTTTGCCGCAATGATCACATCGTCATGGATTTCTGTGTCCGGAAGGATAACACTCTGGGCTCCGATAAATACATTGTTGCCAATGCTGATATCACCTTTATCATAGTTCTCCCGGAACAGGGGTTTATCCGCTGAATAGGTGTTCGATGAGCAGAAGAAGGAGCAGAAGGGCCCGATTGCAACATCATTTCCTATTTTTAATTTTTGTTCTTCTATCAGGAAATAGCCATATGGGGCAACATGTGAGCGATCACCCATCATCATTTTCCCTTCTTTACCGACATACAAGCTCTGGTTTTTGTAAAGTATTGATTCCTTTCCAATGGAAATATTCTTGCGGTAGCGGATATCAGAAGCATAATGGACCATGCTGCCTTTTGCAATTTGCATGCCTCTTATCGAGTTGCAAATTGTATAGGACTTGTTTATGAAGTAGCGACAAAACCTGCTCATGTACTTTGGTCTTAATATGCCGATTTAACTTTTGCACCGGCGAATTTATAAAACAAAAATAAGCTAAAGATCAATAAGCTGCCACAGAGGATGCTCATGATGGTGAATGTCAGGTAAACATCTCCTCTGGCACCCCCGATGGCGATGGCAGTGACCTTGAGGCTGATGTCAGCTATTGAAAGCATCATGCCCTGCCATTGCTTGTTCATGATTACCGTAATACACGACACCGGGGTGGCGATGAAGTTCAGGAAGAGCCAGGGTGCTATAATGCTGGCAATCTCTCCTGCCATTTCCCATTCTTCGCCAAAAATGAAAGCAAAGATCGGTGGGCCCCAGAAGAAGAGGATCGTAAAGATGGGCAGGCCGATCACAAAAAGGTTGCGGTATATCCTCAATACCATAGGCTGTATAGCCTGTCCTTCCTTCAAGGCAGTGGTGGCTTTCTGATAAAAGACCTGGTAGATGGAGGATCCGATCAGGGATGCCGGTGCAGTTACAAGCCTGAAGGCAAAGGCATAGGATCCCAGTATGGCTTTATTGAAGAATGCCATGATCACGTAAACGATACCATGATCCTGCAGGGAACCGATGAAAGCATGAGGAGTATTGATCCGCAAAAAGTTGCGGTACTTTTTTGCATTCTGGATCATAAGGTGCCTGCTTACATCTCCGGTGATCTCAGAATAATTCCTTAATGTCTTCCATGCGAGGACGCTGGCTGCCGTGATCTGCCCGAGTATATAACCTGCGATCAGCCCTACGGCTCCGGTCTTTGCAAAGCCCATGCCCAGGTTGGTGCTGACCATCACTGCAGATTGGGAAATGCGGCTTGCTGCATTCCTTTTGAAAGTCTTGTGCCGTGTCGACCAGTAGTTGAATGTATTGTACAGACCTGTAAAGAATACTACCACCGGAATGAAATATAACCAGGGCTTTATGCCCGGATCATTGAAAAACCCGGCAATAAATCCATTCAGTATAAGGATCAATACCAGGGTGATGATGGAGGTGAAAAAGGTGAGTATCACTGACAATGCCAGAAGGTTACTGGCATCTCTTTTATCTTCCGGTAACATGATGGCCAGTTCGTACCTGCCTGTAGCGATCACCGAGATCACAATGCTGATGGCCATGAACAGGGCCAATACTCCGAAATCATCAGGGGAATAAAGCCGGCTGAGAATGGGAGATACCAGGACAGGGATGGCCTGTGCAATCGCAGTACCGCTAAGGAGTGTCCCGACGTTCCTCACAAACTCCGATTGATGAAGCTTCCTGAAAAAGGGATTGGTGTTCAACATCATACCAAATGTACAAAACTTATAATTGCGGAGGCTTATCCGAAAAGGCTGTCAAGCTTCTCAGAAATATCTTCCAATTCCGGATCGATATCGAATACAAGTGATGGTTGAAGGTAATGCAACTCATTTTTATTTTTGAACCTTTCTTCTCCGCCACCGGTGATGTTGAGCATGATGAGGGCATCTTTTTCAACGGTCCCATCTTTCACGGCATTGATCAGTGTTGCTGTGGCGATAGCTGCTGCCGGATGGATATCTATGCCTTCAGTATCTTTAAATAGAGCAGCGGCGCTGATGGCCTCATTGTTGGATGCGAGGAGGACATCGCCCCCGGCATCTTTCATGGCATCGTAAAGGCCACCCTTAAGTGAATATGGGGGCTTACGGTTAGAGAGCACCTTGGCCAGGATCTCCATCACCTGCTCGCGGGCGAGTTCATCTGACAGGGGCAGCATATCGCGTGAATCGGCCTTCCAGGCATCATAAATGGGAGTGAAGGGCTTATTTTGCGATACCATCAATTTCATTTTTCTATCTCCAAAGCGGCCATCGTTGATAAGACGGAGATTGGCTTCCCAGGCAGCAATGGCTCCGGTACCGCTTCCTATAGCCTGGAAATAGTATTCGGGAATCTCCCCGATGGTGGTCACTGCTGACAGGACTGTTGTGCCCATGCCGTCGCGGCGAGCCACGTTTTTTGCACCTCCTTCAGGGATGAACTTATCCAGCTTGCATGCCAGGTTGGACAGGTGGATGGCATCGAAATAATCGCTGCCGCTGCGTGATACGATCAGCTTTACATGATCCTTTATGGGCCTGTCGAACCACAGGGCGCCAATATTATCTTCAGGAATACATAGAAGCAAAGGGATGTTGTTGTCGGAGCATACCCTGGCAAATGAGCGGGCAGTATTTCCTGCCGATGCCACAACAAGGATTTTGTCCTGTGCCGGATCGAGGCGTCCGCATACCGAATAGGCCTCTGTTTCTTTAAAGGAACATGTGCTCATGGCGGCGCCCTTTTCAGGCCAGTATCCGCTGAAAGTGATATATAAATTCCCTAAACCCAGGGCCTGTGCCAAGCCTTCGCTTTTATATGTGATTGGTGCCGAAGAACCTTCAAGTTCACGCTTGATAGGCAGCCAGTTGGCAAAAGTGTAGAGTCCGTGTTCCGGTCCCCGGAGGACTAGCTGTTTGTTCTCATAAAAGGCCCTGACAAAAGCGGGACCACCTTCTTCCGGAGGATCTAGAACCCATCCCGTATCATCATAGATCTTTCCTGAAATGAGGGATTGAAGTGTATAATTGGTTTTTTCGGCAGTGTTCATAGCAGGCTCTTTGATTGAGACTGCAAAAATAGGAAAAGATTGATTAGTATTTATGGAGGATTGTCAATACTCTGAAGCCGAACAATTAATGCTTTCCAACAATAAAATGCTTGTATTTTTCTTGTTAAGATATAATATCTTTTGAAAAAAAAGTACGTATTTAGAAATAAGCATATTATCTTTATGGATATTTATAAAATTAAACATGATGAAAAAACTTTACACATTCTTAATTGCTATTCTGTTTGCTACCGCATCCTTCAGTCAAACGTACCTATCAGAGGATTTTAGCGGTGCGACTTTTCCGCCTGCAGGTTGGTTTGGCCTCCCCGTTGGCGATGTCTGGGTATCAAGTAACACCAGCAATGCCGGTGGAATTGCCCCGGAAGCTGATTTCACAGGTTTTATGACTGCTGGATTCGCTCAACTAAAATCGCCGGTGATTGACCTTACCGGTGTTGATACCGTCATGCTTATGTTCAAGCATTATTATAACAAAGGAAATGGTACGTCGCCTAAAATTGGGGTTGAAACAGGTTCCGGAGGAGACTGGATCTCTATATGGGAAGAAACACCCACAGCTGACATGGGACCAGAGGAAATATCTATATTGATAACAAATGCTCATACAGGTAATGATAATTTCCAGATTCGTTTTTACCTTGATGGAGCCCTTACGGGAGTTAACGACTGGTTCATTGATGATATAGTTATATTTTCAGTTCCCGGACTGGATGCCAAGATGAGCTCCATATTAACACCGTCTCAAATCATGAACCCGGCACCTGTTGAAGGAAGAATCTCCAACCTTGGATTGGATACAATCACGGAGCTGAGCGTTTCCTGGAGGTCATATGCAGGCGTGGTACGTGATTCTATGTTTAGTGGACTTTCTCTCGGACCTCAGGACATTTTTGATTTTACCTTAGATGGAAGTTGGGCATCCCCCTATGGAACCCATAACCTGACCATGTGGATTAACTCCGTAAACGGTATCAGTGACGAAAACCTCTCAAACGACACGCTAAGCAAACCAATTGAATATATCTCCTACACTTTTCAGAACAGGCCTACACTGGAAGAATTCACCAGCTCGACCTGTGCTCCTTGTGCAGGTTTTAATTCTTCATTTGTCCCCTGGAGCCTGAACAATGCAGAGGATATCACGCTGATAAAATACCAGATGAACTGGCCTGGTTCCGGTGATCCTTACTATACCGCTGAGGGCGGTGTCCGAAGAAATTATTATGGAGTGAGCTTTGTACCTGACCTGTATTTCAATGGAGCAAACATCGCTACCAATGTAAGTGCTGTACAGGCTGCTTTCAATGCCGCAATAGATACCGATATTGCATTGACAGTTGCTTCTTCTTTTGAAATGAATGGCAGTGTGATCAATATCACTACGAATATCCTTCCATTCCAGTCATTTGGTAACATGAAGATTCATACTGTTATCTTTGAAAAAGTGACAACCCAGAATGTTGGATCGAATGGCGAAACAGAATTCCATCACGTTATGATGAAGATGATGCCTGATGCCAATGGTACAACAGAAAACCTTCAGGAAGGTGTGCCGATAAGCTTGACTTACACCTACGACATGTCAACCACAAATGTTGAAGAACTTGACGATCTGATGGTAGGAATTCTTATCCAGGACCCGGCAACTAAAGAGATTATCCAGTCTGATTATGGATACGATGGGATTATTTATTCAGATGAATCACGCCTGGCGCAGATATATCTTGATGGAACTCCGCTTGAAGGTTTTGATCCTGATGTTTATAGCTATGATGTTGCTTTACCGCAGGGAACTATTGAAGAACCAGTGATCACAGTTGATCCGATGGATGAGGGAGCTATGCCTGCAGTATCTATGGCATTTGCTATCCCTGGTACAGCCACAATAGATGTGATAGCAGAAAATTTGGTAAGCACATCAACATATGAGGTCAACTATTATTATTCAACCGTTGGCATTGAAGATAAACCTCAGCCTACTGTAAATGTATTTCCTAATCCTGCTGATGATCACATATTTGTAACCGGCCTGAAAGATGCAAGAGTGGCTATCCACTCTATCGATGGGAAACTGATGATTCTTAAAAATGGATTTTCAGGGAACAGCATTGATATAAGCCAACTTTCGAAAGGGATTTATATTATGAATATTTTGATGGATAACAAACAAGTTGTCAGGAAAAAAATAGCAGTATTATAGCATACTGAAAAGAACCACTAAAAAGGCTGCCCCGGGGCAGCCTTTTTTTTATAACTTTATTGTTCAAACCTTGTAGGCATGATGGAAGCTTTCACTGGAGGCTTTTTAACGCATATATTTCTAACTGTAACACTTAATCCTATATGAGCCTGATTAAAACAGAAATTAAAGAATCGATTGGGAGCATTTGCTTTAATAATGATAAAAAGCGCAATTCATTGAGCAAAGCCATGATGCTGGAACTTATTGATGCTCTTGACAACATGGAGAAGGAAAGGGTAAGGGTTGTCATCCTGAGAGCGAATAAGGGGGCTAAAGTTTGGAGTGCCGGTTTGAATATTTCAGAGCTGCCTGAGGCAGGCAATGACCCGATCTTTTACCACCATCCGCTTGAAAGGATAATGCGCCGCATACAGAAATTTCCTGCACCTGTAATTGCCATGATCGATGGCAGCGTCTGGGGTGGAGGTTGCGACATGTCATTTATATGCGATATCATCATCGGTACTAAAAATACCAGTTTTGCCATCACCCCGGCCAGGATAGGCGTACCATATAATACCACCGGCATTGTTCATTTCCTGAATATGGTTGAACTCAACATTGCCAAGGAGATGTTTTTCACGGCGAAGCCGATAGGAGCAGAGAAAGCAGAAAACCTCGGGATACTCAATCATCTGGTAGATGAAGATGAACTGGAAAAGTTTACCTATGAGATGGCTGCTGGCATTACAGAAAATTCACCACTCAGCATAGCTGTGATCAAAGAACAGCTGAATATCATGGGTGCTGCCCGCCCCATCAATTCAGAGTTTTATGAGCAGATAGATGAACTCAGACAAAAGGCATTCAATAGCAGCGATTATGTGGAAGGCTTAAAGGCTTTTCAAGAAAAGCGGAAGCCAAAATTTACAGGGGACTAAGAGATCATAGCACAAAAAAGGCCCGTTTCCGGGCCTGTTAAAAATGCAATTAGACTTCTAAGTGTTAGGCTGGAAATATCGCAGCCATTGAAATACCAAAGATCAGGGTCATAATGAACCCAACAAAAATGCTTAATAGCCATGCAATCAATAGAGCGATGAATGCTTTACCGGTGCTTGTATTAAACATTGATTTCACAATCATCACCGAAAGTATAATTCCGATAATGAAGCCAAGGATAGGGCCAATCACCGGTACAAACATGAATATTGTTGTGATGATGGCAACAATGATCCATGAGAGCACAAATGCCCCAATGGCTTTTCCAAATGAGCGGTTTTCAATTCCAGCAATTGCTGCTCCCAGGTAGAGAAACAATGCACCTATAAGGATAGACACAACGGCCATCAGGATCATGAGTCCTATTCCCATTCCTGCATATTCCATAGTAAATTGTTTTGGTTAATAAAGCTTGAATAAAATTTGTATCCAATATAGCTCAAAATCAAGCCGGATGCAAGGATTTAGGATAAGATGTTAATAAAATGCACCGCCCTGGGTAGAAGTGTATGACCTCAGCTCGGCTATTTGTTAGCCATGATTTCCCGATATTTTTTCATGGTATGTACAGCTCCTTTGAAGACCATCCCGGGAATATAGCGCTGTATATAAAAATAAAATTTGGCATACCAGGGAACGAAGATGAACATCTTTTTTTTACGCAGACCATCAACGAGTATTTTAGCAGCCTTTCCGGTTGCCATGGGTTTAATGGGTACAGTTTCGTAAACTACATTTCCGTCATCGCCATGCTTTACTTTTGCTTTGTTAAGCATTTCCGATTCAACCAATCCCAGGCACATGACTTTTATACCAATGCCAAATTCGGTGGCTTCGGCTGCCAGTGAGCGTGTCAGTCCAATTAAACCATGTTTGCTTGCAGAGTAGGCTACCATCATTGCTGTAGGCAAATAACCTGCCATGGAGGTTACATTGATAATGCTGCCAAATCCCTGTTCTTTCATGATCCGATAGGCGTATAATGTCCCTATTAAAATGCTGGTCAGATTTACATGGACAAGTTGCTTGATATAATCTTCTTCCATATCGTAATATTCACCAACATATACGATTGCAGCGTTATTGATCAGCACATCAAGTTTGCCATGTTTCTCTTTTACCTGCTCTATTACGCGCTTGAATTCTTCAAAGTTGCCAACCTCAATCTGTGCTGCAAAGGCAGTATGGCCCTTTGCTAATATCTCATCTGCAACCAATTGGCTTCTCTGTATTGAACGGGTTGTAACATAGACAATAGCTCCGCGGGCGGCCATGTCGTGACATAGAGCTTTTCCAACGCCTGTTCCGGCTCCTGTAACAATTACAGTTTTTCCATTCCAATCTTTGATTTTTCTAAAACTCATGGTAATTATTAAATAAGTCACAAATATACTCTTTCTTTGAAGTGGTTTGGAGTATCATGCTACCGCTTTTTCTTGCTTTCCACCCTCTAATTATTTCTATTTGTTTTCATGTCCATTTCTTGCATTACTCAGGTGAGTACTCAAAAAAGCACATAAGTTTTGTAACTATTTAATAAATAATGAGTAAACATGTATTTTGAGGACCTAGAGTTGAGAATTCTCTTCTCATAAGCAACTCATTGTTACACCAGAACCAAATGATATAGTTATGAAAAGGATAAATTTAGTTGTCGTTTTATTAGTGCTTGTCATTTTATCAGGACTCAGTCTTCAAGCCCAGGTAGGGATAAATAATGACGATCCAAAAAGCACCTTGCACATTACTGCCTCAAGTGCGGATGTGCCAACAAATACTGATGGGCTTATAGTGCCAAGAATTGAAGCATTTCCTGCCTTTAATCCTGGCCCTGATCAGGATGGTATGATGGTTTTTTTAACAACTGCAACAGGTGCATATAAAAAAGGTTTTCACTACTGGGACGATGGAAAAGGCACCTGGATTCGAATTGGGGAATTTGGAAATGAATGGTTAGCCGGTGTAAATGCTGGAGGTGATTCATTAATTTATGCAAGGCGGTCTAAATTAAATGGAACTGATATTGTTTATACGGATGCTGGAAGAATTGGAGTAGGAACAGACGACCCCGTGGAATCAATTGAGTTGAGGAGTAACGGTGATAACGATTTTCAATTAACCAGCGCCAATGTCAACCCTCCAAATCTAATTTTTTTAAATACAGGAGGTACAGTTGAGAGTCCATCGGCATTGGCTACTGACCAGGAAATTGGTTCCATTATTGTAAAAACAAATGATGGAAATCAACTTGTTGAAGTGGGCGGATTTCGCTTTTTTGTGGATGGAACACCCAGCGTGGGTAGCGTTCCTTCCGCCTTTATTCTCAGCAATACTCCCAACGGTACGCTCAGTCAGCAGGATAGGTTAATTTTAAGAAATTCCGGAAATATTGGATTTAGCGTTGCAAACCCAACAGCAACACTTCATTTAAGAGGAGGAACTGCATCAGCAGGATCCGGTCCTTTAAAGTTTAGCAGCGGAACCAATTTAACTACGCCTGAAGCCGGAACAATGGAATTTGATGGTACGGATCTGTATTTTACACCAAATACAACGAGAAAATTAGTTCTCACCGGATTTGTGAATACAGCCACACTCGATTTCCCTGCCATAGCAGCGGGAAGCACTGCAGAATTAACTGTTACAGTTACCGGTGCTACACTCGGAAGTTCTTGTTCTTGTGCTCCTAATACGAGTATCGAGGCAGGATTAAGCTGGAGTTGTTATGTAAGTGCAACGAATACCGTAACTATCCGTGTAGCAAATATTAGTGCTGGTTCGATAGATCCGGCCAGCAAAAGTTGGAAAGCAACTGTTATTGAATAAATAGCTATTTCCCCCAATTCTCCCTGTCGAGGCTCCGGTAATTGATGGCTTCGGCCAGATGTTCGGTTTGTATTTCTTCGACACCTTCAAGATCAGCGATGGTTCGTGCTACCTTCAATATGCGATCGTAGGCCCTGGCTGAAAGGCTAAGCTTTTCCATGGCACCTTTGAGTAGTACATGGCCCTGTTTGCAGGGCTTTGCATGAATCTTAAGCAGGCGTGGTGGAATTTGTGCATTGCAATGGATATTTTCTTCCTCCTTGTATCGCTCTTCCTGGATATTACGGGCCTCTATGACCCTTTTTCTTACGATCTCACTTTTTTCCCCGGCTTTCATGTCTGCCAGTTCACTGAAAGGGACCGGCACCACTTCAATATGTATGTCGATGCGGTCCATGAGTGGCCCTGAAACCCTGTTCAGGTAGAGAGGGACCTTGCCGGGCTGGCAGGTGCAATCCTGGGTAGGATGGTTGTAATATCCACATGGACAGGGGTTCATAGCAGCTACCAGCATGAAGCCTGCAGGGAATTCTACACTTTGTTTTGCTCGTGCTATCGTCACCATGCGCTCTTCCATGGGCTGTCGCATCACCTCCAGCACGGTTCTTTTGAATTCCGGCAACTCATCCAGGAAGAGCACCCCGTTATGGGCCAGGGAGATCTCTCCCGGCTGAGGGTAGGTCCCTCCTCCAACAAGGCCGGCATCGCTGATGGTGTGATGGGGTGAACGAAAAGGCCTGACTGAGATCAATGAAGTGCTGGCCTTCATCCTACCGGCCACGGAGTGGATTTTAGTGGTCTCAAGCGCCTCATGCAAGTTCAGGGGAGGAAGGATAGATGGCAGCCGTTTGGCCAGCATGGTCTTTCCCGAGCCAGGAGGACCGATCAGAATCACATTGTGTCCCCCGGCAGCAGCGATCTCAAGGGCACGCTTGATATTCTGCTGACCTTTGACATCGGCAAAATCAAACTCATAGGCATCCAGACGGGAATAAAACTCATCCCTGGTGTTGATAATGGTAGGTTCCAGCTTGTTCTTCCCTTTGAAAAATCCGATCACCTCCTTGATATTTTCAACCCCATACACCTCCAACTCACTAACGATGGCAGCTTCAAGAGCATTTTGTTTGGGAAGGATGATGCCCTTAAAGCCTTTTCTTTTGGCTTCGATGGCAATGGGAAGCGCCCCCTTAATTGGTGCCAGTCCGCCATCCAGCGACAACTCACCCATGATCACATAATCGCCTACACATTCATGAGATATCTTTTCTGATGCAGCCAGTATCCCGATGGCCAGGGTAAGGTCGTAGCTCGATCCTTCCTTGCGAATATTGGCCGGAGCCATATTGATCACGATCTTCTTGCCGGGGATCTTCAATCCAATATATTTAAGAGCTGCTTCTATACGCTGGTGACTCTCTTTAACGGCACTGTCGGGCAGGCCAACGAGGAAAAAGTTCACGCCTTGATCAACAATTACTTCCACAGTGATGGTGAGGGCATTGATGCCCACAAGGGTACTTCCGTAAGTTTTTACTAGCATAACATGTATAAGGTATCGTATACTTATTAATACCTTTTATCGGAAAATGTCACACCAAACGCCTGAATTTTTATAAAAATTCAGGCGTGGGCATCGGGCATCGGGCATTGGACACTGGGTGATGGGTCGATTATGGATGATGGATTATTTGAGAATGAAGAATTTATGGTTTTGAAACTCTAATACCTTATGTGAAATTAATTTTAAATAAAAAGATTGCTAAATATAAATTCTTCCGTACATTTAATGAGCGAAAAGCCAAGAGGGACATATAATTACGTCCCAACCTTCTTATAACAATTAATAATAATCTGATAATCAGTGCATTATTAATTTATATTAAATACTATGACAAAAGCAGTTTTCCTTTTCTCCGCCATTTTATTGTTAGTAACTCAAATCTTAAGCGCCCAGGTAGCGATCAGTACTGATGGCTCCGATCCCGACCCTTCTGCCATGTTGGATGTAAGATCTACCGATAAGGGTTTTTTGCCTCCCCGCATGACTGATGAAGAGCGCGATGCAATTCCAAATCCGGCTTCAGGCCTGATCATATTTAATACATCGGTACTTACCTGGCAGGGCTGGAATTCAGTCTCATGGATAAATTTCGACGGTTCTTCTTGCGTACCAGCCGCCCCGGGGGCCATTAGCGGAAATACTGTTTTTTTACCCAACGCTGCTGGTGAAGTATATAGTATAAGTGCTGTTCCAAATGCTACATCATATGACTGGACACTTCCATCAGATGCCGTTATTACAGCAGGCCAGGGAACCACAAGTATCACTGTTACTTTTGGAATTGAAGTTGGAAATGTTAGCGTCAGATCCTTGAGCGGATGTGGAAATAGTATTTTTACGGATCTTGCTGTTTCATGTGTTCCACCCGCTCCTGTGTTTTTAAGTGGAAATACGGAAGTAGATTGTTATGCTACCGGTGAAGTATACACTATCTCAGCAGTGCCAGGTGCCACTTATTATGAGTGGACTGTCCCCTCCGATGCAACAATAGTTTCCGGCCAGGGAACCACTAGTATTACCGTTGATTTTGGGGTTTTGGATGAGATTAGTGTTCGGGTTTTAAATTTATGTGGGTATAGCGATTATACAATTATAGGAGTATATACAGGGCTTCATGTAGGTAGTTATTATGCAGGTGGCGTGGTTTTTTATTTGGATCCTGCCGACCCATGCAACCATGGTTTAGTATGTGCCATTACTGACCAGGATGGTGGTAGTGGTATTCAATGGTATAATGGCAGTAATGTATTCACAGGAGCCTCAGGATCAGCAATAGGAACCGGACAGGCCAATACAACAGCAATAATTAATACTCAAGGTGCAGGAAGTTATGCTGCATCAGTTTGTGATAATTATACTACTGGCAGTTACTCTGACTGGTTTTTGCCGTCAAGAGACGAAATAAACCAGATGTACCAAAATAGGGCAGCAATTGATGCTACCGCAATAGCAAATGGAGGAAGCGGTTTTACTAATTCAGCCTATTGGAGTTCTACCGAGCACTTCACTAACTACCAAGCCTGGGCTCTGTATTGGTCCAGTGGCAGCATGGCCTACACTTATAAGTCCTACTCACGCAGTGTACGTGCTGTAAGGGCTTTTTAGCAAGCAAAGAAAATCCTGTTGGCGCGCGTCTCTGACGCGTGCAACTATTTCCTCGTCTCCTGACGAGATATATGAGTCTATCATTTAATAATAATCAAGCTTTAACAGGTGACAAAACCACATAAATGGTATTAATAGGTAGACACCTATTCCTATAATATGTCGGACAAATATAAAATGCATGAGAGCGAAAAGCCATATTTCGTAACGCTAACTGTCGTAGGATGGATTGATGTCTTTTCCAGAAAAAACCACAAGTTTGCAATTATAAATTCTTTAAAATTCTGCCAGAAAAACAAAGGGCTGGAAGTTTTTGCCTGGTGTTTGATGCCCAGTCATTTGCATATGATTGTAAGATCGAGTGGGGAAGCTGAACTATGGGAAATTCTCAGGGACTTTAAAAAATTCACAGCCAGAAAAATATTGAATCAAATAATCGAAGAACCTGAAAGCAGAAGGGAATGGATGCTACGCTATTTCGAATATTCAGGAAAACATTTAAAAAGAGTCAGTAAATATAAATTCTGGCAGGATGGGAATCATGCAGAAATTATTTACAGCCCAGGATTCTTCTACAATAAGCTCAATTATATTCACAAAAATCCTGTTAACGCAGTGATTGTTGAAAGGGAAGAAGACTACTTGTTCAGCTCAGCAAGAAACTATGCTGATCTTGATTCCTTGATTGATGTTATCAAAGAAAGTTCACAATTGATTACATACTGAATCCTAGCGCGTTTGGAAACGCGCTGACAGTTGCACGCGTCAGAGACGCGCGCTAGCAGGCTTACTAATAAGAGTTTACTATTTTTTCCTTATATTTGATTTAGTAAGGAAAACGATTTTCTATTAAAAATGGAGGAAGTATGATACGCTACAACACGAATTATTCAAATAGTCCGGACAGATATATTCTGCTTGCGACCTATTTTTTCTCGCTCCTGATATTTTGCAGCCTGATTGGGGCGCCATCTGCAGCTAATGCTCAATCGGTAGAGACCTGGAAGCTGGTTAAGAAAGAATATCCGATTTTGCCAAGTGTGATTATGGAGATAACAGAAGGGCGTAATGCCGGTTCCTTTGTCAAGATCAGACGAACTCAAATGGGAAACGAAGTTGTTTATAGTACTAAATCTGTAGCACATGGCAATCAACTTTGCTTATGGATCAGCGGTTTTATATGGGATGATAATTTGCCTGAACTGATAAATTCCGGGAAGGAATATCATATAGACCTTGAGGCCAGGTATGATCGCCGTGAAGGAGAGGATTGCGGAGGTGGACGTATCAGTGTGACTTATGGAAGCAGGGGGGAACCTCTTCGTGATAGATCGGGGCACGTAGTTCGAGTTAAGGCTGGGCTTGCCGATCCTGATCCCGGCGGTGTTGCCCCGCCAATCTCAACCGAGATCTTTAAAGTACAAGTCCGTCCGGGAATAGTGGATAACATGTTCACCGTTGCTATTCATGTTTCGGATGGAAGTGTTACCGACCAGGTTGTTGCTCTTTATGTGTATGAAAAAGTTGGTTCTCGACCTACCGAGAACACGAATACGCCACCAGATATAAATAATTCTTCCGGTACGATCGTCAAACTCCAGTCAATGAATTTTCCCGATCGCTATATTATGCACCAGTGGTATTTAGGAGAACTAGCCCCAATAAGCACTGAGACGGATCGTCAGAGTGCCTCCTTCAAATTAGTTCCGGGGCTGGCAAACGCAAATATGGTATCCTTTGAGTCCGTTAACTTTCCCGGTTACTATTTATGCCATCAGGGATTTAGGATTAAACTTATTCAGAATAATAATACTGATCAGTTCAGAAATGATGCTACGTTTAATCGAGTTTCAGGATTGGCGAATAGCTCGATGGTGTCTTTTGAATCTTATAATTATCCGGGATATTATATCCGTCACTATGAATTCCACCTTTTTCTTGAACAGGGAGACACAGATATATTTCGTAAAGATGCGACCTTTAAATTCGCATCCTTTGGGAGGTAAAAAAGCTCATCACCGCCAGGGCGGGTTCTGATTTAGGAAACAAGGGGTCATGATTTGAGGATCCTATCGAATGATAATTTTATCCTTGAGCATTACAATGCTCATCAGGGTGATGAAATAGAAAAAGGGTTTCACAACAAGCTCATTTGGTTCTTCAAATATATTGAAAACCAATATAAGATACAAGGCTAAGAAAGTCTATGGATTATATCCTGAATTATCCAGAACCTGCCTTGCCGTAAGCTCTTCCATGAGTTGTGGGATGCTTACATCAGAATTATTATCCATGAAATTCCGTACGATCTGCCAGCCTACCCACCAGCCGGTGCGGCCGGGTGAACCATCAGGGAAATACGAGGTAAAAGGCCCGTCGATGATGAGCTTATGGGTTTTTTCATAATCGGAAGAAAAAAGCAGCTCATTCTCGATGAGGAAGGCCCAGAGGTTTCTTTCATTTTCAACACACCAGCGAAGCTGATCTGCACCATACCCGATCTTGATGCTGTCATGTACTGCAGGCAGCGTGGCATCGAGAAAGTAAAGCAGCTTGCCTTTTTCGATGATCTGGTCGAGCAAAATATTTTCTTCCTTGTAATTGGTCGGGATGTTGTTCCCTGCTTCCAGCATCACGTCCCTGATCAAATGCTCCGAAGTGGCCCTTCTGCTTCGGTATTGAGGGATACGTGCTTCGCCATAGGGTGGATAATCCTTGCCCAGGTACATATCCAGGGCAATGAGCAGAATGCCATCATGAAGTTGTATGGGATATTCAAAATCAAGTCCCGAGATATAGGTGTACACTCCTGGCACCCTGGCCCCGGGATAATAATACTGATAGTACCGCCATGCCTTGTTCAGGTCTTTTTCAAAGTTTTTCGTATCCGGGAAGATGGTATCACAGGCGAGGGCAACTTCTATCAGGAGGGGGTCGGTCACAAACTCATGTATTCGAATGTAGCTGAGCGTGTCCAGCGGAGGTTCCCCCAGAAAAAATGGGTAGCGGTATGCCAGTTGTGGCAGTTCAATACCAATATTATCAGGGTTCATATGGAAGAGGTCCCTGCCATAGCGTTCCACCTCCATACCGGGATCCGGAATGCCCGAAATATCGATATCCAATCGGTTCGACCCGCTATTGCATGCCCCCAGGGCCAATAAAATGATTCCAATAAAGAAGATTCTTCTCATACCGGGAAAACGCTTTTAGAGTTATTCTAGTATTGAGTAGTGAGTATTGAGTAGTAGAGTAATGAGTATTGAGTATCGAGTAACGAATATCTGATATAATCCAGTACCCAACCCTCAACCCTCAAAACTTATAAGATCTTCCAGCCCAGGCTGATATTCCAGAGGTTGTTTTTCATGTCGTAACTTGTACCACTGTCGCCCGGGTCAAAGATGTTGTTCAGTCCCCATTCGTAGCGAACATCGAGTGTGAACATAAGTACATCGACACCTGCTCCCAGCTGGAAGTTCCATATGGTATTTTTGATATGATCTTCAGTGATAGGATCTTCAAGTACCTCGCTTATTTCTATTTCTTCTTTCAACACAAATGAAACAGCTGGTCCGCCATGAATTCTCAGATTGACCACTTTCAAATTCAGCAGGTGAAAGCCGATAATCACAGGCACCTGGAGGGTGTTGAGTTTAATATCGGTTTGAATATCGGTGCCTTCAGATTTAATGATCCCTCCTTTAGTAGCGAACATAACTTCCGGCTGGACGTAAAGCTTTTTCCCAAAACGTACGAAAGCACCAAACTGGAAACCTGCTTTGGCCTCTTCTTTTACATCTTCGAAATTAGTTGAAAGTTTACTCATGGTTAGTCCGATTTTTGGGCCTACAGTAAACTGGCCAAAAGTAACAGATGCCATGAACAGCATGACTGAAACCAGGATAGCTTTTTTCATAATATTTAATGTTTGTTTATAAATACAAATAAGTGGATGTTCTATGACAAATATATGTACATCATATTTCGGGCATCCGTAGTCCCTTCATTAATTATTAACATTATTGATTTAACAACTTGTGCCTGACTCTAATTATTATGCGATGGATTGATTATATCTTTAGGCTTATCAAAATTTTAAAGCTGAGGACGTATGAAAAAGGCTATCCTGCTCACTTTTAGTATCATATTACTCGTTTGTATGACTGCCTTCAGCCAGCAAAAGCCTTTTGTTTTTGGTTTCAAGGCCGGGCCGACCATGGGCTGGATGAACCCTGATGCCACAGGCTACGAATCTGACGGTGTGAAGGCCGGGTTCACCTGGGGTTTTACGGCAGATTTCTTTCTTATGGAGAATCATGGCATTGGAACAGGCTTCGATGTCGTTTTTTTGAACGGCGGCCTTAAAATACCCTACCAGATCGTTGAAGATGATGAAACGATAAATGGAACACTGAGCCGGAAATACAAGCTCAAATATCTCCAGATCCCGCTCACTTTTAAGATGCGCACCAAGGAGTTGGGGAAATTCAAGATCTTTGGTCAGATCGGATTGGGTTCGAGCTTCCTGCTGGGTGCAAAAGCAGATGATACTTTCACACCCGATGAGGGAGAAGCTAAGTCAGAGGAGGTGGATATTTATGATGATATCACTTTTATGAAAGAATCACTTATTCTTGGGGCCGGGACAGAGTTTTCCCTTGGTGGAAGCACCACACTGACAGCAGGAATTGTGTTCAATAATGGCTTCATGAACATCCTGAAAGGAAAGAATAAAATTGATCCGAATGTATATAATGATGCCAAAGCAAATTATCTTGCACTGGAAATCGGGATCGTTTTTTAACTTTACAGCGTGAAAATAGCGCTTGCACAGATTAATTATCACATCGGGAACTTTGAAAACAATACTTCAAAGATCATTCAGGCCCTTGATGAGGCTCGCACAGCGGGGGCTGATATTGCTGTGTTTGCCGAACTGGCAGTAAGTGGATATCCACCCCGTGATTTTCTTGAATTCGACGACTTTATAGAAAGATGCCTGAACTCAATAGATGAGATCGCATTGCATTGTAAAGGCATTGCCGCCATTGTGGGCTGCCCAACGCGAAGGCCTGATATCAAAGGAAAAGACTTGCATAATTCAGCCCTTTTCCTTGCAGATGGCAAGGTGCAGGGCATGGCTCATAAATCACTGCTGCCTAATTACGATGTATTTGATGAGTACAGGTATTTCGAACCTTACAGGAAATTTGAGGTGATAGAGTATCAGGGAAAACGTATTGCCCTGACTATTTGCGAAGATATCTGGGATGTGGGAGAAGATCCCCTCTATACGATTAATCCCATGGATGAGCTGATCAAACAATCGCCGGATGTGATGATCAATATTGCTGCTTCACCATTCCATTATGAGCAGGCCCGCACACGTAAGGAGGTGATACTGACGAATGTCAGGAAATATAAGCTTCCACTCTTTTATGTGAATCATGTGGGAGCCCAGACAGAGCTTCTTTTCGATGGTGGATCGCTGGCAGCATCTCCCGAAGGTTTTATCTATGATGAATTGAAATATTTCGAAGAAGACCTGAAAGTATTTGATCTGGATGATGTCACTACAGCCAAAAAGATGCCAGAGCAAAATCCTCTCGGGATCCTTGACGACAAAACCATACTCATCCATAATGCCCTCGTGATGGGCATCAGGAATTACTTCGGTAAACTCGGATTCGACAGGGCCATTCTTGGTCTGTCGGGAGGAATAGATTCTGCCGTGACCATGGTACTGGCTGCACGTGCGCTTGGTCCCGAAAATGTGAGAGCGGTATTGCTTCCGTCATCATTTTCGTCAGAACACTCTGTAAACGATGCCCTGGCCCTGGCAAAGAATCTAGGCTCACCTTATGACCTGATCAGCATTGAAAATGCTTTCGACTCCCTCGATGATACACTTCACCCTATTTTCGGAGATCTTCCTTTTGACCTGACGGAAGAAAACCTTCAGGCACGCATACGTGGTGTGATCCTTATGGCCATGTCGAACAAGTTCGGCCATATCCTGCTAAATACATCAAATAAAAGTGAAGCTGCAGTAGGTTACAGCACCCTTTATGGTGATATGAACGGAGGCTTATCGGTCCTTGGCGATGTGTATAAGACGGAAGTGTTCAGGCTGGCACGCTTTATCAACAGGGAAGAGGAGATCATACCTGAAAATACAATTACCAAGCCTCCTTCTGCAGAGCTGCGGCCGGATCAAAAAGATACCGACTCCCTGCCGGAGTATGACATTCTCGACGAGATCCTTTACCAGTATATAGAAAAACGTAAAGGGCCGAAGGCACTGGTGAAAATGGGATTCGAAAAAGCAATTGTAGATCGTATCCTGAAACTGGTCAACACCAGCGAATACAAGCGTTACCAGACACCGCCAATGTTGCGCGTCTCCACCAAAGCTTTCGGGATGGGCAGAAGGATGCCGATCGTAGCGAAGTATTTATCGTAATTTACAATACACCTCACCCCCTGGCCCCCTCTCCTCAAGGAGAGGGGGAAAAGGGGGATGGGGGAAGGGGGTGAGGTGCGTTTAGCGCCTGGCAATAAGCACCTTAAACTGATTCCACCGACTTAATCTCCGGAATAGCCTTAACTACGGCACTTTCAACTCCGTTCTTCAGTGTCATAGTGCTGTATGGGCAGGAACCACAGGCACCTGTCAGCTTCACGTTCACGATCATATCGTCGGTGAGTTCAACAAATTCAATATCTCCGCCATCGTTTTGAAGGTAAGGGCGTATCTGTTCCAGTACGTTGAGTACTTTTTGCTTGGTAGCTTCTTTGTTAATTTCGCTCATTGTATGTTGTATTTTCCTAGTTCGTATTTATCCTGATCACAGCATCCGTATTCTTAGCTAACTGCATGAATGCTTCTGACACAGGTGATGCTTCATTGAGAGTGATGGGTGCACCATCATCACCCGATTCACAAATACTTTGTACCAGCGGAATTTCTCCGAGCAATGGCACGCCGCTTGTTTCTGCCAGTTTCTTCCCGCCTTCGCGGCCAAAAATATAATATTTACTGTCAGGTAGCTCTGCCGGAGTGAAGTATGACATATTTTCTACCAGGCCAAGGATGGGAATCCTGATCTTATCAGTATTGAACATGCTGAGGGCTTTCCTGGCATCAGCCAGGGCCACCTCCTGAGGTGTCGTAACCACTATGATACCTGAGATATTAAAGTCCTGGGCAAGGGTGAGCTGAATGTCGCCCGTGCCTGGAGGGAGGTCCATTACAAGGTAATCGAGCTCGCCCCATTCAGTCTCGTTCAGAAGCTGTTTGAGGGCATTCGATGCCATCGGGCCACGCCAGATCAAAGCCTGGGATGGATCGACGAAAAATCCTATCGACAAAACTTTTACTCCGTAGTTCTCTACCGGTATGATCCATTGCTGCCCGTGTTCTTCTTTCACCTTGGGTTTTGCATCCACCACATCAAACATAAGCGGGATGGAAGGACCATAAATATCAGCATCGATGATGCCGGTTTTAAAACCTTGTTTGGCAAGTGCGATGGCCAGGTTGGCCGCCACAGTGGATTTCCCTACACCACCTTTGCCTGATGCTACGGCTACAATATTCTTGATCTTAGCCAGCGGGTCGGATGGAAATCTGATCTGAGCATCGATCTCTGCATCCAGGTCGACATTATTGATGATTGCACTGATGGCAGATTGCCTTACTATATTTTCGTTTTGCTCATCCCTTTCAGGGAAAAAGATGGCAAAGCTTACTTTATTTCCGTCCACCTTAATATCGCGAACCATATCCAGGCTTACAATATTATCATGCTTGGGGAAATATAAAACACCCGATAGGGCGTTTAGGATATCTTCTTTTGTAAATGACATTTTTATTTGTTTAGGGCTGCAAAAATACTAAATAAGTTCCTAGTTCCTAGTGCCCAGTTCCTAGTTCCTATTTGTATTTAACAAATATTAAACTATTTAACTTTAAATTTAATTAGGCACTAGCCACTAGCCACTATGCACTAAATAAGTTCTTTAGAAGGATCCCAGAAAACATTTTTATACTCTTGAACCTGATCATTCACAACAACAATGCCTTCGCTTTCGAGAAGTTGCTGCATAATGTTCGGGGCGCCGAAATGATGTTTTCCGGTGAGGAGGCCTTTGCGGTTAAGCACACGGTGGGCCGGTACATTTTCTTTTGCAGAGTGTGATGCGTTCATGGCCCAGCCAACCATGCGGGCGGATCCTTTCGTGCCCAGATATTCGGCAATGGCTCCATAAGTGGTCACCCGGCCGTGGGGGATCAGGCGAACAACATCATAAACTTTATCGAAAAATGAGGGGTCTTTCATGTTTTCTTCATCTTAAAGTTCAGATAATGTATGGTTCTTCCCTCTTCTATCCACATCTGTTCATAAAAGGTCTGAATCTGCATCACCTCCGGTGGAGCACCTTTTTCATACACATCATCAGAGACGAATCCCAGTTCATGGCCACCTTTTTCTACCACTCCAAGGGTGAACTTAAAAAGTTGAGGATTATCGGTTTTGAGGTGAATGAGATTGTCATCCTTTATAAAATTATTGTAGCGAGCCAGATATTCAGGTGAGCTTAACCTTTTCCTGGAGTGTGCATCCCGAAGATGAGGATCGGAAAAGGTGAGCCAGATCTCATCCACTTCATTAGCTGCAAAGAAATTTTCTATGAGAGATATGCGTGTCCTGATGAAGGCAACATTTTTCATGCCGAGCTCCTGAACTTTTTTACAACCTACCCACATCCTGGAGCCTTTGATATCGACACCAATATAGTTTTTATCGGGATTTTGCTGCGCCAGCCCGACAGTATATTCACCCTTTCCACATCCCAACTCAAGGATGATGGGATTGTTATTCTTAAAAAATTCCGTAGCCCATTGCCCTTTCAGGTGAAAACCATCTTCCAATTGCTCAAAGCTGCGCTCAAACAGGTGATCGAAAGTGCTGTTTTCCTCAAAGCGTCTGATCTTATTCTTAGCCACTATATTGAAATTGTATTGAAAAGAATCGCAAAGAAAATAAATTATCTGATTCTGAGCAGCCAGGCGGATGCATTTTCTGTGCTGCGGATATCGTTCATAAGTTCAATGGCTTCATTTTTGTCGTTGGAACCATTGATACCCACCCGTGTCAATCCACTTCTGCTTTGCCCTACGATGGAAGCATCGAAGTTCTTGGATTTAAGCATATTGACATATTTCTCAGCATTAGATACCTTGGAGAAAGCACCTACGACAATTTGATACTTTGTCAGGGCTTGGGGCTTGGGGCTTGAGGCTTGAGGTTCGGGGGGCGAGGTACGCGCTTCGGGCTTGGTTACTGGATCCTGGATGCTGGATGCTGGATCTTCCTTTTTTACCACCCTGAATTTGTCGTATTCTGTGGTTTTTGCCGTCTCAACTTTAGCAGGTTCTGCTTTATTGAGCGTTATGGTAGGCACAAAAGTGGCATAGCTTTTTCCCATACCATCAATAATGGTGGGATTGAACATGTACAACATTAATGCAGCAGTGATAGGGATGGCGAGGCCAGCAGCCCAGTTGGCTACGACACGAAGGTCCCTTTTCTTTTCTTCTTTTGGCGCTGAGGGCTTTGGTGTGAGCTGTTTTTCGAGCCTCTGCCTGACTGTTTCACGCTTAATAGCCGGAGAAACAAAGGATGGCAGGCCAAAAGCATCAGCCAGGAAATTGCTGCTTTCATCGGGAATGAAGATGATGTTCTTCTCCCTGCCCATATGGCAGCTTCCTATGTTGTGCAAGCTCACTGTGTTTCCTGCTTCCATCTCCCGCATGATATGTGAAGCATATTCGCCAACCAGTATTGATGCTTGCTGATACGAAATACCCTGCTTCCTGCCAACATAGTCGATAAGAAGGCCGTCGTTGGTGCGCAGGTTGGCATTAAAAACAAGCGTACGGGATGCAGGTTGGAAGCTATGCCTGATGGGGTGAATGCGTGCACCCGAATAATTGGTGAGGAATCCGCCCACAGCGGGAAGGATCACACAATCGTGATCAAATAATAGTTCGCTGATATATCTGTCAATGCCTGTCATTGCTAACTTTCTGGATGCTAAATTACTAAATGACTCTTGTTTTTTCAAGCCTTGTTAGTAAATTTTAATAAATCTTCCGGACTATCGACCGAAACGCTTTCATAATCAGTTTGTTCCACATGGATAGCATATCCGTTCTCTATCCAGCGAAGCTGCTCAAGGCCTTCTGCCATTTCGAGCCCGGAGGGTTCCAAAGCACTGATCTCTTTCAGTATATTTGCCCGGTAAGCATATATTCCTATATGTTTGTAGAAGGAAAATGCTGAGCACCAGTCCGATGTGTTTTTACCCCTGATAAATGGCAGTGCCGATCGGCTGAAATACAGTGCCAGCCCGCCTTTCCCGGGGATTACTTTAACGACATTCTTATCAAAAAGTTCCTCGTCGGAATTGATTTTTTTCATCAGAGTGGCGATATCTATATTTGCATCCCGGAAGCAGGATGCCAGTGTCTCTATAGCTGCCGGGTCAATGAATGGCTCATCCCCCTGAATATTAATGACAACGTACTCGTTTAAGCCGGTATCATCGCCGATAATCTTTGCTGCAGCTTCATGAACGCGATCGGTCCCACTGTGATGGTCAGCGGAGGTCATCACTGCTTTTCCACCTTCTTCATGAACATGATTGAAGATACGCTCATCATCAGTAGCTACCACAACATCCGAAAAGCATGAAGCCCTTTTTGCCTGCCCGTAAACCCGCATCACCATCGAAACCCCATTGATCATAGCCAGCGGCTTACCCGGGAATCGGGATGATGCATAACGTGCAGGAATAATGCCAATGAATTTCATTTTGATTGAATTGGTTGAATCAGTTAAATCGGTTGAATCAGGATATCAGATCAACTCCAAACTCCAAACTTAAAACAAACCATGAATCTCCGCTGTGATCTTATCGATCACCGCTCCCAGGTCTTTGGGGTTTTCAGCAAAGTCGATATTATCTACATCGATGATCAGGAGTTTGCCGAGCTTATATTTTTTGATCCATGTTTCGTAGCGTTCGTTCAGACTTTTGAGGTAGTCGATACGGATCGACTCTTCATATTCGCGGCCTCTTTTCTGGATCTGGTTGACCAGGTTTGGTACCGATGACTTGAGGTAGATAAGCAGGTCGGGGGCCTGGATGAAGGAAGTCATCAGTTCGAAGAGAGCGCTGTAATTTTCAAAATCACGCGTGGTCATCAGGTTCATGTGATGCAGGTTGGGTGCAAAGATGTATGCATCTTCATAGATCGTCCTGTCCTGGATCACCGTCTTGCCACTCTTGCGGATCTCTACTATCTGGCGGAAACGGCTGTTCAAAAAGTATATCTGCAGGTTAAATGACCAGCGCTGCATGTCTTCATAAAAGCTATGGAGATAAGGGTTGGTTTCAACATCCTCGAAATGAGCTTCCCAACCAAAATGTTTTGCCAGCAAACCCGTCAGGGTTGTTTTTCCGGAACCTATATTACCTGCTATAGCGATGTGCATGATTGTTATTTTTTTGACTAAATTATGAAAAAATTCCTAGGTTTTGGGTGTTGGGTTCAAAATAGTAGTCATTGCTAGAAGAGGATTTCTCAGTCATCCCGATCACTCGGGATTCCTTCGAGATGACAGAGCTATTATATAAGAGGGGAAGGGCGCGGTGCCCTAATGTCAATAATTAATTGTACACCGCGCCCTTCATATAAATAATATTGATACCTGTCATTTCGAAGGAGCGAAGCGACTGAGAGATCCCCTGGCTTATACTCAATACTCAATACTATTTAATATTGTAAAAAACCAGCTTCTCCTTCATCAGCAGGTAAAGCCTCTGCGGATCAAGGCTAAGACATACCGAAACCGAGAGTGCATCTCCTGTTGGCAGGCTGGTGGTGCTGACTTCGTTTAATTTCGTGTTATAAATGCTGATCTGATCACCTTCAACGAAGATCAGCTTGTTGTTAAACACCTGGAAGGATGTCAGTCCTACTACGGGGACGGTTTTAAAGTAGCTTCCGTATTTATCAAAGATGAGGATGCCCCTGCCGGGATCGTTCAGATAAATAAAGTTATCCCTTTCGAGCATATAATTTGGTTGAGGAGTAAATCCGGTGACCTGTTGCAGATTGCCGGAGCGTTCGCCGATCTCCAGTCCCTGGGTTACCCTTACGAGTTCAAAATTTGATGGATCATACACCCAGAAGGCTCCCTGGTATGAAGAGCAAACCAGGGTGGCAAGACTCAGGTTCAAAGAGGTCAGGTCGATGGTGGAGGAAGCCAGGCTGAGGCTGTGATCAAGGAACTCTACCTGCCCGAATGCTTCGTAGTAGACCAGGATCTTGAAGGGGTCGTGGGTATCGATAAAAGTAATGTTTCCTGAGTAAAGATTGCTGTAGGTGCGCAGCTTTTCGCCTATGGGACTATATTTGATCAGCTGATTGTCGTTCACCAGGAACACATTTCCCAGCTCATCGCTTCGGATATAGTCGCCCTGGACAGCGATCTGTATGGTTTTAACATAAGCTTCATCGGCAGCAAAAAACAGCATGGCCAGGAAGATCATGAAGGTATTCGTATAGCGTAAAGTCTTTCTCATTGAATCATTTTGAGGATGTCATCCACATATTGCCTGTCGTTGGCAAGGCGGGGCACTTTGTGCTGTCCACCCAGTTTGCCTCTTTGTTTCATCCATTTGTAGAACGTTTTTGCAGGCAGCTTTCGTACAATAGGCATTCGCAGGATCATATCGTGGTAGCGCTTGGACTCATAATCTGAGTTCAGCGACTTTAATGCGTTATCGAGTATTTCAGTAAAATATTCAAGGCTTTGAGGCTCTTTGCTGAATTCGATCAGCCATTCATGGGCAGCATTATCTTTACCATCCAGGTAGACCGGGGCGGCAGTATAATCATCAATCACCGCATTGCATTTGTGGCAGGCTACCTCCAGTGCTTTCTCGGCATTGTCAACGATCAGCTCTTCCCCGAAAGCATTAATAAAGCTTTTGGTCCTGCCGGTGATCTTGATCCTGTATGGAGTGGTATGGGTGAATTTTATAGTATCCCCGATCATATATCGCCATAAGCCGGCATTGGTGGTGATCAACATGGCATAGTTCACATCAGTTTCCACCTCATCCAGCGGGATGGCTTTAGGATGTTCCGTATCCAATTCATCCATAGGGATGAATTCATAATAGATCCCATAATCCAGCATCAGCAGAAGCTCATCTTTTTCTATTTCTTCCTGTATCCCGAAAAAGCCTTCCGAAGCATTATAGGTGTTCCGGTATTGCATATTATTTGTAGGGATAAGTGATTCAAACTGCTTTCGATAGGGCCCGAAATTCACACCACCGTGAAAGAACACTTCCAGGTTTGGCCACACTTCCAGGATGTTTTCCTTTCCTGTGATCTCCAGGATACGGTTGAGCAGCAGCAAGGTCCAGGATGGTACTCCGGAGAGGCTGGTCACATTATGCGGGATGGTGGTCTGGGCCATCTTTTCTATCTTCTCTTCCCATTCGTCCATGAGTGCCACCGAGCGTTTTGGAACACGGGCAAACTCAGCCCAGTGTGGAAGCTTTTGTATGATTAGTGCGGAGAGGTCGCCTACATAAAACTCTTCATTATTTACCTCCCTGATGGTATGGCTGCCTCCCATGGCCAGTCCGCGACCATCGAACATATATGAATATGGGCGGCTGTGCATATATATGGAAAGCATATCCTTTCCTCCCTTATAGTGGCATTCTTCGAGCGATTCAGTGCTTACGGGGATGTATTTGCTTTTATCGCTTGTGGTCCCTGATGACTGGGCAAAAAGTTTGATATCCGTTGGCCAGAGTACATTTTGCTTGCCATTCATCAGCTGCTCAATATCCTCACGTATAGAGTCATAATCGTTGATTGGCAGCCTATCCCTGAAGGTTTCGTAAGAGTTGATCGACTTAAAGTCATAGCGCTGCCCATATTCCGTATCCTTGGCGGTGCTGATGAGTTTTTTAAACCACTCATCCTGCACATCATGCGGATATTTCATGAAAAGCTCGATCTGGTGAAAGCGCTTTTTCATCAACCATGTTATGACGGAATTGATTAATGCCATCGTTTGGGGATTAGGGAAGTCAAAAATACAAAAAAAGGTGTTGCATTGTTACACTGTTGCACTGTTGCACTGTTCCATTGTTAAATGGCTACATGGCTACATGGTTGAATTGATTGAACTGCATCCAGGAAAAGGAGGACTGCCCCGGGAGGCGGGACAATCCTAATATTCAGTTATCTAGATCTTCTTGCCAATGAAGAATGCATATCCGTAATGCATCTTGTACTTATAATACAATTGCGTTTCATGGCGCTGGTTTTCAATGAAACCTTCTGCCGCTGCATTGCCGGCATGTTTCTTCAGAAATTCTTCCTGTGCCTTGACCTGCGGGTCGTAGAAGTGATCTATCCAGCAGTTCTCAGGCAGCATAAAGCAGGCTATGGGCAGGTACCCGGCCTTCTGCAGCTGGGCAAGCTTGTTCGGGATGCTGTCTATTCCCGGATAGGCGTCCTGCCAGAACTCTTCAATCTCGTCCGGACGGTCATCGGTAAACCATGCGGCTTCAGAAACAGCAATATATCCACCTGTTTTCAGGTATTTCCGCCATTCCTTCAACCCGCGTTCGAAGCCGATATTATATATAGCCCCTTCAGACCAGATCAGGTCCAGTTCTTCATCCCCATAGGGAAGGTCGTCCATGGAACCAACAATGCCCTTTACGCGATCCTGTAGGTTGAGCTTAGCAGCATTTGTGTTGAAGAGATCGATAAAGGTGGGGAAGAGGTCATATCCCCTGATCATTCCCGGTGCATGCTGTGCCAGCACCATAGTTTGTCCACCCGTTCCGCAGCCCAGGTCCACGATCTGTGATTCTTGATTTAGATTATCGATGAAGCTTAAAGCTTTCAGTGTTATCTCCGGGCTTCCCGGCCCCTGTCGTTCTACATTCGAATAATATTCGCAGATCAGGCTTATGTCGAATTCGTGAATTGATTTGATTTCTTTACTCATGATTGTTGAAATTATATTGCTAATTTATGACATTAGACTATTAAATCTTTTGCCACAATCAAATTATTAATGTATACATATGAAAATAACCCTGGCAGGAATATGCCGGAGTCAACAATGGGATAAGCCTTGGCAGAACGCCAGAGCTTATTTACTACACCAGATCCACTTTACATTTAAGCATCCAAAAGTTTTGGTGCATCAAAAGTACAAAAAAAAGTTTTGCACTGTTCTTAGATACAAGTTGTCATCCTGAGGCTGTGGTGCGCAGCGATACGGCGGAAGGAGAGAGTTTCGAATTGCAATTGGATAAAAAAGGACTACCTGCCTGCTTTGTGCAGATTGCTGGCAGGTGCGATCAAAGATCGTTCGGCAAAACGCCAGCAAGTGCAATTCATTTACATTCTGCACCATACTATCACTTCCTTCTTCGCCCCCTGTTCGCAGGGCTCATCAGGATGACAATTTTTATCTACTTATCTTTGTTCTATGCTTAGCTTCCCCAATGCCAAAATCAACCTCGGCCTGCATGTGCTCCGGAAAAGAGCCGACGGTTTTCACGACATCGAAACCGTCTTTTACCCGATTGCTATGCACGATAGCCTGGAGATCCTGCCATCAAAAGGGGAAACAAGTATTGAGCAATACGGCCCTGAATTGCCGGGAGGGGAGAATATTGTTTTGAAAGCATATCACTTGCTGAAAAAGGGAAATGATATTCCGGCAGTGGATATTCATTTGCTTAAGCATATCCCTACAGGAGCAGGACTTGGTGGTGGATCATCGGATGCAGCTCACGCATTGATCATGCTCAATGATATGTTTAAAATCGGCCTCAGCTCTGCTGAACTCGAAATACTGACTGCACAACTGGGTAGCGACTGCGCCTTTTTTATCCGAAATAAATCACTTTTCGCCTCCGGCAGGGGAGAAGTATTTGAAGATATCGACCTGGACCTCTCAGGGTATCAGATCAGGGTCATTAAACCCGAGATTCATATCAGCACCCCGGAAGCTTACGGCATGGTCACACCTCAGGAAAACCGTCCATCCCTCCGGGAGATTATCACCATGCCCATCCATGACTGGAAACATCATCTTGTCAATGATTTCGAAACGCCCATCTTTAATAAATATCCGATGATTAAGAAAGTCAAGGAGAAAATGTACCGGGAAGGCGCCATCTATGCATCCATGAGTGGCAGTGGCTCCGCCGTATATGGCCTGTTCATATAGCATATAGCATATGAGCATTTAGCGTTTAGCATTTATCATATGATTATCCATTTAACAGTGGAACAGTGAATCAGTGGGTCAGTGGAACAATGAATCAGTGAAACAATCTATTTTTGAGCGGTCCACAAAAGAACCAGCCCAATCACAGCAAAAACCATGTTCGGTATCCAGGCGGCGAAGAAGGGAGAGAGGTTGCCAAAGGTTGCAAATACCATGGTCACTTGCATGAAAAGGATGTAGGTAAAGGTTAGTCCGATGCCCAGGCCCAGGTGCATGCCGATGCCTCCCCGTATCTTGCGGCTTGAGAGGGTAACACCTATAAGAGTAAGAATGATGGTAGCAAAAGGAGCGGCAATACGCTTGTGTCTTTCAACATCATATTCCTTGGCTTTGACCGATCCTTTCAGGCGCTCTTCCTCTATCCTGTCCCGAAGCTCCCAGTAATTCATTTCCTCAAAGTCTTCTTTCTTCTCATATAGATCATAGGGTCTCAGGTTGATCACGGTATCCATCTGGTTGCCGCGCCGCATATTTTCCTGCAAATCGCCGATCTCCCTGATAACATAAGCATCGATCGACCAGCAATCATTGATGCTGTCCCATCGCAGACGGTCGCCCATTAACTTGTAAGTGAGTTTGTTGCCATCGAATTTTTCCATGCTGAACTTGATCCCGGTATTGGTTGCACTATTGAAATTCTCCAGGTACACATAGGTGTCGGGCGCTATCTTTAAATGGATATTCCTTTCCTTGTCCTTGTCGAGGTTCTCCATATATTTATCCTTGAACTCTCTTCGCTTAATATTGGTTTTTGGTATCAGAAAGTTTCCCAGGTAGAATGACATCAGGGCGAGAAAGACCGCGGAGATAAAATAGGGCCTGAGGAACCTGTAATAGCTCACTCCTCCATTGAGCATGGCCACAATTTCGGTGTTGGAGGCCAGCTTGCTGGTGAAAAAGATCACCGATATGAAGGTGAAGAGATAGACAAAGAGGTTGATGAAGTAGGGGATGAAGTTCAGGTAATAGCTGAAGATGATCTCGCTGAGAGGAGCGTCTTTTTCCAGGAACTCATCAATGTTCTCAGAGATGTCGAAGATGATCACAATGATGATCAGCAGGGAGATGGCATAGAAGAATGTCCCGAGGAATTTCTTGATGATGTATATGTCGAGAAGCTTCATCCGCTACGCTATAATCTTGTGGTTACTTTTTTCACCATGGCATCTTTCCATGTGCTGAAGGTGCCTGCCATAATCTGTTCCCTGGCTTTACCTACCAGCCATAAATAAAAGGCCAGGTTGTGCAGGCTGGCGATCATTCCGCCGAGCAATTCGTTCGCCTTGAACAGGTGCCTGACGTAGGCCCTGGTATATTGCTTATCCACAAATGAGGTGCCTTCTTCATCTAGCAGGGAATAGTCGTCTTTCCACTTATTGTTCATCATGTTCATGAATCCATTGCGTGTAAAAATCATACCGTTCCTTGCATTCCTGGTTGGCATCACGCAGTCGAACATGTCCACACCCAGGGCAATGCTTTCCAGTATATTGGCCGGTGTGCCAACACCCATTAAATAACGTGGCCTTTCTTTGGGTAGTATACTGCATACCAGGTCAGTCATTTCGTACATCATTTCATGGGGCTCTCCAACCGACAGGCCGCCAATGGCATTGCCTTCGGCATTATGACTGCTGATAGCTTCCGCTGATGCTTTTCTCAGGTCGCGGTAGGTGCTGCCCTGTACGATCGGGAAGAGGGCCTGCTCATATCCGTAAACCGGCTCCGTGGCATTGAAGCGGTCAATGCACCTTTTCAGCCAGCGGTGCGTGATCTCCATAGAGTTTTTGGCATAATCATATTCGCAGGGATATGGCGTACACTCATCGAAGGCCATGATGATGTCGGCCCCGATCACGCGTTGTGTATCCATCACATTTTCCGGGCTGAAGTGATGCTTCGAACCATCGATATGCGATTGGAAAGTAACCCCTTCTTCCTTCAGCTTGCGTATATCAGAAAGGGAATACACCTGGTAGCCCCCGCTGTCGGTCAGCATGGGCCTGTCCCAGCCGATGAACTTATGCAAGCCGCCTGCCCCCTGTATGATATCGAGGCCCGGCCGAAGGTAGAGGTGATATGTATTTCCCAGGATAATCTGTGCATTCACGTCATCCTTCAGATCGCGCACATGTACAGCCTTCACATTGGCTGCCGTTCCTACAGGCATGAAAATGGGTGTCTTCACCATACCATGCGCTGTTTCAAACGTGCCTGCCCGCGCCGAGGAGGCTTTATCCGTAGTATGAATTATAAACTTCATGATGTTTATAAAAAAACACTCAAAGATAAATTTAATTCGTGAAGAATGGATAATTTAGCCCAAACACCAATTGAGATGCAGATCCCTTACTTTCCACAAGATATCCTGGAGCAGGCGCTCATGCTGGTGTATTTTCTTCTTTTCTTTATCCAGATGATATACTTCTGGGTGTTTTTTCGCAGACTGGCATTTTTCAAAAACAAAGATATTGACCATTCCGGGGAAGCTGTGTCGGTGGTGATCTGTGCACGTAATGAGTACTACAATCTGAAAAATAATTTGCCTCTTATCCTGGAGCAGGACTACCCTGAATTCGAAGTGGTGATTGTCAATGATAATTCACAGGACGATTCACTCGAACTCCTGGAGGAGCTGGCCCGGGAAAACAGCAAATTGAAAATCGTGAACCTTGACCAGGAACTGAATTTCTTTATCGGGAAAAAATTCCCTCTTTCTCTGGGGATCAAGTCTGCTGCTCATGATATTATCCTGCTGACGGATGCTGATTGTAAACCTTCCTCCGATCAATGGATCAGGAATATGGCCTCTAAATTTCGTGGAGAAACAGAGATCGTGCTCGGATATGGGGCTTATGAAAGAAAGAGCAGCCTCCTGAACCTTCTGATTCGATTCGAGACCCTCTGGGTAGCCATACAGTATCTTTCCTATTCGCTAAGCGGTCGTACCTATATGGGTGTTGGAAGGAATATGGCTTACCGCAAATCATTGTTCATCAAGAACAAAGGCTTTTCTTCTCATTATACGATAGCTTCGGGCGACGACGACCTTTTTATCAACAGTGTTGCCACAAAGAAAAACGTGGCCATCGAGATAGGCCATGGGAGCCACACCATATCAGTCCCTTCCACCTCTTTCAGAACCTGGATTAAGCAGAAACGGAGGCATCTGACTACCTGGAGGTACTACCGCAGCAAGTTTAAACGTCTGCTGGGCATCTGGTCGCTAAGCCAGGTGCTATTCTTTGCATTTTTTGCCCTCCTGCTGGTGCTGGGATACAACTATATGCTTGTTCTTGGCTTTTTCCTGCTGCGTTTTGTTAGTTACTTGTTAATTACTAATTTCAGCATGAACCGTTTAAATGAAAGAAAATTATTAGTATTTTCGCCTATAGGAGAATTGTTCCTGATCATATTCTACCCGTTGCTCAGCCTGGCGAATATGTTCAGCAAAGCAGATAAATGGAAATGAACCCAAACCTCACCGATAAGGCAATGCGCGATTTTCAGCTGGTTCAGGCAGCCATTACTGAAGGCGACCAGCGTGCTTATGCAGCTTTGATGAGCAACTACCGGGATTCACTTTATTTTATGCTTCTGAAGATGACCAATAATGCCAGCGATGCTGATGACCTCACCATTGAGGCTTTTGGCAAGGCATTCAAGAAACTGGAGCAATATACCCCTGACTATGCCTTCAGCACATGGCTCTTCAAGATCGCTTCCAACAATTGCATCGACTTTATGAGGAAGAAGAAGAAACGCACTTTCTCCATAGATAGCAGTCCGGATGGGGAAGAAGGTACTGAACTGGCCAACTACCTGCCTTCTGATGGCCCTGATCCCGAAGAAAAGGTGATGAAAAAGGAAAAGATGGCCATGATGCGAGAGGTGGTGGAGAAGCTGAAGCCACATTACCGTAAGCTCATCGAACTACGCTACTTTAAAGAGTATTCCTACGAGGAGATCGCTACTGAACTTGAGTTGCCTTTAGGTACCGTGAAAGCTCAACTCTTCCGCGCCCGCGAGTTTATTTCCAATATTATGAGGAATATTCCTGAAAACTACTAGCATCTGAATTCTTACGTTTTTCCTTGAGAGGATTTTCATTGGAATTATAAGCCGGATACATTCTAAAGATAAAGATTTGTTGTAATTTTGACGCTTGATACAGATGATTCAAAGATAATTAAATATTCATGAAAGTAGTTGATTTTCAGAATAGTATAGCCATGGGCATCCCTGGGGCCCTGCCGGAAGCGCGTGCGTACGATACACAGGTGAGTCATGCTCCCCTCAGGAAGGAAATCCTGAATAAAGAAGAGAAAAAGCTGGCGGTAAAAAATGCCTTGCGATATTTTGACCCGAAACACCATAACGTTCTGGCAAAGGAGTTTGCCGAAGAGCTGGAAAAATATGGCAGGATTTATATGTATCGCTTCAGGCCGACATATGAGATGAAAGCGCGGCCGATCGGAGACTATCCTGCAAAGTCCCAACAGGCTGCCGCCATCATGCTGATGATTCAGAACAATCTCGATCCGGCAGTTGCCCAGCATCCCCATGAGCTGATCACCTATGGTGGTAACGGGGCTGTCTTCCAGAATTGGGCACAATACCTCCTGACGATGAAATACCTGTCGGAGATGACCGAAGAGCAAACCCTTGCCATGTATTCCGGTCACCCGATGGGATTGTTCCCTTCACATAAAGATGCTCCCCGCGTTGTGGTCACCAACGGCATGGTGATCCCCAACTATTCCAGTCCTGATGATTGGGAAAAATTCAATGCGCTGGGTGTTTCACAGTACGGACAGATGACGGCCGGTTCTTTTATGTATATCGGCCCCCAGGGCATTGTGCATGGAACCACTATTACAGTTTTAAATGCAGGCCGAAAATTACAGGATGTTGATACCGGCCTTGGTGGCAAGATTTTCGTTTCCTCAGGCCTTGGCGGCATGTCGGGTGCCCAGGCAAAGGCAGCTGTTATTGCGGGTGCAATAGGAGTGATCGCGGAGGTAAACCCCGCCGCTGCCATAAAAAGACATGAGCAGGGCTGGGTGGATGAACTCTATGAAGATCTTGATACACTTGTCCGGAGGATGCAAGAGGCGGTTGAAAACAAAGAAGCCGTGTCATTGGCCTACCAGGGCAATATTGTGGATCTCTGGGAAGCTTTTGTTTCGAATAATATTCATATCGACATGGGGTCGGATCAGACCTCACTGCATAACCCATGGGCCGGAGGTTATTATCCGGCCGGACTGAGCTTTGAGGAATCCAATCGGCTTATGGTTGAGGATCCTGAAAAGTTTAAAGAGAAGGTGCATGAATCTCTTCGCCGACAGGTAAAGGCCATCAATACGATGACATCCAGGGGAATGTATTTCTTCGATTATGGCAATGCCTTCCTCCTTGAATCTTCCCGTGCCGGAGCCGAGATCATGAAAGATGACGGAACCTTCAGGTATCCGTCATACGTGCAGGATATTATGGGGCCCATGTGTTTCGACTATGGCTTCGGGCCTTTTCGCTGGGTTTGTACATCGGGGGATCCGAAAGACCTGCAAACAACCGACCGTATTGCCGGGGATGTACTCGAAAAAATGGCTGCAGAATCGCCAAAAGAGATCAGCCAGCAGATGATGGATAATCTGCGCTGGATACGCCATGCAGAAGAAAACAGGATGGTTGTGGGTTCACAGGCCCGCATACTCTATGCCGATTGTGAAGGCCGTACGAAAATAGCCGAAGCATTCAACAATGCCATCAAAAGTGGAGAAGTTTCTGCACCCGTTGTGCTGGGCCGTGACCACCACGATGTTTCTGGAACAGATTCACCTTTCAGGGAGACCTCGAATATTTACGACGGATCGCAGTTTACAGCCGACATGGCGATTCAGAATGTGATTGGTGATGGATTTCGCGGAGCCACATGGGTCTCTATACATAATGGTGGAGGCGTTGGCTGGGGCGAAGTGATCAATGGCGGTTTTGGGATGGTGCTGGATGGCAGTGAAGACGCCGACCGAAGACTGAGAAGCATGCTCCATTGGGATGTGAACAACGGCATCGCCCGCCGCAGCTGGGCCCGTAACGATGAAGCGATCTTTGCCATTGAACGAGCCATGGAGACAGAGCCACTGCTGAAAGTGACAATACCTAATAAGGTGGATGAAAGCCTGTTGAATAACGAGTAACGAATATCGAGTATCGAATAACGAACCAGTGACTAGTGACAAGTAACCAGAATCCAGGATCCAGGATCCAGTATCCAGGATCCAGTATCCAGTATCCAGGATCCAGTATCCAGTATCCAGGATCCAGCAACCAGTAACATCATGAAAAAATACATCCTACTGCTTTTAGCCATCACCTTAACATCATGCAATTGTGCGCAGGAAGAAAAATCTGAAAAAGCAAATATCTCTGTGCATGCTACTACCATGGCAACACTCTACAATTATTATGCGGATGAATACCGGGCGCTGACATACCAGGCTTTTAATATTGCCAGGGACAGGATAGATGAGATCAGGGCGATGGACCCTGCAAATGATAGCTATGCCATTGTTGTGGATATTGATGAAACCGTACTCGACAATTCACCCCATCAGGCACTATTGATAAGCCGTGACAGCACATATCCATATATGTGGAACGAATGGTGTGAGCTGGCAAATGCCAGGCCGGTGCCGGGGGCAGTGGATTTTTTGCAATATGCTGATGAGCAGGGGTTCAATATCTTTTATGTTTCGAACCGCAAAGAAAAGTATACTCAGGAAGGTACCATGAAAAACCTGCTGGCGATGGGCTTCCCACAGGTAACAGATGAAAATATTATGCTCAGGCTGGAACGCTCAGATGCTAATCCAAACCCTTCCGACAAGCAGGGCCGGCGTGACGAGATCGGAACACGTGGTCTGGAGATCGTCCTCCTGATGGGTGATAATCTTGGTGATTTCTACACTGATGAACATGGGCAGCCTGCTCGGCGTCAACAGATGGAATCCTTCAGGAATGAATTCGGACATAAGTTTATTGTCCTTCCCAATGCCATATATGGCAACTGGCAAATGAGTTTAGGACTCCGTAATGAAGATGCAGCTGATTCCCTTCTCCTCGAGATGACGAAGGCTTTCGAATAAAGGCTTCCTATATTTCCCATTTTTTCCTATATTTGCATTACATCACATCTATTTAGCTATATATGTCTTATATAGAAATGTGCATGTAAATAGAAACCAATACCATGTGTTATGAAAGTCCTTGTCCTTGGAGCGGGGATCTCCGGTCATACCGCTGCCTCCTTCCTGAAGAAAAAACTTGGAAAAAAACATGAGGTGATCGTTGTATCACCCAGCCAGTATTATCAATGGACACCATCCAATATCTGGGTTGGAGTAGGTAAGATGAAACCTGAGCAGGTCAGGTTCAAGCTGAAGAAGGTTTATAAACGCTGGGGCATCGTATTCAAGCAGGCGAAAGCCATTTCTTTACACCCCGAAGGTGACCAGGAGACACAATCAGCTTATGTCACGATAGAATATACCTCTGAAGATCAAGCCGGCACAAATGAAAAGGTAGAATATGATTACCTTGTAAATGCAACTGGCCCAAAGTTGAATTTTGAGGCTACGGAAGGCCTGGGGCCTGGAAAAAACACAGTATCTGTTTGTTCTTTCAGCCATGCTGCAGAAGCCTGGGAGAAACTACAGTCTTGTATAGAGAAGATGAAGAAAGGTGAGAGACAGAAGTTCCTGATTGGAACCGGTAGTCCTACAGCCACCTGCCAGGGAGCAGCTTTCGAATATGCTCTGAACATTTCTTTCGAGCTAAAGAAGTTGAAACTCGATCATCTGGCTGAGATCACCTGGATCACCAATGAATACGAAGTGGGAGATTTTGGTATGGGTGGCGCCTTTGTAAAAAGAGGAGGCTATATTACCCCCACAAAGGTTTTTGCTGAATCAGTCTTTGCAGAAAATAATATTAACTGGATCAAGCGGGCAGGGGTGAAGAAGGTAGAGCCAGGATTGATCCACTATGAGACCCTCGACGGGGAAAACAAAACGGTGGATTTTGACTTTGCGATGCTGATTCCGGCCTTTTCCGGACACGATATCAAGGCCTTTGATAAAAGCGGAGCAGATATCACATCCAATGTTTTTGCTCCCAATAAGTTTATGAAGGTAGATGCGGATTATACGCCCAAAGCATTTGAAGAATGGAGTGTGGATGACTGGCCACAGACATACCAGAGCCCAGCCTACACAAATATGTATGCAACAGGGATTGCTTTTGCTCCTCCGCATTCAATATCCAAGCCAATGAAGTCGGTTAATGGCACCCCGATATTTCCGGCACCGCCCAGGACAGGCATGCCTTCCGGAGTAATAGGAAAAGTGGTGGCACAAAATATATCACACCAGATCAAGAACGGAAAGATAGAGCATAAGCATACTGCTAATATGGGGCGTATGGGTGCTGCCTGTATTGTTTCGGCGGGCTTCAGCATGACCAAAGGCCTGGGAGCTACAATGACGGTTTCACCTGTGGTCCCTGACTGGGACAAGTACCCGCAATGGGGCAGGGATATCAGTGGAACGGTAGGGGAGATAGGTTTGGCAGGGCACTGGATCAAGCTCTTCCTCCATTACATGTTCCTTCACAAGGCAAAAGGCTATCCTTTCTGGTGGCTTCTGCCCGAATAATATTGATTTAAGAACTTCAAGTTTCCAGATATGAGCGAGAAAAAAGTAATCCGTGTTTATAAAGATGAATTCTATCCTCCTGTGCCAACCGCTGCCACCAAGAAGATGAGAACGAACATTTTTATTCAAACCTATAAGTTCCTGCGTTTGAATTACAAGATCATGCGGATCGTGGTAAAAGGGCATTCATAGTTGATAAATATTTTTCTTGTGCTGAAATAGATTTTTCTATATTTGGCCCATGGACATTACTCAAATCAGACAGGAGCTTGCCGGGAAGGTAAAAGCTATTCCTCCCATCGGTAAAGTATTAAAATTTAAGCTGGATGACCACTTCATCGTCATCGATGGAGCAGGTGAAACCAATGAACTGCGCGATGCAGATGAAGATGCAAATTGCACTATCACCATGAGCATCGACACCTATATGAAATTGCAGAGGAAAGAGATCAAGCCAATGATCGCCACCTTGAAAGGAAAACTGAAAGTGAAAGGTGATATTGGCCTGGCACAAAAACTCAAGCAATTGATGTAGCCCATGACCAAACAACCATCACTTCGTGTACAAAGGACTTCCATGCTGAACATCATCAATGGAACTGGTTATGCATTGAGAAAAGTCAGGCTGGATCCTTTTAAGATAAACGCAGAAAATATTATTGCCAAAGCAAAGAGGAAGGCAAACTTCAGTGGGAGTATCCCAAAGGCTGAGGAGGGCTTGAAAAAGCTGGTGTTCTCTATAAACAATGAGGGGAATCCAAATCCATTCGGTGCCCTGGCAGTGAAAGGCTTGCTTGAAAGGATACTTTATGGCCGTTATATGATCGAACAGGAAATGGCAAAAAAGACATGGATAGAAGATCAGAAGATCGAGCAGCCGGTATTCATCATCGGGATGCCCCGTACGGGGACAACTATTTTGCATGCCATCCTTCATGAGGATCCGGCCCACCGTTCGCCACTGGCATGGGAATGTCTTTTGCCCTATCCTGCAGCCACACCTGAAAATTTCAGGGACAATGCGCAAATACATACCGTAGAAAAAGAGTTTAGCCAGCTATTTAAACTGGTGCCCGATTTTCAACGCAAGCATTATATGGCTTATGATTCTCCACAGGAATGTCTTGGGATCACGGCCTTTGATTTTAACAGCTTCCAGTTTTCGGCCCAGCTGTATCTTCCCTCTTATATGAATTGGTTCTCCAACGACTCGGATATGCTGGGTACTATGCGCTTTCATAAGCGTTTCCTGCAATACCTGCAATCGGGAGGAGTAAAATCGGATCGATGGCTGTTGAAATCACCGGTACACCTTCGGCGCTTACCGGAAATATTCGAGGTATATCCGGATGCACGTATTATCATGACACATCGTGGCCCGGCCGACATCGTGAGTTCTACAGCCAGCCTGATTTCATCTGTCAGAACCTTATACAGCGATAAGGAAGATGCTAATGTGACAGGACAGGAGCAGGCCGAGCTATGGAGCAAGTACTTCGACCGCTTTATCGAAAGCAGGAAAGCACTGGATAAGGAAGATCAGATCATCGACCTGAAATTTGAAGATTTTGTTGTGGACCAGGTGGGCACCATTGAAAAGATCTACGAACGTTTTGGCTGGGACCTGACCGATGAAGCGGTGAATAATTTTAAATCCTTCCTGAAACAGAATCCAAAGGATAAGCATGGGAAACATGAATATTCACTTGAAAACTTTGGATTGAAGGAGGATGAAGTGAACCAGCAATTCAGCAAATATCTTGAGTTTTACCAACAACTATAATCAATCAGATGGAACACAAAAGCAAAGCAGCCCTGGAGTACTTCCTGGACGTGATAAAGAATGCAGATAAGACTTTCCTCGATCCTGAAAAGGTTATCGACGAGCAGGGCAAAGTGGATGGATATCAGCATATCTTCCACCTGCTCCGAACAAGCATCGACTTCTACCTTTTTAATGATCCGCTAAGGCCGGATTTTATGCTGCTGGCCAATCCTTATCATAAAGTGCTGGGCGATAATGTAGATTCAGTGTATTATTTCACCCAGGTGAGGGGCGACCAGGAATATGTGATCAAAGGAAAGAAGTACGACAGCTGCTATCTTGCTTTTTGCCTCTACGGAGGGGATCCTGACGGAGAGCTTGCCGAGCGTGTTACGGTAAATGTGAATCATACCGATATTGAGTTTGAGGCTGATGGCAGCTTTGAGATCAAATTCACCCCTGAGCCAAACGGCAAGAATGAATTCAAGCTGGATGAAGATGCAGTAACCCTGTTCACCCGGGAATATTTCTTCGACAGGCCCAATGGTACTGAAAGTGAGTTGTCGGTGATCAATACACAGGAACAAGAGATTGCCGGTCCACTGGATGATGAAGAGCTGGCCCGTCGCATCCGTGTGATGGCCACTTTTTTTGAGCAAACCACCTGGATTGCTCCCCTGCCGGTCGATTTTCCTCTGAACGATTTTCTGCCACCTTTCGCATTTGAAGCCGATCAGGGTGGATGGGGAACAGTAGATAATATCTATTGTTTCGGGCGGTTTCGTCTGGAAGAGAACCAATATCTCAAAATCCGCTTTACGTCGCCGGAATGTTGCTATTGGGGCATACAAACCTGGAACTTCCTGATGCAATCGACCAATTATAAGGATTATAAAGTCTGCATTAATAAGGGAACCGCAACTCCTAATGAGGATGGAAGTTTTACTGTTTACCTTTCACATGAACCTATGCTCACTGATAACTGGATCAGTACTTCCGGATATAAGGAGGCGATCATTTTCTGTCGCTGGCTGCTGGCTGAGGAGATGCCGGAACAGCCTACGGTTGAACTTTGTGAACTTTAAATAAAAAAGGTGCCAGACTTTCGCCTGGCACCTCAAATCGAAATACTTTAATGAGTTAGCGGGCGAGCGTTACACGCTTTGTGATCAATTGATCATTCACCTGTACCTGTACGAAGTAGATCCCGTTTTCGAGATTTTCCCCGCTGATACGGATAGTTTGTTCGCCTGGTGCATGTATGCCTTCGTCTGACTGGTAAACCAGCTCACCAAGGACATTGAACATATTCACCTTAATATCACTTACCGCATTGGTTGTAAGCACCAGATTGGTATAATTGCTGAATGGGTTTGGATAAACCCTGGCCTCTGCCGGAGCAACGATATCCTCGATCCCCATGTCGTTATCTGTAGTGAAATCTGTAGCTATGCTGCTTCCAAAATCACCAATTCCCCTCATAATGATGGTTCCGCTGCCATGGAAAAGAGCAAAGAACTTATCTCCGAGTCCATCGCCACCGGCATCATAAAAGTAGAACTGGTAGCATGACAGGTCATCAAGATCAAATGATTCTTCAACAATCCCATTGGGAGTAGAATAAGGGCCACCTGAGTATAATACAGTGCCCATGTCATCCAGAAGTTCCCATGATGTTTCGCCGGGATTATTATCGAGCATGATCATAAGGCTCACGTCTGTAGGAACAGGTTCAGGTTGTGCTATGCTTATCTTGATCGTGTCATTCTGCGGATATTGGTCAGGATTTCCACTTGGATTCATGGCGTACACAGTAATTTCATTCATATCTTCTACAGGAAACGAAAAGCTCGGAAGATCTACTTCGGTACTGCCAAGGAATGGGATACTTCCTGTCCAGTCTTGCGTAGCAAGTTCAGCTCCGTTTGCCATGCATTTCAGGGTGAGTGATGTCAGGTCAGTATTTCCATTGTTGCGCAAAGTAACCCTTGGGGTGACCATGCCTGCGCATGTAACTTCAGGGATATTTGATATAGCGGTCATGGATACATCATAATCGTTCACGTTTCCAAACTCCATCATGTCTTTTTTGCTGGCGTTGAGGATCTCTTTGGTGGTATTGTCCTGCAGGAAGATCACAAGCTCGCAGTGTTCAGTCACCCAGCTTGGATCCAATGAAAAGCTATAATTCTGCTGGATAGTGTTTCCTCCTGAGAAATCAAGTGTGATTCCATTTGAAGAAGGAACCATCATGCGCTGTACAAAATTCAGGTGGCTCTGTCCCTGCCAGTATTCCTGGATCTCTGATTCGGTCACCACGCAGTGAAGGCGGATATTGGATCCTGCATAAGGGTCAACCATCTCAATAGTCACATCAACATTAAAGTCGATCAGTCCCGATGAAGATCCCTGGACATCGATGGAAAATGAAGAAGGGACTGTGATCTTCTGATTGTATTTCTGAAGATAGTTTGGGTACATGCTTACAGTGTTACTGCCACCTACTACTTTTGTAAGACCGTCAAATACGGCAGTAGGATAGCTTGTGATGCTGTAATATGAATTCCTTGCATTGGATGCAGCGTGTGTATAAGCATCACCGTTGTGATTTTCAATAATAGCCACATCTTTTCCATTGGCTACCAGTTCGTCAGCGCCCATTGCGGCACCCGGGCAGTAAGGGCACCAGGTTCCAGTACCGATCTCAACCAGTACTTTGTCGCGCTGGATCTGCTGTGTGAAGGCAAAACTGATGCCGATCAGCAGTGCGAATAGAGTAGTAATTGTTTTTTTCATAGTATCTCCTTGTTATAGTTTTAGAGTCAATTTGTTTTGTGGGTGCAAAGTTAATCATTTTGCATATGAAGCTCATAAATATTCTTATCTATATGTATATTTAAGTATAATTAATTCTTTTTAACACAGGGTTTATTGATTTTGTATTAATTTTGCTGCAGGAAAATAAATTTTAACTAAATCCAGTCATTATGAAAAAACTAGTACTCTTATTAGCAGTGTTTATGGCAACATCGGCATTGTTTTCACAATCGATCTCAACAACATGGGAATTTGGCCCTACGCTGGCATTTCCTACAATCACCTTTAATGGTGCTCCATCAGATATGGAGATTGTTAGCCATATCCAGGTAACCAATATAGGGGCAAATCCCATCAAGGTTAAAGTAGTCAGGGAAGTATTGTCGCAGGTGGAATTTACCATGCACCAGTTTTGCTGGGCAGGAGCTTGTTTCCCCCCCGACACAGATACATCAGCTAATTTTGAAACCATTGCCCCCGGTGCAACCAGCATGGAATTCTCAGGACATTTGCAGCCTAACGGAACAATAGGCCTTTCACTGATCAAGTACACCTTCTTTGATGTTGATAATCCTACTGATGCAGTATCTGTGATCGTGGTTTACAACAGTATGTTCTCAGTCACCTGCGAATCAGGAGATTCTGTACATCCGAATACCAGGATGATTACTGGCACTCCAGTTGATCCCCTGCACGGCATGTTCAAGGTACACAACCATGTTCCAGCTCCACTGACACAGGTTGTATTCAAGCAATCATTATTTCTGGTTAACGGTTCAACCAACTGGTTCTTCTTCGACGGAGTAGAATATCCTTTTGGAACTGATACATCAGGACTGGTAACTATACCTGCCAGCACAACAGATGAGTCACTTGAGTTCTACTACGATGCAGATGGCAATGCCGGTGTTTCTCAGATCATTTATGTATTTACTGATCCTATGGTAGAGGGAAGTTTTGCACTTTACAAGATTGATTTCAATGCCGATGATACAGGTATTGATGATGATATCCTGGCCAGAACGACTTTCTCACCGGCTTATCCAAACCCGGCTGAAAGCTTCGTTTCATTCGACTATGATATCCCTAACGAGGTGAAGCAGGCTGAGCTGCTAATCACTAACCTGCTTGGCGCCGTTGTTTATCAAGGTGCACTGCAAGGACTGACAGGAACAGAGCGCATCGACGTTTCCAACCTGACAGAAGGCATCTATTTCGCTACGCTCAAACTTGATAACGAAATAGCCACTTCACAGAAGATTCTGGTTCAATAATAATTTGCCAAACTAATAAAAACAGGCCTTTGCTCTTTGAGTGGAGGCCTGTTTCATTTAGCATTTAGCATTTAACATTTAGCATTTTTTTATATCATGCAAGCACATAGCCATGTAAGCATTCAGGCATGTAGTTGTAAGCGAGTACTAAATTCCGGATTTAATTGGCGAGTATAAAAAAAGGGACACATCTCTGCATCCCCCTGTATAATATTCGATATCTGATATTTGAAATCTGAACTTCGAAGTTTTGTTCGTTCCTCGTTCCTCGTTCTTCGTTCCTCGTTCTTCGTTTTTCGGTCCTCTAAATGCCAAAGGCATTTTTGATTTTATCTACATAATCCAGCTTTTCCCAGGCGAAGAACCAGATTTTCTTTTTAAAAGTATGCTCTTGTCCGTTAGAATAGTTGCCTGGTTTTGAAGGATCGTAATAAACATCTACTTCTTCTTCGTAAGCTTCTCTTCCAAAGTGTCCGTAGGAGGCAGTTTTTTCGAAGATGGGGTTCTTTAGCCCGAAGCGTTTAACGATGGCATGCGGGGTCAGGTCGAAGAGTTGATCCAGCACTTTGGCAATGTCTCCGTCCGACATGATTTTGCCATCAGCATTTTTTACTTTGGCAGTGCCGAAAGTATCAACAAAGAGTCCCACATGCTCTTTACGCCCGATGGCATAAGCAACCTGGATCAGGGCTTCATCTGCTACACCGGCGGCTACCAGGTTCTTGGCAATATGACGTGTGGCATATGCAGCGGAACGGTCAACTTTTGAGGCATCCTTTCCAGAAAAAGCGCCACCACCGTGTGCTCCTCTGCCGCCATAAGTATCAACGATGATCTTTCTTCCTGTCAGGCCTGTATCCCCATGAGGTCCGCCAATCACAAATTTCCCTGTGGGATTAACAAAGAGTTTGAAATCACCTTTAAAAAGATTCCTTACATAATCAGGAACGTCTTTGCTTTGTTTAACCCGTGGGATAAGGATATTGCGGACATCATCTTCTATCTTCTGAAGCATCTCCTCGTCATTCGGTCCAAAATCATCATGCTGTGTAGAGATTACAATAGTATCGATACGCAGTGCGTGATGATTATCGTCATATTCGACAGTTACCTGTGACTTGGAGTCGGGACGCAGGTAGGTCATTTCTTTTCCTTCCTTGCGGATGGCTGCCAGCTCTTGCAGGAAAATATGCGAAAGCTCAATAGACATGGGCATATAGTTAGCCATCTCTGTGCAGGCATATCCAAACATCATCCCCTGGTCACCGGCACCCTGGTCTTCTTCCTTTTTCCTGTCGACCCCCATGTTGATATCGCCTGATTGCTCATGGATGGTGCTGATCACACCACAGGAATCTGCATCAAATTTATAGGCAGACTTTGTATATCCAATCTTACGTATGGTTTGCCGGGCAATGTCATCAACGTTTACCCATCCTCTGGTCCTGACCTCACCGGCACAAACTACCAGTCCTGTAGTAACCAGGGTTTCACAGGCTACTTTAGAAGCAGGATCGTGGCGCAGGAATTCATCCAACAATGCATCCGAGATTTGGTCTGCTACTTTATCGGGATGCCCTTCCGATACTGATTCTGATGTAAATAAAAATCCCATAATAATCTATAATAGTATTGTCTGTTAAAATCAATGATTGAGCACGCAAATGTACAAATACTTATTTATTCGGGAGTCTCGCCGGCCATGGTGAGTGACTGGAATACTTGCTCGAGGGTCTGTTTTTCTTTTTTGAGTACAATGATAGAGTCATCAGCAACGATCTTGCCCTGGTGGAGGATCACAGCCCTGTCGCAGATGGCTTCCACCTCTTGCATGATATGTGTAGAAAACAATACGGTCTTTTCTTTTCCAATATCCTGTATAAGCGACCTGATCTCCAATAGCTGGTTTGGGTCGAGGCCTGAAGTGGGTTCGTCCAATATCAGTACGGAGGGATTATGCAACAATGCCTGGGCCAGCCCAACACGTTGCCGGTAGCCCTTCGAAAGCGCCCCGATCTTCTTATTTTGTTCCAATCCCAGCCCTGTGATATCTATGATCTCATTGATCCTGGATTTCTTGTTCTTGCCAAGCCTATGTATCCCTGCCAGGAAAGAAAGGTATTCCCTCACGTACATGTCGAGGTAGAGGGGATTATGCTCAGGCAGGTAGCCTACCCGTTTCTTTACTTCAATTTCCTGTTCGAAGATATCGAAGCCATCTACGCTGGCTTCCCCGGAAGTTGGCGGAAGAAAACAGCTGATGATCTTCATCATGGTTGACTTTCCGGCTCCATTGGGGCCAAGCAAGCCAACCACCTCTCCGGCGTTGATCTCCAGTGAAACTGAATCCAGTGCTTTTTGCTTACCGTAGATCTTGGTGATATCAGTGGCTATGATAGACATATATCTGTATCATTTGAAACGCGAAAATACTAAAAATATGCATCTTGTTTGAAAGCCGGGCAAAAATGGCTTTATTCCTAATCGAGCTACTTTTCTTATCTTTGCTTCGATTAGAATAAACGTTCAAAGAATTCAAATATTCTAGGCTATACTACTTATGAGGCTCCGATTACTATTATTGATAGTACCTGTATTTATATTTGGGATAGTGCAATCGATTTTTTCCCAGAACTTTACACGGGTAGAAGCAGGTTTTCCGATAACCCATGATCCTGCTGACGCCTGGGTTGATGTGGATAATGACGGAGACCTGGACGCCTTCCTGTCTGGCCAGGATGAAATGGGTATCCCTCATGCAGGCATCTACCTGAATAATGGCGGTTCATTCACACTCTCTTCAGCGAATATTAGTGGTGTATATTTTGCATCATGTTCATTTGGTGATTATAATAATGACGGACTGGCCGACCTGGCAGTATGCGGGATGGGCACTTCCGGTGCTTCCTCAAAAATTTACAGGAATGATGGTGGAGGTGCGTTTACAGATATCGGAGCAGGAATAACAGGGCTCTCAGGAGGTGGTATTGCCTGGGGCGATTATAATAACGATGGCTGGACAGACCTGCTCATATCCGGACTCAATAGTTCAGGCGAGCCGGTGAGCTTATTATATAATAATGATGAGGGAAATTCTTTCGCTGCATCGGGCATATCTCTCACCGGTCTCTCAGAGGGCAGCGTAGCATGGAGTGATATCGATCTCGATGATGATCTTGATCTTGTGCTGGTCGGTATGAATAATTCACAGCAGCCTACCACTCTGATATACCTTAATGATGATGGGTCCTTTAATCTCATGGGTACCGGTCTCACAGGCTTGAAGGGCGCCAGCGCTGCCTGGGGCGATTATAATAATGATACTTATCCCGACCTGCTGCTGACCGGTGCGGCTTTAAATGATGTCGCTGTCACAATAGTTTATAAAAATAACAGTGGGAACTCTTTCACTTCTCTGGCGGGCCCATTTCCCGGTGTTGTGTATGGCTCAGGGATCTGGGGTGACTTCAACAGTGACGGTGACCTTGATTTCCTGATTGCAGGCGAGCAATTGATGAATGGGGGCGGCGGTGGTCCACCTATGCCTGACAGACCCGCAGAAATCAAACTTTTTATCAATCAGGGGAATGATCAGTTTCTGATGCATAAACTCACTCAGAATGGAGTAGAGAATACCGCCATTGTATGCGGAGACTACGATAATGATACTGACCTGGACCTGCTTGTGAGCGGAGAAATGATAAATGCCATCGGGGTAATCACCGTCAATGCTTTTATATTCAGGAATGAGACGACGAATACGAATAATCCTCCTACAGCTCCGGACGGGCTTTCATACGATCTGATTGGCGATGATATACAGTTTCAATGGAATGCATCAACCGATGACAAAACTCCTGCCGAAGGGCTGAATTACAATATGCGTGTGGGGAGCCAGGATATAAATATGGACAGGTTTTCGGCCCTGGCTGATTTGAATAACGGATACCGCAGGATCGTTAGTAGCGGTAATGCCGGTGCTAACACATCCTGGTCTCTGGCTGACGTGGGCTTTGGCCAGTTTTATATTTCTGTGCAGGCCATTGATCATAATTTTGCAGGATCAGAATTTTCCGCAAGCCTTTTGCTGGAGATTATTCCAACTGCCAATTTTTCGGCAGATGATACAGTATGTGAAATGGAATATTCCGACATAGTTTATACCGGAAATGCTACCCCTGATGCACAATACAATTGGGATTTTGACGGGGCCGTAGTGGTTTCGGGCTCACAACAGGGTCCCTATGTAGTATACTGGGAAACCCAGGGGACGAAAACCATCAGCCTGACGGTAAGCGAAAATGCAGTTATATCAGAAGCCTATACACATGATATCCTCGTGATAGGTTATCCGGCCACACCGGGTTTTGTGGCAGGCCCAACAAATGTTTGCCAGGGGACGATCAGCTCGGATTTTGCAGTTCCGCCTATTGCTAATGCTGTGATTTATGATTGGTCTCTTAATCCTCCGGATGCAGGTTCGATCAGTGGATCAGGCTTCATCGGAACAGTTGTGTGGGACCCGGCATTTGATGGTAATGCATATGTCTCCGTCAGGGGAATGAACTATTGTGGCTACGGTCCATATTCTGACAGCCTTATGGTATTTGTGAGCCCATTACCCGGCCAGCCCTCACAGCCGGTCGGGCCATCTGCTTTATGTCTGAACAATCCAAATACTTCCTACACCACTACAGCAGTTTCAAACGGGGAGAGTTATCAATGGTACCTGATCCCTGAATCTTCCGGTGTGATCTTCAACGGTGGACTTACAGCAGAGGTTGATTGGACCAACAACTATTCAGGGGATGTAAAATTATATGTCAGATCATCCAATGGTTGTGGTTTGGGTCCAGCTTCAGACACACTGTATATTTCTATGAGCATCCCACCGGAGGCCAATGCCGGGGATGACCAGCTCATCCCCTTCGGGAGCGCCACCCAGCTCTCAGGTTCGGCCAGCGGAGGTTCCGGCAGCTATAGCTATTACTGGATGCCTGACAGCCTCTTGATTAATCCAAATGTGGCTGACCCAACTACTATCGCTCTCGAAGAAAGTGCACAATTTACCTTTATTGCTACGGATATCGCCAGTGGTTGTTCAGGATATGATCAGATGGTGGTAACTGTAACCGGTGGCCCTTTAATGGTTGATGCCCTGGCAGATCCCGAAGAGGTTTGTGCAGGAGATGAGGTTAAGCTGCTGGCGCTGGCAGGCGGCGGCACAGGAAATTATGCATTCGCATGGTCGGCTGTCCCAGAAGGATTTTCTTCAACAGAAGCTGATCCTGTGGCTTATCCGGAAGTGAATACAATGTATATTGTTGAAGTTACTGATGGGGGAGATGTAGTCTCGGACAGTGTGGAAGTAAGGGTATCGCCAATGCCACCCCCGGCAGGGCCAATAAACGGACCCGGTCAAGCTTGCGCAGGTAGTGAAGGCGTGCTTTATTCCATCAGCCCTGTACAATATGCCACCCATTATCTCTGGGAATTGGATGAAGGTATTTTTGGGAATAGCGACAGCACGGATATTTTGCTCGGCTTCGCCTCGCAATGGACTGTTAACCAGGGAACCATAATTGTGACACCTGTAAATGCCTGCGGTTACGGGGAGCCATCACAATTGCAGATTTCTATATGGGATATACCCGAAAGGCCGGAAGCCATTTCCGGACCGGATACCCTATGCACAACAACTGATACCACAAGCACATACGAAGTGTCCACTCCGGTTCAGGATGCTAGCGCTTATAGCTGGGAGCTTCAACCTGCCGAGGCCGGATATATCGTTGGTGATGGATTGACCGCAACTGCTCATTGGGCCCTGAACTGGGAGGGTGAAGCGATCATTGCCGTCAGGGCAGTGAATGAATGTGGAGAGTCAGAATGGTCAGATCCCCTGGCGATAAATTTATTTCAATGCCTGGGTATTCATGGCCCTGGGGAGAGTGCTTTCTCTGTCAGGATCTATCCAAACCCTTCAAATGAAATGATTAATGTGGAGTGCATTGTGTTAGAAGAGCAAACCCCTCTGACACTTGATATTCTAGATCTTTTTGGAAGAAGGGTTCTTCAAACCTCACATTCCGGCAAGGGCATTTTGGAAGTAAATACAAGCTCCCTACCTCCAGGCATATACATCATTACCCTGAGGGATCCAAAGGGTTTTAGTATGAGTCAAAGAATAATTGTGCAGCATTAAAAGCTCCCCATACCACATACCCCAGGTCCCCCACTTTTTTTTGAACAAATTATTGTTTATAAATTTTGTAATTCAGAAAACTTAGTTTTATCTTTGCACCCCCATTTTGAGGGATAGAATATTCAGAAGTAGAAAATTACCGATTATAATGGATACATTAAGTTACAAAACAGTAAGTGCCAACAAGCAGACAGTCAACAAAGAGTGGTTGCTCGTCGATGCAGAGGGAATGATCCTCGGACGCCTGGCATCAGAAGTAGCAAAGCTTTTACGTGGGAAACATAAGCCTGATTTTACCCCTCACGTTGATTGTGGTGACAATGTCGTTATCATCAATGCTGAGAAGGTGAAGCTTTCAGGAAATAAGATGGAGGATAAAACCTACATCAGGCATTCAGGTTATCCGGGCGGACAACGCAGCAGGACAGCCCAGGAAGTGCTGGATAAATTCCCTGAAAGGCTTGTTGAACATGCTGTAAAAGGGATGCTCCCGAAAAACAGGTTGGGTGCAGATCTGTTCAGGAACCTTTTTGTTTATATAGGGCCGGAACACAAGCAAGAAGCACAGCAACCAAAGAAAATTGAATTTAACACAAATAAATAATCATGGACGTTATTAATTCTTTAGGTAGAAGGAAGAAAGCTATAGCAAGGGTTTACCTGCAGGAAGGAAAAGGTGAGATTGAGATCAACAAAAGAGACTGGAAAGAGTATTTCCCAACGTCTATCCTGCAATATGTAGTACAGCAACCTTTCATACTGACCAACACTGAGTCCAAGTACGATATTAAAGTGAACCTCGACGGCGGTGGCATCACCGGCCAGGCAGAAGCTTTAAGACTGGCCATTGCCAGGGCACTGCTCAAAATTGATCCTGAGTACCGCCCTGTTCTGAAAACCAATGGCATGCTGAAAAGAGATCCAAGAATGGTTGAGCGTAAGAAGCCCGGCCAGAAAAAAGCACGTAAGAAATTCCAGTTCAGTAAACGTTAAAATTTTACAAGATTCCGGATCGTGTTTAGTATCTAAATTGCCAAGACCGTTGAATTCAATGCTACTTGGCAATTGCTTTTAAAGAATGTAAACAAATAATTAAAAAAATGGCAAGAACAACTTTTGAAGAATTGTTAGATGCAGGTGTACACTTTGGCCACCTCAAAAGAAAATGGAACCCCAGCATGGCACCATATATTTTTATGGAGCGTAACGGGATTCACATCCTCGACCTTTACAAGACCATGGCTAAGCTCGAAGAAGCTGCCTCTGCTATGAAGCAGGTTGCCAGGTCAGGCAAGAAGATCCTTTTTGTTGCTACCAAGAAGCAAGCGAAAGAGATCGTTGCCGAGCAGGTAAAAAGGGTGAACATGCCTTATGTTACTGAGCGTTGGCCAGGTGGTATGCTTACCAACTTTGCTACCATTCGTAAAGCGGTAAGGAAAATGTCATCAATCGATAAGATGATGACCCAGGAATTATATAAGAACCTCTCCAAGAGAGAAAAACTGCAGATCAGTCGTGAGCGCGCCAAACTGGAAAAACAGCTTGGTAGCATTTCTGACCTGAACCGTCTTCCTTCAGCCCTCTTTGTTGTGGATATCCTGAAAGAAAAGATCGCCATTGCAGAAGCCAGGAAGCTGAACATTCCCACCTTTGCGATGGTTGATACCAACTCAGATCCTACACTGATCGATTTTCCGATTCCTGCCAATGATGATGCTTCAAAATCAATCCAGCTGATCACCAAGCTTATGGTTGATGCCATTGAAGAAGGACTGGCCGAAAGGAAAGTAGAGAAAGATAAGAAAGATCAGGAAGATGCCGCTGAAGAATTGGCTGCTGCTGAAAAGGTAGAAGAAAAAGTTGTTGAACAATATGGTGATCTCGAAGATGAAGAAGCTGATAAGCTTGTGAAAGAAGGAGAAACCAAAGTTCCTGGGAAAGCTGAAGGAGCAACTGACGCCAAGAAAAGGGAAGCAGGAAAGCGCCCGAGGAAACCAGTGAATAAACCTAAGAAATAAATAAGTTTTTAAACAAATAATTGAATATAAAAGATGGCAAATATTACAGCTGCTGAAGTAAACAACCTGCGTAAGATGACCGGGGCAGGAATGATGGATTGCAAGAAAGCCCTGATCGAGAGCGACGGTGATGCTGAAAAAGCAATCGACATACTCAGAAAAAAAGGACAAAAGATCGCTGCCAAACGTGCCGACAAAGCCGCCAGCGAAGGTGTTGTACTTGCTGCAACCAATGAAGCCGGCAATTTTGCTGCAGTCGTGATGATCAACTGTGAAACCGACTTTGTTGCCAAGAACCAGGAATTTGTAGATTTTACCAAGTCAATTCTTGACCTGGCTATTACAAAAACTCCTAAAACTGCTGAAGAACTTTCTGCACTCGACCTGAATGGACGTACTGTTGAAGAGAATATCAGTGACCAGATGGGTAAGATCGGGGAAAGCATTAAGTTGGGTGGATATGAATTTATCGAAGCTCCATCTGCATCTGCATACAATCACCAGGGAAACAGGCTTTCAACGATACTAGGCATGAACATTGCCGGAAACGAAGATGTTAGCCGCGTTGGACATGAACTGGCTATGCAAGTAGCTGCCATGAGCCCTGTTGCTGTTGATAAAGAAGATGTTGATCAATCAGTGATCGATAAAGAAATCGAGATTGGAAAAGACCAGGCACGCCAGGAAGGCAAACCTGAAGAGATGCTCGACAAGATCGCCATGGGGAAACTGAATAAGTTTCTGAAGGAAAACACACTGCTGAACCAGGTGTTCGTTCGCGACGGAAAGAAAACTGTACGTGAATACCTGAAAGAAACCAATGCAGATCTTACTGTTACAGGTTTTAAAAGGCTTATGCTTGGTGCATAATTCTTAATTCAGATAAAAAAAAAGAGTGGTTCAACGAACCGCTCTTTTTTTTATGGCAAAAGGCAAAGGGCAAAAGGCAAAATGGCATAAGGGATGAGGCTTGAGGCGGTCACATTTCCCATTCTGCATTTCACATTGAGCATTTAGCATTTATTTATTCGTTGCCCGTTGTTCGTTACTCCTTGTTCGATACTCGTTACTCGTTACTCGATACTCGTTACTCGTTTCTCGTTGCTCGTTGCTCGTTGCTCGTTACTCGATCTTCGGTCTTCGTTCCTCCCTATTCCTACCCCAACAGATCCTTTACAATCCCCGAGATCTCCTTATTGTCGGCCTTCCCAGCAAGTTGCTTTGATGCCATGCCCATCACGCGGCCCATGTCTTTCATGCTTTCAGCACCTGTTTCGGCAATAATTCCCTCAACGATCCCACGCAGTTCATCTCCGCTGATCTGTTCCGGCAGGTACTTCTCGATGATAGCAGCCTGGTATTCCTCTTCCTCGGCCAGCTCGATCCTGTCTTTTTCGCGGTAAATAACGGCAGATTCCTTGCGCTGCTTCACCAGTTTCTTCAAAAGACCCATCTCCAGGTCCTGAGGGATTTCACCCCCACCACCTTTACTGGTTTTTAAAATAAGTAATCCTGATTTAATAGCTCGTAAAGCCTCCAGTTTTTTGGCATCTTTCGCCCTCATGGCGTTCTTGATATCTTCGTTGATCAGTTCTGCTAGTGTCATGTTCGTACGTTTTATGCAAATTTAACAAATTAAGCTTAAAGCCATGTAAGCATGCAGCCGTGTAACAGTAAAAACCCCCACATCTCTGCAGGGGCTTTCATCAATAAAATATATTTAAAAAATGAGAGAAAGATCTAATCTACGTTATCATGTAAAAATGTATTGTCTGACTTTAACTCAGCTCCATTTTCATCACCTTCACCCAGGGTATACTTCGAGATCTGTGATTCTTCCGATGGTTTCTCTTCTGAAAGTTCAATGTTCTTCCTGCGGTATGCCGGCATGCTCTCCAGTTCATCCAGTCCGCCAGGTGATTTTAGCTTAATGCTCATCTGCCTCAGGCGTTCTACACGTTCTTTGTGCTTTTTCTCCGCTGCCTCTTTTTCTTCACGGGAGGACACATCCTCTTCATCAGTCTCTGTAGGCTTGAACAAAGGCACCCTTTCCTCGAATGTATTGGCTTCCGTTTCCGGGATGCCAATCTCATCTGTTGGAGCGCTTACCTCAGTGATACTTTCTATTTTTTCCGGTTCTTGAGTAGGATCGTCGAGATTGAATCGAATAATGCGTGGTTTTTCAGTGTCTTTGGCAGAGTCGGCAGGGGCGGGTTTATCCTCATAATTATTGCTGACCTCCGGCGCAGAGATTTCTTCATCCTCTTCAATGGTATTGATCATCCTGATCTCTTCTTCCGGTTCCTCTATATCCTTTTCTCCCATGCTGGGTTCTTCAGCCGGACGGGTTGGCCTTGGGGGGCTAACTGCTGCTGGTGGTTCTTCTTTTATTTCATTTGAATACAGGCCTATTTTTGTGATTTCCTGTACAGGTGCTGTTTCTTTGTCAAAGCCTGTGGCCACAACGGTCACACTGATCTTCTCACCTAATGTATCGTCTTTTCCTGCACCCCAGATCACATCTACCTGCTTGCCGGCTGATTGGATAATATATTCAGTGATCTCTGTAATCTCATCGAAGGAGATATCCTTTTCCCCGGAGGAGAGGTAAAGAAGAATATTATTGGTTCCTTTGATGTCATTATCATTCAGCAGTGGTGAGTTGATGGCCTCTTTGATGGCCTGCTCGGCACGGTGTTCACCTTCTGCAATACCGGTTCCCATGATGGCCACGCCGCTATTCTTCATCACCGTGTTCACATCTTTAAAATCAATGTTGATATAGGCTTTTACCGTAATGATCTCTGCTATGCCTTTGGCAGCAGTAAGTAATACATTATCAGCGATTTTAAAGCCTTCAAGTAAGCCCAGGTTACCATAGGTTTCGCGCAATTTATCGTTGCTGATGATGAGTACGGCATCAGCATATTTCTTCAGTTCCGCGATACCGTTATCGGCTTGTAATTTACGTTTTCGACCTTCAAAGCTGAATGGCAAGGTGACAATAGCCACCACCAGTATCTTGTTTGCCTCCTCATCCTGCAGGTCGATCTCTTTTGCGATCTTTGCGATCACTGGAGCGGCACCCGTACCTGTTCCGCCACCCATCCCGGCTGTGATAAACAGCATTTCGGTATTTGTAGCAAGGAGCTGTTTGATTTCATCTGTTCTTTCGATGGCTGCTTTTTCAGCCACCAGGGGCACGCATCCGGCACCAAGGCCTTTTTCGCCAAGTATGATCTTATTCGGTACCGGGCTCATATCCAGGGCTTGTTTGTCCGTGTTACAAACAATGAAATCTACACCAGTGATCCCTTGCCGATGCATATGGTTAACCGCGTTGCTGCCACCACCGCCAACACCAAGTACCTTGATGATAGACGATTGGTTTTTGGGCATTTCGAATTTAAGCATATCCTCCATTTTGGTCAATTAAATTTAGATTAATAAATCGCGCTGTCTATAGGGTTGGTTTATTTTTATTAACAAAGTTGTTGTTGATTAATCCTCAAGTTGGTCTTTCTCAAACCATTCCTGAATAGTACTCAGGAAAGTTTTAGATTTTATACTCTTCGCCGGCTTCAGTTTCCCTTTCTTTTTAGAAGCCTGAGTAGTTTCCTTTCCCTTCTCTTTATCAAGCCTCTTGAATCCTTCTATAACCAGGCCGACACCTGTTGAGTACATGGGGCTGGCCATTTCGTCGGCAACATCATTCGACAGGTGTTCATTGGGGTATCCCACCCTGGTATCCATGCCGGTGATGAATTCAGTAAGCTGCACCAGGTGTTTCAGCAGCGCTCCGCCTCCGGTGAGAACAATACCACCGATAAGCTTCTTCTCATATCCTGAGTTTTTGATCTCATAATGAATGTGATCTATGATCTCCTCCATGCGTGCCTGTATGATGCTGGCCAGATTTTTCAGGGTGATCTCCTTAGGAGGCCTGCCACGTAATCCTGGAATAGCTACCACTTCTTCATCCCTGTTTTCACTTGCCAGAGAGGATCCAAACTTTACTTTCAGTTCTTCTGCATGCTTCTTTATGATGGTACAGCCTTCTTTTACATCTTCGGTGATGATATCTCCCCCGAAGGGAATGACCGCAGTATGACGGATGATTCCATCTTGAAAGATGGCTATGTCTGTTGTGCCACCGCCAATATCAACCAGTGCAACACCAGCTTCCTTCTCTTCATCGTTCAGTACTGCTTCTGCTGATGCGATGGGCTCCAGAATGAGGTCCACAACTTCGAGTCCGGCCTTACGAACACATTTATAAATATTTTTAGCTGCTGCAGTCTGCCCGATGATGATATGGAAATTCGCCTCCAGGGAATTACCCAGCATACCTACCGGTTGCTTGATGCCCTGCTCGGCATCGATGATATATTCCTGCGGGATCACATCGATGATCTCTTCACCGGGTGCCATATTCAGGTTATACATATTTGTATTCAGGGTGTCGATATCGTGCTGGCTGATCTCTTCATCCACGTTTTTGCGGATGATGCTGCCATGATGCTGGAGGCTTTTGATATGCTGTCCGGCGATGCCTACATTGACATAGCGGATATCCACTCCAGATTTTTGTTCGGCCTGTTCCACTGCGATCTTTATGGAGTTCACGGTGTTTTCTATATTGGAAACTACGCCACGTTTCACGCCTATCGACTCGGTGCGCCCATGTCCAAGGACCTCGATCTTCCCGTGTTCATCCTTGCGCCCTACGATGGCTGCGATCTTGGTTGTACCAATATCAAGTCCTACAATAATTTCTGAGTTTTCCATAGTCTAATTATTTTGAACAGATTACTTGATTTTCATATTTCAGGTCGATGGAGCTGTAATCGATCCATCCTGCTTTGCCGGCCCCTTCTTTATAATAGGCCGTTAATTTTTCAAACTTCTTTTCCATATCCTCATAATCCCCGAACAAAATGGTGTATTCACCTATCACCGGAATCAGTTCCAATTCCCCCGATGGATTGACCCACACCTGTGCGATCAACTTGTTCAGAAATTCATGTTCGTTCATATATTTTGCAAGCTTGTACAGCTTCCTGACAACCGAGCCTGCTACCAGGGAATCCACATGCAGGCTTTGGTTTTGTAAGTCAGTGATCCCATCTCTAATGCTCCCGTTGATGATGGGTACCCTCGAAGGAAAGCCTTGATTGACGGGCATCAACCATCCGTCCTTATCGATATAGTAGCTGATATTATTTCTATTGATGATCCTGACAATGGCCTGTCTGAGTCCTACATTTACCGTTAGCTTACCATCTATCCCGGTCTGCACATCGGCATATTTTACATAGGGATTCCTGTCCAGGATGAGGTGTATGTCGTAAGGCTGGATCTCCGCCAGGGTTTTCCCTGCAAGAGTATCCGTACCGGATATTATGAGTGCCCTTAATGCTTCTTCATTGGTCAGGGCATCATACTCCTGGTTCTCTATGCTGAGTTCGAATTGTTCACAAACCGTTTCATTGTGCTTTTGCCCAACAAAAACCATTACAAAGACCAGACCCGCAATCAGGGCCCCCCAGATGATAATATGTAAGAACCTTTTTATCATTCTGTCAGTTTTTCTTTTATTGGTTCAAGAAGCCTGTCAATGTCACCGGCACCCATCGTGAGCAATACCTGCGGTTTTTTCCTTTTAATAAGCCCAGGCAATTCGTCTTTGCTACATATGCTTTTATTTTCAATGCTGACCATATCAAGCAGCATTTGAGCGTCTATGCCTTCAATAGGTTCTTCCCGGGCAGGGTAGATCTCCAGCAGGATCAACTCATCTAATTCGTTTAGAGCCTTGGCAAAGCCTTCGGCAAAATCACGCGTCCGGGTGTAGAGGTGTGGCTGAAAAACTCCACATATTTTTCTGTCGGGATATAATTCCTTTGCAGTAGAGATACAGGCATCGATCTCATCGGGGTGATGTGCATAATCGTCAATGAACACCGTGCTATCATTCTCGTTCAACACGAATTCAAAGCGCCTTTTTACTCCCCGATAAGATTCCAGCCCTGCCTTAATTTCATAAAGACCCATTCCGGTTTGCAGGCAAACGGCAGCAGCAGCAGTGGCATTCTCAACATTGTGCATGCCGGGTACCAGCATCCTGATATTAATACTTCCTTCGGGACAAACAAGCTCGAAATGAAAATGATGATCTTCCACCCTGACATCTCTAATTTGAATGCTTGCCTCTTTCCCGCTGCCATATACTATAGTATTGGCAGGTGTATCGATCAGTCCCAATACGTTTTCATGTATGATTACATGCCCGCCGGCCTCGGTCTGCTGCACAAAATTGCTGAACGACTCCTTCATCTTGTCCACGGAACCGTAAATATCAAGATGGTCTGCCGCCACTGTTGATACTACAGCTATCCAGGGGTGAAGTTTCAGGAACGACCGGTCATATTCATCCGCTTCCGCGATCAGGTATTTACTTTTATTGGTGCGGAGCATGTTCGAATCGTAGTTGTTCATGATGCCCCCTATGAGCGCAGTCGCTGAATGACCACCATGGTGCATGATATGGGCTGCCATGGATGAGATGCTTGTCTTACCGTGCGTCCCTGCAATTGCAATGGTATTGTAATCTTTTGTGATCAAACCCAGCACCTCGGCACGTTTCAGGACAGTAAAATTCAATTCACGACAGTAGAGCAACTCCCGGTTAGTATCCGGGATGGCTGGCGTATAAATTACCAGCCCTGCATCACATGGTATATAAGCAGGATTATCTTCATAATGAATGTTCATGCCCTCCTTCTGCAACTGTATTGTCAGAGGGGTCTTTGCCCTGTCATAGCCCGACACCTCCTTGCCCTGCTGCTTGAAATACCGTGCCAGGGCGCTCATTCCTATGCCGCCTATCCCGATCAGGTAAATGGTATTTGTCTGCAGTTCCTTCATTATTTGTCAAGCAGTTTTATGACTTCATCTGTAATTTTTTCTGTTGCATCCGGCCTTGCAAACCGGAGAATATTTTTTTTCATGGCAGCCTGTTTTCCTTCATCCTTGATCAAAGCATGAAGGGTAGATGCCAGTTTTTTATCAAGTTCATCATCGGGTAAAAGGATGGCTGCATCCTTTTTTGTTAATGCGAGTGCATTCTTGGTCTGATGGTCTTCAGCTGCTCCCGGCAGTGGGACCAGGATAAGGGGATGCCCGACAATACATAACTCTGAGATAGCGATAGCTCCTGCTCTTGATATTACGATATCCGTTGCTGCATAGGCCAGATCCATACGGTAAATAAAATCGTACACCTTTGCCCTGGCCTTTGCCGATGAATTCAGCAATTCAATGATCTCTTCAGCCTGGGGAAGAAAAGCCTTGCCACACTGCCAGATCAACTGCACATCTGCTGACAGAATCTCCTCCAGTTGTTCACCCATGGCGCGATTGACAGATCGGGCTCCCTGGCTGCCGCCAACCACCAGGATGGTCTTCAACCCTTCTTTAAGTCCGAAGAACTCCATGGCCTCAGCACTTTTTCCTTCTTTTTCGATGATATCTTTCCTGACCGGATTCCCGGTGATGGTGATTTTGGAACCAGGAAAGTACCTGTCCATACCTTCATAGGCCACACAAATACGATCAACGGTTTTGCTTAATAGCCTGTTGGTGATGCCCGGAAAAGAATTTTGCTCCTGGATGAGGGAGGGAATTCCTTTCCTTGAAGCAACCCTGAGCATAGGGCCGCTTGCATATCCTCCAGTCCCGATAGCCACATCAGGCTTAAAGCTTTTCATGATCCTTCTGGCTTTGAGTATGCTTGAGATCAGCTTGAATGGGAAGGAAAGATTTTTTAAGGTTAACCTTCTCTGTATGCCGCTAATCCACAGCCCTTTGATTGGATATCCGGCAGCAGGCACCTTCTCCATCTCCATACGGCCTTTGGCCCCAATGAAAAGGATGTCAGGATCATCCAGCCTTTGCTTTAAGGCATCGGCAATGGCCACGGCCGGGAATATATGCCCTCCGGTGCCTCCACCACTGATAATGATCTTTTTTCTACGCTGCGACATACTCTTGTATATTTTCCGGTCTGGTATCAATTTCTTTACTTACACTTAAAATGATCCCCAATGCAATGCTGGTAAACCATATTGATGTTCCTCCCATACTGACCAGCGGCAGGGGCTGGCCGGTTACCGGGATGAGGTTAACTGCAACTGCCATGTTGATCATTGCCTGGAACACCAGGCTGAATCCTACCCCGGCGGCCATGAAGGCTCCGAAGTTTCTTGGTATTCGTGTCACAATCCTCACCACTCTGAAGAAGAGAATGAGGTAAAGAAGCACAAGGAATGATCCGCCCAGCAGGCCATATTCTTCAATGAAGATGGCAAAGATGAAATCTGAATATGGATGGGGCAGAAAATTTCGCTGTGTGCTGTTGCCCGGGAATTTCCCTATCAGGCCGCCCTCCGCAATGGCAATCTTGGCCTGGTCAACCTGGTAGGTCTTATCCGGGTCTATCGTTTCTTTATCGGTAAAGGTCATGATCCTGGTCTTCCAGGTATTGGCCCTGGGCAAAAGATCAGGATAGGCATTGGCTATGAGTAGCAGGAGGACAAAGGATACAATGCCAATACCGATCAGGGAGAAAATATATTTCAGGTTAACCCTGCCGATGAACATCAATACCAGGCTGGTGACAAACAGCAAGGCTGCAGTAGAGAAATTTGCCGGAAGGATGAGGCCACAAACAATTAGCACCGGTATCATAAGAGGAACAAAGGCCGACTTGAAGTCTTTGATGCTGTCCTGCTTTTTGCTGAGCAGGCGTGCCAGATACATGATAAGGGTGAGCTTAGCAAGGTCAGAGGTTTGAAATGTAAGGTTGAATGGAAGTGGCAACACACGTTTGGCTTCATTCAGGTCAAGGCCAACAAACAAGGTTAGGATCAGCAGGGGCACAGCAATATACAATGCAATCTGAAAAATCCTGCTGAAGTATGTGAATTTGATCATGTGGGTCAGGTACATGATCAGGAATCCAAACAATAAAATAATTAAATGCTTGATCATATAGTACTCGGTGTTCCCTGCCTGGTTCTTGTAGGCCAGGGTTCCGGTGGAACTGTATACCGTGAGCAGGGAGAATACAGACAGCAGGATCACCACTGCCCAGATCACCTTATCTCCCCTGATATTTCCAAGTACTTTTGACATTCTTAAAGTCCGTTTACTGATTTTTTGAATTGGTTTCCTCGGTCTTCATAGCTTTCGAAAAGGTCGAAGCTGGCACATGCAGGTGAAAGCAGGACTGTATCTCCTTTTTTACCCAGGTATAGTGCCGCCCTGACTGCCACGTCCATAGAGAATGTTTCAATAATGCTTTCCACATCTTCCGAAAATGCCTCCATCAGTTTGGAATTGTCTTTGCCGAGGCAAACAATGGCTTTTACCTTATCTTTTACCATATCTTTCAACATATTGTAATCATTACCCTTGTCAATACCACCAGCGATCCAGATCACATTTTTTGGCATGTTTTCCAGGGCATACCAGACTGAATTTACATTGGTAGCTTTGGAGTCATTGATGAACTCTATTCCCTGTATTACAGCTACGTTCTCCAGTCTGTGTTCGATATTTTGAAAATCAGACAAAGATTCCTGGATATGTTGTTTCCTGATTTCCAATAACCTGCCTGAAACTCCAGCGGCCATCGAATTATAAATATTGTGTTTCCCTTGTAGTGCTAAGCTCTCTAGTGTCATTTTCGTTATTTTAGTATGAATATTTATAATGATGTTGTTTTCGTTTATGTATGCTCCTTCATTGTCCAACTTTGAATTCAAAGTGAAGGGATATTTCCTGCAGGAGATATGCCTGTCCTTCATCCTTTTAATGATCTCGGGATCGTCCTGGCAATAGATGAATGCACCCTTTTTATCCATGTTGCGGATGATCCTGAGCTTCGACTCTGCATAGGCCTCAAAGGAGTTCCCGTAGCGGTCGAGGTGATCGGGGGTGATGTTCATCAGGATGGCAATGTCGGCCTTGAAGTCAAACATGCCATCCAACTGGAAGCTGCTGATCTCGAGTACAAAATAGTCGTGATCCTGTTTGGCTACTTCCATGGCAAAACTGTTGCCCACATTGCCTGCTACTGCTACATCAAGGCCTGCATTTTTAAGGATATGATGTGTTAACAGAGTGGTGGTGGTCTTGCCGTTAGATCCTGTGATGCAGATGAGCTTTGCCTGTGTGTATCGGGCGGCAAACTCTATCTCGGAGATCACCGGTATACCTGCCTGATGCAGTTTCCTGATCAGAGGCACATTATCCGGAATTCCCGGGCTTTTGATGATCTCATCAGCCTTCAGGATCCTTTCATAGGAATGCTTCCCCTCTTCAAATTCAATGTCAAACTGTGAAAGAACGTCTTTGTTTTTTTCTTTTATGCTGTTGCTGTCGGAAACCAGTACATCATATCCCTGCTTCCTGGCCAGCACGGCTGCGCCAAGCCCGCTTTCGCCGGCACCAAGGATGACTATGTTTCTGTTTTCCATTCAATTTTATCTCAGTTTTAAGGTGATGATCGTTACTATAGCCAGCATGATCCCAATGATCATGAAGCGCTGAACAATCTTAGGTTCAGCATAACCAAGTAGTTGATAATGATGATGCAGGGGCGACATCTTGAAGATGCGTTTCCCGGCCCCGAGTTTCTTTTTGGTATATTTGAAGTAGCCTACCTGCATGATCACGGAGAGGCTTTCTACCAGGAAGATCCCACAAAGGATAGGGATGAGAAGCTCCTTGCGGATCAGGATGGCGAAAACCGCGATGATTCCCCCGATTGCAAGGCTCCCGGTATCACCCATGAATATCTGGGCAGGGTAGGAGTTGTACCAGAGAAACCCAATACATGCGCCTACAAAAGCACTGATGAAGATGGTCAACTCACCGGTGTTGGGGATGTACATGATGTTGAGGTAATCTGCAAAAACTATGTTGCCCGACACCCATGCCAGCACAGCCAGGGTTGCCCCGATAATGGCCGAGGTTCCTGTCGCAAGCCCATCCATGCCGTCGGTAAGATTGGCACCGTTCGATACTGCTGTGATGATGAGGATCACGATAGGTATGAAAATGATCCATGCCCAGTTGGCAGCACCATCCCCCATCCAGGAGATGATGGATTTATAGTCTAATTCATTATTCTTGAAGAAAGGAATGGTCGTTTTTTGCGACTTGACCGGTTCCGGTGAAAAGAGGAGCTGTGTTTCACTATTGGTCTGCATCTCTGCGATTACGGCCTGATCGCTGATCTTTTCCCTGATCACTATTTCATCATTGAAATACATAGTGAGCCCAACCACCAGCCCCAGGATCACCTGGCCGATCACCTTATATTTTCCCGGCAGGCCCTTCTTATTCTTTTTAAACACTTTGATATAGTCATCAGCAAAGCCGATCATGCCCAGCCAGACTGTGGTAAAGAGCATCAGCATGATATAGATATTGTCCAGCCTGGCAAACAGCAGGGTAGGAATGATCACGGCAAAAAGAATGATAAGACCGCCCATAGTGGGAGTCCCTTCTTTTTCCATTTGTCCTTCGAGGCCGAGGTTTCGAATGGTCTCACCAACCTGCTTTCTGTTCAGGAAACGGATCCAACGCTTCCCGAAAAGAAGGGTGATGATCAGTGAGGTGATCACAGCGAAAGCAGCTCTGAAAGAGATGTACTCGAAGAGTCCGGCTCCCGGGAAGTCACAACATTGCTGCAGATAATGAAACAAATAGTAAAACATGGCCTTTTATGCTGTTTGTGTCAATAATTCACTTAATATTTCCTTGTCGTCGAACGGATGTTTGATCCCTTCTATCTCCTGGTACTTTTCATGGCCTTTTCCTGCCACCAGTATAATGTCGCCCGGCTTTGCCATGGCACATGCTGCGCTGATCGCTTCTCTCCGGTTGGTGATCACCAGCAGCTTTTTAAAATCCACTCCCGACACCCCTTCTTTCATTTCATTGATGATGCTGGCTGGGTCTTCCGACCTGGGATTATCAGAGGTCAGGATCAGCCTGTTGCTTAGCTCAGCTGCAATCTGTCCCATTAGCGGTCTCTTTGCCCGGTCGCGATCGCCCCCGGCACCTAGCACTGTGATGAGTTCTTCATTCCCTGTCCGGATGGCATTGATGGTAAGAAGCACATTCTTTAAAGCATCAGGGGTATGGGCGTAGTCAACAATAGCAGTGATCCCGGTTTCAGAACGGATGTGCTCAAAACGGCCTTCAGCTGTGTCGAGCCGGCTTATCAGTGTCAATATCTTTTCTTCATCCTGCTTCAGTAACAGGGCGGTGGCATATACTGCCAGGAGATTGTATGCATTGAACTCTCCGATCAGTCTGCACCAGGTCTCATGGCCGTTTATGCTTAGCAGCAGGCCATCGAGCAGGTTTTCTATTACCTTCCCCCTGAAATCACAAGCTGATCTCAGACCGTAGGTCATGCTCTTTGCCAGGCAGTTCTGCAGCATCACTTTGCCATTCTTATCGTCGGCATTCACAAGAGCAAAAGCCGTATCCGGCAGCATATCAAAAAAGGCTTTCTTAGCTTTCAGATACTCTTTGAAATCTCCGTGATAATCGAGATGGTCGTGGGTAAGGTTGGTGTAGATGCCTCCGGCGAACTTCAGTCCGGCGATCCTTTTCTGGTCGATGGCATGGGAGCTGACTTCCATGAAACAATAGGTGCAGCCAGCCTCCACCATATCTTTCAAGAGGGCATTGATGCTGATGGCATCCGGTGTGGTATGTGTGGCATCTACCACCTTTTGATCTACCATGTTTCTTACAGTGGAGATCAGGCCGCTGGCATAACCCAGATCAGTGAACATCTGGTAAAGCAGCGTAGCGATAGTGGTTTTCCCGTTGGTGCCCGTCACACCACAGAGAATCAGGCTTTCTGAAGGGTAATCGAAGAACGCAGAAGAAAGAATGCCGAGTGCTTCGTCACTATTTGCTGTGTGAATAAAAGTCACGCCTGATATAAGTTCTTCCGGCAGGTCTTCACAGACAATGGCCCTCACGCCTTTCTCAATCACATCGGGGATGAATTTATGGGAATCCACAGCGCTTCCTTTTCGCGCAATGAACATCGTATCCGGGCCGGCCTGGCGGGAATCAATACAAAGGTCTTCCACGACAACATCTGTTGTTCCATGTACTGCTATTGCAGGAACCTTATATAATATGTCTTTCAGCTTTTTTCCCATCTTATCCCTTTTCTGAAAGTCTTAATGTTATTTCCTGGCCCTGGTTTACATTACTTCCAGGCTGCACCGACTGGCTGCGTACTTTTCCATGTCCGCTGATATTTGTTTTCATGCCCAGCTGTTCAAGGATGAAAATGGCATCTCTCGCACTCATTCCCTTTACATTTGGCACCTGCTGTTCACGGATCACCCTTGGAGCGAAACGGATACCATCATCTTCCCTGAAATTGACCACCCATTCTGAGTAATCACTGGATGCGGCCACAGGGATGTCGAGATCATTGCAAAGCCAGCTAATATCTTCATGGTATCCATACATCACCGGAGGAAGCAGTGTCTCCGGAATCACTTCTTCTGTTTCCTGGTAAATGTCGAGGTGAGTAGCATAAACTTTGTCGGCGATTTCTTTGAATACCGGAGCGGCTACCGAGCCGCCATAATATTTTCCACGTGCAGGGTCATTCACTACAACTATGCAGGAATATTTTGGGTTTTCGGCCGGAAAATAACCCACGAATGATGCATTGTATAGCTTTTTCTTATAGCCCTGGCTGCCATCTGCTATCTGCGCGGTGCCCGTTTTTCCGGCTACCTTATAATGCTTGTTTTTCAGCAGTGTAGCTGTTCCCTTTATTACTACGCCTTCGAGTAATGACCTTGCTGAATCGATAGTCGATTGTGAACAGATCCTTTCATTTAATATTTCTGTCTCGAATGTTTCAATGGTTCTTCCTGCCTGGCGGATCTCCTGCACAAACATGGGTTTCACCATTACCCCATTGTTGGCAATCGCATTGTAGAAAGTAAGTGTTTGCAAGGGTGTGATCTGCAGCTCATATCCAATAGATATCCACGGCAGGCTGATGGCCGACCAATACTGGCCGGTGCTGTCGGGATGTTTGATCATGGGCCTGCCTTCCCCTGCGATCTCCAGGCCAAGCTTATTGTTTAATGACATACTGTAAAGCCTGTTGATATAGGCTGCAGGATCATCTTTATATGCTTCCATTGTGATCTTGGAAATGCCGACATTTGAAGATTTCTCGAAAGCTTCACGTACCGTGATCCTGCCGTTGCGGATCTTTTTCACATCCTGCATGGTATGGCCGTGATACGTAATCCAGCCATCACCAATGTCGATAGTATCACTAAGGTTTACCTTGCCATCTTCCATCAGAGCAACCATGGTAGGAAGCTTGAAGGTTGAGCCAGGCTCTATTCCCTCGGCGATGGCATAGTTGAAGGATTCTTCATATTTGCCTGTCTTCTCATCCAGCTGCAGGTTGGCAATGGCCTTGATATGGCCTGTGCTTACCTCCATGAGGATAGCACAGCCCTGGTAAGCCTGGTGATCAATGAGGTGCTGATGCAATGCATTTTCTGCCACATCCTGGATGTTCACCTCAATGGTGGTGATAATGTCGAGTCCATCGGAAGGCTCAAGCTTATCTTTGCTGTAGTCAGGGATCCACTCATTGTTGCTAACCCTGCGCATGATCTGTTTTCCGTCAGTCCCTTCCAGTACCTCATTGTATGCTCCTTCCAGCCCTACAAAGAGATTCTGTTCCTTATTCTCGTAACCTATCGTACGCCTGGCCAGCTCATCAAAAGGCATTTCACGCCTTGTATACTGGTTAACGATCAGGCCACCCCTGAACCTGCCACGGTCAAAAATGGGAAAAGTTCTGAGCTTTTTCAGATCTTCATAGCTTACTTTTCTTTTGATGAGGTAATAGCGGTTCCCCTTCTTGCGCGCATCACTGATGCCTTTTTTGTACTGGTATTTAGACTTGTTTCCGAACAAATCACTGAGCTTGTCTGCCAGGATGTCGATGTTTTCATTGAAGTACTTATCGCTGATATTGGTGTTGGCGGCATCCATCCTGATCTCGAAAATGGGGACGGAGGTTGCCAGGAGGTTTCCGCCTGCATCATAAATGTTTCCGCGATTGGCCTCCAGGTCGGCTATCCTGATCTCTTGCTTTTCTGATTTTGCGATAAGCTCCGCGCCTTCGGCAAACTGAATATGGGCTGCTTTCCCAATGATGGCCAGACCCAACAGGAAGATACCCAGGTAAACCAGGTATACTCGCCATAATATGTCCTTTTTAATATCTTCAGTCATTGCTTTTATCCGCTTCCTTCTTGATCACTTTTACAGGGGGTACCCTGGATTCCTTTATGTTGGTTCCTTTCAATTTCGTTGCTACTTCAGATTGTTGGCTCTCCCGCATCAGTTCCGACCTGGTGGTGATGTATTCGTAGCGGAGCTCCTTCAGCGATTTTCTCAGCGCCTGTATGTCCCTCTCTTTCTTTTCTGCATAATAGGTGTTGGCGATGTAGAACATCACCATGATGGTGATGAAGAGGAAGTATGGCAATAACCTTACAGAGCCTTCTCTTCTGAGGAAGCCTCCGCCGAGAACAGAATGAAAGGCGCCGCCAACACCCTTGACCCGGGTACTGGCAGACGCTCTTTCGCTTGCCTCATCTTTGATTATGTTGACAGGTTTTGCCATGGTTATTTCTTTTCTGCTATTCTTAGTTTCGCACTTCTTGCCCTGGGATTGCGTTCTATCTCTTCTTCTCCCGGAACAATGGGTTTCTTTGTGATGACTTGAAGTTCCGACTGCAGATTGCCATAAAAATCCTGCTCAGTCTTACCTGCTATGTTTCCACTCCTGAAGAAATTTTTCACGAGCCTGTCTTCCAGGGAATGGTATGAGATCACCACCATCCGGCCCCCGGGTTTTAAAACTTCTAAGGCTTTCTCGAGAAAGAGTTCGAGTGACTCGAGCTCCCTGTTTACCTCTATCCTGATGGCCTGGAATACCTGGGCCAGGTACTTATGTTCCTGGTTACGCTGAGCACATCTTATTGCAATGCTTTTCAGTTCGGTGGTTGTGTTGATCTGTCCGCCACTGCGGCCCATCACGATGGCTCCGGCCAGTTTGCGGCTGTTCTTGATCTCACCATAGCGTCTGAAAATATCAGTCAGCTCCTCCTCAGTGTAGTTGTTTACCACATCGGCTGCACTGGTTCCGTCGCGCTCATCCATGCGCATGTCAAGCCCACCATCGAAACGGGTAGAGAAACCACGTTCAGGATCATCGATCTGATGAGAAGATATACCCAGGTCGGCAAGGATACCGTCGCAGGGGATAGCATCCTGAAGCTTAAGGTAATTCTTGATATAGCGGTAATCGGCATTAACTAGCAGGAAGCGTTTGTCATCAATGATATTGCCCACAGCATCCACATCGCGATCGAAAGCGATCAGCCTGCCACCCTTGAGCTCATCAAGGATCCTGGCCGAATGCCCACCACCACCAAAGGTGACATCCACATAGGTGCCTCCTCGTGCGATCATAAGTCCTTTAATACTTTCGTCCAACAGGACAGGTGTGTGGTACATCAGTCTTTCGGTTCGGTTTCTTTATCTCCCATGACTTCTTCAGCCAGGTCGGCGAATTCGTCAGGATCATAAGTAACCGCTTCTTCATATTCCGATTTGTCCCAGATTTCAATCTTGTTCACAACTGATGCGAGTACGATCTCTTTTTGAATGTTTGCGTAGGTAATTAAGTCTTTGGGGATAAGGAGCCTCCCGGTAGAATCAAGTTCAACATTTTTTACACCAGCCATGAATTTCCGAATGAAGTCGACATTTTTCTTTACGAAGCGGTTGAGGCTGTTGATGCGCTTGCTTTCCTGGTCCCACTCTTCCATAGGATACAATTCAAGGCACTTGCGGAAGATGCTTCGCTTGATCACAAAACCTTTCGACAGGTTTTCATCAAGCTGGCCCTTGAATGCAACAGGGAACATTAATCTCCCTTTAACATCAACTTTACACTCGTATGTCCCGATAATATTCGACACTCAAATTCAATTTTGGGTAAAAATAAGAAATGATTTACCACATTTTACCACTTTTTACCACTTTTTTTCAATAGTTGTTACATTTCTTTTCAACAAAATGTTAATATGTAGGAATCAGCGGCTGTCAACAGCTGTAGCTCATCGGCTGCTAATTTTCAAGTTTTCAGACGGTTGCGACGCAACTTCAAACACGGAATTTTGCTATGTCGGAAACATGGGAAATAGTCGTATTTTTGTAATAGGAAGGCTTGCTGAACTTAGCATTGTGATGCCTAAAAAACATTCGAATTGGAAAAGAAAGAAAAATTTATTGACCTGAAGGAGGTCATCAGTAAAAAGAGTGCCCGGATGGCCAGGCTCATGCCCTGGTTTGTGTTAAACTACCTCAAGCGGATAGTGCATGAAGATGATGTAAATGATTTTATTGCCAGGCATGGCCATAAGATGGGCATAGATTTTGTCTATGCCATCATGGATGAATTTGGTGTGAACCTCCAGGTTATAGGAGAGGAAAAGATTCCGGCTACAGGCAGGTATATCATGGCGTCCAATCATCCCCTGGGCGGATTGGATGGGATTGCATTTATGTCTGCGGTCTCTAAAGTGAGGATGGATTTTATTTTTCCTGTTAATGATATACTGCTAAGCATTGACAATATGGCGATGTTTTTTGTCCCCATCAATAAGCATGGGAGCAATATAGACAATGTCAGGCTTTTCAATGAAACTTTTGACTCTGATAAATTGCTGCTTTATTTCCCAGCAGGATTGGTTTCAAGGAAAAAGAAGGGGAAGATCGAAGACCTGGAATGGAAAAAGACCCTGGTTTCGAAGGCAAGGAAATACAAGCGCGACATCATCCCTGTGTATATGCATGGGCGTAACTCTAACTGGTTTTATAACCTGGCTAACTTTCGCGAAAAGTTTAAGATCAAGGCCAACCTGGAAATGCTTTACCTGGTAAATGAAACCTATAAGCAGTATAATAAAGACATGCCAATGGTCATTGGTGATTCCATTTCCTGGGAGACTTTTGATAAAAGCAAAACCGACCTGCAGTGGGCTGCTTTTGTCAGGGACAAAGTATATGAATTAAAAGAACAACATAATCTGTAAGATATGGAAACCATCATCCCTCCCGTCGACAGGGCATTGATAGAAAAGGAACTGAATAAAGACAGGTTCATCAGGGATACCAACAATGCCAATAATAAGATCTATGTCATCACTAATCAGGATTCTCCTAACACCATGAAGGAAATCGGACGATTGAGGGAAATGACTTTCCGCGACGCAGGTGGTGGAACGGGAAAAGCGATTGATATTGATCAGTATGATACCAATGAGCACTCTTTTAAGCAGCTGATCGTATGGGATCCTGATGAGCGTGAGATCATTGGAGGATACCGCTTTATTCATGGTAAAGATATTCAGGTGAATGATGATGGAAGCCTGAAAACGCCCACAGGAAAACTGTTTAATATTTCTGATAAATTTATTAAAGAATACCTTCCTGTAACTGTTGAACTTGGCAGAAGTTTTGTACAGACCTTTTATCAGCCAACCGTTGACCTGCGTAGAGGTATGTATTCCCTTGACAATATATGGGATGGGCTTGGGTCTATTGTGATCGACAACCCGGACATTAAGTTCCTGTTTGGGAAGGTGACCCTTTATCCACATTACGATGCTTTGGCCAAAGACCTCCTGTACTACTTCATTGCAAAGTATTTTCCGGATGAAGATAAGCTCATGACCCCCATTAAACCAGTGGAAAGCGGTACACCGCATAAAGTGCTGAACAGTATTTTCACCGGTTGTAACTATGATGAAGATTATAAGACTCTTGTGCACAAGATCCGCTCCCTCAAAGAGGGTGTGCCCCCCTTATTCAATGCCTATATGAACCTTTCAGCTACCATGCGTTCCTTTGGAGCAGCTGTAAACGAAGGCTTCGGTGGCGTGGAGGAGATGGGTATCATTGTGACCATTGCAGATATATACGACTACAAGAAAGACAGGCATATATCCACTTATATCAAAGATGATGCAGGGAAATAAAAAGCCTGACATCCTGAAAGCTGAATTCCTGATAAGCAGTCCTGACGTAATTTCCTGCCCGGAAGGAAAATTACCAGAGTTTGCTTTCATTGGCAGGTCTAACGTAGGGAAATCTTCTCTGATCAATATGATAACAGCCAGCAAAGGCCTTGCCAAGATCAGCCAGACCCCTGGCAAGACTAGGTTGATCAATCATTTTGTTGTCAATGAGGAATGGTACCTGGTTGATCTGCCGGGATATGGATATGCAAAGATCTCCCGGTCTGAAAGGGCAAAATGGAAGAAGATGATCAATGCCTACCTGCTGAAAAGGGAAAACCTTGTCTGTACCTTTATCCTTATCGATTCGCGGCATGAGCCCCAGAAGATTGATCTTGAGTTCATGGCATGGATGGCAGAACACCAGTTACCATTTGTGCTCGTCTTTACCAAGACAGATAAACTTTCGAAAGTCAAGCTTGATGAATCTATCAATAACTATATCAGGCATTTGAGTCAGAGCTGGGAGGAAGTTCCTCAGATGTTCATCACATCGGCAAAAACCGCCCTTGGAAAGGAAGACCTGCTAAGTTTCATTGCCGGGAATAATAAGATGTACCAGGAATTTATGAAGTCGATTCGCTGATCCTGATCAATCGAGTTCGATCAATATTTCATTTTTCGGGACGATGACCCCGGTTTTTACATTCACCTTTTTGATGGTAGCATCCACAGGAGCGAGGATGCGATTTTTCATCTTCATGGCTTCCAGTATGATCAAAAGATCGCCTTTCTTCACCGTATCTCCCTCTTTTATATGGATCTTGCGGATCGTTCCGGGAATGAATGCCAGGATCATCTTGGGATCATTTTCGGCATAAGCCTTCCTTTCCTGGAACTTTTTGGTCAGCAGGGTTCGGTATTTGAGTCCCTCAATATTGAGGCTCTTGTATTTGCCTTTGTTTTCGTCGTTCTTCTTCATGGTCCAAAGGATTAAAATGGCGGAATGCCATGCTTTTTCTTTGGTGGCGTTTCCTGCTTGTTTGCTGAGATCTCGAGCGCATGGATCAGCATGCGGCGGGTGTCGCTTGGTTCAATGACTGCGTCAATATAGCCATAAGCTGCTGCTACGTAAGGATTGGCAAACTTCTCTTTGTACTCTTTGATCTTTTGCTTCCTGACTTCCTCGGGGTTCTCGGCATTTTTAATCTCATTACGGAATATGATGTTGGCGGCACCTTCAGGCCCCATAACAGCAATTTCGGCAGTGGGCCATGCAAAAACAAAATCAGCACGCAGATGGTGCGAGCACATGGCAATATATCCACCACCATAAGCCTTACGGATCACAACAGTGAGTTTAGGTACGGTCGCTTCTGAATAGGCATACAATATTTTGGCACCGTGCCTGATCACACCGGCATGCTCCTGATCTACGCCCGGTAGGTATCCCGGCAGGTCGACAAGGGTTACCAGTGGAATATTGAAAGAATCACAATAGCGGATAAAGCGTGCTGCTTTGTCTGAAGAATCGACATCCAGTACACCGGCTAATACCAATGGTTGATTGGCAACAAAACCTACTGTTTCTCCATTTAGCCTGCCAAGTCCGATTACAATATTGGCTGCAAACAATTCCTGGATCTCAAAGAAATTGGAATCATCGCAAATAGATTTGATCACATCTCGAACATCATATGGTTGCTTTGGATCTGTGGGGACGACAGTATCTATATTATAGGTACGCGTACGCGGAGCCTTTTTTGGAAAGGGGTCAGCTTTTTTCTGGTTGTTCCATGGGATGAAGGTGATCAATTCTTTGATCTGATCGAAGCACTCTTGCTCACTTTCGGCAAAGAAATGAGCATTTCCGGTAGTTTCCGCATGTACCCGGGCACCACCCAGGTCTTCCATGGAGATCTCTTCCCCAATGGTTGTTTTGATTACCTCCGGACCCGTGATGAACATTTTTGAGATATTATCTACCACAAATACGAAGTCGGTAAGGGCAGGGGAATAAACGGCACCTCCGGCACAAGGGCCAAGGATTACCGATATCTGAGGGATCACCCCTGAAGCCTGTGTGTTGCGGTAAAAAATCTCACCATAACCGGCCAGAGAATTAACACCCTCCTGTATCCTGGCACCACCTGAATCGTTGATCCCGATTATTGGAACACCCAGTTTCATGGCATGATCCATGATCTTGGTAATTTTTCGGGCATGCATAAGCCCGAGGGAACCACCGGCCACGGTGAAGTCCTGGGCATAAATACAAACGGGATGCCCGCTGATGGTACCGGTGCCGGTCAAAACACCGTCACCCGGAAGCTGCTTCTTATCCATGTCGAAGTCCTTGGCGGCATGCTCAACAAAGATGTCATATTCGTGAAATGATCTGGGATCAAGCAAATGGAGGATACGTTCCCTTGCAGTGAGCTTACCAATCGACTTTTGCTTTTCTATTGCTTTGGATCCACCTCCCTGAAGCGCATCGCGCATTCTTTTTTTCAGGTCGGAGGTTTTTCTCTTTAAAGCCATATATGATTATATTTGTTACTACAAAGATAAGTGTAGGGCTAACAAAAATCAAGGCAATCGATCAACGTCAATTGCCACGCTTTAGTTTCCTAGTAAATTATTTGCGGCAAAATTAATGCATTTTTCATTTGGGTAGTGATATTAATTTATTAACAGTTTACATTGATAAATATGAACATTGAGGACCTCAGAGAATATTGCCTTTCAAAAAAAGCCGCTACCGAAAGCTTTCCATTCGATGAAACCACCCTGGTGTTCAAGGTGATGAAAAAAATGTTTGCGATTACTGATCTTGAGGATGAGTTTGGGGTGGTGATCAAATGTGATCCTGAAGAATATCTCAACATGCGTGATCGATACCCAGCTGTAAGACAGGCCAGATATTTCAGGGGAAGCTGGAATCTTGTACTTATAGATGGCAGTATTGATGTAGACCTGATCAAGGAATGGATTGATAATTCGTATGACTTGATTGTAAAGGGACTGGCAAAGAAAGATCAGAAAAGGCTGGAAGAACTTTGATGTTAGAAAATCGAAAAACGAAATCAGACATTATTTCTGACTTCGCTTTTCTGGGATCAGATATCTGACTTCATATCTTAATCAGTGTGCTTCGACTTCCGTTTTTTAAAAAGGTCAAATATTAAGTACCCCAGCGCTGCTCCCCATAGCATACTCATGTAAGGGTTTGATGTAATAGCGCAGCTGCCTGATGTACAGCCGATCTCAATATAATAAATGTATCCTCCAATAGCCCCCACCACGGCACCGATTACCGGGAGGAAATTGAATTTGGCTTTTTTCTTTTCAGGACTGGCTTGTATTTCGTTGTTGTTTTCTTCAGTCATAGCGTTTTATTGGTTGCTGGTTGCTTGTCACTGGTTACTGGTTACTGGATACTGGATACTGGATACTAGATCCTGGATACTGGATATTTCAGATTTCAAATATCAGATTTCAGATTTCGACTATCGTAATCTTACGATAGTAATCCCTTGCCCACCTCTTTCAACATGTGCATCGCTGATTTGTTCAACATCATCAACAGTTTGCAGATATTCCTGCAGTACGTTACGGAGTATACCGTCGCCTTTGCCATGTAATATGCTGACCTCTTTTACACTGAGTAAGATGGCATCATCGATATAGGTTTTGAGTTCATCCAGGGCCTCAATGGCACGTTTGCCCCTCAGGTCGATGCGAGAATTGAACTTTGCAGCCTTTTCATTGATATTGCTTATCACACTTCCATATGCCGAGCGTTTCTGGCTACTTGTTTCTGGTTCCTGGATCTTCTTTATCTTTTTCAGGTCTTTTAACTGAGCTTTGATATTCACTGCACCACTCAAGACTGTTGCTTTCTTTCCTTTTATCGCTATGACTTCTCCGGTAGTGCCATATTGCGTGATTTCTACCCAGTCGCCCATTGTGAGGATTCCATCCAGATATTTAAGTTCCGCCTTACTGGTTTCTGGTTTCTGGCTACTGGCTTCTGGTATCTGACTTCTGGTATCTGACTTCTTATTCTTTATTCCTTGTTCCTTGTTCCTCTGTTCTTTATTCTTAACGATCTTATCTGCATCTTCCTTTAGCTTATTACGCAGTGACTTGGTTTTCTCCTTCTCCGCTTCGGCCTCTCTTATTCCTTTGATCGTTTGTTCGATCATGCGGTTGGCACCTGAGAGGATGTCGGCGGCTTCCTTTCTGGCTTCCTCAATGATATCTGACTTTCTTTGCGTGAGTTCCTTGATCAGCTTTTCATATTTGTCGATCGTTTCTGCCATGAAGTCATCGGCCACGCCAAACTTTTCTTTCTGCTTTTCCAGCAGCATCTTTTCAGTTTCCAACTCTTGCAATTGCTTTTCAAAGTCGATCTGTGAATAGCCGGTAATAGATGCTGCATGTTCAAGAACTTCTTCCTGGAAACCGATCTTTCTCGCAATCTCAAAGGCAAATGAACTGCCAGGCTTGCCGGTACGAAGCATATAAAGGGGGCGCATTTCATGAGTGTCGAAGAGCATGGCTCCGTTGATGATGCCGTTTTCATTGTCGGCCATCAGTTTGATGTTGGCATAGTGTGTGGTTACTACACCGAAAGTTTTCTTTTGATTTAATGTATGCAGTGCTGCCTCTGCGATTGCCCCACCCAGGTGAGGTTCTGTCCCGGTACCGAACTCATCGATCAGAAATAATGAATTCCGGTTCCCGTGTTTAATGAATTCTCTGATATTCATTAAGTGTGAACTGTATGTGCTGAGGTCGTTTTCCAGACTTTGCTCATCACCGATATCAAGGAAAATGTCGGTAAAGATACCGGCCTCGGAATTCTCTTCCAAGGGCACCAGAAGTCCGCATTGAAGCATATATTGCATCAGTCCTACCGTTTTCAGGCAAACGGATTTACCTCCTGCATTCGGACCTGAGATCACCAGAATTCGGTTCTTCTTGTTGAGGTCGAGATCCATGGGAACCACAGGCTTGTTCTGTTCTTTATGGGAGAGGTATAAGAGTGGATGGCGTGCATTCCGCCAGTTGAACAAAGGCGTAGGTTTGAGCAATGGTTTGATGCCGTCGATCTTCAGGGCGAGTTTGGCCTTGGCCCGGATAAAATCGATCAATCCCAGGAAGTTATAGGCAAGAAAAAGGGTTTCACTCTCCGGCCTGAGCTTGTCGGTAAAGGCTATCAGGATATTAATGATCTCACGGCGTTCCGCATTTTCTAATTCTCTGATCTCATTATTCAAATCGAACACTTCGGTGGGCTCGATAAACACAGTTTGTCCTGTGGCCGACTCATCATGGATAAAACCCTTCAGTTGTCTTTTGCCGGATGCCATCACCGGGATTACCATTCTTCCACTTCTGATGGTCACTTCGGCGTCTTCAGGAACCAGACCGGCTTTACGTGCTTCGTTCATACTCTTCCTGATCCTCCCGTCGATAGACTTTTGCTTTCGATATAATTTTTGCCTGGTCTCCTTCAGGGCAGCGGAGGCTGAATCACGGATCATACCCTTATCATCCATGATGCGTTCGATCTCCTTCAGGAGTCCCTCCTGGGGTTCCATCCCTTCTGTCAATACTGTCAGATGAGGATATAAACCTTCTTCAGAATTTTCAAAATATGCCAGGCAAGCATTGATAGTCTGAAGAGAAGCTTTCAGGTCGAACAACCATTCAATCTCTATGTAGGTTCCCTTAAGTTGAATGCGTTTCAACTCTGTTGTGAGGTCGAAGTAGCCGGAATTTGGAAAAGCTTTTCCCGACAGGAGTATTTGCCGGAACTCTTCTGTACGGTTCAGCATCTCCTGAACGATGCCATGCCCTGCCTCAAAACTTATCTCTTCGATATGTTTTAAGCCAAGGGGACTGATGCACTGTTGTGCAAGCAGTTCCCTGATCTGATCGAAACCGATCTTTTGCTCGAAATTTTCAGGATAAACCATCGCTCAAAGATAAATCTTTTCGAGTTCCTAGTGCCGAGTTCCTAGTGCCGAGTGCTGAATTGTTGTGAAGATTGATTATTTTCGTATTTCAAATCAATCCTCATGCCACCAACACTCATAGAGGTCTGTGTAACCTCTGTACAATCTGCTATCAATGCGCAAATAGGAGGTGCACTGAGAGTGGAACTCGTCGATAACCTCATCGAAGGGGGCACTACTCCAAGCCCCGGCACCATTATCCTGGCGCGCAAAAGGCTGTCCATTGGGCTTTTCGTGATGATTCGCCCACGAGGAGGCGATTTCTGCTATTCTGATCTTGAATTCGAGATTATGGTGGAAGATGTGAAAGCAGCCCGAGAAATGGGTGCTGATGGTGTCGTGGCAGGCATCCTCCTGCCGGATGGGAATATTGATGTTGAACGCATGCAAATATTAAGAGATCTGGCCGATGGCATAGGATTTACATGTCACCGCGCATTCGACATGACGGTAGATAAATTCAAAGCATTGGAAGATCTGATTGGTATAGGAGTTGACCGTATCCTGACCAGTGGAGGAAAAAATAAAGCCCCTGATGGCAAAGAATTGATCCGGCAAATAATTGATCAGGCTGACGGACGCATCATGATCATGCCCGGAAGTGGGGTAAATGAGGAGACAATACTTGCACTTCGTGAGCATACAGGTGCAAGTGAATTTCATGTCACCGGAAGAAGCCTTTATCCGGGTATCATGGAGTTTAGAAACCCTGATGTGTCGATGGGTGATAATGTAACTGTACCGGAATATGATCAGTGGATCACCGACCCGGAAAAGATCAAAAAAATTGTTGAACTGGCCAATAGCTAAATAATGAAACGAGTATTACCATTATTGTTTATTGTAGCTTTACTGTTCTGCTGCACTCCAGAGCATCCTTTGGAGCAAACTATTGACCAGACCGGATGGGGAGAATGGGAGTTTCATAAAGTAGGGGAGTCGGATTCTTACAAAGCGGTGGTGCCGGGGTGCATACATACCGATTTGCTGGCCAATGAACTAATAAATGATCCTTTTTATGGGTTAAATGAAGCTGAACAGCAATGGATAGGTGAAACAGCCTGGGAATATACTACCGTAATTATTCTTAACCCTTCGACATTGGAAAAAAATAATATCGAACTGGTTTTTGAAGGACTGGATACTTATGCTGAAGTATATCTGAACGATTCCCTCATCCTGAGAGCTTTTAATATGTTTCGCAAATGGGAAGTGGATGTAAAGGGAATTCTGAGGAAAGGTGAAAATAAGTTGTCGGTTATCTTTTTCCCCACGGGAGAAATGAATGAAATGAAAGCTGAGGACTTAGCCTATGCATTGCCTGATAAGAGGGCATTCACCCGTAAATCTCCTTATCATTTCGGCTGGGACTGGGGACCTGAATTTGTGACCTGCGGAATCTGGAAACCTGTATACCTGGATGCCTGGGATGATTTCAGGATCGAGCGCGTGCATGTTGATTACGGCCCTATAGATGATGACCCCTTGCAGGTAATCCATCAGGTCTCCATGAGGAGCACGGAGGAGCAGTCTGTCATTCTGAGAGTTTTTGATGAAGAAACTAAAACCCGGCTGGCTAATAAGAAAGTAGATATTAAGCCTGGCCTGAATAATGTGTTCCTGGAGACAGAGATCGAAGGCCGAAAGTTGTGGTGGCCGGCCGGACTGGGAGAACAACATTTATATAAGAGGCGCTTACAAGTAGTCGGCGGAGGAAATATTGATGAAGAGCTGTATCAATTTGGTGTCAGAGAGATCAAGCTGATTCGTGAACCTGATGAGTATGGGGAGTCATTTTACTTTGCTGTGAATGGATTGCCCGTTTTCATGAAAGGAGCCAATTATATTCCGCAGGATAACTTTCTTCCCCGCGTGGATACCGCCAAATACGAGAGATTGATCGAATCTGTTGTTGATGCAAATATGAATATGCTGCGTGTGTGGGGGGGCGGTTTTTATGAAAACGATATTTTTTATGAACTCTGTGATGAAAACGGCATACTCGTCTGGCAGGATTTTATGTTTGCCTGCAATATGTATCCAGGGGATGATTTTTTCCTTGAAAATGTAAAACAAGAAGCCATTGACAATGTTTCCCGCCTCTCCAATCATCCAAGTATTGCCCTCTGGTGCGGCAATAATGAGATGGATGAAGGCTGGCACAACTGGGGATGGCAAAAGGCATTGGGATATTCTGATGAAGACTCGGCAAAAGTCTGGAATGATTACCTGAAAGTATTTCATGGAATCCTTCCGGAAGCAGTTGAAAAATATGATCCGGCTACCATCTACTGGCCTTCTTCACCCATGACGGGATGGGGCCGGGATGAAGCCTACACCATGGGTGATGTACACTACTGGGGTGTCTGGTGGGGCGAGCAGCCATTCTGGATGTACAGGGAAAAAGTTGGACGATTTGTGAGTGAATATGGGTTCCAGGGTATGCCCCCTATGGAAACTATAGAATCCTTTGGCGGCATCAGTTCCCAGCCTCCAGCCCCCAGCCCCCAGATCCTCGAAGCACATCAAAAGCATCCCCGCGGCACCGAACTCATTCGGAAATACATGGAACGCGAGTTCATTGTTCCTGAAAATTTTGAAGACTATGTTTATGTGAGCCAGGTGCTGCAGGCAGAAGGCATGGGACAGGCATTTTTCACCCATCGTATTGCTCAGCCTTATTGCATGGGTACCTTATACTGGCAGCTCAACGATTGCTGGCCGGTGACCTCCTGGTCTGGATTAGATTATTATGGTCGCTGGAAAGCCCTGCACTATCATGTGAAGCGGGCTTATGCTCCCATCATGCTCAGGGCAGTGGAGAAGGATGGGGATATCTTTGTATTTGCTTTGAATGATCACCCTAATGGACAGGAAGCGGAGCTCCTGATCGAGCTGATGGACTTTGATGGAAAAACCATCATCCGAGAAGAGAAGAAACTCGAATTCCCTCCACAGAGCAACCAGGTGGTTTATAGCCTGCCTTCACACGGGCAGCATTCAAACAATGTATTGCTTGTAGCCCGCCTGTTTCAAGGGGGAGAGGAAGTGACTAATTCCTTCTTGTATTTCGTGCCGACAAAAGAAATGAAATTGGAAGATCCCGGTCTTAGTTTTGAAGTCACTGAGGATGAGTCCGGCCCGGTGATCAGCATTCATGCCGATAAACTGGCCAGGCAAGTATTTCTTGACGCCATATGGCTGGATGGGCATTTCTCGGATAACTTTTTTGATATGGCTGCCGGAGAAACACGTGACATTCGATATATTGGTGAGGCAAGTGCTGCTGATCTTGTAATGATTAAAATAAAAAGCATCTATGATACCTATAACTAAACTAAGGATATTGATCATCCCGCTGCTGATCATGATGTCATGTTCAGCTCCGGAGCGGGAAAGCCTAGAGGTGATGACCTATAACATCCGCTACAACAACCCTGATGATGGAAGTTTTTCATGGGACAGCCGAAAGGAAATGGTGTTCTGGCTCATCGAAAAGTACAACCCTGACATCCTGGGTGTTCAGGAAGCCCTGCAAGGGCAGATGGATGAGTTAGACCTGGCCCTGAGTGGATACCGATGGGCAGGTGCCGGCCGTGATGATGGCAACTGCCAGGGCGAATATGTACCCGTTTTCTATAGGAAGGAGAGGTTTATGCTGGCCGAAGAAGGCCGATTCTGGCTTTCGGAAGATCCCGGTGTTCCCGGGAGCATGGGATGGGATGCGGCCTGCACCAGAATGGTGACCTGGATCAAACTGCAGGAGATAAACACAGGCTACGATTATTTTGTGTTCAATACACATTTCGATCATGTAGGAGAAGAGGCTCGCATGAAAAGTGCCCGCCTCTTGTCGGATAGCATCCGTAGCATTGCCAGCCTGGCCCCGGTCATCATTACCGGCGACCTGAACTGTGGCCCTGATTCGGATCCTCTCAACATCCTGTCGGAATTATTTAGCGATTCCAGGTTGCTGGCCATAAAAAAAGATTCTGTTTCTGCCACCACCTTCGTAGGCTTTCCTGCTGACCTGACACGAAGCGATATTATCGATCATATCTTTATCAGTCCACACTTCGGAGTTGATGAATATGAGATCATCTCTGACAATGCCGGCGGCTTTTTCCCCTCCGACCACTTGCCTGTCAGAGCGAGCCTGTCACTCAAAATGCCATAATATAAAAAACAGTATTTTAGCTTATCAATCAATTCAACCAACTCAATCAACTCTATGCCAAGCGAACTCAACAAACAAGGATCAAAAAGCTACACCGCCGCCTTTGTCGTTGTGACCGGACTCTTCTTTATGTGGGGCTTCATGACCGTTCTGAACGATATTCTTATTCCATACCTGAAAGGTGTATTTGACCTGAACCATACCAGGGCCATGTTTGTCCAGTTTGCATTTTTTATGGCATATTTCGTTGGTTCAGCGATCTACTTTTTCATCTCTATCACCGGGGGTGACCCCATTAGCAGGATAGGATATAAGAACGGTATCCTGGCGGGATTGCTGATCTCCGCCACCGGAAGTGCACTCTTTTATCCGGCAGCAGAATTTAAGATGTATGGATTTTTCCTGGCGGCCCTCTTTGTGATGGGACTCGGATTTACCCTGCTTCAGATCGCTGCAAATCCCTATGTAGCCATCCTGGGTCCGGAAAAATCTGCTTCCAGCAGGCTGAACCTTTCACAGGGCTTCAACTCTTTGGGGACCACCATCGGGCCGCTGATCGGGGGATTCCTGATCTTTAAATATTTTGCAGGTGCTCATATCACCGGTGCTGATGCGGTGAAGATCCCGTACATCATCTTTACAGGAATGTTTCTTCTGCTGGCAGTGCTGATCAAGGTTTCACACCTTCCAAGGGTAACAGGCGGAGATGCCATCGAGCGGACCGCCGGTGCTTTACGACATCCCAACCTGGTGTTTGGTGCCCTTGCCATCTTCTTTTATGTGGGGGGTGAGGTCAGCATCGGAAGCATCATGATCAGCTATTTGGGTTTGGAAAATATTGCAGGCCTGGGTGAGGTCGATGCAAGCAAATATGTCGCCTTCTACTGGGGAGGCCTGATGATCGGCCGATTTCTAGGGGCCATCTCCCTCAGCCAGATGAAGGATATGACCATCAAATACCTGCTCATGCTGGCTGTACCAATAGCTGCCTTCCTGGTAATTTGGTATTCCAATGGCATACATGAAGCATTGATTTACGGTATATTCCTGATCGTTAATCTCCTTGCATTTATGGTTGGAAGGTCATTGCCGCACCGTACACTTCTGATATTTGCATTGATCGCGATAGCATTGCTCGTGATAGGCCTGGCCAACCAGGGACAGATAGCCATGTGGTCTATCATCGGAATTGGCCTGTTCAATTCCATTATGTGGTCGAACATATTCACTTTATCTATTGAAGGCCTGGGTAAATTTAAAAGCCAGGGCTCATCCCTGCTGGTGATGATGATCCTTGGAGGGGCCATCGTACCTGTATTCCAGGGCATGGCAGCAGATACTTATGGTGTTCATGCTTCATTCTTTGTGCCTGTCATCTGCTACGCATATATCGCATTTTACGGATGGAGAGGGTACAGGAGGAAATCTGAAATCTGAACTTTGAAATCTGAACTTTAAGATCTCTATAGCCTATAGCCAAACGCCCAAAGCTAATAACTATGAAACGACGACAATTTCTTAATCGTTCTGCCCTGGCAGCTGGAGCCCTTGCCGTACCTTCCTGGATTAACCAAGCCAGGGCAGGCAGTGTGCTGACCCCTGTTCCGGGAAATATCCCCATGGTGATCTCCACCTGGAACCATGGATATGAGGCCAATGAGGCTGCCTGGAAGATACTGAAGGCTGGAGGTTCTGCATTGGATGCCGTTGAAGCAGGAGTACGAGTGCCGGAGGCTGATCCTGATAATCTCAGCGTAGGTTATGGAGGCCTTCCCGACAGGGACGGACGTGTGACTCTGGATGCATCCATCATGAAGGGCAATGGCGAATGTGGATCGGTTACTTTCCTTGAAAATATTAAACACCCGATCTCCGTGGCCAGGCTGGTCATGGAAAAAACACCTCATGTGATGCTCTCAGGGGAAGGTGCCCTGCAATTTGCAATTGACAATGGCTTCATGAAAGAGAACCTTCTGACAGAGAAAGCAAAAGAAGCCTGGGAAAAATGGCTCGAAAAATCCGAATATGATCCTGTGATCAATATTGAAAATCATGATACGATTGGTATGCTGGCCATCGATGACTCGAATCATATTGCCGGTGCATGTACAACCTCCGGGCTCGCATATAAGATGCATGGCCGGGTAGGGGATTCTCCGGTGATTGGAGCCGGGCTCTACGCCGATGATGACATTGGAGCTGCTACAGCAACCGGAATGGGTGAACTGGTATTGAAAACACTGGGTTCTTTCCTCATGGTAGAACTTATGAGAAACGGCTATTCTCCACAGGAGGCTTGCGAAGAAGGGATCAGGCGCATAGTGGATAAGATCCCGGATTATATGAACTTCCAGATCGGATACCTTACAGTTAACAAGGCCGGGGAGACCGGCGCATATGCCATTCATAAGGGCTTTAATTATGCCCTTTTCAAGGATGGAAAGTTTGAATTAATCGACAGCGATTATTACATTAAATAATATTAAGACATGAAAGTCAGAAACATTGTTCTTCTCGCCCTGGCCGTGTTCACACTGGCCACCTGCAATCCTCCATCTCCTGAAGATATCAATATTATTCCACAGCCGGCAAATGCTTTCGTGGTGCCGGGCTCATTCACGATTGATCCATCTACACGTATTATTACACAGCTCGAAAAAGAAGATGTGGTGAAGGTATGTGAGTATTTCAATACATACATTAAGCGCGTTGCCGGGTTCGAACTTGAGATCGTGGATGATGAATCTGTTACAAGCTTTTCCGGAGATATGGTAATCACAACTTACAATGCTGATACCAGCTGGAGTGAGGAAACTTACGACCTGGAAATTCATGGAGGCAGTTCTATTGTTCTGCAGGCGAAATCCTCCGTTGGTTTATTTTATGGAATACAAACCTTGCTGCAAATACTACCCCCTGAGATCATGAGTGATCAGGTGATTGAAGACCTTGACTTAACAGCCCCTGCCGTTAATATTTTTGATTACCCTCGTTTTGATTGGCGGGGTATGCATCTGGATGTGGGCAGGCACATGTTTCCGAAAGAATTTGTCAAGAAATACCTTGACCTGATGGCCCTGTACAAGATGAATGTGTTTCACTGGCACCTGACTGAAGACCAGGGGTGGCGTATTGAGATCAAAAAATATCCGAAATTAACAGAAGTTGCTGCCTGGCGGACAGAACCCGATGGCAGCCAGTATGGCGGGTATTATACGCAGGAAGATATTAAAGAGATCGTGGCCTATGCTTCAGAACGAAATATCACCATCGTGCCGGAAATAGAGATGCCCGGACATTGCGTAGCTGCCCTGGCTGCCTACCCGGAGCTCAGCTGTACAGGAGGTCCCTTTAAGGTGGCCAATATCTGGGGAGTAAAAGAAGATGTGTATTGTGCCGGCAACGAAAAAACATTTGAATTCCTGGAAAATGTACTGCTGGAAGTAATTGAGCTTTTTCCGGGAGAATATATTCATATAGGAGGGGATGAGGTCCCCAAAACCCGCTGGGAGAAATGCCGCAAATGCCAGGCCAGGATCAGGAATGAAGGCCTCGAAAATGAAAATGAGCTGCAGAGCTACTTTATCAAAAGGATGGAGAAATTCCTGAGCGCGCATGGCCGCAAGCTGATTGGCTGGGATGAGATACTTGAAGGAGGTCTGGCACCGGAAGCTACCGTAATGTCATGGCGCGGAGAAGAAGGTGGCATAGAGGCTGCACAGATGGGACATGATGTGGTGATGACCCCCGGTGACTTTTGCTATTTCGACCATTACCAGGCCGATCCCGCGACACAACCAAAAGCCATTGGTGGACTGACAACAGTGAAAGATGTGTATCATTATAATCCTGCATCGGCGGAGTTGAATGAAGCTGAACAGGAACATATCCTGGGAGCGCAAGGGAACCTGTGGACAGAATATATTGCTACACCTGAGTATGCTGAATATATGGCAGTGCCACGCATGTTGGCCCTGTCGGAGGTGGACTGGACCCGTGAGAGTAAGATCAGCTGGACTCGTTTTCTCCGCAAGTTAGAGCACCACTTTACTATACTTGATATCATGGGAGTGAACTATTGCGATGCAGTTTTCGATGTTATGATCAAACTTGAATATGATGAGGAGGCTATGGCTCTTATGATCAGCATGGATTCAGAATTCCCTGATGCTGAGATCCATTATTCGCTGGATGGAACAGAACCTGGTTTGGCATCTCCGGTATATGACACCCTGTTTAAAATGGAAACCTCAGGTAGCATCATGGCCCGAGCTTTTATCAAGGGTGAGATGAAAGGCAATGTCACATCAAGGGAAGTGCTCATGCATAAAGCAGTCGGGAAGCCTGTCGTATATCAAGAGATGTATGATGAACGCTACCCCGCGGGGGGAGAATTTGGTCTGGTGAATGGACTGCGTGGTTCAGAACATCACCGCGATGGCAACTGGCAGGGATTCAGTGGTCACGATATTGAGATTATTATCGACCTGGGTGAGCAAACAGAGATAAATAAGATCAATGTTGGATTTTTACAAAACATTACAAGCTGGATTTTCTTGCCGGCGAAGATCAGTTTTCTTGTTTCCGATACTCAAGATGGGAATTATAAAGATGTAGGATCATTCTTTAATGCCGTACCACAGGAAACGAAAGAGTCTATGATAAAGCAGTTTAGCAAGACCTACACTGATTTGAAAACCCGGTACGTGAAGATCATCGCAAAAAATCCGGGCCCATGTCCCAAGTGGCATCCCGGCGCAGGCAGTCCGAGTTGGGTGTTTATTGATGAGGTGGTGATCGAATAGGACGGTGCTCAGAATGATAGCTCTTTGTTTTGCAACAAGCGCTTAATGTTCGAGCGGTGAGTGAGGATTATTAGGAACATACAAATCAGTAAATAGTAGAAAGTATGGCCTGCTCCATGGAGAATCAGATCGATAAGGGGTAAAGATATACCCAGCACAATAGAACCGAGCGAAACGTATTTAAATCGCCATCTGACAAGATAATGGATTGCTACCGAAATGAAAACAGAATATGGTGCAATTAATACCGATGCACCAAGCGTGGTATTCACTCCTTTTCCCCCATCAAATCGTAGGAAAATACTGAAGTCATGCCCCAAAATGCTGGCCAAGGCAATCAGATAAATGTAATAATCAGAGTCAATTTGCTTGTAATCAGTAAAATAGAGATATGTGGCAACTGGGATGAGTCCTTTAGCCATATCCAGGAGTTGGGTGACGAGGGCGAGTCTTTTACCAACAACCCGTCTTACATTGGTAGAACCCACATTTCCACTTCCAAGATCCATGATGTTTTTACCGGTAAATTGTTTGGTTAGAAGGTATCCAAACGGTACAGAACCTAATAAATATGAAAGAAAAATAAAAACGATGGCTAAGGTGAGATCCATTGTTGATTATTTTTTAGGGAACCATGGGAAAAAGGCACTGGTTTTCTGAATGTATTCCTTGTATTGTGGCTTGCTGTTGTTTAAGGTTTTTTCGAGCAGGGCTACTCCAGAGATTTTAATGATTAGCAAAGTCATAATGATGGAGCCAATAACTTGCCAGTAACTCCCGGCAGCTATACTTAAAAGGCCAAATGCCCACCATATAGCCGAATCACCAAAATAATTGGGGTGACGGGTATATTTCCAAAAGCCTGTACTTAATACCTTACCTTTATTTGCAGGATCTTTTTTAAAACGTGCCAACTGATAATCACCACCCGATTCAAATGCAAAACCAATCAGCCATAGCATTACCCCAATGTAGTCCAGCAGATTCAGCTCAGAAGTGTGTGTGCTCGCGTTAACACCAAGCAGAGGTAATGATACTAGCATAATCAATATGCCCTGTAGCAGAAATGTTTGAAAGAAACTAAACCACCAGTACCGATCCGGTCCATATTTCCGCCTGAATTCCTGATATCTGAAATCCTCTCCCTTGCCAATATTTCTCCAGGAAAGATAAATTGTTAGTCGCAGTCCCCAGATTGTAACCAATACCAACAAAAGTATTTTTCGAGGACTAAAATCGCTGGAATTGAAAAAATAAAATGCATTTACAACGACAAACCCAAATCCCCAGAACAGATCAATAATGCTGACATTTTTAATGATGATACTCCATATCCACAATATTGTGACCAGTAACAGGATGAGCAGGGAGGCGTGTAAAAACAGGCTTGTCATGATCTTTAGGATTCGTCGTTAAGTAATAAGGCAATGGAGATGGCACCGATGCCGGCATGCATCCCAATTACTGGCGAAATATCAACCATTGAGACCGCATTTATTCCGGTCATTTCCAACATTTTCTTACCTGCTTTCTGTGCCTCAGCATGATTGTGGGCATGCAATATGATATAGTTCCAGATGGTTTTCCCTTTTTTTATCTTTTTTATGTGCTTATATATTCTTTTCAAACTGGCTTGTTGGCTGAAAGTTTTGCCAAATAGACTTGATTTCCCATTTTCATCCATTGAGATGACAGGATTTAAACCAAGTGCACCGGCAACCAGGCCTTTTGGTTTTGAAACACGTCCACCTTTTATCATGTATTTTAAATCCTTCACACTGACGAATATTTTCGCATGCTGCACATCATTTTTTATTGTATTAACTATAGTCTCTAAGGGCTCTCCCGCCTCAATGCTTTTTGCAGCTTTCAGGACGAGCAATCCAAGAGCACCTGATAGGTTTTTTGAGTCAATCACATGAACAGGCTTGTTAAACTCTTTTTGAATACGTTTGCCTGCTTTAAGGCTACTAGAAAAAGTGCCGCTAAATTGACCGGTAAGATGTATGGCAATGATGGCATCATAATGAGAGGCCAAATGTGAATACAAGTTGGTAAATGTTTGCTCGTTTATTTGTGATGTTTTCGGGAATTCAGCTTTCGTTTCCAACAAATCATAAAATTGTTCAGGCTGAATGGTTACTTTATCCAAATAATGATTTTCGCCAAAATTTATGTTAATAGGAACTACATTTATCTGGTAAAAGTCGATCAGTTCCTGCGACAAATCACAAGTTGAATCGGTTACAAGTGCGATACTCCATTTTCTGTTTGTAGCCGCTTCCTGTTGGCGCACCATATCATCCACTTTCTGATAAGTAATGGTCCCATGGTCTTTCAATTCATGAAAAAGCTCCGCGGGAGAATTCGTATGCAAATGAATCCTGCAAATACTTTCCGAACCGGCAACAACAATTGAGTCACCTGATTCACCAAGGAATTTTTGCAGGTCCGAAATGTTAATGTCAATATTCTTAATAATGGCCTCAGTGCAATAGCGATGCGTAATTGCATCCTCCGAGATATCCTCTGAATGAATGAGTGAGATATTTTCCTGAGCATCAACTACAAGGTTACGTATGCTTCTGTCTTTTACAAAATCAATAATGCCTTTTATAAACACAACAAAGCCCTTTGCTCCGGCATCAACAAAACCTGATTTGTTTAATGCCTTTAGCTTTGTGGTGGTTTCTGCCAATGATTTTTCTAGTACGGCCACAGAATCAAGCATCACACTTTTAAAATCATGAAAGGCTTCTTTCTTACTGCTTAAATACTCCGACCATTCTTTAATAACCGTTAGCATGGTTCCCTCCACGGGGTTTGCGATGGCCTCGTAAATATAAGGGATCGATTTTTTTACACTTTCAGCAAATTCATTTAAGGTAATATTGGGTTTGTTCTGTGTTTCACGACTTAAACCATGCAAGAACTGGGCGAAAATAACACCTGAGTTCCCCCTGGCTCCAATTAGGGCTGCATCTGCAATATTATTGACAGTGGTTTTATAAGATTTATCTGGTTTGATATTGTCAATGACCGCACGTACTGTGGAAGCCAGGTTCGTTCCTGTGTCCTTGTCGTTGACAGGGAAAATGTTTATTCTGTTTAATTCTACCTGATTCAGGAGAACTTGATTTCCACCAGCTATAAATGCGTAGTAAAGGAACTTACCATTAATTACAGGTGTTTCAGTTTTATGCATGCTTTTTTTATTAATTGATCCATTTAACAATGTGAAAACCTGCAAAACTTACTGTGGCTGATAATACTGCGCCCCAAAGTATATCGATTATTACAATCGGTATTGGCCAGCCTTTGAGTGTTGATAAATTGGTTAAATCATAGGTCGCATATGTAAATATACCAAATAATGCTCCCATCAAAATTGCATGGAAAGCAGATTCTTTGTTCACTGCCGGATATATGGCAAAAATAGAGATCCCAACAACGTAAATTAAATAGAAAATGAAAGCTGCAGTCCAGTTAATGCTGTCAGTTAAGAAGCTACCCAGGTATTTTTGATAAAGGTTTTTGGCAATAATCCCAAGCCAAAGCATATCAACCATTAAAAAAACGATGAAAGTCAACAGGTAACTGATGATCATGCTTTTTATGCTCATAATGTATTATGTTTTGATAAATTTAATCATTCTTTTATTATGATTTTACACTACCCCTTTTGGAAACTGCCTTCATTATACTAACATTTCTGGAAATTGATATCCTAATAGACTAACCCGGACAGTTGAAAAAAGTTCAATTCATATCTTTTTTTTAATGGCTTGAGCAATTGTGCTAATATCCTTTATCTTAATTATATAGCTTGAAGTATTAAATCGAGAAATGCCATCATTCCTTCACTAGCTCTAAAGTTACAAGATAGGCACAGTGATCCGATGCAATGGAATCCCGGATAACTACTGTTTCAAGAACCCGCCAGCTGTTTATTGGATAAAACATCACATAATCGATTTTTTTTGTTGGATTATTTGACGGAAATGTAGGTTCAGGCCTCTGTGTATCATAGGAGGCAATCCACATTTTTTCAAGGATATTTATAGGAGTGCTTCCGGGTAAAGCATTTAAGTCTCCTGCCAAAATGCTAGGGTATTTATTTGAAGAAAATACTTCATTGATTTTTTTCACCTGAGCCACACGGTCATTTTCGTCTTTCAAATGATCAAGATGTGTTCCTATAAATGCAATGGTGTCACCTGAGGGTAACACTATTGTTACTTCTAATGCAGCCCTGGGTTCATTCCCCGAAGTGTAAGGCAACGCAACATTCCTGCTTGACAGAAAAGTATATTTGGACAATATCCCCTCTCCATATTCCCCACCATCATATTCCATCGCTCTAGCAAAGAGGGGAATCATTTTTGTTCTCCATCCCAGCTCTGTTACCAGGTCATATTTCTTTGCCCTGTTAGTCTTATAGTCTACCTCCTGCATAGCCACAAGATCAGGATTGGCATCCATGATTACTTTCGCAATTACGTCAAGATCAAAATCATCTTTTGTCGTTGCTCCATGGAGAATATTGAATGAGAGCACCCTGACAATTCTACTGCTATCTACTGTGGTTTGAGACCAGACTGTATGATTGGAAAAAATCAGGAACAGAATAATTGATGATATTAACTTCATTCCTTTCAAATAATGATGGCAAAGACTTCGCGACAAAGCTGTGTCTCACTCCTTATTTCGTTAAGAATATTAAGGAAAAAATTTATTCATCAAAACATAATCAATACTTCCCTCCTGGGAATGGCAACCGATGCATTGGCTGCCTTTTTCGGATGCCGCAACTGCAACAGTTTCGTCTTCATTGATATATCCCCAAACCCAGCCATTGGCATCGGCATCGGCATGTCCGGTGCTTTTATAAAGAACGGCATATCGTGCAAGGGTGCTGGCATCTTCATATAGTTCTTTTACAATTAATGATCCGTCAGCAAAAGAAGCACCGCTCATTACTTTTCCAACCGAGTCCAATTGAGCAGATGCGATGATGTTAAAACGTGTCCTTAAATAGGGGAAGGAGTGCCCGCTTCCTGAGCTTTTGTCAAGGAGAGCACTTGAATTCTTGTACCAGGTAAAGCCGCTTGTTTCCTTTGCCATATCATATAGTTGTTTATCTGTCCCCTCAGCTTCATCACCTTTTTTACAGGCTCCTAGTATCATAAAACTTATGAATAGTACAGGCAATATTAAAGCAGTTATTTGTTTGTATGTCATAGCGTATATTTTTATGGTTAATAAGTCATTCTGTTTTTCAATTTTTTCTTCAGGTAATCAGTATCCTATTCTTCTGAATCAAATAATATTATTGGTGGTTGCCAGGTAATTGTATCGCTAAAAATACCACGAGGAATACTGCTTACTTCCATCCATATTGGACTAACTTTAATTAAGAGATAATCTTCTTTATTATCCGGGTAGAAGGCCTCCCATTCATCCTTCCATCGTTTCTCCTTTTCCTCTTGACCATCTACTAGTTGAGCATTTCCATGAATCATAACATATCCTGATGCATCACTATCTAAATAATATAATGTTACCCGCGGATCGGCCTTGATTTGATTAACCTTTCTGCTTTTTGTATTGGTTCCAAACCAGACTATAAAATCATTTTCCGGATCAAATGGATCCATTGCTCTGGCTCTGGGACGACCTTCTTCATCTAATGTGATCAGGGCACAGGTAGAAGCTGCGGTCATTATTTCTTTTGCAGCCAAAAGTATTCGATCATTTGAGGGAATTTTTTGTTCAAGATCCTGGCTGAATCCCTCACCGGGGATTAGAAGAAGAATCATGGAAATGATAATAATGATTTTGCTTGGTTGATTCATTTGTCAATATTTAGATATCAAATAACATGTCCTGAGCGCTTCGCTATCGGCAAGCTTGCTCTGCTGAAGCTACGCCAAAACCTTGCCCCTGGCGGTCGATACTAGCAGAAGGATCGGATGTCAAATATCTCCTGCTTGTTTTTCTATGACGATGCCCCGGGAGCTGATGTGGGATTAGTAAAATGGTAATGCCCCGTCAGCTTTTTTATCTGTCACGCTTATGACCTCAAAAACTACATATTTGCTCATCCCTCTCCAGGGTACTGTGCCAAGATATTCATTGTACCTGACCTCAAGTATTTTCCCGCTACACCTTTCAAGAACTGCAGCAACACTATCGTTGGTAACGCTAAACTCAAATTCATTACTTTGTAATGTGCCGGGAGAGTCAGATTTTAAGCCTGTTTGAATAAGCCTGCCTTCATAGGTTTTAAAGACGTATCCTTTTTTAACAAAAATGTTCAATTCTCCGGCTTTAACTCCTTCACCAAAAACAAAATAGAAACGGTACCAAATTACGATTGAAAGGATAATTATCACAGCCACAATACCAATACGTAAATACTTTTTCATCTCTGAGAAAATTCTTAAGCGTCGGCCAACTTACAGAATGGCCGGTAATTAATAATTAATTTACCTGCAAGCTTTGCTAAAGTTACTAATATTTCTAGAATAGTTGGCCATCTTCATATTGAAAGATATAAATACAGCCAATTAACATAATGTTTGGAAATTGGAACCTGAATATTGATATTTGTTTGGAATTTTGTCATCCTGAGCGTAGTCGAAGGATGGATATTGGAGTTTGTGTTTTGAAATTAATCAATGAGGCCTACCACACTTAAATCAGACAGCCTGCTTCTATTGACCTCTATGATCTGGGGCTTCGCCTTCGTAGCCCAGCGCATGGGGATGGACTATGTAGGTCCGTTCATATTCAATGGCATCCGCTTCGCTCTAGGCGCCCTGGTCATCCTTCCCTTCATTTTCATCGGAAATCGCTCCAGGCCCCAGGCCCCAGGCCACACACCCAGTACAGGAACAAAGTTTCTGGTCTTCGGCGGACTTATCCTGGGCCTCACCGTCTTCGGCGGCGCCACACTCCAGCAATATGGTCTTGTATATACGACCGCCGGAAATGCAGGGTTCATAACGGGGCTATATGTGGTTTTCGTTCCAATACTTGGCCTGTTCAGAAAGCAATTCCCGCATTTTACGGTATGGTTAGCAGCATTGCTTGCCGTGACCGGCATGTATTTTCTAAGTGTAACAGAAAGCTTCTCGATACAGTTTGGCGACCTGCTGGTACTTTTTGGAGCGGTTTTCTGGGCTGCCCATGTGGTGATTATTGGGATCATGTCACCCAAAGTTAATGCCCTGAAGCTGGCATTGATACAATATCTTGTATGCTCGGTGCTCAGCATCATCGTTGCCCTTGCAGTAGAAAACAATACCCTTGACGGGATCATGAATGCCACTATTCCAATCCTCTATGGTGGCATCCTTTCTGTCGGGATCGCCTACACATTGCAGGTGATCGCTCAGAAAAAAGCCCCACCGGCCCATGCAGCCATCATACTTAGCCTGGAAGCGGTATTCGCTGCTATAGGTGGATGGCTGGTACTCAATGAAGAACTCGGAAGCCGGGGGATATTGGGATGTGGTTTAATGTTGCTGGGGATGTTGATTGCACAATATAGTTCATTGATGAAAAAGTAGTTTTTAACTGAATAATCTTTTACACTTATCAGATTTGATAACTTTGTCTGAGAAATAGATTTCATATGGGCAAATGGAGTTCAAACGGGCTTATTAAGTATCTGCTACTTATCATACTGGTATTTGATTTGTCCTATTCATTCTGGCAACACTATAATATGCCAATGGATGGTGACCTGGCGCCAATAGTTGTTCCCTCAGAAGAGTATAAACCGATACTTACGGACCCCCTGGGGCTCGGTGTCCTTTTGAAAGGTGAATCATACGCTAACCCGAACAGATATTTTGCCCACTGGACCCTTGTCAACTATTTTAAGACTGTACCCAATTTGTTGCAGCAGTTCACATCCCCGATTAGCAGTGTTTATCTCGCTTGCGCATTAGCCAAAGCACTTATTCAATTGATACTGATCATATTATTGGCATATTATACATCGAACTTCAAAAGAGTGTGGTCTCTTAAATTTCTGGTACCGGCTTTTCTGATTTTTTCTCTGTTTCAGACTGTAGGTTACAACAGGTATATGGGGATCGTTGACCCATCTATTGTATATACATTTGCTTATGCCTGGCCAATAGCTTTAATGCTACTGTTTTACCTGCCGGTTTATAAAATCCTGACTGGAGGTAAGCTGCTCAAAATGCGTATTTTGCAGCTCATATTATTCACATTGCTTGCCATAATAATTACACTGAATGGCGCGCTGGTACCCGCGTTGATGATCATCATTAATGGATTGATCATACTCAGGTGGGTATTATTTGAAAAGCATCAAAGCAGAAGTGAAAATCTGGTTTTAAGCTCCCTTAAATCCTTAGGAAAAATGCCCAAAAGCCTGTTGTATCTATTATTGGTATCTTCTGCCTTGAGCATATATTCTTTGGCCATAGGCATGTTTAATTCCCAGAATGATATGTCTCAGATCACATTCCTTGAGTATTATGCCAGATTACCTGTTGGGCTGTTTACTTTAATAACAACGAAACTTGGCTGGCCTTTACTGATCATCTTTATCATTATCAATATCTTTCTCATAAAACGAGGAGCCCAAAACAAAGAGAAGAAGCAAATCCTGGTGCTTTTTAGTTGGATTCTTGTCTTTGCATGTATTTATATTTTATTTCTTCCACTTGGGGGATACAGATGGTACAGGCCAAATGCAATACGCTATGATACCTTTATTCCGGTGACACTGGCCTGCATCTTTATCTTTGCAAGATCAAGCTTTTATTTGCTGAATACATTTAAATCCCGGAATAAGCTGATCTACGCCACCTTCATTCTGGGGTTTGTTGTATTTTTTACTGTGAATGATGATCCAAATACAGATGCAAATGCCTGTGAAAGGAATCAGTTCAGGCTTCTTTCAGAATCAAAGACAAACCCTGTTGAACTTCCGGGCACTTGTACCCTCATGTCGTGGGAAAAAATCACAGATCCAAAAGATTCTGATTTACAGGCAGAACTCATATATTTTTGGGGAATAACAGATGAGAAAAAACTCTATTATCAGAAATAGATACTGAGTTGAAATTTCTCTTCAGCGATACTTCATAGAAAAACGTAATTTTATAGCTTTAAATGCGTTTGAAAAGTACCGGGAACAGATAATACTTATGAAGAACAGAATCGTTAATTGCATTACCTTATTTCTCTTTTTACTTTCTTGTCAGATTTATGCCCAGGAAGAGAGGCCGATCGTACTCCTGAAAAATCATGGAGGCCTGCTGCCACTGGGTTCTGATCAGGTCAAATCCGTCGCTCTAATCGGATCTGATTATGAAGATGTTCAAAGTTTCCTGGCAGACAGCATTTTCATATACACTGCTCAAGGTTTGAACATGAGAAACGATGTGAGGGCCCTCGACTCTTCGATGGTATATATCGGGCAGGGGGTGAATGGCTTTTCGGCCAAATATTATAATAACCTGAAAGCATCAGGTAGCCCTGCAAAGTTTATTACAGACAAAAAAATAGATTTTTTCTGGGGGAATGACATCCCTTATCCGGAAATTGATTCTACAGCCTTTTCCGTTACCTGGGATGCCACCCTTATCCCACCACACGGACCGGTAAAAGTGAAGCTGATCCATAATGATGGCTGCCGGCTGTATCTTGATGGAAAGCTGATCATCGATGCATGGAAAGAAGGCCCTGTCCGCATTGATTCAGCATGGATAAATATTGAAAAGGGTAATTCCTATAATCTTCAGATCGATTATTTTTCGCTTGGAGGACCCTCCCTGGTTAAATTTGGATTCGAATATATTGAGGAATTCCTGATACAGGATGCTATTGAGAAAGCACGCAGGGCTGATGCTGTTGTCTTTTTTGTCGGTCAGCCACTCATATTTGAAGCAGATGGTGAGTTGAAGAAAAGCTGCTTAATCCCTAAACAGTCCAGCCTGATCAGGGAGATCTACAATGCCAATCCGAACATCATAGTCGTTTTGCAAACTGATACTGCTCTTGACATAGAGGATTGGGCTTTCGACATACCATCTATCATCCAGGCATGGACCCCGACTGAGAAAAGTGGTACTGAGATCGCTGAAATACTCTTTGGATATACCGATCCTTACGGAAAAATGCCTTTCAGGTGGGCCATGCGGGAGAATCAGAATTTCGCTACCCGATTTCCCCTGGGCCATGGTATGACTTATACAACCTTCGGCATTGGGAAACTGCTGATGAAACGGAACCGTGATAAGAGCGGATGGACGGCCACCATTGAGATACGTAATGTGGGAGATAGGGCCGGCACTGAGACCTTGCAGATCTATGTACGTTATTCGGATAGTGAGCAGGATCAGAAGAACAATGAGGTAAAGGCATTCAAACAAGTCACTCTTTTCCCGAACCAAAAGGAAATCGTGTCCATACATATACCTTACAGCGCATTTGAATATTATGATACAGAAACGGGAAAACAAAACATTGAATCCGGTATGTATGAGATCATGGTAGGAACCTCGGCAGAAGATATCAAGCTCATAAAAACGATCGAACTTAAGCAAATGCATATCAACCAATATTTAAAACATGAATAGATCCTTTACCCTCTTATTTCTTCTTGTAATTATATTTTCTCACCCATCTTGGGCCTGTACAGATATCATTGTAGGGAAGAAAGCCACCCTTGATGGCTCGGTAATTACTTCTCATACAGGAGCAGCGCCTGAGTGCAGGGTGCATGTGGTGCCTGCCATGGATTTCCCCACCGGGGCCATGGCCGATGTCTATTATGGCCTACAGGATGTGACCAAGCCTTTTGGAACCTATGGAGAGGTTATCGGGCAGATACCTCAGGCAAGGCATACCTATAAATATTTTCATTCCGGCTATTCACACATGAATGAGTATCAACTGGCCATAGGTGAAAGCACCATGAGCCAGCGAAGTGAGCTGAGTGTGGACAGGGAAAGTGGCCAGCAGATCATGACCATTGAACAGGCCATGGTATTTGCGCTGCAGAGATGTAAAACTGCCCGTGAAGCAGTGATACTGATTGGTGAGCTAATGGATGAATATGGATTCCTGCCCTCCTGTGGCCCGGAATCAGAAGCCCTCTGTATTGCTGACCCCAACGAGGCATGGGTATTTGAAGTATTTAGCGTAGGTACTGATTGGGAGCCCGGGCAGCCGGGTGCGATCTGGGCTGCTCAAAGGGTACCAGATGATCATATTGCCATCGTCCCGAACTGGAGTATCATCAAGCAGATTGATCTTAAAGATAAAGACAACTTCCTGGCATCGAAGAATCATAAGCAGTTCGCCATCGATAAAGGATGGTATGACCCTAAATCAGGCATGCCATTTATCTGGCAGGAGGTCTATTCACCAGTCCCAAGAGAGTGGGCAGTTAGCAGGTTCTGGCTTTTCTTCAGCACTTTTGCACCGAATTATAAGGATTGGCCTGATAAGACTGCACATTCTCCATATGATAATAACAGACCTTATACCCAGTATATTGAGCCCCTCTCCATGTTCCCATTCTCGGTGAAGCCGGAGAAAAAACTTTCTGTTCAGGATGTAATCGCTTTTCAGCGCGCCCTCTTCGAAGGGAGCATCTACGATATGACCAACGACAAAGCGTGGCTGGTTCCTGATGGAAAGGGACAAATGGTCAAAAGCCCCCTTACTACACCTTTCCCAAGCCGGGCCATGAGGGAATTATTGAATATCACGTACCGACGAATGGTAGCCCGGGGTGGATACGGAATGGTGGCACAGCTCAGGAGCTGGCTTCCCGACCCCATTGGCGGTGTTTACTGGTACTACGTCGATAATCAGTATGTGAGCGCCTATGTGCCGATCTATGCAGGCTCGGTAGAGATTTCAGAGTCATTGAAAGAATATGATCCGGATGCTTATAGCGAAACCTCATACCGATGGGCTGTTGACATGGTGGATAACCTCTTGTATTTGAGATGGCAGCAGGCCGTGGAGGACCTCAGGGCAGTCCGTGACCCGCTGGAAGAAGGCTTCTTTAAAGAACAATCTGATATAGACAAGAAAGCACTCATGTTATATGAGAAGGATCCGCTGGAAGGAATAATCTTCCTGTCGGAATATTCCTTAAAATGTCAGGATGATGCCATGGAAATGTACAGGGAACTGCAAAAAACATTGATCACAAAATACACCAACAATAAGCAAGGACTCTAAGAGCCATGCAAAAGATCACGACCATAGAGATGCATACCGGGGGAGAACCTCTGCGGATCTTTACAGGCGGTTTGCCTGAGATCCCCGGAGACAGCATCCTGGCCAAACGCAGATATTTTCGTGAACACCTCGACCATATTCGTACAGCTACCTTGTTCGAACCCCGGGGCCATGCCGACATGTATGGGGCGATAGTTACAGAACCCTTGAATGAAGGCAGTGACTTTGGAGCCTTTTTCCTTCATAATGACGGCTATTCCACCATGTGCGGACATGCCATAATTGCCCTCACAAAGTATGTGCTGGAGATGGGTGTGGTAAAAAAAGAAGGTGATGAGCCAATCCTGAAGATCGATGCCCCTCCCGGCCTGATCATATCAAAAGCCTTTCGTAAGAAGGATAAGGTGGAGAAAGTATCATTCCTCAATGTCCCTTCATTCTTATTGCTACACGATGAAGAGGTAGAAGTGCCCGGACTTGGAAATATCAGGTTTGATGTGGCTTACGGGGGAGCCTATTATGCATTCTGCGAAGCGGAACCGCTTGGGCTCAAACTAGATGAATCGAATTATTATGAACTGATCGAGGCCGGAAGAAAGATCAAGCATGCTGTGATGGATCAGTACGATATAAAGCATCCTTTTGAAGAGGATCTGAGTTTCCTTTATGGCACAATTTTTACAGGAAAAGCTGATAACCCAAAACATCATAGCAGGAATGTTTGCATTTTCGCTGATGGAGAAGTGGACCGTTCTGCCACAGGATCAGGTGTGAGTGCCAGGGCTGCCCTGCACCATGCAAAAAGAGAACTATTGCTGTGTGAAAAGATCACTATTGAAAGCATCCTTGGCACGACCATGGATGTGGAAATCAAAGAAATACAAAACTTTGGGCCGCATCAGGCTGTAATACCGGAGGTGAGTGGGACGGCCTTTTTTACAGGAAAGAATGAATTCTGGTTCGATCCGGAAGACCCTTTGAAAGACGGATTTATTTTCAGGTAATCAAATCAAAATCATATGAAGAGAATTATTCAATTGCTTTTTCTTTTTTCTATTTTTATGGCACCATCCATGCTCAGGGCCCAGGATACCATTACACCATTATATCAATACCTCTCGGATATCCCCGGACTGGAATTTGAGGAACTGGCATGTAGAGATCCCTTTACAGAAAAATATCTCTTGTTTGTCACCCAGCCCATCGATCATAAGGATCCTTATAAAGGGACATTCCAGCAGAGGGTTTTTATTTTGCACCACGATCAGGATGCCCCTGTCCTTTTCACAACGGAAGGCTATTATGCGCACTACGGATCCTATCCGCAATATATCAGTGAACTTGCCCAATACCTGGGATCCAATGAGATTATTGTGGAGCACAGGTATTTTGAACCTTCTGCTCCGGATAGCCTCGACTGGCAATACCTGACTGTAGAACAGGCCGCCACCGATCATCATGAAGTGGTTGAACTGATGAAACCATTTTATAGTGGAAAATGGGTCAATACAGGGATCAGCAAGGGTGGCCAGACCGCCATGTATCACAGGACTTACTTCCCCAATGATGTGGACGCAACGGTAGGCTATGTATGTCCTCTGAACTTCTCAATAGAAGAACAACGTTGTTACGAATTTCTCGACCAGGTTGGCAGCGAAGAGTGTCGACAAAAGATCCACGATTTTCAGGAGTTGCTGTTATGCAATAAGGAAAGGTTCTACCCGGAATTTAAAAAGATGATCGATGAAGAAGGCCTGAGCTTCAGTGTTGGTGATACAGCCGGCTATGAACTATCCGTGCTGGAATATTCATTTGCATTCTGGCAATGGGGGAGCATGTCATGCGATAACATCCCCAATGACAGTGTTAATCCTGTTGTTGCTATTTTACACCTGGCAACGGTGGCCGGGCTCGACTGGATGTCTGACCAGGGCATTGGAAGGCTGCAGCCATTCTTTTACCAGTCGCTGACCGAGATCGGGTTTTATGGTTATGACCATAGCGAGTTTGAAGGCTGTGTGGAGGCCCTGGATGTTCAAACCATGGAGTTCACTGCTCCTGCAGGAGTAGAATGTGTTTATGACCCCGAACCAATGGAAAAAGTTGATCATTTTGTGAGGCATGAAGGAGAAAATATGATCTTCATATATGGTGAATGGGACCCCTGGTCGGCACCCGGAGTGCAGATCAGCGGGAAAACGAATTCTTTTAAAGTGGTCAACCCTGAAGGCAGCCACAGCACCCGTATTTATAACCTTCCTGAGGAACAGAGGGAAAAGGTTTTGAATGCGTTGGGTGAATGGCTCGAATGTGATATAAACCGATAAATATTGATATGCTGAAACAATTTTTTGCTCTTCTGATCCTGCTTCTATTTACAGTCCTGACATTTGCACAGGATAGCTATTTTGCAGTGAGCAGATATGATTATTATACTACCGAAGAGATGGTGGAGGTTGCTGTCTGGATCCCTGAATCGAAAGATGACCTTCATATTACTGTCGACATAGTATTTGAGTATGATTTTTTCCTGAGAGGGAAAGCAGCGGAGATAGGGCTGGTCAATATTTTTTATTTCTCTCTCGATAGCTTACAACCGGGCAGGAACGAGATAACGGTCTCATATAATGAGAATGGGAAATGGGTTGCTGCCGACAAGATAGAGATCATGATACTTGAAGAAAAACCCAATTTTGTGAAGGTCGACCGGGTAGCGGAATCTCTCCTTGCTAAAGGGGAAGAGTTGGATCTAAGGGTAAACTTGAATATCTGGAACCTGGCCGGGGGAATCGGGCCGGATCATGAAGGCTACAGGCATTATAAAGATAAAAAAAGGCTTAGAAAATTACGTAAAACGATCCTGGCTGAGAAAGACAATCCGGTATTGTTGAGCTGGAATATCAGCTATGATCCCCAGGGGCAGGGCATCGACCCGGATCAGCTGCTGGAGGCCTATGAAATGATTAAAGAACTTGATCCTTATCACCCGGTTTCAATAAGCTTTGTAAGTGCTCATGACATTGATAAATACAGACCTGTTATGGATTTGGTGATCCTTGATAATCCTGAGATCGCCCCGGAAGCTGAATCTTTCCTGGGTGAACCCATATGGCCCAGGCAGATTAGATAACTTGGTATTATGAGAAATAATCTCTTCTTTGTATTCCTGATTTTGATATTTGGTGCATGTAGTCATGAGCAGCAGAAACAAGCTCCAGGCAATCCCAATATCATCTTTATCCTGGCCGATGACCTTGGCTATAATGAACTGGGCTGCTACGGGCAAAAGATCATTCGTACACCTAACATCGATCAGCTGGCTGCTGAAGGAATGCGCTTCACACAACACTATTCGGGTTCACCTGTTTGTGCTCCTTCAAGATCAGTCCTCATGACCGGCTTGCATACCGGGCATACCTTCACCCGGGATAACAGGGAGATCAAGCCCGAAGGACAGGCACCCATCCCTGATTCTGCACTGACCATTGCGGAGGTGCTGAAAGAGCAGGGCTATGTAACTGCAGCAATGGGAAAATGGGGACTGGGCTTTCCCGGATCGGAAGGTGATCCCAATAATCAGGGCTTCGACCTTTTCTTTGGATATAACTGCCAGCGGCATGCACATAACCACTATCCTCGCTACCTGTGGAGAAATGATGAAAAAATCATGCTGGAAGGAAATGACAGGACTTTATATGGGGAACAATATTCGCAGGACCTCTTCACCCGGGAAGCCCTGATTTTTATTGAGATGAATAAGGATACAAGTTTCTTCCTTTTCCTGCCATTCGTTATCCCCCATGTTTCTATTCAGGTGCCGGAAGAAAGCCTGGAGGAATACAAGGACAGGATTCCCGAAACACCATATGATCATCATCCCTATTACCTGGAACATCCGTATCCACATGCCGGCTATGCAGCAATGGTTACTCATATGGACAAAGCAGTGGGATGGATCATGTATCGCTTGCAGGAATTAGGCCTGGATGAAAATACCATCGTGATCTTTGCCAGCGACAATGGCCCAACATATGGCAGGGTAGGTGGGGCCGATTCAGAATTTTTTGAAAGTGCTGGTCCGTTCCGTGGACTGAAAGGCAGTGTATATGAAGGAGGCATCAGGGTGCCCATGATCGCCAGGTGGCCAGGCAAGATCACGGCAAATACTACCTCCGATCACCTTTCTTATTTTCCTGACTATTTTGCCACTTTCGTTGATATTGCCGGAATTGAAGAAGAATTCAATATCGATGGCATTAGTATGCTTCCGGTATTTCTCGGAGAGGGTGGCCAGGCCGATCATGAGTTTCTGTACTGGGAATTCCCGGCCTATGGCGGACAGCAGGCCATCAGGTACGGCAAATGGAAGGGGGTGCGTCAGGGATTATTTAAAGAGCCATCAGCCCCGCTGGAACTCTATAATCTGAGCACCGATATTGCCGAAAGGAATGACCTTGCTCAACAATATCCTGAAATAGTTTCATTGCTTGATTCACTCATGAAAGCGTCACATATACCTTCCCAAACATTCCCTTTTGAAGCACTCGACAATAATTAACCTATGAAAAAATTACTTTATATCCTGGTTCTGCTATTTCTGGTTTCCGCAGTGAAAGCTGACAATTACGAACTCTTTTCTCCTGACGGGAAGATCAAAGTGGAGGTAATAAGCGGCGATATGTTACAATATGCCGTCTACTTTGAGGATGCTGTGGTTATTGCTCCATCAGAAATTTCCATGCACACTGAAAAAAATGGTGCTTTCGGGATCAATCCAAAGGTGAAGTCTGTGATAAGAGATGCCCATGACCTGGTTTTAATACCAGAAGTAAAGCAGAAATCGGCAGAGATTGCCGATAAATATAATGAGATGATAATATCCTTCAAAGGAAATTATACTCTGGTATTTCGTGCTTATAATGAAGGCGTTGCCTATCGTTGGGAGAGTAATATCCGAGGAAAGATGCACATTGTTTCAGAAGAGGCAAATTTTAAATTTTCTGCAAATCATATTGTCTGGTTTCCTGAGGAGGTAAGCATGTTTTCCCACCAGGAAAGAGAATATCTGCAGCTCCCCCTGGACTCAATTACTTTTGACCGCTTTTGTTCAACACCGGCACTGGTGGATGCTAATGGTCTCAAGCTGGTGATCAGTGAGGCTGATCTCCGCGATTATCCGGGCATGTACCTTCAGGGTGATCCTGAGGAATGGGCCCTGAAAGGGAAATTTCCGCGTGTGGTTACGGAAGAAGAACAAACTTCCGACAGGGATGTACGAGTAGCTGATCGAGCTGATTTTATTGCCCTTGTGGATGGGGAAAGAATATTTCCATGGCGGGTGATGGCCATGGCTGAGAATGATGGTGACCTTATTACCAACCAGATAATTTTCCTGCTGTCAGAGCCCTGTAAGATTGAAGACCCCTCATGGATCAAACCCGGAAAAGTAGCATGGGACTGGTGGAATTTTAACAATATTTACGGAGTAGATTTCGAAGCTGGCGTCAATACTGCGACATACAAATACTATATCGATTTCGCTGCTGATTATGGTATCGAATATATCATCCTGGATGAAGGATGGTATGAACTGGGCGATCTTACAGCCATAAGTCCTGATATTGATATGCCGGATCTTCTGGCCTATGGAAAAGAAAAAGGAGTAGGGATCATCCTCTGGGTGGTATGGAAAACACTCGATGATCAGCTGGAAGAGGTTATGCCTGTCTTTGACGACTGGGGAATAGCGGGGCTGAAGGTCGACTTCATGCAGCGCGACGATCAATGGATGGTGAACTACTACTGGCGGATAGCAGAAGAGGCGGCCAAAAGAAAATTCCTGGTCGATTTCCATGGTAGTTATAAGCCTGCCGGGCTGCATAGGACCTATCCCAACGTGATCACACGTGAAGGTGTCAGGGGACTGGAATGGAATAAATGGGGCGATAAGTCCGGCCCTGACATGGCCGTGACCCTGCCATTTATCAGGATGTTTGCCGGCCCTATGGATTATACGCCTGGAGCCATGTTAAATGCTACAAAAGCCGACTTTAATCCGGTTTTTGCTACGCCCATGAGCCAGGGCACACGCTGCCACCAGCTGGCCATGTACGTGGTATTCGAAAGTCCGCTGCAGATGCTGGCCGATAATCCAACACATTACAGGAAAGAACCTGAATGTATGGAATTTCTGTCTAAGGTACCTACTGTATGGGATGAAACTGTCATATTGGATTCCAGGCTTGGTGAATATATTGTTGTAGCCAGAAGAAACGGCCATGAATGGTATATCGGCGCCATGACCAACTGGGAGGAAAGGGAATTTGAGATCGATCTTTCATTCCTGGGCGACAGCAGGTATGAAGCCATGCAATGGCAGGACGGTCCTAATGCACACCGCAATGCCCGGGATTTTCAGAAAGAAAGCATCATAGTTGACAAGCAATCCAAACTTCATCTCAAACTGGCTCCCGGTGGGGGATGGGCAGGGATATTGTCTGTGCTTCGATATTAGCATAATTTCCTTTTCTAATCGATGAATCTGGTTATTTTTGTAATCCTCACTTATTCAAAAACTAAATAACTCTATGGAAAGCAGAACGACAAACTACACCATTCCAATCATCATCATAGGTTTCCTTTTCTTCATCTTTGGCTTTGTTACCTGGCTCAATGCTACGCTAATCCCTTACCTCAGGATTGCCTGTGAGTTAACAACATTTCAGTCATTCTGGGTAACCTTTGCCTTCTATATCTCCTATTTTGTGATGGCCCTGCCTTCATCCTGGGTGCTCAAGAAAACAGGATTCAAGAATGGGATGTCGATTGGCTTGATCACCATGGCCATTGGGGCGCTGGTGTTCATCCCTGCAGCCCTTTCCAGGACTTATGGACTTTTTCTTACTGGTTTATTTATACAGGGGACAGGGCTGGCAATACTCCAGACGGCATCTAATCCTTATGTAACCATTCTGGGACCCATAGAAAGTGCAGCGAAACGAATCAGCATTATGGGGGTAGCCAATAAATTTGCCGGAATATTAAGTCCAATCATTTTAGGTGCTATTCTGCTGGAAGGAGCTGACGAACTCACAGAACAAATTATTGGCATGGATGCTGCTACCAAAGCGGGAATGCTTGATGATCTTGCCACTAAAGTGATCAACCCATACATTGTAATGGCCATTGTGCTGGTCCTCCTTGCCGGTTTGGTAAGATTTTCCTCACTCCCGGATGTTGAAGGAGAGGATGAACAGGATAATGGAACGGAAACTGTCCGGACAAGCATCTGGCAGTTCCCATACCTTATTCTGGGTGTGATCTCCATCTTTGTTTATGTCGGAGTGGAGGTTATTGCTGTTGATACCCTCATTGGATATGGAAATGTACTGGGATTTGAGTTTTCAGAAGCCAAATTCTTTGCCTCCTTTACCCTCTTTGCCATGATCGTTGGATATTTTGTGGGTATCGTCTTTATCCCAAAATACCTGTCGCAGTCGAACGCATTAAAATATTTCTCCATCCTGGGTGTCATATTCACCGTATTAGCGACCCTCACAAATGGATATACCTCTATACTTATGATCGCAGCCCTGGGCTTTGCCAACTCCATCATGTGGCCTGCTATCTGGCCCCTGGCCATAGAAGGCCTTGGAAAATTTATCAAAACGGGCTCAGCCTTGCTCATTATGGGTATAGCCGGAGGTGCTCTTTTGCCATTGCTATACGGATACCTTTCTGATATTGAAAGTGTGGGCCCAACACAGGCCTACTGGATCATGGTGCCCTGCTATCTATTCATCCTGTTCTTTGCCACCAGCGGGCATAAGATCGGTAAACGTATAAAAAAAGCTTAAACATGAAAACATCACTACTTATATTGGCCGCAGGCATAGGAAGCCGCTACGGTGGCGTGAAACAGATGGATGCCATCGGCCCCGCCGGTGAAAGCATCATCGATTATTCTGTATTTGATGCGATCAGGGCAGGATTTGACCAGATCGTATTTGTGGTAAATAAGAAGATCGAAAAAGATTTCAGGGAAGTGTGGGAACCAAAATTGGCTGGCAAGGTCCAATACGATTTTGTGATCCAGGACCCTGAAGACCTTCCGGAAGGTTTTATTGCACCTGTTGAGCGTACAAAGCCCTTCGGGACCGGGCAGGCAGTGCTGGCTGGCAGAAATGTGATCGACAGTCCTTTTGCAGTCATCAATGCGGATGACTTTTACGGCCGGGAAGCATACTCGCTTATTCATGATTTCCTGGAGGGCGAGACCGCCGGGAACGCCTCATGTATGGTGGGATACCACCTGATGAATACCCTGTCGGATTATGGTACGGTGTCGAGAGGAATATGTGAGTTTGACGACCAACATCATCTGCAACAGATAAGCGAGATCACTAACATCGAAAAGAGAAAGACAGGTATTGGCTATGAACTTGAAGGGGAGTTTATTCCACTGGATGGTCTGAACCTCTGTTCCATGAATATCTGGGGCTTCAAACCGCAGGTCATGGAAGCCCTGCAATCAGGTTTTAAAAATTTCCTTGAAACAAATATTGATAACATTAAGGCTGAATACTACCTGCCGGGAAGGATCAACGACCTTGTGAATGAGGGCAGCATGACAGTGAAGATGCTTGAAACGGCCTTCGAGTGGTTTGGTGTGACATACAAGGAAGATAAGCCTGAAACAATTGAACGCATTAAGCGGCTGATCGAGAAAGGAGATTACCCGCCTGATTTATGGAATAGCTAATGGCAGACTTTGATTTTAACGAGATACTGAAATATTACGGACTCTGCACCGGCTCATGCACCGTCGAGGCCTTGAAAAGGGGGCATATCAACGATTCTTATATCATCGATATAGACGGGAAATGTGCCTTCTTCCTACAACGGATCAACCATCATGTATTTAAAGACCCTGTAGGCCTGATTGAAAACCTTCTCAAGGTGAACCAGGCCATGAAAACCAATTTTGGAAAAGACGGGAACCCTTACCCGGAAATACTTCAAAACAGGAATAAGAAATATTATCATAAAGATAAGAGCGGGAATTACTGGAGGTTGATGAATTTTGTCCCCGATAGCCACTCTTTTAATATTTGTGAGAATGCTACCATCGCCCGGGAAGGTGCTGCTGCCTTCAGTCAGTTTCAACTTATCATGAACGGAGAGGATGTGGCTGCCTATATCCCGACCATACCTGATTTTCACAATCTGGGTAAAAGGTTGTCAAAATTGAAAGAGGCTATTGATAAAGATGAGTTTTTAAGGCTTGAAATAGCCAGGCAGGAAATAGATTTCGCCCTGGAAAGATTCTTTTATGCCAATGAACTTGATGAACTCCTGCAGGATGGCAGCATCCCCATACGGGTGACCCATAATGATACCAAGTTAAACAACGTCCTTTTCAAAAACGATAGCAATAAATTTATTTGCGTGGTGGACCTGGATACCGTAATGCCGGGCACAGTGCTGTATGACTATGGTGATATGGTGCGAACATTTACCAGTCCTGTGGAGGAGGATGAGCCGGATCCGGCAAAAGTAGTCTTCCGGACGCATATATTTGAGGCCCTCACAGAAGGTTATCTCAGTAAATTAAAAGATAGCCTCAGTGAAAGTGAAAAGGAACATCTGCTTTTCGGTGGAAAGATCATGCTCCTCATGATCGGTGTGCGTTTCCTAACTGACTTCCTGGAGGGTGATCACTATTTCAAAACAAACCGTGAGCAACATAACCTGCAAAGATGCAGGAATCAATTTGTACTACTGAAACAACTGGAAGAAAAAGAAAGTGATCTCAAAGAGATCATCAGAAAATATTGCTGATAAACTAAAAATCCTGATTGATGAAAAGAAGCATTTTCACATTTAGCCTGATTATGACGATAGTTATTTTCAGTTTCGCACAGGAGAGTCAATTGCAAGATTGGGAAAATCCGTCTGTGATATCTATTAACAAGGAAGATCCGCATGCAACTCTGATTCCTTACGCTACAGTAGAGCAGGCCATAAAGGGAGATCCTGCCTCCAGCCCTTACTATAAACTGCTCAATGGAAACTGGAAATTCAAATGGGTGTATAAACCTGCCGATAAACCGGAAGGATTTTTTGAGCCTGCTTTTATTGATGAAAGCTGGCAAAGCATTCCTGTCCCCTCAAATTGGGAGTTACAGGGCTATGGCACACCTATTTATGTGAATATTCCGTACGAATTTACGGAAGATCCCAAACCTCCCCAGGTTCCGCACAACTACAATCCGGTTGGTTCATACCGACAATGGTTTAATGTTCCTGAGAATTGGGAAGGAAGAGAAGTGTTTATCCATTTTGGTGCGGTTAAGTCAGCCATGTACTTATGGATCAATGGTGAAAAGGTAGGCTATAGCCAGGGAAGTAAACTTCCGGCCGAGTTTAATATCACACCCTACCTCAGGGAAGGGGAAAATCTGCTGGCCATGGAAGTATATCGCTGGTCGGATGGCACATACCTGGAATGCCAGGATTTCTGGAGAATTAGTGGGATAGAACGGGACGTTGTACTGTGGTCTGCCCCTGAAGTACATATTCGTGATTTCTGGGTAAATGCTTCACTCGACGAAACATATAGCAATGGGGTTCTGTTTGTAGATCTGGATATTAAGAAATATAATGAGAAGAAAAAGGCGAAGAACTATACTGCTGCCTATTCCGTTTTTGATTCTGAAGGAAATAATATTTTAAATCGTGAACATCTGTTCTCATTGGGGAAGGAGCATTTTAACACATCCGTCAGTTTTGATAAGGAGCTGATCCCCAATGTGAAACAATGGTCGGCTGAAAAGCCAAACCTATACACTGTAGTTCTCGAGATCAGAGACAAGAAAGGAAATCTTCTTGAAAGCCTGAGCTGTAAGACAGGATTCCGGGAAGTTGAGATGAAAGAAGGACTCCTATACGTGAACGGAGAGTACGTTCTCATCAAAGGTGTCGACAGACATGAGCATGATGAGAAAACAGGTCACGTAGTGGATGAAGAATCCATGCGCATGGACCTGTACCTGATGAAGACCAACAATATCAATACAGTGAGAACCAGCCATTATCCGAATGATCCTTTATGGTATCAGTTATGTGATGAATATGGCATGTATGTGATTGATGAGGCAAATATTGAATCCCATGGCATCGGTTATCATCCCGACAGGACCCTGGGCAATAAGCCTGAATGGATGGAAGCCCATCTGGATCGCATGCGCCGCATGGTAGAAAGAGACAAGAACCATCCCTCTGTGATTATCTGGTCGATGGGGAACGAAGCCGGAGATGGGGTGAACTTCGAAGCCGGAACAGAATGGATCCATGGTCGTGATCCTTCACGCCCGGTACATTATGAACGTGCTCAGAAAAGGCCACATACCGACATTTATTGCCCCATGTATCCCGGACTGGAATATATCGAGAAATGGGCCAATGGGGAAGACCCACGTACCTTGATCATGTGTGAATATGCCCACTCCATGGGGAACAGCACAGGAAACCTGAAGGAATACTGGGACCTGATCCGAAAATATGATAAACTCCAGGGCGGTTGCATCTGGGATTGGGTTGATCAGGGACTTTTAAAGATCGATGATGCCGGGAATGAATATTGGGCTTATGGAGGTGACTTTGGACCGGATTCAACGTTCTCGGATTATAACTTCTGTGCCAACGGGCTGATCAACGCCGACCGAAGCATACACCCGGGTTTGTACGAGGTGAAGAAAGTTTATCAATCTGTGAATTTTGAGCATAATCCCGAGCTGTCGAATAAAATCATGATCCATAATGAGTATAATTTCACAGACCTTGAGCAGTTTGATTTTTATTACACCATACTGGCGAATGGCAGGGCGGTTTCTAAAGGAAGGATACCCACCGTTAAATGTGCTCCCGGTGAAACTGTTTCCATCGACATTCCACAGAATGAAATCTATACTGAGCCGGGAATTGAATATTTCTTTAATATTTTCATGGCTGATCGCGATGGCCATGGATTGATTCCCAAAGGCCATATACTGGCATCCGAGCAGATCCCATTGCCCTACCGCCCAGCAAGGGCTATGCCTGTTCCTGGACCACCTCACGGCCTCAAACTGACAGAGACAGATAAGGATTTATATCTAGCTGCGGAGAATTTCAATGTGACGATCAATAAAGAGGATGGGAGCCTGACTGATTTTACTTATCGGGATAAGAGTCTGATCCTGAGTGCACCTGTTCCGTATTTCTGGAGAGAGCCCACCGATAATGATCATGGCTTCGGTATGGTAAAACGAATGGGTGTCTGGAAAAAGGCTTCAGAGAACAGGGTCTTGAAAAGCTTTGAAGTGATTGACTCCGATACCAGGGAATTGCGTGTAAAAGTGGAATATTCCCTGCCGGATATCTATTCCGAATATAGCATCCTCTATAGCATAAGCATGTATGGGGAGCTTAGTTTGGAGGCCACGCTTCATCCGGGCGATAGCGTTTTGCCTGATATGCCAAGATTTGGTTTTTATATGGAAATGCCGGGTAGGTATGATGAACTAGAATGGTTTGGCAGAGGCCCCTTTGAAAATTATATCGACCGTAAAACAGCTGCCTTTGTGGGCCTGTACAAAGGCAAGGTGGCAGACCAGCATGTTTCCTATATCCGTCCACAGGAAAATGGAAATAAATGTGATGTGAGATGGATGTCGCTGACCGATGAAAATGGGTACGGACTGGAATTTTCATCTGCTACACATTTTGAATTTACGGTGCAGAATTACAGGCCTGAGGATATTGCCCAGGAAACCCGAGAAACAGGCATGCACAGTGTAGATGTTCCCAAAAGGGATATGATTGGGATCAATCTCGACCGATTTCAGATGGGCGTTGGCGGAAATAATAGCTGGGGTGCCAGGCCGATTGAAAAGTATCGATACCCGGCGAGAGCATATACATTTGAGTTAAAAATTGAGCCGATCGTTCGTTAAACTTCAAACTCCAAACTCCAAACTCTAAACTCCAAACTTCAAATGAAACTCCAAACACCGAACTTTAAACTCCGAACTCCAAACTCCATAATTGCCTCAAGCCTCATGCCAATAAGAATAACTCATTTATTATTGGTGATTGGTTTGGGTCTGCTATTAAATGCCTGTCAAAGTGAAAAAGACAGCTTTTCTCCGGCTGATTTCGTAAATCCATTTATCGGCACCTCCGGCCACGGACACACTTATCCAGGTGCTATGGTACCCTTTGGTATGGTGCAGTTGAGTCCCGATACACGCAAGGACAATTGGGATGGATGTTCTGGATATCATTATAGCGATGATCACATCTTTGGCTTCAGTCATACGCACCTGAGTGGGACCGGTGTTGGAGACTATGGCGACATCAGGTTGATGCCATGGACAGGCAGCACCGATTCGCTGGCAGCCATGCTTGCTCATGAGGAATTGCCATCAGCAAAATTTTCGCATGAAGATGAGATCGCGGAAGCCGGTTATTATGCAGTTGAGTTCGAGGATATGGAGGTGGATGTTGAACTCACAACAGGACGGCGCAGTGGTTTACATAAGTATGAATTTAACTCAGGTGAAAAGCATATTTTACTGGACCTGTACGAAGGAGCCACTTCTGATAAAATACTTGGACTGGAACTGAATATTATTGATGACCATAGTATTAGCGGACTCAAACGCACAAGAGGATGGTCGAAGGACCAATATGTCTATTTCTATGCTGAATTTTCTGCCCCTTTCGAGAATATTGGTGTTTTTGGTGAAGACAAAGCCTATGAAGGAAGTTCATTTTCTTCTATGGAAGACCTAAAATGCCTGCTGTCATTTGATCCAGAGGTAAAGGAAGTGTTTGTGAAAGTGGGTATCTCTGCAGTAGATGCCGATGGAGCTAAGGCCAATGTTCTTTCTGAGATCCCGGGCTGGGATTTCGATGATGTCAGACAAAAAGCCTATGATTCATGGAATAAAGAATTGGGGAAGATTGAGGCAGAAGGGGGTACAGAGGAACAGAAAGTAACTTTTTATACAGCCATGTACCATTCATTCCTGTCACCATATCTATATTCAGATATAGATGGCCGCTATCGCGGGCATGACTTGAAAGTACACAAGGCAAAAGGACATGATATGTACACAGTTTTCTCCCTTTGGGATACTTTCAGGGCCTTGCATCCTTTGTTTACCATCGTTCAAGAGGAGAGGACCAATGACTTGATAAGATCCATGCTCGATATGTATGAAAAAGGAGGCTTGCTTCCGGTATGGGAACTGGCTGCTAATGAAACCTGGTGCATGATCGGTTATCACTCCGTACCTGTAATCGCCGATGCTTATGTGAAAGGTATTCGAGGATATGATGTTGACCTGGCCTATGAGGCTATGATCAAGAGCAGCATGCAGGACCGTGAAGGCCTTGGGTATTACCGTGAATATGGCTATATCCCTGCCGGGAAGGACGGTTCATCGGTATCGAAAACCCTGGAATATGCCTATGACGATTGGTGTATTGCCATGATGAGCAAGGAATTGGGGCATGAAGATGATTATGCAGCCTATATCCAGCGTGCACAATACTATAAAAACCTATTTGATCGGGAAACCGGCTTTATGCGAGGCCGCATGAACGGCATGTGGGTGAGTCCTTTCGATCCGGTAGAAGTAAACTTCATGCTGACGGAGGCCAATACCTGGCAGTATAATTTCTTTGTTCCGCAGGATGTGTCCGGTCTGATGGATCTCTATGGCGGAGCAGATGGCTTTACCCAAAAGCTGGACGATATGTTTAATGCTAGCATGGAGATGAGTGGCAGGCACCAGAGCGATATCACGGGGCTCATCGGGCAGTATGCTCATGGGAATGAACCCAGCCATCATATGGCTTACCTGTATAATTTTGCCGGCCAGGCATGGAAAACACAGGCCCTGGTCAGGAAGATCATGGCTGAACAGTACAGCGAAAAGCCTGATGGACTCTGTGGCAATGAAGACTGCGGGCAAATGTCGGCCTGGTACGTGCTCAGTGCCATGGGATTTTACCCCGTTACACCAGGGGCCGACTATTATGTGACCGGAAGCCCGATCTTTGATAAAGTCACCATCCATCTTGAAAATGGAAATATGTGTGTGATCGAAGCTAAAAATAACTCTGATGAGAATGTATATATCCAATCTGCAAGCCTGAATGGCGAAACTCTTCTGCAATCCTTTATGATGCACGATGCCTTAATGGACGGAGGGCATGTTGTGTTTGAGATGGGACCCGAGCCCAATGAGAGTTGGGGAACTGCCGCGAATCAAATTCCGGTATCGGCCATTACTGAGCTACCAATCACCCCTGCTCCATTTCTCATTGCTGATTCCAGGACTTTCGCAGGGGAGATGCAGATCGGAATGAGCTGCCTTGATGCCGATGCTGAGATCCGATATACATTGGACGGGAGCGAACCTACCGACAGGTCTTTTAAATACATCGCTCCATTTAGGATTGATAAAAATACTACAGTGAAGCTCTTTTCCCGGGCCCCGGAGAAAGCTCCGAGCAAAGTGATTAAAGGCTTCTTTAGCCAGATGCCTGAAGGCCGAAATGTGATCTACCGTACGGCCTATGATGCACAGTACACTGCCGGAGGCGATGTGGCCCTCATCGACCTGATACGAGGAACGGATAATTTCCAGACAGGCTCATGGCAGGGCTTCCACGGCGTGGATGTGGATGTTTTGGTTGACCTGGGTGAAACACAGCGCGTGAACATCATCAAAACGGGTTTTCTGCAAGACCAGAATAGCTGGATCTTTATGCCTGAGTGGGTCGAGTTTAGTGTGTCAGCCAATGGAAAAGATTATAAAACCCTTGGTCGGGAAATTAATAAGATCGATCCAAAACACAACGGAGGCATAACACATGACTTTTCAATGATGTCTTCCGGTATGAACATCCGCTATATTAAAGTGCTGGCTAAGAACAGGGCTGTTTGTCCTGACTGGCATCCGGGAGAAGGGAATCCGGCATGGTTGTTTATTGATGAGATCGTGATTGAATGACATAAAAAAGCCGGTCTCAAATGAGCCGGCTTTAATATTTTTTACTTCAGGTATCTGACTTCTTAAAAGTTTTTTCCAAGGTAATCCGCAATGCCATCCGCAGATTTCTCTATAGCTTCATCCCCTTTGTGCCAGTCGGCGGGGCAAACCTGTCCGTTCTCTTCGAAGAACTGCAGTGCGTCAACAGTACGCAGGGCCTCCTCGACGCTCCTGCCAAGCGGATCGTCATTCACCACCTGGTGGCGTACAACACCCTGCTTATCGATCAGAAAGAGGCCACGGTAAGCTACGGGATCACCTTCAAATTCCATTTCTCCGTCTTCATTATAATCATATTCTCCAGCCAGAACATCATAATTTTCAGAGATGGTCTTCGAGAGGTCGGAGACCAATGGGTAGGTCACACCTTTGATACCACCATCCTTAATATCCGTGTTGAGCCATGCCCAGTGAGAATGCTTGGAGTCGGTCGAGCAGCCCACAACGGCAACATTCCTTTTTTCAAACTCTTCCAGCTTTTCCTGAAAAGAAAGGAGCTCTGTTGGGCAGACAAAAGTGAAATCCAATGGATAAAAGAAGAATACAACATGTTTCTTCCCGATGTATTGGTCAAGGGAGAATTTTTCTGCAAATTCACCTCCGTTTATAACGGCATCAGCCTCAAACAAAGGGGCTTTTTTTCCAACTAATACTGACATAATTTGATTTTTTATTGTGTTTTTTAATTTTCTGAGTGCAAATATACAAAAAGACTTCTTATTTAGAAAGAGTTTAGGTAATTAGGCGTTGGGCATTAGGCAATAGGCATTAGGCGTTAGGTTGGTTGAATTGGTTGAATCAGTTGAATCGGTTGAATCGGTTGAATCAGTTAAATCGGTTAAATCAGTTAAATCGGGATTGTGATATGGGAAACAAAAACTTTAGCTTGTCCTACTGCTTGATAATTTTCTCAGTGATGATGTTCTTCTCACATTGGTATTTCAAAAAATAAATCCCATCAGAATATATGCTCATATCAATCTCATTAATCCTCCCTGATGTCTCCTTCCTGAATATTTCCACACCATTTAAGTTAAATAATGAAAAAATGCCTTCTTTCACGTAATAGGGTGTAGTGACCTTGACCATTGAGCGACAGGGATTAGGGTAGATCTCTATTAATTGTTCAGGATCTTGAGTCCCAAATGAATTTGAATTACAGGCTAACTCTTCAACAGTCATTTTGAACTGATTCATGTTACCCAACTTCAACCATCCATACGAGGTATCGCTTTCATCAAAGATCCTTATTCCAATATATGTTTCTATATTAATGAAATCACAAAAGGAATAACAGGATTGATGATATCTCTGGTTGATGATCATTTCCTCTCCATAAAACTATATGCTGGAATTATCAATCACTTCACCGTAGTCAAATACTCTTGCAATATTGAAATACTTATCTAATGCACCAACGCACATGCTAGAACTCATATCAGCAAAACAAGTATCGATGAAGTATGCAATTTCACAGTGACTTTCAGGAAATATCTTACAATTCATGGTGCGAAAGTTTCTATCATCAAAACGTGATTGAAGGGAAAAATCTACTGTGCCATCACCATTAATGTCGAATGGATAAAGTTCACTATAGCTGATCTGCCAAAGCTCTCCAGGTATTATTTCTAAATCGGGATTTAGATCCATATAAAAATCATCAAGATTATATTGACCAGCAGAAATAGATTGGGCCTGTATAGTTACACCTGAAAAGACAAGGATGATAATGATTGAGAGAATCCGTTTCATAACATATTACATTAAGCTTAGCCTTTCAAGTAGCCTGCTTAGCTAAATATTAATCTAATAAGGATATGAAATTTTTCTCGAGAATACAAGCAGTCAGCCAACAGCTATCAGCCTAAAGCCCAACGCCTACCTCCCAACACCTACATAATCTGATTAATATCAAACAAGATCGGCATGTCCTGCTCGAAATCATAAAGGGTTTGTTTGCGTATCTGGAAGAAGTTTCGGTAATAACTTCGGAGGGCTTGGTAGTAGCCTTTCAGCGCATTGTCGTTATCGATCTGGGCGTTGTTGAGTTCCAGCACGTCGTTCACCTGTCCGATCATATATCGCTTTTGTGTAACATCAAACCTCTTTTGCGCAACGGTATCAGCTTTGGCAGCAATTCGTAGTTGGTTTTCCTGCATATTAAACTGCATCACTTCCAGGAAGATATTTTGCTCAAAGTCGATCTCTTCCTGTTCTACTGAAGTATAAACCAGCTCTTCGTTCGATTCAGCCATTTTGATCCTTCCCCGGGCTGAGCCCCAATCCACAATAGGTAAAATGAAACTCAGGCTTGCCTGCCGCTGATCATCGGGTTGTGTATATGCCCCGGGGATGCTCGCACCCTGCTGGGTTAGTCCGAAATTAGCACGAAGGTCAGCATCGAAACGGCCGCTCATCTTGGCCATATTCACCTGGCTCTGTGCTTCCAGTCGCCTTTTGTCGAAATCCATGGCAGTGGAAGAATTATATTTGGCTTCATCCAGAGCCTTTTCTGCCTGTATCGTAAAGAAATCAACCACCTTCGGCGGAATAAGCTCTATAGGTACGTCTGCTTTAATACGGAGGTAGGATTTCAGTCTGAAGAGATTGTTTTCGAAGTCCAGTTCAGCCTGTTCAACAGCGGCCTCAGCCTTGAGATAGTTCAACTCCAACTGAAGAAGGTCATTTTCTGCGATCTTGCCTAACTGATACCTGCCCTGTGCAATGTGATACAGGGTGTCGTAATTATGCATATTCTTGACCGATATCTGAAGGTCGATCTGAGCCGAAAGCATATTAAAGAAATAGTTTGATGCTACAATGGAGATCTGTTCTACATCTTCAAGGTATTTTCTCTTGGCCATTTCGTATTTCATGGGCTCAATATCACGGGCCCATTTGTAGTCGTTGTACCTGAAAATAGGTTGAACATATTCCACATTCACGATGTTGGCCCTGAATGGTTGATTTATACTATTGCCGGTGATATTGTCATACCACAATAGCCCGCTGTTCAATGATATTCTACCCCCTGTAGGGCCTATTTCCTGATATAATGAGAGCTTAAGATCTGCGCTGGCCTGATCAATGGGCTTAAATTCATAACTTCCGTCAGGCTGCTGTACCTGGCCTATTGATCGGTCATAGGATGGGGTTGTTCCATCAAGTACCAGGCCGGGAAGGTAGTCTGCTCTAAAGCTCTTATACTCCCAATAACTTGATTTAAAGGAATGCTTTGCGATCAGGGCATCAGGCGATTGCTGATGCGCAAGATAGATCACATCCTCAAGTGAGAGAAAATTGGTATTGTCATCCTGTGCATAACTCGCCGCTGACAATGAAAGCATTGCTAGAAACAAGAGAGAAAGGATGATGCTTTTGCTCTTTTTTATTGTGGATTTTATTCTATTCATGACGAAGTGATTCAACGGGATTTTGATTGGCGGCTTTCCTTGCAGGCATATATCCAAACATGATGCCAATAGCGGCGGAAACACCAAAAGAAACTACAATTGAGAGCAGTGAGATAATGGTCAGAATGCCGGTAAATTCAGTGATCATCTTGGCAAAGGCAACGCCAAGCACAATACCAATGAATCCGCCTGAAACACTGATCAGGGTTGCTTCAGTAAGAAATTGCGTGATAATATCACGCTGCGTGGCCCCGCTGGCCCGCCGCACTCCTATCTCCCTGATGCGTTCCATCACTGATGCCAGCATGATATTCATGATTCCGATACCACCAACGATAAGGGAGATGCTGGCAATAACCCCCAGTACGATATTAAAAATGTCTTTGGTTCTTTGTTCCTGCTTCAGTAATAATTCGGGTACCGTAATCTCGAAATCTGGAATCTCTGAGTGTCGCCTTAGCATCATGCGCCTTAAGAGGGTGGTAGTTACATCCAGGTTTTCACTGTCATTGACCTGCACAACGATCTTATCCAGCTGATTTTTATTGGTAGCATCTCCGGTTGATGAACTACTGAAAGAACTGGAAATAATGGCTCCATGGCCGAACCTGACCATCTCTAAACCACCGCCACCGCCAATATCCCTGCGATCGATCACCGAGCGATCTTTGTATCGCAGCAATACCGTTTGTAAAGGGGCATAAATATTATTGTTATAGTCGCTGATGCCCAGGTCTTCGGAGGTTCCTCCGGCCATCTTCATACTTTCCAGTATTCCCACAACCTTCAGCCAGATGTTCCCACATTTGATGTATTTCCCCAGTGGATTCTCTGCAGGGAAGAAGCGGGCTTTGATCGTAGGGCCTATGATACAGACCGGACTTCCATTCTCCAGTTGCATATTGTTGAACATCTCTCCGTCCTGCAATGGGGTATTGTAAACCTGGAAGAAATCAGGTGTGACCCCTTTGAGGGTGGCTTTCTTGCGAACGCCGTCTTTAATGATGAAGGTTTCATATGTCACTTCGGGACTGACACGGACAACGGTAGGGATAATTTCATTTATACTTTTTGCATCCTTTAATGTCAGACCGGGTGAATACTTCCCCTTCAAAGTCTTGCTGTCGTCACCTTCTTCACCATCAGCTGCAGAATTGTCGAGGATGGGGGTAACTACGATATTATTTACCCCAACCATTTTGATCTGTTCCAGGATCTCCTGCCGGGCCCCATTGCCTATGGCCATCATGGCAATAACTGCAGATACACCGAAAATAATACCCAGTGCGGTAAGTATCGAACGGAACTTGTTAGCCAGAACGGCATCAATGGCAATATTGAGTGTATGGTAGAATCTTTCCAATTTGCGAAATTTTATTACCAGAATAACGGCATGATAAGCTGTAAATTTTACGGTTCAGCAAATTTAACTATTAATTCTATTCATATAACGATAGCTTATATGATATACGTCAGTTGGATTCCTCATAAGGAGAATAGTTTAATAAAAAGTTCTACCGATATTAATAATTATCTTCTCAATGCACCTCACCCCCTTAACCCCCTGCCCCCTTTTCCCCCTCTCCTCAAGGAGAGGGGGCTAGGGGGGAGGTGCATTGAACCATTTGAATTTGTATAGAACTTAGAGCTTAGTGTTTCAGGGGATAATGTTCCTTCAGGAGAAAATAATACGCCTTAGCCCAGTGGTGCATGAACACATTCTCACGGGCATTTGGTACATATTCCCGGTAATATTTCTCTGTTGCAGGGAGGATGATGGCTGTACCGGCGGGTACATAATTCATGCTTTCTGAATATTCGGGCTCCTGTATACCATCCATATAAGTTTCTATAAACTTAAACATTTTGAAACCAAGGTACTTTAACAAGCGCTTCCTTGCCTTGTCCAGGGAGCGGTCAATCTTTCTGAATATTGATTTAACTACTGCTCTTTCAATCCAGCCCATCGAGCCTGTGAATGTGCTCATATCAGCAAAAGGGTTCACTTCGGTGAAATCATCCAACACCTGCACGCTGATCGGTGATTGGGGCACCCAGTCGATCGGGTTCACTACCCGTATGGCCCATCCGCCACGGTTGATGAAATCATAATCATATGCATAATACAGGTTGCCGGGTTTCGGGGCAGCACTATTGTAGGTCTTGAAAACAATATCATCAGGAATCAGGCCCATAGTATCATAATGCAGATAGGAATCAAGCAAAAATGCAATGGCCCCGCCCTGGCTGTGCCCCATCAGGATAAACTCAGTCACCCCTTCTTCATGGTATAGATTGATCTTCTCGATGATGTCCTGTATAATACAAGCCAATCCTGTCAACCAGCCGGTATGTACACTGGCCCTCGGGTCATTCGACAGTTTGTAATGGAACTTTTCATTTTCGGATATCTGAATGACACCGATCGCCGGTAACATTCCAGCATAAAAGTTTTCGAGCCAGGAACTGGATTTTGAGGTGGTTCCCCTGATCTCAATAACTCCTATACCATCATCCCTTAAATAAAGATCCCACAGGTTGTCAAGAGGGCCTGCCTCTGAGCGGTAAACATGCTTGTAATTGTTGGGGTATGGCAAGCTATTATTGTCATTATTGCTTGCTGTGAAATTTGGTGTCAGGCACAGCAAATCGGCATATTCGTCAGGGTCAAATCCTGCTTTCAATGTATTTTGCGCAATAGATTGCAGCCCTGAAATGAGCAGTGCCAGAGCCAGTAATGTAAGTCGCAGCATTATTCTCATAACAACTTATTTTATTTATCGAGCGGAGACAACCTTGAAAAGGCCTCCATCACACCTTTTATGTATGTTTTGGAAACAAGAAGTGATATAGGTGTTTCAGTGTCTAGCTCAAGATGCAGCCCGTCCTTTTCCTTTCGGATGATATCTACCTTTTCAAGGTTGACCATATAAGACCTGTGGCATCGTATAATATTGCTGACGCTGAATTGTTCTTCATAGCTTTTCATCGAATTCCTAACCAGGAACTTCTGCAATTTGTTGCGGTGCAGATAATGTACTGAGACATAATTGTCGGAAGCTTCAAGGTAGAGGAGATCTTCTGCATGTACCGATAGACGCAGGGTACCCTTTTCGTCTCTGAAAGGGATCATGCCTGCTGTTTGCTGGTCATGCGGTGCCTCTTTCAATTCCTCCAGTTTTACTGATTTATCCTTCCAGGAGAAAAATAACCATAGAATGGTATAGGGAAGCAAAATGATGAGTGAGGTATTTTTAATGCTGGCATTGAAGATATTCATGAAATCACGTTCATCTGCCAGGATGAACTTCACATAGATGCAATACACAAATGACATAACCAGGATCTCAGCGATCACCCATACTATATATCGCCAGTAATTCAGGCTATAGTTCTTGCTGTACAGGTACATGATCACCCTGCTGACTACCACAACAAGCATACCTGTCAGGATGACGAAGCTGCTGTATAGGAAAAGGCGGATACCGCTCAACTTGAGGTATGAATCTGCTCCAAAAGGTGCATATACATTGATAAATATCAGGGCAAAGGCTGCAGTGAAAAGTACCAGGCTGATGATGTTCCCTTTTCGGTTCAGGTGTTCCGGTATGGATTTTTCGTAAAACTGCATGGACTACTGCAAATTAATTTAATATCTTATGAAGCAAATATACATAATATGTATCAGTAAAACATGTCTGAATGACTTCTTAATATTGAAATATTTTACCCCTCTATGGCGAATTTCGCCCCTCTATACGGATTTTAGTCACCAGGCCATAGGGTGCATACCTAAAATTTGCATGAGGTATTCTGATTGCGGAATTTTGTAGGAAGAAATACAATATACGGCATGGGATACACAAGCGATTATAAAACATTAGGCAAAGCATTTTCACTCGATAGGGATGCTGAGCAGTTGAAAGGTACAGGTATTGGTTATCGCTGTTTTTCTTTCAGTTCGAATTGCATACAGCATCTGCCCAATTCCAAATCCATTCCGGAAGATGAGAGGGATTTTCTCAGTGGTTTTGCCGACAATGAGATCATGGAAAATCAGGAGTTCCGCTATCCGGTTTTTTTTCCTGAAGGATACATGCAAACCAACAGGGCCATCATTCTTCTTCATGGATTGAATGAAAAGAGCTGGGACAAGTACCTGTCATGGGCCAGGGAACTGGTTTTGCAAACCAGGCATGCTGTGATCTTGTTTCCCATAAGTTTTCATATGAACCGCACTCCTTCATCCTGGATCAATCCCAGGGGTATGGCGGGGCTAAGCAGCCTGCGTGATCATAAATATGAAGGACAGCGTTGTTCTTCTTTTGCCAATGCTGCCCTCAGCGAAAGACTCGACAATATGCCTGAGCGCTTTGCTCTCTCAGGCTATCAAAGTATTATGGATCTCCTCAATTTGGTAAATCATATCAGCTCCGGTAAACACCCAGTATTCAAAGAAGATACTGAGATCCACTTCTTTGGGTATTCTATCGGAGCTTTTTTAGCCCAGGTACTGATGATCGCCAATCCTGAAGGGATATTCGATCGCTCACGCTTTGTGCTTTTTGCCGGCGGAACCGTCTTCAGCAGGATGAATGGCATATCACGCTTTATCATGGATCAGCAGGCCTTTGAGCAATTGCGAAAGTACTATCTTGACCAAACTAGCTGGAGAAGAAAAACACTGAAGCCTTATGTAAAGAGAATGGAGATCCGGAATATTGCCAGGGCTTTCATGGCCATGTTGTCGCCGGAATATTTTAGCTCTCTGCGCGACAGTGTCTTTGCTGATTTTAATGATCGCTTGCTGGTCTATGCATTGAAGGATGATGAGGTTTTTCCGGAAGAATACATTATGGAAAATTTCAGTGGTTCCGGTGTTTGGGTAAACCGCATCGATTTTCCTTATGACTACACTCATGAAAGTCCTTTTCCTGTGAGTGTTGATCCTGAATTATCTGCTCAGGTAGACAAAAGCTTTGATTCTATTTTTAAGGAAATAGGGCACTTTCTGCGTGATGAGCAGAACTATAATTTTTAAAAAGCTGGACCAGGATCTATTGTGCTGCTTCAACCCTTCTTGCAACATATATCCTGAACCCGATAAAGACAAACATAAAGCCCGTCATGGCCAGTGGTGTGATGATCATCAGGCCTTCTGTTGAGTCCCCTTCGAATACACCCAGGTAAGAGGCCATATATACACTGAATATAATAATGAGCAGGCCTCCGATAATTTCCCATCTCCATGCGATGAACCACAAGACGATAATGGCGATCCAGGGCAGGATATTTTTGAAACTGTCGAAAAGTGAGCTAAAACCTCCTTCGTTATTAAATCCGGTTGCAATACCGAAAATGATCCAAAATAAAGTTACTACCACAAGTGCAGTGCGGGCGACACGCCTGCAACGTCTCACACAGTTTTGAACAGCTTCAGGATAGGTTCTTTGAGTCATATTAATTTGGTTTATGACTGCAAATATATAAAAAACTGCATGTATGTCAAGCGGGTGGGCTAATCTTCCTCATCAACGATAAGGTAAATATCTTCATTATCTCGCTTCATAAGGTATTGCTCACGGCCAAACTTTTCCAGGGTCAGTGTATCGGTAATGAGTTCATAGGTAGCATGGCGGTCCTTTTCTATTTCCGAAAGATAATATTCCTTTTCCATCTCCAGTTCGTGGAGGGTCCTGTTTAATCTAATCTGAGCAATAAAATTATTGTTGTCGAAAAACAGCATCCACACTCCAAACACCAGTATGGTTATGGCGTACTTGTTATTGAAGCGGTGCAGCATCTTGTTCATCATGACAATACAAATGTATTATGAAAGTTTTAGTTTTCGGGTATAACCATCGAATCTTTTCAGCAGTTGCCTGTTAATAACGCGCCCCATGCCCCAGGCCTCATGCCCCACACCTTATTTTGCGACGGCATAATAAAACTCCTCCCCTGGGAAAAGCCCACGTTCTACATTTGAAAAGCCCGCTTTAAGCAGAATGTCGTGGATTTGTTGATAACCAAAGGGTAAGAAATCGAAAGAAAACTGGGTGTATTCGCCCTCTCCTGCAGGGCTGATGTCGACGAACATGGTGCTCTGCGTATTCCAGCCCTTGATGTCATAGCTGTACCTGACATCATATAGTTTATTCTTTCCTTCTACCTGGAAGTCCTGGGTTTCGAGATTAGCTTCTTCGAAAGTTTTCTCCCAGTTTCTGATGTCGAAGTAAAAATAGCCACCTGGTTTTGTGATCTTTCTGATAGCATGTAAAGCGCTCTCAAGCATCTCGAAACTGAGGGCATGTGAAAGCGAGTTTCCCGGGCAAACTACCAGGTCGTATTGATTATCAGTCATCTCAGGAAGCTCTTCCCAACTGCTTCGGAAAAACTTGATCGACAGCCCTTCTTCCTCAGCCTTTGCCTGGCTTGTACTTATCATACCTTCACTAATATCCGAAGCATGAACCTCAAAGTCTTGCCTGGCCAGCCAGATGGCATGGTTGCCGGTTCCGCAGGAGCAGTCGAGCACCCTGGCCCCTTTCGCTAAAGAATTGAGTATGTTTTCAAGGTAGTGCCTGAAAAATATGCTCCCATCATCTCCTTCCGACAGCATGTCGTAGATAGCTGAGATGTTGGTATATTGTTCTCTGATCATTTACTGGTTAATGGTCGCTGGTCGCTGGTCACTGGTTTCTTGTTTTGCTATTGCCTACTGCCTACTGTCAACGTCAAGTTAACTGTCAACTGTTAACTGTCAACTGCCTAAAGCCCCAATCTATCACTAATCTCTCTCATAGCCTCAACAGCCAGGTCCGCAAATTCAGGCAGAGGAATGCCTATCTTTTCACATTCGAGGATGGTGTCACGGTTGACGGATGCTGCAAAAGCTTTTTGCTTCATTCGTTTCACAACAGATTTAGGTTTTACACTGGCTAATTTTTTGTCAGGATATACAAGAGTGGTAGCAACAATCATTCCTGTGATGGTTTCTCCTGCAGCCAGTGCATGATGATATTCTTTATTCCGTGCTAGCCCGCTAGCTTCCTCGTTATGCATTTTAATGGCTTCTATGCTTTCCGGGTCCATGCCGGCGGCTTCCAAAATAGGAATTCCTTCAAGCCCATGACGTTTGGGATCAGCATCCGTGATTTCTACATCGATATCATGCAGCAAGCCGGCAATGCCCCACTGGTCAGCATCATGACCCAATTTTTTTGCCAGGGCCCTCAATACCGCCTCCGAAGCGTAACAATGATTCTTCATCCGATCATTCTGGATGTACAGGTCAAGTAATTCTATTGCTTTTTCTCGTGTCATGATTCTTGTCACTTGTTTCTAGTCACTTGTTTCTAGTCACTGGCTACTGCATACTGCGTACTAATGCGCATCTAATCCATGCAGCATATAAACCATATGCTTCAATGATTTGGTGATCTCTTCCATATATTCATTAACTGCCTTCACACTTCCCGGCAGGGAAAAAAGGATCGATTTATCGGCCACGCCGGCAATGCCTCGGCTTAGGAGGGCATTAGGTTTTTCACTCCCGTATTTCATGCGAATCATTTCCATGATGCCGGGTACTTCTTTTTGTATCACGCTCCTGACCACTTCCGGGCTGATATCTCTGGGCCCGATGCCGGTCCCTCCGGTGGTGAAAATAAAGTCCACCCCCTGTTCAATGCCATCAAGCAGCAAGGCACTCAGAGCCTGCTCATCATCAGGGATCAGGATGTTTTCAATATCGTGCATCCATTTTTGACTATCGAAAAAAGTAGTTAGCAGCTCAGTTAGTCTTGGTCCGCTTCGGTCTTCATATTCGCCTGCATAGGCCCTGTCGCTGAGGGTGATCACAAGCACGCTGTAAACCTTGGGAATATATTCCAGGGTATCTCCTGCTTTCAGGTCACCCGGGATTAATACCCTGCAAAAGATACCTTCTTTTGGCATCACGCAGTTGCCAACTTCCTTATAGATAGCACAATTGTCGCCATGGCATTTTTTGCCAATCTGAGTCACTTCGAGCACGAGCTCATCACAAAAGAACCTGTCGAGGGGTGAAGCTTCATATAGCAGCATCCCTTCGGTAGTAATGTTCTCGGCAAATTCACCATATTTGATCTCCCTCCCTGCCTCTGCTGTGAATTTATCAATACTTTCTTTTGCCAGCAGGCTTATCTGCCTGTGCCATCTGCCTGCGTGGGCATCGCCTTCGATACCATATTTGTTAAGGTGGATTTCACTAACTGCCTTCTTTACAGTACCCTTTTCTTCGGATATGTTGACGGAGATTATGTTGGTGTTTTTGGATTCAATACTCATGCTATTTCTTTGAATATACTGTTGAGATTTATATATTTGTTACAGGACAATACTTACACAAAAATAATTAAATCTATTTACCATGGAACAATTGAATAATGAGCAGTCGAATGTGATCAAAGAAGTGAGTGCACCTATCTATCAGGCCCGTGCCTGGATGAAGCTTATTGGCATTCTGAGTATCATCAGTGGAGTACTTTATGCGGTTACCATTATAGGAATTGTTATTGCCTGGCTACCCATCTGGATGGGTGTGATTCTGTACCAGGCGGGTTCCTCCTCCGAGCAGGCTTATTACAATGGCGATAAGTACAGCTTTCTGAAATCGATGAACCAGCTGAAACTTTACTTCACGATTACCGGGATTATGACCCTGATAGGGATCATCTTTGCAGGGATCATGATCATCATGTTCTTGATCGGGGGTCTTGCCTTTGGCGATTATTTAGACCACAATTATTATTACTAGGATAGTATAGGAATCCTTACTTATAGCAGAATCGCTTGATTACGCCATAAGCGCTTTTTATTCCCAGCTCTCCGGCTTTGCTGAGGTCACCACACCCATTATCGATCTGGTCAAGATAGATAAAGGTCAGGCCCCGGTTAAAGTATGCCTCTGCCAATTCAGGCTCTAGCTTGATAGCTTGCGAATAGTCGAGGATGGCAGAATTATAATCCTTCATACGGTTGCGAATGTTCCCCCTGTTGAACCAGGCAAAAGAGAGGTCCGGCCTGAGTTCGATCACACGATCATAATCCATCAATACTGACTCAAAATCCGGTTCCTTGATGATGTCTTCTTCATTGGGGGCAGGCATCTTGTCCCAACTGATGGTTACATTGTCCGTATATACCTGCTCATTGTATAAATATTCTTCGAGGGCATAGCGCGTATTAGCCCGGTTAAAATAAGCAAATACGAACTTAGGATACAGTGAAATGGCATTATCGTATGCATCAAGGGAGTTGGTATAATTATTGGCCATTCCGTTCACCACTCCTTTCAGAAAGTGCCCGATATTGCTGGTAGAGTTTTCCCTGAGTATGCTGTCGGAAATGTCAAGGTGATGTCTGAGGGCTTCAGCATCTTCGGGGATGTCGGTATTCATAATGGCAAAAGCAAGGTCTTCCTCATTAGCCATGTTAAACTCGGTGATTTCCTTCACCGTGTAGCCTTCGCGCTTCTTTTTTACAAAGTCTTTGTCCTTTTTTATGAGTTGCACCGTAAAGTTCGGTTGCAGCTCAATTCCTTCATAGGCCCGATTGAGTTCTCCGGTCTTATTTCCGCTGTTGAAATCCGATTCAAAAGCAATCAGCTTCTCGAAATAACTCGAATCGGCATAGGTTTTCATCAGAGCTTCTGTTGATGCATCCCCAATGTTAAGCATATTGATGATTTCGAAGGCCTTATCGTTATCCTGCATGGCTCCCAGGTGGTCTCCTGTCTGTGACCTGGCAGCTGACCTTTGCAGGTATGCTCCGGCAAAATCAGGGAAAAGCTCTATGCATTTTGAGTAGTCTTTGATGGCTTCTTCATAATTTTCCGAAACGGCATTTACGTATGCACGGCCATAATAGGCATATACATTATTAGGGTTGATGCTAACCACCATATTATAGTCTCGCAGAGCACTTTCATAGTCCTTCTGACTTGCCTTCAGCCAGGCTCGGTTATAGTAGGTGAGTGCATTATATGGATTATCACGGATCACCCTGTCGAAATCTTTCAGGGCTTTCGTAGTATCACCGGCACTTATTCTGGCCAGTCCCCGGTGGAAGTATGCCAGGGAATTCCCTGCATCCAGATCGAGGATCTGTTCAAAATCTGCTATGGCAAGGTCAAACTCATCCATCTCAAAGTAGATCTGTCCCCGTTTGAGATAGGCATCTATGTTGAAGTAGTCGAGCATAAGTGCCTTATTGCAATCCTCAATGGCAGTTTCATTCTCTTCCAGGTAGCTTTTGGCAATGGCCCTGTAGAGGTAAGCATTCGGAAGAGTTTTGTCGTACTTCATGGCCTCATCAAGGTCTTCAATAGCAGCCCGGTAGGCTCGCATGTTGATCCTTGTCAAACCCCTGTCAATATATATCTCCGGGTTAAAAGGATCGATTTCCAGGGCTTTGTGAAAATCGTGCAAAGCATTGGTATAGTTATACATCTGTGCCCGCGCAATAGCCCGGTAATGATAAGCATGTGAGTAAAGAGGGTGTATGGTGACCGCCGTGCTCAGGTCTGCTTCGGCCCCCTTATAATCGCCAAGGTACAGTTTTGCAATGCCACGAAGGAAGTAAGGCTCAAACAGATCTGGTTTGTAGGTGATCACGATGTTGAACTTTTTGATGGATTCAGCATAATTTGCCTGGCTGAGTTCATAGCGGCCGGAGTGCATAAAGTGTGATATGTTTACCTGGGCTGTGAGTATGACCGGGAACAGAAAGCAAAAAAAGATGAAGATCCATCGAAGTCTCATACGCCTATTTGAACGTTAAAGCCCGGATTTTGTTTTTTTGAGCAGCCGAATTTCCCCCATCAGCATTTCTTTGTCAACAGCCTTGCACATGTCATAAATAGTCAGCAAGGCAATGTGTACTGCTGTCAGTGCCTCCATTTCTACACCCGTTTGCCCTATGCAGCGTGCTTCTCCTGTCACCTTAACGCCATCTTCAACGACTTCGGTCGTCACCTTGACTTTGGTAAGCTGGAGCGGGTGGCAAAGGGGGATGAGTTCGCTTGTTTTCTTGGCTGCCTGAACGCCGGCGATCTCAGCCACGGTAAGCACATCGCCCTTTTTGATCTCGTTGTCGCGGATCAATTGCAATGTTGCTGCTGATAGCCGGATATGACCTTCGGCAATGGCGGTACGTTGCTGATTAGGTTTATCCCCAACATCCACCATCCGGGCTTTGCCTTTGTCGTCGGTATGTGAAAGTTTGCTCATGTTTTCTTGTTACTAGTTACTGGTCACTGGTCACTGGTCACTGGTCACTGATACTGCTTACTGCTTACTGCGTACTGCTTACTGCGTACTGCTTACTGCGTACTGCTTACTGCGTACTGACCTACCCTCCTATATTATAAAAGGCACTCTTCTGACTACTCGACCCGCACTTTGGTTTATTTTGCACTGCCATCAGCAGCGCTTGTTTTGCTCCCATTTCCCTGACGCTGAATGCCTCATCGCTAAAAAGACAGGGCTTAATCAGGCCATCGGATGTGAGACGTAAACGGTTACAACTGGCACAATGCCCTCCTGATCCGCCAATCACCTCACCAAAGGTTCCCTGGTGCAGATCCATTTCGGGAATGAACCTGACCTCTAAACCCTTTTCATCAGCAAAAGCCTTAACTTTTAATGCTTCCGGCTCCATGGGGCTCTCTTTGATCACGCAATTGAGTTTTACAGGTGTCAGGCCTGCCACCAGGGCGGCATCGATACCTTTCAGCGCATCCTGCAGGCTTCCAACACGGGTCACAGCCTTATATTTTTCAGGGTCGACAGTATCCAGGCTGATATTCACCCTGTGAAGTCCTGCTTCCTTGAGATCTGTTGCATATTTAGTCAGCATGATGCCATTGGTAGTCATACCCAGGTCTTTGATCCCGGGAATGTCGGCGATCATTTTTACAAGCTCGCTAATCCCCTTCCTAACCAGGGGTTCACCACCGGTGATCCTTACCTTATCTATTCCCAGATCAACGGCAGCCTTTACAACTTCCGTGATCTCATCAAATGACAGGATGTCTTTATGGGTCATCAGCTTGATGCCGCTTTCCGGCATGCAATAGGTGCAGCGGAGGTTACAGCGGTCGGTCACCGATACCCTGAGATAATTTATCTTTCTGTTATATCTGTCTAACATCTACTGATGTTCCTTCCTCAATATTTATGATCCCCATGGGTATCATGATGAATCCATCGGCTGTTGTAAGTGCCTGGATATGTGCCGAACCGTGATAATCTTTGGGATAGACCTTTCCTTGCTCGATCTTCACCGGGACAAAGGAGTCGCGGCTTGATTTTTTCCTGGCATAAGGTGCACCCATAGGTAGTTTAATGATGCTCCATCCGGCAGTAGAGCCCATGCTGAGCCTGAGATATGGCTTAACCAGGAGTTCGAAGGTGTTAAAGGCTGATACGGGGTTTCCCGGTAGGCCGAAGATCCTTTTTTTCCCAAGCTTACCAAAAAGTGTTGGTTTTCCGGGCTGTACCGCCAGGGTCTGAAAAAGCACATCCACCTCCAGCCTTTTAAATACGGCCGGAATAAAATCGAATTGCCCCATGGAGATCCCTCCTGTAAGCATCACAACATCATTTTCTTTTATAGCCTCACTGAGGATCTCAAAAGTAAGCTGTTCATCGTCCCTGGCGATGCCGATATAATTAGCTATGGCTCCGCTTTTCTGTACCTGGCCGATCAACTGGTAGGCATTGCTGTTGCGGATCTTGGAAATGCCGGGTTCCTGGTCAGGTTCCACGATCTCGTCCCCGGTGGAGATAATACCAACCCTGGGCATCACTGCCACTTCCGGCCGGTCATATCCGCATGCTGCCAGGATGGCAATATGCTGAGGTTCAATAAATGTTCCTTTTTGGATGAGCACATCTCCGCTTGATACATCTTCTGCTTTGTAAGCAATGTTTGACTTTGTCCCGGAGCCGGTAAAGCTTACTGTACCGTCATCATCTTTTCTGTGTATGCTCCACCATGATCACACAGTCGGCACCTTCAGGCAGCGGGGCCCCCGTCATGATGGCCGAACATTCGCCTTTTCCCACTTTCTTTTCGGGGGCTTTTCCTGCCGGGATGGTCTCAATCACAATAAATGGTAGATCAAGGTCTTCTTTCCGGCAAGCATAGCCATCCATGGCCGACTTATCGAAGGGAGGCATATCCACATCGGAAATAATATCTTCAGCCAGAACCCTGTGAAGGGAATCCTTGATATCAATGGACTCAGTATCCATGGGCTCCACAGCGCCAGTAACGAGTTTATATGCTTCTTCTATGCGGATCATTCCAAATTTATTTGGGAAGCAAAAATAAGGTTTTTATATATAGGTATGAGGCTTGGGGCTTGGGGTGTGAGGCTTATAGAGAGTTTCGATATTCCTTGTTCGTTCCTCGTTGTTCGTTCTTCATCAACATCAAAGGGCTTGCATATCAGTAGCAATGAGAAGGGTTTTTACTTCAATCCACTTAAGATATAATCGAATAAAATATTATTTTCTTCTTTCTTTGGATTCTCGAAGCTTTTTGTAACGAACTGAGGTTTTTCTACAATGTTTCTATCCACCATTTCTACAATTGTATTGTAAAAACTCATTGACGTTTTACCGACCAACAGCGGTGTGAGATCATTTCCATCTTGCCAGAATTTAAATAGTATGGAAAATCCATTCAGGTACAGATAGTCTTTAGTAAATCCACCGCCTCTATACACTCTTGTTACAATGTTATAAGCAGTGTTCTTCTCTACATTGTATTGATTTACGATAGTTGAAAAGCAAGTTTTAAAATCAGCACCATTACACATGATATCTACAGCAATAACCCTTAGGGCCAATTTACGTAGCCTTTTCATGCTGAAGTTACCTGACAAGTATTCTGATAAAACAGCCATTCCTTCACCTGTCCTGGTGTTTACAGGAAGGCCAATACTGAAGATTTTTAGTTTGTTATTAGCAGCATTCATGGTGGTAAGCATATGTACACCAATCTCATGTTCTGCCAAATACTGTAATTCAATTTTTGAAAATTTTGAACCTTCTTTAAGTACGACCGTTTTGGTTGAATTTAAGACAAGGACTGAAGACACTCCACCTTTTTCAACCTTTATTTTCCCTTTAAAACCATAAGCTGTCAAATGTATCTTCAAAAAGTTTTTTAGCTTCTTCAATTCCAAATAGTTGTGTTTTTCTTGCTTCCCCTACAATATCTGGAAGTAAAAGGATATATTCAGCGTTCCTGATATCGTTGCTGTCAGGCCTTCCGAAATAGCGTAATGAGTTGTAGAAGAATTTTTCAGTTCCTATTGAAGCCAATAAGTTGATTTTATCAATACAAGCTGTAATTACAGATTCGTAGAGATGGCGAATTGTAATATCCTGGATCTTGCTTGTATCAATTAAATGCAATTGCTTTTTAAGTTCGTAAGGATTGATCTTAATAGGCCTGTACTTAAAATTAGGATTGGTGGTAAACTTATTTTTAAAAAACCGTTCTTTTTCAGATTCTACATTTATCGGGTTTACATAAGTAAGCAGTTCAAAGTTTTTAAGAAGTTTAAAAAGTTGGTTGTCTATTTTTTGAACATTCTTTGTAATAGAATTATCAAGAAGCATGTTTTTATCCTGGTACTTCCAGTTTGTTAACTCATTTACAAATAAATTGGCATTGTTCAAGATCGCCTTTTTTAAACTTTGCACTGTATATTTTTAATGATCTGAGGATATATTTCTCCGCTTTCCTCATCACAATAGATTTTGCTGATTTCTGTCGCAAGAACTAAGGTATTTTTGAAATTTGTAGTGATATATTCAAGGTTGTAACCTCTCCCATGAAACACATCGTTAATTTTTGATTCAACATGAATCCCTTCCAACTCAATTTCTTCCAGTTCTTTTCTCCAATTTTCAATAAACTTAGCATACTTTTTATTATCTAAACATTCAGTTCCAATATTGAAAACAGGTACGGCCCTATCCCATCTTTTATGGTTATATGAATGCACATCATACACAAGGACAGCACCAAACATGCTTTCCAATTTTTCGATAAGTGCGTGAGTTACTTTGTAATAATTAGCATGTTTCTGTGTACTTATATTTATTTGCTTTTTAGAGAGAGGTTTATTCCAGATTTCTTACCCCAGGCTTCTTCATAAATAGGTTCTTTTCTATTTAATTCATATTCAAATCTGGAGTCATTTCCAACTAACGTAATAGGCATCGATGTTATAAAATCAGCTGTATGAGGATCTTCTTCATACCATCTTTCATACTCATCAAGAGCAATTTTATTAGTTAAGTCATGCCTTAGATTACTGCCATTATGAATTGCTGTACACACATAAGGTACATACCTGTCTATTTTAATGGTAAACGAACCATCCTCCGCAATAGCATGGAAGGTTTTTCCGCTTTTTATAGTATTGATAATTTCTTTTATTGTCATAAATAACTTAATCAATATTTATTGAATGCAGCTTATTTATTCTTTCAGCTTCCCGGTTTCTTTCTTGTACAGTTTTTTCCAGAAAATCAATTATTTTAACTTGTAGTTTGGTATTATTTAATCGGTTGTACTCAGTAATGGCTCCCGGACTCATTACATTTACTTCAATTAATTTACCTCCAATTAAGTCAAGACCGGCAAAGAATAATCCATCACGAACTAATTTTTCACCAATTATTTTACACATTCGAATCTCATCTTTGGTGAGTTTGTGTTTTGCAATACTGCCACCTGCAGATATGTTTGACCGGATATCACCACTTGAAGGGATTCTTTTTAAAGCACCTATTGGTTTGCCATTTAACATAAATACCCTTACATCGCCTTTATCAGCATCCGGTATGTATTCTTGTAAAATAACATATTGTGATGTTCCTTCTCTACTACTTTGATTAACATAAAAATCCAGAAGTGATTTAATATTATTTGAAGCTGATTTTTCTATAATGATGACGCCTCTGCCTCCATATCCATCCAGGGGCTTCATGATCATTTGTTCCTGATCAGATTCTTCAATGATTTGCTTTAAATAATTCACATCTTTAGATACATGAGTAGTTGGTATAAAATCATGATCAGGATCGTAATAAGCTGCCGTATAAATTTTATTATTTGCTTCTCTTAAGCCTCTTACTGCATTCATTACAAATACATCATCTTTAATGGAATCGAGAAAGTTTAACACGAGAGGATCCAAGGGGGGGTTGGCTCTCATAAAAACAACATCGAAACCTGCCAGAGGAAGATTTTTCCAATATTTTTCTACATTATTTCTGAATGAATTTATACTAGAAGAAACTTTTTGATCTTTTTTAAATACTTCACAATTAGCCATTGTAACGCTATCGCGAATTCCTAATCTTTCCGGTGTCGTCATGGCTACAGAATGCCCTCTTTTTACACATTCGTGTATCATTCTAAGCGTAGAATCGCCCTTGGTCATATTTTCCCAGGGGTACATTAAGAAACAAATTCTCATTTTTTTGATTTTAAATTATCCTTACCTAATGAATATTGTCATTTCAGGTATGTTTAGCAGGGTTTGCAAACGAAAGTACTTTTTTATTTAATTTAAAAAAGTATAAAAAGGAGTATAAAATGGGTTTATTGATCATTTCCCTGAATATTTGAGTCAATGTCGGTTAAGGTCCACTAAATGGCATATAGATACAAATTATCATTCCGCAGGAATCCCGCTGAAGACGGGGTGATGAGGCAGGAATATCATTTAGCATATATCGTTGAGCATTTAACATGTATCATATATATATTTCGATATTCAAGGGAGATGGAGATAGATGATAGAAGAACGATAAGGTTTAGGCATTGCACCCTTACTGAGCCGGGAATATTGCCATGATGTCAATCCGCAGATTCAAAATGATGTGAGTTTTGAATTTTGAAATTGCATCATTGGAATTTGTTTAGAATTTAGAGATTGGATCTAAGAATTTCTCAAAGCAAAGCTTTGAGGTAGTCATATATCTCAAACTGCGCCCTGTGCGGCGCAGGATCGTCCGTCTCGCGGTATTCATTCATGTCGCTGCGGCGAAGGTAACGTGCCTGGGTGTTGTCATTCAGTTGTATCTGCATCATGTCCATAAGCTCCTGCTGTATCCCTTTATCAAGAATAGGGCAGGCGACCTCTACGCGATGATCGAAATTACGCGGCATCCAATCGGCGGAGGCGATATAATATTTTGGATCGCCACCATTACAGAATATAAATACGCGTGAGTGCTCCAGGTATTTGTCAACGATACTGAAGGCTTCTATTTTTTCGTAAATATCCGGATCGCCCGGGTCGATAATACATATGCCTCTGACGATCATTTTTAGATCAACACCTCCTTTGGCTGCTTCGTAAACCTTTCGGGCGATCTTCTTGTCAGAAATGCTGTTCATCTTCAGGATGGCCCAGGCTTCTTTACCTTCTTTAGCATTTTTGATCTCATTTTCGAGCATTTTTACAAAGAAATCACGGATGTTGAAGGGCGCCACAATCAGGTTGTCGAAGGTAGGCATGATAAACTTCGATTCGAAGAGATGAAAGACCTTATTTACCTCTGTGGTGATGTCCTGGTTACCGGTGAGCAGGCTGTCGTCAGCATAAACCTTAGCCGTTGACTCATTGAAGTTGCCAGTACTGATGTTGGCATAGTATACGTTCCTGCCATTCTCATTCCTGCGGATCTGCAAAAGCTTGCTGTGCACTTTAAAGCCCGGGATGGTCTGTATGATCTTAACTCCCTCTTCCTGCAGGCGGTTGGTCCAGTATATATTGGCCTCCTCATCAAAGCGGGCCTGCAACTCCATGAATACAGTGACCTGCTTGCCGTTACGTGCGGCATTGATCAGGGCGTTCATCACGCTGGAGCCTTCCGCAGCCCTGTAAAAGGTCATTTTGATCGCCCTGACGTGTGGGTCGATAGAAGCTTCCCTCAGGAGGTCTATAATATAGTGGAACGTCTGGTAAGGGTAGTGAAGCATGATATCCTTTTCCCTGATCACATCAATAATGCTTGTGTTTGCCGGTAGCCCAGGGTGGGGGAGTGGGGGTGATGGTGGGTACTTCAGGTCGCTCCTCCCCATGTCAGGAAAGCCCATAAAATCTTTGAAATTATGATACCTGCCACCTGCACGGACATTATCACGTTTACTGATGTTAAATTTTTTCATCAGCATCTTCAGCATAGTTTCAGGGATCTTCTCGTCATAAACAAAACGGACCGGCGCACCTTTCTTTCGCTGTTTAACGCTTTCGCTCATCAGTTCGAGGAAGCTCTTGGACACATCATTGTCGATATCCATTTCCGCATCACGTGTAAACTTGATGGTGTATGCCTGGAAGGCGTCGAAGCCAAACACAGAAAAGATATCGCTGAGACAATAGCGGATCACGTCATCCAGGAGGATCAGGTATTGATTGCTGCCATCATCCGGCAGGATAATAAACCTTGATATCTTGTCGGTGGGAACAGCGATCAGCGCAAATTGCCTTTTGGTCCTGTCATGTTTGCTCTTAAGGTCGATAGCCAGGTGGATGGTGGCATCCTTGAGGGTATTCAGATCGGTATAATTATCGATCATCAAAGGGAAAAGGATAGGCCTCACCTGGTCTGAAAAAAAACGATGAACAAATTCCCCCTGCTCCTTATTCATATTCTTTTCATCAAGCAGGAAGATGTTCTCTTCTTCCAGCCTTTGTTTAATTTCTTCCCAGGTCTGATTGAACTTCACTTCCTGCTTTTCCACGATATTGGAGATCTCCTCCAGTACATCGGCAGTGGCATTACTGCTGATCTCATTTTTGGTCTCAAAATTTAACAATCGCCTTTGAGTGGCTACCCTGACACGGAAAAATTCATCCCTGTTGTTGGAATATATTCCCAGGAATTTTACCCTGTCGATTAAGGGTGTTGTAGGATCCATTGCCTCCTGCAGCACGCGCTCATTAAAATCGAGCCAGCTGATCTCACGGTTGATGAATTTAGAGTTATTTAGTGCCATTTTGTTATCAGGATACTTACAAAGGGATGTAAAGATAAGAAAATAAGGCTAAATCCTGAAGATCCTTGCTCTGGGACACCTACAAATCCTTTGGAATGACAATAAAATTGATTTTGTGTTCAACTATCGCAATATCAGTCCATCGGTCGGTGTCGAAAGTCACAGAAACAGTCCCTGATGTGGGTAGCCAATCGATTTTAATATCCAGGAAATTGTTAGCGAAAGAGGTGAAGGTAGGGTTATGCCCAAATATCATCACACTATCGATCTCATCGCTAAGAGTATAAAGCTCGTCATAAATACGATCTGCACTGGCGTGATATAAGTTAGAAGTTATCATGATCCTGTCTTCGGGATATCCGGTAATATTGGCGATGATCTTTGCTGTTTCATGAGCCCTCACGGCATGGCTTGCAAGCATGAGATCAGGGAGGATGTTCTTTTCCTTGAGGTAGTTGGCAATTTTGAGGGTTCTTTTGGTCCCTTTCTCAATCAGCGGACGCTCATCATCAGCCAAACCTGGATAATCCCAGGAAGACTTAGCATGCCTTACAATGTATAGCGTCTTCATTAAAACCTAATATTTCGAATGTAGCCTAAAGCCTATCGCCTAATGCCCAATACGCCTACCAATCAAAGATTGGAAAGTCCGCCATCATCTTATTTACCTTGTTGCGAGTGGCATCAATTACCTTCTCATCCTCAAAGTTGTTGATGACTTCATCGATCATATCTACGATGGGATCCATATGTTCTTCTTTCAAACCCCTGGTGGTGATGGCTGGTGTGCCAACACGAAGGCCTGAAGTCTGGAATGGTGAGCGGCTGTCGAAGGGTACCATGTTCTTGTTCACGGTAATGTCGGCCCGAACCAGTGTATCTTCAACGATTCTTCCAGTGAGATCAGGGAATTTAGTGCGAAGGTCGATGAGCAGCAAGTGATTGTCGGTTCCACCGGAGATCACGTTGTAACCCCTGTCAACAAAAGCTTTACCCATAATGTCGGCATTTTTCTTCACCTGAAGGATGTATTCGAAATAGCCATCGGTGAGCGCTTCTCCATAAGCCACTGCTTTAGCTGCAATGACATGTTCCAGCGGTCCACCCTGTATGCCTGGGAATACGGCTGAGTTGAGTACTGTCGACATGGGTTTGATCATACCTTTTGGAGTAGTCAGGCCCCATGGGTTCTCAAAATCTTCTCCCATCATGATCATCCCGCCACGCGGTCCTCGAAGGGTTTTGTGTGTAGTTGTGGTTACCACATGGCAATGTGGGATAGGATCATTTAATACGCCTTTGGCAATAAGTCCTGCAGGATGTGCGATGTCGGCCATGAGGATGGCACCTATCTGGTCGGCAATGTCGCGCATACGTTCGAAATCCCAATCACGTGAATAAGCAGAAGCACCTGCCAGGATTAGCTTGGGCTTTTCCTTCAACGCGATCTCTTCCATCTTGTCGTAATTGATAGTTCCACTGTCTTCATCTACCCCATAGGCAACCGGATTATAAAGGATACCAGAGCTGTTTACGGCTGAACCATGTGAAAGGTGTCCGCCATGAGAAAGATCAAGACCGAGGAATTTATCACCCGGTTTGAGACATGCCAGGAATACGGCCATGTTGGCCTGGGCACCTGAATGTGGCTGAACATTTGCATATTCTGCACCAAAGAGTTCTTTGGCCCTGTCGATAGCCAGCTGTTCGGTCTCATCAACAAACTGGCAACCGCCATAATAGCGCTTTCCGGGATAACCCTCAGCATATTTGTTGGTCATAACCGAGCCCATGGCTTCCATAACCTGGTCGCTCACAAAATTTTCTGACGCGATCAACTCAATGCCGAAACGCTGCCTGTCCTCTTCTTTCTTGATAATTTCGAATACTGCCTTGTCTCTTTCCATGATGGGATAAATTAGTTAGGAGCGACAAAATTAATAGAAATATAGATTATAGCAATGGATTGTTAATATTTGGTGTAGCGAAGCAGTTCGCTGCAAGCGGAAAAGTAAAATTAAAGGTTTGTTGTTTCCATTACCCTATTTTTTGCCCTGAATGATGCACCCAGAACCCAAATTATAATTTAACTTTGCATCCTACGTTATCTGAATAATGCGAAAAAGCCTTCTCTTTATATTACTTTTCTTCATTGCGATGCTGTCAAACATGGATTTGATGGCCCAATATTTTCATTGCGTGGAAGTAACAGAAGAAGGAAAAGTCCGATTGAAATGGGATCCACCGGGCAATCAGGCCGACTTTGTGTCGTACAATATATATCGCAGGCTTTCATCGTCAAGCTTTGTTATACGGCATGTTGAAACAGATTATAATACAACAGAATTTTTGGATAATGATATTGTTGGGAATACCCAATCAAATGATTATTTCATTGTTACCAATCAGGTACAACCCCTTGACTCAATCGTCTCTGATACTTTGAGTTCTATTCATTTGACCGTATTAGTGATCAGTTATTCTCCATACCTGGTCAGGCTTAAATGGAATCCACTTCACGATCCTTTGCTTGCCGGCTCTGACCCTTTGTATACGATATGGATGAATACCACATTAAATCCTACCTTCTTTAAGCTTGATTCTACCGATATGGATGAACACATCTTTCCACTGAATATTTGTCCAAGTGGAGTTTCCTTCAAGGTCGAAATTGGAAATGATAGGAATTGTGACTCTTACTCAAATACGACTTATGATGTGATCGGTGACATTAATGGGCCTCCGATGCCAGTATTAGACTCAGTTAGCATCGATCAACAAACAGGAAATGTCCTCCTTGGCTGGCAAGCCAGTGTTGATTCAGATGTTGAAAAATACTATGTTTATAACGATCTCAATAATATCAATGATATCTATGACACAGTTTTTGGACGTTATAACACTTCTTATGTAGATGATTCATTTGATCCATGCCTGGAGAAGAGGGGGTATGCTATTTCGGCAGAAGACAGTTGTGGTAATATTGGACCCGGAACCTATGATATTATTCAACAGACCATACTCCTGAGCGAGGTGAGTTTCAATCCATGCAGCATGGTGAACTACCTGAGCTGGACTGAATACATTAATATGAGCCCTGCCCTGGCGGGATACCGTCTTTACCTGAGTGTTGACGGAGGTCCTTTTAGTTTACTTGAAACGCTTGATGAAGAAACACTTGAATATGCGCATGAAGGGCTTGATCCCTGGCATAATTATCAGTATTTTATCAGGGCTTTCAGCAATGGGAATACCGTTACATCCACATCCTGTATCAAGGGGCAAAACACATGGGAATATGTGCGGCCGGTGGAGAATAGTATGGAAAATGCCTCGGTCGAGAATAGCGAATCAGTTCTCCTTTCCCTATTGCCTGATGATATTGCATATGTGCCCTGGCTGAACGTGTACAGGCGTACTGATCCTGCCGACCCATGGGTGTTAATAGATTCTCTTGAGCCACAGGGACAGCCCCAGATTTACTATGAGGACCTCACTGCAGATGTGAACAGCCAGAGCTATTACTATTACACTTCTATTGAGGATAGCTGTCTGAATGAATTGCTTCCGTCAGCAAACATGCGAACAATATTTCTGGCAGGAGAAAGTATTGCCCAGAACATTGCACTCGAATGGAATGCCTTCGAGGGCTGGCCCTCAACAGTTGGGGAATACGAAATTTATCGTGCGGTTTCTGAGAACGGAAGCTTTGAAAAGGTAGGGCAGACAGGTGCCGCTACTTTAAATTTCGAAGATAATATTGCAGATATCCCCGGCGAATATAGCCTGCTCAGGTACCTGGTCAGAGCGCTGCCTGCAGATGCAAGCTCCCTCTACAGCGAATCGAATGTGATACTATTCGAGTATTCGCCAAACGTTTATCTCCCGAATGCTTTCAGGCCTGGCGGACAAAACCCGGTATTCAAGCCTGTTGGTAATTATGCAGATTTTAATGAATACCGCCTGGATATATATAACCGATGGGGTGAGCTGATATTTTATAGTGATGATTTTAACATTGGATGGGATGGTTCACACAAAGGCAGTGATGCCCCGGCCGGCGCTTATGTATGCATCGTCAACTATCGTTCAAGCACCGGTGAATCCACCACTGTGAAAAGTACATTTATACTGCTCCGCTAAGATCAATTTAGGTCCGCACTCAAGCTGTCATTCCGAGCGAAGTCGAGGAGCTGCACTCCGGACTGTCTTTATATAATCATTAACATTTATTAATAATGAGTAAGGCAATTTTTAATACCTTTGCAGGTCAAAAACTCATGCCATGGATCAAGATTTTGACAAGTTTACCGGTGAAGGCCTGACCTATGATGATGTGCTGGTTCTTCCGGCCTATTCTACAGTGCTTCCAAGAGATGTTGACATTACTACATATTTTTCGCGGAATATCCAGCTGAACATACCTATTGTTTCGGCTGCCATGGACACTGTTACCGAAGCAAAAATGGCTATTGCCATAGCCCAGGAAGGTGGCATAGGGGTGCTTCATAAAAACATGAGTATTGAAGATCAGGCTAATGAGGTGAGGAAGGTTAAAAGGGCTGAGAATGGCATGATCCTCGATCCCATTACACTCAACAAGGACAGCCTGGTGAAGGATGCACGAAGCATCATGCAGGAATACAGTATCGGTGGTATTCCGGTAGTGAATAAAAACAAGGAACTAGTAGGGATCGTGACCAACCGTGACTTGCGATTTGAAAGTAATTCCGACCGCCCGGTTGTGGAGGTGATGACTGCCGAGAATCTGATCACTGTTACAGAATTTATTGATTTCGAGAAGGCTGCCGACATTCTGCAAAAACATAGAATTGAAAAGCTGCCGGTTGTTGATAAAAATAACAGGCTGGTTGGCCTGATTACTTATAAAGATATTATCAAGATCAAATCCAGGCCTAATGCTTTCAAGGATTCCAGGGGAAGGCTTCGTGCTGCTGCTGCGGTTGGCATTGCAGGCGATACAGCTGAAAGGGCGGCTGCACTGGTTGACGCCGGGGTAGATGCTATCGTGATCGATACTGCCCACGGACATACTGAAGGCGTGATCAGGATGGCCAAACTGGTCAAATCGAAATATAGTGATATCGACCTGGTGGTTGGAAACATTGCTACTGCTGAGGCTGCCTTGAAACTAAAGGATGCCGGAGCAGATGCCGTGAAAGTGGGTATTGGGCCGGGTTCTATATGCACAACCCGCATTATTGCCGGTATAGGTGTTCCTCAATTGAGTGCGGTATATAATGTATCACAGGCCCTTAAGGGTACTGGCATCCCAGTAATTGCAGACGGCGGTATTCGTTATACTGGCGACATTGTCAAGGCTATGGCAGCCGGTGCCAGCACCATCATGGCGGGCTCCCTTTTTGCAGGGGTGGATGAATCTCCGGGTGAGACCATCATTTACGAAAGCAGAAAATTTAAAACCTACCGTGGGATGGGCTCCATCGAAGCCATGGAAAAAGGTTCCAAAGACCGTTACTTCCAGGATGTGGAAGACGATATAAAGAAACTTGTGCCGGAAGGCATTGTTGGTCGTGTACCTTACAAAGGAATGCTCTCTGAAGTGATCCACCAGATGGTTGGCGGGCTGAGGGCAGGCATGGGATACGCCGGAGCTGCTAATATAGAAGGACTCTGGAAGGCGCGCTTTATCAGAATCACATCTGCCGGTGCCATAGAAAGCCATCCACACGACATAACAATAACCAAAGAAGCACCTAACTATAGCAGATAAGTTAAACCTTAAACTATTCAAAGTATCAAACCATGAAAAGAGTACCAGTGAAGATTTGGATATTTATCCTGGTGATGTTCACCACAGCATCAGTGTTTGCACAAAAGGAAGATACACGTGTATTGATCACTATTGATGATGAAGAGATTACGGTCTCCGAATTCTTGAATGTTTATCGCAAGAATAATGTGGACACCGACCTTAATGATAAAAAATCAATGCAGGAGTACCTGCAATTATACATCAATTTCCGACTGAAAGTGAAAGAAGCCCGCGACCTGGGCATGGACACGGTCAGCAGCTTTGTAGAAGAGCTTGACGGATACCGAAAGCAACTGGCCGATCCGTACTTCAATGACCAGGAAGTAACCGATGAACTGCTTCAGGAAGCATATGAGCGGCTGATGTACGACATCAGGGCCAGTCACATCCTGATCAAAGTGGATGAGAATGCCCTGCCTGAAGATACAATGCTGGCATATAAGAAAATCATGACAGTTAGAGAGCGGATCATGAATGGGGCAGACTTTGCAAGCGTGGCTGCAGAGGTTTCTGAAGACCCTTCTGCGCGCGACCGTGAAGCTCAGGGCCAGCTACGCAAAGGAAATGGTGGCGATCTTGGATATTTTACCGTCTTTGATATGGTTTATCCTTTTGAAACAGCTGCATACAATACTCCTGTGGGAGAGGTTTCTATGCCGGCCAGAACATCCTTTGGGTATCATATCATAAAGGTTACCGACAAGCAGGATGCCCTTGGAAAAGCAACAGTTGCCCACCTCTATCGGGCAATGCCAAAAAATGCAACTGCCGATGATTCCTTGAGAAAAGAAGAAGAGATATATCTCTATTACCAGAAAATCATGGCTGGTGAATCTTTCAATACAATGGTGGTGATGTATTCTGACGACCGCGGATCTAAAGAAAAGGGCGGAGTACTCCCGGCCTTTGGTTCTAATCGCATGGTGCCGGAATTTATTAAAGCCGTTGCAGAGATGGCCGATAGCGGCGCTATATCAGAGCCTGTGCTGACCACTTTCGGATGGCATATCCTTAAGCTGATAGAAAGGAAACGCCCCGGAAGTTATGCTGACGAGCTCAATGAACTCAACAGAAGAATGGCCAGGGATTCACGTGCTCAGAAGAGCCGGGAAACAGTGATCAAAAGGATACAGTCCGAAAATAATTTTACCGAATATCCTGAGAATCTCCAGCTACTCCTTACTGCCATCGACTCATCATTTTATGTCCGTGAGTGGAGCGCGGATAAGGTTGAGGGGATGAAGAAAAAGATCTTTACCCTTGGCGGAAAGAAATATACACAGCATGATTTTGCTGTTTTTCTTGCACAAAAGCAAAGCCGGCGCGGAACCACCAGCCTGGATATTTTCTTTTATGATCAGTACAAGGATTATATGCAGGGAAAATGCATAGAACTGGAAGATACCAAGCTCGAAGATACATATCCGGAATTTAAGTTGCTTATGCAGGAGTACCGCGATGGCATTTTACTCTTTAACCTAACAGATGAAATGGTTTGGAGCAAAGCTGTTCAGGATACTATCGGACTTGAAATTTTCTATGAAGCGAATAAAAATAAATACATGTGGGGCGAAAGGCTGGAGGCAGACATCGTCATTCTGGACGACCCTGCCGCTGAAGAAGATATTAAGGCGACGATCAGCAAAGCCGGCAAGAAAAGCTTACAGGAAATTGGACTGGATACCATGAATGGGATTACAGTTAAAAGCGGTATCTACTCAATGAATGATAACAGCTTCATCGACGTAATTGAATGGGAAAAAGGGCAGTCGAAAAGCTATCCGCTTCATGACTTCAATGAGCTCTATGATGGCCGTTCACATAATGAGAATTCTATCGTATTTGCCGTTGTTAGAAATATCCGGGGCCCGGAGATCAAGAGCCTTGATGAAGGACGAGGCATGGTGACCTCAGATTACCAGCAATACCTTGAAGAAGAATGGGTTCGTGCCCTAAAAGAAAAATATACCCTGACCGTGCATGAAGAAGTGCTCGAAAATATTGAGTAAGAGAAGTATCAACCGGATTGCTGTCTTTTTTATGACAGTATGCATGCTTGCATGTACACCTGCCGGGACTTCCGGTTCAGGGGAGGTGCTGGTACGTGTTTATGATCAATACCTGTATGCTTCTGACCTGAAGGGGGTGATCCCCCCAGGAGCATCAGCACGTGACAGCCTCACTGCTGTCAGGAACTTTATTCAGAATTGGGTAGACAAGGAACTCATTGTCAGGAAGGCCGAAGAAAACCTACCGAAAGAATCCCAGGATTTTTCCGACAGGATAGAAGAATACAAGAATAGTCTGGTCATCTTTGAGTATGAAAAGATGTTGCTCAGACAGGAATTGGATACGAATATTACTATGGAGGCGATCAATGATTATTATGAGCGTCGAAAAAACAATTTCGTTCTCAAAGAAGACATCCTGGACTTGCAGTACCTGATATTACACATTGATTCGCCGGCTGTACAGAAATTCAGGCAGTACATACGGACGGAGGCTCCCGGGGATAAGGATTCGCTGGCCCTCTATAGCAGTAAGTATGCTGCATCATTCAGCATTATGGAAGACCAATGGCTCGGCCTGGATGAGATGTATGAACTCCTGCCGGTTGAATCATATAGTTTAAGGGATTTTAACACCAACAGGCGTTTTATTGAGGTGAAAGACTCAGTATTTATTTATATGATCTATGTGAGGGATTATAAGTCAGCCGACAGCGTTCCTCCGGTACAGTTTGTGGAGGAGGAGATTAAGAAGATCATTTTGAACAAGCGTAAGAAAGACCTGATCAAGAATATGCGCCAAACTGTATTACAGGATGCCATCGAACATAATCAGGTTGAGATATTTTAACTAAACAATAATCACTTTCTATATCTGTTTATAGAATACAAGAATTACAACATATGAAAACCCGTACCTTGCTTTTCGCCCTGATCATACTGACCATGCCGCTCCTTTCATCAGCGCAAGAAGAAGTCGTTATCGACCAGGTCGTAGCCATCATCGGGCAAAATATCATACTCGAATCAGATATAGAGAACCAATACTACCAGTACCGCATGCAAAGTGGTATCATCGGTGGGGGTAGTTCTGTCCGTTGCCAGATGCTTGAGAGCTTGCTTTTTCAGAAGCTCTTACTTAACCAGGCCGAGGTCGATTCTATAGTCATTACTGACTCAGAAATAGAACAAACCATGGACCAGCGGCTTCGTTACTTCATCGCCCAACTTGGATCACGAGAACGTTTTGAAGAGTATTACGGTAAATCCATAGAGGAGTTCAAGGAAGAATTTCAAAAGGATATTGAAAATCAGCTCAAGGTAGAGAGGGCTCAGGCAGAAGTAGTTGCGAATGTGGCAGTGACACCATCAGAAGTAAAAGCATTTTTCAGGGATATTCCTACTGACAGCATCCCTCTGGTAAACTCAACTGTGGAGATCGGCGAGATTGTCCGCACCCCACCAGTGAGCCTGGAACAGAAGCTGTTCATTAAGGACAGGCTTCGTGGCCTCCGTGAACGTGTAATTGCCGGCGAAAGCTTTGCTACCCTGGCCATACTCTATTCAGAAGACCCCGGCTCAGCTAAAAAGGGCGGGGAACTTGGATTTTATGGACGAGGAGAGTTGTATAAGGAATTTGAGGCCGTGGCTTTTAAACTGGAAGGGGATGAGGTGTCGGAGATTGTTGAAACCAAAGCAGGTTTTCATATCATACAGCTGATAGAAAGAAAAGGAGAATATGTCAATGTGAGGCACATTCTGTTAAAAACAAAGGTATCGCCCATCGACCTTACCATGGCAAAGGCTTACCTGGATACTGTTTCTGACCTGATAAATTCCGATTCATTGAGCTTTGATGAGGCAGTGCTGGAATATTCTGATGGAGAAAATAAGAATAGTGGAGGTTTGCTGATCAACCCTATGACAGGAACGATAGATTTTGAAATGTCGCAGCTTGACCCACAGGTTTCTTTTGTGATTGATAAATTACAGGTTGGGGAACTTTCAAAACCGGTCCTCATGGAAGCGGAAGACGGAAAACAAGCCTACAGGTTGCTTTACCTGAAGCGCAGATCATTGCCCCACCGTGCTAATATGCAGGAAGATTATGACCTGATACAGCAGTGGGCGCTGGAGCAGAAAAAGGCTGAAGCTTTCCAGGAATGGATCGCCAAAAAAGCAGGAAAAACTTACATTAAGATCAATGATAAGTTCAGGCAATGCGATTTTGAATTCGACTGGTTCGAAACAATGGAGGAGTAGCCTGATATAATTTTGACAGTATGAAAGACCAATATAAATCCGATGTTGAGGCTGTAGATGCCCTAGTTGAGAAGTACGGTGTACTGAAAAAGGAGATCGGCAAGGTAATCGTTGGGCAGGATGAGGTTATCGAAAAGGTGATCATATCCATATTCAGCAGAGGACATGCATTGCTGGTCGGGGTACCCGGGCTGGCGAAAACCTTGCTGGTAAATACCATATCGCAAGCACTGGGATTAAGCTATAATCGCATACAGTTTACCCCTGACCTCATGCCTTCCGATATTATCGGAACAGAGATCCTTGATGAAAACAGGGCATTCAGGTTTGTCAAGGGACCGGTATTTGCCAATATCATCCTTGCAGATGAGATCAACCGCACGCCACCAAAAACACAGGCAGCACTTTTAGAGGCCATGCAGGAAAAAGCCATCACCGTCGCCGGGAAAAACTACAAACTGAGTGAGCCTTTCTTTGTACTGGCTACACAGAACCCGATTGAGCAGGAAGGTACATACCCTTTGCCTGAAGCTCAGCTCGACAGGTTCATGTTTAACATATGGCTGGATTATCCTTCTTTCGAAGAAGAAGTTGATGTGGTAAAGAACACCACTTTCAAAGAAATGGAAAGCCCGGGGATGGTGCTTGATGCTGAGGAGATCATCTTTTTCCAGGACCTGGTAAGGAAGATCCCACTGGCTGATAATGTATATGAATATGCAGTAAATCTGGCTTCAATGACCAGGCCTGAAACAGAAATGGCACATTCATTTGCCAATGAGTATCTGAACTGGGGTGCCGGTCCCAGGGCATCACAATATATGATACTGGGAGCAAAGTGCCACGCAGCTATCCATGGCAAATATTCGCCCGACATTGAGGATGTGAATGCCGTGGCAACATCAGTGCTGAGGCACAGGATCGTAAGGAATTACAAGGCAGAGGCGGAAGGTATCAGTGTTGAGAGAATTATAGAAGAATTGACGAATAAATAACAAAACATACCATGAAGAAATACAGGATATATATCATTCTGGCAGTGAGCTTAATAGTTTTAATCCTTCTCTATGTTTTCTTTGGATCAGCAAAATCAACTGTTGAGACGATCGAGGTAGAGGTTAAATCAGGAACGTTTGAGATACAGGTATCAACTTCCGGTGAGCTCGAGGCCAAAAACTCTGAAAAGATTATGGGTCCCCTGGGAGTCCGGAATTTCAGGATTTGGAACATGAAGATCGATGATATCATCCCCGATGGTACTGTGGTCGATTCAGGAGAATATGTAGCCACCCTCGACAGGTCAGAGCTAACCAATCGCCTTAAAGACAGGGAGCTGGACCTGGAAACCCTGGGGACCCAGTTTACGCAAACACAGCTTGATACTACCATGGACCTGCGTAATGCAAGAGATGAATTGGTTAATCTGGAGTATAATTTGGAAGAAAGACAGATTACAGTTGATCAATCGGTATATGAGCCTCCGGCCACACAGCGCCAGGCGAAGATCGACCTGGATAAAGCACAGCGTGCTTATGAGCAGGCCGTGGAAAATTATCAGCTCAAACTGAAAAAGGCCAGGGCCAATATGGCAGAAGTAAACACTAAATTGAGGAAAGCACAGAATGAGTACCAGGAAATGGTCGACCTGCTTGACAAATTCACTATTTATGCCCCTAAGGGTGGAATGGTGATCTACCGGCGCGACTGGAATGGACAAAAGCTGGGTATAGGGGCCAACGTGGGTGCCTGGGACCCTATCGTGGCCGAACTTCCTGACCTGACAGAAATGAAATCCCGTACATATGTGAACGAGATCGACATCAGCAAGGTGAAAGTTGGACAGGCGGTAAAAATCGGTGTTGATGCCTTCCCTGATAAATCTTATTCAGGTACAGTAACAGAGGTTGCTAATATTGGTGAGCAACTTGCCAACTCAAATGCCAAGGTTTTTGAAGTGATTATCGAGGTGAATGAATCAGATTCCATTCTTCGCCCAGCCATGACAACCAAAAATATGATCATTACAGATGTTCTCGACAGCGTGGTCTTCATACCCATCGAGAGTATCCACAGTAACGATAGTCTATCGTATGTATTCAAAGGAAGCCGCAGGCAGCAGGTGATCCTTGGCAAAGCCAATGAGAATGAGATCATCATCAGAGCCGGGCTCGAAGGAGGTGAAGATATTTACCTCGTTCCACCTGAAGGGGCGGCTGATTTCAGCATAACCGCATTGGATACCGCCATCGTAAACCATTTCAAGCGCCTCGACGAGCTGGAAAAAGGCAACAAGGTCGAAGAAAAAGAAATGACACCTGAAGAGCTACGCGAAATGCTCATGAACATGACACAGGAAGAGCGGATGAAATATATCCAGGCACATCCTGAAGTGATGCAAAAAATGGGCCCTCCGGGTGGTAAACGATCCGGTAGTGGAAGACCTGGTGGTAAGAAATAGAACTCTGAACTCTGATCTCTGAACTTTGAACTCTGAAATACTTCAGACTTCATACATCCGATATCAAATATCTCCATGATTGGATTTCATAATTAGAGAAGATGGTCCCTCGTCTGCGCTCGGGATGACATTGCAGTTCTACCATTTTTCAGAATTTGGCGTTCTATTGCGGATCAACATCAATCCTGATCCGGGTTTGTTTAAAGTTTTTCAAAGAAGCAAAGTCATCCAGTTGGATGTGTAATTCCTTTTTAACAGCTGTAACGGATTCTGTGCGAGCGGTTTTAATAAGAATTTGTTTGATATACTGGTTTTTAACCCTCGATACCAGGGGATATTCAGGCCCGAGCACTTTCCCCGGAAAGGTACTGTGCAATTGTGTGGCAAGCACCTGTGCTGCAGCATTCAGTACCTTGTAATCTTTGTTAAGCAAACGTATCTGAATAAGCCTGTAGTAGGGTGGGTAGTGAAAACTGCTTCTCTCAGCCATCTGCCGGGCATAAAGCTCCTTGTAATTGTTTTCAACCACATCGGCGATCACCTCATGCTTAGGATTGTATGTTTGTATGATCACTTTTCCTTGCTTGTTTTTCCTGCCTGAACGCCCTGCGACCTGCGACATTTGCTGGAAGCTCCGTTCAAATGACCTGAAATCCGGGAAGTTGAGCATGTTGTCGGCATTCATGATACCTACGATGCTCACGTCGTCGAAGTCCAGCCCTTTGGTCACCATCTGCGTTCCGACCAGCACATCAATCTCCCGGTTTTCGAAGGCACTGATGATCTTCTGGTGCCCATGCTTGCTGCGTGTGGTGTCGAGGTCCATACGGCGGATGTTGGCATCAGGGAAGATCAGGGAAAGTTCTTCTTCGACCTTCTCCGTTCCAAAACCACGCATGAGTACCCTGCTGCTGCCGCAATGCCCACATACTGCCGGCACATTTGTATGGTAGCCGCAGTAATGGCACCTCATGTGGTCTGACTTTTTGTGGTAGGTGAGTGAGATGTCGCAGCGGACACACATTGGGATCCAGCCGCACACTTCACACTCCAGCCTTGGCGAGAACCCCCTTCGATTCTGGAAAAGGATCACCTGCTCTTTGTTTTTTAGCGCTCCTTCAATATGATCCAGTAACAGGCTTGTAAAATGAGTTTCTGTCTTCTTTATTCTGGGCTCCTTCCTGAAGTCGGCAATCAGGATCTCCGGCATGTGGATGTCACGATACCGGAAGTTCAGATCTACCAGGCTATATTTTCCGCTGGCGCAATTATAATAGCTTTCAAAAGATGGTGTGGCTGTACCCAGCAATGCTTTTGCCCCATGCAGGCTGGCCAGGTAGATGGCAGCATCGCGTGCATGATATCGTGGTGCCGGATCATACTGCTTGTAGCTCTGGTCATGCTCTTCATCTACGATCACCAGTCCCAGCCGGATGAATGGCAGGAAGATAGAAGAACGGGCTCCGAGAATGATGTTATATTGCTGGTCTGGTTCATCAGCCAGGACCTTGTTCCATATCTCTACCCTTTCACGCTCATTATAGCGCGAATGGTAAACCCCAACCTGCTTGCCAAAGAATTTCTGCAGCCTGTTGATGATCTGTGTAGTCAGGGCGATCTCCGGCAGGAGATATAAAACTTGCTTCCCTTGCTTCAAGGCTTCAGCGATCAGACTGATATATATTTCTGTTTTGCCACTTGAAGTCACACCATGTAGCAGGCAAACTTCTCTTTCCTGAAAGTCAGTCTTGATCTGCTCCAGGGCTTTTAGCTGATGTTCGTTGAAAATGATCCTGTCCGCTTCTTCGGATGCCTGCTTTTCATCTAATCGGCTAACAATCTTTTCCGTGATCTTGAATAATCCCTTCTTTTGTAGTTCTTTCAGCTGAGCATGATTAGCGTCAGCCGCTTTTAAGAGCACTGCCTTGCTTACTTCCGGATATTCGCCTTCCTCCTGTGAAATCTGTATATAGGCAAGCAATATTTGCAGTTGTTTGAAAGCCCGTTTTTCAAGCTTTTCGAAGACCTCTCTTAGGGCTTCTTCATCATGGTAGGCATCGGCAAGTTGGACGTATTCTTTTTTCTTTGGTTTGAATTGATCCTTAAGTTCTTCTTCGAGTATGACCACCTGCTTTTCTATCAGTGTATTCACCAGGGGGAGAATCTTCATCTGGTCGGTGAGATCAGAAGCTTCTTTGATGCTCATGCTGCTCCGACTGATCAGGGCTTCTGCCATCAGGGCTTCTTTTTCATTCAGTTCGGTATCGCCTGGCCTGAAACCCGGATGCAGTCGCAACCTGGATTCACTTGCCAGCTTGAATGCCGACGGCAGTGCAGCGTTCATCACCTCCCCGGGGTGGCACATATAATAATCCGACATCCACTGCCAGAAAGAGTATTGGATATCATTCACAATGGGCCTGTCATCGAGGATTGACAATATGTATTTTGGGACATAGCCATCTGGCACTTTTTCGTGCACCGTTCTAACCAGTGCCGTATAAAGTTTTTTACGGCCAAATTGTACGGCTACACGTTGTCCGGGAAAGACAAAATCATTCAATTCAAAAGGCACCCTATAGGTGAACATGCCTTTCACGGGTAAAGGCAGCATTACATCCACGAAAAGGGTCTTTCTCTCCATGCCAGTAAATATACAAAGATAATAGCTGATCAGGTTGCCAGCACGCGTGCAATATCAAGCAATTCAAGATTCATTTGCTGATGATGTTTGATCGACTTTTCAAATGAGGTGAGTTCGATCTCATTATCGACCATGCCGAGCATTACACCACTTACACCATCCCTGAGGGTCATGATGGCTGCATGCCCCAGTCTGCTGGCCAGAACCCTGTCCATGGCTGTTGGTGATCCTCCACGCTGGATATGGCCCAGTATGGATACCCTGGTTTCAAATTCAGGGAATTTGTTGTTTATCTCTTTCTCTACTTCCAGTGCTCCTCCTGAGTCATCTCCTTCAGCAACGATAATAATACCTGAAGTCTTGTTCTTTTTCCAATCCTTCTCCAGCGTATAAAGCATCTCGTCGATATATGTCGGGCTTTCCGGAACAAGGATCATCTCTGCACCTGTGGCAATACCACTGGTAAGGGCGATAAAGCCTGCATCGCGGCCCATTACTTCAATAATGAACAAGCGATCGTGTGAATACGCTGTGTCGCGTAGTTTATCCACGGCTTCCATAACGGTATTGATGGCCGTATCATAGCCGATGGTAAAATCTGTTCCATAAAGATCATTGTCGATAGTACCCGGCAGCCCTACAATGGGTACGCCAAATTCCTTTCCAAACAATTTTGCTCCCGTAAAGGTGCCATCACCGCCGATCACAACCAGCGCATCTATGCCCACGGCCTGCATCTTATAATATGCTTTTTCGCGCCCTTCTTTTTCATAGAAGGCTTTACATCGGGCCGATTTCAGCAGGGTACCGCCTCTCTGGATAATATTTGATACGGAACGGCTTTGCAGGGGCACAATTTCCCCACTGATCAAACCCTGGTATCCACGTAGTGACCCCACCATCTCGAAACCTTCACTAATACCTGTACGGACAACCGCTCGTACAGCTGCATTCATGCCCGGAGAATCTCCACCGGAAGTGAGGACTGCTATTTTCTTAATTTCTTTCATACTTAAACAGCAAATTTAAGCCGTAAATTTATACAATAATAGTATTGAGTAATGAGTACTGAGAAAGTTTATTAAAGTCTCATATCTCAATACTCAAATCTCATTACAGAAGTATCAACTATCCCTGGGTTTCCCCTTCCTGCTCCCCTCATACAATTCATACTTCATAAACCTGCATTCGATGGGTCCATTGAAGATCCTGATCTTCCTGGAGGGGCGTAGGCCGACAAATTTTACGGCTTGCAAATCACCGCTGATGATCCAGGCCTCGGCATCCTTGTAGTTTTGCTTTAGCGTATCGCCGATCATTTTGTACAGGCCAACGAGATCCTCTGATTGGATCCTCTCCCCATAGGGGGGATTCATCACCAGGTGTACCTTTCCGGGTGGGCGTTTGAGCTTCTCGAATGCGATGGGATTCAAGCTGATATATTTATCTAGTCCGGCACCACTAATATTCTTTCTTGTTGAGCGCATGGCCAGTGAAGACATGTCTCCACCAACGATCTTTACATCGTTTTCTATCCTCTTTTGATCGGATCTTTCTTTCACCTCCCGCCATAGTGCCGGGTCGAAATCCAGCCATTTTTCAAAGCCAAATTCACTGCGGTAATATCCTGCCGGGATGTTGTTGGCGATCATTGTGGCTTCAATGAGTAATGTCCCCGAACCACACATAGGGTCGATAAATGTGGTCTTTTTGTCCCACTCACTCAGCATTATTAGCCCTGAGGCCAGGACCTCACTCATTGGGGCAATGCCCGGGGAAACCTTATACCCTCGCAAATGCAGGGAGGAAGCTGAACTGTCGAGGGAGATGGTGCATTGATTCTTATTAATATGGACGTTTATTCTGAGATCAGGGTTTTCAGTATCTACTGATGGCCGTCTTTCATATTTTGCCCTGAATTGATCGGCAATGGCGTCTTTGGTTTTTAGAGCAGCATACATGGAATGAGTGATCCCTGAATTAAAAACTGCTCCGTCGATGGCAAAGGTAGTGTCAAGTCCCATGAACTTTTCCCAGGGAAGCTTAAGGACCTCACGGTAGAGTTCTGTATCGTTGGTGGCAACAAATTCCCATTCGGGTTTCAGGAAACGCAATGCTGTGCGACAATTGTAATTGCAAGCATACAGGACTTCCATAGTCCCGGTAAATTGAACTCCGCGAAAAATTATCTGAATATCGGTGCCACCCTGTTCACGGATCTCTTCTGCCAATATTTCTTCAAGGCCTAAAATAGTCTTGGCCGTTATCTTGAATGTGTTAACGGGAGTTGTGCTTGGATGATTTTGCATGCTTCAAAGATAGTGTATTCAGTCAGGATTCAGAGCCTGCCCATCCTTCTTTTGCTTTTAATGATCAGTTTCTTCCGCCAAACGGCCTTCTTTCGGTTTTCTTCGTCGGCACCAATCAGATAAGCATATGGTTTCATGCTTTTTGAATGATCGAAGATGATCTTGAACATGGCGGCAACAGGGATAACCACAAACATGCCGATAATTCCCCAAACGACACCTCCAATAATAATCAGCAAGATGGTTATAAAAGGATTAAGGTTCACATAACTGCCGGTTATATTTGGTGTAAGGATGTTGTTCTCAGTAAATTGAATGATGACGAAAAGGAGGAGGACACCCAATGCCAGATGTGGGGAATCACCAGTGAGCAAAGCAAAAGTAAATGGGATACTGGCACCAATCCAGGTGCCGAAATAGGGGATGAGATTAAAAAACGCGGATATTATCCCGAAGAGGATGGCATACTTTACCCCAACGATCCACAAGCCAAAGGAATTCAATACACATAGTATGAGTACTACGGTGAAAACGCCGCCAATATACCTGGGGGTTACATGACTGATTTTCAGAATAACCTCCCTGGCATCATCTTCTTTATTCGCCGGGACAGCCATAAGGATGAATTTGTAGAATTTCTCCCGATAATACAGCATATAGAACATGAATACCGGCATCAGCCCTAGTGTAAAAGCAGTATTGGTCGTTCCCTTAAATATCGACTTCGTAAAATTTCCGGATATATTGAATATGTTATTTATCGATTCATGGATCATGAGATTTTGGGATTCTACGGTATATCCAAAAGTACTTTCAATGAATATCCCCAACTGGTCGATATTGGAATGTGCTTTTTCAAGTAATGCAGGCATATCCTGCGTAATCCGTCCAATATTTCTGTACATGATAAAGATCACAAGGCTTAACACACCCAAAAGAAGGATGATGCTTACCAGGATAGACAGGACCCTGGGAAAATGTACTTTCTTTTGCAGAAATTTTACAAGAGGAAAGATCAGGTAACTGAAGACTACACCAAGGATGAGGGTGCTTAGAAAACCTTTCGCGACAATTATAGCATAAAAAAAGAGAATAATGAAGAGGAGAGCAAATGTGAGTGTTATAATCCTTGGTGGCTTGTTCAGCATAAGGCGAGAATTAATTATTATTCAGATATTTGATGGAGTTAAAGATAGAAAAATTTAAAGATTAAAGAAATACAGTTATGACAATTAAGGAAGCACAGCAAAGCATCGACCATTGGATAAATACAACAGGAGTAAGATATTTTAACGAGTTAACCAACACAGCCATTCTAATGGAGGAGGTGGGCGAAGTAGCCCGGATCATGGCCAGGAAATATGGTGAACAATCTTTTAAATCAGATGAAAATGATGCGGAACTGGCCGATGAATTCGCTGATGTGCTTTTTGTGCTGATATGTCTCGCTAATCAGACCGGTGTTGACCTGACGGATGCACTGGAGAAGAATATTCAGAAAAAAACTATGAGGGATAAGGATAGACATGCTGGGAATCCCAAGTTGAATAAGGAATAAAAGAACAAGGAACAAGTAACCAGTAACAAGTAACCAGTAACTAGTAACCAGTAACCAGTAACTAGTAACTAGTAACAAGGAACTACTACTATACTTTCATTTCATTGATCAAAATGCAGGTGTACTCTTGTTGTAAGTCTTCTTTTCTGATCTTCAATTCGGATAAGATATGTTGAATTGACTCGGTATTTTTCGGGGCTTTGCTTAAATATTTTCCTAGTTTTCTTTCGAGGTTCAGGCAGTCATGCCAGGATCCGGCGATCTCGCCCACTTCCCTCAACCTCTCGATGGAAATATTCAATTGTTCCTGAAGAGGAAGTTGCTCATCAAATATGTTGTTCAGGTAATTAATATCTTTCAGACGGGTACGGATGTCATGCATTCTCTTTTCTTCATTGCTGTTATGAAATAAACCGTGGACATCCATTTTAAGTTCAGCAAGCAGCATATTTCCTGCCTGCAAGGCTTGCTTTGCCTGAATGCCTGTCAGGATGTTCTTCAATCTTGTCTCGAATGCATCAATGCAGCCCTTATCAAAGACTTGCAGGGCATTTTCAAATTTAAGCCTTTGTTTATGCGTCTTCGTCTTGAATTTCTCAATAATGGGAAACAGGGCAATGTCCTGTGTATCCCTGATCAATTGCTGGGTCACCTGTATGTCTCTGAGACGACCTGATCTTTTGAAAAGCTTGTTGATTGCCCGCATCTGTTCTTTAGAATCAAAGCTTTGATTGCTGAGCATATCAGCCAGTTTGCCCAATACTCGCAGTCTTTTTATACTCAATCGAAGATTGTGAACGGCCTCAATATTAGCCGGGTCTTTACAAAGAATGAGGTTTTCTTCAATGATCTGCTTGTGTTTCCGGAAATAGGTGAGGATTTGATCTGGCATATACCAGCAAAGTTAGTTATTCTGGGACAGTATGATTCTTCAATCTGCAATATATTAGCTGTGACGTGTTCAAATATGGACAGAGGAGTGTTCGTTTTATGACAATTTCGACAGACCCGGCTAATTTGGTTTCTAAATAAAATGCTGTGGAATAAGCGATTATAAAAACAGCATAATTATTGTATTTTCACCGTTCAAATTACAATTTATGGTTATCAAGTGGTTTATCTCTCACCAATGGAAACAGCTAAGAAGATCGCCTTTCTGGCAAAAGAGCCTGGCCATCAATATTATCCTTGGTTTTTTTGTTTTTCTGATCTTACTTGAGCTTTTGGGCATTGGCATCTTGCTCCCAACAATATTAGCAGAGACCTTTCCGGGACAGGACCTGATCGCTGTTTTTAACGGAGCACTGCTCTACTATCTGGCCATCGATCTGATCCTCCGTTACCTGATGCAATCCCTTCCTGTGATGGCCGCGCAGCCCTATTTTCATCTTCCAGTGAGGAAATCAGTGATCGTTAACTATATGCTGGCAAAGTCGAAACTATTTATTTTGAACTACTTGCCATTGCTGGTACTGATACCATGGGCTGTGAAGGCAGTCGCAGTGGAGTATTCAATAACACAAGCTCTGCAGTGGCTGTTCGGACTCATCTTCCTGATCTTTACGAATAACTTTATTATTGTTTACGTGAAGCGTCAGATCTTTTCAAGGCCATGGATCGTAGCTATTTTTGGATTTGTGGTCATTGGATTTATTCTCCTCGACAGCCTGGGTGTATATTCCATATCTGTAATTTCAGCCAAATTGTTCTTGTACCTGATCACTATTCCCTGGGCAATGGCAGTACCTTTTGTGATCTTGCTTTTAGTATACCTTCTGAACTTTACCTATCTCAGGGCAAGGATGTATATTGAAGAGATTAGCACGAAGAAGCATCGACGAGTGGATTCCATGGCCGGAATTGCATATCTGAAGAGCCTGGGAAGGGTAGGAGAACTCATCGCATTCGAATTGAAACTCTACTGGCGAAACAAGCGATCGAAATCATTGCTATACCTGATGCCGATTTTTCTTGCGTACGGATTTTTCTTTTATCCTCAAGATATCTATATGAGCATGGGGGGTATGATGATCTTTGTCGGGATCTTCATTACAGGTGGTGTAGGTATGAGCATAGGAAACTATTTCCTGGGTTGGGAAAGCAGCTTCTTTGATGCTATCCTCGCAAACAATATTGACTTTGATAAATACTTCAGGGCAAAATATATGATCCTTCTTGGAACTGCAACCTTCTCATATGTTGTAACCATCCCATATGCCTTTTATGGGTGGGAAATACTGTACATAAACAGCATGTGTTTCCTGATGAACATAGGGATCAGTGCACATATCATTATGATCTTTTGCAGCAACAATAAAAGGCGCATGGATCTGAGCAGGGGTGCTGCCTTCAACTACCAGGGCGTAGGCGCCTCACAATTTGTGATTATGCTGCCTCTTCTGCTGATACCGGTGCTCGTATATGCCATGTTTGCTTTATTCCTCGACAGGATCCCCGCTGCAACAATACTTGGCTTGCTGGGCATCGCAGGCCTGCTGTTTCATAAGCCGATCATGCACTACGCAGTAGATCGCTTCAGAAGGAGAAAATATATAATAGCAGAAGGATTCAGAGAAAAATAAACGCTGGATACTGGATACTGGATTCTGGATGCTGGATCCAGTATCTAGTATCTAGGATCTAGTATCAAGTATCTAGGATCAGAAAAGACAAATATTCGTAATAACCAACAATATGATAGACGTAAAAGACCTTAGTAAAGCCTACAGTGGAAATGTAGTATTGAATATCCCGAACCTGATGATCCCAAAAGGCGAAAGTTTTGGACTGGTGGGAAACAATGGTGCCGGTAAGACTACCTTTTTCAGGCTGATCCTTGATCTGATCAGGGCCACAAGTGGCAGCGTTTCTATTAATGCTGAGATTGTGATGGGTTCAATTGACTGGAAGCGGTTTACCGGATCCTACCTTGATGAAGGCTTCCTGATCGATTTCCTGAGTCCGGAGGAATATTTTGAGTTCCTTGCCGATATTAATGGTCTGTCGAAAGGTGATATTAAAGAGTTTTACGACACTTTTGAGGAGTTCTTCAACAATGAGGTGCTCGGCAAGAAGAAATACATACGTGAGTTGTCGTCAGGGAACCAGAAAAAGGTGGGGATAGCAGCGGCGCTGATGACCAAACCGGAACTGCTCATCCTCGACGAACCATTTAACAGCCTTGACCCGACCACACAGATCAGGCTCAAAAATATACTGAAGAAAATACAGGAGGACAGGAATGTTACCGCCTTGATCTCAAGCCACGATCTGCAGCATGTAACCGAAGTTTGTGAACGTATTGTAGTGCTGGAAACTGGCAATGTTGTTCATGATATTAAGACCACATCATCAACCTTGAAAGATTTAGAGAAGTATTTTTCGGTTTAGGTTTGGGGATTGAGGTTTGGGGCTTATCGTACTTCTTCATTCTTCTATCCTCTTCGCCTTCGTAAATCTTCAATTCAACCTTGGGTTTTGAGTATAGTTGTAGGTTGTGCATTAAGTTATTACCTCAATCTGCTATTTCATACCATTTTAAGTCTTTGTCCATTCCCCTGTCGGTGCAATTGCAATTTCTTTCCCCAAAAAAATAGATTCTTCGTTTGATATTTCTATTTATTATTTGATTTATCCTGTATCTTTACTTTACGAAAGATATGGGACCAACATACACAAGGACTTTTCTATTAAGCATTGTTTTACTGTTCTCCGTTATTGGAGTGCAGTCACAGGCAAATTATATCAGCGGACGTGTATTGGATGCAGAAACCGGAGAGCCCCTGGCATTCGTCAATATTGTGATCAATGATAGCCACCAGGGCGGGGCCACGGATATTGACGGCAAATTCTATCTGAAGACAAATGTTTCAGTGGATTACCTGAAACTTACCTATGTCGGTTATGAATCGTTGAGCTTCCCGGTGAATGGAAAAAGTGCAGGACTGAAGATCTTTATGAAAAAGATCCCATATGAGCTCAGGGAAGTGGTGGTGCTCCCGGGCATCAACCCGGCCCATCGCATCATTAAGAAGGTAGTGGAGAACAGGGATCTGAATAACCCTGAGAAGATGCGCTCTTTCTCATATACATCCTATGAAAAAGTGATCTTCACTCTCGATCTTGATTCCCTGCGTATGATCGATACCTTGATGCTTGATACCAGTTCTCTTGAAATCAGAAGGTTTTTTGACAGGCAGGATATCTTTATTGCCGAATCAGTGACTGAACGAAAATTCCTTTTTCCGGAGCGAAACAGTGAAAATGTCATCGCTACGCGTGTTTCCGGAATGAAAGATCCCATTTTTGTCTTCCTGGCATCGCAAATCCAATCTGCCTCTTTTTATAAAGAACTGATCAATATTGGCAGGAGCGAGTATGTGAATCCCATCAGCAGGGGAAGTACCTCAAAATATATGTTTATCCTGGAAGATACAGCGTATTCTGAGCGTGGCGATAGCATCTTCATTATCTCATTCCAGCCAAAGCCTAACACAAACTTTGATGGATTGAAAGGGGTACTGTCGATAAACACATTCAACTGGGCTATACAGAGTGTCATCGCCGAACCGGCTTTAGATGAGGGACCGTTTTCCATTAGAATACAGCAGCAATATGAATTGATCAATGGAGAACAATGGTTCCCGGTGCAGCTAAATACGGATGTGAATATAAAAGCCCTTGGTGCAGCAGTGAACGATCAGCGCTATTCATTTGTGGGCGTCGGGAAGAGTTATATCCGTGATATTGAACTTAACCCTGAACTTGTAAAGCGGGAGTTCAATAATATAGAAGTAGATGTTGATCCCAATGCACACGACCGCAGCGAACAATTCTGGACCCAATACAGGATCGACAGCTTGACTGATCGCGACAGACGAACTTACGAATTTATGGACAGCATTGGGGAAGAGGTGAATTTCGACCGGCTTGCAAAGACCTTTGAAACCGTTATGACAGGCAAGATTCCGCTTAAGTTTATCGATTTTGATATGAATAAGTTTATCCGTTATAACCAGTATGAAGGCTTTTACCTGGGGCTGGGCATACATACCAATGACAGGCTGTCGAGGAGGTTCAAGATTGGTGGTTTCTGGGGTTATGGCTTCAAGGATATGACTTCGAAGTATGGGGGCGATGCGAGTGTGATCCTGCATAAAAATAGTGAGCTTGAGCTCAAGGCGGGGTATTTTTATGATGTGATTGAAAGTGCAGGTGTGGATTATCATGAAGAACAGAAGTCCTTTCTCAGAGGAGAGGGTTATCGAAGATTCCTCATCCGGAGGATGAATATGACTGAACGAGTTTATGCTTCTTTGCAGTTCAGGGCCCTGCGCCATTTCAAATGGAATGTATCAGTGAGGAACGATCAAAAAAAATCTTTTCCTGATTACTATTATGGACAGGTATCCAATGGGGTTGGTTTGGTTAAGAATGAATTCAGATTCTCCGAACTTTCGCTTGGATTCCGCTTCGCCTTTCGAGAAAAATTCCTGCGGACAAACCGCATCAAGATCTCATTAGGAACCAAGTACCCTGTAGTAAAATTTCAATATACACGAGGATTCGACAATGTTCTGAATGGTGAATTCGAATATAACCGCTATGACCTCAAAATTACCGAATCGTTCTACATCAAATACCTGGGTATGACTACATTTGAGGTCAGGGCGGGATACATCGATGGCGATGTACCATATTGTAATCTCTATAATGGAAATGGCAGTTATAGGGTATTTACCATTTATGCGTCCAGCAGCTTTGCCACCATGAGGATGAATGAATTCCTGAGCAATCGCTACGTAGCCCTTTATTTTACTCATAATTTCGGTTCATTACTTGTAAAAACACGTTTCTTCTCTCCCGAGATCGTCCTCGCTACCAATATTGCTTTCGGCGACCTCAACAATTCTGAACAACATCACAATGTTGAGTACAATACGATGGAAAAAGGATATTATGAGTCAGGGATTCTCTTTCATGGACTGCTCGACCTGAAGTTTTATAAATTAGGTGCAGGTGTTTTCTATCGCTATGGTCCATATAGCTTTGATAAAACAGGAGATAATTTCGCTTATAAGGTGAGTGTTGTTTTTCCTATAGAGAGTGTAAAGCGGCAGTAAGCTGGGCTGGCCGAGACCTGGCAGGTCTCAGCTTTTCTTCTCGATTTTTTTTATCAGGATCTTGAAAATATAGTAATGGAATGGCAGAAAGAAATACCAGTATATTGCTCCCCAAAGCCCTTTTGGCTGAAAGTAAGCCGTTATAGTAAGCTTGTTCAGGCCTTCATAGGTATCAATGCCAAACTCCAGCCATGCTTTCCCCGGCAGGATCATTTCAGCTCTTAGTAAAAGGAGTTTGTTTTGTCTGATACTTTCAACCCTGAAAAAATCAATCACATCATTTACCCTGAGCTCAGAATAACTCCTCCTTCCTCGGGCACTCCCAACACCAAGAAGCAATCGGTCGATCATTCCCCGCAAACGCCACATCCAGTTATTTCTGAACCAGCCAACTTTGCCACCTACATGGCAAAAAGACTTGAATAGACTTTCGGGTGATTTATATGTTAACAGGCAATAGGTTGAATTGTATTTTGGTGTTGGCTTTAGCTCATGGAGCTTCACTGCAAGTTCATGAGTATATGGATATGAATCTGACCATCGGCTTTGCACTCCATCATCCTGTTCCTTTTCATATGCTGCCTTCAAGGCTTCGCGATATGTCCTTGGCTCAAATACAATGATCTCACGTATCTTGTGATCACGGCAAAGCACCTCATTTTTACAACCCTTCACGAGTGCTTTTGTAATAGGGTCAGGTACAGGTGTTAGCAGGCTTGCTAAATAGGCATATATGGTAGTATTTGTGATCAGACCATAAAAGAAGAACCTACGTTTATTCTGCACTTTTGCAAGGATCTTCAACATTTCATCATACGTCATGATCTCATCTCCGCCAATATCATATTCAATGCCCTCCGCATCAAAAGTCTCTATTATTCCTACCAGGTAACGTATCACATCCCTAACAGCGATAGGCTGGCTTTTGGTTCTAGCCCAGTAAGGGATGAAAAATACAGGGGTATTTTTAACCAGATTAGCCAGAATCTCATAAGGGGCACTGCCTGAACCAATGATCAATCCTGCCCTTAGAACTGTTACTGGAATGTCGCCACCACTGAGGATGGCTGCCACACGGTTTCGGTTTTCAAGGTGAGGTGACAGCTTTTTACTTCTGTCACCCAGGGCACCAAGATATATCATGTGCTGAATCCCTGCATCTTCAGCAATCGCCCTGAAATTTTTTGCTGCATCAATATCCGTTTTTTCGAATTCACTTGTTCCAAGGAGCAAAGAGTGTATCAGGTAGTAAGCTGTATGCACATCTTTTAATGCTGCTTTCAGGCTTTCCCTGTCAAGTGCATCAGCTTCGACGATTTCTGCACCGGGCCAGCGTTTGATATAGTCGGGAGAATACGACCTCACCATTACCCTGATCGAGTATCCTCTTCTTAAAAGTTCAGGAACTAACCTTCCACCAATATATCCTGTAGCCCCAGTAACCAGAATGATCCCCTTCTCGGTTTTCGGTTCACTTTTCAGTTCATCACAATACCACATATTGGCATAATCAGGACGCAAATCAAACCTCCGGCATTAGTTTTAATAATATAATTTACACATAAAGATATGTTAATATTTGTAAAAGCCATAATTGGGTAGTATATTTATTGTTTGAGAATGAGTATTTTAGTATTTGTGTTTAAAATAATTAAGAGATGAAACTCCCAAAATCTTATTATAACTGGACTTCTATCAGCGGAACTATCATTAGCCTGATCACAATATTTATGATCGTATTTCTCCTTGTAATTTCAGCTTTTGGGGAGGGTAGCTCTTACCTGGGGCTTGTGATCTTTATTGTTCTACCTGTGATCATGTTCATTGGTCTACTCATGATCCCGCTCGGGATGATCATTTATGCGAGGAGGCTTAAAAGAAGCGGAAAAGTGAGTGAACGTAAATGGCCAACCATCGATCTGAACTACAACAGGCATAGAAACGCATTCTTGATCTTTACTTTTGGAACTGTGCTTTTCTTATTGGTGTCATCAGTCGGTAGTTTTGAGGCTTATCATTATACGGAGTCTGTCGAATTCTGCGGCACCCTTTGTCACCAGGTCATGGAACCTGAATATGTAGCATATCAGAATTCACCTCATGCCAAGGTTGCCTGTGTAGAATGCCACGTGGGCTCGGGAGCAAACTGGTATGTGAAGTCAAAATTATCGGGTCTGTATCAGGTATATGCCGTATTGGCGAATGTCTTCCCGAGACCCATACCAACACCTATTTCAAACCTCAGGCCGGCAAGGGAAACCTGCGAAGAATGCCATTGGCCGGAAAAATTCTATGCACGTACCATAAGGATTGAAAAACATTATCTGCCGGATGAAGCAAATACACAATGGGACATTGCACTCCAGATGAAGATTGGCTCCTCATACAGCGCTCTCGGTTTAAAGGAAGGTATCCACTGGCACATCAACCCTGATGTAAAGATTGAATATATGACATCACCGGGATCTCACCGGGACACGATTCCCTGGGTGAGGATGACCAACCTCATAACGGGTGATGAAACAATTTACCGGGATCCTGATTATTATTCTGAGGGTTTATCTGACCATAACATGGAGAGCAGGGTGATGGACTGCATGGATTGCCATAACCGCCCATCGCATGACTATAAAACCCCGATCAGGTTCATCAATGATGCGATCACAGCCGGGAATATTCCGCATGATCTTCCAGACATAAAGATAGTTGCGATGGAGGTAATCAATAATGATTTTCCAAGCCTGGATAGTGCTAAGAAATTTATCGAATCTGAAGTTCTAATGTATTATGAGTTTATGCACGAAGATATATTTGAGGACCAGCTGGAGGTGATTGAAAAAGCCATTGCCGGGATACACCAGGCATACAGTCAAAATATATTTCCATATATGAAGGTGAACTGGACTTCTTATCCAAATCATATTGGCCACCTTGAATTTGACGGGTGTTTCAGGTGTCATAACGACAGGCATGTGTCAGAGGGGGGTAAAGTAATCTCAATGGATTGCAATCTTTGTCATACCATTGTAGCACAGGGAACAATAGATACCTTACAGGTGTCAAATATTAATGTCCCATTGGAGTTTGTACATCCTAATGATCCGAATGAAGCCTGGAAGACCAAGCTATGTTCTGAATGCCATAAGGAGTTGTATTAATTTAGGCAAGACCTGCCAGATCTCGTTTCTACTGCGCAAAATAGATGATCAACGGTATCACTACCAGTCCAACCAGGATTCCAAATGATACCATGGAAGCTGCATATTCTTTATCCAGCTTTTCCATGGAAGCAAAGATGATGGAGTTGAATCCTACCGGTGCGGATGATCCTATCAGGACGATGGTTTTGATCAATCCTTCCAGGCCAAGGGCCAGGCAAAATATCCATCCTATCAGGAAACCAATGCCGATTCGGATAAAAAGCCCAGCAAATACCGGTCCCGGTTTGATCAATTTCAGGTTGAAGAAGATACCCAGGGCGATCATAATCAGAGGGATGGTGAGATCGCCAAGTATCTGTAAGAGGTGAGCAGGCATAGGGGGTACCTCTGTGTTTGTCAGGTTGAGGATGATACCTGTGGCCAGAGCCCAGATGGGCGGGTTGAAAAGGAACTTTTTGATCATGCCTTTCGAGGATGTCCCGTCTTCCCCATATTTGGCGGCAATAAAGTAAACAAGTGTGAAAGCCAGGATGGCATTGCTTACATCGAACATGGAAAGCAGGGCTAAGCCTTCATCCCCATAAGCAGCAATAATAAAAGGCAAGGCGAAGCCAATGTTCATGATCATGGTGCCGGCAAGCAAAACCCCATGGGTCTTGCGGTCGAGTTTCATAAACCTTCCTGTAAAGTATGAGATACCGAACTGTATCATGATCACCGAGAAGGAGATTACAGGTAGCCAGGCAAACTCGCCAACAAGTTCAACCCTGGTGAGCGAAAGGATAACCAGCGCCGGCAGTGAAAGATAAAAAACCACCTTCATGAAAACATCACCATGATCAACCTTCAGCACCCCAAATAGCTTCAGGATGTATCCCAACAAGAAGATGAAGATTACCGGTAATATTTTATACGCCAGACTTTCCATTTAATAGTTCAAAAATTCAATTTATAGTCCCCTTCTCCTTTAGGAGAGGGGGATTTAGGGGGTGAGGTGTGTATTTTTTAGAATCCTCTGATTTCAACCTCTTTCTGCTTATAAAACTCATACTTCTCATCGAGCCCCAGTGAGTTCGATAGCTGGATCAGGGCTCTTATGGTTTGTAATCCCTGAGGATTCAGATTATAAGCTTTTTCCATATATGTATAAGCACTCCTGAAATAAGTATTGGCTGTATTGTAAAGACTGTCGGCAACGAGGTCATCATCCTGGTTCAGCCCCTTCAGATATACTTCAGAACCAAGGTTATTATAAATAGCCCCGATATTAAAATAGGCCAACTCCTGTGTGTCATCAATGCTAATAGCAGTATTATAGGCATCGATAGCTAACATGGCATCTATATCTTCAAGCATGTTTGCATAGGCAATGTAAATATTATAATCTTCAGGGTGCACTAAAAGAACCTCTTGAAATCGTACCAGGGCATCGTCCCTTAAGCTGGGATCATTAATGTAAATGTCAAGTTCAAAGCCAATCAGGTCCATCATCCCTTTTTCATATGCCAGCTTTTGTGGGGCAGTTAGTGTAGCATTTACACTCTGCTTGCTGTACTCTGCATTTAAGAGATTCTCCCCTTCCATGAGTGTTGCCAGAGCCAATCCATTATTTTTTTGATGGTATCTTTCAATGACAGCCTTTCTGAAAAATACATATGCCATTAAAAGATCGGCCTCTACAGGAGGTTTTTGTTTATATACGGTGATACTTTCTGTGAAGAGTTTATAGGCTAAAGCAGTATCCCCCAATTCCAGATTGGCTTGCCCAAGCAGGTCGCATGCCAGGTAGGTAGGCGATATATCTTTGGCTGCTCCAAGGTATCCTTTAGCTGCCAGCAATGCTGCCTGCCTGACATTGTCGGGTTGGTCGGTGTCATTACCGGTATTCAAGGCTGATAGTCCTGTTTGAAGTATCGGGTTGAAGAGCCCATCCAAATCATTCTGAATATCTGATTGAAGCTTGTAATCGGCTGTTTTCAGGGCTTCCTGATAATCGAAATAACTCTCGATCAAGGCATTTTGCATGCCCAACAGCTTTTCCTGGTCGCCCTCTACCATGGCTATTCTCAGTACCTGCACCCTCGATTTAGCAAGGTAATAATAAGCTGCTGCGATGTAATCACCACTCAGATTATCCAGATTTGCAAGTGCATCACCGGAAAGTTTATAGCATTTCTCATATTCCCCATCGGAAAAGGCTTCAATGGCATTGGAAACCTTAATGTTTTGTCCAAGAAGAGGTGAATAACAAACAAGGACTGCCAGGAAAAATGCGATTATGGTTTTGATTATTTTCATCCTTCTATTTCCAGTAAAAGATCACTGTATGATATAGAGATAAGCTGGTCCTCACCAATGTTCAAAGCATCCATAAAATGCCTGCATTGCCTGTTCAGACCGAATGCTTCAGCTTCCTCTCCGATAGCTTCTATTTCGACAAAGGTTCCCAGTCCTTCGACATTGTCGATATGGAACTTCACATTGTCGATGAAATAGATATCACGTATCTTATCAACCACAATCAATATTCCGAGGGTTTCTTCAAGTATATGTTTCAGGTTTGGATCATTGCCAGCGGGATGCAGGATCACGTCCGACCTCTTCGGGCCTGCTTGGTCACTCCTTTTATAAAAGATCAGATTGTTCTCGATATTTCCTTCCCTGAGTTTCAGACGCCCTTCCTCAACCCTGAAGTAGGTGTCGACCTGATGGTCGGTTCCAATGTGTTCTGCATTTAATTCTGATAAGATCTCAGCTGCTTTTTCTGGATCCGCACAACGGGCTTTGATTTCAATATTTACAGGCATAAGTCACAAAGCTAAGCATTTTAGGAATGTTTATTCTTCATTGTATTCTACAAGGAACACAGCTGTGCCCTCTACTCACATGAATACGTCCTCAACAAGCTTGATCACGAAATTCATTGGAAGTTATTTTTTTTGTCCTATAAACCTGATTATCTCTGCATCGCCCTGGTGTGCAAAACTTTCATCATGAAAGATGCTTGTATCTTCTGCCCGTATAATCTTCAAAGACTTGAAATCATCTTCTAATTCTTCAATATCATACAGGAGATCAAGGTCTTTCGGTCCTCCAGAGTCATTGCCAAACTGTTTTTTGCTAAACACTTCCATGACCAGGAGACCCCCGGGTTTCAGGGCAGAAATAAATCGCTTATGGTTGAATATTCTTTCTTCCGGAAACAGGTGGATATAGATCAGGGCGATCATGTCGAAAGAATTATTTTCCATGGGAAAATCGGACATGTCGGAAATATTATAATTGATGGTCACACCATTTTCTTCAGCAAGCAATAATGCTTTTTTCTGTCCCATTTTGCTGATGTCAAAAGCGTAAACGTCCCATCCCCTGCTGGCAGCATATACCGCATTTCTTCCTTCTCCGTCGCCTGGCAGTAAAATTTTTCCCGCCGGATTATTGTCAATGCATGACTTGAAAAATCCATTCGGCTCCTTACCGTAAAAATAGTATTGTTCATCAGCGTAGCGCTGATCCCAAAATTCTTTCATATGTTTCGTATTTATCTGCGAAACTAAGTATTATGGCTGAATTCTTTAACACGTCTGCATTACGTTTTTCTTAAATTTGCTTAAAATCAATTGAATGCAAAACGTACTTTCAGCTACCAGGGATGGGCTTAATTTCTGCCTCACATTGTCCTTTCGGAAGCTGATCAATTATTTGAAGTTAAGGGTCAGTTATTGCTTCAGCTTACTGAAAAATAAGCCACTACATGCCGGCATGCCCGCCACTATTTCAATTGAACCAACGACCTCATGCAATCTTCACTGTCCGGAATGCCCCAGTGGTTTAAGGGAATTTACAAGACCGCAGGGGAAAATGAATGCAATAGATTTTAAGAATATTATTGACAGGATGAACAAGCATTTGATGGTGCTGATGCTCTATTTTCAGGGGGAGCCCTTACTAAATCCTGAGTTTTTTGAGATGATTTCATATGCACGCAAGAAGAGAGTTTATACCGTAACGTCTACCAATGGGCACTTTCTTGACAATGAATCATCAAGGAAGCTGGTAGAATCAGGCCTCGACCGCCTGATAGTTTCCATTGATGGTATTGATCAAGAGACTTATGAGAGATATAGGAAAACGGGTGATTTTGAGATGGTGAGAGACGGGGTGAAGAATGTAGTCAAGTGGAAACAGGAACTGAAGTCCTCAAAGCCTTTTTTAATCATTCAATTCCTTGTTTTTAAAAGCAATGAACACCAGATACCAGCCATGAAAAAGCTGACGAAAGAACTGGGGGCTGATAAATTGGAATTTAAAAGTGCTCAGGTTTATGATTTTAAGAATGACACTGAGCTTATTCCTGACCATCCCAAATATGCTCGCTATTCCCGCGGAGCGGATGGTCGGTGGAAATTAAAAAAACCGATACGCAACCGCTGCTTCCGGATGTGGAGTGGTGCAGTCATCACCTGGGATGGCAGGGTAGTGCCCTGTTGCTTCGATAAAGATGCCGGGCATCAATTAGGCCAATTGGAAAATCTTTCCTTTATAGATATTTGGACAGGAGAAGCGTATAAGGAATTCAGAAATCAGATATTGGAGGATAGAAGTAAGATCGATATCTGCTGTAACTGTACAGAGTAGTTTGGAGTTTGTAGTTTGGAGTTTGGAGTTTGGTAGTTTTTATTATACGGTCATGACGTCTTTCTCCTTCGCATCCATCATCTCATCTACCTTTTTGATATACTCGTCGGTGAGTTCTTGAATTTTGTCCTGAACCCTTTTCGACTCGTCTTCAGGGAGGCCATCTTTTTCAAGGCTTTTGGCCAGGTCATTAGCCGATCGTCTTGTATTCCTGATGCTGATCCGTGTATTTTCAGCCTGCACTTTGGCTTTCTTTACCAGTTCGACGCGGCGTTCTTCGGTGAGCGGGGGTACAGAAATCCTGAGCACTTCACCCTCATTCTTTGGATTGAAACCAAGGTTGGCATTGAGGATGGCCTTTTCAAGCTGACCAAGGATACTTTTATCCCATGGCTGAACGATGATCTGTCGTGGATCAGGTGTGTTGATATTGGCGGTTTGCTCTATCGGTGTCATGGCACCATAGTAGTCTATCATGATTCCTTCGAGCATTTGCGGACTGGCTTTGCCGGCACGGATCTTTTGAAACTCCCTGTCCAGATGCAATAAGGAATTCTCCATTCCTTCTTTGGCTTCATCCAGGCACATTTGGGCTTCTTCGTTCATGCTGTTTGATTTTTGATTTAAGGCAAATATAATATTTTCTTAACTAACGAGCGTTCCAATATTATTTCCTTCGAGAACCTGCTTAAGGTTGCCTTTTTCATTCATGTTGAAAACATAAATGGGCATCTTGTTTTCACTGCATAAGGTAAATGCGGTCTGGTCCATGATACGTAATTTTTTCTCAATAGCTTCATCAAAGCTGAGCTTGCTGAACTTAGTGGCTGAAGGATCTTTTTCAGGGTCGGCTGAATAAACTCCATCCACGCGAGTGCCCTTCAGGATCACATTGGCTTTGATCTCAAGAGCTCTCAGTGCTGAAGCAGAATCTGTAGTGAAATATGGGTTTCCTGTTCCTCCACATATAAGGATGATCTTGCCGTTATCCAGTTCACTGATAGCAGATCTGGCACTCATTGGTCGGGCAACAGGTCGGATCAGCATGCCTGAGAAGAGGGCAGTTTTTGCACCAAATTTTTCCAGTTCAGCCTGCAAAGCCAGGCTATTGATCACTGTTGCCATCATGCCCATATAATCACCTTGAACGCGATCCATGCCTTCGGCAGCCCCGCTGAGGCCCCTGAAGATGTTCCCGCCGCCTATTACAATTGCGATCTGCGTGCCTCCCTTGGCTGCATCAACGATCTCTGATGCATATTGTGAGAGCCTGTCCGGGTCAATACCGTGCTCTTTATCGCCTAACAAGGCTTCACCACTTAGTTTTAAAAGGATCCTGTTAAGTTGCATATGCCTTTATTTTACGATGACCATGGATTTAACTTCAACATAATCATCGGTTTGAACTTTGAAGAAATATTGTCCCTGGGGAAGGCCGGCAGCATTCCACTTTAGCTGGTGTGAGCCGGCAGTGTACTGCTGATCTGTCACTGTAGTCACCTGCCTGCCCATCATATCAATGACACTGATCATGACTTTGCTGGTTTCATCAAGGTCGAAAGCAAAAGTTGTTTCCTCTCTGAAGGGGTTGGGATAGTTTTGATGAAGGACCAGCTCATCTTGTTCATGCGTAGGAACGCTGATCGGATCTCCTGAATAAAGCATGTTCAGGCACCAGTTGTGAAGGGTTCCCTGATCATTCATGGCGTTATCAAAGATATGCAGCACCCAGTTTCCTGTGATTGGAAGATCATTGTAAGTTGACAGCGATTCATCAGGGATGTAACTACCTGTAAATGGGGCGCTTCCTTCCGATATTGGAATGCTGGCCTGATCGTCCAGTATAGTTCCAATGAAGTTTTGTCCTGATGCACCATGGCCTACGCAAAGGTCGATCTTGGTTCCGTCAGGTCCGATCAGATATACTTCTACATCTCCATCGTAGGTGTGCGTGATATCCAGTTCTACATTCAGGTCAACAAGGGCTCCGTCATCAGCAATCTTGATGGTATCATAAACATTGGCCAGATCATTGATGGTTTTTGGAGTGGTCTCACTGCATGCGATCTTAGAATAAATATCTGCGATCACATATGAAAAGTAGCTGTTGGGCATGATGCTTCCGGGAGGGTTAATACCCCTTCCGCCGTCAGGCAAGGTCGCTACCAGGGTCCCATCTTCATTCTGTGCCGCCAGGTAATAATCCACTTCAGTATCCATGGGCTGGCCGGGGATCATAAAGAAGAATGTGTCCAGGTTTATTGAGTATGGTTGTAGCGCTGAAAAGTTTCCTCCATCCACGCTATAATACAATTGGGGAGCATTGGCACCGCTACCAATTGTATGGTTTGAGTGGATCACCAATGCGGCTTCCCGGTCTTCGGTAAAGTTCCCAGAGGCCAGGGGCTCGTGAAGGAGTTCCATCTTCATATCCATACTGAGGCTGGCCATAGTGGCTACAGCCGATTGCGTCATCTGCTTGAAATAAGGTATGTTGCAGTTTTCTATGACATCACCTGTTGTATGATAGGCATCATTAAAGTCGTTCCAGTCTTCGATAGCAAGAATAGCCTGGTATCCATTGTTCCAGAATGGTGAGTGATCGCTCGCACCAGTTGAGATAAAGTTATAGGTCAGGTCGAAATCATATACAGCCAGTACACTGGTATATTCTCCTGTGAACTCTGCTGATGCAGCAGTAGTAGAGATCGACATTTCGAAATCATCATCAGAATCGTAAGCGATCATGTCAAGGTTGAGAACCCCGAGAATGTCATCTCCATTTGATGATGCTTGATTCGCATAGGCATGACTGCCGATCAAGCCTTGTTCTTCTTCATCGAAGGCGATAAACTTCACTGTGTATTTCAGATCGAAATCTTTTAGAAGGCGCGCAGTTTCAAGAACACCTACAACACCTGAGGCATTATCATCTGCACCGGGGGCAAGATTTCCGGATGGCATATCATCATAATGTGCGCAGATAATATATTGCTGGTCAGGGAATTCTGATCCAGTGATGGTAGCCACAACATTTTCACCATTGCTGCCGAAAGTGTGGTACTCGACCGGAAGACCCAGTGCTTCAAATTGTTCGTAGATCCATTCGGCAGCTTTAGGGTTACCTGTACTATATGAATGACGTGTGACTATGGTATATGGCTGTCCGCCAACACTCACTTCAACCACACCACTTAGTTGTTCGAGTATGCCGGTGATCCCTGACTCGGTAATCTCATTTTTTAAAGAATCAACAAGAGGACTATAGGCTATTTGCCCTGACAGGAATACGCTGATCATGAGGCTTAGTAGGAGAGTAGTTAGTTTTTTCATCAGTAGGCGTTGTTTAGTTTGGTAACAAAGATAGAATTATTTGCTACTATGTACAAGGTATTATGCACAGGGAAATGATGTAGCTGGAGGTGATGAATGGCTACATGGTTAAATGGCTGCACGGTTAAATGGCTACATGGCTAAACGGCTACATGGTTAAATGGCTAAATTGCCTCATACCCCATACCCCAAGCCTCATGCCTTAATTATATTATCGTACACTCACCCCTCCTGAGATCGTTCTCAAGCATCTTGTATTTCTTCTCCATTACCCTACCGTCGTTGTAACGGACCTTTACTTTGTCGTTTCGACCATATTTCTTTTCTGTGCGTGTTACCGGAGCAGCTTTCCTGGGGCCCTGAGTGTCTGAATGGGCCTGGGCGAGCAGATCTTTACGTTCTTCTTTTAACCTGCTGCTATCCAAACCCCTGGGCGCCTGCGCTTCTTTAACAGCATTAGGGTCTTGCATAGGAATATTTCCCTTAGCCAGGAAAGACACTACCTCGTCATTGATCTTTTCGATCATGACTTTGAAGAGGTTAAATGATTCGAATTTGTATATGAGTAAAGGGTCTTTTTGTTCATATGTGGCTGACTGTACAGATTGTTTCAGGTCATCCAATTCCCTGAGGTGATCTTTCCAGGCATCATCTATCATTCCGAGGGTAATGCCCTTTTCTATAGAAAGCACAACTTCCTTTCCCTGACTATCAACTGATTTCTTCAGGTTGGCGATGATTTGCATGGTTTTGATACCATCCGTGACCGGAACAAGGATGTTTTCATACTGAGTCTGTGTTTCGTAGACATTCTTGATCACCGGGTAAGCATTCTGGGCAATGATTGCCGACTTATCCTTATAGCTTTTTACCACTACTTCGAAGATCTTATCTGCAATGCTTGTTGAGTTTTCATTAGAAAATTCTTTTTCTGTGATCGGCGATTCTATTCCGAGAGTGGTGATCAGTCCCATCTTGAATCCATCAAAGTCGCCCTGCTCCTGCATGTCGATGGTGATCTTTTCACCTACATCATACATCATATTCATGAGGTCAACAGCAAGGCGTTCGCCATGCAATGCATGACGGCGCTTTTTGTAGATTACCTCACGCTGGGCGTTCATCACATCATCATATTCGAGCAGCCTCTTCCTGATGCCGAAGTTATTTTCTTCAACTTTTTTCTGTGCACGCTCTATCGATTTGGTGATCATGGAATGCTGGATCACTTCACCTTCTTTCAGACCGAGCCTGTCCATAATGCGCGCGATCCTTTCGGAACCGAACATACGCATCAGATCGTCTTCAAGTGCAACGAAGAATTGCGAGCTACCCGGGTCTCCCTGTCGCCCGGCACGTCCGCGCAACTGACGGTCTACACGCCTGGAATCATGCCTCTCTGTACCAACGATTGCAAGCCCGCCGGCTTCTTTTACCCCATCCTGGAGTTTAATATCAGTACCACGGCCCGCCATGTTGGTGGCGATGGTCACCGAACCAGCCTTACCGGCCTCTGCAACCACATCAGCCTCTTTCTTATGGAGCTTGGCATTCAGTACGTTGTGTTGTATTTTTCTTCTGGTCAGCATCCTGGAGAGGAGTTCGGATGTTTCCACTGAGGTTGTTCCAACAAGTACGGGGCGTCCCTCCTTGACAAGCGTCTCACACTCCTCGATCACGGCATTGTATTTTTCCCGTTTGGTCTTGAAAACCATATCCTGCCTGTCGTCTCTAACGATTGGACGATTGGTCGGGATCACTACGCAGTCGAGCTTATAGATGTCCCAGAACTCCCCGGCTTCTGTTTCAGCAGTACCTGTCATCCCGGCGAGCTTGTCATACATCCTGAAGTAGTTCTGCAGGGTGATGGTAGCATAGGTTTGGGTGGCAGCTTCTACTTTCACATTTTCCTTCGCTTCCAGTGCCTGGTGGAGACCATCGGAGTAGCGGCGTCCTTCCATGATACGGCCGGTTTGCTCGTCCACGATCTTGATCTTGTTCTCCATGATCACGTACTCCACATCTATCTCGAAGAGGGCATAGGCTTTCAGCAGCTGGTTTACGGAGTGCACCCTTTCTGACTTCATAGAGTACTCCCTGATCATCTCACTCTTCTTTTCGAGCATTTTCTTTTCGTCAAGATCGGATTTCTCCATCTCTGCAATTTCGCCTCCAATATCCGGCAGAAGATAAAAGTTTGGGTCTCCTGTTTCACTGGTAAAGATCTCAACCCCTTTTTCGCGGAGGTCGATGGAATTATTCTTTTCTTCGATCACGAAATAAAGCTCGTCATCCACAATGTGCATTTTTTTGCCTTGCTCAGCAAGAAAGAAGTTTTCAGTCTTCTGCATCTTAGCCCTTACACCAGGTTCCGAAAGGAACTTGATCAAAGCAGTGTTCTTGGGAAGCCCACGATGGGCCCTGAATAAAAGCTTGGCACCTTCTTTCTGACTCTCGTCATTATTTTCATCAGCCAGTAATTTTTTTGCTTCTGCCAGAATTTTGGTCACGTAATTCCGCTGCGCGCTGTAAAGCTTTTGCACCAGGGGTTTGAGTTCATGATATTCATGTTTGTCGCCCTGAGGAGTTGGTCCAGAAATGATAAGGGGCGTCCGGGCATCATCAATAAGTACGGAATCGACCTCATCTACTATGGTATAGTTATGTTTCCGCTGTACCAGCTCGTTCGGGTTGCCCGTCATATTGTCACGCAAATAGTCGAAGCCAAATTCATTGTTGGTGCCGAAGGTGATGTCGGCCAGGTAGGCCTGCCTCCGTGGTTCGGAGTTTGGATCATGCTTATCGATACAATCCACTTTTAAACCATGGAACTCATAGAGCACGCCCATCCATTCGGAGTCACGTTTGGCCAGATAGTCGTTCACTGTTACTATGTGAACTCCTTTCCCGGAAAGAGCATTCAGGTAAACCGGGAGGGTAGCCACGAGGGTTTTCCCTTCACCGGTGGCCATCTCTGCGATCTTTCCCTGGTGGAGTACGATGCCACCGATGAGCTGTACATCATAGTGTACCATATCCCATTTGATCATGCTTCCGCCGGCAGTCCATTCATTTTTGTAGATCGCTTTTTCGCCTACGATCTCCATCCCATCCCTGAAGGGATCGAGCTCTTTATCCATCTCAGTAGCTGTTACTTCAAGCTGCCCGTTTTCCTTAAATCGCCTCGCTGTTTCCTTGATCACGGCAAAGGCTTCCGGCAAGATCTCATTGAGAATGTCCTGGGTTTTCTCGTAGGTTTGCTTTTCAAGCTTATCTACCTGTTCCCACATCTTTTCCCGCTCCATGATGTCATCTTCCTGTTCAATTGAGGTTTTCAGATCGATAACATTTTGTTCTTCCGCTTTGATATGCTCTGCTATCCTTTGCTTGAATTCCTGTGTTTTTCCTCTGAGATCATCATCACTCAGTGCGGTGATCTGTGGTTCAACAGCTTTGATCTTATTCACTATCGGACCTATCTCTTTAATGTCACGATCCGATTTACTGCCCAGCACCTTACCTAATATGCCCATGAAAAATATTTTTACTGCTTATTACAAAAACTATTCCGCCATTAAAGCATTTCGCTATGAAATAAGCCTATTATCTTTAGTCTAATTTGAGATATCAATAATCATACCCTATAGGGATAACGCCATTCTTCTGCCATTTCGGCAGATGGAAGCAAAATTAATCATTTTTGTGGTTCGGACATGCGGTGTGAGGTGTGGGGCCTGAGGCTTGGGGCCTGAGGTGAGTGGCGCGTTTTCAGAAAGCTTCAAATATCAGATATCAGATGTCAAATATCAGATATCCCTCTGCTTCCAAACCCTCTTCTTATTGATCTCTTCTTTCTTTCGAAAGGCTTCTTCCATATCGATACCGCTACGGTTGGCGATGGCGCATATGTATATGAGAATGTCAACCAGTTCTTCTCCAACATGAAAAGTCTCTGAATTATGATCAGTGCTGATGTTTTCAGCTTTCCGGATGGCTTTGAAGAGTTCCCCCATTTCTTCACCCATAAGGAGGCATTTTTCGAGGATGGTTTGACTGATGAAGCCTCTTTCATGTTCAAGTTCTGTGACATACGTTTGGAGGTTTGACAGCGTAGCTTCTGATAGTTCAGGCATAAGGAATGGTTTTGTCCAAAATTATAAAAATCCAGACAACTCTAAATACTTCAAGTACTCTAAGTACTTTAAGTACTCCAGGCACTCCAAGTATTTTAATGAATCACCTTCATCACGGCCCTTTCCAACTCATCTCCCGGAGGAGGAGCGGGATATGCCGCGATATTTCCTTCGGTATTGATCAGAACATATAGCGGGAGGTTCCTGATATCATAGCTGTCAAGTACCGCGGGATCATTCCCGTAGTGTGCGAAGGTCCAATGGAATCCTCCTGAATTTGCCAGGGGGATATATGCTGCAGGGTCATCATCCATAGAAATGCTGATGATCTCCAGCCCTGACTTATAATAATTATAAAGTTCGGCGAGGCTTTCCAATGCGTTCTGAGTCCCTTTACTTTCACTCCTGTAAAATGCAAGCAGGATAGGTTTGCCTTTGATATTTCTGAGGTTAAAGGCCTGCCCTCCGATGCCAATCAGGATGATGTCCGGTGCTGGACTGCCGGGGGCGAGATGGTTCAGGCTTGTAAGCAGGTTTGCTGCAATACGCTTATGCATGGGGTCGTTTGTAGAAAGTTTGATGTCTTCTATCATAGCCAGTACCTGAGGTTTTTTGAAAGTCCCATTATAATACAGGCTCCGCAGGCCATGGATCAGTACCAGTTCCCTGAAACCCTCTTCCTGCAGATATGGTACTTTTTCGAGGGCACGCAAGATCATTTGATTGCTGCTGCTGTCATTTACAGCAATGATCAGGTCTGAGATGGTGATCACATCCGGTGAGCTTGTCAGGAACTTTTCGAAAAACTCATCAAGAAAGAAGGTGTATTCAACATTATTATAGAGGACCGCTTTGCCAACGAAATATTCTTCAGCTAAGGCTCTTTTCCCTCTTAAGCGGGCGAACTGATAAACATCGGCCAGCTTATAATGAATGTAATCAATAAAATAGGGATGATCAACGCCCTCAAAAGTTTGGTCAACCTGCTCGCGAAAATCAGTCACCCTGGCCTTATCATGCAGCTTGACAATATGCTCAAAGTTTTCCATCACAAACTTATTGTACATGGCATTGAATTTCCAGATGAGTTGGTTGAGTTCATTTTCATCCTCTGTCTCTAAGCTATAATCCAGTCCTTGCCTGTCGAAATAAGATTCCAACTGGTTGGCCGGGTTATAGCTGATAATAAGTTGATAGGCATTTCCCGGCTCCAGAAAGATCTCGGCCCGCTGGTAATTGATATCGAGAAAAGCGGCGGTGGTTTCTTCCAGATCAAATTCAATTTTGAAGCTTCCGTCTTTGCTGACCGTGCTTTCACCCAGTTTTATTATCTTCTTTGAAATAAAATCATCAAAAGCCAGCAGCCTGACTACCTGCCTTTCGCCTTCTGATACCGTTCCGTGAATGCTGGTCTTCTGCGCAAAAATGGTGATGGGGAGGAATAAAAGTAGAAGGGCTATAGTATACTTTCTCATAGTAATGGATTTGGAAACCAAAGAATAAACGCCTCGAGATAATCTTTATTATCGAAAAGATATTCTGGTAGTATTACTTACCACCAAGACACCAAGGCACGAAGGTACACCAAGATCAGCATTTATAAACTCTTGGTGATGCTTGGAGTCTTGGAGCCTTTGTGGTTCTTATTTTTAGAACTTCACTGCTTCTGGTACAAACTGGCTCGCATCACCTCCATTGCGGAGGATATCGCGGACGATGGAGGAATTGATGGAAGTGTGCTCAGGGGCAGTAAGAAGGAATACGGTCTCAATATCCGGGTATAGTTTCTTATTCACCTGCCCAATACTGCGCTCAAATTCAAAGTCGGCAGAAGTACGCAATCCGCGCAGTATGAATTGGGCATTCACCTCTTTGCAGAAACCAACTGTCAGACCGGAATATTTTGCCACGCTCACTTTAGCCTCATCAGCAAATACCTCCTCAATCCATTTCAGGCGCTGATCGATATCGAAATAGCTCTTCTTTTCAGCGTTTTCACCAATGGCAACAATGATCTTATCAAAAACTTTGCATGCCCTTTTGATGATGGATTCGTGGCCAATCGTGATCGGATCGAATGATCCCGGGAAAACTGCTATTTTATTCATGATAGTACTTTTTACTTAGACTGATATACTTCGATTAAGCTTCTGATATCCGATATCTGATATCTGAAATTTGAACCTTTACGCCTTCCCCGTACCTCGTCCCGCGAACCTCGTCCCACGTCAAATATAATACAAATTGTTTGGTTTTAATTATTATTAAGGCGTATCTATCGCTTTCACAAGTACTTCCGAAATGGATCGGAAAGTCTTATTGCTCTTCTTTTTGGCTTTATCAAAGGGAACCCACTTTACTTTCTCAATTCCTTCTGCCAGCGCGGGGATCATCACCTGATTGCGCTTGCCTTTCATCAGGAACCAGTGGGTTTTCTTGATGATGAGTTTTTTGTTCCGGCGGTAAAAATGATACGTGACGGATAGCTTCTTGATAATTTCCAGCTTCTGCAGCCCGGTTTCTTCCATCACCTCTCTCAGTGCGGTTTCCTTATTCTTTTCTCCGCTGTTTTTCTTCCCCTTGGGAAGATCCCACCTGCCATGCCGGAAGATCATCAAAACCTCATCTTTCTTGCTGATCACAGCTCCGCCGGCAGCTTTGGTAAGCTTAAACCTTCCTATAAAGAACTTAAACAATTGATCAACATTTTTTTTGCGGTACACGATCAGGGTTCTGATCTTTTTCGCCTTGATAAAGTGTTCAAATTCAACGATCAAATGCACCATTCCCTGATAACGGTAGAACACTGTATTCTTATCCTTGATGGAGAAACTCATATTCTCAGTGAAAATAATGAGCTTGTCTTTAATGAAAACTTTGAAGTTTTGATGCATAAGCCCGACCTCACAGGTCCCCGACCTGTGAGGTCGGAAACTGAAGTGCAAATTACTAATTTATTTGGTAAATTGATTTGTCGTAAATATTTAAAGCCGGTTCGAGGTATGCGGTTTGAGGTACGAGGTACGGGGGACAGGGTAGTTTTGAGTTTTAAGTTGATTCTCGATATACATTCTTCACTATTCACTTAAGATAGGAACTTGGAACTGCAAGCGTTGCTGGTTAGTTTTGAATTATAAGTTTTACTACTTTGTTAAGGAGCTCCTTATTACTGGGTATCCATTAGAATCAAACCTCACAATAACTATATATAGTTGAGATTAAGAGAGATAAAATTGACATCGGTCATTGGATTGCCTATATTGTAGCAATTAAATACCAGAATGCATGAATAGGTTATAGGTTTTAGTCAATCGAATATCAAACTACAATTGGAGGAATTTATGAAAAGATCAGTTATATATATCGTATTGAGCCTTTTCATCCAATGTACCATATCAGCTCAATCTGATGGGTCCTGCCTGCCGGATGGAATTACATTTTCAACCCAGGCTGAAATTGACAGTTTCCAAACGAACTATCCCAATTGTACTGAGATAGAAGGGGATGTGGCGATATCGGGAATTGATATTACAAATTTGAATGGATTAAATGTTTTGATTTCTATTGGGGAAGACCTGTTAATATATGAGAATGATTCCCTTTTAAGCCTGTCAGGCCTAGATAATATAATTTCCATTGGAGGACAACTCTTAATAGGTTATGAGGATTATAATAACACAAGCCTGACAAGTCTGACAGGCTTAGAAAACTTAACATCCATTGGTGGAGATCTTTGGATTTCACACAATGACCTTTTGACGAACCTTACAGGACTGGACAATGTGAATTCAGTTGGTGGAAATATAAATATTACCGGTAACAATTCCCTGACAAAACTCACCGGATTAGGAAGTATTACTTCTGTAAATGGAGACCTTGTTGTTTCATATTCTGATGCCCTTACGGGTTTATCTGGCCTTGAGAATATTACTTCTGTGGATGGAGATCTTATTATTTCTTATTCTGACGCTCTTACGGATTTATCTGGTCTGGAGAATATTACTTCTGTAGCAGGGAACTTTAAAATCATCTTCAACGGATCTTTAACAGGTCTTTCGGGCCTTCAAAATATAGCTTTTATTGGAGGAGGTTTGAGCATTAATTACAATGCAGTCCTGACGAGCCTGACAACTCTCAGCAATTTGAGTGTTATAGGTGAAGAGATTCATATTTCTGCGAATAGTTCACTTCCTAACCTGGATGGTCTTGAAAATATTACTTCGATATCCGGAAACCTGACGGTGGCGTGGAATAATGCGCTTAAAAATTTAACCGGACTTGCCAATTTGAGCTCAATTGGAGGAAGTATTTCTTTGTGGGGGAACGATTCTTTAACTAATCTGTCAGGTCTGAATAAAGTATCCTCCATTGGTGAAAACTTAACCGTTTCAAATACTGCCCTGATTAGTATATCAGGCTTGGGCAATGTAAGCTCCATTGGGGGGGGGCTATATATTTCATATAACGATTCCCTGCTCAACTTAAGCGGTTTGGACAATATTGTTTCATTGGGTGGTAGCTTAGTATTTGGAGGCAACGCTTCCCTGACAAATATAACAGCACTGGGAAACTTAACTTCCATTGGTGGTATGTTATCAATTGGCTTTGAGGGTGATCTAGATGAACTTCATGGAAACCCTGTAATGGCAAATTTATCAGGACTGGAAAATATTACTTTCATCGGTGAAAGTCTTCATGTTTTAGATAACAATATACTCACCAGTTTATCGGAATTAAGTAACATTACCTCCATAAACGGCGGCCTTTGGGTTGGAGAAAACCTTATACTGACAAACCTGACTGGATTGGATAATGTTACTTCCATTGCGGGTTACTTTTCAGTTCATGGCAACACTTCCCTGACAAGTCTGACAGGACTTAACAATATTACTTCTATCGGGGGGAGCCTAACTATTTATAGGAACGATAACCTGATAAATATGATGGGATTGAATAGTGTGGATTCCATTGGTGGGCAAATTTACATTTCTGAGAATAATTCTTTACAAAATCTGACAGGCTTGGAAAATTTGAATTACATGTTAGGGGCCCTCTCAATAGCTCTCAACAATTCCTTAGTAAGTTTATCGGGTCTTGATAATCTAAATGCAGATTCAATAACAAATTTAACTATCAGATATAATAGTAATTTAACTACTTGTGAGATTCAAGGTCTCTGCGATTATTTTGAAATGCCAAATGGGGTTGTGAATATCTATGGTAATGCAACAGGTTGCAACGATCCGTCTGAAATTGCAAGCGCTTGTGGGATTACGTTGACTTGTTTACCATTCGGCAACTACTATTTTTCCTCCCAGGCACATATCGACAATTTCACGTCTAACTATGGCAATTGCACAGAACTCAAAGGAGGTGTAACTATTTCAGGGAATGATATCACAAATCTTGACGGTTTAAATAATGTGAATAGCATAGAAGGAGCCTTTGGGATACATGGCAATCCAAGGTTGGCAAACCTGGAAGGTCTGAGTAATGTTGTTTCCGTTGGATATTATCTTATTGTTGAAAACAATGATTCTTTGCTAAGCCTATCAGGCCTGGATAGTATTGAGGCAACTTCTATCTATTACTTATATATTGAAAATAATCCTTCTCTATCAAGCTGTGAAGTACAAAGTATATGTGATTTCCTGGTTGACCCAAATGGATATGTAGCCATTCAAGATAATGCTTTAGGTTGTAATAGCCAGGAAGAGGTTGAAAAAGCCTGTAGTCCAGTTTCTGTTGATGAATTCCATCTTGCAGACGAACTAATCATTTACCCCAATCCCTCCTCCAATCAGATCACCATTGAATTACCCAACACACCAAAAAGGAATTCATTCCTATCCATTTATAATATTAGCTCTCAGCAATTGATTACACGTCAGATAACGGAACAAAAAACACTTGTGGATGTATCCGGCTTACCCACTGGTTTCTATTTTGTAAAAGTAGCGGATGACAGAACGGTGATGGTGGGTAAAGTGGTAAAGAAATAATTGATCATCTAACTAAAAAAGATATATCATGAAAAAATTATTACTTGTAGTAAGTCTGTTATTAATGAATTCATTCGTAAATGCACAATACCTTGTAAGTGCAACACAAGTTGCCTATATATTTGCCAGTGATGTTAAATGGAATTTAGAGAATCAGGGATTTGATACGGATTCAATGGAACTTAATAATATTAGGTTCTACAAAGTAACCTATAATACCACCGATGTACATGGGGCACAAACAGTTGCAACCGGAGCCTTGTATGTTCCTCAAATTGAATGCGATACCTTGCCATTGGTCTCCTATCAGCATGGGACAGTATTCCACAAAGAGCATGTTCCGTCCAATTGGTGGTCCTGGGTACCCCCTTACCTTTTTTCCGGGAATGGCTATATCACGACCCTGCCTGATTATCTGGGTTTGGGGGATAATCCTGGCCTTCATCCTTATGTTCATTGGGAGTCAGAGGCAACAGCAAGCCTCGATCTGATTCGTGCGGCCAGGGAATTTTTGAATGCTGAACACCAGATCTGGGATAACAATCAGTTGTTTATAACCGGATATTCGCAAGGAGGCCATTCGACCATGGCAATACACAAATATGTTACAGTCAATAATTTGCAAGACGAATTTAACATTGTAGCATCAGCACCCATGTCAGGTCCATTTCCTCTTTATGATGCGCAATTTCCAGGGATGTTCGACGAAGACTCAAGCTATTACAGAGCAGAATTCATTCCTTATGCATTTGCCTCCTACCAGTTGGTTTACGGGAATTTATATACATTTTATAATGAGTACTATGATCCTCCTTATGACTCTATTATAGCCGACTGGTTGGCTTCGGGTACTCATGATGCTGATGAATGGGAAGCATTGATCCCTGAAAATTTTTATGACTTTATGCAGGATTCTGTAGTTGACAACATGCTGAATGATCCGGATCATCCTGTTAATGTTAATTTACGGGAGAATGATCTGCACAACTGGATCCCTACTGAACCTGTTCACTTGTTGTATTGTGGAATGGATTCGATGGTTTACCCCGAAAATTCAATCATGACAAAGGACACAATGATGGCACTGGGAGCATTTGAGGTATTAGCAATAGATATAGATCCTAACGGAACACATGAAACATGTAACCCTGATATGTATGTATTTGACTGGTTTAATAGTTTGAGTGTAGAATGTGAAATGGTATATGTATCAATACCATCAATTAATGAACAGCCTGAAATAAGTTTGTATCCCAATCCATTCTCTACATTAACAACCATCGAATATGTAATTCAAGGCCCGGAAACTGCCGATATTACTATTTTCAATCACCTAGGACAGATAGTTGAAAGCACCAGTCTGGGAAACGTTCAGCCTGGAAAACAACAGTATGTCTGGGATGCATCAGGAGTACCTGCCGGAATATATTTTGTACAGCTAAGATCAGGGGAGGAAGTAGCTACAAGGAAGATTGTTAAAATGAAGTAAGAAATAGTTGTTCGAATGGGTTTGTAATAAGGTTATCATACAAAAAAAAGACCTCACAGGTCCGGGGACCTGTGAGGTCTTTTTTTTATCAATAATAGACTTGTGCGGCCTATTAATATTCTTTATATTTTTGGTCCATGATCTATAATGAAGAAACAGCCATAACAGTATCAGATTTCCTGTTGCAAATCAAAGCAATAAAACTGAATAATACCGATCCATTTACCTGGGCTTCGGGCCTGAGGTCACCGATATATTGCGACAATCGGGTTACACTTTCTTATCCAAAAGTAAGGACCTATATGCGTCAGCAGTTTGTAAAGGCCATTCAGGAAACCTTTGGTGATGTAGATGTCATTGTAGGGGTTGCTACGGGTGGGATTGCCCAGGGTGCACTCATTGCACAGGAGATGGGACTCCCATTTGCGTATGTTCGTTCAACCAGCAAAGGCCACGGCCTGGAAAATATGATAGAAGGAGTTGTTGAAGCCGGACAATCAGTTGTAGTAGTAGAAGACCTGATCTCAACCGGTGGAAGTAGCCTCAAAGCCGTTAAAGCTCTTCGGGAGGCAAAATGCAATGTGAAAGGTATGGTGGCGATCTTTACTTACCAGCTACCTGCTGCTGCTGAAAGCTTTGAAAAAGAAAAATGCAAACTCGTTACCCTTGCCGACTATGAAACCATGATCGGAAGGGCCCTGGAGAATGAATATATTCAGGATTCCGACTTTAATTCTCTTTCTGTTTGGCGCCAGGATCCAAAGAAGTGGAGCGCACAATTTTAACAAACCAAGTTATGAATATCAAAAGCGAGCTTGTAATCGTCAATAAACCAGTTGGGCAGATCTTTGACTTCCTGACCGATTTCAATAATTTTGAAAAACTGATGCCTGAACAGGTAATCAAATGGGAATCTGACGAAAAATCATGCAGGTTTACAGTGAAAGACATGGCCGAAATAGGCATGAGGATTGAGAATGTTGAGCCCAATAAAGCCATCTTCATCACTTCCGACGGAAAGGTCCCTTTTGATTTTAAATTAAAGGTCGATCTGGATGAAAAAGCAGAGAATCAGACTGCCGTTCAGATCATTTTTGATGGGAAAGTTGGTACCATGCTCGCCATGATGGCCAAACGGCCACTCACCAACCTGGTGAATCATATGGTAGAAGCGATCCAGGAGCATGCGTAGAAAAAGTTTCTGGTCGCTGGCTTCTTGTTACTGGTAACCAGTAGCCAGCCCGCCATCGCCAAGGCTTCGGCGCATGAAGTATCCAGTATCCAGGATCTAGTATCCAGTATCCAGGATCTAGTATCTAGTATCCAGTATCCAGTGACAAGTAACAAGTAACCAGCAGCAGTATATTAAAAAAGATAAGCTATCTCCTTCAAATCACATTCAATCAAACCTTCTTCAGTTTCCAATAATAACCTCCCAAATCCACTCACCCCGGTAATTTTAGCCGAAATTTGTTTCCCCTGGTATTCGTATTCACGCCATTCGGTCATTCCCAGTAAGTTCTGATGGTATTCTGCTCTCAGGTGATCAAATGATACCTGTTTCAACTGCTCATATCTGCTCATCAAACATTCACATAGTCTCAAAGCCTCATCTTCTAATTCATAAGTCTTCCCTGTGAGTTTCATTATAGAAACAGGATTTGGAATATCATCACTGAAGCTTTCCTGGTTTACATTCACCCCGATCCCGGCTATGACATGTTCAAAGTGGCTGCCCATAATCTCATTGTTGATCAGGATTCCACCTATCTTTTCCCTGCCAATATAGACATCATTCGGCCACTTAATATAAATATCTTCTTCCGGCAGGAGAATTTTAAGAAAATCAATGATCCCTAAGGCAACAGACATACTTATACTGAATTGATCGGCAACGTCCAGGAAATCAGGATAAAAGATCATTGTCATGAGGATATTCTTTCCGGGCTCGCTTTCCCAGGTGTTTTTGTCCTGGCCTTTTCCTGAAGTCTGATGGTCAGCAAGCACGACAGTACCTTCCACCGGCCGCTTATGCTGCAGCATCTCCTTCGCATAGCTATTCGTGGAGGAGACCTCAGAAATGTGGATGATATTACAATTTGTGTATGGATTCATCGTCTGTAAAGTTAGCATATAATGGTGATTCACCTCACCCCCTGGCCCCTTCTCCTTGAGGAGAGGGGGAAAAGGGGGACGGGGGGTTAAGGGGGTGAGGTGCATAATTTGACTGAATTAACACCAATTTTCCGTACATTTGCAGCAAATTAGCATGCATGACAAAAGACTTAGAAACAGATTCAAAGCAAGTGGTTGACGCTATCGTTTCGGCGATGGAGGATAAAAAGGGGATGGATATTACCTTTATTGATTTTAGTAAGGTATCTAATACTGTAGCCAGGTATTTTGTCATATGTCATGGGAGTAGCAATACACATGTTAAGTCGCTTGCCGACGGGGTAATTGATGGTGTAAGGAAAAAATTGGCCTCTAAACCATGGAATAAAGAAGGTTTTGAAAACGCGGAATGGATTTTGCTGGACTATGCTGACGTAGTTGTGCACATATTCCAGGAAAACTCCCGTCAATTCTACAATCTGGAGGGTCTCTGGGCTGATATGGATGTTACTCGGGTGGAAAGCAAGCAATAATGATTACTTTTTAACGACAGAATGGCAGATATAAAAAAAACAGATAAGGGGAAGAACCAATCGGGCCTCCCCAAGATGAATAAAAAAGGCAAATTCAATTTCTATTGGATCTATGCCGCTATGTTTTTCATCATTTTCATTATATACATTTCAGATTTAGGTGGCGGTGCAAGGAAGACCAATGAATATGATCTTCGGATAATGCTTCAGAAGGGTGACGTTGAAAAAATCGACGTGATCAATAAGGAGAAGGCTGAGATATTTATCAAGAAAGATGTCCTGGATAAGGATACAGCATATAATGATGTAAAACCATCCGGCTTTAGTCAGGGCGGACCTCAGTTTTACATGTATATTGATGGTGCTGATGAGTTTAAGACCTGGGTAGCTACAGCACAGGAGGGCTTTCCAGAAGCCGAAATGATTGTTCCTGAGCTGGATAACCGTACTAGCTGGATAGATAGCCTTAGCTGGCTGCTACCGATCCTCATCCTTGTGGTGATATGGATCGTGATCATGCGTATGATGGGACGTGGTGCCGGTGGAGGTGGGGGCCAGATATTTAACATCGGGAAGTCAAAGGCCCAGCTGTTCGATAAGAGCACAAGCGTAACCATAAACTTTAAAGACGTTGCCGGGCTGGAAGAGGCGAAGGTGGAGATTAAAGAAATTGTCGACTTTCTGAAAAGCCCTGAGAAATACACTACCCTTGGCGGTAAGATACCTAAAGGTGCGCTGCTGGTAGGCCCTCCGGGAACCGGGAAAACACTATTGGCAAAGGCAGTTGCCGGTGAAGCAAAGGTGCCCTTTTTCAGCATTTCCGGATCAGATTTCGTGGAAATGTTTGTTGGTGTTGGCGCCTCCAGGGTGCGCGACCTCTTCAAACAGGCCAAGGAAAAAGCTCCTTGTATCATCTTCATCGATGAGATTGATGCCATCGGCCGCGCCAGGGGAAAAAATGCCATGACCGGAGCCAACGATGAACGTGAAAATACATTGAATCAGCTGCTCACTGAGATGGATGGCTTTTCAAGTAACACAGGTGTGATCATACTGGCAGCTACCAACCGGGCCGACATTCTCGATCGTGCCCTGATGCGAGCAGGCCGTTTCGACAGGCAGATCCATGTTGAGCTTCCCGACCTGGAAGAGCGCAAAGCCATTTTTAAAGTGCATATGCGCCCGCTAAAAATGGATGATACAGTGAAGGTGGATTTTCTGGCAAAACAAACCCCCGGATTCTCGGGTGCCGATATAGCGAATGTGTGTAATGAATCAGCGCTGATAGCGGCAAGAAATGGCCATAAAAGTGTTGAGAAGCAAGATTTTATGGATGCAATCGACAGGATCATTGGTGGCCTGGAGAAACGGAATAAGATCATCACTGCCAAAGAGAAAAAAGTCATTGCCTTTCATGAAGCCGGACATGCCTCAATCAGCTGGTTGCTCGAGCATGCACATCCACTGGTGAAGGTAACTATCGTACCCCGCGGCAAAGCACTTGGTGCTGCGTGGTACCTGCCGGAAGAACGACAGATCACAACCTGGGAACAGATGTTTGATGAGATGACAGCCACCCTTGGCGGACGTGCTTCGGAAGAAGTGATCTTCGGGAAAGTCTCCACAGGGGCTCTCAACGACCTGGAACGTGTAACCAAGCAGGCTTATAATATGGTTGTGTATTTCGGTTTGAATGAGAAGATCGGAAACATCAGTTATTATGATTCATCAGGTCAGCAGGAGTATTCATTTCATAAGCCTTATAGTGAAAAAACTGCCGAAACAATAGATGCTGAGATCAAGGTACTTGTAGAGAAAGCCTATAAGCGTGCTGTTGAACTCCTGAAAGAAAACAGAGAAGAACTTGAAGCACTGGCGACAAGGTTGCTCGATAAGGAAGTCATCTTTAGTGAGGACCTTGAAGAGGTATTCGGTGCCCGCCCATGGGATGAAGAGAAAAGGCCAGGAGAGAATGGGGACGGGGAACTTTTACCGAAGACCGAAGATCGAACAGATGAGGCCGGCGAAAAGCCTTCAACTAACAGCGATCAGCCAACAGCCAACAGCGACAAGAAACCAGAAGAGAAATCTGACGATCTTATCCCTGACAAACCTGAAGATAAAGAGAAGAAATAATCTACAATGGACGATACTACTTCCAGAGAGAAAGTCCTGAAAAGTGTCAGGAATGCCTTGATGTCGAAACTCGATAATCCATACCAGGATGTTGACTTCGACTCGCCTGTATTTGAGCAGGTGAGCGATTCTCCGGAGATCGTATTTGCCCAGGAGTTTATTAAAACTGCTGGAAAGTTTGTGTATTGCAGCGATGATAAAGAATTTGCAGAAACACTTGGATCGCTTATAACCCAGAATCAATGGAAATCTGTTCATTGTCTGGATAAGGGATTGAGTGACTTACTATCCGGGGAAAGCATCATGGTAACAAATGATGAAAAAAGCTTTGCCAATATGAAAGCGGGCCTCACACCTTGTGAATACCTTATTGCAAGGCTTGGGAGCATCATGGTTTCCACTGCACATGCTTCAGGGCGAAGGATGAATGTGTTTCCTGAGATTCACCTGGTTTATGCAAAAGCATCACAACTGGTGCCAGATCTGAAAGATGCCCTGAAAGCTCTAAAAGAAAAGTACGGGCAGGATCTTCCGTCTATGATTAATCTCATCACAGGTCCAAGCCGGACTGCCGACATTGAAAAAACACTGGTTATGGGTGCACATGGCCCAAAGGAAGTATATGTTTTCCTTGTTGATGACCAAATTTAAACCAAAACCCGGATTTTGAAGAACCTCATTGTCAGAACAATTACAGGCGGATTTTTTGTGGCATCCATCATCTTCAGTGCGATATATTCACCGGCTGTGTTCTCCATACTCTTCCTTATGATGGCTCTTGTCGGGCTGTGGGAATTCCAACGTCTTGCTATTGATTGGGTGGGAAAGTTAAAATCCAGTCCCGGCATAATTGCAGGCGGCATCATTTACATCCTCTTTCCACTGTATTCCAGACATGAATACCCTGTAGAGATTTTTCTTGCTATTTTCCCGGTACTGATCATGCTTACCGTTTACCATGCGTTATGGGAGGGCAATCTTCGAAAAACATATATAATAGGAAATCTGGCAGGTATATTTTTCGTAGTGATCCCAATGGGGATGCTCAATCTCTATCTGAACCCAACTGCAATTCCAGGTTTTCATACTCCCTGGCTCGTACTGGGTATGTTTGCGATCTTATGGACGCATGATACATTTGCTTACCTGACAGGAAGCATGTTTGGAAAACATGCATTGTATAAACGTATTTCCCCTAAGAAATCCTGGGAGGGAAGCATTGGAGGCTTTGGCTTCTCAATCGTTGCTGCCTATATTATCTCCGTGTTTTCCCCCTTACTTCTCATGTACCAATGGATGAGCTTTGCCCTGGTGATTACGGTCTTTGGTACCATTGGTGACCTGGCTGAATCATGGTTAAAGAGGAGGGCAGGAGTGAAGGATTCCGGCAGCTTGTTGCCAGGCCATGGAGGCATCCTTGATCGTTTCGACAGCATTATGCTGGTTTCACCAATAATATTTCTCTTAATTCTTTTGTATCTGATATGAAATTCCATATAGCAGGCATAATACCCATTTTGGTTTTACTCACAGGAGTGCTATTCATATTCTTCCTGTTGAACTGGTTTTTTCCGGAGCAGACCTTCATACATTATATATTGTATGTTGCTGGATTAATATTCATGTTCTTCGTGATCAGATTCTTTCGTTTCCCTGTCAGACAGTCTACGCAGGATGAAAATAATGTTTACAGCGGGGCTGATGGCAAGGTGGTAGCCATTGAGAAGCTTCACATTGATGAACATTTCAATAGCGAACGTATCCAGGTCTCAGTCTTCATGTCGGTATTTAATGTGCATATCAACTGGAGCCCATTTGGGGGCAAAGTTGTTTATCGCAAACATCACCAGGGAAAACATATGGTTGCTTTCAATCCTAAATCCTCCTTGATTAACGAGCATACGAGCTGGGTGATCAGGGATGAAAAGGGTAGGGAGGTGATGATGCGCCAGATTGCAGGTGCCGTCGCCCGCCGGATCATCTGTAAGCCTAAGGTAGGGCAGGTAGTGCTTAAGGGTGAAATGATCGGTATGATAAAATTTGGAAGCAGGGTTGACCTGATACTACCTCCTGACGCAGAGGTCATGGTAAACATAGGAGATAAAGCAAAGGGAACACAAACCCTGATCGCAAAGCTGAAGTAATTCTTAGAATATATCTATAAGTTCATTCAAGCTTCTGATTTCATACGTCACTTTTTCCTTATGCACTTTGCCTTCTGGATTGAAGAAAACCTGGTCCATCCCTACATTGCGTGCACCAAGAACATCCACCTCTAAATCATCACCAATAATAATGCTTTCTGCTGCCATGCATCCGGCTTTCTCCATGGCAAAGTGAAAAATTTCCGGTTCGGGTTTCTTGATCCCGGCTTCCTCAGAAGTGGTTACAGTCTTAAAAAACCTGTCTAAACCGGCAATGTTAAATTTCTGCTCCTGCACCTCCTGAAACCCATTTGTGATCAGGTGTAAAGGATATTTGGGGGCGAGATATTCAAGGCTTTCTATGGCACAAGGGAAAAGGAAAGCCTTATCGGGGTTTACGATCACATAATCTTTTGACATGCCAACGGCAATCTGCTGATTAGTAATACCAAAGTCGGCCAGTGTCATCTCAAAACGTTTGACGTTTAGCACCTCTTTGAGAATATCTCCCTTGCGGTACCAACTCCATAGAAGGTCATTATGCTTCTCATATTGCTTCCTGAAAACCTCCAGGGAGGGAACACCAAGGTCATCCAATCCATATTTTGAAAACATCCTCTGAAAAGAATCATTAGCACTGGCATCAAAATCCCAGATCGTTCGGTCGAGGTCGAAGAAGATGGTGGTGTATTTATGCATGGGTGCAAAGGTAAATAATTAAACCTTGAACCATTACTTGATAGTGTTTATGGGGACTTGGGGCTAGGGGCTAGGTTCTGGGGACCTATAATTGATTGTACCTGTATTGAATTAGTTTTTTGATTCTTTTTGAGAGAATTATCATGGAGATGGATAATGATTGATATTCTATAACGCTTATGTACCCTATGTCCTTAGCTATTTCGATTTGTGTTTTGAGTTCCGCCAGGGAGGCACTTGCAATACTGAAAAACTTAATGCTGACCTTTTCAAATATAGAATCTTCTCCTTCGGCAAGATTTGAAGGAATACTTATTGCCGAACGTCTTATCTGGTCTCTGAAGGAGAAATCTTTTGCCAAATCCCCCTGGTTTGTAAGATGATATATCCTCACAGCTAGCTTTTTAGATTCTATCCAAACTTCCATTTTATCATAATTACCCATTCCTATTAATACCAATATTCCTAAAATGTCACACCTGCGCACATTATTTCCTTGCCCCTAGTCCCCAGCTCCAAGCACCCTTATCGATCCTTTCGCATAAAAAAAATCAATCAAATCCTTGACTTCGCCTCAGATTTCGTTTATATTTGTGATATCAAAATAATATCAAAAAACTATTAATATAAATCTAAATGAAAATGAAAGAAAAGAATTATTCTCCGATGAACGGCTACTTAGCCCTTGTCATTATCCTGGGCATGATTGGCTTTCCTGTTTACATGATGGTTTTTCTGGAAGCTTTCTGGTGGGCCATACTGGGTGGTCTGGGCGTCTTTGGTTTACCCGGACTTCTGGTTGTTAATCCGAATGAGTCGATGGTTATGGTACTGTTTGGTGCTTATAAAGGCACAGTAAAGAAGAATGGCTTTTTCTGGGTTAATCCATTTTTTACCCGCAAAAAGATTTCCCTGCGTGCCCGTAACCTCGACAGCACACCTATCAAGGTGAACGATAAGGTTGGTAATCCCATCATGATCGGGATCGTGCTGGTATGGCGTGTTGAAGACACTTTTAATGCAGCCTTTGAGGTTGATGATTATGTCCACTTCGTGGATATTCAGACTGAGGCTGCAATCCGTAAGCTGGCTGGTCACTACCCTTATGATAATTTCGATGATGAGATGGCAGAGATCACGCTTCGCTCGGGAGGGGAAGAGGTGAATCATGTGCTGGAACAAGAGATCCGTGAACGATTGGGCATTGCCGGTATTCACGTGATAGAGGCAAGGATCAGTTACCTGGCCTACGCCTCAGAGATCGCCAGCGCTATGCTCCGCAGGCAGCAAGCTACTGCTATTGTGGCAGCCCGTATAAAGATCGTAGAGGGTGCGGTAAGCATGGTTGAGATGGCCCTTGAGCAGCTGAATGAGAAAAAAGTGATTGAAATGGATGACGATAAGAAGGCCACGATGATCAGCAATCTCATGGTTGTCCTATGCTCAGATAAAGATGCTACGCCGGTTGTAAATACCGGTACGCTTCATCAATAAACATTTCAAGGGTGGTATTAATAAAATTGACTTGTTATTAATCCACCCTTCTATGGATACACATAACAATAGATGGCACAAAAGAAACCATTTGTTTTAAGGCTGAACCCCGATACCCTGGAAAAGCTTGAAAAGTGGGCTGCGGATGATTTTCGCAGTATCAACGGGCAACTTGAGTGGATAATTGATAATGCACTAAAAAAGGCAGGAAGGAAGAAATAGATGTAGCGATTGAATGATATTCGATTTCTGTAGTCCTTTGTTCAATTGCTACATCGTTCAACCATTCAATCGCTCAACTTGAAATTCTTACCCTGGTAAGAATTTCTGCTTTCCAGTTCAGCTTCTACCATTTCCACAATCTTTTCATTCCTCACCAAACCCCATCCGGGCCCGGCCTGGAAGCGAGGGGGAACTTCGCCGGCAAAGCGTTCAATAATGAAATTCGGGTTTAAATGTTCTATGAAGTCAACGATAAAGGAAATGTACTCTTCGAGTTCAAAAAATTGATATTCTTCCGGATTTTCCTTGTATTCCTTTTCCATCCGTGTGCCTTTGATGATCTGAAGCTGGTGGAATTTAATATTTGTCAAAGGTAGCTCTGAAAGTATGCCTGCTTCTGCCATCATTTCTTCCCGGCTTTCTCCTGGTAAACCGAATATAAGATGTGCCCCGCACTTCAGCCCCGCTGTGGCAGTTTTTTCTATGGCTTGTCTACTTTCTTCGTAGGTATGTCCACGATTGATCTTTTCAAGGGTTTTGTCATAGCATGACTCAATACCATATTCAATAATCACGTAGTGGGTTTTTGCCAGACGACTGAAATACTCAAGTTTTTCATCATCGATGCAATCTGGGCGTGTCCCGATAACCAGTCCTGCAATTTCAGGAAATAGAAGTGCCTGATCATAAATCTGCTTCAGCTCATCCAGGGATTTATATGTGTTGGAGTAGGGCTGGAAATAGGCCAGGTATTTACCCGGTTTCTTGTACCGCCAGGCGTGAAACGCCATGCCTTCACGGATCTGTTGCTCCACCGATTTGGATGGATCACAATAGGAAGGGTTGAATGCATCATTGTTACAGTAAGTACATCCGCCACGTCCTTTGCTGCCATCCCTGTTCGGGCAGGTGAAGCCTGCATCAATACTCAGCTTCTGCACCCTTTCCCCGAATACTTTTTTAAAGTAATTGGAGTAGGCATTGAATCTCCTTGTATGTCCCCAGCTATACATATAAAATAGAAGAAGTAAAAGTATTAAGTATTTTCGTTTTTCGCTCCTCGATCTTCAGAAGCTTGAAAAAAAAAGCAGGACCTATGGCCCTGCTTTTTTATGCTTGATGGTGTTTTCTATTCCGAACTTCCGGTTACCCTTTCGAGTCGTTTCATAATAGAGAATATGAATATCACTGAAAGGATACAGCAGACCACGAAGATCAGCCATACCTGCCAGAGTTCAATTCGTACCCACATCATACTACCTACAAACAGCAGTTTGTTACCAATGGCGGTGGCAAAGAGCCAACCACCTTGCATGAGACCCTGGAACCTTGGCGGGGAAACCTTCGATACGAAGGATATCCCGATCGGGCTGAGGAAGAGCTCTGCAATGGTTAGGATCAGGTAAGTATTGATCAGCCAGTATGGAGAAACCCTGTATGGTGATGGGTCTCCCTGGAGATCAGCAGGTGAGTATCCTACTAGTGAGAGAGAAGCAAAGATCATGATAACGAAACCGAGTGTAGCGATGATCATACCAATTCCAATTTTTCTCGGGGTTGAAGGCTCTTTACCGCGTTTCTGCAACCAGGCAAAGAACGCGATGATGAGCGGTGTAAGGAATACGATGAAGACCGGGTTGAAGTGCTGGAAGATCTCAGGTTCGATACGATTCAACGGCTCAAATGAGTTGTAGAAATAATAGCTCAGGTAGCCACCCGCGATAACAAGACCCGCACCGATAATACGGTATAGCGACTGGATTTTCTTCCTTAATAAGAGGATCAGACCTATGATAACTCCTAGTACAGAAAGGAATGATCGCAGGTCAAAGAAAATATTTGTAAACTGGTTGACTTCATTGGCGGTGTAGTCCCTGGCAAAGAATGAAAGCGTAAGCCCATTCTGGTGGAACGACATCCAGAAGAAGATCACCACGATAAATACAAGTCCGAGAGAGATAAGCCTTGGTTTTTCCTCCGACCATGGCATCTTAACTGCCTGAGTTTTGTTGTCTTTTGCAGCCTGTGCGATCTTCCGCATATCTGGAAGCATTTTTTGGAAGAGGCTATAAACAAGCAAACTGATCAGCATGGCAACTGCAGCAACACCAAAGGCATAGTTGTATCCAGTTGAAAAGACCTCCATGTAGGTGGCTGAGAATGAATCTAATCCACTAGAAAACAATTCGGTTGTATTGTATCCCGGCACAATTGCTCCCTCTGCTACTTGTTGGAATTTGGTCATTTCGTCTCCGGAGAGGGTAATATCATTGTTGAATTTAGTCGCGTACTTCGCTACATCAGCATCATACAAAAGGCCCTGGCCTTTCATATACCAGTTACGGATTCCATTGGCTGCACTTGGTGCGAAGAATGCTCCCACATTGATCCCCATATAGAAGATCATAAATGCTGAATCCCTGTATTTTTGGTACTTAGGATCGTCATACATCTGTCCAACGACTGCTTGCAGGTTTCCTTTGAACAAACCATTACCAAAAGCAATGATCATCAATGCTGAAAGTGTGATGCTCAGGCTGAGGCCTGGTGTAGCCATCAGAACGTAACCTGCAAACATGGTCACGATTCCAGCAAAAATGGTCGTTTTGTATTTCTGTGTCTTGTCAGCGATGAATCCACCAAGAACAGCAAGAGCATAAATGAAGAAATAGAACCAGCTGTAAAATTCACCGGCGGTATCTTCAGCTAAACCATAGCGAGCCTGTAGGAAAAATACCAGGCAAGCCATCATTGTGTAAAAACCGAAGCGCTCGCCCATGTTGGCAAAAAATGCCACATACAGCGCTCTGGGTTGTCCTTTTAACATAGTATTAGTTTTTGGTTAATAATTATTTATATGTAGTTTCTTGTATTTATTTGCCCTGATAGCCTACAAAAATAAATAAAAATATGAGGTGTGCAAGGAATATTTCAGGTGCGGGGTATGGGGTGCGCGGGTCGCGGTTATTTTTGAATTTCGCGTCCCTCGTACCTGATAATAAAAGAGTTAATACCTTAGCGGAGGATAAAAAGATTTTTTTTGCGAGTGTTGTAATAATTTCACCAACCAATCGTCTTACTATCGACATGACCAGCGAAGAATTCAAATCTGAAGTGCTGCCGATAAAGAACAAACTTTATCGATTTTCTCTGAGATTGCTTGGAGATGCAGATGAAGCAAAGGATATAGTGCAGGAGATTTTTCTTCGTCTATGGTCGAAGCGCGACAAACTGAGTGAGTACAGGAACATAGAAGCCTTTGCGATGACAATGACAAGGAACCTTTGCCTGGATCAACTCAAATCACCTGCCGCCAGGAAAGAAAAAATAGATGATTCAAGAGATATGCCCGATCACAGTACACCATACACCAGGACAGAAACCACGGACACTATCCGGCTGGTGAAGATGGCCATGGATGCCCTTCCTGAACAACAAAGGATGGTTATCCACCTGCGTGATATCGAAGAATGTGATTTTGATGAGATTTCTGAAGTTACCGGGCTAAGTATGAACAATGTTCGTGTGACCCTGTCGCGGGCTAGAAAGAAAATCAGGGACACGCTGATCAAAATAAATAATTATGAGTTCTCACAGAATTGAAAAACTACTGGAAAAGTACTTCGAGAGTGAAACCTCCCTTTCCGAAGAGCGGACACTAAGGGAGTTTTTCCGTGCGAAGGATATTCCCGTCCATCTGCAGGATCTCAAGGAGCAGTTTGAGCTTTACGAAAAAGAAGGGCAGATAGAATTACCCGATGACTTTGATGATGTCATCTTCAGGAAGATTGAACAAAAGGAACGAGGCCGGAAACAGTCCAGGCGCACTACCATATATTATATCAGTGGTGTTGCAGCTACAATATTGATCCTGGTCACTGTCTTTGTCCGTTTCGATTCTTTCCTTGGAACCCCGCCAAGCAATGACAGTGAGGCACAAATAGCCTTCAATGAAGCAAGCAGAATACTCTATTTTGTTTCAGACAAGTTCAATAAAGGAACTGATAACCTTGGAAAAGTTGCCCGCTTCGATGAGGGCATAAAAGATCTTAGCAGCGTAAAGAAATTTGATGAAGGGGTCAGCAAAGCTTCCCCGATATCGAGATTTAACCAGATAACTAAATTAATTACAAACCCCGCACCATGATAGGTGCATAATAGCTTAAAAAATGAAAAAGTTAATAATCGCATTATTCGCACTTGTACTTCTTGTCCCTTTAACACAGGCCCAGGAAAGTGTTACCCAGGAGTTGTATGAAAAATACAGCGGTACGGATGGCATCACAACCGTCCACATTACCAAAGAACTCTTCGGAATGATCGCCCAGATGAACTTCGAAGGCGAAGAAGCAGAAGAGATGAATGAGATGAAAGATGCCATGGCAGGCCTTGAGTTTATCAAGATCGTAATGTTTGAGAATGGATCTGATGACAACAAGGATTTTGCTGCCTTCAAAAAAGATTTGAAAGCCTTTAACCTTGACGGTTATTCAGAGCTCATGGTGGTAGATGATAAGGATGAAAAAATTCGCTTTGTAGCACTAAAAGATGGCGATATGATTAAGGAATTCCTTATCCTGATCTCTTCACCAACACAGGTTGGATTTATCAGCATCTTCGGTGATATGGACATGGAAACCATTTCGAAAGTTTCACAGGGAATGGGCATCGAACAGATGGGTAAATTCGGTGGCGATAAAGATGATGACTAGGAAGAATAATCTTTTAAAGCTATTTGCTATGAGAGCATTCACATTCATCCTGCTGTCAGTATTGATCTTGACTGCGCAGGCCCAGAAATCAACTGTAGAAAAGTTCGTTAAGAAACAGGCAAAGGCTGATGGTATCAGCATGCAGGAGATCGATCTGAAATCTGAAGATTTTGCGGCCCAGTTTCAGGCAGAGGGCGAGGAGATCGAGAAAGCACTTGAACAACTGGATGTGATCAAGATCCTGTCGAGCGATTCAACTTCCACTGCCAGTGATCGTGAGAGCTTCATTTCTAAAGCCAAAATGGCACTTGGAGACGAAGCCTATGTAGAACTGGCCAGGGTGAGTTCTGATGATGGTGAAGACGTAGGACTGTATGCCAATCAACTCGATAATGGAATAATCAGGGAGATGATTGTGCTGGTAGGCGAAAGCGAGTCTGTTGTCATGATCTATGTGAAGGGCAATATGGACTTCACCAGCCTGCTTTCATCGAAGATGTTTGCATCGATGATCGGGAGTAAAAAGGGCAAGGACTGCGAGCATGATTAACCAGCGGATTTAATCCGCTTCAATATATAATATCAATAAAGGTCTGGAACACTGGTTCCGGACCTTTTGTTTTTTGCCAGCTCAAATATTCCACTCAGTTTTCCAAATTAATTTTTACTAATTTTGCCAGCTTATAAAACGTAACAACATGACGGAAATTCCCAGTAAATATGATCCTGCACGGGTGGAAGAAAAATGGTATTCATGCTGGATGGATAAAGGATATTTCAAATCTGAACCCGACGAGCGGGAGCCTTACACCATAGTTATTCCCCCACCGAACGTAACAGGTGTCCTGCACATGGGACACATGCTGAACAATACACTTCAGGATGTACTCGTGCGCCGTGCACGCATGCAGGGATTCAATGCCGAATGGCTTCCCGGGACCGATCATGCATCTATTGCAACAGAAGCCAAGGTTGTTGCCTTGCTGAAAGAGAAGGGAATAGATAAATCAAAGCTCAATCGGGAAGAATTTCTTGATCATGCCTGGGAGTGGAAAGAAAAACATGGTGGGATTATCCTGGAGCAACTTAAGCGATTGGGTGCCTCCTGTGATTGGGACAGAACACGTTTTACTATGGATGAGGCTCTGTACGAGTCTGTGATCAAGACTTTTGTAGATCTTTATAAGAAGGGACTGATATACCGTGGAGTACGAATGGTAAACTGGGACCCAAAAGCCCTGACGGCTCTTTCCGATGAGGAAGTGATCCATAAAGAATTGCAGTCAAAGCTATACTATTTACGCTACAAGATCGAGGGAACTGAAGACGAATGGGTTACTATTGCAACAACTCGTCCGGAAACGATACTTGGAGATACAGCTGTTTGTGTTAATCCGGCAGACGAGCGCTACACCCAGCTGAAAGGTAAAAATGTGATCATTCCACTGGTGAACAGGGTAGTGCCTGTGATCTTTGATGACTATGTCGACACGGAATTCGGGACAGGATGCCTGAAGATCACACCGGCGCATGATATCAATGACTATGAGATCGGCATACGCCATAAACTGAAAACCATCGATATCTTCATGGACGATGGTACTATGAGTGAAGCAGCAGAGCTGTACATTGGAAAAGATCGTTTTGATGTCAGGGAGGAGATCATGGTAGATCTGGAGGCCAATGGACACCTGGTGAAGGTTGAGGATTATGTGAATAAAGTTGGCTTTTCAGAGAGGACTGATGAGGTGATAGAGCCTAAACTGTCGCTGCAATGGTTCCTTAAAATGGAAAATATGGCTAAGCCTGCGCTGGATGTAGTGATGGATGATACCATACAGTTCCACCCGAAGAAATTTAAGAATACATATCGCCACTGGATGGAAAATGTCAGGGATTGGTGTATCTCAAGGCAACTCTGGTGGGGACAGCGGATACCGGCATATTATTATGATGGTGACGTATTTGTGGCTGAAACTGCTGAGGAGGCTCTTGCCCAGGTAAAAGAAGCAACTAAGAATGAAAATCTTACTGTTACTGACCTTCAGCAGGATGAAGATGTGCTGGATACCTGGTTCTCATCATGGCTATGGCCTATCTCTGTTTTTGATGGTATTCGCCAGCCTGATAATGATGATATAAAATATTACTACCCAACCAACGACCTCGTAACCGCACCTGAGATCCTCTTTTTCTGGGTGGCCAGGATGATTATGGCCGGGATTGAATACAGGAATGAAATTCCTTTTAAGAATGTGTATCTGACGGGTATTGTAAGGGATAAACAGGGAAGAAAAATGTCGAAGTCTCTTGGAAATTCACCCGATCCAATAGAACTTATCGAGAAATATGGTGCTGATGGTGTCAGGGTGGGCATGCTACTGACCTCGCCTGCAGGGAATGACCTTCCCTTCGATGAGGCATTATGCGAGCAAGGGAGGAATTTCAGTAACAAGATTTGGAATGCCCTCAGATTGGTTAAAGGATGGAAAGTGGATAAGGATCTGCCACAACCGGAGGCATCAAAAGTATCTATAGAATGGTTTGAGCACAGATTTAATCAGGCACTTAGTACAATCGAAGACCACTTCGCTAAATATCGTATTTCAGATGCGCTGATGGCAGTTTATAAACTGGTCTGGGATGATTTTTGCTCATGGTACCTGGAGATGATCAAACCGGGATACCAGCTGGATATTGATGCGGCAACACTAAAAGCCACTATCACCTTTTTCGAGAAGCTGATGAAGGTGCTGCACCCTTTCATGCCGTTTATCTCAGAAGAAATCTGGCACCTCCTTGCTGACAGAAAAGAAAATGATTGCCTGATAGTTGCAGAAATGCCTACTTCAGTAAAACCTGATGAGGCTATTCTCAAGGAGTTTGAATTTGTTCGTGAGGTGATCATGGGTATCCGCAAGATTAGAATGGAAAAGAATATTCCCAACCGGGATGAGATTAGTTTGTTGATCAAAAAAAATGAAGGGGAGGAACCGAAAACCTTCTTCGATCCTGTGGTGGCGAAACTATGTAAGCTCTCCAGTCTCGGATATACAGAGGAGAAAGAAGAAGGTGCCGTTTCTTTTATCATCCAATCCACTGAATTTTATGTTCCCCTTGAAGGCAATGTAGATATTGCTGCTGAAATCGAGAAACTTGAAACAGAACTGAAGTATGCCAAAGGCTTTTTGACCAGTGTTGAGAAGAAACTCAGCAACGATCGTTTCGTGAACCACGCACCTGAGCAGGTAGTTGAAAAAGAGAAACAGAAAAAAGCTGATACCGAGGCCAAAATCAGGGTGATTGAAGAACAAATTAATTCACTTCGCAAATAGCTTTCCAGGTATTATTACGCGAATATTTGATTATTTAACACGAATTTATTAAAAAAACTTGCGAATATATTATTGTTGTAGTATATTTGTGAGTCTAAGAAGCCCGGATACTGAAAGCATTGCCAAATCTTATACTCAGAAGCTGCCAGCAACTAACTAAGTCCGGGCTTTTTTCATATCCTTAATCAAATCTTATAATCATGAAATAAAAAGGCTGCCTCTTTTGGGGCAGCTTTTTTGTTTGGTGTGAGGCTTGAGGTAGGTAATAGGTTTTGGCTATGCTGCGCGCATACTTTTATTCCGTAAAAACAAATTGAATAATATTTGCTCCCATCTGGAGTGCTTTTAAGCGTGTTTCCTCTGAGTCCTTATGAACGGCTGCATTTTCCCATCCATCGCCCAGATCACACTCAAAGGTGTAAAAACAAACAAGTCTGCCTTCGTAGATTAATCCAAATCCTTGCGGGGCTTTATCATCATGCACATGAACCTTTGGGAGGCCATTTGGAAAAGAATATTTCTGATGATAGATGGGATGGTCGAAAGGGAGCTCCACAAAATCGAGTTCTGGAAAAACCTTTTTCATTTGTGGCCTGATAAACTTATCGAGTCCATAATTATCATCGATATGAAGAAAGCCGCCTGAGATCAGGTATTCCCTAAGGTTTTTTACCTCCTGGGGAGAAAAGATCACATTGCCATGTCCTGTCATGTGAATAAATGGGTAGTTGAAAATATCCGGACTGCTTACCTCAACTGTGGCATAATCTTCCTCCAGCGTAGTGCCGAGATTGTTATTACAGAAAGAGATCAGGTTTGGCAGGGATGTCGGATTGGCATACCAGTCGCCGCCGCCACTGTATTTAAGCAAAGCAATTTGCAACTGCGCCATAAGCGGTGCTGATGACGCAAGTAAGACAATAATGATCAGGATAAATATTCTTTTCATAAAGGATTAACGCAAAACAACCTTCAATGTTCTTATTTTTATTCTTATTCTTATTCCTTGTTCATTATTCATTATTCATAAGCACCACCGAGTGCACCGCCACTACTCCTGCTGTTTCTGTCCTTAGCCTGCTGTCCCCCAGACTAACAAGGACAAATCCATTTTTCTTTGCAAGTTCCACTTCCTCCGGACTGAAATCTCCTTCCGGGCCAATGAGGATAGTTGCATCTTTTCCCGGCTTGTATAAGGATTTCAAAGAAGGATGTTCCCCTTCTTCTACATAGGCAATGAATTTTTGTTCATTAGCCACCTTGCCTATGAGCTCATTAAAACTGGTTGCCTCATGCAAAACAGGATGGTATGCTTTGATGGATTGTTTTAGGGCTGCCGTGATTACCTTATTCAGGCGATCAATCTTCACTATTTTCCGTTCCGACCGCTGGCAGATTATCGGGCTGATCTCATCTATGCCTATCTCTGTTGCCTTCTCCAGGAACCACTCCAGGCGATTAATGTTTTTAGTGGGAGCGATGGCAATATGGACATGGTAGTCTCTTTTGCCATATTCTTCCTGAACTTTTACGATCCTGACCTCACAGCGACGAGGATCCTCATTGATCAGTTCCCCGGTACACATCCTTCCCACTCCATCAGTCAGTTGGATGGTATCGCCGGTTTTCATGCGCAATACCCTGATGATATGCTTCGATTCCTGCTCTTCCAGTGTATGAAGCTCACCTTTCAGGTCTGGTGCGTAAAATAATTGCATAATCTTAGATCTTCCTAATGAACAACAATCTTTTGTGTTACATTCAGTTCATTCGAAACAAAGCTGATGAAATAGATCCCCTGTGGGAGTCCTGTTGCATCAAAACGACTTATGTCGCTGTTGGCAGCGATCTTTTCTGCATGAACCAGCTGACCATTCACATTCTGCACTCTCATCTGTAAATCATCGTGCTTTTCGGGAAGAATGATGTTGAAAATGCCTTCTGAAGGATTGGGATAAATGAACACCTCTCCTGCATCGGTGATCTGGTTGTTTATTCCTTCCGAATTGGAAATAGAGATATTGTCGATATAGATATTGTTTCCGCGGAAAGCATAAGTTTCAAATGCAATCATAATGCCGGATTCTGAGGCGTAATCGCTCAGGTCAAGAAAAACACAGGCATTGCCAAATCCCGATCCACACCAGTCATCTTCTGTTTGCGGAGCAAAAAACGTTACTGATGGAGGAGCTGTTTCAAGGTCTTCGAACGCAGCAGAATACAGTCTTGTCCAACTGCCACCACAGTTTGTGGAAACTTTTACTATTAGTGTATCCACAAAAGGATATTTGCTGGAATAGGCATGCTGAAAGAACAGGGCGGGTGAAATAGAAGTGCTAAGGTTCAGTGCAGGTGAGATCAGGATGTCGCGCGAGCCAAGGGTGTTATTGTCGAAAATATTCATCCATGCGGCCTTATTGCCTGGTGTATTGCCTTCCACCTCTGTGATGGCCCAGCCGATGTCGCTATTCGGATTTTCAGTAGTCCATCCTTTGTCATTGAGGGTTCCATCCTCAAAGTCTTCAGTGAATGGCAGCATTTTACCACCGATTGATATGTAATCGATTTTGCACAAGCTACTCTGACCGTTATTATTTTGGGCTGTGAGTGTAACGCAATATGCACCGGAGCTGTTGAACTTCACTTCCGGATGCTGAGAGATGGCACTTGTACCGTTCAGGAATGTTACATCATTCGGATCAAACTCCCATTGCCATGAATCCGGGCAATTGAGTGTGAGGTCGGTGAAGTTTATTTCATCAGTATTGCAAGGTGCCAGCTGATCTGCTTTGAAATTAACTTCCGGGAGGATATCTGTACTAACTGTAATATAGCCTGCCACATATGTTGAATCCTGCCCAAACTCGTTCCAAACCTTAAGAGCAACAGAGTAGGTGCCCGGTGTTGCGTAATTGATCCCCATCGGGTTCATATCATTAGATGTTCCCGGCGTTCCCCCTTCAAAGGTCCATTCAAAGTAATGGGGTATCCCGGTTGACATATTATAATAATCGACATTGCAATTGGGCGGGATAAGGTTTGCTGAACTTGAGAAAGCTGCTTCAGGAGCACCTGCCCACATATCAGATCCCCACAAACCACGCCCATAGGTTCCTGCCCTGATCGCATCCTTACTGATGCTGTCAGGGTCATAGTAAATCTCGACCTCGCGAACAGAGGCATCGACAGGGAGCCCCTCATTGAACCAGATCCAGTCGGTCATGCCATATTCTTTGTAAAAAACACCGAGATCTGAGCTTACGTAAAGGCCTTCCTGGCTATTTTTATAATAGGCAATCGATGTTAAATTCACACTCGGCAGGTTGCCGGTGATATCAGTCCAACTGATACCTTTGTCAATGCTTTTATAGATATTGTTCCCGAGGGCAATATAAACAATGTTTTCATCGAAAGGATGAGCTTCAATATCTCCTGCCACTCCACCCTGAGGAAGGTTCGCGGAGATTTCCTCCCACACAGGATAACTGCTATATGCGTCATCAGTACGGTAAACTGCGCCATTGTATTTCCCGGCATACATTATGCTTGGATTGGCCGGCGACTGCTCAACAACGGCCATATTGTCGCCATTGCTGAAATCTGATACCTTTTTCCATGATATTTGTGCGCTGTTTGCCTTGACATTATTGCATCGCCAGATGTTCTTGTATCCGATGAACATGATGTTGGGATCATATTCATCCAGGATAAAAGGAGTGATCCATGCACCCTCTTCATTGATCCCGTAAATTCCATCCCTGCATACATCGGTCTGATAATTATTATTGTAGTAGCGAGCTACATTACCATAGTAAAGTGATGCATAACTGTAATTTGCGTCAGTATAATCGATGATGCACTCAAATCCGTCACCGCCACGTGTAAAGTCCCAGTCGACGCCATTATAGGTCGAAGTCCCGTTATCCTGGTATCCATTGATAACCAGGTCTTTTACACTTGCACTTTGTCCGATCTTGTATACCTGGCTAATGGCCATACCGTCGGTGATCACGGTCCAGTTGGTGCCTCCGTTGGCAGTGAAGTATATCCCACCATCATTTCCTGTATAAAGCCTACCATCGGCAGGGTTATATTCCAGCACATGCAGGTCGGCATGAACGGCAGGCACTCCGCAGTCGCCCCACCAGTGGGAACTGATATTCCAGGTCTGTCCGCCGTCTGTTGATTTGAAACAGTTTACTCCACCGGCAAAGATGGTATTTTCATCCGCTGGATCTGCTGCCATGTCGAGGTCGTACCAGGCCTGTCCGCCACTGCCACCGTCGCAACCCCAGCTCATGATGTTGGGTGAGTTCGACATTTCTGTAAAGCTTTCACCTGCATCAGTGGATCTGTAGAGTGCCTTGAATTCGCTTCCACCGGTTGTAAGGAAATAAACCACCTCAGTATTGGCTGGAGTTACGGCGATCACGCCACGTGAACTTGTGGCAAGCCCATTGGTGATCTGTACCCAATTAGTGCCGCCATTTATTGTTTTGAAGAATGCGCCACTTTTGCTGGCAAACATGGTCTCTGGATCATCGGTTTTGAAGACGATCTCTTTGAAGTTTCCGCTGATCTGCTGTGTCCAGTTTTGTGCTCCATCAGTGGTCACATATATTCCTCCTCCTGTTGCGGCGTAAAGTTTATTGTGGTCACTGGGGTGGATGATCATCCTGCCCACGGTAGTGTTTCCCATGCCTGTGTTGGCCTCTGTCCAGTTTACTCCGCCGTCGGTTGACTTGAGTACTCCAATACCCAATGGCATCACCGGCATCGCGGTCGCCGGAACCCATATAAATTATCTCAGGATTGTCATAATCTACTGCAATGGAAGAAACACCAAGAGTTGGAAGGTCGTCACAATAACTTACCCATGTGATCCCGCCATCGTTAGTGATCCACAGGCCACCGGCAGGTGCCCCGGCAAAAATGGTGTTTGGATCTGTGGGATGGAAAGCAATGGCATTCAGCCTTCCAAGTCCCTGGTATCCCTTGGCATTCGGAATATTGAATGGGCCCAGGTTTTCCCACTCGCCTGCAGGTGATTTTGCAGCCGGGTTGTTATTCATGAACTTTTGGTATTCGGTCCAGAGATAATTTGATGGAAGTCGTTCCCCGTCAGGTTTGATGCGGAATTGCATCATATATTCCCAACGTTTGTAAGGCTTGAAACCGCTTCCCCTGGTGACCTCACGGCCATCCCAATAAGTATTGAAAGCATCCTGGACATCAAAGAAATTCACAGTTTCGTCCTGCATCATTTCTATCCAGTGTGGGTAGTTTTTATAATCAGGGTTGTTGTTGTCGGTAGTTCGCTGGGCCCAAATAGAAAGGCTTACCAGGACTGCCATGGCAGCAAGGAAGATAGATTTTTTCATTAGTTAATCAATTAGGTTTTAAGCAACAAATCTACAATAAATTAATTTCTAAGGAGATAAAAAAAACCTCAGCAGAAGCTGAGGTTTTTGATATTCTATACTCGTTATTCGATACTCGTTACTCGATATTCGGCACTCAAGTTTTACTTAGCAGAGTTTGCTTTCTTTTCAAAGCGTTTAAGAGCTACAAGCACCAGGCGGTAGCTGATGAAGATCAGTACGGGCCAGATGATGAGCCATATTATTTCCATTGTATACATAGTATTGCTTTTTTCAGTTTAGTAAATGTGTTGATCCTCGTCTTCCATTTCCTCTGTCGTGATCTTCTTGTTGCTGATGGCTTTCCAGGCATACCAGATGTAGGCCAGTACAAATGGAACCATTAATGAAACATAGCTCATGGCAGTAAGGGTGTAATGGCTGGATGATGCATTCTGAATAGTCAGTGAGCTCTGGATATCTGTGTAAGAAGGATAAAAAGCCGTATTGTTAAATCCTGCTACCAGAAACAATGCAAAGACTGTAAGGAATGTACCTATGCCTCCATGCCAGATCACCTTGTCGTGGCATTTTTTATAATCCATAAGCGGACGAATGATACCCAGCAATACAGCCACAACACCAAGGGCAAAGAGAACCAGGACTACTGGCATCTCCAATAGGTTGTGGAGGTATTTATAAGGTTCCATGCTTACTATTCCGCTTTCAGGATTGACAGCATAGCCACTCATGAGCAAGAGATTGGCGGCAAAGAAAAGGAAGAAGACCAGGAATGGTACTGCATTCATGATCAGCTTTTTCTTCAGCCTGGCGTTTATGTTCTCTTCGTCCACCGAATTCATAAAGTATTGCACAGCCAGTACTCTTGCCAGGAAGAACACAGCAAGTCCGAGCGAGAGGTTAACAAAGGTTTCATACCTGGCGAAATTAAAGGCAAGTTCCAGTCCACGGTATGGTGTTTCCCATTCCACCTGGTTCATCATGTTCAACTTGAAGGGTGAACCGGTGAAGAAAGTTGCCACAGCTGTTCCGATAAGCACAGTGCCTAAAAGTCCGTTCACAAACAGGAAGCCTTCATAGGTGCGTTTCCCAAGGAAGTTACCTGCCCTGGTCCTGTATTCATAGGCTACAGCCTGAATGATAAATGCGAATAATATAAGCATCCATACCCAATAGGCACCACCGAAACTGGTGGCATAAAATAGTGGGAAGGATGCAAAGAAAGCCCCACCAAAAGTTACCAGGGTTGTGAAAGTAAATTCCCATTTACGGCCCAGGGCGTTCACCAGTATGGTTCTCTCAGTATCGGTTTTACCCAGGCAATAGATCATGGTCTGACCACCCTGAACAAACATCAGGAAAACCAGTATCGCAGCAAGGATGGACACGATGATCCACCAGTACTGCTGTAATGCTAATAATGATAGTGTTTCAAACATCTTATTGTCCTCCTTCTTTAGGTCCTTTTTTAATAACACTTAACATGATCTTCACTTCTGCGATTAGCAGCACTGTGAAGGTCACAACGAAGAGCCAGAATGTGATCTGCACATTGCTCGTTGCATTTTTTGTTACTGCTGATATGGTTGGCATCAGGTCCTGGATTACCCAGGGTTGCCGTCCCATTTCAGCCAGCAACCATCCGGCTTGCTGGGCTATATAAACCAGCGGGATGCCAAGCAGGGATACCCATAATATCCATTTTCTGCGTTCAAGCTTTCCATTAAGTACATTGATCAGCACAAGAATGAAAATAAGCAGAAAATATCCGGCCAGGATGACCATGACATGGAATGAATAAAAAGAAATAGGCACACTTGGGATCAGATCCTTGGGGTTATCATAGTAACCATAACCAAAATAGGCAAAGTAGTTGTCAACCCATTCAGGATCAGAAAAGAGTGCTTCCAGTGAATCGGCTTTTTCCACGTACGACAACCTGATCATTTCATTGGCCTTGCTGTTTTCAGCAATGTTCTTCGCTTCTTTATATTGGTATAGGGTAGTGATTGCGATGCGCCCTCTTTCCATTCGTTCAGGATATGAAAGGATGTCTTTCCCATTGTGATCCGTATAACCATTTACAAGGTCTTTGATCCCGGGCACATATGCACCTGCTTCAAGGAATGCCATATAGGATAGCATATCAGGAATCTCAATAGAGAAGGCGAATTTTCTTTCATTGACGTTTGCTACATCAGGGTCAACTTTTTCCATAAATCCAATGGCTACCAGGGGTGCATTGGTTTGTCCTTCATACATCCCCTCCATGGCTGCAAACTTCATTGGTTGCACTTTGGCGATTTGTCTTGCAGACTCATCACCGGCATGAATGTTCATCAATGACATGACAAGCCCGAAGACTGCTGCAACGACCATACTCCTTTTAGCAAAAAGGCTATGACGCTTTTTCAGTAAGTACCAGGCACTGATGCCAATTACAAATATAGCAGCCAGCACATAGCCGGAGGTGATTGTATGCAGGAATTTATTGATGGCAACAGGGGAGAAGAGCACCTCCCAGAAGTTCACCATCTCATTCCTTGCTGTTACAGGATTGAATTTCATCCCAACAGGATTTTGCATCCATGCATTGGCCACAAGTATCCACAAGGCCGAAAGGTTAGCCCCGAAGGCAACCAGCCAGGTGGAGGCGAGGTGGAATTTCTTTCCAACCTTGTTCCATCCAAAGAACATGATCGCTATGAAGGTGGACTCCATAAAGAAGGCCATGATCCCTTCGATGGCCAGAGGAGCGCCAAAGATGTCGCCCACAAACCATGAGTAGTTCGACCAGTTCGTTCCGAATTCAAATTCCAGGATAATCCCGGTGGCTACCCCAATGGCGAAGTTGATCCCAAATAATGTCATCCAGAATTTGGTGATCTTTTTCCACTCGGGATTGCCAGTCTTTACATAAATCGACTCCATTATGGCAATAATGAAAGTCAGGCCAAGGGTCAGCGGTACAAAGATCCAGTGGAACATGGCTGTCACTGCAAATTGTAATCGCGACCATTCAACCAATGCAAAATCAATGTTTTCCATAGTGTTAATTGGTTTTAGTTAGTTGTTCTATAACATGATCACTTCGTTCCTCATCGGATTCGAAGTTGGTGTTTAAAAAGTTGGGAAAGAAAAAAAACTTGAGTATGGCAAACATAATGAACAGCTTGATCAAAATGATAATCCACAATCTCCTGCCGACAGGACTGAGGTTTCTGAAGCCGTCGTAGTAGAAATTAAAGACCCGTGCAAAGACGTTTTTCTTCAATAATCTGGTTTTTGTAGGCCAAATATATAATAAAATAAGTATTCAGATACTTAATTGTTGAAATCTTCTGAAAATTGCTTTCGCAACTTATTTTATATGCAATAGGCCTTGAATTGCCGTTTAGTAGTCAAGTGTAAGGATGCCTCCACTGGTAAAATTGAAGAACTTATCCTTGTCGGCTACCAGCACTCCTTCCATGAGCATATCTTCTGTGATGCCCTTCACTTTCATGCATCCAGGGCAGGCCATTACGGTAACCCCTTTTTTGAGTAATTTGCCGATGAGCTCATCAGAAGGGGGGAAATGGTCTTCGAAAGTGACTGCTTCTCCATCTTTCAGTACGAGTTCGATGGCATTGATATCGAGATACACTGCTACATCTTTTGTTTCAGCCATTTTGGTGGCCATCATCAGACCCATGAGTGCACGGTGTGCATCATCACTGCCATGCGTGATGTGCAGGAATACCCCGGTAGTTTTGTAATTCTGTGATTTTTTGGCCTTGTCAGCCTCTTCTTCAACATCCACATTAATGCAACTAACAGCTATTGCAGCAATAAGTAGCAAACTGAATACTTTTTTCATTTTATTGTTTTTTATTCGGTCGGTTCCCCGGCTTGTTTCTCTTTTTGGTCTTCGCTTTTTACTATTTTTATCTCACCAGTGCCATATCCTGAATCAATGATGGCTGCCTTGAAATCATCGGCACTAACCTTTGCAGGATCGAATTTTACTTTGGCCTGTTCATATTCCAGTGATACCTTGGCATCAGATACACCTTCAAGCCCGCTAAGTGCTGAAGTGACTGTGTTTACACATCCATCGCAATGCATGCCGGTCACATCGATGATCGCTATTTCGATAAGCCCTTCCTGAGGGCCTGTTTCTTCTGTTGCGGCCTTAGTGTCTTGTTCAGGAGTTGTGGTATTATTACATGACGCAATGAAGATGGTCAGTACAAGGAGAAACGAGATTCTTTTCATGATTAAGGGGTTTGTTTAGTGTGAAACAAATTTAATAAATATATACTGAAAAAGCTACCGAAAATTATTAACCGCCATTTATAAATTACCCTACCCCTGCACATCCTCCATACTTGAAAGGGGGAGAGGTGCTTCTGATTGAAGGATATGCTGGAAAGTGGCCTGTGGTGGTTGAGATCTTCACAGAAAAGGGAAGGATCTTTTGGAAGCTGGTAAAGGAGTAGTCACCAGAGCTCCCTCGCCTCTGCTAGGGATGACAGAATAGGTGAGAAAAGCAAAAGAAGGGCGCGGCGCATAACTATGTTAATCATGGGAGCGCCGCACCCTTCTTTCTAACAATTTCAAAACCTGTAACCAACCCAACACTCAACATTCAACACTCAACACCTTTTTATAGGTTTAAGATCCAGTCAGCAGTTATTTAGTATGATTTTAAATATATATTCTGTTAGCTTTACATATGTATATTTTTATATTTTTGGAAACAGGTACTCGATTGCCTTATTAAAGTCGGAAATTGGTACTTACTTGAGCGGGGAATTATGCTATTTTTTTGTTATTTTTGGTGAATATCATACCAAAACCACAGAATTAAATGAAAAGAACATTTCTACTTCTATTATCCTTCTTCATGCTTTCAGCAGCGCAGGCTCAGTATCTCGAAGAGAATGAGCTTGTGGGCATCTATGAAAAACTGGATACAATCATTCCGGCCGACATTAAGTTTTATACCGAACAGGAAGAGCTGGTGTCCCTGGTATCATTAATCGACAAACCTACAGTGATCTGCCTGGTGTACTACACTTGTCCCGGGATTTGTAGTCCGCTGCTCGATGGTATGGCAGATGTGATCACAAAGATGGATATTGAACTCGGGAAAGACTACCAGGTGATCACAGTTAGCTTTAACCCTGAAGAAACCCCTGAGTTGGCCCGCGACAAGAAAGTGAATTATGTTAAGCAGGTGAAGCGGGAGATCAATGAAGAAAACTGGATGTGGCTAACGGGCGACAGTGCCAATATCTACGAGCTAACAAATGCAGTGGGTTACCACTTCATTAAGCAGGGTGTTGATTATATTCATGCGGCATCCATCATTGTTGTCAGCCCTGATGCAAAGGTTACGCGATACCTGTATGGCACATATTTTCTTCCCTTCGACCTGAAAATGGCCGTTGCTGAGGCTTCTGCAGGACGCTCAGGACCAACCATTAATAAGGTGTTGCGGTACTGTTTCTCATATGATCCCCAGGAAAAATCATATGTGCTGAACATCACAAAGATCACTGCCACGCTGATATTCTTCTTTGTTGGGGTGTTCTTTATTTACCTGCTATTCAGCAAGCGCAAGAAATTTAAGAAAAATTTTAAATAAACAGATATGGACGTTGCAAGCCAAGAGCGTGAGTATGTGAGTTTTTTTAAAGTCAGGAAAGGTATTGCTTCCTGGATCTTTACACACGATCACAAACGAATCGCACTATTATATTTTTGGGGTGTGATCGGATTCTTTCTCGTTGCTTTCCTCCTTGGGATGGCGATGAGACTGGAGTTGATCGCTCCGGGTGAGACCATCATGACTGCTGAAATGTACAATGGGGTTTTTACTCTTCACGGGGTGATCATGATATTCCTTTTTATTATTCCTGGAGTACCGGCTATTTTTGGGAATTTCATCCTGCCATTGATGTTGGGTGCCCCGGATGTGGCATTTCCACGATTAAACCTTGTTTCGTGGTGGCTCTATGTAATTGGTGGCCTCTTAGCACTGGGAACCCTTTTCTTTGGAGAAGGACCACCTGATACTGGCTGGACTTTTTATGCTCCTTATAGTGTAAAAACCGGGACTAATGTGACCATTGCCGTACTGGCAGCATTTATTCTTGGTTTCTCATCCATCCTTACCGGGTTGAACTTTATTGTAACTATGCACAGGATGCGTTGTCCTGGTATGAGCTGGTTCAGAATGCCGCTTTTCCCATGGGCACTTTATGCTACATCATGGATCCAGGTGCTGGCTACACCGGTCGTCGGCATAACCTTGCTTATGATTGTAGCAGAGCGGGCTCTTGGAGTAGGATTCTTTGACCCTGCTATTGGAGGGGATCCGATCCTCTATCAGCACCTGTTCTGGATCTATTCACATCCGGCAGTATATATCATGATATTGCCCGCCATGGGGATCGTTTCTGATATTCTTCCCACATTTACCAAGAAATCAATTTTTGGATATAAAGCAATTGTTTATTCAAGTTTAGCCATTGCATTTGTGGGTTATTTCGTTTGGGGGCACCATATGTATACTTCCGGTATGAGTGGCACAGCCCTTATCGTATTTTCATTGCTCACTTTCCTGGTGGCTGTTCCTTCCGGGGTGAAAGTCTTCAATTGGGTGGCCACCATGTATAAAGGCTCTATTGATCTTCAACCGCCACTATGGTATGCGCTGGCATTTATCTTCCAGTTCATGATAGGTGGCTTAACCGGCCTTGTTGTCGGGTCGATTGCTACAGATATTCATGTGCACGACACATATTTTGTTGTTGCCCACATCCACTACGTGATGTTTGGTGGCGCTGGATTTGCTTTCCTGGGTGCCCTTCACTATTGGTTTCCAAAGATCTGGGGCAGGATGTATAATAAGCGGGTAGCCAATATCGGCTTGCTTATATTCGCAATTGGATTTAATACACTCTATTTTCCTTTATTTATTGTTGGATTAATGGGCATGCCCAGAAGATATTACGATTATCTTCCGGAATTTACCGGCCCCAATGTGATCTCTACTTTCGGTTCATTTATCCTGGCCATTGGCCTTGTCATCATTATTACCAACCTCATCAGAGGAAAACTATATGGAGCCAAAGCACCTAAAAATCCATGGGGTGGCAAAACCCTTGAATGGGAAGCTGATTCACCCCCAAGCTTGTACAATTTTGACGAGACTCCTACTGTTACGGAGGGACCATACGTTTACAATAAATGAAATGGCATAAGGCATAGGGAATAAGGCATAAGGAAAATGGAATGGACATGTGAAATGCAAATGCTAAATGATAAAAGCTAAATGCTCAATGATATATGAATATGGACACAACACATACTGACCACACAGCACCCATGCTGCATCGCGATGATGAAGGCTCGCGATTAGGCATGTGGCTCTTTCTGTTTACGGAGGTAATCCTGTTCGGGGGCTTGTTTGCGGTATATGCCGTTTACAGGTTTATGAATCCGGAAGCCTTTCATATCGCTTCCAGCCATTTAAATTTAACTCTCGGTGCGGTGAATACTGTAGTACTGCTAACGAGTAGCCTTACAGTGGCCCTTTCCATCTCTGCCATACAGTTGAACAGGCCTAAGCAGTCGTTGATCTTTCTCGGACTAACGGTAGTCTTTGCCCTCACCTTTATGGTAAATAAGTATTTTGAATGGGGAGCTAAAATTGAACACGGACTCTTTCCGGGTACTGATCATTTCTATGAGTTAAGCCATGGGGAGGCCATGTTCTATTATCTTTACTACTTCATGACAGGCTTGCACGGAGTACACGTGGTTGTTGGAACGGTATTGTTGATCATTATGGCCGTGAAGATCTATCAAAAAAGACTTACGTCTACCAATTTCACCTTACTTGAAAACAGTGGCCTTTACTGGCACCTGGTGGATGTGATCTGGATCTTCCTTTTTCCTTTGTTGTATTTAATAAAATAATGAAGCTATGAGTGAACACGAAACACATGTAGTATCATATAAAAGCAATGTATTGATCTGGATCGATCTCCTGATCATGACCTTTGTGACCATTGAGATCGCACAATTCGATTTTCACGATCTCACCGTAGTTATTGCTTTGCTGGTAGCCAGCATAAAAACATACCTGGTAGGATATTACTTTATGCACCTGAAGTTCGAAAACCGGATGTTCAGGATATTTGTAGGGATCATGGCTTTTGTATTTATTTCTTTTATGGCCATTCTTTTCTTTGATTATTCATTCAGATAGGAGGATAATTTATGTTTACAGGCGCATCAAATTTTGTAGAAGGGGTTGACAATGCCTTTATGGTGATCATAGGGAGCTCAATTGTGCTGCTCTTACTGATCACTGCCGTGATGATATTTTTCATCATCAAGTATAATAAGAAACGGCATCCCAAAGCAGTTGATATTGAAGGAAGCAATACCCTTGAGTTTATCTGGACCCTGATCCCCACAGTACTCGTGTTGTTAATGTTCTGGTATGGGTATATCGGCTATGCCCCCATGAAGCAGGTTCCGGATGATGCTATAGAGATTACTGTTACAGCCCGGATGTGGAGCTGGACTTTTGAATATGACAATGGACGCAAAAGTGATAAACTGGTCATTCCTCATAATAAACCTGTGAAGCTCGACCTGGTCTCTGTGGATGTATTGCATAACCTGTATATCCCTGCTTTCAGGATCAAGGAGGATGTGGTCCCTGGAGGAGATAATTATATGTGGTTTATTGGCCAGAAGAAAGGTTCCTATGATATCCTTTGTGCTGAATATTGTGGACTGCGGCATTCCTATATGATCACCAAACTGGATGTAGTTTCCCCTGAAGAATACGAGGAATGGTACACCCTGCCACCCGACAGCATGCTGAACCAGGTGGATGCATGGTATGACATTACCAGAGCCAATGGATGCATCGGTTGCCATTCTACTGATGGATCAAAGCTGGTTGGGTCCTCATTAAAGGACCTTTATGGCGCTGAAAAAGTTATTCTTGTTGGTGGGGAAGAGAAAACCATCATTGTTGATAAACCTTATCTGCGCCGCTCAATATATGAACCTAATGCAGAGATCGTGAAGGGATATCCCGTTGGGATCATGCCCACCTATAAAGATCAGATCAGCGATGAGGATGTAGAGAAGATTATCCTTTATATCAAATCATTATCGGATGCAGGCACAGAGGAGTAGGGGCGGAACCCTTACTGCCATCATTGAACTTTCAAAGATCAGGATTACTATTGCCGTGACCCTGAGCACCCTTACAGGATATATTTTATTTGACGGTACCGTCGACATGATTGCCGTATGGGCATCACTTGGTGTGTTCTTGTTAGCTTCTTCATCAGCGGCGCTGAACCAGTACCAGGAACGTAATATCGATGCCATGATGACACGCACAGCAAGGCGACCTCTTCCTGCAGGAAAAATTAGCGTTTCCCTGGCTCTTATTGTCGTTGTGTTATTGTTCCTGGCGGGAAGTAGTATTCTTTTCTATAAGACAAATAATATTGCTCTGGGCCTGGGACTGCTTTCATTTGTCTGGTACAATGCCATCTATACGCCATTAAAATACAAAACCGTTTTTGCGCTGATCATCGGTTCTGTGATCGGCGCCCTGCCGCCCATTATTGGTTGGACAGCTGCCGGGGGCGATGTCTTTGGTACACCAGTATTGTTTCTTGCCTTCTTTATCTATATCTGGCAGGTTCCTCATTTTATTGTACTTCTGCTGTTGTATGGCGACGATTACAAAGAAGCTGACCTTCCGGTCTTAACCTCATACTATGACGAGTACAGCACGCGTAAGATCATTTTTGTCTGGATATTAGGTACCATGATCACCGGAATGATGCTGCCCTTTATGTGTGGCATGCAGTATTGGCTATCCATCATATTGATGATGTTGCTTTCCGCCGGCCTCTTTGTTTCCATGATCAGGCTCATTATTAGAAACAGGCCTTTCCACGTAAAACGGGCGTTTATTTTGATGAATGTGTACCTGGTGCTGATCCTCATACTTATTTCCATTGATAAACTGGTCTGAGGCGTGGGGTTTGGGGCGTGGGATGATGTTGAGTGATTAATTCTTGGTGAAACTTTGTGCCTTGGTGTCTTGGTGGCTGTTTTGATGATTAATTATGGATTATGAGCTATGGATGAAATGGAACAAGGAATATGGAAAATGTAGAATGGGCAATGTAATAACCCCGTTCCTCGTCCCCCGTCCCCCATCCCTCGCACCAAATTAAATAAAGCCGTATCTTAGTAAAAAATACCCATGATGAACTCAAATTTTGCTGTACTGATCGATGGCGATAACATCCCATCTGCCTATGTGAAGGAGATGATGGAAGAAATTGCCAAGTATGGAAACCCGACCATCAAGAGAATTTATGGTGACTGGACCAAGCCAACACTTGCAAAGTGGAAAAACATGCTGCTCGAGAACGCTATCACCCCTGTACAGCAATATGCTTACACAAAGGGGAAGAATGCCACGGATTCGGCCATGATCATAGATGCCATGGACATTCTCTACTCCGGGAAGGTGGATGGATTTTGCATTGTCTCCAGCGACAGCGATTTCACCCGCCTTGCCACCAGATTGCGTGAAGCCGGAATGCAGGTAATCGGCATAGGGGAGAAGAAAACTCCCAGCCCATTTATCGTGGCCTGCGATAAGTTCATTTATATCGAAATCCTTAAAACCCAATCCAAAAGTGATGAAGTGAATACCGATGAAAGTAAAGCGCAGGTTGAAGAAACCTACGACAAGATCACTCCCCAGGTGATCAGACTTATTTCATCAACCATATCTGACCTGGCCGATGAGGATGGCTGGGCCTTTCTGGGTGATGTGGGAAGCTTGCTGCAAAAGAAAATGCCCAGCTTCGACTCCAGAAATTATGGTTTTCAGAAGCTGACACCCCTGATCAACTCCACCAATCGTTTTGAAATTGAACAACGCGAAAGCCCCGGGAAGAAATATAAGCTGATCTATGTTAAGAACAGGGAACAACATCAGAAGAAGGATAAAAAACACTAATTAAGTGTTGGGTGCTAGGTGCTGGGTGCTGGGTGCTGGGTGTCTGAGGATTTAATCTTGGTGAAACTTGGTTCCTTTGTGCCTTGGTGGTTGCTTTGATTAATGATGAAAATGGAGAATGGTTATTGAATTTCTGCGTTCCATCTACTGCCTTTTTTTCTTAACTTTAATGCACGAATAAACTTTCACTGAATAGAGATACTTATGATTAATATTTCTGTGCAATTTTGGTATTTATATTCTCCTTAGGGGTAAGCCAGAGCCAAATCATTCCACCTTCATCCGATGATCTTTCGGTTGTTTACTTTGTCAGGTTCTCTGGGGTAGGGTCAATGGTTAATTTTAGCTTTTATGATAGTACAAAGTTTATTGGAAAGATAAAAGGTGGGAAGTATATCCGGTATGAATGCCAAGCTGGAAAGCATCTTTTTCTGGCAAGGAGTGAAAATGATGATTTTCTTGAGGCAGAATTATCAGCGGGAAAAATTTATTTTGTTGATGCCTACGGAGAAATGGGAGGTGTGAAAGCACGGGTACTTTTGGAAGCTGTGGATACTAAAAATCAAAAATGGATAAAAAAGATCCTCAAACTAATCAATAAAAAACCTGCTGTAGAATTCACGGCCGAAGAATTGTCTGAAGAAGAAGCAAAACAGAAGCAAAAAGCGAAAAAAGCATTTCAACGATACCATGAAAAAAAGAAGGAGGGGAAAGAATTCCCTCAAATCACACCTGATATGTTTTACCTGCCAGATTAATGTAGCTAATAGCCAACAGCCTCCAGCTCCCAGCAATCAGCTCCCGACCAACAGCCCCAGACCTCACACCCCAGACCCCGTGCCCAGCTTCCGAATCTTCATCACCAGCATCAACACATACCCAATCGCTAGCAATATCCCGCCGGTAACACCAAAGTAAGCTGCAAGAAGCCACAGCGGAACATGATCATTATCCTTCCATAGCTGGCGATCGTCATTCCAGTAGGTCTCTTTATGAATGCCCCAGGCTACTTCTTCACTTAACTCGGTAGTGTTGAATTCTGAATCTTCCACCCTGGCAACGAGCATCAGTTTTCCTTCTTCTCCCGGAATGCCTTTTGGGAAAGAAACGCTAACTGTGCCTTCCTCATTGGTATAGTTTCGGCTGCCGCCAATGAGCATATCAGCAAAATAACGCTTGATATAGAAATTCACTTTGATCTCTTTGGCCGGTGTTTTTTCTCCGTTTTCCAGGAGTTCATACACCTTTGCAGTGACAAACTTTGAGCTGTCGCCTTCATCAAACTCCAGCATGATGGTGGCATTTCTCTTGATCACGTCTTCTTTGGGCGTAGCAAAGGTGCGTATGTAATTAATCACATGCCATAGATCGGTTTCATCCATGTAACTATAGCTTTGCATCTGCCCGCGGCCTTCCTTCAATTTATAAAGGATAGCACCATCGGTCTGATCGCTAAAGGCTTTAGTTGTCAGGTCAGCTGATGCGAGCAAGCCATCACCCAGGCCGGCTTCACCATGGCAGGCTTTACAGTTCATATCGTAAATAGCCTTTCCGGCATCCAGAGTTTCCTTGTTAACCTCAGTGGGATTTATGACATCATTGGCCTCTGTAGGCACATCCCATGGAGGGAACTCTGTTGATGCTAATAACAACAGGCTGCTGAAGATAAATGTGAGGGCTAGAATTTTCTTTTTATTTACGTTCATGATCTTGTTTGTTTTGATCATTCTTTATCTTTTTTAATGTCGTCGAGAACCACCTTCTCATGAGGGTTCTTATGCCCGTTTTCCTTGGCCATCTCCCATATGGGAATGATAGGAAAGAACTTGGCAAACCAGGTGATGATCAACAGTACTATGGCCACGGTCATTGAGGTGATTGCGATCTCATAATATGTCGGCACGTAATGTGTCCAGCTTTCCGGTACATTCTGTATGGGGAAAGTAGGAGTGAATAGTGTTGGTATCACGATCAGCATCCGCTTGGTCCATGCAAAGAAGATCACGAATAGGGAGATGATGAAGATCGGTAGTGGTTTCCTGAAAGGCTTGAAGATCAATAGAAATATCGGAAGGATAAGTCCAAATATCTGTGTGGCCCAGAATAAACGGGCTTCATGACCCACAAAGAGGTCCATGATGTGTTGTCCGTCCAGCTTTTGCATTTTGTATCCTGGAACCAGGTATTCATTGATATTGAAATACAGGTATACCAGGCCAGTGAGCACGAGCAGTCTGCCCATCATATCGAATTGCTTGTGGGTGATGTATTTTTTATATGCCGGTCTGCCTTTCACAAAGATGTACATCGCTGCGATCACGGCTGCAGCACCCACCATAAAAGCTCCGGCGACAAAATACGGCCCAAAGATAGTGCTGTCCCATCCGGCGCGGCTGTTTACGGCAAAGAGCCATGAGGTTACGGTATGTATGGCAAAGGCCACGGGCATGATCACGATACACATGATTCGTATTGCACGTTTGAGAAGTTTCCATTGCTCTGCTGTTCCTCTCCAGTTCAGGGCCAGTGCCGTGTACATTTTTCGCTGCCACTTTGGCTTGTCGGTGAGGGTATCGCGCATAATGGCGATGTCAGGGATCATTGGCAGGTAAAGCAATATGACACTGATGACCAGATATACATTTACAACAGTGATATCCCAAACTATCGGCGATTGTATTCTCCCGTGCAGGAAAACATTTAATACCCTGTCGGGGCGTCCCATGTCGACCACGATGGTTATGGCTGCTAATGCTACTGCAGCCACAGCGATGATCTCCGAGATCCTGGTGATGGGTGCGGCCCATTCAATATTGAGCAGCTTGAGGATAGCTGTGACCAGCGAACCTACCAGGCTGACAGCCACCAGGAACACGAAGTGCCCGATATACATACCCCAGGAGGAATAATCCCTCATGGCGGTGACACCCAGTCCGGTAAAAAGCTGGTAAATATAAGCCAGCACGCCAACGATGATTATGAATACAAGTACCCTTGTCCATAGCTTGTTCCTGAACTTCTCATCCCTGAGGGGATTGATCAGGTCGCTAACAACCTCATTCAGGCTGCGGCCGGTTTTGGGTATATCTGTAGTTTCAGCAGACATATATTATATTTTTAGTGTGATGAATGTGAATCTTCTTCAGGTATGGCTCCGTGTCCTTTGTCCTCTTCCAGCCATATATTCTCTTTCTGGAAGGGTGATCTCCGGTTTTTGGGTGGCAGGTAATATACCTGAGGCTTGGTGCCCAGTTCTTCGTGTTGAGTATATCCTGCGTTTTCTGTGATCAGTTCTTTGAAAGAAACAGTTTCACCCGTTGTACCATTGGTTACGGCATCTTCAAGCTTATCGCCGAAGTAGTATACCCCGTTAGGGCAGGCTGAGACGCAGTAGGGGAGTTGTCCCTTACGCAGACGGTCAGCACTGAACAGGCACTTGGAGATGGTTCCCCGCTTTTGTGGTACGTTGAGCTCTACATCGTAAACCCTTTCTTTTTCTTCTTCCGTCATGTCTGGCTCAAACCAGTTAAACACCCTGGCAGAATAAGGACATCCGGCAATACAGAAACGGCAACCGATGCAGCGGAGGTTGTCGATGAGCACAATGCCGTCTTTACGCTTAAAGGTGGCATTCACCGGACAGACCTTGGTGCAGGGTGGGTTGTCGCAGTGAAAGCAAGGCTTGGGCATGTAATAGGGTGCCGTATCTTCACTGTCCTGCATTTGCAATACGTTGATATGATGTTGCTCCGGACGGAGCTCATGCGCCCCCTGGCAGGCAGCCATACATTTTCTGGCATTCTTGCAGCGGGAGAGGTCAATGACCATCACCCAGTGGTGCCCAACAAGTCCTTCGCGCCCACGCTTCTGATTGACACTCAACAGGCCGTCATAGCTTTCTTCAGTTACGTCTGCTGGCTGTAGCTTGCTGGAGTCAACTTCCACAAGAGTGCCGTCGGTGGTCATCACCTTTACCTTCTCGCCTTCCTCTACTGTATCACCGCTGCAGGCAGCGATGATCCCGGTCCCGGCTACCGCCCCTGCGCCGAGTACCAGCCCGGTACGTAAGAAATCTCTCCGTGAAGCTTTTTCGCTTGATTTTTCCTTTTTCTTCATGAATATGAATTCATTGATGTTTTACCAAAGGTAAAAATAAAAGGAATATTAATGACGGACAACAATTTAGGTATTGAAATACCTGAATATGATGTGATTTAAATGAGTTCTAAATAAGAGACATGCTACCAGCTTCCACCGGCACCACCGCCGCCAAAGCCGCCACCGCCGAAGCCACCGAAACTGCTTCCGCCGCCACTATAGCCTCCACCGGATGATCCGCCCCAGCTACTGCCGCTACTGCCACCCATCATACTGCCCAGCCATAATGCTGTCCATGGCGACATGCTTTTGCTGCCCATGGTACGTGAACGGCGTGATAGCCTGCTGATAAAAATAAAGAAGAGAATAAAGACGAAGAATGGCAAATATGCCCACCATTTGGCGCCTTTGCTTTTGCCATATTCGTCGGAGTTGTATTCACCGGCAGCCAGTTCCATGAGTACCGTTGTGGCGGCATCAAGCCCTGAATAGTAATCATTTTGCTTGAAGTAAGGGATCATTTCGAAGTCTTCGATCTGTCCTGCAGTGATATCGGGAATGGCCCCCGTTAAGCCGTAACCTACAGAAATAAAGACCTCGCCACGATTGTTGCCGATTTTAGGTTTTACCAGAATCACCAGTCCGTTACCCAATTCTTTTTGCCCAACGCCCCACTTATCACCAATACCGCTTGCATAGGTTTCAGGGGTGTAGCCAAGAAGATCATCTGTGATTATGATCAGGATTTGATTGGAGGTGGTATCATTAAAGCGCACAAGCTTGTTCTCGAGCGCATTCATTTCTGCTGAAGTAAGTATGCCGGTATAATCAACCACCAGTCGTGGAGGTGTTGGCCGGTCAGGCAGGTCCTGTCCTTGCATGGAGGAAAATCCAAAAAGCAGAATGAAAAACGGGATTAAATATTTTATTGTTTTCATAGCCTTTCTTATTTGTCTCCAAAAGAGATCTCGTCCGACAATTCGTTTACATCATCTGTCTGATAAGGAAAATGTTTTTTCAGATAATTCCCGGTCTTGGTGATCCCATCGACCAGGCCATCGGTGAACTTCTCTTCCCTGAAAGCATCCAGCATTTCGGTCTTGAGTTTGTCCCAGAAGTCATCGGGAACCACCTCATTGATGCCTTCATCACCTATCACGGCAAACTTGCGGTTCTTCACTGCCAGGTAGAACAATACCCCATTTCGCAATTCAGTTTTATGGATCTTGAGCTTTTCAAATACTTTCAGTGCCCTGTCCATTACATCTCCCTTGCATTTGGAGTCGATATGGACCCTGATTTCACCGCTGGTATCCAGTTCGGCATTCATGATGGCCTGTTTGATATCATCACGCTGCTCGCGCGAGAAAAAATCCTGTGCTGATTTTGACATGGGTTTTTGTTTTAGTCGAGATAATCACCAACATCGGGTGCTTCTTCGGCGCCTTCTTTTGCTTCGAAATAAGCTTTTTGCTCAAAGCCGAACCACGAGGCCAGCATGCGTGGGAAGAATCTCCTGATGTAGGTATTGTAATCCCTTGTGGCTTCGTTGAACTTCCGTCTTGCATTACTGATACGGTTCTCGGTGCCTTCCAACTGCCTCTGCAGGTCCATATAATTCTGATTTGCCTTCAGGTCAGGATATTTTTCAACCACAACAAGTAGTTTCGACAAAGCACTTGTCAGGCCTTCCTGTGCCTGCTGGAACTGCTGTATGCTCTGTGCATTCAGGTTCGTAGGGTCAACAGTAACTGATGTGGCTTTTGCCCGTGCCTCAACCACTTCGGTAAGTGTTTCTTGCTCATATTCAGCATAGGAACGCACTGTTTTTACCAGGTTGGGGATGAGATCGGCACGGCGCTGGTAGTCGTTCTCCACCTGTGACCATTTTTCTGTTACGCCTTCATCCAGGCGGACCATCTTGTTATAGGTGGATATTCCGGAGAATAATATCACCAGGCCAATGATCAGAATAAGTCCGACGACAATGATTGCAATTAATGCTTTGGGTTTCATATGTACTTGGTTTTAAAATTAGTCTATCAGGTCAATACTTCTTTTTACAAAATCTGTCAAAGCCTTGCCTTTTAACATATTCTGTGAAAGCAGTGCCAGGTCGTAAGCCTGTTTAATCACATTATCCTGTGTCTCATCTTTCTTTTCGCTCAGGATCTTTGTCATGATGGGATGATTGGCATTCACCACCAGGTTATACTGGTCGGGGAAGTTTTCCATGCCCATCATGCCGCCACCAAGGGCCGACATATCTTTCATCCTTCGCATGAACTCAGGCTTGGTGATCATGAAAGGTACGTCATTTTCGCTTAAATTCTCAAATACAACGCTAAATTGTTCCTTATTTATGTTCCTTTCTATCACCGGCTTAAGTGATTCTTTCTCCTTATCATCAAGCTTTGAAGGAGTCTCTTCATCTTTATTGATCAGTTTTTCAACAGTATCGGAATCTACCCGGGTAAACTTTGTAGTATTCTCTTTTTGCTCCATGGTGTTGATGAAGTGGCTGTCGAGAATGCCATCAAATACAACGATATCATATCCTTTTTCTCTGCTAGCCTCAATGTAGCTGTATTGCTCATCTATATTGCTGGTATAAAGAATGATGAGGTTTTTATCCTTATCAGTCTGCTGCTTTTTAATATGTTTTTCATATTCTTCAATGGTGAAGTACTTGCCTTCAGTATTCTTATAGAGCATGAATTTCTTTGCCCTTTCGAAAAACTTTTCCTCACTGATCATCCCGTACTGGATAAACACCCTGATGTCGTCCCATTTCTTTTCAAAGCCTTCACGGTCTTTTTTGAAAAGTTCTTCCAGTTTATCAGCTACCTTACGCAGGATATAGCCTGAGATCTTTTTCACGCTGGCATCGCTTTGCAGGTAGGAGCGGGATACGTTCAGCGGGATATCCGGTGAATCGATCACTCCGTGCAGTAGGGTCAGGAAATCAGGTACAATGCCTTCAACAGAATCGGTCACAAAAACCTGATTACAATATAGCTGTATCTTGTCTTTTTGTATCTCTACATTCTTTTTCACTTTTGGGAAATAGAGTATTCCGGTCAGGTTAAATGGGTAATCCACGTTGAGATGGATCTGGAAGAGTGGCTCCTCAAATGTCATGGGATAAAGTTCCCGATAGAATGTTTTATAATCCTCATCTGTGCAATCGCCTGGTTTCTTCTTCCAGAGAGGATCGGTATTGTTGATGATCCTTGGCTTTACAACTTCGATGGTTTTGTCTTTCCCTTCTTCATCCTTTTCGCCTTCAACAGTTTCAGTCACCTTTTCTGTTCCAAATTGTATAGGTACCGGCAGGAATTTGCTGTACTTAGTCAGCAGACCCATGATACGTGATTCTTCCATGAATTCTTTTGAATCTTCATCCAGGTAGACGATCACTTCCGTACCGCGATCTTCCTTATCGGTTTCTGTAATGGTATATTCAGGACTGCCATCGCATTCCCATTGCATGGCTTTAGTCTGCCCGCCTTTCTTATAGGTCTTGGTGCGAAGCACAACCTTGTCGGCAACCATAAAGGCCGAATAAAATCCCAAACCAAAGTGTCCTATGATAGCATTCTTTTCTGCTTCGGTCTTGGTCTTGAATTTCTTTACAAATTCTTCAGCGCTTGAAAAAGCGATCTGGTTGATATATTTATCGATCTCTTCCGCATTCATCCCGATACCCCTGTCCTTTACGGTAAGCGTGCCGGCTGCTTTATCGAGGATGACCTCAACTGTCAGGTCGCCCAACTCACCACTATATTTGCCCACAGAGGAAAGGGTCTTCAACTTTTGTGTGGCATCAACGGCATTGGATACGAGTTCTCTCAGGAATATCTCATGATCTGAGTATAGGAACTTCTTGATGATGGGAAAAATGTTTTCTGTCTGTACGTTTATCTGTCCTTTTTGCATGTTATATCGTTTGTTTTGTTGTCCGTAAGAGCAAAATCAAAGTATGTGCCAATGCCCTGTTTCTGCCATTTTGACGCGTTTTGTATATTTACCGGCCATGGGAACGCTAATAAATGTCGCAGCTGTCATCATAGGCAGTCTGATCGGATTGTTGATCAACAGGAAATTACCGCAGAAGATCATTACAATTATCTTCCAGGTGATGGGACTGTTCACTCTGGTATTGGGTATCAGCATGTCGCTCAAAACAGAGCACTACCTGGTGGTGATCGGAAGCCTCGTTTCCGGAGCAGTGATTGGGGAGTGGATTGACCTTGATAAATATATGAAGCGCTGGAGTGAGAAGTTGAAGAAGCGCCTGAAAATGGGAAATGAAAAGTTTTCTGATGGCATGATCACGGCTTTCCTGCTTTATTGTATGGGGGCGATGACGATACTGGGAGCTATAGAAGAAGGTGTTGAAGGTAGCTACGACATACTTTTGATGAAATCACTCATGGATGGAGTTTCCTCCATTGCCCTGGCCTCTGCACTGGGAATAGGGGTGATGTTTTCAGCCATCCCATTGCTGGTATACCAGGGCGGTCTCACACTTTTCTCTTCATTTATCGGTGAACACTTTACCGAAGTGATCATCAATGACCTGAGCGCAACAGGTGGCATCTTGCTCATAGGATTAGGGGTGAATATCCTGGAGATCAAAAGCCTGAAGATACTTAACATGATCCCGGCCCTGGTAATCGTTGTGATCCTGTCTTACCTCGTATATTGACAGGCCATTATATCTTTACCAGCTTGCAGCTCGTCGAATGCTGACCATCCGATATGCGTACAACATAGGTTCCCTTTTTCAGATGCCCTATATTCATCTCATGATCTTGCCCGGCAGGGAAATACTGGCAATGTACAAGCTCTGATACGGTATTGAAGATATCCACGCTTATTGCACTGGCAGGTGCAGGGGATATTTGCAGCCGAACTTGTTCATGGGCCGGATTGGGAAATAATGAAGCATGAAGTCCTGGCATCAATTTGCTGTTAACGATAAAGTCTTCATGAATACTCTCTGTGCCTGGAGATTCTTCTTTAGTATTGCAGGAGAAGTGGAGATCGGGATCGACTTTTATACTGAGCACAGATCCATAAACGGCTGAAAAGCCTTCCCTCAGCATCGCTAAACCCGAGGCTTTAATATCGAGGAAGCCTCCGGGATGCACCGTCACATCACCCCTGGGCCGTAAAGGGGTCACATAGTTGCCGGCCGCCACCTTTTTGCCAAGCAAGCTCCAGTTTCCGATCACATTCACATGCTGAAAGTAAGTGTCGGTGAGCATCACCTCATTCACAATGTCTTCAAGGATATCATCAGGCAGTACATCATGCCAGGAAGTTTGTTCAGGTTCTATACATACATCAAACATGGAATTGCCATTACGCATATCAAGCGCACTATAATAAGGTATATAGGTGGGGTCAGTGAAGCGCTCAAACTCGATTGTCGGATAATACAATGGGGTGATACCGGGCACGAGAAGCTGTAGCCACCAGTAGCTTGCTTGCTTGATGATTGGCGACATAGTGGTGAGATCCCTGGGGAGCCAGGAGCCTGATAAGCTTTCTGCCTGGGTAAGGTCGAAGGTTTTTACAGTCCCATTTAGTGGTCCCAGATGGTAAGTAACCTTATACCAACCTCCTGAGTTTGGATTTGGGTTATTATTAGAGAAAGAAACTCCTATGTTTCTGGTATAGTGAGGATAACCATCACCATTCATGCTATTCAATTCATTGAAAAATGCCTGATGAACCCCTCCACCGGGATCGTAGGCATTGTATATAAGCAACTGACGGGCGGCCTCATTGCTGAGGGCATGCTTTGCAAACTCATCATCGGACTCGTTGGCCTTTTTAAAGTTTTGAAGTGGCTCCGAAACAATGGCTCCCTGGTGAGGGGAATCAATTGCAATAAATGTATGTACAGGTAGAGGGCTCCCGGAACGCTCGGCCTTGGCAAGCGCATAGCGCGAAATGATACCTCCCATGCTAACCCCGCCTGCAACAATGAGTTCATCACCATATATGGAAGAGATATACTTCACTGCGGAGGCAAATACAGCAGCATTGTTCTTAATGTCCTGTGTCCCGAAATAATTGTCGAGCAGGTACACATCATAGCCATTGCTGTTAAAACATGCAATCAGCTCAGAAGCGGCTTCATAGTACATCTCTTGCCCATTGGTATTGTAGGCATCGAAACCTTCAGAGAACACAAGGGCATTCAGGCTATTCGGGTCATTACCGGCCCACTTTCGGAGTGTATTACCGGCATTGTCCTTAAATAACTTTTGTGAAGAGGGGATGACTTTCACCTTGTATTCCCTCATGCGTATGGTGGCATCGAAAAATGTGACCCTTACCACAAGTTTGTACTCACCGATATTGGGAAATGCTCCTGAAGAATTATACCAGACAATGTCCTGTTTGGCGCTTCCATTATAAATAGTAGTAAAGCCATTATCATTGATATTTACCTCTACCTTCAGCATGAAGAGCAAGGCCGCTGCAGGGCTGAATCGGGTAGTGAAATTGATATAATGATTGCCCTGCTGTACATAAATAGGGATGACATCTGCATTTAGCAAACAAAGGTGCACTCCCTGAATAATGTTGGATTTCTCTTCCCATTCGTAAAATTCAGGGTCGTTGGGCGTATTGCCTGTAACAACATAGGCTGTAGATTGTGCTTTCCAGTCGTCACAGATCTGGGCGTTCGCTGAAATAGCAATAATCAGTAGGTTGAGCAGTAAGTTTAGTAATCGTTTCATCATAGTAGTTTACAGTTTTAGTCCGAGTTGAATACTGATGTCGAAGCTGGGGAACCATTTGGCACCGGATTCGAAATCTTTATCATATGGGAACTCATGCTGGCCGGGATCATCCCCCTTTTTGTTTTCACTCCAGCTGCTGATATAACGTACACCAAACCCCAGAGCAGGATCGAAGTAGAGAGGGCCGGCAATACGGAACTGATACCCGGCCATGGCATGAGCGCTTAACATATTTCGGTGTACCTGGTATGTGTTCGGTACACCATTTTGGTATGTTTCGTACATATCCGATCGCGTATACTGGTAAGCCAGCCGGGGGCCGAGATGGAATCCGCTGAATGGATGCTTCCCGGGAATGAGATAGAAACTATAGTCAGCCGACACCATAAAACCCACTGTCTTTTCCGTCTCAATCTTTGTATAAGCTTCACCACACGACTTGCATGGGAAGATATACATGACATCGGTACTCAGGCTCTGATCACTCCCAACCATCAGTTCAACACCAAGCCCGACACCCATGCTGGTAGTTACCTGATCACCCAGAAGGCTGATCACATCATACTTGATGATACAAGCATTCTTTCTGACATCCTGCGAGAGCAGTAAATTACCGGATATGTAGAACATTGTGATAAAAATTAAATACTTTTTCATGGGGTTTGGTTTAAGGGGACTTAATTGCCCTGTGAATCTTTAAGCAATGTGATTCTGGTTTCAAGTGTTACTATTTTTTCCTCTTGCCGGATGACGTATAAGGTCAGTTCCTCGATCTTTTTCAGCAGGAGGCTTTCCATTTTACCTACTTCCAGCCCGGTCTTTAGCAGGGCATCAGCCGCCGGCATATCCGGCAGATGGCCATGCTCAGCGATATATGATTCTAATTGCGGTATGGGCATGAGGGTATAGGCCTCATCAAAAACATAATCAGGCCAGTCTTCGCTGATCTTTACAATAACTTCTTCGGTGATGATGGCTCCATTAACGGCCAGTTTGTAGCCGTAGGTATCACTGGTGCCGATGCCAACCTGCCCTTCAAGCCGGTAAATGTTATTCCCGCTGATGGTCCAGTCATTGTCGTTCATCAAAGATGGATCGGACCAAAAGGCATTTCCGTACTTATCGGAGCGCATTATCCATCCCTCAATATTTTCTTTATATGTCTCTCTGTCGAAGATTGTAAGATGCCTGGAAAAAATGCTTCCCTGCACTTCCAGGTCATAGGATGGGTAGAGGGTTTTTATGCCAACACGGCCGTCATTAAATATGTAATTATTTTCGCTGAGAAATAGCAACCCGCAATCGTCCATGCTTCTGAGCCCATGCCCCTTATTGCCCAGGTAAAAGTCGATCATTCTGAAGTCCTCCTGTTCAACAAAAAGCCCGGCAAATTCTCCATGATCTGCATGTACATGCAGCCTGGCTTCGGGATTGGTCACATTGCCGATACCAACCTTGCCGGTGGTGTACTTCGATGGTGATTTGCTTACAAACAGGGTAGGATAGATGCTGTTGAAGCCTATCATCAGGCTGTTTTCAATGTTGTTGATCATGCGATCACCTGATGTTTGTCCGTAGCCTTTGCCAATGATCATAGCCCCATCCACAAGGCTGTTTGCATTGTTTCCAAATATCATGGCCTGTATACCATCGGCTTTGATCCAGTTGCCTATGCTTGTCGATTGTTGCCCGTTGGCTATGGCTTCAAGGCCGGAGGCAAATGCTGCCTGTCCGGCGGCCACGGAATTAAGCCCAATGGCACTTGATGAAAGGTGCGGGTTTGATTGTGTGTTTCGGCAGTTTGTGCATTGAGCCATTATACTACCCGGCAGGATGAATGCTGTGTTCATCACCATAAAAAGAATGATTGTAATTGAACGTTTCATAATAGATCGTTTAGTTTATTAGAAAATCTTGAGTTGCGGAGACTGTGTCCTTAATTATTAATACCAGATTTCGAAAAATGTCCACACCCTGAACCGAATTTTTTTTAATTTAGCATCTCACAATGTTAAATATGATCCAAACCCAAATATTATGCAGGATATAGATTGGGGAAGTCTCCCTTTCGGCTATTTTAAGACCGAGTATAATGTCAGGTGCTACCACCGTAACGGTGAGTGGGGTGAGGTGGAAGTCTCCTCCTCCGAGTATATCAATATTCATATGGCAGCCACATGTCTTCACTACGGCCAGGAGGCCTTTGAGGGTATGAAGGTGTTCCGCGGAGTGGATGGCAAGATACGTGTATTTCGCTGGGAAGAGAATGCCAAACGCATGCAGCGCTCGGCAGAAGGAGTGATGATGGCGGAACCTACACAGGAGCTATTCAAAGAGATGATGATCAAGGTGGTGAAGATGAACGAAAAGTACATCCCTCCATTTGGTACCGGGGCTGCTTTATACCTGCGTCCATTACTAATTGGTACCGGGCCTCAGGTGGGTGTGAAGCCAGCTGAGGAATATATGTTCATGATCTTTGTTGGGCCTGTTGGTCCATACTTCAAAGAAGGTTTCCATCCCGTCAGGATGCAGATCGTACGGGATTATGATCGTTGTGCTCCGTTGGGAACGGGTCATATCAAGGTAGGTGGTAACTATGCTGCCAGCCTCAAGCCTGCCGCACGTGCCAAGGAAGAGGGATTCGCATCCGTAATCTTCCTCGAAGCCAAGGAAAAGAAATATATCGATGAAGCCGGGCCTGCCAATTTTTTCGGTATAAAAGGAAATAAATATATCACTCCTGATTCACATACCATCCTCCCATCCATTACCAATATGAGTTTACGCCAGCTGGCTAAAGATATGGGGCTTGAGGTGGAACTGCGCCATGTATTGGTAGATGAACTGGGTGATTTCGATGAGGCTGGTGCTTGTGGTACTGCTGCCATCATTTCTCCCATCCGTGAGATCTACGACAGGGAAACAGGTCAAAGCTTTACCTATGGTGATGGCGAGGCCGGGCCTGTCTCTACCAAGCTGTATAATAAGCTACGTGCCATACAATACGGTGAAGAACCGGATCCATATGACTGGACAATGATCATCGAATAGAGTGGATTAGCAGACTCCTGCTTTCTTAAGAATTTCTTCCATCTGTTGCTGAAGCCTTAGGGTTTCTACCCTTGCTATGGCAGCAAAGTCATCTGCTTTCCCGGCATAGATGATACCCCTCGAAGAATTTACAAGAAGTCCGCAGTCTTTGTTCAGGCCATGCTCAGCTACCTCTTCCAGGCTGCCACCCTGTGCACCTACCCCCGGGACGAGAAGAAAATGTTCGGGTACAATTTTACGGATGCCGGCAAGCATCTCGGCCCTGGTAGCTCCTACAACATACATAGTATTGTCAGCATCACCCCATTCTTTTGATTTTTCCAGTACACGCTCATAAACAAGCTTACCGTTTCCTGTTTTGATCATCTGGAAGTCATCGCTTCCCTTGTTGGAGGTCAATGCGAGCAGGACGATCCACTTCCCTTCAATATCCATGAAGGGGCCGACAGAGTCCTGACCCATATAGGGTGCTACGGTGATCCCATCAAAATCGAGTACCTCCAGAAAAGCTTTGGCATATCTGCCTGATGTATTTCCAATATCACCACGCTTGGCGTCGGCAATGGTGAAAACATCTTTTTCCTTCAGGTAGGCGATGGTTTTCTCGAGTGCCTCCCATCCCTTTGTTCCATATGCCTCATAAAAGGCAATGTTGGGCTTGTATGCTGCCACCAGATCGTGGGTGGCGTCAATAATGGCCTTGTTGAAGGCAAAAATGGGGTCGTTCTCAGTAAGGAGGTGTTCAGGAATCTTTTCCAGATCGGTATCCAGTCCGATGCAAAGAAAGCTTCTTTTTTTCTTGATGAGGGAGATAAGGTCCTGGCGTGTCATATGATTTATTTGTCAAATTCCTGTTTCAGTCGTTCTGCATTCTCGGCCAGCTGAAGCTTGTCGATCAGCTCCTGTACATTGCCATTGATGATATCCTGCAGATTATAAAGTGTGAGATTGATCCTGTGGTCAGTGACCCTTCCCTGTGGCCAGTTATAGGTCCTGATCTTGGCTGAACGGTCACCCGAGCTCACCATAGTCTTCCTTTGTGAAGAGATCTCATCAAGGTACTTCTTGTATTCCATCTCATATAACCTGGTTCTCAGTACCTTCATAGCCTTCTCATGGTTCTTGATCTGTGATTTCTGGTCCTGGCAAGTCACCACGGTATTAGTAGGAATATGTGTAAGCCTGACCGCAGAATAAGTTGTATTTACAGATTGTCCCCCCGGCCCGGAAGAACAATAGGTATCTCGCCTGATATCTTCTGGTTTGACCTCAATATCGAACTCATCTGCCTCTGGCAAAACCACAACTGATGCTGCTGAAGTGTGCACCCTTCCCTGGGTCTCAGTTTTCGGCACCCGTTGCACACGGTGCACCCCTGATTCATACTTCATCTGCCCGTAAACATTATCTCCGCTGATCTCAAATATAATCTCCTTAAAACCACCAGCGGTACCTTCAGTCATGCTCACCTCTTCAATCTTCCACTTCTTTACTTCGCAAAACTTAACATACATCCTGTATAGGTCACCCGCAAAGATACTGGCTTCATCACCACCTGATCCAGCCCTGATCTCCACCATGGAATTCTTATCATCCTGGGGGTCTTTCGGGATCAACATAAAGCGGATATCTTCTTCCATCTTGTCTCTTTTCTCAATCAGTTCATTCAGTTCCAGCTTCGCCATCTCCCGAAATTCCTCATCCTTTTCGGTCTTCAATACTTCTTTGGTAGAGTTGATATTGGCGATCACATTGGCATATACCTTATATGCTTCAACGATGGGTTGCAATTCTTTGTAATCTTTGTTTAGCTGAATGAACCTCTTCATGTCCGACATGACGTCCGGATGTGTCATCTGCTCTCCAATGTCCTTCCAACTCTTGTATATGCCTTCTAGTTTGTCAATCATTTGTTTCTTCTTTCAGTTTGCAAAGGTATGATAAATTCATATGGGACAACCCCCTGAGAGGATGCCATCATCATGGTATAAATAAGATTTCGCTAATAGAAAAATGTTCCCTGCTTGCTCTCGATGGTCACTTTGGGCCCATCACTTTTCTCAACGTGCCCAACTACCCTGGCATCAATGTTAAACGAGCCAGCGATCGAAATAATGTCTTTTGCGATCTTCTCAGGAACATATAACTCGAATCGATGCCCCATGTTAAAGACCTGGTACATTTCCTTCCAGTCGGTGCCAGATTCCTCCTGGATCATCCTGAACAGAGGAGGGATGGGGAAGAGATTGTTTTTTACCACATGAAGGTCATCAATAAAATGCAGCACCTTGGTCTGTGCTCCGCCACTACAGTGAACCATTCCATGTATCTGCTCTCTGTACTCATTCAAGACTTCTTTGATCACCGGAGCATATGTCCGGGTGGGGGAGAGCACAAGTTTGCCAGTATCCACTCCAGGTACTTCAGTAGGGTCAGTCAGCGATCTAGTGCCCGAAAGAACAAGTTCTTTCGGAATCTGGGGATCGAAGGTTTCGGGATACTTTTTAGCATAATTCTTTTTGAAGACATCATGCCTGGCGCTGGTGAGGCCATTTGAGCCCATGCCCCCATTATATTCGCTTTCATAAGTAGCCTGTCCGAAAGATGATAAGCCTACGATCACATCACCGGCCCTGATGTTCTTGTTTGTGATCACTTCATCTCTTCGGATCCGGGCTGTAACGGTAGAATCAACGATGATGGTCCTGACCAGGTCTCCAACGTCAGCAGTTTCCCCTCCGGTAGCATATATTCCAATGCCAAGCTCGCGCATGCTGGCCATAAATTCTTCAGTACCATTGATGATGGCAGAGATGACTTCACCGGGGATCAGCATTTTGTTGCGACCAATGGTGGAGGAGAGGAGAATATTATTGGTAACACCCACGCAAAGAAGGTCGTCGAGGTTCATCACGATGGCATCCTGTGCTATCCCTTTCCACACCGAAATGTCAGCTGTTTCTTTCCAGTACATGTAGGCCAGGGCGGATTTGGTGCCAGCACCGTCGGCATGCATGATGGTGCAATAATCATCACTACCATGAAGTATATCAGGAATGATCTTACAAAAGGCTTTAGGGAAAAGGCCCTTGTCGACAGATTTGATGGCTTTGTGCACATCCTCTTTGGAGGCTGATACACCACGCTGGTCGTATCTTTTGTTCACGCTCACGCTTCCTGCTTATTCCTTGTATTTGAAGGTGATCTCTTTTGCTGCTTCATTCACTGTGTAGGTACCTATACGCGTCAGCGTTTCCCTGCCAATAACCATGGGGTTGGTTTGCCTGTGCATTACGATGAATTTCACGTCATTGATGGTCTTGCTGCCAATCCTCAGTTCGTCAATATTGAAAGCACTATTATTCCTGATAGAGTTGTTGGCCAGGATCTCATTGGGATCCCCTTCAAAATCATCCTTGTCGATGATGCCATCGTTCAGCATTTGCAATGCTTTCTCCAGGGAAACCTGGGCAGTTGACCTATCCTCGAAGACGAATTCATCCGTGAAACCGTTTATGGTCACAGGCATGATGAAAAATCCTGTATTTGGCTGAACGCTAAATCTCACCACATCATCATCAGGATTGATCTGGATAGCTACCTCACCTGGCTCTTCGCTGATCTGGGTTCTAGGCACATAATCTTTTCTCAGGACACTAAAATCAGTTCTCCTGTTAAGCTGGTGGGCAATCTCCTGTATCTCTACTGATGGGAGGGCAGCTATATATTCTTCCGAAAGCACGTCACCTTCTTTGAAATCATATCCATCTCGGGTCATGTCTTTGAGAATCTTGCGTGGAACGCGCTCACCATAACCTTTGGCTACCAGTCTTTCAGCATCTATACCCCTGAGGATGAGGTAGTCAACTACCGACTGCGCCCTTTTTTGTGATAGAATATCGTTTCGTTCGTAGCTGTCACGTGAATCGGTATGTGAAGCAAGCTCAACAACCAGTCTTGGGTTTTCATCCAGGGTAGTGATGAGGCCCTGCAGTGAATCTTCATACTGAGGTTTGAGGTCCCACTTGGCAAGATCGTAAAGAATCTCCGGCAGCACGATGGGTTCTTCCGGAATAGGTTTTAAAAGAAAGTCCTGCGTGAAATCTTTCCCGGCTTCATGTCCTACAGTGGTCACGGTTGCTTTGCTGTTGAAATAGTCAGGTTTGCTCACCTCTATTTCATAGGTAGTATTTTGCAATACCTGCGACTTCCCGAAGTTAAATACCCCGGCTTCTGTCGTCCTTGTCGAGACAGAAGTGCCATCGGAACCCACCAGGCTTACGTTGGCATCCATCACAAACTGCAATGTCATCTCGTCCGTCACTACACCCGCAATGGTGAATTCCACAGGAGGAACGATGAAGGAGTAAATATCTTCCATGCCTTTCCGGCCACGTCGGTCGCTGCTGAAGAAGCCTTTTTCCTCCTCCGGATGAAAAACGATCCCAAAATCGTTGAACTCTGAATTCATGGGAGGCTTGATGTTTTCGGGCACACTCCAGCTTCCTTCTTCGTTAATGGTAGTTACGAATATATCCAATCCTCCCATGCCAATATGGCCATCGGAAGCGAAATAGAGTACAGTGTCTGAGCGCAGGTAAGGGAACATCTCATTTCCCGGGGTGTTAATTACCGGCCCCAGGTTGAATGGCCTGCTGAACTCATCCTGTCTGGAGTCGCGGAAGGCCACCCAGATATCATTACCACCAAATCCGCCTTCTCGGTCAGAGGTAAAATAGATGATCAACTCATTCTCGCTGATTGCAGGATGGCCAAAAGCATCGGATGAGTCATTACTTAACTTGACCATTTGCGGTTCGCTCCATATCCTTCCTGTACGGTCGGAAGTGTATATCTGGCAACCATTTATCTTTTTCTCTTCATTCGGACAGCGTGTAAAATAAAGAGTTGAGTACCTGCTGTTCATTATGCCGGCCCCCTCATTGGCTTCGCTATTGACCCCTTTTTCACCCTTGTCGAGCAGGCTGGGCTCGGCCCATTCTTCTTTCCTGTCGATACGGCTTGTGAAGAAGTCGCTGAAATTCATGTCAGTCCATTCATCAGTCTTTTTGCCTGTTGACCCTTCACGAGTAGAAGTAAAGATCAATTCATTGAAGTTATCATTGGCATAGGTGGGACAGAAGTCTGATTGCCGGCTGCTGATTTTCTTTATGTATTCAACTTCGTATTTGCTAGGGTATTCGAGCCACTCCTGGATGAGTGCTATGGATTCAACTCCTGCAGGGCCCCTGGGGTCGTCAGGAACTGCCTCGGCATAGAGATTATAATATTCAAGAGCTTCATCATGAAAGCCCTCTGATTTCATGATGTCGGCATAGTATAGCAAGATAATAGGTTCTTTCTTGTCGTAACCGGTTTTGCTAAGCCGCTTATACTGGGCTTTGGCAGCTTTAGGATTTCCGGTAAGCCTGTAGCATTCAGCCATCCTGAAGGCTACCCGGTCCTTTTCTGCTTTATTGTTCTTGATCTTTCCCTGGGCCTTTTTATAGCGTTCAATGGCCACTACATATTTTTTGTCTTCATATGCTTCGTCGCCTGCGCGGGCAAAATTTTTGCGTTGCCCGAATGCTGTTGCCGAAACAAGTAGGCTTAAAAGAATGAGGACGCTGAGTCTATTTATTAAGTGCATAGAACACTGATTATTTATATATCTTTTATGCTAACGTAAAACTTACTGATTTATTCAGTTTTCGCATCTATTTCTGCATTACCGGTTTTAGGTATTTCTTTCTTTGTTTCTTCCTTTGGTGTATCACTCTCGTTTACGATGCGCTCCATATCGAGATCGGTCTTGTATTGATCCACTTCCTTGTTGATCTCTCTTTTGATCTCACTCGAGGCCTTCTTAACTTCCCGCATGCCTTTTCCGACCTTCCTCGCGATCTCCGGAATCTTTTGTGGCCCGAAGATAATGAAGATTACGGCCACAATGATAAAGATCTCTCCAAAACTGATGTCGAGGAACAATAAAGGGGGCTGCATAATGTTAAGCACTGTAATCACCTGAGCAAAAATAATAAAAAAAAGTCCTGAGATGGCTCAGGACTTTTAAGTTAAAGCTTGTGTATGCTAGTTTTTCTTTTTCTTCTGGACTTGTTTGACCATTTTAGTAGGTACTCCTCTCAGTTTTTTGTCACCTCCAAGCAGGTCGTATGCGATCGGGCTGGCTGTGAAGAGTGAAGAATATGTCCCTACCAGGATACCCATAAGAAGTGCGAATGTAAATCCCCTGATCACCTCACCTCCAAAGAGGAAAATAGTGAGAAGTACTACAAAGGTTGTTCCTGAAGTATTCAAGGTACGCACCAGGGTGCTGTTCAGCGCTGCATTGATATTGTCACGCATATCCTTTTTCGGGTAAAGTCCTGAAAATTCCCTGATCCTATCGAATATGATCACTGTATCGTTGATCGAGTAACCCACGATGGTGAGGATCGCAGCAATAAATGCCTGGTCGATCTCCATGCTAAATGGCAGGATATTATAGAATATTGAGAATAATCCAAAGATGATAAGCGAGTCATGGATCAGGGCTACAAGGCCACCAAAACCAAACTGCCATTTGCGGAACCTTATCGCAATATATATAAAGATCACAAGCAGGGCAATACCAATGGCTCGCCAGGCCCTTGTCATAATATCATCTGCAATAACAGGGTCAACTTTCTGAGAACTGAGGATTCCTGTCATCTTGCTTTCGTTTTCCACATCAGTGCTGAAATCCTTGTATTCAATTGCCTGATCGCTATAAAATGGTTTAAGGCTGTGGAATAGTTTCACCTGGATGATAGAATCTACCTCAGGTGATTTATCGTCGATAAGATATTTTGTAGTGATCTTCACCTGTGAAGTTGGCCCGAAGGTTTTTACTTCTGGGGAGTTGTTGTCAAACTCCACAGTCAAAGCATTCCTAACCTCTCCTGTGGATACCGGCTGGTCGAAACGTACTACATACGTACGCCCTCCAGTGAAATCAATACCCGGGTTAAGTCCTTTAGTAAACAAGGAAACAATACCGGCAATGATAATAATTGCTGAAAGAATATATGCTTTCTTACGCATTCCTAGAAAGTCAATGTTTACATTGGCCAGCCAGTTGCGTGTGTATTTATTATCGAAAGAAACTCTGATGTTCTTGTTAAGTAATGTTGTAAATATCAGCCTTGAAATAAAGATGGCTGAGAATAATGATGACAGGATACCGATGATCAGTGTAGTGGCAAAACCCTGTACGGGGCCTGTACCAAATACATAGAGGACGATACCGGTCAGCAATGTGGTAACGTTACCATCAATGATGGCCGAATATGCATTTTTATAACCATCTGCAATGGCCAGGCGCATACCCTTACCAGCTCTTAACTCCTCCTTAATACGCTCATAGATAATCACGTTGGCATCCACTGCCATACCAATGGTCAGTACGATACCGGCGATACCCGGGAGGGTGAGCACCGCTTGCAGTGAAGCAAGCACCCCGAAGATGAAAAAGATATTGGTTACCAGCGCAAGGTTGGCAACCCAACCGGCACGGTTATAGAATAGTACCATGTAAACAAGAACAAGCATAAAAGCGATCACGAATGACCACAGCCCGGCGTTTACGGCTTCGGCACCAAGTGAAGGGCCTACTACCTCTTCTTCCACAATCCTGGCCGGAGCGGGAAGTTTACCGGCTTTCAGGATGTTGGCAAGGTCTTTTGCTTCGTTCAGGTCGCCAATACCGGTAATGCTCGACATCCCGTTGGGAATCTCACCATTTACATTCGGGTATGAATACACATATCCGTCGAGGACGATGGCAATCTGTTTTCCAACGTTATCGGCTGTCATTCTTCTCCAAACCTTGGCACCATCGCTGTTCATAGTCATCGAAACCTCTACCTGTCCCATCTGGTTGAAGTCCTGGCGGGCATCAACGATAACATCTCCGGTTAATGGTGCACGTTTGTCGCGGGTAGTGATCTTCAGACCAACAAGCTCCAGAATTTCTGAATCAGCTTGTCTTGGTTTATTCATCCATGCAAACCTTAGGTTTACAGGGAACACTTCCCTGGACCTGGATAGCATGTCATTGATGCGTGCTGTATCCTGGATGCGGGCATAACCTATAGTAGCTGAGCTCACGGGCCGTCCTTCCTGGTCAACAGTAAGTTGGAGCAGTGAGCGGAGCGGATAGTTCTTTTCAACGTCTTCCATAGACGCATCAGGCATGTCCATGATAGAGTCTGATTCCAGTTGATCGAGGAGTGCAGAGGTTGCATCCGTGGTATCACCTTCAAGCTGGGCAAGGAGGTCTTCACCGGGTTCAGTACCTTCTGTAAATTCTTCAGCAGGCACTTCTTCAACAACAACTTCCTCGCCGCTGGCATCCTCGCCTGAGATCAATAATTCTGCCCTGGCATTCTGTTGTTTAATGAGCTCTTCAGCCTGCATAATATCGTTGATGATCTCCGGAAGTTCATATGTTTCCCAGAACTCAAGCTGAGCTGTTCCCTGAAGGAGCTTACGGATACGGGCAGGATCCTTAATGCCCGGTAGTTCGACAAGAATACGTCCGGCAGTAGCCAGCTTGGAAATGTTCGGCTGGGTTACCCCGAAACGGTCGATACGGGTACGGAGAATATTAAAAGCCCTGTCGATCGCATCATTGGTTTCTTCCTTGATTACAGTGATCACATCCGCATTAGTAGAATTGTATGTGATCTTGTCGCGCAGGTCAACTGAGGTGAAGTAGGAGGAAAGGTTCTGGCCGGGGGCCATCTCTTCCCATGTTTCACCGAAAAGGGTTACGAAATCTTTTGAGCTATTACGCTGCCTGGAATATGTTTCGCTCATCACAGATTTGAAAAGCGGGTCTTCATTGTAACCTGAAAGAGCGTTTACGATATCACCAACCTTCACCTCAAGGATTACGTTCATTCCACCTTTAAGGTCAAGACCGAGGTTGATTTCGCGTTCTTTTGCGTCCTGATAGGTATATTTCCTGATAAGGACGTTATATACTCCGGCTTCATTGTTGAGGTAAAACTCTTCCCTTGACTTCGCAATGGAATCAACCAAAAAAGCTTCCTTGAATTCATCGCCACCTGCCAGTCTTTCTGCAATGGTATAAGTTTCTTCATCGTACGCATAGCTGTGCGCATCACTTTCTACCTTGGAGGTAAAGAAAGAGAAAGACAGCTGGAATAAGCAAACGAGTGCAAAAGCGATTGCAAAAACTATAATGGCTCCTCTACTTTGCATGTGTTTTAGTTTAAATTAATTTTCTTCAGAATTTTGAGGGTGCAAAAATAGGATAATATTTGTTATTATACAATTTCATTGGCATGAAAAAGTGCCTAAAGTGCCATGAGTGTCTAAAGTACTTAAAGTTAATGGCTTGAATTTCCTCCTGACTTCGAATATCGAATATCGAATATCGGATTTCGGATATCAAAAGTGTCTGTTTTTCAACAGGAATTCCTGCACATATTCTTCAATTCCATCTTCGAGAGAATAGAAGGGCTTGTTATAACCGATAGAAATCAGTTTAGCCATGTTGGCCTCAGTGAAGTACTGGTATTTGTCGCGGATATCTTCAGGTGTGTCGATAAACTCGATCCGTGGCTCCAGGTTAAGAGCCTTGAATGTTCCTTTTGCCAGATCAAGAAATGCCCGTGCCTCGCCGGTTCCAAGATTATATATGCCCGATTGTTCGTGATGCGTCATCAGGAAGAACATGACATTGGCTACATCCTTCACGTAAATAAAATCTCGTAATTGCATGCCGTCATCATAATCAGGCCGGTGTGATTTAAAAAGTTTAACCTGGCCGGTTTCCTGGATCTGGTGAAAAGCATGAAAGATCACCGAGGCCATGCGGCCTTTATGAAATTCGTTGGGCCCGTAAACATTAAAGAATTTTAATCCTGCCCAGAATGGTGGTGCTTTTTCCTGATCAAGTACCCACTTGTCGAACTCATTTTTCGAAACACCGTAGGGGTTCAGTGGCTTTAGATCGGGGATGATATCCTGGCGGTCCTCGTAGCCCAGTTCTCCCAATCCATAGGTGGCAGCTGATGAGGCATAAACAAGAGGGATGCTATATTGAACACAGGCGTTCCACATGTCTTTGGAATAGTTCAGGTTCAACTTATCAAAGACCGCCATATCGAATTCTGTAGTATCGGTCCTGGCTCCCAGATGAAAGATGAAATCTACCTCGCTGTGCTTCTCTTTTAACCAGTCGAAAAAATTGTTTCTATCTACCTTTTCAAGAATGGCTTTATTTGAAAGGTTGTCTTCTTTTTCAGGTCTTGAAAAATCATCAACGGGAATAATGTTGGTAAAGCCCTTGTTGTTCAGCTTTCCAACCATCACACTCCCAATAAAACCGGCGGCACCTGTTACAATTATCATGCTCTTTTTTTTGCAAATTTAACGCGTAAAGATATGGATTGCAAGTTAATGTTGGGCGTCAGGCTTCGGGCGTCGGGCTTTTGGCTTTAAGCAGGTCAACATGATCAAGTATTTATTATGCTGAGCGAAGTCGAAGCACAACAAATTCAACTATTTCAATCAATTCAACGATTTCAACCGATTTAACCAATTCAACCGATTTAACCAAATTAGTATTAACTTTGCCATTGATAAACAAATTTGACAAATAAACCTACACATGAAAAAGCTTTTTACAATGATGATGGTGCTGTTTGCATTGTCTTTAACATTAACTCTAAGCCTGCAGGCGCAACGCAGCGTACCGGGATTGCCACAGAGTACATTATATGAGGATCTGCCTGCCAAGGTTGAATTTCGTGAGTTTGAAGCTCCGGATATGACCAAAATAGAGGCTGAAGACCTTAAAAATCCTTCTCCTTACCGGGCTGGTGTTGCCGTTCCTGTAAACCTTAGTATTGACAACGCGGGTGAATGGACCGATCTTCCTGACGGAGGAAAGATCTGGCGACTGAGCCTGAAGGTAGATGGTGCACTGGGACTGGGTGTTTATTACGATAACTTCTGGCTGCCTTATGGTGGTGAACTTTACCTCTATAATGAGGATAAGAGTATGGTTATCGGTGCTTATACCGAAAAAAACAATAATCCCGAATGTGTGTTTGCAACCCAGCTCACACATGGAGATATGGTTACCCTGGAATACTATCAGCCAGCAGAACAAAGTATAGAGCCACTGATCAGCATATCTGAAGTATCATATACTTATCGCGGAGTTTATTTCGAAGATGCTCCTGATAATAAATCTGTTTGGTGTATGATCAATATCAATTGCTCTCCAGAAGGGGATGAATGGCAGGATGAAAAACGAGGGGTTGTGAAACAGTATATGAAAATAGGTTTTGGCTATTACTTTTGCTCGGGTACAATGATCAATAATACTGAGCAGGATCTGAAACCATATGTCTTAACTGCATGGCACTGTGGTGAGGGAGCATCTGCTGCAGATTTGAACCAGTGGATATTTTATTTTAATTATGAATCATCGACATGTGGAGGTAACTGGGGACCGCAAACCAATACAATGTCTGGATGCTATAAAAGGGCTGAAGGTGGTTATGCCAATGGTTCTGACTTCCTCCTTTTGGAGTTGAAATTTGATGTTCAGGCATCATATAATACCTATTATAATGGTTGGGACCGTAGAAATATCGGGGCCGACAGTGGTGTTAATATCCACCATCCGGCAGGTGATATTAAAAAGATTTCTACTTATAACTATCAGCTCTCATCCTCACAGTGGAATGGAAATGGTGTCCTGTCACACTGGAAAGCATGGTGGGCCGAAACACCGAATGGCACTTCCATTACAGAAGGTGGCTCATCAGGATCACCTCTCTTCAGCCAGGACGGATTGGTAGTTGGAGACCTTACCGGCGGACCGGATGATAATTGCACTAATCCATTATACAGCCTTTATGGAAAAGTATATTTTTCATGGGATCAAATGGGCACTGCAAACAGTCAGCGACTGAAACCATGGCTTGATCCTAATGACTATGGCCCTGAGACATGGGAAGGTACTTATGGAGGAACGACACCTTCACCTGCTTTCTCAGCTGATCAAACGAATATACAGCTTGGTGAAGCAGTAGAATTTACTGATATGACGACAGGCAATGCACTGGAATGGGAATGGACCTTTGAAGGAGGTACACCTGCTACTTATACAGGGGCTGATCCACCTGCTATTACCTACAATACAGCAGGTAATTATGATGTAACTCTGGAAGCAACGAATACTATTGGAACAGGAACACTCGACAGCACAAATATGATCGTTGTTGGCGGCCCCTCAGCCAATTTCAGTGCAATGGAAAATTATCTTACATCCGGGCAGACCGCTGATTTTACTGATGAAACTTCAGGAGATCCTATTGCATGGGAATGGACATTCAATGGAGGCACACCTGTAACATCTACCGATCAGAATCCTATGGGAATACAGTATGATACCCAGGGTGCATATGATGTAAAACTGGTAGCAACCAATGCATACGGTACCGATACGATTAACAAAGAAGAGTATATTATTGTTGATGGGCCGTTTGCCGACTTTGAGGCTGATCAAACAAATGTTATGATTGGTGAATCCGTTAATTTTACCGATATGTCGATCAATGACCCAACTATCTGGTCCTGGAAGTTCTTCGGTGGAACCCCGGCAGCGTACAGTGGCCAGGATCCTCCTGCTATTACATATAATTCAGCCGGTACATACAATGTGAAGCTAACCGTGTCCAATGACCTGGGATCAAACTTTGTAACCAAGACTGATTATATCAATGTTGGGGATGTTGGTGTTGATGAAGCTACACTGGAAGAAATGCTTTCAGTATATCCTAATCCAGCTAAAGGAAGCTTCACTGTTGATTTTGGGCAGCAAATGGAAGATGTTCATGTGAATATCATTGATGCAAAAGGGAATGTGGTTTACAAGCAAGTCCTTGAAGGCAACAATGAAGAAGTACTTATCAAACTGAATGATCAACCAGCAGGTATTTATATGCTGAGGGTACAGGCCGGCGATATCCAGATCGATCGAAAGGTCACTCTTGTCAATTAGAAAATTTGTGTTCAGAAATAAACTGCCTCAGTGTTATCATTGGGGCAGTTTTTATTTTATCCTTAAAGGATTTAACACCCAAATCATTATCTTTGTTTCTTCATGAAGCAGATATTTGCCATTATATTTCTATTACTATCGGTATCACTCACGGCGCAGATCAGTGAGGGAGGCAGTCCTCTGGGTTTTATCCTTGATCAGGATCGGGCCAACATAACAACGCTTCAGCTTGGGGTTCCCAATCTTGATGTTGAACTTAAAGAAGACCTGTCTGCTAATGGTGAACTGCAACCATATCGCATTGCTGTTGGCATACCTGTAGATATCAGTCTAAGTAAAGATGGTTCATGGAAAGATCTCGGCCGGGGCAAGCGGTTTCTGAGCCTTGGCATCAGTGCAGAGCAGGCGAAAGGCCTGATCATTTACTATCGCCATTTCAGTATTCCCGAAGGGGGAAAACTATTTATATATTCGAAAGACAGGACACAGCTTATAGGTGCTTTTACATCTCGTAACAATCCTTCAGGTGGCTACTTTGCCACAGAGCTTATACATGGAGAAGAACTCGTGCTTGAATATGATGCGCCACGGCACAGCATGGAAGAGCCACTTATCGACATTTACCAGGTTCATTATGTTTACCGGGAGCCGGATTTCATGTTGAAGGGCAGCTCAGGACCATGTGAAGTGAATGTTAACTGTTCTGAAGGACAGTCATGGCAAAACGAAAAACGGAGTATCGGAAAAATCGTGATCAAGGCCGGCCTGGGTACTTACTTATGCTCAGGTGCACTGGTGAATAATGTCAGACAGGATAGCCTTCCATATTTTTTAACGGCACGACATTGCGGGTCTACCGCTTCAAGCTCTGACTATTCTCAATGGGTTTTTCATTTCAACTATGAAGCCCTGGCTTGTGAAGATCCTGCTGAAAACCCTGCATTTAATACAATCACTGGTTCAACGCTTCTGGCACAGGCTCCATCAGGCACATCGTCGGGATCCGATTTCAAATTGCTTGAATTGAGCCAGCATATACCGGACTCTTATAATCCCTATTTTTCAGGATGGAACAGGGAAGAAATAGCCAGCCCTTCCGGGGTAGGAATTCATCACCCTACGGGCGATATTAAAAAAATCTCTACATATAAATCTGTGCTGATATCTACCATATATGGCAGTAATAGTCCTGATCCCAGTGGGTATTACTGGAAGGTGGTATGGTCAGAAACTGAGAACGGACATGGTGTGACGGAAGGAGGGTCTTCAGGATCACCTATTTACAATAATACTGGTAGGATAGTGGGTACATTAACAGGAGGTGGAGCTTCTTGCCAGGATTTATTATCACCTGATTTCTATGGTAAGTTTTCTGTACATTGGAGTTCGAATGGGACTTCGGCAGAATCACAACTAAGGCCTTATCTTGACCCCGATAATACAGGTGCCCAGAGTATGAATGGCTTCGGTTATGGCAACCGCCTGATAGCTAATTTTGAGGCCGATACCACCGTGATCAGCATTGGCGGCCAGGTGAGGTTTTTCGACAGTTCGGGCGGTGAACCAGAATCATGGAACTGGGCCTTCTCAGGAGGAGATCCATCACGCATATCTGTTCAGAATCCACCAAAGGTCACTTATATGGATTATGGAATGTGGGATGTCAGCCTGATTGTAGGTGATGGACTTATTGCCGATACATTGGTCCGTAGAAATTATATCCGGGTTACACCCAATCTCTATCCCAATCCGGCCAATGAATATGTCACAATCGATTTTGGAAAGAGGCAGGTTAACTATATCGAAGTAGAAGTATTTGACGTTTGGGGCAGGATGGCCAGAAAATATGTCAACACATCTACGACCACCGGAATCTGGACCGTTGCCATTGGAGACCTTCAGGCAGGAACCTATGTGCTGAGGATTACAACAAATATAATGGTAGATCAGTTGCCGTTGGTTGTATACTAGGCATGGGGCCGGGACCTTCTTCTATCTTCTATTCTCTTCTTCTATCTTATCTCTCCTTCTAATATAAACAATCTCCTTCATTTAGCATTTAGCATTGAGCATTGAGCATTGAGCATTTAAGATGGCAAATGACATTTTACTTTTAAAATAAAAAATTCTAAGCCTGCTCTGTATTTTTCATGATCTCCAATGCTCGTTCCAGGTCTTCTGACGAAACTTGCAGTTCCACCATGAAGCTTGCCATGTAATTCATTATTTGTGTTGTAAATTCATTTTTCAAAAAGCATTGTATTCCTTCTGATTCCAGCTTGCTTTTTAATACCAGCAAATCCATTTCTGAATGAGATTCCTTGATGGTGATTAGTGTCATCATTGCTCAAATAGGTTTTCATATCAAATATAATAAAACCGGGGGAGAAATGCATGAGAATTTAGTAACGAGTAAGGAGTAACGAATATCGAAAACAACAGGCTTTAAATGACCTATGGTAAATGCCATGGTACATGTGAATTGTAAAATGCATATTGGAAAAAGAAATGCCCCGTACCCAATTCCCATTCTACTTCCACTTCCACTTCCACTTCCATGTTCCTTGTTCGTTATTCGTATTTCTTTATTCCTTATTCCTTCATATGAACCACATAATGTTCCCACTTTTCAATAGCTTCCTGCATATCGGCAGGTAAATCTGAATCGAAGAACATGTATTCACCACTTATGGGATGTTTCAGCCCCAGTGAGCGGGCATGTAAGGCCTGGCGCGGCAGGATGGCGAAGCAGTTTTTGATGAACTGCCGGTATTTCGTGAAGGTGGTTCCTTTTAGGATTTGATCACCGCCATAGGCAGCATCATTGAAGAGGGGATGCTTGATATATTTCAGGTGAGCCCTGATCTGGTGGGTTCTGCCGGTTTCAAGGGTGCATTCGATCAAGCTTACGTAGCCAAACCTCTGGAGTACCTTCCAGTGGGTCACAGCATGCTTTCCAATATCCGCTTCGGGATAGACCGTCATCACCTTACGGTTGTTCTTATTACGGGCAAGGTTGCCGTCAATGGTTCCTTCTTCCTCATCCATATCGCCCCATACCAGGGCAGTGTATTTACGGTCAATGGTATGATCAAAAAATTCTTTGGCTAGCCTGGTCTGAGCTAATTCAGTTTTTGCTACCAGCATGATACCGGAAGTGTCTTTGTCAATCCTGTGTACAAGATAGGGCTGGGCTTCATCATTCCCGCTCTGCTGGCGGAGGTAGTAGGTCAGGGCATTGACGAGGGTGCCGGTGAAGTTTCCATAAGCAGGATGTACCACCATACCTGCTTTCTTGTTCACCAGCATAATATGATCATCTTCATATACAATATCAACCGGAATGTTCTCAGCAAGTATCTCCGTATCTCTTGGAGGTTCAGTAAGCAGCACTGTTATGATATCTCCTGGTCTGACTTTATAGTTCTGCTTTACCGCCTTATCGTTAACAATGATGCTACCGGCAGCAGCGGCCTGTTGGATTTTATTCCTGGAAGCATTCTGAATCTTGCTCATGAGGAATTTATCAATTCTAAGCGGCCCCTGACCGGGGTCAGCTATGAAACGATGGTGTTCGAAAAGGTCTTGTTCCTGGTCGTTGAATTCTTCAAAAGGCATATGCCTATTTATTGATGACGATCTTATGCAAATAGTTGATGCTGCCGGATTCGTCGTGGATATGTACGATATAAAAGCCCTGCTGCAGTGAGCTGGTGCTGATGGAGTTTGTAAAAGGTATGCTGAGCATAGTGCGTCCGAGCATGTCATAAACGCTGACAGTGGTCCCTGAACGTTCCAGGTCGAAACCTGTTACCATGCTGTTCTCAATGTGCAGCGTGCCGTGATTCACCGGGTTAGGATAGATCTTCCAGCTTCCTGCAGGAAGCTGTTCATCCACTGAGAAAGGATCATAGTAATAGAAGAGCAAAGGCCGCATCATCAATGAGCCTGACATAAGAGATTGTTCCCAGACTCCTGTTGCATTGAAAAACAGGTTTTCCGATGCATCGTTATGAGTGTCGAAACCTACATTCAGGAGGTCAGCAGTGGTTTGCTGAAAACCTATGAAGAAGGTTCCTATCAAGGCTAATGGAGGATCTATCTCATAGATCTGCATACGGTTCAGGTCTTCGCTGAACTTTGGCTTCAGATTTTCCTTTTCCCAGATGACGTTGCCCGGCTTGCCGTTATTGTTATCCCAAACCTTCATGGTGAAGAACTGGTCGTTCTGGTCGTTTTGTACCCTGTTGAAATACATGGCAACACCCCTCAGGGTATCGGCAATGTTCAGTGAGAACCTGTATCCAGCCTGTCCCCCGGAAATACTCAGTCCATAGCCATTTTCCGGCGTGCCGTCATCATATGCATAGTAGTTGTAGAACTTCTGAATAAAATGGATGGTGTCGCCAAGGTCGGGGTTGCTCTGGTCATGGATTACATGCCTGACCATATAGCTTGAACTGTCGGCCTGGCTGCTGAGCGGAAAAAGAAAATTCCTGGGCGGGCAGGCATGCTGTGGTACATTTGAACAACTCTGGTATCCATTCTGGTAGAAGGGGTAGAGATTGGCAAAACCACCATTATATGTGTTTGAATAGCTCCCGGAACGTTCATCTACAAGGTATTCATAATACACATTGAATGTGTCGGCACTCAGGTTTGTAATATACAACTTCAGGGAGTCTTTCAGCTGATTAGTAGGGTCGTTTCTGTATTGCCGCAAAGGCATGGCTGTAAAGTCTTTGAGGAATGAAGGTGCTCGCTCGGCAAAGGTGATTTGACGATATGATGTATCCGATTTTGAACGGTCTATATTAAGGTAGATGTAGTCGATATTCCACTGGTCGCAATTGCTTTTCCAGCTGGGATTGAAGTCGTTTGCAAGACTCGCAAAGTTATAAAAACGGTAATAAAAATACTTGCTCAGGTATTTTGCACTGTCGGTGATAGGGATCATCACCTGACGGCAATAGGTATTATATCGATTGAAGAATGTATCAATACTCATCCCTTCACTGGACCAGATGTAATCCCATTGGATACCTGGCTCAAATACAGAATCGCAAGGCAGGGTGATCATATCATCCCATGTAATAGTATCGTAGTTGATTATATACACTCCCGGTGAGCATGAAAGGGGTGAATATATGGTGTCGAATGGCCAGATGGTGTCATTGGGATCGACAAGATAATTGCTCGCATCTACACTGATAGAATCCATGTAAGCAAAAACAGAATCTCCGCTGAAATAACCGAATTCCAGTACTAATGAGTCAAAAGGTTCAGGCTTATTTCCGCGACCCTGTGGCTGATAATAAAAGCTGAAGTATAACGAATCCGCCACTGTGATAGCACGGGTTTCACCCGGGAGGAACAATGAGTCAAGACGGATTGGCCTTGATGTCAGGTGATCCGCTATAAACGGGAAAGCGCTTGCATCGGGGTAGATGTTCCCTCGATCGTCGATCGCATCCAGGGTGGCACCGCCAATATTCACCGACCTGTAAGGATAGTCATCATTGATAAAAACATCCCTGTCGCTGAAAAGGGCAGTGTCGGGGAAAATAACGTCTGTATGAAAATCTGTAAAAATGGGAAGAAGGATCGGCTTCGGGACAATGACTTCTTTTGCATCGGTCTGATTTAATGCTTCATTTGCTTTGATCTCATGCTTGATCACCGGATTGGTGTTCAGTCCAGTGAGCTGTTCCTGTCCGTTCATATTGAACTGGATCATCAGGGCCCCGATAAGCAAAAGTATATAGCGTCTCATTCTTTATCTGATTCTTTAATTTTTATTAAAACTCAGGCACCCCTACTTTTGTTGTGTCACGCACATAAAGTGTGTCAGGCCTCAGCTCCTGAATGAGTGCCTCAAAGTCGAAATCAAGGTCTGACCGCAGGGAGATATCCATGCTGCTCCCTTTGTACAATTGCCTTTCAGCATCCCAGGAGGGACTTTGCCTGTAAACCCTCGCATGTTCCTGGTCTTCACCATCGAGGAAATATATATTTCCTGCATTAAAGGATGCTTTGTTAATGGCATCCACAGCATCAGCCAGATGAAGGCCGATCAGGAAGGGTACCGGAGCAAGATTATCCTGGCCAATGCCTACCACCAGATCGATACCTGAACCTTTTTCGATGATGGTCCCGGCCCCGATCACTTCACCTTCGTATAATTGTTCCAATACGGCATTACCCGCAAAATCTTCAACATATTGCAGGTCATTAACTTTTAATCCTTTGGAGCGAAGACTGTTGACGGCTTGCCTTAAGCTAAGGTCTATCAGGTCAGGCATTTCTACCTTCTCTGTTGAATATGCCACCAGGGTTACATAAACTTTTCTATGCTCTTTTACTACTGAGCCGGCTGGTGGATTTTGTATTACTACCGAGCCTTTTGGGTTGTACATGTCGTAAATGGAGTCAATTACAATGAACTCATATAAGCGATCATACCTTTCATTTTCAAGCTCCGACAGGGTTTTTCCGGAAAAATCTGGCAAGACATAGGTGTCGCCATGATTGGAATAGACCTTAATAAATTGTAAAACAATAAAAAAGAGGAGGAAGGTGAGCAGAATGCTCAAACCAAAATTGATATAAAATTTCTTTTTTATTAGAAAGCCGAAAAACGACATGCTATAATTTCTTTAGTGCCTGTCTGAAGGAATATCCCGCTGCAATGCTAATTGTTTAACTATAAAAAACGGGCTATATTGCCTGACGGTAGCAAAGATAAAAATTAATTATATAAATTTATCCGGGCATTACGTTATCATCATATATGAAAAGGAAAATAGCTATAGCAGCCGGAGGCGATTCCGGGGAATACGAGATCTCGATACAGAGTGCAGCAGTTGTTGCGCAAAACTTGGACGAGCAATTATATGACTCCTATGTGATCGTGTTTCAGGGACAAGAATGGTACTGGACTTCCGCCGACGGGAACAAGCATGAAGTGAATAAGGATGACTTCAGTCTGCTGATTGGGCATGAGAAGATCACTTTTGATGCTGTTTTCATTGCGATACATGGTACTCCGGGGGAAGACGGGAAGCTTCAGGGCTACCTGGATATGCTAGGGATCCCTTATACTGCATGCGACCATGCTACATCAGCCATGACCTTCAATAAGTACTTTTGCAACAGGATCGTTTCTTCCCTCGAAGTGAAAGTGGCCCCCTCAAGGGTATTATTCAAAGAATCTGACTATCATACCGGCAATATTATTCGTACAACAGGATTGCCCTGCTTTGTGAAACCGAATAATGGTGGTTCCAGTGTGGGAATGTCAAAGGTCAATGATGAAGCCTCCTTATCAGATGCCATAAGTAAGGCCTTCAATGAGGATGAGCAGGTACTCATCGAAGGATTTATTCCAGGCAGGGAGATCACCTGCGGTGTGATCACTTTTGAGGGGCAAGCCCGCTCGCTTCCGGTCACGGAGGTTATTCCCAAGAATGAATTCTTCGACTATGAATCCAAGTATACCGATGGGATGGCTGAAGAGGTAACCCCTGCCAATATTCCTGCAGATGTGGAACAACTGTGCAGAGCCACATCAGAAATGTTGTATGACCGCTTGAACTGCTTTGGACTCGTACGCTTCGACTATATATTCAACGATAGTGGGATGTATTTTTTGGAAGTAAATACTGTTCCGGGCATTTCACCTAACAGCATAGTACCTAAGCAGGCTGTCGTTGATGGTATTAGTTTGACGGAACTATTCAGCCTCAGCATTGAACAAGCCCTGGCCCGGAAAGCATGATCAGGCCTTTTTAAGGTATTCGATAAGTTTTCTTGTAGCTCTGCCACGATGGCTGATGCTATTCTTGAGTGCCAGGTCCATTTCAGCAAAGCTTTGTTCATAACCATCCGGCATGAAAACAGGATCATAACCAAAGCCATCGGTCCCCTTGCGCACCAACAATATCTTCCCCTCCACAATGCCTTCGAAATGCACGATTATTCCTTTTATAAGCAGGGAGATGACGGTCCGGAACCTGGCCTTTCTGTCCTGAACGCCCTCCAGTTCCCCAAGCAGTTTGTCTATATTCTTTTCAGCATTGCCATCTTCGCCTGCATATCTGGCAGAATAAACCCCGGGCCTGCCATTCAGGGCATCCACTTCAAGACCGGTATCATCGGCAAAGCAATCCCTGCCAAAATTTTCAAAAACGTATAAAGCTTTTAAATCAGCATTCCCTTCCAGGGTATGAGATGTTTCCGCTATATCGGTATCACAGCCGATATCTTTCAGTCCCAGGACTTCATAGCGAGCTGGGATAATATTTCTGATCTCGTAGAGTTTATGGGAATTGTTGGTAGCAAATACTAGGGTTTCAGCCATAAGCCAAAGTTATAAAAAAGGGAGAAACCATCTTCAGATGATATCTCCCTTTGTATTTTCAGAACCAAAAGGCCTGAAATGATTTTGTGTATCCTTATGGGTAAACTACTGCACTGTAATCGGTAATATTTACCTGTGGGATGCTGGCTCCGTATGTATTATTGATTGCTTCAATAAAATAATATGCTGTCAAAGCACTTCCCATCGGTGTAGAGTGAATGCCATCAAGTGAAAAAGCATTTCCCTGAACAAAGGTAGTAGACAAATTCACGCCATCCATTGTGATACCGGTTTCCAGATCTTTCATAACCTTTTTCATGTCAACAAAAGCAAGATTATAAGTAACTGATGCATCATAGATAGTAGCATTGTACTGGTCTACATGATTCCTGATGTCAGCAATTTCTTCCTTATCCAGGATATATTTATGTGGAATAGGGAATGGGGTCAGCGTTTCTGGATTAGCAACACCCATGCCATTACACTGCATAGAATCTGTTGGAAGAGTCATGAGAAAGAGATCATCAGCAGTCATCCTGCCCCATGTGCCGTCCGAATTTTCAACTACAAATGGATTAGGACCTTCCTCAAAAACAAAGTCGGGATAACCATATGCTGTGTAAAGCATGGTAAGGCCGGCCGCTTCATCAGCAGTTAATACCAGCGAATTATAGGGTACTTTTCCACTCATCAAGGTGAAAAATGGCGCCGACATGATATCCGGAATATTTGCTACTGCTCCTTTTGCCTGGTCGTATACACCAGGTTTGTTTTGGATACAGGCTTTGACAATATTGTCGTATGACAGGGCAAATACCATTGGATTCGTCAATGAATCCGAAGCACCTCCTGCACCGGCATAAGACAGAAAATCATTACCACCTATCCATAGTGTAAAGAAACTTGCATCAATACCTGCAGTGAGGTTGATCAGCGGAGTGGTCATGTCAGGTGCAAAGCGGCCATAATAAGGATTGACTGAGGCCAGTTGGTCAAAGAAGAAGTGAAATGATTTTACTCCAGGTACGGCGATATTGTTATAAGGGCCGGCTGCTGCAACGGATTGTAAATTTGCAAGATCAACTTGAACGGGAGCACGAATTGGCCCCAGGCTGGTTACTCCTTTGCAATCAGTTGAAGGTCCCAGAACAAACTTTGGAACAGGTATAGCACCATCGAAGCCTATGCCAAAATCATCAATCATAAGAGGTTGTTTAAAATCACCACCACCCACGGTTTTAAATTGTGTTGCCAGGATATTTGTAAAAGAATTTTCTTGCCCTGATTTATAGAGTGCACCATCAGCATACCCGGCACTTAGTGAATTTCCTACTGCGAGGTATGCTGTGAAGTCAGCACCTCCCTTTGTAGGTGTAAACTCGTCGATCTCAGGCTTACATGAAGCGATCGTTGCGAGAATAAGTATGAATATATAATATTTCAGTTTCATGGCTTTTTTCGTTTAAGGATTAAAAATTATAACTTACACCAAGTCCAGGAATGGCTGTGATAACCTTGTATTTTCCTCCAAAGTTGTCAGGCACGTACTGTTTCTCTGATTCCAGCCCATGTAATTGAAGGTAGGAAAGGTCGATACTCAGGCCTTTCACCGGTACGATACTCACACCGAGTGTCCATGCCACTGTATTCAGACTGACTGTTTCAGGTGTGAAATATTCATCATCCGTTGGTGAGGGGTCATAATAAAGCCCTGCCCTGAAAGCGAACATTTTGTTCAGGGTATATTGAGCTCCGATGCGGCCAATGATAGTATTCTTATAATTCCTTGGATTCACTGAGCCAAGGAGTTCATTTTGCTCTTCAAATGTAAATGTAAGATCTTCATAAATGCTCCAGAACACGTAATTCATTTCAACGGCAAGAGTGAACTTTTCGTTGAACGCATAAGATATCCCCAGGTCGAAGTTTGCAGGCATGGGGAGATCTGCATTGAACTTGTTTGTGGGTGGAACGACAGTGGAAAGTGATTGAGGTACATTGAAGGTGGCGTCTCCGCCTTCCATTTTCATGATAATTTTTGAACGATAATCAAGACCGATACTCAGCTTTTTGATAGGCCTGATCATCACACCTACGTTATATCCAATGCTTCCGGTCGATCCGCTCAGTTCTGCAGTTGAATTCTCGTTGTATGCTACTGCTTTTGCGAGTTCTACTTTTCCGGTTGCATAAACAAATCCAGCACCGATAGAAATAATATCGTTGAACTTGTATCCAAGGGTTGGTTGAATATAAATGGCTTGCAAGGAGATGTTCTGGATCAGATACCTTCCTGCCCACATATCATCCCACTTTGCAGAACTTCCAAAGGGCGTGTATACCCCGAGACCTACCGATAGTTTATCGGTTATCTTCCATGCACCATAGAAATAAAAGGGTGTGCCGAGTGGGTTATCAGTTCTGGCCTGATAATTTGTGCCATCTTTTTGATATACCGCGTTGGCCATAATGACGCTGGCACCCACTGAGAAGCTGAATTTAGTATCCATCATGGATAAGCCGCCCGGGTTGTAAAATATGCTGCTCGCGCCCAGTGCAAAGGGGGAACCAATTAATCCCATCCCCGTCTGCTTCTGTCCTTGCAATCTGACCTGGTATCCGCCTGCAAAAGCAGCCCAGCTAATGATCGCTACTAGAAAAACAAATAATGTAAGTTTCTTCATTGTGCTCAATTTGGTTAATAAATCAAGCGCAAGATAATAAAAAAAGAACCGACCTAACAATATTTGTCAATGTTGGCTTTCGCGATGCTGGAATATCGGTGGAGGGGGTATTAAAAACGAGCCGTGAGACCGAAATGTATTTTCGCCGATTTGAATTGCAGGGGCTGCCCATTGCTGCTTCCAAGAGCATAGCTGAGGGCAAAAATCCCGGCCCTGGTCTCAAAGTTCACTCCTACACCGATGCCGTAGGGCGTATCTTTGAAATATCCGGAATTGGCATTGCGTTCGTAATAGGCACCATCGGCAAATACCTGGAAAAATGAGTTTTCATCGAAAAGATATCGGAATTCCACCGTGAAGATGGAATATGTGGATGCTGTGAGCGATTCTTCGTCGAATCCACGCAGGGTTTTTAATCCCCCGATACGGAATAATTCATTTTCGAAGAGGTTTTTGTTTTCCAGGAAACCAGTCTTGTTACCAAGCATCAGCGTGCTGTTCCTGAAGAGAGGGATGAAACCTGCTGCATTAAATTGTAACCTGTACACGTTGCTGCTTAAGGGGATACTGTCGTACAATGCTTGATTCACATTGGAATTTTCCTTGATCTTCTTAGAGCCTATAGCCCCGCTCAGATCAAACCGGAAACCTCGCTGCGGATTATACCTGTAATCCAGGCGACTGAAATCCATCCCCAGCCCATATAAGCTTGTGTTTACATCAGCATATTCAGGCAGGGTAGTGGCATATTCTAGTCCGCTGGTGCTCAGCAGGCTCGAGCGCTGGTTCTCATAGTAAGCCTTCACGTGGTTATATCCGTTAAATAGCACCTGAACACCGACATGGTTTGTCAGGGTAAGGTAAGATGTGTCTTTTTTGAAAAGATGCAATTGATAGTCAAGGCCAAAAGGTGTGTTAAAAAGGAAGGGGAAGTTGAAATGGAACTGTAAGTCCTGACTTTGGGCTTCCAGCTTACGCCAGTTGAAGTCGATCAGCTCACCACGGTTAAAAGCATTCAGGAGTTTCAGTTTAATATCTCCGGTGAGAAGAAGCTTGCCATCCACATCATCATTTGGGGCAATACCCAGGATTCCATCAAATTGGCTTGCCCTTCTCTTGTCGAGATATAGGATCAGCTTTGCCCTGTCATCGATGAACACCACTTCATGAGGCCTGATCACGGTAACAAAAGGCAAATCCTGCAACTTTTCTTCAACTCTTGCAAAACGAGATTCATTATACAGGTCGCCCTCCTTAATATTGAAGTAATTACGGATAAACTTTCGATGCAATTTGGAGTTTCCTTTCACGACCACCGTATCGAAGGTGACCAGCTGATTCATAGTGATATTCAGGCCGGCACTGATATTCTTGTCCTCTGAAATGCTGATGCTATCGAGCTTCACTGAAGCAAAGGGATATCCATTATCCTCACAATACTTGAGGATGTTCTCATTAAGCGAATTGATCTCACTGATTTTGAATGGCCGGTTTGAATAAAGCTTTTCTTTGTAACCACTCTGGCTGAGTACCAGCTCGGGAACATTGCCCGGACGAATCCTCGACATCTCGAATACATCACCTATTTGCAACCATCCTGTCACACTGTTTGAATCTTCATATATTGAGTCGATGCTGGCGGTGATATAACCTTTCTCAAAATAATACTCCAGTACCCTGTTCATTTCCTGCCTGGCTTCCAGCCTGCCACCCGGACTGGCATTGTAATTCAGACGCTTAATGCTGTTTTTAGTTAAAGTGTCGGCGGCCAGTATCTGAAGACTCAAGTCCTGTCCAGTAAGGACAGTAATCCCGATAAAAAGGAAGAAAAGGATGCTTATGGAAATGTTACTTCTCAAAATATGAACTTATCAGTGAAAGAACGAAGTCATGTTCGACTTATTCTGTACGCCAGTCAATTTCAGCTTTACCCTGGCCACGGAGTATTTCATTTGTCATCGAAAAATGCTTACATCCAAAGAAGCCACGATGGGCGGATAAGGGGGAGGGGTGGACGGCAGTAAGAATGTGGTGTTTGGTCGGATCGATCAAAGCCTGCTTAGCTATGGCATAGTTTCCCCACAGCAGGAATACCAGTCCGCTTTTTTCATCTGAAAGCTTTTTGATCACGGCATCGGTAAACAATTCCCAGCCTTTATTTTGATGTGAGCCGGCGGTGTTTGCCCTTACGGTCAGGGTTGCATTAATCAGGAGCACACCCTGTTTTGCCCATTTTTCCAGATTGCCCCCCTCAGGGATAGGGTAGCCAAGATCATCTTGGATTTCCTTGAAAATATTTATCAGTGAAGGAGGCTTGGTGATGCCTGGTGGAACCGAAAAGCAGAGTCCGTGAGCCTGCCCATTTCCATGATATGGATCTTGCCCGATAAGGACGACCCTGACCGCATCGAAGGGTGTTAAGTCAAATGCAGCAAAAATTTGTTTGCCCGGCGGATATACTATGTGATGAGCCTTCTCTTCAAGAAGGAATGATTTCAAAGCAAGAAAATAGTCTGCCTGAAATTCTTCATCCAGGAGTCTTTTCCAGCTTTCCTCTATTTGCGGATTAGGCTTTGAAGTGCTCATAATGAATATTTAACGATGGACTGAAACAACATATTCGCACTTTTTTTGTTTATATTATGAAAATGCGTTTATATTTGTGTTCAAATTACCTGATTCATATATCATGACTAAAATTATTAAAAAAGTCCTAATAGTAACATCTGCAGTAGTTCTTTTCGTATTATTTGCCACAGCATGCCAGTCAAATGAGCGTTGTGCAGCTTATGGTGAATCATATAAGTACCAGAAGCAATCTAACTATTAGGCTATAGTGATCATGCTGTATCCGGGATACAGCCTTAATTATAGATTAAACCCGGATTTCTTATTCGATGGCCTTTATTAAACATATAATATTGCTGACCCTCCTGCTCATGGCGGGTCTTTTTGTATGTGCTCAGGAACAGGAAACGGAAAAGAAAAATAAACAAAAGGAACGGGATCCTGTTTATGATTCTATTTCCGACCGGGTACTGCTCAGAAGTGAATTTGCGGGTGGCATCATACTGCATTCGAGAGGCTGGGGCCTTCATTTCAGAAAGGGACAAAACCTGAGTTATTTCAGATCGCTAAACTGGGAGATTGACTTTGTCAGCCTGAAATCACCAAAACAGATCAAGACCCTCAATCCGTATTTCAATAATGCCAAGAGCTATGTATACGGCAAGTTGAATCACATATATATTTTAAGGGCAGGAATCGGGATCAAGCGATTGCTAAACCGGAAGCCCTATTGGGGCGGATTGGAGCTACGTTTTGTTTATATGGGAGGGTTTTCGCTGGCTTTTGCCAAACCAGTTTATCTGTATATCCTTAATTATACTCCCGATAATGACGAATACACGATTGATATTGAGAAATACAATCCTGAGATCCATGGCCTGGATAATATTTACGGGAGGGCCCCCTATCTCAATGGTATTGAAAATACCTCTTTGCATCCCGGAGTTTATGTAAAGCTGGGATTAAATTTTGAGTTCGGGAAATATAACTCTTCGATCAAGGCAGTAGAAGTGGGCGGCATTCTCGACTTCTATCCCATTCCGCTTTCTATCATGGCTTACAATCCGGAGCAATCATTTTTTATAACATTTTATGTGGGGGTGAGCTTTGGGAAACGCTATGACTAGCGAAGACCGAGGATCGAAGACCGAAAATCAATAATAAAAAAAGCCCTGCGCAACGCGCAGGGCTTTTTTAGTTTTTGGTTTGATTCTGGATGCTATTTATATACTGTGATCTTGTGCGAATAGCTGTGATCACCTTTTGTCAGTTTAACAATGTATAATCCATTGGCAAAGCTGCTCAGGTCAAATGTTTTATTAGAGTTACCCTGTCCGAACATCACATTTTCTTCAATGTGCACCTGGCCAAGCATGTCCATGATACGGACAATTACTTCCTCATTTTTATCTCCTTCGATATTAATGTGGAGTTTTCCATTGTTTGGGTTAGGATAGATGTTGATGTTATTTGCATTAAATTCTTCATCAATTCCAAAGTCGATTGGCCTTGTAGTGAAACTCCATACATCGCTCCAGGCAGTGGTGTCGATACCTTGCATTGTGCGGACACGCCAGTAAAATGTCGTATTATAATCAAGGATAAATACCACCTGGAAGAAGTTATCAGTTCCTTCTACTGTTTCATCGCAGCATGGATCATCAAAATTATTTGTGTTATTGTATTGTACCTGGTAGTAGTCTACTCCACTTACTTCTTCCCATTCCAGCAAAGGATTTATACTAACATCCATTTCTTCATCATCGGGTGAATCCAGGGCCACCGTTGTGATAGTGGTAAAACTCCGTGGTGAAGACCATTCAGAAGTATCAGTAGCATGGTTGGCCCTTACCCTCCAGAAATATTCAGTATCAAAGGTGAGAAAGCCATCGGTGAGATATTCAACACCTTCTTCAACAATAGCTGAGAATGCATCTGTAAAGGCGTCATTATCGGCGATTTGTACCTCATAATCAACCACACCTGATATTTCTTTCCATTTTAGCTCATTTTCCAGTCCCATATCTACTTCGCCATCGAGAGGCTTAAGGAGTGTGGGTGCAGCTACGACGCCAAAACTCCATGTCTCGGACCATGCGCAGGTATCCGCTGGATGACGTACCCTGGCATGCCAGTAATAGTTTGCGCCAAATTCCAGAAAATGAGTATTCATAAAACTGGTATCGCTATGTCCTGTGAAGAGCAGATCACTATCAAAACTCATAGATGTATCAGCTTCAAACTCATAAGCGTCGATACCTGTGATTGGGATAGAAGCACTTCCAGCACCAATAGTATTCTTAGCTTTTAGTTCAACATCCACATCAGTATCTGCGGCACCATCAGTAGGCCTCAAATTATCAAGATATTCGAAGATGGTAAAGGACCATATCGCTGACCAATCAGAAATATCAGTTCCTTCATAAGCCCTGACCCTCCAGTAATAGGTTTGTCCAAACAGTAGGTTTTCCATCTGAAGACCGCTAAACTCTGTCTTAGGAAATGTAGTAGCACTGGTAAATGCATCTGTAACATCAAGTTGCACTTCATATTCAACAGTGCCGCCTGATCCGCCAACTGCAGCCCAGTTAAGGATTACATCAGGCATCAGCCCTTCCCTGGCATCTTCCGGCTCCATCAAAGAAGGAGGATAGATGTCGGTCTGTGCACTCAGGATGGCTACGACGAAGAGAAAAAGCAGCGTGGATAATAATTTTTTCATGTCCGTTCTTTTTATAGGATGTTAATTTTCTAGTTAAAATGGATTAATGTGCAATGATGAATTTGCTGGTTTTTACCGATTTTCCAGTCTGTACGCTTATGATGTACATTCCCGGTGGGTAATGACTGCAATTCAACTGGTATTTATGTATTCCGCCAGCTTGTGTAAACTGTTCGTTAGTCATCATCTTGCCGTTAATGTCAAATACGCCAATGGTAACATTCCCTGCATTATTCAGCTTGTATTCAACTGTGGCATTGTTGCTTGCAGGATTAGGATATACTGAGATACCTGATTCCTCGATTGGAAGATCGATAGTGCTGATACCTACTGGTTTTTCGTATTTGTTTGAGTAAAACATACCACGACCATTGGCAGCAGCATAAATAACGCCGTAGTTGTCAGTTCCCGGGAAAGAGACTTTCACAGAATCTTCACCAGTCCAGTACATATACTCAACCACTGGTTGCCTGATGATCTGTTGCTTCAGTGAGAATATAGGTGTTTCACCTGCAGCTCCTTGCGAAGCATTCCATTCAGGAGATGCAGCATTGATATTCTGTGTTTCGAATATTCCGAAATCAGTTCCCACAATACAAATGTTCGAGTTGCTCATCTCAATGATGGATGCGTAAATAGGCATGCTTGGAAGGTTCCCTTGTACACTGTGGAATTCAGCATCAGAAGCAGTTGCGTTGTCTGATTTAAATAAATAGTGTGTCAGTCCATAATTTCCTAAACCAAGTGCAACACTGTTATAATCCTGAGGGTCAACACATATAGAGGTGATTGTATTGGTGTTTTGAACCATTGTTATTGGGTCTATCAGTGGAATTTCATCTGTAGAGATGATACAATATGGACTCCTTACGTCAGCACGTTCATAATCATAAGCCATGCTAATGTTAGCGATCCTGTAAACGCGTCCTTCCTGTGTTCCAACATATACGTAGTTTGCATCTGCTGACATAGCCATACAGCTAACAGTGCCATCAACTCCAAGTTTGGATTGTTCGGAGATCTGGAACCACTCCGGTGTGTCGGTGAAGTCGAGGATCTTATTGGTCATCCAAACGGCATTTTCTGAACCGATGAAGAATTTTGTGCTTACGCGGTCTTGTATCCTGATGGTATCCCCAAGCTGATAGGAAATATCAGCAGTATATAAAAATGGGTATTCACGATTATTACTCGGCACATATATTTGATCACCTGCTTCTACAGGGCCCCTGAAACCATATGTTATTGAATCCCTGCTGTACTCATTGTCGAAATTCTCCCAGAACAAACAAGGTATAATCGACTCAGGCATTGGCATGCCGTCGCCAAGGAATGAGTTAGAGGTACTGAAACCAAGGTCTTCAGACCTTCTGAATTCGCCGGTGGCATTAGAATATATGGCTACTTCCTGATCCATGATAGAAAGGAAAGATTCTCCACCATTGCCTCCCCAAGGAGGTGTCTGGGTCCAAATCTGATACGCATTCTTAGCATTATCCGGGTTTTGAGCGCCATTGACCCACTGAACACCTGCCTGATTAAAGCCTGCTATGACAAATTTCTCAGCTCCGCTGATTCCCATTGTCATGGTTTGTGCAGTTGTATATGTTTTGACCAGCTCAGTGAATTCAAAGAATTGACTATTGATCATTCCCCTGGATATACCGCCGTTGTGACCGATAAGGAATTCATCGTTTTTCCCTGGTCTGAAAACATAATTGAAATGGGAGGTATGTATATAAGAGGGGAATACCTGAGGTGGTATCTGCCCGAATGAACGTTGTGTCCATTGATAGAAGCCTGTTTCATCAAATTTGCGTCCTTCCCACATATCAAACCCACCAACTAAAATCTTGCCAGGATCATCGGGGAAAACCGCGATCACATTGTGAGCTTCATCAAAGGTGAGGTTCAGTGTTGTGCTGCCACCCGGTGCAACAATTCTCCAATTTACGCCCTTATCGATGGAGGTGTAGATGTTGATCAGCTCATATTCCAAATCCAAGACAGTTGCATATAAAACATCAGGATCTGAAGGAGCGATTGCCAGTTCCAATGCACCAACATCTTCAAAAGGAAGGTCGAAGGTATCGCTTGAGTGAAGGACAAAGTTATTTGGGTTACCATCAGCAGAGATGTAGCAAAGCCCATCCAATGCTGCGGCAGTAATTCCGTTTGAACCAATGTTTATGTCAGTAGACATGCCAAGGAGGGGAGTGTCGCCATCGGAGCGGGCCAGGTTCCATGTTGCACCCTGGTCGTTCGAGTAGAATATCCCTTCGTTGGTTGATGCAAAGATCGCACCGCTTACAGGATTAATATCTATAGCGCTTACATAAGCGAAAGCCGCTAATCCACCGTTAGTTGGATCTGTTGCAGGCAAAACACTAAAGTTTTCACCATCTGTCGACTTGTAGATCCCGGAACCTAAGAAAAAGCCCCCGGTACCTGCATATATCGTTCCATCCGTGGCTTGAACGATGCAAGAAACGCGCAGACTGCTTTCAACGCCATTGATCTTATTCCAGGTTAGACCGCTGTTTGTTGATTTATACAAGCCGCCGGTATATGCACCTGCAATGATCGTTGTGTACGTATCATCGGTAATGTCGTACATGATGGCACTAGTAAAGCCACCTACATTGTCAGGTCCGAGGAAATGCCAATCAAAGTCTTCCTTATAAGAGTTCGCAGCAAGTTCTTTTGATTGGACAAATGCCCTCAACTCGTCCTCTTGAGCAACGGAGCTTGTAAGTTTGTTATTGCGCAATCCGGCAATGTAATCCTGTGTGGCATTGATATTCTCAATCGAAACCTCATTGTCTGGATCACTTAAAAATGACTCCTGAAATGATACGGTGGCAGAGATAAAAAATGCGCCCAGGAAAATAACTAACGTAACAAGACTTAGTGGTAAAACTTTATTTTTCATGTTAGTCAAATTTGATTTTTGGTTTTATACGGAATATTAATTTTATGTAGTGCAATGTTAACTTCTGTGGCACAAGTTACACCTTTTTTGAAAATAGGCAAACTTGCAATCTTTAAAAATATTAACAAATATAAGTTAAATTATTCTAAATATTTAATTAACAAAATTAAAAGATTCTGATAAAAAAGCAAGTCTAATAAAGTTATCGGCGGCCTGGAATCAGATAACGGCAATTCACCGCTTTTTTGAATTTTATTGTATTTTCGTGTCGAAATCCATTCAAAATTAATTCTAATATCCCTAACAATGAAAGCCTTAACAAAACTCCTCATCACTGCAATTTTGATTGCTTTTTTTAATCTGAACCCACACTTTCTTTTTGCTCAGGAAACAGATGCGGATACAGCATATATATTTGAAACTTTAGTTGAAATTCCGGCCACTGTGGTCAAGGATCAACATCGATCCGGTACATGCTGGTCATTCGCAGGCATCTCATTCCTCGAGTCAGAGGTTTTACGCATTAATGGAGAAGAAACCAACCTGTCTGAAATGTTCGTTGTAAGGAATGCATATGCAAATAAAGCTTTGAAGTATGTCAGGCTGCATGGGAGTTCTAACTTTGGGCCAGGTGGCCAGGGCCATGATGTGGTGAATATGATCGAAGAATATGGCATAGTTCCTGAATCGGTATATGCTGGCCTGGAAATCGGGGAGGAAAAGCACAATCATGGTGAGATGGATGCTGTCCTTCAAAGTTTTCTCGACGCCATATTAAAGAAGCGTGGCGGAAAGCTCAGCCCAAAATGGTTTGAGGCCTACAATGCCATCCTCGATATTTATCTGGGACCTATACCTGCATCCTTCGATGATGATGGGACTATTGTTAATCCAATTACTTATGCCGAATCACTGGAACTCAATTTAGAAGACTACATCGAGATCACATCATACTCTTGCTATCCCTATTACAAGGCTGTAAATCTGGAGGTTCCTGATAACTGGACAGGCGATCTTTATTATAATCTTCCCATGGAGGATATGATGGAGGTGATCAGTCATGCCCTTGAAGAAGGATATTCAATATGCTGGGATGGAGACGTAAGCGACCGCGGTTTCTCACACAGAAACGCGATCGCGATTCTACCGGAGAAGAAAGTAGAGAACCTGAGCGGTACAGAAAGAGAAAGATGGGAAAAACTCACATCTTCAGAAAAGGGTAATGAACTGTATACATTTGTAAAACCAGGTGATGAAAAGGAGGTGGATGAAGCAATGCGTCAGGAACATTTCGACAATTTTAGTTCTACTGATGACCACCTGATGCACTTAACAGGCATTGTGAAGGACCAAAACGGTACGCCGTATTACATCACCAAGAACAGTTGGGATGATGATAGTAATGAAAAGGGAGGATATCTCTATATGTCAGATGCTTACGTAAGGTTAAACACCATTGCAATTATGCTGCATAAAGATGCCGTTCCGAAGAAGATAGCGGAGAAGTTAGGATTGTAAGTTTGGAGTTCGGAGTTCGGAGTTTGGAGTTTGGACTTCAGAAATCAGAAATCAGATATCAGATATCAGATTCTTCTGATGCTCGACGATGGAAGCCATCCATCGCTACCGTTGGCAATACTGATATTGCACCATTCATTAATTTCTTCAATGATGTGAACCTTGGTTCCTTCGTGAATTACAAAGAGATCCTTTCCAAGTTGACTTGGTGAGGATTTTACCGTAATGGTTGGATCAAACACTATGGCTTCCATATGTTTGCTTTGCATATCATACTTGGTGAATGTCATCGAAAATACTGCAATACTCAGCAGGAAAAATGCCGTGCCTGCCCAAAAGCCCAGTTTCCGCATAAAAATATTACGTGACAAAAAGAAAATACCGGCACATAGGATGAGTATTGCAAAAATGCTGATGCTGGCCACCGTCCAGGTATGGAGGTTAAAACTGCTACGCAAGGATTTCCACCACCTGACATAGAAAACCTCAGGCACAATTTCGATCTTGTCTGTGATCATGCTGTTGGCAATGTTCAGGTTGAACTCAATATCGGCATCGCCTGGCGACAACACCCTGGCACGCTCATAATTTAGTATGGCAGCAGGCAGGTTATTCAGGTTAAAATAGGCGTTCCCGAGGTTATAGTAGAGCTCAGCTGATTCAAAACCCTGCCCCAGTACAGCTTCATACTGAGTGACGGCTTCTCTGTACATTTCCTGCTTATATGCAGAATCACCCTTGTTGATCATCTCCTGTTGTCCCATCAGGGAAATGGAAACAAGGACTATGCTGACGATGCTTAATATCTTTTTCATTTCACCTCAGGATTTAAGTTCACTTTCAATGCGACTGATAAACATGATGGCTTCCTGATAGATCTCATTCATCAGGTTCTCACTTTTACCGGGTGCAAACCTGGCAAACTCGCATTTGTTCAGTACTTCCAGGAATGTATCTATACTTTCTTCACTAACTCCTTTTTCCGATAGGTGTTCCCTGACCGTATCCATTGAAAGGTCGGACAGGGGTATGTTAAACTTGTCGCTCATGTATCCCCAGAGTGCCCTTGAAACTTCTGTGAAGAATTCTTCACGTTTCTGCTCTTTCAGGAATACATTGGCGACCTTCAGGTTCTTCCTGGCCACCTTGGTGGCTTTTTTATTCCTTAGGAGTACCACATTACTCTTTTTCCTTCTTTGGTTTATGACCAACAATGAAAGCATCAAAAGGATAAACACAGGTGTTGCCAGTATCATGAAATACATGGGAGAGGCAAAGAGGTATTGCCCCTTCTTGGAAAGTGTGAATCCTCCTGTTTTAATATAACGGATATCTTGTCCCAGATACATGATATCCTCCTGTGCAACACCGCTGTATGTAACTGATGTTGTGTTCTGATCACCCTTTTCGACATGTATTTCAAAAACACCTGTAGATACCTTTTTGTATTGTCCAATTGAAGGGTCGAAGTAGCTTAACTCTATTGGCCCTACGCTAAAGTCACCGGCACTTCTGGGAATAGCAAGGTATTCGAAAGTACGGCTTCCGGAAACACCTGCTGCATTTGATTTGATATTCTTTGTGATCTTGGGCTCATAGGTCTCAAAATCCGGCGGAAAGTTGATTTCGGGCGTGTTGATGAGTTCCAGGTTTCCACTACCGGTGATGACTAACTTAATTGTTACTGCATCATTTACAGTAAGATTAGCATTGTCGATGTTCGCCTGGATGCTGAACCTCCCAACGGCACCGCTAAACCCGGCCGGTTTATTTTCGATGGGCAGGGGCTTCACATTAAGCTTGATGGCGTTGGATTCCATCTCCAGCCTTACATTCTGGTACTGGTTGTTGAAAAACGGATCATCAAAAAAGCTGTCGAAGAAAGGATCCCTCACCCGCTTATTGCCCTCTGTCCGAATTTGTGCGGTGCAATTTAGCTTTTTCGGCTCAATGGTGATTTCTCCTGATTTTTGGGGGAACAAAGCTGCCGTGTAGAGTTCCCCAGTGAGGTATTCAACTCCGTCAATGACCTCCTTTTTGGGCTCGATTTGTTGCCTGTCGTTAGTCAGATTGGTCGCCCAGAAACCAGGAAATGACGCCAGGTTTTCAATGTCGATATCTGAGATTGGGACATTTGCGGTGTATATCTTATATCTTACAATGACCTGTTCACCCTGGTAAGGATTTCGATTGCTGACATAGGCCTTCAGAAACACATCATTCCCAGTCTTGCTTACCCCACTCTGATTCTCCCCATTTGCTACATTGCTCCCTTGATTGGTTTTAGTGGCGGAGTTATTTGTTGCATTTCCTTGTACTACTTCAATGCTGAGGGGTTTGGATTTTATCTTTTCGCCATCGATCTCTATGGAGGCAGATGGGATCTCATAAGAACCTTCTTTAAAAGCCTGGAGGTAATAAATATAGCTTACTGTTGTTGAAGCTGACATTTTTCCGTTGATCACCTGGTAGTTCTGGCTGGTCGAGATATTTGGGCCTGAGAGTACTCTGAAATCAGTGATCTTCGGACCCGAAAACTGCCCTCCCCTGGCATTGACTGTATAGGAAACCTGAAACCTGTCACCAACCGAAACAACGCTCCTTGCAGAAGCCGTAAGCTTGACCTCATCAGCCTGGGCGCCGGTGATGAAAAGGATCATCATAATGGCCGATAACAGAAATTGTTTCATATATCCGGTTTTTATTAAGCTAATTACCAGTCTTTTTCACTTTTTACTACTTTTCCTTTGGCTTTGCCAACCTTAACTTTTTCCAGTGTTTTCTTTTCGTCATTTTTCATGGCTTCCAGCATTCGCTCAGCATCCTCTTTTGAGATTTGCTTGTTTTGAGCTTGCTGCTGATTTTGCTGCTGCTGATTTTGCTGCTGATCCTGTTGTTGATCCTGCTGCTGGTCCTGTTTTTCCTGCTGCTGGTCTTGCTGGTCCTGCTGCTGATCCTGTTGCTGGTCTTGCTGCTGGTCTTGCTGCTGGTCTTGCTGGTCCTGGTTTTGATTCTGCTGGTTCTGTTGTTGGTTTTGCTCTTGTTGCTGCTGGTCTTTCAATAATAATTGAGCATACGCCAGGTTATACTTGGCTGCCGTATCCAGTGGATTGATACGCAAAGCTTCTTTATATGACTCTACACTCAAGGGCAATGCTTCTGCAGCGACAGTATCCGATTCCAGTGAAGCACTGAGCAAAGTGTTGCCCAGATTGTAAAATGCACTGCTTCTGGTGTTTTTATCAAGCTGCAGCCGGGCCACTGAATCAAACAGCATACCTGCCTGCCGGTAATCCTTCAACTCATAATATACATCGCCTAGGTTGAACAAACCCTTATATATTTTGCCTCCTTTACTCAGCGACCTCAAATAATCTTTTTCCGCTTCAGTATAGTTTTTCTCTTCAAAGTCACTGTTTCCCCTGCGGATATATTTATTTTCACCCTGAGCAAGTAATGAACCGCTCAGGAAAAGTAGGATAAAAGATAATGATATGTATTTGAATTTTAGCATTTTAACGAAAACTGTTATTCTTTTCAAAAAGCTTGATCTTTCTAGCCCATTTTGTTTTTCTGTCAAAAATAAGAAACTCGAGGAAGAGCAGTAGCAGCCCAAATCCCAGGAAATACTGGAACTGGTCTTCATAATCGGTGAACATCCTCGTTTCTATCTCACTTTTCTCCAACGCATTGATCTTCTCAAATATTTTGCTCAAACCTGCCTGTGTGTTGTTAGCGCGGACATAATCACCATTACCTGCCGCCGCGATCTGTTGTAACATCACTTCATTCAGTTTGGTGATCACGGTTGTTCCGTCCCGGTCTTTTTTGAACCCGATTTGCTGTCCGTAGCTATTAATGACAGGGATAGGGCTTCCATCAGGCAATCCCATGCCAATAGTATAAACCCTGATTCCCCGCTGGCTTGCCTCTGTGGCTGCTTCTGTGGCATCCCCTTCATGGCTTTCTCCATCGGTGATGATGATGATGGCTTTGCTGTGTTCATTTTCATCGAACGAGCCTAGACCAAGATCAATAGCCTCGCTGATGGCAGTACCCTGGGATGGAATATCTTTTGGAGAGATGGTTGATACGAACATTTTGGCAGCTGCATAATCAGTGGTAATGGGTAATTGTGTATAAGCTTTCCCTGCAAAAATAATGACTCCGATCCTGTCGCCCTGCAGCTTGTCGATGAGTTTGAACAGAGCCTGCTTCGCACGGGAAAGCCTGTCAGGCTTAATGTCCTGGGCCAGCATACTGTTCGAAATGTCGAGTGCTACTACAATATCAATGCCTTTTCGCTGTATTTTTTCCAGTTTTGATCCGGTTTGGGGGTTGGCAATGCCAATCACAAGGAAAGCATACGCTATATTGAGGATGATAAATTTCAAGATCACCTTCTCTTTAGATGCATCCGGGATCAAACGGTTTAATATATTGATGTCGCCAAGCCTCTTCAGGGCAACAGTTTTCATCTGAAGTCCAATGATAAAGAGGATGGTGAAGATCGGAATCCCCAGCAAAAGGTACAAATATGATATGTGTTCAAACCTGATCATGCTATGGTGTCGTCCTGAAGACAGTATATCTTAATAAAAGTTCCAACATTATGAAAGCTAATGCGAGCAATGCCAGTGGAAGGAATTGTTCATGTTTCCTGCTGAATTCTGTAACGTCGATCTTGGATTTTTCCAACTTGTCGATCTCGGCATATATCTCTTTGAGCTTGCGGTTGCTCGTGGCACGGAAATATTGTCCACCTGTGACTTCAGCCACCTGCTTTAAAATTTCTTCATCTATCTTCACCTCCAGGTTCTGGTATTGCACACCAAAAGGTGTTTGCACCGGGTAGGGTGCTACGCCCATGGTACCTACCCCGATAGTATAGATCCTGATGCCATAGATCTTGGCTATCTCAGCCGCGGAAAGCGGATCGATAGAGCCAGAGTTATTCACCCCGTCGGTGATGAGAATAATGACCTTGCTGATGGCCTCACTTTCTTTCAGCCTGTTGATGGAGGTGCCCAGCCCATCGCCGATGGCTGTGCCATCTTCTATCATACCGCTTTCAACATCTTTGAAGAGGTTGCGGATCATGCTGTGATCGCTGGTAAGTGGTGACTGCGTGAAGGACTCGCCGCTAAAGATCACAAGTCCGATGCGGTCATCCGGCCGCCCGGCAATAAATTCAGAAGCTACATCTTTAGCTGCCTCCAGCCTGTCGGGCTTCAGGTCCTGGGCCAGCATACTGCTGGAAACATCCATCGCCATCACAATATCGATCCCTTCTATGCTGACATCCCGTGAACGGGATGTAGATTGCGGACGAGCCAATGCAATAATAAGCAGGCCAATGGCCAACAGCCTGAAAACAAACAAACTGTGTATGAGGTATTGTCTCCAGCTGCGTTTCGTAGATGAGAACCCGGAAGTGGAAGACAGTTGAAGCCCCGGATCATTGCTCCTGAGTTTATACCAGTAGAAGCCCCCCATTAGCGGCAGGAGGATCAGCAGGTATAAAAACCCCGGGTTGGCAAATATGATATCCGCGTACATCAATCTTTAATTTCTTTTGTTTTGTCATGCTCATCCCCCGGAGTCCTGGTGGAGGGGGAGCCCTTCACTTCATCTTCACTTTCCTCTTTTGCAATTTCTATCTTTTCCAGTATTTCTTCTATTTCCCTCTCGCTTCTGGTCTCTTTCACGAAGTCGATAGTGTCCCTCATGCAATTTTCATTGTCGAGTGCCAGAGGCTTCTCCTTGGCAAATTTTACCAGGTCGGCAAGGATCAGGGTATGTGAAAGCCGTTTGATAGCTTCGCTTCCGGTATCAGTATTTTTCATCCCCTGAAGGATCTCTTCGGTGGTCATCTCCACAGCCTGTACATCAAACCTGTCTTCGATATATACCCTCACGATATCAGTCAATTCAGTATAATAGTCCTTGACCTTTCCGGCCTGCCATAATTTCTTTCCTTTCAGGCTTTCCAGGCCGTTCATGGCTACCACATGAGGAGGCAGGATCACCTTTGGCCTGATCCTGAAGAGGGGTTGTTTTTTCTTTCTTCTTCGAATGACATATATGACAAGAAATACTAGCACGGCAGCTGCCAGGGCGATCAACAACCATGGCAGGATCTCCCGGAAAGTGAGAGGTGCCCGCAAGGGAGGTTTGATGGCTTTTATGGCCTGCGTTGTATCCACTTCCATTGTATGCACACGCAGATAGAGCGGGATCGTAGTGGCTACCTTGAAGCCGGTGTCATCAATGGGCTGGTATTCGAATTTTATAGGAGGGATGTAGTAATATCCTGAGTCGAATGAGGTGATGGTGATCGATTGGAGCATATCCACAAGGTTTTCGGATTCGTGGATTAGCGTATCGACCGATGTCATGCTGATGATCTCTACATTCCTTGTAAGAGTATCCTTGTAATGTGGCCATATCACACGATAATCCAGTGGCATGCTAAACCTGATGTTAAGGTCGATCTGATCACCAATGAGAATGTCGGTTGTGTCGAAACGGGCGATAGGAGAAACCTCCTGTGCCTTCAGAGTGTTGCCCAGGACAAGAATGATAGATAATATGCCAAGTAGGATCCTGCTCTTCATTACATCCTCGACTCCCTAACTTTAAACAGCCCTACCAGGGGCTTCACATAATCTTCGTTGGTACTGATGCTGGCATGGTCGGTACCGCTACGTTTAAACAGTTCGTTGAGATATTTCTCATGCATTCGCCACCATTCATTGTAATTGCTGCGTGCTCGGGAAGATGAAGTATCGACCCATGAATATTTGCCTGTTTCCTTGTTGAATACTTTCACCAGCCCAATGTTTGGAAGGCTGGTTTCACTTTCATCATAAACCCTCAGGGCCACCACATCGTGTTTGTTTCCTGCTATCCTGAGTGCTTCATCAAAGCCGGTATCAAGGAAATCGGAGATAACAAAAGCAGTGCATCTCTTCTTGATGGCATTGGTGAGGTACCTGAGCGCCTCAGCCACATCAGTCTTCTGGCTTTCGGGCCTGAAGTCGATCAGCTCCCTGATGATCCTCAAAATATGACTTCTTCCCTTTTTAGGGGGTATGAATTTTTCTACTTTGTCACTGAAAAAGATCACGCCCACCTTATCGTTATTATTAATGGCAGAAAAAGCCATCACAGCGGCGATTTCGGTCATTTGATCTTCTTTAAAATGTACCTTGCTACCATATTCGTTCGATCCACTAACATCGATCAACAGCATCACAGTCAGCTCTCTCTCCTCTTCAAAAATCTTGATATATGGATGGTTGAATCGGGCCGTCACGTTCCAGTCAATATTCCTGATATCATCCCCATACTGGTACTCCCTCACTTCACTGAATGCCATACCTCGTCCCTTGAAGGCGCTGTGGTAGTGCCCTGTGAAGATCTGGTTTGACAGACCACGGGTCTTGATCTCGATCTTCCTGACCTTTTTTATGATATCACTGGTTTCCAAGTCAAGTATGGGTTATGGTGATGAATGTTGCAGTCCTATGGTACTTCAACAGTATTCAGAATCTCGCTGATGATATCTTCTGAGGTGACATTTTCGGCTTCTGCTTCATAGGTGAGACCGATCCTGTGACGGAGCACATCGTGTGCTACTGCCCTGATGTCTTCCGGGATCACATAGCCACGGCGCTTGATGAAGGCGTAAGCCTTGGCTGCAAGTGCAAGGTTGATACTGGCACGGGGTGATGCACCGTAATTGATCATATTCTCGAAACGATCCAGCTTGTACTCAGAAGGGAACCTGGAAGAGAATACGATATCGGTAATATAGTTTTCGATCTTTTCATCGAGGTAAACTTCCCTGACAATTCCCCTGGCACGGATGATATCCGCTGGATTCAGGATCTTGTTTACTTCAGGGTATCCCCCTTTAATATTTTGCCGAAGGATGAGTTTCTCTTCCTCCTTACTCGGATAGCCGATCACGATCTTGAGCATGAACCTGTCAACCTGTGCTTCCGGCAGGGGATAAGTACCTTCCTGCTCGATAGGGTTCTGGGTAGCCAGCACCAGGAATGGTTCTTCCAGAGGATACGTGGTATCGCCAATGGTCACCTGTCGTTCCTGCATGGCTTCCAGCAATGCACTTTGCACCTTGGCAGGAGAACGATTGATCTCATCTGCCAGGATGAAGTTGGCAAAAATGGGCCCTTTACGAACCACGAACTCTTCTTTCTTCTGACTGTAAATCAGGGTACCCAAAAGGTCGGCAGGGAGCAGGTCGGGAGTGAATTGTATCCTGCTGAATTTTGCTTCGATAGACCTGGCCAGCGAATTGATCGCAAGTGTCTTGGCAAGCCCGGGAACACCTTCAAGGAGAATATGTCCGTTGGAGAGCAATCCGATCATGAGCCTTTCGATCATTTGCTTCTGGCCAATGATCACCTTTTGCATCTCCATATTCAGCATGTCGACGAATGCACTCTCCTGCTGTATTTTTTCATTGAGTGCCTTGATATCGTTTTCCATCATCTTGTATCGCGTTTTTTTTGTTAACGCAAAGATAAATGATGATGTTTCAACCTTAGAGCCGCAAGGTGTTAAATAATGTTAAAGGTGGCGTTAATAATTGTTAAGCCCGGGAATTAAGGAATTCGGGAGTACGAGAATACGAGACTTTGAGATTAGGGCAAAAGGAAAATGGCAAAAGGAAAATGGAAAAAGGAAAATGGAAAATGTAGAATGACCAATGAATAAGTTCCTTGTTCTTTGTTCTTTATTCTTTATTCATCCAGCCCTTCTTTCATCTCCACCAGATACGCCCTGATCTTATTTAGAGAATCAATCACCTCGGCCTTTTTATCAATGCCTTCGGGATTTTGCCTGAGGCTTTCCTGGGCACCCTTGAGGGTATAGCCTTTTTCTTTTACAAGGTGATGTATAAGTCGGAAATGCTTGATATCATCAGGTGTGAACAAACGATTTCCTTTCTTGTTCTTCTTGGGCTTGATAATATCAAATTCCTTCTCCCAGAAACGGATCAGTGAGGCATTCACATTAAACATCTCTGCAACTTCTCCGATGGAGTAATAAAGCTTACTTTGTTGCTGGTTACTGGTCACTAGCTGATGGTTATTTGATATATGATAATACTTCTCCTGAATGCCCGCTGCCTAAAGCCTATCGCCCAATGCCTATGATAAAACTTGAGTGTCCCGAGAGGCAATCTCCAGGACCTTTTCAAACTCTTCAGGTGTGAAGTCGTTATAGAAGTAGTTCACCGGATTTACCTTTTTGGTGTTATAGATTACTTCATAATGTACATGGGGTGATTGTGACAGGCCGGTGCTTCCAACGTATCCAATGATCTCTCCTCGTTTTACTTCCTGACCTTTACGAACTGTGATCGTCTTCATGTGGCCGTAAAGTGTTTGGTAGCCATAACCATGATCGATGGTACAGGTTTTTCCATACCCGCCCTTGCGGCCATTAAAGCTGACCTTTCCGTCGGCCGTGGCATAAATAGGTGTGCCTGATGGAGCGGTAATATCAATTCCCCAGTGCATCCTTCTGTACTTGAGGATAGGATGGTAGCGCATACCATATCCACTGATGATGCTACTCTGTCCCTTTTCGATAGGAAGGATGGCAGGAATATGAGCAAGCATAATGGATTTATTCCTGGCCAGTTCGAAAACCTCATCAAAGGATTGCGATTGTACCACAAGCTGGCTTGTGATCATATCGAACCTTTTGGTTGTTTCAACGATCACCGGCGAGTTCTTATATCCATCGAGACGGGCGTAGCGGTCAACGCCACCAAAGCCGGCATCGCGCAGCGACTGAGGTATCGGCTCTGCTTCAAAGATCACCCTGTAGATATTATCATCTTTATCCTGCAGGTTTCCGAGAACAGATTCAATCTGTCCGAGACGGTCGTTTAGCAGGGTATATTGAAATTCGTATTGTGCAATTTCACGCTTCAACATGCGTTCCTTGGGAGAATCGAAAAAAGTATAGGCCAGGAAAATACCAATGGCAGCAATCACCACGAAGGTAGTCAGGTAGCGAGCCACCTTGAATAATATCAGGATGCCTGATTTGCGCCTTTTCTCGTAAGTGAGTGTTTTCGGATTATAGAAATATTGTTCTTTCCCCATAAAGTTTTTTAACGCCTGAAAGCCTGATTCATTATGAATTATCGACTTTCAGTGACACAAAAATAATTAATTAAACTAACTTTGCATTCAGTAATTTCCACAAATATTTAACAAAGTGCCTGTTAATAAATAAGTTTATGGATTCCAAGCTTGTCAGAAAGACTTTCCTTGAATTCTTCAGGGAAAAACAACATGAGATCGTCCCATCGGCCCCGATGGTCATTAAGGATGATCCTACACTGATGTTCACCAATGCAGGGATGAACCAGTTTAAGGATATATTCCTGGGTAACAGGAAGCCATCATCGCCTCGCGCGGCCGATACCCAAAAGTGCCTCAGGGTGTCGGGAAAACACAACGATCTGGAGGAAGTAGGCCACGATACCTACCACCATACAATGTTCGAAATGCTTGGTAACTGGTCGTTTGGCGATTATTTTAAGAAAGAGGCCATTGCCTGGGGGTGGGAATTACTTACGGAAGTTTACGGACTTGATCCCGAAAGATTATACGCCAGCGTTTTTGGTGGCGACAAAGATGATGGGCTGGAACCTGATCAGGAGGCTTATGAGCAATGGAAGAAGATTCTCCCCGAGGAGCAGATCCTCTATGGTTCGAAAAAGGATAATTTCTGGGAAATGGGCGACACCGGCCCCTGCGGCCCCTGTTCCGAAATACACATTGACCTTCGCGATGATGATGAGCGCAAGATTATTGACGGGAAAAGCCTTGTGAATATGGATCACCCTGAGGTGATTGAGGTTTGGAACCTTGTATTTATTGAATTCAACAGGAAAAAAGACAGCTCACTGGAACCTTTGCCGGCTAAGCATGTGGATACAGGTATGGGATTTGAGCGTCTTTGCATGGCCCTTCAAGGGAAGAAATCGAACTATGATACAGATGTATTCAAACCATTGATCGCATGTCTGGGTGAACTTACCGGTGTGCAGTATGGTAAGTCGGATGAAACGGATATTGCCATGAGAGTGGTGTCGGATCACCTGCGTGCCATCGCATTCTCAATATCCGATGGCCAGCTGCCATCTAACACTGGTGCAGGTTATGTTATCAGAAGGATACTCAGAAGGGCTGTACGATATGCTTATACTTTCCTGAATGAAAAGGAAGCGGTGATCTATAAAATGATGGATACGCTGGCCGATATCATGGGAGAAGCATTCCCGGAAATAGTTAAGCAAAAAGACCTGATCAGCAAAGTGATACGTGAAGAAGAACAATCATTTCTGCACACACTGGAGCAGGGGATCAAACGCTTTGACCAGTACATTGGAGTTGAAAAGGCAGATAAGGTGATCGAAGGCACTTTTGCTTTTGAGTTATTCGACACCTACGGCTTCCCCGTTGATCTGACGGAGTTAATGGCGAAAGAAAATGGCTGGACCCTCGATATGGATGGATTCAAAAAAGGTCTTGAAGAACAAAAGAAGCGTTCCCGACAGGCAGCCGAACTGGATAAAGATGAGTGGGTCGTGATGACAGAGAGTAACAACCCCACTGAATTCCTTGGTTATGACCAGCTGGAGGCGGAAGTAAAAGTTTTGCGTTACCGGAGGGTGCAGGAGAAAAAGAACACTTATTATGAGATCGTTCTTGATAAAACTCCCTTCTATGCAGAATCGGGCGGACAGGCCGGCGATAAAGGTGTGCTTAGAAATACTGATGAGGTCATCAGGATCTTTGACACCAAAAAGGAGAATGATATGATCATTCACTTGGCAGATAAAGGTGTTGAAGCCGGAGCGGGTATTTTTAATGCTGCTGTTGATACGAACAATCGCTTGAAAACAGAAAATAACCATTCCGCCACTCACCTGATGCACTTTGCATTGCGCACTGTGCTGGGTAAGCATGTGGAGCAAAAAGGCTCACTGGTAGATTCCAACCATCTTCGCTTCGACTTTTCCCATTTTGAGAAAATGACTGATGAACAGCTGTTTGAAGTGGAAAAGCTTGTTAATAACATGATCAGGAAGAACAATCCCATAGATGAACACCGTGCATTGGGTATGAAAGCGGCGATGGACATGGGAGCCCTGGCATTTTTTGGAGAAAAATATGGCGATAAAGTAAGGGTTGTGCGTTTTGGTGATTCTATAGAATTATGCGGTGGAACCCATGTTGCCGCTACGGGTCAGATTGGGTATTTCAAGATCACTTCGGAAAGTGCTATTGCTGCTGGTATACGCAGGATAGAAGCCATCACCGGCGAAGAGGCCGAAAGCTATGTTCAACAAAAGATAGAATCGGAAAGCAGCATCCGGCAGATGCTGAAAAACCCAAAAGATGTGGTCAAAGGCGTCCAGGGCCTTATGGAAGAGAACAGGAAACTGCAAAAGCTCACGGAAAGTCTGAATCAGAAACTTTCAGAGGGACTGATCACCGAACTCCGTGCTTCAGCAGTTGACCACAATGGTATAGTTTTGCTTACTGCAAAGGTAGATGCAGCGACAGAGATTGTAAAAAATATGGCTTTCAGCCTGATCCGTGAGAATAAAAATATGCTTGCCGTTCTTGCGAATACCGCAGATGGCAAAGCTTTCCTGACCGTTGCTCTTGGCGAGAATGTGATCAGGGAGAAAGGCCTGAATGCAGGGCAACTGGTACGGGAACTTGCAGTTGAGATCAAGGGTGGTGGCGGAGGACAGGCCCATATTGCCACTGCAGGAGGAAAAGATCCTTCAGGGATTCAAGCTGCGCTGGATAAGATCAAGACTTTACTCTAACTCTCTGGATATATTTAAGTGTTTTTCTCTAAAGCATGGAATTTTTCTCCCATTTTGGGAAAAATTGATAAAAATAAATGCTGCAATGCTCACGTTATCAGCCGATTGGAGTGTTTCTGGTGTTTTGGCTTGCAATTTGCAATACACCAGGTAGGATTTCCTGAAAGACACAGAAAACCCGAATCGACTGAATTATATAACCCCGCACAGGCGGGGTTTTTTTGTTTAATTCGTATCTTTAGATTAAAATAGACGGAAGGTGACCGAAAATAAAAAAAATAAATCTGCCAAACACTGGGAAGGTGCCCTTAAAAAGCTGGAGGTAGCATACCAGGATACTGAGAAGAAGTACTGGGGACTCATCGACCTAATCCCGCTAGGAATTTTTGAATACAATTCGGAGGGTATTATAACTCAATGTAATCCTTTTGGACTTGATATGCTGGGATACTCAACGGCAGATCTGGAAAAGGGCATACACATATTCAATATTGTTCCTCCGGAGGAAATCGACAAAGTGAAAGATCGATTTGCCAAATTATTTGATGGGAAGTCATTAGAAGGTGCAGAATTTACAGCCGTCATGAAGAACGGAAATAATTTTCCGGTTCTGCTCTATTCCTATCCTATTTTTTCTGAGGAAAAGGTCGTTGGGGTACGTGGTGTGGCTTTTGACCTGTCAAAATCCAAAAAAATAGAAAAGCAGCTTCAGGAATTGCTCAACCGCTATGAAGTTATGCTTAAAGCCTTGCCAGATATCATGTTCCGATTTGACAGCCAGGGCAGGTTTATTGACTATCATGCCAATACACCCGACAAACTTGCACTTGACCCGGTTGAATTTATGGGCAAGACTATTAATGAGGTCCCTTTACCTGAGGAAGTCACGAAGGATGGTATTGCCAGGATACAGGAAGCGCTGTTGAATGATGAGATTGTTATCGATGAATACCCATTCAGGGAAGGGGATCAAACCTTTTACTATGAATCAAGGTATATTCCGGCAAACAAGGATGAAGTTCTTGTTGTCATAAGGGATATTACAGAGATGAAGGCTGCTGAATTGACCATCAGGCAGATCGAGGCTGAGAAAGCAATTGTACTTGATAGTATGTCGGAGATGTTTGCTTACTTTACACCAGGGATGGAGATCAAGTGGGTGAACAAAGCCTATGCCGACAATTTAGGCGTTTCTCAACATGATTTTGTTGGTTCAAAGTGCTATGAATCCTGGCACCAAAGGGATTCAGCCTGCGAAAACTGCCCTGTGGTGAAGGCATCTGAAACGGGCAAACCTCATAGTGGAGAGATAAAAACGCCTGATGGTCGATGCTGGAACATCCGAGGGTATCCGGTTTTTGATGATGAAGGGAAGCTGATCGGCCTTTCTGAATTTTGCGAGGATATAACTGATAGAAAGAAGGCAGAGGAAGCCTTGAAGTTAACACAGTTCTCTGTTGATCAGGGTGCTGACGCAGCATTTTGGATGAGTAAGGACGCTCGTTTTTTCTATGTAAATGAAGCCGCATGTAAAGCATTGGGATATACTAAAGAAGAGTTGCTGCACATGACTGTTTACGACATTGACCCTATGTTTCCTCCTGAAAACTGGGAAGCCCATTGGCAAGACATGAAAGAGCGAAAGAGTTTTTCGATGGAATCCATCCACAGGACCAAAGATGGACGGGAGTTTCCGGTTGAATTGATGGTTAATTACCTGGAGTATGACGGGGCGGAATATAATTGTGCTTTCGCCAGGGATATTACCAGCAGAAAGCAAAATGAGGAAAAATTGAAAGGAGCAAAAGAAAAGGCCGAGCAGGCAAACAAGACAAAAAGTGAATTCATTTCAAATATTTCCCATGAAATAAGAACTCCCCTGAATTCGATCATTGGCTTTTCAGAAATGCTCACTAGCCATCTTGATGAACCAAGGTTAAAGGAATATGCGGGTTCTATCCGTTCGGCAGGCGACAGCCTGCTGATGCTGATCAACGATATTCTCGACCTTTCGAAAATTGAAGCAGGACGTCTGGATATTAGTCTTGAACCTGTTGAACTGAGATCGGTGATCACAGAGATCTCACAGGTATTTGCCGTTAAGGTGGCCAAAAAGAACCTGGATTTCATTATGGATGTACAGGATGAAGTCCCTGAAACCCTGATGCTCGATAAAATTAGGATACGCCAGGTTCTGTTCAACCTGATCGGTAATGCTGTCAAGTTCACCCAGAAAGGTTATATCAGGTTGGTGGTAAAACTGATGGACACAAAAAGGAGCGATGCTAAGCTGGGATTGATCATTAAAGTGGAAGACAGTGGAATAGGAATTCCGGCAGACTCACATGAAACTATTTTTGATTCTTTCGTACAGCTTGAAAATACTACCGGTCATACAATAGAAGGAACAGGCCTGGGTCTTTCTATCACCAAACGCCTGGTAGAAATGATGAAAGGTTGTATCGAACTGGAAAGCAAACCGGGAAGTGGCTCATCTTTTACAGTGATCCTGAACGATGTTGAGATTGCCAAATCAACAGATGAACAGGAGATTGAAACGGATGACAAATGTGCCATGTTTGTGCGCAAACGTGTGCTTCTGGTTGATGATTCGGAGATTAACAGAAGGTATGTAAAAGATAATCTGCTCGATTGTGGGGTGATCGTGAAGGAGGCTGTGAATGGTGCAGAAGCATTGGAACTGGCAGGCAGCTTTGGGCCAGACATTATCTTGCTGGATATTATGATGCCGGTTATGGATGGTTATGAGGCCATTGTGAAACTCAGGTCAAACCCTCAAACGGCGGAAGTGCCGGTACTGGCTTTAACGGCCCTGGCAATGAGGGAAGATATTGAACGAATAAATTCTTCAGGATTTGATGATTTCCTGATCAAACCTTTTCATGTAGAAGAATTATACGATAAGATGAGGTCTCTTCTCTTAACAATTGGATCCGGAAAACATGACAGGCCAGGGCAGACTTATGATGATATTCATAGCGAAAAGAACTATTTGATTGCCCTGGCCGAGGCTTTGGGTCGGATAGAACAGCACTACCTGCCTTTATGGCATCAGGCTAACGACCTCAAAGAATTTAACTCGATACGGGCATTTGCAGTAGCTATACATAATGTTGGACAAGAACTCGATATCCGCCTTCTTGTCGATTATGGTGATAAGCTGATCTTGTATTGTGATAATTATGATATTGAAAAGATCAATTCAAGCTTGATTGCTTTCCCTCAATACATTAAAAAAATGAAAGAGATTATTAGTAAAGGACAATGATATGATACATGATTCTGCCAACATATTGATCGTTGATGACATACCGTCTAATATCCGTTTGATGGTAAGTATCCTGGATGAACACGGTTACTCGGTTTCTTATGCCCAAAGTGGGCAGGATGCCATTGAGTTATGCAAGAAAGCGGTTTTTGATCTTATACTGCTGGATGTTATGATGCCCGTAATGGACGGCTTTGAAGTATGTGAAATCTTGAAAAGTATGGAGATCACCAGGGAGATACCGGTGATATTCCTAACAGCCAGGACTGACCAGGAAAGTATATTGAAAGGTTTTGAGACGGGTGGGGTGGATTATGTGACCAAGCCTTTCAGCGAGAAGGAGCTTCTGGTCAGGATTCGAACCCATTTAGATCTGAAGAAAACCAGGGAATCACTGGAGTCGGAACTGGATTTCAAAAAGAAAATGATGACTGAGAATGCCCTCTTCATCTCCCGCAGGACTGAGTTGGGAAATACCATCGTTGAAGATCTGCGGCTGATAAACAAGGAGACCCAAAATGAATACAGCGAAAGGATCCTTGGGGCCATTTCCAAACTGAAGAACCTCATTCAGGGCCAGGAGTGGAAGGAGTTTGAATTACGTTTTGAAGAGGATCATGGGAGATTTCGGGAGAAGTTGATCCTGCTTCACCCTGATCTGACTCCGAACGAGATCAAACTTTGTACATTCCTCAGGCTGGATATGTCATCGAAAGAAATATCGGAGATCACCCAGCAATCGGTCAGGGCCCTGGAAACTGCCCGCAGCCGCATGAGAAAAAAGCTCGGACTGGAAAGGTCGGATAACCTGGTACAATACCTTTACGAAATAGCATAAAAAAAAGCCGCTGCTGCGGCTTTTTTAAGTTCTAAGTGACCAAATTCTAAACAAGCTCAAATATTGGAGAATTGAAATATTTGAAGCACCTCACCCCCTAAATCCCCCTCTCCTAAAGGAGATGGGGACTTTGAAGAATTATCTCATTGAAATTTGAAGAATTGTTTAGAAATTAGATATTAGAGTTTAGAATATATGCTATAGGAATTTAAATCCCTTTCCAAGATATGTCCCGGAATCTCCAAGAATTTCTTCGATCCTGAGCAATTGGTTGTACTTGGCAATCCTGTCGGAGCGGCTTGCTGAACCGGTTTTTATCAAGCCGGTATTCAGTGCTACGGCCAGGTCGGCAATAGTAGTATCCTCAGTCTCACCTGAGCGGTGACTTATTACAGAAGTATAAGAAGCCCTGTTGGCCATATCCACTGCATCGATGGTTTCAGTCAGCGTACCGATCTGGTTTACCTTGATAAGAATAGAATTGGCAATGCCATTATCTATTCCTTTCTTTAGACGGGTGGTATTGGTAACGAAAAGGTCATCTCCAACCAGTTGTATCTTGTCGCCCATTTTTTCTGTTTGAAGTTTCCATCCATCCCAGTCATCTTCCGCCATACCGTCCTCGATAGAAATGATAGGGTACCTCTTGGCCCAGTCAGCCCAGAAGTCAACCATTTCTGATGGGGTCAGCTTATCACCGCTCGACCATTTCAGGTGGTAAACATTCTCTTCAGGAATATAGTATTCTGAGGATGCCGGATCCAGGGCAATAAAAATATCTTCTCCTGCTCTGTAACCTGCCTTGTCGATGGCTTCCAGAACCACTTTGATAGCATCTTCATTAGAGGCCAGGTTAGGGGCAAAGCCGCCTTCATCACCAACATTGGTGGAGTGACCGGCTTTTTTCAATACTGCTTTCAGGTTATGAAATACCTCGGCACCCATCCTGATCGCCTCGCTGAATGTGCTTGCACCTACCGGCATGATCATGAATTCCTGGAAGTCGATACTGTTGTCGGCATGTGATCCACCATTCAGGATGTTCATCATGGGTATCGGTAACACATGTGCATTGGGTCCGCCAATGTAGCGGAAGAGAAACTGGCCAGTATCCTGTGCACCAGCATGCGCTACAGCAAGTGAGACACCGAGCATGGCATTGGCACCTAATTTTTCTTTGTTGGAGGTCCCATCGATCTCGATCATCCTTTTGTCGATCTCGCGCTGGTCGCCCACATAATACCCCTGCAATTCTTCTGAAAGGATATTATTTACATTTTCAACGGCATTCAGAACACCTTTGCCCAGGTAAATCCCTTTGTCGTTGTCGCGTAGTTCTACTGCTTCATGCACACCTGTCGATGCCCCGGAGGGAACAGCGGCGCGGGCTACAATGCCTGTGTTGGTATAAACATCTACTTCTATTGTAGGATTCCCGCGTGAATCAAGGATTTGACGCGCGTGGATATTGGCAATCATTGAGCTCATAATAGTATATTTTTCAGGATGATTAATTTGTTTAGATAAAAAAAGGATAAAGTTAATGAAAACCCTATCCTTTGGAATTTTATGTAATAAGAATCTTAGTCTTTCTTATCTTTTTTTTCTTTGTCCTCAGGTGTTTCTTCAGTTGTAGGTTTTTCTTCTTCTGCCTTCGCTTCAGCTTCTTCTTTTACTTCTTCCACAACTTCTTCCACAACTTCTTCTTTTACTTCTTCCACAACTTCCTCAGCAACTTCAGCAGCGGCTTCTTCTTTTACTTCTTCCACAACTTCCTCAGCAACTTCAGCAGCGGCTTCTTCTTTTACTTCTTCCACAACTTCCTCAGCAACTTCAGCAGCGGCTTCTTCTTTTACTTCTTCCACAACTTCCTCAGCAACTTCAGCAGCGGCTTCTTCTTTCACCTCTTCCACAACTTCTTCAGCAACTTCTTCTTTCACCTCTTCGGTAACTTCTTCTATTGCTTCATCTTCTACTACTTCTTCAGCAGTTTCAACGGCTTGTTCTGCAACCACAGCACCGGCTTCATCTTTCTTGCTTGCGCCCCTTCTTCTACGGGTTTTCTTAGGTCCCTTGGCTTTTGCTTCGAGGAGATTTTCGTTATAATCAACCAGCTCGATCAGAGCCATCTCCGCATTATCACCCAGCCTTGAACCGATCTTAATAATTCGTGTGTAACCACCCGGACGGTCGGCAACCTTAACTGAAACTTCCCTGAAGAGCTCTGTTACAGCTTCTTTATCGTTAAGGTAGCTAAAAACAACCCTCCTTGAGTGGGTAGAATCAGTCTTCGATTTAGTGATGAGGGGTTCAATATATGTTCTCAAAGCTTTCGCTTTAGCAACAGTTGTCTTGATCCGTTTATGAATGATGAGCGAGCTTGCCATATTGGCCAGCATTGCTTTTCTGTGAGCACTCGTCCTGCTTAAATGATTGAATCTTTTACCGTGTCTCATCTCAATTATTCCTTATCTAATTTGTACTTCGAAATGTTCATGCCAAATTCAAGTCCTTTGGTTTTGACAAGCTCTTCGAGCTCAGTCAGTGATTTCTTACCAAAATTCCTGAATTTAAGCAGGTCGTTTTTATTAAAAGTTACCAGGTCGCCAAGTGATTCAACATCGGCTGCTTTGAGGCAGTTGAGTGCCCTGACTGACAAGTCCATGTCAACAAGCTTGGTTTTCAGTAACTGACGAATATGTAATGAATTTTCATCAAACTCTTCTGTAACTGCTTTTTCTTCTGAATCCAGCGTGATCTTCTCATCTGAGAACAACATGAAGTGGTGGATCAGTATTGTTGCAGCTTCTTTCAATGCTTCTTTTGGGTGAATAGAACCATCGGTGATTATTTCCAGCACCAGCTTTTCATAATCTGTCTTTTGCTCAACCCTGTAGTTTTCAATGTGATATTTCACATTTTTGATAGGGGTGTGGATAGAGTCGATAGCGATGGTGTCAACTGAGGCACTGAGTGATTTGTTTTCTTCAGCGGGAACATAACCTCTGCCTTTATTGATGGTGAGTTCCATAGAAAGCTTAACGGTGCTATCCATATGGCAGATCACCTCTTCCGGGTTCAGCACCTGGAAGACCGATAAAAACTTATTTATATCACCGGCTTTAAACACCTCCTGGTCACCAATGACTATGTGTATTTTTTCAGTATTCTCAGTGTCGATCTGTTTTTTGAATCTGATCTTTTTCAGATTCAGGATGATCTGAGACACATCTTCTACTACACCGCGGATGGTGGAAAATTCCTGGACAACGCCGTCGATCCTCAGTGAGGTGATAGCGTATCCTTCAAGGGATGAAAGGAGGATCCTTCTCAGTGCGTTCCCAATGGTAACACCGAAACCCGGTTCCAGCGGACAAAATTCAAAGTTGCCTATGAATTCATCAGCTTCTATCATGATCACCTTGTCTGGTTTTTGAAATGCTAATATTGCCATAATATGCTGTATATTAAATATTCACTAATGTGGGTTACCCTGGGTTCTTACTTGGAGTAAAGTTCTACGATGAGTTGTTCCCTGATATTTTCCGGAATTTCTTCTCTCGTAGGGAAATTAATGAACCTGCCTTCCATCTTCTCGTCGTCCCATTCCAGCCATCCAAAGCTGTTAGTGCGTCCTGTAAGCGATTCAGTAATTACTTCCAATGATTTTGATTTTTCCCTGACACTGATCACATCACCCGGCTTGAGTTCATATGAAGCAATGTTGGTAATCGTGCCATTTACAAGGATATGCCTGTGTCCAACCAGTTGCCTGGCCCCTCTGCGGGTAGGAGCGATACCCATTCTGTAAACAACATTGTCAAGCCTGGCTTCAATAAGTTGCAGGAGGATCTCACCTGTAACACCACCTTTTTTTGTAGCTTTCTTAAATGTATTCCTAAATTGTCTCTCGAGGATACCATAGGTATATTTCGCTTTCTGCTTTTCCTGGAGCTGGATACCGTACTCGGATTCTTTCCTTCTTCTCCTGTTGTTTCCATGATGTCCCGGGGGATATGGTTTCCTGTCAAGCGCTTTGTCTGGTCCAAAGATTGGATCTTTGAATTTCCTGGCAATCTTTGATTTTGGTCCTGTGTACCTGGCCATAATATTCTCTTATTGTTTTAAATAATTATACTCTTCTTCTTTTCGGAGGCCTGCATCCATTGTGTGGCAATGGTGTAACGTCCTTGATCTCAGTTACCTCAATACCCATTGAATGGAGAGTACGGATAGCAGATTCCCTGCCCGCACCGGGTCCTTTAACGTTTACCTTTACTTTACGAAGGCCGGCATCGTAAGCGACCTTGGCGCAATCCTCGGCTGCAAGTTGTGCAGCATAAGGTGTATTCTTTTTAGAGCCCCTGAATCCCATCTTTCCTGATGAAGACCATGAGATCACCTGACCGGCATTGTTGGTCAAAGAAATGATAATGTTGTTGAATGAAGCACTGATGTATGCCATCCCCGTGGGTTCAACCTTGACCACCCGCTTCTTTGAACTTCTGGTTGATTTAGCCATAGTTTTTCTTTATTTCAGCAGAATAATTCTGTTTCCTGTTTAATATTAACCTTTCGGTGCCATCTTTTTGTTGGCAACGGTTTTCTTACGTCCTTTACGTGTACGGGCATTATTTTTGGTGCTCTGTCCGCGGAGCGGAAGACCAATACGATGACGGATTCCACGATAAGTTCCGATGTCCATCAAGCGTTTGATGTTCATCTGGGTCTCTGACCTCAGGGCACCTTCTACCTTGAATTGTTCATTGATGATGGTACGAACCTTGTTCTGTTCATCGTCATCCCAGTCCTCGACTTTCTTGTCCCAGGAGATTCCTGCTTCTTTCAGGATCCTTTGAGCATTGCTTCTGCCTATGCCGTAAATGTAGGTGAGGCTAATCTCACCCCTTTTGTTGTCTGGTATATCTACACCTGCTATCCTTGCCATATCTGATGGATTATAGTGTTATTGTTATCCTTGTCTTTGTTTAAATTTTGGGTTCTTCTTGTTGATCACATACAAGACCCCTTTTCGTCTAACGATCTTACATTCAGGAGATCGTTTTTTTACTGATGCTCTGGTTTTCATTTTTAATGTCTTTCTATTTATATCTGAACGTAATTCTTCCTTTTGTTAAATCATAAGGTGACATTTCCAGTTTTACCCTGTCACCCGGTAAAATTTTAATATAATGCATGCGCATCTTACCTGAAATATGGGCGATGATCACATGCCCGTTTTCCAGTTCTACCCTGAACATGGCATTGCCTAATGATTCGATGACAGTGCCATCTTGTTCTATGGATGGTTGTTTTGCCATAATTTTATTTTGAGTTTATCACTTCTTCAATGTATTCAAAGGTTGATAACACCTCGGCTTTTCCTTTCCTTATCGCCACATCATGCTCAAAATGCGCTGATGGCTTCTTATCCGCTGTTCGTATCGTCCAGCCATCGTCGAGTTGTATCACATGCCTCGTGCCCAGGTTTACCATTGGTTCTATGGCCAGTACCATGCCTTCTTTCAGCTTGATCCCTGCTCCGCGCCTTCCGTAGTTGGGGACTTCTGGCTTTTCGTGCAGTTGCCTTCCAAGCCCGTGTCCAACCAGGTCCCTCACAACTGAGTAACCGTATTGTTCCACATGGCTCTGTACAGCATGGCCGATATCGCCAACACGTTTGCCGTCCACTGCTACTTCGATGGCTTTATATAAGGACTCTTTGGTCCTTTCCATCAGCAGCTTCACTTCTTCATCCACTTCACCAACGGCGAAGGTATAGGCGGAATCACCGTAGAAACCGTTTTTTAAAACACCGCAGTCGACCGAAACAATATCGCCATCCAACAGAGGCTGATGCCCGGGAAAACCATGCACCACCTGTTCATTCACTGAAATACAAAGGGTATACGGAAATCCGTTGTAGCCTTTGAATCCCGGTTCTGCTCCATGGTCCCTGATAAATTCTTCTGCAATCTTATCCAGGACAATGGTTTCTACTCCGGGTTGGATGCGTTTCGCAACCTCAGCAAGTGTTTTACCAACAAGTAAAGAACTCTCTCTTAATAATTCAATTTCTTCTTCAGTCTTAATATGTATCATTACCGGTATCTTGGTACTACATACTAAATGAAGACCTTCCTTTGATACGGCCCGATTTTGTCAGTCCGTCGTAATGCCTCATCAGGAGGTGGCTTTCGATTTGCTGCAGCGTATCGAGTACAACACCAACAAGGATGAGCAATGAAGTCCCTCCATAGAACTGAGCAAACTGCTGGCTTACGCCAACCTGACTTACCAGGGCGGGCATAATAGCCACAAGTCCGAGGAAGATTGATCCAGGGAGGGTGATTTTCGACATTACATTATCTATAAATTCAGCGGTTTTTCGACCCGGTTTAACTCCCGGGATAAATCCACCGTTCTTTTTCATATCTTCAGCCATCTGGTTTGGATTAATGGTGATGGCTGTATAGAAGTAGGTAAACAAGAGGATCATGAAGAAGAACACCAGGTTATACCAGAATCCGTTGATATTTGAGAATGCTGCAACAAAACCTGAAATGTCAGAGCTTGTAAATCCGGCCACAGTGAGTGGCAGGAACATGATAGCCTGTGCAAAGATGATAGGCATTACACCGGCAGCATTTACCTTCAGTGGGATGTACTGACGTACTCCACCATATTGCTTATTACCTACGATACGTTTAGCATATTGTACAGGGATCCTCCGGGTACCCTGCACAAGCAGTATCGTTAGCAGGATCACGAAGACTAAGATCGCGATCTCCAGGATGAAATATACAAGTCCGCCGCCCTGCTCTTCGAGACGTGAAATAAATTCACCTACAAGTGCAAATGGCAGTCGTGCAATAATACCGATCATAATGATCAGTGAGATACCGTTTCCAATACCCTTATCTGTGATCTTTTCACCAAGCCACATCACGAACATGGTCCCTGAGATCAGGATCACGGTCGATGATACCCAGAAAAAGGGCGACACAGACGTACCTTCAAATGGCATGATCGCCGTGATAGACCCATCCGGACTACGCAGTTGGCTTACCAGGTTGGCAATATATGCCTGGGCCTGGAAACCAGTGATGAGGATAGTCAGGTAACGGGTAATCTGGTTGATCTTCTTTCTTCCGCTTTCACCTTCTTTCTGCAATTTCTGGAAGTAGGGGATGGCCATACCCAGCAACTGCACCACAATGGACGCAGAGATATAGGGCATGATCCCCAGAGCGAAGATCGATGCATTTGAAAATGCACCACCGGAGAACATATTCAGCAGGCCCATGAGGCCGGAGCTGGTTTGGTCCTGAAGGCCAGCAAGTTCAGAGGGGTTCACGCCGGGCAGCACAACATAAGAGCCCAGACGATAGATCAGGACAATACCGATCGTATAAAGGATGCGGTTCCTGAGTTCCTCTATCTTATAAATGTTTCTTATGGTCTGTATTAACCTTTTCATTAAAGTTAAAGTTTTATGGCAACGCCACCCTGGGCTTCAATTGCGCTGATTGCTTTTTTAGAAAATGCATGGGCTGTCACTTCCAGCTTCATGCTGAGTTCACCACGTCCGAGGATCTTGACAAGATCCTTCTTTGAGGCCAGTCCATTATCGACAAGCACCTGCTGGTCTATGCTGGTGAGTTTTTTTGCTTCAGCCAGTTTCTGCAGTGTGTCGAGGTTGATACCATGATATTCAACCCTGTTGATGTTTTTGAATCCGAACTTGGGAACACGCCTGTACAATGGCATCTGTCCACCTTCGAATCCAGCCTTGCTTTTATAGCCTGACCTTGACTTTGCACCTTTATGTCCACGTGTTGCAGTGCCGCCTTTTCCTGATCCTTGACCACGGGCAATACGCTTCCTGTTTTTGGTTGAACCTTCAGCCGGTTTAAGATTACTTAAATCCATCTTTTATCTGTTTATGCTGTTATTTTTTTTCGTCTACTATTTCAATAAGATGACTGACTGCGTCAATCATCCCCTGGACCTGTGGAGATACTTCCACTTCGATGGTTTGGTTCAGCCTTTTGAATCCAAGCGCTTCGAGTGTCCTTTTCTGGCGTAAGGGCCTTCCAATGCCGCTTCTAACCTGTTTTATCTTGAGTTTTTTCATCGTGCTATTGCTTTTCAGAATTATAATTAGCCGTTGAACACTTTGTCAACATCGATTCCCCTCAGCTCTGCAATGGTATGAGCATCCCTGAGCTTAACAAGTGCGTCGATAGTTGCTTTTACTACTGAGTGAGGGTTGGATGATCCTTTTGATTTTGCAAGTACATCCTTAATGCCAACACTCTCGAGTACGGCACGCATTGCACCACCGGCAATAACTCCTGTACCAGGAGCAGCTGGCTTGATAAATACCTGGGCACCACTGTATTTTCCTGTTTGTTCGTGAGGGATAGTACCTTTAAGAACCGGCACTTTTACCAGGTTCTTCTTAGCATCATCAATACCTTTAGCAATGGCAGAGGTAACTTCTTTTGCCTTCCCGAGACCATGGCCAACAACGCCATTCTCGTTTCCAACAACTACAATGGCTGAGAAACTGAAAGTCCTACCACCCTTGGTTACCTTGGTAACACGTTGTATGCTTACGAGCCTGTCTTTAAACTCGATCTCGCTTGATTTTACTCTTTTAACATTTACGTTTGACATAATACATTAAAATTTAAGTCCGCCTTCTCTGGCAGCTTCTGCCAATGATTTAATTCTTCCGTGATACAGATATCCGTTCCTGTCGAAAACCACTTCCTCGATACCGGCTTCTTTTGCTTTTTCAGCGATAAGCTGACCAACCAATTTTGCTTGCTCGATCTTCGGTCCCTTCTTGTCTGCGATTCCTTTTTCGCGTGATGATGCTGAAACAATGGTTTTGCCTTCCGCATCGTCGATCAACTGAGCATAGATTCCCTTGTTGCTCCTGAATACAGTCAGCCTTGGTGTCTGAGCTGTACCGGGGGTGATGGAATTCCTGATCCTCATCTTGATCCTATACCTTCTGTACTGTTTGCTGTCTTTTATCTTTTTCATCCTTTCAGGATTTTTAATATTCTTTTAAAATTATTCTGCAGCAGCTTTACCGGCTTTCCTTCTGATCTGTTCGCCCTGGAACAGAATACCTTTACCCTTATAAGGTTCTGGTTTGCGGAATGACCTGATCTTGGCAGCTACCTGTCCGATAAGCTGTTTGTCAATAGACTTAAGGGTGATGGTTGGGTTTTTCCCCCTTTCAGTAACGGTTTCCACAGAAACTTCAGCAGGAAGTTCCAAAAAGATACTATGTGAATAACCCAGTGCCAGCTCAAGTACCTGTCCGTTGGCGTTGGCTTTATAACCTACACCTACCAGTTCCTGAACGGTAGTGAATCCTTCTGAAACACCAATAACCATGTTGTTTACCAGCGACCTGGTTAAACCATGTTGTGCTTTGTGGTCTTTCGACTCAGTGGGCCTTTCAACGGTCAATGTACCGTCATCAAGTTTCAGGATCATCTCTTTATGGACCTGCTGAACCAACTCGCCTAGTTTACCTTTCACTGTTACCACATTGTCGTCGGAGAAGTTGATCTCAACACCTTCCGGTACACTGATGGGTAATTTTCCTATACGTGACATATCTTATACTCCTCTTTTAACTAACGTAACATAAAACTTCACCGCCTACTTTTTCATTCCTGGCTTCCTTGTCGGTCATTACACCTTTAGAAGTGGAAAGAATGGCGATTCCCAGCCCGTTCAGTACCCTTGGGAGGCCGTCTGCCCTAACATATTTGCGAAGACCTGGTTTAGAAATCCGGTCAAGCTTGTTGATAGCTGATTGCTTGGTTACGGGGTGGTACTTTAAGGCTATCTTAATGAGGCCTTGTCCGTTACCATCTGCATCAACAAATTTATAGTTCAGGATGTATCCTTTCTCGTGCAATATCTTGGTAATGTCCTTCTTGATATTGGAGGCCGGGATCTCTACTATCCTATGGTTTGCCAGGACTGCATTCCTGAGTCTGGTCAAATAATCTGCAATTGGATCTGTCATTTCAGTATTCTTTATAAATTACCAGCTAGCTTTTTTAATTCCCGGGATCAGACCCTGAAGCGCCATTTCCCTGAAGTTGATACGTGAAACTCCGAATTGGCGCATATATCCTTTAGGCCTGCCGGTGAGGCTACAACGATTGTGTACGCGTACCGGTGATGCATTTTTCGGAAGCTTCTGCAGTCCGGCATAGTCGCCGTTTGCAATAAGCTCAGCTCTTTTTGCAGCATATTTCTCTACGAGCTTTGCCCTTTTCACTTCACGGGCTTTCATTGATTCTTTAGCCATAGTCTAACTGTTTTGATTTTTAAACGGTAATCCAAATTCTTTAAGCAATGCAAGGGCTTCCTTATCATTTTTGGCAGAGGTTACGATGGTAATATCCATACCATTAATGTGGTTCACCTTGTCCATATCGATCTCTGGAAAGATGATCTGTTCAGGAACACCGAAAGTATAATTACCTCTTCCGTCGAAGCCTTTGTCATTAATACCCCTGAAGTCCCTGATCCTGGGGATGGCAACAGCCACCAGCCTGTCGAGGAATTCATACATTTTATCGCCGCGCAGGGTTACCCTTACTCCAATGGGCATGCCTTTACGTACCTTAAAGTTTGAGATATCTTTCTTTGACTTTGTAGACACTGCCTTCTGGCCGGTGATCATTGTCATTTCTTCTATACCAGTATCGATGAGCTTCTTATCTACAATGGCCTGTCCAAGTCCCTGGTTCACTGAAATCTTCAGTACCTTAGGAACTTCCATACGGTTCTTGTATTCGAACTGCTTGCTTAAAGCAGGAACGATCTCTTCGAAATACTTGGTTTTAAGTCGTGGTGTATATTTCATTATTTGATAACCTCCCCTGATTTTTTGGAAACCCTGACGGTTTTGTTGGTCTTTTCATCTATTTTCTTTCCGATCCTGGTGGCGTTTCCTTTACCATCGACCAATTTCAGATTGGAAATATGGATAAAGGCCTCTTGCTTGATGATCCCGCCTTTTGGGTTGTCGGCGTTGGGTTTGGTGTGTTTGCTAACTTCATTCACACCTTCCACGATGGCTTTGTAGGTCTTGGCGTTAATTTTAAGCACCCTGCCCTGCATGCCTTTCGACTCGCCGGAGATGACCATCACATTGTCACCTTTCTTAATATGTATCTTCATTGCCATGATTCTGGTATTTTTCTCTGTTAAAGCACTTCTGGTGCCAGTGAAACGATTTTCATGAATTGTTTATCCCTTAATTCCCTGGCAACAGGGCCAAAAATACGGGTACCCATCATCTCACCTGCGGCATTCAACAGTACTACTGCATTGTCGTCAAAGCGGATATAGGATCCATCCTGGCGCCTGATTTCTTTTCTGGTTCTGACCACAACCGCTCTAATCACTGTCCCTTTCTTTACGTTACCTGAAGGGAGGGCTTTTTTTACGGTTACCACGATCTGGTCACCAATAGAGGCATACCTCGTTTTGGTTCCACCAAGGACGCGGATACAGAGTACTTCTTTTGCACCACTGTTGTCAGCTACTGACAGTCTCGATTCTTGTTGTATCATTTTTACTTAGCTCTTTCAACGATTTCTACTAACCTCCAGCACTTGTTCTTGCTGATAGGCCTGGTTTCCATGATCCGCACAGTATCTCCGATGTTGCATTCGTTCTTTTCGTCATGGGCAATGAACTTCGTGCTTTTCTTCACGAACTTTCCGTAAACTGGGTGCTTCACATTACGGATGACCTGCACCACGATGGATTTGTCCATCTTGTTGCTCACAATAACCCCGATTCTTTCTTTTCTAAGATTTCTTTCCATCTTATTATTTATTATTGGCGTCTTCTAATTGTCTTCTTCTCAACTCGGTTTCCATCCTGGCGATGGCTTTCTTGTAAAAGTTCAACTTGTTTGGGTTTTCCAGCGGAGATACGGCATGGTTAAGCTTCAGTTTCACCAGCTGTTTTTTCTCTTCGTCCAATCTTTCGATCAGTTCCGCAGTTCCCAATTCTTTTATTACTTCCTGTTCCATTATCGTGGTAGTTTACTATTCAACGTAATCTCTTCTAACAACAAATTTGCATTTCATCGGGAGCTTCTGGGCTGCCAGACGGAGTGCCTCCTTGGCAACTTCCATCGGTACTCCTTCAGCCTCGAAAATCATCCTTCCCGGACTAATCCTGGCTACAAAATATTCAGGTGCACCTTTTCCCTTACCCATACGTACTTCCGCAGGTTTCTTGGTTACCGGTTTGTCAGGAAATACCCTGATCCAAAGCTGTCCTTCACGTTTCATATGACGTGTAACAGCCTGACGAGCAGCTTCTATCTGTCGTCCGGTCATCCAGCACTCTTCCATTGATTTAATGCCAAATGAGCCAAAGGCGAGCTGGTTGCCACGCTGGGCATTCCCTTTCATGCGCCCTTTTTGCTGTTTTCTGAACTTGGTTTTCTTTGGCTGTAACATTTATGTATGTTTTAAATATTATACTATTCTTATCTTCTTCTTCCACCCTGACGGCCACCACCCGGAGCTTTCCTTGGTGATTGCTTTTTCTGCGCGTCACTGAGTGATGGTACCAGTTCCGGCTTACCATAGATCTCGCCTTTACATATCCAGACTTTGATTCCGATTCTTCCATAAGTAGTATGGGCTTCGATCTTGGCATAGTCGATATCTGCGCGTAAAGTATGCAGCGGAATACGACCGTCTTTGTATTGTTCGCTACGAGCCATTTCAGCACCCCCAAGCCTTCCGGAGATCACAACTTTGATTCCTTCAGCGCCAATACGCATGGTTGAGGCAATGGAAGTTTTGATGGCACGACGGAATGAAATCCTACCCTCGATCTGTTTCGCAATGGAATTGGCTACAATATTGGCATCCAGTTCCGGGCGCTTGATCTCTGAGATATTAATTTGAATCTCCTTCTTGGTCAACTTTTTCAATTCTTCCTTCAGCTTATCCACTTCGGAACCGCCTTTACCGATAATGATACCGGGGCGTGCGGTAAAAATGGTAACGGTAACCAGCTTGAGCGTACGCTCAATGATGATCTTAGAGATTCCGGCTTTTGCCAGACGGGCAGTGAGGTACTGACGGATTTTATTGTCTTCGAGCAATTTGCTGCCGAAGTTCCTGCCACCGTACCAGTTGGAATCCCATCCTTTGATGATCCCTAAGCGAAGTCCTATTGGATTAGTTTTCTGTCCCATTAATTATATCCTTTTGTATTATTTTCTAGTTTTCAACCATTTGTGTTTTACTGTCAACATACAGGGTCACGTGGTTTGAACGTTTCCTGATCCTGTGAGCCCTGCCCTGAGGAGCAGTACGGATCCTTTTCAGCATCCTGGCACTGTCAACATGAATCTCTTTGACATAGAGGTTACTTTCTTCAATCCTGACACCTTCATTCTTGGTTTGCCAGTTGGCAATGGCTGAACGTAACAGTTTATGTACCCTGGTAGATGCTTCTTTGGGTGAATGCTCAAGTACGCTGAGTGCGGACATCACATCCATTCCCCTAACCATGTCGGCTACCAGCCTCATTTTCCTTGGCGAGGTGGGGCAATCATTCAACTTGGCAAAGTATTGACTTTTCTTAGCTTCCTTTGATTGCTCAGCACGATTTCTTTTTCTTGCTCCCATTATGCTATACTTTATTATTTCCTAATTATCTTCTGCCTTTATCCTTATTACCGGCATGACCCCTGAATTGGCGTGTTGGGGCAAACTCCCCAAGTTTATGTCCTACCATATTCTCGGTAATGTAAACAGGAATGAATTTGTTTCCGTTATGGACTGCAATGGTGAGTCCAACAAAGTCGGGAGAGATCATAGATGCCCTTGACCATGTTTTGATCACTGACTTCTTTTTGCTCTCAGACTGATCGAGAACTTTCTTTTCCAGTTTATAATGTATATAAGGTCCTTTTTTCAACGAACGGCTCATAGCGCGATGATATTAATTATTTTTTACGTCTTTCAATGATATACTTGTTGGATGCCTTCTTCTTAGACCTGGTTTTATAACCTTTGGCCGGCAATCCTTTCCTTGACCTCGGGTGTCCACCGGAAGCCCTTCCTTCGCCACCACCCATTGGGTGATCGACAGGGTTCATGGCTACACCACGGGTTCTCGGACGGCGTCCGAGCCAACGTGAACGACCTGCTTTACCAGATTTTTCCAGCTGGTGGTCAACATTGGAAACCATTCCAACGGTAGCCCGGCAGCTTTGGAGTATCATCCTGGTTTCGCCGGAAGGAAGTTTGATCACTGCAAATTTTCCTTCACGGGTCATGAACTGTGCATAAGAACCGGCACTGCGCGCAAGCTTGGCACCCTGTCCCGGTCTGAGTTCAATGTTGTGGATAATAGTCCCGAAAGGAATCTCGCTCAGGTACATGGTGTTCCCGATATTAGGGGCAACGCCTTTTCCTGAAGATACTTCCTGGCCTACTTCCAGCCCGTGAGGTGCAATGATGTACCTCTTTTCACCATCCTTGTAATACAGCAGGGCGATCCTGGCAGTACGGTTAGGATCATATTCTATCGATTTAACGACAGCAGGGATATTTTCCTTTTCCCGTTTGAAATCGATGATCCTGTAACGCTGCTTGTGGCCACCACCCCTGTAGCGGATTGTCATTTTACCTTCACTGTTCCTTCCACCGCTCTTTTTCATAGGAGCCAACAGGCTCTTCTCAGGAGAGGATTCAGTGATGTCGTCAAATGCGCTGATGATCTTAAAGCGCTGACTTGGTGTCGTTGGTTTGTATTTCTTTAAAGCCATCTATCTAAATATTGCTATAAAAATCAATTGTTTCACCTTCGGCTACTGTAATAATAGCCTTCTTATAGGATGCTGTTTTACCTGAAATGATCCCGGTACGAGTATACCTTGATTTGGTCTTTCCCCTGTAGGTCATCGTGTTCACAGAAACCACCTCCACGCCATAAAGATCTTCAACGGCTTTCTTGATCTGGAGTTTGTTGGCTTTCCTGTTCACGACAAAACCGTAACGGTTCAGGTTTTCTCCCATCTCCGTCATTTTTTCGGTGATCACCGGTTTTATTATGATATCCATTGCTCTAGTTATATAATGATTATGCTAATATCTTTTCAATCTCTTTCATTGAACTCTCAGCGATCAACACTTGCTTGGCGTTCAGAATGTCGTAGGTGTTCAGGTTGTTCACATGGATCACCTTGGCATTTTTCAGGTTCCTTGATGAAAGAATGATGTTCTCATCTGTTTCAGGAAGTACCAGCAAAATTTTCTGATCTGTCAGTTCAAAATTACCGAGCAATTCAATAAAATTCTTGGTCTTGGCTTCAGCAAAGCTGAAATCCTCAAGGATCATGATCTCATTGTCTTTCACTTTATAAGTAAGTGCAGAACGACGAGCGAGTCTTTTCACCTTTTTGTTCAGTTTGAAACCATAATCCCTGGGATGAGGACCGAATGCACGTCCACCACCACGAAAGATAGGGTTTTTGATATCCCCAACACGGGCTGTACCAGTACCTTTCTGACGTTTGAGCTTGCGACGGCTGCCAGTGATGGCATTTCTTTCCTTACTGCTATGGGTACCCTGGCGCTTGTTGGCCATGATCTGCCTGGTGTCCAGCCAGATAGCATGGTCGTTAGGCTCAATCTCAAAGATCGCTTTATTCAGCTTGATCTTACGGGTACTTTTCTGTCCGTTTGATTTATATACTTCTAACTCCATCTTTCAACAATTACATATGAACCATTGGGGCCTGGCACGGCACCTTTAACTAGGATCAGGTTTTTCTCAGGTACGATCTTTACAACCTGCAGGTTGATGAGTTTAGTCCTTTGTCCACCGGTACGGCCTGCCATACGCATGCCTTTAAAAACCCTTGATGGATAGGAAGAAGCACCGATAGAACCCGGTGCGCGCAGCCTGTTATGCTGGCCGTGGGTTGCATCGTTAACACCTTTAAAATTGTGACGTTTTACAACGCCCTGGAAACCTTTACCTTTAGAGTAGCCGACTACATCAATATATTCACCTTCTTCGAAAATATCGACTGTAAGCACATCTCCATATTTCTTTTGATGACCTGTTTCAAACCTGGTGAACTCCCTGACAATTCGTTTCGGGCTCACACCGGCCTTTGCAAAGTGTCCTTTGAGGGCAGCAGTGGTATGCTTATCTTTCTTGTCATCATAGGCGATCTGAATCGCATCATAGCCATCCGTATCCTTTGTTTTCACCTGGGTAACAACACACGGGCCTGCTTCGATTACGGTGCAGGGTATGTTTTTTCCGGCGTCATCAAAGACGCTGGTCATCCCAATTTTTTTACCAATTATTCCTGACATTTTTCTAACCTTTAAACTTTATCACACTTTGATCTCTACTTCAACACCACTGGGAAGTTCCAGCTTCATCAATGCGTCGATCGTTTTACTAGTGGTGCTGTAAATGTCCAGCAATCTTTTATATGAACAAAGCTGGAATTGTTCCCTTGCCTTCTTGTTCACAAAAGTGGACTTGTTCACAGTAAAGATCTGTTTGTTGGTTGGCAGCGGAATAGGACCGCTTACCACAGCTCCAGTGGATTTTACAGTTTTTACGATCTTCTCGGCTGATTTATCAACCAAATTGTAATCGTACGACTTTAACTTAATTCTGATCCTCTGACTCACGTTTTTCTAGTTTAAGACCTTATTAATAATTTACTACGTATCCTTTAACCTTATATAATACATCATCCAGGATGTCTTTAGGCAACTCGGCATAATGCGAAAACTCTAAGTTTGCATTTCCACGGCCTGATGTTAGAGTGCGCAATGTTGTCACATATCCAAACATTTCAGCCAGGGGCGCCTTTGCCCTGATTTCCTGAAGACGGTTTACGGTTGTAATTCCTTCCATATGCCCTCTTCTCTTATTCAGGTCACTGCTCACTTCCCCAACATATTCATCAGGTGTGGTAACCACAACCTGCATGATTGGTTCGAGAAGAATTGGACCTGCTTTCTTGCATGCTTCCCTGAAGGCTATTCCCGCAGCAGCTTCAAATGACATAGCATCTGAATCAACTGAATGGGATTCACCATCGATCAGCCTTACCCTGAGGTTTTCCAGTTGGAATCCAGCCAACACACCGTTCATCATGGCTGATTTAAATCCTTTTTCTACTGCGTGGATAAACTCCCTTGAAAGGGCACCACCAGTGATACCATCGACAAACTGAAGACCTCGGAAACCGTCCTCAGCAGGGCCGATCTCAATAGTAATATCAGCATATCTGCCTTTACCACCTGTTTGTTTTTTGTAGATCTCACGGTGCACAACAGTATTGCTGATAGATTCTTTGTAAGCTACCTGTGGTTTTCCACGGTTACAGTCGATGTTAAATTCCCTCTTCAGCCTGTCAGTAAGCACTTCAAGGTGAAGTTCACCCATGCCACTGATAATGGTCTGACCGGTTTCATCATCTATCCTGATGGTGAAAGTGGGGTCTTCTTCAGAGAGTTTCCTCAGACCTACGTTCAGCTTATCAACATCATCTTGAAGCTTAGGCTCAACTGCCATGCTGATTACAGGTTCAGGGAATAGGATGTTTTCGAGCAGGATGGGGTGTTTAATATCAGTCAAAGAATCTCCGGTGCGGATATCTTTAAAACCAACTGCTACACCAATTTCTCCTGCATAAATATTTTCTACCGGTGTGCGTTTATTGGCATGCATCTGCAGTACCCGCGCAATCCGTTCTTTTTTATTGGTATTCACATTAAGTATCTGTGAACCCGATTTGAGTTCCCCTGAATATACCCTGAAATATGCTATGCGGCCAACAAAAGGATCTGTGGCGATCTTGAATGCCAGGGCGGCGAATGGTTCATCAATGGACGGGGCTCTTTCTTCTTCTTTCTGAGTGAAAGGATTTTCTCCGGTCACGGGCGGGACATCAAGAGGGGAGGGAAGGTAATATGAAATGGCGTCGATGAGTTTCTGAACACCTTTATTTTTAAATGACGAACCGCAAAACACCGGTGTGATCTTAAGCTCAAGGGTCGCTTTTCTTACTGATGCAATGAGTTCCTCTTTCGTAATACTCTCTGGTGATTCGAGGAATTTATCCAGCAGGGCTTCATTATCTTCAGCAGCACCTTCGATGATAGCAGTGCGGTATTTTTCAACATCTTCCCGCAGGTCTTCCGGAATGTCGATCTCCTGATAAATTACACCAAAATTGTCTTCATCCCAGCTATATGCTTTGTTTTCGATCAGGTCAACAACGCCCTTGAATTCATCTTCTTCCCCGATAGGAATTTGCATGATAATGGGCTTGGCTCCGAGCTTCTCCTTGATCTGGCTGACCACAGTATAGAAGTCAGCACCTGAACGATCCATTTTGTTTACGAAGCTGATCCTTGGCACCTCATATTTATCGGCCTGGCGCCAGACAGTTTCCGATTGGGGCTCAACACCACCAACGGCACAGAAAAGTGCAACGGCACCATCCAGTACTCGGAGCGAACGCTCTACCTCAACGGTAAAGTCGACATGCCCCGGGGTGTCGATAATATTGATGCGATACTTCTGATCATCGGTGGTCCAGTAAACGGTGGTAGCTGCCGATGTAATGGTGATCCCTCTTTCCTGTTCCTGGGCCATCCAGTCCATGGTAGCAGTACCTTCATGTACTTCGCCAACCTTGTGATTGATACCGGTATAATACAATACACGCTCCGTCGTTGTGGTTTTACCCGCATCGATGTGAGCCATAATGCCAATATTACGCGTGTATGTTAAATTTTCCGGCATCTTTCGTTTTCTCTCCTAGAACCTGAAATGACTGAAAGCCTTGTTAGCTTCTGCCATACGGTGTGTATCTTCTTTTTTCTTGAAAGCCGAACCTTCATCTTTATATGCAGCCAGAATCTCACCAGCGAGCTTTTCACCCATGGTTTTTTCGTGGCGCTTACGGGAAAAGTTGATCAGGTTTTTCATACCGATCGACATTTTCCTTCCAGGTCTGATCTCTGAAGGGATCTGGAAAGTGGCACCACCGATCCTGCGACTTCTTACTTCTACGGCAGGGGTCACATTGGCCAGGGCTTTTTTCCAAACCTCTACAGGATCTTCCTTGGTCTTTTCTGCAACAATGTCCATGGCTTCATAGAATATCTCGTACGCGATGTTCTTTTTACCACTATACATCATGTTGTTCACAAACTTTGTGACCAGGGTGTCGCTGAATTTAGGATCAGGAAGAATGGTCCGTTTTTTAGGTTTTGCTTTCCTCATCGTTGTATTATATTATAATTGTATAATTTATTTCTTAGGTCTCTTGGTGCCATACTTTGATCTCCGTTGTGTCCTGCCTTCAACACCTGAGGTATCGAGTGCACCCCTGATGATGTGGTAACGAACACCGGGAAGGTCTTTAACCCTGCCACCACGGATCATCACGATGGAGTGTTCCTGCAGATTATGGCCTTCGCCCGGAATGTAGGCGTTAACTTCTTTTCCGTTTGTAAGCCTTACCCTGGCCACTTTACGCATGGCTGAGTTTGGCTTTTTGGGGGTCGTAGTGTAAACCCTTACGCAAACACCCCTGCGTTGCGGACATGAATCCAGTGCAGGTGATTTGCTTTTGTCAGTTAATTTCTTGCGTCCCTTGCGAACTAATTGTTGTATTGTCGGCATATTAAGACTAATTAGTTGTTTGTAATCTCCTTAAATAGAGATGTTTAACATTCTTGTTTTTAGAAAATCTGCGGGAAATAGATATAGGGCGGGTCTTTGAAGACTTGTCCCGTGTTCTTGGGATGGAACCTATATCTGTCTTAAATTGTCAGGTTTCCTTAGGATTTCCAGCTCTTTCAGACGTATCATCAAAAGCGGCTGCAAAGGTAAAAATACTTTTCTGAAATACAAGACATTTATTAAAAAAAATATGATATTCGATTTGCAATAATTGCAAGGTGATGATTTATCTTGATTTTCGTTTATTTTTTTAGCTTATATTTGTGATGAATCACGATATGCTTACAAGATGAAAGAAAAGTACTTTACTGCTGAAAACATCGATCAGGAATCAAAAGAGATGATCGAAGAGGTGAAGTATTATTCGGGCATGCGGATGTTCAAACCTGATCACGGACATATGGCCCTTCTGGTCATCGACATGCAAAATTATTTTCTCAACCCAGATGAGCATGCCTTTGTCCCTTCCGGACCGGAAGTGATTCCCAACATCATTAAGATTATGGCTGCCTGCCGGGAAAAAGAAGTCCCTGTTATATTAACCCGCCACATCAATACCGATGAAGATGCAGGGATGATGGGCATGCGCTGGCATGAGCTTATAAAAGAAGGTGACCCGCGGAGCAAGATAGTTGAGAGTATTGCATCCATTGGTGGAGATGAATTGAAAAAGAGCCAGTTCGACTGTTTTTACGGGACGGAGCTGGAACAAAAACTTAAGGATGCAGGCATAAAACAATTGATTATCACCGGTGTGATGACCAACCTCTGCGTTGAGAGTACTTCCAGGTCGGCATTCATAAAGGGATTTGATGTAGTGATGCCGGTTGATGCCACGGCCGCATATAATTATGAGTTTCATCTGGCCACTTTCCTGAATTACGCCTATATGTTTTCCCGTCCTGTATTGACTCAGGCACTTATTGATTCGATAAAAAATGCCTGAAGAAAATGTGATCATCATTGGTGGCGGACCTGCAGGGGTAGCCTGTGCGGTGCAGTTGAAAAGATACGGTATTGACCCTTTGATCATTGAAAAAGATGTGATCGGTGGACTGGTGAAAAATGCCTGGCGGCTGGATAATTACCCTGGCTTTCCGGATGGGATCAGCGGAACAGATCTGGCAGAAAAACTGAGGGCTCACATCAAGCGATTCGATATTCGTTGCTCGATATCCGATATTCGATATTCGAACTATATTAACGGATTGTTCATATTAGAAAGCGATTCCCGAAGTTTTAGCTGTAAATGCCTTGTAGTAGCCACAGGTACAAAAGCAAAACATGCTTCTGCTCAAAATGATTTTTCCGAGGTTTATCCCCTTCGGGAGATGGAAGGCAAATCTATTGCAATCGTCGGTGCCGGCGATGCGGCCTTCGATTATGCCATGAGCCTTTCCGAGCATAACGAAGTACACATCTATAACCGCGGCGATAAAATAAAATGTGTACCGGCCCTGCTGAAAATTTCTGAAAAACAGAAGAATATATCTTATCACGAAAATTCTATGCCTGTTGGTTCATTCGATTATACTATTTTTGCCACCGGCCGTGAACCGGATCTGAGTTGTTTGTCAGAGGAACTGAAAAATATACAGGATCAACTTGAACATGACGGCCTTTTATATGTTATTGGAGATGTAAAAAATGGAATGGTCAGGCAAACCTCTGTTGCTGCCGGCGACGGGATCCGGGCAGCCATGGCCATCAAGGACAGGATAATTTGTGATGAGGGTAATCAGCAAGACACAGGAACATGAGATCGCCTCGGTATTTGTTGCCGAGAATGGGGACGGTAAGCTTATAGAATTCGTAGAATCCACGCAGCCACCCATGGATATCAGCAAGAAATGGGTGATCATCGTATCCACCCTCTTCGGTTGCCCGGTTGATTGCAAATTCTGCGATGCAGGAGGGGATTACAAAGGAAAACTGAGCGCGGAGGATATCTTTTACCAGATCGACTACCTGGTCAAGCACCGTTTCCCGTCAGGGGTGCCCGAAACGGATAAGTTTAAGATACAGTTTGCCCGCATGGGCGAGCCTGCTTTCAATCCTGCGGTGCTGGAGGTACTCAGGAAATTCCCTGAGAAATACCCTATTGATAATTTTGTGGCTTCGCTCTCGTCAATTGCCCCACATGGCACCGATGGCTTTTTTGAAGAACTCCTGCAGATTAAGAAAAATTTGTACGATAAATCATTCCAGCTTCAGTTTTCGATTCACAGCACAGATGTGGAGCAACGTAATCAGCTCATTCCTGTGACGAAATGGAGTTTCGGTAAGATGGCTTCATATGCTGAACGTTTTTATTCAGAAGGTGGCAAAAAGATCACCCTGAACTTTGCCCTGGGGAAAGACAATATCCTGGACCCGGTCACATTGCGGGAGTTTTTTAATCCTGACATCTTCCTGGTAAAGATCACACCGGTGAACCCAACTTTCAAAGCCCGCCTGAATAATATCGATTCACTCATCGTTCGTGGAGAAAAAGAATACCCCGTGATCGATGCCTTGAAAGATAGCGGATATGAAGTGATCCTAAGCATAGGTGAATGGGAAGAGAACCAGATCGGCAGCAACTGCGGGCAGTACATCAAGTCGCTTGATGAAACTTGCCATGTGCCGGAGGGAAGCTATTCATATAAGCTTCAGGATATTTAGGCACTGCGTTTTAAATTCCAAGCTCCAAGCTTGGGTTATTAATCAGATTTACCTGCTGAAGTAAACTTCAAACTCCCTGTCCGGCATAAAGGTCTCCTTGTGGTAGTAGAAAATGCTTTTCCCTGATTTTGTATTGCTGAAATCCGGTGGGTAGGAGAGGGAGTCGATATGGAAGTTTTCCGGTGCAATGAGGGTGTAGTTCACCTCTTTTAATGACTGCCCCCATGCCTTTGTAGAGGTGAGGATGTATTCAGCTTTGTTTCCCAGAAGTTCCTGAGTATATCCAATGCGAAGCATGGTTACAGTTTCTGCCTTCACCTCCAGGTTGATCATGGCTGCATTGTTGTTGTAATGCAGCAGAGCATTTTTAAGCGGGTTGCCATAAATGTATGCATACACATCCGTAACCCTTCCATAAATATCTCTTTTCGGAAAAGGATAGAGCATGTCGAACTTTTCATTCTCATCGCTGTTGTTCAGGAAGTAATAGTAACCTGTAACGGTGAAGCTGCTGTCGTCGATGATAAAGGTCAGGTCTTCGCGGTAAAAATCTGGGATCTGGGCACTTAAATTTGATACCGTGCTAATAGAAATAAGGGTGAGAAGAATCACTAATCTCATGGTTATTGGGTTTTATAAGTGCCTCAAATTTAGCAAACTTTATAAGATTAGGCAAATGCTAACCACCAAGTAACTTTAAAGTTCCTAGTGCCTAGTTCCTAGTGCCTAATTGGAGAGAATATTGATCTAAGTTAATAATTGATATTTAATCCAACACTTAACACCCAACATCAAAGACTGCCTCACGCTTCATACCTGCTTTGTTAATAAAAGACAGAATTTCCCAGCTTCCGCAGTCATTAATGTACTACTTTTGCAAAGCAAAATATTTCATGGGAAAAGACATTTTTAAAGAACTGAACGAAGCACAGCGAAAGGCTGTTGAACATACCGAAGGACCATCAATGGTGATCGCCGGGGCGGGATCGGGAAAAACGCGTGTATTAACATACAGACTGGCCCATTTGCTGAACCTTGGGGTGGATCCTTTTAATGTACTGGCTCTCACATTTACCAATAAGGCAGCCAGGGAAATGAAGGAACGTATCCTGCAGCTGGTCGGGAGTGCCGATGCCCGCAATGTTTGGATGGGTACTTTCCATTCCATCTTTGCCCGTATCCTTCGTGTGGAGGGCCACCAATTAGGTTTCCCTTCCAACTTTTCAATCTACGATACTGAAGATTCCAAGCGCCTCATAAGGAGTATTGTCAAGGGGCTGGAACTGGATCCCAAGGTGTATAATCCGAATCATATCATGAAACGGATATCTGGTGCCAAAACCAGCCTCATCATGCCGAAGGCATACAATGATAATTTTGAGATCACCAATGCCGATAGCATGGCCGGAAAGCCGAAGATCGGAGAGATATATACCCGCTATGCCAACAGGCTGAAGAAAGCGGATGCCATGGACTTTGATGATCTGCTTTTCAATACTTATGTCCTGCTGCGCGATTTCCCGGATGTACTATATAAATACCAGAAGAGGTTCAAGTATATCCTGGTGGATGAGTACCAGGACACCAACCATGTTCAATACATGATCGTGAAGAGCCTGGCGGCTGATAATGAAAACCTTTGTGTGGTGGGTGATGATGCACAGAGCATTTACGCTTTCCGTGGCGCGAACATCAGGAACATACTCAACTTTAAAAAGGATTATTCCGATCATACCATCTTCAAGCTGGAACAGAATTACCGTTCGACCAAGAATATCGTGAACGCGGCCAACAGCGTAATTGAAAACAATAAGGACCAGATCAAGAAAACCATCTGGACAGATAATGATGAAGGCCAAAAAGTGGCTCTGGTCAGGGCGTCATCCGATACAGAAGAGGGCATTATGGTCGCTGATGCGATCTTTCGTGAAAAGATGAACGGGCAATTGCCTAATTCTGATTTCGCCATACTTTACAGGACCAATGCACAATCAAGGTCTTTCGAGGAATCACTACGCAAGCTGAACATTCCATATAGGATTTACGGTGGGCTTTCATTTTATAAAAGGAAGGAGATCAAAGACCTGCTGGCCTACTTCAGGCTGGTGATTAACAACAAGGATGAAGATGCCCTGCAACGGGTGATCAATTACCCGGCAAGAGGCATTGGGCAAACCACCATGGAAAAGATCGTGGTTCGTGCCAGCCAGCTGGGAGTGAGTCAGTGGGAGGTAATAGAAGATACAGCAGGCAGTGGCCTGCAGGTGAATGCCGGGACCACCAACAAACTGAATGGTTTTATGACGATGATCAAAAGCTTCAGCGCACAGTTGAAAAGCGTGAATGCCTTTGATCTTGGTAAGAAAATAGCAACATCAGCTGGCATACTGAGAGACCTTTATGAAGATAAGACCCCTGAAGGACTCGCCCGTTATGAGAACATAGAGGAACTGTTGAATGCCATTAAGGACTTTACCGAGCAAAAGATCGAGGCCAATGAGGATGGAGAGATCGTTTCCCCCATCCATACCCTCGATGAATTCCTGCAGGATATTGCTTTACTCACCGATGCAGACGATAAAGACAAGAATGACATGAACCACGTATCGCTGATGACGGTTCATGCAGCAAAAGGCCTTGAATTTCCATATGTATATGTGGTAGGGATGGAAGAAAATCTATTCCCGTCAATCATGTCATTAAATAGTCGCACCGACCTGGAAGAAGAACGAAGGCTGTTTTATGTGGCCCTTACACGGGCGATGAAGCATGTGACGGTCAGCTATGCTGAGATGCGCTATCGTTGGGGAAACCTGACGCCCTGCGAACCCAGCCGTTTTGTGGAAGAGATCGATGATAGGTATATCGACTATCCAAAAAAGGTAGTTTCTCAACCCAGGGCATCATTTCCGTTTGACAAACCCAAATCGAAGATCAGCACGCCTGGTTTTGCCAATTATCAGAAGAAAGGCCTGAAGAAGGTCAGCAATCTGGAGAATAAGGAGCCGGCCATGAGCCTCGAAAATATGGATAAACTGCAGGTTGGAATGGAAGTGAGGCATCATCGCTTTGGAAAAGGTAAGGTGATCTCGGTAGATGGGCTTGGTGCAAATAAGAAAGCCACCATCTTTCTTTAACAATGTTGGGCAAAAGCAACTATTGCTGAAATTTGCGAAGCTGACCCTGATGAAATAGTCATGCATTTATACAGAATAGCCACCAAGGCTCCAAGCCACGGTCTTCGTACCGGAGGCGCGAAGAAACACGCTTAATAATCAACTGTCAGTTACGATAAATTTTGCTGTGTGCTTACTGTTGCCATGCTTGATTCGAAGAAAGTAGAGTCCGGGAGTAAGTCCATCTACATTGATTATTATCGTGTTTTCACAGGACCCATAGCTGAAATTTCCAATTCTGGCTCCCATAGTATTGAAAATGTCTATTTTCAAAGAACTCATTGGTATTTCTTTGAAATCAATGTATAACTTATCTTTCACCGGATTTGGGAATATCGTAAATGCCTGATCTTGCTTAAAAGACTCAATATGAAATGTTGCTTCCAGAACATTGCATTTAGTTACATCTTCCTTAACATAAATAAGTTGATTGTTTATGCTAAGGCAAAGCAAGTTAACAGGACAGCACAGGTTCTCTGCGTTCTTGTTGTTAAAGTTGACATCGTTCACTGCCGGGCCAAAGGGATTTTGCAGGCTTCCTATACCTTCAATTATTGTTAGAGAAACAGGGTGCAGTTCTTTGTGATTTGATAAAAAATAAACACTTCGTTTCTCGGAATTAAATAGAGTGCCTGTTTCTATGCTATCCACAATAAAAAGACTATCGGTAGAATTAGAATGCGTTTCCCAAAAATATGCATCAAGGATGACGGTATCACCTTGATATATATTGAAGTCAAGAAGCAGCTTTTCATTATATTCTGCTAAGTAATGCCTTATGATATATACTTTTTTCTCTGATATCTCCTGTCTTATCGATGCGTACAATTGTCTTATCGTATCCCTGGTAATTGAGTCTAAAAAATATTCATAGATATTTTTCCATGCATTGTTAAATATACTGGTATCCGTTTCGCTCACAAATAAACTGGTCCAGTTTTCAATTGTATTAGTAAACTTTCCAGTGTTTTGTTCTGTCCAGATAGCATTGTCCTCAGGAAATGGCATATAACCACTGGTGTCGATGTATGAATTCTCAAACCAGGATAGGTCCGATTCTCTATAATATGTAGATAATAGGTCTGTTGAACCATCCAGATCAATATCAGCAAAAACAAGTGGATTATAATCTGAATAATATATGGGATTAATATTGCAGTGGAAATCTTCAAATTGATAGGATGTAGAATCTATTTCCGTGAATAGCCTGATCTTTTCCTCCCCTACAACAATAATCTCTTCAAGTCCATCTAGGTTAAGATCACTTCCATAGATCAATCTTGAATTTAAAATTGCATCTAAATCGTATATTCTAGCAAATGTGACTCCATCAAAATCTTCATATACTCTAAGCTTATCTGCTCTGATAATTAATATATCCTGTTGAGGATTATTATTAATATCAGTAATTAAAAAGTCAAATATGATTTTATCAGTATCTGCAATGATGGTGTCTAAAATATTGGGAAAGCGATTATTTTTTGAATAAATGATATACACACCATCATTGTCATTGAAGATGTAGTCATTTTCACCATTTCCACTGATATCATAGAACTTAGATTTCCGAATCTTCCTTTTGGCGTTGAAAGAAATTGTATCGTAGATTGAGATACTGAAATCACTGTTTATGTTATAAATAAAGATTGAATCAACATTCGACTTCAGAGTCAGCATGAAATATGAATCCGTTAAAGCGGTGTCAATTTTATAGTCATAGAAGTGCATATAGCAATCTTCCTGGTTTAAATCAGTATTACAGGCAGTAGTAAATGTATTATCGAGCTTGTTCCTTAAAATGTTAATGTTGATACTATCATTAAAACCTGTATATCCATAATCATCATATGAAATAATATCTAAAAATCCATCTTTATTAATATCAAAAAAGGCACTTTCCCTGGAATGCCTGTGAGGTAAATTTGTAGTTAGGGTGTCTGAAAATTTACCCTGGCCATTGTTTAGGTAAAATACATACTTATACCTGGAATCGTGAATGCAGATATCCGGGAAGTCATCATTATTTACATTCCCGAAAGCTGGGTACATGGGTCTATATAACTGAGAGGTTAGTATTCTGTATTCTGAATTATCGTAAAGGGAAATATCTTCAATATATGCAATTGAACCTACAAAATATCTTGCATCGTAGATTAGATCTTTAACTCCATTCTTATTTAAATCAACGATATTATAGTCTCCAATGTACTGCTTGAAAGTGGTGTCATCGTGATACTCGAAACTATTATTGCCTGTGTTAAGAAGTACCATGGAAGCACGATTAAAAAGGTCTAAATCACCATCATTGTCAATATCCAATGTGTCAGAAAAATTCAATGAAAATAAAGAGTCATTTGAAATCAGGATCTGATTAAAGTCAAGCCCCCCATTATTAACCAATAACGAAATTGAGTAGTTAGGACAATATCCCAGTATGTCATAGTCGGAATCTCCGTCAGTGTCAAATGATCGAAATTCAACAAAGGAGTCATCATAGCTTGTTTCCAGAACTATATTATTTGTAAACGAACCACTGCCATCATTTACAGCTATTGCAACTTGATACGGATTTTTAGTTGTGTATAAAATATCTATATCACTATCATTATCAATGTCAACACAACTAAAATCTACCACCTCACCATCAGTAAATACTGACATTAATGCACTGAAAGTCTCATTGCCTTCATTCAACTTATAGATTAACCTGCAATCCTGGTTACAAAAACTCAATACTACATCATCGTAATCGTCTCCATTGAGATCATGTAGTACAAATGTGGGGGATCGCCATCCGCTTATTTCGCTAAATATGGTACCTGTCCTCACAAACTCATTATTACCTAAGTTTTTTAACCAGGATAATTGATTGAGATAATTGTACTCTGAATAAACTATATCTAATAACCCATCATTATTGATGTCCGAAGTTTTTATTTGATCAAGTTCAGCTCCAGTGACCCGTATTAATTTTTGCAGGATCTTGAACTCTTCATTTCCTTTGTTCTCAAGAAAGTAAATATAATCGCTCCACATTCCACAGGCAAGAATATCTAAATGTCCATCATTGTTAATGTCAGCAGTTTCTATACAATCGATATCGACGGGTAAACTGCCGGAAGTAATGATATGATGCTTATTAAAGCTTTGTCCGTAAGATTCTAAGGCCATCGTCATTATTAGCAAGACAAATAGCAGATGAAAGTATTTCATGGTTAGTATCATAAGGTCAGCACTTCTCTACTTGTAGACTCGCATCGAACCGTGAATTTTCATCAATAAAGTTAGATAAAATATTCAATCTTAAGATTTCGGAGATAATTATCCGTCTGACTCAGCATATGATTGAACTAGTTAAATCAGTAAATGATAAATGGTCCATGGATAATGTTGATCCCCGTCCCGTGCTCTCCGTACCTCGTACCAGCTAAAAGAGTTAGCAAAACTAAAAATTAAAATAAAGTTGTATTTTTGCAGTTGTATTTAAAATACACCATAATATAACACCTCTTTATCGTTTCAACTTTACTTTCAGAAACATACCAGATAAAAGGAATTGAATTCATAAAATATTTTTACATCTAATGGAATATAATAGTACCCGAGAAAAACTGGCGATGCCAGAATATGGCAGGAATGTGCAAAAGATGATCCTTTATGCTTTGAGCATTGAAGACAGGGAACGCCGTTTGAAGGTCGCAAATGTCATTGTGAATATCATGTCGCAGATGCATCCTCATATGCGTGAAACCGTTGATTATAAACAAAAATTGTGGGATCACCTTCACATCATTTCCGACTGGAAGCTTGATGTTGACGGGCCATATCCTGCTCCACCAAGAGATGTTCTGGCTGCCAAGCCGGAAGCTGTGGTGTACTCCGACGGAAAGATCAAGTACAAGCCTTATGGAAAGAATATCGAGGCACTGATTGAGAAGGCTATCGCATATGAAGAAGGTCCTGCCAAGGATGCATTCATGAGATCGATTGCCAACCACCTGAAGAAGTCGTACCTGAACTGGAATAGGGATTCAGTGAATGATGAGCTGATCTGGAAGCATTTTGATGATATGTCGGGTGGCAAACTGGTGATTGAGGGAGATTTCAAACTGAATGAAACCAGCGACATCCTGGCAAGGAATAAGAAAAAGAAATATACCGGTAAACCCAGGGATAATCACCAGGGCGGTAAAGGCAAACGGAGATACAAACAGAATTAGATATTAGTTTAGAGTAGTGAGTATTGAGTAATGAGTATTGAGTAGTAAGTATCTCATTGTTCGTGTCTCATTACTCGTGTCTCAATACTCAATACTCACTACTAATAAAATAAAAGCATGAGTTCTTTTGAGATCATAGGTGGCCAGAAGCTCAAGGGTGAGATCATTCCCCAGGGAGCCAAGAACGAGGCCCTCCAGGTCATCAGCGCTGTATTACTGACCGCTGAAAAAGTTGAAATGCATAAAGTTCCTGATATCAGGGATGTTAACAAGCTTATCGACATTCTTCGCGATCTGGGTGTAAAGGTTGAAAAAACAGGCTCCGATTCATACATTTTTCAGGCCGATAATATAGATCTGGAATATCTCAGGAGCCCTGAGTTTGTGAATAAGGGTTCCAGTCTGCGAGGTTCTATTATGATCATCGGGCCATTGCTGGCGCGATTTGGCCAGGCATTCATGCCACATCCCGGAGGGGATAAGATCGGCCGCAGGAGGCTGGATACGCATTTCATTGGCTTACAGAACCTGGGTGCTGATTTTCGTTATGATGAGAAAGAAAACCTTTATGTTGTTGATGCCTCCAAATTGAAAGGATGCTATATGCACCTTGATGAGGCATCGGTCACGGGAACAGCCAATATTGTGATGGCTGCCGTAATGGCTGAAGGCACAACAACCATCTTCAATGCAGCTTGTGAACCCTATCTGTATCAGCTTTGCAGCATGCTGGAACGCATGGGAGCGAAGATCTCTGGTATTGGCTCAAACCTTCTTCAGATAGAAGGTGTTGGCGAACTCAAGGGATGCAAACACACCCTGCTGGCAGATATGATCGAGGTGGGAAGCTTTATCGGCCTCGCTGCCATGACACAATCTGAGATCACCATCAAGGATGTGAATTATGAGCGCCTGGGCATTATCCCCACGGTTTTCGAACGCATGGGCATCAGCCTGGTAAAAAGGGATGATGATATTATTGTCCCAGCTCAAAAGTCATATGAGATTGAGACATTTATGGACGGTTCAATTATGACTGTTGCCGATTCACCCTGGCCCGGTTTTACTCCTGACCTTATCAGTATTGTGCTTGTCACTGCCACACAGGCTAAGGGCAGTGTGCTCATACATCAAAAGATGTTTGAAAGCAGGTTGTTCTTTGTCGATAAGCTGATCGATATGGGAGCTCAGATCATCCTTTGCGATCCGCACAGAGCTACAGTGATTGGCCTCGACAGGCAATACCCTCTAAAAGCCATCTCCATGACCTCTCCTGATATTCGTGCCGGTGTAGCCTTGCTCATCGCTGCATTATCGGCTGAAGGCAAAAGCACGATCCATAACATAGAACAGATTGACAGGGGCTATCAGAATATTGATAAGCGCTTGCAAGCAATCGGAGCAAACATTCGCCGGATCGAAAGCTGATCCTTTTAAAGCAGTCTGACAATTTGTCCTGTTCATTGATATTGGCAGGTGTTTTGATTATGTCCTGCTACACATAATAAATAATCAAGAAGATATAATGTCTGAAGAAAATAAAAATAAAGATCAGGAAAAGGAAAGCACGGAAGTGCCTGTAAATAAGAAGAGCAAGAAACCCAGGAAGACTGCTGCTTCTAAGAAAAAAGATAAAAGTGAGGAGAAGATGCAGGAGTTGGGTGAGAAACTGGATGAGATGAACGACAAATACCTGCGCCTCTTTTCAGAGTTCGATAATTTCAGGAAGCGGACACAGAAGGAGAAACTGGAGCTTTACAAAACAGCCTCTGAGGATGTTATGCTGGCTTTGCTGCCTGTCCTGGACGATTTTGAAAGAGCTCAGAAGGTCACGGAAGAGAATGGTGTGGATAAAAATTTCCGGGAAGGTATTGAACTGATATATAACAAACTCAAAAAAACGTTAAGCCAGAAGGGTCTTGAACCTATGGATGTGATGGGTCAGGAGTTTGACACTGATTACCATGAGGCCATTACCAACATTCCGGCACCCACGCCCGACATGAAGGGTAAGGTGGTGGATGTGATCGAAAACGGTTATATGCTGAATGATAAGGTGATCCGTTTTGCCAGGGTAGTGGTTGGTAATTAAGAAACAGAAAGACAATAGCTGATGTCGAAAAGAGATTATTATGAGGTGCTGGAGGTAGAAAAGGGGGCTTCTGGTCAGGAGATCAAGAAGGCCTATCGTAAGATGGCCCTGAAGTACCATCCCGACAAGAACCCTGACGACCCGGATTCTGAAACCAGGTTCAAGGAGGCTGCTGAGGCATATGAGGTGCTGAGCAATCCTGAGAAGAAGAACCGCTATGATCAGTATGGCCATGCCGGAATGAAAAACGGTAGTGGCGGATTTGGTGGCGGCATGAGCATGGACGATATCTTCAGCCAGTTTGGCGACATTTTTGGAGGTGCCTTTGGGGGCGCCTTTGGTGGTTTTGGTGGTGGTGGAACCCGCTCCCATACCCGCCGCAGGGTCAACCGTGGTAGCAATATCAGGGTGAAGGTAAGCCTGAGCCTACAGGAGATCGCAAACGGTGTTGAGAAAAAGATAAAAGTCAATAAATATATTGGTTGCAAAGCCTGTGACGGCTCCGGAGCCAAGCATGGTTCATCACTAGGCACCTGTCATACATGCCACGGTAGTGGTCAGGTGGTACAGGTGACCAACACATTCCTTGGACAGATGCAAACGGCTTCAACCTGCCCAACATGTCATGGCGAAGGAAAGATGATCACTGAAAAATGTCCCGAATGTGACGGACAAGGCGTGATGAGAGGCGAAGATATCATTAATATCAGGATCCCGGCAGGAGTAGAGGAAGGCATGCAGCTTTCCGTGAGCGGAAAAGGAAACGCAGGAGCCAGGGGAGGAATTCCCGGCGACCTCCTGGTACTCATCGAAGAACAAACTCATGAAAGCCTTGTCAGGGATGGGCATAATCTCTTGTTCGAACAATATATCAGCATATCTGATGCTGCCCTGGGGACTACAGTAGAGGTGCCAACGATAGAAGGAAAGGCCAGGGTCAAGATCACTCCCGGTACTCAAGCCGGAAAAGTCATGCGCCTGAAAGGTAAAGGACTGCCGGATGTAAATGCATACGGACGCGGCGACCTGCTGGTCACCATCAACGTTTGGATCCCGAAAGAGCTCACAAAAGAAGAGAAAGCGATACTCGAAAAACTCAGCAGTGCTGAAAATTTCAAACCTAATCCGACAAGTAAAGACAAAGGTTTCTTCGACCGAATGAAGGAATATTTTCAGTAAGTTTGCGTTGAATACACCATGGCCCTCTTCCTCACAGAAAATGTTTCCAAGCGCTATGCAGGCCATACGGCCCTGGACAAGGTAAGTATTGAGGTGCCTGAACAAAGTATCTTTGGCCTTCTGGGCCCCAATGGTGCAGGAAAAACCTCCCTGATCAGGATCATCAACAGGATTACAGGCCCGGATGAAGGCAAACTCTGGTTCAAGGGCGAGCTTTTACAACAAAAACATATTTATAATATCGGCTACCTGCCGGAAGAGCGCGGCCTATACCGCAAGATGAAGGTAGGCGAACATGCCATGTACCTTGCCAGGCTGAAGGGACTTTCTAAAAAGGATGCCAGGAGCCAGCTGAAGGATTGGTTTGATAAGTTTGAAATCGAAGGATGGTGGAATAAGAAAGTGGAAGAGCTTTCGAAAGGGATGCAGCAAAAGGTGCAGTTCATTATTACCGTGCTTCATAAACCGGAACTGCTTATATTTGATGAGCCTTTTAGCGGCTTCGATCCCATCAACGTGGAACTGTTGAAGGATGAGATCCTTAAGCTGCGCGATAATGGCACTACCATCATCTTTTCCACACATAATATGGCTTCAGTGGAGGAACTGTGCGACCATATTGCTCTCATTGACCGTTCGAAAAAGATCCTTGACGGAAAAGTGAAGGAGATCAAGAATCAATATCGTTCGAATACTTATAGCATAGCTTTCGATCATTTTGACGGATTGCTGTCATCCTTTCTGGATGATCGCTTCGAGATAGTGGATGAAGGTGAGGACGAAGACAGGCGTTTTGCCAAGGTCAGCATTGCTGAAGGACACCACTCAAAGGAATTGCTGGAAAGACTGGTCTCGAAGGTGAACATTCATGCCTACAATGAGATACTGCCCACTATGAACGATATTTTTATTTCGGTGGTAAAAGAAAACGAAGGGAAATGAACAAGATCTGGCTGGTCATACAAAGGGAATACCTCACGAGGGTGCGCAAGCGCTCCTTTATCGTGATGACCATACTGGGGCCTGTCCTGATGGCTTCGGTCTTTGTGATCCCCATGATTATCGCCAGCTTTACCGATGATGCAAAGAAAGTTGTAAAGGTACTGGATGAAACAGGCTGGTTCTATGAGAAATTTTCTGATACTGAAGAGTTTGAATTCACATATACGGTTGATGACCTGATCACTGCCAAGGTGAGACTGATGGATGATGATGAGTTTGCGCTGCTGTATATTCCCCGGAGGGAACTGTCTGTGCCATCTTCAGCCATTTTATACTCGCTCCGGCAGCCCGGTGTTGATCTGAAGAGCTATATCCGTAATGTGATGTCGAAGGAGGTGGAAAGTCAGAAACTCAGGATCAACCTGGATGAAATGACCCTCTCGGAAGAAGATCGTGAGCGGGCCATGAAACTGCCACAGCTCATACGCACTGATATTGAGCTGGTGACCATGAAAGTGGATGAGTCAGGGGCAGAAGAGGAGACCTTTACAGAAGTGATGATGGCAGTAGCTTTCATCAGTGGAATGATCATCTATATGTTCATCTTTATCTTCGGGGCTCAGGTGCTTCGGGGGGTGATGGAAGAGAAGACCAGCCGAATCATAGAGGTGATGGTGTCAGCAGTAAGGCCTTTTCAGCTGATGATGGGAAAGATCCTTGGGATTGCCATGGTGGGACTTACACAATTTCTGCTCTGGGTGGTATTGACTTTTACTATTGTAAGCATATTTCAGATCGCTTTTGCTGATCAGATGCCCGGGCCGGACGTTCGTATGGCTGTTACTCCCGGGAGCGAACAAGTTGCAACACCGGCATCTCCAACTGAGATCGCCAGGGTATTTGAAGTGATCAACTCCATCAATTATGAAGTGATCCTGATCTCATTCCTGTTTTTCTTCCTGGGTGGATATTTACTCTATGCAGCCCTATTTGCTGCAGTAGGTGCTGCTGTTGACAGCGAAGCTGATACTCAACAATTTATGATGCCTATAACCCTCCCGCTCTTCCTGGGATTTATCATAGCCAATATGGCCATCTACAATCCCGACAGTCAACTGGCAGTGTGGTTCTCCATGATCCCACTCACATCACCGGTAGTGATGATGGCGCGTATTCCATTTGGTGTACCCATAGAGCAAATATGGATTTCAGGTATTTTGCTCATTCTCGGGTTTATCTTCACCACATGGATTGCTGCCCGCATCTACCGCATCGGCATTCTTATGTACGGGAAGAAGGTGAGTTACAGGGAGCTGTGGAAGTGGCTTCGATATAAAGGGTAGGTGCGGGGTTTGAGTCTTGGGGCCTGAGTCACTTCTTCTATCCTGATACCCCGAAACATATGCGAAGGAGTATTCTATCGCATAATCTTCACTCTTATCTCCACTTCATCATCGCACATCTCCATTAATTACCGAATTATGAATTATGGATTATGAATTATGGATTATAAATTCCCAGCCCCCAGCCTGCAGCCACCAGGATCTAGTATCCAGCCACCAGGATCTAGTATCCAGCCACCAGGATCTAGCATCCAGCCACCAGGATCTAGCATCCAGCCACCAGGATCTAGTATCCAGCCACCAGGATCTAGCATCCAGCATCCACTAAGAGTTTTTTATTTTCAATTTTAGATACTGGAATATTGAAGCCAGATTTTTTTACTTTTGTCTGATATTCATTCTGTATGAAAATAGACGCCTTCATCCCATGCTTTATTGATCAGTTTTATCCGGAAACGGGATTTAATATGGTCAGGATATTGGAGAAACTAGGTCATGAGGTGCATTATAACACCAACCAGACCTGCTGCGGACAGATGGCTTTTAATAGTGGATTTTGGGAAGAGGCCAAGGAAGTGGGGGAGAAGTTCATCAAGGACTTTCCAAATAACCGGCCGGTAGTGGGTCCCACAGCATCCTGTACAGGATACGTGAAGAATTATTTCCAGGAGCTGTTTCATAATACTTCACTCCATATAGAATACAAGCAACTTCAAAAGAATATCTTTGAGTTCACCGACTTTCTGGTGAATGAACTTGGTGTGACCGATGTCGGAGCATCCTTTATGCATACGGTGACTTATCATGATTCCTGTGCAGCCCTTCGTGAATACGGATTGAAAGATGAACCCCGTGCCTTATTGGCCCACGTGAAAGGCTTACGACTGCTTGAGATGGAAGAGAAGGAGGTTTGTTGCGGTTTTGGAGGCACTTTTTCTGTAAAGAATGAACCTATTTCTGCTGCCATGGCAGATCAGAAAGTTGAAAATGCCTTGAAGACCGGTGCCGAGTATATCGTTTCAACCGATGCTTCCTGCCTGATGCACCTGCAGGGTTACATTTCAAAGCACAAACTGCCGATCAAGACGATTCATATTGTTGATGTTTTAGCCAGCGGGTGGTAGGGATGAGGCATGAGGTGTGGGGCCTGGGGCCTGAGGCACTTCTTCAATCTTCTATCCTCTTCTTCAATCTTCTATCTCCTTCAACAATCTCCTTCTCCTTCATAAATCGCTCAATCATTCAATCGCTCCATTTTCACAAAGTACATCTCCACTTCTCCCTTGCCTTTTGCATCGATTTTACCTCTTGAGGTAAAAGAAAATTGCGGGTCGTCTTTGATTGTATCATAGACACATTGTGAAATATTCACTTCACCTGCTTCGCTATTGCTCTCCATTCTGCTTGCAGTATTGACGGTATCGCCCCATATATCATATTGAAATTTTTTCATTCCGACTACCCCTGCAACAACAGGACCGGTGTGAATGCCGATACGCATTTCAAAAGCTCCTTTACCATGCTTGTTTTTTAAAGATTTTCGGTAGTTGATAAAATCCTGCATATCCAGGGCTGCCAGCACAGTGTTTTTAACTGAATCATCTGTAGGAACAGGCAGACCTCCTGCTGCCATGTATGCATCGCCTATGGTTTTGATCTTCTCAATGTGGTACTTTTCTAGGATAAAGTCAAAGGCTTCAAAGCATGCGTTGATCTCGCTTACCAGTTCCTTTGCGGTCAGCATTGCAGAAGTCTTGGTGAAGTTGATGAAATCGGTAAATAGCACAGATACCATATCAAATTCGCGGGCCTCAGCTTTACCATTTGTTTTTAGTTCCTCTGCAATTTCTGCAGGAAGAATATTTAGCAACAGATTATCAGAGCGGTCTTTTTCATACTCAATGATAGTTTTTGATTTCCTTACATATCTCCAACGGCTGTAAAAGCCTCCTGCCAGGATAAGAAAGAACAATCCAGAACCCAGAAAAATGTACTTCGTCCTTTTATTCAGAAAAACCTCTTCCTTGTAAGCTTGTTCTACTTTACGTTGCTCTTCGGTACGGGCAATACTGTCTTGAAGCAATTGGAAATTAAACTCCATTTGTTGAAGCTCTTTGGCCGTCTCCTGGCCATTCAATGAATCGTTCAGGGTATTCAGCTTTTCAAGATAATCCAGTGCTTGCCCTTTATCGTTCATAGCCCTGTTGTTCTTGTAAATACACTCGCATGCATCCCGCTGAAGAGCAAGGGCATCTATCTCTTCAGCGAGTTTGAACGAGCTTAAACAGTATTCTAAAGACCGGGAATGATCTTTAAGATGTAAGTAGGTGTTGCCGATACCGATCATGCTGATGACCATGCCACGTTTATCGCCTAATTCCTCGCATACATCATAGCTGTTCCGGTAATATTGTAGTGCCTCGTCAATTTCATTCTGAGCATAGTAGGCGCTGCCGATGGCATTTAAGCACTGGCCTATTCCCCGATGGTCATTCAGATCTTCATAGTATTTTAAACTGCGCTTGTAATAGTTTAAAACCTGGGAATAGTCGCACTGGTTAAAGTAGCTTTTACCAATATTCATCAGTGCGGTGGCAATGCCCCTTTTATCATTCAGTTCTTCCGTGATCGCCAAACTACGCTGGAAATAATCAAGTGCCCGAATGCTGTTTCCCTGGTGCTCCAGGATTTCTCCGATATTGTTCAGGCTGGAGGCTATCCCTCGCTGATCACCCATCTCTTCACGGATCCTGAGGCTTCGCTGATGATATTCCAAAGCCTTTGAATCATATCCCTGTTTTTCAAAAATGAGTCCATGAAGGTTCAGACTCGAAGCCACCAGATTTTTGTTTTGGAGGGATTCAGATATTTCTATGCTGGCCTGGTTAAAATCATAGGCTAGAGTATAGTTACCCTGCAGGTATTGAGAGATGGCTTTGATAAACATAGACGTTGCCATCCCCTCCGGGTATTCCTGTTCCCTGGAAAATTTTGTAAGATCGTCGGCGAGGATGAAAGCGCTGTCGGGTTGGGAAAAAAGAAAACCATCCCAGATATATGCTCTGTATGCCTGAACCCTGCTGGAATCTGACCCTGCAGGATCTTGCCATATAGCAATAAGTGAGTCGGATTTCCCGGCAGTCGCCGCAGAAAAGCTTACCCACAATAAGAGCACTATTAATCGTAATTGTTTTGTCAATGAATATTGATCTGGAAAATTCTTAGGCAACGAGTATTGGCGAGCCTGTCAATAGTTTTTTTATTCAGATGGGATTAACCCAAGTTGCTGATAAAATGATAAATTATCAAGGAAATCCTGTTCCTGTGCAATTTTTCCGTCTTTCATTTTAACAAGTGTAACACCATCAATATCCACTTTTTTGCCAGATGCGGGAATCCCGAAAAATTCGCCTGAATGAGTGCCTTTAAAATTCCAATGTTTAACAATTTTATCGCCATGTCCAAAAACATCAACAATTGTGAATGTTACTTCCGAAAATCCAGTAATGTAATTTTGATAGTAATCCTTGAAACCTTGAATTCCAACTACATTTTCAGGTGTTGTTACCAGGGTGATATTTTTGTCAAAATAGGTTTCGTTGATTTTATCTATTTCTCCTTTGTTGATGATATCGTCCCAAACATTTTCATACATTTCAAGATTGGCAGCCAATTGTTTTTCGGCTTTTTCTAATGCAAGATGTTCAGCTGATGGTTTGTTTTTAGTTTCATTCATACAACTTGATATTGAAAATGCAAGGAGTAAAATAAACAATCCATTCAATGAGATTTTTGTTAGTTTCATCATTCAGATTTTTTAAAAATGCCTACTCTGATCGGTTTTCAGCATACCCGTTTTTTTAGATTGAAATAGCTTCCAACACTCCTATAAACGCTTTATTTTGAGTTTAGTTCAAAATCAAATCAATGCAAATTTTCTGATAATAGCATACTTGCACTGATTTAATTGACTTCGACTATCGAAGCATCGCGTAGGTGGTTTCAACCCCGTATAAGATAATACCCTATTGATTATCGATTAATGAATATTGTAAGTGTAGAATCTGGAGTCCGGAAAGAAGATTTTATTCGTGCTTATTTTTTGAAATATTTCTGGATTAATGTAATTAATTTGTCAAAAATTATGGGTTTTGAAATATAGTCATTGCATCCGGCCTCAATGGCCTTTTCCCGGTCGCCTGCCAGCCCCAGGGCTGTTTGTGCAATAATGACGACATCTTTGCTGATTTTTCGAATTTCCCGGGTGGCTTCATATCCATTCATTTCAGGCATTTGAATATCCATCAGGATTAAATCAATGTCGGGATTATCGCGATAAATTTGAACAGCTTCAATCCCTGTCTTAGCTGATAAAATTTCTTTGCCAAGCTTTTGAATTTCTATACCCAACAATATTTCCGATGCTGCATCATCTTCGGTAATCAATATTTTTAGTCCGGAAACTTCTGGATCAAGTTCAGTATCCGTTTCATTATCAGGTAAATCATTTTCAATTTCCTTTCTTTCCACCTCTTCATTGTATGGCAAAGTAAAGTAAAATGTGGACCCGACGCCCTCTTCACTTTCAAGCCATATTTTCCCGTCAAGCATTTCAACATATGCTTTTGTTATTGAGAGCCCCAATCCTGCACCCTGCTGTGCATTATAATTAGTTGTGTCAGCCTGAACAAAGCGTTCAAAAATAGCAGATTGCCTGTCTTTTGGTATTCCAATTCCTGTGTCTTTTACATAAAATTCAAGGAATTCTCCTTTTTTAACATATCCTAATTCTATGGTACCGGTATGGCTGTATTTTATAGCATTTTTTACAAGATTGAATAAGATCGCATACGCTTTTTCGCGATCAGTATGAATAAGAGATTCTTTTCTGGACAAGGAATTTTTGAATGTGATCGTCATCCCCCTTGCTTCTACTTCAGGCTTAAAGAAGGTATAAATATATTCGATTTGGTCGTTTATTATTGTTTCTGATATTTCAATTTTCATCAGCCCCGCTTCTATTTTTGAAATATCCACAATATCGTTGATGATGTTTAGCATGCGTTTGCCGCTTATTCCAATGATGTCGATATACTCCTGCTGTTTCGCGCCGGTTAGTCCAGGGGTTTTAAGTAATTCGGAAAAGCCTAAAATGCCATTCATCGGAGTGCGGATTTCATGACTCATATTGGCAAGGAAGGCTGACTTAAGCCGATCGCTTTCCTCGGCTTGTTCTTTGGCTCTGCGCAGTTCTATTTCTGAAAGTTTCCGCTCTGTTACATTGTAACCAAAACATGAACCACCAACAACCTCCCCTTTTTTGATAATCGGATTGAAACTTACCTGGATGTAAATCATTCCACTTTCAGTATCAACAGCATCCTCAACCGTGAATTGTTCACCAGTCAATACCCTGTCGTATCTAGGTTTCCATAGAGGACCCAGTATCTCTGGAAGTGATTCGACGAGGTTTATTCCCGGGACTAGTTTAACACCAAAAGTTTGTTGAAACTCCCTTTGAAAATTATAATTGATATATAATATTTCGTAATTTCTATTAAAAGCCCAGATGCTATTTTGTGTGCCTTCGAGTATTGCTGTAACATTTGCATTGTTTGTTTCAGCGGTTTCTTTGGCTAAAAACAGTTCATTGGTACGTTCTTTAACAGTATTTTCGAGATTTTTATTAATATTTTCAACAAGACTTTTTTCATAGTCAAGTTCGAGGTTCAGGAAAAAGTTGCGACGTGAAATATATTCGATATTGTAAGCGGCTAACATGCCGATAATATTTGCACTGATAAAAAAGAAATTAGTGTTGATGACCATCAAATTGCTGGTATTTGCAAAAAATATTACTCCAATATTATAAATCAGCAAAATACTCCAGCCTGCAATTGCCGCTAAATAAAACCGGAGCTTAATGAAAAAATATGAAGCAGAGAAGACCAACATCATCCCGGCATAATAGACATAATGGTCAGGCACCAGCAAAATCATAATACTAATACCGGATCCTCCAATTATTGTACTTACGAGCAATAAACTTTGCCAGATTTTAGGAAACACTTTGGTGAAGGATAGTACAAATACAACTATTAGTATTGGAATAACAACTGCAAAGCGAATAATATAGAAGAGCTTAGCATATTCCGGGAATAGAATTGAATCGAGAAATCCAAATATGATATAAAGGAATGTTACCAATACAAACGCAACTCTAAACTGACGAATAGAGTCAAGAAAATATTCTTTCCTGAACAGCTTTTCTTTTTCATCAGGAAATGCCAGCGTTATTTTATTATAAATCATCATTTTCGAGGCTGTTATATTTCTTAAAAATAATCATGCTGTTGTCTGATTATGAGTTGTATATAACTTGCGTAGCAAAATAATTGTCTTTGCCGGTCCAAATGAGGCATATGAAAGCAATAATTTCATCTCAGCTGTGAGAGATGTAAAGCATATTATCAAATATACGATTTTCTGTTATATTGTAACAATGTTGCACCCCAACGGGGTGCTAATTTTTATTCTAAATCTCATTGCTATCGAAATTTGGCTCCTCTGGAGCCACGTCCTGATTCAACCGACTTCGACCACCGAAGCCTGGCGAAGATGTTTTCGTTGCTCGTTACTCGTTACTCGTTACTCGTTACTCGGTATTCTTTTACGCACCTAACACCTTTTGGAATTCATTCCAGAAGTTTGGATACGACTTGCTTACCACATCAGGATCATTAATGATAACAGGTTTGCCAAGAATGGCCAATGGTGCGAAGGCCATGGCAAGGCGATGGTCATGGTAAGTGTCGAAGGCGGCTGTGATATTCATTTTTTGCGGTTCAAACGAAAATTCATCTTCATAAACCGTGCATTTGATTCCGGCTTTATTCAGCTCGGTGGCCAGGGCTTCAAGGCGGTTCGATTCCTTGATCCTTAAAGCAGATAACCCCTTGAAATATCCATCCAGCCCTAAAGCTGCTGATGTTACAATTAAGGCAGGGGCAAGGTCGGGATTGTCACTAAAATTAAAACTGACATATGGCTTGGGAATTGCTTTCTTCCGGATTACTGCACCCTCATCTGTATACTCAGTTTCTACCCCTAATGAATGAAAATATTTTGCCGTGATGCGGTCGCCCTGAAGAGAAGTTTCCTCCAATCCTTTAAGAAGGAGGCTTCCTCCCTCCGACAGAGCCACCAGTTGATACCAGAATGCCGCTGATGACCAGTCAGCTTCTCCGAAAAGTTCGGATTTTTGATATCCGCTTCCGGGAATATGTATGATAGGTATGGCCAGGTCAACCTCAGCGCCGGCCTTTTTCATTAGATTGGATGTGAGGAAGATGTAAGGGATAGATTGCGGAGCTTTCGTTAAGCCCAGGATCAGGCCTTCACTGAGCATTGGGCCTATCATCATTAATGCTGAAATATACTGGCTGCTGTATTCCGGATCAATATTGACAGATCCTCCTGCAAGTTTTTTTCCCTTAATAACAAGAGGTGGAAATCCTTCCTGCCCCAGGTATGAAATCCTTGCTCCTAAATTTTTCAAGGCCTCCACCAATGGGCCGACCGGCCGCTGGTGCATTCGTTCATCCCCTTCAAGAAGCCAATCACCCGTGGTGATGGAGAGGTAAGCAGTTAGGAACCTGTACACAGTACCGGCATTTCCGGCAAAGAGATGCCTGTCATTTCCTTCTGAAATTTGTTGAAGTAGCTTTTGAAGCAAAACAGTATCATCTGCATCTGACAGTTTGCCATATTTCACCAGGCCGTCACTGATGGCCGACATCATTAGCGCACGGTTGCTAATACTTTTGGAAAGCGGTAATGAGATCGCCCCCCTGAGGGTGCCAGTTGTGGCTGTTATCTTTATAGACGACATCTTAGGTCATATAGTATTCCAGGCTCTCGCTGATGATTTTCTCCGGTACTGCAATGCCAAATTTACAATTTCCTATTCCTTTGATAAGCGACATTCGAAGCTCACTATGGAAATTTTTCTTGTCGTGCCAGATCATGGCGATGATGTCTTCAATATCTTTTTCGCGGAATTTCACCGGGGGGAAACTGCGCCTGATATAGTCGCTGATCTGTTGTAATGCCTGATCATGCAAATTTAGCAGTCTGAAGGAGATATACGCCTCGCATACCATGCCGGCAGCTACCGCAACACCGTGTTTCAGCTCCTGTCCCTTGTTTAAATAAAAAGCTTCCAGTCCATGACCGATGCTATGGCCAAAGTTGAGACACTGCCTCTCATTTTGGTCTCTAAAGTCCCTGCTTATAATCTCATTTTTGATTGATGCCGTTTTCCGTATGATATCTTCCATCGAAAGTTCTTCAGGCTTTGCCTCAATAAGGTCATAATAGAGTTCCCTGTCGAAGACAATAGCAGTTTTTAGCACCTCGGCATAGCCTGATAAGAATTCTTCTTCCGGCAATGTATTCAGAAAGCCGGTGTAAATAATTACTGCTTCTGCACGGGTAAAACTCCCCACCTGGTTTTTTACCTTGCTCAGGTTAATGGCAGTTTTGCCCCCAATGGCAGCATCGACCATACCCAGCAGGGAGGTTGGGATATTGACAAAAGAAATACCCCTTTTATAGGTCGAAGCTGCAAAACCACCAATATCGGTGATCATGCCACCTCCCAGGTTGATCAGGCAACTACCCCTGTCGGCACCCTGAAATTGAAGCTTGCTCCAGATATGATGCAGGCTTGTGATATTTTTTTCCTCATCGCCGGCATCGATCACAATCACTTGATCATCGGTGATTCCTGGCAGGACCTCTTTGATCAAGGGGAGACAATCTTTTGCGGTATTCGTGTCACAAAGGATCAGGTTCTTTTCGGTTTCACCAATATACTTATGCACGAGCTGTTTGAATTCAGCCGGGCCGGCAAAGATGATGTTGTCTGAGGCTCCCATCTGACTAAGGATCACATGGCTGAGATCAGCAGTTCAATATCTCTGAAAGGAAGGTCGAATAATTCGCTGATATGTTTATTGGTGATAGCCCCATTTAAAATGTAAACTCCTTTACTGATGGGATAATCAGCTTTCAGCAGTTTTACCAGTCCGCCGGCCTTACCGATCTTCATCATTAAGGGGGTTAAGAAATTACTCAGGGCATAAGAGGCTGTATATGGTACGCTTGCAGCGATATTGGGTACGCAATAATGCGTTACGTCATATTCCTTGAAAACCGGATCATTATGGTCGGTGATCCTGGAGGTTTCAAAGCATCCCCCCTGATCGATACTCACATCAATGATCACAGAACCCGATTTCATTCGCTTTACCATCTCCTTGTTGATCACACAAGGCGTTTTGCCTTCTCCGGCACGGATGGCACCAATGACTATGTCGGCAGTTTGCAGGGTTTCCTGCAAGAGTTTAGGTTGCAGAACAGAAGTGAAAATTCTGTTGTTGAGGTGTTTTTGTATTCTTCTCAGTTTGGAGATAGATCCGTCGAAGACTTTCACCAGGGCACCCATGCCTAAGGCTATTCGGGCTGCATTCTCGCCAACAGTCCCTGCGCCCAGGATAACCACCTCGGTAGGTGCAATACCCGGAAATCCGCCCAACATCACACCGCGGCCATATTGAGGATGACTAAGGTAACGGGCTGCAATCAGGATGGAGGTATTTCCCACGATCTCACTCATCGATCGCACCACAGGAAAAGATCCAGAATTGTCGCGGATCAATTCAAAAGCCAGCGCCGTCAGTTTTTTTGCAGCTATCTTTCTAAAAAATTCTTTGTCTCTGCCATTAACATTCAGTGTAGAGATAAGGGCAGTGCCCGGAGAACACAGTTCGATCTCATCAGTAGTAGGGGGAGCAATCTTCAGGACGATGCCCGCCTTATAAACTTCTTCAGGGCTGTAAACGATATCTGCGCCGGCTTCACTGTATTCATGATCGCTGAAATGGGAGGCATCACCTGCACCTGCTTCAAGCATGACACGGTGACCATGTCCACAAAGGAAGGCTACCGATTCCGGTGTGAGGGGAACACGATTTTCCTGGTAAGTGATCTCCTTCGGGATCCCGATTACGATATTTCTCTTGCTCTGGATAATTTCCAGCATCTCCTCCTTGGGAAGGAGTTGACCTGCATGTGAGAAGTTCGAAAACCCCTGGTTTCCATTTTCCATAACATCAACATTTTACAAGGATCTCTCTCTTTCCATCCTCTACCTCCCTGATTTGGATGTATACGTAACTTTCAGGCAAAAGTTCCTCGATCATTTCCGGCCATTCCACAAAGACGTATTGTCCACTGTAAAAGTAGGTTTCGTAACCTATATCCATCACTTCTTCAAGCTTTTTGATCCTATAAACATCGAAATGATATACTGGCCCTGAATCTTCGGTCTCGTATTCATTGATGAGGGCAAAAGTCGGGCTGGTAACATTATCTGTAACTTTCAGCGCTTTACAAAAGCTCTTGACCAGGGTAGTCTTGCCACTTCCCATCCCACCATAAAGAGCAAAAAGCCCGGGGCCGGGAAAAGTGCTGAGTATCTCAGCTGCTATCCCATCAAGTTCGTTAAGACTTTGGCAGATATAGAGCTGTTCCATGTTTTATAGTTTTGGCTTCAGGCTGATAATAGGAATCAACATTTCTTCCAGCGATATTCCGCCATGCTGGAAAGTATTCCTGTAATATTTTACGTAGTAGTTATAGTTGTTTGGATACGCAAAGAAGTCGTTGTTCCTGCAAAATACATAGGATGTACTCACATTGGTCTGGGGCATAAAGATCTCGCCGGGATTCCTGGCTACAAAAACTTCTTTTGCTTCATAATTCAGATTTTTCCCTGACTTATAGCGGAGGTTTGTGGTTGTGTTCCTGTCGCCGACAATTTTTACCGGGTCTTCAACCTTTACAGAGCCATGATCTGTTGTAATGATGACAGGTATCTGTTTTTCAGCTAATTGCTTGATGATATCGAGCAGGGAAGAATGATCGAACCAGGACAACATGAGTGAACGGTAGGCTGCCTCATCATCAGCCAGTTCCCGGATGATCTCCATCTCGGTACGGGCATGCGAGAGCATATCCACAAAGTTATAAACGATCACATTCAGGTCGTTCTGATACAGGTTCGAAAGATTGTCGGAAAGCCTCTTTCCAGCATCCAGGTTGAGCACTTTATTATATCCGAATTTAAGATTTTTTCCCAATCGTTTTAGCTGTTCGCCCAGTAGTTCACTCTCAAACTGGTTCTTGCTGCCTTCAGCTTCTTCAGGTGTCCAGTACTGTGGGTGGCGTTTTTCGATCTCGGAAGGCATCAGGCCAGAAAATATTGCATTACGCGCATATTGGGTTGTTGTTGGCAGGATGCTGTAATAGATCTCATCCTTTTCAACCCTGTAATACTCTTCTATCCCCGGTTGAATGGCTTTCCACTGATCGTAGCGAAGATTGTCGATGAGAAGTACAAATAGTGGTGTGCCTTGCTTTAGTTCGGGAAAGACTTTTTCTTTCAGAAGGTTTGGCGACATCACCGGTCGCTCTTCGCTCTGGCCGCTGATCCAGTCCCTGTAGTTCTTTTCAACAAACTTTGAAAACACCTGGTTGGCTTCTGTTTTCTGCATGTTGAGGATGTCAATGACATTAGCGTCGGTAGTCTTCTCGAGCTCTAGTTCCCAGCGTACCAATCGCTTATACATTTCAATCCACTCATCATAGTTCAGGCCCATGGAAATATCCATGCCAATGTTTCTGAATTCCTGCTGATAGGCCATGGTAGTCTTTTCGCTGATAAGCTTTTTATTTTCCAGATTCTTTTTAAGCGAAAGAAGGATTTGATTCGGATTTACAGGTTTGATGAGGTAATCAGATATGTTGGAGCCGATGGCATCCTCCATAATGGATTCCTCCTCACTCTTGGTAATCATTACCACCGGGAGGTTGGGATAAATGTTCTTAATCTCCGCCAGTGTTTCTATGCCTGACATACCCGGCATGTGTTCATCCAAAAAAACGATGTCGAAGGGGCGCTTGCGTATAATATCCATAGCATCATCGCCATTATTGGAGGTTACCACCTCGTAACCCTTTTGTTCGAGGAAGAGGATATGTGGTTTAAGCAGGTCAATCTCGTCATCTGCCCATAAAATGCTGATGTTTTCCATATATATTGTTGTGTTTAGGTCCGGCAGGGGGTGCTCGTCCGGCAGCTCATTCAAAAAAAAAGTCGTAATATTGAAATGTATTTTTTTTGGAATTATTGTATCGGGAAGCACTTTCCTTCTACAAAAATACTACATCGGTGCGGCATTCCTCATTTAAAGGCAGAAAAATCTTTAATGACCCTGTTTACGGCTTCATCACCGTTGACAATGAACTCATCTTTGATCTGATCGAACATCCGTGGTTTCAAAGGCTGCGCAGGATCAGGCAATTGGGGCTGACCGATATGGTTTATCCCGGTGCCTTGCATACACGTTTCCATCATTCTATTGGTGCATACCATCTCATGACTCAGGCTATTTATGCCCTGAGGATAAAAGGGGTAGAGATCAGTGATCAGGAGGAATTGGATGCAAGTGTTGCAATCTTGTTACACGATATCGGGCACGGACCCTTTTCCCACGCATTGGAGCATTCCATCGTAGAAAATATTGATCATGAAATGATCTCTCGTTTGTATATGGATAAGCTGAATGAAGAATTCAATGGTCAGCTTTCAGGTGCCATCAAGGTGTTCCAGAATACCGGCGATCGAGAATTTTTACATCAGATGGTCTCCAGCCAGCTCGATATGGACAGACTGGATTACCTGAAGCGTGATAGCTTTTTCACAGGTGTGTCGGAAGGTATCGTAAGCGTGGAACGGATCATCAAAATGCTCTATGTGGTCAATGACTTATTGGTGGTAGAAGAAAAAGGGATATATTCAATAGAGAAATTTATCATTGCCCGCAGGCTGATGTACTGGCAGGTATATTTGCATAAGACAGTATTGGCGGCAGAAAATATGCTCATTAAGATACTAAGGAGGGCAAAGGAGTTGAGCATGGCAGGAGAGGACATTCATTCCAGTCCTGTATTATCCTACTTCCTGAATGCCCAGATAGGGAAGAACGAATTGCTGCATGACCCTGCCGTGATAAATCACTTTTCTGATCTCGATGATTATGATATTTATGCCTCAATAAAGGTATGGGCACAGTCGGAAGATCCTATATTATCACGTTTGTGCAATATGCTTATCAACCGGCAGCTTTTCAGTACTGATCTGCAGTCGGAAGCTTTCTCCGCTGAAAAAGTTGCGAAGCTGAAGCAGGAGATCGCCAAAAGATATGGGATAACTGAGGCGGAAGCAGACTACTTCCTGATCACCGGTACCAGTGAAAATCATGCTTACCATCCCAAAAGTGACAAGATCAATATCCACTTCAGGTCAGGTGAAGTTGTGGACATTGCCGGAGCCTCCGATCAGTTGAATATTTCAGTCCTGCACAAGACAGTGATCAAGCACTTCTTATGCTACCCGAAAGAGTTCAGGGATTGTTTATAAATCCTAAAAAATATATGAATTATTGAATATGAATTAGTATTATCATTGCACGAGAACGAAAGAAGATATGAAATTTACAGCCGGACAGATAGCGGAAATAATTGGTGGAAAAGTTGATGGTAATGCTGAAGCTTCCATCAGCCAGGTGGTTAAGATCGATGAAGAGTCGAAAGGCGGATTAAGTTTTCTTGCCAATCCCAAATATGAAGCCTTTATTTATACTACGGGAGCTGATATTGTGATTGTTGGTCATGATTTTAAGCCCGAAAACGATATTAAAGCCACCTTGATCAGGGTGGAAGACCCTTATCTTGCCCTGGCCTCATTGCTTGAGTTGTATAATAAGATGAAACTTGAGAAATCAGGAATCAGCGAACTGGCGTTTATTGATGAATCAGCACAAATAGGAGAAGATGTGTATATCGGTGAGTTTGCTTTTGTTGGCAAGAACGTTGTGCTGGGTAATGGAGCCAAATTATATCCCTATGCATATCTTGGCGATCATTCAATGGTAGGAGGGGGAAGTACTGTCTTTGCAGGTGCCCGGCTTTATCATGATACTGTCATAGGGAAGGATTGCACCATCCATTCAGGAGTGATCATAGGCAGTGATGGCTTCGGCTTCGCCCCTAATGAGAAGGGCGAATATGTGAAGGTCTCACAAACGGGTAATGTAATCATTGAAGACAATGTGGAGGTGGGATCCAATACTACTATCGATAGGGCCACCATAGGCTCAACCATCATACGCAAAGGAGTTAAGCTGGATAACCTGATCCAGATTGCTCATAATGTCGAAATCGGCGAAAACACAGTGATCGCCGCACAAACAGGCGTTTCCGGATCCACCAAGATTGGAAAGAACTGCATGATTGGCGGGCAGGTAGGCATTGTAGGCCATATCAAGATAGGCGATAATGTAAAGATCCAGGCCCAGGCAGGTGTTCCTTCCAACGTGAAGGATGGTGAGATCATCATGGGCTCTCCGGCTATCAATCTCAGGCAGTACATGAAATCATACATCCACTTTAAAAACTTCCAGCAAATTGTCGACAGACTGGATGAACTTGAGAAGAAACTCGGGAATTAGTTGAACCCACCTACGTCAAGACTTCGGTGGACAAAGTTGGTTGAATCGGTTGAATCTGTTAAATCAGTTAAATCGGTAATTAGCAACAATACACCTTCGCTAAAAGCTTCGGTGTACGATGTGGTGACAATGACCATCCGCGCACCTCGTCCCTCGTCCCCCGAACCTATCTTTTCACAAACTTTCCGCTAGCAAAGCCTCCTTTTCTGGTTAAGGCACGATAAATATACACTCCGGATTGAAGTGGTCCAATAGCAATATCACTATGCTTATTGTAATTCTGATATCTTAGCACCAATTGCCCACTATAATCAAATATATCAACAAGTGTTAGATCATGATCAAAAGAGATCCTTTCAGTACAGGGGTTGGGATAGGGCTGAATATGAATCTTGCTATTGAAACAGCCTTCCTTTATTGAAGTTATGAGTCCATTAGCATCAGTTTTGATTAGATATAGATCATAATCATATCCAGGTAGGGTATAGTCGTACCTTATTCCTAAGATGATACAGCCTCCATCTTCTGTTGCATTGATTCTATATGAGGAATACATGCAATCCCCACCGTAAAATCTCTCAAATATTGGGTTAAAGCTTGAATCATACTTCGTTAGAGCAATCCAGGAAGGCATGCTCTGGAACCAATCATCGTAGTTTTTGTTCCAAGTAAAAAAGACATTATCAATTTCTACGAAGTCAAAACTCTGATCCCAGCCCGGATAACAAATCGTATCAGGGATATGTGCAACATCAATTTCTTTCAGAATTGAAAAAGATGTATCCATTTTTTTTAGCCCCACCCCCTGAACCAATGTGTTTTGCATCGTAATGTTCCTCTTTCCGCTTATCAAGAACTCAGTATCATTAATCCACTTCGTTGTATGCGATGAATGAAATCGATCATCTGGTATTTCTTTTACCACCTCCCTGTAGAAGTCAGAAGAATAAAAAACTCCACAAGAATGATAACTTGGATAGGAGGGATACTGCCCATAACCAAATGAAATATAACCATTTGAATCTGGTTTAATCAAGAAGTCAAATATCATTTGAATATAATCCAGTGATTCAAGGACCATTTCAATACTATCTCCTTCTTGGTTACACCTAAATTCAAATGGGTCGGTATCAAGATAATTATCTGCCTTAGAGGCCGTACCAACCAATACAATATTACTATCAAGATCAATTTTAACATTGAACTCTCCAATAACATGAGTCCCCGATAGTTTATAGCTTTTCCGCCATTGGAAATTTAAATCAAAATCATAACTACAAATCATCAATGAGTTCAACCCTGATGAAAGAGATCCAATTCCACCAAAAACTAGATAGTTCTCATCTAATTTCACGATATTACTGAACAAGCAGCTGCTATCTGAGATAGAATAAGTTAATGAATCAGTAATGTGTCCAGTGCTACTAATCTTTATAATTATTCCACTATAAATATTTGTATTAAGATCCAGAGAAGCCCCTGCAATAACATAGTTACCCTGATCATCAATAACTAAGTCACCAGGGGCTTGATAATTTTGCATTCTAATCTGAATTTCAAATGAATTTTGACAATAAGATATTACACCTACTATCATGAAGATTATACTTAATAAGATTTCTTTCATTGTTTAATTATGATCGGTGTGTATCGGTATTCATTAAAGTGTTGATGGGCTGGTAGTTGTATAGTCGATTTCACCATAATAGATATCAAGGACATGTTGTCTTCCATAATAATTTGGGGCACCAGGCACAATGTCTTCTCTTATATCGAGTCCAGTGAAATCAAAACCAGTTGGCATTTTGTCATCTACAATATAATCATAGCCATTACTGCTAAGGTAAAAGTTTAGCTCTAAGTTATCCAAACAAGGCTCTGATGTTATTGGGTAGTCTTCCTGTACATAAATAAACACCCTATGCTCTCGTGGTGCACTTGAATATGGATAATCAGTAGGATAAACATATTCAATTATTTCAACACCAGTAAAATAAACCCTGTAAGCAGGAACTGTATTAACGATCGGGTTCAAATATTTATATTCCAACTCAATTGTTGCATCAGAGGAATTTGCCGTATTGTTACCACATCCACCTAGATCCCATCCCCAATACCAGTCTTCATCTGCTCCAAAGTTTGCATAAGAATTAACAGCCGTCCCACTTCCCATAGCAGATATGAGGTGGAGCACAACTATCCCATTGGTATTGCTTCTTACAGCCACATCAACAAACATTACATGCTTAGTGGTTTCAGAAATATTGTCCCAGTGAACTTCAAGGCTATCAACAAAATCATTATAGGTAGAATAAACATCGGTATCTTCAATGTTTCCATTCTTTTTCAAAGACACGCTAATGGATGCAGAATCAAATGTTTGAACTGCAAAGGATGAGTCCCAAATGCAATAGGAGTAATTTAAGGCGGCCTCAATATACCAGAGGGCACTATCTACAGTGTACTCACCACTGGATTTGTAAGAGTTGTTCACATCATCGATAAAGGCCACGATCAAGTCTTCAGTGTTGTTTGTTTTTAAGTTTGTTTCGCCTGGAAGACTTTCTGTTGAAGTGGGCTTGTTTTCAAAGTCTTTGTTGCAGGCCGCAGTTATTCCAATAAGCGTAATTATTATTAAGGTTTTAAATATTAGTTCTTTCATGATTGATTTTTTCAGTTATTAAAGTGTTTTTGTTTCGTAATTAATTCTTTACCAACCGTTACTGATCAGTAAGCAAACTGGACCATGATATTGGTCTGAATGGTAATGGATTGATTTGTTTTTACATATGGCATAGAGTTTTAGTTAAACAATGATTGAGTTTGCACAAAGATTGCAGGCATACAACAAATGTTTAACTTTGCTCTGCCTCCTTTCTTTGTTAATGGTTTTATACATTTGGTGATGTACATTAATTATTAATAACTTAAGGGGGCTTTTACCCTCTAAAGGCTATCATCTCTCGAGAAAACTTCGCGCTTGATTTCGTGACTTTTGTGCTTTCTATTCGTGGAAGAAAGCAATGTAAAGATACAACAGAAAGAACCGAAAATCAATTAGCGGGTCTTTTTTTTTGAATAGATTTGATAATCAGCACATAAGGTATGTAGTAGTGCTCACTTATAATTATTGATTAATAGCCTTAAGAAAGGAATATGGAACTGGAACATATACGAGACTAGCGATGAAGGAATATTGTCGAAGATGATAGAAGTCTGAAGAAGTGCCTTAGCCTGCGCCTTTTCCGAGTCAGTGAAACAGTGAAACAGTACGCCTTCACGTAAAGCTACGGCGTACACAGTGGAACAATACACCTTCGCTAAAAGCTTCGGAGTACACAGTGATGACAATACACCTACGCAGCAGGCTTCGGTGTACGATATGGTCACAATGACTAGCCGCACACCACGTCCCTCATCCACCGAACCTATCTTTTCACAAACTTTCCGCTAGTAAAACCTCCTTCTTTGGTTAAGGCACGATAAATGTACACTCCGGATTGAAGTTTTCCAACAGCAATGTCACTAAACTGATTGTAATTTTGAAATCTTAACACCAATTGCCCACTATGATTAAATATATCAACTAGTGTTAGATCATGATCAAAAGCGATCCGGTCGGTGCAGGGGTTGGGATAAGGTAGAATACTAATCATACTTTCGAAATAATCTTCTTCTATTGAAGTTGTCAAGCCATTTTCATCTGTTTTGATTAAATACAAGTCGTAATTAGATCCTTCATATTCGTATATTATGCCCACCATTATGCAGCCACCATCATCAGTAGCTTCAATAAAATAAGAAGAATACATGGCGTCGCCACCATAGAAGCGTTCATAAACGACATTAAAGTTTGAGTCCAACTTAGTAAGTACCATCCATGATGGTACAGTTTGGAGCCAGTCATCATAGTTTTTAGTCCATGTGAAGAAAATATCATTGAAATTTAACCAATCAAAACTCCTTTCCCATCCTGGATAACTAATAGTATCCAGAAAATGGGCATAATCCAATTCTTGTAGAATTGAGAACGAGGTGTCCATCCTTTTTAAACCAACGCCCTGATATGAAGTGTACTGGATGGATATATGCTTATTTCCACTAACAAGAAACTCATGGTCGTTAATCCATTTAGCCGTGTGTGTACTATGAAAGCTTTCATCAGGAATTTCTGTAACATCCACCAATGAATAGGTGTTGGAATAATGCGTACCAGAGGAATGATAAGGAGGATATCCTGGGTATCGGCCAAATGCAAACGAAATATATCCGCTGGAATCAGACTTGATTAAAAAATCATATAACAGTTGCCAATATTCAAAGGAATGAACAACCATTTTTAAGCTATCTCCCTGTTGATTGCACTTGAATAAAAATGGATCGGGATCATTATATTTTACATCTTTGGTGGCTGACCCCAGTAGTACAATATTGTTATCATAATCTATTTTCGCCCTAAGTGTCGCAAGTTCATGCTCACCTGAAAATAAATAGTTTTTTCTCCATTGGAAATTCAACTCAAAGTCAAATGAACAGATCATAATGGATGTCCAACCCGATGATATTGGACCAATTCCTCCAAAGACCAGGTAATTACTATCCAGTTTAATCATTCTGGTAAAACAGCAAGTGCTATCTGGAACGAAGTATGAAATTGATTTAATAACTTCGCCAGTAGCACTTACTTTAAATAAAATCCCATGGAAAGCATCAATGCTGTCATTAAAAGAAATACCTGGAATTATATAATTACCTTGGTTGTCAATAGTTATATCACCTGGGGCTTGGTAACTTTCCATTGGTATCCGAAGTTCAAACGTATTTTGGCTAACAAGAATATTCCAAAAAAGAATTAAAACAATGATAGTAGCTGATGCTCGCATGGGGTTGGGTAATTGAAAAATAGATTCTCTGTAAACCTATTATTTATAACGTGGATGGGCTAGTTGTAGTATAATCAATTTCACCATACCAAATCTTTAAACTGTGATATCGCCCAACTTGGCCGGGCGCAGAAATACTTGATCCTCTAACATCCAAATCCACAAAACCAAAGCCTGTAGGCTCCTTATGATCCACAATATGGTCAATTCCAGTATTTAAATAGTAATTCAAGTCTACGTTATCGATACAGGGTTCTGAGATTGGAGGTGAGGTAATGTAATTGTAGAGCATGTCTCCACTTGGACTATTTTGATCTGGGTACTCTCCTGGATATACCTCTTCAATTTGTTCTACGCCTGTAAAGTAAACTCTATAATTAGGATCAGTTGTTACTATTGGGTGGAGGTATTTATACTCTAACTCTTCTGCTGCATCTGATGAGGTTGCTGGGTTGTTACCACAACCACCCAAATTTGCCCAGCTATACCAATCATCATCAGCTGCAAAATTTGCATACAGTCGAGTAGGAGATCCACTTCCCATGGCTGATACAAGATGAAGCACAACAACACCATTGGAATTGCTTCTTACCGAAACATCAACAAAAATTACATGTTTGGTTGTTTCGGAAATATTGTCCCAATGAACCTCAAGGCTATCAACGAAATCATTGTAGGCTGTATAAACGTCGGTATCTTCAATGTTTCCATCCTTTTTCAATGATACGCTGATGGTTGCGGAATCAAAAGTTTGAACTGCAAAGGACGAGTCCCAAATGCAATAGGAGTAATTCAGTGCAGCCTCAACATACCATAGGGCACTATCAACTGTGTACTCGCTGCTGGATTTGAATGAGTTGTTTACATCATCGATAAAAGCTACAATCAAATCTTCGGTGTTGTTTGTTTTTAAGTTTGTTTCGCCTGGAAGACTTTCTGTTGAAGTGGGCTTGTTTTCAAAGTCTTTGTTGCAGGCCGCAGTTATTCCAATAAGCGTAATTATTATTAAGGTTTTAAATATTAGTTCTTTCATGATTGATTTTTTCAGTTATTAAAGTGTTTTTGTTTCGTAATTAATTCTTTACCAACCGTTACTGATCAGTAAGCAAACTGGACCATGATATTGGTCTGAATGGTAATGGATTGATTTGTTTTTACATATGGCATAGAGTTTTAGTTAAACAATGATTGAGTTTGCACAAAGATTGCAGGCATACAACAAATGTTTAACTTTGCTCTGCCTCCTTTCTTTGTTAATGGTTTTATACATTTGGTGATGTACATTAATTATTAATAACTTAAGGGGGTTTTTACCCTCTTAAGAGTATCATCTATCGAGAAAACTTCGCGCTTGATTTCGTGACTTTTGTGCTTCCCATTCGTGGAAGAAAGCAATGTAAAGATACAAAAGGAAGAAGCTAAAATCAAATATTGCTATCTTTTATTTTTGTAAAGATTAGATAATCAGCAAGTAAGGTTTTCAGTTGAGCTCAGTTGTAATACTTATTTAATGGAATTGGCAAGGAATATGGAGAAAGAATATTTACGAAACAATCGAAGAGGGAATATTGTCTAGGATGATAGAATGCTCCTACGCCAAGGCTACGGAGTACAATGGACTGAAGAAGCACCGTTTCCTTGAGTCTGAATACAAGACAGTGAAACAGTGGAACAGTGGAACAGTGAAGCAATAGAACAATGATGACAATGGCCACAATGACGACAATGGATATCCATTTTTTATTACCTTTGCCAAAATTTGGAAAATCGCTCTACAGCCACATATGACTGAGAAGCAACGTACAATAAAAAAGATCACTTCCGTAGAGGGTACTGGCCTCCACACGGGGAACCAGGTTACCCTGACATTCAATCCCGCACCAGCGGGCCATGGACTGAAATTCAGAAGGGTTGACCTTGACGGCCAGCCTGTGATCGATGCAGATGTTCAGTATGTGGTTGACACTTCCAGGGGAACTTCCTTACGCCATAATGGTGCCGATATCAATACCTGCGAGCATGTCCTCGCAGCAGTAAGGGGTATGGGTATCGATAACCTGATGATCAATATGACCCAGAGTGAGCCTCCCATTATGGATGGAAGCTCTAAGTATTTCGTGGAAGCGCTAATGGCAGCTGGTAGTGTTGAGCAGGATGCAGAACGTGAATACCTCGAGATCGATGAGAACATCATGTTCGTCGATGAAGAGAATAAAGTTGAACTGATCGCCATTCCTCACGACTCCTTCAAGGTGTCTGTTATGATAAATTTCGATACCAGGGTGCTCGGAACACAATATGCTGTATTAGAGGAAATAGAAAGCTTTAAAGAAGAGATTGCCAATTCCAGGACCTTTGTGTTTCTCCACGAACTGGAATACCTTCTTGCTAACAACCTTATCAAAGGCGGTGACCTCAGTAATGCAATCGTATTTGTGAACAGGGTGGTGTCGCAGGATGAACTCGATCGCCTGGCCGATCTCTTCAACAAGCCCAGGGTGAACGTTATGCAGGATGGAATACTGAATAATCTTGAACTGCATCACCGAAATGAACCTGCCAGGCATAAACTGCTCGATGTGATCGGTGATCTTGCCCTTCTGGGCAAGCCTCTCAAAGCTCACATTATTGCCAGGAGACCGGGACATGCAGCAAATGTTGAATTAGGAAAACTTATTATAAAACATACCAATACCAGGAAAAAGATGAATACATCATTTTCAATTGACCTGACTAAGGAGCCATTATTTGATATCATGGATATTCAGGGCTTTCTTCCTCATCGTCCGCCATTTCTTTTTATCGATAAGATCATGGAGATGGGAGAAGATTACATTGTTGGCGTGAAGAACGTCACTATGAATGAACATTTCTTTGTGGGACATTTCCCTGGAGATCCTGTCATGCCAGGCGTAATCCAGGTTGAAGCCATGGCTCAGACCGGTGGAGTACTTATATTGAATTCTGTACCGGATCCTGAAAATTACATTACCCTTTTTCTTAAGATCGATGACGTGAAATTCAGAAAAGTGGTACGCCCCGGTGACACGATTGTCTTCCATAATAAACTTCTGAAGCCTGCCAGTAGAGGCATTGCTCTTATGCAGGGCAAAGCCTATGTGAACGGACAGGTCGTGATGGAGGCTAAGATGATGGCTGCTATAAAGAAAAGAGAAGAAACTGATAAATAATCCAATCTGATGAATCAACCCTTAGCATACGTACACCCCCAGGCCAAAGTGGCTAATAATGTGGTGGTCGAACCTTTTGTCAATATCGAGAAGAATGTTGTGATCGAAGAAGGCACCTGGATAGGCTCCCATGTCACCATCATGGAAGGGGCCAGGATAGGCAAGAACTGCCGAATCTTTCCGGGCGCCGTGATTGCTGCTATTCCGCAGGATCTCAAATTTGACGGTGAGGAAACCATTGTGAAGATTGGTGACAATACAACAATCAGGGAATATGTGACCATCAATCGCGGGACTAAAGCCAATTATGAGACTGTAGTTGGAAATAATTGCTTACTGATGGCTTATGTGCATGTTGCTCATGATTGCGTGATCGGCAACAATGTGATCCTGGCCAACGCAGCAACCCTGGCCGGTCACATCATGATCGACGATTTTGCCATTGTCGGAGGCCTTGCGGCAGTGCATCAATTTGTACAGATCGGGAAGCACTCTATGATCTCAGGAGGGGCCTTGGTACGTAAGGATGTACCTCCCTATACAAAAGGGGCAAGGGAGCCCTTATCCTATGTAGGGGTTAACTCCATTGGATTGAGAAGGCGTGGATTTACTGCTGAACAGATCGCTGATATACAGGAGATCTACAGAAAGATATACCTGAGGGGACAGAATGTAAGCCAGGCGGTGAACCTGATTGAAGCCGATATGCCTGCTACACCCGAACGCGATGAGATCCTTGCCTTTATACAAAGATCAACCAGGGGTATTATGAAGGGATACAGTAAATTACCTAAACAAGACTAAAATAAAAAATACATCACATGGCTAGTACATCGGATTTTAAAAACGGATTGATCATAGAGCATAACGGTGACTTGTATACTATTGTTGAATTTCAACACGTAAAGCCTGGTAAAGGGCCGGCCTTTGTAAGGACGAAACTTAAGAATTTAAAGACCGGAAAGGTGCTTCCCCATACTTTTACGGCAGGAGTGAAGATAAACATACAAAGGGTGGAAAGACGCCCATACCAGTATCTCTATACTGATGGCGAATCTTATCACTTTATGAACCAGGAAACTTTCGATCAGATCCAGCTTCAAAAAGAGGTGATCTCAGCGGCAGAATTTATGAAAGAAGGACAGGAAGTTGATATTTCTTATCACACTGAATCTGAAACATACCTCTCATGTGATCTGCCGGCCTATGTTGTTCTTGAGGTCACATACACTGAGCCCGGAGAACGAGGAAATACAGCCACCAACGTTATGAAGGATTCTACGGTTGAGACCGGGGCCAATGTAAAAGTGCCTCTGTTTATCAATTCCGGAGACCACATCAAGGTTGATACACGCACGGGTGAATATTCTGAAAGAGTCAAAGTATGAAATTTCCACAGTCTATCAGCCTGAAAGAACTTGCAGGCTTTCTGGGTGCCAAATATATTGGTGACCCGGATCACCTTGTTGAAGGTATGAACGAGATCCATATGGTTGAAGAGGGAGACCTGACCTTTGTCGACCATCCCAAGTACTATGATAAAGCATTGAATTCCAATGCAACAACTATCCTTATCAATAAGGATGTTGAATGCCCCGAAGGGAAAGGTCTCATCCTTTCAGAAGATCCTTTTATGGATTTTAACAGAGTAGGAAAACATTTCAGGCCATTTGAGACAGCTGCCGGAATGATAAGTCCAACTGCTGAGATTGGTGAAGGCACCGTGATACAGCCGGGTGCATTTATTGGGAACAATGTTAAGATCGGGAAGAATTGCCTGATCCATGCCAACGCATCCGTATATGACCATTGTGTACTGGGTGACGGAGTGGTACTCCATTCAGGATCCGTAATCGGGGCTGACGGCTTTTATTTTCAAAAACGGCAGGGTGAAACCATGAAGTTCAACTCCGTTGGGAAGGTAGTCCTGGGAAACCATGTTGAGATAGGAGCCAATACCACCATCGATAAAGGAGTAACTGGCGATACCATGATTGGTGATTATACCAAATTCGATAATCACGTTCAGGTTGGCCATGATACGTATATTGGCAGGTACTGCATCATTGGGGCATTCACTGCTATTGCAGGTGTAACCAGGATCGAGGATAATGTGATCCTATGGGCCAATGTAGTGGTAGATAAAGATCTAGTGATTGGTGAAGGAACTGTGATGCTTGCCACTTCAGGAACTGATAAATCCTTAGAAGGTGGAAAAGTTTATTTCGGTCGTCCTGCCATGGAAGCACGCCAGGCATGGAAAGAAATGGCCCTCATTAAAAAGCTCCCCGAGATCTGGGAGAAGGTGAAAAAATTGTAATTTTTCTATCCCGAACCTTATTCGTTGCTCGTTACTCGTTATTCGTTGCTCGTTACTCGTGTCTCCTTATTCTTTTTGCTGTGATACAGATCAAGAGAAACCAATATCCCTATAAATCCCCAGAAAGGTACTGAAGCCTTATCGGTGTCGAGGAAGTTGTTAAGAAGGCCATGGGCGAAGTAGGTCATCAGGCCAAGCAATACCAGAAGGCCGATAAATCTCACCTCCTTGCTGTTGCCACGCTTATATACTCTCAGCCCTGTAATCGAAATAGTGATAACGATAATTAAAAAAGTGAGCATGCCAAGGACTCCAGATTCGGAAAGCGGGCCCAGGTATTCACTATGGGCATTACCCATATCACCAACGTTGGTACTGATTATGGTTTTTTCTTTTGAGCGTTGGAAGGGGGCATAAACAAACTGGTAGGTTCCAGGGCCCCAGCCCAGATATGGGCGCTCATCAAACATCCTGAGGGCGCAGTTCCATCGATTAATACGTTCCAGGTTGGAAGCATCAGATGATATGTTCGACATTGATTGTATGTGCTCTGCAAAATCGGTTGAAGAATCCTGCTTGTTCCTTTCAAGCCTGTCGAGAAATTGAAATGAAAACATGTAAAATAAGGCCGCAAGGACAGCGAAGCCTATCATGATCCACCTGAATTTGATCTTGAAAATGATAATGCCAAACACCATGAGGGCGAATGTCATACTGATCCATGCGGCACGGCTGTATGAGAAGATAAGCCCAAGAATGAGCATGAACAGCACAATGAATGCCCCCAGTCGCTGTGAATTGCTGTAATCCTTGTTAAATGAGAACCCGATAAAAAACGGGACAAACATAGCAATCACTGCCCCGTATGCCGTATGGTCATTATAAAATGGCTTCATCACCATATTGCTGTGCGGCTTGTCGAAGCCGTAACCTGCATGATTGAAAAGTGTATATACGATAATCACGAGCAATGGAAGCACATAGAGCCAGTTAAAGAGCTTGATATTCTTTATATCCCTGAAGATGAGTATCCCAATGAAATAGAACGGGACGATGAACCATAGCCGGGCAATCAGAAATTTGACGGACACCAGTGGAATCTCACTGGTGATGGTTGTGATCATGATCCACACCAGGTTGATAATGATTGCAATTGTAACGGGATGCCTGACAATATGTTTGTTGAAACCGCCATCGTAGAAGATCTTGAGTATGAAAACGATAAGCACTCCAAGCATAAGAGGTTCTGCAGGAAGTGAGATCCCTACCCCTAAGTCAGGATCCTTATAATTGATGGCTATGGGTGTGAGAAATGTGATTAATAGGATTAGCTTATCGAGAGAGAAAATATAGAGGAACAGGAAGATCAATACTACGGGCGTGAGCAATGCATAATATTTATCCTGTGTGATCAGGTAGCAGTTCAAAGCAATAAACGCAATGCTTATTGCATAAACCAGATAGACCTTATATTTCTCGATCAGTTGGCTCAAATGCTTGGTGTTGAATTATTTCTTAGTCTTGAAATTATGCTTGAATCTTTCGATGATCAGGATGATAATGATGGCCAGGAAGATCGTGGCAATCATAGTGAAAACAACGATCAGCCAGCGTATGGGATAAGCTTTCTTATCAGCCGGATAAGGTGGCGTAATAACGTTCGCATAGGTCAGCTCATCAGTATAAAACCTCACAGCAGTTTCATAATCAACTTTCAGTAATGAAAAGTTGATGGCTTCGTTTCTGAGGGCCTCTACCACCTCGATCAGCTCTCCACCGTGTTCCTCAATATTCTGCTTAAGCTTCATTACTTCACGTTGGTTGATGCTACTGCTGGATGCGCCGGTGACGGTACGCAGGTAACCCCTGGTGATCTCTTCAGCCTGGGCTTCATATTCTATCAGCCCGTACTCTGTACTAAGTGTTTGTAGCCTCAGTTTGAGGGAGTCGATATGGGCTTGCTTCTTGGCAATGATTGCATCATACATCCTGATCACCTCAAGATATTTTACGTTATGCGTATTCCTGACCTTTATGTTGTAATAGTCAATAATTGCATTTACCATATCATTGGCCAGCATAGGATCACGATCCAGAACTGAGATCTCTACTGATTCGAAGGGAGTTTTGGAAATGCTTACACTCTCCCCATACTCATAGTAGATGGTTGAGTAAAAGTACTTAAAGCTGCTATCAACCTCATAGTGCTTTGCAAGGTCAAACTTCTTTATTACACTATCCTTAATATCTTTCGATTGCAGCAATTGCAGCATCTGTTCCGTTTCACTTTCATCCGAATAAGGTGAAATGTTCTGTGGATATACTACAGCGAAAGATTTATATTTCGGTGTAATAAATAAAGGGCTGGAAAAGAGGGCTCCAAGTGCCAGTGCTATGATTGCAATCACAAGGATGTGCTTCCACCATTTGAAGAGGATTCCCAGGATGCCTGAATTATCGAATATCATTTTCATCTCAGCTATGTTATATGATTCTTCTTTAGATGATTCTTGTTTAAATGTTGTTTCCGCTATTGTTTTCTCTGTTTCGGAAGCTGTTTTTATTTCTTCGGGGGCCGGTTCTTCTTGCTTTGGCTCTTTATCCGGTTTTTCTTTTACCGGTGCCGGCTTTTTATCCTCGTAAACTATGGCTTCCTTTTTCTTTTTTTTCTTTTTCTTTTTATGCTTTTTATCCTTCTTAAAACTGCTTGCGTTATCAATCGACCACAGTTTTATTTTGAAGTTTTTTTTTTTGATCTTTGAAAAATTCTCTATTAGAATTAGTACCAGAATAGCAAGTAATAGTGATGATAAGGTTGTAACCACCACGATGATCCATCGGACAGGATAAGATTTTTCCTCGGCCTTATAACCAGAGTTTACCACGAACTTCTGTGGTAGTTCAGATTCAGCATCTACCTTGGCTTCCTGGTATTTCGTTTTCAGAAGCGTTAGCTGCTCCGACTTAAACTCCAGGGTGTTCTTGAGCGAAAGGAATGCACCGCCATATTCAGCGAGTATGTCCAGCCTTTCTTCCAGAGCTGTGACACCGGCCATATCGTTATTGCGAAGTGCAATGGCCAGCTGTTGGTTGATTACCTCTGATTGGGATTCATAGTCATTCACACCCAGTCTGCCGATCACCCTGAGCGAATCTACGATGCCCGCAATCTCTTTTTGCAGGTCGAGATACTCTAACTCCACAATCCGGAAAGCCTGACCGGCCCTTTCCTTCTGCATCTGCGTTTTTGCTGAATCAAGGAGCTCTGCAATGCTATTGGCGATATCAGCAGCCATCTGAGGATCCGTATCCAGTACGCTGATCTTTACAGCCATATACTCAGTTTGTCGGAAGGTGACATTCCTGTCGTATTCTCTGACCAGACGCGTGTTCTTGTACTTCGAATCCGGATTGATCCCGTAATGTTCAAGCAAATTGAACTTACTCACTATCCTGTCCCTGATCTTGTTTGAGCTCAGGATCTGTAGCATCTGCTCCGTTTGTTCTTCCTCACCAAACCCCAAAACATCCTCTTTGATCCCTGATTGCTGGCTGATCAATGCCTTCGAAATTGAATTCGTCGCCACAGGATACAGGATAACTGTTGATTTATACTTTGGTGTGATAAATATTGGTGATGAGAACACAATGGATGCCAGAAGTGCTAACAGGATAATGATGATCAATGGTTTCCTCCAGAAATACAGGAAGTAGATGAAGCCGGAAGAGTCAAAGTCGCCGTTTTCTGCAAACTTACTTACCATCTTGTTTAGAACTAAATTTATAAAGGGGTCAAAATTAGGAAATTTATTTCAATGCACCAATTCAATAAACCAGCCTTAGTGCCTATTTATTGTATTTTCCGGACTTGTTTTCCTGATTGGGATGAAATGCCTTGCTAATCAGGCAGGTCACTTTCCCTTTCCCGGATGATCCTGATAAATCCTTTGATGCTGAACAGGCGGAGCATGGATGCCAGGACGAAAGCGAATCCAAGCAAGATAAACAGGCTCATCCACCAGTCGAATGGCAGTTGCCTGCTAAAGCTGGCCGCTAGTGCAACCAATGCTGCAAAGGCGATCAGGGAGGCCAGGTAGGGAATATTGATCCTGAACTTAAAGATCCGCTGAACGATGATTACCTGGAGGATGACTGAAATGGCTTGTGCAGAAAGGCTGGCATAAGCGGAGCCGATGGCTTGCATTCTGGGGATTAGAATGAAATTTATGACCAAATTGAACACAATGGCTGACGCAGCGATGATGTTAAGCTGCTTCAGGCTGCCATGGGCGGTGAGTAGGGTCCCGAATACGTAAATACCAGAAACGGCAATAAAACCGAACATAATGATACTCAAAATGAGACTGGAACTTTCAATATTCTTTTCGGGATAAAGTAAACTCATGATCTCCGAGGAATAGAAGAAAGAAGTTATGGCCATCGTTACCGAAACGGTGAACAACAATGAAAAAGCCAGCTTTGCAATGTGTACAATAGGCTTGTTGTTTTTTAAAAGATGTGAGAAGATTGGAAGCAGCAACACTGCAAAAAGATAAGCGATTTGATTCGAGGCATCAAAAAGGCGGAAGGCCTGAGCATAGACACCGGCTTGTATCTCCCCATCAGGTGCCGGCAGTAAACGCTCGATCAGCACCGGGTCGATACGGTTATATACCGACATCATAAGCACGAGTGTTGCGAACGGCAGGCTCTGCTTGACGATCATCACAAAGAATGGCCAGTTCCAATATAATCTTTTAAACTTTGCCTTGACCATCACAATGCTCAGTGCGACCGAAGCTGTGAGGATGTAGGCAGCCGTTTGGGCATAAACGAACCACTCGATCCTGAATGTCTGGCTGGTCACATTGCCCCATAGCAAAACCGCACAGAAGATGATCATAAGAATACGGTCCAGTACAGAGATCATGCTGTCAGTACGCAGCATCAGCAAACCGCTGATGTTCGACCGAAGGTAAAGGATGATGGAAAGTAAAAACTGGTTGAAAGCAATCCAGCCCAGCAGATATAACTGCTCACCCTTGAAGCCAATGAGTAGGGCAACCAGAAAGGTAATGCCTACATATAGAAATGCCAGGAGGAAGCGAACAGCAATGATTCCGGAAAAATGTTTGTTTAGCAAATGTTTATGCTGTGCGATATTCCGGGTGTTGAAATTCGTAATCCCCAGATCCAGCAAAATGTTAAAAAGAAATGAAAAATTAAATATCACAGAATAGAAACCGTATTCTTCCAGACCAACCATATTCTGCACGGACCGATCTATACCCAGGATCCAGAACGGCTTGATCAGCAGGTTCAGGGAAAGCAAAAGAATAAGGTTTGTGATAAATTTCCGCTGCATCTCTTTCAGTTCAAGGACTTTAAGCTGTGCTTATTTATGGCCTTCCGCCTTCGCGAAAAAACCATAAATTTGTACAAAATTATCATAAAAACGGCAATAATGTGAATTTATGATAAATACTTGAATGATTCCAAAATTTCTGCCTGATTGAAGATAGCTGTTAATACAAGATTGTTGCTTCCGGATAAACTGGAAGGGATCGGATGGGTGGCTTATGAAACCCTTCGACGGATCACTACATCACATCCGGAGCATGAGTTTTATTTCATTTTCGACCGGCAATGGGATGATCGTTTCATCTTTTCTGATAATGTGATCCCGGTGAAGGCTGGACCACAGGCACGACACCCCTTTTTATATTATATCTGGTTTGAATGGACAATTCCGCGTGTTCTGAAAAAGATAAAGGCAGATATATTCCTTTCGCCCGATGCCTACCTGTCATTAAGGACAAAAGTACCGTCAATCCCTGTTTTTCACGACCTCAACTTCGAACATTATCCGAAAGATCTTCCAGTGCTGGAAAGGAAATATTATCGTTACTTCTTCCCCAGATATGCAAGGAAAGCCGAGCAGATCGTGACGGTATCGGAATTCTCCAAGAAGGATATTGTAAACCTTTATGATGTTCTGCCTGAGAAGGTCAATGTGGTGTATAACGGGGTGAATGAAGATTTTAAGCCTGTGCCGGAAGATGAACAACAAGCATGCAGGGAAAGGCATAGTGAAGGCTGCCCATATTTTATTTTTGTTGGGGCTTTGCATCCGCGTAAGAACTTGATACGGCTGTTTCAGGCCTTTGATTATTTTAAGGAGCAGCACAGGACTGAAATCAAACTTGTAGTGGTAGGGAATAAGAAGTATTGGACCCGGGAGATACAGGAAGCTTTTGATAGAATGAAACACAATAAGGAGGTGTTATTCAGCGGAAGAATGAGTGCAGAGGAATTGCATAAGGCTGTGGGCTCAGCACTTGCGATGGCTTATGTGAGTTACTTTGAAGGCTTTGGATTACCAATCATTGAGGCGTTTCGCTGCGATATACCGGTCGTAACTTCCAATGTGACCTCCATGCCGGAAGTGGCAGGAGATGCGGCCTTGCTGGTGGACCCATTCTCGGTTAAATCAATTGCTGGAGGCCTGGAAAAGATTGCTCTGGATCCTGAACTGAGAAAAGACCTGGTAAAAAAAGGAAGAGAAAGGAGCCTGCTTTTTACCTGGCAGAATTCTGCCGATAAGCTCTGGGCTGTTATTGAAAAAGTATTAAATAAATCATAATAATACATCGAAAAGTATAAACCTTAAAGTATAAAACCCATAGTATGAAGGTTCTTATTCTTGGTTCCGGCGGGCGCGAACATGCCATGGCCTGGAAAATAGCCCAAAGCCCCTTGCTGACACAATTATATATCTCCCCCGGTAACGCAGGAACATTGCAGCATGGGGAAAATGTATCCCTTGATGTCAATAACTATGAGGAACTCAAAGCTTTTGTGCTGGACAAGGATATTGGGATGGTGGTGGTTGGCCCTGAAGCACCTCTTGTTAATGGCATCCATAACTTTTTTAAGGCCGATGCCGGTCTTGCAGAAGTGATGGTGATCGGGCCCCTTAAAGAAGCAGCCATGTTGGAAGGCAGCAAGGACTTTGCCAAGGACTTTATGATTAAATATGGTATCCCTACTGCGGCATATCAAACTTTTAGTGTTGAAGATCTGGAAGATGCCTATGCTTTCCTGGAGACTATGAAAGCGCCCTATGTCCTCAAAGCCGATGGACTCGCAGCCGGAAAAGGCGTGCTCATCCTGAATTCAATAGTAGAAGCCAGGAAGGAGCTGACTGCCATGCTAAAAGATGCCAAGTTTGGCAAGGCCAGCAGTAAGGTTGTTATAGAAGAGTTCCTGGACGGAATAGAGATATCATGCTTCGTGCTTACCGATGGCAGATCATACAAGATCCTGCCGTCAGCGAAAGATTATAAACGCATTGGCGAAGGCGACACCGGGCTGAATACCGGTGGTATGGGGTCCATCTCCCCCGTGCCATTTGCCGACCCTGAGTTTATGATGAAGGTGGAACATAGCATAATTGCTCCAACGGTTCGTGGCTTGATCGACGAGGGCCTGGAATATAAAGGTTTTATCTTTTTTGGACTGATAAGGGTAGAAGGGGAACCCTATGTGATTGAATACAACGTAAGAATGGGCGACCCGGAAGCAGAATCAGTGATCCCCAGGATCAAGACCGATCTGCTGAAACTGTTCATAGCCGTTGGAAAAGGAAAACTGGCAGAAGAAAGTGTGGAAGCCGATCCTCGTTTTGCGGCTGCCATCATGCTGGTGGCAGGGGGGTACCCCGAGGCATATGAATCAGGAAAGCTTATTCATGGGCTGGAAAAGATCGAAGGTAGCCTCGTTTTCCATGCAGGAACGAAAGCTGACAATAATGAGGTGACAACAAACGGCGGAAGAGTGATTGCAGTCACTTCCTTTGGCAATACGATGGAAGATGCACTCAGGCAATCATATGTGAATGCTTCCGCCATTGGTTTTGAAGGTAAATATTACCGCAGGGATCTTGGGAAAGACCTGATGGATTGATCTCACTCATCTGAAAAAATAATATATAGTGCTGATCCGACAATTCAGAAGCAGTTATTACATTCAATACGTCCTTATGATCGTATTGGCAGCTGCATTATGGATCCGCCCCTTTTTTAGCGGATGTGTATGGGTGCCTGAAGTGCCTGAGTCACCACTGTTTCAATTGCTTCTGACGATCATCCCACCCGGTAGTATATTGATGATTCTCATGGGTTTTGTACTTCTTATTCTTGAAGCCTTTTACCTCAATTATATATTGATCAAGCATGAGATCATTCCTAAAAATTCCCTTATCACAGCATTTATCTATGTGATGATCATGAGCCAGTCATTACCTGCCCTGGGCCTTAACCCTATGCTCTGTGCTTCATTCTTCATCATTCCAGCACTCGATCGTATACTGTGTACTTACGGCACCCCCGATCCAACCCGGGACGTTTTTTCAGCTGCCTTTTTACTGGCCCTGGCTTCCCTTTTTCATTTTGCAAGCATATTCTTTATCATACTGCTGATACTCTCATTTGTAGTGTTTGGAACATTCAGTATCAGGATGATCTTTGTTTCACTTGCAGGAGTGATCTCAGTTTACATCTATCTTTTCCTCTATTACTTCCTTGTAGATATACTCGAAGTGCAATGGTGCCTCTATATCAATTGGTTCTCAACTATTCCTGAATTAAATACTTCACTGCCACTCATTCAATATGGTATCTGGGCCATGATGCTGTCGTTTTTTCTGGATGCTTTTTTCTTTCGTATAACGAGGATGAATGAATGGAATCTCAAGATTCGTAAAATGATCTTGCTCAGTATTTATTTTGTTTTTATTGGGATAGGGTCCATGATCTATCTGATTGATGATCTGCAAATGGCTATGATGATGATTGCCATCCCGGTGACTATCTTTATCACCGGATACCTCTCAGTAAAACGCAGGGTAACATGGTTTCTTGAGATTTACTTGTGGGCCTGGTATCTTTTTGTTTTTGTAAATAACCTATTAGTGGCAGAGTGTTAAAGCATTATCATAAGGAAGCTGTGACGGTGGCAGGCCTTGATGAGGCCGGGCGAGGCTGTTTTGCCGGCCCGGTAACTGCTGCTGCGGTAATCTTGCAGGGAAACTATAAAAATAAAATATTGAATGATTCCAAGCAGCTCACCGAAAAGCAAAGGAATGAGTTGCGGAAAGAAATAGAGGAGGTTGCAGTGGCATGGGCTGTTGGCATTGTGGATAATCATGAGATCGATGAGATCAACATTCTGAATGCATCATTTCTGGCAATGCACAGGGCGCTGGATAAATTAGATCAGTCTCCGCAATTACTGCTCATTGATGGAAACCGCTTCAAGGAATACAGGGATATTCCACATGAATGCATTGTTAAAGGTGATGGTAAATACTATGCCATCGCTGCAGCTTCCGTCCTGGCTAAGACCCACCGTGATGAGTACATGCTCTCACTTGATGCCGAATTCCCGCAATATAACTGGGCCAGCAACAAAGGTTATCCTACCCGGGATCATAAAGATGCGATCAATGTGCATGGCATCACGGAATACCACAGGAAAAGCTTTAATATGAATGAGCAATTGAAAATCGGGTTTTAATAATTTCCATCAAGGGGATTCCTCACTCGCATTGCTCCTTCGTAATGAAAACTCACAGTCATTTCCCACCAGCACTCTGTCATCTCAAGGACTAAGCAAAGCGAAGGACGAGAGATCCCCATAAGTTGTAAATTAATTAACATATTTCTGTTAGTTTATTTATTAGTGTCAAATAATCCGACTCTTTTTTTGTTATACTTTTGAGTTAACAAGCATTCATCCATTGTGAAACAATCCCGATTATTTACATACGTTGCATTGAGTGTTCTTATTCTGCTGATAGGTTTCGGCGGGTATTACCTGTATAGCAAGTATGGTCGCCAGGCTGCTATGCCTGAGGATGCTATCCCATTGAATGCCGGAGCTTTTATCAAACTGAATAAGCCGGGGGAACTCATCAGGGAATTAAGCAGCGGGAATGATATATGGAATGACCTGGCTGGAACGTCCGACGGGGGAAGGTTCCTTAAAGTCCTTCAGAATGCAGATTCTATGCTGACTGGTATGGGATATACAGAATTGCTTGACCGAAGCAGTATTTATGTTGCCTTTGCGGAGGATAGTGCAGGAATCGAAACCTGTCTCATCTTTAAGATGCCTTATGGCGCCACCGAAGATGGCATTTTAAGTGCGCTTGGCCCGATCTTTGGCAGCGATGGGGATCTCCCAAAATCGAACTCAGGGCCATTTTACACTTCCAGTCATGGATTATGTATTATTGGCAGCAGCAATGGCATCCTGGAGGCGTGCACACAGCGCCTCAAAGACAAAACACTTCTTCCTTTTGCAGAGATGTATGAAAAAGTGGCAAAAACTTCCGGCAGGAATGTAGATGCCAACATATTTATCAACTTCGAAAGGGTACCTACCATTGCTCGTAGCATATTTTCATCCTCATATTTTAAAGATAGAAAGATCCTGCCCGACTTTGGAGCATGGTCTGAGATTGACCTCTTGATAAAGAATGATGAATTGCTGATGAACGGATATTCGGAGGCCGAGGATACATTGAACCAGTTCCTAAGCCTTTTTCAGCGACAGGAGCCCCAGAAGATCGAGGTCACAAGGGTGCTTCCATACAACACTTCTATGCTGGTCAGTTTCGGCTTCAGCAATTATCAAAGCCTGCATGCCGATAATAAACTTTACCTGGCCAATGAAGGGGTTTATCCTGAGCGGGAAGAGAAATTGAAGTCGATAAAAAACCGCTATGGGCCCAACGTGGAAGCATATATGACTTCATGGATCGGGAATGAACTGGCCCTGGCCATGATCAACCCTCATATGGAGGATTATGAGTCCAATACTTTCCTGGCGGTTCATGCTTCTGATATTGAGTTGGCTATCAGGAACTTAAATTCATTATCATCGAGCCAGTATAATAGCAGCTACAGGGAATACAGCATAAGGCGCATCACCATCCCCGAGCTGATCCCGGTAATCTACGGACGTTTGTTTGCCGGTATTGAAAAGAATTATTTTACCAGGATTGAAGACTATGTTGTTTTTGCCAACTCAGCAAAAAGTCTTGAAAATTTTATCAATATCTTCCTGTCGGGAAAAACGCTTGAGCAGAATGAAAATTTCAAGGGATTTACCGACAATGTATCTAATCTTTCGAATATCTTCTGCTATTTCAATATCAGAAATTCGACAAAAATGTTGAGCGAAGCCCTGGCGGTGCCCCTGGCGGGATTTATCAACCGAAATCCTGAAGTTGTGAAGAACTTCGAGGCCATGGCAGTGCAGTTCAAAGCCCTGAACAATATGTACTTTACGAGTGTGTACGTGAGGCATAATCCTGCTTTCGTCAAAGAGGATCTTTCCATCTGGAAAGCATATCTGGATGCCCCTGTGTACGGGCAACCTTATTTTGTGAAAGACCATCGCACCAACAACCTAAAGATCGTTGCTTTCGACACGCTGAATAATATGTATCTCATCGATCATGACGGGAATATCGACTGGAAGCTGAACATAGGGGAGAAGGTGATCAGTGATGTGCATACGGTCGACTACTATAAGAATGGGAAAATGCAGTACCTTTTTAATACTGCTGGCAGGATCTATTTGATAGACCTTCTGGGCCGGGATGTGGAAGGCTATCCTGTGGATCTCAAAGATAAAGCCACCAATGGTCTGGCGGTATTCGATTACGACCACGACAGGGACTATCGTTTTTTGATCGCCCTGGATGATAACAGGGTTTATAATTACGATATCAAAGGAAAAAAGGTGAATGGGTGGAAAAATCCCCTTTCGAAAGCGAAAGTTTCTTCCAGTGTGCAGCATCTCAGGGACGGTGGGAAAGATTATATTATTATTGCCGATGATGAAGGAAATATCAGGATCACCGATCGCCGTGGCAAGGACAGGATTAATTTAAAGTCCAATATGGTGAATGCCTTACAGTCAGAATTTTATGTGAATGAGACCAACAGTAAAGGCATAATCCTGACAACCGCCAGTGATGGGAAACTGATTTATATCAAAGGGAATGGCAGGCTGGAAACGACAAACTTCGGTGAATTCAGTGCAGGTCATCACTTCCTTTATGAAGATTTCGACAATAAGGGCGGAAAAGATTTTATATACCTCGATGGGAATGTGCTGACAGTATTTGACAGGTTTAAGAATGTGATTTTCTCCTGGGAATTTGAGAATGTGATCAACTCAAGGCCTGTGATCATCCCTGTTTCTTCACGGGAGAAAATCATTGGGGTAGTTTCTGCCGAGAGCGGAAAGATCTTCCTCTTCGACCGCAATGGAAAACTGCTGAGCACACCGGATCATATCGGAAAAACTCAAATCCTGATTGGTAGCCTGAAACGCGATGGACAACTGAATATGATCGTAGGTTCAGGAAACACAATTTATAATTATTACTTTAGATAAAATAAGCCAATTCACCGATTCAACAAACAACTTTCTTTATGAAAAAGCTATTCCTGATCTGCTCTTTGCTGCCTTTAATTGGATCTGCACAGATTGCAACCCATTGGAAAGATGCACGCTTTCTGGCGGAGCCGATGAAAAACCTGATGGTTGTAAGCCAGTTTTATGATAATGGCTTGCGCACACAGGTTGAAAGTACTATGGTAGGTGCACTGCAGGATAAGGGAATTGGAGCCGTGGCTGCCTCAACAGTTCTTGTTTATGATTCCATGTACCTCTATAGCACCCTGGAACGCAAGCTCGATAGTGCAGCTATTGATGGTATCCTCATAGTTAAGATGATAGAAGAGCGTGGAACGGATATGTATATTTTGCCCGAGGAGCTGATCCCTCCATATGCTTATAATTATTACGAATATTTTTCCTTCTATTATTATCACGACCTGCCAATCATGATGGACCCCAACTACTACCGCAAGCCTGGCAGAACTTTTCGTATTGATGTATATCTCTACCAGAACAAAGGTGACATGGCAGCCTGGGGCGGCCAAAGCAAAAGCCTCAATCCGCTGGAGCCCGAAAAGCGTATTAAAAAACTAGGTAAAAGCGTTACGAAACGGATGATTCAGGAAGGTGTAGTTGAATCGAATTAATGAATGGGTTTATTTCGATTTCTTCTTCTTTCCCTTTTTCTCTTCCTTTTTCTCTTCCTTTGACAATTGCAGAGTATTCCAGTCGTCCAGAAGAGTCTTCTTCCAATTGCCCTGAAACTTGGTCCAGCCCATATCTGTAGCAAGGCGCTTTTTCCCCGGGGTCATCGTAACAATGATCCCATCCTGAATGGTTTTCCATATGTAATTAAAAAAGCCTTTGTTCGGATCTCGGATGAATGACATTTTTGCGATCCTGACATCCTTGTCGGGATTTGGGTTATTCTTATGTATTGCTGCCTTGGCCACAAAAGAAAAGAATTTGTTTTTCTCCTGAACGTTTTCATTTTCTTTCGCTTTCTTTAGAACATTAACTTCCAGGTCACTATATTTAAATTCAAGTCTGCCGGCCGTTGTATCATTCATTGCCATAGCATAAAATGCTACAGAGTTTATTGTACCATTGGTGGCCTCAACATACAAAAGGCGTTCCAGCATAGGATTCAGGTTTTTTGCAGGGAAAGAGCTGGCTGTTCCGTAATAAGTGAAGTATTCAGCATGATTTCCTATGGGAAGATCGAAGTATACCTGGATGGGTGACTTACCCATGAGCATAGCTGCGGCATCTACATGCATCACTTGTCCATTCTTGATAGAATCCTCATAATTGCAAACACCGGTGATCTTCATATCAAGTTGATCAAGAATAATGGGCCCCGGCTCAGTTGCACCTTCAACGATCTCCTGGTAGTTCACATAGGCTTTCGATGTGCTGATAGATCCAATATCCAACTTGATCGGAAGCAGTGCCACCGAAGTCTGGAATAGCTTTGGAAAGATACTCATGTCTCTCTCCACCCTTTTATCGCGACAAATGTCCGCATGGGCTGAAGTCAATCTTAAATTTTCAGCAATAAGCTTTTTATTTATCAAACTGTCGAAGACCAGACCATCGATAAAAATATTATCGGCAGAAACCTCGAAGCGATCGGTTTGCTTACCAAATGCCTTGCCGAACTTCCCCTTGGGATATGCAGGGATTAGTTTCAGTGAATCAATACTGACCTCCTGGTCTTTGTAATTTATCTTGAGCGGGCCGGCTGCTAGACTGTAGAAGTTGCCTGGTAACTCCATACTATGCGATGCCAATTCAATATTTATATCATCTACTTCCAGCACATATGAGAGAGTATCTCCCTCTGGATGATGTAACCAGAGATCAGAGACGGATATGTTCAGATCCCTGGTCTCAAGCAGGGACTTGTCATTACTCAGGTCTATGTATCTTAGTTGTGCATCCTCAATTTTAAATGATCCAAGTCTTGCTTCTTTTATCATTGTTTCACTCAGGCTGTCGGAGGAAAACATACCCTGGCCATCATTGTCTTTGCCATTACTCTTGAAAAGGTGCCCATGTCCATATATTGTGATGTCGGGATCTCTAAGGCTGATGCTGCCAATATCTACTCCTTCACCTTTGATCGCTTTCATAATACTGACTGAGGAAAGCTTGACCCTGTCGAGATGAATCTCGAAAACAGGCTTGGATAACTGGCTGCGCTTGACATTTTCCAGGGCTGTGGGCGATGGCTTCACTGAGATATCGTGGATCTTCACCGACATGTTAAAAATATTTACCCTGATCCTGTCAAAGTCAATAATATATTCCGTTGTATCAACTTTGCTGATCTCAGCGCGAATCCTCTGATCGGCTTTTCTGCTCAGAAAACTGTTTGCAAATAAAATCAGAATAATCAATATTAGAAGGATGGATCCGAGTATGATCACCCAGCGTTTTCTATTTCTGGAAAGAGCCATGTAAAGCAGTATTGTGGTTCGATATAAAGATATTAAAAAAATACTTAGTGTCAGTAGTTTGAACGATATGACTGAATAGTGTTTGTTTTTTATTATTTTTATGAAGATGAAGGTCTTGATTACTGGTGCTACGGGCTTTATTGGCAAACATTTGATCTCAGTCTTGCTGGAACAGGGCTGTGATATCATTGCAGTATCACGGAACGTGATGAGTGCCGGGGAAAAGCTTCCCGAGGAAGTTAATGTGATTGATTGGGAGAATAACTCCCTCAGGGCAGCATTGGAAACCACGGATGTTGTGATCAACCTGGCCGGAGAAAGCATTTCTTCTGCTCCCTGGAATAAGAAACAGAAAATGGTCCTCATGAACAGCAGGATGCTGGCAGCACAGCGCCTGCTTCAGGCAATGAGCACCCTGAAACGCAAACCGGCTTTGCTTATTCAGGCATCTGCCATTGGGTTTTATGGCAGCCGGAGCTCGGAAGATTGTTCCGAACTATGTAAAGCAGGGAAAGGATTCCTCGCGGAGGTATGCTCCAAATGGGAAAGCCATGTCCCCAAATTTGCTGAAATGCTTGATAGAGTAGTTACCATCAGGATTGGGATAGTGCTTGGAAAAGACGGGGGCATGCTTCCGGAACTTCTTAAGCAATCGAAACGCCACATGGCCGGAGTGATGGGTTCGGGGGAGCAATGGATTTCCTGGATACATATTTATGACCTGGTTTATGCAATATTATACCTCATGAATGATGAAAAGGCCGGCGGCATATATAATATGGTGGCACCTGAACCTATACGTCAGAGAGATTTTTCACAATTATTGAAGGATATCTCCGGAAACAAATTGCAATTTCCGGCACCCGCTTTTGTAGTACGGCTCATTCTCGGTGACTTTGGCAGGGAACTACTGCTTGGTGGCCAGAAGGTCGCTGCCGGTAAGCTGATACGACAGGGCTTCCTTTTTAAGTATTTGACAGCCCGACAGGCCCTTGAAGAGATATTAAACCCATACCAGGCTTGAAAAAATTGCTAACTTTATGCAATAAAAATCAAAGCATGAAATTTCTCCGCGCATTTGAAAAGGCCATCATCTGGATACTGGTTGTGATGATGGTACTGGTACTGGCTATTTCCATCATCCAGCTGGGTTATACCATATTCATTTACATTACTGATGAACCTTTCCATATCCTTGATGAAAAGGTCATGATGAGCCTTCTGGGGAGCATCCTTATCGTTTTAATAGGTATAGAATTATTGGATACCATCAAGATTTATCTGAAGGAAGATGTTGTGCATGTGGAAATCGTGATCCTGGTGGCCATCATTGCCCTGGCGCGGAAGATCATCGTTATGGACTTTGATAAATACTCCCATTGGTCGATTACTGCGCTGGCTGCTTTGCTTATTGCACTGGCCATAGGATATTATCTGATCAAGCATTCAGACTGCAAATATACTATCCCCATGCCTTATCAAAATGATAAGGATAAATAATTTTATCGCCTGTGAACTTTTCTCAGGCTCCTTTGTTTAATTTTTGTTTAACCAATACTCAAAAATATCAAACATTTATTCATCATACTGATATCATTTGCATTTATAGGCCAGTCTATCGCTCAGGAAGCAAAGATCATGGGCCGTATTTTTGATGCACGGAATAATGAGCCCATCCCCTTCGCCAATATTATTATTAATGGCACAAACATCGGGTCTACTTCAGACCTGGATGGGAATTTCACTTTTTCGGGTGTAGAGCCTGGATTTATAAAACTCTATGCCACGGCTGTAGGCTTTGAAAATAGCATATCGGGTGAGATACAAGTGACTTCGGCCAGAACTGCCTATATCGACATTCCCATGACGCCTGCCCAGGTGCAGCTTGATGAAGTTGTTATAAAAGCCAATGCTTATGAACGAAATTTAGAAAGTCCCTTGTCCCTCAGGAAGATAGGGGTGCAGGAGATAGAAAAGAGCCCGGGTGCCAACAGAGATATTTCAAGGGTTGTCCAAAGCCTTCCTGGAGTTGCCTCTACACCGGCATTTCGTAATGATGTGATCGTAAGGGGAGGGGGGCCTTCAGAAAATACCTATTATCTCGACGATGTAGAAATTCCTACGCTCAACCACTTTTCTACACAGGGTGCCAGTGGTGGCCCGGTAGGCATCGTGAATGCGGATTTTCTGCGTGAAGTGGACCTGATATCCGGCGCATTCCCTGCTTCCAGAGGTAACAGCTTGAGCTCCATTATCGAAATGAAAATGAAAAATGGAAATCCCGATAAGCTAAACTTCAAAGGAACCCTTGGTGCTTCCGACCTGGCACTGACGCTGGAAGGCCCGATTGGGCGGAAAGCGACATTTATCTTTTCCGCCAGAAGATCATACCTGCAGTTTCTCTTCAGCGCCCTGCAACTGCCATTCCTGCCAACATACAATGATTTTCAGCTAAAGAGCCGCATCATCTTAGATACTAAAAACACTCTGACTTTTATTGGCCTGGGCGCAATAGACCAGTTCAAGCTGAACACCGGGTTGAAGAATCCTACCGAAGATCAGCAATATATTCTCGACAGGGTCCCGGTAAATAATCAATGGTCCTATACTATTGGAGCTGTTTATAAGCATTTTGCCGAAAGGGGTGGACATACCCTCGTTGCCAGCAGAAATTTTCTCGATAACCGGCAATACAAATACTTAGATAACGATGATAGTTCAGAGGAGAACAAGATCTTTGATTACAAATCGACCGAAGCAGAGAATAAACTCCGGTATGAATACGATATGATGCTTGGCCAATTTGCATTGCGTATGGGCGGGGGGCTTAATTTTGCCCGGTATACCAATACTACACAGCGGTATAATTTTGTTGAAGGAGTAGGATATACTGATGTAAGCTATAATAGTGAACTCAATATGATTTCGTACAGCCTCTTTGCCCAGTTGTCCAGATCATTTGTAAAGGATAGGCTGGCCCTGTCCTTTGGGATCAGGACCGACGCTAATAATTATTCTGCTGAGATGTCAAACATGCTGGACCAGTTGTCGCCCCGATTCTCAGCTTCTTTTCTGATTACCGACCGATGGTCAGTAAATTTCAGTACCGGTAGATATTTTCAACGGCCGGCATATACTACTTTGGGATACAGCAATAGCGATGGGGAACTTGTGAATAAGAATAATGGGGTGAAATATATTTACAACGACCAGTTGGTTGCAGGTCTAGCCTACCGTCTTGGCGAAAATTTTGAGGTATCTCTGGAAGGATTTTACAAATATTATCACGACTACCCCTTTTCAGTGCTTGACTCAGTCAACCTGGCCAGCAAGGGAGCTGATTATGGCACCTATGGCGATGAAGAAGTGATTTCTAAATCAGAAGGAAAGGCCACAGGAGCTGAACTTTTCATGCGTGGGAACATTACAAAAACCCTCAATATGACCCTGTCATATACCTATGTAACAAGCGAATTCCAGGATAAGAATGATCAGTTTATCCCTTCCGCATGGGATAATAAGCACATTCTTAATATTACTGTCCGGAAATCTTTCAAAAAAAATTGGGATGCAGGGGCAAAATGGAGATTTGTGGGTGGCGCACCTTATACACCTTGGGACGAATATACTTCTTCTTTTGTGCAGTCGTGGGTCTCGAATAGCGGTCCTACACTGGATTATGATGCTTTCAATTCACTTCGCCTGACTTCTTTTCATCAGCTTGATATAAGGGTAGATAAATCATATTATTTTCGCAAATGGTCGCTCACGGTATACCTTGATATCCAAAATCTATATAATTTTAAAGCAGAATTACCAGATAACCTGATCCGGGAGACCGATGATCAGGGCAATCCGATTATCATTAATCCGGATGCACCGGCAGAAGAGCAACGATTCCTCCTGAAGTCTATAAAAAATGAAACAGGGACGGTATTACCAACAATCGGGATTATATTTGAAATATAACTTATCGAAATGAAAAGCAAACCTACCACACTAAGCGGGCTAAGCACATCTGATTTACTATTGATCGTAAGTCTGATACTAATGTCCTTGATCGTGTCCTCTGCCTGCTCATCGGGCAAAAAGACACCGCCCAAAAGTCAGGAAACAGAATTCATCTTTACGAAAGAAGGCCTTGACGGGATCCCGATAAAGGTGGAATTTATGAAAGGGAAAGAACATAACCATCCACTGATGGCTATCTGGCTTGAAGACCAAGAAGGGAATTACCTGGAAACACTCTATGTCGCTAAGTCGATAGGTACGGGTATTTTTGATCATGGAAAAATAAACAATGGGAGTTGGGAACCGGGGCCTGTCAGCAGGACGGCAGCCCTGCCATACTGGTGGCACAAATGGGGTGAACTTCCCGACAGTGAACATCCAGTTCCCGATGCGATCACCGGCCCAACGCCACAGTCAAACTTTGTTCTCAGCTCAAATGTTGATCCATCTTCCCCAAAGCCTTTCATGGTACTTCTGGAGATCAATCAGTCGTGGGATTGGAATGAATTCTGGAGCAATGATAAGTATCCTGATGACAAAGACTATAAAACTTCAAGCCAGCCAGCCCTGGTATATTCTGTATTTGTTGACCCTTCGAAAGAGGACACAGCATATATCATGGAAATAGCCGGACATAGCCATTATGGAGGTAAGAATGGCCTTTTATATGAGGACATATCTTCTCTTACCACCGCCAAAAATATTGCCGGCGTGATCAGGGTTAGTGCTGGTAAGAACTTTTAGTAATCGAATTTTTACATTACGCTGATAGCATGGAGGGGAAATAGTTCCCCCAAAGGTCCTCTGCTGCTTTCTTCCTTTTGACTGGATCATTTTCAAGCCTGGCAGCTATGCAATTTGAGCCTTTGCTGCAATCATAGCCTGATCTGGTCAATAACATTTTCAGTTCGGACAAATTATCCGTTTCATCGATACGCATCACTTCGTGTTCCCACATTTCTTCGATCAGTGTACGTTTGGTAACGGCGAATACACCTCCCTCGGCCTTCATACTATCAGGTCCGGGAAATGTATAAAAACGATACTTCTTACCTGTTCTTCCCGTTAAGTAAATAATCTTCACCTTAGTCATAGCATTCTTTTTTGGAAACAGGTTGACCTTTTCTAAAGGTCAGATTTTCATAAAGATACGAAATTTTAAGGCAAAAAGCAAGGAAAATATTTAGTGCTTGGAGTGCCTAAAGTGCCTAGAGTGTTTGGAGTGCCTAAAGTGAAATGGGCAGATGGAAGGTGGAACTATTTCAGTTGTTCAAGTTCGAAGCGTAGATCTGAAACGGAGACCGGCCTGCCGAGTATCTTCCTGTTGCGGTCGATCAGAAACATAGTTGGTGTTGCATAGATGCTATAATCGATGGCTGCCTTCGAATCCCATCCGGTAAATTCGGCATAATTGATCCATGGATTAGCATGCAATGCCAGTGCCTGGCTGTAATCCATCGCGCTGGTGTCGATAGAAATGGCCAGTATTTCGAATTCAGGCAGACTCTTGTCTTGATAAATTTCCTTCAAAGCAGGCATCATCTGGTTACAGTGAGGGCACCATGATGCCCAGAAAAGGACCACGGTAAGTTCACTGCCGATACCTGCCAGGTCGAGCTTATTGCCCTGCATATCTTCAATGACAATATCAGGTGCGATGTTTCCCACAGCCAACTTCCGAAGATTCTCCATCCTTTTTTCAAGCTCCGACTTTCGTTCCTCATTTACACAGGTGTTAGCAGGTTCATAATTGGCCGCAATATGGCTTATCACCCGGTCGAATCCATACATTTCGAAGCCTTCAATAAGGTATTGCATTATAAAATTATAAACCTTGCCGTTTTCCATTGCCTTATGCAGAATGGTATCGACAGCCTGGCTGAAAAATTCCTCCTGCAAGGCCTTACTCTGGCTATTGATGGAATAAAATCCTAAATAATCGATAGCCTTGGCGGTGAGTACATTGGTTTTTATCAAAAGTGTATCGCCAAAATCAGTTTCATCGAAATAATGACGCTGGTTATAAGAAATATAGTTATCCCAGTTCATATTCTCAGGGTACAATACAGGACGGTCGCTCCTGATTATATGTGAAACGAATGTGCCCGGATACTCCTTAAGGATTCATTTCAGTATAGGCCCTGAAATTGATGCTGCATATTTTGGAAATGCCCCGCAGCATACAGGCGGAAGGTGTCCCGGTCGGGATAATACTGAAGGACATCCATCAGCATGCTGCTTTTTTGGGTGTACAGATCATTTTGCACCAGGTAGTCGTAATATATCAGGTTCTCCCCTGATTGGATGAACTCCGGTGGCCCTGATTGACCTGGATCATATTTTAAAATGATGTTCTCCTGGTTGAAAATAAAATTGAAGAGTGGGTTTTTGCCTGCTGCCAGGGAATAAAGTCCACTTGGAGCTTCATGCGGTATTTCAAAACTGAACCAGCCATTGCCATCTGTATTTAAAGAATCAAGGATCCGGTGTTCATCCCCGAAATACTCAAGAAGGATCAGGTTCTTGTTCAGGTAGCCGCTGATACTGCCTTCCACTTTGAACTGAGCCTGGGAACCCAATCCCAGAAATGCCAATATGAATAACGTCAGGATGACCCTCATTATCAAATTTTTTATAAGTTTTAATTAACAGTCCGGATAGAAACAACAATGCTCCCGGGCCTACAGATCATAAACGTGCACTACCCTGCTGGTGGTATCGGTGACTGAGTAATTATTTTTTACTTCAAGCATCACTTTGTAAATGCCGGGAAGTTCGTATTTATGATAAAAGGTAGAATCATCCATGAAAGGTGTGTCCCAGCTACCATCATTTTGCCAGTCCCAACGGTACTTAAGTTGATCTTGAGGGGTGTATGGATCACTGCTGCCTGCGGCATTAAATAGAAAAATGGTGGCAACGCTGCTGCTGTCTGGCTCAACAGTAAATGTAGGGATCGGTGGTAGACTGTCTGCGTAAACAACAAGGACAATCTCTTCATAACCGTTCCATCCATCAGAGTTCATGACTTCCAGGCCAACATTGTAGTTGTCAGCTTCAGTGTATTTATGCTCTGCAGTTTTTGCGGTGGTAAATTCTGTATCAAAGATTCCATTGCCATCAAAATCCCAGCGTACCTGAAGTGATCCACTGGACTCATTTTCATCATATGAGCTGCTGGCATCGAACAGGAAGGTAACAGTAAATGGACCGGTCCCTGGCGACATTGTAAATGAAGCTATCGGCGATTTAGATTCTTCTGGTTTTTTACAAGAATGCAATCCAATAGCAAGGATGAATGCGATAAATACGGTAAAAATTCTCATAGGTCTTTCAGTTCGTTTGAGGTTTCATAAACGCCTATAAAGCCGGTATTGTTAGTGCCTTGGTTTTGGGTAAGAATACTGCTTACGAAGCAGTTCAGCGAGTGAAAATACAAAGTTTTTAAAGTTTATCCAAACCTTTGTGTTGAAAATCTTATTTATACACATCTTGATTTGCTATATAAATACTTCACTTCCAGCCATTTTTTTGCCTGAGGTCATTGCTAAAAAAGAATTAACTTAGTGCTGAAATCATAATCTGTGGAGGTAAAATAAAATCTCATGGCTAAATTCGTCACATCAGCGCAACTAATGTTTGTGCTTCTTGCATCAATTTTCATATTAAGTACCGGCTCACTCTTTGCACAGGTTCCGGATGAAGGGGATTGTTTAGGCGCTATTCCAGTCTGCCAGAATGTTTATATAGAACCTAGTATTTTCTCCGGGGCAGGTAACTATCCTAATGAAATCCCTCACTGCTATGTAAATTGCGAAACTTGTTGCCCAAATAATTGCCTTGATGGAGAATGGAATAGTGCCTGGTACATATTTACAGTTCAGCAGGGAGGTATGCTAAGGTTTAAGATCATTCCGGATAACAGTAGTGATGATTATGATTGGGCTGTTTTTAATCTGACCACAGGAAGATGCGAAGAGATTTATAATCTGGTTAATCAGTTACAGGTAAGCTGTAATTCCGCTGCATTTGATGGTGAAACCGGTATGATGTCTAGCCTGGGTGGAAGCGTGAATTGCAACGTATGCGGAACTCAGAATACCAACCGCTGGAATGCTGATCTCCTGGTCTTGTCCGGTCAATCATTTGTGTTGTATGTGAGCAATTGGGGCTCCGGAGCGCATGGCTGGATTTACACTTGATTTCAGTGAGTCAACCGCTGTGATATTTGACGATGTTAATCCGGAGATATGCCTCGGTGGAATCGGAATTGGTTAGCGGCTGCAGTGAAACAGAACTGGGTGTTATATTTTCTGAAAATGTAACATGCGCCTGGATGACACCAAATATGTTTACCATCGAAGGGCCAGGCGGGCCTTATGCGGTCACTGATGTATACGGTCCTGCTTGCGCTGTCGGCGGCGAATGGGAAAAAGAATTCACCCTGACGGTCGATCACCCGTTTCAATCCAATGGGACCTATACATTATATATGTCGGTCGGGTTTCCGGGGGTACAGGATGCATGTGGAAATGTTGCGCTTGCCGACACCCTTGTCTTCGATCTCGACCTTGGAGCACCCTTGCTGGATGAATCCGGCCTTACCATTGGAGATGCCACCTGTGGGATGGACAATGGTTCCATCACAGGATTAAGTGCCAGTGGGCAGTCTGAATTGACATATGTTTGGAAGAACTCGCAAGGTGCTATCGTTGGGAGTGCCATCGACCTCTTAAACGTATCCGCTGAAAATTATACACTGGAAATCAATGACAATCAGGACTGCATTACTTATGGAGGCCCATACCTTGTTACCGAGTTAGGAGCACCGGAAATAGATGACAACGGGATCGTGATCACACCGTCTAATTATGGTTCAAGCACAGGCTCCATCACCGGTATTATTGTTTCCTCCACCTGGGCTATCGATGAATACATCTGGCATGATGATCAGACAAATGTTGTCGGTAACAGCCTTGATCTAAGTGCTGTTCCGACAGGATATTACACTTTGACGGTAATCGATGAAAACACATGTGAGGCTTATAGCGGTCCATATTTTGTTGGAGAGATAGGGGGACCGCTTACTGCAAATCCATTTGCCAATCCTGATGTGATCTGTAAAGGTGAAACCACAACCCTCTCACCCGGTGCAGGTGGTGGTATAGGCAATTATGTGTACTCCTGGACTTCGAATCCTGCAGGATTCTCTTCAACACTGGAAAACCCTGTTGTTGCACCGGAAGTGAGCACACGCTATTACATTAAGATCGTAGATTATGACCTCAGTGTGACTGATAGCGTTGACGTGACTGTTCTCCAGCTTCCTGTGCCTTTTGCCGGGCCTGATCAAAGCATCCCTCACGGAATATCTACCTTCCTCGAAGGCTCAGCAAGCGTGGGTAGTGGCAGCTACCATTATTTCTGGACACCTGTTGACAAACTTGTGGATGCTACTGTCCAGAATCCACAAACAAAAAATATTTATGAAACCACACCGTTTTTCCTGGAGGTAGAAGATGCCGTGACCGGATGTATAAGTGAAGAGGCAGACGAAATGATTGTAGTTATCTCGGGAGGGATGCTGAGCATGAATCCCCAAGTATTCCCGGATAGCATTGTTTGCCTTGGAGAAACTTTTGAATTACATGCCAATGCCGGCGGAGGATCCGGACTTTATACATATACTTGGACCGACAGTGATGCCAATGTGTTGTCAAACGAATCGGTATTTGAATTGTCACTCACTGAAGCAAAGCTTCATTATTTCTACCTGAAGGTGAACGACGGTTATAATGATGTTCTGGGATATGTCAGCGTAAGGGTCGACCCTGCACCTGTAATCAACCTGGGCAATGATATCCAATATGTTTGCGTGCATGAAACCATCACTCTGGATGCGGGAAACCCCGGTTCATCCTATCTCTGGTCGAATGGCGACACCAACAGGTATACCCTACTGGGTACAACCGGTCTGGGCTATGACGAACAGACTATCTCTGTGCATGTGAATAATATCGAAGGATGTGAAGCCGATACCAGTGTTACCATCATTTTCGATTATGATTATTGCGTGGGTATCCATGAATATGAAAATGAACTGGATGCAAAGGTCTATCCCAACCCCAGCAAAGGAAGTATCCGCCTTGAAGTAAATGATATCAGTGACCATGCAGAACTGAGGGTCTTCAATATGCTTGGTGAGCTTCAATACAAGGATTATTATCTAGTTCCGGCAGATGGAACTCTACATCGGGATATTGACCTTTCAATGCTAACAAAGGGTGTTTATCTGCTTCAGATTCATGCAAATGAGGGCTCAATGACCATAGAATTAATCATACGTTAGGAAAATTGTTATTTTTGCCCCGTATCAGACCATTACGTCCTTTATTTACCTACCATATGAAACCCGATCTTAGAAAAGCACTTGTATTCCTTCTTGCACTCATTCTGACAAGTCCAATATTTGCTCAGATCCCAACTAATCAGGATTGCTTAGGTGCCATTCCTGTTTGTGAAGGTTATTATTACCAGGCAAATACATATACAGGTACTGGTAATTATCCTAACGAGATTCCTACTACGGGAGGCTGTCCCGGCAATTGTATGTCTGACGGTGAAAAAAACGATGTCTGGTACTATGTGACCGTGCAGAGTGATGGTCTCATGGGATTTGAGATCACCCCCAATAATTTATCTAATGACTACGATTGGGCTGTATATAACCTGACCTTTGCACGATGTGAAGATATATTTACTCAAGTAGCACAGCTTCAAGCAAGTTGCAACTGGTCTGCAGCCACTGGTGTCACTGGCCCAAATGGGAACTCCGGATATATTTGCCAGGGGTCGGGTGGCTCTCCTTTCAACGCTATGATCCCTGTCCAGGAAGGTGAGAATTATGTGATAAATATCAGCAACTGGTCACCTACTAATCAATCAGGGTATTCTCTGGATTTTTCTATGTCTACTGCGCAGATATATGATGATGTTGCTCCTGTGATCGATGAGATTTTTGATGAAGATGTTCATGGCTGCAATACCAATACAATGACTTTCCTGTGGAGTGAAAATGTATTGTGCGAAAGAGTAGAGCCATCTTACTTCGATGTAACAGGTCCCGGTGGACCCTATACTGTAACCGATGTGCAGGGTATTGCCTGTGCCCTGGGAGGTACATGGGAAAAAGAATTTGTACTAACTGTTGATCCACCCTTTGCCAGCAATGGCGAATATACGCTGCATGTGCTTACTCTCTTCCCGGGAATCATAGATGCTTGCAATAACCCAGTCGAATCGGCGCAGATCCCCTTCTACCTCGACCTTGGCGCCCCTGACCTGGATACTACGGCCATGAACGTCAATGCTGCAACCTGCGGGATGGAAAACGGTTCCATTACCGGTCTCACCGCTAGCGGACAGACATCCGTCTTTTATTTCTGGAAAAATTCATTTGGAACAGTAGTGGGAACCCAGATAGACCTGATCGATGTTCCGGCAGAAAATTATACCCTCGAGGTCCATGATCTGAACTCCTGTATAACATATGGAGGACCGTGGGAAGTCTCGGATTTCGATGGGCCTGCTGTGGATGACCAGAATATTGTGATCGTACCATCAAATTACGGTGTAAATAATGGGTCCATTACTGGAATACTTGTGAGCAGCCCGGTGGCTATTACAGAATACATCTGGACTGACGATCAAAGCACGGTGGTGGGCAGCGATCTGGATCTGATCGACGTATCTTCAGGATATTATACACTGACTATTGTGGATGAAAATACCTGCGAAGCTATCGCAGGGCCATATTTTGTGAGTGAACTTGGCGGTCCTCTTACAGCAAACCCAAGTGCCAGCCCAAACACGATTTGTGCCGGAGAACAGGTAGTTCTTTCACCAGGAGCCGGCGGCGGATCAGGTGCTTATGACTATACCTGGACTTCCACCCCTGTTGGATTTAACTCCACACTCGAATCCCCCGTGGTAGAGCCCATCATTAATACAACTTATCACGTGTCTATATGGGACGGTTATATTCTTGCCAGTGGAGACGTGGATGTGCAAGTACACCCTTTACCGGTCCCTTATGCCGGTGAAGACCAGGGCATTGCCCATGGCATATATACCTTCCTGGAAGGATCGGCCAGTATGGGCAGCGGTGAATATCATTATACCTGGGCACCAATAGAAAAGCTTGTAGATGCAGCGGTACAAAACCCACAAACAAAAAACCTTTATGAAACCACACCTTTCTACCTCACCATTGAGGATGAGCAAACAGGTTGTGAATCTGCCGAACCGGATGAGGTGATCGTTGAAATTACAGGTGGGATGCTTACGACAAATCCTTCATCCCCCGACTCGGTGTATTGCCTGGGTGAACCCATTATTCTGCAATCCAATGCCGGCGGTGGATCAGGCCTCTTTACATATACCTGGACCGATGAAGACGGTGTAGTCATTTCAAATGAATCCTCCTGTACCGTCACGAAAAATATTGCCGGAGATTATATTTTCTATATAAAGGTGGATGATGGCTACAACCTGGTATATGGCTATGTGCCTGTTACGGTAGATCCTGCTCCTGTGATCGAGCTGGGCAGTGCCGTTCAGTATGTCTGCGTGCATGAGACCATCGAACTGGATGCCGGCAATCCCGGATCATCTTATCTCTGGTCGAATGGCGATACCAACAGGGTCACCACCATGGGAACAACCGGACTGGGTTATGATGAACAGACTATTGCAGTAGATGTGATCAATGCGGAGGGCTGTGAAGCCAGTGCCGGTGTTACCATCATATTTGATTATGATTATTGTGTTGGTATTGAAGAACTTGCCGGTGGAATTGACATTGATGTTTACCCAAACCCAAGTACTGGTGTTGTGAATGTTTATATAGGAGGAGCTTCAAAAGAGGTCAGGGTATATATTCGAACTGCCATAGGTTTGAGCATTGCTGATTATTCCTTTAAGCCCGATGCAAATCATGCCATCACTGAAACCCTTGATCTGTCAGCTCAGACCCCCGGGATCTATTTGCTGATCATTGAAGGTGATAATTTTTACCATGCGGCAAAAGTTTTAATACAATAAAAAGATAAGATAGCGCTGATGAAGTCACTGACTAAACTGATACTCTTAACACTGATTTTTTCCTCTCTTCAGACTGCCCGGGCTCAGAATCCTTTCCCGGATCACACCAATTGTGAGCGGGACATGAAAGAAGCCGGACTATGGTTTTTTGGGGTTTTTGCCGGAATGGATTTCACTTCAGGCGATGCTATGGCTGCCACATGGCAACCGGATGAATTTCAGACACCCATCAGCCCCGCTGTGATATCTGATAGCACCGGGAACCTTCTTTTTATGACCAATGGGAAGCAGATTTATAATAAGAATTTCAATATCATGGCCGACGGCCTGTTCGGACATTATTCCTGCACACAACCGGCCATCATCATACCCAAACCTGATAGTCCTGATCGCTACTATGTCTTTACCTCTGACTCCTACCGTGATATCAATGGAGACAAAGGACTGAACTATTCAGAGGTTGATATGGAAAGCAACTTTGGACAGGGCAATGTGATTGCATTGAATATAAATCTTGTTCCTGATGGAATGGATGGCAGGCTCACTGCCGTGAAACATGCCAATAAGAAAGATTTCTGGCTCATCGCACACCGATGGGAATCCGACGAATTCCTGGCTTACCGGATCACCTCAGGTGGCGTAAGTGCATCACCAGTTAGCAGCCAGACAGGATCAGTGCATAACGGAACTGATAACCTGCTTGGTTTCATGAAAGCCTCGCCTGACGGATCCAGCCTTGCAGTGGTGATGTACGGCAACAATACCATTGAGCTCTTCGATTTTAATACTGAGACAGGAAAAGTTTCTGCACCCATGCTTTCCCCTCCGGATTATAATGGTGCTTATGGAGTTGAATATTCTCCCGATGGTACAAAGGTTTATCTTTCCACCCTGGATTACTCCAATATCATCCCTGCCTTTCAATCTGAATTGTACCAGTTCGATCTTAGCTCAGGGGATATTTTTGGTACAGGAACATTAGTTCACACTTCGACAGATGCATTCAGGTATGCTGCCTTACAGCTCGGGATCGATGGCAGGATATATCTGGCCAAGAGTGTAAATGCTTCTGCACATTCTGATTTCCTGGGTGTGGTGTACAATCCAAACAGGATTGGTGATGCGTGTAATTTCAATCTCCTTGATGGCACTGCCGATGTAGAATTTGACCTGGGTGGCAAGCAGAGCTTCTGGGGTTTACCTAACCTGGTACAGAGCTTCGTGGATTGGCCTCATTTTACCTATGACAGCGTTTGTATAGGTGACATGACGAGCTTCAGGATCACGAATATTGCCAATATTGATGATGCCAGCTGGGAATTCAATAATCCTGACGGCACTTCCAATACAACTGACTTCCTTCGTCCGATGCATGCTTTTTCAGAGGAGGGGCAGTACCAGGTTTCTGTAACAGAGACATACGAAGGAATTGATTATACCTATACTGAGTCGGTCACAGTATATCCCTTGCCGGAAGTAGAGTTCGGCATGGATACCATTTATATCTTCAAAGGTGATTATGCACGTCTTAATGTTGGAGAATGGGCAGGATACTATTGGAGCAACGGATCAACTGATTCTGAGATACTGGTATCGGAGCCCGGTGAATACTGGGTGGAGGTGCAGAACGGAAAGTGTTGCAAAAATTCTGATACAGTCATTGTGGTTCAGTATGAGCTATATGTACCCAATGCTTTTAAACCTTCCAGCAGCATCAACTATGAATTCAAACCGGTCGTTCCCTTTAATGCTGTGCAGGATTATCGATTGCAAATCTTTGACCGCTGGGGACAGATGGTATTTGAATCAAATGACCTGGGAACAGGATGGGACGGAGAAATCAGAAACCAGCCTGCTCCAATGGGCGTTTATGCCTACCGAATCGATTATCAAACCGTAAGTGAAGAAGGTACCCGCCCGATTAAAATGGCCGGTACTGTGATGCTATTGCGATAGTTGAGGATCGAAAATCAAAAATCGAAGATCGAACGTCGAAGATTGACAATCTCTTAATTTCTCACGCATCTTACAGAAAATCCGTAACCTTTATTGATCTCTGAGTGAAGGATAGTGCTATGGCCGGTATCAAGTATCCTGCCTTTCGCATTGTACGTTGATGAAGAAGAAGCCGACCAGAAATCAGCTTCATAATTTCCTACGAGGAAGGCACCGTTGGTGCTGCGTTTACCACCCATCAGGGCTTCAAAACCACTACTGCCACCGGATTTTAACTTATTTCCTTCATCGGTTCCGCGCCATCCTGTCGGTTCATTAGCTTCGGCCTCTGACATGCCAAGGGCCATTTCCAGCTCCTGCCATTCTTCTATGCTTGGCAGGTGCCAGCCATCAGGACAAATGCCCTGGGCACTGCTTGAATATTGCATCATTTCATCCCACTGGTAGAGGCCACCCCATGTCTGACAATTAACATCTTCATCTTCGTAACAATACTTTTCCATGATGCTGTTATCGCTCATGTCAATATCACCATTGATGCGAGAGCCAATATTCAGGTTCTGGGCCATCCAGCATTGGGTGCCGATCTCGACAGTAGCGTATATCTTTCCGTCTCTGTTATCAACAAAGTCTTCGCCGCAGTCGAAATATTCTGGGAGTGTGGTAAAGCTCCACAGCGGTCCTTCGGTAGAATTGCCCTGGCCATCATAAGCAGTGATCTTCCAGTAATATGTGGTTGAATTCTGAAGCACCGGAGGCTGATAGGAGTTCGCATCCTGCCCTTGAGAAACCATAATAGGATCCTGGGAGGTTCCAAAATATACATCGAAAGTCAGGAGATCCTGATCCGGGTCATTGGCAGTCCATTGCACACTTGCCGGGATAGTTATATCAACAGCACCGTCAGCCGGATTCGGATTCGAAGGTGCATCAGGTGGCTGATTTTCGCTTACTGTGATCTGCTGTGTAGCACTTGCGGTGAGACCACCTCCGTCTTTTACCTCGCAGCGGATTGTATAGTTACCGGGTGTGTCAAAGGTAGCCACCCCAAGCTTTGTGGTCGAATAATCGGATTCATATGTGCCATCATTATTCAGGTCCCAGCGGACAAGCAACTCATTGGCAGGTGTTTCCTGGTCAGTGCAGCCTGAAGCATCCAGGTTAAATTCGGTCAATGGAGTGCCACTTTGAGGATCCACGGTGAAAGCTGCCACCGGCGGATTATTGGTAGGCTCATCCTCACTGTCTTTTTTACACGAAGTGATCATCAGGGCAGGAATAGCCAGAATGGTCAGGAAAAGAAATATTTTTTTATTCATGTTTCAAATTTTTATGAAGGCTCAAAATTAACAAATATCCATTAACAAATTTTATAACAGACGCCCCATCCGTCAGAATAACTGTCTGTCATATATATATAAGTGAATATTTTACTAAATTTGTCACCATCAATTGGCTAATTAAACTGAAAAAAGTGGGCGCAACATTCAGGTATCTGACTTTTCTTTTGATCTTGCTTCTTACTACGGGCAACCTAAAAGCACAATTAGTGGTTTCAGGAAGTCTTACTCCCGAGCAATTGGTGACCCAGGTGCTTGTTGGAGGCGGGGTTCAGGTTTCAAATGTCACATACCAGGGAAATAACTTTATGCGTGGTTCATTTTCGAATGGTCATGCCACCAACCTGGGTCTGGATGAAGGTGTTGTCCTGGCATCGGGAAGAGTATCATCAATACCTAATCATCCTAACGTATTTGCTGATGGCCAGTTTAATCTGCCGGGTGATCCGACATTGAATACGATTTCAAGCTCAGCAACTCATGATGCAGCTGTGCTGGAATTCGATTTTATACCAACAGCAGACTCATTACAATTTCGCTATGTGTTTGGATCAGAAGAGTACAAAGAATTTGTAAATGCAGGTTTTAATGATGCTTTTGGGTTTTTTGTAAATGGACCTAAGCCAAGCGGCCTGGGAACCTATAATGATTTTAACCTGGCCCTGGTCCCGGGCACGAGCACACCTGTAACCATCGACAATGTAAACCATCTGGTAAACACCCAGTATTACGTAGATAATGAGCATCCCACCCTGGGGGGAACCACTATTGTTTATGATGGATTTACTGTTGTATTGACTGCTTACCTTGTGGTGGTTCCATGTGAACAGTATCATATTAAACTGGCCATCGGAGATGCAGGTGATGATAGGTACGATTCCGGAGTATTTCTTGAAGCCAATTCATTTTCGAGTTCAGGACCCAGTACTAATCTCGGCTATTCGAACTCATCTGTATGGTTTGGTGGTGCTGTGGAGGCATGCAACGATGCTCAACTGGTATTCCAATTAGATGAGTTTAAAGATGATGATTATTTTATTGTCAGGAGGCAAACGCTTGGCACAGCTACCCTGGATGTGGACTACGGGCTTTCACCTGCAGAAGATACTCTATGGATCCCGGTGGGTGAGTTATCTGTAACCCTGAATGTGTTCCCGTATTCAGATAATATCGTCGAGGGAACGGAAACAGCCGAATTTATTTTTGAATTTGCTGAAGGCTGTGACCCGACTGCCGACACTACCACGATAGATATATTCGATAATACTACCGCTATACCATCTTTCAACCTTTGGAACCAGTTCTGCGATACCGACGATCCAGTCCAGTTAGAAGGCAGCCCGCCGGGAGGTGTATTCTCCGGCCCCGGGATTATTGACACTACATTCTATCCCAGCCTGGCAAACAATGGCTTGAACCAGATCTTCTATACCTCCTATTATATCGATGTGAGCGCTTTTGGGACCGATACCATTTGTGTAAATGATGTGATGCAGGAAGTATGGGTATTTGGCGACCCCGATGTAAATGCTGGTTCTGATGCGCTTATTCCCGAAGGGGATACATACACCCTGTCAGATGCAAATGCGCATAATTATGATATACTCACATGGAGTACGTCGGGTACAGGTGTTTTTAACGACATAAACATTATTAATCCGATATACTCACCTTCAATTGGAGATATCACAGCAGGTACGGTTACACTTACGATGTTTGCAGAAGCTAATGAGCCCTGTGCCGGTGATTCCAGTGATTCCATGGTGCTGTCGATCGTTTCCGGAACGACCGCCCTGGCCGGTGAAGATGATGCTATTTGTGAAGGCATGCCATACCAGCTTAATGGTACTGCCCTCTTCTATAATACTTTGGTATGGACAACTGCAGGTGACGGAAGCTTCTCCAACCCGGCTATCCTCAATCCCCTTTATACCCCGGGACCAGGCGATATTGCTGCAGGAGGTGTTACCCTTACTATGACTGCTATTGGCAGTTCTACTCATGCTGATGATATATATCTTGCTATTGGGCCGCAACCAGTGGCCAACCTGGGCCCTGACCGCTATATCCCACATGGTATCTGGATAGACCTGAACAGCGATGTGGCTGGCGGATCCGGTGATTTCTTATATATCTGGGATCCCGCTGATATGCTGGTGAATCCTACACTTCCGAATCCAACAACAAAAAATATATACGATAATACAACTTTCACCCTCTTCGTAACTGACACCCAGACAGGATGCGAAAGTGAGTTGGCCAGCGTAAATGTGATCATCGACGGGCCTCCGCTTGGTGCCGATCCATATGCGATTCCAGCAGTGTCATGTGCCGGGGATAACGTTCAACTTTTTGCGAACCCTCTGGGTGGAGATACCACCGGATATTCATATTTCGTTTGGACTGCTTCTCCTGGCGGTCAGACATATGGATTTGCAAATCCGATAGTTGAAATTAGCGAGCCAACAACTTTCAGCCTGACTTTTACTGATGGCTACAACCCTTACAATACGAGCATTTTTGTTGATCTCCTGCCCGATCCGGTTGTGGAACTGGGAGGGGCCATTCAGATGCATTGCCTGTATGAGCAGGTAGTATTGGATGCCGGAAACCCGGGCTCAACATATTTCTGGTCAACAGGAGACACCACACAACAGATCTTCGTACAGACCACCGGGCTGGCCTATGATGAACAGGATTTTAGTGTCGAGGTTGTAAGCGGAAATGGTTGTACCGGATTCGGGTCTACCACTGTGGTCTTCGATTTCGATGCCTGTGTTGGTATCGATGAAGCATTCAGAAACAGTCATTTTCATATCTATCCAAACCCTTCTTATGGGCTCTTTAATATCGAATCCCTGGGGATCGATGGCGAAACCAGGCTTAGCGTGATGAATGTGAATGGCCTCGAAGTTTATAATACTACCCTTCACCTGACCAATACCGGATTCAAGGATGAACTCAACCTTTCCGACCTGAGAACCGGGATGTACTACATACGATTCCTGGGGAAAGATTTCGAGTACTCGGAGAAGATCATCATCAAATAACCCCGACCTGGGATATTTGATATCTGATACTTGAAATCTGAAATCTGACTTCTGACTTCTGGTATTCTGGTATCTGACTTCTGACTTCTGGCTTCTGGTATCTGGTATCTGATTTCTAATATCCAGCTCCCAGCCCCCAGTACCTAGCACCCAGTACCCATTTTATCATCCTTTTTCGTATTTTTGACTTAGCAAAATACGTTATACGATGGAGAATTATGATGTAATCATTATTGGTGGAGGTCCTGCAGGATTAATCTGTGCAGAGAAACTTATTGGAAGCGATTTAAGTATCCTCCTCCTGGAAAAAGATAACACTTTCGGGGATAAAGTCTGCGCAGGAGGCCTCACCCGGAAAGACCTTAGTGTTTTCGATATCCCGGAGGAGATTCTCGCTCGTAAGGTTTATAAGACAGCAATACATTCTCCGAGGCGTATCAGTCATGCCGAAACACCTGAGCCCATTGTGGTTACTATCGACAGAAAAGACCTGGGGAGTTTTCAAAGGGCACGGCTTGAGGGAAGTGAGATAATGATCCTTACCGAAACCAGGGTCCGAGAGATCAGGGAAAACAGTATACTGACCGAAAAAGGCGAGGAGTTTGGATATAAATTTCTGGTCGGGGCCGATGGATATGCCTCAATTGTGAGAAGGTACCTCAAAATGCCTGTGAAACGGAAGCTGATCGGTATTCAGTATATCGCCCCTTTGAAGGATCGTGATCCTAAACTGGAGATATTTCTCGACAGCAAACACTTCAATGCCTGGTACGGATGGATTTTTCCGCACAAGGACGTAATGTCGGTAGGTTGTTGCTGTGACGCAAGATTCTATTCTTCAGCGAAGCTGAAAAAGAATTTACATAAATGGCTGGCAAAGAAAAATATTGATATCAACAATGCTGAATACCAATCGGCGCCCATTAGTTATGATTTCAGGGGCTTGAAATTTGGAAATATCTTCCTTGTGGGTGATGCTGCCGGTATGGCTTCAGGACTGACAGGCGAAGGTATTTACCAGTCGCTGGTTTCTGGAATAGAAGTGGCCGAATATATCCGGGGCAGGGAAGAAGAGTCGGAACAGATGAAGTTTGTACGAAAGTATAATCTTATTCAGCTGCGCATCATGAATTTTTTCATCTATACCGGGCCTTTCAGGGCACTCTTCCATGAACTCATCATTATGCTGATGAACAATAAACGCTTTAAGACCAAAATAAATAAGGGCTTTTCTTAATAATACGGTAATGGTGAAGAAGGAAATATCTGCCCTGAATAAACTAATCCACAAATTTGCTTCACGTGAGATGATCGAGGAGCTGTATTCTGAGGTGAACCATAAACTCGAAGTGGTGAGGATAGGGGATACCCTGATGCTGAATGCTGCCAATACAAACTATTCTTTTGGCGGACTGCACAGGGTATTTCAAAAGGTTTTCAAGAAGCTCAACCTGCCAAAAGAAGGTTTGAAGGATATACTCATCCTGGGTTTTGGAACAGGCAGTGTGGCAACGATCCTTCTGGAAGAGCTGGGTATGGAATGCAATATTTTTGGTGTGGAAAAAGATCCACTGGTGATCCGCCTGGGCAAAACATATTTTGATACGGCTCGCTTTGCTGAACTCGAGATCAGGGAGGCCGATGCTGCAGAATTCATGATGTCAGAAAAGCGTACCTTCGACTTGATTGTTGTTGATGTATACGTCGATTTTGAAGTGCCTGCCAACTGTGAAACTGAAGAATTTATCAAAGACATTGAAAGATGCCTGAATCCCGGAGGGATGGTGCTTTTTAATAAACTGGTATATAATCATAAAGCCGGTGAAGAAGCGGAGGCTCTTCTTGAAAAATTTCAATCCCTGCCCGGGAAAACCAGGGTGATTAAGGTGAAAGAAAATGTAGTGAACAAAATCGTTGTCTATGAAAACCGAGGTACGAGTAGCGAGTAGCGAGTAACGAATAACGAGTAACGAGTAACGAATAACGAATATCGAGTAACGAACCAGTAACCAGCAACCAGCAACCAGCAATGCTCAAACAATACTTTGATAAAATAGCCAAAGAGATCAGTGTCAGGGCTGGACAGGTGGCCAATACAGCTGAGCTCTTGAAAGGTGGGGCCACTGTTCCCTTCATAGCCCGCTACCGTAAGGAATATACCGATAGCCTTGATGAAGAGGCTATTATGCATATCCGTGATCGCATGGAGCAGCTTGAGGCACTCGATAAGCGCAGGGAAAGCATACTCCATTCTATTGATGAGCAAGGTATGCTCACCGATAAACTTAAGCAACAACTGGAAGATGTTGAAAGCCTGTCGGAACTTGAAGATATTTACCTGCCATATCGCCCAAAGAGGAAGACAAGGGCTACGGTAGCAAAATCCAGGGGCTTGGAACCCCTTGCAAAGATGATCATGTCGCAAAATCCGGGGAGTGTAGATTCTCTTGCTGAACGTTTTGTTGATGAAGAAAAGGAGGTAGCAAGTGTAGAAGATGCCCTTGCCGGAGCCAGGGACATTATCGCTGAGTGGGTTACCGAGCATAAGTATGCCAGGAACAGCATGCGCCGGCTCTTCAGAAGATCGGCCCAGATATCATCTAAGGTCGTAAAAGGCAAGGAAGAGGAAGGACAGAACTACAAGACCTGGTTCGATTATGCTGAACGTATTGCCAGCTCTCCTTCCCACCGCATCCTGGCCATGTTCAGGGGCGAAAAGGAAGGTTTCCTTCGGCTCAATGTTGAGCCTGATAAGCAGGAGGCAGTCGAAACTCTCACAAAAATATTTGTTAAAGCCAATAATGAATCATCCGAACAGCTAAAACTGGCTGTAGAGGATGCTTATAAACGATTGCTTAAGCCTTCCATGGAAACGGAAATGAAGGCCGAGGCCAAAGAACGTGCCGACCAAAAGGCCATCGAGGTTTTTGTAGAAAATGCGAAACAACTTCTGCTCGCTCCGCCCCTCGGGCAAAAAAGAGTGCTGGCCATCGATCCCGGGTTCAGGACAGGCTGCAAGGTGGTGTGCCTCGACAGGCAGGGGCAACTCCTGCACAATGAAACCATTTATCCACATCCCCCGCAAAATGAGGTAAAGGAGGCCATAAAAAAGATTTACAACCTGGTAGATGCATACAAGATTGAGGCCATTGCCATCGGCAATGGTACTGCCGGAAGGCAGACCGAACGTTTTATCAAAAGCATACGCTTTGATAAAGATCTCATTGCCGTAATGGTGAATGAGAATGGCGCCTCAATATACTCAGCATCAAAAGTGGCACGGGAAGAATTTCCCGATTACGATGTGACTGTGAGGGGTTCGGTATCTATCGGCCGGAGGCTGATGGACCCCCTGGCAGAGCTTGTAAAGATTGATCCTAAATCTATTGGTGTGGGGCAATATCAACATGATGTGAACCAGGCCGCCCTGGCGAAAAGCCTGGAAGATACAGTGATGAGCTGTGTGAATAAAGTTGGCGTGGAAGTGAATACTGCAAGCAAGCAAATACTTTCCTACGTTTCAGGACTTGGCCCTTCTCTTGCGGGAAAGATCATCGATTACCGAACTGAAAACGGGCCCTTCAGATCAAGGACTGAGTTTATGAAAGTTTCCGGCTTTGGCGAAAAGGCTTTCGAACAGGCAGCCGGCTTCCTGCGAATACGGGATGCAGAAAACCCACTCGACTTTAGTGCCGTCCACCCGGAAAGTTATCCGGTCGTAGCGCAAATATTGAAGAAATTAGGTTCTAGCGTGGAAGATCTGATGAATAATGAAAATCTGAGAAAACAGATCGACCTGCCTACTTTTGTAACAGAAAAAACCGGCTTGCCCACCCTGAAAGATATCATGGAGGAACTTGCAAAACCGGGAAGGGATCCGAGGAAAAAGTTTGACCTCTTTGAATTCGATGCCGGTGTCAACAATATTGAAGACCTGAAGGAAGGCATGGTGCTGCCGGGAATCGTGACCAATGTCACAGCTTTTGGTGCTTTTGTGGATATAGGGGTTCACCAGGATGGACTGGTTCACGTGAGCCAGATGGCTGACCGCTTTGTGAAGGATCCCAACGAGATCGTTAGCCTGAATCAGAAAGTGCAGGTCAGGGTGAGCGAGGTTGACCTCGACAGGAAAAGAATACAGCTTTCGATGAAAAATATTTGATCAGCTATGAATAAAGAAAAAATATTATAATCTTTACTCCGTTAAACTTAGAACTTAGAACATCAGATTTGAAAAGCTTACTCCTCTATAGCATAATCATCATGTCGTTTTTCCTCTTTACGACGACAGTTTCTGGACAGATCATCAAAGGGATGGTTATTGCCGGCGCGAACCTTACACAGGTAGAAGGAGATGAGACAAAAGGCTGGAACCAGATTGGTTTCAATGGTGGACTTGGTGCCATCATCCCTTTTGGAAAGGATCAAAAATGGGGGATTAATATTGAAACCCTGTTCTCACAAAAGGGTTCCTTCCAGAAAGGGACCTTTGACATGGATTCCATCACCAATGAATACAGGTTACGATTGAATTATTTTGAGGTCCCTTTATATGTAACTTTCTCTGATAAAGATGTTGTTTCTTTTGGATTGGGTGGATATTATGCACAACTTGTTAGTTACAATGAAGTTGATAAGCGTGGCATGAAATACCCATATAGTGAGTACCCTGAATTCCGTTCTTATGATCTCGGCTTTCTTATCGATGCAAAAGTTCGTATCTGGAAACACTTGCATGTGAATGTAAGGTATAGTCAAACGATTGGATTCATCAGGACAATGACATTTTACCCCACCACCGGAGCACCATATACAAGAAAACAACTTAACCAGGTTATTAGCCTGAGGTTCGTATATATATTCAACGAAGGCAAAAGGGGAGGAAAACCTCAGGGACAATAGATCAGAAAAAACCTACCTCCAGCAATCTGCTTACATCAAAGTATAAGGCATCGATCCCATATGTGTTCTCTTTCAGCTCAAGCATATCGAAATCACCTTCAAGCAAGTACTGGTTTCCACCAAATTCAAAGCCCAGCACTTCAAGTAATTCATATTCATCCTGCACATAGATCACAACAAAAGCCGAATTGGTCGAATGCCCATCGCCGGTTGACATGATGGCATCGACCTGCTTTTCATAAAAGTCGAAGTATATCCGGCTCATCCTTAAATTACCTGCCATCTCAAAAGATACGGCAGTGATAAATGTCTCCCTGAGCCTGAACGGATTTTCCTGCAAGAGCTCAGCACCAATTCTTGCAGCAACTTCATATTCGGCACGAAGCAGTTCCGGCCGGGAAAGGTAATTGATCAGCGAATCCTGAAGAGCTGGAGTGCCGTAAGGTGAATATCTGCCCTGGAATGTGAATCCATAATATAAATACCTGAATTCTTTCACAGACAGCGTTGTATCCAAATCCTGGTAGCGTTGATAAAGTGCAGGGTAGTAAAAGGGCGATTTCTTTTTTTTGATCTCCTTCTTCAGCTTTTTAAAGTTCAGGGGCTGGATTTCTGTTTCCTGGGCAAGTATGATCCCTGTCAAACAAAAAATGCTGAAAATAAATATGAAAATTTTTTTAATCACACTATTGGGTTTTAAAGGACTCGGTCTATTGCATTTGTTTCATCTGATAAAGTTTTGCTTCCTGGAGGAAATACATGGCAAGGGGCAGTGATAATGGATTGCTCACCTCCATCCTTTCCGGATGCCACTGTATGCCTATAAAGAATGGCATGTTTTCAGGATCCTTGTATTCTATCGCTTCGATGAGGCCTTCATTGGTACGTGCAATGGGCTGTATTCCTTCTCCAATCTTCCTGATACCCTGGTGATGGTTTGAGTTTGTTATGCCTCCGCTAACTCCGGATGTTTTATGAAGTCCGGATCCCTTTGTAACCCTGACCTCATGCATGCAGTTATAGGTATCCTTGCAGCGGTGAGTGACCAGCGTATCGAGCTGTGTGGGGATGTCGGCATACAGGCTTCCGCCATGGTAGATATTAAATATTTGTAATCCCCTGCAGATACCTATAATGGGCATTTCCAGTTGTTTTGCCTTGCCGATCAGGGCAAACTCCAGACTGTCCCTGAAAAAATCTATTGTGCCGCAAATCAGCGTGTCCTCAGGACGGTCATAGCGACCGGGATACACATCCGGTCCTCCGGTAAGCAGGAGACCTGAACATTTTTCAAGGAGCATAGTTGCCGAATCGATAGGCATGTGATAGAGATCGATGCAGATGATGCTGCTATCTGCAGTTTTCAGCCAGGTAATATAGTTTTCGTAATACTCCAGTGGGGCTGCCTTAGAAATCCCGATGGTGATGGGTTTAGCCTGCTTTTCCTGTATGCAGGATGTAAATACGATGAGGAGAGACAATAGTACAAACAGGAGATGCTTTTTCATGTTAAAATGTATTTAGGTTCAACTTACATGGCCTTCATGCTATAATATTCGACCGGGGCAAAATCGTCAGTGAGCACCCTGGTCCCTTCCGGGATGTATGGATCTACTTTGTGACTTAAAAAGAATTCCATCAAAGCGTCATCGCTGCTGAATTGAAATGCTTTATCAGATTTGCAGGCTATCAGGCTGATGCTTTGCAGTAGTTCTGGATTCGAGGGGTCGTGACAGGCAAATAGGAAAACCTGTGGAAAAACTTCGAGAAAGGTTTGTACCTCGGTCTTCATAAATCTACTTGCCGGGCCTTCCATCGATGATATCAGGTTTTCTATCACGACACCATTATCATTCAGGAGCTCATATTTTTTAATCGTCGCTTCCAGTGTAGCCAGTTGAAAAGGGATGGCCATGAGCGACTTATAGGCATCCCCATAAATTACGTCGTACTTTTCCGAACAGCTGTTCAGGTATGTCCTTCCATCTTCATGGAAGATTTGCATGCGAGCGTCATCTTTCAGGCGGAAGTGTTTTTTTGCCAGTTCTGTCAGACCGGGATCTATCTCCACCACATCGATGCTTGCACCCTCATATTTCTGCAGATAAAATCGAGGGAAGGAATATCCGGCCCCGCCGATGATCAGGGATTTTTTAAATCCGGGACAGAAATGTTCAGCCAGCTGGTAAAACTGCAGGTATTCATACACCAGGGAGTCATTCCCGGGAAACATGGCAGAGCTGTATTCATCGTTTACCTTCATCACCTTGATATCTTCCCCGCTGATCCAGTATTTGGTGTCGAAGATCTGCACATGGTTGTATTGAGTGTCGACTTCTATGTAGCTTTTATTCTGGGTGTTATGAAGGTAGATGCCACTGACCGATACGGCCAGAATGAGGATGGCGGCCGTTCCCAGGCCCTTTCTGAAGCTGAAAAACAGGCTGCCGGCAAGAAGAACGAGCACTATGGCCATTATAAATAGTATGTTCGTGCTGCCGAGCAAAGGAATCAGAAGGAATCCGGCCAGGAAGGTTCCAACAATGCTGCCCACGGTGGAGATCGCATATAGGTTCCCAACGATCTTTCCTGAAGTGTGGATCTCTTTTATCTTCAGCCTGACAGCATATGGAGAAACCATGCCCAGCAATATGCTGGCCGGGGCAAAAAGCAGGATGGCAGACAGCAGCGTTCTCCACATCATGTCCGAAAATGTGTGGCTGATAAATTGCAGCAAGGAATCTTTTATCAAAGTGCCCAGGATAATAAATACAGCGGCCAGTAAGATGATACCTGAAAGAGATTTAAAAGTGGGATTCTTATCAGCGATCCTTCCACCCAGCCAATATCCGATGCTGAGGCTGGCCAGGATAATACCGATGAGACTGGTCCATACATAAATAGATGTGCCAAAATGAGGAGCAACTACCCGTGAACCCACGATCTCAAAGATCATCACTATGGCTCCGCAAAGGAAAACCACGATCTCCAGCAGGTATTTTTTCATGTCAGAAAGTTAAGCAAATTTTTATTGCCCATTCGGCATTGCTTATTTCTGCTGGGCATTATATATGGTACTAGGTAATACGTACTAGGTATTACGAGGGTAATAGCTTAAAATTCGTAATACCTTGTACTTAGTACGTAGTACGAATCCCGGTATCTAATACATCAAATACTTCTTCTCATTTTCCCGCCATTCCGCCTGATAACTGTTCTCAACAAAACAGATCACCAGGTCGGCCTCATATTCATGGTCGCAAAAATAGATCAGCTTATCGGCTTCGTACTTGTATTTGACAAAAAACCATTTGCCATCGTTCTTGCCGGCCTCATATGAGTTTTTGACCTTGTAGACCAACAGATCGGCCTGGTAGGTATGGTCTGCTACATATACTTTTACATCGGCTTCATAGCTGTAATTGCAGGAAAAAACCTTCTGTGCAGATCCCGACATAGGAAGCAAGCAGGTCAAAAGGAAAATTAAAGAGGTAAACAGTGTCTTCATTTCTATAATTTTAATAACTCCAAGTACTTTAGGCACTTAAAAGAAGATCCCTCCTTCGTCGGGATAAGTTCGACTTAATGTTTTTATTTCGCTACGCTTACAAAAACATAGTCTCACTTACTCTAGGCACTCTAGCGCACTCTAGTGCACTATAAAACAACTATAATGCCAGATAGAAATCTACCGTCAGTTTTCTATATTCTTCCGTGTATTCTCCGGGATTTTCCCTGATACATAATTCTTCCCGGACAGAAATCTGCTGCTTCCAAGTCCATTCCGAGAGGTATCGATTGGGGTCTTTCCCCTTCACAGGGATAACAACGAGTTCCCTGGAAAGAAATAATCCTTGCTCCACTGCCAGTCGGTCAAAGTTATCCTTGTTTTCATAAGGGAGTATGAGGGCAAAGCTTCCGTCTGTATGTAAAAGGCTTGCAATACTCACAACGAGCTCATTGTAAGAAAGGCTCTCTGTATGTTTAGCCATTTTTTTTGATTCATCGGGAGGGAGTAGGGATGCATTAAAAAATGGCGGGTTACTTACTATCAGGTCAAAAGCTTTTGACTGTTTTGTTGCAAAATGCTGCAGGGATATCTCTCTTATTTCCAGCCTTTCCCGCCAGGGTGAGGCGGTGAAATTCATTTCTGCCTGCTTAATCGATCCCGGGTGAATGTCGATGCCCAGGATACGTGCGGCCTGAAAACGCTGAGCCATCATCAGGGCGATCAGTCCACTTCCGCTGCCTGCGTCAAGGATGTTTTTTGGGTTCCTACAACCGGCCCAGGCTCCAAGCAATACGGCATCAGTGCCAACCTTCATGCTGGATTTGTCATCTACCACACTAAATTGCTTGAAACGAAAGCCCATATCATTCGAGATAAAGGTCGATCAAACCCGGGGGGGTGTTCAGCAGCAGGATCTTATTTTTTCTGTCGATCTCCACGATCATCTCATCTGTCATTGGCACAAGGATCTCCTTGTTCCCCTTCAAGATCCTGATCAATTCCTGCTCTGGCCGATCCAGGATCTCATCAACTATCCCGATCTCGCCATAGGTCTTATCCGTAACCTGATATCCTACAATTTCGTGGAAGTAGAAGTTATTGCCGGCAAGCCGGGAAAGCTTGTCAACAGGAAGATAAATCTCCTTTTTCATAAATGCTCTAGCCTGGTCAGGGTCTGAGATATCTTCTAACTTGACTACGGCCAGGTCGTCATTGATGCGGATATTTTCGATGAACCAGGGAACCAGCGATGCATCCATGTTTACAAAAACCATATCCAGATCGCTGTAGGCTTCGGGAGTATCTGTTTCGAGGAGAAACACCAGTTCTCCTTTATAGCCATGCGTTTTGATCACCTTGCCAAGGATGTAATATTGATCTTTGTCGCTGTTCAGGTTATACATGATGCATTCAAAGTTAGCAAAAAAAAATCCCGCCATGAGCGGGATTTTTTCGATTTAAGGTCATAACCTGTGACTCCTTACTTCTTTTCTTCCTCTTTTTTCTCTTCTTCAGCTTCTTCCTTCTTGTCCGCTTTAGCTTCAGCGCTGGCGGGCTTCTCTGCCTCAGGTTTTTCTTCCTTAGTCTCTTCAGCTTTCGGTTCCTCAGCTACTTCTTCTTTTTTCTCTTCAACTGCTTCGGGCTCTTTTTTCTTTTCTTCAGCTACAGGCTCTTCTTCTTTCTTTTCTTCCTCTTTTGCCTCTTCCTTCACTTCTCCTTCCGCTTTCACTTCAGTTTCGGCGGCTACTTCTTCTTTTGCCTCTTCAGCTTTTGGTTCCTCAGCTGCTTCTTTCTTAGGTTCTTCAGGTTTTTCTTCTTCCGCCTTGGCTTCTTCAGCAGCGGGTTCTTCTTTTACTTCTTCTGCCGGTACTTCGGCAGTAGCTTCTTCAGCTGCTGCTTCGGCGCTAACTTCGGCAACGGCTTCACCTTCTTCAGCTTTGATCTCTTCCTTGGCGGCTTCGACCTGCTTTTCTACAGCTGCTGCGCGTTTGGCGGCTATGTCTTTGGCACGGTTTTCTTTCACAAGCTTTTCAGCATCAAGAGCTTCCCTCTTAGCATCTTTTTTTGCGAGTTCCGTTTCCTTAATTTTGTTCTCGATCTTCGCTTCCTTATCCGTCAGCCAGGTCTGGAACTTAATTTCAGCTTGCTCTTCGGTGAGCGCACCTTTAGTAACACCTTTAAGTAGGTGATTCTTGTACATAACACCCTTGTAGGACAAAATAGTCCTTACGGTGTCGGTAGGTTGGGCTCCTGTTTGTAACCAATACAGTGCCCTGTCGAAATTTAGCTGGATGTCTGCCGGTTCGGTGATAGGATTGTAAGTGCCAATCTTTTCAATGAATTTTCCATCTCGTGGTGCACGACCATCCGCTATGACGATGTGGTAAAAAGGCCTTGCCTTCCTGCCTCGTCTCTGCAATCTAATTTTTGCTGGCATAATAAAAATTATAAATATTTAATGAACATTCCCGAATTTGGGGCTGCAAATATCCGGATATTTTTTGAAATATAAAAGAATTGAAGGGATTATTTTATAGCCAGTTGATCCTGAGCATGAGTGGCTCCAGTTCAACCTCCCTTTCTGCAGCGAGCTTGATCACCTCAGTTTTGGCCTCTTCAAAGACCAGCTTGTGGCGCTCCATCTCCATCTTCCAAACGTCTTCAACTTTGATCTTTAGCTCTTTGTCGCTCCGCACATAATCCCATGCAAGCCATGCATTGTTAAAGGAGGCAAGGATACTAAAGCATTCCTCATCGGCACGTTGTATCCTTTTTAGGATCTCTTCACGACTTTCTGTGAGTGGAATATCTTCAATATTCAGTTGTTCTGCAAAAACCCGATTGAGGTCGGCAATGGTTTCCAGCTTGTTATCTCTCGAAAACTCCATGAATGATTTTTTTACAAAGATATCATCTTTCCGCAATAGGTTTTTCGCTAATTTTGTGATGCTCAAGTTGAGTGATTTTTGACCCCCCAGAATATGCCAGAATTTACACATCTTCATGTCCATACTCAGTTTTCCATTCTCGATGGCGCAAGTAAGATCAATGCGTTGGTAGATAAGGCAAAAAACACCGGAATGAAAGCGCTGGCCATTACCGATCACGGAAATATGTACGGGGTTCTCACCTTTATGCTGGCTGCAAAAAAGAAGGGGATTAAACCTATAATTGGTTGTGAAGCTTATGTGGCCAGGGAAGGCAGAAACAATAAATCTTCAAAGATTGACCGAAGTGGGAATCACCTGATCCTGCTGGCCAAGAACAAGCAGGGGTATCATAACCTGGCCAAGCTAAGCTCAAGGGGATATTTGGAAGGTTTCTACTATACACCACGCATAGATAAAGAACTGTTAAGAGAATACAGCGAAGGTCTGATAGCTTCATCAGCCTGCCTGGGAGGTGAAATTCCACAGGCCGTGATGAACCACGGGGCTGAAAAGGCTGAAGAAGTATTGCTCGAATACCTGGATATTTTTGGGGATGATTTTTACCTCGAACTGCAGGATCACGGCCAGCCGGAACAGAAGATGGTGAATGAGGTGCTGGTAGAGCTGGGTAAGAAACACAATGTAAAGGTGATTGCCACTAATGATGTACATTTCATCAATGCAGACGATTTTGAGGCGCACAGGATATTGATCTGTTTGAATACGGGAAAGGATCTGGATGATACCAGCGGGATGCATTATACAGGACAGGAATTTCTGAAGACTCCGCAGGAGATGGCAGAACTCTTTGCCCGGTATCCTGAAGCTATTACCAATACGCAGGAGATCATCGACAAGGTAGAAGATTATGAGATCACCACCAGGGAGATAGTCTTGCCCCATTTTCCTTTGCCGGAGGGCTTTGAAACAGAGGATGATTACCTACGACACCTGGCATTCGACGGCGCCCAGAAATTATACCCTGAGGTGACAGCTGAGATCAGCGACAGGATCGATTTTGAATTGAAGGTCATCAAGGAGATGGGTTTCCCGGGGTATTTTCTTATTGTACAGGATTTCATTGCCGAAGCCCGAAAGATGAAGGTGATCGTTGGCCCGGGAAGGGGCTCAGCAGCCGGATCGGCAGTTGCCTATTGTACCGGCATTACCAACATCGACCCCATACATTATAATTTGCTTTTCGAGCGCTTCCTGAACCCTGAAAGGGTGAGCATGCCCGATATCGATATCGACTTCGATGATGAAGGAAGGGAAAGGGTTCTCGAGTATGTGATCAATAAATATGGCAGGGAGAAGGTAGCTCAGATCGTGACTTTCGGAACCATGGCCGCAAAAAGTGCCATTCGCGATGTGGCACGTGTACTTAAACTCCCTCTTCCTGATGCCGACAAGCTTGCAAAGCTGGTTCCTGATCGTCCCGGTATTAGCCTGGCATCGGCATTTAAGGAAGTGCCCGAACTGGCTGAAATAAGGAAAAAAGGCAAGGAACTCGAGAAAAAGACACTCACCTTTGCTGAGACCCTCGAAGGCTCGGCAAGACATACCGGTACCCATGCCTGCGGGGTAATCATCGGGCCGGATAATCTCATCAACCACCTGCCACTCAGTACGGCCAAGGACTCAGACCTTATGGTCACCCAGTATGAAGGAAAAATGGTGGAAAGTGTGGGCATGCTGAAGATGGACTTTCTGGGCCTCAAAACACTGTCTATCATCAAGGACGCAATTAAAAATATTGAAATTAGTGAAGGAATCACCATCGACATTGATGAGATTCCATTCGATGATGAGCAAACCTTTCAGCTGTACCAGCGGGGAGAGACCATCGGAACCTTCCAGTTTGAATCAGAGGGCATGCGTGGCCACCTGAAGGAGTTGAAGCCTACAGATATAGAAGACCTGATTGCTATGAATGCCCTCTACCGTCCGGGGCCCATGCAATTCATTGAGGTTTATATCAAGCGCAAGCATGGAAAGGAAAAAGTTGTTTATCCACATCCCATGCTGGAAGAGATACTGAAGCCTACCTTCGGAATTATGGTGTATCAGGAGCAGATCATGCAAACGGCACAGATCATGGCTGGCTTTTCACTTGGAAAAGCAGATATCCTTCGCCGGGCCATGGGGAAGAAGAAGATCGAGGTGATGCAGGCTCAGAAAGTGGAGTTTGTGGAAGGCGCTCTCAATAAAAATATTGAAAAAGAAAAGGCCGAAGAGATCTTCGGGATCATGGAACGTTTTGCCGAATATGGTTTCAACCGTTCCCATTCTGCAGCCTATTCTGTGATTGCCTATCAAACGGCCTACCTGAAGGCACGTTATCCAGCCGAATATATGGCTGCGGTGCTCACGCATAACCTGAATGATATTAAGAAGATCACGCTCTTCATCGATGAATGTAAACGGCAAAACATCGAAGTGTTGGGGCCTGATGTCAATGAAAGTGCCTTTAATTTTACGGTCACAAAAGATGGGACGATCCGCTTTGGCATGGGTGCTATAAAAGGAGTTGGAGAGGCTGCTGTGACGGCCATCCTCAAAGAAAAAGAAAAAAATGGGCCTTTTACCAGCATATTCGATATGGCAAAAAGGGTCGATTTGAGGGCAGTGAACAAAACCTGCTTCGAAGCTCTGGCCAAGGCAGGTGCATTCGATGGCTTTGAAGGAACCCATCGTGCGCAATTTTTCCATCGCCAGAATACTGACGATACTATATTCCTCGAAAAGGTGATCCGGCACGGGAACAGCTACCAGGATAGGAAAAACTCATCACAACAGTCCCTTTTCGGGGAGGATAGCCTGGAGGAAGCCCCTGATCCTGAAATGCCTGAATGTAATCCATACACCAAGATAGAACAGCTCAGGAAGGAGAAGGAGGTAACCGGTTTTTATATTTCAGGGCACCCGCTCGATGATTTTTCCATGGAGATCGATAACTTCTGCGATACCAACCTTTCCGAACTTTTCCTTGAGCCAAAAAAATATTTTAACCGTGTAGTGACCCTGGCGGGCATGATCACCGGGGTGCAGGAAAGGATGACCCAGACAGGAAAACCTTACGGGTCATTCATGCTGGAGGATTTTAACGAGAACAGAAAATTTTTCCTTTTTTCGGAAGATTATCTGAAGCTGAAACATTTCCTTGTAGAGGGCTTTAATGTGCTGGCCCAGGTCAGGGTGCAGATAAGGAGAGGCCAACAGGATCAGCTTGAGGTGAAGATGGTTAATATCAGCCTGCTTGCCGAAGCACTTGAAAAACACACCAAGAGCATTACTTTGATACTGAGATCGGAAAATGTGAATGCGGAACTGATAGTTTCTTTGAAAAAACTTATCAAAAGCAAAAAAGGAGATTGTCTGGTGAAGATCCGTGTGGAAGATCACGAGAGTAAAACCAGTATAATGATGCAACCACGCAACAATGCGGTGAACCCGGCGCATTTTATCCGTGAATTGGGACAGATACCGGAAATTCAATATAAAATAAACTGATGCAGAATTCTTTATGATTTTCGATCCTGCTCATTGAAATAAAATCTTATTTTTGTGGTTTAAATATTGTTCAACCTTTATAAATTAGAAAAATGGCTTTAGAATTTACCGACGCTAATTTTGAGGAGCTCGTACTCCAGTCAGATAAACCTGTTATTGTTGATTTCTGGGCAGAATGGTGTGGACCATGCCGCATGGTAGGTCCAATCGTGAACCAGCTTGGAGAGGAATACGACGGCAAGGCAGTAGTAGGTAAGGTGAATGTAGATCACAATCCGGCGATCACTGCGAAATTTGGCATCAGAAACATCCCTACGATCTTATTCTTCAAAGGTGGAGAGCAGATCGATAAGCAGGTAGGTGCCGTGCCAAAGCAGGTGCTCGAAGGTAAACTTCAAAAGCTGCTTTAAAAAACATTTCATATGACAATCCTGTGAAGAGACGTGCAGAATTGTACGTCTCTTTGCATACAATGAAATAAGCATCGCATGCCATATTCGATTGATCATAACAGACTTCAACAGTTTGGCTCCCTGGAGTTCATTGCCCGCCAGGTGGTGGAAGGATTTATTACAGGTTTGCATAAAAGTCCTTTCCATGGCTTTTCGGTGGAGTTTGCAGAGCACCGCCAATACAATAGTGGTGAATCAACCAAACATATCGACTGGAAGTTGTATGGACGTACTGATAAGCTCTATGTGAAGCGTTATGAGGAAGAAACCAATCTTCGGTGCCATATCATCATCGACAACTCCAGTTCGATGTATTTTCCGGTGAAACCGGATATAAGCATCGATAACCCTAATAAGATTACATTTTCCATTTACGCGGCAGCGGCGCTGATCAACCTTTTGCAAAGGCAACGTGATGCAGTGGGCCTCAGCCTGTTTTCCGATAAGATCGAATTAAGTACTAGGGCACGCTCCACTTCTGTGCATATGAAGTATCTCTACACTGAAATGGAAAAGATGCTGGAACCGATTGCAAGCAATGAGCGGAAAGTTACCAGGGCATCAGAGGCCCTGCATCAGATAGCTGATATGATCCACAAGCGTTCGTTGGTGGTAATATTCAGTGATATGCTGGAACGTGAAGGCGATCTGGATGAGATGTTCTCTGCCCTGCAGCATCTCAGGTATAATAAGCACGAAGTAATTCTGTTCCATGTAGTGGATCAATCAAAAGAAATAGACTTCGATTATGAGAACAGACCCTATAAATTCGTTGATATGGAAAGCGGTGAGGAACTGAAGTTGAACCCTGCGGAGATGAGAAAGCAATATGTGGAAGGGGTGAACGAATTTGTCAGGGAACTCAAATTGAGATGCGGAAAATATATGATCGACTTTGTCCCGGCCGACATCAATGCAGGCTTCCGGCAGGTGTTGCACCCATATCTCATCAAAAGGGAAAAACTATATTGATACTTATGAAAAAGCTGCTATTTACATCCTTATTCTTCCTGTTTACGATCATTCTGGTGCAGGCCCAGAGAGATGATGCTCTCTTAAGTCTTCAGGAAAGCGAATGGAAGACCTTCAAGGAATTTATCCGCTACAGCGAAGAGTTCATACCGGATACCAATATCGATGTTCATTTCTATTACCTCGACATTGCCATTGCAATCGATTCACACTATATCCAGGGTTTGGTCACCTGTAATTTCGAACCGATGATGAGTGGCCTCGAGGAGATTCGTCTGAGCCTGAACAGTTCCCTCACTGTAAATGATGTAACTGGTGATGTAACTTCCTTCGTGAGGACAGGTGATTCCATTATGATCACTTTGGATGGGACCTATGGCCCCGGCGATGCACTGCAGGTAATGATCGATTATGAGGGTGAGCCAGTACTGGCCGGAGGATATAAAGGACTCCGCTATGAGAGCCATCACCTTACTGAGCCTATCATTGCAACATTATCTACTCCATACCTTGCCCACTACTGGTATCCCTGCAAGGATGGCCCTTCGGATAAGCCGGATTCGGTCTATATTGACATTACTATTCCTGTGAAGGAGGTGAACGGACAGGAAGTCATTGCTGTATCGAATGGCATCCTCGAAAATATTATTGATAACACTACCGAAAAAACCTATCAATGGAGGCACCGTTACCCCATCGTGACCTATTATGTGATGGCAGCCATTTCCAATTATGTGATGTTCAGTGAAAATTATACTGGCATCTATGGGGAGCAATACCCGCTTGATTATTATGTGTTTGCACAGGACCTGGAAGCCTCCCAGGATGGTGTGGAAGATCTGCCGCTTGCTCTGGATGTGTTTTCTGAGAAGTTCGGCGAATATCCATTCTCGGAGGAGAAGTATGGGATGACCCAACTTGGCTTCTATGGCGCCATCGAAAACCAGACCAACACCATTACTAACAATATGAAACCTAACTGGTTTATGATCTCTGTTCATGAGCTTGGGCATATGTGGTTCGGAGATATGATCACATGCGGAAATTGGCATCATGGATGGTTAAATGAAGGCTTTGCCAGCTATTCCGAAGCAGTATATGTAGAGGCGGAGGATGGTACCCAGGCGTACAAAGATTACGTAAGCAGTTTTGAGTTCTATGGTGGCGGCACCCTATATCTCCAAAATGCCAATGACACTTTCAATACATTCCCGCCAATCATTTACGACAAAGGTGCCTACGTGCTGCATATGCTCCGTGGTGTGCTGGGGGATGACGTTTTCTGGGATTGTATCTACACATATTCCACCGACCCTGATCTCATGTACGGACAGGCGATCACCGAGGATCTGCAGACGGTATGTGAAGATGTGTTGGGGGAGGAGCTTGGATATTTTTTCGAGCAGTGGATTTATGATGCTTATTACCCCCAGTACAATTATAACTTTGAGAACCGGGGTGATAGCCTGGCATTCGTCATAAAGCAGGTGCAGGAACAAATCGGTTACCGGCCTCTGTTTACTATGCCTGTGCAGGTGAAACTGGAGTTTGTATCGGGTGGGGATACTATCATCCAGGTATTTAATGATGAAATTTACCAGGTCTTTACAGTTCCTGTTCCTGAAGAAGTCAGCATGATAATTGTGGACCCTGAAGATTGGATCCTTTGCCAGAAAGACTATGAACCTGATCTCCCTGTGAGCCTCAGTGAAAATGAAAATACTTCTGATAAGCTCATGCGCATTTATCCAAATCCTATCAGAGAATCTGCAACTATTGAGATTTTGTCTACTGACGAAGCCTTCGAATTTACTTTATTTGACATTTCGGGAAAATCTGTTAAAGTCATGAATAAACTTGTCCAGGGAAGACATAATCTTATTCGCGATGATTTACCTTCTGGGATATATTTCTACAACCTTTGGAATGCTTCACATACCATACAACTTTCCGGTAAAGTGATTTTTCAGTAGTTTTTTCTGGTGATTCATGTTACCTCAATGCCCAAGTAGTTGGTTCTTATAGTAATCATCATTTTATTCTTGGTGAACCTTAGTGGTTCCCTGTCCCCCTGTCTCCGAGTCTCCGTATCTCTGCGCCTCCGTGCCTTGGTGGTGGGTTTTTCTTGTGAATTTTGTTGTAATCTGACGTTCCTCTGTGTCTCCGTGTCTCAGTAGCAATGTTTTTTAGAGTTTTAAACGTATTTGAAATTTAATTTCCGGGAGCTTATTGCCACGGATTTCTTCCGGGCCACTGGATATAATGTTCCTGTCGGTAAAGCAGGTCATGGATAAGCGAAGCCAGGCATCGATCCAGTGTGAGGGGCTGTATTTGGCCAGGAAATATAATCGGAAGCCTTTCCCGTAATATGCCGGCATTGACGAAGCATATAAAACATCATTTTCATAAGCATAAAGCCTGCTGTTGTAGTCATCTGTATTGAACAGTGCATACCTGAAGCTAAGCCTCATCGGCAGCAGAGCCGGGTGGTAATATATGTCCAGCAACAAGAATGATCCAGCACTTTTGTAGCCTTCTTCCAGCCCCTTCAGCAGCGTGTACCCAGCCTGTAGTTTCGTCGAAAAGGAAGGAGAAATCAAATATCTGGCCACAACCTGCACCTCATGCTTCCTTATCCTGACCATACTTTGGAACCAGGACTGTAGATAGTCACTATGATCCGTTCCGGAGCGATATTTATATTTTAATGAAATCTCATCTGTATATGATGGTGAATAGATCAACCTGAGCTGATGGTCCTGTACTCGCAGCGTATTGATATGTCCACTTGTAATCCATGGATAGGAATAGTGATCCAATGCTGCTTGCAAGCTCCAGCGCCTGAATAAAGGTAATTCCGTCAATAGCCGTATGCCCCTCTCATTGGCATTGTTATCGCGCTTCCCCGTAGCCCCGGCCAGGAGATTCTGGAATTGAGGTCTATACTCTCTTACAAGCAGCCCGAAAATACTTCCATTATCGGTTGTGTGGGTCAAGCCTGCGAGCAAGGCCCAGCCACCATTCTTGCTGGCAGCAAGTTCACCAAATATATTAGTCTTGCGAAGAAGGATATCGTAGTCAATGCCAGCACTGAAATTCTCTTGCCCGCTGAATCGGAAATGGTTTGAAGGACTTACTTCTCTTTCTATTTTATGACTGTACTTGCTGTAACACATGGTGCTGCCGACCTTGAAGCGATTAGCTGAATAAGATATGTGCCCTCCCATGTGTTGAACACTCAGACTGTTTTTATCCTCAAGCTCATTCAGGCTGCGGTGATAGCCGGAATTTAGCAAGGAAGAAACATGTCCTCTGAGATCATTGCTATCATTGAAAACTATGTTGGCATCCTCCTTATTGTTTGAATATAAAATACTTAACTCAACTCTTCTGAAGCCCAGACTAAAGGCCCCTCCCCGGAAAAACATGTTCTCATTGGCAGAGGTATTGGGTCGTAAACCTGGGGCATATCGTTTGAGCGAGGAGGGGTCCATTCCTCCGCTAAATGACAATCCGCTCCAGAGCACCAGCCCCTGTCCGAAACGTGCATGATAGTCGCCAGCAACAATGTGTTTCAGTAACCCTTCTGTTTTATATGCCAGATGAAAAGAGTAGAAATCCATGCCGTAAGGGCTGTTCAAGAACTCTTCTCCGGGGTCCTTTTCGCTAATAATAGCAAAACTCAGTTTGTCGGCTACTTGATAACGGTAGCGGAGATAGATCCGGCTGGGGTCGCCGAGGTAGTATGAGCCAGGTTTGCTTCTCATGACTGAATCCGAAACTGAAAGATATCCTGCCGCTTGGACCAGCTTGCGCTGATAGCGGAAGATCAGGTCGTGCTTTCCATGAAGGAGGGCTTTTTTTGGGATTGTCTTTTCTCTCGGAGGGGCTACAACTACAAAGGGCAAGATCTTTTGCAGAGTGACCCTGCCCAGTCCATCAATCACTTTAAGTTCATATATCGACAAAAAGGTGCCGTATTTCTTCCTGTAATCGAGGAGGTTCTTGATCTGTATATCACTGAGAAATACCAGGCTTTGCAGCTCTCTTTTGTCTGCTTCATTCAGATTGACCGGGTTTTCCAGGCGGTAGCTGAGGCCTTCGGTGAGTTCACTCAGGTCTACTCCGGCCTCCGAGAGTGCTGCAAGGTGTTCTATTTGCCTCCCTATTACGACATTTCCCGCCGGCTGCAGGCTGTCTGCATTCTGACCCTTGAGGATAAAGCATATGCATACAAGCAATATTCCGCCTATTATTACAGATTTCATTTTTTTGAGTTGTAAGTTATGCTGATGCGTGGTGAGAAGCCCAGGTAGCTGTGTATTCCGGAAGCGATATCGATAGCGAGACTTTTCAGCTTAACTCCTGCACCGAATGTAATCCTGGCTGGACCACTGCTCACTCCTGCCCTCATAAAAAACTTCTCCCGGTAGCGGTATTCACAACCCGCAGCAATCACTGCCTGAGTGCTTGTCGATTTCATGATCTCGGCAAAGATTGAAATGGATTTTTCGGGCTTATATCCGAAACCGGCCCGTATGGATACCGGTATGTGTTCATCAGTGCCGGTCCAGCCGGCATGAACAGGATTGAAACAATGAATTCCGAGCGATAGCTTGTCACTGAGGAGGAACATCATCCCAAGCTCGAAAGTAAAAGCATGGTAGCTGCCATAGCCTTCTCCTATACTCATCCTGAGGTAGTCGATCTGGAGTCCAGCTGCAAAACGGCTGCCCATCTTAAGGGCATATCCGGCCCCGGCTTTCATCTCAGAATATATGGCATCTCCAAAATGGTCAATGGATGCCAAAAACACACCTCTGCCCAATTGAAATGCTGCAGCCGTACTGACGCGGTTCATCTCCTTGATGAGATAGCGGTTCTCCAACGAAACCCCTACAGAGAAGCCAGTCTGATAAGCTATTGCTGCCTGGTTATTGAAGACGCCACAGATATCCTGGTTGACCAGGCTGCAATGGGCCATCCCGGCTGCCCGGGAGCCCACAGGCAATTGAATCGACTGAGGAGCTGCATACGTATAGCATATGATAGCCATAGCGGTGATGAACAAATATTTTCTGAGCATGTTTATTTGATATATTAGCAATGCCAACCTCTATAGATTAATACCGAAAAATGAAAAATGTCATCCCTTTTTTGCAGGATTTAAAGGAAAATAATAATCGAGAGTGGTTTCAGGACAACAAAAAGCGTTTTCTGCTGGCGAAAGATGAGTTTGAAGCTTTTGTCGCTGACCTTCTGCCAAAGATAGCTTTGATCGACAAGGACCTCTCCGGGCTGGAACCCAAAGAATGTATATTCAGGATTTACCGCGATGTGCGATTTTCTAAGGATAAATCGCCATATAAGATCAACATGGGTGCTGCTATGACAAAGGGAGGGCGAAAGAGCCCTTATGCCACGTATTATGTGCATGTTGAACCCGGCAACTCATTTGCCGGTGGAGGGATCTGGATGCCACAGGGACCGGCACTCAAGGCCATGCGACAGGAGGTGTATTATAATGCACCCGAATTTAAGAAGATCATGGGTTCAGCGTCCTTCACAAAGTATTTTAGTGAGATGATGGGCGATAAACTGAAGCGCCCGCCCAGGGATTTTCCAGCTGACTTCCCTGATGTTGAGCTGCTTAAATTCAAGAGTTATGTTGTGGGCAACTCCATTGATGACAGCATTGTTTATGACGATGGCTTCATCAATCATCTGCTGGATGTTTATAGGGCTCTGTACCCATTCAACACCTTCATTAATCGCGCACTTGCCGATATCTGATTTTACCTACCGTTAACTGATTAACAATAGCCGTAAACTGATTCCTGCTTTACATCAAGAGACGATACCTTTATTTTTGTTATTGAATTAATTTGGTTAATTAATTTCTCAAAAGGGAAATCGTTCTTGAAGGTGGTTTTGATTTCATATTCCAGGTTTTTTTTCATAATCAAACTACTTTGCTTTTTTCATACGGCACTTTCAAGGACGTTTCCCATAATTTTGGGTTAATAAGTTGTTCGTTTAAAAGCCCCGCCAAAAGCGGGGCTTTTTTGATAGAAGATAGAAGACTGAATAAGTGGATAGTAGATTGAGAAGGAGATAGTAGAAGGAGAAGTGAGGTGCTTCTTCTATCATCTATATTATTCGCCAAAGCTCTAGCGAAGGAGAATCCTTTTCTCCTTTTGCATTCTTATTATGTACAATTTACCTTCACCTTCTCTTTGTACTTTATGCTATCTCTATCCAGTAATCTCCAAAAAAACCAAGCCATCAACAGCAACAACCAGGGATGCCAGCTACACACCTATGAGCTTAATTAGTTTAAGATTCCATTCCAAAACCATGAGTTTTCACTAAGAAAAAGAAAAGTTTGGAGTGGGCGTTTGGAGTTCAGAGTTGTCCTTATTGAATGATGAAATCCTAATGATTATATATTAATTAAGATTGTTAGTTGAGAATGATGAGTCCAGAAAGACTCGAATATCTTCATTCCCAATCTACACTAATCAATAGGATTTAATCACTCATCACTCAAATACCTCAACGCCTGAAGCAATCTATGCGTCGATATTCGCATACTTCGCATTCTTCTCAATAAACTCACGGCGAGGTGGAACCTCATCGCCCATAAGCATTGAAAATACGCGGTCGGCTTCGGTGGCATTATCGATGGTGATTTGTCGGAGGGTACGGAATGCCGGATCCATGGTAGTATTCCACAGCTGTACGGCATTCATTTCACCAAGACCTTTATAGCGCTGAATGTGCACACCCTTCTCTCCATCGGGACTAAATTCATGCACAACACTGTTTCTTTCCTCTTCCGACCAGCAATAGCGCTCATCTTTTCCTTTGCGGATAAGGTAAAGTGGTGGAGTGGCTACATATACGTAGCCATTTTCGATGAGGTCGTGCATATAGCGGAAGAAGAAGGTAAGGATGAGCGTCGCAATATGGCTACCATCCACGTCGGCATCCGTCATAATGATGATCTTGTGGTAACGGAGCTTTTCGAGGTTCAGTGCCTTGCTGTCTTCTTCGGTACCGATGGATACACCCAGGGCAGTAAACATATTCTTGATCTCTTCGTTCTCAAAGATCTTATGTTGCATGGCTTTCTCAACGTTCAGGATCTTACCGCGGAGCGGAAGGATAGCCTGAAATTTACGGTCGCGACCTTGTTTAGCTGTACCTCCCGCAGAATCACCCTCCACAAGGTATATCTCTGACATGGCTGGATCTTTTTCTTCGCAGTCGGCAAGCTTGCCAGGCAGGCCTGTGCCTGAGAGTACATTTTTTCGCTGGACAAGCTCACGAGCCTTGCGTGCTGCATGGCGTGCGGTAGCTGCCAGGATTACCTTGTTCACAATGATTCTGGCTTCCTTTGGGTGCTCTTCTAGAAAGTGGGCAAGGTGCTCACTTACCATCTGGTCAACAGCCCCCATAGCCTCTGAGTTCCCGAGCTTTGTCTTTGTTTGTCCTTCGAACTGAGGCTCTGCTACTTTTACGGAAATGATTGCAGTGAGTCCCTCACGGAAGTCATCCCCATTGATGTCGAACTTCAGCTTCGCGAGCATGCCCGACTTGTCAGCATAATTCTTCAGGGTACGTGTAAGTCCTCTCCTGAAACCCGAAAGGTGCGTTCCACCCTCGTGAGTGTTAATATTGTTCACGTATGAATGTACATTTTCCGTAAAGGAAGTGTTGTACGCCATAGAGATTTCGATAGGGAAGCCATTCTTTTCGCCTTCCATATTGATGGGATCGGGCATCAGGCTTTCGCGAGTAGCATCGAGGTACTTGAGGAAATCATTCAGGCCCTCTTCGGAGTAGAATGAATCAGATTGTTTCTCTCCGTTCCCGTCCACCGGGCGTTCATCCCGTAGGTTAAGGCGAATCCCCTTGTTAAGGAATGCCAGCTCCCTGAGCCTTGCCGCCAGTATGCTGTATTCATACTTCTTGACAATAAAAATGGAATCATCCGGGATAAAGGTTACTACGGTACCTGTCTTATCAGAATCTCCGATCTCCCTGACATCATACTGTGGCTTACCGTATTTATATTCCTGCTCGAAGATTTTTCCTTCTCGGTGGACTGTTGCTTTCAGATGGGAGGAAAGTGCGTTCACGCAGGATACACCTACGCCGTGCAATCCGCCGGATACTTTGTATGATCCTTTATCGAATTTACCCCCGGCATGGAGGACGGTCATGACCACTTCCAGGGCCGACCTGTTTTCTTTTTCATGCAGGCCTGTGGGAATACCACGGCCATTATCGGTAACTGTGATGGAATTGTCTTCATGCATGATGACTTCGATCAAGTCACAGTAGCCTGCCAGAGCTTCATCAATTGAGTTATCTACAACTTCGTATACCAGGTGGTGTAAGCCCTTGACGCTCACGTCTCCGATGTACATCGCAGGACGCTTGCGAACGGCCTCCAGACCTTCAAGTACCTGAATATTGTCGGCATTGTAATTTTGCTGGCCGTCTAGCCTCTTTTCTTCGTTCGTCATAGTCGATATTTGGTATTGAATATTATATATACAAAAGTACTGAAAATTTACAACAACAAAGCTCATAAAAGGCCTGAAAAACAAGGATTTTATTAACATTTGGGTGTTAAAATTCCTTAAAATTGGAAGAGTATGTATTAAAGGCTATAAGTGTCAGGTATACAGATAGATAAGTCGAGAGTGCTGAGATTGTAAAACTAAGGTTGTTTTTGAAGATATTTTTTCGAGCTACGAAGCGATCAAAATAAGCTCCATTTCTAGGCCAAATGCTCCTTCTTTCTCTTAAAGGAGGCCTCTTGATTTCAGATTTCAGATTTCTGGTCGCCCCACGCCTCAAGCACGCACCTGCTAAAATGAAAACCCAATTCCAACCAGGGCATTGAATTTCTGCACAGGATAATTATACCACTTCTCGTAACCCTGGTTCAAGAGGTTGTTGAGCTTCAGAAAGGCGGAGAAACGCTCTGTAATACGGTATTCGGCTCCCAAACCAAGGTCGAGCCAGCCCTTCATCTTTTCTGCAACAAGATCGGTGCCTGAAAAGGTTCGTGCATGCATCCCGCTTTGTGTCGTTAGGTTAACACTCAGGGTGAGCTTCTTCTTTACGATATAATATGTTTCCAGTGAGGCGATCAGTCCTGGTTTCTGCCAGGCTTTCTCTTCTGAGTTCATAGAGTAGGTAAAGAATCCTGCTTTGAGCAGCAGGCCAAAGTCTGATTTGCTCCTGAAACCAAGCTCTCCATTCACCTGTAGCAGACTGCCATCATCGTAGATTACATCGAATGTATTTCCAAGATAGTTTGCTGTGTCCGTAACAAACAAGGCGAGATTCTTAATGGTACTATGCCTGACCTGTAAATTAAAATCGACGATTTCTGTGATCCTTCCCCTGACTCCACCAAACACTTCAAACTTATGATTGGTATAGTCAAATGGCACGATGGAATTCATGAAAGGGTTCTCTGTGCTGAGCTCTTCAAAACTGTTTTTCTTCAGGCCGCCTTCAATACCTGCGTAGACAACGATCATATCCTCCAGCAGGCTGGCCTCGGCCCTGATAACAGGATAAAGGTAAAATTTTGTGCTGGCCGTATCCATCCTGTAATCGGCCTGCAATCCAACATAGATACGATATGGTTTAAGATCCATATCGAAGAATGGCCTCATACCCAGTATCCCATCATTGTGTTGGCCAATGCTGTCTTTACTCATGTAATAGTTCACATTCAGGTCGAGTCCGAGCTCCTGCCCACGGCCGTTGCCGAACATATCCCACTTCTTGGAGATCCCCGGCATAAAGAAAAGGCCTGTCTCTTTGCTGTCGAATTTATCGAAATAATAATACCCGTCCAGGATCACATGGTAATTGAATGCATCATCTGCTTCATTATCACTTTCCACACCCATATTGAAACCGATACGCTGATAAACTTGCTTGATGTCGTCATCTGATACATCCAGATTAGTGTAATCGTCCGGTTTAAAGCCATAGCGGTGAACCATGTTCCGTTTATATCCAAGATTGGCACCGAATGCCCCACCGCTAAAAAATTTCGTTGCATAGGCCTCCACAAGCGTATTGCTGAATTTGCTTGTTGCGTAATCCTTGATCTCCCCGAGAGAAGATATTTGCCCAATATGGGCCCCGGCATTAAATTCATCCGATTGCAGGCTGTTTACCCACAGCTCAAGGTAGGGCGTGTAATAGTTTCCAAAGCCAGCCCTGATGTGGCTCCGGTATAGATCCTTGCTCGGTTCCCCCGGAACCCTTGAAGGATTCGGCTTCTCCGGTTCCACAGTGGTGTTCAGCCTTATCGAGTTAATGTCATACTCAATCTCAGGCAGGCTGCCGCTTTCTTCCAGCTTGATCCTGGGGTTACGGTTGATCTTCTGTGCACTGGTCACCGTAGGGTTATAGGGAGCGATGATGGTCACCTCTTCATTCTTTTCCTGTGACTGCGCTTCACCTGTTACAAACAAGAATACAATGAGCAGCAATAGGCTGTAAAAAGTGTTTACCGGCTTCATATTGGCATTGTTATTTTTTTGAAAGATCATATCAGGCTGATGTCTTAAATTTTATAATGTATCCCCCGGCATTTCGGGTGTTTGCTGTTCTTCCAGGTCCTTCAGCTTTTGAGCAGCGATCTCGCCCAGCTCTGGTCCGCGATAGTTCTCTACGATGCTCTTCAGGGTTTCCCTGGCCTGGAATTCATTGTCGTTGGCAAGGTAAACATCCGAAAGCAGCAGGAAACCTTTTGCCACCCAGTAATCGTAGGAAGCATAGCTCTCGCTGAGTTCGAAGATGCCGTTTTCAGCCTCTGTGTATTTGCCCATGACGAAGTCGATGTAGGCTACCATATATTTGGATTCGGCCCCGATCAGGTAATCGTCAAGCTTTTCTGTGATCCCATATTCAACACGAGCATTTTCGAGGTTATCCATGGCATAATACGACTTGGCCATGATAAAATGAGCTTTGTTGATGCGAGCATCATCCACTTTGTCATTGCCAAGCATCAGCATGGCAGAGGTGATGGCATCGGCCCAGTTCCTGAGTTCGAAGTTGCAATCGCACATGGCTTCCAGGGTTTCCATCTCATACTCATTCAGCTCTGAAAATTCCGACATTCGCCCATAATATTTCAGTGCTTTTTCCCAGGCCTCCATCATCATGCTGATGCGGGCAGCCTGCAGCAGACTGTTGCTTGTAAACTCCGATGTGGGCTGTTGTATCACATGTTCCAGAGCTGCCAGGGCCTCTTCACGATTTCCGTTTTTTAGTTCACATTCTGCCTTGTAGTAACTGGCATTTACAGAAAAGCTTCCGTATGGGAAACGTTCCAGGTAATCGCCAAAGGCCTGCACGGCATCAGTGCAGTTGTTTTCCATATAAAGGTTCTCTGCAGCGATGTAGGTGATGGAATCCTGTTCAGAGACCGTTACATCGGCAAAGGACAGGCCTTCTGCATATGCATAATATTCATTCACCTTGTTCTCGTCGATATAGATGTTGCGGATGCTGTTCAGAGCTTCGCGTGATTCAGGGGTTCCTGGATACTTATCTACCACCTGTTTGAGCACCTGAAGTGCCTTGTCGTTCTGATTCTCATTAAAATAGATCAAACCGCTTTTCAGCATCGATTTTACAGCAAAACGACTGCTCGGATGATCAGTTACCAGCTTGTTGAACCAGGTGAGGGCATCATTGTTCTTGTTCAGCAGCATATATGTCACCGCCAGCTCATATTTCGCATCATCGGCATAAGTTGACTTGCCCTGGCTGTTGATCAGCTCCTTCAGTGTCCTGACCTTGTCGTTTAACAGTCCCGAGGCCCCCTGTGTGATGGCTTTCTGGTAAAGGGCATAATCAGTTTTTCCATTGCCTGAGCGGATAGCCTTGTTGTAGTAACTTATAGCTTCGCTATAATCCTTCCTGATGAAGTAGCAATCACCCAGCCTTAGAAGGGCATCACCCTCCAGCTTGGCATCTTTTCTTCCTTTATAATTCACAAATTTGCCAAACCAGCTGATGGCACTGGCATATTCCTTTTTGTTGAAATATGTATAGCCCAGGTTATAATAAGCATTGCTGTATCCTTCAATCTTTTCAGCCCCCGCTGCATCAAGGAATTCCTTATAATATTTTATGGCTGCCCAGGTATTGTTCTGGCGGTAGAATGCTTCCCCTATCCAGAGCTTGGCTTCCGCTGCGATATGCTTGTCGTAGTTTTCCACGGAAGCCGTCTTGAAAAGACTTACAGCAGCGTCATAATCACCAGAATTGAATAGCTCAATGCCACGATAGAAGCAGATCTTCTGGTATGCTTCCTTCAGTGCTCCGCTCCGGGCCTTGATGCGTTCCACCGAGCTCAGGGCCTCCTTAAAATTACGTGTGGAGAGATAGAGGTTTGCCAGGTATTCATAAGCTTCTTCCACCCTGGGGGATTCAGGATATTGTTCGATATAATCCTCCAGTGCTGCGATAGTAGTATTGTATGGGTCGCTGGCCACTTCCATACTCAGTTTGGCGTAGTTGAAAAGGGCATCTTCGGATATGTCAGGGTCGAAGCCCATCTTCTGGGCTGAAGAGAAAGCATTGGATGCAAATTTCTTCTGATCCGTTTTCAGGTAGCAGTATCCCAGGTGGTAATAGGCATTTTGAGAAAGCTGGTCTTCCTCCCCAACAGCATTCTGGAAATTCTGTATCGCTGCCCTGTAATTTTCGGTCATGAAATAGGTATATCCCAGCTGGTAGGCCTCATCGCGTCCCATCGACCGGCGGGAGGTCCTTTCATAAAATTCGAAGTAGGGCAGGGCATCTTCGTAGTTTTCTAACTGATAATAGGCGTCGCCGATGAGCAGGGCCAGGCCAGGCTTGTCTTTGCTCGATGCCTCCTTGTATGCAGGCACCGCCAGCTCCATCATCTTTTCATAGTCTCCTGCACGGTGATAAAGGTGGGCCAGGTAGGTCCTCACCGACTTGCGAAAGGTTCGGTTGTCCTTGATCTTCTCAAAGTTCTCCAAGGCATCTTTATTATCACCTTCCTCATAGGAGATCACTGCATAATAATAGATGGCATAGGGAGCGTATTTTGATTTTGTATTCAGGACCTTTGAAAGGGAGGTTTTAGCCCTGTCTGGATCATTGGTTTTATATTGGCTGTATCCTTTTTTATAGAAATATTCAGTGCGTTCTTCACGGTCGAGGTCGGGCAGTTCCACTTCCTTGAAAGATTCAAGGGCTTTTTTATACTTTCCATTGCTGAACTGTATTTTCCCGAGCTGGAAATAGGCTCTTTTCGAAAGAGTGTTTTCGGCATTTTCCCGGATAAACTCTGTGAGCAGGTATTCAGCATCATCATGTTCCAGTTCCATAGCACATACGGCCGCATAATAACGTGCATTTACACGCATCAACTCATTACCCACAGAGGAAGATTTTTCTACATGCTGAAATGCCTTCTCTGCAGCCCCAAATTGTTCCTGTCCGTAGAGCATATGAGCTGTGTTATAAGCCGCTTCCGGATCATCGTAAACAGCTGTTTGTTGTCCGTTGGCTGTGATACTGAAGCATATGCCCGATAAGAGCAACAGCCCTACAAAGAAATGTCTGTTCATAGCAATGAAAAGTGGTTGATGAAGCACAAAATTATGAATTTGGGTATCGGTTTTCCCTGGCTTCTGGTTTTGTTATTAACAGGAATGCTTTAGTAACTAACGTAGGTCGACAGTGAATATTATTTTGCTTGAAAAGACTTGTGTTTTTAGTGTCTAAAGTGAGCTAGAGTTTGGAGTGAGCTAAAGTTAAATACCAACTCTAGGCATTCTAGGCACTCTAGGCACTGCTATTAACTAATAATTAGGATATTATCATTCACCGCCGTATTTTTGCACTGCCAAAAGGCAGTTCGTTCTATCGCCTCATGCTTTGGTATGGGGAGGAAAGTCGGGACAGCGCAGGGCGCCATGCTTCCTAACGGGAAGGCCTTTGCTTCGGCAGGGGACAGAGAGTGCCGCAGAAAATAACCGCCTGCTTTGCAGGTAAGGGTGAAAATGTGAGGTAAGAGCTCACGTCGCGGTATGGCGACATACCGGGAGGGTAAACCTCATGGGCTGCAAGACCAAATATATTCCGGCAGGGGCTGCCCGCCCCGATCCTTCGGGAACCGGAATGGGTAGGTTGCTACAGGTCACGAGTGATCGTGATCGCAGATAAATGATAGAAGCCGTGCTTCGGCGCGGTACAGAATCCCGCTTATAGAACTGCTTTCGGAATACGGCTCCTTCGGTTGAGATACCGGGGAGCCTTTTTTATAGAAGATAGAAGATAGAAGAAATAAGATGTTTATGTGAGAAGTACTTCTTCAGTCTTCTATTGCGCAAACGGAATGAAACGGAGCGCGGCGAAGCCAATCTTAAATCCTATTTCACATTCCCCTAAAAAACCCGAAATCTAATTCTTAACAATAGGGTCACTGGACACAGGGGCGTCACTCTTGGATATTCCTTATACCGCCAAGACTCCATGATTCACTATGGATGTGTTGCTCCAAGCCGAAGTTACAGGAGTCTGTGTTTTGGTGTCTTTTTTTAATGCATGATTGATCAATTACCTCAATCGCACAATCCATCTGATAATTCGTGGCTGCAATAATTTGTATATTTATAAACAATATCTATGTCATCATGAAAGCATTTATACTCATTCTTTGTTTGTTAATCTTATTTTGCGCAGGATGTAAGAAAGATGAGTCCGAGATTGAACCTGTATTTTACCTTGCGGAATAGATCGGTGAGTACGAAGGTATTTCTGACCATGGTTAAACATTTTGGGATTGGAATGATACCTTTTGGGTTACAGTCCATGTATTTATTAACTCATTCATCGAGGTCAGAAAAAGCACCCCTGATTCCTCCCTTTCATTAAATATTAACTATAATGACTCCATATATATAGCGTAGAAGGATCTTAAAATATCACCTGAGGGGACACATTATTCGACTGAGGGTGGAGGATCTACAATGAAGCAACTATGGGTCACTTTTGATGGTGATACTTTACATTTCGATTATAGCATCTGTTTAGGATAAGCATGGATACATTTCAATGCAATCAAAAAGTAAGCAATGCTATTCATCTTTCAACATTACAAATCCTCAGGATGACAATTTGAATTCATAGGCGGTTACATGTATTTACCAGAAATAAGTTTTTGTATCTTTGAGTAGCTCAAAGAATAAGAGATTAACCTAAGTGGTCAAAACTAACTTGAAGACGCGCTCACCTTCCCTCGCAAAACAAATTACGTGGCTCGTAATTTTCAGCATTGCCATGGCGTTCCTGGAATCTGCAGTCGTGATTTATCTAAGGGAAATCTACTATCCCGAAGGGTTTTCATTCCCATTAGCTCAAATCAGCACCGATATTGCTTTAACGGAGGTTTTGAGAGAAATAGCAACGATCATCATGCTGGCAGGAATTGGAATTCTGACGGGTAATTCTTCATCACAGCGCTTTGCTTTTTTCTTATTGACCTTTGCCATATGGGATATATTTTACTACATTTTTTTATATGCATTGCTTGGCTGGCCATCATCACTATTAACATGGGATATCCTCTTCCTTGTACCCATCCCCTGGGTGGGACCCGTGATAAGCCCGATAATGGTCTCTATAATTATGATCCTGCTTGCTTCAAGCTTAATACATTTTAAAAAGAATTTGAATTCACTTCAGTGGCTATTATCCATTGTGGGTTCCCTAATCGTTATTATTTCATGGGTGAATGATTATTGGAGCTTTAGCATCAATCAAATTTCAAATGGAGCCTGGGCTCTAACGCCAGAACAGGAATTGTCCGCAAGTTTGGAACAATATATCCCAGGTTCTTTTAACTGGTATATTTTCTTAAGCGGGATTTTGTTCTTAATAGCGGCAACTGCTTCTCATTATTTAACAAATCGAAAAATGCGGAAGTAGACCCACAGTCATTTTCGAATGTTGGTTGTCGATGTTTAAAACCCTGTAGCCGTGTAGCCATGTAGCTCCAAGCCATTTGTGCAGGAGCCCGTGTCCTAGTGCCCTGGTGGCGGATTTATTAAATCAATTCGCCTAACTTTGCATCCAGGCTTCGGCGGCATAAATCTCACTACTTGCATTTCTTCCGGATCTAAGGAACCCGGAAAACCGCCGGAGCCGTTTTTATAGAAGATAGAAGAATGAAGAAGTGGATAGGTGAAGGAGATCGAGATAGTCGAAGGTGAGTAACTTCTTATATCATCTATCTCCCTCGCCATCAATTATTCACTTTCCATATTCGCTTTCTCCCGTATGACGATCTAAGGATTTCCGAAACCATATAGCGTTGTAACCGCGAAACAGTGAATCAGTGGAACAGTGGAACAGTGCAACAGTGGTACAATGAAACAGTGGTACAGTGAAACAATGAACCAACATTTTGCCTCCGGTTTTAAACAGGAATTGTTAATTTTACGCCTTCATGGGAAAAACCAGGTACACAAGACATAGTTTTCGTTTGTATTTACCGCCGACTGTAGGATACAATTACCCCATGCTGCTGGGTTTGCTCCGGAAGTATAAAGTTGATAAGGGCTATCATGGGAGGGCATTTGTAATTTCCCTGATCAGTATGATTGGTGTGCCATTCAGGATTTATGAGAAGCTTGCTTACGACAAAAAAGCCACTAAGGTCAAACTGGAAGAAGCACCTGTTTTTATTCTCGGACACTGGCGAAGCGGAACCACGCATTTGCATAATTTGTTATGTGAAGATGAAAATGCTGCCTATGTGACCACCTACCAGAGTGTATTTCCCGATCAATCACTGTCTGGCGGATCTAAATTTCTCTTCAAGAATATCATGAAGATGATCATGCCCCTGAAGCGGGCAGGCGACAATGTTAAACTCAGCATTGACTATCCTCAGGAGGAAGAGTTTACACTGGGTGCCAGGAACCCGGCAAGCTTTTACTACTACTGGTACTTTCCTGAACTGATCAAAGAGTTTTATGATGAGTATCTAACCTTTGAGACTTCCGATGCAAAGGTCAGACAGACTTTCATCGATGATTATAAGCGGGTGATCAACAAGGCGATACTCTACACTGGTAAGAAAAGGTTTTTTTCAAAAAATCCGGTCAATACAGCTCGCATCCCTATGTTGTTGGAAATGTACCCCGATGCTAAATTCATTCATATCTGCCGCAACCCGATCGATGTGATCCTTTCCACAAGGCATTTCTTTTCCCATATGATGCCGGGACTCAGCCTGCATAAGGTCGATTACGACAGTGTAAACGAAGATATTTATACCATCTATAAAAGGATGATGGATCAATACTTTGAAACTCGTGCTCTCATCCCAGAAGAGAACCTGATCGAGGTCAAATATGAGGAACTGATGGAAGATACCATGGGTAATTTGAAAGATATCTACTCCAAGTTTGGCTTTGATGGTTTCGATCTGGCCGGGCCTCTTATCGAACGCTATGCCGAATCAAAGAAAGGTTACGTGAAGAACAAATATGCCATCAAGCGTGCCTTGCTTGAGGAGGTCATGCAAAATACTGACTTCACCATGAAGGAATGGGGATATGATATCCCGGATAATCTCGAAATTACAGATTAGGTTCTTAAATAATTCAGGTCATTTCGACTGTAGCGTAGCGGAAGGAGAAATCTGCTATATCCACCAATTATAGATTTCTCCCTTCGGTCGAAATGACTTTTTGGAATTGTTCCAGTACCCAGACACCAGTACCCAGAACCCTAATTATATGTCGGAAGGTAGGAGTAATCTTTCGAATACTTCATCATCTGTGCTGCATAATCATCCGGATATTCGATCATCACATCCGTGATATTTTCGCCATCGAAAACAGGAATAAGCACTGGGTTGATAAATCCGCCGTATGGGGCGAGGTTCAGCTTTTCATAACGGAAGAGGACCTCGGCATGAAGGTTCTGATCAACTTTCACGGCATAGGCTTCTACCAGGTTTTTCCCCGCTTCGTAGTCACCTTCTGATTTGATACGCTGTACTTCAGCCAAAAGCTCTCCCATCAAAGTGTTCAGCTTGTCATAGTCATTGATCCTGAAGTAGGTTTTTCCTTCTAATTCAAGCTTTTCGATGACATTATCGTCTTTACCATGCTCAAAACACCAGCTGCTGATCAGCGCACGGTTGCGCATATGGGCCTGCTCAATGTCTTTTCCTGGCTGAATGCGTGTAAGCTGCGTCATCAGGCCGTTGCGGATATAACTATCATATTCTGCCTTGGCTGCTTCCTTATTGGGTAGCAACCCGAGTTCTTGCATCTTTGGTGACCACATATAGTACAGTGCGAAGAGGTCGGCACGCGACTCCTCCAGCACTGAGCTGTAATTCTTCAGTGCTTCGGAGCTTGTTCCCGGCAGGAGCTGCCCTGAACCGTGGCCGAGGCATTCGTGAAGGTCGGTATGGATATTCCCTGCATGATAGCCATATTCCTTTGCACGTGCAATCTCTTCTGGTGAAGCACAAAACTCTTCCAGAAAACCATTGCCCAGGCTGGCCTGGTCGTATGCATAAGTGATGTTGTCCATGGTCACTGACTTGGACCCATGGTCTTTCCTGATCCAGTCAGCATTAGGAAGGTTGATCCCAATAGGTGTGGAAGGATAACAGTCGCCACCCAACTGTGCTACGGTGATCACCTTGGCAGAAACGCCCTTCACTTCGTCTTTCTTAAAACGAGGGTCGGTAGGGGAGTTGTCTTCGAACCATTGTGCATTATTGCTGATGATCTCGGTACGTTTGGTAGCTTCCAGGTCTTTGAAGTTAACAACCGATTCCCAGCTGGCCTTCATGCCCATTGGATCGCCATATACTTCGATGAAACCATTCACATAATCCACCTCAGGATTGAGTTCCTCTACCCATAAAACATTGTAGTCGTCCCAGAGTTCAAGATTGCCGGTTTTATAATATTCGATCAGCACCAGGATGGCTTCTTTCTGTTTGTCAGTTTCAGCCACAGTGGCAGCCTTTTCAAGCCAGTATATGATTCGCAGAATGGCATCACCATAGAGTCCGTCCACCTTGTATACTTCTTCCATCACTTTACCATCCTTTTCGACCAGTTTTGAGTTCAGTCCATAGGAGATAGGAGTCTTGTCGCCGGGCACTTTCATGTTCTCATAAAAGTCTTCTGCTTGCTGCTGGCTCACACCATCATAATAGTTACAGGCAGAGCCAAGAATAAGGTCTGAGCTGATATCGCTGCTGATACGCTTGGGAGCCACATCAGGATTAAAGATGACCTCGCCCATCCAGTCGATGAAATCACCGAGTTCCTGTCCTTCTTTCATGGGAAAGACTGATTCCGGTGAATTGTTTGCCAGCGTTTCAAAATATTCCCTGCTGAAGCCAGGTACAAACTTATCGTTGGCATAATGATGGTGTATTCCATTGGAGAACCATACACGTTTGAGGTAACTCACAAACTGGTGCCAATCTTCAGTCTGCCTGTCACCATCATAATTCTTCAGAATTTCTTCCATGGTCCTTCTCACGGCCAGGTTATATTTGAAATTCTGATCAAAGATGATATCGCGGCCGGCAAGGGCTGCTTCACCCAGGTAATAGATCAGTTTTTTCTGGTCCAGGTTCAGCTTCTCGAAGCCGGGGATCTGGTAACGCATGATCTTAATATCAGCAAACTGTTCGGTAAGGAATTGAAAATCTGATTCTTCTTTTGCTGATGTTTCTTTTTCTGCCTGATTGCAGGAATAGATAGAGATACTCATGATACTAAAAATGAGGATTAGGAATTTTTTCATGTTATGAGTTGGTTAAACTTTATAAAAAGGAAGTTTTACTATACGGGCCTTGAGCATTTTGTTCCTGACCTTTATATAAACTTCACTGTCGAATGCATTGTGTCCAGTTTTGATATATCCCATCCCAATGGCTTTTTGCAGTGCCGGAGCCATGGTTCCTGAGGTTACTTCACCAATCACTTCACCCTCTGCCGTGCATATCTCGTAATGTTGCCTTGGTATGCCTTTGTCGATCATTTCAAAGCCTCTGAGCCTGCGTTTAGGACCTTCTTCTTTTATCTTTGCGTTGATTTCACGGTCGATAAAATCATTACCGTCGGTAAATTTGGTGATCCATCCCAGCCCGGCTTCAATGGGGGAGGTAGTATCATCGATGTCGTTGCCATAGAGGCAGAATCCCATCTCCAGTCGGAGGGTATCCCTTGCGGCGAGGCCGATGGGCTTAATACCATAATCTTTTCCTGCTTCCAAAACTGCCTTGTAGATCTTTGCTGCATCGGCATTGGCCATGTATATCTCGCAACCGCCTGATCCTGTATATCCTGTAGTTGAAAGGATCACATCTGACACCCCGGAAAAAGTGAGTTTTTTGAATGTATAATACTCCATGTCGGTGATGGGTTCGTCCGTCAGTGCCTGCATAGCTTCGAGTGCTTTGGGGCCCTGCACGGCTAGCTGGGAGATCTCATCAGAAGCATTATAAAGATCGGCACCTTTGGTGTTTTGCGAAACACACCAGTCCCAGTCTTTGTCTATATTGGCTGCATTCACCACAAGTAAATAAGTCTCTGCATCGATCCTGTATACCAGCAAGTCATCTACGATGCCTCCTTTCCCGTTAGGGAAGCAAGTATATTGCACTTTCCCATTGGTAAGTTTGGCCACGTCATTGGTGGTTACCCGCTGCACAAATTCAAAAGCATTTGGGCCCTTCACCCAGAATTCACCCATATGGGAAACATCGAATACCCCAACACCTTTTCTGACTGTCTCGTGTTCAACATTGATCCCTTCAAAAGTAACCGGCATGTTATATCCGGCAAATGGAACCATCCTTGCACCCATGGATTCATGGATATTTGTTAATGCAGTATTTTTCATTCTAAAGCGTATTATGGTTGGAAATTCAGAGCCACAAAAGTATGAAATCCTATTTAATATGTATCACTCTGATCTGGATTTTTGTTATATCTTTGATTCGCATATTTGCCACCATGTTTAGAAACATCAAAAATATACCCAGGGTGATCATCCTCATCATTGATATGTTCATCGTGATAGCTTCGGTGGTGCTGGCTTACCTCTTAAGGTTTAATTTCGCGATCCCTGAGGTGGAGATGGAAGCTTTTCCGAAAGTACTGGGATACATTGTCCTGGTGAGACTGATCAGTTTCCTGATTGGCAAGACCTATGTCGGAATTATCAAATACACCAGTACAGAAGATGTTGTTCGTATATTTCTGGTGGTGTTTAGCGGAAGCCTGCTGTTTGTGTTTACCAATCTGGTTACTTATTACGTCATCACTGGCCTCTTCTTCATACCCTTTTCAATTATTATTATCGACTTCCTTAGTACGGTGCTGATCCTCACTGCTTTTCGAATGGTGGTAAAGGTTGCCTATATGGAAATGGCTACTCCACCTGGGGAGCGTTCCGATATTATCATTTTTGGTGCCGGCAAGGCAGGACTGATTGCCAAGCGCACCCTCGACAAAGATGTGAATATCAACTACAGGGTTGTGGCTTTTATCGACGACAAGCCAGGTAAGGTGGGCAAAAAGATGGAAGGGGTGAACATATACCCCAGTAAGCGTTTGGCTGAGTTGCTTAAGAAATGGCCCGTGGCCCAACTGATCATCTCTCCGCAAACGATGAGCCAGTCGCGCAAACAGGAGGTGATAGAGACCTGCCTTGAACATAATACCAAGGTGTTGAATGTACCCCCTGTATCGCAGTGGATCAATGGTGAATTAAGCTTCAAGCAGATCCGGCAGGTGAAGATCGAAGATCTTTTAGGCCGGGATGTGATACAACTCGATAAGGAGCAGGTGAGCAAGGAATTGGCGGGAAGAAATGTATTGATTACAGGGGCCAGCGGATCTATTGGGAGCGAGATCGTACGACAGGTGGCTGGATATGCTATTAACAAGCTGATTCTGCTTGACCAGGCTGAAAGCCCGCTGTTCTATCTGGAATTGGAGTGTGCCGAAAAGTTTGGTGCAAAAAATATTGAGATCATCGTGGCTGATATCTGCGATGAGGAAAGAATGTCGCATATTTTTGAAGCCTATAAGCCTCATCTGGTATATCATGCAGCAGCATACAAGCATGTACCTATGATGGAGGCCAACCCATCGGAGGCAGTGCGAACCAACGTTTATGGAACGATGATCCTGGCCAACCTGGCGGTGAAGTCAAAGGTAGAAAAGTTCATTATGATCTCTACCGATAAGGCGGTGAAACCAACCAGTGTGATGGGAGCATCCAAGCGCATTGCTGAGATGTATACCCAGTCAATGAACAGCAAGAATGGTACGCGTTTCATTACCACACGGTTTGGGAATGTGCTGGGCTCAAACGGCTCTGTGATCCCACTCTTCAGGGAGCAAATCAGCAAGGGTGGCCCCGTGACCGTGACCCATCCCGAGATCACCAGGTTCTTTATGACCATTCCGGAAGCATGCCAGCTTGTGCTTGAAGCCGGGGCCATGGGCAAAGGTGGCGAGATATTCATCTTCGATATGGGTCAGTCTATCAAGATCGTCGACCTGGCCAAGAAGATGATCATGCTTTCAGGACTCAGCCTGGGCAGCGACATACAGATAAAATTTACAGGCCTGCGTCCCGGAGAAAAACTTTACGAAGAGCTTCTCAACGACGATGAAAATACATTACCCACCCACCATCCCCAGATCATGATCGCCAAAGAACGTGAATTCGATCTGGAAACAGTTACGGCACAGGTGAATGAGCTGATCTCATTCGATAACAGCCTCGATTTATTATCTATCGTGAAAAAGATGAAAGCCATCGCCCCTGAGTTCATCAGCCGAAATTCTGTCTTTGAACAATTGGACATTGAAGACTAAGATTGAGGCTTTTTGCGTTAAACCTTTTTAGATTTTGAGTATTGAGTGTTGGGTGTTGGATTAGTTTGGAGTTTTTTTAGAATTTGGGTTATTAGGATTTAGAATTTATGAGGATTAGAAAAGTATATCAGCTTCTTTTGGCAATCACCTTTGCTATATGCACTTTATCTGCTAATGCAGCCTACATTCTCATCCCTATGGATGATACCCAGCGTGACCATCTCAAGTCCTATGGTGTGGCATTCTGGGTTCTTGAACAGGATGTGGAGGTGAGCTGGTTGCTCAACTACCGTGGGGGTAGCTTCATGTGTGCGCATCACGAACTAATCGAAAATGAATGTATCATCAGGGGGGTGACCTACCAGGTGATCGCCGATGTGCAGGCCTCAGCCATCCTGCAGGAAATATCACAGGCCGAGGTGAATATGGATGAGATCAAGCTGCATATACCGCCTAAGATAGCCGTATACAGCCCCAAGAATAAGCAACCCTGGGATGATGCAGTGACCCTGGTACTTACTTATGCAGAAATTCCTTACGACGTAATATATGACCATGAAGTGCTGGATGGGATGCTACCCATGTACGACTGGCTGCACCTTCACCATGAAGATTTTACCGGGCAATATGGTAAGTTCTGGGCAAGATATAAAGACTTTGAATGGTACAGGGAAAACCAGCGAGCAGCAGAAGCCACTGCCAGAGAGCTGGGTTTTGAAAAAGTCTCTCAATGCAAGCTGGCAGTGGCCAGGAAGATCCGTGAATTTGTTGCAGGAGGCGGATACCTCTTTGCCATGTGTTCGGCTACGGATAGCTATGATGTGGCCCTGGCAGCAAATGGTGTGGATATCTGCGATGTAATGTACGATGGAGACCCCATGGATGCTAATGCACAAGAGAAACTCGACTATTCGCAATGCTTTGCATTTACCGATTTCACCCTGAAGACAAGTCCGCACGAATACGAGATCTCAAGCATTGATGCTACCCAAAAACATGTCCGCTCGATCAGGGAACAGAACGATTTCTTTACACTTTTCGATTTTTCGGCCAAGTGGGATCCGGTGCCTACCATGTTGTGTCAGAACCATGAGTTAGTTGTACGTGCCTTCATGGGACAGACAACAGGCTACATTAAAAACTATATTAAACCGGAAGTGCTGATCCTGGGGGAAAACAAAGCCCTCAATGAAGCCAGGTATATCCATGGTGAATTTGGGAATGGCACATGGACCTTTTTCAGCGGACACGATCCTGAAGACTACCAGCATTTGGTGGGAGATCCTCCAACTGAACTCAAGTTGCACCCTAATTCAACAGGCTACCGCCTCATCCTGAATAATGTACTCTTTCCGGCAGCGAAAAAGAAGAAACAAAAAACCTAAGAGATATCTGAAATCTGATGCTTGATATTTGAAGTAAGTCCGAACTCCCAACTCCGATCTCCGAACTTTTTTACCTAATTTTGCAATAAAGAACAAAAATGTCCATCTCTATCATAGTAGCTGTAGCCGAAAACAACGCCATAGGCAAGGATAACGACCTGCTTTGGCACATCTCTGATGACCTGAAACGCTTTAAGAAGATCACATCAGGTCATAAGATCATTATGGGAAAGAACACTTTTCTTTCATTACCTGTGAGGCCTCTGCCCAACAGGACCAGCATCGTGATCACTGATGATCCTGCCGATCAGTATGAGGGATGCATAATGGCCTATTCCATCGAGGATGCCATGTCGAAGTGCGGGGAGAATGAAGAATGTTTCATCATTGGCGGAGGTTCTATTTATACACAATTCCTCCCACTGGCAGATAAGCTTTACCTGACAAAGGTGAGCAGAAGCTATGAGGCAGACACCTTTTTTCCTGAGATCAGGTCTGATGAGTGGGAACTGATTGAGCAGGAAGACCATGTGGATGAAGAAAATAATTCCCTGCCTTTCTCGTTTCAGACTTATACACGAAAGTGATCTTTATGAGGCATATACCATCTAATATCCTGCTTATCTTGCTTATCGCAGTTTTTGTGGTGATCTCATGCAAGAAAGGGAGCATAGAAACCAATTACAATCCCAGCCTGCAGGCAGCCAATAACCAGGTGATTGCCGAAAGGGCGTACTCCCAGGTTTTTAATATCTTTTTTATGGTGGTTAGTGATTCCGTCCTGAAGGCCACAGGAAGCAATAAGATCTTTGGCGCAAATTGTACTTTTCAGGATACAAATGGGATCGTTTATGTGATCGACTACCTGGATTATTATACTTCCTGTCCGGATGGTAAGGTCAGAAAGGGAGTGATCACAGCTTCACTCAACAAGGATATCTCTGTGCATGGTGCTATTGCCACGCTTACATTCTCAAATTATGTAGTAGATGACCTGATGCTTTCAGGGGATAATACCATCACCAATGCCGGCCTTTCAGGTAGCACACAACAAATGTATGAGCATATCGTACCATCAGCTACCCTGACTTTTTATGATACTATATCGCACGGTAATTTCCACTGGAATTCGACCAAAATTTTTACCTGGGTGGAAGGTTCAGGAACGCCTGACAACTTTAACGACGATATTTTTGAGATCACTGGTACTGGCGGAGGCTCCGATCTGGATGATGTGGATTTTTCTACTGTGATTGATGAGTCTTTAGGGGATTATTTCAGTTGTCGTTGGATACGTACCGGCAGAACCATCATCAACACTCCCGGACTGGATGTAACCAGTGGATATATCGATTATATAGGCGATGATACCTGCACAAACCAGGTGATCTACTATTTCAATGGGAATCCGTTTTATGATCAGTTTGATAAGCATTAACCCTGGCCTGGGGCCTGAGGCTTAAGGCGTGAGGCGCGGTGATTAATTATCCTTGAGGCAGCGGACTGCATATCCATATTCCTTGCTACTTGGCATGCGTACTGATCCGGAGGAAGGATAGCCCAGGTTTCGTGACCATTTAGAGAAATCGTTGTAGGCGCTGGAGGTCCACCAGTAGCTATAATTGCCTTTTCCCACGAAAAGATAAACGCCACCATCATAACCCCGGGCGCCGCCCGGCATCCCTGAAAACCCAAACTGGTCGATGCCGTTGCCATTTTCATGCCAACCCTCAGTTGTTTTTAGCTTATATCCCACATCGAGACCACGAAATACCTTGGAATGATCCCACTCCGGGTCTCCAAAGCTGTACTGGCTATCTACTGCCCCTTCGAGAATCTTCCATTCTTCATCGGTAGGAACATGCCAGCCCGGTGGGCAGATGCCCTGTGCACCTTGAAGTGTGCCGTATTCCATCATTTCATTCCACTGGTACAGGCCACCGTATTTAGTGCAACTGTCTTGTTGGTTGTTCCAGCAATATTTTTCTATGGTTCCATTATCGCTCATATCCTCATTCACCGTGATCATATTGCCTATGTTCAGGTTCTCCTTCAGCCAGCACTGGCTAAAGATTTGTACTGTAGTATAGATCTGTCCCCCGTAATCGACTGTAGGTGTTCCCGGACACGGACCTTTTTCCATAAATTGAAAGCTGTAGCTCTTGTTTTCTACAGGGGCATCAATAATCCCTGATTCTTTAATGAAGGAGTACTTTAGAGGTAAACCTGCCTGGGGAACCATTGTTTCTGGACTACTTCCTATATATTCCAGAGAACACTGGCCGGTTTGATTCCCTGAAGAGAGGATTTTTATGCTTTCTGCATGTCCATACCAGGCTGCTGTGAAGAAAAACAAGCTTCCCGCACCGGGAACAAAACGGAAATCTTGCCTGCCGCCTTCAATTTGAAATTTATCGCTTAAAATTATTCTGCCCTGCACATCAGAGATCATAATGCTTAACAATCCATTTTTGGGGATAAAAACAGAAACAACGCTCTTTTCAACTACAGGATTTGGATAATTTTGAAAAATTTTAAAATTTTCTTCAGCATGATTATTGTCCTGTATGCCTACCGAATAGAATGTAGCATAACCAACATAAATAAGTGTATCTCCTGCACTAATATCTAATGTAATAAGAGTGTCCGGCCAGTAGAACATGCTCTCACCTCCCTGTGTCCGGTTCATCACTTTAATACTATCTAACAGAACGTACTCTGTACTGTCTAAAGCCGTGAAACTTAGCTCTATGCTTGACTTTTGGCTAAAAGCAGCTATGCTCACTAAAGCAGCAATGAAAAGGAACAGGCTTCTGGTTTTCATACTTGCACAGTTTTAGAATGACATTAATAGTAGAAGAATCTCTATGTTTGATAAGACAGAATTCAGGTGTATATGGTTGCATTACATATGTAGATTTGGACCCTCAAATGTACTTCTGAAGGAAAGAATCAATAAATGAATAGATCTGTAAAAAAAAATATTCATTGTTTAATATTAGAAAGAAATATTATATTTGTAAGGAAACATTATTAACCAACCTTAAATTTTTACCATCATGGAAGGATATTGCGTAAAGTGTAAAGCAAAAAAAGACATCAAAGGTGCTAATGAAGTAGTCATGAAAAATGGCAGGAAAGCAATGAAAGGCACATGCCCTACATGCGGAACTGGTATGTTCAGGATTCTTGGTAAAGCATAAATCAGTAAATATTTCTGAGAATAGCTGTTTATAAATACAGCTATTGTGTCTTTGAATGCCCCTATGGAGTGGTTTGATGCATTGAATATGCATTGTGCCAATGGCTTCGTTGGGGCATTTATTTTATCTGTGCGTTACTGATTCGACCGATTCTTTATGTTATATTGATTTTTGTTTTGCTTAATTCATAGATGTCTTTACGCCGGTCTTTCAGGTTTCTTACGCTGCCAAACTGGTGTAGCTCCCGCAGCAGGTCGATGTCGAGGTCAGCGATCAGGATCATTTCGGTGTTGGGAGTGGCCTCTGCCTTGATGCCATTGGCAGGAAAGGCAAAGTCACAGGGAGTAAAAACCATCGACTGTGCGTATTGAATATCCATATTGTGCACTTTTGGCAGGTTGCCGACACAGCCAGCAATGGCTACATAACACTCATTTTCGATGGCCCTGGCCTGGGCGCAATTCCTTACCCTGGAATAGCCGTTCTGCGTATCCGTCAGGAAAGGAACGAATAAAATATCCATTCCTTCATCTGCCAGTAAACGGCTCAGTTCAGGAAATTCAACATCGTAGCAGATCAAGATGCCGATCTTGCCGCAATCTGTGTCGAATACCTTCAGCTGACTTCCTTTATCCATCCCCCAAACCTTGATTTCATCCGGGGTCACATGCAGTTTTTCGTACCTTTCGATGGTTCCATCTCTTTTGCACAAATAGCCGGCATTATACAGCCTGTCATTTTGGATTTCCGGCAGGCTGCCTGAAATGATGTTGATGTTATAAGAAATGGCAAGTTCCGAGAACCTTTGAATTACTGTGGAAGTATGGCCTGCCAGTTCCCTGATAGCCTCGGGCTCGCTCAGGTGGTTGTTCTCTGCCATCAAAGGCGCATCGAAGAATTCGGGAAATAAAGCAAAGTCGCAACGGTAACCTGATACGGCATCAACAAAAAATTCGGCTTGCTGTAAAAGTTCATTCATGTCTTTGTAGGGCCGCATCTGCCATTGTATTAATCCCACCCGAACCAATTTCTTGGTAATGCTTGCTTTTTTTGTTTTCTTTTCATAATAGATATTATCCCATTCCAGCAGTACGGCATATTCGTTGGAAGCCTCATCTCCCTCCAGATAGTTTTTGAGGATTTTGGCAGGATGAAAATCATTTGAAACCTGGAAGTTCAGTACGGGGTCATCTATTTCCTTTCTCCTGACCTTCGCAATATACTCTTTCGGTGTCAGCTCATCAGCGTACAGGTGGTAATTAGGGATCCTTCCGCCGAAGGCTACACTTTTGAGGTTCAAACGTTCACATAGATCTTTCCTGTAGTCGTAAAGCCTCCTTCCCAGGCGCAATCCCCGGAATTCAGGTTTGATAAATATATCGATACCGTACAGAACATCCCCACTTTTCGTATGTGTATTGAAAGTAAAGTTCCCCGTAATTTCTTTGTAAGTATGCTTTTCATCAAAACTGTCATAATCAACTATAATGGACAAGGCGCATCCTGCAATCTGCTCATTTACTTTGATCACTACCTGGCCTTCCGGAAAACGGTCGATCAATGACTTTATCTGATGCTCTTCCCAATATGAGCCGGGCATGGTCGAATATGATGCGATCATGGTCTCCTTCAGTTCATTATAATCATCAAGACTTAGAAAAGCCAATTCAATGTTTTCAATTTCGTTCATGTTGGAGTTTTAATATTGCTGCAAATATAAGCCCCTTTTGCTTTCCTGCAGGCAATATTGTGCGGGTCAATATCTCTTCATTTCAATAGCGTTTTCACTGCTTACTTTCATGTTATAAGGAATGAAGTAAGTGCTGATATACCCATTCTTAAGTGAGCTTACCTTTCTTTCTTCATCTAAGGTATATTTCCCTTCCACTGCGGGAATCTCAACTTTATTCTTGTTTTGCTCCCCGGCCGGTTTTGATTTTGTTTCTGTGGTATTGGGGTCGTAAGTGCTTATGGCGTTTGCGAAATTACTTTTCCCGGCATTCGGGTCATTTATATCGTCCTCAATTTCCAGAACTTCAAATAACTTTTGGTCACCATATCCTCTCAGGATCACAATCTGTTTAGGCTCAAGCTTGTATACGTTGCGTAGCTGATTGAAGATAGTTTCTTCCATTTGGGTTATGGGGCCTTTCTGGTCTTTAAGTATCTCCAGACCAATTTTCTCTGCCAAGGCCATTCCTGAGTATAGATCAACTGCCAGTTCTTTATAGGCATGCTCCGACCTTTACCTTGTCAAGTATGCCACCCTTTGACCTCCGAGAATAAAATAGAAAAAAGACCGTCAACATCTCCGGTGTTGATCATATGCAGGGCATCGTTTACGGACATAAAGGTTCCCATTCCCATAACACCCAATGCCGCACCGCATAGCTGAGATTCCTTAGTATCTTGCCTAAAAGGGTTACTTAGAAAAAAGATCTGGCCCAAATCGGTAGACATTCCTGTTTCAATATTGAAAAAGGCTGTTCGGGCCGGGTGATCCGCCTCAAAAATGGCCTTGCCGTTCTGATCAGTAAGTGTAAGATGTGCCTCATAGTAATGGGTTCCGATCGTTTGCGGGCTGATCTTTGGATATCCGATGTAACCTTCCAGGCTGCTATAGGGCACCCATAGGTAATTGAGTTCGCCTTTATCTTTAAAACTCCTGACAGTCATATTTTCACTGAAACCGGGTTCCGGCGGGTCTTCCAACGATAGCCGTTGTACAAGGTAAGTGGGTACGGTACTGATCTTGTCTATTTCGAGCTTCACTAAAAGCTTGTCCCCGGTCTCTTCATTACTGGCCCAATAATTCAAAAAAGCACTGAGGTCGAGATTCGGATACTCAGCCAGCTTTATCTTCACCCGAATAGGAATTTTTTCCCCTGCATTGAGTTCTCCCTTGCCTTCGTAAGCGTTTTCTACAAGGTCGAAAATAATGTTCATGCCCACGGTAATCTTCGCTTCCAATGGCATAGCCATTTGCTCGGATGTAATTTTGATGCTTTCAGTAATCGGACTGATAGCTTGCTTTTCTGCCGCATAATAGTATTGTACTTCCGCGAAGCCTTGCTCATCTGTTATCAGTTCCAGTTCTGTGCCTTCAATCCCGCCGGGGCCGCGAAGCATGCCCACAGGGCTTACTGCGTCGATCCAAAAGCGCACCTTTGTATTGGTGAGCGAGTTTAAATTTTCATCTTCAAAGTATGCCCTGATCCGTGCAGGAAAGCGTTTGTCGGGAGGCACGATGCCTTCCGATGATATGACTGCCGGAGTGGGTTCAACCAGAACTTTGCCATCATCCAGGATGTAGCTGATATAGGCTTTGTCTTCAACATTGTATTCTTCGCATACGGCATTCACCGTCGATGACAGTTTAAGCGAAGGTGCTTCCTGAAGTCTTTCTCCGGTGGGTGCTGTAAAAATCACCCTGGCCTGTCCGTCTGCATCTGTTACCGCTGTTGTGGCAGAGAGCTTGCCCGCTTTAAATTCAGAAAACTCATCCAAAACAAAGTTGATTGCTTTTCCGGGTAGGCGTTCTGCGGGTTTTCCGTCAGTATATTCATAAAGTATAGCTGTTATTTCCACGGTGGATTCCCCATCGGGTTTTACGCTTTTGGGAGTTGCGTAGATTTTGATGGCGTATTCCAAATTTTTGTTAGGTTGAGGCGTTTCAAGTTTTGCATCTCTCACTAAAAATACGCATGCACTTGGTCCTAAAGCCGAATTCCTGGAAGTAACTGTTGGACCTCCTCCATCGAAATTCTCTAAGAATTGTTTAGCCTTAGAAAACCTATCGTCAGAAGAAGTTCCATTAGAATCAGATTCAGAAGAAGCTTCATTAATATCAGATACTGGTGGGTTCAATGCTAACTTAAACAGTAATAAATGATCTGGATTCCTATCAGATGGTGTGGATGTCAAAACAAGTTTACGGTATCTAAAACCATTCTTATTAAATGTTTCCAGCTCTTCATAGCTTGGAATTCTCCATCCTTCATTATTTGCCTTTAACCAGACTTGAGTTTCTTCAAAACTACTTTCAGAATCTTGTTTATAAAAATCCTTAGTATCACCAGGCAGTTCGGGTTTTTTGCGCCATTGGAGTCCGGTAATCGGATCGGTTAAAATTGAACTACGATCCATCGTTATCCAGTAAACATATCCCCATGTCCTGTCCTTATCTATAATGTATAAGGTTCTCCCAGCGTCATCTTTTATTCTATCACCAATTTTCAAGCCTTGATCGGAAAGCTGTGTATTCGCTTCTTGCGTAATTGCGGGGATTGACAAAAGGCATGGAATTGTTAGAAAAACAACACTTAGAATGCCAAATAATCTTTCTTTCATTGTTGAGTTAATTGATGGTTGTTATTTTTTTAATACATCTTACCGCTAAAAAATTACCTTCATTTACACCATTTTTTTGCATGTTCAACTCATCGGAACGAAGAGAATGAATGGCTATGATACTTCTACCTAAAGAAGTTGTAGTCCACCAATAGCCTGCCTTGCCCAGGTCAGAAAATGGAGCAATGTCCTCTGGGTTGAAAAATCCGCCGGGCTGATTGCTGAAGGCAGTTTTTAGCATGTTTTCATCAGCATTTACCAATAATTGCTGCCAATCCTCATCAGTTGGAACATGCCATCCCTCAGGACATAAATTCCCTTCCAGAACAGCTTTAAAATTGTAAAGCTTTCCGTAGCTTTCATCATGACTTTCATCATTGTCGTACCAGACGTAGGCTCCACTTTGGGCTTCCTCTAAACTGCTCATGTCCGCTGCCGGCTTGGATAGGACTTCCGTCAGCATAATGCGAAACTCTTAAGATTCGAACCCATCCATAGCTGTTCCCCGATTTGCAGGACAGGATAAATGTTCCCGTCAATATCCGTCAGGGATGTTTCGACTGTTTTAGAATCTGATTTTGTTTTATTCGCTTTTGTATAGCTTCGATGACATGCAGGAAGGGAGAAAATGATGGATACAATAAACAGGAGTGAAACGCTTCTCAATAGCAGACATTTTTGCCCACAAATCTGTAAACACATATGCTTCCGTATTAAGTTAAAGATCTATAAGAAATTGGTCGAATTAAAGATATAAAACTTTTTTAGTTTTTGCAATAGGGAGGCGGTGCGTGGGATAGGGGATGGGAGAAGAGGAGATGGTGGAGGAGGAGAGGGGAGAGGAGAAGGGGAGATGGGGAGAATACGGGAGATTGAGAAAATGGCACATGTAGAATGTGAAATGCAGAATGGAAAATGAAATTACATTTTAGCCCCCAATTCAACTAATTCAACCAGTTCAACCAATTTAAAACCGCCACCATGGCACCAAGACACAGGCTCCTTCGCCTTCGGTTTTTGAGAATACGAGAGTTCGGGAATACGGGAGTTCGAGAAAATGGCACATGTAGAATGTGAAATGCAGAATGGAAAATGATGACTGTTCCCGATTCAACTGATTCAACCGATTCAACTAACTCAATACCTCATCATCTCCATGGCATCTTCACTGCTCACTTTCATTCCCTGGGGGATGATATAAATGCTAATAAAACCATTTTTTAATGAGGCTGTTCTTCTTTTATCATCAACAGTGTATTTACCTTCTATGGCCGGGATCTCAATTTTCTGACCACCAGGATCTTTTCCTGGATTATCATCTCCAGAAGAGTGCGACCTCGAACTCAGGTTTTTCTTCATCAGCTTCCTTCGCTTCAAATAGTTTCTGGTAACCATATCCTCTCAGGATAACAAGCTGTCCTGGTTTCCAGCTGAAAGCATTGCGGAGTTGCTTAAAGATACTTTCCTCCATAGCTGCAATCGGCCCTTGTTGGTCTTTAAGAATATCTAGTCCTACTTTTTCAGCCAAAGCCATCCCTGTGTACAGATCTACAGCTAGTTCATTATATGCTGAGCCAGCTTTCACCTTATCAAATATGGCACCTTTTACTTCGGAAAATAACATGGAATAAAGGCCTTCAACATCACCTTCATTGATCATATACAAGGCATCGACAACAGAAAGATTAGCCCCAAAGCCCATGATATCCAAAGCTGTTGCCAGCAGTTTCTGCTCTTTTGTTCTGTTTTGAATGGGTTGCTGATGAAGAAGATCTCTCCGGCATCTGCTGCTATACCTACTTCTACATTGAATAATGATTTCCTGGCAGGATGCATGGTGCATGGATCTCTTTGCCATCTCCATCAGTGATGGTGAGTTTCGCTTCATAATAATGGTTCCCTGTATCCTTTCTTTTTGATCTTTGGGTATCCTACATAACCTTCCAGGGATGCTTCGGTACCCATAGCATATTATATATTCCTTTATCTTTGAAACTCTTCACTCTCAGGTTTTCAGAAAATTTCTCTGGAGGGTATTTTTCCAGCTTCAGCTGATCGAGCAAGGATTTAGGTACCGTACTGATATTCTCTACCTCAAATTTAACTTGCAGCTCAGTATTTCCTGTTTTATTCCTCGCACCCCAGTAATAGAAAAACTCCATCAGATCGAGATCAGGATAATCAACATGTTTTATATATACCCGCAAGGGAATTTCTTCTCCTGCATTGATCTCTCCCTTGCCTTCGTATGCATTCTCCACCTTATCGAAAACGATGTTGAACCCGATGGTGATTTCAGCTTTAATGGCATAGCCATTAGCTCGATGTATTTTGATGCTTTCATATTTGACTGATTAGCTTGCTATTTCTCAGCTGCATAATAGTATTGTACTTCCGCAATCCTTGCTCATCTGTTATCAGTTCAGTTCTGTCCTTCATTCCCGCCTGGGCCACGAAGCATGCCCAGCGGTCTTTCTTCATCGATCCAAAAGCGCACTTTAGTATTGATGAGCGAGTTTAAATTGCTCATCTTCGAATATGCTCTGATCGTGCCGGAAATCGTTTGTCGGGAGGTATTATGCCTTCAGATGATATAATGCCGGAGCAGGTTTAACCATACTTTTCCATCTCCAGTATGTAGCTGATATAGGCTTTGTCTTCAACATTATATTCTTCGCATCTGGCATTCACTGTTGATGTTTTTTAAGCGAAAGGGCTTCTGAAGTTTTTCTCCGGTGGTGCTGTAAAATTATCTGGCCTGTCCGTTTCATCCGTTACCACTGTTGTTGCAGAGAGCTCCCCAGCTTTAAACTCAGATAACTCATCTAAAATAAAGTTTATTGCTTTTCCGGGTAGACGTTTTATGTGTTCATTCCGTGAGTATATTCTAAAGTTTACTGTTATTTCTACAGTGGATTCTCCATCGGGTTTTACTTTTTGGGTGTTTGCTTATGATTTTTATTGGCTTATTTGATTCTTCATATCTTCATCCTGTATTTATTTTACAATTTTACTTATATTTTCAATTTTATAACAAAGCTCTATCTGTACTTTGTTATTTGACTATCGTTGGATGAAGATATAGCATAGTACGGATTGATATCACTACCACCTATATGTGTCGTACCTATTGAATGAGAGTTGATGCGGTTCAACATAAAAACCTAACCCACCCTTGCAACATCTTTAATAGCAAATATTCTTTCCGGATTATACTGTATTGTTTTTTTTTCGAACGTAAAATAATAGAATGGATAATCAGCCAGGTAAACCGTAGAATTCGTAAAGTTTCGATCTCGGGGTTGAGCCCTGAAGGAAGAGGCTGATGGTACATTAGAAAGGTGATGATATTCAATTTGGTAGTTATTTTGCTCCAACCAAGAATTCTGAACACTTTTGCTAATAACTATCCTTGCTTTAGGTTTGTCACCCAGAGGATTATAATATAGTGTGCCAGTCGTTTCAAAATTTCCTGTATAGGGGTTAATGAATTTAAGTTTTACATCAAAAAATCTTCCGGCGAAAGCCTCCTCCATATTTTGCCGAAAAACAGTATCAAAGCGTTCACGGACTCCACGTTCCAAATTTTTGATGTTCTTAGCATCATCTCTAAGTTCATAATAGGGGAGTCTTGCACTGTACCCTGGAACCCGGTCATAATAATATGCAAAGCGATAAGCAACATCATTATAAACATATGCTTTTCGGAATTCAAGGTTATCACAATAGCTTTTTATCTGAGTCTGCACTGCTTCAAGTAGTGCGATAAGTCCTTCTTTATTCTCCTGGCTATATAATAAATTGATAAAAGGGAATACTTCATTAAAGTGCCAGTCGAGTACATTTACCGGGCAATATGATGCATACATATAAAAAATGGCTGCCAAAATCCCATCTGTTTTGCTGGCATTTATATAGGATTGTTGTAAAGGCGTAAGCTCATCTTTTTTTTGAAGCATCTTCTGCCATTCAGAATCACCAAGATCAATCTTGCCATATTCATTGAGAATGCCTGGATAATAATAATGAAAAAAACTAAAATAGTTACGTGTTGAATTTAGATGCTTTGAACCAAATTTGAAATCGCTTTTAGGGTTTTCTCCGCCACCTCCTAGTTCTTTGTTGAAGAATGTATGATAATGCTGTTCATGTGGTGATGCTTGTTCAGCATTATAAAGCTGGTATTGCGTTGTTAATCGCTTAATTTCCTGAATAAAAAAGGTCCATTCTTTCTGATTCGCACCATAGTGCTCAATGAATTTTTGTTTAACTATATCATAAGTGGGTTCTTCACTGATCAACCAGGAGGAGGGTCTTCTCCGACCTTTGGTGTATTGCTATAGGTTTGTGCGTCAGCATACCTGGCAGAAAGCAAAAAAAATAATAAAACAGCGATTAATTGCAATTGAATAGCAAATCTCATGGTCCTTTTGATTAGTTAAATGTTATAGATCGAGGCGCTCTAAGAAATTGGTCGAATTAAAGATATAAAACTTTTTTAGTTTTTGCAATAGGCAGGCGGTGCGTGGGACGGGGGACGAGGGACGAGGGTGTTGGGGAGAAGGGGGGAGGAGGAGAGGAGGAGAGGAGGAGAATTCGAGAGTTCGAGAAAATGGCACATGTAGAATGTGAAATGCAGAATGGAAAATGAAATTACATTTTAGCCCCCAGTTCAACCAATTCAACCAGTTCAACTAATTTAACGATTTCAGAACGCGAAGGGGATAGATGATAGAAGAAGTTTCAGCAAGCGGAGTGCCTAAACTGATATTTCTCCCTTGATATGCGGATGCGATTCATATCCCATCAGCTTAATATCTTCATAGGTGAAATCGAAGATGTCCGTTTTATATGGATTTAGCTTCATCTCCGGCAGGGGATAAGGTTCGCGGCTCAGCTGCAGCTTCACCTGATCGATATGATTCATGTAGATATGTGCATCGCCCAGGGTATGGATGAATTCGCCGGGTTCCAGGCCGGTGGTATGGGCCATTAGCATGGTGAGCAGGGCATAAGAGGCTATGTTGAAAGGCACACCGAGAAAAATATCACAGCTTCGCTGGTACATCTGGCAGGAAAGCTTGCCATTGGCAACATAAAACTGGAAGAAAGCATGGCAGGGTGGGAGGGCTGCCTTCCCTGAAGCTACATTCTCAGAAAAACTCTTTGTAGGATCCGGCAAAACCGAAGGATTCCAGGCCGCAACGATCATGCGACGGCTGTCGGGATTGTTCTTTATGAGATCTATGACCTCTTTGAGCTGGTCGATGCCGTCACCGTTCCAATTTCGCCATTGCGCTCCGTATACGGGACCAAGATCACCATTTTCATCAGCCCACTCATCCCATATGCTTACTTTGTTATCGTTCAGGTATTTGATATTTGTGTCACCATTCAAAAACCACAACAATTCATGTATGATCGAACGTAAATGAAGCTTTTTGGTGGTCATTACCGGAAAACCTTCCTGCAGGTCAAATCTCATCTGGTACCCAAAAACACTGATGGTTCCGGTACCGGTGCGGTCGCTTTTTTCCACGCCCTGCTTCAAAACATGATCTAATAAATCTAAATATTGCCTCATTCTCTTAACTTCCTTGTTCCTTGTTCGTTATTCCATGTTTATTATTCATCGCATACTCTTCTACCTGCCTGAAAACCCTCATAAAATTCTTTCCCCAGATCTTCTCAATCTCCTCTTCGGTATACCCACGTTTCACAAGTTCCAGGGTGATATTCTCCATTTCACTAACGTCATAGCAGTCTGCAACGCCACCGCCACCATCGAAATCGGTGCCTATGCCTACATGATCAATGCCTGCTACAGCCACAATATGGTCGATGTGGTCAACGACTTTTTCTACTGTAGAAAGCACGCGTGGGAAATCGACGTTCAGCTGCTGCCATTCGGCCCTTGCGCTTTTCAATTCTTCGTCGCTTAAATCCTCCCAGTGGTTATATTTTTCTCTAAGAGCAGTCATTGCACTGTCTCGTTGCGGATTAGGTGCAGGTGTTTCCACATATGAGCTCAGGATGCACATCTGTATCACCCCGCCATTCTCTGCCAGCGCACGAAGCATATCATCATCCAGGTTTCGAGGATTGTCGCACAATGCTCTTGCACAGGAATGAGAAGCAATCACTGGCGTAGCCGATTCTTCAATAATATCGTAGAATGATGCATCGGAAGCGTGGGAAACATCGATCATGATGCCCAGGCGGTTCATCTCAGCTACCACTTCTTCTCCAAAGGCACTCAAGCCATCATGTTCCGGCCCATCCCTGTCGGTTGATGAATCGCAAATATCGTTGTTGCTGCTGTGACAAAGGGTAATGTATCGGGTTCCACGATTATAATAATCTTCAACCATGCCGATATCCGCCCCAATGGGGTATCCGTTCTCCATACCAATAAAGATGGCCCTTTTCCCTTCTTTTTCCAGGCGATAAGCGTCCATGCTGTTCGTGGCCACTTCAGCCAATTCCGGGTATCTTCCAACTGCATTATTGATGGTGTCGAACATAACCAGTGCCCGTTCCCTGACCTTTGCATTGCCTTCTTCATCTCTTGGCCCCTGGCCGACAAAAACTGCAAAAAATGCAACATCAAGTCCACCTTTCTCCATCCTAACCAGGTCTACCTTGCTACCCCTGCTTGATTCGCTATTATCTATTCCTATATCAAAACTTTCCCGTGTCATCCACATGGGCGTATCCATATGCGAATCAATCGTAAGCACATTGTCATGTATCTCCTTCGCCTTCGCAAGCACATCCTCTTCGGTTACTGTCTGATTGCAGGCAATTAATAAGATTATCGGCAGTAAGTATAGCAGTCTTCTCATAGAAGTATTAATTAATTTTTAAACTCAAACACCAACTCAACACCCAACCCTCAACACTCAAAACTATCCAAGAATAATCCCCACCATAGTGGCTGAGAACAAGCTGGCCAGCGCACCCCCAACCATTGCCCTGAGGCCCAGTTTGGAAAGCATTATTCTTTTATTGGGCGCAAGTGCTCCTATACCTCCCAGTTGTATGCCGATGGAGGAGAAGTTTGCGAAACCACAGAGCATATAAGTGGCCATGATCATGGATTTCTCATGGGCAAAAGCTTGTACAGAGATCATTTCTCTCAGGCTTGAATAAGCAACCAGTTCATTCAGGATGATCTTTTCACCAAACAAATGGCCAACGAGTGTCATATCCTGCGGGCTAACCCCTATAGCCCAGGTCAGTGGTGCTATGGCATATCCCAGTATGAATTGCATGCTCAAACCATCATACTGGCCATTGGTTGCTGCGAAGATCACCTCATTCAGGCTGGTCAGGTCGCCCACCTTAATAAGTACAAAGTTCAACAGAGCAATGAGTGCAATAAACACCAGCAGCATCGCGGCCACGTTTATGGCCAGTCTAACGCCCTGCATTGTTCCATTTGATATGGCATCCAGCACGTTTGTGCCTATGCTCTCGCGGCTTACCTTGATCTCGCTTTGGATGGCCTCTGTTTGGGGTACCAGAAGTTTGGCAGCCACCACGGCACCAGGTGCAGCCATCACTGAGGCAGTGATCAGGTGTTTGGCAAAGAGAAGCTGGCTTGCCGGATCAGTGCCGCCAAGCATACCAATATATATGGCCATCACCCCACCTGCAATGGTTGCCATGCCGCCGGTCATCACAAGCATGATCTCCGATTTATTCATATTTTTCAGGTATTCCTTTATGAGCAGGGGTGATTCAGTTTGTCCGAGAAAAATGTTGGCTGTGGCAGAAAGGCTTTCAGCCCCGCTGATCCCCAAAGCTTTCTTAAGCATATATGCCATCCAGTAAACGATCTTCTGGATGATCCCGTAATAGAAAAGGATGCTGGTGATGGCGGAAAAGAAGATTATTGTTGGCAGTACCCAGAATGCGAAGTTGATCATGGGAGATTCTACTTCACCGGAGATGAAAGATTGCAGCAGGAATGATGTTCCTTCCTGGGTGAAATCCAGGATCTTCAGGAATACGCTTCCGAAAAACTCAATGATGTATTGAAATACAGGCACTTTCAGTACCACTATGGCAATGACGAACTGTATGCTAAGGCCAATGCCCACCACACGCCAGTTGATAGATTTTCGTTTGCTGCTGATCAAATATGCCAGTCCTATCAGGATGGCGATCCCCAGCAGGCCACGCAGCAGTGATACAAATGAAAATCCTCCATCGGCTACCTCACCGGCCGTGGCTGTAGCACCTTCCTGAGCGTAGGAAGGCAAAAATGCCACAAGTATTATTAATAATATGAGCAATAGTCTTCTTTGCATAGATGTGTGAATAAAAATTGCCATCGGATACAGCATCCAATGACAATTTAGTATATAATGTAGCTAAATCAGTCTTTTGTCCTCTTTTTGATCTCATCCCTGATCTTTGATGCCCTTTCATATTCTTCATTGTCGATAGCCTTCTGAAGCATCTCTTCCAGTTCTTCAAGTGTTGTGGCGTTATATTCGCCGGTGTTTGGTTCATCTGCCAGTGTTTCTTCTTCCTCTGCCAATTCACCTAATTCTTCAGCCTTGTCTTCCATCACTATCCCTGCTTCCGACATGATATCCTCAAAGGTATATATCGGGCAACGAAAGCGGATGGCCAGGGCCACAGCATCGGAGGTGCGTGCATCGATCTCACTTTCAATATCGCCCTGCAGGCAAATCAGCTTGGCGAAGAAAACCCCTTCCATAAACTTATCAATGATCACCTCTTTGATGAAAACATTGTAGTGTTCTGCAAAGTTTTTGAACAGGTCGTGGGTTAGCGGCCGGGTGGGTTTCATCTTTTCAAGTTCTACAGCAATGGCCTGGGCCTCGAAGCCTCCGATGATGATCGGAAGGCGCCTGACACCGCCATGCTCACCCAGGATTAGTGCGTAAGCCCCGCTCTGTGACTGGCTATATGACATCCCGATTATTTCCAACCTGATTTTATCCATGTGAAACCATGTTTCATTAGCTTTTTCCAATGAAGGATTAAAAGTATTAAAATTTTTCAATCCCAAAGGTTTCTTGTGGATAAATAGTTGAGGCTTTTGTTAATTTATATTTATATTTTTGCGACTTCATTAACCAAAATATTTATAACATGAGAAAGATTTTGTCGCTATTAACGATTTCTTTGCTTCCGGTATTTACATTCGCCAGCGAAGCTGATCTCGTAATACCCGAAGAGATTAAATCCCAGAATATTCTGTACTGGGGCTTTTTGATCACTTTTGCAGGGTTTTTATTCGGATTATACCAGTTTGTACAGGTGAAAAAGATCCGTGCACATCAATCAATGCTTGATGTGGCGCAGGTGATCTTTGAGACCGCAAAGACTTACCTGATCCAACAAGGGAAATTCCTGGCAATTCTCTTCATCTTTATTGGTGCCGCTGTAGCTTTCTACTTTGGATGGCTGTCGGATGCTAACTTTGGATTGAAAGGAGTTTTAATCATTCTGGGATGGACTGTAGTCGGGATCCTCGGATCATACAGTGTGGCCTGGTTTGGTATCAGGATGAATACCCTGGCTAACTCAAGGATGGCTTTTGCCTCCCTCGAAAGAAAACCCATTAAACTGCTCAACATACCTTTGAATGCCGGTATGAGCATAGGTGTGGTACTGATCTCCCTTGAGCTTATCATGATGCTGATCATCCTGCTTTTTGTACCTGGTGAATATGCCGGTGCAAGTTTCATTGGCTTCGCCATTGGTGAATCACTCGGTGCTTCAGTACTCAGGATCGCAGGTGGTATCTTTACAAAGATCGCTGATATCGGATCTGACCTTATGAAGGTGATCTTTAAGATCGGTGAGGATGATCCCAGGAACCCGGGTACCATTGCCGACTGTGTTGGTGATAATGCCGGTGACAGTGTTGGACCTACCGCCGACGGATTTGAAACATATGGTGTAACCGGTGTTGCCCTGATCTCATTCATTCTGCTTGCCGTGACCAGTGCAGGCGACCAGATCACTATGCTTACATGGATATTTGTTATGAGGATCCTGATGATCATCACCTCAATCGTAGCATTCTGGATCAATGGTGCCATCACTAAAGCCAAATATCAGAACGCTGACGACCTTGATTTTGAGAAGCCACTGACAACCCTTGTTTGGATCACATCAATTCTCTCTATCATTGTAACCTTTATAGCAAGCTATTTCATTATTGGCGACATGCCACACAGCATGTGGATCGTGCTTTCAGTGATCATAAGTGCCGGAACACTTGGTGCTGCCCTGATCCCTGAATTTACCAAACTCTTTACGAGTCCGAAGTCAACTCATGTGAATGAAGTAGTTGAAGCTTCAAAGAAAGGAGGGGCTTCTCTTAACATCCTTTCTGGTCTCGTTGCAGGTAACTTCAGCGCCTTCTGGAAAGGAATGGTATTCTTTGTGCTGATGTTTATTGCTTATTATGCCAGCACATACGGCTTGTCAGAATTCATGGCATACCCATCGATATTTGCTTTCGGCCTCGTAGCCTTTGGTATGCTCGGCATGGGACCGGTGACCATTGCTGTTGACAGCTACGGCCCGGTAACCGATAATGCCCAGTCGATTTATGAACTGTCGCTTATTGAAGAAACTGAAGGCATCAGTGAAGAGATTGAAAAAGACTTTGGTTTCAAACCTGATTTTGAAAAATCAAAATACTATCTCGAAGCCAACGATGGTGCAGGGAACACATTTAAAGCAACTGCAAAACCGGTGTTGATCGGTACTGCCGTTGTTGGTGCAACCACTATGATCTTTTCACTGATCCTGGTGATAGAACATACTTTGGGTATTCATCCTGAGATGATCCTCAACCTGCTAAATCCGTATTCAATCTTTGGATTCCTTCTTGGTGGTGCGGTGATCTACTGGTTCACCGGGGCCTCTATCCAGGCTGTAACAACAGGTGCTGCACGTGCCACTGAATATATCCGCGTGAATATCAATCTTGATCCCAAGGCGGAAAAGAAAGCAGATGTGGAAAAATCAAAAGAAGTAGTAAAGATCTGTACACAATATGCCCAGAAAGGGATGTGGAACATCTTTATTGCTATCTTCTCCTTCGCACTTGCTTTTGCTTTCCTCGCCGCTCCTGCGGGTTTTAAAGAAGGCATGGGTGTTGAAGAATCACTATACTATGCTGCCCCGGTTTCCCTCTTTATCAGCTACCTGATCTCTATTGCATTCTTTGGTCTGTTCCAGGCTATCTTTATGGCAAATGCCGGTGGTGCATGGGACAATGCCAAGAAAGTGATTGAAGTGGATATGCAGGAAAAAGGGACACCCTTACACGATGCTGCTGTTGTTGGCGATACCGTTGGTGATCCTTATAAAGACACATCTTCAGTAGCTTTGAACCCCATCATCAAGTTTACCACATTATTTGGCCTGCTGGCGATGGAAATTGCACTTGCGGCTCAGTTCAGGGATATCGCGCCATGGATCGGTGCCGGTTTTCTGATCGTTGCACTGTATTTTGTTTACCGTTCTTTCTATAAGATGCGGATTAATCAATAAACTTATAATATCATAAAACGAAAGGCTGTCTGTGTTTGCGGGCGGCCTTTTTTTATTTGGGCATTGGGCATTAGGCATTAGGCTTGGGGCGGTGATAAGTCCTTGAATAATGAATAACGAACATGGAAGAGGAGTTTGGATCTCGGAGTTGGGAGTGCAGAGTTATCCAGGATCTAGCCCACCTTTGCTGAAGCTTCGGTGCACAAAGTATCCAGTATCCAGAATGTAGCAACTAATTCTTAACAATCTTCCTGCTGATTATTCCCTGCCGGGATTTGAGGTTTAATATGTAGACCCCGGCAGGATAATCTGAGATGTCGAGTTCAATCAACTCGTTGCTTTTATTAATAGTACTAGTCTGCATTTTTTTTCCGGATAAATCAAACAATGCTATCGATTTTCGAATAACCTGCCCTGAGCCTGTCGAAGGGTCGGATTTCGGATGTCGAATATTCAATAGCCCTGTTGTGGGATTTGGGGAAATATTCAAGCTATTTTTTTCCGGCAGGTATTCAATTCCAGTAATTTGATCTAAGGGACATTTCCAAACTCCTCCTGCATTAATGCCTGCATAAAGGTATTCTTCATAAACATGAAGCGATAAAACAGGGCTTCCCTGGAGGCCGTCACTGACTAGCTCCCACGTATTTCCCAAATCAATGGAACGGAATATTTCTCCATCGCCTGTTCCGGCAAAGATTAGATTTTGATGTACATGTATACAACGTATGTTACTTTCGGGAGGGATACCTGTTCCTGCCCCTGCCCAGCTGGATCCCTGGTCGCTACTGACTAATATCCCATCAGACCAGGTCCCTGCAAAAAGAATATCGCCTGCAAGGGCAAGGGAGCTGATACGCTGATCGGCTATCCCGAAATTGGCTTCAATCCAGGTCTCACCAAGGTTATAGGAAAGATAAACCCCATTGCCGAATGTACCTGCATATAAGTAAAGGCCATCTGTCGCCAGTGCCCTGATGTCGTTTGAGCCCAGCCCGTTGCTTGAGGCTGTCCAGGAAGACCCCCAATTGCTGCTTTTGAATACACCTTCATCCCTGCTTCCTGCAAAAACAACATCATCAATTCTACAGAATGATTGTATCCATGCGCTGCTAAGCCCGTTGTTCAACATAGAGTAATTGATACCATAATCTGTGGATCGATATACGCCCAACATATCAGTACCTGCAAAAACCAGGTTCTCATGTGCAAAAACACTCCTTATCTCAACAGTTCCTATCGAGGTTGAGCGAATCCATGCTGCTCCTCCGATATTGCTTGTATAAAGTCCTGAGCCATGAGTACCTGTGATAAGTAAATTAGCGTTACTTGCCAGGGAAGCTGCTCCTGCATCAAAGCTGATGCCCCCGGTACACAGTGACCAGCTGTCTCCATTGTTACTGCTTTTATACATGTTTCCGCTGGTAACACCAACAAAAAGGGCATTTTCACTCGTTCCAATCGACCAGATCGATGTCTCACCCAGCCCGGAACTAAGATTGATCCAGGTCTGGCCGGCATCATCTGATCGATATACACCACCCCCGAAAGATGCTGCATAAAGGTAACCGTTATGACTTGTAAATCCTTTTATTGAAGGGAGGTTGGGGGAGATGATCTTCGACCAGCTATTCCCATTGTCATTGCTCACAAAGGCACCTGAAGAAAGCGTACTTGTGAATACCTTTCCTTCATAGCAGTAGAGTGCCATGATATTGGCTTCTGTCAATCCATTGTTGATGGCTGTCCATGTATCACCGAAATCTGTTGACCTGAACATCCCTTCCTGGTAGGTACCTGCAAAAATGCTGATGTCATCTGAAGCCAGGTAATAGATGTATTTGGCAGATAGATTGCTGCTGAGCGATTCCCAGCTGGCTCCTGTATCAGCAGATCGGTATAAGCCGCCCAGGTATGTGCCTGCAAAAATACGATCATGACAAACCGTTAATGTCTTTGTATAGGTTCCCTCGAGCGCATTTCCGGAAGCTTCCCAGCTAAGTCCATTATTATTTGTCCTGAAAACATTTTCATCTGTCGATACAAAAAGGTAGTCTCCGAGACTTGTTAAGCATTTAGTGTCGCAGCTTTTCAGTCCTTCATTACGAAACTCCCAGCTGATACCTTCATCCTCGCTGGCAAGAACACCACCACCACTTGCTGCAAAGAGTATAGCACCCTGGGAATGAATGCTTCTGATATACTTTCCGTCCGGTCCGTTTGTAGGCTGCCATTGTGCGTAAAGGCTGAAATTTGCCAGCAGAAGAATAATGCATAAATATTTTCTCATACTAGGTAATGATCAAGTTAGAAGGATAAATTTAGCAATATTTTGGGTACGCGGTTCGCGGATCGCGGGACGGGGTCCTTGAATAATGAATAACGAACATGGAATAACGAACATGGAAGAGGAGTTTGGATTTCAGAATTGGGAGTGCGGAGTTATCTTACAGCCATCAGCCCCCAGCACCCAGGATCTAGTATCCAGTATCCAGTATCCAGTATCCAGGATCCAGCATCTAGTATCCAGCACCCATCTCCATCAGCCCAAACATCTTCTCAATCATCCTTTCATCGGTGATCCATTCCTGCCGTGTGTAGATGCCAAGCTGTGATTTGCCTTTTAATCCGGGCACGAACTCAACATCAACATCATTGATGCCCACCTGGATTACGCCATCAAGTTTGAATGCATCTGCTACAAGATTTTGTATTCCTCTGTTCTGGAAAATCCTTTTCACGGCAGTGTGGTCATTAGAGCTGATCTGATATTGTGTGTCAAATGTGGGAGTGCCTGTCTTGCAAATATTTTTCTTCCCGAAGGGATTTAACTTATCCAGGATGTCTTTCTTCCTCACATCCAGAGTAGTTGTTTTTGGCACATCAAAAGGCATGAATACTCCACTGAAAAGAGCTTTCGGTCCCATCTCCTTCGAATCGGCAAAGCATACGAAGTAGCAGGAATTATTGCTATTTTCGGGGATATAGAGGTATCTCCTATGATAGGTGATCTTTGATATCATGTCGGCAGAAGGGTGGGGCTCTTCCTTAAATTCAAAACTTCTGCCTGTGTTTTTAGCAAAAACTTTTAATATTCCCTGAGCTGAGGTTTTATCTTCCATATTAAAATTTGTTAATATTTTAAAGCTATGATCCCATGGCTTCCTTATAGGTAACCAGTTTGTGCTTCTCTTCATCCCAGAGCCGGTAGCGGATAGACTCAAAGGACTCCCGGATGGTGAGGGGGTCTTTCTGGAATATGGGATTTTCCTTATGACATTTTTCAAGGTAATAGTTAGGGATCTTAGGTCCCAGGTGATGGATGTGGTGAAAGCCAATATTTCCTGAAAAAAATTGTAATATCCTGGGAAGCTTATAATATGATGAACCTTCCATGGCTACAACCTTATAATCCCAGTTTTCGGTCCTTTCCCAGATAACATCCTTATACTGATGCTGCACATAAAATAACCATACTCCTGCGATGGATGCGATCAGTAGCACCGGTATATAGATGAGCATGAAGTTAACGAAGCCAATCCAATAAGATATGCCCACAATGGCCAGTATGAGCGCCAGTGTGGTGAGGTGGGTTTGCAGATGCATCTTATTGGTCTGGTTGGTGCCATGCAATCGGAAGAGTACGGTAAAGAGAAAGAAGGGAACAATCAGAAGCAACATGACCGGATTGCGATACCATCGATAATACGACCTCTGTTTCGGTGTACTGTTCTTGTATTCTTCCACGGTCATGGTCATCACATCACCAACGCCACGTTTGTCGAGATTTCCAACCGTTTGATGATGCCGCTGATGTTCATAATGCCAGCGGTGATAAGGTGTAAACACAAGAAAGCCGGTGATGATGCCGGTAATTTCATTTGCAAGGGGCGATTTAAAAAAGGACCCATGCCCGCAATCATGAAAGATGATAAATATCCTGACCATGAAACCCGCAGCCAGTGGAGCTATGGCAAGTGTGAGCCAGTACGATACCTGCATGCTGTAGTACATGGCAACCAATAATCCAAAATAGGGAACTATAGAATTGATCAGCTGCCACCAGCTTCTGAACGGGCTGGGCTGCAGGTATTTGCTGATTATTTCGATCCAGTTCGACCAGTCGTTTTCATTTGTCATGATGAAATATTCTTTACTGCCTACTACAAAGTTACGCAGAAAAGTGGGCTTTTGGTAGTAATATTGGTTAAATCAGTTGAATTGGTTGAATTAGTTGAATTGGTTGAATTAGTTGAATTAGAGTTGAATTAGTTGAATTGGTTGAATTGGTTGAATTGGTTGAATTGGTTGAATTGGTATTATGATAATGATTCATTGCCCATTCTACATTCTACATTTTACATGTACCATTTTCTCGAACTCTCGTATCCACATATTCCCGGACTCACAGTCTTCATCCAACACCCAACGCCTTTGAGTTATGAAGATAAGAAAATGCTTGCTAATCTGCAGATAGAATATGGACTGTTAAACTTTTCACAATCTGTCAACCGCGTGCTATTTATATAAATAAGATTATTACTTTTGTCCTTTGATTTAATACCTAACTAAACACCCAACCCTCAACACTCAACACTTTAATGTTAAGCAATAACTTTATCGAAAGACATAACGGCCCTCGGGAAGAGGAGATCCCGGACATGTTAGAAGCCATTGGTGTAAATAGCATTGGACAGCTGATTGATGAAACCATACCCTCTTCCATCAGGATGAAGGAAGGCCTGGACCTTCCTGAAGGGATGAATGAATACGAATACATCAGCCACATCAAGGAGATCGGGGCCAAGAATAAAATATTCAAGACATACATAGGGATGGGGTATTACAACACCATCACACCAGGTGTGATCCTTCGCAATATCCTCGAGAATCCAGGCTGGTACACATCTTACACTCCATACCAGGCTGAGATTTCTCAAGGCAGGCTTGAAGCATTACTGAATTTTCAAACCATGGTATCTGAGCTTACGGCAATGCCACTGGCTAATGCTTCATTACTGGATGAGGGCACTGCTGCTGCAGAAGCCATGATCATGCTGTATAACGCTCGTAGCAGGTCAGCCGTTAAGGCGGGATACAATAAATTCTTTATCTCGGAAGGCTTGTTTCCACAAACGATGGAAGTGGTGAAAGCAAGGGCACTGCCCCTGGGCATTGAGGTCATTGTTGGAAATGAAGATGGGATCGACTTTGCTGAAGGCCTTTTCGGTGCTTTGATCCAATATCCTGACCAGTTTGGAGCGATCAAGGATTATCGTGCATTTGTTGAGCAGGCACATGAGAAAGATATTGCCGTTGCTGTAGCTGCTGACCTCCTGAGTCTCACACTGCTTATGCCTCCGGGAGAATGGGGTGCTGATGTTGTTGTGGGTACAACACAACGCTTTGGGATCCCTATGGGCTATGGTGGACCACATGCTGCTTATTTTGCTACTCACGAAAAATATAAGAGGAATATACCCGGCAGGATCATCGGACAATCGTTCGATGCTGTTGGAAATCCTGCACTCAGGATGGCACTGCAGACCCGGGAGCAACATATCAAGCGTGAACGGGCAACTTCAAATATATGTACCGCCCAGGCACTTCTGGCCATCATGGCAGGTATGTATGGTGCTTATCACGGCCCCGAAGGTCTGAAAAAAATTGCACGTGATATTAATGATTATACCTGTATCCTCGCATGTGTCCTTCAGGAACTGGGGTTAGAGTTACATACTAAGCATTTCTTCGATACTCTGGTTGTCAGCCTCCCTGAGGATCTCGACCATGATGCAGTAAGGGAATTAGCCCTGCAAAAAGAGATCAACTTCCGATATTTTGAGGACGGAAGGATAGGCATCAGCCTGGATGAAACAACATCTGCCCAGGATGCCCAGGACATTCTTTCAGTGTTTGTAAGACTGAGAGGTTTTGAACCCACACAGGAACTGGGTGGTGATGACTGCCTGCCGGAGGCCCTGCTCAGGACAAGCGAGTTCATGACCCATGAAATTTTCAATAGCAAGCATTCTGAAACAGAAATGATGCGCTATATGAAAAAGCTGGAGAATCGCGATCTGGCCCTTAACAGGACGATGATCCCTCTGGGTTCTTGTACCATGAAACTTAATGCTGCAGCTGAGCTCTTTTCACTGAGCTGGCCGGAATTTGGTGCTATACATCCATTTGTGCCGGAAGACCAGGCTGAAGGCTATACCGAACTTATCGAGAACCTTGGAAAAGACCTGTGTGAGATCACTGGCTTTGCAGCCATGTCATTCCAGCCAAACTCCGGAGCTTCAGGAGAGTATACAGGGCTGCTGGTGATCAAGGCATATCACGAGAGCAGGGGAGAGGGACACAGAAATATCTGTCTCATCCCATCTTCTGCCCATGGAACAAACCCTGCCAGTTCTGTTATGGCTGGTATGAAAGTGGTGATCGTAAAATGTGATGAGCAAGGAAATATTGATATTGATGACCTTAAAATCAGGGCGGAAGAGCATAAGGATAAGCTTGCAGCCATCATGATCACTTATCCTTCCACTCATGGTGTGTTTGAAGAATCCGTGCTGAAGATCATGGACATTATTCACGTCAATGGTGGACAGGTTTACATGGATGGTGCAAATATGAATGCCCAGGTTGGACTAACAAGCCCCGGCCTGATAGGTGCTGACGTTTGCCACCTCAACCTGCATAAGACCTTTGCCATCCCTCATGGAGGAGGTGGTCCGGGAGTAGGACCGATTGGCGTTGCCAAACACCTGGCAGAGTTCCTGCCTGGCAGTCCTGTTGTAAAGAGCGGTGGAAATAATGCCATTGGCGCAGTTGCTGCTGCACCATTTGGGAGTGCTATGATCCTTCCTATCTCGTATGGATATATTAAGATGCTGGGGAGTGAAGGACTCAGAATCGCTACTGAGATTGCCATTCTCAATGCCAATTATTTGAAATCTAAACTTGAAAAACATTACAAGATCCTCTACTCAGGCAAGAATGGACGTGTAGCTCATGAGATGATCCTGGATTGCAATAATTTCCTCAAGACGGCGGATGTCGTCGTAGTAGATATTGCAAAGCGACTGATGGATTTTGGCTTTCATGCGCCAACAGTTGCCTTTCCCGTAATTGGGACACTGATGGTAGAACCTACGGAGAGTGAACCGCTTTCTGAACTCGATCGATTCATTGAGGCGATGGTAGCCATCAGAAATGAGATCAGGGAAGTGGAAGAAGGACGTTGTTCAAAAGAAGATAACATGATCAAACATGCGCCACATACCCTGGCCATGGTCATGGATGAAGAATGGAAGTTTCCTTACAGCAAGAAAGATGCTGCCTTCCCTAACGGAGTGCCAGTTCGTGATAAATACTGGCCTGATGTGACCCGTATCGATGATGCTTTTGGCGACCGCAACCTTATTTGTACCTGCGGAAGGCCGGAAGACTACCTGTCGGAATAACGAATAGCGAATAACGAACATGGAGGATTTAGGTCCAGTTCAGATTTCAGATTTCAAATATCAGATTTCAGCCCTATCCCTCAAGCCTCTGATATGCATACCCGATATGGCCAATGATATCTCTCGCAAGCGATGCTTCGTATCCGAGGCTTTCTGATGCAAGATCGCCAGCTAAGCCGTGAAGGTAGGTTCCCAAAACGCAAGATTGGGTAGTGTCATAACCCTGCGCCAGCAAACCAAGGATGATGCCTGTAAGGACATCTCCACTGCCACCCGTTGCCATTCCAGGGTTACCGGTAGAGTTGTAACAGGATCTTCCATCAGGCCAGCTGATAGCTGTTGAGTATCCTTTCAAAATTACGAAAGCATTATATTTCATCGAGAACTCGCGTTGCATCAGGTCCCTTTCAAAGGCATTGTTGCTCTTTCCAACGAGGCGTTCAAATTCTTTGGGATGTGGTGTAAAAATGCATTTCGGAGGCAGAAATGACAACCATGATTTGTTCTCACCCAGTATGTTGATGGCATCTGCATCGAATACGATTGGAAGGGAAGTGTTCTGGATGAGCATTTTAAGGGCTTCCTGGGTTTCTTTTTCCTTACCAATACCGGGACCTACTCCAATTGCATTATAAGGTTCAAGGTCGGGTACTTCTGAAAATGCATTCTCTGCGCTGTCAATGCTGCACATGACCTCTGGAACAGCGGTTTGCAATACCGCGTATCCCTTTTGAGGGATATGGGTAGTGAGCAGGCCGGCACCGGCACGCATACAGGCTTCTGATGACAGCACTGCCGCGCCCATCTTACCATAGCTTCCTGCAATTAATAGTGCGTGTCCGAAGCGTCCTTTGTGATCAAACTTATAGCGCCTTTTAATGATCCGCTTCACATCTTCCTGCATAACAAAGTAATCCGTCTTTTCAAGGCTGTTTACATAGTCAGGGTGTAGGTTAATATTCATGATCTCCCACTCCTTCAGGTAAGGATGATTCTCAGCAAACATAAATGCCCTCTTTGCAAACTCAAAAGTAAGGGTGATATCGGCATGGATTATCGCCCCACCACTGCCAATACTTGATTGGTCGGCAAACAATCCTGAAGGAATATCGATGGCAACTATTTTTGTCTTTAGGCTGTTGAGGTAATCTATTACTTCGCTGACGAAACCTGTAACGGGCTTGGACAGGCCTGAACCGAAGATTGCATCAACAATCCAATCGCATTCGAGTTTTTCAGGCAAATCATCAATACTCTTAATCTCATGTATCCTTACTTTTTTCTGATATTTCAGGTTTTCGAGATTTGTATTGAAGTCATTCGAGCTCGTGTCGGTATACCTTAATACAAATACTTCTACCCTGTAGTCCTTTTTTGCCAGCAGGCGTGCGATAGCCAGGCCATCCCCGCCATTATTCCCAAGTCCGCAGAAGATCTTTATCCTGTCGGTGGAAGCGAAGTTTTTCGTCATCCATTTATAGCAGCTCTTGGCTGCACGCTCCATCAGGTCGATAGAATCAACGGGTTCGTTTTTAATGGTATAAGCATCCGCTTCGCGAATTTTATCTATTGGAAGAATCTTCATTGCCAGTGGGTTTTATGCCTTGCAAATATACGGATTAATGCCATAGGTTGATTGAGTAACGAGTATCGAGTAACGAGCAACGAGTAACGAGCAATGAATAGCGATCCAGCCCCCAGCTCCCAGCTCCCAGCTCCAGTATCCAGTATCCAGTATCCAGTATCCAGTATCACCTAATAGCTTACCTTTGCCAAAATTTTAAAGCTATGGCCAGAAAAGCTCCATTTCCCAGGTATGAAAAAGTAGAAATTATTGATGCAGGTTCGGAAGGCAAGGCTATTGCCAGGGTTGATAACCGGGTAATATTTGTGCCTTTTGTCGTGCCGGGCGATGTGGTTGATATTCAGATAGTCAGGAAGAAGAAAAGCTTTTTTGAAGGAAGGGCTGAAAAGTTCTATAAGTATTCAGATAAGCGTGTTGAGGCGAAATGCGAGCACTTTGGTATTTGCGGGGGGTGTCGCTGGCAGAACATGGATTACAGCGAGCAGTTGTTTTACAAGCAAAAGCAGATGATAGACAACCTCCAGCGAATTGGCGGACTGGAATTGCCGGAAATTATGCCTATCATAGGGTCAGAAAAAATTTATCACTACAGGAATAAGCTGGAATACACTTTTTCTAACAGGAGATGGTTTGTTGAAAAACCGGATCCTGATAAACCTCAGGAGAACAGGAATGGCCTGGGCTTTCACCTGCCGGGCATGTTCGACAGAATCCTCGATATTAGTAATTGTTACCTCCAGCGTGACCCATCCAATGCCATCCGCCTCGCGACACGTGACTTTGCATTGGACAATGACTATGAATTCTATGATGTGAAGACATGGGATGGATACCTGCGAAACCTTATTATCCGCTCGTCTTCAACAGGTGATCTCATGCTGATTATGGTGTTCCGATTCGTAGATCATTTCAAGATGCCGGCTTTGCTCGATCATCTTATGGAAAAATTCCCTGAGATCACATCAATGATGTACGTGATCAACGATAAACGCAATGATGATATCTCTGATCTGGAAGTGAAACTTTACAAAGGTGATGCATTTATCATGGAAGAGATGGACGGGCTGAAATTCAAAATAGGGCCCAAGTCATTCTTCCAGACTAACCGCGACCAGGCCTTGAAACTATACCAGACTGCCAGTGACTTTGCAGGGTTGAAAGGCGATGAAATTGTTTATGACCTGTATACGGGAACAGGTACTATCGCTGCTTATGTTTCACGCTTTGCAAAAAAAGTTGTTGGGATAGAGTATATCGCATCTGCAATTGAGGATGCAAAGGAAAATTCCGGATTGAATGAGATATCGAACACCAGCTTTTTCTCTGGCGATATCCTTCGTGTTTTAAATGACGAATTCATTGCCGAGAATGGAAAACCTGATGTGATCATCACTGATCCTCCACGCTCCGGCATGCACGATAAGGTAGTGAAGCAAATGATGAAGATCGGCCCTGAAAAGATAGTCTATGTCAGCTGCAATCCCGCGACCCAGGCCCGCGACCTGGCCTTAATGACAGAACAATATATGATTGAAAAAGTCCAGCCTGTTGATATGTTTCCTCAAACGCATCATGTGGAAAACGTAGTGCTTCTGAAACGTATTTAAGGGAAGAGAACTTGTTTGCTATTCAAATTCCTTATGATATTTGAAATCTGAAATCTGATATTTGATATCTGAAGCTATTTTGATTGTAGGCCTTATTTGATATTGTTTTTCCTTGTTGTTTGGATAGACTTTGTAAAAATTCTAATGAGCTGGTCATTTTCATCTATAATTCTTGCTAACAATGCAGGATTGATGGATAAATTATTCAAATCAATTATCCTGAGGTTTATGAAGGTCTCTCGAAGTTCTTTTAATACGATGCTTTGTTTATGAATAAAATCTTTAGTGGTCTCAGCACCCATGACCTCGCCGAAATTTAAAGCAGTACTGGTACCTGACCTGATCAACTGTTTTGCAAGGTGATCACCTTCGTAGTTATTTTTGATGTGCTTCTTTAGTGCGACTATATCACTCGCAAATTGAATCAATCGATCTTCTAACTGTTTCCTCATACTTATGAATACCAAAAATGGGAAAATGTCCCACATTTATTATTAATAAAGGTTCGAATTTCAAATTTCGGATATCGGATATCGGATATCAAAAAGCCTCAAACGCCCTTACCAATTCATTGATGTCAATGCTTTCCCCTTTAACGGTCATCCGGGCCTGAGAATAAAAGAATTCTCTCTCCAAAAGTTGCTCTTCAACAAAGGTTTGCATATCCTTATTTTGAACCTCACGAACAACCGGCCGCAGTCTCCTGGCATGGTTCAATCGGTGAGCCAATGATTTTGGGTGCATCTTCAGGTAAACAGTAGTCCCGCTATCATTCATGAGGGAGATGTTTTCGTTCGAACAAGCGGTGCCTCCACCTGTGGATATCACGGCGTCTTCATGATCATTGATGATCTCTTTCAGACACTCTTGCTCAAATTCGCGGAAACGATTTTCACCAAAATGTTCGAAAAAACGCGGGATGCTGTAGCGGTATTTGGCTTCGAAGGCATCATCGAGATCGATAAAGGATTTTCCCAACGCATTGGCAAGCCGTTTGCCAACGGTTGATTTTCCCGCACCCATATATCCTATAATAAAAATCCTCATCCAGAGATGGAATTTGCTCTATAAAAATAGGGAAAAGAATGGAACTTTCAAAAGACTAGAACGAATATTATTTCCGCTCCAATGATCGGATGGCAGCGGAAACAACGTCAGGCGTGTCGAGGCCATATTTAGCAAGTAGTTCAATAGGTTTTCCACTCTGGCCAAATTGGTCGTTAACAGCGATCATTTCAACGGGCACTGGTTTTTTCCTGGCCAGGCATTGGGCAATGCTGTCGCCAAGTCCCCCGTGTATTGAATGCTCTTCTGCTGTGACTGCACAAGAAGTTTTCTCTACTGATGCAATGATAGCATCTTCATCCAGTGGCTTGATGGTGTGCAAGTCGATGACCTCTGCACTTACACCCTGCTTTGCAAGTTCATCAGCTGCTTTGAGAGCGATCCAAACCATATGCCCGGTTGCAAAAATGCTTACATCATGTCCTTCTTTCATGCAGATGGCCTTGCCGATCTCAAACTTCTGATCCACAGGCGTGAAGTTGGGCCAGTTGGGCCTTCCGAAGCGGAGATATACCGGTCCTTCATATTCTGCTATTGCCTTTGTGGCTGCTTTGGTCTGGTTAAAGTCGCAGGGATTGATGACTACCATAGTTGGTAGCATCTTCATCAGACCAATATCTTCAAGAATCTGGTGTGATGCACCATCTTCTCCCAGGGTCAGTCCTGCATGAGAAGCACATATCTTTACATTTTTCCCTGAGTATGCAATGGATTGCCTTATCTGGTCATATACCCTGCCTGTCGAGAAGTTTGCAAAAGTTCCAGTGAATGGGATCTTGCCACCAATGGTAAGGCCTGCAGCCATACCCATCATATTGGCTTCAGCGATACCAGCCTGGAAAAACCTGTCGGGAAATGCCTTCGCGAAGGCATCCATTTTAAGGGAACCGGTCAGGTCGGCGCAAAGCGCAACAACCTCCGGGTTTTCATGCCCCAGTTCTAATAATGCTTCTCCAAATCCAGCTCGTGTAGCTTTTTTCTCGACAGTTAATGATTGGGTCATAAGATCTGTACCTATTGATAAATTTTTACGTGGGTTGTCTTTCCGGAAGTGATGCGAAACCTCTTTTCTATTGTAAACATTGCCCGGTTGGCATACCTGGCCCTGAATACGACGCGATATCTTCCGGGTTGAAGGATCAGCGACTCCTGTAAGGGGTTCTCCCTGAAGTTGTAGATCCAGACCAGTTCATTGTCGCGTTCAGCATAAAGGCTGCCATATCCCTGGGCTGTTTTCTGTATCACGGCTATGCCCGGAACAGGGATCTCCACCGTGGTAGTTGAACTCTGTGCTACATTGATGTCTTCAATGTATATCCTTGGCAAACAAAGAATTTCCAGGTTGTAATCACCTGTGATATATTTTTCCGTCTGACCGAAGAGTTGCACATTGATCGTTTCCATCTTGCCTTGCTGCCTGACGATGGCTTGCAGGTTACGACTCGAAAGAGTTGTCCCTTCCATCTTTAGACGGAGCTGTCCCTGGGGTGTTTTTACAGGAATAGTGGTATGCTGTCCGGGGGTGATCTTGATGCTGTCAACCCTGACCGGCGGCAAAGTATTTGCTACGATATCGTAAGTCACCAGTGGATCAATCAGTAAAGTGTCGGGCAGTCCTTTAGCGTTCAGGGTCTGGATGAAGTTATATACAACTTTGCCGGAGACATGATCATAAAAGGTCATGTTTACATTGGTCTCCGAGGGCTTATTATATTCATCGAGCAGGTTGACCTGGGCCGTTGTGGAGTTCAGTGCCTGGGAGATGACCAGGTCAAGCGCCTTGCTGAACTGCTCCTCACTGGATGCATCAAAATAGGTTCCAACGCAATCAAAGGCTTCTCTGAAATTCCTGCCAATGCCTATCACAAAAGGTTTGAGTGCAACGCCCTGTTTTTGCAGGGCGGCAGATACAGCACAGGGATCACCACCGCATTCTTCCAGTCCGTCGGTGATAAGGATGATGATATTGCGACAGTCGTCACAAGTTGGAAAGTCACTGGCTGCCTGCTCCAGTGCAAAAGCGATGGGTGTAGTCCCTTTAGGTTTAACATATCGAAGCTGGTTCTTGATCCGCATAGCATTTCCGTCGGCAAATGGTACCACCAGCCTTGTATCGTTGCAATCCTGCGGCGGATAGGTTTTTTGGTGCCCATAAACACGCAGGGCCAATTGGATGTTCTCCACATCCTTCAGGCTGTCGAGCAGGTTGGAAAGCAGGTTTTGTGCGATATTCATTTTGATATCGCTTTGCCAGCGCCCATACATGCTCTGTGACCCATCCAGTACAAAGAGTATGCGTGTTAAAGGCGGAGGCTTTTCCTCATCTTGCTGAGGATTGATTTGTGCAATGCTTGCTGAAAAGGTGAATATCAACAAAAATGCCAGAATATATTTAAATGCAGTGCTTATCATCAAATTAGTAGTCGGAAAGTGTTTCTTCGAGCTGACTCAGAGCACGTGCTGCCTCTTCATCATTTGGCGCAACACCGTGCCATTTATGGGTCCCCATCATAAAGTCAACACCGTATCCCATTTCAGTATGCAGTAAAATAACGACAGGAACACCTTTATCAGTATGTGATAGGGCTTCTTGCGTTATTTTCAAAATGTCTTCCATATTATTGCCTTCGGCTTCAAGTACTTTCCATCCAAAGACTTCCCACTTTGCTTTAAGGTTGCCCAGGTCCATCACTTCATCCAACGGGCCATCGATCTGCTTACCGTTGTAATCCACGGCAGCTATCAGATTATCCACCTTGTTGGCGGCTGCATACATTACAGCCTCCCAAACCTGTCCTTCCTGCAATTCCCCATCACCCATCAGGCAAAAAACAGTATTTGGATCATTGTTCAACTTCTTCGAAAGTGCTGCTCCGACAGCTACTGATAAACCCTGCCCTAATGAGCCTGTAGATACCCTTATCCCCGGCAATCCTTTGTCGGTGCTTGGGTGGCCCTGTAGGCGTGAGCCCATTTGCCTGAATGTAGCCAGTTCTTCGATAGGGAAGTAGCCTGAACGAGCGAGTACGCTGTAGAGTGCAGGTGAAATATGCCCGTTTGAGAGAATGAAAATATCTTCTCCGTTTCCATCCATTTCGAAGTGATCAGGATCATGCTTCATGATGCCCTGGTAAAGTGCTACCAGGTAATCACAAGCACCGAGTGAACCTCCGGGATGGCCTGAGGCAGCTCCATTCACCATGCGAATGATATCTCTTCTTACCTGTGTGGAAACTTTTTGGAGTTGGTGAGGGTCTGGCATGTGCTTATTTGTTTGCTCAAAACTAAGGTAAATATCAGAATCTTGCCATAAGAAATGTGATTATTTCTTAACAACTTATTAAAAGGAAACAATCGTTTTGTGCGACACAAAAGAAAGAAGTAAGTTATTGGTTTTATATTGAGGTGCATATGACTGGTTTTACCTATTTTTACACACCAAACTTTTTAGAATGACCCAATTTCGAATCTTTGCATTGCTTGTTTCAGTTTGGATTCTTCCACTTGCCAGCTCAGGACAAACACTGAGCACAGAAAAAGCATGGGTCGACTCTGTATTCCAATCACTAAGCGTAGAGGAAAAGATTGCGCAACTGATGGTGGTAAGGGCAAACCAGCCAGGCAAGGAGTACTTTCCTGAAATTGAAAAATATATCAGTGAGTATAATATTGGTGGCCTTTGTTTTTTTAGGAATCATCCACATCATCAGGCAATAACAACAAACCAGTGGCAATCGCTGGCAAAAACACCCCTCTTACTCAGCATAGATGCAGAATGGGGCCTGGGTATGCGACTCGACAGCACAAGTGTATTTCCTTTCCAGATGAGCCTCGGCGCCATACAGGATAATGGATTGATATACAGTATGGGTGCTATGATTGCTGAAGAGTGCAAACGTATTGGAATTCATATGAACTTTGCTCCCGTAGTCGATATCAATTCTAATCCGGCGAATCCTGTGATCGGGATGCGCTCTTTCGGGCAGGACAGGGAAAATGTAATGCTGAAGGGAATGGCCTATATGCAGGGGTTGCAGGAAAATGGCGTAATCGCCACTGCCAAGCATTTTCCAGGGCATGGAGATACAGATACAGACTCGCACAAAACCTTACCAGTGATCTCTCTTTCTGCCGAACGGCTCGACAGCATTGAATTGTATCCATTCAAACAATTGATCAACAATGGCCTGGGGGGTATTATGATCGCCCACCTGTTTATCCCGGCGTATGAAAGTAAGGAAGGGCTGGCATCTACGCTTTCAAATAATATTGTTACCGGACTGCTCCGCGAGAAATTAGGCTTCAACGGACTGATTGTCACAGATGCCCTTGACATGAAAGGAGTGACAAAATATCATAAAGCAGGAGAGATTGAATTGCAGGCCTTATTGGCCGGTAATGATATACTTCTTTTACCGGCAGATGTACCTAAGGCTATAAAGAGGATCAGGCAAGCCGTGGATAAGGGCGAACTTAAGATGGAAGTGATCAATGATCGTTGCCGCAAAGTGCTGTCCTATAAATATAAGGCCGGCTTGTCTGAAGTGTCAACTATTCATACTGAGGGCTTATTAAAAGGCCTGAACAGTGCCAATGCTCAAGCCCTGAACCGACTGTTATTCGAGTCATCAGCTACGCTGCTCCGGAATGAGAATGATATTCTGCCTCTCCACAAACTGGATACACTGGAGATGGCCTATGTCTCTTTAGGTGGATCGGAGGAGGAAGATCATTTTTACAACACATTGGATATGTATGCCGGGCTGAGTGCTTTCGAACTGCCGTTAAAAGCAAAAAAGAAGGATATTGATGATCTTCTTGAAGATCTGGAGGCCTTTAACCTGGTGATCGTTGGAATCGGGAATACAAATATTTATGCCTCAAATGGCTACGGTATTTCTGAAAAGAGCTGGGCGTTTGTCCGGGAACTGACAAAAAGAAATAAGGTGATCCTCGACCTTTTTGCAAGTCCGTATGCTTTATCGGCCTTGGCTACAGAAGATCTGCCTGAAGCCATCATTGTCTCATACCAGGATGATCCCCTCGCTCAGGAAGTAGGGGCTGAAGTCATTTTTGGCGGGATATCTGCAAAGGGCAAATTGCCTGTTGGCCTTGCAGGATTGTTTGATGCCGGAAGCGGCCTGGAAACAGAAAGCATTCGCATGCAGTTTGTTGAACCTGCCTTGCTCGGGATCAGCGATGCCATGATCGCAAAAGCAGATTCAATTGCCCTGTCGGGGATAAATTTGAAAGCTTATCCTGGCTGCCAGGTACTGGCCGCAAAGGATGGAAAGATCTTTTATCATAAAAGCTTTGGATATCATACTTATGATCATGAAAATGCGGTGAGCCCTACCGATTTATACGACCTGGCCTCCATTACCAAGATTGCTGCCACCACGCTTTCGTTAATGGGTATGGCTGGGCAGGGCAAGATCGATATTGATCGCCCATTGTCTTATTATCTGCCTTATCTCCGAGGAACAAATAAGGAGCATATTATCATCAGGGAAATGATGGCTCATCAGGCCCGCTTCAGGGCTTGGATACCTTATTTTAGGTATACCGTAGGAGATGAGATGACTGATACCGGTATTTATCATGCAGAAATAAGCGAGAATTATCCTGTCCGCGTAGCGGAAGACATCTACATCCATAAGGACTATTATTACAAAATACTTGACAGTATCAGGTTTTCAGATCTACGTGATAATAATCAATACCGTTACAGCGATCTTGGATTCTACCTGCTTAAAGAAGCTATGGAGAATATCAATAATGTACCATTTGAGGAATTTGTGGAAGAAGTGTATTATAAGCCCCTGGGATTGTCACGGATGACATATCTGCCATTGAGTCGATTTGAGAAAGAAGAAATAGCCCCGACTGAAGACGACAAGGCCTTCAGGAAACAGTTGCTGCAGGGCGATGTTCACGACCAGGGGGCTGCAATGCTGGGTGGAGTCTCCGGACATGCCGGACTGTTTTCTAATGCATTTGACCTGGCAGTGATTATGCAGATGTTCCTCGATGGCGGTGTTTATGGTGGCGAAAGCTACCTGGATGAAGATGTCCTGAAAGAATTTACAAAGACACAATTCCCACTGAATGGCAACAGAAGGGGAATAGGATTCGATAAACCCATGCTGGAATATGACGAAGAGGGGCCAACTTGCGAAGCAGCTTCATCTTCAAGCTTCGGCCATTCAGGATTCACCGGCACATATGCCTGGGCTGACCCAGAGAATGGACTGGTATATATTTTTCTGTCGAACAGGGTGTATCCCGATATGAATAACCCCAGGATCATGGAATATGATATCCGAACGAACCTGCACCAGGTTTTTTACGATGCCCTGGAAAATACAATAGTTAAATAAACATTTTAAGCTTTGAATAGTTATATAATATTATCCTCGATACATTCAACAATTTATCCATTTATCCCTTAAATAAAATGAAACTAATCACCAATATCATGATCTGGATTTTTGCCGTATTACTTACCGTAACAGTCCTATTGTACCAGCGATTGACTGGTCCTACTTATCCCCAGAAGGGAACAGTAATGGTAGAAGGTCAGGAGGTCAATTACAAGGTTCTTAGAAGTTGGCAAAAAGATAGAGTGCCTGATGAGATGTCAAATGTGCCCCTCGTGGACCTTTCGGGAGAAACGAATGATGGTTTTGCCGGAGTGTGTGAGTACAAGAGAAATAACACTAATGATGAGTGGTCGCTAGTAAATATGACGCTTGAAGGTGATAAACTCTATGCAAATCTCCCTACGCAGCCTGCGGCAGGTAAGCTGGCATATAGAATTACACTGAAGAAAAATAATCATGAATATTTGATAACAGAGACCCCGGTGGTCATTCGTTTTAAAGATCACATCCCCGGATGGATACCTTTACCTCATGTGCTTCTGATCTTCGTTTCTCTGCTTTTCTCCACTATGGCAGCCGTGGAAGCCCTGAGAAGGGGCAAAAGGGTTAAGGTATATGCTCTTTTAACCGCAGTATCAATGCTCATTGGAGGGCTGATAATGGGGCCTTTCATGCAGAAGTATGCATTTGGTGACTGGTGGACAGGTTGGCCCTGGGGCAGTGACCTTACTGATACAAAAACCATGGTTGCCTTTTTTATCTGGCTGATCGCATATTTAGTTTTAAGAAAGAATCCGTCCAACAGGTTTTGGCCACTGTTTGCTGCATTCGTTACCCTGGCCGTATTCGTGATTCCTCATAGTGTACTGGGCTCGGAGTTTGATTATTCGGCAGGTACAGTTGTAACCGGGAAATAATATGGTTCTTGCCATTGTTGCCCTCACGTGCCTGGTATCTATCCTGGCTTTTAGTAATCCTGAATTGCTTGGCCGACTTCAGTTTAATCCTTATGCCATTAAGCACTATAAACAAGGGTATAGATTTTTCACCTATGGTCTGGTGCACGCAGGCTGGGCACATCTGGCCATCAATATGTTTGTGCTCTGGTCTTTCGGAAGAATAGTTTATACCATATACCTCTATATCTTCGGGAACCTGGGCATATTGTATTTTATCCTCCTTTATATTGGAGGAATCATGTTTTCTGTGTTATTCGACTTTGGTCGTCACAAAAACGACCAATGGTATAATGCTGTCGGAGCATCGGGAGCCGTTTCGGCTGTTGTTTTTGCCAGCATTATTCTATACCCATCGGGTGGGGTTTATCTTTTCTTCATCCCAATTGAGATCCCATCACCCATCTTTGGAATCCTTTACCTGTTTTATTCAGCTTATATGGCAAAACGGGGCCGGGATAATATTGGGCACGATGCCCATTTCTGGGGAGCGATCTTCGGCGTGATCTTTACCATTGCACTGAAGCCGGTGTTGTTTTTAAGCTTCGTCGATGAACTTATTAACTACTTCTGATCGAAGACCTATTTTTTATTAACTTGCCAGCATGGAAAGCACATTCACTAACAAAACTGTCCTGGTTACCGGTGCCTCGCGTGGGATCGGACAGGCCATTGCCACTGCTTTTGCGAAGCAAGGCGCTAAAGTCATCATTCACTACAATAAAAACACTATTGCTGCGGAAGAAACCCTTGCTGGCATGCAGGGAAGTAAGCATGTGCTTATTCAGGCCGATATTTCCGACCCGGAAGCAGTTTCTGAAATGGTTGACCATATCCACAAGGATCATGGCCATATCGATATCCTGGTGAATAATGCCGGGATTTATGAAGAGGTTGATATGCTGGAACTAACCTACGAAGAATTCAGAGAGTATTTTAGTAATACATTGAATACTAATTTGGTAGGTGCTGCTAATCTTTCTTTTCTGATGGCTAAGGAGATGGCTGTAAAAGGGGGTGGAAAGATCATTAATATCACTTCTCGCGGTGCTTTCCGTGGCGAGCCATTTGCATTGCCTTATGGTGCCAGTAAAGCCGGATTGAATTCTCTTGGCCAGTCGATGGCCGTAGCCCTTGCTTCCAGGGGGATATACGTGTTTACCATTGCTCCGGGCTTTGTTGAAACGAATATGACAACTAGCATCCTGGAAGGGCCGCGTGGCGATGCTATCCGCAACCAGAGCCCCTTACATCGTGTAGCCAAGCCTGAGGAGATAGCCAATACAGCTATACATCTGGCTTCGGATGGCTCTGAATATATGACAGGTTGTATCATCGATATCAATGGGGCATCCTACCTGAGGTCCTAATGCTAATCTGTCATATGACAACTTCTCGCTGCTTGTCTCCATCCTTATTAAAGCCATCAGCAAATATCTTTCACATTTATTCAAGAAAAAGCTTTTAAGAAACTGCGGTCGTTTAAGTATTTAATACATTTGCCACGCAAAAATTGGTAAATATTTAAATACTTGAATCATGAAATTTGATCCGGCAACGAATATCCAGAAACTGAAGCAATTTGGTGAATACGGGGATGTGAATCCTTCTATTACCGACTCATCCACATATACATTCCTGACTGCCCAGAAGATGATAGAAACCTTCAGTGGTGATGAAGAAGGCTGTTTTTTGTATTCCAGACACTGGAACCCTTCCAATAAATACCTGGCTGAGGCCATGGCTGCTATGGAAAACACTGAATCGGCATGGGTAACTTCTTCAGGCATGGCAGCTATCACAACAAGCATACTACAGCTTTGCAATGCCGGTGACCATATTATTACAAGCGTAACGACCTATGGCGGCACCTATGCCTTCCTTAAAAATTACCTTCCCAAGTTTAATATAGAAGTGAGTTTTGTTAATATCTGTGATTTGGAATCAGTTAGAAGTGAGATTCGCCCCAATACCAAGTTGATCTATACTGAGACCATGACCAACCCACTCCTTCAGATATCGGATCTGCCATCTCTGTCTGCCATTTGTAAGGAAAACGATCTTAAACTGGTTGTCGATAATACCTTCACACCTATGATCGTTACACCGGCGATGCATGGAGCAGATATCGTGGTGTATAGCATGACAAAATTTGTGAATGGGAAAAACGACTGTGTGGCCGGAGCCATATGTGCCGACAAAGCTTTTATCGATGCTATAAGCAGCGTGAATGACGGTACAGCTATGCTTCTTGGACCGGTACTTGATTCACTTCGTTCGAGTAGCATCCTTAAAAACCTGCATACATTGCATATCCGCATGAGGCAACATAGCACCAATGCCATGTATCTTGCCGAAAAACTGAAAGCGGATGGAGTAAAGATCAGCTACCCGGGGCTGGAGGATCATAATGACTATGAACTGTATAAAAGCCTGATGAATCCTGAATATGGATTTGGTGGTATGCTGGCTATCGATGTAGAAACTTCAGAAAATGCGAATCTCCTCATGGAGAAGATGGAAGAGGAAGGCGTTGGCTACCTCGCCGTCAGCCTGGGTTATTTCAAGACCTTGTTCAGTAATTCAGGAAAAAGCACTTCATCGGAAGTACCTGAAGAAACACAGAAAGAAATGGGACTAAGCGACGGACTGATACGATTCTCCGTCGGGCTCGACAATGATATTGAAAATACATATCAGGTGATCCGCAAATGTATGGATGAAACAGGCCTTAGATAGTGAATAGTGCCTAGTGAATAGTGCCTACTTCTAACTTCTGGTATCAGGTATCAGATATCAGATATCTTACGCAACTTTTCCTTTATCCACAAAATCTTCCTCAACTCTCAGGTTGTCGATTATGAAATGCTGCCTGTCGGGGGTATTCTTACCCATATAAAACGTAAGCAAGTCTTTTATGGATGATGAGCTTTTCAGCAAGACGGGATCAAGCCGGATATTGGCTCCGATAAAACCGCTAAATTCATTGGGCGAAATCTCTCCAAGTCCTTTGAAACGTGTGATCTCGGGATTGGTGCCAAGTTCTTCGATGGCATTGACACGCTCTTCTTCAGAATAACAATAGATGGTCTTTTTTTTGTTCCTCACCCTGAAGAGTGGAGTTTGCAGGATCTTTACATGTCCTCGTTTCACCAGGTCGGGGTAGAACTGAAGGAAGAATGTGAGTAACAGGAGGCGGATATGCATGCCATCCACGTCAGCATCAGTGGCGATCACCACATTGTTATAGCGGAGGTTGTCAAGATCTTCATCAATATTGAGGGCTGATTGCAGCAGGTTGAACTCCTCATTCTGGTAAACGATCTTCTTGCTCAAACCAAAACAGTTGAGGGGCTTTCCTTTCAGACTGAATACCGCCTGTGTCATCACGTCCCGTGCTTTTGTAATAGATCCACTTGCTGAATCTCCCTCGGTGATGAAGATAGTGGAATCATAACCACGTTCTTCACTGGTATTGTAATGAACACGGCAGTCGCGAAGCTTTTTGTTATGCAGGCTGACTTTTTTCACACTCTCTCTGGCCAGCTTTTTGATCCCTGCCAGTTCCTTGCGCTCTTTTTCTGATTGAAGTATCTTTTTATAAAGGGCTTCCGCTGTTTCAGCATTCCTGTGAAGGAAGTTGTCCAGGTTTCGCTTTACAATGTCGGTCACGTAATTCCTGATAGTTATGCCGTCGGGCTCCATCAGCTGTGATCCAAGCTTGGTTTTTGTTTGTGATTCAAATATAGGCTCCTGTACTTTGATGCTGATTGCCGCAAGGATGGAGGCCCTGACGTCACTGGTATCAAAATCTTTATTAAAGAATTCTCTGATAGTCTTTACAATGGCTTCTTTAAAGGCTGCCAGATGTGTCCCCCCCTGTGTAGTGTGCTGGCCATTTACAAAGGAATAATACTCTTCGCCATATTGTTTACCACTGTGGGTAAAAGCAAATTCCAGGTCGTCCTCCTTAATATGGATGATAGGGTAGAGGAGGCCACCACCGCCATTGATATTCTTTACGAGCAAATCGTGCAGGCCATTCTTGGCATGCATCTTTTCTCCATTATATTTAATGGTAAGCCCATTATTCAGGAAAGCATAGTTCCAGAGCATGCTTTCTACATACTCGTGGATATAATGATAGTTCCCGAAAACTTCTTCATCAGGGATGAAAGTAACAATGGTACCATTATTTTCTTCCTTATCATTTTTTACATTTTCATTGCGGATGATCTCACCACGTTCGAACTCCACCACTTTGGTCTTTCCTTCCCTGATGGATTGTATGATGAAATTAGATGAGAGGGCATTCACAGCCTTGGAACCAACACCGTTAAGACCAACTGCTTTTTTGAATACTTTGGAATCGTATTTTGCCCCGGTATTGATCTTGGATACACAATCTATCACTGATCCCAGCGGTATGCCGCGGCCAAAATCACGTATTCTGACCTGCTTTTCAACTATGTCGATATCGATGGTTTTCCCATGACCCATCACGAATTCGTCAATAGAGTTATCAAGTATCTCCTTGATGAGTACATAGATCCCATCGTCCTGTGAGGCCCCATCGCCCAATTTACCAATATACATGCCCGGACGCATCCGGATATGCTCTTTCCAGTCTAGTGAGCGTACACTCGCTTCATTATAATTCTCTGCCATTTTACCCATTGTCGCAAAATTAATCAATAGGCTTTTATACCTGATGAAAAACTTCGAAACTTTTCAAATAAGCTTTGTTAACATCTTTCCGAAGGTTCTGGAGGCTGGGTTCTGGGTGTTGGGTGGGAATGGGGCATGGAGCACGAGGTTTGGGGCACTTCTTCTGTCATCATTATCCACTCTTACCAATTCAACCAGTTCAACCAGTTCAACCAATTCAACCAGTTCAACCAATTCAACCAATTCAATTGATTCAGTTAAATTATTTAAAAACAATATAAATATATCGAAAAACAATAAAAAAGTATTGTAAAAAGATAAAATAGTACTATATTTGCCAAATCAATAATTAATATTTATATCGATGGAAGAGAAAAAAACACCCACAAGTTTTCATGTGATCTATTGGATCATGAACATCATCACCGGCTTATTTGCATTAGTTTGTATAGGTGTGATTGTATTCTATGTGATGTCGTGGACAGATTTTTTTGGTGATGACCTACAGTTGCATGTTGACTTGCCGGGGCAGGTTAATTTTATTGAAAGTGGAACAATGCAGTATGTTGATGGGGAAATAAATGTTGAATTGGTAGAGGCGTCCTCAAAGATTCATTTTGTAAATACCCCAATGTCTCTTGCGCGAAAATTCATGTATATGCTAATGGGAGTTTGCGCCTTTATGTTTTACATCTTGTGGACGTTCCGGCAATTCGTGGCCAATGTCAGGTCGGGAAAGGTATTTACGATAAATAATATTCTGATGCTGCAGAATATCTCATATGTATTGGTGGGGTTCTGGGTATATGTGATCCTTAGCCGGCGTGTTACTTATTATCTTGTCACATCAAGGCTTGAATTTGAAAATGTGGAGATTATAAGTGAGTTTAATTACTATCCCTGGATACTTTTGTCAGCCTTGTTTTTATGGGTTCTTTCACACATTTTTATGCGCGGCTTAAAACTCAGGGAAGAACAGGATTTAACAATATAGTCATGGCTATTATAGTAAACTTAGATGTAGTTCTCGCGAAGCGGAAAATGAGCCTGACCGAGCTTACGGAAAAGGTCGGGATTACCATGGCCAATCTTTCTATCCTGAAAAAAGGCCATGCTAAGGCGATAAGATTTTCTACTCTGGATAAGATCTGTGAAGTGCTGGAATGCCAGCCGGGGGATATATTGGAATTTAGTAAGGAATAGATTGTGATGGGAAGATGAGGAGAATGAGAGAATAGGAGAATTAGAGTAAAATGATACCAAAAGATCCAATACTCAACCCACAGTATCCAGATCCAGGATCCAGTATCCAGTATCCAGTATCCAGAATCACCCCTTCACCACAGCATAAAGCTTCAGCAAAGAAGGAAACCTGGATAACAATATCTGCCGTTTCCGGTTCTTCCTCAGTTCTCTTTCAATTCCGTTTTTTAAGGCAAGATCATAATACGTATTGAAATCAGCGCTAAAATCATCTTCTTCAAAACATTGCATGGAATGATGTGCGGCCAGCAGTCCGCTCACAATGGCTTTGTCGATCCCATGGCCCTGCAGCGGGTCGGCAAGGTGAGCCGCATCCCCTGCCAGAAGGTAAGCCTCACCGCTGTATGATGCCTTCTTCCCTCCGATGGGGATAAGGGCGCCGCTCGTGCTTGATTGCTGCTTGCCATTAGCAAAAATATGCCTCATCCTTTCTGACTGAAAGAAATCCTCAAGGGCTTCTTTCATCTTCAGTTCAAGCTTAGCATGTTTATCGGTTTTGATCCCGAATCCTACATTGAAAATACCATCCGGCAGGGGAAAGGCCCAGAAATATCCCGGCAGGTATTTTTTATCGATCCAAAAGAAATTTGTTGAAGAATCTAAGTTCAGGTCTTTATAATAAGATCTTACAGCCAAGACTTTTGATTGTTTGCTGTTGTCAAGGTGTTGTAAAGCCTTTGATGCGAAAGAATTGGCTCCATCGCAGGCAATTATGAGTTTAGCAGTGAGTGATTTATCGGTCTTTTCTGATTTAATGAGATGAGGTTCTCCGGCGATGATCTTGCTCAACGGCCATCCCGTCAGGATATCAGCACCGGCATATTTCTTCACGAGGCCTAGTAAAAAATGATCAAATATTTCTCGCTTGATATTATATGCCGGAAGCTTCCATCGATAATCGATAGATCTGCCATTCTTGAGCATAATACGGCTACTGTTTATGTGCTGTTTAGCTTTTAGTTTATCGAACTCTTTTTCAAAGAAAGGGAGAGCACTGCTCAGCGTTTGGATGGCCGGACCCGGGATGGCATCACCGCAGGTCTTTTCCCGTGGAAAATTGTCCTTATCGATCAAGGCCACTTTCAAACCGCTTCTTCCCAGTCCGAGGGCTGCAGCGCACCCGGCCGGGCCGGCGCCTATGATGACAATATCATATGACTTCGATTTTTTCTGCGGCATCTTATTGCTCGGGTGGGGGATAAGCAGAAACGGAAGCTTTCGTGTGGGGTTCAACCTTGATCAGGAATGAGGTAAGCTTTAATCCAAAATGATCCACTGTCTTGCCATAGCCACTTTCCTTATTACCGTTGATATACCATACTTCTTGTATCCCTTCCAGATAAGGGGCCCAGAAAATAGGCGTATCGGAATGGTTTTGCAGCATGGAGGTGTGCCTTCCTCTGTGCAGCAGGTCGATCTTTTTACCAATCACCGGTAGATTTTTGACCATCGTTTGAGCATAAGGTACTGTCATGCCTGAAAATGTGCTGATAAAATTATCCGGTGCTCCAGCAGTAACACCCATCAGTCCGGTTACGAAGGCCCCTACAACAGAGAATGGATTTTCAGGATACTCTCTTCGTGGAGTATCTTTGTCTGTCAGGTATTTGAGCATGTGCACACCATCTTCAGGCCTGCCATTCTTAAAAAAGATATGGGGGAGATGTGAAGCAATCTCTATAATAAAGCCCTCCTTGTTATTACTGTAGCCATCCAACACACTGTTTATCATATTTGGGTCGGTGAGTACCTTGTAATGCAGCAATGCATGAGAAAAATCGGCTCCATCTCCAAGTGCATAATCAAAGCTTCCATCCTGATAAAGGATCAACTTGAATTTCTGTTTCTCTTCATCCCAGAACATATTTTTTATAAGTGCCTGTGCTCTGTTGGCCTCTTCCAGCCACATACTGATCCTGGGATCATCGCTCATGTAATGATGGTACCAGTTGTTGGCGGCATATTGTACTGCAAGTAGATCGATACCCAACTGCATTTCTCCGCCTGCCCCTTCATAATAACCCGGTATGCCACGCTTGTCGTAATATTTATGGTTTTCGGGAGTAGCTCCATCCGGCAGGTTCATAAGCCTTTCCCTTTGCAGGATCTTGCTTGCTGAAAGTTCCCATCTTTCAGCATAATCAATAAGGCTTGTTCTATAGAAATTCAGAAATGTTGGATCAGTGATATAGCTGGTATCTCCTGTCCACAGGTACATCCTGAAACATGCATCAACAACATCATAGTTTGCCGGCAGGTTATACCAGAAATCCTTGTCATTCTTGTAGTCAACCGGCGCCGGAACATTATCCTTATTGATCTCCCAGTAGCTGCAATAGTCTTTGGATTCGGAAATATTCTCTGCGAAGCGAAACAGCATGTTCTTGTTTTCTTTGTTGAGCCCTAGTACCGCAGCACCTGTGCTCTGATGTGATACATCTCGCATGCAGAAAGCATTCCTGTTGGGAAGGGCAGCTTCGTACCATGGACCAACAGGATCCCCCTGGCGTACATATGAAAGAGCAGTTTCCTTTGCCCATTGCCAGGCGGCATTCAGTTCGGGATCAGAGGAGTTGAATTGGACCATATCTACAGCTACTTCTTCCGCTTCTTCCTGCCTTTGCTCAGTCGAACAGGAAGCAATAAGTGCACTTAGAATAATTAGTGAGGTTCTCAGAAATCTTAACATAAAAGCTGTATTTTTTTTAATAAGGGCTTAAAGGTATGAATTATTCTACTGCGTCATAAAGTGTTTAGATGAAGCCACTTAAGACTTTTTTTATTCTCTAAAATACCTGATTTAGAATTTTTTATGAATCATATAAGCAATTTAGTATTAATTTTGTACCATCAAGACTGTACTATGATAACTGAAACCAGATTAACCTTTCCCGCAATCTTCGATGAATCGGTAAAGAATTATGGAAAAGAGCCTTTTCTATCATTTGTTGATGAAACTCCTCTTACCTATAGTGATGTAAATGATGAGATTATTAAGCTTAAAGCTTTACTGACCAGGCATGGAGTTGAGAAGGGAGACAGAATTGCTATTCTCAGTGCAAATATGCCGAACTGGGGCATCTCTTATCTGGCCACTACCTTCCTTGGTGCTGTAGTTGTGCCTTTACTGCCTGATTTCCATGAGAATGAGTTGGAAAATATCCTGAAACACTCAGGTGCGAAGGGGATTTTTGTTTCAGAAAAGCTTAAGTCTAAGATCGAACATATTGATTGCGAGGAGATTGGCCTGTGTATCGGGATTGAAGATCTTACTGTGATCAAATCTACTATTGACAATCCTAATGCTCCGGTACCGGCAAATGAGCTGGTTGAGGAGGAGGACCTGGCAGTTATCATATATACTTCCGGTACCACTGGAAAGTCGAAAGGGGTGATGCTCACACATAAGAATATTTCTTGGGATGCAATGGCAAGCCGGACAGTACAGGAAGTCAATTTAGGGGACAGGATGCTCTCCATTCTTCCTTTATCACATACATTTGAAAATACACTTGGCCTCATCCTTCCAATGATCGGAGGGGCCTGTACATATTATCTTCCATCAATACCCACGCCGGCGGTCTTGCTGCCTGCTATGCAGAAGGTGAAGCCTACAACCATGCTTTCTGTTCCACTGATTATTGAGAAGATATTTAAGCTCCGCGTGCGTCCGAAACTGACTAAATCACCGGTCATGAGGATGATGTATAAAATCACGCCAATCAGGAAAGTATTACATCGTGTTGCCGGCAAGCAGTTGTACAAGAGCTTTGGCGGTGAATTGAAGTTTTTCGGTATTGGCGGAGCCAAACTGGATGCCACTGTTGAACAGTTTCTTATTGATGCTAAGTTTCCGTATGCCATTGGTTATGGCCTTACAGAAACTGCACCTGTGCTGGCAGGGACATATCCCGGTAACCAGCGCCATCAGTCGACAGGTCCGGTCCTTGCAGGCGTTGAAATAAAGATACATGAGCCTGATGCCACCACCGGTGAGGGAGAGATCTGGGCAAAAGGTCCCAATATCATGAAAGGCTATTACAATGAACCTGAGATCACAGCCGATGTGCTCACAGAGGATGGCTGGTTCAGGACAGGAGACCTGGGATCCTTCGATGATACAGGATACCTTTATATTAAAGGACGCCTGAAAAATATGATCGTGGGCTCCAGTGGTGAAAATATCTATCCTGAAGAAATAGAATCCGTGATCAATAACTTCCGCCATGTAGTTGAGTCTGTTGTGGTTGAACAAAAAGGCAGGCTTGTTGCGCTGGTCCACTTTAACAGGGAAGAACTGGAAGTGCGTTACCAGCACCTCAAAGAAGAAATCTCGGATCAGATCGATACTAAGATCGAAGAATTGAGAAATGAACTACAGGAGTATGTGAATGCACGTGTGAATAAGTTTTCACAGTTAAAAGCTGTTGTGGTTTATGCTGAGCCTTTCGAAAAAACAGCTACGCAGAAGATCAAACGCTTCGTTTACTCTTAATTCTTAATGTTGCCTTAACTCGAATTCTCATACTTTCGAATTCTCATACTTTTGAATTCTCATGCTCTCGAATTCCCTTACTCTCGAATTCTTTTTCTTATAGCCAATGCCAGGAATCCCGGAGGAGCCATTATAATGGTCGGTAGTGTAGACTCGAATGGGCGTGGGGTCCCTTTCAGACTGTGTACTCCATAAACAAGACAGATAGTGACTACAGAAACAAACAAAGTTGCGATAGCTACCGCCAGGTAGCGATTTTTAATTTTAAGCGCAATGGTATCAAGGATCTTGATCAGTATTCCGCCAAATAGAAATGTGTAAGCTGCTTGTTTGAGGGCGGCTGTTGTAGCTGGCCACCAGCCGTAGCTCATATTTATGAACCATACGATGAGCCCCATAACCATGGCACCTGCAAAGCCCATCTTGATATTGATGAAACGGCTGATAAATTTTATAAACCGGTTTTGGGTTTGAGGCATGGGATGATTATTGTTTCACTGTTCCACTGATTCAATGTTTTTAACCCGCCGTAGCTTCATCGAAGGAGGGCACTTTTTCATTGAAATTATGAAACTTTATTTAGTGCTTATTATTAATCTTAATACTACAAATTTAGAATTAACTCAACACTCAACACCCAACATTCAACACTATTTTCTCTTCTTATGAAATCCCCCATGATGTTTTTTAGGTACGGGCCTTGGGTCCCAGGCCGGGCCTTTGCCCAGTTCAGCCGGAAGCGGGATCTTAATGATCTGTTTACCAATCAGTCCTTCGATCTTCTTCAACTTGAACATGTCTTCCCGGTTTACCAAGGTTAGCGCGATGCCTGTGGTTTCTGCCCTGGCGGTACGGCCTACGCGATGCACATAATCTTCCGCATCCTGTGGGGCATCGTAGTTGATCACCAGGTTGATGTCTTTAATATCTATTCCACGGCTCATCACGTCGGTGGCAACCAGCACACGGATCTGCCTGGCCCTGAACTTTTGTAGCACTTCTTCTCTTTCGGTTTGTTTCAAGTCTGATGAAATAGGGGCAACTTTATATTTATCTCCCTTGAGTGCTCTGGCTACCTCTGCCACCTTCACCTTGGTTGAGCAAAAGATGAGAATACTCTTGCAATCAGGCTTGTCGGCAATCAGGCTTTTAATAAGAGGTGTTTTTTGCTTGTCATCGGCCAGATAAACGGCCTGTAAAACACCTTCCGGCGGCTTGGCGATCTCAATGCTGACCTCTGTCGGCTTGTCAAGGATCTTTGCCGCAAGGGTTCTGATCTCTGGATCCATAGTGGCACTGAACATCAGGGTTTGCCTCTTCTTTGGCAAATAGGTCATGATTTTCATGATGTCATCGTGGAAACCAATGTCGAGCATGCGATCGGCTTCGTCAAGGACAAGATATTCCAGGTCTTCAAATTTGACATACCCCATGGCCAGGTGGGCGATGAGTTTTCCGGGTGTTGCAACGATTACATCCGCTCCTGAAGTCAATGATTTTCGCTCCTGTTCCCACTCCTTACCATCTCCACCACCATAGATCGGAATGGAAGATATATCGCTAAAATATCCAAAGCCATTAAACTGCTGATCTATTTGTAGAGCCAGTTCACGGGTAGGCACAATAATGAGTGCCCTCGTCTTGTGTTCAGTGGCTTGCGATATCTTATTCAATATCGGGAGGATGAATGCTGCTGTCTTACCTGTTCCTGTCTGGGCGCAGCCGATCAGATCACTACCCTTCATAATCTCAGGGATAGCCTTGTCTTGTATGGGTGTCGCTTTTTCGAAGCCCATATAGGATATGGCCTCGATCAGCTGTTCATTTAACCCGAATTCAGTAAAATTCATGTGCTTATTTGTCTTCCTTTGCCTCTTTGAGTTTCTTCAGTACCACTTCCTGTACGCCCTTTGGCGTTGGTTCGTACTGGAAGAACTCCATAGAGTAGTTGGCTCTGCCACTGGAAAGGTTGCGTAATTGAGTGGCATAGCCAAACATTTCAGACAAAGGTACAAAACCAGTGACTTTCTGAGAACCTTTACGATGTCTCCTCATGGACTCGATCTTTCCGCGTTTCCTGTTGAGGTTACCCACGATTTCACCGATATAATCATCCGGTGTATTTACCTCCAGCTTCATCATAGGTTCAAGCAGGATAGGGATAGCTTTCATGAAGCCTTGCTTGAAGCACAGGGATGCACAGGTCTGGAAGGCCATATCGGATGAATCCACGGGATGATGTCCACCGTCGATAAGTACAACCTTAACATCAATGATAGGGAAGCCCGAAATAATACCCTTTTCAAGAGTTTTGCGAATACCTTTATCTACAGATGAAATAAATTCCTGAGGAATTGCACCACCCTTGATCTGGTCAACAAATTCATAACCTTTTCCAGGATTGGGTTCCAGGCGCATCACAGTGTGGGCAAATTGTCCTTTACCCCCTGTTTGCTTGGAATGTTTATAATTAGATTCTACCTCATTCATAAAGGTTTCCCTGTAGGCTACAGCAGGTTCGTCAACAACGACGGCTACACCAAATTCATCTTTGATGCGATCCATGATGATCTCCAGGTGGAGCTCCCCCATGCCGGAAGCGATGGTTTCTTCAGTCTCGTGGTCGAAGCGTACGTTGAAAGATGGGTCTTCATTGGCCAGTTTAGCAAGTGCTTCGCCCAATTTACCCTGGTCTTTGCGAGACTCAGGGTTAATTTTTAATTCGATAACAGATGGCGGAACATGAATGGATTCCAGCAGCAACGGGTTTTCTGTGTCACACAGTGTATCACCTGTCTTGGTCACTTTCATCCCGACCAGGGCAACGATATCACCTGCACTGGCAGTCTTGATCTCTTCCCTATCCTTTGCACGTATCCTGAATATCCGGCCAATTCTTTCATTTTTTCCCTTAGTAGCATTATAGATCTGCATACCGCTCTTTAGCTCTCCTGAAAAGATCCTGACAAAAGTTTGCTGGCCCACGAAGGGGTCATTGATCAATTTAAAAGCAAGTGCTGAAAAAGGTTCGTTTGAAGAAGGATTCCTGGTATGAGATTTTTCTACATCGTCAATATCCATACCAACAACAGCACCAACGTCGATAGGGGATGGCATGTAGTCTACTATTGCATCGAGTAGGAGTTGTATCCCTTTGTTTTTGTAAGCTGCACCACAGAAAACAGGGGTGATCAGGAGTTTAAGTGTAGCTTCTCTGGCAGCGCTTTTCAATAATTCTATTGGAACTTCCTGATCATCGAGAAAGAGTTCTGCGATCTCATCATTGAAATCGGCCAGCTTTTCTGTTAGTTCGTTCCTGACTTTTTCTACCTGTTCAATATATTCTTCAGGAATTTCGATCTCACCTCTTTCATATTCGTGAAAGGTGTAAGCTTTTCTTTCAATGATATCAATAGTACCCAGGAAATCGTCCTCAGCTCCCATTGGAAGCTGAAAGGGAACTGCATTGGCATCAAGGTATTGGTTCATCTGTCCAACCACCTCATTGAAATCGGCACCAGTACGGTCCATCTTATTGATGAATCCGATACGGGGAACTCTGTAACGGTCAGCCTGGTTCCAGACAGTCTCGCTCTGGGGTTCTACACCACCAACAGCGCAGAATACTGAAACTGCACCATCGATCACACGCAGTGAACGTTCCACTTCAATAGTAAAATCAACGTGGCCCGGAGTGTCGATGATATTGATAAGGTTATCTCCCCATTTTGTTGAGATAGCGGCAGATGCAATGGTGATGCCCCTTTCCTGTTCCTGTTTCATAAAATCCATGGTGGCTTGCCCATCATGCACCTCGCCCATCTTACGCGAAACTCCTGTAAAAAAAAGGATCCTTTCGGTTACCGTGGTCTTTCCTGCATCGATATGGGCAGCGATCCCGATATTTCTGAGTTTTGATAATGTCATTATATTTTGTAATTAATTGTTCCCTAATATTTTATGAAGAAATTCTACTGTATCTGAGCCAAAATGGCTGCAAAGGTAGCATTTCTCTTTTATAATGCTGATTAATAAATTGTTAAAAGAAACTAAAATATTCTCTTTATGGTATGTGCTTAACAAATAATATAAGGCATTGTTCAAAAAAAATCCCACCTGGGAGGGCGGGATCATATTTTGTTAGTTGGGAAGATGATTACTCATGACAAATGATCAGTCCGTAATGAGCAACAGAATACCCGGGTTCGAATTCATAACACTCTATCTCGATCATATATTGTGCTGTAGAACTTGGGCTTACTGTAACTACGGCCATTGGATCAACGTCTTCATCCTTGGTGATCTCCACCCAACTTCCATCAACGTCCTTATAGACTTTCACATCCATATCTTTAACGCGGAAATCACCGAAAGCGATAATGGCATACTCCCATCCATCGTGGAGATAACGGTAGGTTGCTTTTGTTGTTTCGCCGATGATGTCAAATTCCATCCTTACAATTTCAAGGTCTTCTCCCTCAACAGTTTCAATAATGGGAATCGCTTCTTCAAGGATAGGGGCCATAGAAGTTTCACTCTGGCCAATGGCATATCCTGCTGAAAGGATAATAGCCGTAACAATTAATAAGAGTTTTCTCATGAAAATAGGTTTTTGGTTAATTTTAAGGAGATAAATATATAAAAATTACCCTTAACACATAAAACTCAAATTAATTCTGCCTTTGTTTTTGTCTGTCAATTCGTTCTATTGCCTGCCTGGCAAAGAATCTGATCTCATAAACCTCATCCTTGAGCAATTCACTTAAATATGGCAGGGTTTTCTCATCAGAGATCTTAATAGCCACTGCGACTGCATCTGTACGTATCCAATTATGTTCATGCAGTAACAATGGGATCAGGTATTCGGCTGTGCTGTCTGGATAAAGTTCTGCCATGGCCTTTACTGCCGACAAACTGGCCCAGGCGTCATCGTTTGAAGCACCTTCTTGCAACACCTTCCATGAATTCTTTGCACTGATATTGGCCAGCGATGCGTATATTACGCTACGTGGATAACCGCTTTCATATTCCAACTGCTCATTCAGAATCTGTTCCATCCCTGGAGTATTCAATTCAACCAGTGAATATATAGCAGATACTCTAATGTCTTCCCAGGGATGTTTAAGTAGTTTTAGTAATGGAGCTATGGCCGTTGTATCCCTGGTTTGCCCTGCAAGTTTTGCAGCATTTTCCTGGTTCTCAGGATTTTCATTTGAGAGTAAAGCAATAATATATGGAATTGCTATGTCCCCGTATTTATTCAACTCATCGAATATTCTTTCGCGCTCCCGCCAGTGCATGGGCTGACCAAGTTCCTGAACGATATTTTCGACTGCTTCTCGCCTGTTGGTCTCTGAGATGGGGAACACACGGGTAGATCCGGTATCAATCAGGAATATGGAGATGCCGATAAATATCAAAGTATAGACGGAAATTACAAGCACAACTTCTCTCCTTTTCTCCGGCCATCTTTTTCTTATCATTAGCCACATAGGGAACTTAATGATCCGTTTGAGCCACCCCGGCATTGGAAAAAGAAAAGGGGTCCGAATTCTGTAATCATCATATTCCTCACCATAGATTTTCCTCATTTTGATTTCTTCCTGCATGCAAATCCCGATGATAATCATGGTCATAAGCAACCATGGCAGGCTGGATGTCATACCCCAGGATTTTTTCATCTGGTTGACCAAAGGTGCATAGATGATAAGGCCATATGTCCAAATGATCCAGCCAAGGTATTGTGGGTGCCGGGAAAAGCGGTAGATCCATGAAGTAGCTACTCCCTTTTTGTTCAAGCGTGATTGCATCCAGGTTAAGACTCCCCAGGTGAATAGGAATGCGCCCATCCCCATGAAAAACCAGCCCAGTTCAGCCTGGACCCAGTAATCGAACTGGTGGAATATCCATTCAAGTATCCAATATGGTACAAAAATGACTTCCCCAAGGTCGAGCACCTGGAAAGAAAGATCCCAGAATGGTATCCATCCTACACGAAGCATACCGAGGCCTGCCAGAAAGAACATGCTTAAAGCAAATTGTCCGAAAACAGGCAGGAAAAGGGCGAAAGCACCGGCAAGGGCCCATCCCGACCTCTTTGTGGCGAAGCCAAGGATGATAAAAATAAATACCAGGGCAAGGCTGGTATATCCAATCCATCGAAGGTTAAGGGCTGATATGTAGACTTCAGTCTTGAATGCATTGAGGTCACTACCACCATGGTCCATGCCGGGGAATTCCCCAAGGGCCGAATCTAAAAGGCGTGGAAGTTCAGTGAAGGCAAACATCAGGGCGATGGAAAATACAATGGCGAGGAGCAAAAGCAGGACTTGCCGAAGAACACCGGAGGGTTTCATAATCCGTTGGTTTAAATATATAACTTTTTGTAATATAAAATATTACTCCATATCTGTTAAGAATTGTTAAAGGACATATGTTTTCAATTTGCTACATTTGTATGATGATCTGCCCATGAAAATTACACAAAAAGATATCAATAAACAGGAATCAATTTTGATTGTGATCGGCCTTTTTCTTATTCAGGCCTTGACAATCCTGCTTTATCTGCCTGTGCCAGGCTTTGGTTGGATTACAGGGCTTGATCAGGATCTGTTGATAGATAACGGCCTGGTATATAATTTTAATTCCACCAATGTGCTGGATATGTTCTTTTCAACAACTTCCGGCAGGTATCAGCCACTTACATTTTTATCTTATTCTATTGATATCGGGCTCTTTGGCGGTTCTGCTGTCGAAACCATTCACCTGGTAAACCTGATCATTCACCTGATAAATATCCTGCTTTTCTGGAGACTGCTTCATTTATTCAGTAAAAAGCTAATGCCGGCATTGATCGCAAGCCTCATTTTTGCCATCCATCCTATGAACCTGGATGCCGTTGCATGGATCTCAGCCCGGGGCATATTGCTTTGCGCATTTTTCTTCCTGGCAGCACTAATCGCACATATGTATTATCTCAGGCTTAATAAAAAGAGTTACAAAACAATTAGTACAATCCTTTTTCTCGCAGCGCTTCTTTCCCACCCCATTGCTGTTCTCTTTCCAATTGCTCTTATCATTTTAGACTGCCAGGAAGGCAGTGCCATTAAAAAATGCTTTTCAGACAAAGTCCTGTATTTTGTACTCAGTCTGGCTTTTATACTGATCGCTGTCTTTTCCAGTGAACAAGGAATAAGCATTGGAGCTGCTGTTATTATATTGCCATATTCATTTGGTATCTTTCTAATTAAATTTTTCATCCCGTTTGGCATCTCAGGTATATATCCTGTACCATACCAGGAAGGATTATGGCAGGCTTATTCTATAAATTATATTCCTCTTTTGGGATTGTCGGCTTTTGCCGGATGGGGCGCACACAAGCTTTATATGCTTTTATTGAATCGAAAAGTATTCAAAATTGCATTGATCCTGCTTTCGCTTATCTGGCTGGTATGCTTAACGTGGATCTCTTTTATGCACCTTCCCAATTGGGAAAATAGTGATACATACTGGACCAGGGTGATAGAGCTTTATCCTGAAGATCACAAGGCATATTTTTACCGGGGTGATCACTGGGCCATGAATTCTGATTTTGAAAGAGCCAAATATGATTATTCAAGATGCATCAGGCTAAACGATCAGGCATATATGGCTATGAACAATCTTGGATTGATCTATTTGCAAGAGAAAGATCTTAGACTTGCCCTTGATGAATTCAGTAATTCGATCAGGGTAAACGATCGTTTTTATAAGGCGCATCTCAATAAGGGGTTGACCCATATGCGCATGGGACGGAACGACCTGGCTATTGAAAGCATGAACAGGGCCATTGAACTGAACCCTGATGAACCTCTGGCATACTATAACAGGGCTTTGTTATATGAAAGGGATAATTTACTGGATGAGGCGATCGAAGATCTTTCCAGGGCCATCATGCTCAATCCATACAGATATATGTTCTACAAGGACAGAGGGAAGGCCCTTGTGTGGAAGCAGCGCTTTGAAGAGGCGGAACTGGATTTTTCCAGGGCACTGGAAATTAATCCTTCCGATCCAGAGATGTGGTTCAGGAGGTCGCTGGCAAGGGTATCTCTGAATAAGTTTGAGGAAGGACTGAAAGATGCCCTGAGGGCACAATCAATGGGATTTCCCGTTACCGAAGACTATATTAAAGGCCTTACAGTGCAGATACTTGAGGCTGACTCAGTTCAACTAAAATAAAAAAACCCCGCGGAAATCCGCAGGGTTAAATCTTTCAATGTGATATTCTATATTAAACTTACGCGAGTTTAACATTCACCGCATTAAGACCTTTTCTACCTTCAGTCAGTTCAAAAGTGACTTCGTCGTTCTCTTTGACCTCATCTATGAGACCTGTAACGTGGACAAAATATTCATTGTCCGATTCTGCGTCTTTAATAAATCCAAATCCCTTGGCGTTATTAAAGAATTTTACTGTTCCTTTATTCATTGTAATATGTTAAAAATTTCGGCTAAAGTACTATATTTAATTTAAATACGAAGGGTTTAATCTTTTTTTTATTTTTGTTGAGCACAAAATACAATCTATTCATCCTTAAATTGATACCCTTTTCTGTGAAATTAATGTATAGAACATATTCGATCAGGGTTATAGTACTTCTGGGTGTTATTTTGTTTCCGCTATTTTTACATGCAGGCCCTAAAACGGATACTGTTTACCTTCATAATGGAGACAGGATCACCGGTGAGATCAAACGCTTTGAATACGGTGTGCTCTTTTTTAAGACAGATGGCCTGGGTACAATCAATATTGAATATGATCGTATCCGAACTTTTTATTCAGAACACCAGTTTACAATTCAGACTTCCAGTGGTCTGAGATTTTTTGGTTCTATTGATACTTCGCGTACCGATGGATACGTAAACCTGAGGGTCAAGAGTTTCACCATTCCTGAAGCGATTTCAGCTATTGTTGAAATATACCCTGTAAAAAATGCTTTTTGGAAAAGGCTGGATGGCTCGGTTGACCTGGGGTATTCATATACCAAGGCCTCAACAATTTCCCAGTTGAATTTCTCCGGAGATGTCAGTTATAGAGTTATAAAATCATATACGGAAATAAAGGTGAGTTCTATTTTTACTGATCAGCAGGAGAGGGATAGGATCAGAAAGCAAGATTATTCACTTGGATATTCACACTTCTTTAAAAAAGGATGGTTCGCGGGATCATTTATTGGTGCCCAGCAAAATACAGAATTGGGAACCACTTATCGTTTGTATGGGGGGCTTGGTATGGGTAATGATTTAGTACATAATAATATAAATGCACTGTCTGGAGCTGTCGGCCTGATGTATACTACTGAGAAATCTGAAGCTGACTCTATCATTAATGGTCTTGAAGGATTTATGCAATGGAAGTATAAAATGTATAAGTTCAATAATCCGGATATTGATATTTCGTCAGATTTTAACCTTTATCCAAGCATAACGAGTATTGGCAGGTTTCGTTTGGAGTTGACAGTAAATGCAAAGATCGAGATATTCAATGATTTTTTCTTCGGCCTTAATTTTTATAATTATTTCGATAGTAAGCCAACTGACACCTCTGCTGCAAAAAATGACTGGGGTGTGACCTCCTCAATAGGATATTCGTGGTAGGGGAATTAGGCATTGGGCATTAAGCATTGGGTAGTGCATACTAGTTTCCGGCTTTGGAATACTTAATACTCTCTACTTTTATTCTTTGACGAAATAGCATAACCCTATCTGTGGAACCTGGCTGGCGATAAGTGAAATAAGCATAACCATTGCGAATCAATATTTTTTTCACAAAGGGATAATACAAGCTTGTTGGCATTCCCATCTCCCCTGTATTTACGTCAATTGAGCGCAAACTTACCCTGTTCATCTTTTCATATACAGCGTAGTATTGATCTTGAATCTGGTCTTTCAGTATCAGTTCACACCAGTCTTTGTTTTGATGGTATTCAATATTTGTGCTCCTGATCAGTTTCCCATATGGGTCGAGAAATTCTATTCTGGAATCAGGATGGTTGAAAAGTAGCAGTTGTTTATTGGATTTAAATAGGGGTGCATATAAAGGGGTGTAAACTATCTCACGCAAATAATGTGCTTCTATCGATATTGATCTCTCCATGTCACGAGCAGCTTTTTGCCGTTTAAAGCTTTCGTCAGTTCCCATCAAAAGGATATCAAACTCCATCCTGTCGGAAACCAGGTTGGCGAGCATACCATAGTGTTCAGGATTGTCACGAAGTATCTGAAGCTTCTTTCTGTCGAAAACTTCTCTGAAAGGCATATAAGTTTCTGAAATAGAATCATACCTGATATACTCGATCATTTGCTTCTGCATCCTGTTCAGAGCGAAATAATAATACCCGTGATGGTAAGCAACAAAGGCATTTGCTACAGGTTTAAATACTTCTATGGGCGAAGGATGTATCAATTGCAGTTGATCCCCGGTGAAATGAATCTGGTAGGCTGTGTCTTTGGCTACATAATGTATATAATCCATGCAGTCGTGATGCAGCGATTGGGCTTTCCCCGGGATTTTTGGCAAAAATGCAAGGGTGTCATTCATTGTAGAAAGCAACACGAGTTCAGCGCTGTTCAGTCGGTTGCGGTAAATGAGCAGCATCAGCCCGTTCTCATGGAATTCGAAATCGAGTACTGAATAAGCCTCATCTCTGAATATAGTTTCTACCTTTTTGTCGGTGATGGTAACACCTTCGAGCATCTCTGCAGAAAACTGCATGCCGAGGAAAAGTGTGTCATCCTTAAATGCATTTTCGACTACAAAAAACCTGTCGTTATATCCAATATGTGAAGCTTTTAGGGTGGCAGGGAATGCTGCAATGCTCAGTCGGAAAGATCCATCCGGACCTGATATGGTGCCGTAGGAGCTGCCATCTAGCATGACGTGGGCACCTGTAAGAGGCATTTTACTTTCAAGCTCATAAACAACCCCATGGATTAGCTGTCTATCCTGTGCCCTGCTTTGCCTGGGGAGCAAAAGAAGGAAAAGGAGTGCCAGGATGATCTCTGCCAGGATCACCACGTAATGGTGCTTCATCAGGGTGTTAATAAATCTCATGTCAGATCATTTAATTGACCTTTCATATTGCAACGTGCTATCTATGTAAAGATAATAATAATTGATGCAGGATCACAATTGTAATCTACCAACGGCATGATTCATTCCATAATATCATCAAAATTTCATATTTTTGAATAAACTATCAAATATTGGACTTCTCTATTTTTTATAACAGGAAGAGCCGCTTTATATGGCTGGTAGCCATCATGCTCGTGCCGTTGTTTTTTATTAATGTCCGAAGTTCGCATGACTGGGGTGGTGACTTTGCCATGTATATTATGCAGGCAAAACACATCGTAGAAGGTATTCCGCAGGCAGACCTGCCATATATCTATAACCCGGATAACCCGGTGCTGGGCCCGCCTGCCTATCCTATTGGTTTTCCACTCTTGCTAAGCCCGGTTTATGCCCTGGCAGGGAACAGCATATTTGCATTTACATTATGGATCACAGCCTTCCTTTTTGGTACGGGCATAGTGATGGCTTTATACCTTAGAAAATATTTTTCGGACCTGGTGGCCTTCTTCCTTGTCATGATCCTGATGTATAATCCCTGGACCCTGGGTATGAAGCTTGAGGTGATGTCGGAGTTTCCATTCGCCTTTTTACTGATCTTATGCCTGTTCCTGTTTAAAAAGTATGCCAAAGGTCCATTCTGGATGGGAATTGTAATCGCCGTATTGGGAGGGCTGCTCATGTCGGTCAGGATCATCGGTATTGTATTTCCAATCGCTGTATTAATATGGGCCATACGGAAACGTTTTATCGAAAAAGATAAAACCCCCATGAGCAATTGCGTCTGTGGATTCCTGGTTGGAGTAGGGTCTATCCTTGTCTACCTCTTGCTTAATACTATTGTATTTCCAATTCCGCAGGCAGAAGGTGGCTCATATGTGGGTATCTGGGGTGAAGAAAGCCTGTACTATACCCTATTGGCCAACCTTGCTTATTATACTGAGCAATTCAAATACTTTTTCTCCCCCTGGGGCGGATCATGGAATTTTCTTCCTCTGATATTGAAAGCCATAGTATTCACTTTTACCCTGTTGGGCATGATCAGATCTTTCTTCAAAAGATGGGAACTCATTGACATGATAGTGATACTATACCTGGGGATTTTGCTGATCTATCCTTACCGCCATGCAGGAATTCGCTTTTTATTCCCTATTATGCCGTTCCTCATCTATTACATGGCGAAAGGACTCGAGACTGTGAGTATCTTTCCGAAGATCAAGAATAGTTCTAAAGTATGGTTCCTGGGTTGCCTCATGCTGGTTTCGTATCTACATATGTTCTGGTATATTCTTGATACAGATCATGAAACCCTGGAAGGTCCGCAGGAGAAGTCTTCCGAAGAAGCCTTTGAATATATTCGGAAAAACACTCCTGAAGATGCCGTAATCATATTTGCCAAACCACGGGTGCTGGCACTATATTCTGAAAGACAAAGCATGGCCAACAGCAAGGATGCTGACCCACAGCAGATTGCCCAGGAGATTTTGAATTATAAAGTGAATTATGTGCTGACTCACACAGATTTATCTGACGCTGCAATACACGATTTCATCAGGAGGCAGGACTATATATGTGAATATTTGTGGAGCAACGAGAAGTTTGTTCTATATAAGGTAATGTTTTAAAGATCGATATTGTTGCATGAATAAACTAAGCAAGCTTTTCAAAGCAATAGGACTTATCATCCGCAAGCCCTACTTATTAAATAAGATCCTCGACGATAATGATAGCTGGAAATCATGTGTGAGAAGGGATTATGGTATCAGCGGACTGGAGGAGATAGAATTGGGTGCACTGATGGATGGGGAAGTGGTCACTATTAGACCATTTGCCTTTATGGAAGGAGGATCTCTCCCAACTGACCTTGCCCTACTGAAAGTTCTGGCTGCCGGGTTTGAAGATTGTAATTACTTTGAGATAGGTACCTGGAGAGGAGAAAGTGTAGCCAATGTGGCGGAGGTCGCTTCTTCATGCATTACCCTGAACCTGGCGGTAAAAAGTATGCAGGAAATGGGTCTGTCAAAGGATTATATCGACCAGTATGCCATGTTTTCCCGTGGACTTGTAAACGTAATACACCTTGAAGGGAACTCTTTGGAATATGACTTTGCAGGACTGGATACAAAGTATGACCTTATCTTCATCGATGGCGATCATCATTATAACTCAATAAAACAGGATACAAAAAGCGTCTTTTTGAACCTGGTCCATGAGAACTCTATAGTTGTATGGCATGATTACGCCTGGCAACCCGGAAATATTCGCTACGAAACCCTTGCAGGTATCCTGGCCGGTATCCCTGAGAAATTTAAAAGCAGGCTTTTTGCAGTTCGCAATACATTATGTGCTGTTTATTATCCGGGGGAGATCAGCTCCAGGGAAGCATCAGTAATAGCGATCAAAGAAGAAGCTTTTGAAGTGAAACTTAAAGCCTGAGTGATTATTACTGATACACAAAGTAATGTTGACAATCGGGGTAGTCAACCTGGTCGTTTATATTTTCCAGGTAGTAGATGATGGCCTCTGCTGTTGTATAATCCTGGATATCTCCAACCGCTGGGAATAAATTATCATATACTGCCGGAATATAATCATTGATACCTACTCTGAGTATAGTATTGTTTGGAATGATATTATTGCTCATGTCACGTAGCACAACACTGCTGGCTTCTTGCGTTATTTGTATTCCTGAATAATAAAATCCCGAACCTGAGCCTTTGAGAAATGATTTAATATCCGAGGCAGTCATTTCATATATAACAGCTTGATTGTTGAATGGATCGAAAGCATATACTTCCCCAATTGTGATATCTCCCTGGTTCAATCCTGCTCTCACTCCTCCGCTATTCTGGAAACTAACATCCACATCGAGCCTTTCTCTCAGGGCATCTGTATAAAAACAGCCTACCTGCGACTTCTGGTGATTTTGATGCGAATATCCGATCACCCGGTCAAGGATAAGTGACATGCTTTCATTATACTGATCAATAGCTGCTTTCAATCCAGCATCTTGATTCTGGTAGCTGTTCAGGTCTATCAGCTCCATATCTGAGAAAACTATTTCCTTGTCCTGGACCAAAAGCTCAATCCTGCCAAGTTTGTTCAAATAGCTGCCTGATTGAAAGATTGGGATCCCATTCTTGCTTGTATTCTGCTCTGAATGAGAGTGTCCGCCAATTATACAATCGAAATACGGGAACTGCTCTGCCAGCTGATAATCACCAAGGTTACCATCATAGCCATCATGTCCTATATGGGTCAGGGCGATGAAAAGGTCAGCATTTTCCTGGGTCTTTATATTGGAATATTGTGCCACAACACTTTCAGGCCTGGAAAAGGTAAAGTTCTGTACGCGGAAGGGATGTGTTGAAGGAATGGTCCCATTGTCCTTGCCATTGGTCTCAACCAGTCCGAGGAAAGTTACCCTGAAGTCATCAACCGTGAGTGTATAATATTCATAGGGTTCCGGAACTCCAGTTCCATTCATATCCACGTTGGCGCAAACCCATACAAATTCAGCCTGCTCCATCCTGGCTTTTAGCACCTCTTCTCCATAATCGTATTCGTGGTTCCCAAGTACACAAATATCAAATCCGGCCCTGTTCATCAAATCGATCATGGGATAACCCTTCTCATCGTAGTAATCCACAACAGGATTGCCTGAGAAAATATCACCACTACAAACCACAATCACACTGTTCTGCTTCTTCTCTTCGTCAACAATATATTTAATCCTGGAGAAATTGTTGATCTGCCCGTGCTGGTCATTTACAAAGAAGATGGTCAGGTTTTCAGCCCCGCTATAGTCAGGGATATCATCTTCTGACTTCTTACAGGAAAAACAGAAAAGTGGGATCAATATGATAATTATAGTCTTCCTCATAATCATCAAAAAAACGACCCAAATTTGAGAACAAGGATTCAAAAGCTAGTACTTGTTTGCTTTCTTTTCTCTCTTTTCTGCCCTTTTTTCTTTTGCAGTTTTAGCCGGTGCTTTTTTAACATCCTTCTTGGCATCTTGTCCTTTTCCCATGATATGATTGTTTTAAAGTTAGTTCAGATATTAATCAAAGATAAGCACAAAAGCGGATGATTGGCTCATCATGTGTTCCCTTTTTCGATATTAATTGATAATTTTTTTATCGTTTTAGCTTTGATTCATAAATTGATATCCACTGCCGGACACTCATCTTTTCTGTTAGTTCTCCAATTAATTTGAGCGGTATCTGGTCGATTTTCTTAAAGCGAATACAACTTTTCCCCATGTCCAATTTTGTTTTACAATACTTAGGATATTCATCGCTAAACCAGTTTAAAAGTTCGGGATCGGAATATATACCCATATGGTACACGGCGATAAAATTTTTCTGTGAGGCGATATTAATAAAAGGCAATGCCTGTTTGGGATCAGGATGATATCCATCAGGATATATGGAATGCGGCACAACATATCCGATCATCCCATAATTAATGATTTCCTCAAAGCCTTCCGGCAGATGGTCAAGGATGGTTTGCCTTAATTCACTCATCACCTGCTTCCTGTCGCCGGGAAGTTTTTTTATATACTCTTCCGGCGTTTTTGCTTCTATCTTCATATTAACGTTTGTTTGTCTTGCAGTTGGTCATTCCAACTCAGGCCATTTTTAATAGTAAACGGAAGACTCCTGAAGGATGTTCATTTTCCAGCAAATAAATCATTATTTGGTCGGGGCCGGATATTTTTATCTCAATAGGTGTGACATTTTGGTAAAATCGGTATTAATAGGTAAGGACACTTTTTTGAAGCTATTATAATTTATTGAAAAATGTGATCCGAAAAGGTCACACTCCTTTACTTTTTCATACTTCTGCTAATAACAATGGACCCCCTCGGGGTCCTTTGTGTTTTGAGCTATTAGCAGCTTGCTTTTATAACTGGGGTTTGCTGTGAATTGAACCGCTGGTGCGCGTCTCTGACGCATGCTAGCCCGGTAATTATTTAGTATTTTTTTTGAATAATCCTTTGATCAATTTGAAATCATCAGAGGTGAAAAGAAATGCTTTATACCCGGGTTTCGCTTCGCGTAAGAAAAACAAGAGCACCACCAGGCTGGTCACCGCATAGCTGATGCTGGCCGAGATGCCTGCGCCAAGGGTAGCAAATGGCGGGATGAGGCTAATGAAAAGTATGATAGAAACCAACAGGCCAATACTGGATGCAATCGTATTTATGTGGTATTTCCCGGTGCCGGAAAAATAATGCCCCAAAATCAGGGAGATATTATAGATAAGCACACCCGGAGCCAGGATCCAGATGACCTCCTTTACTCCGATGAAGTCTTTTCCAAAGAGAAACAGATAAAAAGATTCCGGCAATAGCAATAGAGGGATGATGCACACAAGACTAATAAAAAAAGCAGCCTTTAAAAGCTTTACCGACAGTTCTTGTGAGTACTTTTTGTCGTCGGTATTGGCAATGCGGGCGTATTGAACCAGTGAGATGCTTTTGCTGATGAGCCAGATGGATTCCATGATCTGTATACCATTGGAATAGATGCCCACACTGGCGTCGCCATGATAGAGTTCAAGGAAATAATAGCTCAGCCTGAAGCTCATCATCTGGGTGATGTGGGCCATCTGGTTCATAAATCCAAGTCTGAAGAGCTCCCTGATCACCTGTATATATTCTCTGATCGGATGCATGCTGATCCTTCCAAAAGTCTTTGCTATATAGAAAACGCTGACCAGCAGGCTTCCGCCGAAGGCGAAGTATAAGGCTTTGATATAGGCTATGACGCTCTCGTCTTTCAGAATCATGAAAGATATAAGCAGGCTGATGATCACAATGAGCGGTTGCAGGAGACTGACAAGGTTGGCAGCTTTGATCTTTTCCCGCCCGATGAGCATAGTGGAATGTATATTTGTGAACGAATTTAATACCGATAAGAGGCAAATGTGAATGATGAAATCCTGCTCTACAATCCTGAATGCCCAGAGTAAGGCAAAGGCAATAATGCTCACACCTATCGACCAAAGGTAAGAAGGGATCAGCAGGAGGGAAAACTTATAACGTGGAATGAGATATACCAGCGTGGCCCCGCCCACAAGGTTTGAAAACACCAGCACAAAAGCTATGGTTGCCAGTATAATACCTTGCTCACCTTTGCCCTCAGGACCGAGGTATTGTGAAACCATGATCGCAATCATAAAGTTGATTACGGCCGAGAGGCTCCTGGCGCCAAAAGTGTTGAGGATCTTGTTGATCAAGATTGTACTTTTTATGATTTCGCAACAGCGGTATATACATCGAACAACTGCTTGCCAATCACTTCATTGCTGAAATGATCAACGGCATATTCCCTGATCTTTTGTGAATCGTAAGTGCGGTAATTGTCCAGCATCTTATCGAGGATCTGATAGAAGTTCTCTTCATCTTCAGAATCCAGGAGGATCCCAAGCTCATCGTTCATGTGCTCACGGATGCCACCCACATCGGTGGAGATGACTGGTACTCCACAGGCATAGCTTTCGAGGATGACCACGGGCAGGTTTTCGTACCTGCTGAACATGATCATAAAATCAGCAGCCTTCATCATGCCTGCCAGTTCATCATTCTCTTTTAAACCAAAATAGGTGGCATAGGTATCTTTTACGCCCATTTCATCTCCGTATTCGATGAGTTCCTTATAATGAATGCCATCACCCACCATATCCACAGTGAAATCCTGCCTTTTCTCTGACAGCCGCTTGATCACCCTTGTGATACCCGTAATATTTTTCTGATCATCATCGAAACAGGAAACATGAATGATTTTTGCTTTTTCACTCCGCGTTTTTTTCTCTAGTGGGCTGAACATCTTTATGTCAACCACATTTGGGATGACGATATAATTGTCGTTCTTCAATCCACAGTCGATCATGGCATCGCGCAGGTTGGCCGTGACCGGCATGATAGCCGATGCCCTTTTTGCTACACGACGTGTCATGCATTTTCTGAATGCACCATTAAAGGTGTTCGTGGAAGGGAGGTAGCGTGTCCAGTGTTCGGTAACAACAAAAGGGATCCCATGCCTGATCTTTTCCCAGAGTGCGATTACTCCATGGCGGGTTAATACATGAACATGTATAATATCGATCTTGCCGTATCGCCTCCTGATCTCTTTAAGCCCCTTGAAGTGGCTGCGCACAAAGCGACAGCTGTTGATCATCATGTCGAGCGGCTTAAAGCCTGTTTTAGCCCTTTTAAAGTAGATTCTAATGGTGTTCAGTGGTTCGTGAGTATCCGTTACAAAATCGTATGTAGGCGCCTCCAGTTGATCGTCTGAATGAACATAGAGTACAGAAATATCAGCATAGGGTGAAGCAGATATGCCATGCCGCTCAATGAATAGCCCTGGCATTGGATCGTAACGGTTAGGGTACCATTTGGGAAGGTAAAGAATATGAAGACGATCGGCAGACGGCTTTTTCATAGATGTAAGTAAGGAGCGGTAAAATTATATATTTCATCCAATAATTCCTAAATGAATAACGAGCAACGAAAAACGGGTAACGAGCAACGAACACCAAACATTGAACATCGAAAGCCGAGAATTGATAATGAAAAAGGCCTCCAACATGGGATATTGTCGAAGGCCGGGTATAAATGGAGCGGGGTAGGATATAAATTATCCTGTATTAGCCGTTGAAAATTGCTTATAAAAGCAAATCCAGCCATGAAAATAGTACAATAATCTACCTATGGCAAATATATCGAGATGAAATCAGTTAACGGTAGTTTTGAAGCAGTTAACGGCGATGATTGGGTGTGTGGTGCGAGGTGTGAGGTGTGAGGCTTGGGGCCATTTAAGCATTTAGCCATTTAGCCATGTAACCATTTAACAGACATGAAACAATGAAACAATGAAACAGTGAAACAGTGAAACAGTGAATCAGCAATCAAACATCCCCATCAATAATTACCTTCTCAACAAACCCAATAGCATTCATCAGCCTTTCTTTTCCCGAACCACTGATGATTTCGTAAGGCAAATTTCTGTTTTCCAGTTCTTCTGTATATAAAACAAATAACCTGTCCCTGTCGTCAGGATTTTCGCGCAGTGGATCGGGTTCCCATGGGAGATCGATATCACAAAGCAGGTAAAGATCGTATATATGGCTGTCGATCATATCCAATATCCACGAATGGCACTTCCCATACTTTTCTTCGCACCAGATCTTATTTACAATAAATTCCGTATCGCAGAACAATAGGTCTTTAGCCCTTCTCATCCCTTGCTGTTCACTTTCATACTGCCCCCTGGCAATTAACAGTATGTCGTCGTAGGTATATTCCCTGCCGAGATCCTTGAGGCACTCGCGTGAATACTCCGGTACATATATAGTATTGAAGTGTTCTGCCAGCTGTTTTGCCAATTCCGACTTACCCGTCGATTCAGGACCGGTGATGGCGATGCGATATGTTTTTAACTTATGGATTATGAATTACGTATTAATCAATTTTTTACTGCCTACCGTCAACTGTCAACTGTCAACCGATCTTACCTTCTTCCGCCATTCAATAAATCCCATTATAGCCAACACCAGGAATACTGTAAACTGAATGCTGGTTAGTGCCAGGTCTTTATAAAAGTACAGAGGGATTGAGATCACATCACCAATGATCCAGTAGATCCAGTTCTCGACCTTCTTTCTGGCCATCAGCCACATTCCTACTATAAAGATGGATGTTGTTGTTGAATCTATGATTGGGACATTGCTGTCGGTGTAATTGCTCAGGAAGTAACTCAGAGGGATAAAAAATCCAATCAACATCCCGGCACTGATCAAATGGTCTTTTCTGGTACACCAGCGGATAGGCAGCACGGTTTTGTAAGCATCCTTCCTGCTCCACATATACCATCCGTAGATGCTCATCACAAAGTACACGAAGTTGATGCCCATGTCGGCATACAGTTTGGCAAAGAAACAGATATAGATATAAATGACCACACTGACGATCCCGGTCGGATATACCAGGATATTTTCTTTTTTGGCATACCACACACTTAGTATCCCGAAGAACACAGCGATGGCCTCCAGTATGCTGGAATCGATCAGGTTCTGGTAAAGAAGATCGAAAATATCGTTCAGCATCATACTATATCAAGATCAGCGTTGATGATCTTCATGACAAACACAGAATGAGGGAGCTCAAAAGATTTTTCAATCTCCCTGGTCAGAGCCTGCATGACCTCATTAAACTCACCAAATACCTGTGTACTCATACCATTGGTCCTTACCCTGAGTTTTTGATATCCATTCATCCTTTCAATAAAATTTTTAATAGGCGGGATGTATTCTACGTTGAGGGGATAGTAGCTTATCTCTACAGATGCGTTCATTGATTTGGTGTTAATTAATGTTATATTTACAACAAAATTACAATAATCCCTGAAGGGATCACATTATTTAGAGGACAACTATAAACAACCCATACCCTATGAAAAAAAATGCCGTTAAATTGCTGGCTTTAGCTTTTTTTGCCTTCCTGTTGAGCAGCTGCCTGACAGTCGAAAAAAAGGAGTATAAGTGGGAGATCACCGGGCCAAATTCCGGAATACTCACCATCACTTATATCAATATCCTGTCTGATATGGATGACAGTACGGATGTTTCATCTGAGGATTTTGATGAGTTATTGAATAGCTATCTGCTTGGAACATACATCGATGATCATTTTCCGATGGCAACCAACGTAGAGAAGAGATTGTATGCTAAGGATAACCAACTCTGGGGTGAAGTGACCATGGAATTTGACGACCTGCAGGCTGTGCACATATATCAGCATGAGAAAAAGGGCCCGTATATGTTTTGCGTAAACACAGCTGCTGATACGGAAACTTACGAGGATTCGAATGGTGAATTTCCTGGCGACTATATGCCTGTTGTTTTCTGGGCAGGAAAGGAAAAAGAACTCACGCTCACGACCATGGTACAGGAGGTGGATGAAACCACTTTAAGCCTGGTTGGTCAGTATTATAAGTGGAAAGAATAAAAAAAAGCCCCTCGAAAACTCGGGGGGCTTTTTTTTATCTGCGCATTTGTCTTTCTCTGCATGGTGGGGCAGTTCCCTTGTTGTCCGCTTTTCTTCCTCTTTCGTGTTGCCCCAGCCTTTCCATCAATTGCCGTTTGAACATGTCTTCGGTTTTATAAAGCTTCATCACTTTCCTGGCTGAAAGAATATCCAGGAATTTCTTATGGTATTCCTTTTTTAATTCCAGCAGTGCTTCTTCTTGCTTAAAACGATCTTCCATCATACTTTCTGCTTCTTCATCGCTGAAATCATCCCAATTACCATCTTTATGGCCTTTGAATCGTCCCATAAGGGAATGCGTAGCTTCCTCACGCTTTTTTTCATATTCATTATATACAGGCCAGAACTTTTCAGCTTCTTCAGGGGTAAGATCAACATTTTCTGTAATGAAGGCGATCTTTGAAGCCTTGATCTTTTCTCCCATTTCCTGACGGTCTTTTGCCATTCTTTCGCTGTTTTGTTCTGATTTTTCCTTGTCCTGCTCCTGAGTTTGAGCGGGGAGTACCAACACCATGACCATCATGGCCACGAATATTGCTATTGATAATTTTAGTGCTTTCATAGTATTGTTGTTTGATTAGTATTCATTGATTATGTAATATTCTATATGATTCTCTGCCAGAAGGTAATCCATAATATACTCATCAGAGATGCTGTCGGTATTGTTTAACATCAGGTTCATTACACCGCTGCTGTCATCATCGATTAGTGTATAAAGATATGCCTCCTCCAGATCGGCAAGATTGTTAATATTGTAGTGATAGATATCACTCATGCTATAGTCTTCGAAACCCTCACCCACGCTATTTCGATCTGTGAAAATAAATGTAATGGCCAGGGCAGCGAAAATAAGTATAGCAGCTGCTGCAGCAAACGTTCTGAAACCACTTTGTGCAAACACTGAACGACGCGGACTTTGTTTGACAGAACCCAGAAGTTGTTCGGGAAGCTGCTCAAAATATCCATCCGGCACCTCGTATGGCATGGATGTTCCGAAAGTTTCCTTCAGTTTCCGGTCTTCTCCGTTTTCATGTATGTTTTTTGTGGTGTTCATTTGTTGTTTTGATGTTTGATTTGAGAGAAGGTTTAATCCAGGAGGACAGCTTTTTCAATTTTTTTGACTGCCAGATGGTAGGAAGCCTTCAGTGCACCAACTGATGTGCCAAGAACTGCTGAGATTTCCTCGTACTTCATCGAATCGAAATATTTCATATTGAATACCAGCCTTTGCTTCGCCGGAAGCATCAGTACTGCTTTTTGCAACTTGCGGCTGATCTCATTACCGGAAACGAGAGGGGAGGTGTCAATCAGATTGCTTAATTCCATTCCACCATCTTCAAATGGTATTGATCTTGTTCGCTGGGCTTTCTTCAGAAAACTCAAGGCCTCATTGGTGGCTATTCGATACAGCCAGGTATACAGCTGTGACTCCTGACGGAATTTTTCCAGCCCCTGCCATATTTTGATCATGCTGTTCTGGAGTACATCATCAGCATCCTCATGATCGACTACCATACGCCTGATATGCCAGTAAAGACGTTGCTGGTATTTCTTAAGCAGAAGCTTAAAGCCTTCCTCACGGGAATCGCTCCGAATGCTTAACTGTAGTATATGACTGTCGTCTATCACTGCCAACATGAATTAGTATACTACTTTGATATAATAATTAGGAAAGAGTTTAGTATATGAAGGAAAAAAGTTCTTGCTCGCGGAACTAGCGCATGTCAACGATCTCAACATCAGGGTAATCAGCTGGGTCAAAAATGAAATCCGCATCAGTGACTTCTAAATCCGGCGTAAACTTATCGATCTTGTAATGGATGGTTCCTCCATTCTTGTCAAGTACGGTGATCTCAGAGATTTGCTTTAAATCTGCATTGACTAAAACATCCAGCTTAACCCATCTTTTACCTTCTTCAGGCTTGAGTTCGATACGTTGGTATTTTACTCCATCTTTGGTGAATTCCTTATCCAGCCTGGCTTTATACTCTTCATTGTAGGTCGTCAGCAGTTTTGAAGGTGTGATGGATTCGTCATCCTCTTCAATGGCATTGATCTGTACCTCCCAGGCATCTTCAATATAGGTCCAGATGGTCTTTCCATCGCAGATCACTGTCTGTCCCTCAATACCGAGGACGTACTTATCACCGCTGATGAGCAGTGTACCCGGCTCACTAATTTCTTCAGCGCTGCTTGGGTCTTCATAAGTAAATGTAAACTCAAATTCGACGGATTTATAGGCCTGGGTCTTCTGAGTGATCTCTTCAATAATTGCTTCTGCCTTCTTGCTTTGTGAGAAAGCCATGGCAGAAATGAAGATGCTTAAAATGAATATCCCTACTTGTTTCATCATATTATTCATTAGGTTCATCTAAATCCTTCAAAAACTGTTCCAAACTGACCTCATCTGTGATCCTGACCTCTCTGGCTTTGCTCCCTTCGAAGGGGCCTACTATTCCTGCTGCTTCGAGCTGGTCGATGATCCGGCCGGCCCTGTTATAACCTAGTTTTAGCTTCCTTTGTAATAGGGAGGTTGAACCCTGTTGGGTTTGAACGATGATCCGGGCAGCTTCTTCAAAGAGCTCATCACGGTCGTTGGGATCGAAATCTTCATGCCCGTCAGACTCTTCATCCATATATTCGGGAAGGTGGAAGGCATGCGGATATGCACGCTGAGAACCGATAAATTCCGTTACCCTTTCAACTTCTGGAGTATCTACAAAAGCACATTGCAGCCTCACCAGATCACTGCCTGTCGATAGCAACATATCCCCGCGGCCGATGAGCTGATCGGCTCCGCCTGTATCCAGGATTGTACGGCTGTCGATCTTGGAGATCACCCTGTATGCTATACGCGCCGGGAAATTAGCCTTTATAGTACCGGTAATGATATTAACAGAAGGCCGTTGTGTGGCAATGATCAGGTGAATTCCTACGGCTCTGGCAAGTTGTGCGAGCCTGGTTAATGGATTCTCAATTTCTTTACCCGCGGTCATGATCAGGTCTGCAAACTCATCAACAACGAGGACGAGGTAGGGGAGATATTTATGCCCATGTTCCGGATTCAACTTGCGGGCAACGAACTTCACATTATATTCTTTAATGTTTCTTACCTGTGCATCTTTGAGCAATTCATAGCGGTGGTCCATCTCAATACTCAGGGAGTTCAGGGTACGAACTACCTTACGCGTATCGGTGATGATGGCCTCCTCAGAATCAGGTAGCTTGGCCAGAAAATGGCGCTCGATCTTTGAGAAAAGGGTTAACTCCACTTTTTTCGGGTCAACAAGGATAAACTTAAGCTCTGCGGGATGTTTTTTGTAAAGCAATGAGGTCAGGATGGCATTCAGTCCCACTGATTTACCCTGTCCTGTTGCCCCTGCCATAAGGATGTGGGGCATCTTGGTAAGATCAGCGATATAACTTTCGTTGGCAATGGTCTTACCTAATCCAAAAGGAAGTTCATACTTATTGTTCAGGAACTTCTCTGACGACAGTATCGATTTGATGGATACGGTATCACTCTTTCTATTCGGCACCTCAATACCAATGGTTCCTTTTCCCGGAATGGGTGCTATAATGCGGATACCCATGGCTGATAAGCTAAGGGCAATGTCATCTTCAAGGTTCTTGATCTTGGAAATCCTGACCCCGGGGGCAGGGATGATCTCATATAGGGTTACTGTAGGCCCGATAGTGGCCTTAATCTTATCGATCTGGATATTGTAGTTCGATAAGGTGTTCACAATCTTGTTTTTATTTGATTCCAGCTCTTCTTTCTCAACGTTTACACCTCCCTCTCCATGGTCGTCAAGCAGGTCCAATGTGGGATACTTGTAATGTCCCAGGTCAAGCGTGGGATCATATTCAGTATCTATTGTATGATGGGCAGTGCTGCCTTTTTTGGCAGTTTTCTCAACCTCTGTTTCTTCAATCGTTAATTCAATGTTTGAATCAGGGTTTGTGTCCTTCTTCTCATCTTCTTTTGGAGCATTATCAAAAGGCAGGTCACTTACCGGATCTTCTACATTCAGGACAGGACCTTTTGCATCCTTTTCCGGATTGCTCTCTTCTTTGATGTTCTCATCTTCAGTAACAGAGAACTCTACTGTATTGTATATATCTTCTTTGATCTCATTGGAAGTGTTCCCGCCCGGGATATCACTTCCATCATCCCCTGTGGCTTTTTTTCTGGGTTTGAATTTAAAGTTGAAGTTGATGATCATGAAACCGAATAATACAAATATCAGGAGAAAGATGGTTCCCGGTGGGCCAACAAATCCATCCAGGTAGTTATTGATCTCGTATCCGAATATGCCACCAAGGATGTTCAGATCTGAATTCCTGAATGCCAGTGCAAATGCCAGTGAAAACCAAAGCAAGGCAACGAAAGACCAGCGAAATGTGGTCCAGACCGGGAGGATAGCTTTCTGGAATAGCAACTTATATCCCCAAACAAAAAAGAACAGGCAAAACAGCAGGGATGAAGCTCCGAACCATTTTTTAATAAATAGCCCTCCCAGGGCGGCGCCCATGCGTCCGCCCCAGTTATTGGCTACAAGATTTTCATTCATCAGAACATCACGGAAGGGGATCACCGTGAAAAGGTCATCACTACCACCCGTAAACCAGTTTACCAGGTAGGAAACCAGCGATAGGAGCAGGTAAAAAGATAGCAGGATAAGAAAAAATCCACAAAGCTTCAGGAACTTTTCATTCCTTAAAAACCCCAGCCAAGAACTGCTGCTTTTGACCGACCGCTTTTTAGAGCTTTTCTTCTTTTTTGTTTTGCTGCTTGTTTTTTTTGCCGCAGCCTCATCCCGCTTTAGTTGATTTGTCCTGATTGGCATCTACTCTTCTTGATATCTTTTACATGCCTCCACCAAACATTTGCTGAACCTCTTCAGAGGTCTTTTCCTGATATCCTTCCGGAACAGCAAACTCAGAGTCGGCAATTTTCTTCTTATCAACAGAGATGGCTTCCATCTTCATGGTGCCGCCGCCTGTATTGATCTCAAATTCGAGCATTGCACCGGGCACTTCACTGAAATATGGGTTGTCGATGTTCATGGATGCAGAACCGATCTCTTCTGTGTAATAGATGGTGAATAACATATCTTCGCCACCTTGTTTCACTGTAACAACAGCTTTTGTACATTCATAGCCGGCAATAACTTTGGTTTCATCCTTTATGTCAACAGAAACCTTTTCATCATCTTCCAATTCGGAATTAACGTCCTCCTGTGTTTCAACATAATAGAATTTCTGCCCCATCATATTCATGACGGTTGTAATGGTTTTTGCAGTACCATCGATGATCTGCACCTGAGATCCCATCTGGCCCATATTGATCTCAAATTTGGACATCTCCTCCTTAATGGTGAGTGTTGCCATCTTGGGCATCATGGCAGCCATGGAAGCATCAACTTCCATGCCCGGATAGGATATTTTGTAGTTGATCACACCACTGAAATCCTTAGCAATGGCAGATGATGATAAACCCATAATGATCGCTGCGACCATCATGAAACTGAGAAATCTTTTCATTTTAATTCGTTTTGAGAAATTTATAATAGTCAAAGGTAATACTAATTCACGAAGCGGAAAAGTTTATCCCACCTGATCTTGCCCTGGAACCAGCTTTTATCCGGGTCGAGAGAGAGCCACACAAAGACTGCCCTTCCAACGATATGGTCTTCCGGCACAAAGCCCCAGTAGCGTGAATCTGCAGAGTTATGGCGGTTATCCCCCATCATGAAATAATAATTCATTTCGAAGGTGTATTTGTCACTGATTTCGCCATCGATGTATATGTTATCGCCTTTTACTTCCAACTCATGGCCTTCATAGGCGTGGATCACCCTTCTGTATAGATCGATGTTGTCTGGATTAATATCAATGGTGATGCCGGCCTCAGGGATATAGATGGGGCCAAAGTTATCTACACTCCATCCATAACTGGGATTATAAGGGTAGATCCTTTTCAGATCATCTGGGTTATTGGCCGGATGCGTGAGTTTCGTCACTGATTTTACGATAGGAGTTTCTGCCAGACCTGCAGCAGAAGATTCATTCATATAAGCATAAGAGATCCCAGGGTTTGCAGTGGGCACTACCTCGTGGATGTCCAATCTGTCGATCAGTCGATCGCTAAGCCTTGAACCATCTGTGATCACCTGATAGCTGTACTGGGCATACTCAGGGTTTTCCAGTGCGACTCCATTTATAAACACTGTTTGATTAATGATCTGAAGGCTGTCGCCGGGAAGGCCTACACAACGCTTGATGTAATTCTCACGCTTATCAACAGGCCGGGCGATGATGTCACCATATTGCCGCTTATTGTTCCACACTTCATGCCTGCCGTTATGCCTTACCAGGCTGTAATAACTGTCGTTGCTTTGGTACACAGTGGAAAGGGTATCCCCATCTGGATAATTAAATACCACTGCATCATATCTTTCGATATCGCGCAGGCCACAATAACGGTAATAGGGTAATTTGATCCATTCCAGGTATGATTTTTTTGTGCTGCTGAGTGGTAGGGTATGGTGTACAAATGGGAAGGTGAGCGGGGTAATAGGCACCCTGGGCCCGTAACTTACTTTGCTAACAAAGAGGAAATCACCCCTGAGCAACGTTCCTTCCATAGAGGAGGTAGGGATGGTGTAAGCCTCGATGAAGAATGTACGGATGATCGTGGCAGCAACAACCGCAAAAATAATGGCATCGATCCATTCACGTACTGCGCCTTTCTTGACTTTTTCCCGCTCGTCGGGATCAACATAAATCTCACTTGCCGAGAATCCCAGGTAGGGCAGGTATAAGAAGGGTACAAGAACTCCCAGGGCCTGTGCTCCTACACTTTCTTTACCAAAACATTTAAGGATTTCTACTACCATCAGCAGGATCACAAAAACATTGATGAAAGGGATTAGTATGAAGATATACCACCATAGAGGTTTCTTGATGATCTTCAGCCAGATATAGAAGTTGAGAAAGGGCACAACGGCCTTCCAGCCTGCATGGCCGGCTTTTTCGAAAATCTTCCACAAGCCAGCAGTTGAAAGTATCAGGGTGATGATCAGAATAATATCGTAGCCACTCATAATTATAAAATATTTTTAGCCAAATTAAAGCTAATTTTCATTGTTGAACTATTGGTCTGTGTTAAATATTGTTAAAGCTAAATGCTCTTTATTCTGTGTCATACAGCATATCCGGCATGCCGAAGCATCCTTTTTTGCCGACCAACCATGCCGCAGCCAGCAGTGCCCCTATGGCAAAGCCTTTTCTGGAATGCGCAGTATGTTTGATCTCGAGGCTGTCGATATCTGAATCGTATTTCACAAAATGCATTCCGGCCACCTGGTTTCTTCGGATGGAGATGATTTCCAGTTCATCGTCTTTAAGTGCAGGCTTGTTTACCCATTTATCTTTTAAAGGATGTTGCTCAATGATCTCCCCGGCCAGGGTGATGGCAGTTCCGCTTGGGGCATCTTTTTTACCGCTATGGTGTATCTCTTCAATGAGGATGCGATAATGAGGATGCTTACGCATAAGTGCAGCCAGCTTTTTGTTCAATTCAAACATGATGTTCATTCCGGGACTGAAGTTGCTGGCATAAAAAAAGGAATGCCCTTCGTTAATGCATACAGATTTTACAGCTTCAAAAGAAGTGCCCCATCCTGTAGTGCCGGATACGACAGGAAGTCCTGCCTGGAAACATCGCAAGATGTTCTTCTCAGCTATATCAGGCATACTGAACTCTATAGCTACATCTGCCGTTTGCAGTGCATCTTTTGATTCGTTCCAGTCGCTTTCGTTATCGATCACAGTTACGATCTCATGATCCTGTTCTATGGCCATCTCCTCAATCTCTTTGCCCATGCGGCCGTATCCAATGATTGCAATTTTCACATCCTTTAATTTAAAAGTTCACTGTAAGCTTAATGCCGGTTGTCGTCCGGAAATCCTCCGGCCTGATATGTATCACAGGATCTAAGCGTATCGTAAGGTCTTCACTTATGTCGTAGTCGAAGAAATGGGCATCCACACTGGCATCGATAATATTAAGCAGGTACCATACACCGCCTAAGATGTAGGTAAGTTCCATATTCCTGCGATGGTAATTTTTTCCATCGAGCAATTGCTGCTCATCATATTTGCCAACATAGTCGTTATCTATATAGGTGCTGTCACCATTCGCAACATAAGTATAAGCTTCTTTATACTTTTTGTATTCCTGTGAATTGGTGACGATGAAATAGGTGATCAGGCCAAAACCGGCATAAACAATTGGTATTTTCCAGTATTTCTTGTTATAACCCTGTCCGAGGCCAGGTAACACTGCAGAAAAGATAGCGGCCTTGGTTGGTGAATGCTTTTTTATGAACAGGGTGTCTGTATTCGCTTTCTTCTGAGCCTTGATCTCAGAAGAGGGAATTGCAAGCATTATACAGCCCAATAATAATACTACCAACAGCAAGGGAAAAACCATTATTCCCCGTTCTGTTTTTACCGACTTTGTAGTATTGTATTGAAGCATATGATGATAGGATCACTTGTCGAGCAAAGAAAGTATTCGACTAAAATCCTGGTCTGATTCAAAGGAGATAACGATTTGCCCTTTCCCATTAGTATTCCGGCGGATATTTACATGGGTTCCATACCGTTCCCTGAGTTCCACTGCCGAATTGCTAAAGAACTCAGGAAGTTCCAGCTTTTCTTTAGGAACGGGGTTTGGTACTTTGTGCAGGTTTCTGACCAGTTCTTCAACCTGCCGAACTGAAAGGTCCTCAGAAATAGTCTTTTTCAGTATGCTGATTTGCGTTGCCGGGATTTCCACACTGATCAATGCCCTGGCATGCCCCATGCTGATCTTGCTGTCGCGGAGGGCAAGCTGTACTTCAGGAGGCAGCTTCAGCAGGCGGAGGTAATTAGTGATGGTTGAACGGTTTTTACTGATCCTGTCGCTGAGCTTCTCATGTGTGAGATCGCATTCTTCAATCAGGCGCTGGTAGCTGATGGCGATTTCGATTGCATTCAGGTCTTGCCGGTGGATATTTTCGATGAGTGCCATCTCAAGCATCTGTTCATCATTGGCCACCCTGATATAGCAAGGTACCTCAGCCAGGCCGGCAAGCTTGGCGGCACGTAAGCGGCGTTCACCTGAAATGAGCTGGTATTTGTCGTAACCTAACTTCCTGACAGTGATAGGTTGTATGATGCCCTGTTTTTTGATGGAGGCAGCCAGCTCCGAAATGAGTTCATCGTCGAATTGGTCGCGTGGCTGAAATGGATTGGCTTCAATCTTTTCAATTATGATATTAGCAATGGCTCCAACTACATAATTCCCCGAGATATCCTTTGATGTGATATCTGTTTCAGGGCTTTGCAGTATTGCATCCAGTCCTCTTCCCAATGCTTTCTTCTTAGTTTTCATCAGTAATATCTATGTATTTGTCAGCTTCATTGATCGTAGTCATATTATGCTTTTGCAGGAGTTCCCTGGCAAGGTTCAGGTAATTGATTGCTCCTGTACTATTTGCGTCATGCATGATGATCGTTTCACCGAAACTTGGAGCTTCACCAAGCTTGGTATTTCGGCTGATGATTGTTTCAAATACCATTTGCTGAAAATGGGTCTTCACCTCATCCACTACCTGCCTTGATAGGCGCAAACGGGAGTCAAACATTGTGAGTAGTATGCCTTCAATATCCAGGTTTTCATTCAGGCGTGTCTGGACGATCTTTATGGTATTTAGCAGTTTGCCGAGGCCCTCCAGGGCAAAATATTCACATTGTACCGGGATGATCACAGAATCTGAAGCAGTGAGGGCATTTACAGTGATCAGGCCCAGAGAGGGTGAGCAATCGATGACAATAAAGTCGTAATTATCTTTCACCTGATCGATGACCTTACGCATCATCTTTTCCCTGTTTGGCAAGTTGATCATCTCAATTTCGGCACCGACAAGGTCGATATGAGCAGGAAGGACATATAGAAAGGGGGTGGTAGATTCCAGGATCACATTGTTGGGATCCAGATCGTCCATGATGCATTCATAAATGCTTGACTGTATCCTTTTTGGATCGTACCCAAGGCCTGAGGTAGCATTGGCCTGGGGATCTGCGTCGACAACCAGTGTTTTGTATTCCAGGACAGCCAGACTGGCTCCCAGGTTAATGGCAGTGGTTGTTTTACCAACCCCTCCTTTCTGGTTTGCGATCGCAATAACTTTTCCCATTTTCGAATAAGATAAAGGTTTGTTTATAGTAAGCAAAAGTACGAAGATATTGCTATAATTATTGCCCCGGGAAAAATTAGTTATTAACGCATGTTAATTAACAAATAACAAAGAAAAAGCTGCCTGGACGGGCAGCTTTTATTTAGAACTATGCTGTTTTATATGTCTTCTTTCGGTTCTTCAGGATCGCCGAGATCTTCAAACTCAACACTGGGAACCGTTTCAGTTTTAGTGATGTTTTCTTCTGGCTTTGGTTCCGGCTCCGGTTCCGGTGCTTTCTTGCCGGTTTCAATGAATTCTATCACTTCACCAAGTCCTCTTGAGAACTTCTCGAAATCTTCTTTATAAAGAAAAAGCTTGTGCTTTTCGTAGAAGAACTTTCCTTGTTCATTGTTAAAGCGCCTTTTGCTCTCTGTAATCGTCAGGTATTGTTCTCCTGACCTAGTTGCCTTCACATCAAAAAAATAGGTCCTCTTTCCTGCCCGGATCACCCTCGAGTAGATTTCCTCCCTGTTCAGATCTTTGTTGTCGTGCTCTTCCATGTCGCGTTTTTTGAATCTTTATCCAACAATAATGGCAAAAATAAAAATATTTATTAACCGTAATATTAATTTTTCAAAATTCTGCCGGATTCATGATTATCCTTCCGGCACCGTTTCGCATGATTTTTTACAAGACAGCACATTGTACGTAATGGTTGCATAAATGGTTGATATTAGATGTGAGATTTTTAATAGAAATTTAACACAGGCTTAATAGCCAATTATTTATGCATAACCATTTTACGCCAGGAAGATATGCATACGAAGAGCCTTTATTCTCCTTTCTGACACAGCGAAGCTGGTATTGAAAAATCCAGAAATGATTACTTTTGCTCTATGGGCGTGCTTCAATCGACGGATAAGGCTTCCGACAGGAAACGGATGTTATTTATTATAAATCCAGTTTCCGGTGTCAGGAAAAGAAGTCTTGAGAGTTTTAAGAAGCTTATACTTGCAAACCTTGATCAGTATCGCTTTATTGCCGATTTTCGTATAACTTCTTTTTCCGGTCATGCCGGCATCATAACTAATGAAGGCCTGGAGGAAGGTATCAGGTATTTTGTAGCAGTAGGGGGGGATGGCACCATAAACGAGATCGCTTCAAAACTTACAGGGACTGACGCCATCATGGGGATCATACCCGGAGGCTCCGGGAATGGCCTGGCGCATCATCTTGGGATCCAGTCGAGATTAAAAACTGCCATAGAAATATTGAATCGTGCCAGGGTAGAGAAGATAGATACCTGCATGGCCAATGATGTGTTTTTTGCCAGTATTGCCGGAATAGGTTTCGATGCAAAGGTGGCCAGGCAATTTGCCGGGTCAATGCGAAGAGGTTTTACAACTTATGCCCGGATAGCTTTCATGGAGTATTTCAGATACAAGTCAAGGGATTACGAGCTCATACTTGATGGTGAGAAACAAAAAGTGTCTGCATTCTTTATCAGTTTCGCCAATTCAAATCAGTTTGGATATAATGCCCAAATTGCCCCCAAAGCTTCGCTCATGGATGGGAAGATCGATGTATGTGTGGTGAAAAAACCGCCCGTACTGGCATTCCCCGGTATTGCTCACCTGATGTACAGTCAAAAAGTCGACCGTTCAAAATACATGGAGACCAGTCAGGCAGCTGATATTATGGTTAGGCGTAAAAAAGGAAAGACAGTGAATATCGATGGGGAACCGATGAAGATGAAGAAGGAAATCCATATCCGAATTAAACCCGCATCACTGAACATTATTGTACCTTAAAACTAAACGATGACAGCAAAGAAACGTCCCTCCGGGATCATATATTCAACAAATCCTGATTTTGAATATCACTATGATGGGTCACCGGAACAGGTTGATCTGGAACCAGGAGAGCAAGATCTAAGGGTTCACGTTCAGAGCCTGAAAGGAAATAAAAAAGTAACCATTATCCGTGGGTTCATTGGTAGTGGGGATGAACTAAAGGATCTTGGTAAAAAGCTGAAATCGGCATGTGGCGTTGGCGGAAGTGTGAAAGATGGTGAGATTCTGATACAGGGAGATCAACGTGACAAGGTCATGGTGTTGCTGATCAATGATGGCTACAAGGCTAAGAAATCAGGTGGCTAATTCAGGCCGGGGTCGGTAGGGAAATTCTCCCAATAGCTATATTCATTGCCCATCTTTTTAAGGGCATGTTCCCAGAGTTTATCAGGATCGGTATTCATCAGGATATCTGCCGGGAGACCGGAGACGAGCCATGAGTTTCGTAGCAACTCATCTTCAAGTTGTTTGCTGCCCCAGCCGGAATACCCAACGCAGAATCTGATCTGGTTGGATCTAACCTGTTTGAGTAACATAAGCTCCCTTACCGATTCAATATCACCACCCCAGTATAGACCGTCCATGATCTTGAGGCTGTTGTCAACAAGTTCACCCAGGGTATGAATGAAAAAAAGGCTTGAATTACTCACCGGTCCACCCAGGAATAATTGTCCGCCATAGTCAGGAAAATCGGCTACGATCTCATTGAATTTATTCTCGATAGGTTTATTCATAATGATCCCGAATGATCCATCCTCATTGTGCTCAGCCAGGAGAACAACCGCCCTTTTAAAATAATTATCTGCTAAAAGGGGTTCTGATATAAGGATCTTGCCTTTTGACGGCTTCAGGTCGTTGGCCTTTATCTTGATTATTTTATTGATGTCTGTCATTCGGTGATGTCATTGCAAAGTTTTACCTTTGATCAATTATGTACAAAGATAATACCATTCAGTGCTGATGAGAAGTAATCGTAATGATTTATACAATCTGTTGAAGGAGAAATATTCATACTTTATTTATGAAGGATTCTCTTATGCATTGAATGATAATAAGTTATATATTGTATTTGATTTTAATCTTGCAGATGAATATAGCTTTCGTCCGGAGATTTGTCTTCCCTTGCCTGAAAATGTTCAGGATAATATTCTGTCAGATTCCCTGATCAGGAACATCATTTTCAATATGGGAATGATTGAGCTGGTGAGCTACTGGAAGGCGGCATGCCCGCCAAGGCTTATTGTTAAGCCAATGGGATTGAGTATATCGCAGGCTGAATGGTGGAAAAAGCTATATAGGAACGGGCTTGGAGAATTTTTTTATGAAAATGGAATTAACCCGGATAATGATTTTATGAAGATTGAGGCTGATGGCGGCCCCGAATTGACAAAACATGACTTTGACGGAGGAGAAGAAGTGCTGGTTCCAATTGGTGGAGGGAAGGATTCTGTGGTTAGCCTTGAGTTGCTTTCCCAGATCAGGAAATGCAGGCCATTTATCATCAACCCGCGGGAGGCGAGCATCCTTACTAGCGGGAATGCAGGATATCATGATCATGAGGTGATCCAACTTTCCCGCAGCATAGATCCGAAACTGTTTGAATTGAATGCTGCAGGCTTCCTGAATGGACATACTCCTTTTTCGGCCATGCTGGCTTTCACATCGGTATTGGTTGCTGCGGTATATGGAATAGGGGAGATTGCCCTTTCGAATGAGTCCAGTGCCAATGAGCCTACTATTCCCGGAACAAGTATTAACCATCAGTATTCGAAAAGTCTGGGTTTTGAGGAGGATTTCAGAAATTACATTTCCAGCTATGTAGCATCAGGAATAAATTATTATAGTTTCCTGAGGCCGCTTAACGAACTTCAGATCACCGGGATGTTTGTCCGCTTTCCCCTGCATTTTTCAAGTTTTAAGAGCTGTAATGTTGGTAGTAAAACTGATACATGGTGCGGCAAATGCCCAAAGTGCCTTTTTACCTATATTATGCTGGCTGTATATTTAAATAAGGATCAACTGCTGAAGATCTTTGGATCAGACCTGTTTGAAGAAGAAAGCCTTTTGCATTCATTTGATCAGCTTTGTGGCCTGGCGGATGAAAAACCTTTCGAATGTGTGGGAACCATGGATGAGGTAAATGTAGCTGTAAGTGAGATAATAATGAACTACCCCGATAAGGTACTGCCTCTCTTGTTACAGCATTATAAAGATAGTCCGGCTTATGACGGAGAAAAACGGGATGCCCTGGCCGGGATGTTAAAAGAATTCGAACCGCATCATATCCCTGAAGAGGATGAGGTGCTTTTACTTAAAGACATGATCAATGCCTTCTAAGATCAAATCCATATTGCAAGACAAAAAAATAATGATCCTTGGATTTGGCAAGGAGGGACTGTCTACATACAATCATCTCAGGAAATGGTTCCCTGAGATGCATCTCAGCATAGGCGACCGAAATGAGGATATAGATATTAACAGCTTTGATGATAATGTTAGCCTGATCACGGGTAAAGCCTATCTTGAATCCTGCAGGGATTTCGATCTGATCATTAAGTCTCCGGGAATCCCATATGAACTTGTCGCGGAAAAATGTCATCCTACTGCGATCACGTCCCAGACCGACCTTTTTCTAAGGGCATATGCTGACAAGGTCATTGGCGTGACAGGGACTAAAGGCAAGAGTACTACCAGCAGCCTGATACATCACATCATGAAAGCTGCCGGGCTCAAGGCTGTGCTTGCAGGTAATATCGGTGTGCCTCCATTAGACCTTGCCGGTCAAATTGTTGATGACAGCGAAGTGATCTTTGAAATGTCATCCCACCAACTGGAGCATATCAGCATGGCACCACAAATAGCAGTGATCCTGAATATATTTCCTGAGCATCTTGATCATTATAAAGATTTTACATCCTACAAAATGGCAAAGTTCAATATAAGCAGGATGCAGCCAGATGGCGGTAAGCTTGTATATAATCTGGATGATGCTATCATCGGGGAACTTGTGAGGGAAAAAGATGCAGGGAAAACACTGCTGTCTTATTCATTAGATGATACTACAGCTTCAGCCTTTTATGACGGGAACAATATCATTTGCCGGAGTGAATCAGCACGGATGCATACCTTTCCCCTTTCAGTGGTCAACGACCTGCCTGGAAACCACAATATGATGAATTTGATGGCTGCCTTGCTTGTTTGTATCGAGAAAGGTATTGATGATGATACAATCATGGCAGGATTGAAGACATACAAGCGTTTGGAGCACCGACTTGAATATGCCGGTGCGTTCAGAGGGATACACTTTTATGATGATTCCATTGCCACCATTCCTGAAGCATGCATAGAAGCATTAAAAACACTTGGGAAAGTGGATTTGCTGATACTGGGAGGCTTTGACCGTCAACTTGATTACCAGTTGCTATACAAAAGGCTTCAAGACTTTCCGGTTCCTTACCTGGTTTTTATGGGAGAGGCCGGTCAGCGTATGTATAATGAATGGAATATGTGTGCAGGTAATAATGCTTATTCTTATATAGTTGATGGCATGGAAGGTGCTTTTTCGCTGATCAGCAAGAATCTGGAAATTGGAGATGTTTGTCTGCTTTCTCCTGCCGCTGCCAGTTATGGCATGTTCCGGAATTTTGAAGAAAGGGGTGCAGTATTCAAAAAAATGGCAGCTGCTCTATAGACAACTGCCATTTTTCAGATACGTTTGACAGATTATTACTTCTCTTCCTTATCTTCTTTTTTCTCCGCTTTGGGTTCTTCTTTTACTTCAGGATCTGCTTTTTTAACAGTTTTTTTTGCAGCAGCTTTTGGCTTCTCTTCACTTTCAGCTGCCTTAGGAGCAACTGCCTTTTTTTCCTCAACTACTGCTGCTTTGGCCGCAGCCGTTTTTTCTTTGGCTGTTGTTTTTGGAGCTGCTTTCTTCTTCGTGGTCTTTTTCGCTACCTCAGGGATCACGTTCTTTTTCTTCTTCGGCCTGCTTACTCCATAGCTTCCTTTTATGATCTTTCCTCTTTTTGTCTTTTTGTCACCTTTTCCCATAAGTCTCATTTATTTAAGTGAACGAATTTTTTTGTAAAGATAGAAAAAAATCAGACGGCCTGATTGTCAATCCAATCCTTCCTGCTTGAAGAATGCCTTCTCATATTTTTCTGGATGCTTGATCACGCTCCTGGCCCATAAGGTCCGGGTCTCGATCATTTCTTCTTCACTCAGTTGCCAGTTGATAGCCGATTTCCGTAACTTCTCTGTCAGATGGAACAATGAGATGGCTGCAGAAACAGAAATATTAAAGCTCTCCGTAAACCCATACATCGGGATCTTGACATGTGCATCTGCATTTTCAATGGCAGTATCTGTCAATCCTTCCATTTCCGTTCCGAATACCAGTGCGGTTTTTTCGTCAATTTCTAGTTCATCCAGCATGATATCATCCTTATGTGGCGTTGTGGCAATGATTCTATATCCTTTTCCCCTTAAGGCCTCAAAACAAGCAATGGTATTGTCTTCCTTCTGATCATATTTGATGAGGTTTAACCACTTTGAAGAGCCGAGGGCAACGTCAGGGTTGACGGAATATTTATTCCTGCCTTCGATAATATGCACATCCTGTATCCCGAAGCAGTCGCATGAACGGAGAACAGCACTTGCATTATGCGATTGGTAAATGTCTTCCATGGCAACGGTAATATGCCGTGTCCTTTGACTGAGAATCCGGTCGAAGGTATTACGCTTATTTTCGCTAATGAAGCTCTCCAGGTATGCTAGAAACTTTTTTTTAACTTTAATATCTTCTATCTGCATTTATAGAGCATTTAATTGTAGACAAAATTAAGCTTCTTTACGGAATTCGGGATGATGATAGCTTCAATCATGAAGTATACCCGATGGACGGGTCTGATTGAAAATTTATTATCATGTTATTATTTATAAAGAAAAAGATTACTTTTGCACCACGAAAAAAATAAACACATATGTCTAAAAAGAATACTGCCGGTGACGATAGGATGGTTGCCGTAGAGGAGGCTTTAGGAAAAACCGAGCAATTTATTGAGAAGAACCAGAAGATCATGATATATGCTGTCATGGGAATCATCCTTGTTGTGCTCGTTTATTTCGCTTATCAGAAATTCTATATCAGCCCAATGGAGGGTAATGCCCAGGAGCAAATCTTTATGGCGCAAAAATATTTTGAGAAGGACTCTCTCAATCGTGCTTTATATGGTGACGGTAATGCTCTGGGTTTTATCGATATTGTTGATGATTATGGTAGAACAACCACAGGAAACCTTGCAAAGTATTATGCAGGGATTTGTTATTTGAAGCTTGGTAATTATGAAGAAGCTATAGCTTATTTGGAAGACCATGACCCTGTTGATCAGATTATTGGTCCCATGGCACTGGGTGCACTGGGCGATGCTTATCTTGAGCTGAACGAACCAGAGAAAGCTGTTTCGCATTACATGGATGCCGCAAACGTTAATGAAAATGATTTTACGACTCCTATGTATTTATACCGCGCAGGAATGACATATGAGCTTCTTGGCGAATATGAAGATGCTTATGATGCCTATAACAGGATATACCAAGAATATTACAGAAGTACCGAAGGTCGTGCTATTGAGAGGAATATAGCTAAGGTTAAGGAACTGATGGATAAATAAGACAAAAACCTTTTCAATTATATGAAACCCGGTCATTTTGACCGGGTTTTTTTTTAATTTTAAGCCAGATTTTCTTTTATGGCCAACAACAAGATCCGTATTGTATTCATGGGCACCCCTGAGTTTGCTGAAGCATCGCTTGCAGCATTGATTGAGCATGGATTTGATGTTTGTGCGGTGGTTACGGCTCCCGACCGTCCTGCAGGCCGCGGACAGAAGATGAGGACTTCAGCTGTAAAGGATTTTGCTGTAGAGCATCAACTCCCTCTTTTGCAACCGCCTAATTTAAAAGATGAAGCTTTCATTAAACACTTGGCTGAGCTGGAGGCTACCCTGTTTGTGATTGTAGCATTTAGAATGCTTCCGGAGGTTGTTTGGAGTATTCCATCACTTGGGAGTTTTAATCTGCATGCATCTCTCTTACCACAGTACCGTGGTGCTGCTCCGATCAACAGAACGATCATGAACGGAGAGAATACCGGAGGCGTGACAACTTTCTTCCTGCGTCATGCTATTGATACCGGTAATATTATCTTCAGGGAACATACAAGCATTGATTCCAGTGAAACAGCGGGAGAGTATCACGACAGACTTAAGGAGATAGGTGCGGCCCTGGTAATCAAAACAGTGAATGCTATCAGGGCCGGAACCGTGATAACACATGAACAGCAAGAATTTGTAAATGAAGGTGAACTTTTGAAAACTGCTCCCAAAATTCATAAGGAAGATTGCCGCATTGACTGGTCAATCGAGGCAGAACAGGTATATAACCTGATCAGGGGCCTGAGCCCGTATCCGGGGGCATTCACAGAGCTCAAAACCAAAGAGGGAAAAGATATATACCTGAAGGTCTATAAGGCTGCGATCAAACGATGTCATTGTTTTGGCAAACCCGGTACCGTGATGACCGACTATAAAACCTACTTGCATATTTGTTGCAAAGATGCCTGTATTTCTATCCTGGAACTGCAACAGGCCGGCAAAAAACGAATGTTAATAAGTGATTTTCTTGTTGGCCTGAATATCAGCACTTTATCCTGATGCCTCTGAAACGCCCATTTTTTCGTTATAACCTTAGGTAAATGGGCGTTATAGAGCATTAGTTATTAACAATAGCTCACAGTTATTAACATTTGCCTCTGTTTTGTACACCTTTACTTGACATTGCTCTGAAAACCTATATATTTGTTGCGTTTTCAAACTATTTATTAATTAAAATTCGTGGTAAAATGAACAAGGCAGAATTAATCGACGCTATGGCAGCCGAAGCTGGTCTGACAAAAGCGGATGCTAAAAGAGCTCTCGAGTCATTCATCGGTGCTACCTCAGGTGCACTTAAAAAAGGTGATCGCGTTGCCCTCGTTGGCTTCGGTACATTTGGTGTATCAAAACGCGCTGCACGTAAAGGCAGAAACCCACAAACCGGAAAAGAAATCAAAATTGCTGCTAAAAAAGTAGTAAAATTCAAACCTGGTAACGAACTTGCAAATACAGTTAAATAATTAACCGTAATTGAAATAAAAAAGGCCGTTCGGGTAATCGAATGGCCTTTTTTTTATAGAGCGATTTAGGAGATTGAACGATGTAGGCGATAGAGCGAAGGAAAGGACTATTTTGAAAATCATTAAATCGTTAAATCGTTCAATATAAACCGGTATGGTTTATCAGCATCTTCACCGGCATAATCAACACCAATTCGAGGGCCTGCACTAATTTCATTTGTCATAGGTGAAATACCACGATCTTCAACCCAAATCCTGTCACCCAAAAGATTTTCTCCAGAATCCGAATAATGAATACCCATCGCTACAGATAGTTTCCCGGGGCCATCCGTAAGTCCATTGGGGGTTTTTTGTTTCCGCCTTTCCAACATCACATCAAGCCCTTCAAGTGGCTGTACGGCCCTGACCAGGACGGCATGAGGTATGCCTGCCGGTGCTGTGACTATATTGAAGAGAGAGTATATTCCGTAGATCAGATAAACATAGGCAATACCACCATCAAGGTACATTGGTGCAGTACGAATGGTATTCCGATTGCCATAGGCATGGGAAGCCCTGTCATGAATGCCTGTATAGGCTTCGGTTTCGCTGATGATACCCGATGTGATCTTTCCTGAGATCTTTGTTACAAGCACTTTGCCAAGAAAGGCCTTCGCCATGAAAACCGCATCTTCATGCAGGTAAAAAGCTTTATCAAGGGTTACAGCCTTTGACATTCAGTGCTAGTTGATAATATATCCAATGCCAATACTAATATTAATTGTGCTGATTTCCTGGGTGAATGTATCGGCACGCTCAAAGCCAAACTCCTCGGTGTTCACACCAACATTACTGAATTTGGCCTTGGAATACAAATAGTCGGCAAAAAGTATAAAGTACTGGTTGCGCGTCCGGTTATAGCGAAATCCAGCACCTGCATCCAGGGCCCAGGAAGCTGCAGAACCCTGCTCAATGTTCAGTATTTTGTCTTCTTCTCCATCTTCCGTACCGGTAATATAAATGGCAGGGGAATAAGCATAAAGAAAACCCCCAAGCAACCTTACATCAAGAAAAAACTTATTGGTCACAATGGGAACCGAACCAACAGGTCCTACAAGCAGGCCGCCAAGCCCCCAGTTCTTACTTTCAACAACCCAACGAGAATCTGGGTATTCTTCAGTGAACCATTCTTGTACTTTGATGTAATCATAGCGGTTCATACATCCGTTCAAATATCCCGCCAGGCTGAAAAATTCATTAAAACGATAGCCAAAATAAATATTGAAATTACCCCCAATGCGGGCAAATCCAGAAGTTTCTTCTCCGAAATCAGTGGCTGCATAATCACTCAGCGGAATGCTCATACCCCCACCCAAGCCCACAAATATCTCGCTGTCCTGAGCCTGTAGATTAGTAATGGTGCAGGAAAAGAGAAAGAGGAATCCTAATGATAAACAAAGATTTTTCATAAAGCAGTTCTGTTTATTGTATAAATATAAGCCTTTTAAAACATTTTAAACTGTTTCCTCCAGGAATATAATTGCCCTTCATTTACGTCCAGTTTTTCATTATCTACAAGCCACATAACAACGTTGATTACCTTATCTTCCGGGAATTTTTTTGCAATGAACAATAGCTCATTCAGGGCCTGAGGCTTTTCTTTTAAGGCCGGTTTGATCATTTCCAGTATTTTGTTGAATTCCAATTCACTCACATTGATCTTGTTCCTGTCGAGACAAACATCACATAATCCACATCTTTGCACCTCAGTTTCCCCGAAGTATTTTAATAACAGCTGGCTGCGGCAATGATTATTTGACTGAATATAATCCAGTACTGATTGCATTCTTTTTAGAGCAGCTTTTTTCCTGTTTCCGTAGTTTTTGTCAGAAAGGCTTAGTGATTTTGTGTCGATCCTGTTATTGATCATGAGTAACTGTGGTGTGCTCGTTGCAGGCACATAAGTGATCAGTCCCATTTTTTGCATATTGTTGAGAACAACCTTGATCTTCTCATCGGTTGTATTGGCCCTTTTCGCCAGTTCCTTTTCATTGATCCGGACAAATTCAGTAAATATCCCGCCATATGATCTCATCAGAAGTTTAATGAAGGGATCATAAGCAGGGTTCTCCACCTGGAAGGTGTATAATTGATTATGATCGATGGTAAACATGATCCTGGACGGGCTTTCCAGCTCACTGCCCAGAAGGATATAGCCTTCTTTTTCAAGTATCCTAAGCGCACTGAATACCATTGTGGTGTTCATCCTGTACCTGGTAGAGAAATCCTGCAGGTCGAAATCAAACTGCTGGTCTTTCCCGCTGCCAATAGGGATCTGATAATAATTGCCTATTGCAGTATAGATTGACCTGATCACTTCAGGTTCAGGGAAAGAGACTGCAAGGTTTTGTTTGGCATTCCTGATATCGGCTTCTTCAAATAGCTGTACAGCATAAGCTCTTTTTCCATCCCTTCCGGCCCTGCCTGCTTCCTGGAAATAAGCTTCCAGGCTGTCGGTGAGGTCGAAGTGCACTACAAAGCGAACTCCCGGTTTGTCTATACCCATGCCAAAGGCATTGGTTGCCACAATAACGGGCTTCTTGTCTTTCATCCATTCTTCCTGGCGGACCTCCCGTGTTCGTTGTTCCAGGCCGGCATGATAAAAACTTGATTTTACGCCATTCTTGTTCAGGAATTCGGACACCTCTCTGCATTTGCGGCGGTTCCTGCAATATACGATCCCGGAGCCTTTTACATTGCCTACGATCTTTAGCAGACGGGCCCCTTTGTCCTCCTCCTTAAAAACTACATAGGACAGGTTTTTTCTTTCAAAACTTTTTTGCAGCACATGCTTCTCCTTGAACTCCAGTTTCTCCTGTATGTCGTCGATAACCTCCGGGGTTGCAGTGGCAGTAAGGGCAAGCACAGCTGCTTTCTTTAAGTATGGCCTGATCTCAGCAATATTCAGGTATGGTGGCCTGAAATCATATCCCCATTGTGAGATACAATGTGCTTCATCTACAGCCAAGAGGCAGATGTTCATCCTTTCCAGATTCTGACGGAAGACCGCTGATGCAAGCCGTTCAGGGGAGACATAAAGGAACTTAAGGTCGCCGAATACACTGTTGTTAATGGCAATGTCAATTTCACGGGGATGCATGCCTGAATGTATTGCAGCTGCCTTGATACCACGGTCTTTCAGATTCTCAACCTGATCCTTCATCAGTGCGATAAGAGGAGAAACTACAAGGCAAAGACCATCCATAGCAAGGGCAGGCACCTGGTAGCAGATCGATTTTCCGCCACCGGTGGGTAACAATGCCAGAGTGTCCTTCCCATCCATCACCGACAGGATAATGTCTTCCTGGGCAGGACGGAATGAGGAATATCCCCAATATTTAACCAGTATGTTCTGGATCTCCACTTGTTTATCTTTTGATTCTTATACGAAGTTAATAAATTTTAGGCGTTAGGCATTAGGCGTTAGGCATTGGGCGTTAGGCATTAGGGCATTTTACCGATTCAACCAATTCAACCAATTCAACTAATTCAACTAATTCAACTAATTCAACTAATTCACCCAACTTATGTGATGTTAATAAGTTTCAATAGCAGCAAATGGATTATATTTCTAAATTTGCAGCGACACTAGTATTAACACATCGTTCATGATCATATGCTGAGTAGAAGGCATCTTAGAGTAAAAGTATTGCAGGCAGTTTATGCCTTCTTCCAAAACGGGAATACCGACCTGTTAAAAGGTGAGAAACAGTTGCTTCTCAGCGTAGATAAAATTCATGAACTCCTAATTTATCAGCTATCCTTTCTTATTGAGATGCGTGACTTTGCCTCAAATCGCATTGTGGAGAGCAAGAAGAAGTTCTTTCCTACTGAAGAAGATCTGGCTCCCAATATGAAATTTGTCGAGAACAAGGCATTGCAACAACTCTCTGACAACAGGGAATTCAGAAAATTGCATGACAGCTTGAAAATCAACTGGTCAGAGGAGCAGGGAATGGTGAGGAAGGCTTTTCTGGCAATGAAAGACGCGCGCTTCTATCAAAAGCATATGCTTGAATCTGAAGACTCCTATGAAGCTGATGTGGATGTACTTATCAGGGTGATAAAAAAGTTGCTCACGGATTATGAGTTGTTGGAGGATTTTTATGAAAGCAAATCAATTTACTGGGCTTTTGATGCTTATCATTCTGCAAATCTGGTTTTGATGAAATTTCTGAAGTCGATGAAGGAAACGGATGATGAGTATGCTCCTATTCCTGAAATAATCGACAATGGCGATGAACATGAAGACAGGGAATTCATGTTAGAGTTATTCAGAAAGACCATCCTACACAGTGATGAATATGCAGAGATGATTGATGAGAAAGCCAGGAACTGGGAATTGGAACGTATTGCTTTAATGGATGTTATTCTTATTAAGATGGCATTGGCAGAGTTGCTGGAATTTCCATCAATCCCTGTGAAAGTAACATTGAACGAATATATTGATATCTCAAAATATTACAGCTCAGCAAAGAGCAAGGTTTTTATCAATGGCATACTGGATAAACTGATCATTGACCTGAAGGAAAGTAAGAGGATCAAGAAGACCGGTCGTGGCTTGATGGAGTTTTAGTGCCCTGGCATTGCTTTTTTTTAACTTTGCATTAAACAAAAAAGCTCGAAATTTGTAGATATCTATAGGTGATGTTGCTCATCGCTTTAAACGAATAAAACACATAAACTTTTATCGATGGTTTTTGACTTAGACATGATCAAACAAGTGTATGCAAATATGGCATCACGCATTGAAGTAGCAAGGGATGTACTTGGAAAGCCCCTTACACTGACTGAAAAGATACTTTATTCTCACCTTGATGAGGGAAAAGCTTCCCGGGCCTATGCTCGTGGGGAATCATATGTTGATTTTAATCCTGACCGCGTTGCCATGCAGGATGCAACGGCACAGATGGCTTTATTGCAGTTTATGCAGGCAGGCAGGGACAAGGTTGCGGTGCCTTCTACAGTGCATTGCGATCACCTGATCCAGGCTAAGCTTGGTGCTGCAATCGACCTTAGGACGGCTAATGACACCAATAAGGAAGTATATGACTTTCTTGCCTCTGTATCGAATAAATATGGAATTGGATTCTGGAAGCCGGGCGCAGGCATCATCCACCAGGTGGTGCTTGAGAACTATGCATTTCCCGGAGGGATGATGATTGGTACCGACTCTCATACAGTAAATGCAGGCGGACTGGGTATGGTTGCTATAGGCGTTGGCGGGGCCGATGCTGTTGATGTGATGGCAGGCATGGCATGGGAGCTTAAGTTCCCTAAACTTATTGGAGTGAAGCTAACCGGCAAGCTCAGTGGATGGGCATCAGCTAAGGATGTAATCCTGAAAGTGGCCGGGATCCTTACCGTAAAGGGAGGAACAGGTGCTATCGTTGAATATTTTGGTGAAGGAGCTAAAAGTATTTCCTGTACGGGAAAAGGGACCATTTGTAATATGGGTGCCGAGATTGGAGCCACCACCTCCGTGTTTGGATATGATCAGAAGATGAGAGAATATCTTGCCGGAACCGGCAGGGAAGAAGTGGCTGTCGAAGCCGATAAGGTGGCTACTCACCTGACTGGCGATCCTGAAGTATATGCAAATCCTGAAAAATATTTCGACCAGCTTATCGAGATCAATCTTTCAGAATTGGAACCCTATATAAACGGGCCATTTACACCTGATCTGGCAACACCATTGTCTGAATTTGCATCAGCGGTAAAGGAAAATGGCTGGCCGGAAAAGATGGAAGTTGGACTGATAGGAAGTTGTACCAACTCCTCATATGAAGATATTACACGCGCCGCCTCACTGGCACAGCAAGCCATCGACAAAAATCTAAAAGTAAAATCTGAATATACGGTAACACCGGGCTCCGAACTTGTCCGCTATACCGTGGAACGTGATGGATACCTGGATGTATTTGAAAAGATTGGCGGTGTGGTGCTGGCCAATGCCTGTGGTCCATGTATTGGCCAATGGGCCAGGCATGGTGCCGACAAGCAGGAAGATAATTCCATTATGACCTCTTTTAACAGGAACTTCGCAAAGCGGAACGACGGGAACCCGAATACGCATGGTTTTGTAGCCTCACCGGAGATGGTGACTGCTTTTGCCATTGCGGGCAACCTGACTTTCAATCCTATGACCGACACCCTGCTTTCAGAAGATGGTGAGCAAGTCAGACTGGAAGAACCGCAGGGAATAGAGTTTCCGGTAAAGGGATTTGCCGTTGAAGATGCTGGCTACCAGGCACCTGCCGAAGATGGTAGTGGGGTGGAGGTAGTTGTGGATCCGGGCTCAGAACGTCTTCAGATCTTGAGCCCCTTCAAAGCATGGGATGGTAATGACTACCAAGGTCTGAACCTGCTGATCAAGGCAAAGGGAAAATGTACTACTGATCATATCTCAATGGCGGGTCCATGGCTGAGATATCGTGGGCACCTCGATAATATTTCCAATAATATGCTGATTGGAGCAGTGAATGCCTTCAATGATGCAACCAATGATGTAAAAAACCAGGAAAATGGCGAAAACGGGACTGTACCTGATACAGCCAGATACTATAAAGCCAATGGCCCGGGAAGTGTGGTGGTAGGTGACGAGAACTATGGTGAAGGATCTTCAAGGGAACATGCCGCTATGGAGCCACGTAACCTGGGTGTGAAAGCTGTGCTGGTTAAATCTTTTGCACGCATCCATGAAACAAACCTTAAAAAGCAAGGTATGCTGGCTATCACATTTGCCAACAAGTCTGACTATGACCTGGTGATGGAAGGCGACCGCATCGATATCATCGGGCTAACCGATTTTCGTCCCGGACAACAACTTCAGGTTACTTTGCATCATGCCAATGGAAACTCAGATTCTTTCCCTGTAAACCACACTTACAACGAGAATCAGATTGAGTGGTTTAAGGCTGGGAGTGCCTTGAACCTGATAAGGACGAAATCCTAGTGATATGTAAATATATTTATGAATCAGTTACCACTGATTAGCTATCAGCAACTGGTTTTTTCATACTTTTGGACATCATTCCGGAAAATTCCCGGTCTAAGATTAAAATATATTTTAATCATTATCGTTTCTTAGTAATACTTTAAGAACCCTTCGGCTTTGCAAGTGAAAATTAGATATACTTTATTACTGCTTTTTGCATTCTTTTTCATGACCTCGCAATCCCGTGCGCAGGTAGGGGGTGAGAGCACTTATGAATTCCTGAACCTGCCTAATTCAGCACGTATTGCAGCCCTTGGAGGCTCATACCTGTCAATTTACGACAGGGATATCACGCTCACATTGGCGAACCCTTCATTGATCCATGAGGATATGCATAATAATCTTGGATTCAGCTTTATCGATTACTATACCGATGTCAATTATGGATATGCCCAATATGCACGCAATTTTGAAAAAATTGGGACATTCGTGGCAACGATGCAGTTTATCAACTATGGTAAATTTGACAGGGCCAGTGAAACGGGAGAAAGAAACGGAACTTTCACAGCGGGCGAATATGCCATGAATATTGGCTGGGGCAGGAGGTTACACCCTCACTGGACCATTGGGGCGAATATTAAATTTATCTATTCCTCTTTTGAATCTTATAATTCGTTTGGGATTGCGGTTGATGTGGCCGGTTCATACATTCATGAAGAGGCAGGTTTCTCTGCATCATTGATTGCAAGAAACATTGGCTTGCAATTGAAAACATATTATAGCGGACAAACTCACCCCTTACCATTTGAACTGCAATTGGGATTATCCCAGGGACTGAAGCACCTTCCATTAAGATTTTCTTTCCTCTATCATACCTTGCAAACCTGGGATCTGACTTATAGTGACCCGCTGGTGGTAGCCGAAAACACAGACCCGATCACGGGAGAGGAGCAGAAACAGAGTGGTTTCGTTGATTTTGGTGATAAGCTCATGCGTCATATCGTACTCGGAGCAGAATTGAACATTACAGATTTCCTGAGCCTTCGCGGTGGATATAACTATGGCCGGCGACAGGACAACGGCGTATCAACAAAGATGTCGACGGTTGGTTTCTCCTGGGGTATCGGAATCAGGATCTCCAAATTCCATTTCAGTTACGCTCGTTCAAGGTACCACCTGGTGGGATCACCAAATTACATCACCCTTACATTGAATTTGCAGGATTTTAACAAGAAGGTAACTGCAAAGGGAAGTATGTAAGAGGCCTTGATTGTCAGACCTTGGGTTGTAGATCACTTTCCAAATTCTCCTTAATTGTCTTTTATTTTGTGGTTTCACCACCCATCTCGGTAAACACCTTATCAATGGGTTCCCAGAGCTCTATCTTATTGCCTTCCGGATCGAGGATATGAACAAACTTGCCGTATGAATACTCTTCTATGCTGTCAACAATAGTTACGCCATTTTTACGAAGCTTCTTAAGCAGTCCTTCAATGTTTTGCACCCTGTAGTTGATCATAAACTCCTTTTCTGAAGGATCAAAATAATCGGTATTTTCATCAAAGGGACTCCATTGGAGATAGTTGATTTCATCCGGGCGATTGGCATTCCTGAATTCAAAAGAAGACCCATATTCGCTTATTGCCAGGCCCAGGTTCTCGCCGTACCAGCTTTTAATATCAGCAGGATTTTTAGTGCGGAAAAATATGCCGCCGATCCCGGTAACCTTTGGTGTAGTATCATCCATGATTAGCTCTTTTTGAGTTTCCGTTTTTGATAAATCAGTATTATTAAAATTATCAGCAGGAGACTGACATCCGATTAATATAACAATCAGAATAAAGACTTTGTTGAGGTTTTTCATGGGATTATGTTTGCTTTAACAAATTACGAAGTTAATAATTACCAGTAACCAGTAACCAGCCACCAGTAAGCAGTAGGCAGTAGGTAGTAAGCAGTAGGCAGTAGGCAGTAGGCAGTAGGCCAATAAAGGTAAAGCCATTTATCCAGTATCCAGAATCCAGAATCCAGGATCCAGGATCCAGAATCCAGGATCCAGAATCCAGTATCCAGTATCCAGCACCCAGCAACCTTTTACTATCTTTGCATTTCCATGAAAGTAAGCATCGATAAAGCAGCAGGATTTTGCCCCGGTGTAAAACGGGCAATCAATAAGGCAGAGAATAATCTTCAGGAGAAAGATAATTTCTTCAGCCTGGGTTCCCTGCTTCATAATGAACTTGAGATGGAGAGGCTTGGCGAACTTGGATTGCAAATTATTGGGAAAGATGACATTCCGGGGCTTTGTGGTAAACAAGTGCTTTTTCGTGCCCATGGTGAAGCTCCCGATACCTATGAGCTTACAAAAAAACATAAGGTAGAGGTGATCGATGCCACCTGCGGAGTGGTGAAGAAATTGCAAAGGCAGGTGGCGGCTGCAGCTAATGAAATGGAGAAGCTTAAAGGGCAGGTGGTCATCTTTGGTAAAGCCAAACATCCGGAAGTGATCGGACTTTTAGGGCATACAAAAGGGCTTGGTGTCATTATAGGTTCTTTTCAAGATCTGTCAAGGATAGACATGGACAGACCGATACGTTTGTTTTCCCAGACTACCATGGATGATGTGAGCTTTGAACTCATTTCAGATGCGATAAAGCTACAGATGCTTAAGAATAATCCATCACCCGATTTTATCAGCAAGAATACCATATGCGGGCATGTGCTTGGAAGAGTTCCATCCCTCAAAAAGTTTGCATCGGAGCATGAGGTGATTATCTTTGTAAGCGGTCGCGAAAGTTCGAACGGAAAAAAGTTGTTTAAAACTTGCTCAGAAGTGAATCTCAAATCGCATTTTGTCACGGAAAAAGGAGAGTTGGATGCGAAATGGTTTGAAGAAGTGAAAACGGTTGGGGTTAGTGGATCAGCTTCCACACCTCAATGGCTGATGGAAGAAATCGCCGCAAAAATTGAAGAAATTATTTAATGTACCTGCAAAGCCTAAATATCACCAATTTTAAGAACTATAGTGAAGCCACTATAAATTTTTCTGAAAAGATCAATTGCTTTACAGGCGACAACGGAACAGGCAAGACCAACCTTTTGGATGCCATTCATTACTTATCCTTTTGTAAAAGCTATTTTAATCCCGTTGATACGCAAAACATCAAGCACCATGAGAACTTTTTTGCTATCCACGGACAGTTCATCAGAAATGGGGACTCCAGCGATAAGGTAAGCTGTGTGCAGAAATCCGGTGAACGGAAACTGTTCAAACTCAACGATAAGACCTATGACCGCCTGGCCGATCATATCGGAGCTTTTCCGCTGGTGATGATCTCACCCTACGACAGAGACCTGATCAATGATGGCAGCGAGATCAGGCGTAAACTCATCGACAGTGTGATCTCCCAGTTTGACAAGGTCTATCTCGACGACCTGATCAATTATAACAAAGCTTTGCAGCAGCGTAATTCTCTTCTCAAGCAGTTTGCTGAACGGCACTTTTTCGATCCTTCCATGCTGGAGATATGGGATGAGCAGCTTTCCAGGCTGGGGAGCGAAATTTATCGAAAAAGGAAGGTATTTATTGAACGTTTTGTTCCAATCTTCCAAAAATATTTCGATTTCATCTCTGAAGGAAAAGAAAATGTTTCTATTGAATATGAATCGCATCTACATGATTCTGAACCTGGTGCTTTGCTTTCTTCTACCCTGGACAAGGATCTGGCCTTGAGATATACAACGGCTGGCATACATAAAGACGACCTCAAACTCAGTATCTTCGAATACCCGATTAAGAAATTTGGGTCACAGGGACAGCAAAAGTCATTTGTGATCGCGATCAAACTGGCTCAGTTCGAATACACTAAGGAAGAAAAGGGATACAAACCCATACTGCTTTTCGATGATATCTTCGATAAACTCGACGACCATCGCGTACAGCAATTGATCAAACTGGTAAGCGAAAATAATTTTGGACAGGTCTTCATTACCGATACTCAGAGAAGCAGGATTGAGAATGTTTTCGAGATCATTGATATCGATCATTTAATATTTAATGTGACCGATGGGGTACTGTCGGAACCTGAAATTTAAGGAATATGGCCCGGAAAAGCAATGAACAACCATTGGGTGAAGTCATTCGTGAGCTACTTTCAAATTATCGATTGGAAGGAAAGCTGCAGAAGGCACGCATCATTGAAGCCTGGCCTAAGGTGACGGGTCCTATGATCACCAATCATACCCGTGATCTTTACTTCAAAGGATCAAAATTATTTGTGAAACTCGATTCGCCTGCACTAAAAACCGAACTTAGCTACTCCAAGACCAAAATTATGGAAGAATTAAATAAGGTGGTTGGAGAAGAAGTAATGAAAGATATTGTTTTTAATTGGCACTAACCACATAGTGCCCAGTGCCCAGTGCCTAGTGCCTAATGCCTATTTTATGGCACATTTAAGCATCAACCTATCACCAATATACGCCTCCAACTTATCACCTATCTTAACCGGCCCTACACCAGCCGGAGTACCTGTATAGATGAGGTCACCGGTTTTCAGGGTGAAATACTTTGAAAGATAAACGATCAGTTCATCTATATCAAAGATCATATCAGCTGAGCTTCCTTCTTGCACCTTCTCACCATTTTTATTGAGGTGGAAGGGGATGCTGTGAATATCTTTAAACTCATTTTTAGGAATGAATTCCATGCTGACCGGAGCGGCCGCATCGAATGCTTTGGCAATTTCCCATGGGAGCCCCTTTTTCTTGGCCTTGCTCTGCAGATCGCGGGCAGTGAAATCAATTCCAATACCGATCTCATTATAGTAGGTGTGAGCGAATTTCTTTTGGATGTTTTTGCCAAGCTTATTGATCTTGACCACCAGTTCACATTCATAATGGATGTCCTGGGAGAAATCCGGATAGTAAAATGGCTTATTCCTGCGTACCAGGGCGGTATCTGGTTTTAGAAAGAAAACAGGATTTTCAGGAACAGGATTGTTCAGTTCCTTGGCGTGGTCGATATAATTTCTCCCAATGCAAATGATCTTCATGATTGCTTGTATTAGAATAATTTATGGTCGATATATCTTTTCTTGATCGCCGAGATCACTTTCTTGGTCGATAGTGGAAATTCTGCTTTTATCATCCAATCAAAGTACTGGGGCTCTTTCCTGAAAACTTCTTCCACTGTTCTTCCCTTGTGTTTCCCGAAGTTAAAGGTCTCTTCTTGCTTCGCATTGAAAACAATATGGCCGATAAGATCTACAAAACGTGTATTATATGAAAAGTCATGAAGGGCCTTCATATCGTTTTGGATGGGTTTGGTCAAATTACCGTCTTCATCTTCGTAATCAGTGTCTTTATAACGTTCGATCTGTGCTTGGAGGATCTCAAATGTTGCTTTGGTATCTGCCTCAGCAGAATGAGCATCCTTAAGATCTTTGTCACAATAAAACTTATACGCTGCCCGAAGGTTCCTGGGTTCCATCCTGTGAAATATATTCTGCACATCGATGAAGTATCGGTCACGCAGGTCGAAGTCGATATCGGCTCTCAGGAATTCTTCAACCATGAGAGGAATGTCAAACTTGTTTGAATTATATCCCGACAGGTCGCAATCTTTCAGAAGCTCATTTAACTCAACTGCCAGTTCTTTGAAAGTTGGTTCATCTTTAACATCATCATCGGAGATGCCATGGATAAGAGTGGCATCCAGCGGGATAGGCACACCTGGATTTACACGATAGGTTTTTACCTGTGTGCTGTTGTCAGGTTCTATCCTGATGATGCAAATTTCTACAATACGATCGGTTGCAACCCTGATGCCGGTCGTTTCCAGGTCAAATACGGCCAGAGGCCTGCTTAAGTTTAATTCCATGAAAGGGCAGATTATTAGTTATTGATATACTGCGAAAGTACAGCAAAATGTTTTATTTGGCAGAATATGCTTTAGATATTCCTGTTGGTATCGAAATTCTCCAGCAAATCGGCAACGCGCTTGAGGTACATGCCTCCCAGGGCGCCGTCAACGATGCGGTGGTCGTAGGCCAGGGAAAGGATCATCATATGGCGTATGCCGATCATGTCGCCCTGAGGTGTTTCAATCACTACCGGCTTCTTCCTGATGGCACCAATACCCAGTATGGCTACCTGGGGCTGGTTAATGATCGGAGTACCTGTGATGCTGGCAAAAGATCCGAAGTTTGTTGTTGTAAATGTCCCACCCTGAATTTCATCAGGTAGCAGTTTGTTTGCTCTAGCCCTGTTGGCAAGGTCATTCACGTCCTTGGTGAGGCCCAGCAGGCTTTTTTGGTCGGCGTTTTTGATTACCGGTACGATGAGATTCCCATCGGGCAGGGCCGCTGCCATACCAATATTGATATTTTTCCTGATAATCATGTTGTTTCCGTCCACGCTGGCGTTGATCCTTGGATAATCCTTGATGGCCTGTGCTGTGGCTTCGATGAGGATGGGGGTGAAAGTGAGCTTTTCCGCTTCCCGCTTCATAACCATATCCTTCATCCTGTTACGCCAGTTAACAACATTAGTCATATCCACCTCGATGAATGAAGTGACGTGTGGCGATACCTGTTTCGACATTACCATATGATCAGCGATAAGCTTGCGCATACGGTCCATCTCTATGATCTCATCACCGGCTGAACTGCTAACCGGTGGAGCTGCCGAAGGAGGTGCTGCAGCCTTAGCTGCTGCAGGCGCTGCCTGAACTGAAGAGGCAGGCTTGTTCTTGAGATAATCAAGTATATCCTGTTTGGTCACACGGCCTTCTTTTCCGCTGCCGCTGATACCCTCAAGCTCGTTCATCGAGATACCTTCAGTCTTTGCGATATTCTTTACAAGAGGTGAATAGAAACGGGTGGCTTCTGCTGTTTCTTCAGAAGCAGATTCAATCTTTGTTTCAGCTGATACTGCAGCTGCTTCTTTTGTTGGCTGAGCATCAGCAACAGCTGCCGCTTCTTCACCACTCTCTTCGCCCTCCATTTCAATAATAGCGATTACCTTGCCTACTTCAACTACATCACCTTCCTGGAAAAGGACTTCTTTTAGAACTCCGTCTACCGGTGAGGGAATCTCTGAATCTACTTTGTCGGTAGCGATCTCAACGATTGCATCATCCTCTTCGATGGTGTCTCCGGGAGACTTCAACCACTTGGTGATTGTTGCTTCTATAATGCTTTCGCCCAGTTTGGGCATTATTATCTGAAAATTGGCCATTGTATTGCTCTTTAATTCACTTAAATATACAATTAAGCAAACTTAATGTTCATTTAGATTTTCTACCAAGTTCACGGTAAGCCCTCAATATGATATTCAGGTCTGTAGTAAAATTGTAATCCCTGGCATACAACATATTCAGTTTTCCGGTGATCTCCGGGTTAAGTTGCTTCTTCCCGAATGCGTCTTCAGGACACAGTATCCCGGCCTTGATCTCTGGTAATTTCTCCAGCTTAGCAAGGTTATTGCTGTTGTAACCCACCCAGGAGCGATGCCCAACAAGGACCTGAAAAATATTCCGGATCAATCCTCCCGGTTTTCTGATAAAGAAGACATTGATGGGTAAAAGTACCAGCAATGACAGTGCAGTTATAATATCTAAGAAGCGTTTGTTGCGCAGGTTTCTTGGGGTAGTTATGGAGTTAATATCGACAGTATACAGGTCACCGGAGGTATTAATGGAATTGCTTCCAATGATGGATAGACTGTCTTCCGGCGCTATCTTGAAATCTATCCTGAGATGCTGGAATTCCGACATTTTATCGATAATCACCTGATGGGGAAGGCTCTTGGAGCAAAAGATCACTTCAGATATTTTGTAGATCGTGATGATCTCAGGCAATTGGTCAATTGTTCCTATAAACTGCTCATCTTTTTCATTATTGTTTTTTATGCTCACCAATCCAACAAAGGCCGGTGTTAGCCAGGTCTTATGGAGGAGCTCAGATACGCGCTCTGCCTCATCTTTTTGTCCCACTATGATGAATCGCCTGTTCTTAGACTCAGTCCCTATGCGGTATCTCTTGAGTCCGAGAAGGTGTAAAATCAGTCTGAGTATTGTCATGGCTGACAAACCCCATACTGCCCCCAGGATGATAATGGTCCTGGAAAAACGGTAGGATTCGTTTAGCAGGGCATAAACAACCAGGATGAAAACCGTGCCGATGGCAATACCCTGGAATATCTTGATAAGCCTGATAGGCCTGTCGTAGCCCCCGCTGAGGTAAACAGAAAATAACCAGACAAAAATGTATAGCGGAACGGTGATGGCAATGAATTCGTAGGGGTAGCTGCCGCCTTCCGGAAAAATCACCTTGTTTTCCCAGTATTCTTTTATAAAATAAATGCCGGCAAATATCAGGGCAATATCCATTAAGGGCAGCAGTGCCTTTTTTAAAAATCGACTCAGGATGGCCATGGAGGCACGCAGCCAGATCGCCATATTGATCAGCAGGGAAAATAGGCGGGCATTCTTCTGGGAGAAATGCTTGCGGGCGAAGATCACCATGGCATTGTAAAAAACAAAAACATAATTTACGCTGCTTTTTTTTGTGCTTTCACCCTTATAGTGGATGATCCTGGTATCAGGAAAATAATAATTCTTATATCCTGCCTTGATGATTCGGTAAGAGAGGTCGATATCTTCTCCATACATGAAGAAATCCTCATCCAGTAGTCCCGTTTTATCCAGGGCAGAACGACGCATGAACATAAAAGCTCCCGACAGGATTTCTACCTCGTTGATCTCATCCTTATCAAGGTAGCCCAGGTGGTATTTCCCGAAGGTGCGGGATTTTGGAAATAATTTCGACAGGCCTGATATCTTATACAGGGCAACATCCGGGGTGGGAAGGCCACGCTTGGATTCTGGCAGGAAATTTCCTTTGCCGTCAATCATTTTTACTCCCAGCCCCCCGGCATCCGGGTGGGCATCCATGAATTCAATGATCTTGGAGAATGTATCGTGTTCAACGACCGTATCCGGGTTCAGAAGGAGTACATATTCACCTTTCGACTCTCGGATTGCCTGATTGTTGGCTCTTGAGAAACCAACATTGTCTTTGTTGGCGATCAGTTTCACTTCAGGAAACTTTTCCTTCATCATCCGTACCGATCCGTCAACAGAATTGTTGTCAACCACCCACACATCAGCATCAATCCCGCTCGTTGCACGCCGGACAGAAGTCAGGCATTGATCCAGAAAATGCTTGACGTTATAGTTTACAATGACGATGGAAAGTCTCATGTTCGCGATTTCCTACTGTGCTGCCAAAGATAAGAAATTAGTGCTTAAAGAGTTCAGATTGCTTACACTTCTTGGAATTAACGGCTTAGATTGTATTTTCTTATTTGAACTGATTAAAAATTAGTTAAAAGAATGAAGATTTTTGCGCATTAGTGATCCCCTTAAACAAAAAGCAATATACATTTGGGTATTTAATTACTAAAATTGGTAAAATGTCCAGAATACTTAGCCTCAGTGAAGCAGCTTCTATTGCCGTTCATGGCATGATACTGGTTGCACGCTCGGATAAACTCGTGAACGTGAACCAAATAGCTGAGCTTACATCAAGCTCACGCCATCATGTGGCCAAAGTATTCCAGCGCCTTGTTAAGGAGAATTTTATCAATTCTAACAGAGGACCTTCCGGAGGTTTTTCTCTCAGAATGGCACCTGAAGATATTTCGTTCCTGGATATTTATGAAGCAATAGAGGGCAAGATAGAGATTACAAAGTGCCCCCTGGATAAACCCATATGCCCCTTCAACAAATGTATTTTTAAAGGCGTGATCAGTGATCTGACCATTGAGTTCAGGAATTACATGGAGGAGCAGACATTGGATAAATACCTTGATTACTAATATCCCCTACTCAAAATCCGAGTTATTATTCCGAAATTTTGTTAAAAATGAAGTAAAATCTGCTGGAATTGGATGATTAAATATATATTTGCGTATTTAAATACCGAAAATATTAAAAGATGAAGAGAGAGATCATTAAGATAGATGAAGATAAGTGCACTGGTTGCGGATTATGTATCCCGGCTTGCCCTGAGGGAGCCTTGCAGATCATCGATGGAAAAGCCAGGTTGGTGAGCGATCTTATGTGTGATGGTTTGGGTGCCTGTATTGGAGATTGTCCTGAAGGAGCAATCGAAATTGAATTGCGTGAAGCTGAAGCATATAATGAAACGGCAGTTATGGTGGAAATTGTAAAACACGGATTTAACACTGTTGTGGCCCACCTGAAACACTTACGGGAGCATGGAGAAACAGCTTTCCTGAAGGAGGCCATTGGTTTTCTTGAACAACAGCCTGAACTGGGATATACAGTTGATGAAGTGAAACAAAAGGTTCATGAAAAGGACCAAGCCCCTGCCTGCAGCGGAGGTTGCCCGGGTTCAGCCCCGGTGGTGTTTGATATAGATACCGATGCAGTGAATAATGCTGCTGATACAAGTCCAGGCGCACAACCCTCAACACTCCAGCAATGGCCTGTTCAGATGCACCTGGTCAATCCAAACGCAGCCTATTACAAGGATGCTGATGTATTGCTGGCAGCCGACTGCTCAGCATTTGCAATGGGCGATTTTCATTCTAAGCATCTCAAGGGAAAAAGCCTTGCTATTGCCTGCCCAAAACTGGATTCCGGTATGGAATCATATGTTGAGAAACTTACAGCCATGATCGATGAAGCAAAGATCAATACCCTGCAGGTGATGATCATGGAAGTGCCGTGTTGTAGCGGATTGGTACAAATGGCTAAGATCGCTGCCGCGAATGCCTCAAGAAAGATCCCTGTGAAAAAGACCGTGGTTGGCATCAGGGGCGAGATTCTTTCGGACGAATGGGTATAAGATGATGACGCGGCAATAAAAAATTCCATTCTGATTTATGGGTCCTAAAAGAAAGAAGAAGTTATGGAGATGGCTGCATAAATGGCCTTCGCTTGTGCTGGCTGTATTTCTTATTCTGTGGGCTATTTCGGGAGTGATCCTGAACCATCGGTACATCGTATCAGCTCTGGATGTTGATCGGGATTACCTTCCTGCTGAACACCGGTATAAAAACTGGAACAATGCAGCAATTCGCGGCTCTGTTCGAATCGATAGCAACCTGAATTGGTTTTATGGCAATATAGGCGTATGGGAAATTGATGGAAGGGATAGCATTTGGAAGGATAGGCGAAATGGGTTCCCTGCCGGTGCTGACCATCACAAAGTGAATTGCCTCCTGCTAGCTGAAAATGGAAAGCGCTTTTGTGGGACCAGATTTGGTCTGTACCATTATGATCCGGGGGACTCAATGTGGAATGAGATTCTGATACCTCATGAAGACAGGCATGTTGTTGATCTTGAGCAAGACGGGGATTCATTATGGGTTATGACGCGATCTCATATTTGGAAGATCCCGCTGAATGGAATCCCGGTCTTTGAGTATATTCCCATCCCGCCACCGGAGGGATACGATAATAAAGTAGGCCTGTTTAAAACCCTGTGGGTGATCCATAGCGGGGAGATCTATGGTATAGCAGGAAAGCTCCTGGTTGATTTCGTTGCCCTGGTTTTTGTTTTTCTGACCATCTCCGGATTGATATATTTCTTCTTTCCACGCATGATGAAACGCAGGAAAAAGCATGGGAAATCTGCCACTAAACTGGCATTCTGGAACAAGTTCTCCATCAAATGGCATAATAAAATAGGAATTTGGCTGGTGGTACTTCTTATCATCACAATTTTTACCGGTATGTTTCTTCGTCCACCACTATTGATCGCCATTGCAACGAGCAGGGTAGGGAAGATCCCATATTCTGTTCTGGATGATGGGAACCCCTGGTATGACCAATTGAGACGGATCTTGCATGACAAGGAGAATAATGCAGTGTATCTAGCTACTTCTGAGGGAATCTATCTGTTGGAAAGATCCTTTAAAAGTAGACCAGGATTTATTTATCCCCAGCCACCGGCTTCTGTGATGGGTTATAATGTTTTTGAAAAACATCAAAATGGAAATATCCTGGTGGGTTCTTTTTCCGGCTTATTTCAGTGGAACCCTGCAAGTGGCCTGATCCTCGACCACTATACCGGCTTCACTCATATCGTACAATCAGGGCCGGCCATGCCTGTCAGTACCAATATGACCACAGGCTATCACCAGGATGCTATGGGAAGAGAATATGTGTTTGATTACAATATAGGAGTGTTACCCCTGAAACATTTCAAAGATTTTCCGAAAATGCCCAAGACAATCAGCGAAGCAAATATGCCCTTATGGAATGTAGCGCTCGAATGGCATACAGCCAGGCTACTTAAACCCCTAATTGGCAACTTTTACCTGCTTTTTATTCCCCTCTTCGGATTGTTTTCATTGCTTATAATGATATCAGGAACAGTACTCTGGGTAAGGAAGTATAGAAAAAAGTCTAAATAATTTAGAGCCCTTATAAATTACCGGAATCCTTGAAAAATTTGTGTTTGTTATCGTATCTTTGATACTAATCTGAATTATGGTACATAATTACTTGATTAGTTAAAGCCTGGATATAATGACAAAACTCTTTCGATTCTTTATACCGCCACAAGGTTGGGGAAGGATTGCAGCGGTTATATCCGGTGCCATGCTGGGGCTTTTTTTCTACCTTGTCTACATTTCTAATGCAGTTTCATACCTGTCGGATAATCCTGAAACCTGCGTAAACTGCCACATCATGGCTCCCGAATATGCGACGTGGTCGCACAGTTCCCACAGGGAACATGCCCACTGCAATGATTGCCACGTTCCACACAACAATTTTTTCAATAAGTATTATTTCAAAGCAAAAGACGGAATGCGACATGCGGCAATTTTCACAATGAGAATGGAACCACAAAGTATTTTCATCAGGGAAGAAGGCAAGCAGGTTGTACATCAGAACTGTCTGCGTTGCCATGATGAGCTTGTCCATAATGCCAGGTTGATGGCTTTTACCACCACCTATTATGACAGTTTCAAAGAAAGGCATTGTTGGGAATGCCATCGTGAGACACCCCATGGCAGGGTACATAGCCTGTCCAGCGTACCTTTCGCCCGTGTTCCGGGTCCTGAAAGCCCTGTCCCAAATTGGCTTGATAAACTGATGGATTAATAAACGTATAGATAAAAACCTGAAAATATGAAATTAAAAAGAAAAGCATGGATCAATTGGTTATTGTTTCTTATAACCCTGATCATTGTTTTTATTCTCGGCTTGCTGGCCTCCTCTGTTACGGAGCGCCGGGCGGAAGCTATTTTTGTGAATAAGCCGGTAGTTGCCTTAAGTGATTATGAACCCAGAAATGAAGAATGGGGCAAGAATTATCCCAGGGAGTTTGAATCGTACTATCGAACTGCTGATACTTCTTTCCGGACGCTTTACAATGGAAATACCATGATCGATATGCTGGAAGTAGATCCACGCCTTGTGGTTCTGTGGGCCGGCTATGGCTTTTCTAAAGACTACAAGCAGGGAAGAGGGCATTATTATGCAGTGGATGACATTCGCAGAACTTTGAGAACAGGTGCCCCTAAAGGGCCGGATGATGGACCCATGCCCAATACATGCTGGACCTGTAAAGGACCGGATGTACCACGCTTGATGAATGAAGTGGGCATCACAGAATTCTATAAGGGAAAGTGGGCTTCAAAAGGACCTGAAATAGTGAATGCTATTGGATGTGCCGATTGTCATGATCCCAAAACTATGGACTTACGGATCACCAGGCCTGCATTGATTGAAGCTTTCGAAAGCATTGGGAAAGATATTACAAAGTCTACCCATCAGGAGATGCGCTCGCTGGTATGTGCTCAATGTCATGTAGAATATTATTTTAACAAGAAAGTGCCTGGAGCAGAGGGCGTTCCCTATCTTACCTTTCCATGGAAGGAGGGCTACTCAGCTGAAGATATGCTGAAGTATTATGATGATATTGAATTCGCCGACTGGACACATGCAGTTAGTAAGGCACCCATGCTTAAAGCACAGCATCCAGGTTACGAAGTTTTTATGACAGGGATCCATTTTGAGCGTGGGGTAGCCTGTGCAGATTGCCATATGCCTTATCATAGCGAAGGCGGACAGAAATTTACTAATCACCATATGACCAGTCCACTTAAATATATTGCCTCTTCATGCCAGGTGTGTCATCGCCAGAGTGAAGCCACACTGGCTCAGAATGTGTATGACCGCCAGCGTAAGGTAATTGAGATCCGTGACCAGGCAGAAATTCAGATAGTAAGAGCCCACGTTGAAGCTAAGGCTGCCTGGGATGCAGGTGCCACTGAGGCTGAGATGAAGGACATACTGTATAAGATCAGGGCGGCCCAATGGTATTGGGATTATGCTGCAGCCAGTCATGGAGGCTCTTTTCATTCTCCGGTTGAGATTTCCCGGGTGGTGGGTAAAGCCATTGATCAGGCACAAGAAGCCCGGATCATGTTAGCCAGACTGCTGGCAACCTATGGGCATATGATCGAAATTCCTTATCCTGACATATCTACCAAGGAAAAAGCACAGGCATTTATAAATCTGCCGGCAGCTAAACTGCAAGCGGAAAAGGATGAATTTATGATTACAGTTGTGCCGCAATGGCTTCAGAAAGCTGCTGCACGTGAAGCAACATATTCTGCCCCGGGAGAATAGTTGTTTATGATGAAGGATTTTCATTAACTTGCTGCTTGAAATAAGCAAGCAATGAAAAATACACTACTCAGTTTTCTTTTTTTCTTTTTTCTTTTCAACTCCATACTTGGGCAGGATTGGTTCAGTATTGTTGGAAAGAGTCCTTATCCTCAGGATGTTAAGGTATATTTTACCGGCTTTAACGGTTTCGGAAAAGTGGATGTCGGAAGCATCAGGACTACATCCGGCGGAGAAATCGATTTTTTTACTGATTATCATGGCTTTTGTATAATGAAAGCGGAAGGTGGCAAGGCTTACCCTCTTATACTAGAGCATGATCCTGTTTGTTTAGAATGGGGTGATGTGCCTAAGTTTCCCTGTGACCCTGAAAATGCCTTTTATTATGGCAAGTTGGGAGATCTACAATATCTTGATTCCCTGCTTATTGCTTATAAAAGTGCTCCTGATTCCCTGGAAGATAAAAGAAAACTGAAAGAATCTCTGGATTTGGCATTCGAAACCTTTGTTGCTGAAATTAATGATGCTGAACCACTGAATGCAAATGCTTTCTTGCTGTCAGAGTTGATGATTCGCGAGGTGAAGATGGTGGAGGATGCGGAGCAGATGATCCTTCAAAAGGAAGGGATATTAAGCTTTGTGAGCGATCATTTCGCTGTGTTAAACAAGTCCGACTATATCAATAAGCTTGCCGGGGCATATCTTGAAATGAACAAGGCTGTTTTTAATTCGGATGTGAGTATTCATCAGGCCATGGAATACGATGTTGATATCTGGGTGAAAAGCCTTGGCCCTGTGATGGGGGAGAAAGAAGTAGTGAATTTCTTCCTGCTTTATTCAATGAAAGCAAATAGACTGGAACTGGCATCAAAACTTGCTGATAAGTATATTGATCTTGTAAAGTGTGAGCAATTCGTGAGCGATAAACTCCGGCCAGTTTCAATGCCATACACATTCAATGTTTTCTTTGGCCCCGAATTTAGCAGTGTTCGCAGTCTTGATCAGTTCCAGGGAATACAAAAGGTACTGGCATTATTTTCGACGGAGTGCCCGGCATCTGTTGCAGCTATTACCGGCTTATATGATTTCGTAACCGAGAATCAGATTCGCCTGCCTGTAATTCTTGTCCCTGACTATGAAATGGAAGGGGAATTGGCCGTGCTTGTCGAAGAAAAAGCACCCTTTGGATTACAAACGGGTTTCAAAACAGGGAGTTCTTTGATGCTGGGGGCAGGTATAAAGCAATTGCCTGCATTCATGGTCCTTGACAGGAAAAACCTACTGCAGGAGATATTCTATGATCTCGATGGCTTAAAAGCTCTGCTAAAAGGAAGTGAATAACTTATAAACCTACCCATCCCATCCGCCACGCGATATAAAAGAGCGTGAACACACTCAGGAAAATAATCCCGGTCCAGGCCCAGAGGCGTAAGAAGAAACGAGGACGGGCATCCTTTGGCACCTGTTTGCTGGTGATTACCCTGTAATTCATGATAGCCAGTACCGGTGCAGTGATGAAGGATAATGTTGTAGCTAAATCCACCATAAATGTCATGGATGATGCAAAGTACTTCAGAAGTATCAGGGCACCTGCCATCACAATGATGATCCAGCTCCAGTAGATCATTCCATGTTCTTTTTTGCCATTTTTCCAGGCGGGGATAAGGTTTAATGTGATGGGCCTGAGTACCCTGGGGTATGCATCGATCACCGTAAGAGTGGTACTGAACATGCACATGATAGCTGCAATAGCTATGACAATATGGGACCACTGCCCAATACTGAGCGTGTACATCTCGATCAATTGTCCGGCAAAGACAGTTCCGTTTGCCGACATCTCTTCACCGCTACCATACATCACGAGGGCTCCCAAAAGCAGGAAACAAAGGGCCAGGAATGCAGTGCCGATATATCCAATCCTGAAATCAAGCAGGCTTTCCTTTAATTTGGGTTTAAAGCTCAGTCCCTTTGATTTTTCTACCGTCCACAGTGAAGACCAAACCGCCACATCTATTGGAGCCGGCATCCAGCCGATAAAAGCGATCAAAAAGAGGATATCAGGCCTGCTTAACCAATCAAAATTATGAATGAATTCCGGCCTGGGATTATATCCGTGCCCAAATGCAAATACCACTGCTACCAGTGTTGAGATTGCCAGGACGATGATCACAAGTTTGATCACTTTGTCGAGGATGGCAAATTTCCCAATGATCAGGATAAGCACGCTTGATCCTAAAATAATGGCGCTCAAGGGAAGGATACCAATGCTGAGATGAAAAACATTGGCGACCAGCCCGGCGGTAACGATGGTTACTGCCGCCATAATGGTGAACATGGTAGCAATCGTGAGTATTGCAAATGCAATGACCGCCCATTTCCCGAGTTTTTCATAGCCTTCGATCAGGCTGTTTCCAGTTGCACTTGCATAGCGTGGTGCGAATTCGAAGAACGGATATTTCAGAAAGTTGACCAGGATCAGCACCCAAATCAGATCAAATCCAAATCCTGCTCCCGCACGTGTGGATTGCACCAGGTGGGAGACCCCGATGGCTGCGCCGGCGTACAACAATCCCGGCCCCAGAACTTTTATGAATCTCCGTAATTTCATTTATTTGTAATTGAACAGTCCATTTATTAACAATAAATTGTTGTTATTAATCAACATACTTGTTGCAAATTGAAAATATTTTAAGTTAATTTGTAATGAAAACAGGTATTTATACGCAACTAACTATCTGGTCTTGCGTACAAATACTAAATAATTAAATAGAGAATTATAAATAATTGAAATTTATAGTATATTAACCCAATTAACCCAGAGTATAAGATTGATAAAATCAAAGTTATGAAAAAACAAATAAACCTCCTTTTTATGGCACTTTGCCTTGTCTTCATTAGCCAGGGTACGTTCGCACAGGTAGTTATTTCTGATGATGCGGCTGCTACAGCCGACCCGGCTGCCATGTTGGATATACAGTCCACAAGCAAAGGATTCCTCTTTCCAAGGATGGACATGGCCCAGCGAAACGCTATAACAAGTCCTCCAAACAGCATGATTATTTTTCAAACAGATAACACTCCTGGTTTATATTACAATATTGGAACGCCCGGAACTCCTAATTGGGAGAAAATTACGGATGCAACAACAATAGGAGGCTATTGGACACCTTCCGGAAGCGATTTATATTACAATACCGGAAATGTAGGGATTGGAACAACTACTCCCGGTACAGATCTCGATGTAAATGGTTCAGGATGGTTTGGTGATAGTCTTTATGTAACCGGCAGACCAGGTCAGATCAGAATAGATGCAGAGACAGGTTATAAATCTACATTGCATTTTGGATATGAGGGTAATAATCGTTTTACATGGTTTAACAGGCTGGCAGCAGGTCCACCGGCATATTCAATGGATTATCTCACGCTTCATTCCATTGAGAGTGTAAATGCAGCAAATCCACATTCATCTGATTATGGGAATAATCCTGACCTGATCGGGTTTCATCCTGAAGGCAGGATATTTATGAACTACCAGGGAGACAATGCTGCTTTTTTGGCCTATTCTTATGCCCCATCACCCATATTTTATATTGAAATAGAGAATGCCACCGAAGATGCCAATGGTATCCAATCCAGGGTAACCAGTGCTTCCTCTGATATAGGGTCTCTTTGTATAGGAGGATGGAATGAAGGACACGGAAGTGCAGTATATGGACAAAATAAATTAGCAGATAATTACGGTTATCTGGGTACTGAGAACCACGGTGCTTATGGAGAGAATAATGGTACCAGTAATAGGGGTGCTCTGGGTACCTCAACTTCAGGTGCCTATGGTGTTCATGATGCCTCCCTCAACCAGGGAACTCTTGGATTGGCAAGCTACGGTGTACAGGGAACAAATGGTTCAAGTAGCTATTGGGGCGCAATAGGAACAGATAATGCCGGTGTATATGCCCGGCTTAGACCTAGTAGTTCATCAGCTCAGGTACTTTCACCCAATGATTTTGCTGTGAAAGGCATGGGTGTTGAAGTAGGTGCTGGGAGCCTGAACAGGGGGAGTGATTATTCAAACCAGGTTGGTGGTGTATTCGGATACAATACTGAGGGTACAGAGTATTCAGCAGGTGTTGTTGGATTTACTGATGATACTGATGCTGATGAGAGAACATCAGGAGTTTTTGGTGGTATCGAAAATACCAGCGAATGGGGTGCCCTGGGTTACGAAAATTCTTCAGGCAATAATTATGGCGGCTATTTTACGAATGAAACAACAGGTTCAGGAAAGGCCATGGGAGAGTCTGCTTCGAGTATAGGTATTGGCGTTTATGGTGATCTCTTCGGGGCTCATGTTGATGGCGAAGTTTATGGATTATATGCTTCAGGTGGAGAATATGGAATCTATTCCGAGGGTGATGTCTATCGCACAGGAGCAGATGTTCATCTGCAACAGAATAATTCCGGACAGAACCAGGTCATGTACACACTTGTTTCACCTGAGATGACCATACAGACTTATGGAATCGGACAGCTGAGCAATGGTAAATCCAGCATTGGCTTTGATGATGCTTTTGCAGGTATTGTTTCAGATAGCGAACCTATCATTGTAACCATCACACCCATTGGTGAGTCAAATGGCGTTCACCTTAAGAAAGTTGATGGTAAAGGATTTGAAGTTGCTGAAAACAGTCAGGGCAAGAGCAATGTGCAATTCAGCTGGATCGCGATCGGTAAAAGGGCCGGCTTCGAAAACAAAAGCCTCCCTGCTGATGTTATTGCCAGCGATTATAATACCAAGATCCAGACCGGCCTGCATAATGATGCCGATATGACCACTGATGGCCAGGGCTTATATTACAGAAATGGCGTATTGTCGACCGGGCAATTGTCACAAACAAAAACTAGCAATAATGAGCCTCCGGTAAATGTTATTTTTGAGAGAGGAAGCATAGTTGATATTGAAAAAACAGTTGCGCCTACTAAAGACAAAACAATTAAGGAGGAAGATCGATAGAGGCCGTAGCTAAAACGATATAAAAAAAGCTTTGCCATCCCGGCAGGGCTTTTTTTGTGCATGTACATGCCGCTGAAAGCCCCGTGTTGGTGCTAATTACGTAGGTTCAGTTACGGGTATTAACGTATAATTTTCCCTTTCTTATGAGGTATATTTGTAAATGTGAATAAATACTTGATTAGAAGTAAATATATATAGAGCTATGAAAAAGCAATTACTCCCTCTCCTCCTCACTTTTGTGATCTTGTTTATTGGACAAGGTGCAATTTCACAGGTACTCGTTTCTGACAATCCTTTGGCTACTGCCGACCCTTCTGCCATGCTTGATGTTCAGTCTACGAGTAAAGGATTCTTGTTTCCCCGCATGACGATGGCACAACGTAATGCGATCAGCAGCCCACCAACCAGTATGATCATTTTTCAGACGGATAATACAACTGGTTTGTATTACAATACGGGTACTGCTGGATCACCTAGCTGGGAGAAGATTAAAGATGCCAGCAATATAGGCGGTTATTGGACGCAGTCTGGCAGCGATATTTATTACAATAGCGGGAGTATTGGTATAGGAACAACCACACCCGCAACGGCTATGGATGTAAACGGACCTGTTTGGTCTTATGATAGTATTTATGTTACCGGCAGGCCTGGTAAACTTTTTATTAATGGAGAGACTAATTACGAACCAACAATTCGCTTTGGATATACAGGGAGTTCGATGTTTAAACTTCATCTTGATGCACCGGGCACTTCACCATATCTGAGTATTACTGCTGACCCTTATGAAGATCTCTGGGGTGTAAGCCAGTTAGGTAGAGTATGGCATGATTATGTTGGCTCAGTTCAGGCATATGTGCTATTGGCCAATGCTGCTTCATCTGCATTTTATGTCGATAATAATGGTATTGCTGCCGGAACAAGGGGGATCAATGCTGCCAGTTCCAGTGGTGCTTCTACTTCCACAGAAACCTTAGCCATTGGTGGCTGGGATCTCGGTGAAGGTTCAGGAGTGTATGGTGAGAATGATAATTATTCAAACTTTGGATACCTGGGTACCGACAATCATGGTGCATATGGTGAATTTTACCTTACTGTAGCGGAAGGGAACAGGGGTAACCTCGGGAACGCCAACTCAGGTGCTTATGGAGAAGCAGGCCTTACAGGTCATAATGGTCGACTTGGGCTAGATGGCACCGGAACAGACTGGGGTGTTTATGGAGAAGATGGCGCTGCCACAGATCCTAACTTTGGTGGCATCGGAACAGCAAACTATGGCGTATATGGCGAATACAACTCTTTGAATTTCTTTGGTACATTGGGATCTTCAACTGCAGCTGTTTATGGTCAGCTTGGCGATGCATCGCAAAGCCTTACCGGTGGCGAATTTGCCATTAAAGGACTTGGTGTGATCAGTGCCGGATCAAATGGAAGCGGTTATGGCAACGGCCAGACAATTGGTGGGGTAACTGGTTACAATAACCAGGGAATAAATTATTCCTTTGGTGTGGCTGGTTATACGCAATCTGCGCCTGGTGTCAGAACGGGGGGTGTTCTTGGATACATTACGGAATCTTGATTGGGGTGCCTTAGGATACCGTGCTAATAATAATGCCTATTATGGTGGGTATTTTAATGGAGGAACAGCTAATGGTACTGGAAAAGCACAAAGCACTCCTTCAGCTGATATTGGAATAGGAGTATATGGTGACCTCTTTGGTGCACATATTGATGGAAACATTTACGGCTTGTATGCTGAAGGAGACAACTACAGCGTTTATGCCAAAGGAGACGTTTACCGTACAGGAGCTGATGTTCATCTGCAGATGGATAATACAGGCCAGAATAATGTGATGTATACCCTGGTGTCGCCGGAAATGACGGTGCAAACATATGGGATTGGCCAGATGCAGAATGGTAAATCAAGCATTGTGTTTGATGATGCCTTTGCCAATATTGTTTCCTCATCAGAGCCAATTATCGTAACTATCACTCCCATCGGAAAGTCAGAAGGTGTTTATCTTGATAAGGTGGATACGGATGGCTTTAGCGTAGCAGAAAATAATAATGGAAAAAGCAGTATCCAATTCAGCTGGATCGCTATAGGCAAACGCTCAGGATATGAAAATAAAAGTTTACCTGAAGACGTGATCGCCGGAGATTATAATGAAAAAATCCAACGTGGGTTATCTAGGGATGCTGACCCCAACGATCAGGGAGAAGGCTTGTACTATCAGAATGGTACATTGCACACTGGCCATGTTATCGAGGCAAGAACTTCAACAAACGACAATCCTGTTGAAGCAGTTAACCCACTTGAACGCTTTGAAGTACAAGATAAATCCAGCCTGAAAAAGGCATCTATGGAACGTGAAGCTTCTAAAAAGAAAGACGCGGTTGATGAGATCAAGAAATAATTGAATCCTGATTGACCATGCGCCCCTGTTCACCAAGCAGGGGCTTTTTCATTTAGCATTGAGCGTTTAGCATTGAGCATTTAGCATTTATTCCAGATTTCCCAGGCTTTCTCGGCTTGTGCCTGCAGCATCACCAGGCCATTTTCGGTACGTGCACCCTTTTGTTTAGCTTTTCGCAAAAAGGGCGTTTCTACCGGGTTATAGATGAGATCATATATGAGATGATCTGACGATATATGCTGATAGGGAATATCGGGAAAGGCCTCAGGATGCCTGCCCATGCCTAGGGGTGTTGTGTTGACGATCAGTTTGTGATCAGCAATAATTGTTCCCGTAAGATCATTATAGGTGATCTTCCCGGAGCCTGGATGTTGCGATACAACTGTATATCTGATTCCGAGTTTGTTCAGAGCATAGGTCACTGCCCGGGCGGCACCGCCGCTGCCCAATACCAGAGTATAAGGCTTTTTATTGCCTATCATGTGTAGTATAGCAGCAGCAAAGCCATCAATGTCAGTATTATAACCTTTGATGTGCATTTTGCCCCTGATAGCTGAGATCTTCAGTGTATTCACGGCCTTGATCTGCATGGCAATTTCATCGAGCTCATCACAATATTGAATAACATCGGTCTTAAATGGACTGGTTACACTCAATCCTTTCAAGTGCGGGTAAGTCTCCAGCAGCATCGGCAATCCTTGAATATCTTTCAGGAGAAAACGCTCAAAGCGGGCATCAATATTTTTCAGGACAAATTTGTCGGTAAAATATTTCTCCGATAAGGAATGGGAGACCGGGTTGCCGATCAGTCCGTAATGATCCATCAGGCTTTCTTTTTTGCCAGCACTTCGGTGAGCCAGATACTGAGAAAACCACATACAATGCATGCTATGGCGATCCAGAACTCATTTCCGAACTGATCGGGAAGATAACGGGAATAATTTATGATGACTTTCTCCCCGTCTTTCATGATCAGGTTTCCTGCGGAGTCCATGAGGTACACAGCCTTCTGCCAGGGCCATAAGATACTCACTGATCCCAATATGAAGCCTGTCAGGATAGAAATGGTTTCATCCCTGAATTTCTTAAATACCCATGAGAGGATATGGGCAAATGCTACAAGCCCTACAGCAGCTCCAATGGCTACGGGCAGGAGAGTGCCAAAATCCCGATCGTTGATGGCATCAATGGCTACCAGTCGGTAATTCCCCATGATAAAGAGGATGAAAGAGCCTGACAGGCCCGGAAGAATCATACTGCAGATGGCTGCTACACCGCAGATCATAAGGTAAAAGAAATTATCATTCTCCTGGCCTTTGCTCAAAAAGGAGATGAGTATGGCAATGGCAGTACCAATAATAAATGTGACGACTACCGCAGGGGTGATCTTGCTGATCCTTCTCCCAACAAAATATACTGATGCCAGCACCAGTCCGAAGAAAAATGCCCAGATATACACTGGGTATTCCCTGAACAGGAAATCGAATAGCCTGGCCAGGCTCACAATAGCGATGAGAATCCCAAGGGCAATAGCCAGCAGGAAATATAGATCGGTATATCGTGCAAATTCCCTGAATTTTCCTTTGAATAAAAGTTTTAAAGCTGTCAGATCAAAGGATTTGATGGCATTGATCAGCCTTTCAAAGATCTCGGTGATAAGGGCGATGGTACCACCTGAAACCCCGGGAATCACATTCGCAGCTCCCATGGCCATGCCCTTTAGCATCAGGATAATATAGAATTTTAGTTTTTTCATTATTAAATGGCTAAATGATTAAATGGCAACATGGTTACATGGCTACATGGTCAAACTGCCTACTGCCTACTGTGTACTGCCTACTTCTTCTTATCTACTCTATATACCTCAATGAGGCTCACAATGTTGTTATCCTCTTTTAAGGGTGGCATATATTCGAACATCTCCATGTGTTTCGGAAAGTCGATGCTGAGGGCGTTTTCGATGATATTGTATGCTTCCTTGGTTTTTCCCTTCTTCATCAGGTAGATAGCTTTTCTGTAAAGCGTGGAAGCATTGCGCGGGTCGGCTTCGAGGCCTTTATCTAGCAGTGCGATGGCTTCATCATATTTCTTGTCAGAAGCATATAGTTCGGCATAATCCACCCAGATTTCAGGATTCAGAGGGTCAAGTTCGCATACTTTGGCGTAGGATGCCATGGCCTTCTCTTTCTGACCCGCCTTTACCTGTGTGTCGCCACAGATATACCAGTATTCGGGATTGATATCTTCCAGTTTTATGGCTTTTTCCATAAACTGCAGGCCTTCCATGGTATGTCCAAGTTCATCTTTGGCAATGCCTGCTCCCATCCAGGCTTCTGAAAGCTTATCATCTACTTCCAGGGCACGCTGGTACTCTTTCAGGGCTTGCTCATACTTGTTCATTTTCTCGTAGCACTCACCTATATAATAATATGTCATCGCCTCCGGCTCTTCATGATCGAAGGTTTCGCGATAAACCCGTATGGCAGCCTGGTAATGATCAAGGTTGGCAAGTGAATTGGCCTTATTAAAGTATGCAGAAGAAAATGAAGGCTCTATCGCAATTGCAAAATCATAGGCCTCAACCGCCTTTTCATAAAGATCAAGCTGATTATATGCAATACCAAGATTGAACCAGGCAGTTTTCGCATAGGGGTATGAGTCGAGGAAAAGATTAAAGAAATCAACGGCTTCTTCGAGGCGGTTATCGATCTCGAAACAAAAGGAGAGTTCGTAGATCGCAGCTTCATGCATAGGGTTGATCCTCAGTACCTTTTTCAGGTATTTGATGGCCATGCCATAGTCGCCCATATTCTCATATTCAAAGGCAATGCTGATGTAAATATCGTCGGGGTCTTCACCCGCAAGTAAAGCCTTTTCATATTCTCTCACAGCATCCTTATATTGCTTTTGAAAGCTGTAAAGGGAGGCTTTGGTATAAAATATCTCTGTATTGGCAGGTTCAATCTCTTCCAGGTCGGTGAGGAGCTTCAGGGCACGCTTATACTTACCCTGGACCATCAGCAGCCTGGCTCTCTTGAGGTGAACCATGGTATTGGCCGGATACTGATCCATGGCATAAGATACCGCTGTTTTGAGCATATTCACATCATTACGCTCAAAGTAATGGTCCATGATGGCCTCAAACTGGTCAACATCGAAGAAAAAGGTCTCCTCTTTCTTTACCATCTCCTCAAAACGCTCAATGAGTCCCTCTATATCGTATGGTTGGAATTCTTCTGTCATGGATTGCCTTATAATCCCGCTAATCTTTCGGCTACAAAAGTAATGTTTTTTTAATTTGTATTTGTTGACTTACTCTTCTACTGCCTCTATATTTTCTTTTATTCTATTTGCTTTTGTACATATTCTGGTTTATTAATTATCTTTATATCATGATATTCGGATTTATAGAAAATGAGTACCTCAGGTATGGGGCTATTATTGCGGTTGTAATTTTTCTTGCTGTTTTGATCTCCACGATTTTGCGGTCATTGATCAATCAGTTTATTGGAAAGTATGCGACAAGGTTGCAAAGCGACCCTACGAATTTTTCATTTATTAAAAATTCGGTAAGCTTTGTCGTTTATACGATTGCTATTATTATTATATTCTATACTATCCCATCCTTGAGGGCTTTTGGTACGGCCTTGTTTGCAGGTGCAGGGATTTTTGCTGCTATTATTGGATTTGCTTCTCAGAAGGCTTTTTCCAATATCATTAGCGGAATATTCATCTTAATGTTTAAACCTTTCAGGGTGGGGGATACGATTGAGTTTGGTGGAGGCAATAAAGGGATTGTAGAAGAGATCACACTTCGACATACCGTAATTAGAGACTATGAGAATCGCAGAGTGATTGTACCAAACAATATTATCAGCGATGATACTATCATTAACAGCAACATTACAGATAACCTGATCAGAAAACATGTGGTTTTTGGGATCAGCTACGACTCTGACATCGATAAAGCGATTTCGATCATTCAGGATGAAGCACAAAATCATCCACTTTTTGTTGATCAGAGGAGCAAGGCTGAGAAGAAAAAGAATATTGATGCCGTCATAGTTCGGGTAATTGGCCTCTCAGATTTTTCAGTTGACCTGAAAGCCTATGTTTGGACGGAAGGGAACGATAATGGATTTGCAATTATGACGGACCTGCTTAAATCTGTGAAGCAACGATTTGACAAAGAGGGGGTAGAAATACCATTCCCTTACCGAACAATTGTTTATAAAAGTGACCTTAATGAAAACAAAGAAGAAAAGGATATTTAGGATTACGAATCCACAAAAAGTTGAATTTCTCGGACATCAGTATCTCGATAAGCCGGAAATGCAATTGTTTGTATACAATCTGGATTCCTTTTTAGAAGAGCAGAATTATACGCTTTCTGAAAAAGGTATCCCAAGTTATAAGGATAAAACCTTATGGCTTAACGTCCATGGTATCCATGATGTATCATTGATTAATGAAATATTAAAAGGGAAGGAAATTCCCAGGTTCATTGTTCAGGATATTTTAGATACGAACCAAAGGACTAAAATCCAGAGTCTTGGCGATTTTCTTTTTTTATCGGTGAAATCAATATTGCCTGAAGGCGAAAATAAAATAGATGTAGAACAAATCAGTTTTATTCTTGGGCGAAGTTCTTTGTATTCATTTCAGGAAAAGAAAGGCGATCATTTTGAGTATGTCAGAACCAGGATCAGGGAGAATAATGGACTGGTTAGACAAAAGGGCCCGGATTTTCTTCTTTTTCTTCTGATTGAGGGAATACTTGCAAATTACTATGTCACTGTTGATCAAATGGAGGAAGCCATAGATGAAAATGCTAATCCGCTTAAATCCAGCCAGACAGATCCTGCTATCATCAACAGGATAGAAAGCTATAAAAGGAAGCTTCTGCATATTCGTAAGAATATTACAGCCCTTAGAGATGCTTTGCTGAGCATTGAGAAAGAGGGCTATAACCTTATAGATAATGAGCAACTTAAGTACTTTATTGACCTAAAAATTAATTGTCTGTATTTGATAGAGTGTATTGATTCAATGGATCTGCGGCTTGGCTCCTCAGAAAACCTGTTCTTTTCTTTGCAGGGCCATCGCATGAACCAGGTTATGACTACCCTGACCATCATGGCAGCAATATTCATTCCGCTCACTTTCCTGGCAGGCATCTATGGCATGAATTTCGAAAATATGCCGGAACTGGGTTGGAAATGGGGTTATTTCAGCGTGCTCGGAGTCATGGTAATCATCGGCCTTTCCCTTCTGGCCATCTTTAAGAAACGCAAGTGGTTCTAATAAACCTTTTGTTATAAAAGAATAGATGAACTATATCTTTCTTCACTTTTTGTGCTTCTGACTTCACACTTCTTTTCCTATCTTTGCACCTGACTCAAATTAACCTGCATGACCCTTATCAAATCCATTTCCGGCATTCGTGGCACCATCGGGGGGACCCCCGGAGAAGGCCTGACACCAATAGATATCGTGAAATTTGTGTCTGCCTTCACAGGCTTCATAATCGAAACACAGAAGGCCGACAAGCTCAGATTTATTGTGGGCAGGGATGCCCGCACTTCAGGTGATATGGTCAATAAACTGGTGTGTGGGACTTTACAGGGTATGGGCGTCGACGTCATTGACCTTGGACTGTCAACCACACCAACTGTTGAGATGAAGGTTGTATTTGATAACGCTGATGCCGGGATCATCCTAACGGCCAGCCATAATCCCGGTCAGTGGAACGCCCTCAAACTCCTGAATGGCAAGGGGGAATTTATTTCTGCAGAGGATGGAGCACGTGTCCTTGAACTGGCAGAAAAACAGGCTTTTGGATATGTCTCGGCTGAATGTGTGGGTAAGTATACGGTGGATGAGGATGCCATTGGCCAGCATATTGATGCGATCCTGGCACTTTCTACTGTGGATGTGGAACTGATCAGGAAAAGAGATTTTCATGTGGTGATCGACAGCGTAAACTCTACCGGCGGGATCGCCCTGCCTCCCTTGCTCAGAGCGCTTGGGGTGTCCAAAATAACAGAGTTATATGGCGAGCCAACTGGGCATTTCCCTCATAATCCAGAACCGCTCCCGGAAAACCTGACGGAGATCGCCACTACTGTAAAAGATCAAGCTGCCGACCTGGGATTCGTGGTAGATCCTGACGTGGACCGCCTGGCGATACTGACGGAAAAGGGGGAGATGTTCGGAGAAGAATATACCCTGGTAGCTGTAGCCGATTATATTCTTAATAATAAGCCTGGTAATACGGTTTCTAACCTGTCATCAACAGCAGCATTGAGAGATATCACAGAAAAAGCGGGAGGCAGTTATTTTGCATCTGCCGTAGGCGAGGTCAATGTGGTGGACATGATGAAAGAAGTGGATGCAGTAATAGGGGGAGAAGGCAATGGTGGTGTGATCTATCCCGAATTGCATTTTGGCAGGGATGCGCTGGTAGGCATTGCCTTATTTCTAACTCACCTTGCCAGGGAAGGGATCACATGTTCTGCCCTCCGGGCAAGATATCCTGATTACCATATATCCAAAAATAAGATCCAGCTCAGTCCGGGCATGGATGTAGATGCGGTACTGAAGTTGGTGGAGCAAGCCTATGCTGAGCAGGAGGTCATCCTTATTGATGGTGTAAAGATTCTTTTCGACCAGGCATGGGTACATTTAAGAAAATCCAATACGGAGCCGATTATACGCATATATGCAGAGAGCGTTTCAGAAGAGGCGGCAGGAAAACTGGCACAGGAAGTTATTAACAAAATACAAACCCTGACTTAAGCAGCCCCGGAATTTTATTAATTTGGTCATGACTAATTATCCATTATGGCCAATGGCAAACCCAAAAAGAGGAAGAAAGTAAGATACAGCGAGGTTCGCATCCGGTTGTCATATAAACAGAAACGCTCCCTGATCAACTATTGCCACGCCCGTAAAACTACCCCCAACAAACTCATCAAGAAAATGATAAGAAAGTACATCAGTAATTTCGCTGAGGATGTACCGGAAGAATACTATATCACTGAGAATCAGCTCGATCTTTTTAATGAAATAGAAGAAATTGAGGAATTGGAAACCTCGGTTGATCTGGATAAATTGAAGGATTATCCTGCGGAAAATACTCTATTTTAAACCACTTTCGTAGGGCATGCGGTTCATGATAGACCTGCCGAGTGTTACCTCATCGGCATACTCGAGTTCGTCACCCACAGATATCCCCCTGGCAATCGTGCTTACAGAGACATTATGCTGAGTGATCTTTTTGAAAATATAATAACTTGTGGTGTCTCCCTCAATGGTACTGGAAAGAGCAAAAATGATCTCTCTGACATGACCTTCAGCAACACGCTGAATTAAAGGATCGATATTCAAATCGTTTGGGCCGATCCCATCGATGGGGGAGATGATTCCGTTCAATACATGGTAAACACCACCATATTGTGCCGTTTTCTCAATGGCCAGGATATCCCTGATATCAGAAACAACACAAACCATTGCCTTGTCTCTTTTTGAGTTCTCGCATATCTGGCACACTTCACCGTCGGACAGGTTATTGCATATCTTACAATAATTAATATTTCCTTTTAAATCGGCGATGGCGGAAGTCAGGTTGGCCACTGTCACATCCTCCTGCCTCAGCAAGTGGAGGGCCAGCCGCAGGGCTGTCTTCCTGCCGACGCCGGGCAGCCGCGACAGCTCATTTACACATTGTTCAAGCAGGCGAGAGGAATAGGTATTCACAGATTACTCAGAATTAGTAAATTTGAAGCAAAAATAAGCAATTTTAGGCTTGCCTAAATAAAACGCTCTGTGATGCGTTAACCTAATAAAGTATAATATGAAGAAAACCTTCGTCTTTTCATTTCTTATCCTTATGACCTGCATGCTAAGTTCGCAGGAACTGGTGAACAAGGAAATAAACAAGGTTGATGCCCAGGGCCGCAGGCAAGGGCATTGGAAGGCTTTTGATGTAAATGGGAAGTTGAAATTCGAGGGCGAATTCAATGATAACAAGCCTGTTGGCACCTTCAAGTACTATTATGAAGACGGTAAGGTCAAGGCTGTTTCCGAAATGTATGATGATGGCATGAGATCACGGACCAAGGTCTTTCACAACAACGGACGCCTGATGGCTGAGGGGAATTACCTGGATAAGAAAAAAGACAGTGTGTGGGTATATTACAGCGACTATGACGGGGTCTTGCTTTCGAGGGAAAACTATGAGAATGGCCTGCTTGAAGGTACGGTGATCAATTATTTCCCTACTGGCATGGTTGCCGAAGAAGTACCCTATAAAGCAGGGCTAAAGAATGGAGAATGGAAACGATATTTCACTGATGGAAAGTTAAAACTCAAGGCCATATATATCGATGATCAACTTGAAGGGCTGATGCTGATTTATTACCAAAAGGGCTTTCCGGAAGTATCGGGCATGTACAAGCACAACTTTAAAGATGGCATGTGGATGTATTATGATGATGAGGGTATTGTTATGAAAAAAGAAAGATACATCAGGGGCAACCTGAAAGAAACCATAATTCCCGAAGAAAAATAAACCCTAAGCTTCTTTAAGAGAATATCCTGTCATAGGCTACAAATCCTTTTGGCCCCGTTTCTTTCAGTGCCTGCCTTGGCTTGTGAAATGCAGTGCTTTCAAAGATAGTTTTCAATAATCGGTCACGTTGTTCAGGTGCTGCAAGGTGGGCGATGCCGATAGCATGCTCAGCGATATTCAGCCCTTTAGGATTGAATGCCCCGAATTCTGTTACGATGACTACCGGGTCAGCTGCAATGGCAGTGGTGGTGATCCCCTCCGGGCATTTGTCCATGATCTTATGATGTCCTTTATCAGTAGTGGATTTCATGGCAATGATGGCAGTACCGCCCTCCGAGAGATATGAGCCTCTCAGGAAATCGGCCTGCCCGCCAATGCCGCTGTAAATCTTTCTGGCATCCAGCGAATCGGCCCAGATATTACCGTGCAGGTCAACGCCCATGGCTGAGTTAATGGCAGTCATCTTTGGCTGTGCAGAAATATATTTTACATTATTTGTCTGGTCGGAAGGCCTGCTCTGTACCGAACTGTTAAAGTGAAGCCATTCATAGCCTTCTGCACTACCTGAAAGGAATATACTCGAAACAGAAAAGTTGTTTCGCAGGAATCGGTTATTTACGATTCCTTTTTCAACCAGCGTCCTCATGGCATCTGAGAAGAGCTCCGTATATATACCAAGGTCTTGCGCGCCTTTGTCAATGATGGCAGTGGTCACAGCTTCAGGTACCTCACCGATCCCATATTGGAGGGTACTCCCGTCCTTAATAAAAAGCTCTGCGATCAGTTTGCCGATCTTATTGGCACGTTCATCGGGTTCATGCACAGGGCTCACTGGTAGATCATAATCAACATCGAGCAAATAATCAATGTCGGAATGGTGCAGGGTCGTTCCCAGCACAAAGGGCATTTTCTTGTTACATTCGGCGACCACGATCCCATTGTTTGCCCTTGCAGAATCCACCGCTGCTTTCACACCTTCCACAGTAGTTCCAAAACTGTAATTTCCACCATTGTCCGGCCCGCTGACCTGTAAAAAGACAACATTGGGCTTAATATTCAGGATCAGTTGCCTCGGTATGTCAGACAGGTGCATCAGCTGGTAGGTAGCACGTCCATTATTCATCGCTTCACGTGAATGTTCACCGCTGAAAATAATCCGGTGGGTGATTCTTTGACATGCTTCTACAGAAAACAAATCTGCAATATCTCCCAGCAATAAAATACTAAGCATATCCACGTCCGTGATATCTTTGTCACGGGCTATCTGGTTTAGCAGTACCTGGGGTGTTGCTGCATTCCCGGCTGTATATATCACGCTTCCGGGTTTAATGATGTGCCTGTTTATGACGTCTTCTACTTTTGCGACCCTTTGCATATTCTTATCAATTAACCAGTTTAATGACTTCTTTAAAATTATGGGCGACCTCGCGCCCTGTTTTGAGCAGGCGCTCTTCAGATTGATGACCCCGTGCTACCAGGATCACACGGATCCCTAATGCAGAACCAACCTCATGGTCGTGAATGGTATCTCCGATCATCAGGATCTCTCCTCCCATGCCTTCGAGGCCGGCGATCATATTGCGTGCATTATCGACTTTTCCTGATGCATAGTGATTGTCAATACCTGAGATCTTGCTGAAGTAGTGATCGATCTTATGTGCCCTAACCATGGATTGCAGAAATTCGTTTTGCATGGCAGAAAGGATCATCTGTGTATAGCCTTTTTCCCTGAAGGCTTCCAATGCTTCTGTGGCATCCTTAAAAATGCCGGCAGTATTTGCCAGCCTGTCATAGTTTTCTATAAACTCCAATGCCGGTTTTTCGAACTCTTCTTCAGAGAAATCGAAACCTGCTTTGATATAATAGTCCCTCACGGGAAAAGTGAATATGTCACGATAGATTTTCTCATTCAGTTCATCCATGTTCCGGTCACGGAGAAGGATGTTCATAGCATCAATACAGAGGTTTGTATCATCCAGAAGTGTTCCATTCCAATCCCAGAAAATTGTCTTGTGGTTTTGCATGGGTCAAAAATACAGATAATGGAATACAAAATTGTTTTCTGCATTATATTCCAGTGTAGGTAAAGGTATTTTTATAAAGCCCAGGAGTGTGAATACCCCTTTCAGGAATTTTGACCGTGTAGGTATCCGGGTCAGGTCAACGTCAAGGGTAAGAAAATACTGGCTTGTCCGCTGAAACTCTGGAATGGTTTCTCCTTCATATTCCGTCGCGTTCTCGCTTCCGCCGGTCATGCCTTTCGCTCCATATCCAAGGGCTACATTCAGCCATTTAGGAAATTTCGATTCATTGCGCAGAAAAGCACTTATATTTCCTGATAACCAGTAGGTTTGCCCATTATAGTCCTTGAGTGCCCTTTCGATCGTTGTGCTTCCGAGTACGTCAGGGCGGTATTGTGCATATTCAGTAGGATGGTAGGAAAACTTGAGCAGGAAGCGTTGTTCTTTCCATCCCAGCTGCTGCCCGATGAATAGTCCGGTACCGGCAACATTGGCTAGCATATCGGCCATTGAGAATCCCCATTCTGCTGAAAACCCGTCAAACATCTCAACTGTTGTCAGAAGGATGAGTCCCATTGAGCCCCCAACCCATACGGCATGTTTTTCTCTGACACCGGACCAGCGCAACGCATGATATCCTATCCTGCCAACCCAGTAAGAAGTGGTAGCATGTCCTAATTTATCAACGCCCATCCATTCATTGCCGTCGCGTGTGAAATGAAAAGAGGACTGAGGGTAGTCTTTATACCAGGCAAAATACAAACCAGTCATGGTACCTGCATATGCTGCCGTACCTCCGATGATCAGAAAGTTCAGCCTCTTTCGGTTTACAGCACTGGTGTCGTCCTGAGCAAAGATTTGCAGACTAAACAATGCCAGCAGTATGAAGAGGACGGCTTTCTTCATCACTATAAAGCTTAACGATTTTCAATAGCCTTGCGATACAGGCGTGCATTCCGGTTATGCTGAGTGATCGACCTTGCAAACACATGGTATCCTGAAAGGTCATCCCTGGCGCAAAAGAACAGGTAATCATGATCTTCAGTGTTCAGTACAGCATCTACTGATGAAATGGAGGGAATGCAAATAGGTCCGGGGGGCAGACCCGGATATTTGTAAGTATTGTATGGAGATTCGATCTCTTTGTGAACATTCAGGACCCTTTTGAGTCCAAAATCCCCTGAAGCATAAACCAGGGTAGGGTCGGCCTGTAGCAGCCAATTCCTGTTTAGTCGGTTAACATAAACTCCGGAAATAGTTGCTTTCTCATCATTCATATTTGTTTCTTTATCAACAATGGAAGCCAGTATAACGACCTCAGACCTGCTCAGGCCCATTGCATCTGCCTTGGCATCCCGATCGCCTTCCCAGAATGAGGTATATTCCCTGTACATTCGTTCCATGAACTGCCTTGCTTTTGTATTCCAGTAAAACTCATAGGTGTTGGGGATAAATAAACAAAGAGCAGTTTCAGTATTCAGGCCCATCGCTGTCTGGTATGCAGAATCATTCAGCAAGGATATGATAGAGGCCGAATCCGCTTCTATCTGTTCACTGATATTTTTGGCCAGCTGTTCCCTGGTTCTGATATTGTTAAATATCACCATTACAGGGCTTTGTTCACCCAACCTGAGCATATTGATCAATTCATCATTGCTCATGCCTTCCCTGACCTTGAAGTGTCCCGGTTTCACAAGCTCGGGATATTTCTTTCGTTCCGCCAGCCACTCAAAGGATGTGCGGTTCAGGATTACGCCCTGGCTGTAGAGGATCTGTTTCACATCTTCATAATCAGCATCGCTGGAGATATAGACAGAAACGGCTTCCCCGTCGGGGGTCCAAACGTTATTAGAAAAAATAACCTGATAAAGGTAATATCCCGATATCACAGAGGCAACAATCAGCAGGAAAAGGAACCAAAACAGGAATCTAACCCATCGCGGACGTCTCTTTTTCTTGAAAGTACCATATTTCGAGTGATAGTAAACCATTGATTATTATTAGTTTGTATTGATCAATTGGAGCATATACTCATCCGACCATGTTTCGCTGGTACGAAGCCATTCCTTTTTTACTCCAATTACGCTAAATTGTTTCTTTTTAAAGAGTTCCAGGCTTGCAGTATTGCTTGCTATCACGTTAGAATACAGTTGATGCAGGCGCAGCAGGTTGAAGGCATAGTCCAGGATAAGGTCAAGGGATTCTCCTGCATAACCTTTGCCACGTTCCGGCTCAATGATCATGATCCCGATACCTGCCCTCATGTTGACAGGGTCGAAATCGAACATATCTACGCAACCAATAGTCCTGATCGGATCGGCCTTGTGAAGGTCGATCATCAACCTGAGTTGCTTGTTGGCAAAAATGTCATCCCCGCTGTTCAGGACATATTGCTCAAGCGCAAAACGTGAAAATGGGGTGATGGTATTGCTGAGATGCCAGATGTCGGTATTATTCTCCCACGCATACAGCAAATCAATATCCAAAGGCTCCAATGCCCTGAGTTGTAAATTTTCTGATTTCATAAAAGTCTATATCTCTATTTCACCTGAAAAGACATGCACTGCAGGCCCCTCAAGAAAAATATCAGTAAAATGCTCCTTACCTCTTTTAAAATGCACCGTCAGTGGCCCGCTCTTGCTATTCACCGGAACAGGACTCTTGGCCTCATACCTGATGGCCCATGCAAGGGCGGCTGCAGTTACCCCGGTACCACATGATAATGTTTCTGCCTCAACACCTCTCTCATAAGTCCGGATGCTTATTCCGTCCCCAGTACCTTCGATAAAATTCACATTGGTGCCGTCAGGGGCAAAACGCTCATCATGCCTCAGCCTGTGTCCGTTGCTCATCACATCAAGGTCCATAACATTGCTGCATAGCCTGACAAGGTGGGGTGAACCGGTATCGAGAAAAATATCATCTTTATCCCAATCTGCGAAAGCAACATCTGACATTTGCAATCTGACTTCATAAGTATTGCCACTTTGAGACAGGATGCTGGCTCTGTGAGGACCATCTACTGCATCAAAAACAGTTTCCCCTTGTATGATCCCCAATTGTTTCGCGTAGGCTGTAATGCACCTTCCTCCGTTTCCGCACATGCTTGATTCATTTCCATCTGAATTGAAATAACGCATTGAGAAATCATGGTCCTCTGATTTGCCCAGTAAAATAAGTCCATCGGCACCAATCCCAAACTGTCGATGGCAGATTTGTGCAAGCATGTCAGGATCTTCCGGAATGGCATGATTTCTGATGTCGATCATGACAAAATCATTGCCGGTTCCATGATATTTTTCAAATGTGATCCGCATATTATTGAATAGGCTTATTAACCTAACAAATATATGAATATTTTGCTGCATTTGTTTGTAAATGGCATTAACAAATTTTAACATCATCGAGCAGACGAATTTGATAATTTTAATCGTTGAATGAAGACAGATCTTCATTTTCTGTCTGGATTGAATATTAAACATAAACATTGTTGAATCATGAAAAAGACTTTAAGCTTTCTGATTGTTTTTATTTTAGGAGGATTACTCTTTTATATAATTACTGTTTTTTCGACTAATAAGGAGACCGCAAGACTCCATGATGATCCTGATCCGGCACCAGTTCATCAGGCAGGGATCAGTGCCCCTTTACCTGTGAATGGACCCGATTTCACAGAAGCAGCGCGCAAGACTGTGGATGCAGTTGTGCATATCAGGTCACAATTCAGGACAAAGAGCCAGGATTATGACGATTTTTTCGGTGCTCTGAGGGAATATCTTGGATATGAGCGTAGGCCAAACAGAACATACCCGATCTCTGGATGGGGATCAGGCGTGATCCTATCTTCTGACGGATATATTGTGACCAATAATCACGTAGTGGAAGGTGCAGAACTGATTGAGGTGATCCTGAACGATAAAAGGGTTTTTGAAGGAGAACTTGTTGGACTGGATCCCAGCACCGACCTTGCATTGCTCAAAATAGATATGAATGAACTTCCATATATCGACTATGGCAACTCCGATCATGTCAGGGTAGGGGAATGGGTACTTGCTGTTGGAAATCCTTTTAACCTTACATCAACGGTCACAGCGGGTATTGTGAGCGCCAAAGCCCGCGATATTAATATACTGGGCAGCCAGGGAGCTATAGAGACCTTCATACAAACTGATGCTGCCGTGAACAGGGGCAACAGTGGAGGTGCACTGGTCAATATACAGGGGGAACTGATCGGCATTAATGCTGCCATCGCCTCTAATAATGGATATTACCAGGGTTATTCCTTTGCCATTCCGGTGAATATAGTGAAGAAGGTAATCGGTGACCTGAAAGAATACGGAGAGGTCCAGAGAGCATATGTAGGCGTGATCATCAGGGAGGTAAACCAGACTTCTGCCGATGAACTTGGTTTGGATGAAATTCGGGGAGTATATGTTGATGGTCTTGTGGAAGGTGGCGGTGCTATGGATGCCGGGATAGAATTAGGGGATGTTATCACGAGCGTGGATGGCAGGGATGTGAACAGCCTGGCTCAACTGCTTGAAATCGTCGGACAGCACAGTCCCGGCCAAAAACTTGAGGTTGATATCCTGAGAAATGGATCAGCCAAATCATATATGGTTGAACTTCGTGCACAGGATGGGACAACGGCTGTGGTGCACCGGGAAGATGAGTTTTTCAGCGAAAGGCTTGGTGCAAGTTTAAGCCCTCTTACAGCAGAAGAAATGAGAACATACGGCTTCCGCTCCGGGCTTAAGGTTGTTCAACTGGATGAAGGATTGCTGAACAAGGGAGGGATCAGGAAAGGATTTATCCTTACTGCAGTAAACGGATATGCAATTGATTCACGCGCAGGCCTGGAATCCGCACTTCAGGAAGATCCCAAACGCGTGAAAATTTCGGGCATTTATCCTGATGGAATGAAGGTAACATTCGAATTTGGACTTTAATTTAGACTATTTTTAAATAATTAACAATTTTTTTGCAAAAAAGGTCGTTAAATATTTTAAAAAAGGGCTACTTTTTTGTACCTTTGCACGTTTCCCACACGAGATGATTACAATCGATTGTCCGGGATTAGCAGATTTGGAGGCAGAAGAATATGAGACAATTAAAAATCACAAAATCCATTACCAACCGCGAAACAGCATCTCTGGATAAGTATTTGCAGGATATTGGTAAGGAGGAGTTAATCACCGCAGAGGAAGAAGTAGAACTCGCCAAAAAAATAAAGTCGGGAGATCACATAGCACTTGAGAAACTTACCAAGGCTAATCTCCGCTTTGTAGTTTCAGTTGCTAAACAATACCAGAACCAGGGGCTCAGTCTTCCCGATCTTATCAATGAAGGCAATTTGGGCCTGATCAAGGCAGCAAAGCGCTTTGACGAGACACGTGGCTTCAAGTTCATATCATACGCTGTATGGTGGATCCGCCAATCGATATTGCAGGCCCTGGCTGAGCAGTCGAGGCTGGTCAGGTTACCCCTGAATCAGGTTGGATCCCTAAATAAAATTAAGAAGGCAACTTCCAAACTAGAACAGCGTTTTGAGAGAGCTCCTTCCGTGGATGAGATCGCTGAGCTTATGGAGCTTCCCGAATACAAGGTGGACAAGGCAATGAAGATCACCACCCGTTATGTATCGGTAGATGCACCCCTGAGCCAGGAGGAGGATACCAAGTTTTTGGATGTATTCATCAGCGATGATGTACCTAAGACCGACAACGACCTGATGCGTGAATCACTGAACAAGGAAATTCAACGCTCTCTGGCAACTCTGACAACCAAGGAGAGGGATGTAATCAATATGTACTATGGAATAGGAATGGCTCACGGGCTTACATTAGAAGAGATTGGCGCCAAATTTGACCTTACACGCGAAAGGGTCAGGCAGATAAAGGAAAAGGCTATCAGGCGTCTAAAACATACATCACGCTCTAAGCTTCTCAAAGCTTACCTGGGCGAATAAGGAAAGAATTTCGATAAAAAAGGGATGGCAAAAATATTTTGTTATCCCTTTTTTTATAATTTTGATTCTCAAAGATATCAGGTGAATCTGATGAGTTGACCTGATAGTTTCTACTAACCTTCAATAAAAATATTTGATTATGGGATTAGACCGTTTTGAATCATCATTGAAGACCTGGATCGATGATGAGAAAGTCGCATTGGAGTTTGTTAGCTTGCTGGGAAGACTTTTCCTTGACAAGAATGTAGAATTGATCCTTTTCCGCAGCCAGCTCATCGATCGAAGTGCCAGCATTGTACTTTATAAACATTCATATGCCATCAATGTTGTTGGCTATAAGCTTGATATCCGCAATTCACTCTTGCTGGCACAGGCCATCGCAGATACAGATATTGCTGATGCAAGACTTGATATCGGTAAATTGAATCAGGAATGGACCGAAGAGAGAGATAATTATCCAGATGCCATGGCCTTTATTGCCGATAAGCTGAAAGCTGGTATTGGCCAGAAGCCTGCTTTCAGTGAGCCCCGTGATGTGGTCTTATATGGTTTTGGCCGGATTGGTCGCTTACTGCTTCGGGAACTTATCATTCAGGGGAATGGTACTCAGCTTCGCGTGCGTGCTGTTGTAACCCGGAAGGTGACTGATGAAGATATTATTAAACGTGCTTCACTGATCAGGCATGATTCAATTCATGGTCCTTTCAGGGGTAATGTTATTGAGGATCTTGAAAATAAATGCATCCTTGTGAATGGTAATGTAGTTAAGATGATGGAGGGCAGTGCTCCGGAAGATATAGATTACGAAAAGGAAGGTATTCATAATGCACTCCTGATCGACAATACCGGAATATTCAAGGACAGGGAAGGCCTGGGCCGTCACCTCAAGTCAAAGGGTATAAGCCAGGTTATTTTTACTGCACCTGCGTCAGGTGATATACCGAATGTTGTGTATGGTATTAACCATCAGAATCTGGATATTGTGAATGAGAAAATATTTTCAGCAGCTTCATGCACTACCAATGCCATCGTGCCTACCCTGTACGTACTAGAGAAAAAGTATGGTATAGAAAAGGGGCATATCGAAACCATTCACGCTTATACTAACGATCAAAACTTAACTGACAATTATCATAAAAAACCCAGACGTGGACGATCAGCCCCGATGAATATGGTGATCACTTCGACAGGAGCCGGCAATGCAGCCGCCAAGGCCATACCATCGCTAGAAGGCAAGCTTACTGCCAATGCTGTAAGGGTGCCTGTGCCGAACGTTTCGTTGGCCTTGATGTCATTGAGTTTTAACTCGACATGCAGTAAGAAAGATCTGGATGATACTATGAAAGATTCTGCTTTGTATGGGCCGCTGGTTGAGCAGATCAGGTATTCTGCTTCCGATGAGTCTGTCTCAACTGACTTCATCGGGGACCCGGTAGCAGGTATTTATGACGCGCCTTCTACTCAGGTATCGGCCGATGGAAAGAGTGTTGTGATCTATGTCTGGTATGATAATGAGTTTGGATATACCATCCAGGTGATCCGCCTTGCCAAGCATGTGGCCGGCGTGAAGCGCTTCAGGTATTATTAATTGAAAAAAAACAATAGCTAATATATTAAGCATGTCGGACACAAAGTATATTTTCGTTACCGGTGGGGTGACTTCTTCTTTAGGAAAGGGGATCATTACTGCTTCGATCGCCAAATTGATGCAGGCCAGGGGTTTCTCCACCACAACCCAGAAGATCGATCCATACATTAACGTGGACCCGGGGACCCTTAATCCCTATGAACATGGTGAGTGTTACGTAACGGAAGATGGTGCTGAGACCGACCTTGACCTTGGACATTATGAACGATTTTCTAATGTGCATACATCCCAGGCCAACAACGTGACAACCGGACGGATATACCAAACAGTGATCAATAAAGAGCGTCATGGTGACTACCTGGGAAAGACAGTGCAGGTGATCCCTCATATTACTGATGAGATCAAGCGTTCATTTAAAGTTCTTGGTGATACCGGCGATTACGATTTTGTGATCACTGAAGTTGGAGGAACAGTTGGTGATATTGAGTCCCTGCCTTACGTGGAGGCCATCAGGCAGATGCGCTTCGAGCTGGGACACAGTTGCGTGGTTGTACATCTTACACTGGTGCCCTACCTGGCGGCAGCAGAAGAACTTAAGACCAAGCCTACCCAGCATTCCGTAAAAACCATGCTGGAAGCTGGAGTGCAACCGGATATCATTGTTTGCCGATCGGAAAAACATATCGGAGAGAACATCCGCCAGAAGATCTCACTCTTCTGCAACGTGCCCATATCATCAGTGAAAGAATCAATCGATGCTGAAAGCATATACGATGTCCCCCTCTTGATGCGGGAAGAGAAACTGGACGAGGAGATTCTGAAAAAAACCGATATGCCCCTGGCCAATTTCCCCGACTTAACCAACTGGGAGCGATTCCTTAAAAAACTCAAAAATCCTAAAGGTGAAGTACAGATCGGACTGATTGGTAAGTATGTTGAATTGAAGGATGCCTATAAATCAATCCTGGAATCATTCATACATGCAGGAGCTGAAAACGAATACAGTGTGAATGTCAAAAGTATCCATTCAGAGAACATCACTGAGGATAATGCCGGGAAGTTGCTGGAAGGCCTCAACGGAATACTTGTTGCCCCGGGCTTTGGCGAGCGAGGGATAGAAGGGAAAATATCAGCTATAAGGTGGGCCAGGGAAAATAAGGTCCCCTTCCTGGGGATTTGCCTGGGAATGCAGTGTGCTGTAGTTGAGTTTGGCCGGAATAAACTTGGTTTTTCTGATGCACATTCAACAGAATTTAATCCTCAAACCGCTTTTCCTGTGATCGACTTGATGGAGGAACAGTTAAATATTGATGACAAAGGAGGTACCATGCGACTGGGTGCATATCCATGCCGCATTGATAAGAATAGCAAAGCATATCAGATTTATAATGAGGAAAACATCAGCGAACGCCACCGTCATCGTTATGAGTTCAATAATAAATATATTGATGATTATCGTGGAGCCGGTATGATTCCGGTGGGGATCAACCCCAATGAAAATCTTGTGGAAATGATTGAGATACCTGATCATCCATGGTTTATTGGAGTACAATTCCATCCTGAGTATAAGAGTACAGTAGCCAGGCCTCACCCGCTCTTTGTGAGCTTTGTAGGTGCCTGCATTGAACACAGTCGTTAATAATTCTAAAACATATCGATACGGGCAAATGGCGTATATTTGCCTCATCATACTATTAAAAAAGAATACATGAACAGGAATACGATCATAGGGCTGGTTTTGATCTTCGCGATCTTCATTGGTTGGAGCTATTATATGCAGCCCTCGGAGGAGGAGCTTGAAGCACAAAGGCAGGAGCAGCTTGCTATACAAAAAAAGCAGCAGGTCAATGATTCGATCAGGGAAGAAAGCAGGCGCGAGCAACAAGCCCTGGCAGAGGAACAGAAGGCTATAAAACAAATTGAAGTTAATCCGGCAGACAGTTCATCAGAATACCAGGCTTTGAGCCAGATGTATGGTGGATTTGGCCTGTCCGGTGAGGGATCCGAAGACCTGATCACAGTGGAGAATGATCTGATGAAGATCACTTTTTCCAGCAAAGGTGGACGTATCCTGGCGGTAGAACTGACAGAATACAAAACCTTTGATTCACTGCCGCTGGTGCTTTTTGATGCTGATTCAGCTAAGTTTGGTTACAGCTTCTATTCTCAGGGAGTTCACCTGAATACCAATGATCTATATTTCCACGCCTTTTTGTCGGAGACACATCAATCCGGCGACCGCAATGTGAAAGTAAGCGGACAGGATTCAACACAGGTGGTCATGCGTTTGTTTGCTGATGCATCATCTGAATCCATCAATCCGGATAAGTATTTTGAATACACCTATACCATATACGGCGATAAGTATATGTTGGATTATGACCTGCACCTGAATGGTATGGGAAGCGATATCAGCACTCGTATCCCGGGATTCCTGGAACTGGAATGGAATACTTTTCTCAGAAAGCAGGAAAAAACTGTTGACAGGCTAAGCGGGACTACCATCTATTATCGTGCAAATGATAATGAGGTGGATTACCTTTCTGAGTCGGATGCAGATGAGCTCAGCTCATCTGACAGGCTCGAATGGGTTTCTATGAAACAAAGGTTCTTCTCTTCTTCACTGATCATCAATGATGAATTTTTCGATAACCCTAAGTTGGAGCATAGTACCAGCCTGAATCCAATGAGTTCACGCTACCTCAAGACCATGATGGTTACGCTTGACGTTCCTGTGGCCGGGTTTAACGATAGCCGTACAGATTTCAGGTTCTATTTCGGTCCGAATGATTATAACATTTTACGTTCGTACAAGCTAGACCTTGAGCGCCAGATCCCACTGGGATGGAGCTTCTTCCTGTTGCAGTGGATCAATCGTTTTGTTGTGATCCCTGTGTTTACCTGGCTGGGACACTATGGATGGAATTATGGTATTGTGATCCTCCTGCTGACGATCATGCTTAAGATCGTCTTATTTCCTATTGCATATAAGACATACCGATCGACTGCCAAGATGCGGGTATTAAAGCCCGAGATCGATGAGATCTCAAAGAAATTCCCGAAGAAGGAAGATTCAATGAAGAAGCAGCAGGCCACCATGGCCCTCTACAAGAAGGCAGGGGTAAACCCCATGGCAGGCTGTGTGCCTATGCTTTTGCAGTTCCCTATTCTGATCGCACTATTCAGGTTCTTCCCTTCTTCCATCGAATTGAGGCAACAATCATTCTTGTGGGCGCACGACCTTTCGAGTTATGATTCTATTGCTACACTGCCATTTACAATTCCGTTTTATGGCGACCATGTGAGCCTCTTTACACTTTTGATGACTGTTTCTACGATCATCTATACATGGATGAATAACCAGATGATGAGCAGCAGCCAGCAGATGCCTGGCATGAAAACCATGATGTACCTCATGCCGATCATGTTCCTTGGGATCTTCAATAATTATGCTTCAGGCTTGAGTTATTACTACTTCCTCGCTAACATCATCACCTTCGGACAGATGTTTGTCATCCGCCGTACAATTAATGAGGATAAGATCTATCAGAAGCTTCAGGAAAATAAGAAAAAGCCCAAGAAACAGTCAGGATTCTCTAAGCGTCTTGAAGAGGCCTCAAAAAAGTATAATAATCCTTCCAAGAAAAAGTAATCATTAACTAAAATAAGACCAATGAGGAAAAAACCAAGGCTGAGTTTCTGGCAAATATGGAACATGAGTTTCGGGTTCCTCGGGATACAGTTTGGCTTTGCCCTGCAAAATGCCAATGCTTCACGTATTTTGCAAACATTTGGTGCCGATGTTGAACACCTGAGCTGGTTCTGGCTGGTTGCCCCATTAACGGGAATGATCGTTCAACCTATCGTAGGCTATTTCAGCGATAAGACATGGAACAGATTGGGAAGAAGGCGCCCGTATTTTCTTGCAGGAGCTTTCCTCACATCTACAGCTTTGATCCTGATGCCGAACGCCCCTCATTTGGCCACTTTCATAGCGCCAATGTTCATTGGAGGGGGGATGCTCATGATCATGGATGCCTCCATCAATATTTCTATGGAGCCATTCCGGGCACTTGTGGCAGATAAACTGCCTGAAGAGCAGCATACACTTGGTTTTTCGATGCAAACCCTGCTGATCGGTATTGGGGCCGTGGTGGGTTCATGGCTTCCTTATATCCTTGGAAACTGGCTTGGAATACCAAAAGAGGCTTCTGCCGAAGGACTGGTAGCACCCAATGTTGCCTTTTCATTTTATTTTGGTGCATTCGTTCTTCTGGCTGCCATAATCTGGACTGTTTCAACTACCAAGGAATATCCTCCTGAATTTTATGAAGATGAGGATGCCCCGGAGGAAGAGGAAAAAAAGAAGAAATTTTACATTCCCAAGCAAATGGTGCAATTGCTGCTGGTGCAGTTTTTCTCATGGTTTGCTTTATTTTCGATGTGGGTTTATACCACACCCGCAGTTGCACGCCATTTTTATGGAACCACCGACCCGAATGCCGCTGCTTACCAGGATGCCGGTGATTGGGTAGGCATACTATTCGGTATTTATAATGGCGTATCCGCCATGATTGCCCTTTCCCTGCCCAAACTGGCTGCTCGAATAGGCAGAAGGGCTACACATGCGCTGGCATTGAGCCTGGGAGGGATATCATTCCTATCTTTCCTGATCATTCCAAACGCCACCATGCTGATCATTCCAATGATCGGGATCGGGATCGCCTGGGGAAGTATCCTGGCCATGCCCTATGCCATGCTCGCCAATTCCATTCCCCCAAAGCAAATGGGTATGTTTATGGGCTTGTTCAACATGTCGATCACCATTCCACAGATCGTTAATGGTGTTACCGGTGGCCTGATCCTGAAATATGTTTTCGGCGGAGACCCTATTTATTCAATTGTTCTGGCAGGGGTGCTGATGATACTGGGAGGTATTGCCACGATGTTTGTGAGTGATAAGCTTGATCTTAAGAGGAAGTAGGTTTGGGGCTTGAGGCCTGGTGTTCGTTCTTCGTTGCTCGTTGCTCGTTCTTCCGTCCTCTCTAGTTTCCTGCAAAGGGTGTCCCAAAGATACCAATTCCGAGTTCTACCCAAATAAGTAAAAGTATCAGCAGAAGAATAGTGATCAGGATAATCCGGTAATTCGTCTTTTTTACTTTTTTCAGGATAAAAGCAATTGTCAGTCCGCAACCCGATATAAGTACAGCAGCGATCAGAAAATCAAAAAGCGACCAGTTTACCTCATCTGTGAACTGCATGGCAATTAAAGGTATGAGCAACAAAAGTGCTACTGAGGATACAATGATGAGAAGGCTTTTGTTTTTCATAAGTCTGGGTATAAATATTTCTGATTTAAGGTGATGCGGATTAGAATATTCTTTTAATGTTCTTTCATGAGAATAAAGAACCAAACTACAACTATTGCTGCTGAAGACTTTCCTAAATGGTCAATGAAAAATTCAATGTTAAATGCTAAACGATAAACGCTAAATGTTAAACGAAAGGCCCCCAGTTCCTAGTCCCCAGCCCTCATGACCTGGTAATCTTTGGTTACAAATATATCTGACGATCCCCGTAAGGCCTTCACCATCCTATGTTCCTGTTCAAGAACTGCCCAGCGGTATTCGTTCTGAGGTTCTTTACCCCGGTCGGATTGTGCTTTCTTGGTTTCGTGATAGGTCAATTCAATAAAAACTCTGAGGTCGGCCTGTTCGGTCTTGATGGCATAGAGTCCGTCAATGATGAGCATATCTACCTCTCCGAAATCGGTGAGCAGGGTGTCGACTTGTTCGGTTACCAGGTCAACGCAAGGCATGGCAGCCTCCGCATTGTTTTTGAATTCATCGATATTCCTGTTTATGGTGCCCCAGTCGTACTCGTCATAGCCTACACATTCTTCTATCACATTATCGATTCGCCATTGCTTGCGTTCCAGGGGTAAAACCCTGTAGTAATTATCAATATGCAAGGGCTTTGCAAAGATCCCATGAGCGCGCAGGCCACGTGCAATAACGTGAGCCAACTCTGTCTTCCCTGAACCCGACTCGCCGGATATTGCTACGATGAATTTTTCTTTTTTTCTTTTCAGTATCTCCTCAATAATGGCAGCCCCGGCTTTATGGTGCTTTTCTTGAATCAGTAGTACATCTCCCAACATAGTTTACAGTTTAATTATTTATCTGCACCTCACCCCCTGGCCCCCTCTCCTCAAGGAGAGGGGGAAAAGGGGGTAGGGGGTTAAGGGGGTGAGGTGCGTATATCAATCAAGCGGACATTCCAAATCCATTACTTCACCCATCAATAAATCTTTTCTTTCCCCATTTATCTCAACCACAACGTCGCTGTCGGGGAGGAGGATAACTCTTTCCTTGCTCACCTCACAACTGTAGTTTACTCCTTTGAATGCAAAGTTAAAACTAATTCTTTTCCAGTGCTCCGGCAAATCAGGATTGATCCTGACGATTTCGCCCAGCAGGTCGAGCCCGGCAAAAGTATTGATAGCAGCCAACACGGTCCCTGCCATAACCCCGGCATGTATGCCCTCTGCTGTAGTACCACCCTGTACATCCTGGAAATCACTGGTGAGTGCCCCCAGGTAAAGATCCCAGCTTAGTTTGTTATCACCCACCATGCCAGCCAGCTTGGCATGAACAACCCTGCTCAGTGTTGATCCGTGTGAGGTCCGTTCCAGATAATAATTCAGGTTCTTTTTCAGATATCCTTCCGGCAATTGATAACCCAGCCCCTTGATGATCTCATCTACAACATCCCTGTCGAGATTGTAATAGGTCATGAGCATGTCGGCCTGCTTGGCTACCTTGTAATCATCGGGTGACTTCCCTTCAGCTTTTAAGAGACGGTCCATTCGGTAGATGTTCCCGTACTTGTTCCTGTAAAAATCCCAATCCAGCTCCATTAAGTCAAAATATCCATCATACTGCGCAATGATTCCTTCGTCCGAAATATCGAGGCTTAGAAGGTTGATAACTTCTTCCCAATATGCTAGTTCGTCATCTGATAAAGAAGTCTTCTTGAACAGGATTGATTTGTTCTCTTCATCCATGCTGCTGATGATGTCCATGGTCCTGGTGATCACCCAGATACTCATCAGGTTGGTGTAGGCATTGTCTTTCAGACCGCCTTTTTCGCTGTCGGGGTATTTTTCATGAAATTCGTCAGGCCCCATCACCCCGCTGATGCTATATCTGCCTGTATTATTATCCATCTGGGCCTTACCGGTCCAGAAGCGGCAGATCTCAAGCAGAAGCTCAGCCCCATAGGTGTCCATAAAGGCCTTATCATTTGTGTAATGTCCGTACTGTATGGTGTTATAGGCTATGGCCAGCGAGACATGTCGCTGCAAGGAGCTGTGGTCATCGCCCCATTTGCCTGAAACCGGGTTAAGGTGGATCACCTGTGTTTCTTCCCGTCCGTCGCTGCCACTCTGCCATGGGAACATGGCTCCTTTTTCTCCATATTCAGCTGCATACTTCCTGGCTTCGTCCAATCGCTTATATCTGTACATAAGGACAGCCTTTGCGGCTTCCGGGAAGTGCATGTAATAGAAAGGCAGGATGTAAATCTCATCCCAGAATATATGACCTCTATATGCTTCCCCGTGTAACCCCCTGGCGGGAATGCCTGCATCTATGCCTGCATTATGCGGGGATATGGTTCCCATCATGTGGAAGATATGAAGGCGGAGTAGCTTTTGTGCGAGCCTGTCGCCTTCAAGCTCTATGTCGGCCTTCTTCCAGATATCTTTCCATGCTGCTGCAGAGGCTTCAAGCAGGGTCTTGAAATCTCCCGCTTTCTCAGCTTTTGCAGTAGCAGCTTTCACAGCATCTTCTATTCCTTCCTCATCAGACTTATAAATGGCTGTGGTTTTGACAAGGTCAAAGGATTCATCCTGTGCTACTTCGGCTGAGATTACGGAAACTGCCTTGCCCCGGTCAAGCATTTGCTCGAAATCTATTCCTGCTGTTTCTTTCTCCTTTTCAGCATCAATTCGGGAAGCCATGGCAACATGGATATCTGATTGCGTTGTTTTTACTTCAACATAATGCAGCTTTCCTTCTGTCCCCTCTTTTACAGGTGTGATGTGCTGCTGATTCAATGAGCGATATCGTTCAACACCATCATTAATATGGGTGCCATCAAGTTCTGTCCGTATCTCAATGTGTCCTGAATAGTTTAAAGGCGTTACGCAATATCTGAGTATGCCAAGATGAGGGTCATCCATGCTGACAATGCGCCTGCTTCTGATAGAAGTCTCACGCCCTTTTGCATCGCGTACGATAAGCTTACGACAATAGATCCCTGCATCGATATGTAACCTCCTTCGCATACTCAGGATCTCTGCCTTGTCGATGTCAAACCATTCGTCACCATCAATACGGAAACTTACATGGGTCCAGCTGCTTACCTTGACAAAATCTTCATTTTCTACTTCTCTTCCACCAACATCTGAACTTAACCTGTTGTATAGCCCTGCCATATACGTGGCCGGGTAATGATTTTCATCAGCTCTGGATTCTTCAAGAGATCCGCGTGTGCCAAAGTAGCCGTTTCCAAGTGTAAGAAGAGATTCACGTGTTTTCTCCTTGCCCGGATCATATCCGTAATATACCAGGTCCCAGTTATCTTTCGGAAGCTCTTCCAGGAACCATTCTTCTATGCCATCAAAGCCGATCTCTGAAATATCCTCGACCACAATATCGGCCCCGCCAATATAAAGTTCCTGCGTATTTTCTTCCCTGGCAATGCCCAGGACAAGGCCGAAATTACCTTTCTTACCTGCCTGTACTCCTGAAACGGCATCTTCTACAACGACCGCTCTGTCGTAGCTTACGCCCAGACGATCAGCCGCGGTTGTAAAAATATCCGGCTCGGGTTTGCCGTTTAGTCCAAGCTCTGCTGAAACTACACCATCGATGCGTGTTTCCATAAGGTCGAGCAAGCCTGCAGCCTCCAGCACCTGCTTGCAGTTCTTGCTGGAAGATGCCACCCCAACATGTATTCCTTTTTCTTTCAAGGTATGGATGAGCTCCACAGTGGAGGGATATTCCTTCACACCTTCTTCTTCAAGGATGCGATTAAATGAAATGTTCTTTCTGTTTCCGATGCCACAAACAGTGTCCTTCTCAGGACCATCTTCGGGATCCCCGAAGGGAAGTTTTATGCCTCTGGATTCCAGGAAGGATTGTACACCATTATAGCGGGGTTTCCCATCAACATAAGGAAGGTAATCATCCTGGTGTGAGAACTCACGGAAGGGCTCAGCATGTTTTTCTTCCCGTTCACGGAGATATTCATCGAACATCTGTTTCCAGGCCTGACTGTGCACCAGGGCTGTTTGGGTGATCACACCGTCGAGGTCAAAAATAACGGCATCGAAAAGTTTGTCTTTCATGTTTGATTGCTTATACAAAAAACCAATAATATCCCCTTGGTACTATGCTCAGAGACTCATTATTTTCTTTGATATTTACGGGCTGCCCGAGCATATCATGCTCATAATTTTTAAGCTTGCCAGAGGGCAGACTAATCATTTTTTCTGTGTCCGACAGGTTCAGCAGGACCAGGATCCTGTTGCATTGATATGTGCGGAAATAGCCCATCACCTCATTAATTCTTTTCCCTTCGGGATCAGTGATCTTAATTATTTCCATTGTGCCCCTGCCGAAGCTCGGGTACTTTTTCCGGGTGTTGATCATATGGCTCAGCTGCTTGTAAACCCTGGATGAATATGAGTCAGGATCCCTGAGCTCGTGCTCAATCTCATCCCAGTTCAGTTTACCGCGTACCAGGAAACGTGTGTCGTCTTTCCCGGTGAGCTTGATCAGTTCTTCATAATATTCATGGTCGTTGAGCTTCCCGAACTCATCTCCATAATAGATCACGGGCGTTCCGGGAAGGGATAGCATCATGGCATATGCCAGTGCGATCTTTTCCGGGTCACGATCCATTAGCTCCGAAAGTCGGGCAGCCACGCCCTGTCCCAGTCGGAAGTTCCATTCCGGCTGCTTGCAATAATTGTCGTGTATGTATTTTCTGTCTTCTTCGGTCACATAAACGAGCTCCAGGCTTAGCTCATCGTGGCAACGCAGGAAGGTGAACCACTGACTTCCCTCCGGGATATCAGGGGTAACCTCTTTATTAAGGACATCAGCCACGGGCTCAGCTGCTTTGCATATGCAGCGCTTTGAACATCTGGGGCATCAAAGGGAAATGATAACCTGCATGGCATTCATCCCCATCACCAAAGTATTTTATCACTTCATGAGGCTTTTGGCAGGCCTCTGCCAGCAGTAGTGTTTCAGGCCTGATATGATCTACAACTGCCCTGAAAAACTTAACTATTTCATGGGTTTGTGGCAGGTTTTCACAGGCAGTACCTTCTTCTTTCCACAGGTAGGGGATGGCATCGGCCCTGAAGCCATCTACACCCAACTTTAGCCAGAATACAAGGTTTTCTGCCATGGCCAGCAGCACCTCAGGATTGCGGTAGTTCAGGTCGGGCTGGAATTCAAAGAAACGGTGAAAGAAATATTGATCACCATCTTTCTCCCAGTTGCTTTCACATAAGCCTTCGAAAATGATGCGTGCATTGGCATAGCCTTTATCATCTTCAGCCCAGATATAAAAGTTTCTGTAAGGATTATCTACAGATTTTCTTGATTCGAGAAACCACGGATGCTCATTTGATGTATGGTTGATGGCGATATCAAAGATCACTCGAATGCCTTTGGAGTGCGATTTTTCAAGGAAATTGGCAAATACGGAGGCTTTCAACTCATTAGGAGCATCGGGTTCGAGACCGAGCAGGTCGGGACGGATGCTGCGATAATCTTTTATGTCGAAACCGGCATCCTTTCCGGGTGAATCCAGAATAGGCAGGAGCCATAAACAGTTTACTCCCAGCTCGTGGAGGTAGTCAAGCTTACTTTCTAATCCCTGGAAATCATGATTAAAGAGATCTACATAAAGTGAATAAACGATGGCATCTTTATACCATCCCTCTTCATGAGGTGGATGATCGATCTCGTCTTTCAATTCTTGAAGCTGCTCAATAAAGCCATTCAAAAGCTGTATGTCTGCTTCAGGATAAAGGCCTTTCCAGAGCCCTGTCATTCTATTTATGGGATCTTTCATAATTTCATTGCTTATGGACTGTAAAATTACTACAAGCAGTTTAACTTTAGGTCAATCTAATGAATATTTTATCATCTTGAACTGCAACATATTCGGGAATATTTTGCAATTTTGACCAATATTTCAGTTTCTATTAGAGACTACGACTGTCAACCGTCAACCGTCAACTGTCAACTGTCAACTATAAAATCATGCGCGCACTCAAATACCTGATCTTCCTTTTATTATTATCCACTGCTGCTATTGCTCAGGAAACACCTAAAGTAGAACCTCCATTCTGGTGGACGGGCATGAAAGTGCAAGAACTGCAGCTGATGGTTCATGCGGAAGGAATAGGATATACCGCTCCACATCTTGCTCTTAAAGGGGTAGAACTCCTTGGTGTAGCGAAGGCTGCAAACCCGGATTATCTGTTCCTTACTCTTAGGATAAGCGAGGATGCCAGTCCGGGAAGTTTCAGGATTGATTTTGACAGGGATGAACAAACCCGATATTCATATGATTATGAGTTGAAATCCAGGAGGGAAGGCTCAGCTGAAAGGAAAGGTTTTGGACCGGAAGATATCATATTGCTGGCTATGCCGGATCGTTTTTCCAATGGTGATCCAAGCAATGATGACGTGCCAGGCATGCTTGAAAAATCAGACAGGGCTAATAGTGATGGCCGTCATGGAGGAGACCTGAAAGGCATTTCCGATCACATTGATTATGTTGACGAAATGGGCTTTACAGCCATCTGGTTAAATCCTGTGCTGGAGAACAACAACCCGGCTTATTCATACCATGGATATGCCATCACGGATTTCTACAAAATAGATCCCCGTTTCGGGACTAACGAAGACTATGTTGAATTTGTAAATTATTGCCATAAAAAGAATATTAAAGTGATCAAGGATATGGCTTTCAATCACTGTGGAGAAGGACACTGGTGGATGGATGATCTGCCTTTTGAAGACTGGATTCATGAATGGCCTGAATTCACACGTTCAAATTTCCGGGCCCCGGTGAATTCCGACCCCCACGCTTCCAGCTTCGATAAAAGGAAAATGAAGCAAGGATGGTTTGATACCAACATGCCTGACCTGAACCAGCTCAATATTTACCTGCGGACATATCTGGTGCAAAATAGCATATGGTGGGTGGAATATGCTGATCTCGATGGGATCAGGATGGATACTTACCCATACTCAGACCAGCGATTCATGCAGGAATGGATGAAGCGCATGCGGATGGAGTATCCGGACTTTAATATTCTGGGAGAAACCTGGCTACAGAAAGAGTCCATCACAGCATATTATGCTGAATCGGAAAATGAACGCTTCGGATATAACTCTTATGTACCCAGTGTAACTGATTTTCCGCTTCATTATGCTGTAGATAAGGCTGTTCATGAAGAGGAAAGCTGGACTGAAGGCATGGCCAGGATATATTATGTGCTTGCGCAGGATTTTCTTTACGATCATCCCCAAACCAATGTGATCTTTCCGGATAACCATGACCTTTCAAGGTTCTTTAGCGTGATGCAGGAAGACCTCGACAAATATAAAATGGCACTGGCCTTCTATTACACAACAAGAGGCATCCCAATGATCTATTATGGAACTGAGATCCTGATGACAGGGGAGGAGCACCATGGCCACGGATATATTCGCGAGGACTTTCCAGGTGGTTGGGACGGCGATACCGTAAACGCTTTTACAGGTGAGGGTCTTAGGACAGATCAGCTGGAAGCACAGGAATATGTGAAGAGATTACAGAACTGGCGGAACAATTCCACTGATATTATCGAAGGAAGGCTAATACATTTTATCCCAGAGGATGGGATCTATGTTTATTTCCGAATAGCCGAGATCGGGAAGATCATGGTGGTGATGAACAACAATGGCCAGGAAAAGATCATGCCATCCCTGGATCGTTTCGAAGAGTGCCTGTCAGGCAATAGAAAAGCTTTTGAGGTGACTACACAAACAAATGTGGGTGATATCTCCACCTTATCAATACCAGCAAAAACTTCACTGATCCTCGAGATTAAATAGTGCTAAATAACTTGAATATGATAAAGAAGATACTGCTTCTTGCAGTTGTGATCATTGGTATCGCAGCTTGCAATACCGAAAAAGGAAAGCCTGCTATTGATGCGGATTCTTATATTATCGGACTCACATTACCAGTTAAGCTGAATGTGGATCAAACAGAGGTCCCCCTGTCAGATTTCTACCTGGAACCAGGGCAGATTGAAAGTTTCCGGATTGATGGTTTGGAGAATGAGTTTTATGATCGAAACGGTGATATCCTTACAATACAAACGGCTCCGGGTATGCCTGCAATACTTTCACTGGAAGTGACCGCTAATGGAATTACTGAGGCCATCCCCCTGGTGCGTTCTACAAAGCAGATGGTAGAGCTTAGGTTTGATCCAGGTAATGAGGAATATGAGAACGTGACTGTAAGGGGAGAGTTCAATGGCTGGACTGCCGGCAGGCCTGACTTCGAATTTAAAGATAGCATCTGGAGTACTACTTTGATGCTGAATCCGGGCTCCTATCAGTACCTTCTGAATGTAGATGGAGAAGACATGGTCGATCCCGCAAACCCTGATAAAATCGATAATAATATGGGTGCATCTAACTCTGTTTTGTCAGTGGCGGCAGATATATCAGAAAAGCTTCCAATTATTTTTACCGATGAGTATGAAGATGAGGATATTGATATCGGGTTTGAACGTGATGTGGATGGCATTATGGTGTTCTGGCAGAATGTTAAGATGCCGGCAGAATATATTGAACTTGAAGATGATCATGAATATGAGATCGAAATACCGGAAGCAGCAGCAGGACTGCAAAGGTCATTTATCAGGGTTTGGGCCTGGAATGAATATGGAATTTCCAACGATCTGCTTATCCCACTCGAATATGGAAAAGTAGTTGACGATCCTTCCCTCCTGACAAGGTTCGATATGCATACGATGATATTGTATAATGCCTTCGTGGATCGTTTTAATGATGCCGATCCCTCCAATAACAGGCCATTGAACAGGGCGGATGTCTTACCTGCTGCCGATTATCATGGTGGCGATATCAAGGGTATAACCGAAAAGATCAGGGATGGATACTTCAAGAGTTTGGGGGTGAATACTGTTTGGATCTCACCCCTGGTTAAAAATCCCGAGGGAGCTTTTGGTTACTGGCCGGAACCTGAGTCGAAGTTTTCGGCTTATCACGGCTACTGGCCCATCTCCTTTACTCTTATCGACGATAGGTATGGAACGGAGGAAGATCTCCTGGAACTGGTCAGGATAGCCCATGAAAATGATATGAATGTATTGCTGGATATTGTGGCCAACCATGTGCATGAAGAACACCCGGTATATCAGGAACACCCCGAATGGGCCACTGAACTTTACCTGCCGGATGGCACTCTGAACACAGAGCGTTGGGATGAATATCGTCTTACCACCTGGTTCGATGTTTTCCTTCCCACCCTGGATCTAGCCAAACCTGAAGTATATGAAATGCTCTCAGATTCTGCAGTTTATTGGATCAATAAGTACAATCTGGATGGTTTCAGGCATGATGCAACCAAGCATGTCCCACTGGTATTCTGGCGCGCCCTCACCAGGAAGCTTAAAGAACAGACAGCCGGGGGCGAAAGACAGTTTTATCAGATAGGGGAGACCTATGGAGGCCCTGAACTGATCAGCTCTTATCTGGGTACAGGTATGCTGGATGCCCAATTCGATTTTAACGTATATGATGATGCTCTGGCAGTATTTATTCGCGAGGAAGAATCCTTCAGCCGCCTGGATGCTTCCCTTAGGGAAAGCCTGCAATATTATGGTGCACATAACCTTATGGGGTATATCACGGGAAACCAGGACCGGGGACGATTTACTTCTTATGCCGGAGGTGATCTGCTGTTTGAAGAAGATGCCAAGGCTGCCGGGTGGACACGGGAAATAGGTGTTGGCGATGAATCAGGGTATAAGGTCACAGAAATGCTTTTTGCTTTCAATATGACCATTCCCGGACTTCCTGTGATCTATTATGGCGATGAGATTGGAATGCCGGGGGGTAACGATCCGGATAGCAGGAGGATGATGCGCTTCGATGGGCTAAATGAGCAGGAGAAAACTGTTCTGAATACCGTGGAAAAGTTAACTGAATTGCGTACAAACGAGATGCCCTTGATGTATGGGGATTTTGAGACATTGAAGATTAATGAGCAGACTTATGCGTATTGCAGAACATTTTTCGATCGCATTGTTATTGTGGTGATTAATAAAGGAAAAACAGCGCAAAATCTTACCTTTGACCTCCCTGAAAGGTTTGCCGGAATAAAGCCTGTCAGCCATTTTGGCACACAGGCAAGAATGACTGATGGAAAATTCAGCGTGGAACTGGATGCACAATCTTTCGATATCTATACCGTTGATTAAACTAAAATTGCTAAATAATGAAATTAAACATGCTGACTACACCAACACTGATCATCTTTCTGGCAGTGGTATTGCTGAGTGGATTAATCATTGCCGGGTGCAGTGGAAAGAAAGAAGGGCCCAAAGGGCCTAAATCGAATGTTATACACCTTGAGTGGAGCAGGGATGCCGTCATTTATGAGGTGAATGTTCGACAATTCACACCCGAGGGGACATTCGAAGCTTTTCAGGCACACCTTCCTCGCCTCAAAGAGCTTGGCGTTGATATTCTCTGGCTGATGCCAATCCATCCGATAGGAGAGAAGAACAGGAAAGGATCCCTGGGGAGTTATTATTCGGTACAGGATTATGCTGCAGTGAATCCTGAATTTGGAGATTTAGACGATTTGAAAGCACTGGTGAAAGAAGCGCACGGATTGGGAATGTATGTTATTCTCGACTGGGTGGCCAACCATACTGCCTGGGACCATGCATGGATAACAGAACATCCTGAATGGTACTCCAAGGATGCGAATGGAGATATGATCGCACCCTTCGACTGGACAGATGTTGCTGAACTGGATGATAGCAATGAGGATATGCAGACAGCCATGATAGATGACATGAAATACTGGATCACTGAAGCTGATGTTGATGGATTTCGCTGTGATGTGGCCGGGGAGGTCCCGCTTGCATTTTGGGATCGCGCCAGGAAGGAACTGGATGAGGTTAAACCGGTATTCATGCTGGCTGAGGCAGAAGTTGTGGAACACCATTTTGATGCTTTCGATATGTCGTATGCATGGGAACTACATCATATCATGAATAGTATTGCCAGTGGCGATAAAAATGCCAATGACCTGCAGAAGTATTTCGAAAAAAATGACACACTCTTTCCTGCGGACGCGTATCGCATGTGCTTCATTACCAACCATGATGAAAACTCATGGAACGGAACCGAATACGAACGTATGGGCGATGCCGTGAACACCTTTGCTGTGCTGAGTTTTACCCTGCCGGGAATGCCCATGATCTACTCCGGGCAGGAGTCAGCTTTTGACAGGAGGCTGCTGTTCTTTGAGAAAGACAGTATCGACTGGGGCGATTATCCGATGGCTGATTTCTATGCTGAGTTGGGAAACTTAAGAAAAGAAAACCCGGCTTTGTGGAGTGGGACTTCCGGCGGGAAAATGAAAAGGCTGAAAACGACCGATAATAAGTCCATTTTTGCATTTCTCAGGAAGAAGGACGATAATGGAGTTTTGGTGATCGCCAATCTTAGCCCCGAACCTAAAGTTTGTACGTTTAAGTATAAAGGAGATGGAAAAGAAATGATAGAATGGAAGAGTGGTAAAGCCTTCAATATTAATTCAAAAGAATCAATCTCTCTTGCTCCATGGGAATATAAGGTGTTGTTTGCAAAGAACGACTAAAATGTGTGATTCCATCCCATCTGAGTTGACTAGCGATAATGCAATCTTTCAACCTAGGGCTTTCATTCTTAATTTAGAAATAATCTAAATAATAATACTGATTCTATATAGTTATTGTATTAATCTTAAATTAAGATTAACTTTGTACCAAGTTTTACATGTTTTTATAATAGTAAAACGATTTTTTTTGTGTGATTATCTGGAATTTTTAAAACGGTATATGTATATATTTTCTAAATCAAATTTTATGGTAAGAAACATAACTCTCAGACTTTTGCTCTTGCTGATGTTTGTGGCATTGCTTGTGCCGGCAGCTTTTGCACAGCAAGGGATCGTCAGCGGTGTTGTAATTGATGCTGAAGACGGATCTGGCCTTCCTGGTGCCTCAGTGCTGATCAAAGGCACGTCAACAGGAACAACTACGGATATTGATGGCAAATTTAGCCTGATGGTTGACCCAAACACTGTTCTGGTGATTTCTTATGTCAGTTATATATCGCAGGAGATCACGGTACAACCCAACACTACTGTGAGTGTTTCTATGAAGAGCGATACTGAAACCCTCGAAGAAGTGATTGTAATCGGTTACGGTGTCCAAAAGAAAGAAGATAAAACCGGGGCTGTGAGTACAGTTGAAGCAGATGAATTAAACAGAGGTACCCTTACGGATCCAATCCAGGCCCTTCAGGGTAAGGCAGCTGGTGTTTCCATTACAAAAAAAGGTGGTGACCCCAACGATGGCTACTCGGTCAGGATCAGGGGCGCATCAGGATTCCAGTCTGATACTCAACCACTTTACGTAATCGATGGTGTGCCAGGAGCTGATCCTACAACATTAGCACCGGAAGATATTGCATCATATAACATCCTGAAGGATGCTGCCTCAACCGCTATTTACGGTTCAAGGGGTTCTAATGGTGTGATTATCATAACCACCAAACGCGGTGGTACAAGCGATGTAAAATCAGGTTCTCTGGTAAACGAAGTAAACTTCAGCCTTCAGGGTTCCATGGAGAATGTTCTCAACACTGTGAGTATGTTAGACGCTGACCAGATACGCTTGTTCAATGCTGAAAATAGTGTTGGTTTCATCGACGGTGGTGCCAGTACCAACTGGCAGGATGAGATCTATCGCACAGGCTACTCAAACAGTGCTCACCTGAGTTTTTCCGGGGGAAATGCCATTAGCTATTATAACGCTGCTTTGACACATGCACAATGGGACGGAGTTATGAGGGGGACCTCCAAAGCACGGAATACATTCCGTATGAATATCGGTCATGGTGTTTTCGAAAACAAACTCAGGTTTTCCGCGAACTGGGTAGGAATGTTTGAGAACAACGACAGGGAGAATTATAGCGGATGGGGTAAGGATGATATCATCTACCAGGCCCTGCAGCGTAATCCTACCGACCCCGTTTACAATGAAAGCGGTGGTTATTACCAGACAAACAGGGAATTTAATTATGAAAACCCCATGGCTGTTATCAATGGGGTAGAAAATGGCAGGAAAGCGAATAGCTTCCTGGGTAATTTCAAAACCGACTGGACCATCATCACAGGTTTGGTTGCAAGTCTCAATCTGAGTTATATAGATAAAAGCCGGAATTATAATTATTTCCGTCCAAGTGGCTTATATGCAACACAGGATTTAGGTTCAGGAGAGCAAAAATATGAACACGAATATCAGAAACTGCTTGAATTTACTATTGATTACGCCAAAACCTTCAACGAACTTCACAACCTGAATGTATTGGGAGGTTATTCATGGCAGGAAAATGGCAACGACGGTTTCTTTGCCAAGGGAGAGGATGCCCAATCTGATTATATCGGCTCCAGTAACCTGGCCATTTTTAATGATGTTAAATATGGCGACATTGGATCCTGGCAGGCGAGATCAAACCTGATTGGTTTCTTTGCCCGTGCCCAGTATAATTTTAACCAAAGGTACTACGCTGCTGCATCACTTCGCCGCGATGGTTCATCAAAGTTTGGCGAAAATAGCAAGTGGGGTTGGTTCCCTACTGCAGCTCTAGGCTGGAATATTCATAGCGAAAACTTCATGAAGAATGTTGACTGGCTGGACCAGTTAAAACTGAGAGTAAGTTATGGTGTTTCAGGTAACCAGGCAATAGGAGATTACCGAAGCCTGGTAGTGTGGGAACCGGCCGGAAAAGCCATCAATCCCGAAACAGGACAGGAAGTGGTCACTTTTCAACCTGCCTGGAATGCCAATCCCGATCTTAAATGGGAGGAAACATCGGAGTTCAATATAGGACTCGACTATTCATTCTTTCAGGGCAGGATAAGCGGTACCCTGGAAGTATACAAGAAGACAACCAAAGACCTGCTTGGTGAGTATGATGTACCTGTGCCACCAAACCTCGCAAGGAAAACCTGGGCCAACTCAGGAGAACTTGAAAATAAAGGTATTGAATTCCTGATCCAGGGTTTCCCTGTTGCCGCAAACAACTTTAGCTGGAAAACAGGAATCAATTTAGCCCATAACATTACGACCATCAATGACCTTGGAGAATATTTCAATGAAGAAGATGGCGTTAGAAAAGAAGGATTCATATCCGGACGCGGTATGGTAGGGGAAGAGTATTATGTGATTGGAATGATGGCGGGAGAACAAATTGGTGCTTTTTACCTGCCCACTTATGTGGCTTTGCAGAATGGCGAATTTGTTTATGAATCAGCAACAGGTGGTTTCACGACTGACCTCGCCCAGGCAAAACGTACTGTTGTAGGTTATGCCACACCGAAACTGGAGATCGGTTGGACGAACAGCATGACTTACCGCAAAGCATGGCATCTCGATTTTTCTTTCAGGGCCATGATAGGGAATAAGGTATACAATGCTACCCAGATGTTTTTTGATGATCCGGGACTCCTGGAATCGCTTAATGCTGTGCCGGAAGCACTTGACTGGTATGACCAGGGAAGAACCTCTGCAGCAAGCCTGGCTGATTTCTATGTGGAAGATGCCAGCTTTGTAAGATTGGATTATATATCACTCTCCTATGACTTCCAGTTTGGAGAAAACCATAATGTTTTTCAGAAACTGACAGTGTTCATTTCTTCCAATAACCTTTTTACCATTACAGGTTATTCCGGGGCTGATCCGGAAACCAAGATCAGTGGCCTGAGTTTCGGGATCGATCAATACAATGTATATCCCAAGACAAGGACATTTACCATTGGAATTAGAGGAAAAATATAAAAGGAGCATAACCATGAAAAAAATATTATTACTTGCTTTAGGATCTATAATTGTCATCTCTTCATGTACCAAACTTGAAGAAGAAGTCTATGATAAGATTCCGGGGGACATTTACCCTGAGAATGATGCCCAGGTAGCTAACCTGGCAGTGAACGCCTATGCGCAGCTAAAACCATATGCCGATGATGAAGGCTGGTGGTTCCTGGCGCAGATCATTAGCGGTGACCTTGTTTGCGGACCTACACGTGGTGCCGACTGGTATGATGGAGGGAAATGGGTGAATATGCATACGCACGAATGGACCAATGATGATGAAGGTGTAAACAGGATGTGGGATAATTTCTGGAAAGGGATCACCACCTGTAATGGTACACTCGATATGTTGAGAACCCTTGAATCCAGCGAAACCGTGATAGCCAAGATCAAAGAGCTTGAAGCACTCCGCTCTTTTTATTATTACCTGCTGATTGATAATTACGGCGACGCCCCTTATCTTACTACTTCTATTGGAGTGCCGGAAAAACCATTTAAGATAAGCAGAGCAGCTATCTTCGATAGCCTGGTGAAGACCATGGAAACCTCAATACCATTTCTTAAACCTATCGATAATAAGTATATGATGACAAAGTACACAGGATATGCTTTGTTGGCAAAGCTCTACCTGAATGCTGAAGTATATACAGGTACAGCTCAATGGGAAAAGGCTGAGATGTATATCGACAGTGTTTTGGCAGGGCCGTATAGCCTGGCTGGCAACGTGCTTGATCCTTTCAAAACCAATAATGAGAACTCATCAGAGATCATTTTCAGCATCCCTTATGATGAAGATAATTTCCAGGGTTTCAGGCTGCATATGCGTACTCTGCACTATCAGCATAACCTGAAATACGATATGCCTGTAGGTCCATGGAATGGATTTGCAATTGTTCCCACGCATTTTGAACGGTATGATGATGGCGATGTCAGGAAAGAAGCGTATAACATATACGGACAACAATACGATAGCCAGGGCAAGGAAATCTATGATGGGACAACCCATCAACCTCTTGACATAGATCCTATTTTGCCTGCCCTGTCTATGTCAGCTGGAGTATTCACTGCTACTGAGATCAGGACAACAGGCGCCCGGATAGGAAAATACGAAATTGCTATGGGTGCAAAAGAAAATCTCAGCAATGACTTGCCTCTCTTCAGGATCACCGACTTCTATCTCATGAAAGCAGAAGTATTGATCCGCCAGGGTGGAAATGGAGATGATTGGATCAATGAGATCCGTGACAGGGCAGAGGTAGATCCAATGGGAGGATGGGACCTTGATCAGCTCCTCGATGAACGTGCCCGTGAACTCTATTGTGAAGGACACCGTCGCCAGGACCTCATCCGTTTTGGGAAATTCGGCCAATCATGGTGGGAGAAACCTGCATCCGCACCAGACAGGACAATTTTCCCGATACCAAAATGGGCAACCGATGCTAATCCTAACCTTTTACAATAAAACTTAAAACAGAACGATTAAGATAATTAAATAACTATTTATTCACTAAAACTAAAAAAAATGTTTAAACATTCAATGAAAGTAATGACTTTGATCCTGATGGCAGGATTAATGGTATTCTCATCCTGTAAAAAGGATGAAGAAGAAGAAGCACCTCCGGTAATCGTCCTGGATGGTATTTACGTGACAGGGGCAGCAACTGCATTTGCAGGCTTTGATGCCAAAGCCATGATGGCTGTTACTCGTAATGAGGTTACACAGGCCGACAGGGCAAGCCTCTACGAACTCTACATTCCTCTGACTGCAGCAGGTGGATTCAATATCAGCAAAGTTGCAGGAGCAGTAACTACAGTTTATGGTCCCGGTGCTGGATTTGGCGTTGTTGCAGAGCCAACAACCGACGAACCTAAAGATGGTATAATCCAACGTGGATCTGTTGAAGCTACAGCCAATACATTTAGTGTAAGTGCAGATGGTATGTATCACGTTGTTATCGATATGGACCTCATGATCGCAACTGTTTGCCAGGTGCATTGGGGAATTATCGGTGCAGCTACTCCTGACGGCTGGGGTGGTTCTACAGTACTGACAGAATCAGCTTTCAACGCAACTACAATGTCATGGGAGATCAATAACATGGAACTCCGTGGCGGCGACTGGAAATTCCGTTATTCAAACGGTTGGAAAATTGAGCTCGATACAGTAGGTACAGATGACGTGAAGGTGAACACCAACTTTGGTGGCGCCCTTGATGCACTTGTTCCCGGTGGAGACAACATGGTGAACGATGCTCCAGGTCTCTATACCATTATGTTCGAATACGAACTTGGATCAGGTTATACAGCTACAGCTACCAAAACAGGCGACCTCCCACTGACAAACTGGACAGGTGTTGTTTGTGACGGTGTTGGTGATGGAATCAGCGCTGATAACCCAAATGCTATTGTTCCTGACCCATCAGGATGGGCTTGGGGAAACAAAATCCTTGCCGACAACGGTGGTATCCCGGAAGTAAACGGGGATGTTTACACCTGGACATGGACAAGCGTTATCCTCGAAGCTGATGCAGGCTTCAAAGTAAGGACTGAAAACGGTGAAGCTCCTCCATCAGGTGGTGCCAACTTCGATGCAGGTTATGGCAACCTCGATGTTGATGCTTCTTCAACTCACGTTGTTGATGCAGGTGGAAACCTTTCAGTTGACCTCAAAGGTGCTTACACTATCACAATTGTGATTGATGCTGCAGCTGATGATGAGAAAACTATCACGATCATCGAAGGTTAAGATCAGATTATCTGATTAGAATTCATAGAGAGGTTGCCTCAGAGAGGTGGCCTCTTTTTTTTGGCTTCTCACACAACCTTATGCCTCTTCAGACTGTCTTATTACATGGAAAACAGCTACTTTTGCAGTTCAAAACCATTATTATAATGAAGAAGCTCCTATTACTCATCCTAACTAGTTTAATTGTATTACCTATCAGTGCGCAGATCATCACATCAGATCCGGCCCTACCGCTGGCAGATGAAAGTGTTATGATCTATTTCGATGCTACCGGAACTCCCCTTGAATCCTATTCAGGAACAATATACACGCATACAGGACTATTGAAGAATGGCAGTTCGGCATGGTCGAATGTGATCGGAGAATGGGGTGTCAACAACACTCAGCCTGCTTTAACTCCTCTTGGAAACCATTTGTACAGCCTGGATGTTAGTCCAACAATACGGGATTTCTATGATGCGTCAGAGTCAGATGAGATTGAGAAGATGGCCTTTGTATTCAGAACTGCCGATGCCGGAACGCAAACCGAAGACCTTTTCCTGGAAGTTTATGAATCAGGTTTGAATCTCTCAATTTCCTCACCTGGTTCGAGTCCGCATATAGTCGATCCTGGCGAAGTGGTTCCCGTGATAGCTGATGCCAATGGTGCTGATTTTATGTATTTATATGTGGATGGGACATTGATCAATACCGTAGCAGGGAATGCCATTAATCAGAATATAACTGCCAGCAGCCAGCCCGATAGTAAAACATGGATCAAGGTTGTTGCAGAAGGTGGCGGGGAGATAGTAGCCGATTCTGTTTACTGTTATGTACTATGCGAAACCGTGATAGAAGACCTTCCTGAAGGTGTACGCGATGGCATAAATTATATAAATGATGAAACCGTGGTCCTGTGCCTGCTGGCTCCCGGCAAGGATTATATTTATGTGCAAGGTGATTTCAATAATTGGGAGCTTGGTTCTGGTTACCATATGAAGATGACTCCTGACGGAGAACGTTTCTGGCTTGAAATTACTGGACTGACTCCGGGCTGGGAATATATTTTTCAGTATTTTATTGATGGCGAGATAAGGATAGGGGATCCTTATGCCGACAAGATAAGTGACCCCTGGAACGATCAGGATATCTCAGAACCGACATATCCGGGATTGATCGATTATCCAAGCGGTAAGACAACAGGCATTGCAACTGTGCTGGAAACAGCGCAGGAGCCTTACAACTGGCAGGTAGAAGATTTTGTTGCTCCCAAAGCGACGGATCTTGTGATTTATGAAATGCTGATCAGGGATTTTACACAAGCACATACCTATGCTGCTGTAGCAGATACCCTGGACTACCTTCAAAACCTGGGCATTAATGCGCTGGAGTTGATGCCAGTGAACGAATTTGAAGGAAATAGCAGCTGGGGATATAACCCCTCATTTTACTTTGCTCCTGACAAATACTATGGCCCTAAAGACCAGCTTAAAAGACTGATCGACGAGTGTCATAAACGGGGGATTGCAGTTATCCTCGACATCGTGCTGAATCACTCTTACGACCAGTCACCACTGGTGCAGATGTACTTCGATGGCAGTAAACCAACTGCCGACAACCCATGGTATAACGTTGAGCATAATTTCGCCAACACTTCAGCTCATTGGGGGAATGATTTTGATCATACCAGCCAGTACACAAGGAATTTTGTGGATAGTGTGAACAGCTATTGGATGAGTGAATATCGTGTGGATGGCTTCAGATTTGATTTTACCAAAGGATTTAGCAATACATACCACCCCTTGAGTGACGAGTGGGGGAGCAATTATGACGGCGCCAGGATCTTCATTCTGGAAAGAATGGCCAATGAGATATGGGAAAGGAATGAGGATGCCATTATTATTTTTGAACACCTTTCTGAGAACTCGGAGGAAAAAGTGCTTGCCGATCATGGAATACTCCTGTGGGGCAATCACAACTATAACTATAGTGAAGCTGTCATGGGTTACACTGAAGGAGGCAAATCTGATTTCTCAGGTATGTCTTATCAAGCAAGGAATTGGGAAGACCCACACCTGTTGGGCTATATGGAAAGCCATGATGAAGAAAGGGTGATGTACAAGAGCATTACATACGGAAATTCGGAGGGATCCTATGATACCAAACAAACCGGTACTGCCCTGGCCAGGGTTAGGCTGGCATCAACGTTCTACTATACAATACCGGGTCCGAAGATGATCTGGCAGTTTGGGGAACTGGGCTATGATTATTCGATCGATTATAACGGTCGTCTGGGAGAAAAACCTGTAAGGTGGGATTATTTCGACGACTGGAGAAGAAACTATAATTACAGGTTCATATCTGAACTCATCAAACTCCGTGTAGAAAATGATGCTTTTGAAACCGATGATTTTGTGCTTGATGTTGGCGGTGCGATGAAAAGTATCAGGCTCAATAGTCCTGAAATGAATGTATTTATTGTTGGGAACTTTGATGTAGAGCCTGGAGAAATTAATGCTGACTTTGCTCATAGTGGTGAGTGGTATGATTACTTTACAGGTGAAGTGCTTCAGGTGAGCGATGTAAATATGCTCATTCCGCTTGAGGAAGGAGAATACCGCATCTTTACTGACCTGCAACTGGAAACTCCTGGTATCGGCACCGCTATCGGAGATGTCATCGACACGGAGGACCGCTCGATGACGATCTTCCCGAACCCGGTTATCGGTGATGCCAGGCTTAAGTTAGAATTAGAGCGCAATGCTCGTATTAAGATTCATATTTTCGACCTCCTGGGAGCCGAAGTCATACAAATAGGAGAACAAGCATATCCTGAAGGAAATCAGTATGTTGAGTTGGATCTTTCATCGCTGAAAGCTGGGCTGTATTTCTGTAATATCATCTCAGATCATTTCAATGATACAATAAAATTCATAAAACAATAATTTAGCACGATTTTTGGTAATAACGAAGGTGGAGCGGGGCTTGTCCCTGATAGATTAATTGCTTATTTATGAAACAAAATCGTTTCGTGCGAATATTGCTATTATTATTTCTCACGGGGATATGTTATAATTATAGCCAGGCACAGACTGTCCAGGTCAAGGATCTGAAGAGCCTTCGTCCAATAGATAATGTGGCCGTTTTTAACCCGGCACACACAAATACAGCCCTCACTAATATATATGGTATAGCTGACCTTTCTTCTTTCCAGGAGAATGATACCGTGGTTTTTCAACATGCAGCATATGTGACCATATCATATACTTATGGGGAACTAATCGCTTTCGGCTATGGTGTTTTTATGGAGAAAAAATCCGTTTCTCTTGATGAAATCATCATTTCCGCTACGCGTTTTGAACAGGATGCCGAAGAACTCCCTAATCGCATCATTTCCATCCCGGCAGAGAAAATAAAATTTGAGAACCCTCAAACAACAGCCGATATGCTGGCAAGTAGTAATGAGGTTTTTGTCCAGAAGAGCCAGCTGGGTGGGGGCAGTCCAATGATACGTGGTTTTTCGGCCAATAAGGTGTTGATTGTTGTAGACGGGGTAAGGATGAACAATGCCATATTTCGTGGTGGAAACCTGCAAAATGTGATTTCTGTAGATCCAAACAGCCTGAGCGGGAGTGAGATCATTTTAGGCTCAGGTACAGTGATTTATGGTAGCGATGCCCTTGGAGGGGTTATGAACTTCATGACTCTTGAACCTAGTCTGGCCACTGATCGGAAGTTTGAATCATCCGTAAACTTTATGGGTAGATATTCATCAGCCAACACAGAGCGAACGGGGCACCTTGATTTAACTCTTGCTGGGAGGAAGTTTTCCTCCGTTACGAGTTTCTCAAGCAGCTGGTTCGATGACCTTTATATGGGTAGCAGTGGGCCGGATGAATACCTTCGGAGGCAATATGTGGAGACTGAAGGCCTTGAGGATATCATGGTAAATAGCAGTGATTCCAGAATCCAGCGCTTCACAGGATACAATCAGATGAACGTGATGCAGAAATTCAGGTACAAACCGCTGGAATGGCTCGATTTGAGCTATGGCTTTCATTATTCAGAGACTTCAGATGTTCCCAGGTATGACAGGCTGCTTCAGTATGTGAATGCTGATACACTGAAATATGCCAGCTGGTACTACGGTCCGCAGAAGTGGATGATGAATGTGCTGAATGCTTCCTTTAATGTAAACTGCAGGATGATCACCGAGCTGAAGGTTACCCTGGCCTGGCAAAATTTCGAAGAAAGCAGGCATAGCAGAAAGTTTGCCAATTCCTGGTTTAAGAACCAGAACGAAGAGGTGGATATGTACACCGCCAATATCGACATCGAGAAGAAGCTTGACGAACAGAACATTTTTTTCTATGGCTTTGAGGGCATGTATAACAATGTGATCTCTACTGCTTTCAACAGGAATTATATGACAGGGGAAGAACAAAAAACCGGTACCAGGTACCCCGATGGGCGCAACGATTATTCTACCTATGCCGGATATTTAAATTATGAACATCTCTTTGATGAACGCTTAACCTTGTTTGCGGGTTTGCGTTACAGTTATGTAAGCCTGACATCGACATTTAAGGATACTTCTCTCTACAATTTTCCTTTCGATAAGATTGATATACATACAGGTGCACTGAATGGTAGTGCCGGTGTGAGCTGGCGTCCTATTGATCCATGGATGATGAAGATTAACATTTCGTCGGGTTTTCGTGCCCCTAACCTGGATGATGTGGCAAAGGTCTTTGATTCTTCACCCGGAAATGTTGTTGTACCTAATCCCGGCCTCAAGCCTGAATATGCATACAGTATCGATGCTTCGGTGAAGCGTGAAATAGGAGAAATAGCTGTATTGGAGCTTGCAGCCTTCTACACTTACCTCGTTGATGCCATGGTGCGTCGCGATTTTACCTTCGATGGGAAGGACTCTGTATGGTATGATGGAGAGTATTCAAAAGTGGAAGCCGTGGTGAACGCTGGAAGTGCCAATATATACGGGATCAGTGCCATGGGGCTCCTGAATATGGGGGAATATTTTAAGCTACGCTCAAGTATTACCTGGATGAGGGGAGAGGATGATGAAGCTTATGCACTCAGGCATGTGTCTCCATTATTCGGTAATACCACCCTCACCTTCAACAATGGCCTGTTTATAGCCGAAATTTATGCAAATTACAATGGGGCAATCCCTTACGATAGGTTGGCTCCCAGTGAACGTGAAAAGGCTTATATGTATGCAAGCGATGATGAAGGTAATCCATACGCTCCATCCTGGTGGACATTCAACTTCAAGGCATCATATCGTATTATCGATGAACTCACTTTGGACCTGGGAATTGAAAATATCTTTAACAACCGATACCGTCCTTATTCATCGGGTATCGTCTCGCCAGGGAGGAATTTCATCATCGCTGTCAGGGCGAACTTATAGTAAGCCTGGCATATGCTACCGGTGGCTGGATATTATCGTCAACCTTGATCTCAACAATATCAGTGTGTTCAGCCAGAAGACGTGAGAGCCGGCCATATTTTACGCCTTGCTTGCGCATAAAGGCACCCATCTTTGCCAGGTTGGCCCAGCCATCTTCGTCGGCACATTTGTTAATAGCTTCAATAATGATGTTTTCAAGCTCAGATTTTTCCATAATACTCAACTTATATTATTCGCACATAATGAACATTGGTCAGTCTGCTCTTTACTTTCGTAAGATAATATAGCCTTGTTCCTGAGTTAATTATAGTAAATCAAAGATAATGAATTAGAAGGGCAAAGTCAATAATGAAGCTGCAGGAAGTATAAAAATAGCTATGGATGGCTGGAATGTGTGAGTGAAATTTATTAAAGGCAGAATGAGTTATGCAGTGTCATGATCCTGGGGATCAAAGGGCTTTTTTCGTCATTTTCAATAATGATGTCAGCCATATTTGCTTTCTCTTCCTGGGGCATCTGCCTCGCATTCCTGGCTTCGAAATCCTGAGCGGTAATCAGACCTTTTGACACTACCCTGGACCTTGCCAATGCCCTTGGAGCAGTCACTACAATACTTTTATCGAAATGCTTAAAAAAGCCACTTTCAAACAGCAAGGCAGATTCGTAAAGGATATATTTGGCATCAGTGCGTTGATCGGTCCATTGAAGAAAATCTTCAAGTACCAGTGGATGTATGATAGAGTTGAGTTGCCCGAGTTTCACCGGATCCTTGAATACCACTGCGGCAAGCTCGGAAGGTTTCAGATTATCCTCTGCATCAAAAATGCTGCTGCCGAATAATTGCCTGACTGAATTAATCACATCTTTATCACGGTAAAACTTCCTGGCTTCAGGATCTGCATAATATACTTCAATGCCCAGGCTCTCAAAAATCTTGCAAACAGTACTTTTTCCTGTTCCTATATTTCCTGTGATGGCTATTTTGAGCATTATTTCTGAATAATATATTCAAGTTTGTCGGGATGGATCCTTGTGATACGGATAAAGTCAGGACTCTGCTCTGCACGTACCTTCAGGAAGGTCTTTTCCATATCCCTGGCCGGGTCATATTTAGCATTCAATACAAACATTTCAGGTTTAACAAGGTCATAATCCTTGATGGCGACCTGGTAGGTAAGTTGCACTGTTTCAGGGAAGGTTCGTATGTTGAGGATCCCGGTATCATCACTGATCCCGTTGACCGGCAATTCTAAGGTGTGTTCTGTAAATTGCTCCACCGGAATGATTACCTTAACTTCTGTATCGGAGTACCGGATCTTATTACTTATGGCTACAGGTACAATCTGTAGAGATAATTCCGTTGTTTCATCCAGCTTAGATAATACCTCCGGGCTGGTAGTGATCTCTGTGAGAGTATCTACCATGGAAGCCGGCCCACTCACCATGATCTCGGAAGGACTTATTATAATGCTATCGTAAAGCATATACTGTGGCTCACAGCTTATTTCCAGTGCTGCTTTCACCGGCAGGCTTTTGCTTATGATATCCTCCAGGTCGAGATAGATAGTGTCAGGTGTAATACTGATCAAGGTATGGACAAAGTCAAATCGCCCGGTGATCTCAGTCCTGAGCTGGCTGGAGAGTATAAAGTACTTGTCGAAATACCGGCTCATTTTCAGGTCCATATGGTTCAGATTCACATCGATCTCTTTGCGTCCGGACATATACTTGACGGAAAAAAGATCACCACCATTTGCTCTCAGGCGCACCTTCAGTCTTGCTGAAGTATTGTTGAGATGCTTGTCGGCAGGCACATTGCTGAAAGTGACGGGAATGTTGAGCTCAGCCACATAATCATCCGACATCTTGATCAGAAACCAGATGAAGAGTGAGATGCCGCAGCAGATCAGGAAAATATAAATGTGGTTCCGGAAGTTTTTGTCCCGGGGGTTTTTCGCTCTGTCGACAAGATGATTGAGCCGGGCGTTCAAAACTTCCTTATTTAAATTATTGTTTTTGCAATTGATCGCTTGAAGGGTCGGCGGAGATTGCTGACTTCTCGAAGGTCAGGCGCATCTGGTTTCCAACATCCAGGGTAACAGTCTTCTCAGCAACTTCCACGATTTTTCCATGAATGCCGCCAATGCTGACCACCTTATCACCCTTTTTAAGGGCTTCCCTGAATTTCCGCTGGTCCTTGCTTTTTTTCATCTGAGGCCTGATAAAGAACAGGTAAAAGACGAGGACGATCAGGATCAGGGGTAAAAAATTCATCAATGAGTTACCTTCGCCTTCCTGGCTACCCATCATGAGGATAATAGTATTCAGATACATATTGTTCTTTTTTTATGTTTATAATCAAAGATCTTTCGGGGAAATGACCTTTGCTTTTATTCTAAGGACTGTTTTATTAGGTTGAGTATTTGATGAAACTGTTATCGTTTTGTTTTGAAAGCCGTTTCTCCGGCGGGTATTGAAGGTGACTGTAACTACGCCTTCTTCACCAGGTTTGACGGGCTCTTTGGTATATTTGGTAGCAGTACATCCGCAACTGGCTGAAACATTGCTAATGAGCAGATTATTGCCACCACTATTTTTAAATTTAAAGCTGTATGTCACTGTCTCACCTTCTATCACGGTACCAAAATCATGCAGTGTCTCTTTAAACTCCATCACTGGGAGTACATCCATATCGTTTTCTCCGGATGCCGTGATGGGATTATGAACCACATCAGCAGGTAATTTCCCTGAATCACTGCCGCAGGAAGCCAAAAGTGCAATGCTGCCGAGCAGAAGGAGGAGGTATTTGATGGAATTCAATTTCATTTGATTAACGTTTAATATGAAGCTTATCGTAAAATGGTTACCGCACCTTTGAATATATCTTCTCCCTGTGTTCCCTGGCATTTTAATACATAAAAGTAGGTGCCATCAGGAAGGTTTTTGCCGTCCCAGTCGTTTGCATAATCCGTGGCTTCAAATACTTTTCTCCCCCAGCGATTGAAGATCACCAGTTGATTGCTTATATAATAATCGTTTATAGGCTGATAATAGCCGGGTGCTGTTGCAATGGAGCGGCTGGACCCTTCTTCTTCGGGGGGCTTGATGGTGATGATGAAAGTGTCGTTTGCCCCATCACTGTTTGGCGTCATCACATTAGGGACCAGCAGTTCGACGCTGGCTACTGTGATCACAGTAATGCTTGAATCCACGCATCCGTTCATGGTTGTATATTCAAACCTTACCCTGTGCTCTCCCATTGCATTGAAAGAGAAAACAGGATTTGGGAGGTTGGAACTCACACCGCTTTCAAGCAACCAGAAATAATTGGTGAGGCTGATCGTATCTTCTGAGAGGTTTTCATACCAGAACATTACCCTGGGATCCTGAATATAGGTGGTTGTGTCAGGGGTCGTTATTACTTCAGGCATTTCCCATACTTCCACCCAATAATTGGTGTCAAATCGGCATCCGGCTTCATCATAAATATGGACACCCACAAAGCCTTCACATAATCCAATAGCATAGCTTGAGTCACCGGGATCAACGTTTGGTGTATCCCATTCAATGTCGAGGGCCCCGGTTCCTCCGCTGGCAAATACTCTAAGCTGTCCCTTGCAATCACCGCCGGGACAACCTTTGTTTTCCTGGTTTTGTTCGAACTCAACAAACATGCGGGGATACATATCCAAACGCACACTGTCGTAACATGAGTTGATATCATCGTAGATCTCAACGGTGTAAGTCTCGGAACGAGGCATGACTACCTGCAGGTTATACAGGGTGTCACCCGTATTCCACAGGTAACTGTAGTTCGTTTTATCCACCACCAGGAAGATAGTATCCTTATAGCAAAGGCTGTCGGACTCCTGCATGATCCTTGCGCGGATGGTGTTAATATAAATATCAGATTCTTCCAGCTGCCCACCACTGGTACTGGCTGCAACATCATAGGTGCCATTGCTGGTAACCTTGATCATCCTTGTTGTAGCTCCGGTATTCCATGAATATGACACGTAATCAGCTCCTGCATCAAGTACAATGGTATCAATATGGCAAAAGAGGGCTGTATCTTTCTGGAACACATTGACCGTATCATATACCTGCCCCTGAAGGAAGTTAATGGTCAACATTAGTGAGATAAGGATGAAGAATTTTTTCATGAGTGCCCTGTCGTCCGAAATTTGTTGTATCCGGTTTTGAACGCCAAAAGTACACAAAAATTGTTTATATATTCTATTATTAGTATGGAAACATCAGCCGACAAAAAGTCATTCATTATTATATAGAAGTGACAATTATACAGTTAAACATATAAATATAGGCTTTGGCAATATGTTTGATAATACTCTGTCAGAATATCAAAGATTTAGAAAATAATAAAATGAAATTAAATAACTATACTATAAAATCACAAGAGGCGCTTGAAAAAGCGAGCCTTATAGCTTCGGCCAATGGTCAGCAAGCAATAGAAAATCTACATATCCTGAAAGGAATATTTGAGGTGGACGATAATGTTGTTCCGTTCATTCTTAAAAAACTTGATGTTAACCTGGCAATTTTCAAGCAGGCCCTGGAGAAGTCCATTGAAAGTCTTCCCAAGGTAAGCGGGGATTCAGATCAGTATCTTTCGTCAGAGGCCAGCAAAGCATTGCAGAGTGCTGCTTCAATGCTGAAAGAGTTTAACGATCAGTATATTTCAATTGAGCACATCCTAATGGGCATACTTTCCGGGAACGATACTGCGGCGCGTTTGTTGAAAGACAATGGTGTGGTGATGAAAGACCTGAAAACCGTTGTTATGGAACTCAGGAAGGGAAGGAATGCAGACTCACAGACAGCAGAGGATACATATAATTCATTAAATCGTTATGCCCGTAATCTTAATGAATTAGCGCGGATCGGAAAGCTTGATCCTGTTATTGGCCGTGATGATGAGATCAGGAGGATCCTGCAAATCCTTTCTCGTCGCACCAAAAACAATCCTATACTGATAGGTGAGCCTGGGACAGGAAAAACAGCTATCGCAGAAGGCCTGGCCCACAGGATCATTAAAGGGGAAGTACCCGATAACTTAAAAGATAAACTGGTTTTCTCACTCGATATGGGGGCCTTGATCGCAGGTGCGAAATATAAAGGTGAGTTTGAGGAACGCCTGAAGAGTGTTGTAAAGGAAGTCATCGAATCTGATGGTGAGATTGTATTGTTTATCGATGAGATCCATACCCTGGTGGGGGCCGGTGCATCTGAGGGAGCCATGGATGCAGCTAACATCCTGAAGCCCGCCCTGGCCAGGGGCGAACTTCGGGCAATCGGGGCAACAACCTTGAAAGAATATCAGAAATATTTTGAAAAGGATAAAGCCCTGGAACGCCGTTTTCAGATCGTTATGGTAAAAGAACCCGACACTTTGGACGCTATCTCTATTTTGCGCGGATTGAAGGAGAGGTATGAAACTCACCACCATGTTCGGATCAAGGATGAGGCCATCATTTCAGCCGTTGAATTGTCGCAGCGATATATAACCGACCGTTTCTTACCGGATAAAGCAATTGATTTGATAGATGAGGCATCATCACGGCTCAGGTTGGAGATAAATTCCGCCCCGGAGTCGCTGGAAAATGTTGAACGCCGGATCAGGCAGCTGGAGATTGAGCGGGAAGCTATCAAACGTGAGAAAGACAAAAAGAAGTTGGATAAGCTGAATGAAGAACTTGCAAATCTGAATGATGAAAGGAACCAGCTAAAGAGCAGGTGGCAGGCCGAGAAAGATGTAGTAGAGAAGATACAGCTATGCAAGAAAAATATTGAGGATTTTAAGTTTGAAGCAGAACAGGCTGAAAGGGAAGGAGATTTCGGCAGAGTAGCCGAGATCAGGTATGGAAAGATACAGGAAACAGAAGGCGAACTGGAGTCTTTGAAAGTTAAGCTGGAGGAGATGCAGGGAGATACTCCAATGATCAATGAAGAGGTTGGTGCAGAGGAGATTGCTGAGATCGTTGCTCGCTGGACCGGAATACCCGTGAGCAGAATGTTGCAAAGTGAACGTGAAAAGCTGTTGAAACTTGAAGAAGAACTGCACAGGCGTGTGATTGGACAGGAGGAAGCCATACAGGCTATTTCTGATGCTATTCGCAGAAGCCGGGCCGGTTTGCAGGATGCTAAAAAGCCAATAGGATCATTTATCTTTATGGGTACGACAGGAGTTGGTAAAACGGAACTGGCCAAAGCACTGGCAGAATTTCTCTTTAATGATGAGAATTCCATGGTCAGGATCGATATGTCGGAATACCAGGAAAGACATTCGGTTTCCCGATTGATAGGTGCACCTCCGGGTTATGTGGGGTATGATGAAAGTGGACAGCTGACTGAAGCTGTGAGGAGAAAACCCTATTCTGTAGTATTGCTCGATGAAATTGAAAAAGCGCATCCCGACGTATTTAATATCTTGTTGCAGGTACTGGACGATGGCAGGCTGACCGATAATAAGGGCCGGACTGTTGACTTCAGGAACACCCTGATCATCATGACATCTAACATTGGTTCACATTTGATACAGGAGAACATGGATAAGATGAAAGATGAGGCCAATGAGAAGATCCTGGATCAAACACGTGAACAGGTGTTCGATCTCTTAAAGAAAACGATCAGGCCCGAATTCCTGAACAGAATTGATGAGGTGATCATGTTTACACCATTGAGCAGGGATGAAATACGGGCTATCGTGAAATTGCAGTTCGAACAACTGGAAAAGATGCTTGCCGCCAATGATGTGAGCATTGATATTAGTGATGAAGCCATTGACCTGATCGCCGAGCTTGGGTATGATCCGCAATACGGTGCCAGGCCGATAAAAAGGGTGCTGCAGAGAAATCTTGTCAATGAACTGTCCAAGATGTTGTTGGCCGATAAGCTTGATCGCAGTAAAGGGATCATGGTAGTGGCAAAAGATGGTAAACTCAGTTTTGAAAATTAATTCCTTCTGACATATTTAAGCAGAATAATTGTTTGAAAGTAGTTTGTTGGGATGAATAATTCTATATATTTGCCTTACCAAATAAACCTATTAACCAATTAAAAAGAATTATGAAAAAACTATTACTATTTTCGATTGCTTTTTGCTTAGTTGCAGGAACAGCTTTTAGCCAGATTTCTTTTGGGCCAAGGCTGGGCGTGAATTTTTCTAAATATTCACAAAACTTTAAAGATTCTGATGATGAAGATCCTTTAAAGTTCAAAACCGGTTTTACAATTGGTGGGGTTATGGATATGACAATTCTTGATTTTCTGTCATTCCAACCAGCCCTCCAGTTTACGAAGAAAGGTACTTCTTACAATTTGAAAGAGCTTTCCAATGAACATCCAAATCATACCTATACCGGTTATGTAAGGGAAAAGGTATTGTATCTGGAAATCCCTCTTAACTTCGCCTATAAGTATGAAATCGGGCCGGGTACTGCCCAGGTCTTTTTAGGACCTTATTTTGCTTTTGCTTTAACAGGAAAACAAAAAGTTGATGTGACCACTAAAAAACTGGACGGAACTACCGAGACAGAGAAGAGCGATGGAAATATCAAGTTCAAGGGTACTGTATCTGAAGGTGATTTTGATGAAGACGATGATGTAGCCGATGTTCAAAAACCATTTGATCTTGGGATTAGTATTGGTATTGGGTATCAGTGGAAATCATATCTTGTTAATTTTGGCTGGCAAAAAGGTTTTATTAACCTGCAACCTGACATTAATGGCGTTGATTATGACCCGAAAGACAATAAATATACCAATAACACCTTCTTCCTGACTGTTGCATGGTTGTTTGGTGACGAATAGTATTTTACAGATATTAATAAAGAGGGCTGCTTGCGGCCCTCTTTTTTTGTGCATTATTAAAAAAACACTAATTTTAATCTCACACAAATAAACTTAAACCATGAAAAGATTCGTTTTAGCATTCGTAATCTGCTTCATTACGATGGGTGTAATGTCGCAGATCACCTTTGGACCGAAAATAGGCATTAACATTTCCAAATATGCTTATAACTGGACAGATGACTGGGATGAGCCCCAGCTTAAATTCAGGTTTGGTGGTAGCATTGGAGGAATCATGAACCTACAGATCAATGATTGGCTGGCCTTTCAGCCCAGCTTATCATTTACCAAAAAGGGCACAGCTCATGATGTGGACAGTTGGAACTCAGGACAGTTTGTCTATACAGGCTACGACCGCGACAGGATCACTTATATTGAATTGCCTTTGAATCTTGCCGGGGGAATCAGGCTGGGCTCAGGACAGATTCAATTATTTGTAGGTCCATATATTGCTTTTGCTATATCCGGTGTAAACCGATGGGATTTTGAGGAGAACGACAATGGGAACAGGACTCAATATACAGATAGCAAGAAGATCAAATTTAAAAACAAGGTGGAAGAGGGCGACGCTTCTGATGAAGATATTGCTTTTTACCAGCGGCCCTTTGATTATGGCGTTAACTTAGGACTGGGTTATAGGTGTAATCAGATGCTTTTTAATCTGGGTTATGCCATGGGCCTGGCCAATCTGCAACCAGATCGTCATAGTGAAGATTTTGACCCCAAGGACTACAAATACTCCAACCGGACCATCTTCATATCTGCAGCCTGGCTTTTTGGTGATGAATAAAAATGCTACATTTGATCTATTAAACCAAAAACCTGAATTATGAAAAAAATTATCGTTTTAATTTTTGTTTGCGCCTTATTTACCACAGCGGCGCAAGCCCAGCTGAAAGTTGGATTTAAAGGTGGTTTGACCCTGGCCAATTTGAGTTTTGAGTCAAACAATCATTATTCTGTTGATTATAGAATTGGAGGACATGGTGCCGTATATCTGAAGACGGGAAAGGGTCTTTTATCTTTCCAGCCTGAAGTTATGTTCATTCAAAAGGGCACCAGGATCAATTCAACAGAAGATGCTACTTTTTCACAGCTTAGCATGAACTATATTGATGTTCCGCTCCTGCTCAGGATTTCTATCAACCTGAAGGTTGTTGAAATCTACCTGAATGTAGGGGGATATGGCGGCTACTGGCTTGGCGGTAAAACCAAGCTGCACTACTATGATGATTCTCAGCTCAAATGGGTGACTGAAACTGATACTTATGAATTTGATTCAGATCATGATGTCCGCTATGATGCCGGTCTTGTAGGTGGCGTTGGCGTCAGAGTGCTTATGTTTATGTTTGAAGTCAGATACGGACAGGGCTTTATTGATGTTTTCGACGATGCTGACGATACGAATAAAGAAACCAACCGCTATTTCAATTTCTCACTTGGGCTACAATTTTAATTTTTTTTTTAACAGTACAATTACCTGAAATCAATTAGCAACAAAAGCAGGCTTTAGTTGTTAAACTAATATTGCAAACTTTAAATTTAAATTCAATGAAAAAAATGATCATGATCCTTGCAGGGATGTTTGCTGCAATTTTTACTTATGCACAATCCAATACAGAAGAAATCGATCTCGTGCAATCGATATATGGTATTGAAAAGAAAGCAATCGTAGAGGAATTTGTACAGCCTGTAGCTGAGAATAGAGTGCAATTCTGGGAAGTTTACGATGCTTATGAAGTTGAGCGTAAAGTGCTTGGAAAGAAGCGTTTTGAATTGCTGACCGAATTTGAAGAGAAATTTGCCGGCCTCAATAATGAAGATGCAGATGCCTGGATGAAAAAAGTTATTTCCCTTTCGAAAAGTCAGGATAAACTGGTCGATACATATTACGCAAAAATGAAAAAGGCGACTTCACCAATTGTTGCTATGCGTTTTTATATGCTGGAAGCATACCTGATCACAGCCATTCGCTATGAAATCCTGGATGCAATTCCATTCCCCGAAGAAAAGTAAATCAAGGAATATTGTTAGGTATAAATACCTGATTTAGAGACGGCCGCCACATTGTGGTGGCCGTTTTTTATTTGGATTCCGTCTTCGGATTGCCTATATTTATGCACCCAAAATTTATTAAATTATAGACACGATGAAACGGATTTTCTTAGTTATTACACTAATCTTCCTGTCCATTTTTGTTACCGAGGCTCAATTTGGCTGGGGTATTAAAGGTGGACTGACCATGGGAAGGGTGAACCTTAACCTCGATGACAATCTTTCGGGAGAGTATAATCTTGGTGGCCATGGTGGCGTATTCTTTCGCATTGGTGACAAAATGATTGCATTTCAACCGGAGGTGATGTTCACTCAAAAAGGTGTTCATATCAACGACATGAAGAGTGATGATTTTGCTCAAACAACTTTAAACTATCTTGAGTTTCCTATTCTGGCGCGGGCTTCACTAAATCTCAATGCTGTTGAGATCTACTTTAATGGTGGCGGATATGGGAGCTATTTGCTCAGCTCCAAGCAAAAGAACAGTTTTGATGGAGATCAGAGTGGTGATGACTATTCTTTGGATGATCTGCAAGAATATGATGCCGGGATAATATTAGGTATGGGGGTCAAAGTACTGGCTCTGATGATTGAAGTGCGCTATGGTCTTGGATTGGTTAATATCACGAACAATACAGAGAAGTACAGGGATTCAAAGAATACGAGTATCAATATTTCACTTGGAGTACAGTTCTAATCAACACTAAACATTGAAACGTATGTGCAGGAGGTCTCCCTCCTGCACAACGTATCCTTTGCCCTCAACTCTGAATTTTCCAGCATCCTTCACAGCTTGTTCAGAACCCAATGAATAGAAGTCATCGAAGCTCATTACTTCGGCGCGGATAAAACCACGTTCCAGGTCGCTGTGTATGGTGCCGGCAGCCTGTGGAGCTGTCATACCTTTACGGATGGTCCACGCCCTGACTTCCTGTTTCCCCGCAGTAAAGAATGATTGCAATTGGAGCAGGTCGTAGGCTGATCGGATCATCTTATTCACGCCGGGCTCTTTTAATCCGGCATCTTCCAGGAATACAATACGGTCTTCCTCATCTTCCAGTTCGGTGATTTCCGATTCCAGTTCGCCTGCAATGATCAAAACTTCTGCATCTTCTTCGGCAACCGCTTTCTTGAAATCTTCAACATATGCGTTGCCATTGGCGGCAGATGCATCATCTACATTGCAGACATAGATCACCGGCTTATCGCTGAGCAACAAAAGGTCATCGATGAAGTTCTTATCATCTTCACTCAATGGAGCAGTCCTGGCGGGTTTAAAATCCTCGAAATGGGCCTGGTAAACTTTGAGGATCTCAAGGGCTTTTTTAGCTTCCTTATCACCCGACTTGGCCACCTTTTCTGTTCTTTCAATACGCCGTTCAACCATCTCAAGGTCTTTGATCTGAAGCTCAAGGTCAACAATTTCCTTATCCCTGACAGGGTTCACCGATCCTTCAATATGGGGCAGCTGATCATCATCGAAGCAGCGTACCACATGGATAAGGGCATCGCACTGCTGGATGTCGTTCAGGAATTTATTGCCAATACCTTCGCCCTTGCTCGAACCTTTTGTAAGACCGGGAATATCGACAATATCCACTGTGGCAGCCGTCACTTTGTCTGATTCAATAATGGAGTTGATCTGATCCAGCCTGTCATCAGGCACAGAGATCATCCCTATATTCGATTTAGAGGCGCTGAAAGCGTAATTGCTGGCTTCTGCCTTCGTATTGCTGATGCAATTGAAAATGGTGGTCTTACCGATGTTTGTAATCCCGATGATGCCGCACTTGAGTCCCATAATGGTGTCAGTTTTATTTTGAGGGTGCAAAGATACACATTATTGGGTATGAGGGGTGGGGTATGGGGTGTGAGGTATTGACGATATCCGATATTCGATTTTCGTTACTCGTTACTCGTTACTCGGTATTCGCTACTCGCTACTCGTTCTTCCTAATATTCCCTGTAGGATGCATCAAGGTATTGATTGGCCTCTGTCTCTTCGAATTTTGCCAGTTCGCTGTTCCAGTGCAGGGTTTTATTTGGAAAACGCCCGGCAATCACACCGAGGAGTATGGTTTCTGTGAGCCTTGCGGCATAGGAGAATGGCGCACTGCATTTGTCTGTACCCAGGCAAGCATCTACAAACTGGTGATAATGTTTGTTCCCCTCTGTTCCATAATCCCTCACAGGTTCTCCCGGCCTGTCTTTCTGTTGAATGATGGATAGATCCAGTTCACTGTATTTGTCTTTTACGATAAGCTTTGGGAGTTGCATGAAATGGGGCAGAAGTAGCCTGCCTTTTTCCCCGATAAACATGGCTCCCTGTCCGGGAAGTTCTTCATTATCGGGTAATTTCAGGTCTTTGTGTTTCTTTGGCGCACCTTCACCATCGTACCAAACCCATTTGAATTTATCAGTGGTGTAATTCGTTCCGGGGAAGGTATAGGTCACGGTGTTTTTTTCGGGGAACCCGAATCCTGTTGGTTTACGGCAATTGTTTTTGATGGTCATTGGAACATCAAGTTCCAGCGCATTATAGGGTGTGTCGAAAATATGTACACCCATGTCTCCCAGGGTACCGCAGCCATAGTCCAGGATCTTCCGCCAGTTCCCCGGGTGGTATATGCCCTCTTTATATGGCCTTTCGGCCGAAGTGCCCAGCCAGAGGTTCCAGTTTAAGTTTTCCGGAATCGGATCGCTACCCTCAGGGGCCGGACCATCATAACCCCAGTTTTTAGGCGACCAGGCCCGTACACATTTAACCTTTCCAATGATTCCGGCTTGTATAAGCAAGGTAGCCAGCTTATAATCATAAAAGGAGTGCACCTGAATTCCCATCTGAGTTACAAGCTTCTTGTCTTCAGCAAGTTTTAACATCGACCGGGCTTCTGAAACATGGTGGGTGAGTGGCTTCTGACAGTAGACGGCTTTTCCCATTTCCATGGCCATCAAGGAGGCAGGCGCATGAGTATGATCCGGAGTTGATACAACCACTGCGTCAATTTCACCCTGCATCTCCTGAAGAAGGAGCCTGTAATCTGAATAGATGGATGCATCAGGATGTAGTTTTTTTGCAGCCTCAAGGGCATTTGAATCTACGTCGCAAAGAGCAACCACATCCACCATGTCGTGCGATGAAATAGATGCAAGGTCTGCGGCTCCCATACCGCCAACACCAATATGTGCAGTTCTTAATCGAGTATTTCCCGTAATAGCCATAACTGATAATGGTAAAGCTGATACCGCAGCGAATGCAGCAGTGTTCTTAATAAAATGTCTTCTGTCCATCTTTGGAGGGCTCTGCTATTTAAACGAGTTTGTGTATTTGAATTCTCACTCAATAAAGATATGGAAAATAGGGACAGGATACTGGATCCTAGATACTGGATCCTAGATACTGGATCCTAGATACTGGATCCTGGATACTAGATACTAGATCCTGGATATTGATTTTCGTTACTTGTTGCTCGTTACTCGCTACTTATTCCTTGATAATTTTCTTCGTCCTACTCGTATTGCCAAGGCTGATCTTGCACAAATATATCTCTTTTGGCAGATTTTCAACATCAATAGTATGCTTTTCCGGATCTGGAAGTTCTCTTGATAAAACCACCCTGCCTGTAATATCAATAATCTCTATTTTGGAGTTTGAAGTCTGGAGTTTGGAGTTTTTTTTTGAAATTTGAAATTTGGATTTTACCCCGACAAGGATTGGGATATACATCAAAATCAATCTCTTTGTACTTATTGTCAGCAATCCCTGAAATATGTGCGAGTTTTCCCACGCTATTATTTCACTACCAGCTTATTGCTCCTGATTCCTTCTTCTGTGTGTATGCGGACAATATACATTCCAGCCGGGATGTCTGACAGGTCAATTATCTCATTTTCATTCAGGTATTCCTGGATCCAGGATTGTTTTGCCTTCGATATTGACAATCTCAATACGCCTGGCTTCTTCGCTAATATAAACGGCCTCATTTGCCGGGTTTGGGTACAGGAAAGCATCTGTTCTGTCATTTTCTATCCAGGGTATGTCGGTTGTTATTCCATTTTCATTAAACAGATCAATGTTGCTAATGGGAAAATCTCCTAGATGGTTCCAAATATCCATCCACTTCGTGCCATAATGGTCGATAATTACCTTCCGGATCTGGTTTTCACTTATTCCAGAATTTGACATGTCATAGGTCATCCAGTCACTGCCATCAAATGAAACCAGGCCACGCCCCATGCCAACTTCAAAATAACCGCAGGCAAGCCATTTGGTGCCATTTTCATCAATTGCAATGGATTGGACGATATCATCCGGCAGACCAGAGTTCGTTGTATTGTAAACGGTCCAGTTAGCACCGTCGAAAGCAGTCATCCCTAAGCCGCCTATCCATATGGTACCGCTTTCATCTATCGTAATATCCAGTACTACATCAGCCGGAAGGCCGGAATTAAGCATATTGTATACCGTCCAGTTTGTTCCGTCAAATGATGCCAGTCCACCACCCATAGTTCCTATCCATTTAGTGCCATCATTATCAATGGTGATGCACGTGATCTCATCTGAAGGCAGTCCGGAATTCCCGGTATTGTATAGGACGCAGTCGCTACCATCGAAGCTCAGCAAACCATCTTCACGATATCCAATCCACTTAGTACCATTGCTTTCCACAGCCAATGACAATATCCATTCTTCATCAATAGAAGGAAGGCAGGAGTTTGTTGTATCGTAAACAGTCCAATCCGATCCATTGTATGATAGAAGTTCCCCATTCATGGAGAGCATCCACATCGTTCCGTTGTCATCTTCGGCAAAAGCGGTAATGAAGCTGTTTATGATGGGGCTATTTGAGCTGTTATATTCAGACCATAAACCATCTTTAAAGGTAACAACGCTTGAGTGAAGACGAAAGAAACTGGCACAGCCAATCCAGATGGTACCTTCGCTATCACATTCCAGTGCAGTAATGAATTCGCTTGTCAGACCTGAATTTGCACAGTCTATTATGGTCCAGGTGGCATCATCGAAAGTTGCCATACCATTTATAGTTGCAATCCACTTTGTTCCCTCATCATCAATTTCGAGCTTGTTTACAATGTTGCTGGGTATGCCTGAATTTGATTCATCGTAAGCAGCCCACGTACTTCCATCAAACGAGGCTAAACCACCCTCTATAACGTTCAAATCGAACATTCCGATCCATTTTGTGTCTTCATCATCAATAGTAATGGTTGATACGTCGTTAATAGGCAGCCCTGAATTATCGGATGTATAGTGTGTCCAGCTTACGCCATCAAAAGCTCCCAGCCCATAACTGCAACCAATCCATACTACTCCATTGCTTTCCACTGCAACACTTGTTGGATAATCACTTGGAATGTCAGAATTTGATTCATCATAAACAGTCCAGTTCGTTCCGTCAAATACGGCCAATCCCCCACCAAAGGTGCATATCCATTTATTGTCATCCTCGTCTACGTAAATAGAATAAACGTCATTGTCGGGTAAACCGGAATTGGATGTGTTATAATTAGTCCAGTTGCTTCCATCAAAGGCACACAAGCCAATTTCCCCACATGAGAACCATACAATACCTGAATTGTCGATTACCAGTGAACCGACAGTGTCGCTGGGCAAGCCTGAATTACTCCTGGTATAGGTCATCCAGTTGTTATCATCGAAAACGCTGAGACCGCTAAAGGACCCTACCCACTTATTACCGTCCTGGTCAACTGCGACTGATGTAACTACATTGGAAGGTAAATCTGAATTTGCCCTGTTGTAAAACGTTGTTGAAAGTGAAGTTTGCGAGATCTTGACCAGCCCTCCACCAGCGGATGCATACCATATGTTTTCTCCATCGAAATAAAGGTCAGTTCCCCACGTATTACTGCTGTAATTGATCCAGTTTGGATACTGGGCACTGATGTTGTTTAAAATAAAGAAAATGGTAATGATAAAAAGGAATAGCTTTTTCATAGTTATTGATTTTTGGTTAATCTGTTAAGTTTCGTCTTTGGTTATACGCAAATTATTAGTGTACAATTTACAAAAAAAACTTAAATGATTTATTGAGTTACCCAATTCAACCAATTCAAGCAAATTTTGAGTACAAACATTCTGTGTTTCAAATTAATATTGGATGTGTTTTCAAATTCAAAATATTATTGTAATTTTGCAGCCCAATTTAACAGCCTGGGGATTATTTATATCCCGCTGTACCACAAGCTGTTCATATATTGTTTAACCAATCCGAAGCCACCGGGTACAGGGAAAGGACGGATACAATGAACACCAAATGACTGATAAAAAAGAAAAAGTCAACGAAGAAGTGCCTGTAAACGAAGATGTTAAGAAAGAAGAGGCGATCGTTGAAGAACCCAAGACCGAAGAAGTAACAGAAGAACCCAAGGCCGAAACCCCCGAAACAGAAGAGAAGGCAGAAGACGTAAAGGAAGAGACTCCTGAAGCTGTTGCTGAAGCTGTAGTTGAAGAGCCAGCAGCAAGCGACCAGGAACCAGAAGCTGAAGTTCTTGCCGAAGAAGTTGCTGAAGTGGTAGCAGAAGAAGTTGCTGAAGTGGTAGCAGAAGAAGTGGTAGCAGAAGTAGAAGAAACGCTTGCAGAAGTTGTTGCTGAAGAAGTAGTTGAAGAGGCTGCAGCAGAAGAACCTAAAGCTCCTGCAAAAAAGAAACCAGCCGCTAAGAAAGTTGCAGAAGAAGGATCAGATGATGATTTTGACTGGAGCGCCAGCGGTAAAAAGGCCGATATATATTCCGATAAGGATAGGGCCGACCTGGAAGAGATCTACACCAAGACCATGAGCTCTATCGTTGAACATGAAGTGATCGACGGTACAGTAGTTGCCAAAAACAACCGCGAAGTTGTTGTAAACATTGGCTTTAAATCTGATGGTGTTATTCCGGTGAACGAATTCCGTTACAATCCCGACCTGAAGGTTGGTGATACCATTGAAGTATATGTAGAGAATCAGGAAGATCCTTCAGGACAATTACTGCTCTCACATAAAAAAGCGAGGATACTCAAATCATGGGACAGGATCAATGCAGCATTCGAGAAAGATGAGATCATTAATGGTTATGTAAAATGCAGAACCAAGGGTGGACTGATTGTCGATGTTTTTGGCATTGAAGCATTCCTCCCGGGATCACAGATCGATGTGAAACCTATTCGTGATTATGATGTATTCGTTGACAAGACCATGGAATTCAAAGTGGTGAAGATCAACCATGAATACAAGAACGTTGTCGTTTCCCATAAAGCACTGATTGAGGCCGAACTGGAACAGCAGAAGGCAGAGATCATGTCGAAACTGGAAAAAGGACAGGTTCTTGAAGGTACTGTCAAGAATATCACTTCCTACGGTGTATTTATCGACCTGGGTGGTGTTGACGGACTGGTCCATATTACTGACCTTTCATGGGGCAGGATCAATCATCCCGAAGAGATCGTAACCCTTGACGAGAAGATCAAGGTTGTGATCCTCGACTTCGATGATGAGAAGAAACGTATTGCCCTGGGCCTGAAACAACTCACTCCTCATCCTTGGGATGCCCTTGATGAGAAACTTGCAGTTGGTGATAAGGTTAAAGGAAAAGTTGTTGTGATTGCTGATTACGGTGCATTCATTGAGATCGCCCCCGGCGTAGAAGGACTGATCCACGTATCTGAAATGTCATGGTCGCAGCATCTGCGCACCGCTCAGGACTTCCTGAAAGTTGGTGACGAAGTAGAAGCCGTAATTCTGACTCTCGATCGCGAAGAAAGGAAAATGTCACTTGGCATGAAACAGCTCATCCCGGATCCATGGGAAGGCATTATGACCAAGTATCCGAAGGATTCAAAGCATACTGCTACCGTCAGGAACTTTACCAACTTTGGTATTTTCGTTGAACTGGAAGAAGGAGTTGATGGTTTGATTCATATTTCAGACCTCTCATGGTCGAAGAAGATCAAACATCCTGCAGAATTCACCAAGATTGGTGAAGAGATCGAGGTTGTTGTACTCGACGTAGATGTTGAAAACCGCAGGCTCAGCCTCGGTCACAAACAGCTCGAAGAAAATCCATGGGATGTATTCGAAGGAATTTTCACATTAGGCTCAGTACACAATGCGACTATCGTGAACAAGAACGATAAAGGCGGTGTTGTTGCCCTTCCTTACGGTGTTGAAGGATTTGTTCCGAACAGGCATCTTGCCAAGGAAGACGGATCCACAGCCAATGCTGATGAAAACCTCGACTTTGTAGTGATAGAGTTCTCGAAGGAGAATAAAAAGATCATCCTTTCACATACGAGGACATTTCAGGAAAGAACAGCATCGGAAAAAGCACGCGAAGATGCCAAAGGGAAACAGGAGCATCATACAACGCGTAAGTCAGTGAAGAAGATACAGGATAATATCGAGAAAACAACTCTCGGTGACCTCGACGGACTGGCCAAGCTGAAAGCAGAAATGGAACAGGCAGAGAAGGACGAAAAAACTGCTGCTAAACCAAAAGCTGCCGCTAAACCGAAGAAAGAAGAACCAAAAGAGGAGAAACCTGCTGCCAAGGCAAAAGCCAAAGCAAAGAAAGAGCCTGAAGCTGAAGAGCCTAAGGAAGAGAAGCCCGCCACTGCTGAAGCTAAGACGGACGAGAAAGAAGGAGAAGATAAGGAATAAGATCCTCTTTAGAAATAACATGGGTGACTGCATTTGCTGCGGTCACCCTTTTTTTTTATCTTGCAGTATGACTTTCTCCGTAAGCATACTAGGCAGTGGTGCTGCCATCCCGCTCTCACATCGAAATCCCAGTGCCCAGGTGGTGAATGTACATGGGAAGCTGTTCCTTTTCGATTGTGCCGAGGGCACACAGGTACAACTCAGGAGGGATCACATCAAGATACAGAAGATCGAGCATATTTTCATCAGCCACCTTCATGGCGACCATTATTTCGGACTGATGGGACTGATCACAACACTTCACCTTCTGGGTCGCGAAACAGACCTGCACATTTATGCCTATCATCAGTTGGATGAGATCATAAAGATGCATTTACATGCCTCGCAGACCATCTTACGATATTCCTTGCATTTTCATGCCATCGACCCGGAGAAAAATGAGGTGATCCTGGACACCAGGACCATTCGTGTCAGCACCATACCTATGAAGCATGATTTTCCGACCTGCGGATTTCTGATCACCGAAAAACCGGGAAAACCCAATATCCGAAAGGATTTTGTGGAGGCGAATAAACTGAATATTCAGGATTATGCCCGGATCAAGAATGGTGAGGACTATGTTGATGCTGAGGGGAAGGTTTATGCAAACTCCGATATCATCACATCCCCCAGAGTCCCTCGTTCCTACGCCTATTGTACCGATACAGCATATAATGAGGACATCGTACCTATCATAAAGGGTGTCACCCTGCTATATCATGAGGCGACATTTATGGATGACCGAAAAACCGATGCGGAAGCCAAATTCCATGCAACTGCAAGCCAGGCCGCCACCATTGCCAGATTAGCCGGTGCCGGCAAGTTGATCATTGGCCACTTTTCTGCCAGGTACAAAGAATTAGATGGGCTATTGAGTGAAGCTCAGGCTATTTTCCCAAACACAATCCTGGGGAAGGATGGAGAGACAATATCGTTGTGAAGTTCTAAGTTCTAAGCCTAAATTCTAAGCAAGCTCCAAATTCTAAACAATTCTCCAATTCTTAAATTTCTTAATACCCCAAACCAAAAAAAACTTCAACCTCCAATCAAATTTTAAGTTCCAATGGTCCAATGCACCTCACCCCCAACCCCTCTCCTCAAGGAGAGGGGAGTTTGAAACATTGGAGTTTGAATTATTTGAATTTGTTTAGAATTTGGAGTTTGGAGCTTGGGATTTAGAAAGATGGCTGATACGAAGTTTTTATTGATTCAATGCAGCATGCAGAATCTCCACAGGATGATACGCCTTCTTCCCTGTTCCATCTTTGATCTGATGGCGGCAGCTGGTTCCCGGGGCGGCAACAATCACATCATCATCCGCAGCGCGCACAGCAGGAAAGAGTACCATCTCACCAACTTTCATCGATAATTCATAATGCTCTTTTTCATAACCGAAGGCTCCGGCCATCCCACAGCAACCTGATTTGATCTCTTCCACCGAATAATTTTCGGGTATCTGCAGCAGGATCAGTGTAGGCTCCACCGAGGACAATGCTTTTTGGTAACAATGTCCATGAAGAATGATCTTTCCCTCTTTTAATGTGAATTGATCAGATTTGATCTTTCCTTTTTGATACTCCGTAGCCAGGAATTCATCAATTGTGAAGCAATGCTTTGACAGTTCCCGAGCCTCTTCCTTCATTTCAGCCCCCACCAATTCAGGATATTCGTCCCTGAATGTGAGAATCCCGGAGGGTTCTATCCCGATCAGAGGATGTTTTTCTGTGACCAGACCTGAGAGCATGCTGACATTGCGTTTTGCAAGTTTGGAGGCTTTTCTTACAAGTCCTTTCGAAAGGAATGTCCTGCCGCTGAATTTATGCTTTGGCACTTCTACCTTATACCCCAGGGCGTTTAGAAGTTTAATGGCTACTATACCAATTTCAGCATCATTGTAATTCGTGAACTCATCTGCAAATAGATATACCTTTCTGGCTGATGCCTGATGGCTGTTTGCTGATTTTGCTGCCCACTTTCTTAGAGAGGTATTATGCAAAACAGGGATGCTTCGCTTTGAGGAAAAACCAAGAACATTCTTCATCATCCCTGACAGGAACTTGTTTTTCACTACAGCATTGTACAAGCCTGGCATGATGGCACCGAGCCTGTTCATATACCCGATATAGGCAATGGCCCTTGTTCTGAGGGGGATACCATGGGCATCATAATAATGCTGAAGAAATTCTGCCTTGTACTTTGTAATATCAACATTTGAAGGGCATTCCGACTTGCAACCCTTGCAGGAGAGACAAAGGTCCATCACGTCATAGATCTCAGCTTGATCGAAGGGATTACTCTTTTCAGAATGTGTCAGAAATTCCCTGAGTATGTTAGCTCTGGCACGGGTTGAGTTCTTTTCATCGCGGGTAGCCATATAGCTGGGGCACATTGTACCACCCATAAGCTCAGATTTCCTGCAATCGCCTGAGCCGTTACATTTTTCAGCCGCCCTCAGTATCCCCTGATCAGCAGAAAAATCGAATGTAGTTTCTATCAATCTGGTTTCCTGTGCGGGGGCATAGCGCAGACTGCTATTCATGGGAGGGGTGTCGACGATCTTTTCCGGGTTGAAGATGCCATCCGGATCCCAGCACTGTTTGATATCTTTCAGAAGACCGTAATTTCTTTCACCAATCATGTGCGGGATGAAGGATCCACGCAATCTGCCATCACCATGCTCACCGCTGAGCGAACCCCGGTATTTTTTCACCAGAGCAGCGGTTTCTTTGCCAATGATTTGAAAAAGAGCAACATCCTTTTCGTTTTTCAGGTTCAGCACCGGGCGCAGATGAAGCTCTCCGGTACCAATATGGGCATGGTAAACACATTCCAGATCATACTTTTCGAGGATCTTCCCGAAATCCTTCATGTAGGCAGGCAAATCCTCAGGCTTAACAGCAGTATCTTCTATCACAGCAACCGGCTTGGCATCGCCTGGCATGTTCGAAAGGACACCCAATCCGGCTTTTCTCAAGGCCCAGACCCTGGGGATATCTTTATCGAAGACTAAGGGGAAATGGTATCCATAGCCTGCCTCGCGCATTTCTTTTTCAAGGGCAGCCACCAATTCCATGATCTCAGCTTTCGTTTCACGGGCAAACTCCACGATAAGGAGGGCCTTGGGGTCACCTTCCAGGAAAAATCGGTTTTTGCTCTGGGTGAGGTTGCCTTTTGTAAGTTCCAGGGTCTTGTCATCCATCAGCTCCACAGCCCCGGGAGCATATTTCAATGCGATCAGGTTTCCATGAAAGGCTTCCTGCAAACTATTGCAATGTATGCATACCAGTGCTTTTTCCCGGGGTGGGAGAGGAAGCAGGCCTAACTTGATCTCAGTGATAAAAGCAAGGGTGCCTTCTGATCCTGCAATGAGCTTTGAAAAATTAAAAGCCGCTTTATCTTTAGTAAAAGGTTCAGTATCGAGTAGAAGATCGATCGCATAACCGGTATTCCTTCTCTTTATCTCCGGATCGGGGTATTCACTCCTGATGGAAGCCTGGTTCAGGGGATCGGATAATATGTTTTCAATATTTCTGTAAATATCGCCTTCAAGGCTTTTAGACTCACATTTCTTCCTGAACGCATCAATATCAATTGAGCTAAACTCGGCTTCTGATCCATCACTTAAGAGCACCTTCACCGACAGGGTATGGTCTCTTGTGCTTCCATAGATCAGGGAATGTGCACCACAGGAGTTATTCCCAACCATGCCACCCATCATACAGCGATTTGATGTTGAGGTCTCCGGACCAAAGAAAAGCCCATGTTTCTTCAGGACCAGGTTCAGTTCATCCAGCACTACTCCCGGTTCAACACTGACCCACTTTTCTTTTACATTGATCTCCAGGATCTCAGTCATATATTTGGAAACATCGGCAATAATACCCTTTCCCACTACCTGTCCTGCCAGGGAAGTGCCAGCAGTTCTTGGAATAATGGATAGGTTGTTCTTGCGGGCAAAAAGAATCAGTTCCCTGATATCCTTGCTGTGTTTGGGGCGTGTAACCAGGAGGGGCTCTTCACGGTATGCGCTGGCATCAGTGGCATACTGAAGCCTGCTGGAAGGATCCTGAAAGATATCCCCTTCAAACTTCTTTTTCAGCTCATTGACTATGTCAGCCGGGAGTTGATCCATGTTTTTTTCTATAAGACTAAAACAGCCCTGCCACAAAGGCTTCAGGCTCTATTCCCTTCATGAATTGTGCAAAGTTAATTTTATTCAGCACATCCAGTATAGGAGCAGGGTGATGCATGCATCCAATAAGGCTTTCAGAAATTTCTTTCAAGATCTTGCCATCTTTTCTGATCTCCAGGGATGTGATCCTGCCTTTTTCTGCACTGATCACTACTTTCAATACATCATCACGAACCCAGATTTCACGCTCCAGCTTATATCTTGGTGAATACCCGAAGTTCCATTCCATCCCGGAATATTTTTCGTTGACGAGCTTCCTGATCGCTATTTTGTCCTCCTTGCTGAAGATATATGTGCTGACTCCCGAAAAATCTATTTTTACCTGTGTGATCAATGTCTCCCTAAAATCCTGCATGTTATAATCTTCAGGCAGATGATCGATCAGGTTAGTAGTCTCACTGTCCGCTGATCGAACAGATTTATCCAGGTACCCTGTATGTGCAGGGCGGATGCATTTGCGCAACAATTCAGGATCCGTATTGAAAAGCAGGGTGCCATGATGCAATACCCGATTTCTGAAAACATGTTCAGCATTGCCTGAAAATTTCTTTCCTGCCGTGAACAGGCTACTCTTCTTTTTTAGGCTAGCCTTAACAGATAGATGATCCAGGGCACGGATCACGGTCCCGGCGTACTTTTCGTAATCCACCAGCTTGCCTTTATCTCCATTCACTACCAGGCTGTAATTCAGGTTCCCTTCGTCATGATAAACCGTACCACCACCGGATATTCTCCTGATCACCGGAATCTTATTTCGGTACGTATGCATGATATCAGCTTCAGCGATGGCTACCTGGTGTTTACCTGTGATCACTGAAGCGCTGTTTATCCAGAGCATGAAAACATCTTCCTCGAAAGCTTTCAGGACATATTCCTCAGCAGCTATATTGAAGTAGGGATCGGTTTCTGTTCTGTTGATCAGGATCATGCAGATTTGCTTTTTTTAAGGCGGAAATAACTATCTTTGAGAAGCAATGATCATTAAAAATGTAAAGATAATGAATACTTCTGCAATGAGGCTGGCAATGATATGCTTCATCTGTCTGTCCATGGTATCATGCAAGGTCATGGAGCAGGCCAATGAAATGAAGAACTTCGCCAAATGTGAGTTTCGACTGAAAAATATTGAGGCTGTAACCCTGGCCGGGGTGGATGTAACCAATGTGGATCAGTTTAGCGACCTCAGTTTCCCTGAGGCAAGCAGCATATCCATGGAGGCCATGAAAGGGAAAATGCCCTTGTACTTCGTGCTGAATGTGGAGGTAAGGAATCCAAATGAGGAAAAAGCATCAATGAATCGTTTCCTCTGGGACCTGATTATTGATGATGTCCTCATCACCAAGGGAAAAGTAATAAAGGATGTTAAAGTGCCTCCGGCCGGTGGCATATCTGTATTACCCATTGAGGTAGCCGTAGACCTTTTTAATGTACTAAGCGGCGAATCGGCAGATGCTGTTCTCAATTTTGCTATGAATCTGTCCGGACAGGGTGGCCAACCAAGCCGGGTCAAGCTCAGGGCAAAACCAACCATCTATATTGGCATGACAGAGGTAAAATATCCCGGCTTTTTCACCATTGAACAGGTATTTGTTTCGGAATAGTTAATTTTGTCCGCGAATGGAGAACCTGAAGTCATTTCTTGATAAAGATATTTTTGAAGTTATTGCCATCTCGGCAGAGGAAATGGGCATTGATGCATATGTGATTGGTGGATATGTACGCGATCGCATCATGCAACGTGAAACAGCCGATATCGATGTTGTTGCTATTGGAAGTGGTATTGAGCTGGCCGGAAGGGTAGCTGAAAAGCTGGGCGATCAGACCAGGGTGAACTATTTTAAGAACTTCGGTACGGCCATGCTGCGCTATAAGGAGGAGCAGTTATGGATCATTGAGTTTGTTGGGGCAAGGAAAGAATCCTACAATCGTGATTCGCGGAAACCCCTTGTAGAGGACGGTACGCTGGAGGATGACCAGAATCGTAGGGATTTTACGATCAATGCTATGGCAATCAGCCTGAGGAGGGATAATTATGGCAGCCTGCTAGACCCTTTCGATGGACTGGCGGATATCGAACGTAAGCTCATCCGCACACCCCTGGACCCTGACATTACCTATTCTGATGATCCCCTGCGGATGATGCGCGCTATCAGGTTTGCTACACAGCTGCGTTTTAACATTGAGGAGGCTTCCTTTGAAGCCATCAGCCGCAACAGGGACAGAATCAAAATTGTTTCCAGGGAAAGGATTTCCGATGAGTTGAATAAGATCATCCTGGCCAAAGAACCATCATATGGTTTTAAACTCCTGGAACAGTGCGGCCTTTTGCAAATCATCTTTCCGCAATTTCTCGCCTTGAAAGGTGCTGAAAATCAAGAAGGTAGGGGACATAAAGATAATTTTTATCACACCCTGCAGGTGCTGGATAATCTTGCTGAAAATACTGATAATCTCTGGCTGCGCTGGGCGGCCATCCTTCATGACATTGGAAAACCGATTACTAAGAGATATGATAAAGCAGTAGGCTGGACCTTTCATTCACACGAATTTGTAGGAGCCAAGATGGTGCCGAAGATATTTAAACAGTTGAAACTGCCCATGAATGAGAAGATGCGCTACGTTCAAAAGCTGGTCATGCTGCATCTAAGGCCCATAGTGCTTTCACAGGAAGAAGTGACTGATTCTGCTATCCGTCGATTGTTGTTTGAAGCCGGTGACGATATTGATGACCTGATGATGCTATGTGAAGCGGATATCACATCTAAGAATCAGAAAAAGGTTAAACGTTATCTCAGCAATTTTAAGCTGGTAAGAAAAAAACTGGTTGAGATCGAGGAAAAGGACATGGTCAGGAACTTTCAACCTCCGGTAAGCGGTGAACTGATTATGGAAACTTTCGGTATTTCTCCCTGCCGTGAAGTAGGAGACATCAAGAACGCTATTAAAGAAGCCATATTGGATGGGGTTATTCCCAATGAATATAATGCCGCCTATGGGTTTATGCTTGAGAAAGGGAAGGAGTTGGGATTGAAAGTTTCGAAAGGATCCTAGATACTGGATGCTGGTTACTGGATACTGGATACTGGATACTGGATGCTGGATACTGGATGCTGGATACTGGATGCTGGATACTGGATACTGGATACTGGATACTGGATGCTGGATACTGGTCCGACTTCCTAGCGCCTAAAGCCTAATGCCCAATGCCTAATGCCTAATGCCCAATGCCCAATGCCCAATGCCTGAGAATATGCACATGCAAGTTAAAGATAAATATCTCGTTGTAGTTTCAGGGCCCACAGCCATTGGGAAGACAGCATTTAGCATCAAACTGGCAAGGCATTTCAAAACAGAGATATTGTCGGCGGATTCAAGGCAGTTTTACAGGGAGATGCGCATCGGTACTGCCTACCCTGAGCCGGAAGAGCTGGCGGCAGTTAAGCATCATTTTTTAGGCAATTTATCCATTGAAGAAGATTATAATGTGGCCCGGTATGAAACCGAGGCATTGGCACTTCTTGATAATCTTTTTATCCGGCATGATGTGGTGGTCCTCACAGGTGGATCGGGCTTGTATATCGATGCAGTTTGCAAGGGTATTGATGATCTTCCTAACCATGATCCTGACTTGAGGAAACAGCTTAAAAAAGAGATAGAAACCGCTGGACTTGAAGCTTTCGGAAAGAAGTTACAATCCCTGGATCCTGAGTATTATGAAGTGGTTGATCTGAACAACCCCAACAGGCTTTTACGTGCCGTGGAAGTGTGCCTGCAAACAGGAAAAACCTATACATCCCTTCGGAAACATAAATCAAAAGAGAGGCCTTTCAAGCTGATAAAGATCGGGTTGAATATGGATCGGGAAAAGCTATTTCAGAGGATAGCTGAGCGAGTGGATACAATGATTGAAAATGGCCTGCTTGAAGAAGTACAGTCATTGCAAGCTTATCGTCAGAACAATGCACTCAACACTGTTGGCTATAAGGAACTATTCGCATACCTCGATGGAGATGTGAGTCTAGAACAGGCCATAGAGAACATAAAAACAAACACCCGCCGCTATGCCAAACGCCAGCTTACATGGTTAAAGCGGGATGCTGAAATTCGATGGTTTGAACCTGAAGAGGAGAGGTGGGCTATCGATTTTTTGGAATCACTGATCATTTCGAGGGAGTAAGAAAACACGAGAGTACGAGAATCTCTGACTCCCTGAATCTCTGACTCCCGAATTCCCTTATTCCTTATGATACCGTATTAGCCCATCCATTGGCGCCTGGTCAATACGCCCGATCGAAATCCCTGACTGCCATGCTGCCTCATTGAGTATATGTCTGAAATGGAATGCTACTGAACCTACGAAGCTGACCGGTAGCTGTTTGTACCTGTCGTATTTTGATACAGATTCTTTGAAAAATTCAACAAAGGATGAGTGGAGGATTTCCCTGACATCATCGTGATGCTCATGCTTGGCAAGAAATCGCGTGAATGAAGCCATGTAGGTGCTTGGGTTTCCTTCATTATAAGTTGAGCGGAGAATATCTTCGAGGGAATACCTATATTCATCATCAAAGGCATCCAGTATCTCCTTTGCCAGGTTTTTTTTCAGGTATGCAGTCAGAAACTTCCTGCCAATATATGCTCCGCTTCCTTCATCACCAAACATATATCCAAGAGAAGCCACATTTGCAGTGATATTTTCACCATCATACGCACAGGAGTTTGCTCCGGTACCCAGTATGCAGGCAATGCCTTCGTCTCTGCCCAGCAGGGCACGAGCAGCAGCAAGAAGGTCATGGTGTACTTCTACGCGGGCCCGGGGAAAATGTAATGACAGTGCAGCATTGACCACATTGCAGTTCTTTTCCGTGGAGCAGCCTGATCCATAATAATAAATCTCTTCGATATCAGCTTTCATGATTCCGGGGATCATGTTATTATCAAGGATATTCCTGATAACCTCAGGGCCCATATAGTAAGGGTTAAAGCCTGAGGTGTCATGCATGATTACATCCTTATCTTTCAATAGTGCCCAGGTGGTTTTTGTGGCACCGCTGTCGCCGATCAGAACCATAAAAATTAATTTTAAGGATAAAATTAGGGTATTTTTTAACTTTGTCTGATAAAATATTGATACTATGAAAAAACACTTACGTTTAATAGCCTTGATGGCTATCCTTTTTATCCCTTCTTTTGCTTTTTCACAGTTCAGGATCTCGGCCGAATTGCGGCCCAGGCTTGAAATGGACAATGGGGCCTTACGGCCGATACCAGATTCGCTGGATACACGCTATTATGTGACACAGCGTACTCGCTTGAGATTTGATCTGACAAAAGAAAAATATGAGATGAGATTGAGCATACAGGATGTCCGCTTCTGGGGAAGCGGTGATATCTATTCCTCAACAGGAGTTTGGGGGTCCACAGGTGGAGTGGATATTCAGGAGGCCTGGTTCAGACTTAAACTGGGTGGCCATTCTGCCCTGACAATAGGCCGGCAGGTGCTCATTCTTGATGAACAACGCCTGATTGCAGGTAGGAACTGGAACCAATATGGATTGGCATATGATGCTCTTGCCTACACATTCAAACAGAACAATTGGATTTTGAGTGTGGCTCTCTCATATAATAACAATACTGAGCTTTCAAATGGTAAGGACCTACTGGATCCTGAGCTATTTAATGTAAAAAACCTGATGAAAACGCAGAATTATATTCACCTGAAAAGGAAGTTCAATAAAAATCTCAGCGCTGCACTTATGGCATTCGCTTCCGGTTATCAGAAGACCGACAATCCCTCTGTCATTTATTTGACAGCTACTTATGGGCTATGGCTTAAATTTGACAATGGCAAGTTCGATATCAGTACTAACCTGTATATGCAGAATGGGAAAGCACAATCGGGTAAGGAAGTTATGGCTTATATGGCCACCTTGCATCCGGGTGTGAAATTTGGAAAGGTACGTATCGGTTTGGGCGGGGATTATGTCTCCGGCGATAATGCCAAGAATAGCGATTACGGGGAAAAGGAAAGAACATTCAATCATCATGTACGGGGCTGTGTTTAAGTATTATGGGTTCATGAATTACTATTCCTATATGAAAGGCAGCACAGCCAATGGCGGACTAATTGATATATATCCCAACATTAAAGTTCCAATCAATAAGAAACACTCACTTACGGCTTTTTATCATAAATTCTATCTGGCCAATCCGGTCATGGTGGGAGCCATCATTGTTGACGATACCGATCTTGGATCAGAAGTTGACCTGATGTATACTTATAAGATCATGGATATGCTCACCTTCAGGCAGGTGCTTCATATTATTTTACCACATCCAGCCTGGAAAAGGTCAAAAAAGTTGATGCAAGTGGCATCCGTTCACCTTTCTGGGTATGGACCATGATCACCTTTACACCGGATCTTTTTAAATCTAATTAAGCATTGGGCGTTAGGTGTTAGGCATTGGGCGTTGGGCAGTAGGCAGTAGGCAGTTGACAGTAGGCAGTTGACAGTATGCTGTTAGCTGAAGGCTTATTTGCCATTTATACAGGATCCAGTCCGCCTCCGCCAAGGCTTCGGCGCACGAAGTATCCAGTGACCTGCAACTAGGATCCAGTATCCAGTATCTAGTATCCAGTATCTAGTATCCAGGATCCAGTATCCAGTATCCAGTATCTAGTATCCAGTATCCAGTATCCAGTATCCAGGATCCAGTATCTAGTATCCAGCCCCCAGCCCCCAGCCCCCAGAAGCTGTGTAATTATTACCCAGTATTAACCTTTTGCAAGCGCATCTCTGCAACTGGTGAATTTACCTTTGTATTCTTATTTTATAATGGTATTTTTAAGCTTGCATTGCACCTATGCATAATTTCCGGAGGATACCCTGATGAAAAAGTACGGAAAGATCCTGATCGTTGACGATAGCGATGAAATACTTTTTGGCCTGAGATCACTGTTCAATAATCATTTTAACCAGATAGATTGCGAGAAGAATCCTAACCTTATCCCCTCATATCTTACAGGGAGCGTTACGATGTATATATCCTGAAAATGAACTTCAAAAGCGGGATTCATAATGGCAATGAAGGCATTTATTGGATGAACAGGATATTCGAGCTCCAGCCGGATGCATCCGTGATCCTGACGGCTTCGAATGCGAGGGTAGAAACCGCTGTGAGAGCCATCAAGGAAGGAGCGGCAGATTTTATTCAGAGGCCTGTGAGTTTTGACGTAATCAGAAATTCGGTGTTGGCAATATGTAAACCCTGTCGGGCAGATAGCCGACTTTCCGACAGGAAGGCCCTGGACAGGCGGAAACCAACTGCAATCAATATTGTTGGTTCGTCCGAGGCCATGAAGAAATTATTGGTCCAGGTGACAAAAGTAGCCACTACCGATGCCAATGTGCTCATTACCGGTGAAAACGGGACAGGCAAGGAATTGATTGCTCGGGCTATACATAAAGCATCTCCAAGGGCAGGGGAGGCTTTCGTGAGTGTAGATATGGGATCACTTACTGGCAGTCTTTTTGAAAGCGAGCTCTTCGGGCATAAGAAAGGCGCGTATACCGATGCCGGGGAAGACCATCCCGGGCGTTTTGAAGTTGCAGATCATGGTACCCTGTTCATGGATGAGATCGGTAATCTGCCCCTGGCACTGCAGCCTAAATTGTTATCTGTCCTTCAGAACAGGCAGGTGTACCGGTTGGGAACAAATACGCCTGTCCCAGTCGATATACGTCTTGTTACAGCAACTAATATGCCACTGGACCGCATGCTCAGGGAAGGCAAATTTCGGGAAGATCTTTTATATCGCCTGAATACGATCACCATCCATGTTCCGCCATTACGCGAAAGGAGAAGTGATATCAAGGCTCTTTTCCATCATTTTAAGGAGAAATATGAAGCACGTTATGCAAAAGCAGTACTGGAAGTAAAGCCGGATGTGTTTGCTTTGCTGGAGGACTGGCATTGGCCGGGTAATGTGCGGGAACTGGAGCATGCTGTAGAAAAGGTTGTGATCATGTGTGATAGTGGGTTTATCAAGGCTGATGACTTCGCTTTTCGAAGGAATGGAGAAAGTATTATTGGTGGGGCGATGGAGTGTTATAACCTTGAAAAGAATGAGATGCGTATTATTAACCAGGCCATTGAGAGCTGCCGGGGAAATCTCTCTCAGGCATCACGGATTCTTGGGATCACGAGGAAAACCCTTTATAATAAGATCAATAAGTATGGCATATAAAGTTTTGGGTGTTGAATGTTGGGTGTTGGGTTACTGTGTGATCATGCCTGAATAGCGATGTGGGTATTCATTGATCCAAAAGAATTGGGCTCATATAGAAGGAACTGAAAGGAAGGAGCCGATGTCCTTTGTTTGCTTTGATATAACATTGATTTGCCCCATAGCAAGACAACTTCCGGCGGTAATAAGAAATAAAACTATTGAAATGCGTCTCCGCATCAGTCCTTTTTCTCTTCCTCTTCTTTTTCTATTTTCTTAGGCTTCTTTTCCTTTTTTTCTTTCTCATTTTCCAGCTTTACATTCAGATCTTGTATTGGGAAAGGAATTTTGATATCGGCTTCTTTCAGGGCATGGAATATGGCCAGGTTGAGGTCACTTCGGATACTCAGGCGTGAATTTACATGTGTAGTATAGGCGTAGAGCCTGAAATTTAATGCATAATCCCCATACCCAAAAAAGATGGCAAAAGCTTCCGGGCTCTTGGATACCTTATCATGCAGTTTTGCCTGCATCACAAGTATGTCGATAACATCTTGAGGATCACAGCCGAATTCAGTGCCCATATCTATTTCAATGCGCGCCAGGTGATCCGAAAGTGTCAAATTAACCAGCTCATTTGAGATGAGTTTGCCATTAGGAACGATCACTTCTGATCCATTGTAAGTCTTGATGTTGCTTGCGCGTATTCCTATCTCTTGCACAATACCTTCTTTGTCGCCAAACTGTATAGTATCTCCCACCTGGATTGGCCGCCCAAATATCAATATGAATCCGGAAATGAGATTATTCATGATATCCTGCAGGCCAAAACCGATACCAACTCCCAAAGCACCCATGAGGATGGTCAGGTTGTCGAGCTTAATGCCGAGAACAGCCAGAGACAAGAGAAATCCAATGCTTACAATTGAAAACCTGATAATGAGACTGATGATTCCGGGTATGCCGCGACTGAATTTGAGCCTTGGGAAGACTTCTTTTTCGAGCAGTAATTTAATAAATCCTGAAAGCCAGATGCTCAAGAAGATAATAAGAGCAAAAAGAAGTATACCTTCTACCGATATAGTAATATCATTAATAACCCATTTAGTTTCAAGAATACCTGTTAACCAATCCAATATGGTATCGTATATCAGAAACCTGCGAAGTACGATTTGAAGCCAGTATATTATTGCGAAGAATTTGACTACCCTGATAATATTGTTCACCAGTTTGTTACCGTAATCACGCACCACTTCGTACATCTGGGAAGATCGTCCCATGATCAGCAGTGTGAAAAATCCATCGATAACAGTAACTGTAACGCTGATGAGTAAACCAGCAATAACGCTGATGACGAGGCCTCTGAACAAGAAAAATCCAAATGATACATAGCCGGTAACATTGGCAATTATAGATACAAATAATATTGCTGCGATGAGCCACATACCTATGTCAATTAAGGTGACCTTACTATCAGATCTTTGCTTTGCCATGCGAATCCGCCTTGTGATCAGCCAGATAACATAGGCTATAGCAGCAATGGTGGCAATGAGGATTGTCACCATGGGGAGGGGATATGATTCAAACTGGACTGTTTCTATTAATTCAACGAAAATAAAAAAGCCGGAAGCCAGATATAACAAGATATGCCACTGCCTGGGAAGAACTTGTCTTGCAATAATGATCAACGGGATTAGTATGAAATAAGAGGCTAATTCCTTTATTACCAATGGCGCAGCCGGATAAAGAAGGATAGTAAGAAATATGGCAAGCATGAACGACAAGGCTATAGGCCTCATAAATACCCGCAGGAAGGTCTGAATGCGCTTGCTATCTGTTTCAATATCTTTTCCTTTTAGTCTCCTTTTGATAATAATAGTTAGTGTAAGCAACGCCATGAGGAGGAAAAGATGAAAATATATCAGGACCTTATATAGGTCGTAGAACTGTGATAACCCTTTCCCATAGGCTTGATGTACTGAGGTGAAAATGATGGAAGGATTAATGGCCTCCTCTTCAGATAAGGTATCCCTTTCCCAGATTGCACGGTGGGTTTTGGTGAGATATTTTAACTGAAATTGCTCCTCGGCCTCAGTAACCTGGAGGCTGAGATCTTCAAGCAATTGCCCCCCGGTGAGAAGGCGGTCGCTAAGAGATATTACGGTTTCACCATTTTTAATAACTACTTCATTCGCGGATTGAACTTCATTGGTGACTTGCGCTATACGATCCCTCAAGGTGCCAGAAATTGTTCCGTTTTCTGACGAAGCCAGGGTGGCTTTCCAGGTTTGTTCCAGAAAATTGATTTTAGTATAGTATCCCTGTAATTTATCGGTCGATTCTTTAAGATCATTTTTCAATTTATCTTTTTCAACCCGCAGCAGATTTAGTTCATTCTTATAATTCTGTACCGCCTTGGCTCCAATCTCCTTATCCTCATGTTTTAAAAATGCTTTATTTAGTGTGTCCAGCTCTTGCAATATAGCCATCAGACGGTTTTCATATTCTGCCATCATTGCAGAATCGGGCTGCCTGGAAATAATATCTGTAAGGATAGCAGATGTTGCTTCAGCGCTGCCTGTAATATCCGCTTCAAATATTGGAATAATCGTATCGGGCAGAACCCAGATAGGATCAAGGATGGCAGTTGTTATTTTTACCTGCGTATAGGCCGTGGTGCTGATCATTGATAATGAGCACATAAATGCAATGGCCAATAGTATATTAGTTGCTTTTCTTTTCATAATCGCTATAAATATACAAAATTAGGTTTTGAGTGTTAGGTGTTAAGCGCTAGGTGATTTAACTTTTAATTCATTATTAATTTTGAAATTACATTTCTGAGATACAAATCGTCATTAATCAATAATCAATAGGATATCATCACTCAAAAATACATGATAGAAGAGAAGAAGTTAATTAGTAGAAATCTGTTGATTGATTTTCGCGAACTTCGCTCCCGTAGTTTCCTGAAGTTGAACAAGTCTGTTTTTTAATTCTAATACTTTTTCAGGATAATCTTCAGTAAGGTTCATTGTTTCTCCTGGATCATTTTCGAGATCATATAACTCGGTTTCATTTAATTCATAGAATTCAACCAGTTTCCATTTTCCTGATCTGATGGCAGCGCCGGGTGTCCAGCCACTGGAATGGTAATGCGGGTAATGCCAGAATATCTCTTTCCTTTCCAGGTCTGGCTCATGCTTTAACAGTGGTGATAAACTTATCCCATCTATATGCTGATCAGGCATTGCAGGAATACCGGCAAGATCGAGAATAGTAGGGTAAAAGTCCATGCTGATGACGGGGACATCACAAACAGTTGACTTATCCATATCTGCAGTTTTGATGATCAGAGGCACCCTGATACCCCCTTCATAGCACCAGCCTTTTCCGGCTCTTAAAGGTTTTATGGCAGTAGGGGCAGTCCAGTTGTTTCCGGTGATGGTCGACAGCCCGCCATTATCTGATGTAAAGATGATCACCGTCTTATCGGCAAGGCCAAGATCATCAATGGAATGAAGCAAGCGGCCGATGTTTACATCAAGGGCGTGTACCATAGAAGCATATTCAGCATTCAGCTGTTGCTGAGTTGTGAAAGCCGAGTGCTCAGCTAATTGTTCGACATCGGGATTCCCCATCTCTTGGAGCTTTTCACGGTAGTGTTCTACATATTCCTTATTTGCCTGAATGGGTGTATGGACGGTATAAAAAGATAAATAAAGCAGGAAAGGATTTTCTTTATTCGCTTTCATGAAACTGATCGATTCATCAGTCAGCCTGTCGGTCAGATATTCTCCTTCAGGGCCATCGGGAAGCTTTGGGTTTTTATATGGCATATAGTAGCCTCCCGGAGGGGAGCCTCTATGATGGCCTCCAATATTTATTTCAAAGCCCTGGTCTTCAGGAAAGAAACCTTCATCACCCAGATGCCATTTACCCGCAAAAAAAGTTTTGTACCCGTTTTGTTTAAGCGCTTCTGCAAGTGTAATTTCCTCCAGGGGCAACTCATTCCTGTCTTCCGTTCCCACCAGATCCCGGTTTTTCGGATCATCACCAGGTATCCAGTCGGTGATATTCAATCGAGTGGGGTATTTCCCGCTCATGATGGCAGCTCGGGTGGGGGAGCATACAGGGCAGGCTGCGTATGCATTGGTGAATAATGTGCTTTGTGCAGCAAAGCTGTCAATGTTTGGCGTTTCATAAAAATCGCTGCCATAGCAGCCCAGATCGGTCCAGCCGAGGTCGTCAACCAGGATGAAAATGAAATTAGGCTTGCTGTCGTCGCTTCTGTCACAACTTGAAAACAAAACTAATGAGCAACAAACAAGAAAAAGTAGCCTTTGAGACTTTGCCATATATCAAATTTAGGAAAAATGTATGTAAAAGTAGGCAGTAAGCAGTAAGCAGTATTCAGTATTCAGTAAGCCATTTAGCCATGTACCCATTTCGCCATGTAGCCATATAGCATGTAGCCATTTAACCATGTATCTAGCATCCAGTATCCAGTATCCAGGATCCAGTATCCAGATCCAGCATCCAGCATCCAGCGACCAGTTTTTCTACCAAAAAGCCGCATAAAGTACCACCAGTATAATACAGATGGCATAAGCCGCGATATTAAATGCCTTGCCGGTTTTGAACATTTTATTTGTGACAATAATGGCTTTGGGGTCGTCATCGAGCTTATTCGTAGAGAGACTAACGAAAACGATCACAACCATGGTTATCAGGAATGTGTAAAGCATCTGATCCATCCATGGGAGCTCAAGTGAAGGGATTTTAAGTGCCAATGCAACAGGAATTGAAGAAATGACTCCAACTATGGCACCTCTGTTATTGGCTTTTTTATAAAACAAACCCAGCATGAAAACTGCCAGTATGCCCGGACTTACTACTCCGGTATATTCCTGTATATATTGAAATGCTTGCTCGAGGTTACCTAGTGCAGGAGCGACAAATACAGCAATGACCAAAGCAAGTGCCGCAGCAATACGCCCAACCATTACATCCCTGTCAGCTCCGTTCTTCTTCGCCAGGTAGGGTTTGTAAATATCCATTGTGAAAATTGTGGAGGTTGAGTTTACCATGCTGGCTAGTGAGGAAACAATAGCCGCTGCTAGCGCTGCAACAACCAGTCCTTTTAACCCGGAGGGGATGAAAGTGCTGATCAACCATGGGTATGCCTTATCATAATTCATTCCTCCATCTGCTTTCATGAACGCATCCTGCACACCATCAATGTGCGCGGTTCCGGCCTGTTCAGAGAACATGACAAAAGCAATGATTCCGGGGATCACAACAAATAATGGAATGATCAGCTTCAGGAAAGCAGCAAATACAATCCCTTTCTGGGATTCTTTAAGGCTTTTTGCAGCTAATGTTCGCTGAATAATGTATTGGTTGAATCCCCAGTAATAGAGGTTGGCGATCCACATTCCGCCGATCAGAACGCCAATGCCGGGAAGGTTCATAAATTCGGGATTGCCTCGTTTGAGGATCATATGGAATTTGTCGCCGGCAGATTCATAAACATGGCTGATTCCGCTAATGACTCCACCATCAGCTGTGACATGATCAAGTGCAATGATGGTAGTGATCAACCCACCTATTACGAGAAGTGCTACCTGTATCACATCCGTCCAGGCAACAGCGGCCAGTCCACCATAGAGTGAATATGCTGCAGCAAACAAAGCCAGTGCAATGATGGCCGGGAATATCATGCTGCCATCACCCTGTCCGAGTATAGTGTCTATGGCTTTTCCACCCAGAAAGAGCACAGAAGTCAGGTTCACAAAAATGAATAGGGCAATCCAGAAAACAGCCAGTATTGTTTTCAGGTTGGTGCTGAATCGTTTTTCAATAAACTCTGGGATGGTATAGAGTCCCTTTTCGATGAATATAGGCAGGAAATACTTTCCGACGATGATCAGTGTGAGTGCTGCCATCCATTCATATGTGGCTATGGCGAGGCCGATGGCCATGCCCGAACCCGACATCCCGATCATCTGCTCCGCAGAGATATTGGCGGCAATGAGAGAAGCACCTACAGCCCACCATGGAAGTGATTTGCTTGCCAGGAAATAATCCTTGGTAGTCTTTTTTACACCTTTCTTTCCCCTGGAAACCCATAATCCTACAGAGAGGATCACAAGAGCATAAATTCCGAAAATGATATAGTCGAGGTAGGTAAAGCTGCTGTTCATAGCTGATGGAGTCAATTCGATTATTGAAGCCGAATTTACAACAAATAATCAAACTCAAAAGCAAGCAGGAACTAAATGCTACCAGCTCCTAAACACAGGGAATGCTAAATGAGACTTCCAATAGTTTTTTTATACCTTATCAAAAGCTTCCAGGTCCCGCACACTTGTTCTCTACCTTGATAGAACCCTCTTCCTTTCCGTCTTGAGTTAGTTTGAGCATGAAGGTTATTGCACTTACCTTACTATCAATATTTTGGTGATATGAATCCCTAATAAATATTGTAACCCCAACGTCTCCGAAACCTTCTCCCTCCGGAACGCTGGCATGTATCGTTGCCGTTCCGTTCCCGTGGTCATCGATAGTGATATAATCAGGTTTGGTAATGGTATAAAAGTCAATCTTATCGCACTCAGAATCCGTGGCTGAGACAGTACCGGCCCATTCTTCTCCGGGACCAACATTTGTTTTTCCGGTGTATCCTGTGATAGTAGGAGGATAGTTGCAAATTTCAGTGCCTGTACTGGGCTTTGCCGTTAGATAGTGCAACATATTATCGTAGTCGGAGGTGAAAAATGCATGCACTTTATACTGATTGTCAATCAGCATATCAACATAGTTTGAGGAGTTCTCATTATTTTCAAAGATCATTGTATATTCTCCATCGCAGTCACATGCCTGCTCATAAAGAGCAAACCCATTTTGTCCTACTGCAAGGTATGCCTTGTCATTCTTATTGATAGCAATGGCCGGACAGTTTAATTGCCTTGGCCATTCCCAGCCATTATAGCCAAGCCAATCCTTGTTTCCGCATTTACCCTGGCTGAACACGCATAATCCCTGCAATGGTGCATTTTCTTCATCACTACGATCGTGGAAAGCAAATTTGATATTGCCATCACTAGAAATTGCAAGTGAAGTCATGTATTTCTCAGAATTAATTATTTCGTCGGATGTATGGACCAAGCTTTCAATATCCCATGTTCCACCGGCAATATTCTTGGACCCGAAGTGCAGCTCGTTATCGCCTCCCATTACAACATAAACCTTTTCATCGTAGCAAGCAATGGATGGGTGAATGCCAAAACGGAAATTGTTTTCATCCCAGTTGGGGTCATGAACCAATACCTGCAGATCCCATTTATCAGATGCGGGTCTTTTGTTGAAATATACGGCACATTGGTTATACGTAAAATCTTTCTGGTCGGTATAATCTGCCTTGCAAATCAGGTGCAGCCCGCCGTTTTTGTCGACAGCCATATCGGTGTACTCACCATAAACGAGAAACCTTAATGGCTCTGGTGAGATCGTAGCTGTCTCAAAAATAAATTCTCCTCCGGCAGCAGGCTTGCTGGCAAAGTATAACTTCTCTTTGTACCTGCCAAACATGGCTACATGAACAGTATTGTTTATATCGACTGCTATGTTAGGATAGTACGCTACTGATGTAGTGTCGTTGTAATCCATATCAACGTACCAGAGTTTCTCAAATTTCCATGAACCACTTTTGTTTGTACCATATATCAGTTGCCTTTCATTTGCCATAAAAACAAGATGAATTTTATCCTGCTTGTCTAGAGCTGATTTAATGTGTTGCAGGCGTGCATTTTCATTCTTGTCAACGAAAATGCTTTCCATTTTGGTTTCATAGTCCTGTGAAGAGACTGACATTAGTAAAGCTAGTACAATGCTAGTAAATATGATACCTCTTTTCATGTCTATAATGTTGGTTTAAAATACGAAATTAGGCGCAGTCGGTGATTTAAATAAACTGGATTTGAATTTGTACTGCCTGGCATGGAATTCTTTAGTGATTTTCTTGAATTCTACTTCAAAGTGAATCAAGATAATCAAGCAGAATTGCTTTCTTTTGCCCTGAAACAGGCACAATAGAATTGTCAGACATTACCAGCGAGCCTCCTTCTTGTTTATTAAAATATGTCATGTACTTAAGGTTGACTAGATGTGATTGATGTACTCGCATGAAATGGAATGATGTCAATAACTCCTCAAAGGACTTAATACTCTTTGATACTAGAATGCTTTTTCCATCATTTAATATGATGCTTGTATATACATTATCCGATTCGCATCTGACTATATTTTTGATGTCGACTACATGGATTTTATCGCTGGTTTTTAATACGATTCGTTTTTGGTCGGGTGTGGAGTTGTTCAGATTGGAAAAGAATGCTTGAAATTTATCCTCATAACCCTCAATGATGTTTTCTTTAATGGCACTTTGGATGGTCTTGATAAGCTCCTTTGGGTTCACGGGTTTCAGTATGTAGTCAAATGCGCTGAATTTGATTGCCTGAATGGCGTACTCCTGGTAGGCAGTAATGAATATAATACGGTACTTTTTATAATCGACCTGCTTGAGGATATTGAATGCATTCCCATCGGGAAGGTCAATATCCAGAAAGAGAAGCTCAGGATTATTAATATTTATGAGTGATACAGCATCAGTAACCGTACCAACTTCACCAATGACTTCAATATCTTTGAACTGAGCGTCGATAATGGTCCTAATGGTCTGCCTTGCATGAAGTTCGTCATCGACGATAATGGTTTTGATCATTTTTGTCTCAATTTTTGGGGTATAGAGAAAACAACTTTTGTTCCTCCACCCTGAGTTTCTGAAATATTCAGTATTATGTTGATCCCAAGCGTTTTTTTTATGTTTTCGAGTCTTTCCCTGGTAATTGTTGTAGCAAGAGATCTGTGATCTTCTTTATCATAGTAATTCCTGGTTCTTTTTATGCCCGGGCCATTGTCACTGATCTCAATCTTAATAAGCTCTCCATCCAGAATGTAATTAATCTCAATGTTGCCAATTCCGGACTTAAGCTGGCGCACCCCGTGTTCCACTGCGTTTTCTATGAAGGGCTGTGAAAGCATCGGAGGCAGACGAAAGAGTTCAGCTATGATCTTCTCATCAACACGAATCGAATAATTGAAGCTATCATTGAAACGTAGCTTTTGCAGTTTTAGATAACTTTCGGCCAATTGGATATCTTCATTCAATGCAACCATCTCATTCCGTGAGCCTTGAAGTACCAGGCGCATCAAACCTGAAAATTCAGAAATATAACCCACAGAGTCCATGGGGTTGTTCTGGAGGATAAAGTTCTGTATGGCTGATAGTGCGTTGTAAATGAAATGTGGATTCATCTGTGATCTTAACAACCTTTGCTTCTCCTGTTCTATCTTCAAACTGGATTTAAATCTGTTTTGCCTGATGAATAGCACCAAAATAAAAATTGCCAGTAAAAATACAATGAAAATGCCGATGAGAATATAATTGCGATTTCTTAGTTCGCTTTGGGCTATCTTCTTATCCCTATCCAGTATCTTGATCTGCTGTTCTTTCTTTTCCGACTGGTACTGTATTTCCAGTTCTGCTATCCTGATCTGACTTTCAATTCCTGTAAGGCTATCCTTGATACGGATGTAATTAATATAGCTCTGCAGGGCCACCTCAGGATCACCTTTTGCATTTCCAAGCCTATAGAGCAAATAGTAAAACTCTTTGATCAGGTGGGCGGAATGTACCACCCTTGCCTGAGCCATTCCCTCATTGATGGCAATCTCAGCCTGGATGAAATTACCACTTCTGATATATATCTCTGCTATGTTTTTAAATGATTCACCAACACCCCTTTGGTCATTGTCCCGCATTCGAATTTTCAGCCCCTGCCCATGATAATCAAGTGCTGCCTGGTAATTTCCAAGTTCAAGGTAAATATTTCCAATATTGTTCAGGACATTGGATTCTGCCAAGGAATATTCAGCATTGCGAAACAATTGAAGTGCTCTCATGTAATATTCCAGTGAGCTGTTAAGACTGTCCATGTGAAAAAATACCAACCCAATGTTATTGTATGAGGTGCCTATTCGTTTTTCTTCTCCGGTTTTCAGCCTTATCGCTAATGCTCTCTGGTGATAGTCCAGGGCCTTTCCCAGATCATTGTTCTGATAAAAAATGTAACCAATGTTATTAAGTGCAAATCCTTGATAGCGTTTGTTATCGGCAATTTCGCTTTCATGCAGGAGTTGCTTGTATTGCGACATAGCACTATCATAATCGGTCATCTCAATGTAGGTCTGGCCAAGAAGATTCAGCAGGTTTAAACGATCTGCTTCTCTAGCATATTCAATTGTTGCATGTAAAAGTTGTGACGCTTCTTTATGCTTTTTTTCTTCCCTGAGGGTATTTACGAGCGGCTTTAATGTGCGAACAATGTTTATGCTGTCTTTCGCGCTAATATGATATTGCAGTACAGCCCCGAGACTATCAGTGTTTTGTGGGATAATGCTGACAGCCAAGAAAATAAAAAAAAGGGATAAGATTATTCGCACCACAGATTTGTAAACAATTGGTTGATAAGAATATTTATTTCGCATCTCAAAAGTATGGATTATATCTTATTTTTGTTCAATCATTGGCCCCAACAATATGGGTTAATAGGGAATGCCGTGAGATTCGGTAACAGTTTCCGCTGCTGTGATCTCCAATGCTTTTCAACATTGATGCCACTGTTCCGGATAGCCGGGATGGGAAGGCGTTGAAAAGGGGAGTAAGTCAGAAAACCTGCCTTTGAATAGGATTTTGCAGCCTGCGGCAAACAGGGTGCACAACATACGAAATCCCTGCCCCCGAAAGGCGTCGTCTGCTGCAAAATCAAGCAAATATTATTTATTCTAAACTTAAAAGTATGCGGAAAACTTACTTTTTATTGCTTGCTTTAGCCTGCAGCATTGGCGTTCTGAAAGCCCAAAAGCTGAGCAATTCAATTAATTTGGTCTCTGATTTCGAAAACCTTCCTCTTGATTCTAATAGCTACTGGAACGGCGCTGACCTTAGCGGTGGTTTTGTATCAGGAATTGTCAGCTTTCCAAATGATTATAATCCCGATTGGTTTGCCTGGAACCAATGGGCATATTCTAATATGACAGATAGCACTACACCGGGCTTTGAGAATCAATATAGTGCTATTACTGCCTCCGGTTATGATCCAATTTCTTCTAATGGATCAAACTATGCCGTAGCATATGTACTGAGTGATTTTATAACTACTGAACTCATCCCGGTCCCGATTCGCTTCGCCGATAACAATTCGCACCACCCGCTGGGGTTTTATGTGACCAACGGCACTTACACGACACTATCGATGGAAGAAGGGGATGCGTATACCAAAAAGTTTGGAGGAGAAAGTGGCGATGATCCGGATTACTTCAAGCTGATGGTCTGGGGCTTGAACAACGGAAATGTATCCTCTGATACTGTTGAGTTCTTCCTGGCCGACTACCGCTTTGACGATAAGTCTGAAGACTACATTGTAAAAACCTGGGAATGGGTTGACCTCGAAATACTGGGTGATGCCGATAGCCTGATGTTCTCTCTTGAAAGTACGGATGTCGGTATGTTTGGTATGAATACACCGGCTTTCTTTTGTATTGATAACCTGACCATCAAATACGAAAACACAGCTGTGAGTGATTATATCTCTCAGGTATATGAATATATGCCGGCGCCCGGCCAACATATCAATGCAGCTCCCTGGGGTGTCCCTTCTTCAGCAAACTCCATCATTGGCGGGGTAGAGGGATCTCTTAGTCTTGGAGCCTTTGGAGGCTACGTGATCTTCAGCTTCGATGAGCCGGTTGAGAACCATCCTGACAATCCATATGGGGTTGACTTCACAATCTTTGGCAATCCTATGCCAGATGCTTCTGAGCCCGGGCAGGTGTACGTGATGAAGGATATGAATCACAATGGGGTTCCTGACGACAAATGGTTTATTCTCGGAGGTAGCGATCATTGGCTTTCCGGCAGTGGCGATGGCAATGAAGTCGTGTATGTAAACCCGGGAGGGGCGGAGGATGTACACTGGTACGACAACCAAGGAAATAACGGATACATTTATGCCAATTCTATTCATGAGCAGCCTTATTATCCTGATGCAGACTCGTTTCCTGATATACCTCAAGTTCAATATATGTTGGATGGATACCGAATTGCCGGCGCAATAGACTCATCAAATATAGCCTTTATCAAATCCCCCCAGCGTGCGTTTGGCTATGCTGACAATCACCCGAGGGGTAGCGAGCCCTATCCGATTCCTGATAACCCATATACGCTTGAAATAGAAAATGCCGGTGGCGATGCCTTTGATATTTCTTGGGCCATTAATGAATATGGAAATTATGTGGATCTGGATGTGATCCATTTTGTTAAGGTGCAGACCGGGATGATAGGAAATCTTGGCTGGCTGGGTGAGATCTCCACTGAGATCACAGGGGCAGTAGATGTAAACCCTGATCCTGCCATCAGCGGTGTCATGGATATGATTGTGATCAAAGACCTTCCGGCAGTGATTGATACTAACATGTTCCAGCTTGAAGTACTGGCATTTCAGGCAGGCCGTCCGCATTTTGGTGCAGGAATACATTGGGAAAGCAGTGCTTCCTGGGCTACGGTAGATGCTGATGATATTTTGACTGCGACTCAATCAGGCGAATTGGAACTCACAGCCTCACTTGTGACTGATCCTTCGATACAGGCAAGTGTTAGCTGCACTATTGAGCTACCGTCAAGTGTTCCCGAACTCTCGAACTCCCTGATTCACGTATACCCAAACCCTGCAAATGATTTTATTGCAATCTCCGGTGCCTACGATGTTCATCTAAGCATTTTTGATGTAGGAGGAAAGAAAGTGCTTGAAGTTGAAAAATATTCGGAAACAGATAGGATTTATCTGAACGGACTTCCTGCCGGACTCTATTTCTTGCAAATTACAAAGGACCACTCCACACAAACAGTGAAACTTATTAAGCAATAGCTTGACTAGATACAGTTTCATATTGCTTCTGGCCCTGCTCATTACAGGGCAATCATACTCTCAGGGAATAGAGGATTCTGTTTTTGTACTGGAGACGGTAGAAGTGTCCGCGTCGCGGATGTTCAAAAAAGAACAGGCCGGCATGAAGGAAGACAGGATAGACAGCCTGGTACTGATGAAAAACATCGATGCATCCCTCTCGGCATTGCTTTCGGAAAATACCACAGTCTTTATCAGGGAACACGGGCGTGGTGCCCTGGCTACGGCTTCTTTTCGTGGTACTTCTGCTTCGCATACACAGGTGAACTGGAATGGCATGCCCATCAATTCACCCATGACAGGGATGGTTGATTTCTCTCTGATCCCTGTTTACATCGCTGATGATGTGAGCCTGGATTTCGGACCTGCATCAATACGAAACGGGAGCGGAGGCGTTGGCGGGAGTGTGAATATCAATAATTCAGTTGACTGGGAGAATAAGCTAAATGTGAAGTATATCCAGGGGCTTGGGAGTTATAAAACTTTCGATGAATTCCTCCATTTTGGGATTGGAAACAGCAGGATCCAATCTAAAACCCGCGTTTACCATAATTATTCGAAGAATGATTATACTTTCATCAACCGTGGGATAGCAAATATTGATCCTGAGACGGGGGAGATCAGCAATCCAAAGGATACCAACGATAATGCTGATTATACACGCTATGGTTTGTTACAGGAAGTTTATTTCAAAGCTGGAAAACGGAATCTGATCTCGGCCAGGTATTGGTTTCAGCAGGCAGACAGGACCATCCCGAAAGCAACAAGCTATGAAGGTCCGGATCAATCAAACCTGAACCGACAGGAGAATACGGATCACAGGGTTCTGGCCGAATGGAAGAATTTTGGGGATAAGTATAAATTTACATTGAGGTCGGCTTATGCCAAAAAAAGCCTGGATTACCAATTGATGAATATGGTCCCGGGACTGGGTGAGATCCCGGCCATTTTTTCTGAAAGCAGGCTTAATAGTTCTATGAATAAAGCTGCCCTTAACTATGACATACTCCCTGGCCTTTCCATAGAAACCTCTTTCGATCTGGACTATCATAGCGTAATCACACAGGATACAGTGAAAAAGACCGCTTACGATAAAGACCGGATGGAAATGTCACTTTTCCTGGCAGTCAGAAAAAATATTGCCGGCCGGCTAAACCTGAATTTGATGCTGCGGCAGGATTGGGTTGATGATCATGTTGCTCCGCTGGTGCCTTATTTTGGTTTCGACTGGAAGGTGATAAAGGACAAGGAATTGATTGTAAGAGGGAATGTGGCAAGAAACTACCATCAGCCTACGCTGAACGATCTTTACTGGCAGCCAGGGGGGAATCCTGATCTCCTGCCGGAGAAGGGACTCAGCACCGAACTGGGCGCCGATTGTATGATAGAAATAGGCAGTCATAGGATCAAAACCGGCATTACAGGATACTATTCCGATATCAAGGACTGGATCATCTGGACCCCCACTTATAAGGGTTTCTGGGAACCCAGGAACATTAGCCGGGTAGAATCAATAGGGGTAGAAGTTGACCTCGCCCTGAATGGAAGTTTCGGGAAATTTGGTTACAAGATTGCTGCAAATTATGCTTATACAAGCTCAAAGAATTATGGTGATCCGCTTGTGTGGGGTGATGAGTCCTATGGAAAGCAATTAGTGTACATCCCTCTTCATTCCGGGAATCTGATGGTGAATCTATCCTATACGGGTATTTATGCAACATATCAGCATAATTCATACAGCGAACGCTATACCACTTCCAGTAATGATATAAGCAGGAGGGATTGGCTTTATCCATATTTCATGAACGACCTGATCTTTGGAAAATCATTCCACCTCAAAAAAGTAACTCTTGGTGTTGAATTCAAGATATATAATCTCTTTAATGAAACATATCACACGGTACTGTATCGTCCTATGCCTGGACGGAACTATATGCTGATGCTGATGTTCAATATATGATGAAGATCAAACGACATATCATCTGGCTTGTTTTACTGCTGTTCATCACTTCGTGCATGAAAGATGATGAACTGTGGAAGCGAAGGCCGGTCACACATGATCCGGCTTCATCAGGTGTGTTCATCCTGAACGAAGGAAATTTTGGATATGAAAATGCTTCATTGTCCTATTATGATATCGAAAACAAGATCATCTACAATGATGTGTTCTTCAACACGAATGCCCTTCCTCTGGGCGATGTAGCCTTATCCATGGAGATCCGCGACAGTATGGGGTATATTGTCCTGAACGGAAGTGGAAAGATCTACTGCATTGATGTGAATACATTCGAACTCAAAGGAAAGATCACCGGCTTCACATCACCCAGGTATATGCATTTTTTGAGCAATACAAAAGCCTATGTGACTGACCTCTATGCAAAGTCTGTATCTGTTGTTGATCCTGAATTGCAAATGATCAGCAGTGCCATTGATGTAAATAATCATAATCCTGATTATTACCAGCATCCGACGGAACAGATGCTGCAGCTGGGCAAATTCGTATTTACCAATTGTTGGAGTTTCGACAATAAGATCCTTGTGATCGACAGCGAAACTGATGAGGTGGTCGATTCAATTGAGGTCATGATTCAGCCGCAGAGTATGGTCATGGATAAGTTCAATAATCTCTGGGTACTGACGGATGGTGGATTTGAAGGAAATCCTTATGGACATGAAGAACCAGCCCTTATGAAGATCGATGCCACCACTTTCAATATTGAACAGGTATTTCGTTTTGAGCTGGATGATCTGCCTTCCGACCTCAGGATCAATGGGAGCGGAGATACCCTTTATTTCCTGAACAGGCATATTTATCGCCATGCGGTCTCTTCCGTATCACAGCCTGATCTCTTTATTGAAAGCCCATACACAAACAGCAATATAGGAGGGTATTATGGTCTGGGTATCGATCCCGATCGCTCAGATATTTATGTGGCCGATGCCATCGACAATGTGCAAAACGGAGTGGTATATCGTTTCAGCGCAAGCGGTATTTCCATCGATACTATAAAAGTGGGGATCATTCCGGGGGGATTTTGTTTTAAGGAATAGGAGTGGTTGTTGGTTAGTGGATGCTGGATACTGGATGCTGGATACTAGTTACTGGTTGCTGGATCCTAGATACTGGATGTTGGATATTTGAGAAGGTTCGAATTTCGAATATCGGATATCGAATATCGGATATCATTTTGCTTTATTTCTTTGCATTTGTAATATTTCCGCGTCCCACGATCCTCGTTCCGCATCTTCGCTGCTGAATACTTTCAATATGTTCTTTGTACAATCCAATGAGAAATGCTAAATGCTCTAATGCTCAATGGGAAATGTATTGGGACGGGACAATGTTCTATAACGTTGAGTGTATGATTTCGTAAAGGATTGCAGGCTTCAAACCTATAAAGTCATTCGCCAAAATTAATTCGGGCGATAAGGCTCGAAAACCTCTGAAACCCTAATGAATTATACACTTCCTAAGTTGGGCGTAGATTTTATTCATTTTTCAAATATTCTCTTTCAATTCCATAAGTAAATATTTGTTTTAGTATTATGTGCTTTTCTGATTCTAAAAATTTTATTCTGAAATAATCTACACCTTCAACGACAAAGTACTCCTCAGAAATTGGGATTAATTTATTAGCTGGCTTATCCTTATTCTTATTCTGATAATACAACATATTATCCTTATAAGTAATTTTAATTTTATTATACTCACCAATGTATCTTTTGATGGCCTTCATATCAATGTTTTCATAGCTTGCGGTAATACCATCCATAGCCCATTGATATTTGTCAATATCAGTGTTAATAGTAGTGTTCTCAATTAGTTTTTTCAAAGCATATATATGTGCAGTTTTTTTTGCTTCAGTACTTTCAATGTCAGGTTGGATCCCTTTCCCTTCCCAAACTTCTGGATTACTAGAAAATAATTTTTTCCATACAGGTATTTGTAAGACAAAATTTTCGTTTATTGCTATATGAGTGACTGGGTTTTCAGCCCCTCTGGTTTTTGAACCAACTATTGTTGTATTATCATTGAAATGTTTTAAATGAGAAACGAAACTTTCAGCCGCAGATGCAGTTGCTGGAGATGTAAGAACAAAAAGCGGTATATCTGAGAGTTTCTTGCCAGAGACATAATTTGGAATTATTGCTGAGTAATAGGTGCTGTCCAATGTAGATTGACTTATGTCTCGAAGTATTGGTTCGTGGCTATCAACAAAGTATCCTAGCAAATAATTTACCATTTCGTCCCATCCACCACCGTTTTGTCTCAAATCTATTATTAACGCATTGCAATTTGAAAAATAACTCATTGCTACATCCGCTATTCTTCCAGCATAATCAATTGCGAAGAATACACTTAGGTTAAGGTAGCCAATATTACCATCAAGAATGCTCAATTCCTTAAAACCGTAATTATTCCAAACTTCCATTTCAGCCTCTTCCTTTGTGTAGGCATATTCATCAGATTCAGCTTCTTCAGCTAATGCTTTTGCCAATTTAGGATTATATATCAGGTCTAGATGTTTGTCATCGCTAAAATTTTCAAGATTGTTTGTCACTTGAGTTGCAAAGTTATTTGGGGTCTGGAGCTTATTATAAAATCCTTCTGAAATTTGTGCTCTTAATCCAATTGTTGTTGTTTTCGCTATTTCGGGAAAAGGATATATGCTTTCCATTTTCTGTATCACACTTTGTAATACATCATCTTTTTCTTTATTTGTAATATTCTGTGCTTGTACTTGCACGAATAATAATGTAAGAAACAGAATTAAGATTACTTTTTTCTCATTCATAATTCATCTGATTTAATTTACGGCCAACGGCCGCTGCTATGGCGCGTTTTTTTATTGGTTTGTATAAAAATACGAAAATATCTTGTGCGCTATAGCTTGTGTTATGGAAGTGTAGGATCGCCAGGTGGTGACGCTCAGGTATTGCTGCTGAAGACCTTTTAAATGTTAAATGCTCCTGGTCATTGGTTACTGGTAGCTGGTTACTAGATACTGGATTCTGGATCTTGGTTGCTGGCTACTTGCATTTGGTTGCTGGTTACTGGATGCTGGATCCTAGATACTGGGTGCTGGATGCTGGTCACTGGATACTTCGTGCGCCAAAGCCTTGGCGGAGGTGGACTGGGTGCTAGATCCTAGATCCTGGATCCTGGATATTTAAGAAGCTTCGAATATCGGATATCGGATATCGAATATCAGATATCAGGTATCAGATTTCCGAGGGCTGCTTAGAACTTAAAACTAACAACACTCTGCCTTTCCCTGTTCACCGTGAGCTGGGTGACATCGGGTCGGGAATAGTGCCCTGAAGGATCGAAATTCTGCCGCTCTTCAAATACTCGGTTGACATCGATGGTTTCAATGAAAAGGCCTTCCTTCCCAACTTGAGGTGAAAGGATCCATTCACCATCGGGCCCGGCAATGCATGAGCCTCCGTCGGTCAGGATATCAGGGCAATTGGCAAGAATCTTATCAAGGTGAGGTGTGCCTTCAGGAAAGTCTTGCTTTCTCATGAGTCCTGAAACAGAAACTACATATGATCGTGATTCTTTTGCAATAAAACGTGTAATGTCTTCTGTATTTCGTGTAGATCCTGGCCAGACCGCCACATGCAGGTTTTCACCCTGTGCATACATGGCTGTGCGGGGCAAAGGCATCCAGTTCTCCCAGCAGTTCAATCCGCCCACATGGAATTGTTTCAATGGGTGTACCTGTAGTCCATGGCCGTCTCCGGGAGCCCAGGTCAGCCGTTCATCATATGTGGGCTGTAGCTTGCGGTGCACTGACTTGATTTGACCATCTGCATCGATATAAACCAGCGAACAATACAGGCTATGTCCACCGCGGTTTTCAGCCCTTTCAATAAGCCCAAGATATATCGCAATCTTTTTCTGCTTTGCAAGTTTGCATACTCCATCCAGGTCACCAGATTCAATCTGAACAGCATTATTCATGTAATGCGCATGAATTTCCTTCTGCACCTTTGAATTCCAGGCCGCGCCATCGGTGAGCGATAACCAGAAAGGATATCCGGGAAGTAGGGCTTCTCCAAATGCGATCAGTTCACAAGCTTTATTCCCGGCGTCGACAATATAATTTGAGATCTTTTCAATTGTTTTTCCTTTGTTCAGCCATACAGGAGCCAACTGGGCCAGACCGATTTTCAGTGTTGGATCTTCTTTCATCGCGTTTATATTTATATGATTTCCCAGGATTCTACATCACCGGGTACCAGTATGAAGAGAGGATGGGGTACAGGATCCTTGATCTGCTTAAGTTGTTTATGTTTTTCAATATCCCTTATTTTTAGTTTTTGAAGCAGATGTTTTGTTTCATAATCCAACTGGCCCCGCGTTAATTGGAGCTTTACAGCCGGATAGTCCTGGTTGATCTTTTCAACGTTAAAATTATATCCCCTGGATCTGGCTTCCTCATAAACGAAGCTGAGGTATTGATTAATAGCTCCAATGGGATCAGTTGCTTGTTTAAATCGTATCAATTGGGGGTGATGCTTGTAGCCTTTTGTGTTTCCTTCAAGTACATTTTTCGCCAGCAGTCCTTCTCTCCACAGAGCAACGAGCCCTTTTGCATCAAGATATTTTGGGTGTAACGACCAGATCCTCATTTCTTCTTTTTTTTACTCGATTTAGCCTTGGGATTATAGTCTAAACAAAGCTGTACCCATTCAGCCAGATCGTCTTCCATATCGATCCCTTCGGGCTCAATATAAACAAATCCTGTCATGGGCCTGCCTGTAAGATTCATCGGTATGCAGCCTTTTTTCTTCAGTGCGTCTTCATAAATCTCGGGGTCGAGGCGAGCCATGAGCTTATCATCTACCACACCGGCACACATCTTGTCATCTACCATATAGCATATACCGCCCATCATCATCTTCTCTTCTGGGACAATGCCTTTATCTTTAAAAGCCCGTAGGATGCGGTCAGCGAGATATTCGTTGTAAGCCATGTTCGTTTAGATTTAGTAAAAATACTAATAATCCGATGATACTGGTTACTGGTCACTGGTTACTGGTTACTGGATCCTGGATCCTGGATCCTGGATACTTGCTATTTCTACAGCCTCCAGCCAATAGACAATACCCAATTAAAAATTGATTATCAGCGAAATAAGCGTACCTTTGCGCTTTATTTTGAGAGGAAGAGTGCGAACGACCTCAAGATGTTCCATCCAGCCTTTAATAAACCACAAGGATTATACTTTAGAAGATGATATTATTTGATGAAATGGGTCTCGATGGCCCGCTGCAAAAGGCTGTAAAAGAACTTGGATTTATAAACCCGACACCCATACAGGAAAAAGTTATTCCCGGTATCCTGGCAGAAAAAACAGATTTGATCGCCCTGGCCCAAACAGGTACAGGAAAAACTGCTGCATTCGGACTTCCATTGATACAAATGGCCGAAATTGATGAATTTGATATTCAGGCCCTGATATTATGCCCAACCCGTGAATTGTGTATGCAGATCACGAACGACCTCAAAGATTTTTCAAAACATACAAAAGGCTTTAAGGTGGTTTCTGTATATGGCGGTGCCAGCGTTGAACCACAGATTAAGAGCATAAAAAAAGGAGCACACATCGTTGTGGGTACACCCGGTCGTATGCTTGACCTGATCAAAAGGAAAGTGGTTAAGGTGGGAAAAATAAGATGGCTGGTACTTGACGAAGCGGATGAAATGCTGAATATGGGCTTCAAGGAAGACCTGGATGCCATCCTGGCGGGAACACCTGAAGATAAGCAAACACTCTTGTTTTCGGCCACCATGCCAAAGGAAATCCTTCGTATTGCCAATACATATATGCACAATCCCGAAGAGATCTCTGTTGGCAGGGAGACAGTTGGTGCAGAGAATGTCAGTCATGAATATTATGTGACCCAGGCAAAATACCGTTACGAAGTATTGAAGCGAATTGCCGATATGAATCCTAAAATATACGGGATCGTATTTTGCCGTACCAGGAGGGAAACCAAAGAGGTGGCAGATAAGTTTATGAATGACGGCTACAATGCAGATGCTTTGCATGGCGACCTTTCACAATCACAGCGTGATTATGTGATGAACCGCTTCAGGAATAAGCACCTTCAGATGCTGGTTGCTACTGATGTTGCAGCACGCGGACTGGATGTGAATGACCTCACTCACGTAATCAACTATAACTTGCCCGACGAACTGGATGTATATGTACACAGAAGCGGACGTACAGGCAGGGCAGGGAAAAGCGGTGTTTCCATCGCCATCGTGCATACAAGAGAAACCAATAAGATCAAGAATCTGCAAAAGATCACCGGAAAATCCTTTAAACGTATGTCAATTCCTGGTGGCAGGGATATTTGTAAAAAACAGCTATTTAACCTGATTGATAAGGTTGAAAATGTAGAGATGAATGAAGAACAGATTGAAGAATTCCTTCCTGAAATCCTTAAGAAACTGGATTGGCTCTCCCGTGAGGACCTGATCAAGCATTTCGTATCTGTTGAGTTTAATCGTTTCTCTTCTTATTATAAAAATGCTCCTGATCTGAATGTTGATCCGGAAAAGAGTTCATTTGGTAAAGACAGGGATAAGAGAGAAGGTAGAAAATCTCGTTCTTCGAAGGAGTTTTCCCGCTTTTTTATCAATCTTGGGAAATTAAATAAGCTTTCTACTGCCAGGATGATCGGTCTCATCAATGATGCTACCCATACAAGGGATATTGAGATCGGCAAGATCGATATTTTGAAAAAGTTTTCCTTCTTCGAGGTTGAAAAAGAGCATGAAGACCTTATTCTACAGTCTTTTGCGAAAGGAGTAAAGTATGAAGGAATCCGGGTTGCTGTAGAAATATCTAAACCGGAAACCGGAAAAGAGAAAGGTGAATTTAAAAAGAGTGGATTCAAGAAGAGTGACCGCCCATATAAAAAGTTCGAGAAATCGAGAAAGAAATCAGGAAAGAAGAAGCCTTATAGGAGGTAGTTAGTGATTGACCAACTAGCTTGATCTTCATGAATTATAGATGATTACTCGGATTTTATCTGCACAATTTTTCCATCATCATTCAAGCGAATAATATTTGATAAGGGCTTCTGCGATACATTCAACCTGTATACTGAACCGTCCATTCCAGGAGCTTCTATCCTCTCTTTATAATCTGACCATCTCCATGATGCATAATCAGATTCCATCAGCGCATCCTCAATGTTTTCGGGCAATTCAACAATTTTCGTTCTGGTTTCAAACCAAACCCCATAGCGATTGAAAATTGCACGACTGTGATCTCCGTCATTCATAAATTCTACCTCATAGTTTGAAGGTTCAGCAAAGTTATACACTGCAACGGTCCTGGGTTTGTACCAGCTATTGTAATAAGATGGACCATAATCTTCATACCAGTATGAAATAGAAGTTATGTACCACATTTTGACAAAAGCCTGCGGATACCTGAATTGGAATTCAGTCCTGACTTTTTTTGGCACATAATTGGTTTCAATAACCTGGCGATATGAAACTGTGTTTTGTCCAATGAATGAGAGAGCAATAAACATGAAGGCGATCAATAGGATCGATTTTTTCATATGCTGTATTTTATAGTAAAATTAGGGTATTTCAACAGATTCGTAAGATTATTTCAGGAAAAATAAAATGCTTTGATGTTAGATGTCTGACTAGACTTCAGTATCAATTGTTTTACATTGAGCTGCTAATTTATCTGCTTTCAATTTCATAAGGTCAGCTCTTGCTGAGTCCAGTTCAGCCAGAATTATTGGATCGATATTTTTTGTATTGCTGAACTCGACAAACATTTCCTCGTAATAGCTTATTCCTTCCAATAGCCTGCCTGCAAAATTATTATACTTCTTCCATGCACCGATATTGGAAGGATCAATTTCAGATATCCTGTTTTTCAGGTAATCAATATATATAAAAAGTTCCTTGATAAACATATTAGGACGATCCTTTCTCTTGATCATATTTGAGCGGCCGTAGATATGGTTTATTATGTCTTCCAGGCTCATTGCACTGGAAAAATATGCCATATTAGGTCCGGGGCAAACCGAAACACCTTCACCTTCACTCTTGTGTTCAAGATTATTCACCAGCAAGCATGATGTGCCTAAACCAACGCAAATGCATGATTTACTCACGATCTTTTCATATTTGTCGCGGTATTCCTCACCGGAAACACCTGCTTTTGAGAGTTCCTTAAGTTTTAGGGTCTGGTAACGGCGTGAAGCTGTACATATCGTTTTGTCAGAAAACTCATTACTTAATGCAGCATATTTCTTCGAGCATGAAGAGCCCGGTTTCCCTTTGGCGATCTGTGCAAGTTTTTCAAGATCTTTGGTGTTGCCTCTCAGGCTGTTAAAAGGAATTCCAAGGGGGGAGATATCACTTAAGTAAAGATCTTTCTCTTTTGCCTTAATGAGTTTGTCCAGGGTGGCATCATCAACGGTTGTGGCTTCCGGAACCAGCATGAAGGGTGTTCCCCATCCAACGGAATCAACCTTATAGTGATCGATTAAGAACGCTTGTTCTTCTGCAGTCCCAACACCGCCCTGGGCCGTAATATTAATGGGCAGTTCATTCTCAGGGACCACACGTCCTTTGCCGGATAGGGCAGGGGCCAGGACCTCAAATATTGAGTTTATCAATTCAGCTCGCCTGTCCCTGAATTCAGCCAGTATAGGGCCCAACAAATAGCCATCTGTGGCAAATGCATGTCCACCGCAGTTTAATCCGGATTCAACGCGATATTCAGAGACCCACAAACCTTTCTTTGCCAGGAATTTTCCCTGGATCAATGCGGATTTAAAGTCGCTGACCTTCAAAACAATTTTTTTCTTAATATGTCCAGTCTCATCAGCATAGAAATCTTCGAATTCCTGCATGTATGTATACAGCCGGGGATTGATACCGGCAGATAGCACCAGTGATGCTTCAAGGTCTGATTGGGCAAAACCCCTGACGGCTGCATGAGCATCATTGAATTCCACCGGTAGCTTTTTACCTTGATAATAATTGTCTTTATCAATCTTGGTCATGATGTTAACATCGATGCTGCCCATGCTCAGGTGTTTATCCAGAAGAGCTCTTATATCATTTATTTCATGTTCCTGACCTTTCAGCGTATTGAGTTCCTGTTCCAGAGTACTGCCAGGAGGCTGCATTCTTAAAAGATCACTGAGCATGGCAGGATTCTCTGATGCAGACCTTTTTAATTCGTCAAATTTTTTATCCGACAGCATCTTGAGTGTATTCAAATATGCTGTAATCCTTTTAGCGCGGTAATCAGGTGTTTTGTCGCTTATCTCTTCGTATGCAATAGCATTCCTGCTACTGTGCATCATGCGCAGCTTTTCCAATAGAATATCATCAACCAGCGAAATTACTGAATTGATCCCGTAGCGGGATATTTTCAGTGGGGTGTCCGCCGAATATCCGATTCCCAGTACAGGAATATGAAATTTATGTGTATTGCTCATCATATGAATAATTAGCTCAATACACAAAGATATTTTCAGAATATGAGGATTTCTATTAAATGTGACAGGAGGGCATTTTTGAGGGGTGAAGCCACTTTATTAGTGGTGTATACGAGTCAGTCGTGGCGAATGCCATTCGCCCCTAAAGTGTTAAAAATTAGATTGATTCCTTAAGTTTTAACAGATATTGGCGCGACACCGGGATGCGTTCGCTGTATCCTTTTATAGTCAGCCAGTGGTTGTTAATATCCTTGTTAAGTTTATCGATATGATGGATATTTACGATGCAAGTTCTGTGGCACCTAATGAAGTTGGTATGAGGACTTAGCTGCAATTCAATATTTTTGAGGGTATTTCGGATGAGCTTACTTTTAATAATATCTCCTTCGCTAAAAACGATTTCAACATAATTGTCTGCAGATCTGATAAAAGCGACATCTGCAATCAGCAGGCTGAATCCTTCAGAACTGGATTCAGAAATGAACTCAATGGGCCTATTCAAATAATCTTCTTCGTACTTTTCAACTTTGCCCCTGGCAAGCTCTATTTCATTTCTCAGAGACTTATTTTCCACCTTTAACTCCTTGATCAGGTCGTGAAGCCATAATGAAACAGGAGGAAACAAGCTGATCAGAGCAAGTTTAAAAACGATGGGAATACTCATCGGAACCGAGCCTACATATCGGACATAAAACCCAAACGAAACCAATGAAAGAACAAAAATGATGAAACTATTTGCATATGGTGGTAGCAATGGATCGAACTGATGCTGGTCATATTTCTGAATGAGCCAGGGCAGGGTTATCCTGACCAGGCTCATGATAACAAACGAAATTGCAGCTATTCCTGCTACAAATACAATGCTGTTGTTGAAATCAAACTTGTCGATGGGAAATGGCTCAAAAAAGAGCACAAATAAAAAAATACCGAAGCTAATGCTGAGAAATAGTCCGAGGGCTGCTTTCAGCAATTCCACGAATTGATTTAACTTCCTGTTCATTTATTATTTTACCAGTTTCACTTTCATGGCGGCAGGTCCTTTCTGGCCTGCACCAACTTCAAATGATACAAGGTTTCCCTCTTTGACATCTTCCAGGGTGTCGTTCACGTGGAAGAAGATACTCTGTTTGGTCATAGATTCTGTAATAAAACCAAAGCCTTTTGAATCATTAAAATATGTGATAGTACCTGTCTTTGAGGGATCATCTTTAAAGGAATTGTCAGTTTTTGGGACACTTACCTCAATATCCTCTGCTTCAATCTCTTCTTTCTGGGTGGGATCAGGTGGCGTAGAAGTAATGTTGCCATGCTCATCAACGTAAGCGATCATGTCATCTTGACCACCTTCATTTCCTGATTCTTTTTTGGCAAGCCGTTTCTTTTCTTTCTCTTTGCGCTTCTTCTCTTTTCTGCTTCTAACTTCTTTCTTATTGAATGTTTCCTGTGATCTTCCCATGTAGTTTTTTAGTTTCTATTAATAATCTTCCCTGCGAGGCCTTGCTTCATTAACTGTCAGTGGCCTGTTTTTGTGGTCTTTACCATTCAGTGCTTCGATAGCTTCTTTAGCTTCGTTGTCGTCTTCCATGGTTACAAAAGCAAAACCTTTACTCCTGCCACTGTATTTGTCTGTGATTACCCTTGCTGATTCTACTTCGCCAAATTCGCCAAATATTTCTTCAAGTTCATTTTCTGTTACCTTAAAATCAAGGTTTCCTACGTAGATGTTCATCTCTTTAGTTTTTAATAATTACTGTTTATAAAAAGGCTGCTCAAATGAGCACGTCTGTTAATTCTTCGACCGATTTAAAAAGAAGGCAATAATTACTAATAGCGCGGTGGGAATTAGAAATAATGGCGCATGATCTCAAATCCGAATCTGTACAAAGGTAAGTTATTATTTTAACATTGTTGAATTAGAAGGCCCTGCCCGTGGTTTTTCCTGATTCGGGCTTATGCTTGACTGGCTCTAGGAACGCATCAGTGCCCACACAATCCCCATAGCAATAAAACCTACTCCCATACCAATGAATATTCCTGGCAGCAGCTGGCCAAAATAGAAACCCATGCCCATGCCCACGAACATACATCCGATAAATATTACGCCTCCTACGGTTGATGCTTTTTTGTTTTTTTCGTTCATGATCTAATTGGTTATAAATTACTTAATTTGTTCTTTATGTATTTATTGGGCTATCTTTCTCGTATGATATGACAGCTCCCCTGCTCATAAAACACTCTCTTAGCGTCGTTATTAAATTCATTGTTGTGTTTTTGCCTGGTCAAGTTAATTAAAATAGTTGAATTAGTTATTGTGCAAGTATTTTGGCGATTTTTGGACGACTCTCTTTAACTTCCGTGAAATTTAATTTCAGGCCAAGTGGCGCGAGGGAATTATTAAAATATTCATAGATGCCACTTACCATATCCCAGGGGGCCTGCACAGAAAACAGGGCTGTTGACCCATCGTTGTTCTGAATGCTTTTATCTGCACCGTTCTCCAGCAGAAGGATCACGATATTTTCACGGCAAAAGAATGAAGCTGTATGGAGTGCAGTGGATCCATCATTATTCTTGAAATTTACATCAGCACCGGCCTTGATAAGCATCCTGGCTACCTCCGTCTTTCCAAAAAGCGATGCTGATATCAATGGCGATGATCCGGCTGTAGGTTCTTTCTTATTGATGTCGGTACCTGCCAGGATATGCTGACGGATTGCAGCAGTATCGCCATAAATGGCTGCCATATGTATGCTGGTAGTTGGTACCATATGAACTTCTTGCTCAGGGTCTTGAACATCTTCTGCTACCTCAATGCTTGCATATACGAATATGCTGAGGATCAAGGCCAGGCCGATAACAGCATACTTGAACGCTGGACGCGATATGATTTCCCGGAATGTGAGTTTGAGTGCATATGCTATCAGGTTACTCAAAACAAGGGTAAGTATGGAAACGATGGTGATCTTTATCCATACGGGCATATTTATGTGCAGAAGTGTAAATGCAAGAGCTCCCATTACTACCATATGGATAATGTACACGGTATATGAGTTTCTGCTCATAACTGACAGTATATTTCCTGTCCTGTTTAAATACCTCTTGAACAGGAAGAGCATGAGATATAGCACTGTGATCACACTTAAGAGTTGTGTGGTGTAATACAACATGCCATCTGCGCCCTCGGAGATGACAAAGTGATCTTGCCCACGAAAAATATTCTCAAAATAATTATCTGAAAGGATGCTGAAGGTGACTATTGACAGTCCCAGGACAAGGAATGATACAATATTTAATACAGGCCTTTTCCGCTTTGCTTCGAATACCTTAAGCTTGTAGCACAATGATCCCAGCAGGAAGAACAGAAAGTATGAAAGCAGTCTTTCGCGTTGGAAGTGAAATAGCGGATCGTCATGCCAGCCATTCAGTCCGTTTGCAGCAATAAGCAGACTGTAAACCAGGCTGAGTGAAAACACCAGCATAATGGCTAAGTTCAGTTTCATAGGTATTTTCAATACTCTCATCCTGGCAAGAAGGGCATAAAAAATCTGGAATATGAAGAGCACAGGAAGGAACCAGAGCCAGCTTTGTGTAGGGCTGTCGGCGAAGAAACCCATATTTCCGCCTTCACGTGCAAATAAGTGAAAGTATGTAAACCATTCCTCCTGCGGGAGTCCGCGGGAGTACAGAAAAATGTACTTATAAGCAGGGATGATGGTAAAAACAGCTATGATCCAGGGGATCATGATCCGTTTGAACTTGGCTGCAACAAAAGAGAAGAAGCTTCTCTTTTGATAGGATGTTGGTATGAAGTAACCGGAAATAAAGAACATAATGAACATTACAAAGATGTCGAGGTAGATCACCACATAGCCGGAGTAGCTTCCTTTTTGCAGGTCATTCACGATCCACATATTTTCCAGGAAAGGCGTATATGCGATCGCACTATGTAATATAATGACCAGAAAGATCAGAAAGGTTCTTAGATTGTCAAGAAAATAAATTCGCGTTTTCATAATTTCAATGTTTGAGGTTTGACATTTTTTTGATATTACAAAGTTGCATCACAGGCTGACGCATGACTAATCAGCTATGATGCCAATCATGTAAAGTTTGCGGAAAGGCTCATAATTATGATGCAGGGATATAAATTATGATGCAAAGAGGAAAAAAAAGGCCTTGATATTGAGCTGTTAAGCATTATTCGTATCTTCATCCGGAATTGCCAGTATCGGGCTAATACACTTGCTGAAATGACACCATATACGCCTGCAGAAAAAGAGTTTTTAAAGAAGATCACCGGGATAATTGAAGAGAACATTTCAGATGAGCAATTTGGTGTATCGGAACTTGCTTACAGTATTGGTATGAGCCGTTCGAATCTTCTTAGAAAGATAAAGAAGCTGACCGGCTTGTCGGCCAGTCGCTTTATAAGTCAGGTCCGCCTGGAAAAGGCAATGGAAATGCTGAGGAAAGAGGATTATACCGTTTCAGAAGTCACATTTAAGGTTGGGTTTAACAGTACATCATATTTTATCAAATGTTTTCGCGAGCACTATGGCTACCCACCGGGTGAGGTGGTGCAAAGAGCTGCCGAAGAAGCGGATCAAGATCAGGATACCCTGGAATCATCGCAGAATATACAAGTTGAGAAGAAAAGGGGCTGGCATACCATTGTCAAGTGGGCTGTCATGCTACTCGTAATTATTTGCTCAGGATATTTTTTGCACTACTTTGATGTTTTTGAATCCTTCAGTCCTGAACATGAAACGATGAACAAAAAGTCGATCGCAGTTTTGCCTTTCATCAACGATAGTTATGATTCTTCAAATGTTTATTTCGTGAATGGCTTGATGGAATCTATATTAAATGACCTGCAGAAAATTGAAGGATTGAGGGTTATCAGCCGTACCTCGGTTGAAAAATATCGCAACAATTCCAAACCTATTGCAGAGATTGCGGAAGAACTGCAGGTGAAATATATTGTGGAAGGAAGTGGCCAAAAAAGGGATGATAAGATCTTTCTGCACATACAACTTATCGAAGCAGCTACGGATAATCACCTGATGTCTGAACAATATATCAGTGAAACCTCCGATATTTTCCAGCTGCAGCTCGACATCGCCAGGCAGATAGCCGGGAAGATAGAGCTTGTGCTAGGCCCGGATGAGCAAAAGCTGATCAGCAGTTCGTATACCGATGATCCAGTAGCCTATGATCTTTTCCTGAAGGGCCGCGATCGCCTGAATCAGGGAACAGAAGAAGGATTATATGAAGGTATGGCCTATTTGCAGCAGGCTATCCGCCAGGACCCCAATTATGCCAGGGCCTACGCAGCGATCGGAATTGCATACTATTATGCCGATTTCTTTAAGGCTGAGCCTTTGTTTACGGATTCTATCAATTACTATGCAGATCTTGCCCTTTTTCATGACGCTGAACTGGCTACAGGCATGCTGGCCAAGGCGATGTTTTATTTACGTACTGGTGAGCATGGACTGGCACTTCCTTACCTTGAGAAAGCATTGGAATATAATCCCAATTCTACGCTTGTACTGAATATGCTGTCGGATTATTATACCAATATCAGCCCGGATACGGAAAAATATCTTGAATATGCCCTACGGGGTATGAGCATCGATCCGGCACCCCACGATTCAATGCAAACTAGCCTTGCATACCTTCACATTGCCAATGCTCTGGTCCAGTCGGGATTCGTTGACGAAGCAAGAAGATATGCAGAACGCTCGCTAGTCTACGATCCGACAAACATCTATTCGATGTATGTGGAGGAGTATATTAAATATGCTAAGGAGCGTGATATTGAGGGCCTCTGCCAGGGCCTTGTCAAGGTATTGAAAGTAGATACCAGCAGGTTGGATGTTCTGCAGGAAACAGCCAAGAGCTTTTACTTTGCACGCGACTATAAGGAAGCATACAGGTATTACCGTCCGCTTGTGGATATTCGAAAAGCATACAGCATTGATATTTTTAATCACGAGAATGCCAAGATCGGTTTCGTGTACCGGGAAATTGGCCTTGAGGCCGAAGCCGACAGCCTGCTGGCTATCTATAAAGAGTATTACCAGAACGATCAGTCGATATACAAGCATTTGAGCATGGCTGCTTACGCTTCCTTCTATGGCCAGACCGATGAAGCTATTGAGCAGCTGAAGCTATTCCTCGAAGAAGAAAACTATTTCTACTGGATCATCTTGTTTCTCGATATCGAACCACTATTTGATAGTTTGAAAAGTCATCCTGAGTATAAGGGGGTCATTAAAGAAATCAAATCAAAGTTTTGGGAATACCATGAGGAGATGAGGGCATCGCTGGAAGGGAAAGGGGTGATATAAAGTGTTGGTATTGAGTATTGAGTAATGAGTATTGAGTAATGAGTATTGAGACATGAGTAGTGAGTAGTGAGTATTGAGTAGTGATTATTATTGGTTTTCAGGAATATATCCCCTCTTTTCCAGGTCATATAGTCCCCCCTACACAGATTTAACTGTAATCATATCAGGAGCAATGATGGAGGATAGGATGTAAATTAACGGATTTTCTGATCGTTCAATATCCAGTCAACTGCTTTTTCAGCGTGGATGCTAGTTGTGTCGAATGTTGGAATGTCAACGTCTTTATCAGAAATCAACAAAGGGATTTCGGTACAGCCCAGGATAACTCCTCCGGCACCCCGCTTTTCCAGGTTTTTGATAATGGTTTTATAGGCTTCTCTCGATTCATCTTTTATTTGCCCCTGCACCAATTCCTCATAAATGATACGATGCACCACTTCTATTTCCTCTTCATTAGGGATGATAACTTCAATCCCAAACTTATTGGCAAGTACCTTTTTATAGAAATCTTTTTCCATGGTAAACCTGGTACCGAGCAGACCAACTTTTTTTATAGACCGATTCGTGACTTCCAATCCTGTTGCTTCTGCAATATGCAGGAAAGGGATTGAAATACTATCTTTTATTGCCTGGCTGCATAAGTGCATAGTGTTTGTACATAAAACAACTATGTCGGCCCCGGCTTTTTCAAGACGCATTGCAGCATCTGCCATGATTATATTCAATTCTTCCCATTTACCTTCATGCTGGAGCTTCACAATTTTATCAAAATCTACGGTGTACATCATGCTCCTGCAGGAATGAAACCCTCCGAGTTTTTCCTTTACCTTTTTATTGATCATCTCATAATACACAATTGAAGATTCCCAACTCATACCTCCAATTAATCCCATTATTTTCATAATATCCCTGTATTATATGTTTAGTTGGTTTTTTACTGCCTACTGCCTACTGTCAACTGTCAACTGTCAACTGTCAACTGCCTGCCGCCTACCGCCTCCTCTTATGCTGTGGCTTTTTCCTGGGTGGCCTGGTCGGTTTTTTTGTGGGAACTTCTGTGCCATCGTCAACAAATGGGTGTTCTCCCACTATGCGGACCTTCTGGCCAATCAGTTTTTCGATATCACGCAGGTATGCTCTTTCTTCAGTATCACAGAAAGATAATGCTATTCCGCTGGCGCTTGCGCGGCCTGTACGTCCAATACGGTGAATATAAGTTTCTGATATGTTGGGAAGGTCGTAATTGATTACGTAAGATATATTATGTACATCGATGCCACGCGCCGCAATATCTGTTGCCACCAAAACTTTCGTAAGGCCACTTTTGAAATTTCCCAGTGCACGTTGCCTGGAGGCCTGAGATTTATTGCTGTGAATGACCTCCGCCTTGATTTTAGCTTTCTCCAGCAGTCTGGCAATTTTGTTCGCACCATGTTTTGTACGTGAAAAGATCAGCACTGAATCAATCGGCTCCGTCTGAAGCAGGTGGATCAGTAACTTTGTCTTTCCTTTTTTGCTAACGAAATACACCGCCTGCTCTACTTTCTCGGCAGTGGCCTGCTCTGGCTGAACTGATACCTTCTCCGGATTACCAAGGATCTTTTGCGATAGTTTGATAATATCAGGTGGCATAGTTGCCGAAAAGAAGAGTGATTGTCTCTTTGCCGGCAATTTGGCAATGATCTTCCGAATGTCGTGAATGAAACCCATGTCGAGCATACGGTCAGCTTCGTCCAGGACGGAATATTCAATGTCTTTTAAGGAGATATAACCTTGCTCCATAAGGTCGAGCAGCCTGCCTGGTGTGGCAACCAACACATCAACACCTCTTTTCAGTGCCTGTGTTTGAGCGGCTTGTTTAACACCACCAAAAACAACTGTATTTTTAATCCCGGTATACTGTCCGTAAATGCTAAAGCTGTCAGCGATCTGTATAGCCAGTTCACGCGTTGGTGTGACTACAAGTGCCTTTATCTTCCTTTCGCCTTTGTTATTTATCTTGTCGAGATAAAGATGTTGCAAAATGGGGATGGCAAAGGCAGCCGTTTTTCCGGTACCTGTTTGTGCACAGCCCAGGAGGTCTTTACCTCGCAATAGTATCGGGATAGATTGTACCTGAATAGGGGTGGGTTCTGTATATCCTTGTTCTTCGAGTGCCTTCAGGATCGGCTCGATAATGTGTAATTCTTTGAAAGTCATAGAGTAGTTAAAGCCGGCAAAGGTAGACTAATTGTTTGGAATACCGGAGATTCATTCATTGCTCATTGAGCATTTCACTTTTCACATGTACCATTTCCTCACTTCCCATCCCCATCACTCGGCCCCCGCACCGCGTCCCCCATTTTCATTGTTGAAGACTTCTCCAATGATAAATGCTAAACGCTAAATGTTCAATGAGAAATGAGATAGGCCTCCGTCACTTAGGCTGTTGGTCTGTTGAAACCACCTGCATCGCCCTCCGAAGTTTCAGGGACGGCATGCATTATATTTTTTGTTAGGTGGTGTTCTTTTAAAATGTGATTCCAATGTTTATTGTAAAATTAACTGTTAGTGCAAATTCAGTTTTTGTTGATTCTGAAGGCGGGATTACAGTTTCAAGTTGATTTAGATAAATACCTTTTTCATATACCACCATATCATGCCTTGTCCACAGCACACCAACTCCAAAATTGCTTTCAATAAAAAAACGTCTTATTAAATACCTGAATCCAAAATCGACAAAACCACCATAAATATTTACATTATCATCCATTTTTCTATAAGATGCACTACTACCATAATTCTCCCAAACTGTCACTTGTGTAGAATCTATTTTTAGGTTTTTATAAACCATTTTTAATGATAAAAATGTCTGAATATTACTATTTGTGATTTTCGATTTTAATATGTAAATATTTAGATGAGGAATAATATAATAACCTGAATAATATCCTAAAGAACCATATGTTACTGGCCCGGCAATAAACCAATTACTATACTCTTTATTATTCGCATAAATATACCCTGGTGATATACCTATCCCAATTTTATCAAATTTGTGTTCGTATGTAATCCCAATCTGTTGAAAGAAAATCATATTGATTGGATTCACAGACAGGTAGTTATTTCTTTCAATACCCGTTTCTTTCGATTGACTTAACATAATTAATGGGAAACAACCAACTAAGAAGAAAAATAATATCAACTTTTTATTATTCATTTTTGTATTGTGCGTAATTGGCTATTGGTCATCATTATGCCACTTAAATGTTTATATAACAACAATCTATTGCGTTTAACACCCCACTGGGCATATAAACATCACAAATTAGCCTGGCGGTCGCCGCATATTTATCTCTTCACCAGCTTCTTCACCTCAGTATCATTCCCGTTCTGGAACTGGACGAAGTACAGCCCGGCCGGGAGACCGCTAAGATCAATAGTCGCCTCTTTGCCTTGAAGCTCTGCTGATTTAACTACTTTCCCATTCATATCGATTACTTCGAATATCGAATATCGAGTAACGGGTATCGAATAACGAAGGTGCAACGCACCTTCGCAGGGGTTTGGAAACATTTTAAAGTCCTGCTGGGAGTTTTTTATCTGATCAATTGTAGTTAAGGAAACCGAGGGTACCAGAACTGGATCTCCTTCTGCTCCCATATGGTTAGCAAAGGAACTCATATCACGTATGTCATTGTACCCCGTGGTGCCAATTCCGAGGTCTTCGTAGGCATCAAACCTGTAATATGCTACGACCCCGCTATCGGCAGTTTCATAATAAATTGCAGGGATTGGATTGGCCATGATCATGTTGATGTCGTTGACTTTGAGTGCTCTGTTCCACAGGCTTAATTCGTCCAAAGGACCTTCCAGTCTGCTACTGCCGCTTCCCCTGCCAATGTAGAGTTCAGTACAAACCTGCACATCCGGCCATGCTCCGAAATAGTACATAGGCACGAACTCAACGGCACTGCCATCCACGTAAATAATGATACCATCTTCATCCTTATCAGCGACGATGGCAATATGATGCCATTGTCCATCGATATACTCATTCACAGTGTACCCGCTACGCTCTGATACCCCTGCTGCCTGAATATGATTCACTCTGATTCTTTTCCCGGGTTGGGGGTCATGTGGATCGTCTTCAGCAAAGCCATAGCTATATTGAGTATATGGGTCACCATCGTATCTTCTCATAACAATGGGGGAGGACTGATCTGTATCGGTCGCCTTAATCCAGCAAGCCATCGTCCAACTGCCATCCGCCGGATTAAGAATTGCATTATGCGGGACTACACCATAATCGTCCTGGCCGTCGAAAGAAAGTGCTAATCCGAAATTCTGTCCGGATGATGATAAAAACAGCATAAATACTGCTGAAAAAAGTGAAATCTTTTTCATGATCTGTAATTTATAATGTTAGACAAGATTTATTTGATTAGAAGCTTTTGTACTTCATATGCCTTTTCAGACTGTATCTTGATAAAATACATCCCGGCAGGAAGATCACTGACATCTACAGTTTGATTTCCTTCCTCATGTAGCTGCATGGATTTAGCCACTTTTCCATTCATATCGATTACTTCGAATATCGAATATCGAGTAACGGGTATCGAATAACGAAGGTGCAACGCACCTTCGCAGGGGTTTGGATAGATACTAAAACTTGCTTCTTCATTTTCTTTTATAGAAGTTGCTTCCAAAGAAGCGATGAACAGGTGATATGAAGTGCTGTACTCCTCCTGCAGATTCATGAAGGTCAACACCAGTGTTTTGATTGGGATGGTAGGTTTGAAATAGGCTGCAGGCGCCTCACATGAAGGCATGCCTCCAATTACCAGTGTATCAAATGTGTAACCGTCGGGTGTGTCTGATCCAAGCAATGCTGCATACTCAATATCCCATTTTGGGATGTCATTTGTCAGGTCACCCTGGTCGGCATCGAAAAGCTCGACAAGCCAGTTATTGATCACTGAGTTAGAAACAGGGTTGTCCCCAGCATCCGTGGCTGCAATAACAAGGTTTTCTACATCGATGTCGGTAACACAAAAGCCCCACAGGTTTGCCGGCGTAGCTTCGCTAAACGTAATGGTAGTAATTGCTCCGGAGGTAATTGTATTTCCCGCTGTTCCGGCACCGTTCGGGATGATCCGGGTCCTGAGATTTTCCTCGCTATCGGCCTGTCCGTAATCAGCTTCAAATTGACTGCCGTCGTCGAAGGTCTCGCTATCTTCGATTCCTACGGCCTCTGTCAGGGATCCAAATACCGACCAGGTGAAGTCGGGCAAGGCGGCATTTGTGAACGTGCCCGTTCCTGCATTGGAGTTAGTAATCTCAAAATTGGCGTATTCCTGTGCTTGCAGGCTGCAAACCAGTAGCAGGGCAACCAATATGCCCTGAAGTTTCACTAAGGTTTTCATCTTTAATGGTTTTTAGGTTGCAATAAAGATAATAAAAACTTAGATGTGATGCAAGTAGATGTGTGTGTGAAGTGCCTAGAGTGCTTAGAGTTCTACTGTTTGCTATATACTGCTTAATTATTAGTGAATGAACACTTTCATTCATCCCTCAGACAGCGTATATTGAAGCCGTAAATTTTATTGTCGCCATAGTCGCGGTCCACTATTTTATTTTTATAACTGAGGTAGCGGTTCCAGGCACTGGTGATATTGCCTTCTGTTGATGACCACCAGAGGCTATGCATGCCCTTGTAGCTGAATAAGCCATTGCTGTAGCGGTATCCGCCCGGAAGGGCTGAAAACCCAAACTCATCGGTGCCATGGCCGTTTTCTGTCCATCCGCTTGTTGTTTTCAGTTTCATTCCTGCATCGTACCCGCGATATCCATAGGAATTCCATATTGGATGTCCAATTCTAAACAAACTATCCACTGCACCTTCCAGCACTTTCCATTCCTCGTCCCTGGGTATGTGCCAGCCGGGAGGACAAATACCCTGGGAGCCCTGTTGTGTGGTATATTGCATCATTTCGTCCCACTGGTAAAGACCGCCATAGGTAATGCAATAATCCGGGTTATTGTAATAGCAGTATTTTTCCAAGATGCCGTTATCACTCATCTCATTCACGCCTGGTATCATTGTACCTACGTTCAGGTTTTCTTTCAGCCAGCACTGACTGAATATCTGTACCGTATTGTAGGTTTGTCCTTCATAGGTCACTGTGGGCACTCCCGGGCAGGAGATATTACTGGCAAACTGGAAGGAATAGGATTCACTGGTTTCAGGGGTATCCAATATTCCGGATTGGAGTGTATTCCTGTAGCCAATGTATAGCAGTTCATCACCTGAGGAAAATGAAAAGCCGTCGAAACTTTTCATTGCCTTATGTTGCGGGGATGAAGCTTTGCTTCCCAGATATTTGAGAGCACTCCCCCCTCTGGACTGAGAATTATTTTGAATGATCTTTATGCTGCTGTTCATTCCCCTCCATTGTGCAGTGAAATAAAAAAGATTTCCCGCTCCCGGGATAAAGCGGAATGAATGAGTTCCCTCATCCAGCATCATCTCCGATTTGACAATCACCCGGCCAAGGGCATCTGTGATGATCATGCTCAATCTGTCTTCTTCAGGCACATAAAGTGAAATGGTGGTCTGGTCTGACACAGGGTTTGGATAGTTTTGAAAAACTTCAAATCCATCATCATCGATATTGCTTGCTTTGATTCCTACATGGCTGTCGAGCAGGAGCACGGTATCGGGCCAATACAATATGGTGTCGCCCCCCTGGGTGCGGTTCATGACCTTGATGCTGTCCAATTGAACATAAGAAGTATTGTCAATGGCAGTGAAGCTTAATTCCAGGTTTGATTTCTGATTGAAAGCACTTAATGAAAGTGCAATTGCCAGGGAAGAAAGTAAAATTTTTGATTTCATAATAACATTTCTTTATTGGACAACCAACTTTTTAACTGCCATTTTATTCCTGGCAGTGATTCTTGCAAAGTATATCCCGGCAGGAAGATCGCTAAGATCGATGGCCGCTTCTTTGCCTTGAAGCTCAAGTGATTTAACTACATTCCCGGTCGTGTTAATCACATCGAATATCGAATATCGAGTATCGGATATCGAATATCGAAGGTGCAAAGTACCTTTGCAGGGGTTTGGAAACAGCTCAAAATCAATTTTACTCCCCACTGTAGGGTCTGCAACTCCAGTTTGTGTGATGGGTACAAAGAATACTGTGTCTTTGTTAAAGCTCGGAATTGCAAGGATGTTGTCTTGCTGGTTGTAATTTAGTCCGGTTGGTTCGCCCAGGGCTATAGCAACCACTGAATAATCACTGAAGTCGTTGGGGTATTTATGAACCCTTCCTCCTCCAACGAAGGTTGAAAAGTAGAAGTTTCCGTACTGATCGATGGTGATACCATCATACCGGCCTACGCTGTTGGTAGTCAGTGTGGTAACCTCTCCGCTTTCAATATCAACCCCAACGATAGGGGCTGATGCAGCAAAAGCAGCGATCACTATTCTGTTATTGAATGGATCAAATACGCAATCCTGTGGCCAGTTTGGGATCCCGTTGCTTGCCAGTAGCTCCCAGGTTTCATTTGCAATGTCAACCTTCATAAGCCTTCCACCCGTATCGATAACGTAAAGAAATCCATTTCCGTCGGTTGTCATGCCGTCGAGGTTGTTCGTATTTGGTAAATGCATACTCAGGACCAACTCCTTGGTTAAGAGATGAAATCCAAGGAGCGTATCACCATCAGAAGTGTATAATACATTTCCGTCAATGCACATTCCATAGAGGCCACCATAGCCGCTCAGCCAGTAGCTGTTGTGATTGAGTGTGTCGGTTTCAACAAGGCTGCCATCGCCCACATTGGCTACAATATAGCGATCAAGTGCCTGGTCATATACAACACATTCAGGTTTTTCGTAGATATTAGGTTGAAATAATTGATTTGCAAACCAGGAAGTTTGATTACTCATATACCCGGTCGCAACCAGGTCGGGGTCGCCATCATTGTCAAAATCGCCATGCACGACGGAGAAAGTCTGTGTAAAAGTATCTTCAAAGTCATGTCTGGTGAAATCCTGGTTTCCGTCATTTTCCCACCAGGCGAGATGTTGTTCCCCCTGTCCGCCACCATAGAAGTCCTGATCTCCATCCTTATCAATATCTGTTACGTCAAACCACAATGCCCCGGCAAAGCTTCCCATATCATGTTTTGTAAAGTACTCGTTGCCATCATTCTCCCACCAGGCGATCTTGCTGCTCATACATGCAGCACCGACAATATCCATGTCATCGTCACCATCCACATTTCTAATAAATACTGTATGTGCCATTGGAAAGTTGCCATCGATCTCATGCTCAGTCCAGTTCTGGTTTCCATCATTTTCCCACCAGTAAACTTCTCCATTCAGCTCTCCGCAGGCAAGGATATCGACATCACCATCTCCATCAATATCATCCCCATGAATAAATGGGCTCTGTTTAAAACGTGTGGAGATTACGTATTTGGTCCAGATTGTATCCGGCAAATTATTTTTCCACCAGGCAATCTCACTGTCGGCGCTGCTGTTGTCGAACTGAGAGCATAGTACATCCGGTTTGCCATCCAGGTCAACATCTTTTATGTCAACAGTATGTGCGCCCGGAAAGTTATCATCCACATAATGCTTGGTCCAGTTTTCATCCCCATCATTCTCAAACCATGTGATGGAATTGCCTTCCCAGGCTGCTGCCACGATATCAATTTCCCCATCAGCATTAAGGTCATGGGCAGCGACAGAGCGGGCCCGTTGCAGGTTTTCTGCCACAACATGTTCGATGAAATTGTGATATCCTGTATTTTCCCACCATACTACCTGCCCGTTATTCCCATTGCCTCCGGCAACGATATCGAAGAATCCATCCTTGTTGATATCACTTACATACACTTCGCACCCCTGTTCAAAACTGGTGCTTATAATGTGTTTCTCGAATGATGTCGGCTGTGAAAAACTTTCTTTAATAAAGCTGACCATGGCTATGGCGATCAGCATCAGGATCATGAGAAGGAATCTGAAGTTCATGGTGTAAATTTTTAGATTGTTAATCAATAGCACGAATTTATACCAGTCAATAAATAAAAACACTGTGCATTTTACCATTGGTATGTCTCAAATTACCATTTACTGCCTTCTGCATACTGCCTGCCGCATACTGCTTACTATCTGTTTAACAGGCCCAACCGTTAACTTTTTCATCCCTGCCTTTAACTTGTTCCTCTATGAAAATTGTAACAGCTTTCATGGATTACAGTCTTTATACAAAACCAAGCTGGAAGTCATGATCAAAAACTACCTACTTACCGCTTTACGCAGTTTCATGCGATACAAAGGATACTCTTTAATAAATATAGCAGGACTAGCAATCGGAATGGCATGTTCTATTCTCATCATGGTTTGGGTGGCGCACGAGCTGAGTTACGACCGCTTCAACGAAAAGTCGGATCGCTTGTACCGGCTCGTGCAAACCCAATATTATAGTTCAGGCCCGCTTACGACAACTTGTATGCCAGGCCCGATAGCCAGGGATATGGTGGCTGACTACCCGGAAGTTGAAGATGCTTTTATGTACTACTTTGCACCCGGAGCAGTGGTGAGCTATGGCGACAAATACTTTACAGAAAATATTAGACTGGCGGACCCCGGCCTATTTCGCATGTTCGATTTCGAATTCATCAGCGGTGATCCCTCAACTGCACTGAATGACCTGCACTCTGTTGTGATAACAGAAGAGATGGTGGATAAATATTTCCAGGGAGAGGACCCCATGGGCAAGCTGTTAAGAATGAACGGTAAACATAATTTTAAAGTTACTGGAGTCCTGAAAGATATGCCGCAAAATTCTTCATTTCGATTTGACTTCTGTATTCCATTTATTTTCCTTGAGGAAATTGGGCAAAGCCTGGATAGATATGGTTGGAATTCGTTCTATTCCTACATACAACTGGCAGAAGGAATAAGTGAGGATGCATTTGAAGAAAAGATGATAAAGCATATAGAGAATAAAAAGGGCGAGGAGGATGAGTCCAATATTGATCTGTGGTTGCATCCGCTTGAAAAGATCCATCTATATGATGTCAGAGGAGGAGGGATGATTGAGCAGGTATATGTTTTATCAGCCATCGCAATATTTATTTTGCTTATTGCCTGCATTAACTTTATGAACCTTGCCACAGCACGTTCGGCGCGACGTGCAAGAGAAATCGGGCTTCGCAAAGTTGTTGGCGCCGGCAAAGGCAAGATCGTTATGCAGTTCCTTTTCGATTCCACACTCCTCTCGCTTATCTCTGTCATCTTTAGCGCAATCATTGTTCTTGCTGTATTGCCTGCATTTAACAGGATGGCGGACAGTAAATTGAGCTTTGACCTGACAGATCCTGTGAACCTGCTGATACTCATTGGTGTTGGAGTCTTTACCGGCTTGTTGGCCGGAAGCTATCCGGCCTTTTACCTTTCCAGCTTCAGCCCAATAAAAGTGCTGAGGATTTCAAACTCAGGTACCAAAGGATCCGCATTGTTTAGAAAAATTCTGGTTGTATTTCAGTTTACCCTTTCAGTTATTTTGATCATCGCCACCATCGTTATCAGCCGGCAACTTAATTTTATGCAAAATAAGGACCTCGGAATGAATATGGAAAATGTGGTTTTTATTCAAATGGAAGGTGATGTGAGTAGTAACTTTGAGATAATGAAGAGCGAATTCATGAGTGATCCTTACATTACATCTGTGACGCGTGCCAGTTCACTACCGTTTTGGATGGGAAGCAATACAGGAGGCCTCGACTGGCAAGATAGGGATGTGGATAACGATATCCTTGTTGGTTTTGCCTTTACAGGTGATGATTATGAAGATGTACTGGATATACAGTTGCTTGAGGGCAGGTTTTTCGAAGCAAACATTGCTACTGATTCTGCAGCAGTGGTAATCAACAAAAGTTGCCAGGAAGCTATGAATATCAAAGACCCGATAGGGAAATGGATAAGCTGGGGAGATAGTGAGGAGGACCGTATGAAAATTATAGGTGTTACTGATGATTTTCATTTCCTTCCTCTCACATATGAGATATCACCTATGATGTTCATTTATAATACGGATCCGATGGGAGTATTGATGCTCAGAATGTCAGGTGATAATATGAAACAAAGCATGGATCAGCTCGAAAAAGCATGGACAGGGATCAATCCGGGCTTTCCTTTTGAACCGAGTTTCCTCGATCAAGAATACCAGGAGGTATATGAATCTGAAAACCGTCTTGGGGAGATCTTTAAATATTTTGCTTTTCTTGCCATCTTTATCAGTTGCCTGGGTTTGCTCGGGCTGGCATCCTTTATGGCAGAACAGCGGACCAGGGAAATCGGTATCAGGAAGACTTTCGGGGCCCCTGTATCTGCAATTATACTGATGATGTCGAAAGAATTTGCCCGCCTGTTGATCATTGCCAATATCATTGCCATTCCCGTAGCCTGGTATTTTCTTAAAGACTGGCTGGATAACTATTCCTATTCCGCAAGTTTGAGTGCCGATATCTTTATTTATGCTTTCCTGATCTCTCTTGCGATTGCCATGCTAACAATTAGCTATCAGGCCATCAAGGCAGCCCTGATGAACCCTGTGAATGCGATAAAATACGAATGAAGCGGAGTGTTGAGCGTTGGGTGTTGAGTGAAAATACCTTGAATCTGTGGCTCCTACGATTCGAAACCCTTATAGAGTACTACTGACTACTGCTACTGCCTACTGGCTTTCATTTCGTTACTCGATATTCGTTACTCGATACTCCTGATTCTTTTACTATAGGCTTTCGCTTTATCAATCATCTGATCCCTGATAAAGGGGTATTCCAATGATACATCATTTTGTTCGCCAATATCTTCTTCAATATTGAATAACTGATAATGATCGAGGGGGCCAACGCCATAGGTGGCTTTAGTTGGCAGGCTCAGCTTCCAGTTTCCTTCACGATAGCTCATATGCAATCCCCGGGCTTCGTATCCTGAGAATTCAGTATGAGGTGCCAGTGCGTCTGCTGCCTGTGTCATTAATGGGTAGAGGTCTTTGCCGTCGATGGGCCTGTCGGAAGGGATCTCAGCACCTGCAAGCATTGCGAATGTTGTGAACAGGTCGAAGCCTGCTGTGATGTATGGGCAAGTGCTGCCTGCAGGGATGGTTCCGGGCCATAACATGATGCATGCTACCCTTATTCCTCCATCATAACGCGACTGATATTTGCCCCCTCTCAGTACATGCCTGCGATTGGTATCCACTTTGGAAAAGTGACCATAACAGGCCTCCAGTTCAGGATATGGTACGATGAGCGGACCATTATCTGAACTGAAAACGATCAGGGTGTTTTCTGAAATGTCAAGTTCTCTTACAGTGCGGATAATAGCTCCCACAGACCGGTCCAGAAATTCAACGGCATCACCGAAGGGGCCTGCATCACTATAAGCTTCAAAGCCTTTAGGAACAAACCAGGGCGTATGAGTTTCAATATTTGAATACTGCAGGTAAAAAGGCTTGTTCTGTGCTGTCATCTCCCTTATATAGTCACAGCATATTTGCGTAAACAAAGACGGCAACTCAGCCAGTTCATTATTGTCCAGTTCGTCGATGATATCATAATCTTCTATAAGTGTGATGGGAGGGAAGCCCCTTGATCCTGTATTTGCCAGGCGTTCGGGTCCATGGTCGTTAGGATAAGGGATGCCAAAGAAATAATCAAAACCATGTTCTCCCGGCAGAAATTCGGGCAAATGTCCGAGGTGCCACTTGCCAATAAGAGCCGTGGCATATCCTTGCTCTTTAAGCAATTCTGTGATCGTTATTTCCAGCTCGGTATCCAACCCTATCTCTGAATCAGGGAAAAGGACCGGTAAGCCTGTGCCATTATTTACACGAGGTGCATAGCGGCCTGTCAGTATAGCTGCCCTGGTCGGCGTACAGGTCCCATGGGGTGCGTAAAAATCAGTGAACTTCATGCCTCCGGCAGCCATCCTGTCGAGGTTTGGTGTTTTTATGTCTTTCGATCCGAAACAACTTAAGTCATCGTATCCCACATCATCGGCCAGGATATGAATGATATTTGGTTTGATGACAGCCTCCTGAGCAAAGGCACTGGAGAGTAAGAATGAGATGATCAACAGGATAGAAACGTATCTGGAAAGCATTGGCTAAAGCTTTAATTTTTAGGTTTGCGAACAGTATATATCGCGGCAGATCCACCCATTAAGGGGTAGTGATTAAAATCATTAAAACCGCTGCCTTCGAGTAGTTGTTTTACCTCTTCAGGGCTATAATAATTCCTGGCGGATACGGCCAGATAATGATAGGCTTTTCGATGTCCAGACATGAGACCGCCAAGCCATTGTACCCATACTTTAAGATAGATCCGGAATCCAAATTTCATGATAATATTCTTTGGCTGGCTGGATTCTGCAATGATAAAGATCCCTCCGGGCTTCAGGGTACGCAGTATCTCCGAAAGGTATTGCCCGGCAAACTTATTCTTATATGTCAGGTTGCGAAAAGCAAAACCGATGGTGGTCACGTTGAAATGATCTTTCTCAAATGGCAGATCAGCCGTGTCGGCGAGGACAAAGCTCGGCTTGTTACCATTTAATTTTTGTGCTTTTTCGGCGGCAACATCCAGCATAGGCTGGCTAAAGTCGCTGGCGGTGATCTCAATATTCTTATCAGCCATACGCGCGACACGAATTGCCAGGTCAGCGGTACCGGTACAAATGTCTAATACTCTGTCAGGTTCCTCATGCAGGCATAGCTTCGTTGCCTTTTTTCGCCATCGCTCATCCTGTCCCAGGGTGACGATCCGATTCATAATGTCATACCTGTCAGGGACCTCATTAAACATCCTGAATAAAGGCCTCCTGGCCGCTGCTTCCCTGTCCATAAAGTTTTGAGTGTTGGGCCCCTCGACTTCGCTCGGGACAAGTTGTTGTGTTATGTTCGTTCTTCGTTCTTCGTTCTTCGTTATTCAATATAGCCTCTAACCCCTACCACAAACGACAATACCTGTGATGTTCCATCTATATCTGTATCCTGATAATATCCGCCCTGATTGATATTGTCGCCCAGTCCGAAATTATATCTGACATCAAAAAAGGTAGCTCCTTGATTGTCGGCGAAAGGAATTTCCGCTCCCAGGCCGAGTTTGATCCCGAAAGCTGTAGAGTTATAAGTGTCAGTTATTTTGTTATCGATGGTACCCTGTTCTCCATTTGAATAAGAATCGCCCACAACCCTCCCCCCGGTCAGGAAGGCGAAGCTGGGCCCAAGCAGGCCGTAAATATTAAAGGTTTCTTTTTCAATGAAATTATACCTGAAAAGCAAAGGGATTTCAAAGTAGTGTGCACGAAGCGTCAGATCGGTGCCATTGGTTTTATCCCCTTCCTTATATTTGAATCCTCGTTGGTCGAAGTTCATCCCGATTTGCAGAGAGAAACGCCTGTTAAACCCATATTCGGCGAACAGGCCAACATTGTATGTCAGCCTTTTGCCAAAATCACCATCGAGGGGTTCCCCGCTTACTTTTGGGGTACTGATCCAGGCCAGGTTTAATCCGCCTGCTAATCCAAAATTCCAGCCTTCCTGGGCTTGTGATGACAGCTGAATGGCCATAAAGAAGGTGATAATTGCAAGTATTTTAGGAATGATTTTCATATTTATGTGTTTATGGCAAAGATAATTTATATTTGTTTTAATGATTGAAACGGATGTATGTATCATTGGAGCCGGCCCGGCAGGGGCTATGGCAGCATTGAGACTTGACAAGGATAATATCCCTTTTGTGATCCTTGATAAAGATGAGTTCCCCAGGCAAAAGATATGTGGAGATGCACTCAGCGGCAAGGTTCCTCATATCATCCGTAGACTTTCACCTGAGATGCTTGAACGCTTTGAAGAAAGCTGTGATCCGCTTCACTCTTATGGTATCCGCTTCATTGCCCCGGGTAATCATGTCTTTGATGTCCCATTCATAGAAGATTTTGATCCGGAAAAACATCCGGTTCCCGGCTATACAGTGAAACGGGACTTACTCGATGCCTTTATGGTTGGGGAAGTGCGGAAAGTGGCCGGCGACCGGCTGATGCTCAATAGAATAGTTGAATCGGTCGATAGGGTAGGAGACGGCTTTCTGATTGAAACCACTGCGGAGAAAATTCATGTTAAATTACTGATTGATGCCTCCGGGACGTCATCAAATTTCAGTGTCAGCTATCATAAACCTGATCCACAGCCAAATAAGACTGCCCTGGCTGTTCGTACATATTATAAGGGTGTTACATCCCTTCATCCCGGGAACTTTATAGAATTATATTTCCTTGAGGATATCCTGCCGGGATATTTCTGGCTGTTTCCCCTGCCGGATGGCATTGTTAATGTAGGTGTCGGGATCCGGAAAGATGTGGTGCTGAAGAAGAAGATCAATTTATCAGCGGTGATGGATGAAATTATTAATAAGCATCCCCTGGTGGCACCCAGGTTCACTGATGCAGAGATGCTGGGAAAACCGGCAGCATGCCCACTTCCATTGGGTAATCCCCGATTCAGGATCTCCGGGCAAGCGTATATGCTGGCCGGTGATGCGGCCCACCTTGTCGATCCCCTTACCGGTGAAGGTGTTGGAAATGCACTATATAGTGGATATATTGCTGCCGAACAGGCCATCGACTGCCTGAGGGAAGATCGCTTTGATGAAGGTTTTATGAAATCGTATGATTTACGTATCAAGCGCGTCCTTGGGAAGGAAATGAGCATAAGCAGCAACTTTCAGCGCATGCTGAAATATCCTCGCGTGGTAAAATGGATCGCAAAAAAAGCTGATGGCAACAAGCACATCCCAGGGCTTATGTCGTCCATGTTCACAGATTTGGATCACAGGAAAAAATTATTGAATCCCCTTTTTATCTTAAGAGTGTTATTGAATCGCTAATAAAACTGTTTGGAGCTTGGAGCTTGGAACTTATCAACGCTCGGCTTATTGAAGTTTCATCCGTATAGATCCACCACCTACAGCCCAACGCCCAAAGCCTAACGCCAACGCCTAATACCCCAATCTCAGTTTGGCTTCATCCTGATCCACTTTACTCCTTTGAAACGGGTGCGCTTCTGTATTAAATATGTGGTCTTCAAAATCGAATGTGTCATCTTCATAAGAGAAAATGAGAAAGAAGTACTTCAGGGTTTCTGCAATGAAATATGTGGCCATGTAATCTTTCTGTTCCATGGTTTCCACATCTTCTACGGCAGTAAAGGCCAGGTCTGTTCGGCAATATTTATTAATGTCGGACCAGTATTGCTTTGCCATCTCCAGGTACTTTTTATCACCGGTGAAATGGTAGAGATAATAGGCTGATTCTATAATTTCCGGGTTCAGGTCGTATACCGGGTAATTGGCAGTCCCTTTTTTATAGTCATAAACAGTTGGCTCCAGGCCATACTTATTCCATACCCAGTCCCAGGTTTCCTGCAGTTTTTCTGCACGTTTTATATCTCCTGACAGAGAGAGTATGGCAGGAAAAAAGGCATCGTAAAGTGTGATCACCGAGCTGTTTAGCTCTCCGCTGTACATATTGCAGCGCCCATACCAGAGTTTGCCATCATATTTTTCTGCTATATATTTATTTATCGGGCCAATGCTCATATCCCAGATCTCACCCAGTTCGGGATCCCCGAACATCAGGTAGCTCTTATACAGGTATTCGTAGTATGAGTCCACGCCAGCGCATATGTGACTGCTCTCCGAAACCCATACTCCGCTATTCACATCGATCACATCCCCGATCAAACCTATCTCTGACCTGCGGTCGAAGATGGCCTTGGTGGCTTTTTTCCCTGCCTGGTAATATTTAGGGTCACCGGTATAATAACTTAGCATGCCCATCTCAAATGTGTATGATCCGGCTTCGGCAACATTTACGGTGTCTCCGCGAGTTTCTCCGGTTCGCAGGTTTACCCAGTAAGTAGGGATCCCGGTTTCTGTGTTAAATGCGGGCAGCATGCGATCGGCAAAATCGACCGTCCTGGCAAGGATTTGTTCATTGCCAGAATACTCATACATAGATAAGAGCCCGCCCAGAATCCTTATGTTGACTTCGAATATTTTGACATAAATGTCCTTGTCAAAGTCAACCTCAGCAATTACATAATTTTCTATCTCCTTCGCGTAGTCTTCCAAACCAAGCACTTTCATGGTGCTGTATGCATCTATGGGGGAGATGTAGAGGGATTCACTATACCAATCGTGGTATTCTCCGCTTAATGGTTTCAGTACATCATGACCCCATGCATATTTTTTATAGGATTCCCAGGTCCGATTGGTCTCGAATACCACCTCAGTGGCCAGGTCAGCTGTTTCAGCATGCTTCAATTCATTTTGTGACCTGCACGGACTTAAGATAGCAAGGGTAAAAATAATCAGGATTAATTTTTTCATCTGCTTTAGATTAGTATTACAAATATCATAAAATAATCAACACAGCTCCCAGCTATCAGCTCCCAGCCCACAGCCTACTGTCAACTGTCAACTGTCAACCGTCAACTGAAATGTCCGCCCCCGTACACCAGCTGTCCCCCACAGAACACAATTGCCGGGCAGAAGGATGGAGTAGAAATGTAAGGCATTTTAAACTAGGATGTTATGCAAAATGGCATGGATTTAGAAAGAGGGTATAACATTGCACAATGTAACAAAGACCAGTATGTTTAATAGTTATTTTAATTCCACTTTCAGAAGTCTCTGGAAAAACAGGCTTTACACTTTTATCAATATATTCGGGCTGGCTGTAGGCCTTGCCGGCTTCATGCTGATCATGATCTATATCAGCGGAGAACTGAGCTATGACAAGCATCACAAAGATTCTAAGCGTATCTATCGGGTGGCTATGGACCTTGAAATGTCGGGAAATATCACCAAAGCAGCTGTAAGTGGAGGTATGCTGGGCATCCTCATGCATGATGAACTTAAGGAGGTGGAAGCCTATACCAGGATGGTGCATTATCCCCGTTCGGTATTGTTTAGTTACGAGGATCAAAAAATATATTTTGATGATATCCTTTATGCTGATTCATCTTTTTTTGAGTTTTTTAATTACGAAACCTATGCCGGCGATCCGGCCGATGCACTGCGAGAGCCTTATTCTCTCGTACTCACTAGGTCAGGAGCAGAACGTATTTTTGGTTCTGAAGACCCTATAGGGAAATCCATCCTTTGGAACGGCAAGGACACATATATCGTCAGGGCATTGATAGAAGATCCTGTTCAGGCATCTCACATTCATTTCGAGGCACTTGTCTCATTCTCTACACTTGAAAGTATAGAGCCCTACAAGACTTACATCAATACCTTATATGCATTTGTAACTTTCAATTATGTGAGGTTATATGAGGGCTTTGGCCCGGAGGATGTTAAGGCGCCGCTGGATTCACTGGTCATGCGTCATATGGGTGAGCGCATGAAAGACAGCGGAGCCGGATTCAGCTTTTATCTTCAGCCTGTTCGTGACATATACCTGCACTCTCACCTGCGACATGAATTCAAAGCCAATGGGAATATAAGTAACCTGTATATATTTTCTGCCATTGCCATATTTATATTACTTATTGCATGCATAAATTTTATTACGCTTTCCACGGCCCGCTCGGTGAAAAGATCCCTTGAGGTAGGGGTGAGGAAAGTGTTTGGTGCTGAAAAAAGGAATCTGATATTGCAGTTCCTGTTCGAATCTATGGTCATGGCATTCATCAGTATGCTTTTTGCCATTGCTCTTGTTGAATTTATGGAACCCTCGATAGAACAGTTGTCGGGTGCCGCCATATCGATTAGGATGGGCGATATCCGTCATTACTTGCTGATGCTCGTCGGTCTAACAGCCCTGGTTGGACTGCTCTCGGGATTATATCCTGCTTTTGTGATTTCTGCCTACAGTCCACTGGGCATCATACAGAAAAGAATATCGGCAGGCTATAGATCATCATGGTTCAGGAATTCTATGGTTGTCCTTCAATTTCTGATCACAATCTTTTTGGTTAGTGGCACCATGATCATTTACATGCAACTAAATTTTATCAAGAATAAAGATACCGGGATCTCCCTGGAGGATCGCATTATTGTTCCCCTTCGGGGAAGTGCTATGATCAATAAGTATGAGGATGTCAAGACAGGCTTCTTACAGGTCAAGGGTGTTGAGGCAGTCACAGCCTCCTCAACCTATCCCGGGAAGTTTCGGCAAAGGGCAGGATTTTATCCTGAAGGCTCATCGCGCAATGATATGTGGATGTTACAGAATGTACAAGTTGATCATAACTATTTTGACGTGATGGATGTCGATCTGGTAGAAGGTCGTGGATTCAGCGAAAATCCTGATATAGATAGTCTCAATGTGATTGTGAATGAAGCCCTGGTAGCTGAAGCAGGTTGGGAAAACCCCATTGGAAAGTTTGTGGGGATCCCGATGGGGGAGGAAAGCGCCGATATTAAGTTAAACGTGATCGGGGTGGTGAGTGACTTCAATTATGCCTCCCTGCATGAAAGTGTCAAGCCTCTATTGATCATGCATGATCCGCAACGCCTGTCGAACATCACGGTCAAGATTAGCCCAGCCGGATTTACTTCCAGCATAAATGACCTGGAACAGGAATGGGATAGATTTTTCCCGGCTCAGCCATTCACTTTCCTGGTTCTGGAAGATGATTTTGCCCAACTGTATAAAGCCGATATTCGCCTTTCAGAAGTCTTCATCTGGTTTACACTCCTGGCCATATTTATTGCTTGTATGGGATTGTTTGGCTTATCGTCCTTTATCACATCTCAGCGTACCAGGGAGATCGGGATCAGAAAGGTTCTGGGGTCGTCGGTAGGACAGATCATTTATATGTTCATACGCTCATTTGCTATCCTGGTGCTGATATCTGCCGTGTTGGCCGTTCCTCTATCGTGGTATGGCATGCATGAGTGGCTGCAAAACTTTGCCCATCAAACCCCGATGCACTGGTGGATATTCCCTGCAGCAGCTATACTGGCCCTGCTGGTATCTGCTGCAACAGTATTTCTGCAGTCGTTCAGGGCAGCCAGCAAAAACCCGGTTGATGCTATCCATTGGGAATAAGATGATGGGTTGTTGACACTGGTTGCTGGTTACTGGATACTGGACACTGGATCCTGGATCCTGGATCCTGGTTGCTCGTTACTCGTTACTCGTTACTCGATACTTGATACTCAATACTCAATACTCAATACTCAATACTCATTTCTCTCACCCCAGCCTGCTTCCCAACTCGGCTTCCTGTTCGGGAACTGCAAGTATAACGCTTCCGTCCTGCTGGTAGAATCCTGTAAGCAGGAATTCCGACATAAATGGGCCAATCTGTTTCACAGGAAAATTTATCACTCCCATGATCTGTTTGCCCAGCAGATCCTCTCTTGTGTAATGGTCTGTAATCTGTGCACTTGACTTTTTGATCCCTATTTCAGGCCCAAAATCTGCGCTGACGATGTAGGCCGGCTTCCTGGCTTCAGGAAAATCTTTTACCTCGATTATTTTTCCAAGCCTTAGCTCTATCTTTTCGAAATCATTCCAGGAAATCTCTTGCATATGATTTTCATTTTTAAGTAATAAAAATAGTATATGTATATCAAAATAAAACAAAAACAATGATCAAAATTGCAACCCTTGCTTATTAATTTGTCATTAATAGCAAACGATGTCAATTTATGAGAGCAAGCCTTGCCATTATTGTTTTTAGCCTGATAATTCATGTTTCAAATGCCTTCGGACAGGAACTTCACCAAAATATCAGAGGTACTGTAACTGATAGAGAATCAATGGTGCCTTTGCCCGGGGCAACAGTTATTGTTGAAGGTTCTGATCCCCTGATCGGGACTACAACTGCTCTGGATGGAACATTTTGCCTGCATGATGTCCCCGTAGGCCGTCATACTATTGCTGTTTCATATATTGGTTATGAAACAATCATTATCCCAGAGATACTTGTTTCTTCTGCCAAGGAAACCATCCTGACCTTTACCTTGAATGAAGAGATAAATACCCTGAATGAGGTTGTTGTAAAACCCACGAGGGAAAAGGGCAAACCGGTAAATGATATGGCCATGATCAGTGCCAGGTCTTTCACCGTGGAGGAAACCAAGCGCTACCCTGCAGCAATCAGTGACCCGGCCAGGATGGCCAAGAACTTTGCAGGTGTTACCGGTGGTGATGATGCAGGCAATGAGATCATTATAAGAGGAAATTCACCTAGCAGCATGCTCTGGCGCCTGGAGGGGGTGGAGATACCAAGCCCCAACCATTTTTCTGAGGAGGGTTATTCAAGTGGATTTGTCAGCATTTTGAGTTCAAATCTGATCGACAACTCAGATTTTATTACAGGAGCTTTCCCGGCTGAATATGGTAATGCTCTTTCAGGTGTTTTCGATATCAACTTGCGTAAGGGAAATAATATGAAGCGGGAAACAGCGATACAGATCGGGGTGATGGGAACCGATATTGCAGTGGAAGGGCCTTTTAAGAAAGGATATGGCGGTTCTTACCTCCTGAACTACCGCTATTCCACTCTTGGCCTCATGGATAAAATGGGACTGATACCAGGCGCGGGGGGTATCCCCGAATACCAGGACCTCTCTTTCAAATTTAATCTGCCTGCCGGAAAAGCCGGAGTATTTTCGCTCTGGGGGATAGGAGGAAAAGCAAAATCTGTTGATAAAAATGAAAATGACCCAAGCGAGTGGGAAACATATTGGGATCGCATTGGCTTTGAATTCAAAACTGGCATGGGGGCCGCGGGCATCACCCATACCTGGTTCCCCGATGAAAAGTCATTTTTAAAGACAACCATCGCCCTGACAGGTGAAAAATCAGGGGAGAAACAAGAAATTTATACTGCACATGCCCAGGGGCCGGAATACACTCTTGGGGATCCCGATCCGTACTCAGACAGTGATTATAATAAAACTTCCATTAAGGCCAATGTTCTGTTTAATAGAAAAATAAATTCCCGTTTCTCCTTTCGCTCCGGTCTTACATACACAAACATGAAATACAATATGAAGGCCGAAGGTGTTGATGAAGAGGATGAGTTCCAGTGGAGGTCATGGATCAAGCAGGAAGGATCTACATGGATGATGCAGGGTTTTACATCGGCAAAGTTTCGCTTAAGCAGGAAAGTATCGGCAACCGGTGGATTGCACCTGCTGTATTTCGGACTCAATAATGAATTTTCTGTTGAGCCACGCATGGCAATTAAAATGCAGTGCTCCCCAACCCAGTCAATCGGCATTGCCGCAGGCATTCATAGCCACCATGATGCCCTGACCACCTATTTTATGCAGGTTCCTTTTGATGAAAATACCTACGTCACCCCAAACACCGACCTCAGCCTTAGAAAAGCACTTCATGTAGTACTATCGCATGACCATATGCTATCGGAAGACCTGCGTTTACTTGTTGAAGTTTATTACCAGTATCTCTGGAACCTTCCGGTAGCATTTGATACGGCATCAACTTTTTCTTCTGTCAATGGTAACTGGGATGAGCATTATGTGGATACCCTCGTAAGCGATGGGATTGGCAGGAATTTTGGACTGGAAATGACCCTGGAGAAATTCTTCACTAGGCGTTTCTATTTTCTTGTCACTGGCTCTATGTTTGACTCCAAATACAGGGCCTCAAATGGAAAATGGTACAACACCCGATATAATGTTCATTTTGCCACCAACATCGTAGGAGGCAAGGAATTTGCAGTTGGTAAGGACAAGAATAACTTTATTGGATTGAATCTGAAGCTAAGCTGGGCAGGAGGGATGCGCGACACCCCCATTGATCTTGAAAAATCAATCGAAGAGGGATCTGTGGTGATCAAGCAGGACGAAAGATATGAACTCAGCCATCAGGATTATTTCCGTACCGACTTTGGCATAAGCTACCGTATGAACAGAAAGCGTGTGTCGCATACCTTCAGCCTTGATATACAGAATATTACAAATCACCAGAATGAGATGTATGAATATTATGATCCTGAAAATTTCAATATTAAAACCGAATATCATATGGGGATACTGCCGGTGCTAAATTATAAAATAGAGTTCTAAAGAAGCTTGCTCTTAAATTTTAAACTTCACATTCATATTCTTATTCTTATTCTTATTCTTATTCTTATTCTTATTCCTTGTTCCTCTGTTCTACTATTCTACTGTTTCCTTGTTCCATGTCCCGATAAAACGCAAATCTTTGATTTGCTTTTTTATCGAGAATCCACGAAAAACAATGAAATCATAGATTTCTGGTTTTTCGGGATTCCTTGTTCTTTATTCTCTATCCCTTCCCCACTGTCCGCTTCATGTGCAAAATTTACACATAAAAAATGTTAAAATCTATTCAAAATCATTGTTAATTATCAGGAATACAATGCGATAGGATTTTTGGCACATGCTATGCCTATACTTGTATATATTAATTAAAACCGGAATAAAATGGAAACAAGAATGATGATCAACAGGCTCCTGGCCTTAGTGGTCTTTGCAGGCTTTTTTGCCTATGCAGGCCACGGTTTGGCACCCCCGCCGGAGTCAAGGGCACCCACTACAATAAAGGCTTTGCTTCTGGTGGACCAGCTTTATGGTGCCAGCTTAAATATTGAAGATAATCAGAACAATATTTTAGAGAATTTTCAGGACTATGGATGGGAGGTTAGCATAGCATGCTGCACCCCTGAAATAAACCCCTGTCCTTGGGCAAGCATGCAAGGTTGTGAAGTGCTAAGCCCCGACCTGATGACCTACCAGCTCGATGATGCTCAGGAATGGGACGTGATCGTAATTATCCCGGGAGGCTCACATGCAAACCTTATCGATTGTCCCTTCGTCCTGAGTGTGCTGGCACAGGCCAGGGCAAACAATATCCCCATTGCTGCATGGTGCAGGGGAGTAAGGGTACTGGCAGCAGCAGAAGTAATTGAAGGCGTAGAGATCACAGGGCCTGACGATTATTTGGATGAGTACCTCGATGCAGGTGCCATTTACCTTGGCAACTTTGAGCCCCCCACAGAGGATCAGGGGATCATCACCTGCGTGAATGCTACCGAGTATCGCCAGGAAATGTGTGAGATGATCAGGAATGCAGTTGAGAACAGCACATATGTGCAGGAAAGGTTGAATAAGAATAGCTATAAGATAGATCTCAGGGTCTGTCCCAATCCTATCAAAACATCTTCATGCATACAATTTGATCTCGATAAGACCTCAGTGGTACATATTGCAGTATTCGATCGCCAGGGAACTATGGTGATGGATGTAGTTAAACAGCAGTTTCAAGAAGGAGAAAACACAGTCACCTTCAGTCCCACTGATTTGTCAACAGGCATATACTATGTTTATTTGTTCTGTGAAGGTAAAATCGGAATGCAGAAATGTATGGTGATTTAGGCGTGAGGTGTGGGGCTTGGGGTTTGGAGTTTGAGGCTCCAATAACCATTTAGCATTGTAGCCCTGTTGTCAAAGCTCCTTCCGTCCCGGATCAAGGATGAAGACTTTTATTTTGCCTTCCAGTAACTCCTGGAACTTTCTGGCATCTTCGAGTGAGCCTTCGTACATACCGTAATGAATTGGGATAGCTATTTCTGCCCCGGTGTCGAGCGCAGCATCCGCTGCTTCTTCCACACTATTCATGGTATAGGTTTGCCCGAGAGGAAGCATGGCTATATCGCATTCAATGTTTTTCATCTCCGGTATGCGTTCCGTATCCCCCGCATGGTAGATGCACGTTCCATTAATATTTACTACAAATCCTGTCCAGGCATTCTCCATGGGGTGATACTGTGTCTTCACCACATTGTACATAGGTACTGCTTCAATCTCAGTGCCATCAATATTTATTTTGTCCCCGGGTGAAACAGGCATGATGTTCTTATATCCTGCATCTTCCAGTTCTTCTTCACAATCATACGGACAAATAAATTTTGTTTCTTCATCGGCAATCCTGTTAATATCAGGGATCGAAAGATGGTCCTGATGGCTATGTGTGATCAGGATCAGGTCTGCCTTTTTATCTGAAGATATCTGGTATGGGTCAATGAAAATAATTTGCCCTCCATTGTCAATACTAACGGTGGCCTGGCCATGCCATCTGATCTTTTCAAGCGTTTCCATGTGTTGTGCATTTAAATGATATGTAATAATCAGTAGGAGTATTGAGATTGTTGTTTTCATAGTAGAGGTTTTTTTATAGGATATGGGTTCTTGGTACTGGTTCCTGGGAATTTATACATCTATACATATAGCCATGTAGCCCTTTAACCCTTTAACCATTCCCCACGCCTGTCCTAGGCTATGTCGAAGGTCCCAATGCCTAACGCCCAACGCCAAAATTGAACATCTAAGATACTCATTTGTTAATTATCTGAGCTGCTTATTGACTAATAGTATGCTGAATATGTATCTTTATTGTTTCAGGCGATTGCAATTAAACCTAACATAAATTAAATTCCGAAAACTATGAAAATGATGACGAAGAGCCTGATGCTGCTCGTAATGATGTTTGCATCTGTAACAATGATTGCCCAGAAGGGTGGCGATGATGATTTAGTAAAGCGTATCCAGGATATGAACAATAAGATGGTTGGTGCGATCCTCAACAATGATTATGGAAAGTTATTGACTTATTATGATGATAAGGTCCTTTCGATGCCTAATTATGGGAAGATGATAAGAGGGATTGATGAGTTCAAAGCAAAACACCAGGAATCTGCTGAGAAAGGGAATAAAGTGACAGCCATGAAGCTGAATACCAAAAAGGTAAGTGTGCATGGAGATGTGGCCATTGAGATAGGATCCTTTACAGTTACCATGGAATTAGCGGGTAACCCAAATCCAGTTTCCGATGCCGGAAAATATATGACGGTCTGGAGAAAGAATGGAAACACTTATAAGATTTTATATGAGATGTGGAATACCAATACCCATCCTATGGAAGCCATAAAGAAAGGCGAAAGCAAGGGGGAAGCTCCCAAGGGTGAAAAAGGTGGTAAACTCCAGAATGACGGAGGAAAGACAAAGTCAGGTAAGAAACCTGCAAGTACTGAAAAGGAAGAAATATAATGATATGGCCCCGCAGAAATGCGGGGCTTTTTTTTTACTTAGTTTGCGCCAGCAACTTTTGCATCTACCCAGTATGCGCTGAATAATCCTTCCCTGGAACTGATAAAGAAAAAGTATTTCCCATCTGCAGTGATTTGTGGACACATTTCATGGTGTTCTGTGTTGATGGGATAGGGAAGTGCCCTCGAAGTTTCCCATTGGCCACTGCTATTTCGTTTGCTTATGAAAAGGTCTGGCTTTCCGTTCACAGAACGGGAGAAGATGAGCGTATTCTCATCCGCACTAATATAAGGCGTGCATTCGCTCAGTTCTGTATTGATGTTCTCATCAAGCTTATAAGGTTCAAAATATGAACCGGCCTTCATTTCCGAACAATATATGTTTCCATTTGATGCATAGTATATATTCCCGTTTCCGGCCATACTGAACTGCCAGTGAAGGTCCAGTGAATTTAACATGCCATCGGGCTGCTGTGGCTGACTAAAGCCGCCTTTTCTTACTTCAGAGTAGTAGATGAAATCTCTGTTGGCATCCTTATCATACGAAGAGAAAAACAAGCGATCACCTGTGTTGGAAAGACAGGGATCATCTGAATTATTAAGCCCATTTTTCATGGATATTGTCTCAGGGGACGTCCATCTGTTGCCATTTTCTTTCGACATCATTATCCCTTCGCTATCCATGCTCTTATAGTACATTGATTTTCCATCTTTACTAAATATCGGCACAGAGTGGAGATCCTCAGGAATGATCCCCCTGGCAAAGCGTTCCGGTGTCTTTCCCGGTGACTCCTGCCCAAGGTACGGCCCTGACAGCTTTTCAATTGTACTTACCTGGCTGGTAAGCAGGATTATACAAAAAGATGTAAGGAAGAGTACCAAAGCCTGTCGGAGATACGGCCAGCATTGGTGTATCCTGGAATCTCGTTTTCCGGTTGTTTTTTTCATCAGGCGGTTTTGTTATCCGGCATGCCCATTGTTTTTCGGCATGCCTTCACTATATTAATTTCAATTATTGTACCAAGTGTTTTAAATGCTTGAAATTAAATTGGTTGTGAGCTTGTTCGCTGATGAGTTAATTTTTAAAAGTGTTCGTTTATGTGATGAAATGTTCACAAGCGAACATTTGAAGTGTTGGATGTTGGGTGTTGGGTTTTGAGTGTTGAATGTTGGATTAGTTTAAAGATAAACAATTAAAAATATTAATAGTTGTTCACTTTACTTCGGCACTAGCAACTAGGCACTAGCAACTATGCACTACTTTGATATCCGGCTCATATGCTCCAGAAAAAGGTCTTTCTTCCCCCTCGAAATGGGAACGGTACTTTTATCTGTCATCTCAACATAGCCTCCTTCGTGTCTGATATACTTCTTTACATGTTCCAGGTTGATCAGGTGGGAATTGTGGGTGCGAAAAAAGTTTCTGTCGGAAAGGAGTTCCTGGTATTCCTTGAGGTTTCGGGAAACGAGATGCTTGATATCTCCTTCCAGGAAGAACCACGAATAGCTGCGGTCGGCCTCGATGCGGATGATTTCTTTGGTGTTCAGGTATTCCATCCCGTTGGAGGTAGGAATTGCAAGCTTGGATGGCTGTGTGGTTTGCAGATTTTCAAACAGGGTGTTGAAATTCATATTCCGGCCTTTCTTATCCTTTCTGGCCTCTTCAACCCTTTTTACGGCTTCGATAAACTCATTGATATTGATTGGCTTGAGGATGTAATCAACCGCTGAATACTTTATAGCCCTGATGGCATAATGATTGAACGCGGTAATAAAGATCACATCGAAACTCTTTTCAGGGAAGGCGGCAAGCAGGTCGAAACCACTGCCATGTGGCATCTCTACATCCAGAAATACAAGGTCGGGCTTCTCATTATTGATCACCTCTATGCCTTCGATGGCAGAATATGCCTTGCCGATAACCTTTATATTCGGGCAATATTCTTGTGCAATGGATTCAATAAAACTCACTGCATCCTGCTCATCATCAACGATTACTGTTCTTAGTATGTTATCCATTTGTTTTTATTTTGATCATGGATATTAGATCCTGGATACTGGATACTTGGCTCTGGGTTCTAGGTCTTGGGCCCTGGTATTTTGCCCCGCGCCTCATGCCTCAAACCTCAAACCTCAAGCCTATGTTATTATCGGAATGCAAATCTCTACCCTCGTACCACTGGCATTCCCTTCATCATCCTCCATATCTGTATAATCCACCTTCATGCTCTTCCCATATAAAGAATTTACCAGCTTCAATCTTGATTCTGTAATGCTGGTCCCTAATGACCGGTGGTTTTCTTTTCTTCCATTTTTGATCTCCATGGCCTTCTTTCTGCCAACGCCATTATCCTCGATGCTACACAATATGATATCCTTATCCAGCTTCAATTCTATTTTGATATATCCCTTTCCTTCTTTGTGCATCAGTCCGTGCCCGATGGCGTTTTCAACAAAGGGTTGTATTAGCATGGTTGGAATTTTATACATATAGGTGTCGATCTCCTCATCTACATCTATTTCCCAACTGAATTTCTTTTTAAATCTGAGTGATTCGAGTTCCAGGTAGAGTTTGAGTGCATCTAACTCTTCAGCAATGGGTATGGACGGGTGTTCACTGTTTTCCAGGGTCTTTCTGATGAGCTTTGCAAACTTGGTCATATAATCGTTAGAGGCAATTCGGTCGTTCTGAAAAACATAATACTGTATAGAATTCAGCGTATTGAAAATGAAATGAGGATTCATTTGTGTACGCAGGTTTTTCTGCGTGAGATTGGAGATCCTGTGATTCATGTCCTCAAGCCTCTGCTTCGATCTGAGCCGGCTGCTTCTGATAAACATGATGGCTAGTGCTATGATCACAAGCACCAGACCGGCAAATCCATACATCAGGTAATTATTTCTTTGCAAGCGAACGTGCATCAGTTCAAGCTCCTGCTCACTTTTTTCTCTTTCATGTTGCGTACGGGCTTCAAGCAGGCGGCGGTTATAATCCTCTGACATCAATGAATCATTGTAAGCAGAATGAAGCATGAAATTATCGTATGCCTTTTCAAACCTGCCCATATTGGCATACATGGCACTGATATCTTTGTATAACCAGGAAAGATTGTAAACATCACTGATCTCTTTTGATTCTTCAATACTGAGGTTATAATACTCTATAGCTTTCTCAAAATAATTCCAGTCGCGATAGATGTTTCCAATGTTTCCCAGGCAGTTTGCGATCAGGTTTTTTTGATCAACAGCTTTTGATATTTCCAGGTCTTTAAGGTAAACTTCCAGTGAGTTTTCCAGGTCACCCATCTGATAATATCCCCAGGCGATCCTGTTCAGTGTGTTAGCCTGGCGGAGCGAATCACCGCTCATCTTTGCCAGTTCCACCAGCTGATAATATATATCAATGCCTTCCTGGTATTTCTCCTGTTCCCTTTTTACATCACCCAGCCTGCTCAGGATATAAAATGTGATATACCTTTCCTTATTTACATTTACCAACTCCAGGTATCGTTCATAATAGAGCTCTTCCAGGGGATAATCCCCCAGGTTATAGTATACTCTTCCCAGACCCAGGTTTGCATCGGCCATTTCATCCTGCATGTCAAGATCCTGAGCCATGATCTTAGCCTTTTCAAAAGCTTCAATACTCTTCGTAAACTCCCCCTGCCTGAACAAGTACCATCCCTTGTTCAGGACTAGTCGGGCTGCATCAGCCGGGTCTTTACTGTTTTCCAGGATCTTGATGATAGTAGGGAAATATGTAATCGACTGCTTGTAATTCGCCAGTCCGTCATTGGCATTGACCATGAGGCGGTAAAGACCAACATCGGGAGTTATACCTATCTTATTTGAAAGCTCTATTCCCTTTTCTGCATAATAAATGCTGGAGTCCATCTTGTGGTTGTTCAGGTGATGGCGGGAAAGTTCCTTATAACAGTCGATACGGATGCTATCCGATCTCGTGCTCGACAGCACGTCAAAGAGGCTGTCGGTTTGGGCTCCGGCATCCTGTGCGCAAGACATAAGTATGAAACCTGCGAGTATCCTGAAAGTAATGTTTCTTAAAATTGAGATCATGTTCCGCTCCTGAAAGGACCTTAAATGTAATAAAATATTTCTTAGCTGTACCGGCCCTTACTGCTACAAAGATATTGTACCGGCATGAATTGACCGGTTAATAGCTTTCCGATCAACCCTTTCAACCTATAAATGGCATATTTGAACTAATATTTGTGATCTGCCTACCGCATATGTTTTGCAGATCAGGCCTAAAGATATTAAATTTGCAGGCAAATGCGGAAATAGCTCAGTTGGTAGAGCATTAGCTTCCCAAGCTGGGGGTCGCGGGTTCGAGTCCCGTTTTCCGCTCAGACCTCATGGCTGTTTGGCTGTGAGGTCTTTTTTGTAAATTTGTTGACTGCTAGCCCGCTTTCTTAACGACTGAGCTAAACGATTATGAATATAACAGCGCTTATTATCGATTTTCTACTGCTTATCCTCAGTTTTGGGGCTATTCATTTCATTTCCGAACGCTACTTCATCGAATCACTCGACTATCTTTCGAAAAAATTGCGGCTGTCTTCCGATATGGCCGGTTCTACGCTGATGGCGGCAGGATCAAGCGCCCCGGAACTGGCTGTGGCACTTTTTGCCATACTGATGGCGGGAAATCATGAAGCTATAGGTGTCGGAACCATAGTAGGTTCAGCGCTATTCAATATACTGGTCATTACGGGAGTTGTGATGTATATCCGCGGAAAGGCAAAGCTCATGTGGCAGCCCATACTCAGGGATATTTTATTCTATATTATCGCCATCCTTTTAATAGGCTATACCTTCCATTCCGGGAAGTTGAACCTGATGGGCGGACTGCTGATGGTAGGAGTCTATGTGCTATATGTGATCGTAGTTTATTTTTGGAAAAGGCTGTTCCCTTATGAAGATATCGAAGGAGAAACTGAAAAAAAGGAAACCCTTCAGATCAAAGCCCGCCATGGATTAGAAGCCGGCCTTATCATTTTTGACCGCCTGGCATCCCGTTATCAGATACTGACATTTATTCTTTCGATTGGATTTATATGCTTGCTTAGCTGGGCCCTGGTGAACAGCGCAGTAGGTATTTCTGAAGCACTGGGTGTACCTGAGCTTTTGATTGGCATTACAATCGTTGCAATTGGTACTTCAGTACCCGATCTGATCTCTTCAGTTATTGTCGCCCGACAGGGCCGGCCGGGCATGGCTATCAACAATGCTATAGGATCCAACACCTTTGATATTCTCATCGGACTTGGACTGCCTTTCCTGCTGTATTCAATAATTTATGGAGAGGGCATCAGCCTCATGACAGGCAACCTGGTCGTCTCTATCAGCATACTCCTGGCATCCTCAGTGATCATGTTGCTGTTTTTCCTGCTGAGGGGATGGCGCACCTCAAAACAGGTAGGGATCATTTTGATCATCCTCTACCTGGTGTATCTTGGATATGTGATCTGTACCAACAGCTGTTGACGCCTAGAATGTAAAAAACGCCATTGGTATGCCGGGAGCAACCATTTGTTAATTAATAGTAAAACTGTAGAAATTCTCAGCTGAGCTATGGTTTATTATCCTAATTTTGCATCCTAATTATTAATGTTAAACACTTAGTATGATGAGGAAAGTATTATTAAATCTTCGTGCCGGTGCACTGATCATGGTGATCCTGGCGGGAGTATTAGCAAATTCTAATGTAATGGCACAAACGCAGATTCCCCTGGAGGACTTTTTCAAGAATCCTGAAAAAACAGGTTTTCAGATCTCCCCTGACGGGAAGTATTATTCATACACTGCCCCTTACGAGGACAGGATGAATATTTTTGTTCAGAAGATTGGAAGTAAAAAAGCCACAAGACTTACCAGTGAAACCGACCGTAGTATCTCAGGTTATTTCTGGGCGAACAACAACCGTATCCTTTATCTGAAAGATAATGGAGGTGATGAAAATTTTGCACTCTATGGAGTGGACAAAAATGGGAAAAACTCAAAATGCCTGACATGTTTTGAGAATGTTCGTACACAGATCCTGGATGATCTTGAGGACATTCCTGATGAAGTCATTGTTGGCCTGAACAAAAGGAATCCTCAGGTTTTTGATCCGTATCGCCTGAATATTAAAACCGGTGAGATGACCATGCTGGCAGAAAACCCGGGCAACATTCAAGGCTGGATGACCGACCATGAAGGAAGGTTACGTGCGGCATTCGCCATTGTTGACGGAGTGAATGTTCAGATACAATATCGCGATAATGAAGATGAAGAGTTCAGACCAGTGCTGACCACAAGCTTTAAAGATGAGATCAGTCCTGCTTTCTTCGATTTTGATAACAAAAATGTATATGCGACTTCAAACCTTGGACGCGATAAGTCGGCAGTAGTGCTGTTCGATATTGCAAACGGGAAAGAACTGGAAGTACTTTACGAAAATGATGAGTATGATGTAAGCGGCGTACACTTTTCCAGGAAAAGGAAAGTAGTGACCTCAGCATCATATACTTCATGGAAACGCGAACGTCACTTTTTTGACGAGCAGACCGAGAAACTTTTTACCCGCCTGGAGAAAGACCTGGGCGACTATGAGATCGCTATCACCGGTGTAAACAAGGATGAGAATATGTACATTATCCGTACCTATAGCGACCGCTCACTGGGATCTTACTATCTCTATGATATGGAGGCCGACAAGGTCGAAAAGATCCATGAGGTTAGCCCCTGGATCGACGAGAATGAGATGGGTAAACAATTCCCAATCAAATATGCTGCCCGCGATGGCCTGATGATCAATGGTTACCTCACCCTTCCTAAGGGACTCACCGTTGAGACTGCTAAAGACCTTCCAGTTGTGATCAATGTTCATGGTGGCCCATGGGCACGCGATAGCTGGGGCTTCAACCCTGAAGTTCAGTTCCTGGCCAACCGCGGCTTTGCCGTACTTCAGATGAACTTCCGTGGATCGACTGGCTATGGCCGTGATTTCTGGGAAAGATCATTCAAAGAATGGGGCCTTGATATGCAAAACGATGTTACAGATGGTGCATACTGGCTGATTAATCAAGGTATCGCCAACAAAGACAAGATTGCTATTTACGGAGCCAGTTATGGTGGCTATGCTACATTGCAGGGCGTTGTTGTTACCCCTACACTCTATGCTGCGGCTGTTGACTATGTAGGTGTTTCTAACCTCTTCACCTTCATGCAGACCATCCCTCCTTACTGGAAACCATTACTCGACATGATGTATGAAATGGTTGGTAACCCGGAGGACAACAAGACTCAGTTTGAAGCTACATCTCCTGCCCTCAATGCCGACAAGATCATGACTCCGCTATTTGTTGCACAGGGTGCCAACGATCCAAGGGTGAACATCGATGAGTCAGACCAGATAGTGAAAGCGCTCGAAGACAGAGGTATCGAAGTTGAATACATGGTTAAAGACAATGAAGGCCATGGATTCCACAACGAAGAGAACAGATTTGATTTCTACCGTGCTATGGAAGCATTCCTTTCAAAGCACATTAAATAAGACATCTAATTCTTAATATTAAAGGGATGCTGTTGATAAACGGCGTCCCTTTTTTTGTTGAATTGGTTGAATCCACCTTCGCCAAGGCTTCGGTGGACAAAGTCAGTTGAATCGGTTAAATCAGGAAGCATTACTTCATACTGTCTATTGTCAACTGCCTACTGCCTACTGTCTACTGTCAAGCAACCCAGCACCCAGCACCCAGCAACAATTTACTATCTTTGACATATGCCTGCAATCTACACCATCGGCGAAACAGTCTACGACATCATCTTTAAAAATGATGAGCCTGTTACTGCTAAAGCAGGTGGAACCATGCTGAATACTTCAGTCTCACTTGGCCGCCTTGGCTTGCCGGTGTCATTTGTGAGTGAATATGCTTCCGACAGGATAGGAGATATCATTAATGGTTTTCTTGGTGATAATGGTGTAGATACAAAACATATCTACAGGTACCGGGACGGAAAAACACCTGTTTCCCTGGCCTTTCTTAACGAACAGAATGATGCCCGATATTCCTTTTATAAACTATATCCCGACCGGCGCCTTGAAATTAAGATTCCGGAATTTTACCGGGCTGATATCCTTCTTTTCGGGGGATTCTATTCATTAATGGCAGAAGTACGCACCTCTTTGATCTCATTTGTGCGTGCAGCACGGGATGCGGGAGCCGTCATAATATATGATCCAAACATTCGCAGTCCTCATAAAGATGAAATAGACGAGCTCAGGGATCTGGTCTTTGAGAATATCAGTCTTTCCAACATAGTGCGCGGATCAGATGAAGATTTCAAAACTATCTTTAATATCTCTGACGGAAAAGAAGCTTATAAATTGCTTACGAATCATGGGTGTGAGTATCTCATCTACACTAAAAGCAATATAGGCGTGGAGATCCATTCCCCGGAGGGGATGGTGGAGGTTCCAGTACAGAAAGTAGCAACAGTGAGTACCATCGGAGCTGGCGACAGCTTCAATGCAGGCTTGATCTATGAACTTTTCCGGGCTCAAATGCAGTCAGGGGATTTTAAAGAAGATGATCTGGGAAAAATGGTGAAAACAGCCATCACCTTCGGCTCGCATGTATGCACCCATTTTGAGAACTATATTAGTCAGGAGTTTGCTGCGAAATTGATGCTGGATGCTTGATGCTGGATGCTTGATGCTGGATACTAGATGCTAGATGCTGGATCCTGGATCCTGGTTACTGGTCACTTATTATTGCCTACATCACTTTATTCTTCTTCTTAAGTTTCTGAAAATCCAGATAATAAAGCAGCTTCAATGAGAATGAATTTCCCATTGGCGATGTGAATGTGTTTCTGATGTTTTCAAAGTAATCTTTTGCAACTTCATTCTCTTCGCTGAAGATGTTGTTCTTCCAAACAAAAAGCAGCTCGCTGGCAGGGGCGAAGATCCACCTGAAAACCATATCCACATTGAAGGCATTGACAAGGAAATCATGATCCCCGGTATAATCATTTGTCTCCAGGTCACCACTTTCCAAAAGGGTAAAATACCTGTCGTAATCAACAGTGATCCAATAATGCCTGGCGCGCAGCGAAAGGGATATGTTTTTTGTAAAAATATACTGCATTTCCAACACCGATTCAACGGTTTGCAGGTCACGTGCACCGAAAATGATCTTTTCATCACCAATGTCATCTATGGAATCTGTAACATAGCCTATATTATTCCAGTCAATATCATAATTTACCTCCAGGGATATAGTGAAATTGTCATTGACCCTGAACCTGGGTTCCACGGATACATCATAACCTGATTGACCATAGTCTGTTCCCGCCCAATATCCGCCGCGAACATCTACTACAAAGCGCTTTCTATAGTCGGGAGAGAACCAGGTTCCAATGTAGCCGGCAGGAGGCATTTTTACCATCCAGCCATCCACTCTGGGCTCATAGTAGTCATGACTTTCAATGGGTGAAATGCTTAAGTTAAGCCCTGTTGTCATATAGTTGGTGAAGGTGGTCCTGTTACTTGCACCGATATTGAAGGACACAAACTCCCTTGGTGCATACAGCATGTCATAATAGAAACCGATTTCATTGTGCATCTGAATAATGGGACCAACAGGGTCATAAATGTTATATTCGAACTCAACATCATTGTCGAATCGGTTATTCCTTCGGTTAAATCCCATATCATTTACGTCATAGGTGTCGCTCTGCGTTTCGTGTTCATACGCAAACCTGAAGTTGCCACTGATCTTTCCTGCTGCCAAACCATACATATATCCAAATTGGTTCTCCTGATCGGTATAATACTTCTGACTGACGTTTACCAGTCCGCCCACGCCCCACATATCACTTTTGGTTTTCAACTCGAATTCCGTTCCGGTCACGTTAGCAATATATCTGTCCTTTCCCTGGTAAACATTTGTATTATACAGACTGATATAGGAATTATTTTTAAGGCTCTGGTCAAATACCAGCATATTGTAGTTTGAAGCCGGGTTAGTCAGGATTTTTTGTTCCGCACCGGTTGAATCTGTGACCCGGGCCCAGGTATTGCTGTTCACAGCATTAAATACCCCTATGGCAGTTCCGTTTTTGTTCCTGCCGGAAATTTTGGTTGCATTCAGCAATTGTATTTCCTCAGGGTTTTCAAGTATATTATTTGTGCTATCAGTTTTGTATTCATCCTCTATATCCCAGTATCCTTCAGGTGTCCCCCCAACCCTGCGGGTATAAAAAATATCACCACGTTCAAAGAGTTCAGTCCCTTCAGTGAAGAAAGGCCTTCTCTCCTGGTAGTATACCTCAAAAGGGGAGAGGTTCACGATCTTATCATCTGATTGTACCTGTCCGAAATCCGGAATCAAGGTCATGTCAAGTGTAAAGCTTTCACTAAGTCCAAGCTTCATGTCCATACCATAGTTAAATGAATATGCCCAGGTATCACTTTCCGGTGCTTTTTCAGTGTACCCTGCAACGTATGGAATGAAAAATAATCTCAAAGGAGGTTTGATCCCTTCAATTCCAGTGAGGGTTCCGGATTGGCTAAATACGCCCTCCAGTTTGTTATCGATATAGTTCCAGGTCGACCACTCCCTGTGTCGCCGGATGTTTCTCCACATATTCACTCCCCAGAGCTGTTCTGCAGTCTTAGGGAATCTGATCGCAGCATAAGGAATCTCGATCTCAGCTACCCAGCCGCTGTCATTGATCTGTACTGAACTTTTCCATATTGGATTCCAGTTCTCGTCGCGATAATTGGCGGCATGCTTGGTGTCGACCTCTACCCCTGATGCTGCTACCTTAAACTCGAAAGCATTCAGCCCATCATTGTACGGAATGATATCGAATGTAAAAAAGTCGGCATTGATATCGTCATCATCTCTTTCCCCCAACTCCCTTAGAATACTATCCGGGGCACTATCGTACATCATGGCTCCAACATAGATAGCCCTGTCATCATAAAGTATTCGTACTTCAGTTGGTTGACTTGGTGAATCCCCATTAAATGGGTTGTACTGTATGAAGTTTCCTGCAGGCATGGCATCTTGCCACATGAGTTCATTTAAGGCTCCATCGATTTTTGGGGCAACAGGAGTACGCATTGCCTCTACATTTTTCTGCTCAGTTTGAGCCGTGATGTAAAGGGATGAAAGTAGAAATAGAAGTAATAGAATGATCCCTTTGGATTGATCCAGCGCCATAGCCTTGTCCGCTTAAGAAAACAAATTTATTCATTTTTTGTGAATAAATTAACACGTCTGTGGAAAGAATATATAGATGTACTTATGGGGCTTATGGATTAAGTATTTCAGCATACAATTGGTAATTCTCCTTATCAAAACAAACGAAAATCACATGCTCCGGGAGGTCATTCCTGGAAAAGTACGCCTTCACTGTCATGATGGCGATCTCTGCGGCGCGCGATTTCGGGAAATGATACACCCCTGTGCTTATATTCGGGAATGCGATGCTTTTCAACCCATGTTTTCTGCTCAGTTCAAGGCTATTCTTATAAGAGTTTCTCAGCAGTTCTTCCTCACCTCGTTTTCCTCCTCCCCAGACCGGCCCTACGGTATGGATCACGTATTTACAAGGAAGATCATATCCTTTTGTGATCTTAGCTTCTCCTGTGTCACATCCATTGAGGGTTTCGCACTCCGCAAGCAATTGTGGGCCTGCAGCCCTGTGAATGGCACCATCTACACCACCGCCCCCTAGAAGGGTCTTATTGGCTGCATTCACAATGGCATCCACCTTAAGCTTAGTAATATCACCCTGAATAAGCTCAATCATTTAAATATCGAATATCGAGTACCGAATTTCTGTCCCACGCTTAATGCCACAAGCCTCATACCTTTTTCTTTATTACAAAAAGTTGCCCCGTTTCATACTTCATCACTACTACCGCGTCACCTTTTTCAATAAATCCCGTGAGGGCAGTGGCATCGTAAATATCGCCCTCGATAATTACTTTTCCTGCCGGGCGAAGCACTGACCATGCTTTGCCTTTTTTACCAATCATGCTTAAATATTTGTTGTCGGAAGTTGAAAAACCCTCTTTACTGAGCTGTTCGGCTTCCAGTGCCAGGTGGCCAAAAATAGTCGTTGTAAACAGTGTCTTGCTTATCCAGAACGACCCGATCAGTGCAAGGAATATGGCAATGATCACGATGAAAAAGGCTGTAGCCCCTGCCTCAAAACCTACTCCGCTGAAGTTCAGGCCTACATTACCTATCATGCTTAGGGTTAGTCCGGTAACTACCAATATGATCCCTGAAATTCCTGCCACCCCGAAGCCGGGTATGGCAAAGACTTCAACAAGGATGAGGATAACTCCTGCCACGAAGACCACGATCTCCCAGTGATCGGCCAATCCTTCGATGTACAGCGGTGCAAAATATAGCAGGGCTGCGATAACGGAGGCCACCAGAGGGAACCCAATTCCCGGACTTTGCAGCTCAAAATATATACCGCCAATGATGATCATGATAAGGATACCACTGACAAATGGATTGATCAGCCATCCGATGATCTTATCGGCACCGCTCTTCTTATGTGTGATGATCTCATATCTCGGAACATGGGCATCATCCAGCAAATCGGCAATATTTTCCACACTGCCTTCACAATAGCCATGAAGAATTGCCTCGCTGGTTGTAAGGGTAAGCACTTTCCCGGTATCTATGATATCCTCGATGTAGATATCAGGGTCGACCATGGCCTGGGCAATGTCAGGATCGCGACCGTTGGCTTCGGCAGTGGCCCGCATCCATGATCGCATGTATGATTGGTACTTGTCAGGTACTGGTTTCCCGCTCTGATCTACCACCGTGGCGGCTCCTATGCTGGCTACAGGGGCCATGTAAATACTGTCGCAAGCAATGGCAATCAGTGCACCTGCAGAAGCAGCATTATTATCGATAAAGACATATACGGGGATGTCGCAGTTCAGGATCTTGGTCCTGATAGAATCTGCCGCATCCACCAGTCCACCATAGGTGTTCATGTGAATAAGGATGATATCTGCACCCTTTTCCCTGGCTTCCTTAAAGGCTTTTTGAGTAGTTCTTACTATCGGTGGCGCAATTTGCTCCTTGATGTCGAATTTGTAAATGAGGGTCTTTTTTTCAAGACTGTCATTCTGCCCGAAGAAAATCAACGGCATAAGTGCCGCTATAACCAATAATTGTAAGGTCTTTAGCATAGTAGTTGAATTGTAGTGTAAAAATAGTCTAAATCGCCAATCTTTCAAATAATTATGTATGTTTGATGAAATAGATGAAGCAACAGCTGAAGGGGGTTACTCGCTTCGCTCGAAATGACAGGTCTTAGGTTTTTAAGGGGAAAATGGGGACGCGCAGCACGCAGCGCGTCCCCATTTTCCTATATTAACAAATATAATTTGTCATCTCGAAGGAGTCCTGAGTGGGGATGAAGGGCGACTGAGAGACCCCCAGGAGATTATCGGAAAAACTTCTTTATGGCATCAATCAGTTCTGCATAAATATTTTGGTTCCCGCAAACAATCTCTTTTCCGTGGATGAAATCCTTTCCGCCTTTGAAGTCACTGACAATTCCACCGGCCTGCTTCACGATGAAGCTTCCTGCAGCTACATCCCATGGTTTCAGGCTGTATTCCCAGAATCCGTCAAACCTGCCAGCGGCAACCCAGACCAGGTCGATGGCTGCCGAACCAAACCTTCTGATACCACGAGTGTTTTTCATCATATAGCCCAGCACTTGAAGGTAGGCCTCCTGCCTGCTGAAATCATTATATGGAAATCCGGTTGCCAGAAGCGACTCATTAAGCTTTTTCCTCCCGGAAACCCTGATCTCACTACCATTCATGAATGAAGGGCTGCCTTCCCAGGTATAAAAGCATTCCTTCGCTCTTACATCTAATACGGTGCCAGTGATTACTTCATGACCCTTAGCCAGGGCCACGCTAATAGAAAAAGTGGGTAAGTGGTGAATGAAATTTGTTGTCCCATCCAGGGGATCTATGATCCAGGTGTATTCCTTCCCGCTGTTTGCAACTGTCTGTTCTTCAGCCAGGAAGCCTGAGTCGGGGAGGATCTTTGCCAGTCCTTCCACAAGCATCTTCTCCGAATTCTTGTCTACGTGGGTCACATAATCATGCAACCCCTTGGTATTTATATCATCACCCGAAAGTTTATGTTGCTCATCCTCAATGTATGAGCCAACCAGTTTGCATAATTCATTTACTTCCTTATTCAGTGAAGCCAGATTCATAGATTGATGTATTAGGGTGTATACAGAAAAGTTCCGTCCTTATCCAGCTTGTCAAGTTTTACCGGGATGATCTGGTTGATAAGCTTTTCATCATAGGGTGTTTTTACTTTCAGGTAATTGCCGGTAAATCCGTGCATCATACCATTGGAATTATCCGATTCGAACAGGACCGGCCTGGTACTGCCAATATTTTGCTCATAGAAAATGGCCTTTTTCCGGTCCGATAATTCGTGCAGTACCCTGCTTCGCTCGCGTTTTTCCTTGTTATTCAATTTGCCAGCAAGATCGGCCGCTTTGGTTCCGGGGCGTTCGGAGTACGTGAAAACATGCATGTAGGTGATGTCTGACTTCTCGAGAAAATCATAGGTGTCCTTGAAATCTTCATCTGTCTCCCCGGGAAAGCCTATGATCACATCAGCAGCGATGCATGCATGGGGCATATGTTTCTTTATTTCCATTACCCTTTGGGCAAATACTTCACGCTTGTATTTTCGCTTCATGGCATCCAGCACCTTATCCGATCCCGATTGCAAGGGAATATGGAAGTGAGGCAGGAACTTTTCTGATGCTGCCATGAAAACAATCATTCTTTCATTCAGCAAATCAGGCTCAATGGATGATATTCTGATCCTGTCGATCCCCTCAACTTTATCTAATTCGTGGATCAGGTCATTAAATGTTTCTCCGAAGGGTTTTCCAAAATCACCTATATTCACTCCCGTAAGTATGATCTCACGCATATCAGTGGCAGCTATCTTCCTGACTGTTTTTATCGTATCTGAGATGGTGGCACTGCGGCTTCTTCCCCTGGCGAATGGGATAGTACAGTAGGTGCAGAAATAATCACATCCGTCCTGGATTTTTACAAATGAGCGGGTGCGGTCGCCACTCGACCAGGATGGCGTAAATATTCCGGATTTGCTGATATCCCCGACATAGCTGTGGCAGGCACCGGCATAGGCACTGTCGTTCAGGTAGTCTTTGAGCATGAACTTCTCCTCATTGCCGATCACCAGGTCAACCTCGTCCATCCCTGATATCTCCTCCTCCTTCATCTGCGAAAAACAACCGATCACAGCGACCCGGGCCTCAGGATTCCTGCGTTTCGCCTGCCTGATGGCAGCCTTGCACTTCTTCTCCGCATTACCCGTTACCACACAGGAGTTGATGACATACACATCCGCCTCTTCCTTATGCTCCACCACCTCATATCCTTCTTCCTTCATCTGCCTGGCAATAGTCGATGACTCCGCAAAGTTGAGCTTGCAACCGAAGGTTTGAAATGCGATGCGCTTGTGAGCCATTTTGCAAAGATAATCCTTTAAGTGTTGGGGCCCTCGACTTCGCTCGGGACAGAATGTTGAATGTTGAATGTTGGGTTATTGCAGATTTTCAATTTCAGAATTCAGATTTCAAGTATCAGATTTTTATATTCCCCGGTGCCTTGGTGGCTGTTGTAATTCAAAAGAATTCGAGAACATAACCCCTTGCTGAGTAACGAGTAACGAGTAATGAATAACGAGGAAAGAAAACAGATTATGGCAAAAGGCATATGGAAAAAGGTATTTAACTCAACACTCAACACCCAACACTCAACACTATTTTACGAGCCTCTGAAGAATGATCCCACCAACAATTAAGGCCAGTCCCGCTATGGTATAGAGATGGATCGTTTCGCCTACGGCGATAGAAACGAACATCAATGATAAGAATGGAGAAATGTACACCAGGTTGCTGACCTTGGCTGTGGTGCTGGATAGTTGTAATGCTTTCAGCCAGAGTACATAGGTGAGTCCCATTTCGAAAATACCAACATAAAGGCTGCCTCCGCATCCTTCCAGGGTGAAATTGATCTCTTCTCTTGTTACCATTACATAGATCAGGACGTAAGAGAAACCAAAAACAAAATTCAACAATAATTTGGATACTTCTTCACGCTTGTCTTTAATGTTCATCAGCCAGTATGATGCCCAGAAAACAGAGCTTATGAGAGCAAAGAAGATGCCTCGCGGACTGGATAACTCTACATCCCCGAATGAGCCCTTGTTGATGATCACCAGCATCCCTGCAAAGCTGATCATGATGGCGACGATACTCAGTAAACTGATCCGTTGCTTTAAAACCGGAATGGAAAGTAGGACAAGCGTTACAGGCCATATATAATTGAGTGCAACCGCTTCCTGGGCCAGGAGAAGGTCATAAGCCTCGAATAGTATGATATAGTAGGCAAATGGATTAAGCAAACCCATGATGGCGGAGTTCATCCATTCCCTTTTACTGATCCTGAAGCTTATGATCAGTTTTCCTTCTAAGGTTTTCCATAATGCCAGGAAAAGCAGTGAAAAGAAGGAGGCAAAAAGCAGTAGCTGGGCAGAGGAAGTATATTCCAGCGTCAGCTTGAATGCCGATCCGGCAGTGGACCAGAACATTATAGCTAGTATGGCCAGCAGATATGCTTTTTGTTGCCTGACCATTATTCAGGTACGGCCCAGGCCGGAAATTCGTTGAGGTTAATATCGAAAATAGCTGTAGCTATATAGTAGGTAGCAAAGGTGATCACCAGGGCACCAATGATGTTCAGGATAAGACCGGTCCTCGCCATATCTATCATTTTGATCCTGTTGGTGCCGAAGATAATGGCATTGGGCGGCGTAGCCACCGGCAGCATGAAGGCCATAGATGCCGAAAGTGTGGCAGGCAGCATCAGCAAGAGGGGATTGATATTGCTCGTCATGGCAATTCCGGCTAAAACCGGCAACAGCATCTCGGTGGTTGCAGTGTTACTTGTTAACTCGGTGAGGAAAGTCATCATCAGGCAAACAGACAGGATAATCACTATTGGATGTGCTGTAGAGATAAAACTCAACTGCTGTCCAAACCACATGGATAATCCGGAGTCTTTAAATCCGCTGGCGAGGGCAAATCCTCCCCCGAAAAGCAGTACAATGTTCCACGGAAGGCCGGTAGCCGTTTTCCAGTCCATGAGTTTTATGGCCCGGTTTCCTTTTGAAGGAATAATGAATAGTATAATAGCATAAAATATAGCCACAGTGCCGTCATTGATATATGAAGGATTCCCGAAGAGGTCGGCCCAGCCGGGGATGCTAATGCTACCGAAATCCAGTCCTGACCGTGTTAGCCATGTAATGGCCAGCAAAGTGAAAATGATCAATACTGCTTTTTCTTCAAAGGAAGTTTTGCCCAGAGCCCTGTATTGTTCCCTGAATGTATCGTGGCTCAGGCGGGGCCATGTTTTACGGCGGGGACCGAAGATGGAGTGAAGATATAGCCAGACAAAGAAGAAGAAAAATGTGCTTACGGGCAGGGCAAAAAGGAACCATTGGGTGAAACTGATCTCAGGAGCAGCAGGAAAATATATCTGGAAGATCCTGGCAAAGGATAGGTTGGGTGGTGTGCCGACCAATGTAGCAATACCACCTATTGAGGCACTGTAGGCAATCCCCAAAAGCAGGCCGGTGGCATATTTTCCCACTTCTGCCTTACCGATGCTTTCTTCCAGCTTATCAATCACAGAGATCACAATGGGGATCATCATCATGGCAGTGGCCGTATTCGAGATCCACATCGAAAGGAAGGCTGTGGAAAACATGAATCCCAGGAGGATACGGGCCGGACTTACTCCGGTAAACATGAGTATTTTTAGCGCAATCCTTTTATGCAGGTTCCACTTTTGCATGGCCAGGGCCACGATAAATCCACCGATAAATAAAAATATTACATGATTGAAGTAGGTCCCCGATACATCTTTCCCGTCCATGATCCCCAGTAAAGGGAAAAGGGCAACAGGTATCAGCGATGTGACGGCAAGAGGAAGTGCTTCGGTGACCCACCATATGGCCATGAGCAGTGCTACTGCCAGGGTGGCACTGACGGCGGGTTGTTCAGGATCCAGATTTGTAAAGAACAAAATGTAGATGAATAGCAGCGGTCCTGCAATCAGCCCGATTGCTTTTAGCCTGGACGGTTTTTGTTCTGAATTCATTGAAAATCCTGTCATGCAATGGCTTTGTATGGCGAATATAAGCTATTATTAAAAATTTAACAATAAGGTGCATCTATATATGTTATAATTTTATAGTTTTACATCCCATCAAAAACTAAGGATATGAAAAGGTTAGCAGTAGTCGCATTTGGCGGTAATGCCTTGTTAAAAGCCGGTGAAGAAGGCACTATTGAACAGCAGGAAGGCAATGCCCGTTATACCAGTGAGCGCCTCCTTTTATTGCTTCAGAATAATTATAACCTGGTTATTACCCATGGCAATGGGCCACAGGTGGGTAATATACTTCTGGCAAACAATGCCGGCCACAAGCTTATGGGCATGCCCGAAATGCCACTTGACATTTGTGTAGCCTACTCACAGGGTTTTATAGGTTATATGATTGAACAGCAGCTGAGGAATGTTCTGCGTGCTCATGAAATGGATCGCGATATCATATCTATCATTACCCAGGTGCTGGTGACCAAGGATGATCCTGCCTTTAAAAATCCAACCAAGCCCATCGGACCTTACTATACTAAGGAGGAGATGGAGAAGATCAGCGAGATCACGAACTCGAAATTTGCCGAGGATCCGCAGGGGAGGGGATACCGTAAGGTTGTGGCTTCTCCAAAACCACTGGTGATCTCCAATGTGGATACCATCCGTAAGATCTCGCGCGAAGGCCAGATCGTGATTGCAGTGGGTGGTGGTGGAATCCCTGCCTATTATGCCGCAGAGAATGAACTGAGAGGAATCGATGCAGTGATCGACAAGGATCTTGCATCAGCACTGCTTGCTTCACAGATCAATGCCGATAAATTCTTTATCCTTACCGATGTATCTAAGGTTTATCTGAATTTCAATACACCTCAACAAAAAGCCATCGACCGCATGTCGGTTGCTGAAGCACGCAGGTATCTTGAAGAAGGCCAGTTCACCGAAGGCAGCATGGCACCAAAGGTTCGTGCAGCAATACACTTCGTGGAACATACCGGGAAAGACACCATCATTACAAGTGCTGATAAGCTGGGCGTAGATCTTGGTGGAACCAGGGTTGCCATAGTGTAGGTCCTAAAGTTATTCCAACTTTAGGCATTCTAGGCACTTTAGGCACTCTAGGCACTTTAGGCACTCTAGGCACTTTTATTCTTCAGGTTTCAGGCTCTCCACAGTAAAGATATCATCCGATAATCCCTGATCGAAAACCACATCCATTAACTGGATCTTTGTAGAGTGTTGCTTCTTAATATTGGTCATGACCACTTCTTTGGCATTCCAATAGCTTCCGATCTTTTCGTACTGGTAGGTGGCTTCTTTGAACATCTTGTCACCCTTATCAAAGTATTCCATCTTGATCGGGTAATAATTGGTCTTGTCCTGGGTTACGATCACCTTGCTGTAGCTCGATTTGTCTCCCCTTGGAGTCAATTCCAGGATGAATGCTTCATCGGTGGTTTCTACCAACCTGGGATAAGAACCTTTCCGACCAGGGCTCGGTGGCCATGTCTTCATACGAAAAATCGGTCCCGGTAAAGGCCTGGCTTTTGGCCAGAAGGGTTACCTTCTTTGGGTTCCCGAAGGCAGGCATGTATAACCACATCACCCCATCAGGGAGGAAAGCGTAGCAATGCCGGCCTGCTTTTCAGGCTTGGTATATCTGTATAATTTTTTATCCCTGTCCTTTCTGGAACATTTCTGCCTCGCGCACCTTTTCTTCCCCATCTTTATCAACCAGGATTATGGCAACCTTTGCCCTGTTTGTCTTTTGGGGAGAACATGATGTTATCAAGCTTTGCTAAAAGTCCATGAGCATCCTGCGCCTGTAATGAGGAACTTATAAATATCGATGCAAATATTATCAGAAAGTATTTTTTCATAACTAGATTTCGTTCTTCGTTTATTGGTTTTTGTTCTTCGATTTTCTTAACATTCTTCTGTTATCCAGGATGAGGATCACCGGTAATAATGTGAGTGAACCTACCCCTGAACCGATCATGCTTAATGCCACCAGGAATCCGAAGTATTGCAGCGGCACCATCTCGGAGAACAGGAGAACCAGGAATCCTGCCGACACTGAGATCACATTGATCACGATCGCCTTACCACTGACCAGAATAGTTTCTTCAAGAGCATGGCTGATGTCGTCCTCATGGGTTTTCATCAGGTGCTTGACATTGCTGATCACATGAATTGAATAATCAATTCCTATGCCAAGTGCGACACTGGCCACCAAAACCGTAGCAATATTTAACGGAATACCTGAAAATCCCATAACCCCAAATAGTATCACAATGGCAGCAATAATAGGGATTGTAGCAAAGAAACCTGTCTTCAGGGAGCGCAGGATAAGTCCCACAATAATAATTACCATGATGATGGCAATGCTGAGGCTGCCAAACTGGCTTCTGATCAAACTTCTGTCCATGGTTACATCAACAAAGGGCATACCTGTGATCTGTATTACACAGTCTTCATAAGACTTATCACTGATGAATTTATTCATGTATTTTGCAAATTTGATCTTAGCCTTATTATCCGGCGACATGAATTTAGAGATGATTATAGCTTCGGTCAGGTCTTCATTCACATATGTTTTAAGGATATCATTACCCTCGAGCGTGAATGCCCAGAGCTGCTCTATCATATCTTTATCCGGAGGGATCCTTCTGACGCCTTCTCCCATGCCATAGTTTACTTCCATTACCAGGTTAGCTACTGAGTTTGTGGTAAACACATCAGGACTGGCTTTCATATAGTCCGATGTCTCGACGATCATATTCAGTACTTCAGGACTCTGAACATCACCTTTGAAAAGCACAAAAATGGGCTTGGATCCTCCGAATTTGTTGATCATGATGTTTTCTGCCGTTCTGGCGTGATTACCTTTCTTAAAGTAGTCCTGTATGTCAACGCTGCGTTGGATAAGAAAGATACCAACGATACTGATCAGGATCAGGGTGATCCAGGTGGTGAGGATATATTTTGGATGGTTGACCAGGGTGTTTTTTAAGGGGGCCAGAAAATATCTTTGTAATCTCGACAATTCATGCTGGGTCTTACCATTAGCCGGTTTTTTCTTATAAATTGAAAATGCAGCTATTAAAGCAGGGCTGAAGAACAGGGAAAGAAGTGCTGCAAAGACGGTTCCGAGCGATGTAAAAATCCCGAAGTCCCGGATCATCTCCAGGTAAGCACCGAAAATGAAAGACATAAATCCTATAGCTGTTGTGATGGCTGCCAGGATGATCGGAATGAAAATATATATCATGGCCTTCAGAAGTGCTTTTCTTCTGTCAGTATCTTTCATCTGGTTGATCCTGTTCAGTACATGTATAGTATATGCACTGCCAACTGCCAAAAGTATGATTGGCAGATTGTTTGAGATCATCGACATTTTATAACCAAAAAGTGCCATCAGCCCCATTGTCCATACAATGGCTATTGCTACTGTTATAAGTGGTAGAACCACACCCCTGACTGTCTTGAAGGATAAGGCCAGGATGATCGCGATCACGAGAAAAGCGATTGGCATCAGCAGCAAGAGGTCATTTCGGATCAAATCAGAGATTGCTGTAACCATCATGGGAGAGCCCGCATAATACAGGGTTTCGGGTAGCTGTAAATCTGCTGTTTTTTGAATCACAGCTTTGGCCACCATCTCCACGTCAGCATCCTCTGCGAGGGAGAATACTATCAGAGTGGCTGTACCATCTTCCGAAACGATGCTCCCCTTATACATCTCCTTGGCATTGACCCTCTCACGCAGTTCTTCCAGTTCCCATTCCTCATCGGGCAGGTCGTATGGATCAACCAGCGTGCCAATCCCCAGTTCATTGATATCTATAATATTTGTCAGGCTGCTCACCATCATCACTCCCTCGATCTCTTTGATCGTATCGGTGATCTGTTGAACATGCAACAGGATCTCGTTTTGGAAAATGTCATCAGCTTCAAGGATCACCATCCCCATCTTGTTGCTTCCAAATTCGGTAGCAATCTCTTTAAGTAAGGCTGCATCAGGATCATCATCCGGCAGTGAACTGATCACATCGGAATTGATTTGCATTTTAGTGATCTGGTACCCTGTAAAGGCTGTGAATAGAATGACCATGATAATGATCACCCATCTGTACCTGAGTATTGATTTGGCCAGCTTGTTCATAAAATACTAATGGGTTTTTACGAAAAAGGCAACCTTTTCCAGGGAAGTGATCATATCATATTCTTCCAGGTAAACCTCTTTTGGTACATTAACCGGTTTAGGTGTATAGTTCAGGATGCCTTTAATGCGGGCTTTTACCAGCATTTCAGCGATGGCGGGGGCATCTTCTCCGGGGACTGTCATAATCCCGATCTGGATATTCTTTTCCTTGATAACCCTGGCCATATCTTTGATAGCAAAACATTCAATGCCATGATATTTCTTTCCTATTTTACTTATATCAACGTCGAATACTGCCACAATAGACAGCTTGGTGCGCTTTCCGCTGAAGTAATTTGTGATCGCACGTCCCAGGTTTCCAATCCCGATTACACACACATTGATTCCCTCATCACTGTCGATGATTTCCCCGATCAGGTCGATAAGTTCTTTTACATTATATCCTTTGCGAAGGGTGCCGGTGTATCCGATCAGCATAATGTCGCGCCTTACCTGAACTGCTGTAATGTGCTGAATTGTAGCTATTTCATGTGAGTATATATGCGTCATACCCTTGGCATGGCAAAGCAGTAAAGCCCTTCGGTACTGGCTTAACCTTTCAATAGTTTTGTGAGGTAGATGTTTCATAAGGTGTCCTGATTGTTGTTAAACCTCTAACAATGCAAAAATATATGGCTGTACCTTATTATGCAAGAAAAAATGTTAATTATTTCACAATGTTAATAATTAACACTCCCTCAGCCAGGAGTACCAGGCATCCATACCTTCGCCGCTCTTTGCTGAGAGTTCAAAAAATTTCAGGTGGTGATTCACCCTCAGGGCGTATTCACGTGCCTTTTTCACGTCGAAATCCACATAGGGGAGGAGATCGGTTTTATTGATAACGCAAATATCCGAAGTACGGAACATATCAGGATATTTGATAGGCTTGTCGTCGCCCTCTGTTACACTGATGACCACTACGCGATGGGATTCTCCCAGGTCGAACATTGATGGGCATACCAGGTTCCCTACATTCTCGATCACCAGGATAGAATCATCTTTGATTTCCAGTTCTTTCATGGCCCTGTTCACCATAGAAGCATCGAGGTGGCAACCGCTGCCGGTATTCACCTGTACCACAGGAGCTCCTGTAGCCTCTATGCGCTCTGCGTCATTCAGAGTTTGCTGGTCTCCCTCAATGATGAAGAAGGGTAGTTCCCCTTTGAGATCGGTCAGCGTTTTTTCCAGGAGGGTGGTCTTGCCCGATCCCGGTGAGCTGACCAGGTTGATGGCTGTTACGTTTTTTCCTTCAAAGAAGCCCCTGTTCCTTTCTGCCAGCAGCTTGTTTTTATGAAGGATATCCTGCTCCAGGATAACTTCCTTATCATGCTCATGATGATGGTGATGTTCGCCGTGGTCATGATCATGGTGGTGATGCTTATCGCCATCACTGTGGCTGTGAGTATGAGAATGGGTGTGGGAATGTTTTTCCCCATCATGCTCATGCTCATGATTGTGAATATGATCGTGTTGTTGTTCTTCTCCGGGCCTGGTGATCTTTACCCCATCATCTCCGCATCCGCAAGTTCCGCACATAATGATATTACTTTTAGTTAGTGTTATTTTAATTGGTACTGGGTTCTGGGGGCTTGGTTCTGGGAACGAACTGGATATAAACCCCAGCCCCTAGTCCCAAGCACCTAGAACCTAATTGCTTTTATCTTCATACCCCGTCCCTGAATATCATCTGAGTACAGATGCCCGCAATTCGGGCATGGAGTAATGATATCAACAGGCTCGAACTCATGCTGGCATGACAGGCACTTACATATGGCCGGGATCTCGTTAATAATGATCCTGGCAGAGCCCATCACGCTCGATTTTATTGCTTCTTCCAGGGCAAATTGCAGGGCTTCAACGATCACGCCGGAATTGCGGCCAATATCGAGTTCTACTTCCGATACTGTCCTGCCGTCCGGTCCCCCGGCATTTTCCTCTACGATCTCCACTATGTTCATCGCTATCGACAGCTCATGCATATCCTGAAATTTATAAGGCAAAATTAGCGAATTATGAATTTAGAACATGGAAATATGATGAAATACTTGATTTAATTCAGTAAATTATGTATCTTAGGTTAGATTAATTCTTAAATTTATCAAATCTTATCAATTGGAGGAACCATGCACAAAAAAGTATCACTCACAGTTAAGTGCCCCAAATGCGGGGTATTATTAATGGATGAAGCCCACCTGATCAACAACAGGAAAGCCATTAAGCTCAACATTAAAACATCTGATGGTAAGGAAGGTAAGATCTGGTTAAGCTCCATTTACGGCGATTACAATTACACTGCTGAAAACCCTATCCCGGAAGGGGATGTGGTTAATTTTAAATGTCCGCACTGCGCTGAGAACCTGGCAAGGCCTGTCGAATGTGAGGTCTGTAACGCACCAATCGTATCATTCACATGCAGTATAGGCGGAAAGGTCAGCATTTGTTCTCGTAATGGATGCAAGAACCACTACGTGGTCTTCGAAAACCTTGATACGGCTGTCAGGAAGTTCTATTCTGAATACGGCTATTGATCCGCTGGGAAAGATAATATCCGGCTTTTATAATTGACATCTAATTGTTAATTATTTAACAGATCCTTGGTAGCTGTTCTCCTGCAAGCATATCGATAATACGGTTTCCTCCCACAGCAGTTTTCAGCCAGGCTTTTCCGGGATGCTCATTCACCACTTCTCCAATGATGCGGGCTTCTTGCCCGAATTCATGTGCATGCATGGCATTTCAGCACTTTATCGGCATCTTCTTCATGCACCACCACAACTATCTTGCCCTCATTGGCAACATACATTGGGTCGAAACCCAGCAATTCACACATGCCACGCACATCCTCTTTAATGAGCACCTGATCTTCATCTATATTAATGCCATGATCTTTTCCTGTGCTTAGCTCAGTAATCACAGTTGCCAGTCCGCCACGGGTAGCGTCGCGCATAAAATGCACTTTCTCGGAAGCCGAACTTATCTTGTTGATCAATCCATTCAAAGAAGCACAATCGGAATAGAGTGGCGCTGAGAGCTTTAACTCATTCCGGGCACTCATGATGGCCATTCCGTGATCGCCTATGCTGCCGTTGATGATAATCTTGTCGCCTGCTTTGATTTTCTTCCCCTCACTGATATGTATGTGCTTCTTTTTCAGGGCACCTATGCCAGTGGTAGTAATGAACACCTTGTCGCAATGCCCTTTGTTAACTACCTTGGTATCACCGGTTACTATACTTACTCCGGCCTTCCTTGCTTCGTTTGCCATTGATATCACGATATCTTCGAGCTTTTGCAGCAAAAATCCTTCTTCGATGATAAAAGCAGCACTCAGGTAGAGTGGGGTGGCTCCTGAAACAGCCACATCGTTAACAGTACCACAAACAGCAAGCTTGCCAATGTCACCTCCTGGAAAAAAGATGGGATCCACCACAAAGGCATCCGTGGTAAATGCAAGTCTGCCTTCCGGGATCTCAAGAAGGGCTGCATCCGTTTGCCTGTCGAGCTCCGGATTGCTGAAATGCTTCACAAACAGATTGTCGATCAATTCATGCGTCAGCTTTCCCCCGCTTCCATGTCCCAGCCTTATTCTTTCATCTTTCCCACTCATATTATTCACTTTCACATTAAACCATTATTCACTTCAGTTAGGCATTAGGCATTAGGCACTAGGCACTAGGCACTGGGCACTGGGCACTGGGCACTAGGCACTAGTTGCTAGGCTATTCCCCGGTATCGATACCAGGCCGCGCACGCGCCTTCATTAGATACCATGCAGGCACCCACCGGATCATTTGGTGTGCAGGCTTTGCCAAACAGCTTGCAATCGTCAGGTGACTTCAGCCCTTTCAGTATCTCACCACAAATGCAGCCCTTGTCTTCCCTGGTCTTTTCCACGTCGACAGGAATTGATGCTGCTGCATCCATATCTTTGAATTCCGACCTGAGTTTCAGCCCACTGTCTTTGAGTACACCCAATCCGCGCCACCAATCGTCGGCGGAATCAAACACCTCACCAACTAGCTTCTGTGCTTTGGCATTTCCTTCACGAACTACAGCACGCTTATACTGTATCTCTACCCTTGGATTATTTTCTTCTTTTTGTTTTGTCAGCATGAGTATCGACTGCATGAGGTCAACCGGTTCAAAACCAGAGATCACACAGCCGAGGCCATATCTGGCAGGTATGTCGTCAAAGATGGCAGTGCCCGTGATGGCACTCACATGCCCAGGGGCTATGTAGCCATCAATTTCAACTCCTTCATCAATGAGGGCCGTCATGGCCGGAGGCATCACCTTGTGGGAGCTGTATAGATAAAAGTTTTTCAGTCCCATTTTTCTGGCATTAACAACTCCTGCAGCGCTTGAGGGTGTTGTGGTCTCAAAACCAACTCCCAGAAAAATTACTTTTTTATCGGGATTTTCCCTGGCAATCTCAAGGGCATCGAGTATGGAATATACGATCCTGATCTGTTGACCCCTGCCACGCTCTGCATCCAGACTGGAACTTGATCCGGGTACCCGGATCAGGTCGCCATAGGTGGTGATGATGGTATCGTCCAACCTGGAGAAAGCTATGGCTGTATCTATAAATATGCGGTCGGTAACACAAACCGGGCATCCCGGACCTGATAATAATCGAATATTGTCGGGCAGGAGGGAAGGGATCCCAAACTTTTGAATGGCCATGGTATGCCCGCCACAAACTTCCATAAATCTCAATGGACGTGTAGAGATCCTCCTGATCTCTTCAGCAATCTTCAAGACTATGCTCTTGTCGCGATATTCATCAATATATTTTATCATAAATGTCGTCTATATTCTGAGAGTGCCTGGAGTACTTGAGGTGCCTAGAGTGCCTGGAATTCTTAGTTCGTAGTTCAAAGTTCAGATTTCAAAGTTCTTCTTCTCCTCTTCATCCATCTGCTTGTTCAGGTCCTCAAATTCCTCAAAGATCCTCAGGGTCTCAGCTGCTTCTTCTTCGCTGATCTTCTGAATTGCAAATCCAGTGTGGAGCAGAATGTAATCTCCCACCTTTGCATCGTCGAGCAGTTGCAAGCTTGCTTTATAAGTAACGTTTCCTACACTGACCATGGCCATATCACCATCGATGGAATTTATTTTTGCAGGTATGCTTAAACACATAGGATTTACAGTTTAAATATTCAAATGTTTTAAAAATTGGTTACTCGTTACTCGCTATTCGTTACTCGTTCCTTCTTCTCGCCGCAGCGATCACCAACTGCCCCAATGCGATGCCTCCATCATTTGCAGGGATTTCCACAGGACTGTAACATTCATATCCTCTTTCTTTCAGGCCTTCTTCAACTTTTTCCAGGATATACTTATTCTGGAAGCTGCCCCCGGAGAGCACAACCTTATTGACCCCCGATTCGGATGCTATCTTTTCGACACCGGCAAAAATAGTATTAATCACTGAATTGTGGAAGCGGGCTGCAATGACAGGAACGGCTACTTTCTGTTCCAGATCTTCGCAAATGCCCCTGATGATCCCAGTAGTTTCTATTGGCCCGTCGATAGAAAATGGATATGATCCTGTTTCTGTCTGGTCGATCGCTCCTTCCAGCCTCATGGGCGCTTCAGCATGGAAAGTGGAATTGCTGCATAACCCACATAGTGCAGCAGCGGCATCGAACAGCCTGCCTGCGCTGGAGGTAAGCGGAGTATTCAGGCTCATATTTAATGCCTGCTTCACCACTGAAACGGATTCTTTTGGGATGGACTTCAGAAATTCAAGTTCAGGATATGTATTTCCGTATGTTTTGGTCAAATATGACAATGCCATCCGCCAGGGCTCTTTGGTTGCCATATCTCCTCCCGGCATTTGCACATAGTCGAAGTAGTTTTTTCGTTCATAATCAGCAAGGTCGCAAAGCAGGAATTCACCACCCCAGATATTTCCGTCGTCGCCCAGTCCGACACCATCGAAACTAATACCAATCACTTGCTCGTCGAGACCGTATTCAGCCATACATGAAGCAATATGGGCATGGTGATGCTGTACTTCAATGGTTTCGATCCCACTTTCCCTGGCATAGCGGCTCGAAAGGTAATCGGGATGCAGATCATGCACGACCAGGTCAGCTTCCATCCTGAATAATTTCTTAAATCTCTCAGCCGACTCAATGAAGAAATCGAGGGTTTCAGCATTTTTCAGATCACCGATATGCTGGCTCAATATGGCTTGTTTTCCTTTTCCTATGCAAAAGCAATTCACCAGTTCGGCTCCACAGGCAAAGATCCCATCCACGTCCAATGCCAGTTCAATAGGCCTGGGCACCCAGGAGCGCGACCTTCGTATAAGCCTGGGCTTATCGTTGATCATCCGTGCTACCGAATCATCAGTCCTGTTATGAATGTCCCTGTTATTTAGCACTATGGCGTCGGAAACGGGACCAATTACTTTTATAGCTTCCTCATTGTTTATGATGATGGGTTCATCGGAAATATTTCCGCTGGTGAGCACGATCACATCATGTTTCAGGCAAGTAAAAAGAAGGTGGTGGAAAGGCAGATACGGCATCATTCCTCCAATAGTCCCAAAGCCTACGCTAACCCCTTTGGCCAGCTTTCTCCTGGATTCCATAAGTAAGATCGGACGCTGCCAGCCGGAAAGCGTCTCTTTCTCCCCGGGAGATATTACTGCATATTTCTCCGCAGCTTCAAGGTCTCTGAACATGACGGCAAAGGGCTTGCCATCACGGTTTTTAGCTTGCCGCAGGCGGCTCACAGCATCATCGTTCAGGGCATCACAACATAGGTGAAATCCTCCGAGTCCTTTCATGGCAATGATTTTTCCTTTAGATATCAGCTCGGCAGTTTGTTTCAGCACTTCAGTAATATCAGTGATCTTATTGTCATTAATGAGCAGACTGTAGGAAGGGCCACAATGATTACAAGCTATGGGTTGGGCATGGAACCTCCTGTCGAGGATGTTGGTATATTCTTCATGGCATCGATCGCACATGGGAAATGCATCCATAGTGGTTTTGGGCCTGTCGTACGGCAGATCCCGGATAATAGTAAAACGGGGCCCGCAATTAGTGCAATTGATGAAAGGATAATCGATGCGGTTTTGCTGAATCTTCATGTCTTCAAGGCAGGCATCACAAACTGCAATATCAGGGCTGACTTCTGTGATCCTGCCGGAGCTATCCTCGCTTTTCTTGATGAAGAAGGAATCAAAGCCTTTCGCTTTTTCATGCGCAATGCTGATGCTTGTGATATTGGATGCAGCAGGGGCTTCAGCCTGAACATCAGACAAAAAGCCATTAATGAGATCGGTTTCACCCTCAATATGGATACAAACGCCTTCATTGTTATTTTCAACCCAGCCAAATAATTGATGCTTGCTTGCTATCCGGTATATGAACGGACGAAATCCAACGCCCTGCACCAAACCTTTGACATATATTTTCTTTGCTTCCGGCATGAATCGATCAATATTGATAGTAATACAAAATTACACTTTTATCTTTGGCAGGCACTTAATTATACTGGTAGAAAGACAGCTCATTTTCCCGTTTGTCGAATTTTTGTCAGTTATTATTAATGCATCTCTATAAGCTCTATATCATAATAATATGTATATTTATTCCTGATTAAACTATATTGCTATGTTACAGGACCTTGATTGTAGGAACTGTTTTGTCAGATCGAGTACGTGTTTTTCGGATCTGATGCCCAATGATATGGATGAATTGGTCAGCAAAAAGATCAGTACTGTTTATAAGAAGGGCCAGACCATTTTTTACGAGGGAATGATGCCAACAGGTATTTATTGCCTTCACAAGGGCAAGATCAAGATCGCAAAGCAGGGCAGCGATGGTAAAGAGCAAATAGTACGATTTGTCACAGAAGGGGGGCTTTTAGGCATACGGGCCCTCATGGGTGGCAGAAAATATTCAGCTTCCGCAACCACACTCGAAGAATCAGTGGTATGTTATATTGATCAAAAGACATTCTTTAAACTCTCCACAAAATATCCGGATATCTCGCATTGCGTAATGACTCTCATCTGTGCATTACTTGAAGAGGCTGAAATAAAAATGACTTCACTGGCACAGAAGCCTGTCAGGGAGCGCCTGGCCGAAGGCTTGCTGATCCTGGATGAGCTTTTCAACAAACCCGGCGGCTGCCGGACAGAAGATGAACATTCCATCACACTTACACGAGAAGATCTTGCCAATATTGTTGGAACAGCTACTGAAACAGTTATTCGTTTACTGTCTGATTTCAAGGATGATAAACTGATTGAAATAGAAGGAAGAAAGATTGTTATCCTCGATAAAGAAGGACTCAAGAAAACGGCCAATAATCTTCCATAGATTGAAGTTTGGAGTTCTTAGTTCTTCACACCTCACACCCCAAAATATGACCATTGTCATTTTTTCATCTGATAAGTCTCATTTTTTAGCCTGAGAACCATCATTGGGTATTTTACCGGCCTATATTATTATTACGCCATAGTAATCAGAACATTTAAATCCAATTTATTATGGTTGAAATAAAGCCAACAGGTGTTTTCCTGGCTTTCGATCCGGGCACTCTGAACGGGATAGATCCCTTGTTGCTTGGTGAGTATGCCAGAAAGATACCCGGGATACGTGTGGTATTGCCATCGGTGGAAAATCTGGATCCTGTGCCAGAACTCATCCTGAAAGAGATACAGGAACATAAGTTGAAGCGTTTTGTTCTGGCAGGGTATGAACCGGGCATATATAAATCTGCCTTTTCCTCGGCCATGGCAAATGCCGGCCTCGATCCCGGAGATGTTACACTGGCTTCTCTCAGTGAGTACGGTGTCAAAGGCATGGATGAAGCCAAAGCCGTCCTGTATTGTGCCATACACGGCATTCCTTATCCTGAAGCCAGGAAAAACGGTTCGGCAAAGGTGCTCCCTGAAACAGTGGTGATAGGAGCCGGTATTGCTGGCATACAGGCTGCCCTTGAGATTGCCGATAGTGGAAACAAGGTATATCTCGTTGAGCGGAGCGGGACCATCGGAGGTCACATGGCCATGTTTGACAAGACTTTCCCCACTCTTGATTGTGCTGCATGCATACTCACCCCGAAAATGGTGGAGGTAGGCCAGCATCCCAATATCGAATTATTAACCTTATCGGAGATTACACAGGTAAACGGGATTGCCGGAAATTATGAAGTGAATATACACCAGAAAGCTCGCTATGTAGATATTACTGCATGCATTGGCTGCGGGATATGTAGTGAAAAGTGTCCTCAGAAGACATACAGCGAATTTGATGCAGGTACAGCCATGCGCAAAGCGATATATATTCCCTTTCCACAGGCTGTGCCGAATAAATATTTGATCGATGCAGCAAATTGCCGATATATCCAGGAGGAGAAATGTGGAGTATGCCAGAAAGTATGTCCTGCCGAATGTATTGATTTTAACGATACCGATAAGGACATTAAAGTGAAGGTGGGTAACATCATCGTGGCCACCGGCTTTAAGACTTTTGATGCCGGCCGGATCAATGAATTTGGCTACGGCAAATATCCAAACGTGCTGACATCTATTGAGTTTGAACGTCTGATCAATGCTGCCGGCCCAACGGGTGGGAATATCAGGTTTCGCACACAGGACAAGAAAGGCAACTGGATCTTCGAAGCAGAGGGAGAGGAGCCCGAAAGTGTTGCTCTTATCCATTGTATAGGCAGCCGCGACAGGAATTATCATGAATACTGTTCGCGTGTATGTTGCATGTATTCCCTGAAGCTGGCACACCTTGTAAAAGAAAAACTTCCAGAAACGGAGGTGTTCGAATACTACATCGATATGCGTGCTTTTGGTAAAGGTTATGAAGAATTCTATAACCGAATAAGAAATGAAGGTGTGAACTGTATCCGTGGCCGGACTGCAAAAATTGAGCAGTCAAATGGCCATTTAAAATTACGTTCTGAAGATATACTGAACAACAGGCTCATAGAACAGGAAGTAGATATGGTGATCCTGGCCGTAGGATTGGAGCCCAGGGAGGACGCAGGACACCTGGCTGATATGCTCAATATCAGGCGAGAAACATCCGGATGGTATACGGAAACATGCAACAGTACCGACCATTGCGGTAGCATGGACGGCGGGATTCACCTGGCAGGAGTATGCCAGGGTCCAAAAGATATTCCCGACTCTGTGGCACAGGGAAGCGCCGCCGCTGCCAGGGTGCTCCAAAGTATTTTAAAAGGCGAGGTCGATACCGGGATAACTGGCCTGCATGATATCGAACTCAGGGCTAAAGAGCTCTCAACAATTAGGGAGGAATAAGCATGAACAATAGAATTGATCCTAGTCTAAAAACAGACATGCATAAATTTGGTTTGGGGGAGTGGCACGACTGCTTCCATTGCGGTAATTGTACGGCACTCTGCCCACTCACCGATGATGCATACATGTTCCCCAGAAGGTCGATCAGGACCATGCAAATGGGACTTAAGAACAAGTTGATATCCAGTGTTGATCCATGGCTGTGTTACTATTGTGGCGAATGTTCCGATACCTGTCCAAGGGATGCAAATCCCGGCGAAGTGATGATGGCACTGCGTCGTTATCTGACCTCACTCTATGACTGGACCGGCCTGTCGAGGAAGTTCTACACCTCCAAAGTATGGGAACTGGGGGCCATACTGCTCTTCGGAGGATTGGTGGTACTGGCATTTGCACTTTTCTGGCCTGCTATCAATCCTGAGTTAACTGCCGATGGGGGTGTGAAGATCAACTCCATTATGCCGCTTCAATATGTTGAGTGGGCCGACTGGACAATGGCCATTATAGTTGCATTGCTGTTGTCTTCAAATATATTGCGAATGTATATCAAGATCGTGCATGGAGAAGGCGCTGTGAAAATCCCATTTTATCTGTATTTCAAGGAGGCCTGGCAGCTTGTATTCCACTTTTCCACACAATGGAAGTTTTCAAAATGCGATGGCAAGAAGTACTGGTTATGGCACTGGCTTCTGATGTCGGGCTATACCATCATGTTTATCCTGATCGTGGTATTCCTTCCCTGGTTCCAGACGGAGGAGGTTTATGAACCATGGCATCCACAGCGATTACTTGGATATTATGCCACATTTGGATTACTGTTTGGGCTTACTGCTGTGATCATTGGCAGGATCAGGAAGAACAATGCCAAATTCAAGTTTTCCCACGTGAGCGACTGGCTCTTTATTATCATGCTGTTCCTTACGGTAGTTACCGGCATACTGGTGCATTTTTTCAGAATAGGTGGTATGCCTTATGCCACATATTATGCCTATGTAGCTCACCTGGCAGTACTGGTGCCAATGATCATGATCGAGGTTCCCTTCTCGAAGTGGTCGCACCTTGCATACAGGCCCTTTGCCATTTACTTTGCAAACCTGAGGAGGGAAGCAATAAAGCTTCAGGAAAAGACAGCAATAACATTAGCAACAACATAAATTACCGGACATGAAAGATTCACGAATAGGAGTTTATATCTGCTGGTGCGGAACCAATATCGCCAAGATGGTTGATGTGGAGAAAGTGGCTGAAGATATTGGAAAACTGGAAAACGTAATCATTTCCAGGAATTATAAATATATGTGTTCCGATCCTGGTCAGGAACTGATCGTTAAAGATATCCAGGAACATGATCTGGACAGGGTGGTTGTGGCTGCCTGTTCTCCCCGCATCCACGAGCTGACATTTAGAAAAGCCCTGGAAAATGCCGGCCTGAACCAGTACCTCTTTGAGATGGCTAATATCCGTGAACATGTTTCATGGGTACATACCAGCAGGGAAGAGGCCACGGTGAAAGCGGCCGACCTGGTCAGGGCTGCCATCAAACGTGTGGGCTATCATGAATCCCTCGATAAGTTGTCTGTTGATATCAACCCGGCAACACTGGTTGTTGGTGGAGGGGTGGCAGGCATGTCTGCCGCACTGAGAATTGCTGAAGCCGGTAAACAGGTCTACCTGATAGAGAAAACAGATAAGCTGGGTGGACAGGCAGCACAACTTGACCTGACTTTCCCGTATCTGAATGCTGTGGCGTCATTTCTGGAACCCATGATCACAAAAGTTAAGCATCACAAAAAAATCAAAGTGTTTACAGGTACCAGCATTGATGAGATTACAGGATATGTGGGGAACTTTGAGACAGAGATAAAGACCAATGGAGAGACTCAAAGCCTGAGTTTTGGTCATATCATAGTAGCTACAGGCTTAAAGGCATATGATCCGGCACCCATGGAAAATTATGGCTATGGCCGTCTGAAAAACGTGATTACCTCATCCGAATTTGAGCAAATGCTAAGATCCGGGAAGATTGTCACCACTGATGGCAAAGTGCCTGAGCATGTAGCTATCATTCATTGTGTTGGAAGCAGGAATGAAGAAATACATGAGTATTGTTCACGAACATGTTGCGCTACTGCACTCAAATATGCAAATCAGCTCCGTTCTGCTCTACCGTATTCTGGTATCTATGACTTATATGCTGACATGAGAGCATTCAGTAAAGGCTGTGAAGAACTCTATTCAAAAACCTCGGAGAGGAACATTATGTTCTTGATGTTTGATCCTCAGAAAGACCTTCCTGTGATTACCGAAGCTAAGAAGAAGGATGGCTGCGAGATGCTGATCAATATGAAAGAATTGCTTTCCGGGGAACAGATAGAAGTGCCTGCCGATCTGGTGATCCTGATGACTGCCATGGAGGCCAGGGATGGTGCGAAAGAGCTTGGTCATGCTGCCGGGATCAGCATGTGCGGAAATCATTTTTACATAGAGAAACATCCAAAACTTGACCCGGTCGCTACCACCACCGATGGCGTATTCATCGTGGGAGCATGTCAGGGGCCAAAGGATATTCCTGAGTCAGTATCCCAGGCCTGGGCTGCTTCGGCACGGGTGCTTGCAGGGATCTGCAGGGGCACAGTTTCGGTGGAGGTAACAACAGCAGTCGTCAATGAAGATATCTGTTGTGGCTGTCAGACTTGCATTACAGTCTGCCCATACACTGCAATCACATTTAATGAAGAAAAGAATGTGTCAGAAGTGAACGAAGTGCTGTGCAAAGGTTGCGGAACCTGTGGGTCGACCTGCCCAACCGGCGCCATCAGGAGCAGGCATTTTACCGATATGCAGATCCTTTCCCAGATAGAGGGTATGCTGAATGAAGGGAAAGAAAAAGAAACCGAAAAATTAATGGAGGAAGCATAAAATGGCAAAATTCGAACCAATGATCGTCTCATTCCTTTGCAACTGGTGCTCATATACAGGGGCCGACCTTGCGGGAACATCAAGAATGAAGTATGCGCACAACATCAGGATCATCAGGGTGATGTGCTCCGGTCGCGTTGATCCGACATTTGTCTTCAAGTCATTTCGTGAAGGAGCCGATGGTGTACTGATATGCGGATGCCATCCGGGCGACTGCCACTACCATGAAGGCAATTACAAATGCCTTCGCAGGTACGAATTCATCAAACGTTACCTGAAGCAAATGGGAATAGATGAAAAACGCATCCGACTGGAGTGGATCAGCGCCAGCGAAGGAAAGCAGTTTGCTGAACTGGCTGATGAAATGACAGAGCAAGTTGCTGCCCTGGGTCCCTGCAGAGTAAAAACAGTTATGGAAAACATATTATAAACGATTATTACCATGGAAAAAGAGAATAAAGGCAAATTGAAACTGGCCATTTACTGGGGCGCAGCCTGTGGCGGATGCTGTGTTTCTGTCCTTGATGTGCATGAAAACTTACTGGATATTGTTGCTGCTGCTGACCTGGTGTTCTGGCCCATTGCCCTTGATTTTAAATACGATGATGTCCAGAAAATGCCTGACGCCTATATCGACGTTTGCCTGTATAATGGTGCGATCAGAAATAGTGAGAATGAACTCATGGCTGTTCTTCTCAGGCAAAAGTCGAAGATACTCGTAGCTTATGGTTCCTGTGCACATATGGGAGGAATACCCGGGCTGGGTAACTTTTCCGACAGGGAAGGTATCTTCAACAGGGTATATAAAGAGAGCGAGTCCACAGAAAACCCTCAAGGCATTACTCCACAACCAAAGTATGACGTACCTGAAGGGGAACTTGACATCCCGGCATTTTATAATGATGTGCAAACATTGAGAAATGTCGTTTGTGTTGACTATTACATACCTGGATGCCCGCCACAGAGTGAGCGCCTGTTGGAAGTCTTTCAGGCCATCGCTTCCGGCAGTGAACTGCCCTCGAAAGAAAGTGTTATCGGTGCCCTGGATAAGAGCCAGTGCGATGAATGCCCCCGCAAAGAAAACAGATAATAAAAAGATCAGGCAATTTTTCCGCCCATGGGAAATTGAAGATGACGGCGAGACATGCTTCCTTGAACAGGGGGTAATCTGTATGGGTCCGGCTACACGTGGAGGATGTGGTGTCAGGTGCATTGAAGGGAATGCCCCCTGCCGGGGTTGTTACGGTCCGCCACCGGATGTTACTGACCCGGGTGCGAAGATGATGTCGGCCATTGCTACCATGATCGACTCTAACGATGACGAGGAGATCAACAGGATTCTGGACAGCATCGATGATATTGCAGGGACTTTCTACAGGTTCAGCCTGCCATCTTCCATACTGAGAAGAACCCTCTTGAAAAAAGAAGCGGTTGAAGCAGAATAATTATTAAGAACAAATAATTGCAATCATGAAAAACAGAATCACTATCGACCCGATCACACGCCTTGAGGGGCATGGCAAAATAGAGATATTCCTGGATAAGACCGGAGCAGTGGAGAATGTATATTTCCAGGTGCCGGAACTACGTGGATTCGAGAAGTTTGTGGAAGGCAGGCCGGTGGAAGAACTGTCGCAGATCGTGACTAAGATATGTGGAGTGTGTCCCGGCTGTCATCATATGGCATCAGGAAAGGCCGCCGACGAAGTTTTCGGATTGACTCCACCACCAACTGCTGTCAAATTGCGGGAACTGTTTTATATGGCACATTTCGTACATAGCCATATTGCCCATTTTTATGCCCTGGCTGCACCCGATTTTGTAGTTGGACCAGATGCAGACCCGGCAGAAAGGAATATCCTTGGCGTCATCGGAAAAGTTGGCTTAGAAATAGGGGGCGAAGTGATCAAGCAGCGAAGGATTGCACAGGAAATACAGGCACTGCTGGGAGGTCATCAGACACATGTGGTGATGAACATTCCCGGGGGTGTGAGAAAGGGACTGACAGAAGAACAACGAGATGATATCATAAAAAAGGCAGAAGGCTTTGTGGAATTTGCGAAATTCTCATTGAAGATATTCGATGATGTGGTGCTGGCCAATGAAAAATATGTCGATATCATTCTAAATGGACCTTATTCCCTCGACCTGTATTCCATGGGACTGGTGGATGAGAATAACAAAGTGAACTTTTACGATGGTAAAGTCAGGGTGGTTGATCAGGATGGGGATGAACATTGCAAATATGCCCCTGAGGAATACATGGAATATGTGAGCGAAAGGGTGGAGCCCTGGAGCTACCTGAAGTTTCCCTACCTGAAAAAAGTAGGCTGGAAGGGATTCGTCACCGGCAAAGATTCAGGCGTATATCATGCAACACCACTCTCACGCCTCAATGCAGCTGATGGTATGGCAACTCCACTTGCGCAGGGGCAATATGAAAGAATGTATAAAGTGCTGGGTGGAAAGCCTGTACACAATACTCTGGCCATGCACTGGGCAAGGTTGGTAGAATTGCTGTATTCGGCAGAAAGATGCCTCGAACTGGCCCAGGATCCCGACATCACAGGTAAGGAACTCAGAGTGCCTATCGACAGGAAGAATATTCGGGGAGAAGGTGTTGGCATTGTTGAAGCACAGCGTGGCACACTTACCCACCACTATTGGACCGATGAAAAAGGCATAGTTACAAAGGCCAATATCATTGTTGGAACAACAAATAATAATGCTGCCATCTGCATGTCGCTCAAAAAGGCTGCTGAGAACCTGATCGAGCCTGGTAAAGACGTTGACCAGGGAATACTGAACATGGTGGAGATGGCCTTCCGGGCTTATGATCCATGTTTCTCCTGTGCCACACACAGGTTGCCCGGCGATATGCCGCTGATCGTGAATATCATGAGTTATGAAAAAGAACTGTTGCAAAGCATTCGCCGTGATTAATCAGCAATGAATGAGAGTTCAAAAGGAAATATTGGTTCTCGGAATTGGCAATGAGTTGCTGAAAGACGATGGTATTGGTCCGAAACTGGTGAGGAAACTTCAAAATTTCCTTCCATTGTCGAATATTGATTATGAAACCTCACTGGTTGGTGGGATGGAAAGTATCGAGATCATGAAGGGTTATCAGCAAGTTGTGATCATTGATGGGATCATGTCGAAGAAAGGAGTGCCCGGAACAGTATATTATATGACCTATCCCTTGAACATGAATACGCTTCATCTTTCCAATGCCCACGATATTTCCTTTGATATGTCGGTGAAGCTGGCTCGTAAGCTGGATATTCCTTTCCCGGAAAAGATCTGCATCATTGCTGTTGAGATTGTGGAAGACAGGGAGTTTGGTGAAACTTTAACAGAAATATTGCAGGAAAGATACAGCGAAATATTCAGTGCCGTTGCTGCGACAATACAAGAGAATATCGCCCAAAACAGGATGGAGGATTGCCATGAAAAGATTTGATTCCAAGGGGATGCTGGTCATCCCGAACCCAGTTAGTTCGGAAAGCATTTGCAAACAGAAACAACTCTTGCTGGTGAAGGAGTGTTATTGCCAGAATGGGCACAACCTGATCAGTAATAGCGCAATCTTCAACGGATTTAAAGGTATTGTGATCAAGGTGAGGCGTGGAAATCAGGAGGGACTGGTGGCCCTGAGCCCTGTATATGGATATAAAAGCAGGGTTTCGCTGAATGTTGACCTTTTTGATGATCAGGTTTGGGAGATCTGCTGTCCTCAATGCGGTGTTACCCTGCCCACCTATTCAGATTGTGCCTGTGGAGGAAGGATGATCGCCATCTTTACCGATGAAACAGCGAACTTTGCTAATTGTATCGGCATCTGCAACCGCATCGGTTGCTATAACGCCGGCATACAGCATAGTAATGAGCTGCTTACCATGTCGATGATCCAGAGTATGGCAACTGATGATGCACATACATTCTAACTCAAGGCACTCTATGTACTCCAGGCACTTTAGGCAATTTTATTTCATGTCATAAATAGAAAAATCCCCATCCTTTTTCTTATCCTCCTTCTTCGACCTCTCCCGGGTATATTCCTGGAATGGCCTGCTGAGTTTGCGGATGAAGGTTTGTTGCTTTTTGTAATAGGGAAGGGAGATGGAGGAGGAGCGTTTCTCTGGTGGAATTTTCTTTTCCAGGTTTTCAAAGATCTCCTCAATATAATCGCGTGCCAGCTGCATGCTGATCTCGATGTAATCATGAATGTAGATCTGCATTTTTTTTGTCTTTTCGTCCGACATCAGGGAATCTACCACTTCCTCGGTGATCAGGTCCAGTGCAATGTGCATGTCGGGTGTGCTGAAGCCAGCGGCAAAACGTTCAACCACTACATCGTCGATATAGTTGATAATAAAGCTCCTGTCACCACTCCTGACCGATGCGATCATAAGATGGTAAAGTGTGCTGATCAGGTTCATCACATCTTCTTCTCTCATGCGCTTATATGGTGAAATAGCTTTCACGGATTCCTGCTTAACCAGTTTGTCCACGATGCTTTCCATCATGCGTTCCTTTTCGAGCAGTAGCTTTTCGAAGAGGATGAGGTTTGGGCGGTATGATTTCGATTTTAATGCAGCTTCATTCTTGTTGTACCACTCGGCTGGATGGTTTTTAAAGTTCACCATCAGGAAGATCATCCGGCGGATAATCCCATAGCGTGGGGTAGGCGACCAACCGAGTTCTTTCCGGGTGTAGCTTGCATCTACTTTCATGCGCTTGTCGATATATCCATACATCCACAATCGCTCGAAGGGTTTTCCCGCCAGGCCTGACTTCCAGATGCCAGTTCTGAGAAGCATCCATATATAGACCATGAATTTGGAGATCATATATGGCCTGATATTTCTTCCAAAGAACTCCCGGCTTGCTGATCGGTACAGGCTGAGTTGCGAATCGGATCCGTCCGGGCTGGCAATGTAGGTGTCGATAGTTTTCAAGGCCTTGTCTTTGGCAATGATGCTTTCCAGCAGCCGTATCAGGTCATATACGTGGAGGTAGCTGATGGCTGAATCACCCTTCCCGGCAAGGAACCTTCTGTTCCATAATCGCGACAGCCAGGTAGATAACAATTTATACAAAGGAGCATATTCGCACCAGTCGGAGAAAATAGCCGCGAAGCGGACAATGCTACAGGAAAAGTGTGCTGAATATTCATGGCAGAGCTGTTCCCCGGCTTTCTTGCTCCTGGCATATGCAAAGCGGGCATTGGCAGGGCTCGACTCATCGATAATCATTTTTCGCTGGCCAAAAGAACATGCTGCAAGAGAGCTGGAGAAGATAAATCTTCTGGCCTCCAGTAAACGAGCAAGCTCAAGCACATTTTTTGTTCCAAGGATATTGGTCCGGTAGTATTCAGGCTTCTCATCATAATCGAAGTCGTAGTAGCCGGCCAGGTGAACGATAAACGAGGCGCCTCCTCTTTCCTTAATATATAAAGCAATATCGGCAATGGCAGCTTCATTGGAGATATCCCACTGTATCCACTCTATGTTGGCATGAAATGGGATCTCAGCTTCTATACCTGAGCGCCTTGCAATACAAAAGAGATGATATTTCTCCTGTAAAGAGATAAGAAGGTTCCGGCCAATGAATCCGGAAGCCCCGGTAACGATGACATGTTCCAGTGGATTAGCCATTGTCTGCTCCTTTCCTCGACTCCTTCCAGAGTAAAAATACCAGCAAGCCCATCAGCCCGTCAGCTATACCTGAAATCAAGACCATCATGATGTGATCAAAAAGAAAATAGTAGATCAGCAGGTATACAAAGGCTATGAATTTTGCACTGATAATAAAAATGATAAGTTTCCGGTTCCAGGGTACATCCAGTGAGGCCAGGATATATGCCACGCACATCACGATGTGGAAGACCCCACCCTGAAGCTGGAAGAATTGATTGCCGGCAGGGAATCCGAATATTTGTATACCCTCTTCCCCTAAAAAGATCAGAAAAAGTCCTGCAGTAAAGGAGTGTATAGCTATCAGCCAGAGAAGTATTTTCAGGTATTTGGAGGCCTGTTTCATGATGCCTACTGATTTGAGCTAAAGCTTTGACTATGAATTATAAATATACAAAAATATTTCAGAAATAACTATGATTTTCACCTTATTTTTAATGGAATCCTGACAATTATTGAAAATTCCAACGAAATTCTATTTTTGTGGCGTCGAAATTCAATTATTATGGTGATGGAACATGATCTTCCGAGGAATACAGTGATTCGTTTGAGTCAGTACCGAAGGCTTCTGGAGAAGTACAGGTACCTGGATGAGCCCTTTATATTTTCTCATGACCTGGCGCGTATGCTCGACCTTAAAGCGGTTAAAGTGCGGCATGACCTCATGTTACTTGGAATCAATGGCGACAGGCGAAAGGGCTACAGCATCCATTTACTCCTTGAAAAGATTAATGAGAAGCTTGACAATGCCAATATGAATATCATTTTGATAGGGCTGGGCCGCCTCGGCATGGCTGTACTGTCTTACCTCGAAGACTCGTATTCTATGCTCCAGGTTTCCGCAATCTTTGATGTCGATCCTTCAAAGATCAATACCACCTATAATAATATAGATTGCTACAGTATTACCGAATTATCAGCATTTGTGAGCAGGAGAGGATCTGCCACAGCCATACTTGCAGTGGCAGGTGAGGATGTTAATGATTTACTGCCTGTTTTACTCGATGCTGGTATCAAAGGAATATTAAATTACTCTTCCGAGCAGTTGATCGTTCCCGATGATGTTGTAGTTCGCAATGTGGATATTATTTCGGCTCTTGAAGAGATCAATTATTTGCTCCCCCATTAAAGGAATAAGTATCTATAAAGATAGATATAAACATTTGATGCTCTGCGTCTTCAGGCCTTACAATTTGAAATCGTTCTAAATTTTCCGGCTTCATTGCCCTTTTAAAAAATCCTCCTATTTTTGCGTTGTTAAATCTTTAACAAGTAAAATAATAATTCAAAAACGCATTACTAAAGTGTTGATTTTATGAAAGATAAAGTGCAAAACATCATCAGGAGCTACCAGAGCGACAAAACGCGTTTAATGGATATCCTTCTCGATATCCAGGAAACGTACACTTGTATCCCCGATGAAGCTATCGAAACCATCGCCGAGCAATTGAGTATGTCGAAGGTTGATGTGGATCAGACTTTGTCGTTTTATCATTTCTTTACCCATGAGCCAACAGGAAAATACACCGTGTATCTGAACGACAGTATCGTGGCTGAGATGATGGGCAGGGATGAGGTTGCCAAAGCATTTGAAGCGGAAGCCGGAGTTAAGTTTGGGTCTGTCACTGACGACGGGCTGATCGGCCTGTTCAATACTGCTGACATTGGCATGAACGACCAGGAGCCAGCTGCTCTTATTAATGGAGTTCCCTTTACAAATCTCACAACTTCAAAAGTTAAAGAGCTTGTTTCCGGATTTAAATCCGGAAAGGATGTTAAAGAGATGCTTGGGCCGATAGGCGACGGTATGAATGCTGATGAGCGCATCCGTTCAATGGTAACAAACAACTGCCACAAGAACAAAGGCGCTATACTTTGCCTCGATTATGAGATCGGTTCTGCCCTCAAACGTGCAGTGAATATCACTCGTGAGGCTGTGATCGATACGGTGAAGAATTCAAACCTCAGGGGACGTGGCGGTGCCGGTTTTCCTGCAGGGCTCAAATGGGAATTCTGCCGCAAATCGAATGGCGACGAAAGCTATCTCGTATGTAATGCTGATGAAGGTGAGCCAGGAACATTTAAAGAAAGGGTGATCCTTACAGAAATGCCCGAACAGCTTTTCGAAGGTATGGCTATTGCAGGATATGCCCTCGATGCAAAAGAAGGGATTATTTACCTTAGGGCCGAATATCTTTACCTGAAGAAGTATCTGGAAGATGTTTTGCAAAAAATGAGAGATGACAATCTCCTAGGAAACGGAATCCTTGGGAACAATGATTTCAATTTCGATATTCGCATTCAAATGGGGGCAGGTGCCTACGTATGTGGTGAGGAATCAGCCTTGATCGAATCTATGGAAGGAAAACGCGGAGAACCACGTAACCGACCACCATTCCCGGTACAATCGGGTTATATGTCAAAACCAACAGTTGTTAACAATGTAGAAACACTCAGCACTGTAGTGAAGATCATGCTTCACGGAGCTGACTGGTTCAAGGCTATTGGAACAGCAGAATCAGCAGGTACCAAGCTGCTGAGTATTTCCGGTGATTGCAAAGAGCCAGGCGTTTATGAGGTAGAATACGGAATGACTATCAATGAAATGCTTGAAATGGTTGGTGCTACTTCAGTCCAGGCTGTACAGGTTGGAGGCCCATCAGGTACTATGTATTGATGAGAGTATATTCAATAAAACAATATCATTTGAAGAAATTCCTACAGGTGGTGCCATGATCATGATCGGGAAAAATCGTGACCTGCTGAGGGATGTTGTGATGAACTACATGGATTTCTTTATTGATGAATCATGCAGCTCATGTGCTCCATGCCGCTCGCTCACAGTAATCCTGAAGAACAAATTGGTGAAGATGCTGAATGGCTTCGGGACCAGGGCTGATATTGATGAGCTGTATAATTGGGGGCAGTACATGAAACAGGCTAACCGTTGTGGCCTCGGACAGACTGCTGCCAACCCTATCCTGACTACCATCGAGAATTTCCGTCCACTTTATGAAGCACTTGTAAAATCAGATGACGATTATGTTTCTGAATTTGACATGGACAAGGCGGTACAGGAATCTTGCAACTATGTTGGCAGGGTGCCGAATGTACATTAATCACAATTACGAATCTGAAACGACATAAAAATATGAACGACAAGATAAAAATAGTCATTGATGGTAAGGATTGCTGGACCGAACCAGGTAAAACCATCATCGATGCTGCCAAGGATAATGGTATCTATATTCCATCTCTCTGTCATGTGGAAGGTGTAAAACCTGCCGGTTCCTGCAGAATTTGTAACGTAAGTGTGAATGGCCGTAATATGACTGCCTGCAGCACCCCAGTTGCTGATGGAATGAATATAGAAAGCAATACTCCCGCTTTGGAAGATATGCGCAAGGCTATCATCGAAGTGATGTTTGTTGCCGGAAACCATTTTTGTCCTGCCTGCGAGAAAAGCGGCAATTGCGAACTCCAGGCCCTGGGATACAAGTACCAGATGATGGTGCCACGCTTCCCATATGAATTCCCTATGAAAGGCGTGAATGCTGAGAGTAAGTATATCTATCATGACCGCAACCGTTGTATCATGTGTAAAAGATGTGTACGCAGCGTGATAAAAGATGGTAAACACGTATTTGCATTTAACAGCAGGGGAGGGGAAAACCTTCATGTTGAGATCGATACCGGACTTGCTTCACAGTTGACAGAAGCTGAAGCCCAGGAAGCCATGGATATCTGTCCTGTAGGCGCGATCATCAAGAAAGAACGTGGTTATTTTGAGCCTATCGGAGAGCGTAAGTATGACAAAACGCCAATTGGTAGTGAAATTGAAAACAAATAAAAAAAAGGAGACCAAATAATGAGCAAACCAGTAGTAGCAACAACATCACTGGCCGGCTGTTTCGGTTGTCATATGTCCTTACTCGATATCGACGAGAGGATACTTGAACTGATCGAGTTGGTTGAATTCAATAAATCTCCGGTAGATGATATCAAGACTTTTACAAAGCAATGTGACATAGGCCTGATAGAAGGCGGATGCTGTAACAGCGAGAATGTCCATGTTTTGAAAGATTTCCGGAAAAACTGTAAGATCCTCGTATCACTGGGTGAATGCGCGATCATGGGTGGCCTTCCTGCCCTCAGGAACGGGATCCCGGTTGAGGAGTGCATCAGGGAAGCGTATCTCGACGGTCCTACTGTTGGACTGAACAAAGAAGGAATTCTTCCTAATGATGATGAACTGCCGATGATCCTTGACAAAGTATATCCCTGCCACGAGATCGTAAAGATCGATTATTACCTGCCGGGATGTCCTCCAAGGGCTGACCTCATCTGGAATGCACTTATTGCCCTGGTAACGGGTGATGAGTTGAAATTACCCTACGAAGTAGTAAAATTTGATTAAAAAGGAGACCATACTATGGCACAGAAAATAACTATCGAACCGGTAACCCGAGTTGAAGGACATGGCAAGGTTACCGTACACCTGGACGATCAATAATAATGTTTCACAAACCAGGTTGCATATCGTAGAATTCAGGGGATTCGAACGCTTTGTGCAGGGGCGCCCCTACTGGGAAGCACCTGTTCTTGTACAGCGTTTATGCGGAATTTGTCCTGTAAGCCACCATCTGGCAGCTGCCAAAGCCCTCGACGTGATCGTAGGTGCTGGCACAGGTGATGGTCTTACCCCCACAGGAGAAAAAATGCGTCGCCTGATGCATTACGGACAAATGTTCCAGTCACATGCTTTGCATTTCTTCCACCTCGCCTCACCCGACCTGCTATTTGGTATCGACGGTGACCCGGCAATCAGAAACGTGATCGGCGTGGCCCTCGAGCATAAAGACCTTGCTGTACAGGGTGTGATGATGCGTAAATACGGTCAGGAGATCATCCGTGCAACTGCAGGTAAGAAGATCCATGGAACCGGTGCTATCCCCGGTGGGATCAATAAACACCTCAGCGCTGAAGATAAAGAATCATTCCTGAATGGCCCCGATCCACTCAACATCGAGTATATGATCGGCTGGGCACAGGGAGCACTCGATTTCTTTAAAGGATATTATAAAGAGAACAAGGGCTTTATCGACAACTTTGCACAGTTTGATTCAAACCACCTCAGCCTTGTACGCAAGGATGGTGCCCTCGACCTATATCATGGGGTGCTCAGGGCAGTTGATACAAACGGAAACAAGATCCTCGACGATATCGACTATCAGTATTACAATGATTATATTGAAGAAGAAGTTCGTTCATGGAGCTATATGAAATTCCCTTACCTGAAGACCTTGGAAAAGAAAAAGGATGGTACAGGGTTGGACCACTGGCCCGTTTGAATACATGTGATTTTATTCCTACTCCTCTGGCACAGAAGGAGTTCGAAGAATATAAATCGCTGACCAACGGTAAGCCTAACGGTCATTGCATGCATTATCATTATGCTAGGCTGATCGAAACACTTCACTCTGCTGAGATGATTAAAGAACTTCTTAATGATCCTGACCTGATGAAGGGCGACCTGACAATTAAGGGTGAAAAACGTTCTGAAGGTGTTGGTCTTATTGAAGCTCCTCGCGGAACCTTGTTCCATCACTATGCAGATCAATGAGGATGACCAGATCACTATGGCGAACCTGATCGTTTCCACTACCAACAACAATGAACCTATGAACCAGTCGGTGAACAGGGTTGCCAAGAGTTGGATGAATGGACAGAAAGAGATTACTGAGCCGATGATGAATGCTGTTGAAGTAGCGATCAGGGCCTATGACCCTTGCCTGAGTTGTGCAACACATGCTCTTGGTAAAATGCCTCTTGAGGTTTCTTTATATGATTCTTCAAACAACCTGATTGATAAAAAGAGGACCTAGAAACACTTGAAAATACTTATTTACGGATACGGGAATCCGGGCAGACAGGATGACGGCCTCGGAAATGCTTTTACAAACAGGATACAGGAATGGGTTGCCATTGAAGGCCTGCACGATTTTCATTTCGACAGCAACTACCAGTTGAATATAGAAGATGCTGAAGAAATTGCAGGTATGGACCTTGTTATTTTTGCCGATGCATCAGAAGAAGAAATTGATGATTTCTGCCTGAGCAAGGTGGATGGCACTTCCGGGCTTTCTTTCACTACCCATGCTGCATCGCCTGGGTATATCGTTAAATTATGTGAGGAACTGTTCAACAAAAATCCTCTTGTGTTGTTATTACACATTAAAGGTTACGAATGGGAATTTAAAGAAGGGCTCAGTGAAAAGGCTACGGCCAATCTCAAAGCTGCCCTTGTCTATATGAAAAAACATCTGCTTCATCCAGATGAATTCCTGAAGCCGGATTTAAAATTTTGTTAAACTATCAATTATTCAGTTATTATGGATATGAAAACTACTTATATGGGGTTGGAGCTTAAAAACCCCATCATCGTAAGCAGCTCAAAACTTACCAGCACCATTGAAAATATTCGCAAGTGTGCTGATCAGGGTGCCGGAGCCATCGTGCTCAAATCACTCTTTGAAGAGCAATTGCTGGCTGATTCAGATAAGTTGATGGACAGGGATGAGAAATATTTCTGGTACCCTGAAGCTGTTGACTTTATCAATCAGCATTCGAAAGACTATGGCGTAAATGAGTATCTTGAACTCCTTGCTGAAGCTAAGAAATACACAACTATTCCAATCATTGCCAGTATCAATTGTACTACTGCCGATGAATGGCCTAAATTTGCCAAAACACTGGAAGAATCGGGTGCTGATGGCATCGAGTTGAATATTTCGATCATTCCCATGAGTGGGGAGATCAGCAGCCTGGAGGTTGAAGACAGGTATGTTGAGATCATCAAGGAGGTGAAGAAATATACAAGCCTCCCGATCTCGGTTAAATTTGGACCATTGTTCACTAATCCTGTGAATATCATTCAGCGGATGGATGATGCTGGTGCAGATGCCCTGGTGATCTTCAATCGTTTTTATCGCCCCGACATTAACATCCACACAGAATCTATCGTTCATAATAATATCCTCAGCGGGCCGGAAGAAATGACACAATCATTGCGTTGGGTATCATTGCTTTCTGATAAAGTAAAATGTGATGTGGCAGCCAATACAGGTATCCATGATGCAGGTGGTATGATCAAACAGCTGCTTGGTGGTGCTGATGCAGTACAGATATGCTCTACTCTATACAGCAACGGTATCAGCTATATCGATACTATGCTCAATGATCTGAAAGAATGGATGGAAGATCATAACTATAACTCGATCAATGACTTCAAAGGCAAGATAGCCCGTGATAATGAGCATGCCGCAGCTTTTGCACGTGTTCAGTTTATGAAAAGGAACATTTAGAGGTACTTGAAATATTTAGAGTACTTATAGTACTTAGAATTAGGGTGAAATTTTTAAAAAAAAGTTCACCCTTTTTACTTAGGCATTAGGCACTGGGCATTAGGCACTGGGCACTAGGCACTAGGCACTTGCAACTTTTTCCTCCACAAGCCCATACTCTCCAATCCTATACCCCAAATGATTCCTGCCTGTCCGTACAATATCCTGCCCCTCACAGGCCGAAATCCCTGTCCATTTGCAGTTTTTACAATGGCTGGTACCATTGATCTGAACGCCCCAACATTCGTCATGGGAAAGTTTTGAAGTATCGACCTTTTTCATTGCACTATTTTTTACAAATCTATAAAAAACATATATAAAGAAAAAATAAATATGTTATATTGTTGAAAGGAACCAGTAGATTCCTATCCCAATCGCAATGAAACCACCAATAAGCCTGACGACCTGGAATGCTTTAGGGCTTTTAATGGCATCTGAACGCTGACCAATATATCCGAGTATGGCAGCATATAGCGTCATGGCGGCCAGGGTTCCGATGGCAAATCCTGCCAGGTAAAGCACTGAGTCGGTCATGGAAGGGAGTGCCAGTGTGGGGAGAAGGAGAATTAGATGGGATACTCCGGCAAAACCATGTATGGTTCCTACACCCAGCGCGGCCATATTGTTTTGCCTGATCACTTTGCTGTGAGTATGGCTGTGTTCCGGTACATGTGTATGTTCATGCTCATGTGGATGTGCATGAATGTGTACATGAGGTTCCGGATCCTTATGAAAATGCGGATGCTTGTGTTTTGGGATACTTTTATTAAAAACCTTGTAAATAGCCCATATCCCGATTCCAATCAGAATGAGTCCAACGATCTGCTCACTGTATTGAGAAATCGCTTCTACCGGAATAAATTCCTTAAACAATAGGAACAGCATGCCGATCAATAGCATGCCCAGAATATGTCCCAATCCCCAAAAAAGGCCAACACCCCAGGAGCGCTTTTTGCTTTCAATGGCAAGAGGAGTAACAGCGGCCAGGTGGTCAGGACCTGTGATCACATGAAGTGAACTGGCTATGAAGCCGGCAATGATCTGTATCATATTATTCTGATTGTGTTATTTTAAATATTTCATTTCTATCAAGCTTAACCCAATATTGAATTGCCAGGGCTCTTATGTATTTCCAGTAATCCTCTGATCCCAGAGTATAATGCTCAATGGCAAAATGAATCTCATCCCTGATCATTTTTATATATTCATCTTTAAGTGTAATCCTGATCTTTGCGTTTTTAAAGCTAAATTCTGCTGCCGGAAGGGGCCTTTCCAGGTGGGTTGCATAAATCAAACCATGGCCTAGTGTAGAACCTGTGCTTACCTGCAAACCGTCGTTCATGCAGCTCACTGGAGGCTCTGTTCCTGCCAGAGAAATAATTTGCAGATCATCAAGACCAATGTTGAAATATTCTCGTGCCCTGATCCCCATTTTCATCCCTATAATGGCATAAATACCCAGGTGCCCGTGTAGCTCATTGGTCAGGACCCCTGCCCTCCATTCTACTTTGCCGTGGTTTTCTATCACGGCTTGTATCGCGGGTGCGATATCTTGGGCATAATACATGCTATCTTCTGGAATGGCACTGAAGACTTTGTAATCCGGCTCTTTCTCTTCCAGGAACTGGAGATAATAATCCAATATTGAATCAGTGCTGCACAGGCTCATGTACTTAACATATGCATATTCGGGAGATGGTGTAGCACTGAATAAACCCGGTTCAAGCATGTATATTGCAAGAAGATCATCCCACATTGTTTTTCGCCCGACACTTAGTTTATTCTTTGAATAATCTGACAAATGAATTTCGGCAAGGTGCCTGGCATATCTGGAAGGGGTAGAGCCCGCCTTTTTCCAGAATGCATCATCAAGATCAGGAGTATGCGTATTGATCTCATTAACAATAACTACGGGTATTCCCGACCTGGCTACGGACTCATATGCTTTTGGTGAAAACTGATAGTTCAAACCAGATTGCATTTCTCTATCATTGAACCAAAGGATCATTTCTATTTTGTCTGCAATGTTTTTTTCTGCCTGAAACACTCTTGCTGCCGAACAAAGGGAACCCATGCAAATAATACATACTTCTTCCTCTTCTTCCAGGATCACATTTGATATGAATCCATCATCTTCTGTGAATATTTGGGTTGAATCAGAAATTCCCCAGGATAATTTGGATATTTTATGTCTTATCGGGGGTATGTCGGTGAGAATTTCTTTGCCCATCCCAACAGGAATGCCTTCATGGTGATATACAGAAAGTAATGATCTTACTTTTTCGGCCGTTTGAAAGGGGGCAAGGACACCGTCTGAACAATGAATCGCCAAAACTTCCACTTCTTTGGATGCAAGAAAGAGTGTAATGGCCCTGAGATCATCCATACCCCCATCGGTATCAATGATCACATGATACCTGGCCTTGCCGGAATGCGCCAGCATAGAGGTTGCCAGGAGCAGAAGAAGACTAATTAAAATGATGTGTTTTACAAGGCTCATTACTTGATCATTGAAGTTACCAGTTTACCATGCTTAACCCCCTTTATCGCTATTAATCGATCAGCCAATGTTCGCAACTCATTGGATTTGCCTTTTAAAGAGATGGTTTCAAGACAATTATGATGATCAAGGTGTACATGTTGGACAGCCAGGATAAGGTGGTGAAAATCGTGTTGTATTTCTGTAGAACGGTTTTGCAGATCGCGCCTGTGATGATCATACACAAGAACAATTGCACCGGCTACTTCTTCACTTCCTTCCCACTGATTATCAACCTTGCTCAAACTGATCAAATGCCTGATGGCCTGAGAACGGTTAGGAAATTGTTTTTGTGAAACCAAGTCGTCGAGGTAATACAGGTATTCCTCCTCAATTGAAACGCCAAAACGTTTTAAACTCATAGTAACATCATTTTTAAAAAAGTAACACGCAAAAATAATAAATCCTTTGTGTTGTAGTAACACGCAAGCTAATTTTTAAGATTTCTAAACAAACATTTTGTTTGCTGGGCTGCAGGCCTTGGATTGTGGGCAATGATGTAATACTTTTTGTATTATCTTGCACTTAAAATGAGTACGAATTACAGGTATTTTATCAAACTGGCCTATAATGGAAAAGCCTACCACGGCTGGCAGGTACAGGACAATGCCATCAGCGTTCAGCAGGTTTTGGAGGATGCATTTTCTACCATTTTTGGCAATCCGATCGCGATCACAGGAGCCGGCCGGACGGACACCGGTGTGCATGCAAGGAAATTCTATGCTCATTTCGAACTCGATAAGCAATTATCAGATGATGAAGTAACAGAAAAGCTATTCAAGCTGAATAATTTTTTACCAAAGGATATTTTGTTATTCGATATTTCTCCTGTGAAGCCAGATATTCATGCCCGTTTTTCGGCCATTTCACGAACCTATGAGTATGTGATAAGCACCCGCAAAGATCCCTTCAATGATGAATTTTCCTGGTTGGTCTATCACAAGCTGGATGTGGATAAAATGAATGAAGGTGCCGCTATATTATTGGAATATAAGGATTTTACTAGTTTTTCTAAGCTCCATACACAGGTAAAAACCAACAACTGTGATGTGAAGGAAGCATTTTGGGAACAAAAAGGTGATTTGCTTATTTTTACCATTAAGGCAGATCGATTTCTGAGAAATATGGTCAGGGCTATTGTGGGTACCCTGGTTGATCTGGGCAGAGGAAAAATCAATCTTGAGGAATTCAGAACCATCATTGAAGCAAAAGACCGCTCCGAAGCCGGCCTTTCCGTCCCGGCCCAGGGTTTATACCTTATTGACATCGAATATTAGCAGCCCCCAGCCTTGTCTACCGCCTACTACCTACTCTCATTTGAACTGCTGCTTCAACAATATCTACCGCCCTCATCCCATACTTATCCATTAATTCCCCGGGTTCACCAGATTCTCCAAAACGGTCAGGCATGCCAGTCATCCGTATCGGTAGGGGCTGAACCCTAAGGACTACTTCCGCAACAGCGCTGCCAAGACCTCCTGTGATCTGGTGCTCTTCGGCTGTGATAATGTAAGCAGTTTCTTTAGCTGCTTTAATGATGGCTTCTTCATCAATTGCTCGTCCGAATCTCAGGTAAACAGGTCCGTTGACCTGCTCTATGGCTGCCATAGTAGCTGCTCTGGTCTGTTTAGCGTCGCAGGGTGATAGAACGATCATGTGAGGCAGGACACGCATGACGGCAATATCTTCCAGGGCCTGATGGGTAACACAATCCGGGCCCACGGAAATACAGGTATGTGAAAATATCGGCCAGCCCGAGTGAGCCTCCGGTATGGCCGGAACCAGCCTCAGATATACTACGGATAATGTTGGCCCTGATTTCTTTGGAGATCTTCTTAAGTTCCGGATCGGGAAGTCTGTCAATATTTATGATGACCATTTATTCTATAATTCTTACCACATGGGATATGAGAAAGCATATTTAAAGAAATAGAAAGCACAGACCCCTGAGTAAACGAGCTTGAGGAAAGTGCCTGTGAGAAAGCCAATAAAAGAGCCGATAGCAGCAATAAAAGATTCTTTGGAGTCGCGGTTGCCAGTGGCTTCACCAATATAAGCGCCAACAAAGGGACCTAAGATGATGCCAAACACGCCAAAAGGCCCGAGCACAACAATGGATGGCAATATAAAAATTCCAAATATCAGACCTATGGTACTACCCCAGACGCCTCGTTTGGTCCCGCCAAATTTTTTAGTTCCGTATATGGGTACAATATAATCAAGCACAGTTACCAGCACCATGATCCCTGCCAGGGTCCAGATGGTATCCCCATCCAGGCGTGGTGGATCCATAAACCGGAGCAGAATCAATGAGAGAAATGCTACTGCCTGCCCCGGCAAGATGGGAAGAATGCAACCTACAATGCCTACCAGAAGCAGGATAATCCCTAAGACAAACAATAAAATATCCATGGTATTAAACTTTATAACAAAAATAAGAAATAAGATGGAGTAGAATATGTTAATTCGTTTCAGAAAGTAGTTTTCTGGTAAATTATAAAATGGTCATAAGCCGAGTTCCTTGCCAAGAAGATTTAATATATATGTGGCTTTTCCCGGCAGGAAGATATCTACAGTATTCGAAGTATAATTAGATTCTTCAATATTCACCTCAATAATAGTGGCACCTGCATCTTTGGCGATGGAAGGGATTTGCCCTGCCGGCATAACTTCTCCTGTCGTGCCAATGATGATAAGTACATCTGACTTTGATGCAGCTTCAACCGAATCCTGAAAAGCTTTCTGAGGTATTCCTTCACCAAAGAAAATGAAATCAGGCTTTAAAAGTCCACCGGTGGCCGGATGAATAGGAGGGAGGGCATCCAGATCGGCATAAGCAGTAGCTAATAATTCACCAGTCTTGGTACAGATCAGGTTCTTTGAATTGCCATGAAATTCATGCACAATGGTATTTCCTGCTTCCTGGTGCAGGTTGTCGATATTTTGCGTGATCACTTCTTGCAGATAACCAGCCTTTTCCATGGCTGCCAGCACATCATGGGCACGGTTGGGTTTTGCACTTCCAAAGGTATCGTAAAAGATCTCTTTAATCACTTTCCAGGACTTTTCCGGATGAGCCAAAAAATATTGTAAATCAAGCAGTTTTGGGTCATATTTATCCCATAAACCATTGGCACCCCGGAAAGGAGGGATGCCGCTTTCCACGGAGATGCCTGCCCCTGTAAAAGCTGATACGAAATCTGCCTTTTTAATGCATTCGGCCGCCTTTGCTATCCTGCTTTGCAGATCCTTCATCATCCTTTTTTTGATCGTTTATAAAGGTATTCTGCCCAGAGTCCGAGTGCTACACCAAGTCCTACACCGATACCTGTGCCAACCACAAAACTATGGAATATGCCACCTCCGATCAGGGCTCCCATACCGATGCCGATAACAATCCACATGAAGAAGTATGGCCTGCGCTGCATTTTCTTGTTTTCTTCCATGATTAATATTTGGGTTAAAAATACAGAAATGATCATTGCATTTTACGGGTGGATTTTCTTTTTCTCCTTATCCTGATAGATCCGGGATTTTGACATCAATCGGGCTTTGTCCTGTAAATATACTTAAATTTGGAATTGGTGAGAAGCTATCATGATATCGCTTATCTCCTTGATGGGGATGAAAAACAGAAAGAAGTTTATGCTGTTTTGCAGCAAAGCAGGATATTGAAATTCCTGTATGCTTTCGACCCTGTCCTGGCAGGGACCTATCCAATTGGTATCTATCTTCCGGAAAGTGATATCGATATCATATGTCAGTATAACAAGCCTGAGCATTTTATAAGCGTCCTTAAAAATGCCTTTTCAGGTTTAGAAGGCTTTCATATCAAGACAAAATCAATTCGTGAGATCGAAAGCATTATTGCACGCTTCCGCTTCGCGGGATTTAAGTTTGAGGTATTTGGCCAGCCCATACCCGTTAAAGAGCAATATGCCTATCGTCATATGTTGATTGAAGACAACATACTATCTGCACAAGGAGCTTATTTCAGAATAGAAGTGCTCACCTTAAAAGAAAAAGGCCTCTCTACAGAAGAAGCCTTTGCTTTTTTACTTGGGATCGAAGGTGATCCTTATGATGGATTGTTAGAATATAGTATTGAGACATGAGTAATGAGATGTCTCAATACTCAAATCTCAAATCTCAATACTATTCTTTTATCACATGAACATCCATTTGCGGGAACGGAATGTTGAGTCCTGCTCCGGTGAAGTTTTTATAAACTTTTTCATTCATGTCGAAGTAAATACCCCAATAATCAGCACCTTTGGCCCATACCCTTACAACGATATTCACTGAACTATCAGCTAGCTCAGAGAGTGCGATAAAAGGCTCAGGATCTTTCAAGATACGATCATCGGCATTGATCAGCTCGAGCAGAACTTTCTTTGCTTTGTCGTAATCATCACCATATGCAATTCCAAAAGTAAAATCAACCCTTCGGGTCTCCATGGCAGAGAAATTGGTCAGGGATGAATTTGATAGCTGTGCATTCGGAATGATAATGATCTTATTATCAGGAGTGTTCAGGATGGTAGTAAAGATCTTGATTTCTTTAACCGTTCCCATATGGCCCGCACCATCGACGAAGTCGCCAACCTTATAAGGTTTAAAAAGCAGGATAATCACCCCACCGGCGAAATTCTGAAGTGTGCCCTGCAGGGCTAAACCAACAGCAAGGCCGGCAGCACCGAGAATGGCAATGAATGAGGTTGCTTCGATGCCAACCATGCCCATCACACTAATGAAGAGTAATACTTTCAGTAAGATAGAAACCATGCTTTTTAGGAATCCTTGAAGTGAAGGATCAGTATCCTTCTTTTTCATCATACGGCCGAAGCCTTTGGTGATGAGACTGATGACCCAGAGGCCGATGACCAGTACTACGAGGGCTCCAAGAACTGTTGGAGCATAAGCCAAAGCCATATCAGCGTAATAGTTTACATTAAATAATAACATAGGTATTGGGTTTAATTAATAATTGCACTTGGTATTTATTCGTTTGTTTTCAATCGTAAAACAATTTCATATGCTTTTTGTTCAGCCATTTATATTAGTATTGAGTACTGAGTACTGAGTACTGAGTACTGAGTATTGAGTATTGAGATAGTCTCACTACTCAAATCTCACTACTCATATCTCTATTTAAGATATTTATCCAGCCAGTTATAAAATGTCCTTTGCCATAATATTCCATTCTGTGGCGATAGCACCCAGTGGTTTTCGTCGGGAAAGAACAGGAATTCGGCGGGTACGCCTCTCAGAACAGCGGCATTGAATGCGCTCATGCCCTGGGTATATGCGATCCTGTAATCGAGTTCACCATGAATGATTAAGATGGGTGTATCCCATTTATCGACGAATTTGTGTGGTGAATTAGCATATGAGTTCATGGCTATCTTATTATCTTTCTCCCAGAAAGCACCACCAAGGTCCCAGTCAACAAACCACATTTCTTCGGTTTCCAGGTATTGTGATTCAAAGTTGAACATGCCGTCGTGGGCAATGAAGGCACTGAAGCGTTTGTCGTGGTTTCCGGCCAGCCAGAACACAGAAAATCCTCCATAACTGGCTCCCACGGCACCCAGACGCTCACTATCAATAAAGGGCTCCTTAGAAACTTCATCTATAGCTGCAAGGTAATCTTTCATATTCTGCCCGCCATAGTCGCCGCTGATCTGTTCATTCCATGCTTGTCCGAAGCCCGGAACACCACGCCTGTTGGGAGCGACAATGATATAATCGTTTGCTGCCATCATCTGGAAGTTCCAGCGGTATGACCAGAACTGGCTTACCATGCTCTGGGGCCCTCCCTGGCAGTATAGCAGGGCAGGATATTTCTTGTTTGGATCGAAGTGGGGTGGATAGATTACCCATGTGAGCATATCCTTGCCATCGGTAGTCTTGATCCACCTTTTCTCTACCTTGCCCATGGTGATCTTGTCTAGCAGCTCTTTATTAGTGAATGAGATCTGTGTGTCGGCACCATTCTCAGGATTGACTGAATAAATTTCGGTTGGCATTGACATTGACTGCCTGGTAGCGATCAACTGATCACCAACAACAGCGACTGAATTGTAATTGTGAATGCCTTCAGTAACCTGCCGGAAAGCTCCTGTGGCAAGGGTGTAATTGAATATTTCATAAGATCCCAGGTGAGCACTGATGAAGTATATGCTTTCATTTCCCTTCCATGCATATCCTCCTGTATTCTGATCGAAAGAGATGGAGTGATCTTTCTTCTCACCGGTAGCAGCATGATAGATGATGAGCCTTGTCTGGTCTGATTCATAACCGTCACGTTCCATGCTTTCCCATGCTATCATGCTCCCGTCGGGAGAAAATACCGGGGCCATATCGAAGCCCATCATGCCTTCTGAAATATTTTCAGTTTCACCGTTCTCTACATTATATAAATATATATCGGAGTTCGTTGAAACTGAATATGCCATTCCCGTTTTTTTCTTACAGGTGTATGCGATGGCCTTTCCGTCAGGGCTCCAGCTGATTTGTTCCATACCACCAAAAGGACTCAGTGGTGCTCCCCAGGGTTCACCTTCCATAATATCTTTCATATTGGATATACCATCACCATATTCAGCAATAAAAATATGAGTGTATGCATCTACCCAATGATCCCAATGCCTGTACATGAGATCGTTGTTAATGCGGCCACTTGCTTGTGGCAGTCCTTCATAGAGTTCTTCGAAGGAATTCTCGATGACGACATCTTTAATAAAGAGGATGTGCTTTTGATCCGGAGCATAGCTGAATCCACCCACACCACCTTCTATGTCTGATTTTTGTTCGATTCCCGTCCCATCGGGATTCATTTCATATAATTGTACACTGCCTGATGCTGAAGATAGAAATCCAATCTTTTTACCATCGGGGCGCCAGAGGGCGTTGAATTCACTTTTTGGTGAGTGCGTGAGCTGGAACAACTCACTGCCATCAGGGTTTATAAGGTATAATTCCCTGTTACCTTTGTTTTGTTCCACACTGTAGTAGGAAACACCATAGAGCAGTTTGCTGCCATCCGGTGAAACCTGCACATCACCAAGCCTTCCGTATGCCCAGAGCACTTCAGGGCTTTGGATATCATTTTTCAACTCCAGTGCCGGCTTGCCGATGATATCAGCTTCCTTTTTTTGCTCATTTGTACAAATGTCGTTGCATGAGGCCAGGATCAGCATGATAAAGGCCATGGGGATCAGGATTCGGAAATTCATAGTTTTTTGTTTGAGGAAATGAATAATATGTATGTTCTTCATCGGTAAATGTCGCAATAATTCGAAAATATTGCAAATCCCTGTCTTTTTCATCTTTCAACCGTTGACTGATTTTCTAATACCGTTAACTGAATGATATCAGCCGTTAAATGGAAGATGATAGGATGCACTCTTTACTTGTTATATCTTTATCTTCCAGAGAAAAAACTCCGAATTTCGAACTCCCAACTCCGAACTATTTCAAAGTTCCTTGTTCCTTGTTCGTTATTCGTTATTCAAAATAATCCTGCCCTGACACATATTCTGTTTGACGAGTGCGGAATCGTCAGAAGCAGCACCAGCCCCGGGATACCGGGGCTTTTTTTGATAGAAGATAGAAGAATGAAGAAGTGGATAGTAAAAGGAGAAGGAGATTTTTGAAGGCTAAATACTTCTTCTATCTTCTATCCCTTTCTTCTATCTTCTCTCCACTTCATATATCGACATATCATATCTTCCATAATTATTTAAAAGCTATTCCTTCCAGTGCAACTATTGCTAATCCTTTATATATTCTTGAGAAGAGGATATGGTGGTTGCTACAAAGGATAGTAATTTGTACAAGTAAAATTAGCTCTACAAATCAAAAAATATATATATTTGCACCCGCAATTATGGCGAGGTAGCTCAGTTGGTTAGAGCGTCGGATTCATAACCCGGAGGTCTCGAGTTCAATTCTCGATCTCGCTACAACAAAAACCCGGCTCGGGAGAGCCGGGTTTTTTATTTGCAAGTGAGCTCCGAGCTTGCTCGAGAGCGATACATGCAAATAAAAAACCGGAAGTGACCGTAGGGAACGAAGGGTTTTTGTTGTAAGCCTCCCCCTCCAAGAATCGCCGAAGGCAATTCTTGGAAGTGATAGTGCCTAGTGCCTAAGTGGAGTAAACATTGAATAAATGATGATATTTAATAAACCACAACTGAGCGCAGCGCAGGAGGGTTTTTGTAGTTTGCTTCCCCCAAACGAATCAGCGAACTTAATTCTATGAGTGGCGGGGGAACTACCGCGTTCCGCACATCGCGTCCACCGTACCGCAAATAAACAAGCAGAACAACTAAACCTTACTACGTGTTATTGCGTATTATGCTTGGTGATTGTACGGAAATTAACTGGCCGACTTGAAATTCAGAAAAAACTATATCTATATTTATGAAACATTTAAACGGTCATCAAGTATAAAACCATAAAATCACTGTAATGGTGATGAACCCAAATTGCAAATTGTAGTTAACCAACAAACCAAACAGTTATGAAGAGGATGCGTTATTTAGGAGTCTTGATGCTGGTCACATTATTCTTTTCTCAGGGGATCCAAGCCCAGGAGATTGAAATCACTCCGATGTTAGGATATACAGTTAGAAATGACCTTAAGTTCGTTGAAGGTACCATGGCTGTAAATGATGTTCTCAATATAGGTGCCAACTTCAGCTTTCCTACATCAAATCGAAATAGCAGGTTTGAGATCACACTCTCAAATTCATTTGCACATGCAAAATGGAACGAGTCTCCGGACTATGCCGATTTGATCCCTGAAACGGATTATAATATGAATGTGACCTACTTCCAGCTTGCCTGGGTTGTACAAGGTTACATCGACAAGAATTTCAATATTTTCTTCGGACCCAACCTCGGACTGGTGAATTATAACCTGTCTAAGTCGGGCGTCGGAAACGTACCAAGGTTTTCAATCGGTGCACAGACTGGGATAAATTACTATTTCGATCGCGTACTTGGAATCAAGGTACAGGCGCTTATGGCCCTACCGGTATTCATGGGTGAAGGAAAACATTTCAGAAATATTATCGAAGATACAGGTGCAGGCGTGAACGATTACCTTACAGTAAGCGAAACTACATTTCCTGTGAACCTGGTCATGAGTGCGGGCTTGATCTTCCGCATCAGAACGAGATAACCAATCTTATAAGGCAATAATATATGCGCATCACCCGGAAGGATGGTGCGCTTTTTTATTTCACTGACCTCTTGTAAAAGATATTCCGCTTTTCGAATTCTTCGAAAAGGAAAGAAACACATGCTTCATGCTTTCCAAGGTATTCGGGAGGAGAGATCCCTTTATGATCGTACATTCCGTTTAAAACCATCCTGGCGGTGATGGTGGCCGTATATCCTGTGGTGCGGGCCATGGAATGTATTCCGCTAATGGGATCATATTCATCATACAGGTCGTAGCTTATGCTCATGGGGTTCCCATTTTTGATGCCGCTTACGATCACCTTCATCACAGTAATATCCACCTCGCCCTCTTCCAGTTTCCACTGGTCGAAGAGCAAGCTTGAGGTCATGTCGAGCGGGCTGAGCATGTTATTGCCGAATTTTTTCTTTTCCTGACTAAAAAAACCAGAATCACGCAGGATCTCTATCAACCTTGCATGGCCTGGGTAACGCAGCGTCTTTTCTTCCATATCAGGGGCCTCGATGGTACGGATGAGGGACCTGAGCCCATCGCTGATGAAAGCTTCCAGTGTACCAACACCTTCAATTTCCACAAGTTCCTTTTCGCAGAGGGCCGGTAGTATGCATTCTTCTCCATTTCTGACGATCCTGGCCGGACGAGTATATTCTTCGATCACATCGGCTGGGGAAAAGACTGCTTTGTATTCCCAGGGGTGCTGCCTGACCCTTGGAAGGCCGCCAACCATGATCTTCACTTTCAGGGTTTCATCGAGCTGATCTGATGCGTACGCCGTCAGTATGTTGCTCATTCCGGGGGCAACGCCAATATCCGAAATCGCAATAACACCTTTCTCCCTGGCCAGACCTTCGAGCATGAAAAGGTCTTCTGGGAAAAATGCAATGTCCACTACGTTTTTTCCACAATCAATAATGGTTTCCAGTGTTTCAAAACCCATATGCCCTGGAACGGCGTTGATCACAAGATCGAAGTCAGTAATTAGTTTCCGTATCGTATCTTCTTCTGAAAGATCACAGACAATACTTTTAATCGGGAAGTTCCCAATAGCCTTTTTGAGATTGCTTTCCCGTATGTCGGCCAGGCTAACATCAAATTCTTTGGCCAGGTCTCTGGCCATTGGTCCACCAACAAGGCCTCCGCCCAGGACAATGATCTTTTTCTTTTTCATTTATTTTTTCAATTTATTGATCTGTGTGATGATTACACCAAAAATAACGATAATAATGCCGGCGATCTTATTGCCGGTAAATATTTCATCCAAAATATAATATGATGCTATAGCCGTTATGACCGGGATGAGGTTGCTGTACACATTAGCCCTGCTAACGCCAAGATGCTTAATGCTTGTAGCAAAAAGGATGAAGGCCAGTGAAGAGGCCAGTATGGCGAGTGAACAAAGGGAAAAGATCAGCCTGCCATCGGGAACCACACTGATAAATTCATCAAGGTCCAGAACCAGGAATAATGGCATAAACAAAACTGCCCCTGTCAGGTTTTGCCATGCGATAAGGTTCACAGCTGTATAAAACTGCATGAGTTTTTTTAGAAGGATAGAGTAGATCACAGCGGAACAAACAGCAATGAAAAGCAGGGCAATACCCTTCGGATCGGTAGAAAAGCTGAGGTCAGGTTCGATGAGCATGACCAGGATGCCAGCAAAAGAAATGACGATCCCTGCGATGTTCAGATTGGAGACCTTTTCCCTGATCAGGATCCAGGCGGCAAAGGGTGTGAATACAGGGATGGTGGCAATTACAACTGCACTGATGGAGGCACTAGAATGTTTCAATCCATAATTCTCCCCCAGGAAATAAAAGAAAGGGTTGAAAATGGCCGATGCCAGGAACAGGAGCAAATGCTCTTTCCTGATCTTTTTTAAAAATCCTGATATGGCTAGTATAATAAATAGAAAAGTACTGGAGATAACCAACCTCAGGAAAATGGTGGTGATGGGAGGATAATACTCAAAAACGATGGATGTCCACACAAATGACATTCCCCAGAAGATCATCGCCAGCAGTGCCGCAATGTAAATATATGCCCTGGGGAAAGTCCTTTCTTTCATAGAGCAAAAATATGCAAAACATTTGCAATAAGTGCATAGTGCCTAGTTCCTAGTGAATAGTACCCACAGCCTACAGCCCACAGCCTACAGCCTACAGCCTACTGCCTACTGCCTACTGCCTACTTTTTTTAGCTATCTTGTAACATCCAAAAAAAATCACAGTCATTAACCCAAAGAACGCCTTGATGAAGCGAAGCGTAAATATTCATGAAGAATTGATCACGGGCTGCAGGTCGAACAACCGGAAATCCCAGCTACAGATCTACAATCTATATTATAAAGCTATGTATAACGCAGCATTTCGTATTGTAAAAAACAGCGCCGAAGCGGAGGATATCATGCAGGAAGCATTCCTGACGGGATTCCAGAAGATCGGTGATTACAAGGGTGATGCAAGTTTTGGTGCATGGCTGAAAAGGATCGTTATCAACAGGGCGATCGACCAGTTGAAGAAGAAAAAGGAGAGTGTGTCTATCGAGGAAACGGGCATTGAGCTTCAGGCTGATGACGCAAGTGAGAACTACCTTGAGGTATTGTCATATAAGACAGATCAGATCAGGAAAGGGATAGAGCAACTGGGAGAAGATGATAGGATGATCATGAGCATGTTCTTGCTGGAGGGATACGATCACGAGGAAATCTCACAAGTGCTGGATATTTCGAACAATGCCAGCCGTACACGTTACTCCAGGGCAAAACAACGCCTGAGGGACTGGCTCAAACAGCAAAAGATCGATGAACTTGTAAACTAAGACCTATGAGTGTACTTGAAGATAAAATTAAGAAGAACCGTGAGCACTATGATGTGCATGAGCCGAATGAGGGGCATTTCGACCGATTTGCTTCCAGGCTCGACGAGAAGTTCCACACCGGAGAACCAAAATCCGCATGGCCCTGGTGGCGCATTGCTGCTGCCGTTGTGCTTGTTGCTGCACTTGCAGGCATAATGCTCTTTCAATATGCCGATAATTCATCCTCATTACAGGCTGGCCAGATGAGTGATGAACTCAGCCAGGTGGTTGACCATTATAACCACCTTACAGATCAGCGCCTGGGTGATATCAATAATTGTGCGGCATCCGATGAGGAAGCAGCCAGGATTGATGAGATGGCCCGAACTCAACTTGAGCAACTGGAAAAAGATGCCGACGTACTGCAGGCAGAACTGAGCAATGATGAATCCAATCAACGCGTATATGGAGCACTTGTAACTAATTACAGGACAAGGATCAGAATACTTGATAATATCATTACTAAAATATGTCAACTTTAAACTTAAAACCGGAAAAAATGAAAAGTTTTACACGAATTTCAATCATGATCAGCCTGATGCTGATGTTTGCCCTGGCAAGCGTTTCAGCCCAGGAGCTTAAAAAAAGCTATCACGAAACCTATGACGTGAAGTCAGATGCCAAGGTCCAGATCGACAACAAATACGGACAGGTGCATATTCAAACCTGGGATAAGAATCAGGTCGCTATCGATGTTGAGGTCAGTGTGGATGCCAGAAATGAGAAAGACTCACAGAAGATCCTTGATAAGATCAATGTGAAGATCTCGGGGAGCAATGACCTGGTAAAAGCATATACTTCATTCGATGGAAAACTGAATTGCAAAAATTGTGAGATGAATATCGAATATGAAGTGAAGATGCCCGCCAGCTTATTGCTCGACTTGAAGAACGAGTTTGGAAACGCCTATGTTGGAACCCTAACAGGACCGGCCAAGATAAGAGTGGATTATGGTAACCTGGAGCTAGGAGGACTTGGAGCTAAGGATAATTCAGTTACTGTGAAGTTTGGAAATGCGGATATTGGTGATATTAAAGCTGCAGAAATGCATTTTGAGTACAGCAACCTGGAACTCGGGAAGGCCGGATACCTCGATCTGTACTCAAGGTTCAATGGAATTGAAATAGGTGAAGTTTCAGAGCTTATACTTGATTCACAATATGATGGGTTAGAGATTGGAAGTGGAGATGTGATGGAAATAAAAGCCAGCTTTACAGATATTGAGATCGGCGAACTTTTCGATAAACTGGTGTTGAATTCCAATTACGGTGGTGTTGAAGTTTTACGCGTATCAGGTGGCTTTTCTTTGATCGATATTGATAGTGAATTTGGCGGTGTTGACGTGGGGATCAGTAAATCGGCGAGTTATAAACTGAAAGCTTATGCCAGCTTTGGCGATATAGATTTTCCTGAGGATAATGCCAGCGTTAGCAAGAGAATTGAGAAAGACTTTTCAGAAGAAGTGGAAGCTTTTATCGGTGATGATAAAAATTCATCCTCTGTAGTGAATATATCCGTAAAAAATGCAAGTGTAGATATTAATTAATCCAAAATTAAAAATTACAAAACATGAAAACAACAAAGACATTCTTAATAATCTTTTCACTCCTTCTGCTGGCCAGCACAGGCCTGATGGGAAGTTGCATTGATATCACAGGTGAGAAAGGTGATGGCAATGTGGTCAAAGAAGATCGCCAGGTATCTGGCTTTACCAGCCTGGAAGTTAGCGGGGCATTCCAGGTTTTCCTCTACCAGGGAAAATCAGAATCGCTGACCGTGGAAGCTGATCAAAACCTGATGCCTCTCATCAAAACTGAGGTCAAGGGCGACCGCCTCAAGATCTACACCGAAGGTAGTATCAAGAAAGCAACGAAGATGAATATTTATCTCACCTTCGAAGAACTGGAGATGATCGATATAAGCGGTGCCGTAAGTATCAAAAGTGATGATATGCTCCATTTTGATGAGTTGGTCCTTGACGGTAGCGGTGCTTCAGAGATCCATCTTAATATGGATGTGGCTGTGCTCAATGCTGATTTCAGCGGAGCCAGCGAGATAGATCTTGCAGGCAGTGCCAAGAGCGCATCTTTCGACCTCTCAGGTGCATCTGAAATTGATGCCTATGAATTTGTTATTGCACATTGTGAGTTGGATGTCAGTGGCGCAGCAGAAGCAAACATACATGTAAGCGACAACCTGGAAGTAGATATTTCTGGAGCCGCCTCAGTAAGGTATAAAGGTAATCCGCGCGTGAGTAGCGACATCTCAGGTGCAGGAAGCCTGAAATCACAATAGAATGATATAGGCCTTAGCTTGAAAATGGAAGGCCTAAGGAGTAAAACGATCCCCTTGTTGGGCTCAGGATGAAATGATCTTGGGTTTGGCCGGGGGATTGGTTTGTCTGATTCCCATTTTGGGACGGTTTGTCCCAAAATGCTCATTCATAGTATATTGGCACAATGGATTTTTGATAATAAAATCGTTTTGTGCAGTTTTTGTGAGGTGCTATATAATTGCTTAGTATTCAGAAGTGTTATGATCACTATACCCAAGTAATTGTACGCGGTTACCGCTGAGATAGCCATCAAGGTTTGGTTTTAATACTGGCGTAACATATCTTTACTTTGATTTTACGAAAACCCAAATTCTTTATCTCTGGCTACTTATTGTTTGATTGATCTATGGTTATGATCTTCATGCTCATTTTGCAGGAAACTTGTAGCTAAAGATTACGTATAATCACTTATCAGATAGGCTTATAATGTCTTAATTTTGTAAAGAGAAGTTCTGATAGGTGAAAAAGAAAAAAACGTTCATTCATTTGTTGGTACTTTTTAACGATCTCAAAGGCGGGAGGTCATGAACTGGATTGATTATCTAAGTTTCATTGAAACAGATAATTATATGCGTTTTTCAGTTTTATCCATTGGCTTGGAAATCTTTGAAAAACAGAAAAAGAGAACCGGAGAGACGTTGAAAATATCGTTATATTATTTAGTATTAATACTATTCTGAATAGATTTCGATAACTTTGCAGGAATTCTTATATAGAATTGATATAGATTACAGACACGGAAAATAAATTACGATACGAAAAATTAACACAGTACGATATGAAAAAGCTTTTAAATCTTGCGGGAGGCCTGATGATTCTCATTGTCCTTCTTGCGATCAGTAGCGGCTCAGCTTTTGCCGATATTGTAATCAAGAACGGATCCACCATGAAGGTTTCATCAGGGACAAGCATTGTTGTTAGCTCTGATGTAGAAATTGAATCAGGGGGAACCGTTACGAACAGTGGAACGGTAAAGATTGCCGGTGATTTTACAAATGATGGCACTGCAGCCCTGGGCAGCGGTGATGTAGTTTTTAATGGAACTGCTGTACAAACCATCGGTGGAACTACAGCTTCACAGTTTGGAGATATTGAGATCACCAATGCACTTGGTGTGAACCTTGGCTCTGGAGCTCAGGTTGATGGAACACTTACCCTGACCAATGGTGTTCTTGGAATAGGTGCTAATAACCTTAGATTCGGAGTTGCAGCCTCTGCAGTGGCCGGCGCACCTTTTTCAGCCACCAATATGATCCAGGCTGATGGTACCGGACAGGTACAGAAATCATTTACGGATGGTACCAGTGACCCGGGTAGCTTCCTTTTCCCTATCGGCAGTGCAGCCGAATATTCCCCAGTTGAGATAGATTTTAACAACAGCACATTCAGTTCCGCTTACACAGGAGTGAATATCACTGCAAGCAAAGAACCCAACAATACAAGCTTAAGTAATTACCTTGAACGTTATTGGACTATAGAAAACGTAGGGATATCATCATACACTTATGATATTACAGCTACCTATGTTGATGCCGACATTGCAGGTACTGAAGCCGATATCAGTGGCGGTCTTTATCATGGAGCCGGATGGTATGTCCTTGACCCGGTCACTGCCGGAGCAAATACCTTCTTTGGAGATGATGTAGATGATGACGGTAATATTACCGGTGTTGAGTTTAGGATATTGAGTGATTTAAAAATACTTTGTGAAGGAGCATATCAGGCAGCTAGTAATGAAATGACAACAGTAAATAATCCTAATATTACCCCTTACGGCAGCTGCTGCTTATGCACATATTGGATATCTGGTACAGAGTCGGTTGCTGCAATTCCTTCTGCAGATATAGTTGATTGGATCCTTGTTGAAGTACGTGATGCGGCTACACCAGCAGCAGCGACAAGTGCTACTGTTGTTGAAACAGTTGCAGGATTTCTTCTGAAAGATGGCTCTATTGTTGGGCTGGATGGTGTTAGCCCTCTCCCATTCAATGTAATCATTACGAATAATGCATATTTTGTAATTATTCATAGAAACCACCTGTGCAATAATGACAGCTGCATCACCGATCGGAGACATTTGGCAATTATGCATATGATTTTACGGATGCCAATGCTAAAGCATATGGAACAAATGCTCAGGTTCAGGTGGATACAAGTCCTGTAGTTTTTGCTCTTTTTGCAGGCGAAACTAACTTGTCTGGAGTAATAACTCACTGCTGACAAACAGGACCGATTGATAATAACTTGAATGTTACTGGTTACGAAGTAGGGGATACAAATTTCTCTGGTGTAGTAACTCACGCTGATAAGCAATACATTGATAATAACCTATAATGAAACTGGACAAGTTCCATTATAATCCTGATCATAAATGCATTAAAAGGAATACACAATGAAAAAAATAATTATTCTCCTTGTTTTAATTGGCTGTTTGAGTATACATGGGTATAGTCAACCAACTGCATTGATAACAGTAGAAAATCCTCGGATAGATGGGAATCAATTCTTGTTTGATATGTACTTTCAGCGTACAAATGATGATCCATTATGGTATGGTACTGGTTTTCCTTATCCAACATATGCAGGATTAGCTGCAGGTTCTTGGTGGTTTACTGCTAATGTGACAGCTTTAAGTAATCCAACTATTTCCAATGTTAATGCAACTTATTTTTCGACCTAAAATTTTACTGACATTACTTGAATGTTCCAATTGGTAGCATTGCTGTACACAGGCAGTAACAGCGCTTCCACCAGCTCTACCCTTAACGTTTCTTTTCATGCATTTACTGTCAGCAGTACAATTGTTACTCCGGCTGCAAATTCGCTTTTAGTTAGTGATGCTATAAACACAGGCCTGTTTCCTTTGGAGGTGCTTCAGGTATTCCTTATAGTGTAACAGAATCATATTTGACATCAGGCTGTAATATTGCATTAAATCACAAATGTTGGGATGGGTCTACAAGTGGATTGGGATGATGCAAACAACTGGAGTCCACCTGGGATTCCGATTGCAACTGATGATATAATTTACCCAAATAATCCAACAAATGAATTATTGCTTTTAATGACTATGTGATGACTCATGCAACTGTTGAATAATCTTAAGGATAAACCACTTTGCTGAAATGCAGTACTTCAAACATCGGACTTACGGTGAATGGCAATATTGCTCTTTATGGTGGTCCAATCGAATTATAGATGTAGCACGGGTGTCAACTAATGCAATATTTATCATCAGCTTTTATTCCTAACACAATTAATTATGTGCATATAGCGTTGAAGATGGACACATTGAGGTTCACGTACTTTATATTTCGCATCTACCGCATCAGACTATTATATGCATCAGGTAGCTGCACCAGTTTCAGGGGTAATTCTTGACGACTGGGACATGCAGGTATTAAGTACATATGCTTTTGAGTGGAGAACTGCTACACAAGAATGGTATAATATTTATGCTCCATCTGGCGTTCTAACTCCTTCCGGTTATGGTTTGTAATCAGCCTTGGGGGCAGACGGCTTCAACAAGAGATTTGGTGTTTGATAGCTTGGTTTTAAGCAATATGACCTAGTAATTTTGATGCGATTTCAGTTGATAGTAGTGCATTGATAGGAAATCCATATATTGCTCCGGTTAACTGGGACGTTATGTATTCAGGCAATCAAATATTTCAAAGGTCAAAGTATGGGTGTGGAATCCTGCTACTAATGGCTATGTGACATATGTGCAAGGAACAGGCGGGAATAGCTCAGCAAGGTATATTCAGCCAGGACAATCATTCTTCATTGAAGCTCAGGAGGGAGTGTCTCATCTTTCCAGTATTGATCTGACTGACAGGGTTGAAAATATAGAACCCTACATGAAAAGGATGGAGGTATCCTAACTTACTTAGTTTATGCACTGAAGGGGGGAATGGTTCATCTGAGGCATATATTCGTTTTAAAGAAGGGGATGATGTGACCAGGCATATGATGTGAGTCATGATGGAAAATTCATAAAGAAAGCGAGTATCCTAATTTTGCAACTGAGCTCTATACACAGTTACGTTCGGATAATGTAGAGCTTGCAGTAGATGCGCGGCCTAATGCTATGTTAGGTGATGATGTAAGTGTTCCGTTGCACTTCAAACCTATAGAAGATGATAGTTACAGAATAGTAGCTGATGAGGCATCCATGAATACTTTTGCACCAAGCATCAGCATTATGCTGGAAGATACTTTTGAACCACAACAGGAATGGACTGACCTGAGGGCAGAAGGATATTACGAGTTTGAAGCAGAAAAATGGGATCCTCGTGACAGGTTTATTATACATTTTTACGATTTAGAATTCGGCATAGAAGATGGTGTAGTTGAGCCCATCAAGATCTATAGTGATCGCACAGATGCTTTTATCATAAACGACAGCGAGCAACTTATTAAAGAAATCCATGTCTATGATATAAGCGGTAACTTGATCACAAGCAAATCTACTGTGAATAATGCGCGTACAAGGATATTTGTTAGCGATGAGGTTGGTTATTATGTCGTTAAAGTGATCACCGATAAAGCTGTGTATTCTGAAAAGGTGTTAATCACCAAATAAGATTACAGGAAATATATATAAAACGAACGGGAATTTATATATTTGCGGTCATGAAAAAATCTTTAGGGGTAATTGTTCTAATTTTCATTTTAGTACGTGGTGGTTGGGATTACAGTGTATGCTGCCCCACCACCACCAGGACAGCCTCCTGATCCACCTGATCCGGGTGGTGGAGATATTCCGATTGGGGGATCCCCAATATCTGAAGGAGTCATGATCCTTATTTCACTTGCTCTTGGATATGCAGGCCGCAAGCTATACAACGCCCGAAAAAGAAGAATCAGCGAATAAAAAGACTGATACAACAATATACAAACCGGTAATCAATGATTGCCGGTTTTTTTATGCGACAGCATCCCGATTAAATCCTGTACACCAATCAAAGGGATATTTAATTTCTCGGCTTTCGCAAGTTTGGAAGGACCGGCATTCTCACCCACGATAAGATAATCTAGTTTTGGCCGAAAGGCTGGATAGGTTTTTTCCACCATGTTTGTCGATCATGACCTTGATCTCATCCCTGGAATAGCCCTCGAAGGTGCCGCTAATCACAAATGATTTGCCCTGCAACGTCTCTAAGCGCTCAGCATCATGGCCTTTGATCTCCATCTGGAGCCCGGCTGCTTCTAGGTGTGCAACAAGTCTCTGGTTCCTGGGCTCTGAAAAATAGCTCAGTACAGATTCAGCGATACGTTCTCCTATTTCATGTATGTCAGTTAATTCTTCTGCCTTTGCTGATGCGAGAGCATTCATGGAGCCAAAGCGGCGTGCCAGTGTTCTGGCCACGGTTTCACCTACATGCCTTATACCCAGCGCAAATAATACGCGTTCAAACGGGACCTCCAATGATGCATTGATTCCATCCATAATGTTCTGGCAGGTCTTTTCCTTGAAACTGACCTTACGCTCCTTCTTATCTTCATCCGCAGGATAGGTCTTCTCCAGCCCCAGGATATCATTAAACTTTAAACGATACAGATCTGCTGCATCCTTCAGCAATCCATGCTCATACAGTATTTCTACCTTACCTTCGCCCAGGCTGTCGATATCCATCGCCCGTCGACTGATAAAATGCTCAATACGGCCTTTGATCTGCGGTGGACATGCATTTTCATTCGGACAATAATGGGCTGCTTTATCTTTATCACGAAGCAGCTTAGTATTGCATTCAGGGCAATATTCAATAAAAAGAACCGGAGGTGAGTTTTTTACGCGTTCCTCAATAACAACATCGGTGATCTTGGGGATAATATCGCCACCTTTCTCTACGATCACACTATCTCCTTCGTGAAGGTCCAGCCTTTCGATGATGTCAGCATTATGAAGGGAGGCACGTTTTACAATGGTACCCGCCAGTGCGACGGGTTCTAAATTCGCAACAGGTGTGATAGCTCCCGTTCGCCCAACCTGGTAACTAACTGAGATCAACCTGCTGCTAGCCTGTTCAGCCATGAACTTATATGCGATGGCCCAGCGTGGGCTCTTGGCTGTGGATCCGAGCATTTGCTGCTGCAAATAATCGTTTACCTTGATCACCACACCATCGATGTCGAATGCAAGCTCCGGTCGAGCCTTGGCCATTTCGTGTATAAAATCAAAGATCTGCTGATGCTCTGTGGTTTTAATGATGTAGTCAGAGGTCTTGAAACCCCATTTTCGTGCTTCCATCAGGTTCTCATAATGTGAATTATATGGAAGCTCTTCGCTGTGGATACTATAGAAGATGCAATCAAGGGGTCTCCTGGCAACCTCGGCGGAGTCCTGCATCTTGATACTGCCTGAAGTGGCATTGCGAGGGTTTGCAAATCTGGCTTCGCCTGCTTCCTCACGATCAGCATTGATCTTTCTAAATCCTTCATGTGGCAGGAAGATCTCACCCCTCACCTCCAGAAAATCCGGGAAATGACCTTGTAAATGCAAAGGGATGCTTCTAACGGTGCGTATGTTTGCTGTTACATCATCGCCTTTGGTTCCATCGCCCCGAGTCACTGCCCTGACAAATTTACCTTCTTCATAGGAAATTGAGATGGCCACACCATCATATTTCAGTTCACAAACATATTCAGGGACTGTTTCAAGATCTTTTTGCACCCGCTGGTCAAAAGCCATGATCTCTTCTTCCGAATAGGTATTCGACAGTGAAAGCATGGGGAAACGATGTTCTATAGTTGGAAAATCCTTGCTAATATCACCACCCACTCTTTTAGCGGGTGAATTCTGGTCGGCAAACTGTGGAAATTCATGTTCCAGCCGGATCAATTCTTCCAGGAGCATATCGAACTCATAATCGCTGATCTCGGGAGAGGACAACACATAGTAATTATGGTTGTGCTGATGGATCAGAGTGCTGAGTTCAGTAATCCTTTTTTTTGCTTCTTCTGCTTTCATCCCGCTTAGTCGATTTTCTCCGGACGGCATTGCGTATTCCTGTAAATATACGCATTTTGATTCTCATTTATGGGGTTCAGCCAGAACAAAATACGGTCGATCATGCCAGGGGAGACGGTCGTCTCATAAACCATATCAGGAAAAACTTCAAGGGCTTTCTCGAGGCGGTCATCTATCTTATTCTCTCCTTCAAAGATCATAAAATCAGGTGGGTTGATCTGATATTTCCTGTACCACTCAGCAACATCTTTTGCACTTCTTGTATCTGTGATCTCTGAATATCCTACCCATTGACCTAAATAGTACATTGGCAGGAGGTTTATGCTTCCTTTATTCGAATTCTCGACCAAAATATTATCAATATCCGGATATTTCGACAGGTAGGTCATGCTTTCTACGCGCGCTCGCTTACTGTATGTAGTTGTGATCACCAGGAGCACACAGATATTTACGACCCAGAAAAATCCCCATGAAACAGAATACAACATCTTTCTTTTCTTCCAGAAAGCTGAACTCCGGATAAAGTCAAGCCATCCTGCCGTGCCGGCAACAAGGATAAACGGGATCACCGGAAGGATAAATCGCTCCTGTTTATTTGGATAGTATGAGTGGAAGATGATAAATAGCACCACAGGCAGGAAAATGAGTATATATTTTTTCCAGTCTTTCACAAAGCTGCGGAAGAATCCGAATAGAATGAACAAGCTCACGGGAGGGATCATCACCAGAAGGAGTACCAGGATGTACTGGTACCATGGACCCACGGTATATTCAGCATAGTTATACATATTATAATTTATGTATTCTATCAGCTCGGCAAATGGATATCCCCAGATGAAAATATCGATACTTCCCAGGCAGAGGAATGCTGTTATCAGTACACCGAATCCTGTGCTGATGGCTTCTTTCCAGCGGCCCATGAGCAAGAGTCCCAATCCCATTCCGCCAATATAAACGAGTGATTGGTATCTCATACAGAATGCCAGGCCCAGCACCAGACCTGCCAGAAAGCCTCTAAACAAGAGCTTTCGCTTTTTCTTATCATCCATGAGGATCCAGCTTCCCCAGAGCAGGAAAGGAATGCATGTAAATTCTACCAGGTTTCTGACGCTGATAAAGGGAAACAGCCAGAGTAGAGCAAGCAGAAGCCCGGCAGTATTAGCTGCTTTCTGGCCGCCCAGTTTAAAGCTGATCTTATATCCCAAGACCACCACAACTATGGATAAGGCGGCATGTAATAGCCTGATCACATACATTTTGGCTTGTGGATCTGTAAAACCTATGAGGGAGAAGAATTTAAATATGATATAATGTAATCCTGCGTAGAAGAAATTATGTCCGCCAGGGCCTGTATTTCCTTCACTGCCGGGCAGCCAGCGGTTGTAATCATGTCCATCGACCCACGACTGAGAAGCTTCAATAATAAGGAAATGATCATCGAACCAACCGAAGCCCTTGGAGAAAATTACTGCGAGAAGGCGGATGATCACAGCAAGGATCACAATCACCCGCAGGGGATGCTCCTTATATAAGTGTAATATATTCATAGTATACCTTTCCGGTCATAACCGGGTTGATACACATTACAGGGATCTGGGCTTTGTTGAACATCATCTTTTCATCCCATGCTCCGGCATTGAAATCGGGTGAGAAAATGTCGGCATCAGTCATGATCATGATCATGTCAGCTTTCTCAAGCATGGCATAATCGAGCATGCGCTCTGCAAACTTTCCGGATTTTTCAGCATCCTGGATCTTATAATCAATCCCATTTTTCTTGAATGCTTGTTCAATCTGTGAACTCACAATATTGATCTTATTTGCAACGTCAGAATCAGAATGGGGTTCCCTGAAAATATGTATGAAGGAGCCAAAGGTTTTCGCCATATGCATGGCCCACTGAACTTGTTGACGTGCTTCAGTAAAGCTGTTGATGGGGAAGACGATATTTTTATATCCCTGGCCAAATGACTTTTCCTGCACAACCACAGTAGGCACAGGTGATTTGGTGACTACTTTTAAGGCAAAACTGCCAACCAGATATTGCATACCTTTCTTGCCATGTGTGCCAAGAATCATGAGTTTTGCCCCAATATCGGATGCGGTGCCATGAATCTCGTCAAAGATGCTTCCTTCGCGGGTTATTGTTTCCACTGAGATCCGGGAATTTTCGCGGATATCGTTAGCAATATCATTCAACTTGTCGGCGATGGCCGATACATCCAGATTTTCCTTTTTAAGCTGTGATTTCGTTTCACGGTTGATCACATGAAGGATAACCAGTTTATAGTTGAGATATTCTGCCATTTCAACGCCATGGTTGATGGCATTCTGGCATGTCTGGGAAAAATCTGTCGGGACAAGAATAATATCGTTCAGTTGCTGTGCCATATATATAATTTTGAATGTTTAGATAGTATAACAAAAATAGGAAAATTATCGAATTAGGTGCAAAGTATAATGCATTCCGGCTGCTTTTAATTTTTTAGCTCCGTGTTTTTATTAAATTCGCATTATGTTTAAGAATAAGGGATTGGCATTCAGACTCAGTGTTTCGCTGCTTTCGGTGGGCACTGTAGTACTGTTTTCTATTCTGTATTATAATTATACTATTTCCAGGAACCTGGCATTAAATGATGCACATAATGATGTGCAGAAACTCACTGAACTTACTGTGGCACAAATTGAGAATGTGCTTCAAAATGTTGAGAATATTCCAACAAATCTGGCGTCAGTCATAGAGAACCGCGATACCATCATGTTTGTTGGGACGCGATACGTTATTGAGGATGTTTTGCGTAAAAATCCTTTGATTTATGGAGCAAGTATAGCTTTCGCACCCAGGATAGAAGGAACTGATACATTTTATTTTGCACCTTATCTATATGATTCCGGAGATACTATTGCTTTCAAAGATCTTGCAAGTGATGAATACGGCTACACAACAAAGGCATGGTATACCGCAGCAAGAGACAAAGGGACCGGCGTGTGGTCTGAACCATATTTTGACCTTGGTGGAGGAGAAGCTTTGATGGCTACCTATGCTGTGCCATTTTATCGTGATCATGGAAATGGTCCTGTGTTTGCCGGTGTGGTTACCGCTGACCTTTCACTGGAAGGTCTTCAGCAATTGATCCAGGGAATCAAATTTTTTGATTCCGGACGAGGGTTCCTCATTTCATCAAAAGGTAATATTGTTACCTGGCCGGAAATTGACTCTACCGATCAAAAGTTCGTATATAATATTTTTGAGGAGGTTGATGCACCGGGTACATTGGAGGTTTTAACCAGGATGGTCGAAGGTAAAAGTGGTATTGTTTCAATGCGTTCGATAGGGGCTGAATTACACCGTGACCGATGGATCAGTTATGCCAATGTTCCAACTACAAACTGGTCATTGGGCATTCTATTCCTTGAAAGTGAACTGTATGAAGACATTCATATCCTGTTTATTAAGTTGATCGCAATTGGCCTGGCCGGCTTTATTATTCTGGCTTTCCTCATCATCTTCTTCTCCAGCCGTTTTGTGAAACCTATTGAGAAACTGGCTTTTGCTACCCGTAAGATTGGTGCTGGTGAATTTGATTTTCAAGTCCCTTCTTTTAAAGGTAATGATGAGATTGCTCAGCTTGGCAACTCATTCAGAATCATGCAGGTCCAGCTTCGTGATTATATCAGGAACCTGAAGGAGACCACAGCCCTGAATGAGAGGATGGAAAGTGAATTAGACATTGCGAGTACCATACAGCAGCAGATGCTTCGTCCTTCGGAGAAGGTTCCCGGATGGGAAAATATAGACCTCTTCGGCTTACTGCAGCCTGCACGTAGAGTTGGAGGCGACCTCTATGATTTTATTGTGAATGACGATCATTTGTACTTTGCCATTGGTGATGTGTCGGGCAAGGGAATACCAGCTGCCCTTTTTATGGCCAAAACGCTAACATTGTTCAGGGCAAAGGTGAGTAAGGGTCTTTCGCCGGAGGCGATTGCATGGGAGATAAACAGGGATCTTGGACAATATAATGCCCAATCGATGTTTGTTACTTTTTTCATAGGGAAACTGAATATGAATACAGGGGAGCTCTTTTATACCAATGCCGGGCACAATCTTCCCCTTCTCCTCAAACCCGGTCATAAACCAGCTATACTCCGTGGCACACATGGTACTCCGCTTGGCAGCATACCGGATTTAGATTTTACTTTTGATAAAACCAGCCTGAAAAGCGGAGAAAAACTATTCCTGTATACCGATGGAATCTCAGAGGCAGTAAATATTCAGGATGAATTGTTTGGCGAAAACAGACTGGTAAATCTGCTGGATGATTACAGTGGCAAAGAGCCCAGAGAGATCTCCGGGTTAATTCTTTCAGAGATCGAATCATTCGCGAATGGTGCTGAGCAGGCTGATGATATCACTATGCTTATACTGGCCTTTGAATAAAATTCAAATTTTATCTCATAATTCCCCAAGTTCCAATCTGTAAATTATAATCAAATTCAAATGATTTAAACGTTCCAATTCATCAATGCACCTCACCCCCTAAATCCCCCTCTTCCCTCGCCTTCGCTCGGGACAGGCTCTAAAGGAGATGGGGACTATGAAGAATTGTCTCATTGAAATTTGTAAAATTGTTTAGAATTTGGAACTTGGAGCCTGGAATTTTTAGCAGGCCCTTTAAAACAACAGACCCCGATTGCTTGCAATCGGGGTCTGTATATTGGTACGAAAATCAGTATCTGCTAGTACGGTACAATCTTTTTCCAGTTGTAATCACGAGGATTTACACACATTACTGGTATCTGTGAGGTGTTGAAGATCATTTCTTCATCGTAGCTTCCAAGGATAAAGCTGGTGACTCCCTTTCCAGGGTTGGTCATGATGAGGATTATATCTGAATTGTTTGCCGTTGCAAACTCAATCACCTGGTTAGAGAACCCACTTGATTTGGGTGCTACATCGATGGTATATTTCACATCATTTTTATGGAAATGGCTTGTAATACCTGCTACAACCTTGTCGATATTTTCACCGGCCTGTTGATAGATCTTGATCGTAGCCTTGAACTGCTTGGCAATGTGGACGGCCCATTCAGTTTTTTCCCAGATACCTGAATCGCTGGTGATCGGGAATACGATCTCGTTGTAAGGGCCATCAAACTGACGCTTTTGAACAACGATTACAGGAACTGGTGAACTTGTTACAACCTTAATGGCATAGCTTCCTGTAAGCTTCTGCATCCCTACCTTTCCATGTGTTCCAAGGTACATTATAGAAGCATCAACTTCTGTAGCTACCTTGCTGATAGTTGAAAAAATATCACCTTCTTTGGCTATGGTCTCAACCTCGATACCGAAATCGGCAACTACGTTGGCCGCTATAGTTTCAAGTTGCTTGTCAACGTAATCTGCTGCCTGCCCTTCACTTTTAAGAAAAGACTTGGTGTTTTTATCTATGACATGAAGCAGTACTAATTTGTACTGAAGGTGCTTAGCTGCACCGGCAGCCTGGTTAATGGCATTGGCACAAACCTCAGAAAAATCTGTAGGTACCAGGATGATCTTTTTTAACATGCTTTCCATGCGTACTATTATTAAGGGTTCTTACACTTAGAATTGTTCTACACAAATATAGGAATTATTTTTTTCGGCAACGGTAATATATTAAATATTTGGTAATAGGTGCTGGCTACTGGGAGTCTGCCGCCCAAAGCCTGCAGCTAACGCCTATCCATAAAACAAACCAATTCTTTAACTTGATTCAGGTTATCTTCTTTTTTCTCATTCCTTAGCTCTTGCGCAGACTTGGTGAAGAAGGTATGGTTTCCAAGAAACATTATTTGCAACTCATACCATTCCCGCAAAGTTGTGTGCCTGATATTCAGTATATTCCACTCATATTGCAATTGATGGGCAATCATGAAGAAATCCTCCCGTCCAAGGTAGTCAAGGTCAGAGTCACAGAGTATCTTATCAAGATAGTTAGTGGCACTTTGGGGCAATTTTGTTGTTATGATCATATCTGATATGAGATCAATATCGCTGGTGTCATACCCAAACTTAGGCAGGTATTTACGAACGATTTCAACGCTGGCATCTTCGTGTCCTATATATGTTTTTAGCATACCTGAGTCATGAAATAGGGCTGCAGTTTCCAAAATGATTCTGTCCCGTGGATCGATCTTTTCGAGCTCTGCAAAATTTCCGGCTGCATTCAGAACATCCAGCGTATGTTCTATGCTATGATAGGTCAGGTCCGGGTCAAGTTCGTTTGATAGCTTCTTGATAATAAAGTCTCTTGCTTCTGGATAATTCATAAGAGAGTGATTGCTGCTTTGTTATAAAACGATTTCAATGATAGTTTTGTTTTGTAAAAGTATATATTAATTGAACCGCTCAACGCCATCCCAATCATCAGGGAATCCCAGATCGATAAATTTCTGGCAGCGTTTCATATACAGGGCTGCAGCCTGATCTTCAGGATTGATATCCTGAACTTCAGTAAACAACATCAGCGCTTCCTGGAATTCTTTGCTCTTATAGTGCTGAATGGCCTGATTAAACTGGTTCTTTGTCTTGTTTTTCAGTTCCCTGATATCTTCCGGGTCACCATCGATGATCTCAAAGATATAAACCGCCTCATTCTTTCCTTTCACCTTCACTACATCCAGGAAACGGTAATTGTACAGGGTAGGATCGTTGATCTTGATCAGGGTTTCTTCGGTGATTAGAATCTTCGATCCATAAACCTTGGTCAATCCTTCAAGCCTGGCAGCCAGGTTCACGGCGTCTGAAATAACGGTTCCTTCCATTCTGCCTTCACCGCCAACTATGCCCAGCATCAATGACCCTGTATGAATGCCAATGCCTGAGTCGATGGGTTGCTGTCCAAACTGGTTTATAATATGATTGAACTCGGCGAGTTTGATCCTCATTTCAATGGATGCATTGATCGCATCTTCCGTATTATCGGGGAAGAGAGCCATGATGGAATCACCAATGTATTTATCAACAAAGCCCCCGTTATTCCTGATCACGGGCTCCATATAACCCAGGTAGTTGTTTAGAAAGTTGAAATTCTCCTTGGGCGTCATCTTTTCCGACAGAGTAGTAAAATCCCTGATATCAGTGAACAGCACTGTCATCTCTTTTTGTACCTGGTCTCCCAACTGTATATCAGCAATGCTTTCTTTGCCCAGATATTCGAGGAACTGCCTGGGTACAAAACGGGCATTGGCTTTATTCATCATTGAGATGTTCTCGATATAGTCTTTGATCTTCCCGCTCATCTCATTGTAGCCTTCCGTAAGTTCTCCGATCTCATCATTGGTCCTGACAATGCTGTAGGATTCCATTTCACCCCGGCCGGTGCGCTGCATATTCAACAGCAACTCTTTTACAGGGTAAACAATATCTCGTGTAGTCCAGCGAATGAACAGCAGCAGGTAAAAGAATGAGATCATGATACCGCTGAAGGTTCCTATGAGCATGATATAAGTATCGAAGAGGTTCACATAAACCACCCCTTGTTCAGAATTCATGGAAGTTTCTCCGAAATAGCTTTCGTACTTACCTACCAAAATCTCCACCTGGTCATCAGTAGGTGGGCCATCCAGTACATCGCGAACATTGGTCACGCTAATAAGCATATAGAATAATACGATGAGCAAGGGTAGGAATGTTGTCATGGCGCTGGAAATCCATAGCCTGTTCTTAATCCTGCCAACCTTGATATTGAATATCCTTTTTCTGAGTTCATCCGGTGTGAAGAAAAACTCCAGGTACCTTATATGCACCCGGTGTTTCTGCCAGAAGTATACAAACAGGATGTTCAGTAGTGACGAAACGATCATGATGAAGAAAAACTGCCTGTAGAACCTGATGGTGATCTCATTAAAATCGCCGTGAAACAACAACTGGTAAAGCATGAAGCCGGAAGTGATACCATAGGTGATGAAGAGTATCCCGGCATTGATCATTGGTGTCTTGAGGATATACTTCTTGCAGAATTTAAACAAGCCGTCTTTGATCTTTTTATTCCGACGTTTCTTCCTGAGATATATCTTAAATGGTAAATTAAATGCCAATCCAAGGAAAAAACTAATCAGCAACAGCCTGAGCCACAGCCTGGATACCCTGCTGAAGTGCCCGGTCATCTTATCATCTTCATTTTCCCTGATGGGATCGTCCGGATTTACACTGTTTTCGTTTGGCAGGTCGACAGTAACATTTGTAGTGTCAATATTAAATGAAATGTTATTGTGCTCAATTGGTGGTGCTTCTGAGCTGTCAGCAGGCAAGGGTTGTGGCGCATATTGGAGGGCGATAGTATCAGCTGTGAACCTAATGCTATCCGGGAGGTTGAACTCATAGGCTCCCGTACGATATTTTTGAAGGTCGGGGGCATGCTTTATCAGCAGTATGCCGGTGATCGGGAATACCAGGAACATGAAAAGGATCGTCGAGATCGCATAGATCCTGAACCCATAGTATGCCGGTACCGGCCTGTATTTTTTTTTAGCCATCTTACTTATAGCAAAATCAATACGTAAAGATAGGAAAAAGAACTAAAGATTGTCGATGTTCGATGTTCGTTCTTCGGTCTTCTAAGAAACAGAATATATGATCTCCATTCCTCGAAGGATAGCTTTCTCATTGTCGGGGATCATGTGATGATATCTTTCAGGAAGAGATTTTTTCAATCCTAAGATCACATTTTCCAGTTTCACAACAGGGTTCACCTTCAGGTAACCACCCAACACTATCATGTTGAAGATCTTGGTGAGGCCTAAATTTGCCGCTTCATCGGCAGCATCAATGCGCCAGATTCTGATATCTTTCCTTTCGGGGTGGTGACTGATGCCGTTTCCGTCATAAATAAGCAGCCCACCGGGTTTTACAGCTGATTCGAACTTGTCCATCGATTGCTGGTTCAGGATGATGGCAGTATCATATTCAGTAAGGATAGGAGAACTGATGCGTTCGTCACTGAGAATAACGGTTACATTGGCTGTTCCACCTCTCATCTCAGGTCCGTACGAAGGCATCCAGCTAACTTCCTGGTCCTGCATAATGCCTGAATAAGCGAGGATCTTGCCCATTGAGAGAACGCCCTGCCCACCAAAACCGGCTATAATGATTTCTTCTGTCATGATATGCTGTATTACTTATTTACTAATTCAAAATCAACTTTAATATCGCCAAGAGGATAGAAGGGAAACATATTTTCTTCCATCCATTTGTTGGATTGAACGGGGGTCATCTTCCATCCCGAATTACAGTTGGAGACGATCTCCACAAAGTTCAGTCCTTCTTTAAAGTTTAGCTGGTTTTCGAAGGCTTTCTTGATTGCACGTCTTGCTTTTCTGACATTACCCGGTGTATGCACAGAATGCCTGCTTACTGAACGTACTCCAGGGAGTTGAGCTACCAGTTCCGTGATCTTCAGTGGGTTGCCCATGATATGTACATCACGCCCGTATGGTGAAGTGGATGATTTCATCCCGGGAAGTGTTGTAGGGGCCATCTGGCCACCTGTCATCCCATAAATACCATTATTTACAAAAATGATCACGATATTTTCACCGCGGTTACAGGCGTGGATTGTTTCGGCTGTGCCGATGGCAGCAAGGTCGCCATCACCCTGGTATGTAAAGACCACCTTATTGGGCCAGCAACGCTTAATTCCTGTGGCCAGTGCCGGAGCACGACCATGAGCGGCCTGCTGCATGTCCACATTCATGAAATCGTATGCAAGAACAGAGCACCCCACGGGTGCAATGCCTATGGTATCCTGACCAACACCCAGCTCTTCGAGTACTTCCATGGTGATGCGATGAGCCGTACCATGTCCGCAACCCGGGCAATAGCTCAGGATGTTATCGGTCATGAGAGGGGTCTTTTTGTAGACTAAATTCTCCTCGTTGATGATTTCTGATAATATTTCGTCTTTCATGCTTTTAGCCTCCTATAATTTTGTCTTCAAGTGCCTGAAGCGCTTCTGCCGGTGAGTGAATGATGCCACCCATACGACCAAAATGTTCAACTTTAATGTTGCAGCCTACCGAAAGCCTGATGTCTTCTACCATCTGCCCGGCGTTGAGTTCCAGAGATAGGATGCCCTTCACCTGTAATGACAGACGTCTGACAGCTTCGCTGGGGAAGGGGAAGAGGGTGATAGGCCTTAAAAGACCGATCTTGATTCCTTTGGCACGTCCCAGGTCGATGGCCTTTTGCGCAATACGGGCACTGGAACCAAAGGCAATGAACAAATATTCAGCGTCATCGCACATAATCTCTTCAAACTCCACTTCATTTGCCCTGATCTCATCATATTTCTTCTGAAGGTGGATGTTATGCAATTCCTGCTTGGCTGAATCCAGGTCGAGGGAAGTGATGATGTTGCGTTCACGTGTTGAAGGCTTGCCAACGGTTGCCCATGGGCAATTTTCAACGATCTCCTCGTCTGTCCAGCGTGGTGTATGTTCGGGCATGATCACCTTTTCCATCATCTGGCCGATAAGGCCGTCACTGAGGATCATCACAGGTGTACGGTATTTGTATGCCAGGTCGAAGCCTTTTGGAACAAAGTCGGCCATTTCCTGAACGGAGGCAGGAGCCAGCACGATCATGTGATAATCACCATGTCCGCCACCCTTCACTGCCTGGAAATAATCAGCCTGTGATGGCTGAATGGTTCCCAGGCCTGGGCCGCCCCTGACTACATTTACAATGACGCAGGGCAATTCTGCACCTGCCATATATGAGATTCCTTCCTGCTTCAGGCTTATGCCCGGGCTGGATGAAGATGTCATGGTCTTTTTCCCGGCTCCGGCAGCCCCATAAACCATGTTGATAGCAGCTACTTCGCTTTCTGCCTGCAAAACTACCATCCCGGTAGTTTCGTATGGTTTTTCTGCCATGAGGTATTCGATCACCTCCGACTGTGGGGTAATGGGGTACCCGAAATAGGCATCTACACCGGCACGGATAGCCGCTTCAGCGATTGCCTCATTGCCTTTCATTAGCTTTAATTCGCCCATTCTTATCTTATTTTGACTGAATTATGAATTCATTTTTTTACGGTACACCGTGATGACTCCATCAGGGCATACTACTGCACAATTGGCACAACCCACACAGTTTTCGGGATTAAGCATATATGCATATTTGTAACCTTTGATATTCACCTCTTTGGCGATGCCGATGACATCGTGCGGGCATGCACCAACACAAACTTCGCAACCCTTGCAACGATCAATGTCAACTACGATCGCACCCTTGAATTTTGCCATTTTATTGTTTGTTAGCTTAGATAAAATTGCTGTTTAAAAAAGTGCTTCAAATGTACGATTTTTAGCTATAATGCAGAGGGGTCATGAGCTAATTTAGAATGGACTCAGGCAATTTATATTGGGTATAAATTAGGCACGGGATGCGGGGCGTGGGGCGTGAGGGGAAAGAGTAACGAGTATCGAAAAACGAGTAACGAATATCGAAAATAACTCAACGACCTGTCCTGAGCGAAGTCGAAGGGCTCAACACTCAAAACTATTTAATGGGGTGATCCTGACGAAACTGCTTCAGCCTTCTTTCCAGGTCGGGAAACTGTTCTCTCTTTACCAAACTCACGCAGGCGCGTATGCCTTCCAGCCGTTCGCTGCCGGTGATGGCCAGTGAGATGGCACTTATACCATAATATACAAGTTCATTCAGCAATTCTTCGCCTGTGAAACCTGGATAGGCAAAAGTGAAGTAAAAACCGTCGGCGATGGGCTTGTCCTCATCTTTATCGTAAACGATGTTGAAGCCATTGTCGATGAACATCTTTTTCATGATGACAGCCTTCGCTCCATACTCTTTTACTACCTCCACAAAGTTGTATTCTCCGTCATTAACCGCTTTCAGGATGGCTGCCAGGCCATATTGAGGTGTATGTGCTGTTCCTGATGAAAGGGCATACATAGAACCGAAGATCATGGCGTAACCAAACTGATCGGATACATAATATCTTTTCAGGTCAGGGAAATGGCTGTTGAAAAGTTTGTCGGAGATCACCATCATCCCAATTCGCTGACCCGCATAGCTGAAGGCTTTTGAACTGGAGATCAACAGCATGAAATTATCGGTGTATTGAGCAACGCTGGGCTGGTATGGGGGTTCTCCCGGGCGGGAAAAGTCCTGCCTGAAATCCATGCCGATATAGGCGAGGTCTTCCAGTACGATCACATCATATTTTTCAGCCAGCTCGGCGATGATCTTCAATTCTTTTTCCGTGAAGCAAATCCAGGAAGGATTGTTTGGATTGCTGTACAGCAAACAGGAAATATGCCCTTTCGAAAGGAAAGACTCCAATTTATCACGAAGCTTGTCGCCTCTATAATTATATACATCGAAACTTTCAAAATCAATGCCCAGAACCCTGTGTTGCTGCTTGTGAACTGGGAAACCGGGATCGAGAAAGAGAGTGGTGTTCTTCTCTTTCCTCATCCTGTTCAGAGTCATGAATGCAGCAAAACCACCCTGCATAGAACCAACGGTTGGGACACAACATTCTTCGCTTACATCAATATTTATAAATAGTTTTACAAATCTTGATATTTCCTTTTTAAGCGGAGCGATGCCGAAAATATCAGGATAAATGGCAGGAATTCCTCTTCGAAGAGCTTCTATTTCAGCTTCAATACCAATTTGAGCAGGGGGGAGGCCCGGGATGCCCATTTCCATACGGATAAATTTTTCTCCTGTGGCAGCTTCAATCTGGTCAATGAGTTTTTTGATATCCCTGATAGAAGCCTTCCCAACACTTTCTATCGGGCTCTCATTTAATTTTTGGGTAACTATTTCGTAATTAATGGGCGTCTCTTTCATCTTTTATCCGTGTTATGAATACCAAATATAGAAATTATTATTAAAAGAAATAGAAGACGGCTGCGAGACAGCGTAAATTGCACACTTCCTTTGCATCTTGCACCCTTCCACTCAAATCAACATCCCCATATGCGGCTACAGTATATTCAAATTCAAGTCCGATCATCACTCTGCCGGAATAATACTCTAATCGGGGAGAAGCCCTGTACAGGTAAGCAATATCCTGACCCATTCCAAAATATGCCCCCATGGCCGCACCTTCATAACCCAGGTTGGCGGCATATCCTGCCAGCAAGCCGAATTTGAACTGTTTTCCCTTTGAGGAGATGTCGGCCCAGACTGAAACCTGTGATGTAGGCGTATAGCTGATCTTATGGTCTATTGAATCGATATCCGTTTCAACGTAACCTCCCAGCATGATAAATTCTGTCAGGTTTTGACCCCAAACCAGCTGGGTCTTTACTAGTATTGCAGGGAAATCAAGTTTGGCGAAGGCTGTAACTGCCCAAGACTTCACTTTTTCATTGGCTTTGTATTCCCCTTCAGGAGGAAAATTTACCGTTAGCCTTGGCTGGATCATCTTATAATCTACTCCGGCACCAATGACATGATCTCCCGGTTTCCACTGCAATTGCAGGTCGAGATTAGGCAAAATTGCATCCCTGAGGTATTTCGGCGACCTGCCTTCAGGCCCTGAACTGGCATAGTCTCTCTGTGAAGCCGCTACAGCTATAAGATGAAAGTTCCCGCTCCGGTATGTAGCTCTGATCTGGATATGTCTGGCAAATGGGTGAAAGGGTGCACCCAGGTTGAGCCCTATGGTCTTTGGCCTGACTTCAGGAACATATAGAGGATGCCAGTATTGGCCCACCATCACACTGAATTGCTTCCAGCTTAGCTGCACCCAGGCTTCTCTCAGGCGCAAACCATTATTGTCGGCATTTGAGGATCCTGTAAAGTCAGTTTCGATCACACCCAGGGTTTGTGCACCTAATGCATTCGGGCCCGTCATCGTAGCTCGTATGCGAGTAGTCATGGCTGCCTGATTGAACTGGGCTTTGGCATTGATGTCGTTTCCCTCCCTGTCAGGGAGTTCATTCTTCGGAAATAGACTTACCATCCCGGCCCGGGCTTCTACTATCTGGCGCGTATCATAAAAGGCCTGGGCGTTCACAAAACCTGAGAAACGGATGCCCCATTCACTTTTCTGGGCACTTGACGAAAAATTGCAAGCAAGGAGAAGAAGGATAATATATAATGCCGGCTTTCTAAGCAATTTCTTTCTTATTTGGAATTAGTAGACTGACTAACGGGTTGATCGCAAGAGAGGTGAGCATCCCAATGGTACCAGCAGAAGGGGAGGGCATACCTGTACCATATAATATAAGGCAGGTCGCGAGCCCGATGATACCAGAACTGATGGCGCCGGCTTTTCCTGCATCTTTCCATAATATGCCCCAGATGAAGGGCCCCAGGAAGAATGATCCTAAAGCACCCCAGGAAATCCCCAGAATGGCAACTATGGAATCCAGATCGAGCCAGGCCAGTATCACCGAAAGGAGCACAAAAAAGGCACTGCCTATTCGCATTAGCTTCGTAAGTCGCTTGTCAGATGCATTTTTATTGACGAAACCATGGTAAAAGTCTTTGGTGAGCGATGAACTGGAAATTAGTACAAGGGCTGCCAGTGTTGACATGGAAGCCGACAGGATCAGTAGCAGTATGATCACCGATAGTGACTCAGGTATAACTTTAGAGAGTAATTCTGGCATGAGCCGGTCGTACATGGGAACCCCATTTGTAAAAACATGACTGAATTCCGGGTCAGTCGGTGATATGAATATTCGGGTAGTGGAACCGATATAGTAAGCAACACCGCCGATCAATAAGGCAAAGAAAGTGGATGCCACCATCCCGATACGTATCGACCTGCGATCACGGATGGCATAAAATTTTTGTACCAGCTGCGGCATGGCAAAAGGGGCCACACTGGTCAGGAATATCAATGAAAACAGTGGCCAGAGTCCCGGCGGGCCCACAGGGGCTATAAGTTTGGGCTCAATGGCCTTTAGTGTATTTGTGATCATGGCCATGCCACCGCCTTCATTTAGGGTGGAAAAGTAAAGGATGATCACGCCAACAGTCATGATGATGCCGAAGATCATATCGATCATAGCCATCGACTTGTATCCGCCCAGCACGATATATGAAGCAGTAAATATGCCTATGAAGAACAGGGCATGCCAGTATTCCAGGTTGAAATTGGAGGTGAATAAGTATGAAAGACCCATAAATACGGCTGCAGAGTAAGGGATCATGAATACGAATATGACCAGCGCAGCTGAAAGCTTCAGGAAGGGGCTGTCGTATCGCTTTTCAAGGTATTCGCACATGGTGCTGACCTTATAATTGACCTGTATTTGCTTGATCTTCCAGCCAAAAACACCCCAGACCAGCAAGACACCAACCAGGGCATTAAAAAGGGCGATCCACAGGCCGGAGTATCCAAAATTCCAACCAATCTTTCCGGCGAAGCCTATGAAGAGCACAGCACTGAAATATGCTGTTCCATATGAAAATGCAGTCATCCAGGGCCCTACCTTGCCTCCTCCGAGGAAGAAATCATTAAAGGAACGGGTTTTTCTCAGGCCAATGATACCTACCGTGATGATCATGGCGGCATAAAGGGCGATAACAATAAGCTTAACGATCATATGGGTCTATGATTTTTTGATGTTGATCCTGGCATCGACGGCTATAATTATATCCTTGTTCCCTATCAGGGGGTTGAGGTCCAATTCAAATATTTCCGGGGCGGTGATCAATAGGGCTGATAAACGGGTGATGATCCCTGCAAAAACAGTTTCATCTATAGCTGCCTGTCCGCGCACACCTTTCAATATTTTGTAGCCCTTCAGGCTCCTGATCATCTCCAGGGCCTCATCTTTGGAGATGGGGCATAGGCCGGCATTAACATCTTTAAGCACTTCTATAAAAATTCCGCCCAGACCACTGAGGACCAGGTGCCCGAACTTTTCTTCCCTTTTTGCTCCGGCGAAGAGCTCAATCCCACTGAACATGGGCTGCATCAGTACAGAAGTTGTCTCCGGGATCTCCATGATCTTACGGAAGGCTTCTTTCACTTCTGTCTCTGTTTTAATATTCAGTCTAACACCTCCTACATCGGATTTATGCACAGGGCCAACAGCTTTCATCACCACCGGGTAACCCAGCTTTGCTGCTGCCTCGACTGCGTCATTGATAGCATTCACAACTGCTTCCGGAATCCTGGGGATGCCTGCAGAATCGAGCAGAGCCTGTATCTTGTGTGGTTCTATGTATCCATCTTTACAACTGTCTATCACCTCCCTGATACGTACGGTGTTTATCTCAGGTAGCTCAGGGTGCTGAGGGACTGGAGGGAGGGTGTTTTTTATCTTTCCAAGTGCCTTTCCGAAAACCACTTCGTCGGAGAAGATGATCTGGCCTTTATCGATAAAAGACCTGATCTCATCACTTGCTGTAAATGTTGATGGCAGAATAGGGTAGATGGGCTTTTTTGATGTTTTCATCTTCTCATCCAGAAGCTCATAAACATCATAGATAGGAAATAGTCCCGGTGTGCCGAAAATCACCGCCATACCATCGATCTCATCGAACTTCTGATCACAATAATCGATGATATGCCCGAGCTGCTCAGCATTCCCTGTAGCAAGGAAATCAATAGGGTTGGCCACGGATGAACCCGGGTAGAGCAATTCCAGTAGTTCATCAGCATAGTCATTTTCAATATGAGGAACTTTTAATCCACCTTCAGAAAGCGAATCTGTCAGCATTACTGCCGGTCCACCCGCATGGGTGATCACAGCCAGACGGTCGCCTTTAAGTTCGGGGAACATGAATATACTGGCTACAGATATCAGTTCTTCACGGCCATAGCAGCGAACGATACCTGCTTTTTTGAAGAGTGCATCCACGGCCACATCTGAACTTGCGAGGGCTCCGGTATGTGATGATGCCGCCCTGCTGCCAGCTTCAGAAGAACCGGCTTTGATGGCTGCTATGCGGCAACCCTTACGGATAAGAGAAGCCGCGTGCTTGAGGAGCAATGTAGGCTTGTCAATATTTTCGATGTACAAAAGCTTCACTTTTGGGCTCTGACCATCAACATAGGTCTCATCCATATACTGAAGCACTTCTTCTACACCCATCTGGGCACTATTGCCAACACTGAAAACGCGTGCAAACGGCAGCCCCATTGGTATTCCGGCCTCCATGATGAAACAGGCCGTTGCTCCTGAACCGCTGATAAAATCACATCCAGCCATGTCGAGTTTTGGGATGGGCATGGTAAACACACCGTGATATTCAGGTGTCATGACTCCAATACAATTTGGGCCGATCAATCCACCTCCTACTTCATCTATAGTATCGACAATCTGTTGCTCCAGCAACTTTCCCTCTTCGCTTTCTTCACTGAATCCGGCGGAGAGTATGATGAAGCCACGTGTATTCTTTTTATGGGCCAATATTTCTACCGTTTCCGGGATATATTTGGCTGCAATGGCTATGATGGCCAGATCCACATCAGGTAATTCGTTGGGGTCCTGATGGCATTGAATGCCAAGCACTTCCTCTTCTTTGGGGTTGCTAACATATATTTCCCCTTTGAATCTTCCATCCAGCAGGTTTTTCAATACTTTTCCACCGGGTTTTCTAAGATCATTCGATCCACCAACAACAACGATGCTTTTGGGGTCGATAAGTGCTTGTGTGATCATGTCTCTATGATTATAAAATGCTGTCGGCTAAATTAGAAAAAAAGAATCAACGGATGAACCTTTTGAAAACAGAACTTCGGCGAGTGACAGCGTTCAGGGAGAACTTATCAGCAAGTGCATTGGTTCTTTCCCTGATCTGGTTGAGCATGCGTAGTTTGTTCTTTTCTGCTTCCTTCAACTGCCTGTCGAAAATATCTATAGACTGCCCAAGCTGGGGCATGTCTGTGGATTTGCCCGAATCAGTCTTGATCATGCTCAGGATGATGATGGTCTTTCCGATATGATCCAGGGTCTCATCTATCTCTTCTTCAAACCAGCTCATGGTTTCTTTGATCACTGCTTCTATCTGGGTAACAAAATCTTCCCGGAGAACATATTCGGCGAGTTTTCGTGCCCTAAAAGTAACAGATTTATGGTCGCTGAATTGTGAAGCTTTGAAATCATCATATATACTACGCTCCATCAGGTTGATCTTATTCGTGATCTCTCCGGCATAAGATTTGAGTGCCCGAAGTGTTTCATATAAGTTTTCCTGCCACTCTTCGTCAAAGCGTTCTGCATCAAGCTGATCAGCCGTATCAACGAGCGTATCGTGGAAAATTTGTGTTGAATGGTGCTTGGCTGCTTCTATATTTTGTAAAAATGTCAGATACTGGTGGTTGATCTGTTGATCAAGAGAAAGGTGCAGCTTATGCAGCAAGTCTTTAGCACGTGTAATGAAAACGAACAGCTCAAGCTCAAGATTGGTGAAGTTGTTCAGAAGCTTTTGATTGCTTTTCCATTTTTGAGGGATGGAAGAAAAAACGTCGGCTTGCTCTTCCCGGGCAAGGGCCTTCTTCTCATTCCTGCCAATAAATCCTGAAGTATTGGCTTCCCGGAGTTCCCTGCTGATCTGTCTGACCACAAACATGGTCTTATTCATCATTAAAGTATAGAAAGTTTGAAGTGAGGCCTCATTCAGTTTGTCGATCTGCTCCCTGTATTCTATATAGCCTTGCATTTTCTCCTCTATCAAGGCAGCAGTTGCTTCATCAGGATGTAGCTTATTGAAAAGGAAGAACTGGTCAAAGACCTTATTGTTCACACCCTGCGTTTTAATCACCTGTTGTATACTGATCATACCCCAGTTTTGGAATACCTCGGTGAGTTCTGCAAAGATTTGTTTCTCAAAGTGGGAGGCAATTAGTTTCCTGAACCGGACTTTTTGCATTTTCGTGCCCTTGAATGAACCATACAATAACTGTTTTCTTAGTTTGTAACGAACAGTCTTCCAGGAGTCTCCTTTCTTTAGTGACAGGTCGGAACGTGTGATGCCTTTCATAAGAGTTTCAGGTGCCTGAAGGATGATTTTTTTGCACTTATCTTGATAAAGCTCAATGGCGCTCATGAGAATCTCTTCTTGCTCGCTGAATGCACTTTCTTCCTGTAGGCTGATGATTCCTGTGATTTCTTCAAAGATACTGCGATAAACTTCGCTGATGCTGTCTTTCCAGTGTTCCTCACCCTTGATACTGGGAACTTCCTTCATGAATTTTTCGAGCAGTTTGTTTGTGGCAACTACGATATCAGCATATACTTTTCGATTCAGGTTGAAGAGATCAACTATCAGGGTATTGAAGACTTCTTCGTTCATGGCCTTAACCTCATTGAATATCTCCCTGAGCTGTTCAGCAGCAGCAGGATCATCAGGGTAATTGATATCCGGTATCTTCAGTCTTCTGCTTATCACAAGATCGATATCTCCTTCGGTATATTCGGATTTTTCCTGTTTTACCATGCCATCGTTCCTGCCAATCTCAAAGTTTTTAAAATAGGATGAGGCTTTTACGAGGACAACGGTACCTACATTTTCACATAAATGGTTTACCTGGTTTACATAATCCTGCTCGCCACCTTCACGGATATCCGGGATGCCAAGGAAAACAATATCTGAGTTGGAGGATTCCACTTCGATAAGTTCGTTGACAGGACGTTTCTCGATCTGGTTGTTGATCACCTTGATCTCAGCATCCATACGTATACTTTCCAATACGTCTTCTACATCCTGGATCAACTTTTCTTTTTCATCATTGATAGGGTTGATCATCAAAATCCTGATACGGGCATTCTTCCAGTTTTCTGATAACCACATGAATTTAACCAGTGAGAGTACCAGGTTGCAGTTGTTTCCGCCACCGCGGCACCATACATCGATGATCTCGCTCTTACCGAAACCATGGTGCTTGTCGTAATCCATCATGAGGATATTGAGATCAAGCTCAGCAAGTGATCGGATCATCTGCGCAAAGCGGACAGGGTTCTGGCTTTGCCTGGCCCACCCAAACAGTATGGTATTCGGTTCCACTCCGGAAAAACCATAGGTAGAGGAGATGGCTTCAATGCCTTCATAGATGTCTTTGCACTCCTGCCTGCGTGTGAACATCCCTTCCATGTCTCTTGTATATTCATCATCAATAACCTGCTGATGCTTCTTAAAGAGCACATTAGATGATTCGTTCAGGATGAGGTCGAAGTTGGAAAGGAAGCCCTGGTTCCCAACAATATCTTTACCAAATTGTATCAGGTGAGGGCGGTTCTTGCTTCCACCGCTGAAGAGGATCACATTTGGCCTCCAGTTTCTTTCTTCAATACCCTTACGGTCGATGCGATGGAGGATTGAGCGCGCGATAGATGACCATACACTCTGCCAGACATCGCCAAAATCGAGTTCCAGTTTCTTTCTTTTAATATAATGGTATATCCCTGCCAGGATGATCAGTGAAAGGAACATAACAGGTGTATCCAGCTTGAACATCACCCCGAAGCAGGCAGCAAAGCCTATGATACCGACCCATTTGGAGATCTTGAAGGTGGGTCTGAAGTCGGCACTGGCCCATCTTTCCAGGGCAAATGCCAGGTTGATGAAGCCGTAGGCAGCAATATAAAACATACTGACCACGGCAGCAATGACGTCGAGTTCCCCTATAAGGATACCGCCTTCAGCAATGAGAAAAGTAAGGATAAGGGCATTTCTGGGTTCATTGTTCACTCCCTGACCCTTGCCAAAAATTTTCGGTGTGATCCTGTCACGAGACATAGCCTGAAGTATGCGTGGACCACCCAATATCCCTCCCAGTGCAGAGGACAGGGTAGCTCCCCAGATACCTGCTACCACCAACGGTGATGACCATGCAATCTTCATCAGAAAGTTGTTGTCGGTCAGCAATAATTCCCTGTCGACAAGTAATCCAAACCCAAGGGCCAGGGCAATGTATACAATGAGGCCTGTGCCTATGGCGGCCATTGTACCAAAGGGGATGTTCTTTTGTGGATTTTTAAGGTCGCCCGACATAGCAACCCCGGCCGTAAAGCCGGTAACAGCAGGGAAGAATATCGCAAAGACTGTTGTGAGGGAAACGCCATCGGCTACAGGTAGCCAGCTAACATCTTCACTGGCCGGGATATCAGCAGTAAACAAGCCCATACCAATGGAAACCAGGGACAGTACTATGGCACCAAGAATAAAGAACTGAGTTTTGATAGCTATTGATGTGCTGATAAAAGCAATAACTACCAGAATGATCAGGATGATACTCCCCAAAATCCTGAAATCCTGTATCGTATCTCCGAGGCCAGTTATATCGCGAATCATCTCTATGCCCAGGAAGTTTTCACAGAACCCTATAATATACAGGGCTATACTTAAAGCAGTACCGATGAACATGGTGATCCCGATGGAACCACCCATAGGCAATCCGAGGCTTCGCGACAGCATATAATATATGCCGCCGGTCTTGATCTTTTTATCTGTAGCGATGCTAGAGATGCCGAGGCCTGTGGTGATGGAAATAACATGGGCCAGAAGGATAATGCCAATGGCAGTGATGATTCCGGACTGTCCAACCACCCATCCCATCCTCATATACATGATCACACCAAGGATGGTGAGGATAGAAGGTGTGAAAACACCTGAGAATGCACCGAATTTTTTCTGTCCCGACATAGATGCGTATTGCTTTATTACAAAGCTAAGAAAAATACAGAGACCTGGCAGGTCACCGACCTGCCAGGTCTCCTCAGTCGAAATGACATTAGTATTATGTGGTTTCTACTTCAATTTTCTGAATTTACTGAAATCATTTCCTGAAATGATGGCGTTCAGTTCTTCAACCTCCTTCTTGTAAATTGCTCGTTTTCCGCAATTATACATTTCTGTAATCGGATCATTGTCAATGATCAAGCCCATAAGTTCATCTTTGCCCGGGCTTTTTTTGAGGGCCATATAATCTTCGTAGGTGATGTTCAGGAATGCAACATTTTTAGTTATTCCACGATTATCGAGCAGGAATCCATCTTCTAACAGGGTAGGTGTGGCCATTTCACCCTTGTATTTGAGGTCGCCGGGGGCGGGATAAGAAACTATGTCAGTTTTTTCTGCATTCATAATGACCGGGACCAGCATATTATAGTCATCTTTAGTCTTATAAATGATGGCATCCGGGCCGCTGACACCAACACCTGTGCTTACAATAGGTTTATTTGATGTGTTTTTCTTCTGGTTCGAGCACGAGAAGGACATGATTGAGATAATTGCGATAAGCAGGAAAACAACTTTTTTCATAATAATTAAGTATAATGGAATGACTTTTGGTTACAATGATAGAAATTATATTTGAAAATTGATTACATACACAATAATTATTAATTTTGTAGTTCTCTTATAAACACTAAATTCAATTAGGATGAAAAAGTCATTGTTTATTTTGGCCCTTACAGTATTTGCGGCCTTCCATCTCACTGCCCAAACGAGCAACCCACAAATTGAAAATCCGAATGCACCTGTGATCACTTTTGAAAAGGTAGTTCACGACTATGGTACTATCCAGCAGAACGGAGATGGCGGTTGTGAGTTTGTGTTCACCAATGACGGCAAGGAACCGCTTATCCTTTCCAGGCCGAAATCCAGTTGTGGTTGTACTGTTCCTACATGGCCCAAGCAGCCCATACTTCCGGGAAAGAGCGATGCGATCAAGGTTACTTACGCAACTAACAGGGTAGGGCCCTTTAATAAAACTGTAACCATTTACAGTAATGCATCCAACAACCCGATCAAGCTTCAGATCAAAGGAAAGGTGGTCAAAGCGCCATCAGAGGTTATGCCTGAAAAAGAAACCAATACCGGTGCAACACCGGTGAATAAATAAGATTACTATACCCTCGCATTTGCGGGGGTTTTTTATTACCCAACTCAACCACTATGCCTAAGATCTCTCAAAAAGGGCATCGCATGCCCGAATCACCCATCCGTAAGCTTGTTCCTTTTGCCGAGGAAGCCAAGAAAAGGGGACGCACTGTGTATCATCTTAATATCGGCCAACCCGATATAGAAACACCTGAGGTGGCTCTCAATGCCATTCGTAATTTCGACCAGAAGGTGGTTGCATACAGCCACTCGGCAGGAATTTTATCATACAGGGAGAAATTATGTGAATACTACAGCCGATTTGATATTCAACTCGAGCCGGATGATATCATTGTAGGGGCAGGCGCTTCAGAAGCCATCCTCTTTGCCATGAACTCATGTCTCGATCCGGGCGATGAGATCATCATTCCTGAACCTTTCTATGCAAATTACAATGGTTTTGCCATTAATGCCGGGGTTAATGTAGTGCCTATATTTTCCGAGATTGAATCGGGATTTGCACTGCCTCCGATTGCTGAGTTCGAAAAAGCCATCACCGACAGGACCAGGGCTATTCTGATCTGTAACCCGAACAATCCAACAGGTTACCTTTATTCAAAGGAAGAACTGGAGATTCTGAGGGATATCGTGAAGAAATATGACCTCTTCCTGATCACTGATGAGGTATATAGAGAATTCTGCTACGATGGCAACACCCATTATTCAGCCATGTTCCTGGAAGGCATCGAACAGAATGTGATCATGATTGATTCGGTAAGTAAGCGTTACAGTGCATGCGGTTTCAGAATCGGTTGCATGATTTCCAAGAACAAGGAGGTGATGAAAACTGCCATGAAGTTTGCCCAGGCAAGGCTGAGTCCGCCTACCTTCGGGCAGGTTGCTGCTGAAGCTGCCGTGGATACCCCGGACAGTTATTTTGAGGCCGTTGCCAAAGAATATCTTGCCAGGAGGGATGTGGTGGTTGAATCGATCAACAATATGCCAGGTGCGTTTTGCCCTGTACCAAAAGGCGCTTTCTATGTAGTGGCCAGGCTTCCGATCTCCGATTGCGACCATTTCTGCCAGTGGCTGTTGGAAGATTTTGAATATGAGAACAGCACAGTGATGCTGGCTCCCGCTTCGGGATTTTACTCTACCAAAGGCGAAGGGAAAAATGAGGTAAGGATCAGCTATGTGCTGAATGTACCTGACCTGAAAAATGCCATGAAATGCCTCGCAGAGGCGCTAAAGGTTTATCCCGGCAGGACGAATTAATTACTCGAAATCCTCGTAAATGAGGTATTTCTTCCTGATATTCTTGAATTTCTGAAGGCCTGGCTGCCAGCTTGCCTGGATATCAATTTCCGGCACTCCGGTGATAATTTGATTTCTTAACTCATCTGTTCCAACCAATTTCTCGAAATATGGAATAAAGAAGCTGCTGTCGTTTCCGAGTACATTATAAGCATTAATAAGCCATTGCAGGTTGATATGATGACTGATTTCCTGATATGATTCCGCATAACCGGATAGATTTTGTCCAAAGCAGGTATCACCTTCCAGTTTAGGGTGTTTTGCTCCGGCTTTAGACTCCGGTATAAAGGTATAGCTTCCGATCATAAAGTCAGGATGCCCATAAATAGTAAATGGATGATCTGTTCCTCTTCCAACACTCATCACCGTACCCTCAAAAAGACATAAGGAAGGGTAAAGATAAATAGATTGCCAGTTGGGAAGGTTTGGGGATGGTTTAACAGGTAGCTTATAGAGCATCTTCCTGTCATAATTTTTTAAAGGAATCACAGTAAGGTCACACTGAAGGCTGTCGGAGAGCCAGTATTCACCATTTACCATGCGACCATATTCTCCGATGGTCATGCCATAAACAATGGGAACAGGATGCATGCCGACAAAAGAAGTGTATTCCTCTTCCATCACAGGCCCATCGACATAGAAGCCATTGGGGTTTGGCCGGTCGAGTACCATGACCGGGATACCTGCTTCCGCAGCTTCTTCCATAACATATGTGAGGGTGTAGATATATGTATAGAAGCGTGCTCCCACATCCTGCAAGTCGAAAAGGATCAGATCAATATCCTGCAAACTTTCCTGTGATGGCTTTTTGTTTGATCCATAGAGGGATTCTACTGGCAGACCGGTTTGGACATCTGTTCCATCCTTTACATATTCCCCGGCATCGGCCGAACCCCGGAAACCATGTTCCGGGGCAAACACTTTCACTATTTTTATGTCCTTGCTAAGAAGGGTATCAGCCAGATGGGTATTTCCCAGAAGGGAAGTATGATTCGCTACCAGTGCAATTCTTTTACCCTCTAATGCCGGTATGTATGTATCCATCTGTGAAGCTCCGGTCATCAGGATGGCTTCTTTTTGCTGCGGGCTTTGTAGGCATGCTTGCAAAGAAAAGCAAAGGAGGCAGGATACTATCAATGATTTTATTCTGTCCATCAGGGCTTAAATTTAATAAATTTGTAGGGTCTGCAGGGAATAAACATGAATTTCGAACTTTTTATAACGCGTCACATCGTCAACAGGGATAAGGAAAACCTTTCCCGCCCGGCTATCCGTATCGGGATTATCAGCATTGCACTTGGACTGGCAGTGATGATCATAGCGATCTCGATATTGACCGGTTTCCAGCGTGAGATAAGGGATAAAGTGTCGGGCTTTGCTGCTCATATCACTATAAGTAGTTATGATTTCAATAAGTCGCTTGAATCAACACCTATACTGATCAATCAGCCATTCTACCCCTACCTTGATACTATTGATGGAATCCGTCATATTCAGATATTCAGTACCAAAGGAGGGATCATTAAGACTGAAGACCAGATGGAAGGCGTGATCCTGAAAGGGATTGGCCGCGATTATGACAGAACCATATTAGATGATTGGATGGTGGAGGGTGAAGCTCCGGTATTTTATGACTCTGTTCGATCGACGGAAATTGCGATCTCATCAACTATAGCCGATAAACTGGGATTTTCCGTAGGGGATGATGTTCGTATGTATTTCGTGACTGAAGGGCAACAACAACCAAGAGGAAGGAAATTCCAGGTGACTGGTATCTATAGCTCCGGATTGGAAGAATTCGATGCCCACTATATATACGGAGATATCAGGCAGATACAACGCCTGAATAAGTGGAGTGAGGACATGATCAGTGGTTTTGAAGTGCTTGTGGATGACTTTGACCGGGTGGATGAGATAGGTGCAGATATTAAGCAATATATTGGCTATCATCTTAAATCAGAAACAGTTAAGCAGACTGAAGAGCAGATATTTAGCTGGTTAGAGCTGCAGGATATGAATGTGATCGTGATCAGCATACTTATGGTGGTGGTAGCCGGTTTTTCGATGATCTCGGCCTTGCTGATCCTTATACTGGAGAAAACGAATATGATTGGCATCCTGAAAGCATTGGGAACACTGAATTCGAGTATCAGGAAGATCTTTATTTATAATGCTGCTTATATTATCGGTATAGGCTTACTTTGGGGAAATATCATCGGAATTGGCCTCTGCCTGATACAATCTTATTTTAGCCTTGTGCCGCTTCCGGTCGAATCTTATTATGTATCAAGCGTACCCATCGATCTGTCATTGTCATATATTCTCATCTTGAATGCAGGGACCTTTATTTTTTGCACCCTCATGCTGATCATCCCTTCATATGTGATCACACGCATTACGCCAGTGAAAGCCATCAGGTTCAAGTAGATTCTCATATAAGATTCCAATAGTGCCTCTATAGTTCGTATTCTTATTGGTTTGTGTATAAATACGACGATATTGGATGCAATTGAGATAGTATTGAGTATTGAGTATTGAGTTTTGGGTGTTGAGTTATTTTAAAGGTTAATTATCCCAACCCGGCATTAGAGAGTTTGTTCCTTGTTACTCGTTGCTCGTTCTTCGGTCCTTTTTCGCTTGGAGGTAATGATTAGTGTTTCTCAGTGTATTAGAGCTTAGTCCTGTCCAATTGCAAACTTCACAGCTGCATCAGCATGAATCTCTGTTGTATTAAACAGGGGAATGTCGAAATCTTCCTGATTCAGTAGTAATGGGATCTCTGTACAGCCCAGGATGATACCTTCAGCTCCCAGTTCCACCATGTCACTAATGATGCGGGTATATTCCGATCTTGTCTCGTCCGAGAATATTTCTTTGCTGAATTCTTCGAAGATGCTACGGTTAATAAATTCGCGATCGTCAAAACCGGGAATAATGGTTTCTATATTAAACTCTGCCATTTTTTCGCGATAAAAGTCTTTCTCCATGGTGACCTTGGTTCCCAGGAGAGCAACTTTTTTAAGCCCCTTCTTAGCGATGACTTTAGCTGTTTCCTCGCCGATATGGATCAGTGGAATGGAAATTCTTTCCTGAATAAAATTGGCCATCATGTGGATGGTATTGGCACCGAGTAAAAGACAATCAGCGCCAGAATATTCAAGTTTATTGGCAGCATCGAGGATCATTTTTTTTAGTGCATCTTCCCGTCCTTCTGCCTTGAAGGTCATCACGTCCTGGAAATCCACCGAGTACAGGATTACCCTGGCAGAATGGTTTCGTCCCAGTGCTTTGGAAATTTTCTGGTTAAATAGCTTATAGTAATCTACAGTGGAAACCCAGGTGGTGCCACCAACAATTCCGATTGTTTTCATAAGCTAAAGATAATAAAAATTGGCGTTGGGCAGTAGGCCTTGGGCACTAGAAAACAGCTAATTCAAAACCGAGCTTAGGAGTTATTTCACTGTTTTACTGATTCACTGATTCACTGTTTCACTGTTTCCTTGTTCCTTGTTCCTTGTTCCTCTGTTCTTTATTCTTCTGTTCCATGATGCTCTGTCCGTCTGATGATCTCATCCTGGAGTTCTTCTGTAAGGTCAACGAAGTAATCGCTATATCCCGCCACACGGACGATCAGGTCACGGTGATCATCAGGATTCTTCTTTGCCTTGCGCAGGGTATCCACATCAACAACATTGAATTGTATGTGGTGTCCATTCATCTTAAAGTATGAACGGATCAGCTGACGCACTGCTGTGATCCCTTTTTCATCCTCAAGGAAGGAAGGCGTAAATTTCTGGTTTAAAAGGGTGCCTCCGGTGAGTAAATGGTTCATTTTTGCCGCTGATTTCAATACAGCAGTAGGTCCTTTACGATCAGCACCTTGCATGGGAGAGATGCCTTCAGAAAGGGGTTTGCGAGCATGGCGGCCATCAGGTGTGGCGCCGGTAACACTGCCAAAGTAAACATGACATGTTGTTGGAAGCATATTGATACGATAGTGTCCACCTTTCATATTGGGCCTGCCATCTACCGCGTCGAAATACATCTTAAATACAGTAAGCATGAACTGATCGGCCTCATCATTATCGTTGCCATATTTTGGGGTCTCATTCCAGAGTTTGCTCCTGAGTTCCTCCATCCCTTCAAAATCAACTTTAATGGCGTCCATTAACACATGGAATGAAATGCTTTTTTTATCGAAAATATGATGATTGATGGCAGATAGCATGTCGGTGATGCTTCCAATCCCAACACCTTGAATATAATTAGTATTATATCTTGCACCGCCGGCATTATAGTCAATACCTTTGGTAATACAGTCATCAGTGATCATCGACAGGAAAGGAACAGGAAGGTATTTTGCATATAGCTTCTCAATGATATTATTCCCTTCGATCTTGATGTTGATAAAGTGATTCAGCTGCTTTTTGAAGGCGTCTAAAAGCTCTTCCATCCTTTTAAATCCGGTTGGCTCACCACTTTCGATCCCGATCATTTTTCCGCTTTGAGGATCTATACCGTTATTCAGAGTGATCTCAAGTACTTTAGGGAGGTTGAAATAGCCTGTCAGGATGTACGCTTCCTTCCCGAAGGCACCAGTTTCCACACATCCGCTGGCACCACCATTCCTGGCATCAACCAGGGTTTTTCCATGGTTCAACATTTCCTGGACGATGGCATCAGTATTGAATATGGAAGGCTGCCCAAAGCCAGTCTTTATGATCTTCAAAGCCCTGTCCACGAAGGCGTCAGGATTTCTATGACTCACCTGAAGCATTGAACTGGGTTGTAAGAGCCTCATTTCCTCAATCACATCCAGTATGAGGAAGCTTAGATCATTTACAGCATCACTGCCATCTTCTTTGAGCCCCCCTGTATTGATCAGGGAAAAGTCGGTGTAGGTATTGCTTTCTTTTGCCGTGATACCCACTTTCGGCGGGGCCGGATGGTTATTAAATTTTATCCAGAAAGCTTGCAATAGCTCCTTCGCTCTTTCCTTCTGCATTCTTCCTTCTGCAATTTCCTGTTCAAAGAATGGGAACAGATGCTGATCCAGGCGTCCGGGATTAAAGGAATCCCAGGGATTCAATTCTGTGATCACCGCCAGGTGGACAAACCAATAATATTGAAGGGCCTGCCAGAAATTTTCAGGCGGGTTGGCTGGAATATGCCTGCAATTTTTTTCCATTTCGAGCAGTTCAGCTTTCCTGTCTGCGTTGGTTTCTCTTGCAGCCAGGTTTGCCAGTGCATCCGCATAGCGCAATGAAAAACTCATAAGGGCATCGGCTACAATGTCCATGGCTTTTAACTCCTCATTCTTGTTGGCAGCTTCAGGATCCTTATCGAAATCCAGCGCCTGGATGCTCGTTTTGATCTTGTTTTTGAAATCGAGCATACCCATTCGATAGATCTTATCATCAAGTACGGTATGGCCAGGGGCACGCTGTTCCAGGAATTCAGTAAAGATACCTGCTGTGTAGCAATCTTTCCATTGTGATGAAACAGATTCGAAGATTTTTTCACGTATCGACTTGCCAGTCCAATATTCAGAAACTTCGCCGGTGAGAGTATTTACTGTATGATTCGATGCCTTGAACCAGACCTTCTCCCTGTCGTTCAGATACCTGGAGATCTTCCGGAGTGTGTACACAGATCTCAGGATAGCTTGGTGTTGCCTTTGGCTTAGGGCCACGTTCGCCAACGATAAGTTCGCCTTTGCCGATATAAATTTCTTTGTTATTGAGGATGTAACTCAATGCCATTGCACGTTGTACCGGAATAGACAGTTCATCTATGCCTTTCTGCTTGTAAAACTTGGTCAGAAGCTTAGCGCGTTCTTCAGAAATATACGGCACTGCATTCAGGCTTTTTTCGCGTAATGTTTTTATTCTCTTATTCATGATCAGTTTTATCCTCCAATATTTACTTTAAATCCCATGGATTTGAACTTGTCACGGATCTCCAATATCCTGTTTTCGTCGGGGGCTGTGAGCGTATTGCTGCTCTTGATTCCCATTTTCTCTTGTTTTCCTTTTCCCAGGTCATGATATGACAGCAGGTCGATCTCAACATTTTCGGCACTACTCAACATGCTTGCGATCCCATCCAGGTTGCCATCATCGGCTGTGATCTCATTCACCAGCGGGATACGAATGCGGTAAGGAACCTTCATCTCTGCCAGGTGTTTGAGATTAATATGAATCAGGCTGTTTCCGGTCCCTGTATAGAGCTCATGTCTCTTATTGTCAATGATCTTCAGATCGAAGAGGATAAGGTTTGTTAAACTCGCCACCTCGTTGAATATCTCCTCCGGGGCATATCCCGATGTATCTACTGTGGTGTGGATGCCCTCTTCTTTAAGCTTTTTGAGTATTTCCAGGAGGAATTCAGTTTGCATCAGGGGTTCTCCACCGGAAAAAGTCACACCGCCACCCGACTCTTCATAAAATACTTTGTCCTTAAGGATTTCATCCAGCAGTTCATCTATTGAGTACTTCTTTATGGATGATTGAGGAGCATATCTGCCCTTGCTTTCAATATGTTGCGGAATTCCTTCAGGATTATGACACCAGGAACATTGCAAGGGGCAGCCCTGGAAAAAGACTGTTGTCCGGATGCCGGGCCCATCGTGGATAGAAAATCGTTGGATGTTAAAAATGTATGCGTGCATGACTTATGCTTCTTGAAGCATTAATGAATAAAACGAAAGACAGGGGGGAGTCCGGACTAATATATCCAACATTCAAAGAGTCCCTTCCAGGACTTTTTGTACCATTTGCCGATATTAAGGATATAAGGCATAATAGTCTTAGATTGTGTTACAAAGATAATACATTTTCTACCGAAGTGGGACATTTTTTGATTTTCAGTATTAATAAGTAGGGCTGTCTTCGATGTGAGATAAAAGAAAAATTTACCGCAAAGGTCACAAAGTTATTCGCAAAGAACACAAAGATTGTTAGGAATGAATGAGGAAAAACTGTTTAAGGATGTCTTGGATTTGTCTTTTAAGGTCCATATCTCATTGGGGCCTGGTTTACTTGAAAGTGCATATGAACAATGCTTATTTTATGAACTTTCGAAATCTGGTTTGTTTGTTGAAAAACAGAAGCCATTGCCATTAGTTTATGAAGATGTTAAATTAGAAGTTGGATATAGAGTTGACTTATTTGTTGAGAATCAGATTGTTATTGAAGTCAAATCTGTCGAGGCATTAGCTGATGTGCATCTTGCCCAAATATTGACTTATTTAAAGCTCTCAAATTGCAGACTAGGATTACTTGTAAATTTTAACGTTCGGTATCTAAAAGATGGTATCCGACGAGTGATATTTTCCTCTTCGCGGTCTTAGCGGTAGTCTTTGTGTCCTTTGAGGTTAAACGAATTCTTATCTATTCATTCGAAGTGATATCTTTGTATAAATTAGTCTTGGATGATGGAATTTGAACTGCCGGAAGATATATTTACTCCTTTGGAAGAACTAAGGGCATGTAATATATGTCCCAGGAAGTGCAATGCCGATCGTTTTTCATCCAAAAAAGGCTATTGCAAAGCCGGAACAGAATTCAGCATCTCATCTATTTGTATCCATAGGGGAGAGGAGCCGGTGATCAGCGGCAGCAAAGGGATTTGTAATGTGTTTTTCACCCACTGTAACTTGCAATGTGTATATTGCCAGAACTGGCAAATCAGCGATAACAGCCTGGATCATAGCCCGGAATTCATGGAACTGGATGAAGTGCTAAGACAGATCATATTTATTCTGGATACAGGCATCAATATTCTTGGATTTGTATCTCCGGGGCATTACATCCCTCAAATGAAGATCATTGTGAATGCGCTCAATCATCTTGGGTATAAGCCTACTATTGTTTATAATTCAAATGGTTACGACGATGCAGCACAATTGAAGAAACTGGAAGGGATGGTAGATGTTTACCTGCCGGATTTCAAGTATATGGAAGAGGGGACTGCCCGGAGGTATTCCGATGTAAAAGATTATCCTGAGATTGCCCTGAAGGCTCACAAGGAGATGTACAGACAGATGGGAAGCAACCTCATCATAGACAATGAAGGTTATGCCATGCGAGGAATGCTTATACGGCACCTTGTTCTGCCGGGGCATACGGAGAATAGTATTAAAGTGCTGGAAGCGATTGCGAATGAGTTATCGCCAAGCGTGCATGTTGCCTTGATGTCGCAATATTATCCGACTCACAGAGCAAATGAATATGCGCTTCTGAATCAGACAGTTGATTCTAAAGAATACCATAAAGTCATCGATAAAATGACGGAATTAGAAATTACAAGGGGCTTTGTGCAGGGAATTGAGAGTGCTGATAATTACAGGCCGGATTTTGATGGAAATCATCCATTTGAAAATTGAAAAGCTGGCTGCTGATAGCTGGTGGCTGTTGGCTGTGTCAAAGATCCAGGATCTAGTATCTAGTATCCAGGATCTAGTATCTAGTATCCAGTAACAAGTAACAAGTAACAACATATGTATTATCCCATTGACTACAGCGAACCCCTTTTCCGCCCTCCCAGCGAGGCCTATTCTCTAATCTTGCAACCCACCATAGGATGCAGCTGGAACTCTTGTGCATTTTGCGAGATGTACACCACCAAGAAATTCAGTATCAGGGAACTGGATGATGTGCTTGCTGAGATCCAGTCAATGGCCGAATACAAAGATCAAATTCGTAAAGTATTCCTGGGAGATGGCAATGCCATGGCCCTGCCTGCAGATTATCTGATCGACTTGCTGGATGAGTTGAATCGTGCATTTCCCAGGCTGAGCCGGGTTTCATCCTACGCCATCCCAAAAGACCTGGCAGGCAAGACCGATGAAGAATTGAGCAAGATCAGGGAGGCTGGGCTGAAACTCATCTATGTGGGCATTGAATCAGGTGATGATGAAGTGCTTGCAAATGGTGAATAAGGGTGAAACTCACGAAAGTACTATTGAGGGCATGTTGAAGTCAAAGGAAGCAGGGATGAAGAGCTCTGTGATGATCTTAAGCGGATTAGGGGGTAAAATATACAGCCAACAGCATGCAGCCAACAGTGCTATGGTGGTAAATGCAGTCCAGCCGGAATACCTCTCCACGCTGGTCTTGAGCTATCCCCACGGACTGGAGCATTTTAAGAAACGCTTTAAAGGTGATTTCGAAGCCTGTGAAATCCCGGATCTTCTGCTTGAACTGAGGACCTTCCTGTCCAGTACAGAGCTCGAACACACTATTTTTCGCAGCGATCATGCCTCAAACTACCTCATACTGAAAGGAAACCTGGGACGTGACAAAAATCGTATGCTGGAAGAGATTGATGCTGCCCTGAACAATCCTCTAGGGGCAGGGCTGAGGCCGGAGTGGCTGCGCGGACTTTAAGATATCTGATATCTGATATTTGATATTCGAACCTCTTTCATGGGCTGCTTTGAAAAAGTGTTAATTTAGATTTATATTTTAATGCATGAGGAAATCTTCTTTAATATTGATACTTCTCGTGACTTTGTCATTCTCTGTGAATGCTCAGCTGAATATCTTTAAAGGTGATTCCGTTACGATTGGCAAATTAAGGGTGCCTGCACAACTTTCATTAGGTGGGGCGATCAGGCTGAATGAGAATTTGCATGATTATTATAAAAAATGTCAGTAGGGGTGCTTTCTTATTAAGATTTCGATAAAACCTGGATGAGAAATTAAAGAAATTAATAGATTTGCATTATGTCAGAAATAACAGGGAAAATCATTAAGATCATGGATCCCGTAAATGGAGAAGGCAAGAACGGGCCATGGAAGAAACAGGAATTTATATTTGAAACTCCGGGAGAATACCCAAAGAAGGTTTGTATTGCCAACTGGAATGATAAGGTCTCACCTGATGAACTGAAGCTTGGTTCAGAAGTTACCGTCAGCATCAACATCGAAAGCCGCGAATTCAACGATCGATGGTATACCGATGTGAAGATGTGGAGAATAGAAACACAGGGGCCTACAGACCAGCCATCAGCTCCACCGCCTCATGATATCTCGGATGCTCCACCACCTATTGAAGAAGATGATGGCTTGCCGTTTTAAAGAAAAAAAACGTATCATGCAAGTAACCTGATATTTTCGACAGACGCGAATTAATCTTATTTCAATTATACAAAAAAAAATGAGCCATTACGGCTCATTTTTTTTATTAATATTTTATATAATAGATACTAATCAAAGTTTCCACATACCACTGAGTGAGCAGTTACCCATATTTCTCCTGAAAGACCATCAATTGTAAAGGAATTCCCTCCGGAATAATCAAACTGACCTGGTGCAGTTATAAATTTATTCTTCTTATTCAAAGGTAACCTTGTTCCTTCTGTTTCTCCAATATGTAAGTGTGTTTCCTCCAGAGTATACCCCGGCATCAATATTGTAAGTGATGGTTGCTGTACCCGCAGCATACACAATATCTAGGGTTCCTACAAGGGTACCCTTACTGATATCGCATTGTCCGGCTCCTGCATAAATAGGCCCACTGGTAGGTTCCTTCACCTATTCCCCCATTTGACCAGCCCCAGTTATTACCCTGTGTATTAAGGTTGAGGAAACAGTCATCCTGATCCCCTCCATAAGCATATGCGGTTTCGCATGTTGGTTCTTCACAAGGTTCAATGCAAAAATCAACATAATATCCATAGGATTTAAGTGAGGAATTGGCAAAAACCCTATAAACCCATGCATTTGTAGCTGTATCCTTAAGATTGACTACAGCCACAATATCCAGACATTCATTTAGATCAATTCCTTCATTCTCTAATTCAGTGAAAGAAATTATTTCCTGATGCTCCTGGGTATTTATATTGGTTGTTATGAAAGGGAAATTTTCTAAATCTATAAAATGAGCAGATCCGTCCGGATTCCATGCATCGGCAATCGTCGATAGTGGCGTCATGCCATCATTAATAATATAGATATAAGTTTTCCGAATATTGTAGCCGTTATTTTCATCAATATCAAAATTGAAAATCAAATTAGATTCATCATTGCCAATCGTTACCGTACCAAAATCATTTGTTTGGTCCCACTGGTTTAATGTAAAGGTCAATGTATTACCGCAATAATCTTTAATGTCAATAGATGTATTGTCAATAAATTCATCTGCAGGTGTTTGAACTGGTTCATCAATTTGATCAGTTTTCTCGCATGAGAAAGAAACTATGCTAAAGACTATGATCAGGCCTAGCAACTTTAAAATTTTAATCTGTTTCATAATTTTTAAATTTAGGTTAAATAAATATTTTAAAAGGTCAATAAACACGACAATTGTATTAATGATACATGCTTATAAAAATTTGTCTGGACGAATGAATAAGATAGCAGTGTATCAATATATCTTATATAGTATGGCTATGTTTCATCCTGAACCAGTACTTGCCATGCTTTTTCCTGCGATAGGCGATCACTGCCGACGGTAATACGGAGGCAAGTATTCCTAAGGAAAGGACAATGAAGAACAGGCTATAGTAACCGGTCGCATTAATGCATAAAAGCAAGGTAATTGCAATGATGGTGAGATTCAGGATTAATAATGCAAGCGTCACTTTGTAGTGACGGTTATAGATCCTGAGCAGGCAGTGGTGCACATGGTTTTTGTCGGGGAAAAATGGCGAAAGACCTTTGAAAAGTCTTAGAGCAAATACCCTCATTGTGTCAGTTATAGGTATGATCACAAATGCCAGGGCCACTGAAGGTGATCCGTTGATATAGAAAGGCAGGGTAGTATCCATATTAAATTCAACAAATTCAATCACCTGCACCACCATGAGTAAACCGATAATAAGTGATCCTGTATCCCCCATGAAGATCTTATACTGTTTCCCGAAGAGGTTGAACCTGAGAAAACCCAGGAGGCTCCCAACAAGGCTTAAAGACAGTATGGCTAAAAATGTGTAGCCATTCAATAAAAACCATATTCCAAAGAATGTGGATCCCAGTATTCCCAATCCTGCTGCCAGGCCGTCAACCCCATCTATCAGATTGTATGCATTTACAAATACAATGACCATCAATATTGAGAGGGATATGCTTGCAGCATAGCTTATCTCCAAAATTCCCAGGATCCCGTGTAAATTTGTGATCCTGTAATCTCCAATAACCACAAGGGCGATGGCGGCCAGCAACTGTACGCCAAACTTTGAAGCAGGTGATATTAACATGATATCATCCTTGATCCCGATAAAAAGAAGCAGTATCATGGCTGCAAATACTATCCTCTCGTTCAGGATCGGATATCCCGACGTTAGCAATAATGTAGAAATGCTTATTCCAATGAATATTGCTATGCCACCCATGGTGGGTATTACTTTTTTGTGCACCTTACGTTGATCTGGTTCATCATAGAGCTTCTTTGCTTTAACTACCCTGACAATTGCCGGAATGCTAATGATGACCAAAGCGCACGACAGGATAACTGCAGCTACTGATAATAATATTTCCATGATAAATCCTATATTAATTATTATTAATTACTTGAATACCATTTATAAAGCATGCTGATGCCTTCATCTACTTCAATCTTATGTTTCCATCCAAGCCTATTAAGTTTAGATGGATCAGTAAGCTTTCGCATGCTTCCGTCTGGTTTTTCAATGTTGAATATCAGCTTCCCTTTGAAGCCAATTCGCTCTTTGATCAGGCTGGCCAGGCCCTTTATTGATATTTCTTTGCCAGTGCCAATATTGATATGGGTGTTTCTTATTTCTTGTTTATTGTTTGTAGTGCCAGAGTCATTGTCGATCATACTTATTGTATCCTGAAAATCTATATTTTCCATGATAAAGACACAGGCTCCGGCCATCTCTTCTGACCATAAAAACTCACGCATGGGTTTTCCGGTACCCCAGATATCCACGCTAACATCAGTGTTTTATCGCCTATCTTTCGAAGCCATATTTGACCAGTATGTCTAGTATTTTGTCTCTCATCAGCTTTGCCGTCAACTTCCTCAATAGGCCTTTTATCAAGATCGATTCTTATGGCTTCCCAGTCATTATTCTCCAGGCATTTACCTAAATGTATTTTACGTATAAGGGCCGGAAGGACATGGGAACGCTCAAGGTCAAAATTATCATTGGGTCCGTATAGGTTGGTGGGCATTACGCTCAGGAAATTTGTTCCGTATTGCAGGTTGTAGCTCTCACACATTTTAATGCCGGCAATCTTGGCAATGGCGTAAGGTTCATTTGTATATTCCAGGGTGTTGGTGAGTAAATACTCTTCCTTCATAGGCTGTGGACAATCGCGTGGATATATACAGGTACTTCCCAGGAATAGTAATTTCTTCACTCCGTGCAGATAAGATGCATGTATGATGTTATTCTGGATCATCAGGTTATCATATATGAAATCAGCACGATAGGTATTGTTGGCAATGATTCCGCCTACTTTGGCCGCAGCAAGGAATACATAATCCGGTTTGTTCTTTTCAAAGAATGACAATATAGACGCTTGATCACGAAGGTCAAGCTCTTCAATGGTCATACCAATAATATTGGTATAGCCTTTATCTCTAAGCGCCTTAACCAGCGCAGAGCCAACAAGACCAGTATGTCCGGCAACGTATATTTTGTCTTCCTTTTGCATATTATCCCAATAATATCTTTATTCGAAATAATTAAGCGTTTCAAAGCCACCATCTTTCAGGTGAGCATCTTTCTTTACCAGCTCGATATCATTCATCATCATATCACTGATGAGTCCGTTCAGGTCGTATTCAGGTTCCCAGCCAAGCTTTTCCCTTGCCTTATCTGCCTTTCCTATGAGAGAGTCAACTTCCGTAGGCCTGAAGTATTCCGGATCGACTTCAATAATGCACTGCTTCCTGTTTTTGAGTGCATCCAGATATGCTTCACCTACTTTTTCGGTAAATATCTTTTCATTAATGGCGGTGATAGAACCTTTTTCATCGGCACCCTCTCCCTTAAAGCTTATTTCAAGACCAATCTCTGCTGCAGCCATATTTACAAAATCACGGATGCTGGCACTGATGCCGGTGGCGATGACATAATCATCCGGTTTATCCTGTTGCAGAATAAGGTACATGGCTTTTACAAAATCTTTTGCATGGCCCCAGTCCCTTGAAGCTGAAAGGTTACCAAGGTAAAGTTTGTCCTGCATGCCCATGGCAATTCGGCTGATGGCACGTGTGATCTTACGAGTGACAAAAGTTTCACCACGCACCGGTGATTCATGGTTAAATAGTATTCCATTACTGGCATGTATCCCGTATGCTTCCCTGTAGTTGATCGTAATCCAGTATGCGTACAATTTAGCTACACCATAAGGTGAGCGTGGGTAGAAGGGTGTGCGCTCTGTTTGAGGTGTTTCCTGTACCAGCCCGAAAAGTTCACTGGTGGAAGCCTGGTAAATCCTGGTGTGTTTAGTTAGTCCAAGCAAACGAACAGCTTCTAATATACGTAGTGTGCCCAGTCCATCAGCATTGGCCGTATATTCCGGGGTGTCGAAGCTCACCGCAACATGACTCATGGCAGCGAGATTATAGATCTCATCGGGTTGTACCTCCTGTATGATGCGTGTGAGGTTCATGCTGTCGGTAAGGTCTCCGTAGTGGAGGATCAAATTTCGATTTTCGATATGTGGATCCTGATACAGATGGTCGATGCGCCCTGTATTGAAGGACGATGCACGCCGCTTGATACCATGAACAACATATCCCTTTCTGATAAGGTATTCAGCAAGGTATGCGCCATCCTGACCGGTAATCCCGGTGACTAAGGCTTTTTTCATAAAATTTTGTGCTTGTTTGATTGTTATGCGGCTGCTGGCTTGTTCTCATTATTTAAGGTCCGCAGGGATTCAGGCTTGCCTGGTAAACCTGCAAAGATCTTATAGGGCATTTGGCTGCCGGGGAAAAGGATCACCCAGACTGTACAGAAAATCAGTTTTGCATCAGTGAGAAAACTCATATTTTCCTGATACCATAATTCCAGTTCACCTTTATATGGTGCGATCACCTTCCGGTCATATTCATGAGGGTCGATACCAGAATTGCTTATCCATTTTTCCTCGTCGCGGAATATGATCGAGCCAATGCCTGTTATCCCTGGCTTGGCATTATAGATCTTTCCTCGCATGTGTCTGGGGAATTTTTGATAATCAACATCCATCAAAGGCCGAGGCCCTACGATCGACATATTACCGATCAGAACATTGATGATCTGGGGCAGTTCGTTGATTTTAGTTTTCCGCAGGTACTTGCCCACAGGAAGTACACGTGGGTCATTGCGGAGTGTCAGACTGCCAGTGCCCATTTTGGAGCTACCCTTCATCATGGTAGCGAACTTCCATATTCTAAAGGTGCTATTTTGATATCCAATCCGGGTCTGTTTGTATATAACACTATGCTCTCCGGTCAGAAACAAAATAATCGACACAGGCAACAATACAGGCAATAACAGTATGAGAGCTGTCATCGCCAGTATTGTATCAATGAGGCGTTTGAAATGTTTCCTGTATCCGGCTGGTCCTATCCGGATACCTGCCGAGGGCAGGGGGTGGTCAATTGTATCGTAATTCATTTTAATAATTTATTTTGGGTTTGGGGTAATGCAAATTTATGGTGGTAAAGCAGTATTCATTGTTAACAAAATGTTAAAGATCTGGTAAATGAGGTATTGTGAGGTTTTCGCAGTTCTATATTAGTATTTACATTTTCGAGTCAAGTCCCTTATCCGTTTCCAGATGTTCGAAAGTGGGTACACAATCTTCAAGGATATTGACGATAGCCTTTTTTGTCACTTCTTTTGAATCGAAGAGTTTTCGGAACTTATTTAAGATATCATCCATTTCTTCCATGCTACGACTTCCTGATTTCTTTATTACGCCCAATTCTATGTAGGTGTCCAGGTCAGGATTTTCATCAGTGGTATAGAATTCCTCATATGATTTTTCACCGGAAGTGTCTGAATTAAAAAAATAAACCGGGTAGTTTACCGACTCACTATTGAGAGCCAGAGCCTTTCGTCGGGCATCATCTTCCGACTCACAAGCATCAGCTATCAAACCAATATGATTGAGAAAATCGATCGCAATTTGATCCAGGGGGATCATATCCTCTTCTTCATCCAGCTTCGGAAAGAATATGTCGCCGGATTCACCCATAATTGAGGCCATGAGACACAATTCTCCAGATTCCTGCTGGGATACAAAGAAACGACGGATCCCGAGAGGGCAGGCCAGGGGTTGTTGTTTGCGTAACCGTTCAATAAATCCAAGTGGAAGGCTGCCATTTGAGAAAGCCACATTTGCAAAACGTGCTGTTTTTATGTTCAGCTTTCCTGCATAGGCAAGAATGAGTTCTTCCATCAATTTTTTGCTGGCGCCCATAATATTCACCGGGTTTGCTGCTTTGTCAGTAGATACGCAGAAGAAGTGTTCGGGTGGTGAGATCAGCATTAAATCCAGAAGCTCTTTTGCACGAAGGACATTGTTTTCAATCATGGCCTCAACAGAAAATATGTCTTTTTCGCTACGCACATGCTTGTGAGCAGCAAAGTTGGCTACAATGTGGAAGGGCCCCTGTGAAAGGAAAAGCTTCTTAAATACACTGTCGCCAAAATTAACAGGATAAGTAATGAATTCCTCTGGAATATGATAATCTACAGAGCTCCTCAGGTCACGTACCAGTTCGGTTAATCCATTTTCGTTGATATCAACAACCACCAGTTTTGCAATTCTGAATTTCAAAATTGCCTTGATGTATGCTGAGCCAATGCTCCCTGCACCACCAATTACCAGAACGTTCTTTCCTTCGATACGTTGCCTCAATTCTTCATTAAACTTCTCCAGATCTGCTCCTAGCAGGCTGTCCCGCCTTCCGGTAACATAAGTTTTTACAAAGTTTTGGAGCTCTAATTCGGTGATCATTGATTATTTAATTGTGGTTCAGGTTAATACTGATTTGGATTTCAAGTTTGTTCTATTTAAAAGTCGCACTGCTTGGTATATTCACGATCCTTTCTGCAAGCCATTTCGTATTTTCAAGTTTGTCAGTCTGGCAGTGGGCAAACATTGATAGTTGGTTCAGGGGTTCCCACACAGGGCGGGTCATTATACCATTCTTGTTCGTGTGATCAAGAAGTGAATCCCTTTCTTGTCGCCCCGGAGTAATAATAGTGTTTATCCAGTAGTTGGAGCGGCAGTCCTGAGGCTCTGAGAAAAACTCGTATTCTGTGTTTTTAAAAAAGCTTTTGTATTGATCTGCCAATTCTCTTTTGGATTTAAGGATCTTATCCAGCGTTTCCATCTGTGCACATCCAAGTGCTGCAGCAATATTGGTCAGCCGATAATTGTAACCGATCTCATCATGCTTATATTCCCAGGCATGAGGGATCTTTGCCTGGGTGGTTAGATGTTTGGCCTTCACTGCCATTTCTTCGTCATCGGTGAGGATCATACCGCCGCCACCTGTCGTAATCACCTTGTTTCCATTAAAACTCAGAATGCCAAATTTACCAATGATACCTGTGTGTTTTCCTTTATAGTAGCTGCCGATACTCTCAGCAGCATCTTCAATCATGGGAATATTATATCTGTCAAGTATTTCTTTTATTTCATCAAGTTTTGCCGGGTGTCCGAAGGTATGCATAGGGACACAGGCAGAAATTCGGCGGCCGCTATTTATGTTGTAAGCATGTGGATTAGTATTTGGTGTCAGACTGTCGCGGACTTCAGCATTTTCTTCCAGCCATTCGGCCAGTGCAGCAGGGGAGAGGCCTAAAGTATCACGGTCTACATCTAAAAAGATAGGCTCTGCGCCGGTATAGCTGATGGCGTTGGCTGTAGCAATAAAGGTGAGCGCCTGGGTAATGACTTCATCCCTTGTCCTGCACTCCGGCCAATTTAAGGGCAATGTGTAATGCTGATGTACCATTCATCGTACTTACAGCAAATTTTGCCCCGGTGAATTCAGCACAAAGCTGTTCGAAACGGCTCACAAATTCACCTACACTCGAAACAAAGTTAGAGTCAATACACTCCAGCAGGTACTTCTTTTCGTTTCCCACGAATCGTGGATCGTGTAAGGGAATGAATGCTTCCGGTTCTTTATAGAGATTGCGAATAAAAGGAATCAATAAATCTTGTGTGGACATCTTCTGGTGATTGGGAGCCAAATTACAGGCGATAAAGCTTCGCCCCGTCAGTCCCAATACTGTATTGGACGACAAGTACTCTTGACTATGTAAAAAGATTTGGCCTTATTTCACTAAAGATTGATTTCACCTGTATTTTCATACACGTAGAGAATCATCTTATTATGTGAAACAAAACCCTAGATATAGGAGGGATTTTTGGTCGTCATAATTTAAGATTCAGGTCTACTTGGGTGTATCGTGATAGCAAAAATATTAAATGCATCATGCCTATAAAAGAGCATTATTACCTGTTTACAGCAGTTATAAATACCTAGGTATTTCAACTGCCTTTATTTTAGTGAAATTGGGTCTTTTTGCGAATATTCAAATTTTATCCTGCGGATTAACAAATTCAACCAGCAAATAATCATCATTTAGCTCCTTCAATATTTTCAATGCCTTATTATGGCAAGGGATCGCATCACTGCTTTATTATTCTTAGAAATGGTTGAGAGGCAACGGAAATTAGACTTCCAGGCAATAGAATACATGATTGTATTCATAGTTCTACCAATGCCTTTACCTTCAAAAGGTTCATCAATTAAGCGGCCCACAAAACATTTACGGTTCCAGAAGCAGCGCAGAAAAAAGTAGCCAACCAATTCCCCTTTTTCAAATGCTCCCATCAAAAAAAATGCCGGGTTGGCATTAAGTTTTTTTAGAGTGTTCAAATCAAATTTATGCGGTTTAAAATAATCCAGCCTTCCAGACGCTTGCTTATCTGTTAAGTCTATGATCTTGCATGAATCAGTGGAGTTAAGGAGCCGAAATTCAAACCCGGGTAATTTGAATTCATTAAATGCCCAAATTATTGACTGATAAAATTTCCTGCTATATAATATTCTGAACAGAATGGCATTCAAGCATTCGATCGTCTGCCAGATAAATGGTAAGTTATGCTTAATGTAGATTAATATTTTTATCAAAGGATTATCTTTTTGCTATTGTATAAAAGGTACTAAGCTCTGCTTAAGGCCTTTATTAACAGGTAATTGCCAGAGAAGTTTGCACCAATTATGATTACCCTCAATCAGCTCTGGCCCGTTATTGCAGATGGCGATGTCCCAGCCAATGGATTTGTTTTCCGGACGGTGTAAAGCTGCTTTTACGGCCAGGTTCAGGGATTCTTCCCAGAATGGTAATTGAAACCCCTGGATTTTTATACCTGTAACAGGGTGAATATGCTCATTTGGTTTTCGTATGTCGCTGTAAACAGCAAAACCATTTATAATTCCACTGTTAATATCTATGGGAGCTGCCAGGTTTCCGGCTGCCATATTATCAACTGGAGAATTTACAGAGATTCGAAGCCTTGCTCCCAGAATATCGACACCCCCGTCACTATTGATCTGAGTGATTATCCGAAGCGTATTCAATGCTGTTGGGGATAATTCCATCAAGCTGGGATGCTGTACTACAAATTCCTCTATAAGATTGAATTTATTTTTTCGCATGTATGCAATAAGGGATTCGGGAGTGAATTCCTTGCTATTGATCACCTCAACCTCTGCACCAACCTGGCCAAGGGCATTTTTCAGGACTAATTTGCCGACAGGGTTTGACAATAAGGCACTTATAAATTCCTGTTGATTGGCTGATTTACTGATGTCGAGATGTTTCCGACTGATAAACTTTGCGTATTGTTCCAAGAATTTAGCTTTATCTGCAAGCACATCCCGGCTGGATACGGGGTTCATTTTTCGCTGGTACTGGTACATATATCCCGTACCGGCCCACTTTTGCCTCTCCGCTTTATCCTTATCAAAAAAACTGAAATAAAAGTAGTCGGTTAATGAAGTGTTGTATATGAAAACCGATTTGATTGAATCAAGAACTAAACCTCTCTTTGAACGTCCTGATATTTTCGATGTATAGCTCGCAAAGGGCTTTGTTTTCTTAAGCTCCGATTGCTTCAGGTAATATATTAAATATAATAATCTTCGGTACATTTTCATGTAGTCCATATATTTAAACCTTTTGGTACAGGCTAGTTGAATATATCTTCGTCACTAGGCCATTTAGGACCAAGTATATCCTCCAGGTGCCAGAAACCAGGATTTTGGGCGTTCCATTCAATAAGTTTTGGTTCCCCGGCTTCGGTAATACAAACATCCCATCCAATCAGCCTAATATAGGAGTATTTCAGATGTGCGTTTTTACATTTCTCAAGAATATCATCGTACATAGGAAATTTCATATCGGAAAAAAGATATCCACTGTTTTTATGCCTATTTCCCCAGTTATTGCCTTTGATATCGTATGAATTATTTGAA